>NZ_CP044507.1 GCF_008831505.1 Chryseobacterium sp. | reverse complement strand
GCTTCCCTGGACTTTACCTTGTCAATCGTACGGATGCAGATACCGTTTTCATCAAAGATAAATGTGGTGCGTACAATACCGAAATAAGTTTTGCCAAAAGTTTTCTTTTCCTGCCAAACTCCAAATTTCTCAATGATCTCACGCTTCTCATCAGCAATGAGGTCATAGCCCAATTTATTTTTTGTGTGAAAATTCTTCTGCTTCTTTACTGAATCGGCGGATATGCCAAGGACCTTATAGCCGGCACTCTGTAATTCATCAAGATGGTCATTCAGATTGCAGGCTTCCACTGTACAGGTAGGCGTATTTGCCTGAGGATAAAAAAACAGAACGGATTTGTAGCCCCGGAAATCCAGACTGGAAACCGTTTCACCCTCCTGATTAACCGCTGTAAATTCCGGTAAATGATCGCCCACATTCAACATAATAGCTAATTTTGTCCAAATTTAACTTTAAAATGACGAAAAAGCAAAGGGCTGCCATTGTAATCTCGGAACTCGAAAAACTGTATCCAACGGTTCCGGTTCCGCTGGACCATAAGGATCCGTTCACGCTGTTGGTAGCCGTCGCGCTATCGGCGCAAACCACAGACCGAAAGGTAAACGAAATCACCCCTGCTCTATTCGCCGTGGCAGATACTCCTTTTAAGATGCAGAAGCTGGACGTTTCCGAGATTAAAGAGTTTATAAAAGAGATTGGTCTGGCCAACCAGAAAGCCAAAAACCTGAAACGGATGTCTGAACTTTTGGTAGAGAGGCATGGCGGTGAAGTTCCTCATACATTTGAGGAGCTGGAGTCTCTGCCCGGCGTAGGTCATAAAACCGCAAGTGTTGTGATGAGCCAGGCATTCGGTATCCCGGCATTTCCGGTAGATACCCATATCCACAGATTAATGACACTCTGGAAGCTTACCAGCGGCAAAAATGTGGTGGAAACCGAGCGTGATGCCAGGAAAATATTCCCAAAGGAGCTTTGGAATAAACTTCATCTTCAGATCATCTTTTACGGGCGCGAGTATTCTCCCGCACGCGGAAAACGCGAAGAAGACTTCATCACCCGGATGTTAAATCCATAGCTGAATTTATTGTTTGGAAGCCCAAACTTTCATCTTACGGTCCAGAATATCAAGCGGCAGTGATCCCTGGTTCAGTATCTCATCGTGAAATTCCGGTAAACTGAATTTCTTACCCAGCTCCTTTTCATATTTCGTTCTGAGTTCACGTATTTTCAGACTTCCGATCTTATAGCTCAGCGCCTGTCCCGGCATGGCCATGTATCTTTCAATCTCAGCAGTTGCTGCAGCTTCATCGTAAGAAATATTGCTCAGGAAGTAACGGACAGCCTCTTCTCTGTTCATTCGGCCTGTGTGCAGACCAGTATCAACCACTAATCTGACGGCACGAAGCATCTGGTCACTCAGGTATCCCATTTTCTGGTAAGGATCCGTGTATAGTCCTAGTTCAGGGCCCAAGGTTTCACAATAATGGGCCCAACCTTCTCCATAGGCACCCAGCCAGCCAAACCGCATGAACTTTGGCAGTTCCTGGTTTTCCTGCTGCAGGGAGATTTGATAATGGTGTCCCGGAATGGCCTCATGCAGGAAAAGAGATTCCATTCCTGAGGTAACATTGAATCTAGTGGCGTCCGGTATGGGGATATAAAATATTCCCGGCCGTTTACCGTCCGGCGTGCCCGGAACGTACTCGGCGCTGGCGGTCGCTTCACGGAATTTTTCAGTCTGGCGGATCTCAAACGGCGTCTTCGGAGTATGACTGAACATAGCTTTCAGCCTGGGGTTGATTTTCTTAAGAACAGCGTTAAAAGCGTCAATGAGTTCCTTTTCCGTTTTATAAGGCATCGCAGACGGATCTTCTTTCACGTGTGCAATAAACTGGTCAAGATTTCCTGTGAAACCAACCTGCTGCTTCACTTTCTCCATTTCTGCACGCAGCATCGCCACTTCTGCCAGACCCGTCTTATAAATGTCGTCCGGAGCCATAGCAGTGGTAGTCCAGTATCGTGCATAAAACGAGTAAATATCCTTACCCTTGGGCAAGGCATTAATCCCGTCCGTATCCCTTGCTTTCGGCAGATATTCTTTCTCCAGAAAATCACCCATTGCCGTATAGGCCGGAATAATCCTGGTTCTGATCATCTCCACATAAGCAGCCCTGAACTTTTCTCTCTGGTCATTGCTGAAGTTGGATGGAAACCCGCGTACAGGACCGTAAAATATGTTTTTTTCCCACTCGGTAGTAGTGATCTCTGCTGAGCGCATCTGCGAAATCATTTTTACCACGAGTTTCTTAGGCAGTACGATCCCGGTAGCCATGCCTTCACGGAAATTTTCAGTAGCGGCCGTCATCCACAGCGGGAACTTACCTGCACGTTTCAGCCAATCCTCATAATCCTTTTCAGTTTTAAACGGTTGGCTGCCCTGCCCCGAACCAAGCAAAGGAAAATCAAGCGGTAAGCCGCTGAACTGTGTAAAAGGTATATATTCGGGCTTATAGGCGTAGCGTTCAATCCGCGATTTCAGGATAAAATCCAGAACATCATAGACCGTCTTGTCCTCATCAGACAGGTTTCGGTAATTCAGCTTCTCCATCTGTTTCTGAACCGAATTGTAAAATGCGATTTCGCCGGAAATATAATCCTTGTCTATATTAATGGCCAACTGGTCGTTATACCGGTAATCACCCTGGGCAGTGGCTTCCAGGGGATAAAGTTTAAGATATTGCTCATAATAGTTTGCAGCAATGGAATCTATTTCCAATGGGGTCACCTTTGTAAGTGGTGAGTCGGTTTTCTTGCAGGAAAATGCAAAAGATATAAGACATAACGCAAACAGATATTTCAATGACAGTCGGCTCATCGCAGATTTTTTTCAGCCTTAAATTTACTTAATATTTCTACAATGCCCTGTTTAAAATATTTTGAAAAATAAATTTGTGGTTCAGGCAATTTTTTATCTTTGTGAAACAGTAATATTAACACATTAACTACTTCACCAGCAATGAAAGGGATATTAAAAATTTACCACCCTGAGGAAACGCTTAAGTATCATATTAAAAACACATACTGCAAGGCAGTTTACAGTAACAGCGAACATTTGCTGGAGGTAGAGGTAATTACCGATGAATCCCTGGATCATGTAGACGATGATTCCCTGCAGTACAATTTTCCCCAACTTTCATTGGAGGTCATTGACTTTCCGCTGGAAAACGGAGAAATAGAAGGAAAAACATTCCGTATAGATGATACCGACGAATCCACTTATACCGAGATTGACCTGTATGATGATGAAGAGGCTTATTTGCTGAGCAATGAGCTCACCTTTGAAAAAAACGGTGACGGAATTCTGCAGCTATGCTGGCAGGGCGAAATTACCGATTTCTACACCGGATCCGACGAACCGGTCCCTTTCAAACTGAAATGTAACTTCAGAGAGGACGAGATTATTGTTGAAGATGAATAACTTTCATGATAATCGCTGAATTTCCCTAAAAATACTGTAAACACGGGCTTCCTACAATATTAGCCAGTGTTTACCGTTCATTCATTTAACCAAAAAGTATAAGATGTTTTTGCAGACACCAACACAAATTGTGAACACAACTACCGAAACGCATGTTTTTTCCCTTTGGGATGTGCTGTTCAGCGGAGGAATTATAGGAAACTCCATCATGGTTGCCATTTTCCTGCTCGGGCTCCTTGCGCTCTACATTTTCCTGGAAAGATATTTTTTTATCAAACGTGCCTCGCGCCAGACACCTAACTTTCTGGAAAACATCAAGGATTTTGTGCAGGACGGTAAAATACAGACCGCGATGGATTACTGCAGAACCATAGATTCGCCGGAGGCCCGGATGATTGAGAAGGGTCTGGCCAGGATTGGCCGTCCTATTTCCGATATATCAAATGCAATGCAGAACCAGGGCCAGCTGGAAGTTTCGCGACTGGAAAAAAACCTGAACATTCTGGCTTCCGCCTCCGGAGCCGCCCCTATGCTGGGCTTTTTGGGTACCGTTGTGGGTATGATTATGGCCTTTTTTGAAATCTCAAATGTAACCGGTGCGGTGAGTCCCAAGCTACTGGCTTCGGGTATATATACGGCAATGGCTACCACGGCAGTGGGGCTTTTCGTTGGTATACCGGCCTACTTCTTTTACAACATCCTGGTAACAAATGTGGACAGACTTGTACTGAAAATCCAGACCCATGTAAATGAATTTTTAGACGCACTGAATAAACCGCTGTAACCGGGACTTAACTTATTACCGAACATCCAATCCAAATTATTCATGGAGTTAAAGAGGAAGAACAGAGTAAATGCTGAATTCAGCATGGCATCGATGACAGATATTATCTTTCTGTTATTGATATTTTTCATGATTACGAGTTCCGCCATAAGTCAAAGTGCTATTGACGTCAAACTTCCTAGCGCCGATGCCGCAAATCCCTCTGTTCAGGAGGCTACAACCGTCACGATTAAAGCAGACGGCAAATATTATGTGAATGATGCGGAAATTCCCAGAGAACAATTGGAGGATTATCTGGTAAACGCACTGAAGGAAGAAAGTAATCCTGCCTTTACCATTCGGGCAGATGAGAACAGCCGCCACCGCGACGTAGTTTTTGTAATGTCGATCGCCGAGACACACAAATATAATCTCGCAATCGCTACGACCCAGGAAGAATAATGAATTTTGCTGCAAAACATATTGACCACGACCGGAGAAACCGGCAAAAAAGCGCGGTAATCACTTTACTGACGGCTATTCTGGGCTTTCTGCTCATCTATTTCTATAAGTTTACCAAAATCACTGAAACACCGGAAGAGGTGACAACAATGCTCCTCAACTTCGGCGACAACCGTAATGGGCAGGACAGCGAAGATCCTGCTTTCCAGCAGGGAAGCCTTGCTGCAGAAACTGCTCCTGAAACGCAGCCCGTGCAGCCTGATGTTTCACAGTCTCAACCCGCGGCCGAAGTACAGCCAGAACCAGTGAAAACGCAAAGGGTAATTACAGGAAACAATACAAAAGTGACTGCCGCCAGGGATTTGAAAGCGACGAAGCCTGTTTCCAAAACGACCGCAAAAGCGGTTACAAAGCCTTCCAATTCAAAAACAGCCTCCTCCAAAGCCACTGTTTCCAATTCAAGAACAGGATCGGGTGACGGAAAAGGTACCGCTGCCATTGGCAATCTCATTGGCGGGCGAAAATCCAACGCGGGTACACAGGGTACTGCGGGAACCACGGGTAATGCGGGGGACCCCCTGGGTGGCGACAGTGATGGTGACAGTAAGATAGGTGTGGACAGAAACCTGATCGGTTTTATTCCGGGAACTATGGGACGCGGGGGCGCTCAACCTTCTCATAACTGTACAGCCAGTGGAACAATCAACATTTCGTATACCGTAGATAAAGCAGGAAATGTGACCCTGGCCAGACGGTCGGGCGGTATCTCCGATGCCTGTGCGGTCTCCACATCAATATCCTGGGTTAAAAGGTATGTAAAGGCTGAGCGTGCCAACACTTCATCTACAGGTACTTATACAATCTCCTTCTAAACCGGTTTTTAAACATCTACACCATTATTGGAGTCAGCAAACTTCTTTAGTTCGGCTAATTTTGACATTACCGGTAATGAAAAAATCTGACTTTCCTGAAGCCACTTTTCATAAAATGTCTGTGCTTTTAGTGCGAAACCAATGTTAGGATCAATGGTGAATTTGTAATAAAATAGATTTCCCAGGAGCTCGTAATAGCCAATCTGATGTGATTTATCTTTAGCTTCAACCCATTGTGCCATCTCGGCAGCACTTTTGCCCGCAAGTTCGTCAAAATCCATTTTGAAAGCATTCCGCATCTGGGTTTCAAAAAGCGTTTGCTCGTCATTTAACTCGCCTTCATTCTTTCCCAACATCATAGTTGCCAGCAGTTCTGAGAACTGCTTTACGATGCGCATTATATAATCTTTGTCGTGTATCATTCTATGATTTTTCTTTTTGTACTGAAAGGGTATACAGATTAATGAGGGTTCCGTTTAAGGCTTAAATTCCACATCATTTCTCACCGGAACAGCAAACCCCTTTATCATGGATAAAAGGGGTTATTTAATATCTTTATGCTTTCGATATTAAGTAAGCAGACCTCCGCACACGTTCAGAACCTGACCAGTAATATAAGCGGACATATCGCTGCCCAAAAATACACAGGCATTGGCTACATCCTCAGGCATTCCACCGCGTTTCAGCGGAACATCATTCCGCCATTCCTCAATTACTTTCTGGTCTAATGCCGCTGTCATTTCGGTTTCAATGAAGCCTGGGGCGATGGCGTTACATCTTATGTTGCGTGAACCCAACTCCAGTGCAACAGACTTTGTAAAACCAATTACACCAGCTTTAGAGGCCGCGTAGTTGGCCTGACCGGCGTTCCCCTGAATTCCTACTACGGAAGACATATTGATAATGGAACCGTTTCTAGCCTTCATCATGGGCTTTATAACTGCTTTGGTAAGATTGAATACTGAATCCAGATTGGTTTTCATGATGATATCCCAATCGTCCTTACTCATTCGCAGTAAAAGTCCGTCCCTGGTAATGCCGGCATTATTGATAAGTATGTCTACTTTTCCGAATTCCGCGATAACGTCATCCACAAGTTTCTGTGCAGCGTCAAAATCGGAAGCATCACTCTGGAAACCTTTTATTTTTGTTGTGGAACTGAGTGACTTTTCAAGTTCTGCAGCTTTCTCCACAGATCCGGCATAAGTAAAAGCTACCTGTGCACCCTGTTCTGCAAAACGTTCTACGATGCCCTTGCCAATTCCGCGGGAACCGCCGGTAATCAATGCCACCTTTCCTTCTAATAATCCCATATTCATTTAATTAAATCACGTTGTTGATAATGAGAACAATCTCCCCTTTCAATGTTTTTGTTTTTGAAAACTCAATAAGTTCAGCTATGCTTCCGCGCTTTGTTTCTTCAAACTTCTTGGAAATTTCCCTGCTCAGGCTCGCTTTGGTGTCCTCGCCAAAAAATTCCCGGACCTGCTCCAGAGTTGTATTGATCTTGTGCGGACTTTCGTACAAAATTATGGTTTTTTTCTCTTCTGCCAGTTGCTTAAGCTTGGTTTGCCTGCCTTTCTTTTGTGGCAGGAATCCCGCAAACAGAAATTCATTGTTGGGTAACCCCGAAACTACCAGGGCCGGTACAAACGCCGTGGGTCCCGGCAGGCACTGCATTTCCAAATCCACCTCTGCCGCGGCCCTTGCCAACAGATAGCCGGGGTCAGAAATACCGGGTGTTCCGGCATCTGTGATGATAGCGATGTTCATTCCGTCCCGGAGATCATCAATCACCTTTTGGGTAGAATGGTGTTCATTATGCAAATGATAAGATTTCAGAGGTTTTGAAATTTCATAATGTTTCAGGAGTATGCCGGAAGTGCGCGTATCCTCGCAAAGGATATAATCAACTTCCTTCAGTATCCGTACAGCGCGGAAGGTCATATCTTCCAGATTCCCGATTGGTGTGGGTACAAAATAAAGTATTCCGGACATTAAAGGTCTTTAAAAAGTTTATTCGTGAATTCTTCAAGTCCGGGATCACGGGCACCCATGAGCAGGAGGACTGTTCCCGGCTGAAGTCGGGGCCGGAGTGCTGGCAGCAAATCATTCCTGTTCGCCACAAAATGTGCATCAGTGCCTTTTGCCGCCAAATCATCTATAAGATCGCCCGCAGAAATGTCCTTTACCGCCGTACCGCCTGCATAGAAAATCTCACTCATCCAGATTTCATCCTGAGGACGCAATGCGCAGGAAATTTCATCAACAAAATCCTTTCGCAGGAACTTGGTGGGGCCGTAACCGTGGGGCTGAAACCATGCGATCACCTTATGTGCCAATGGCTGACAGGCCCGGATAGAGGCCGCACATTTAGCCGGATTGTGGGCATAATCGTCAATTACCCATACCCCTTGCTTTTCACCCAGAATCTGATGCCGGCGATAGATACCTTCATATCCGGACAATCCCGCAGCGCACTGGTCAAGCGAAATTCCTGCTTTCAGGGCTACTGCGACGGCCGCTGCAGCATTTTCCACGGAATGCTGACCCAGCGCATTCATTTCAAAATTCTGATCTTCAATTGTAAAAAACAATTTTAAGCCCTCCTGTCTGAAATTTCGGGCATTGCATCCTGCTTCCTCATTTTCAAATCCAAAATCATTTACGGCGCTGTCCGACAGCTGTTTCGCCAACGTATTGGATTGATTTACAATAAATAAACTTTTGCAATTATTTTTGAAAACTGTGAAGAGATCCATGAGTTCATCAATTTCCTGATGGTCACGGTCTACATTGAGCAACAGGCCTATTTCAGGCTCATAAAGCACTACGGAACCATCACTTTCATCAGCTTCAATAATAAGCCATTCACCGCTTCCTACAGCAGCATTTCCAATTTTTCCCTCTCTGATGATACTTGTTAATCCGGCTCCGGAAATTATTCCCGGCGAAAGTCCGGCATCGGCGAAAATCTGATAAATCATCGCCGCGGTAGTGGACTTTCCTGATGTACCGGCCACTGCTATGGTTTTTCTGCTTTTGGCTATCAGCGCCAACAGTTCGCTTCTCTTAATAATCTGGATACCCAGGTCACGTGCTTTCCTCACCTCAGGCACCGTATCTTCGATAGCGGTAGAAACCACAACCAAATCTGTAGTATCCGTAATTCCGGAACCATCCTGCTCGAAACACAGGATGCCCTCCTCTTCCAGCTGCTCCCTGGTCTTGTTATATTCGTCTTTTTTAAAGTATCGGTCACTGCCGGAAACATTTGCACCAATGCCCCGCATATACTGAGCGACCGCGCTCATACCTACGCCGGCGATTCCAATAAAGAAGATATTCAGGAAACCGGAAATTCCGTTCGTCATGTTGGGATTGTTAATTATAGAAATTTGCTTTCCACCAGACTCCAAAGCCGTTGCGCATACTCATCCGATTTCTCCCAGTTATTCTCATAATAAGCATCGCTGAGATATTCACGGGCTTCTTCCAGCGTAGCAAAACTGTTAAGTTCCCTGATGGTTTCATTCAGACGGGACTGACTTCCGCCAAAAAGCATTTTTGAAAACGCAATTTTGTCATTTAAGTCCAGTTTGAACTCCGGCTTAGGCTTTCCTGCCTCCATGAAATCTGTAGGGATATTGGATTTACGCAAGCTGTCTGAGGCTGGTTTCGGTGTATGGTCTTCCCGCATCGCCTCTTCCAGCGGATCATCATCAAAGAGCGACTGTATCTTCTTTAAACCTTTGATATTGGACAGTTTAAATTTCTTCTCTTCATGCTGTTCCTGCAGCTTCTCGGCTACCTGGTTTAACTCCTGCATCTTCTGCTCGTGTTCAATATCGATGATATTCCTGCGTGACTCCACAGGTTTTCTGTCTTCTGTTTCAGTTTCCGAAGGTTCCGCCGTTTCGGCTGTATCAAGAACAGGTTCGATGATTTCATTCGCGGGTTCTGCAGTATCTGCTTCATCCGAAATAGGATCAGCTTTCTGCTCTTCATCAGAACGATTTTCAGAATCCATCTTATCATCCTCAGAAGATCTTGCTGCTTCAGGCATCATTTCCGAAGTTTGACTGTCATGTACAGAAGTCGCAGTCACCGGTTCTGCATCATTTAAGTCAATTTCAGCATTTGATTGCGGTACCGGGTCACTTACCTTGCCGATTTCATTCAGTTCGTTATTGAAAGCTGCTTCCTCTTCCAGTACATCGTCTTCCATCTCAGGATGATCTATTTCAGATTCATCAATCAGATTAAAGTTATTATTAAAGATCACTTCTTCTTCAGCAATATACGGATTACCTTCAAAGACTGCTTCCTGACTTACGAAATCAGGACTTACAGATTGATTTACAGAATCTTCCGCAGCGTTTTTATTGAGACGCAGCGCATAAGAATCAAACCGCTGCAGGAATGTCACCAGTTCACTGAGTTCCGAGATATCCTCAGCGGAATTTACGAGCTCATCTGCAGTTGACACTCTGCCCAGTCTGCTGATGATGGAAGCGGCATCACTGAAGGCCTGATCCTTAATTTCCTGAAAATTATGCATGGTAAATATCTTGCTAAATTTTGCGTAATTTTGAACTTGTTTATACGGCTAAAATAACAAATGTTTTTAGAAAATACAATAAATCATTCCAAACAAAGCGGCTGGATGGAAGTTATCTGCGGGTCCATGTTTTCCGGTAAAACCGAAGAGCTGATCCGCCGCCTAAGGCGCGCGGAAATGGCGGGACAGACAGTTGAAATATTCAAGCCACAAATTGATATTCGGTACGGTGTGGACGAAGTGGTATCTCATAACCTGAACAAAATCCGGAGCACACCTGTGGAGAGCTCCAACGAAATCCTGCTTCTGGGATCTACCTGCGATGTGGTTGGAATTGATGAAGCACAGTTTTTTGACAGCGGCATTGTAGATGTTGCCAATCAGTTGGCAAACAATGGAGTGCGGGTAGTTATAGCCGGTTTGGACATGGACTTTATGGGACGCCCTTTTGGTTCTATGCCCAATCTTATGGCTACTGCCGAATATGTAACAAAGGTTCACGCCATTTGTAAAAGAACCGGAAACCTGGCCAATTATTCCATGCGGACTACAGATAGTGTGAATCTTGTAGAACTGGGTGAAACTGAAAGTTACGAAGCTGTAAGCCGCCGCGTCTTTGCTGATCATGTACTTAATAAAACATTGCCGGAATGAATTACACCGCAGCACAAATTGCAGAGATTACAGGCAGTGCGCTTGTGGGTGACGGGTCCGCGGTGGTGAAATATATCTCCTTCGACAGCCGGAATCTTTTTGCCGTGCAGGACCGGGCTTTCATAGCAATTAACACCAGCCAAAACAGCGGTGAAAAATATATTCCTGAAGTTCTTGAAAGAGGTATCAGAATTATTATCTCCGAAAATAAAGCAAGTGATGAAGAAGGTATTACCTGGATTTTGGTCGAAAATTCCGTGCGATTTCTTCAGAAACTGGCTAAATATCATCTTGCATCATTTCCCACACTGAAAACGATTGGAATTACGGGCAGTAACGGCAAAACCATCGTTAAGGAATGGCTCTACCAGTGTATATTCAACCTGTATGATACTGTAAAAAGCCCGAAAAGTTTCAATTCACAAATAGGTTTACCGCTGTCTTTACTGCAAATCGGCCACAAAAATGAATTTGGCGTCTTCGAGGCAGGGATTTCACAACCCGGTGAAATGTCGGTCCTGTCGGACATTTTTTCACCTCAAATTGGAATTCTTACTCATATTGGTACCGCACACTCGGCGAATTTCAGTTCTGAAGAAGAGTTGATTTCGGAAAAACTGAAGTTGTTTAAGAATTCTCAGATCATCATCTTTAACGGTGATCACCCGGGAGTTTATGACGCGGTATGGCAGAAGTATAATGACCGTAAGCTCATTTCCTACGGTTTTGGGGCACAGAATGCACTCAGTGTTGTTTCCGGGTGGGACCAATTCACGCATGAGATCACTGTATCCTATTTTGGTGAGGAATTTACGTTTGGCCTCTCCCAAAAAGATGAAGCTACCCTCCAAAACGTGCTTGCACTGGTAGCTGTATTAAAAGAAATAGGTTTGCCTAACGAAGAAATCATTCGAAAGCTGAAAGGACTTAAAGCTGTTGAAATGCGCCTGGAATCAGTGCACGGAGTCCGGGGTAATCTGGTCGTGAACGACTCCTTTAACCTGGACATTGATTCGCTGAAGATTGCATTCCAGTTTATAAAGGAATACAAGAAAGAAAAAAAAGTTCTGATCCTGACCGATATCATTGATGTAAGAGAAAGCCCCGAAACACTTTATCAGGAAGTGGCTGCGCTTGTAAATGAGCAGCGGTTTGACCGGGTATACCTTATAGGATCTGAAATCACACAATATCAAGCCCTGTTTGAGGCCAGTTCCTTTGTTTACAGGGATGCAGCAGAACTTACCGAAAGCCAGACACTTAATCATATTGAGGATTCACTGATCCTTCTGAAAGGTGCCAGGAAGTTTGCCATTGAAAAAATCAAAAACCTTCTGGAGCTGCAGAAACACGACACCGTACTTGAAGTTCATCTTAATGCTTTGCTTCATAATATCAATGTCCATAAAGCACTGCTGAAGCCCGAAACCAAAATGATGGCTATGGTCAAGGCATACTCTTACGGTTTGGGTGGTTATGAAATTGCTGAGTTCCTTCAGCATCACCACATAGACTATCTGGGCGTGGCCTATGCAGATGAAGGCATGGACCTAAGGAAGAATGGAATCACCACCCCCATCATTGTGATGAATCCCGAGCAGCACAGCTATAACGCAATTATCGAGTATAATCTGGAACCGGAAATTTACAGTTTCAGGGTTTTGGATCTTTTCTGGAACGCTCTGAATGAACTTGGAGTAGACAAACAGTACCCTATTCATATCAAACTGGAAACGGGCATGCACCGTCTTGGTTTTAAAAGTGAAGAATTAGTGTTGCTTGCGGAGAAACTCAATTCCATGAACCTGAAGGTAGCCAGTATTTTCAGTCATCTTTCAACTTCAGATATGTCTGATGAGCGGGAATATGCCCTTAGTCAGATTGAAACATTCTCTCGCAACACCGAAGTGATGATAAAAGCCCTTGGTTACCGGCCTATCCTGCATATTCTGAATTCTGCCGGTATCACCTCTTTTACAGAATATCAGTTTGATATGGTGCGGATCGGAATAGGGATGGTTGGAATTTCTGCAGAACCGAAAGTTAAAAAGCAGCTACGCAATGCTGTAGTTTTTAAGACCGTCATTTCACAGATTTCTCATGTAATGGCGGGTGATTCTGTGGGTTACAGTCGCCGCCATAGGGTGGAGAAAGATACCAGGATCGCAACCGTTCCTGTGGGCTACGCTGACGGTGTTCCCCGGATGATTGGTAACGGAAGAGGTCATGTGTCGGTGAAGGGTACACTTTGCCCAATAGTCGGAAATATATGCATGGACATGCTGATGGTGGACATAGGCATGCTGGAAGTACAGGAAGGGTCCGAAGTAATTATTTTCAATTCCAAACCCACCCTGGAACAGTTCGCAGACTATTGCGCAACAATTCCATATGAGGTATTGACCTCTATTTCCCGGCGGGTAAAAAGAATTTATATAAAGAATTAAATGGGAAAACTACTTCATCTGTTACTGTTTTGTCTAACCCTGATCTTCGTGAAAGCGCAGGTGAAGGAAGATTTCAAAATACCTCCCAACCCCCGTATCGGCCTTTCACTGTCGGGTGGAGGTGCCAAAGGTTTTGCACATGTGGGAGTACTTAAGGTACTGGACTCACTGGGGGTAAAAGTAGATTATATTTCAGGTACCAGTATGGGTGCAATCGTGGGTGGTCTTTATGCCTCAGGTTATACAGCGAAAGACATTGAAAAGATTGTACTGGACACCGATTTCTATAACATTATTGCAAATGAAAAGACAAGGCAGGAGACTTCGTTCTTTAATAAATCTGTAGACAAATATATCCTGACTGTCCCTGTGAAGGACGGAAAAATAAATGTGCTGCCAAAAGCAATATCCACAGGACAGAAGAATATCTATCTCCTAAGGGAACTCTTTAAGAATGTATCCAATATAAATGATTTTTCTGAATTACCTATCCCGTTTCTATGCATTGCCACAAATCTTGAAAGCGGAAAAATGGAAGTTCTGGAGAAGGGCGATCTGGTAAGTTCCATTATGGCCAGTTCCGCCTTCCCTTCCCTGATGGATCCGGTGAAGATCGGTGATTCGCTGTATATAGATGGCGCAATGACCATAAATTACCCATCAAAACCCCTTAAAGATAGAGGTATTGATGTAGTAATAGGTGTAGACCTGAGCCAGGGACTTGCCAGCCGTGAAAACATGCGCAGTGCACTTGATATACTGAATCAGGTGATTGATTTTGGCATTCAGAAGGAAACCCGGGCACAGTATGCCTATACTGATATCAATATACAGCCCGATCTTACCGGTATGACTGCTACCAGCTATGATGCGAAGGCAGCCATCCTGGACTCCGGTTATGTAGCGGCACAGAAGTATGCCCCGGTTCTTTCTAAATTACCCAAACGGGAGCAGACACTGCTCCGAGTGCCTATGAATGTATACAGCAACCTGTATAAAATTGACAGTCTTGTAGTTCAGAACAACAGAATATTCCGCAAAAACTATATTGAAGGTAAGATGAACCTGCGCCTGCCGGCACTGCTCACCTATGGAACCATTAACCGTATGGTGGATAAACTTTATGCTACCAACAATTACACTCTGGTGAATTATGATATTGTACAGGGAGAAGAAAGCAATATCCTGAAACTGGATGTTACCGAAGATGACACGCGCTTCTTCCTGAAATTTGGCCTGCATTATGACGAGGTCTTCAAAACGGGCCTGCTTGTCAATCTAACTGCCAAAAGACTGCTATTTCGAAATTCAACCGTATCGCTGGATCTGGTAGCTGGCGATAAACCACGATATTACCTCAATTACTTTATTGATAATGGTTACATTCCCGGATTTGGTCTGTATGCCTCCGGCATGTCGCTGGACTTGCGTGACGGTAACGCAAACCGAACAGAAAGTTGGAACTGGCTGCGTACAGAAGCCTTCGTACAGTCAATATGGAAGGACAGATATGCTGTTGGTGGCGGTTTAAGTCACGATTATTATGAATCTAAGATTAACGGACAGCCTGATTATACCAATGTTCAGAAATTGTTAAATCCTTATCTGTTTATTAAATCGGATACCCAGGACAACCGCAGCTTCCCTACCAAAGGTATATTGCTGAATGCCGAAGGAAAACTGCTGGATTTGCTGAGTGAAAGTCAGGAAGGACGCACCTTTCAAACCAGACTTTCCGCTCAGTTTAATTTTCCGCTGTCCCGCATAATCACATATCGGCTGCTCTTGGCCGGAGGATTAACTTTGGGAGAGGAAGTTTCGGATTATAAGCTATACCGTATCGGAGGGATCTTTGAGCAGAATTTGGGTAATTTCTTCGCGTTTCAGGGCTACCAGTTTGGAGAGCAAAGCAGCCGAAACTTACTGATGACTTCAAACTCGCTGCAGATCAATTTTTACCGGAACTTCTTCGCAGATCTGACTGTTAGTGCAGCCAATTTATTTAATGACATTGAAGTCGATGATATATTTTATCTTTCAGAATCCTCTGCAGGACTGACTGCCGGCTACAAATCCCCTTTGGGTCAGATTAAAATTAACTACAGCCATTCCTTCAACCGCGAAAAAGGAATATTCAGTGTAATCTTAGGACATTATTTTTAGTATGATCACTTATTTTTTTGAAGAAATTGAGCCTGTAGAAATCAAACAGGAGATTGTTCCCTGGTTAAACCGACTGATTACTCTTGAAGGTTATAAGGCTGGGAAGATCAATTATATTTTTTGCGATGATGAATATCTGTTAAAGGTAAACCGTGATTTTCTGGATCATGACTACTATACTGATGTGATCACGTTCGACTATGTAAAGGGTAAAACAGTTTCGGGTGAGATTTTCGTATCTTTGCCGCGCATTTCTGAAAACGCAGATTTATTGAAGTCCAGCTTCTTAGATGAACTTCACAGAGTGCTCGCACATGGTATGCTCCATCTCTGCGGATATAAGGATAAAACTCCTGAAGAACAGGAAGAAATGACAGCCAGGGAAAATCATTACCTGGCTTTGCTTAATGAAAAATAAGCATTTAATTCACCCTATGTTTCACGTGAAACATTAATATGATTTTATGATTACAGACAAATATGATGTAATAGTGGTGGGCGGTGGTCATGCTGGCTGTGAGGCCGCGGCGGCCGCCGCTAACCTGGGCTCTAAAACCTTACTTGTTACGATGAATATGCAGACCATAGGACAAATGTCCTGTAATCCGGCTATGGGAGGTATTGCAAAAGGACAGATCGTTAGAGAAATAGATGCATTAGGTGGGTATTCCGGTATTGTAGCCGATAAATCGGCTGTGCAGTTTAAAATGCTGAACCTGTCCAAGGGTCCGGCCATGTGGTCACCACGCACGCAAAACGACAGGATGATGTTTGCGGAGGAATGGCGCATCGCACTGGAGAATACGCCAAACCTGGATTTTTTTCAGGACATGGTTAAAAGCCTTATTATTGAAGACCATAAAGCTGTTGGAGTAGTAACTTCCTTGGGAATATCTATCCGGGCACACGCTGTCATACTTACCAATGGAACATTTTTAAACGGTCTGATCCACGTAGGCGACAAACAGTTGGGTGGTGGCCGTATGGGCGAACCACGTGCATTTGGTATTACAGAGCAGCTAATTGCACTTGGCTTTCAGGCGGGCCGGATGAAAACCGGTACCCCACCACGTGTAGACGGCCGGAGCCTCAATTATTCGGTTATGGAAGAACAGAAAGGAGATGAAAATCCGCAAAAATTCTCCTATACAGACACTCCTAAACTTACCCGTCAGCTTAGCTGTCATATAGTTTACACCAATGAAACCGTGCACGAAATTCTGCGCGAAGGCTTTGACAGGAGTCCGATGTTTAACGGTACCATTCAAAGTACCGGACCACGATACTGTCCCAGTATTGAAGATAAGATCAACAGGTTTGCTGAGCGTACAAGACATCAACTGTTTGTAGAGCCAGAAGGTTGGCGGACATGCGAGATCTACGTAAACGGTTTCAGCTCTTCCCTACCCGAAGATGTACAGATAAAGGCAATGAGACATATACCCGGCTTTGAAAATGTGAAGGTTTTCCGTCCAGGCTATGCTATTGAATATGATTACTTCCCACCTACCCAACTGAACCATACGCTGGAGACAAAACTTATTTCAAACCTGTATTTTGCCGGACAGATAAACGGCACTACAGGGTATGAAGAAGCGGCCGGTCAAGGCTTGATGGCAGGTATTAATGCACATAACAAAGTGCATGGTAAGGACGAATTCATACTGCAGAGGGATGAAGCGTATATTGGTGTCCTAATAGATGACCTGATCACAAAAGGTACAGAAGAACCTTACAGGATGTTTACATCACGTGCAGAATATCGCTTATTGTTAAGGCAGGACAATGCCGATGTGAGGTTAACAGAGAAAGGATATCATTTGGGGCTGGCCAGTCTGCAACGCTTACAAGCAGTGGAAGAAAAAATATCGAAAAGCAGCGAACTTGAAGCATTCCTGAAGGAATATTCACTAAAGCCCGGCGTAATCAACCCGGTTCTTGAAACGATAGCATCTTCACCTGTAGATCAGGCTTACAGGGCAGCTCAGATTCTCACCCGTCCCAACATGAGTCTGGATAAACTGGAGGGTATTCCAGGTATAAAAGAGGTCAGCTCACTATACAGCGATGAAGTACGCGAACAGGCGGAAATTAATATAAAATACCGCGGTTATATTGAAAAAGAGAAGGAAAACGTTGCAAAACTCAACAGATTGGAAACAATAAGGATTCCTGCAGATTTCAGTTATGACGGTATTACATCCCTTTCAGCTGAGGCAAAGCAAAAACTGAATAACATCAGACCTAAAACCATTGCGCAGGCCTCACGAATCAGCGGAGTCTCACCAGCAGATATCAATGTCCTCCTCATCTACTTAGGAAGATAATCAATAAATGTTTCACGTGAAACAATAAAATTAATCAATGAAGATAAAGGATCATTTCCTGACCGGTGAATCATTTACAATAGAGCCAACTGAGATTGACGGTGTATTACAAACTAAACCTGTTCCAACAGACATTGCTCCATACTACGAGAGTGAGAAATATATTTCGCATCATCAGGATTCAGGTAGTTTAAAAGAGAAAGTATATAAACTTCTCCAGAAATTTAATCTTAACTATAAGCGCAATATTGTGGCTGCGGAAGTTCCGCTAAAAGGTAAACTTTTGGACTACGGATGTGGTGCAGGCGAATTTATTAAGTTCATCAGGGAAGATTTTTCAGTTCTGGGTTTTGAACCAAATCAAGCTGCCCGTCAGGCAGCGGTTCTGAAAAACGGGGAGCATTCTGTAATTTCAGATTTATCAACAATTGCTGATCAGAGTTTAGACGTGATCACTCTTTGGCATGTTTTTGAACATATAGAAGATCAGAAGGAAATATTGCAGCTGTTCTATAAAAAACTTCAGCCCGAAGGCGTACTGATTATTGCAGTTCCCAATCCCGCTTCATTTGATGCTAAATATTATAAAGAATTTTGGGCGGCCTGGGACGTACCCCGGCACCTGTTTCATTTCACTCAGAGAGGAATGAAAAAGTTAATGGAAAGTCACAACTGGAAAGTGCAAAAAGTGAAACCACTCCTACTCGACTCGTTTTATATTTCTTTACTGAGCGAAAAATACCGTAAGTCACCCTTTTTCTGGGCTCAAGGAGCACTTATCGGAGCGATTTCCAATTTTAAGGCCTCAAAAAACGGCGAATTTTCAAGTTTGATATATATTATCAGAAAAAAATAGAAAATCGATTTTAGACCTATTACAGAACGTCAATTTTTGCTAAAAAATTAATTTTTTGAGAAATTCATGCAGTTACGATAGAAGATAAAGCTGAATACATTTTGTGTATTGCAGTAAGGCAGAAATGAAATTGAAAAAAAGGTGCTCCCCATTTGGAGACCACCTTTGCATATTTAAATGTAACTAACTAATTATTGATTGCCCGTATACCAGGCAACTCTTTTCCTTCCAAACTTTCAAGCATCGCCCCACCACCGGTGGAAACATAACTTACTTTGTCATCATAGCCAAACTGCTTCACAAAAGCCACGCTGTCTCCTCCACCCACAAGTGAAAAAGCACCGTTACGTGTAGATTCTGCAATGCTGTCGCCGAGAGCAACCGTACCCGCAGAAAAATTTGGCATCTCAAAAACGCCAATAGGGCCATTCCACAAAATCGTCTTTGAATTTAAGATTACGTCGTGGATCAGATCGCGGGACCTCGGGCCTGCATCGAGTCCCATCCAGCCCTCAGGAATCTCATAAATATCGGTTTCCTTCCGCTCGGCATCATTATTAAATTCATCAGCAGCTATCACATCAACTGGCAGAAAAACCTTTACATTTTCCGCTTCTGCTCTTTTAAGAATTTCCAGTGCCAGATCCATTTTATCCTCCTCCACTACCGAAGAGCCAATACTGCCGCCCAAAGCCTTTACAAAGGTAAAGGCCATTCCGCCACCTATGATCAGATTATCCACGGCAGGAAGCATATTCTCTATTATTGTAATCTTAGAGGAAACTTTGGACCCGCCGATAATTGCTGTTACCGGCTTTTCCCCTTTCTGCAGCACCTTTTCCACAGCTTCAATTTCTTTAGCCATTAATAAACCGAAAAATTTCGTTGAAGGAAAATATTTAGCGATTACAGCTGTGGATGCATGCTCTCTGTGTGCAGTTCCAAAAGCATCATTGACGTAAGCATCTGCATATTTAGCCAGCTTTTCTGCAAACTCGGCACTACCGGCTTCTTCTTCATCATAAAAACGAAGGTTCTCAAGCAACAGGATATCTCCCGGCTTCAGCTCACCTGTCATCCGTGTTGCATTATCCCCCAGACAGTCATCACAAAACTGAACTTTCCTTCCGAAAACCGCTTCAATCTCAGGAACAATATTTTTAAGTGAAAATTCTTCTGAGACTTTGCCCTTTGGTCTTCCCAGGTGGGTCATCAGTATCACGGAGCCACCGTCGTTCAGGATTTTATCCACTGTTTCTTTTGCAGCTACTATTCTCGTGTTGTCTGTCACTTTCAGATCAGCACTCTGCGGAACATTGAAATCTACCCGAACCAGGGCTTTCTTGTCTTTAAAGTTAAAATCGTTGATTGTTTTCATAAATCACCCTGTTTTGAGTTTCACAAATTTAACATTAATTCGGAGGATGGAAAATTAAAAAAGATTTAAAATTCCCCAATCCCCAAAGTCTCATTTTATCTACAATATATTCTGTTTAAAAAAAAATAATATGAGTACTGTTGTTGTAGTTGGGGGAATTGGGGAGAAAAAAACACGTATTATTTGGCCACACAGAAACGTTCCTTTAATCACAGATTAATCACAATATTATTCTGCTTGCAGACAGAATGTTAAGTAAGTTATCCGCAAATGTTAGCAGTTTCATGAATTCATCTTTATTAATAGTTCCGGTATTGGCAAATTGCTATTGAGTGCAGGTAAACTTCAAAATAGTTTTTGGTCTGTTTTCAAAATATAATTTCCATTAACAAATTAAGTGAAGCTGCAAAGCCTTTTTTCTGAGGAGTTATCAACAGCTTTTCCCAAAGTGTTCACACCATACCCTGATTTCTGCATTTCAACCGTTAAAGTGGCGCCAATGCTCGGTAGTCTCCGGTATTTTATGCGGTACCGGCGGGTATTTATATTATTAATCCTAAATTTGTAGTCATTGCACATTATATAAAAAGACATGAAGAAAATAGCTATAGCGTGTGACCACGCAGGATTTGAATATAAAGAGATAATTAAAAAGCACTTTGCTGACCGTTGTGATATACAGGATTTCGGGACAGATTCTACTGAGTCTGTTGATTATCCGGACTTCGTGCACCCGGCAGCGGACTCCGTGGAAAGCGGTGTTAACATCTTGGGAATACTGATTTGTGGCAGTGGAAACGGTGTACAGATGTCTGCGAACAAGCATAAAGACATCCGGTGTGCCCTATGCTGGATGCCGGAACTGGCTGAACTGGCCCGAAAACATAATAATGCCAATATGATTGCCATACCTGCCCGTTTTATTGCTGTTGAACTTGCCATTGACATCATTGAGAAATTTCTTAGCACGGAGTTTGAGGGAGGCAGACATGAAGGCAGAGTGGCGAAAATAGCCTGCTGCTAATCTTGTATAACCTCTTCACACACACAAACTATGGCAAAACGTAAATACATTTCCTCAAAAAATAATCAAAAACTTCAGGAAATTGGTAGGACCATTCTGCAGTTTATGAATAAGCAGTCTTCAAAAATTTACAATTATAAGCAGATTGCGGACGGTATTGATTTTAAGAATCCGCGTCAGCGGGAACTCGTTGTGCAGGCATTGCATAAACTTCTGGCCGACCAGCGGATTGAAGAAGTCTCCAAAGGAAAATACATCATTAACCTCCGGATCGAAGGTACACTTACCGGAATTATAGATTTCAACCAGAGCGGAAATGCCTATGTGAATGTGGAAGAGCTGGACGATGACGTTTTTATTCACTCCAAAAATGTTAAAGATGCTCTGCAGGGGGATACTGTGGTTATTGTAACCTACCAGTATAAGGGTAAAAAGATGGAAGGTTCTGTGGTAGAGGTCACGCACCGCAAACGTACCGATTTTGTAGGAACCTTTGAATACATCCCTCATAAGGAATTTGGTTTTGTTGTATCCGACAAGAAGAATTTCAACACCGATATCTTTGTTAGGAAAGACAAATTCAACGGTGCCAAGCATGGCGATAAAGTTGTGGTGAAGATGATTGGCTGGCGCCCCGGTGACAAGAACCCTGAAGGCGAAATAACCCAAGTATTGGGCGCACCCGGCGAGCATGAAACAGAGATACACTCTATACTCGCCGAATACGGTCTTCCATATGAATTTCCCGAAGAGGTTGAACTGGAAGCAGATGCCATAGACCGTGAGATCAGGGATGAGGAGGTCGCAAAACGGTGGGATATGAGAAATATCCTCACCTTAACTATAGACCCAAAGGATGCCAAGGATTTTGACGATGCACTTTCTATCCGGAAACTGGAGAATGGTAACTGGGAAATTGGAGTGCATATTGCCGATGTATCGCATTATGTACGTCCCGGTACCCGCCTGGATGATGAAGCGTACAGCAGAGCCACCTCTATCTATCTGGTAGACCGCGTTGTTCCAATGTTACCGGAAGTATTGAGTAATGGCGTCTGTTCATTGAGACCTAACGAAGATAAGTATACTTTCTCTGCTGTATTTGAAATGGATGATCAGGCAGAAATCCGGAAAGAATGGTTCGGACGTACCGTAACCCACTCCGACAGAAGATTCACCTACGAGGAAGCCCAGGAAAGAATTGAAACCGGACAGGGAGAGCTTGCAGAGGAAATTCTGACCTTTGACCGCCTTGCTAAAATACTGAGGGCTAAAAGAATACGCGATGGAGCGATTACATTTGACCGAAGTGAAGTCCGCTTCAACCTAGATGAAAACAACGAGCCGGTAGGTGTTTATTTCAAGATAAGCAAGGATTCCAACCATCTCATTGAAGAATTTATGTTGCTGGCCAACCGTAAAGTTTCGGAATTTGTTTCACTGAACAGAAAGGGTACACCCACAAACAATACATTTATCTACCGTATCCACGACGATCCTAATCCCACCAAACTGGAGGCACTGCGTGATTTTGTATCTACCTTCGGCTATAAAATGGATCTGGCAAACACCAAAAAGGTTACGGAAAGCATGAACACACTTTTGCAGAAAGTGAAAGGGAAGCCGGAAGAGAATATGATTGAGACCCTGGCTATGAGGTCCATGAGTAAAGCGGTCTATTCCACCAATCCTATTGGCCATTATGGACTGGGATTTGAGTATTATTCGCACTTTACCTCGCCTATCAGGCGTTATCCCGACCTCATTGCACACCGACTCCTTCAGCATTATCTGGATGGCGGAAAATCTCCCAACCGCAATGATGTGGAGGAAAAAGCCAAGCACTGTTCCGCTATGGAACGTCTGGCCGCAGACGCCGAGCGCGACAGCATAAAATTCATGCAGGTGAAATTCATGGAAAAGCACCTTGGAGAAACTTTCGAAGGTGTGATCTCCGGTGTAGCAGAATTCGGTTTCTGGGTACAGATTCCGGAGAACGGTGCCGAAGGTCTGATAAAACTTCGTGATCTTACCGATGACAGTTATTCTTTTGATGCCAGTACTCACGCGGTACGAGGCTCAAGGCACGGAAAGCAGTTCCAGCTGGGAGATAAAGTGAAAATTAAGGTGATGAAAGCCAATCTTATAGCTAAACAGCTTGATTTTAAAATTGTAGATTAAAACTGCTGTTACCAAACTTTTAATTAGAATGGTAGAACTTATATTGTCAGCAGTAGGACTGGGAATAATGCTGAGTCTGGTATTTATCGGACCTATATTTTTCCTTCTTATTGAAACCAGTTTTTCAAGGGGGCCGCGCCATGCACTTGCACTGGATCTGGGTGTCCTGGTGGCTGATGTAATCTGTATTGTCGCAGCTTATTTTGCGAGTGGTGATTTGGTAGAAATCATTGACAAACACCCGGGATTTTACCGGATTACAGCGTTTATAATCCTCATATATGCGGTTTATATGATTGTTTCCAGAACCAAAATGCATCTTACAGGCGAAGAGAAAATGATCAGTCAGAATTATTTCAGAACCTTCCTGAACGGTTTCTTTTTCAATATTCTGAATATCGGTGTTGTACTGTTCTGGCTGGTAACGGTTATATCCGTACGAAATGCCTATCCGGACCTGGACGATTTTCTGCTTTACATGACATTGGTGATCGGCACCTACCTGGCCATAGATTTTCTTAAGATTACGCTGGCCAAACAGTTCCACAACAAACTGACACAGCGGCTAGCCAACCAGATACGCCGTGGTGTAGGTTTTATCCTCATAGGTTTCAGTATATTTATCTTTCTGCAGAGTTTCAAGATGTTCAATCAGTTTGATAAGCAACTTGAAGAAGCGGAAAGGAAGGAACAGAAAAGCCTTAAACTATGAGTAATATTTTATTCCCACCTTCCCTGAAGCCGGGTGACCGCATTGCGGTTATCTCTCCCGCAGGAACGGTGACTGAAGAGCAACTGAAAAAAGGACTGGCTTTAATTGAAGCCAACGGTTATGAAGCCGTTCCCGGTAAACATCTTTATACAGATTACAGGCATGGCTATAATTTTGCCGGTACTGAACAGCAGAGAGCTGAAGATATAAACTGGGCCCTGAACAGCGAAGACATCTCGGCTGTCTGGACTTCGCGCGGCGGCTACGGATGCCAACATTTACTGCAGCATATTGACCTGACGAAATTCCTCCAAAAACCCAGGTGGTATATTGGCTACTCGGATAATACAGTGATCCAAAGCTACCTTCTGCAGCACGGATTTGCCTCCATACATGCCCAAACCATCAAGACTTCGGGTTTTGGTGTTTCTGAATCCGGCTATTCCTTGACCTTTGATATTTTGAAGGGTAAAATCCCCGATTACGATATTGATGTTAATCCCTATAACCGACCCGGTACGGCGGAAGGATTGCTAGTAGGTGGAAACTTGGCGCTCATATATGCGCTGATGGGTACAACCTACTCCTTCAACTTCGAGGATAAAATTCTTTTCATTGAGGAAATTGGCGAAAAATACTACGCTTTGGACCGAATGCTTATGGCTCTGGAACTAGCAGGCGTTTTCAGCCAGATTAAAGGTCTTATTATTGGTGGAATGACTCTGATGGAGGATGAAACCGAAAACCCGAATTATGAGGACAGTTTTGATGATTTTTCCTTTCAAGTCATCGCTCACAGAATAAAAAAATATGATTTCCCCGCCATTTTCGGGTTTCCCAATGGTCATATTTTTGACAACCGCCCTCTGATCATCGGTGCACATGTCTATATGAGCGCCGGAGATGAGGTGAGCGTGAAAATGAATAATTAGATACGATGGCAGATCATAATGACTTCGGAAAACTGGCAGAGGAGCTTGCAAAAAGTTACCTTCAGGATAAAGGGTATCAGATCAAAGATTCCAATTTCCGCTATCAGAAAGCTGAGATTGATATTATTGCATACTACAACGGTCAGATTATCATGGTTGAGGTAAAAGCACGGGCCAATGATGTATTCCTGGAGCCTCATGAAGCCGTGAACCGCAAAAAAATCCGGCTGATCGTAACGGCGGCAGATGAGTATATGAAAAAAAATAACCTGGACGAAGAAGTTCGTTTTGACATCATCTCAGTACTGCCGGACCCTTCCGGCAAACTGCAAATTACCCACATAGAAAGCGCGTTCGAAGCGATGGACGCTAATTAGGATGATTTTATGAAAACAGCATTTATTACCGGTGCAACTTCCGGAATTGGCAAAGCTACTGCTACCCTACTTGCAAAAAACAATTTTCGACTGATATTGTGCGGCCGCCGGACGGAGGCGCTTCAAACTGTTAAATCAGAACTTTCACATTATACGGATGTTCATACTCTTTGCTTCGATCAGCGTAACAGAACTGAAGTTGAAAGTGCAGTGAAAAATTTGCCGGATCTCTGGAAAAATATTGATATTCTGATCAATAACGCAGGCAACGCACATGGACTTGACACGCTTGCTGAAGGAAATGCGGACGATTGGGATGCGATGCTGGACGGAAATGTAAAAGGGCTGCTCTATGTATCCCAACAGATTATCCCAGCCATGCAGCAGCAGAAATCCGGACATATCGTAAATATTTCCTCTGTTGCTGCCCGGCAGACCTATGCAAACGGGGTGGTATATTGTGCCTCAAAAAAAGCGGTTGACGTAATTTCAGACGGCATGCGTCTGGAACTCACCGGATTCGGTATAAAAGTGACCAATATCCAGCCGGGTCTGGTAGAAACTGATTTCTCAAAAGTGCGCTTCAAAGGTGATGAGGAAAGGGCCGCTGCTGTTTACCAGGGTTACAAAGCACTTGAACCCGGAGATATTGCAGATGCAATCCTGTACTGCATCAGCACTCCTGCGCACGTGGCTGTCTCCGACCTGACTATCTATCCCAGCGCCCAAAGTGAGCCGCGTACCGTTTTTAAGAATCTGTAAATATCCAATTAATCATGAAAATCCTCCACCTGGAAACCTCGTCCAAAAACTGTTCTGTAGCCGTCTCGGACGGTAAGGAGCTGCTTTGCCTTTGCGAAGAACGGTCGGACAACTACAAACAGTCAGAAAGTCTGCACACTTTTGTGGAATGGGCATTGGAAGGTGCAAATATTACACTTAGGGATCTGGACGCTGTTTCCCTGGGTATGGGACCGGGTTCATACACTGGCCTCAGGATAGGTGCCTCTGCTGCGAAAGGTTTCTGTTTCGGCCTGCAGATTCCGCTTATTGCCGTAAATTCCCTGGAAACGATGATTAAGCCCTTTTTAGGCACTGATTATGATCTGATCATTCCAATGGTCGATGCAAGGCGTATGGAGGTTTATACAGCCATCTATGACGGTCAGAGCGGGAAAGAGGAGCAACCCACCTCCGCACTTGTGCTCGATGAGTTTACTTTGAATAACCTGTCTGATAAAAAAATCCTTATTGTAGGCGATGGTGCTGCCAAGGCCAAAGATATATTAAATCTTCCTAATGCCGAGTTCAATGATTCCGTTTACCCTTCAGCCCAATACCTGACAGATGAATCGGTAAGGAAGTTTAATGCCGGCGAATTTGAAGATGTGGCCTACTTTGAACCCTTATATCTTAAGGATTTCCAGGGTGTGAAAAGGAAAGGTGTAAATTAGAAATTCATTAAATAACTAAAAGCGAAATTGAACCTTCGCTTTTAGTTATTATTTTCTGACCGGTACATTTTGTTTCTTTTGCTGTGCCTCAGTACTCATAACCTCATTTCCCATTTCCATTTGCAGCTGTTTCTGTTCCAACAGATGGTTTTTCTGTACTTCCTCCTGAGTGGGAACCGCGGCTTTGGGTGTTGCCGGTACATTGTTTCCGGCTTTTAGAACGTTACCTTTTTCGTCTGTCATCTGCATCTTCAGGTCGCTTTTCAGCCATTTCAGCATTTCCCTTGCTTTCTCCCCTTCCGCTGAATTCTCATAGTTGAGGGCAATCTGTTCCAGTTGAAGGATCATGACCTCTTTACCGCTTGTTTTTCCTGCAATCATTGCATTCAGCAGCGAAAACTTAGGTACAAGTGCATCCTTTGGAAACCGGGCCAGTGACTCCTCCACCAGTTGCCGGCTGGCATCAAACTGTTCACCCTGATAAAGCGCAAAGGACGTCTGGTAGGCATTTTCGGCCTCCGGATTGGATTTCAGGAAATTGCTGTTCCGTGGATTTCGCGCAAATTCTGCGTACGAAGTGTATGGATAATCGGTGAGCAGGATCTGCTTCGCCCTTTCGGAAGCAGCAGGATTATCCTCATAATTCATTGAGAATATCTCGTAAAGTGCCTGCAGCATTATCTTTTCTTCCGGCTTTTTATCAACAAGATCATACAGTGTTTTCGTAGCCAAGGGGGTATTGGAAAAATAGTCGTCGTACATGATTCCCATTCCCAGAGAAGCCGTGTCACGGGCAAATTTCAGCTTTGTAAGTGAAGCCTGGTCCCTTGGGATCTTTTCAATGTAGAAAGACGTTTCAAAACGGCGGGGATCTGCCACTGATGTAAGGCCCAGTGCTTCATTTTTTTCATCTTCCAGTGACGACATTTTAGCAGAATAACGCCAGTTATCGGCCAGACTGCGGGTACCCCATATATTTTTAAATTCAGAAGATCCTCTGGAAACAGCACCGGTATTTGCGAAGTAAAACCCCTTTCCTGCCGCGCCAAAATTCTCAAATGAACCGTTTCCGGAGGCAAATACCGAATTTGAAGAATAATCGCCGGTATCAAAACCCTTTGTCCTTTCCGCACGAACCCTTTCACGTTCCATAGCATCTTCTTTCGCCTTCAGGTCATCAATATATTTGCTGAAATAGGTGATGCGGTCTGCATCGTTCATTGCTGCAAGTGCAAGCATACTGTCGTTCTTACGCACCAGATAATAGTTTCGTGCAAGTTTTTTGATGTTGTTGGTCTGCTCCTGAAGCAAGACCCTGGTGGGTTCATAGGTCATAACGCTAACCGCCGAATCATAATACGCTCCTGCTGCAATATATTCGTTGTCATTCAGGTATCCGCGACCTATTTCGTAATAACTGAGGCCCCGAATCTGCGGATCGGAAACCTTCTCAGCCAGTGACTTACG
Organism: Chryseobacterium sp.; assembly: GCF_008831505.1. NCBI lineage: Bacteria > Pseudomonadati > Bacteroidota > Flavobacteriia > Flavobacteriales > Weeksellaceae > Chryseobacterium > Chryseobacterium sp. The sequence continues at coordinate 2,662,259 of NZ_CP044507.1, read as the reverse complement.
GAAATAATCCTGTGCCTCAGCCTTCTTACCGGCATTGGCAGCCATGAGTCCCAAGGCATAGTAAAACTCGTTCTTTCGGGAAGCGTAGGTACCTTTCTTACTTATTCCTTCCAGATATTTTCGGGCACCGCTGTAATCATCCTTACTGTTATAGGTCTTGGCGATTTCTACCTGGGATTTTACTTCAAATTCAAAGTCATTGGCATATTTGTAGGCAGACTCAAAGCTTTCCCGGGCCAGAGCCGATTTGCCCAGTTCGGCCAGGACCTGCCCACGCAGATAGGCAATCCGGCTTTTCAGTTTGCGGTTGCTGTTCACTTCAAATGCGCTTGACAGTTCTGCCACGGCAGCCTCTTTTTTTCCGGCTTCCAAAAGTGATTCTGCATAATAAATGCTTAAGAGTTTCCGGTAATCCTTCTTTAAATCAGAATTCTTCAGGCCGGCAAAAATCTCGTGCGCTTTAAAATGATCATCCATCTTTGCATAGGCAAGCCCCTGATAGATTTTAGCCAGGGGTAAACGTTTATCTTCCCTCATCTTGACCATCAGGGTGCTGAGCGCGTCCAGCGCCTGAAGATTTTTACCCATATAGATCCGTGCCTGAGCAAGTGTGATGTAGGCATCAAATATTTTATCATTTTTCTCCTGACCGTCCCGTATTACCGAATATTTATCTATGGTTTTAAGTGCCTTAGCTTCAGCTATTTCAAGTATGGTTGCCCCCTTAGCTTCCCCGGCAGCGTTGGCGGGCAGCGCGGATCCCGGTTTGCGTCCTGCACTGGACTCCGCAAATGCAGCAGACTGTCCGATGTCGCTGCCTACAGGCTGTTCCTCATAAGTGAGGATATTGATATAAGGTGCATAGAAGTTGTCCTTATGGGCGTTGCTGCGCTCGGTAAACTCTGTATTCAGTGCGTCCTTTGCATTAAACAGTGTATTGTATTCTGTCCTGAAACCTGAAAGGAAGCGTGAACGCTTTTCGGGTTTCTTGGCAGCGCAGGCCAGGAGCACCGAGGCCAGAAAAATATAGGAAACAGTCTTTCTCATTGCAGTATTATAACTTGATAACGTGCATTTTATTGTTAGGATGCACCGTCATATGTCTGTAAAATTAGCGAATATTTATCATTCGTAAATTTTTACATTAATTTCTGAAGTGTCTTGTGAAGAAGGTGGGTGGGCAGTCCCATAATGGTGTAAAAACTGCCTTCAATCCTTGAAATCTTCGCCATTCCCACCCATTCCTGGATTCCGTAGCTGCCGGCTTTATCCATCGGTTGATAGCGGTCTACATACATGGTAGCTTCCTCTTCGGTAATTGTATCAAAAAATACATTTGCCACATCAACCTCAGTAATCGATGTTTTTCCGCTGCGTACGGTGATGGCCGTATAAACCTGATGCATTTTTCCCGAAAGGCTTTGCAACATCACGAGGGCCTCTTCCCTGCTTCGCGGTTTGCCCAGCACCTGTCTGTCCAGTACCACCACGGTATCGGCAGTGATCAGTATCTCGTCTGCACCAACGGCGGCAAAACTTTTTGCTTTAAGTTCCGAGAGGAAGGGCGCTACCTGATCAGCTGGTAAATCTTCAGGATATAATTCGTCGCAGTCCGCAGTTACCACCTCGAATTCATAACCCAGCTGTGTCATCAGTTCCTTCCTTCTGGCTGAACCGGATGCCAGCAATATCTTTTTCTTCATTCTAAACGCTTTGTGTATCGTCCTCGGTCCACTTGCCCTGCACTTTCATCACCTGCTCTATGACATCACGTACTGCTCCCTTCCCTCCTTCTACCGGAGAAATGTAATGGCAAATCTCTTTTACTTCAGGAACTGCATTTTTAGGACAGGCGGAAATCCTGGCCGGTTCCAAAATCCTTATATCAGGAATATCATCGCCCATTACCAGTATTTCGTCATCGGAAAGTGAGTATTTTGTTTTAAAATGTTCATAATCTACAGTTTTGTCAGGAGATTTGGCGTAATAATCCTGTATCCCAAGGTAGTGAATCCGGTGCTTTACATCAGGATCATTTCCGCCTGTGATTACACCAATAAGATAATTCGCCTTTCTGGCCTTCACCACTGCATAGCCGTCCAGCACGCTCATCACGCGGCACATATGTCCGCCCGGCATCAGGTATACCGAACCGTCTGTGAAAACTCCATCAACATCAAACACAAAAGCCCTGATATGCTTCAGGTTTTCTTTATAACTCATACATTTCTTTAATTGATTTATTCATGATTCTGTAAAGTTCCAGCGGAGTGCCTTCCAGAAGTTCTTCATGGAGTTTAAGGACACGTGTGTCATTGCGTACCGCGGGACCGGTCTGTGCCGCGCGGGGTTCCATAAAGGAAATCTTCTCTACGGTTTCTTCAATAAGTGGTTTAAAATAGTCAAAGGGAATATCCTGACTATCCGCGATTTCCTTTCCCCGGCTAAACAGATGATTTACAAAATTACAGGCAAAGACAGCCGTAAGATGCACATACTTTCTTTTTTCAAAGGTGCTGGACATCACATTTTGGGAAATCTTCCCGGCAAGTTCAGCCAGCAGCCTTTCATCTGCCGCATTTTCAGTTTCAATAAAAAAAGGAATTGAGCTGAAATCCGGACGTTTTGCTTTGCTGAAGGTCTGCAGAGGGTAAAAGGCCGCCTTCCGGTAATTTCCGTGTAAAACTTCCAGAGGCAGAGAGCCCGAGGTATGAGCTACGATACAGTTACTTTTCCGGATTATTTTTGAAACTTCTCCCACTGCATGGTCACTTACAGCGATCAGATACAGATCAGCGTCCTCAAGTTCAGTGGTGGAAACCGGAATGTTGTAGTTAGTGCTGATTTCTGCCAGAGCCGACTTATTTCTTCCGAAAACCTGACGGACTGGAATCCGGCATTCAGTGAACATACCTGCAAGATGGTATGCTACATTGCCGCTGCCTATGATTACAATGTTCATTTAACAAATATAAGCCTTTAGGCGTTTGGACTAAAAATTGACACATTAATTTAACTTTTAATTATATTTACCATCCAAACCCCGAAGTACCCCATGAAGCCTATAGACGCAGAAATTATTGCGATGATGAAGGAGGAACGAAACCAGGAAAAAGGTCTTCGTAAACTCATGGATACCTATCAAAGCCGTCTGTACTGGCATATACGCCGTATGATTGTGGATCATGATTTGGCTCAGGATGTGCTTCAAGATACCTTCATAAAGGTTTATCAGAATTTTCATCAGTTTAAGCAGGATAGCCAACTGTATACCTGGCTGTACCGCATCGCCACCAACGAAGCGCTCCAACAGTTAAACAGGATGAAGAAGATGCAGAAGTCTGATGAAGACCCGGATTACCACCTGATGAACCTTGTGGCCGATAATGTAGGTGCAGGCGGAGATGAGATACAGATCCTCCTCCAGAAAGCGATTCATACATTACCCGAAAAGCAGAAGCTGGTATTTATGATGAGGTATTATGATGATTTGCCTTATGAAGAAATTTCACAGATTGTGGACATGTCCGTAGGCACACTAAAAACCAATTATCATTATGCCAAACAGAAAATTGAAGAATTTATAAAAACAAATTACGAAACGTAATTTACCACAAATGAAAGATTTAGATATTGAAAAACTAACCCGTGAGAATATTTATTCCACACCACCTGATTTCTTCAGTGAGATGCAGAGTAATGTTCTGAACGCGGTTCGGGAAAAGGAAAAGGTGCAGGTACTGCCCGCTGCAGGAAAATCGCGCAACAGAGCATGGTATGCCGCTGCGGCAGCTGTGGCGGTCATTCTGGGCGGTACATTTGTTTATAATGCCGGAGGTGACTCAGAAAAAGCAGTGGCCAGCAATCCGGAGGTTCAGGAGCAAAACATGTCTGCCGCCGCAGCGCCGGCATCTGTGGAGTCTAAGGAAATTCATGCAGCAGCAGATAATTACACTGTCCTTGCGGAAGATTTAACCTTAGCTGAAAATGAGTATCAAACAAACAGACAACCCGAAACAAAGACTGTAATGAAGCCTTCAAAGGCGATTATGGCAACAGGGGTCGGAGCAGATGCAAGAATGGATATGATTCTTGATGAATTCAGTGCGGAAGATATTGCGGCTTTGTCCATGAATGCAGAGCAGGATGTGTATCTTGATTTATATAACTAATATCTATCCGGGAGAAATGAAAAAAGTGAATAGTATCTTAACGCTTGTGGCCATCTTCCTGATTGGGACGGTGCACGGCCAGGAAATTAAAGACTGGCGGAACCTTAAGCCGGAGCAGCGGAAAGAGCTGATAAGCAAGATGAAGCCGGAAGAGAAGCAGGAACTGCTACAGCAGTTCAGGGAAAATATGATGATGGAAGAACTGGACATTCCTGCGGATAAGAAAAATGAATTCCGTGCTCTGTACAGTGAGTACCAGGAAAGTCAGAAACAGATAAAAGAAAGATTTAAGGCCAGCCGGAATTTTGAAGGTTTGAACGACCGCGATGCGAAGCAGGAACTTGATAAAAGTTTTGAACTTGGCGAGCAGCTTATGAACAACCGCCGTAAGTATTCGGAAAAGTTCCAGAAAATACTGAAGCCCCAACAGATTCTAGAAATGTTTCAGAACGAAGGGATGATGCGGAATAAGATATTGGAAAGAAAAAACGATAACCAGAATAGAGCGTCACCCCGGGGCGGGTCGGCGAGACCTCAGGAACGCGGCAGAACTCTGCACCCGACACCAGGAAATGCGGCTCCCAGAAATAGTAACAACAACGGGTTCAGAACCCAGAGCAGACGACCATAATAGTTTATTTTTTTAATGTTTGGACGACCTTTGCAATGTATTTTGTGAAGGTCGTTTTATTTTAGTTAATATACAATTTTTTAACCTGCTGAAGGCTTCCATCGGCTGATGATACAACTTCAATTTGTTGAGGATGTGCTCATTTTTCTGAAAAAAAATCGGTCAGAATTCCCTATTTTTGCAAATACTTACGACATTAAATGAAAAACATACGCAATTTTTGCATCATTGCACATATAGACCACGGTAAATCCACTCTGGCCGACAGGCTTCTGGAGTATACCAATACCGTAACCCAAAGAGAACTGCAGTCCCAGACCCTGGACGATATGGATCTTGAGAAGGAGCGCGGAATTACCATAAAGTCCCACGCCATTCAGATGGATTATGAGCTGGACGGCGAAAAATATGTGCTGAATCTCATAGACACACCCGGCCACGTAGATTTTTCCTACGAAGTGTCGCGTTCAATAGCTGCTTGCGAAGGTGCACTGCTTATCGTTGATGCGGCGCAAAGTGTTCAGGCTCAAACCATCAGTAACCTTTACCTGGCGCTTGAAAACGATCTGACCATTATCCCGATTCTGAACAAAATTGACTTGCCTTCAGCAAATCCGGAAGAGGTCACCGACGAGATAATGGAACTTATAAGCTGTGAATATGAAGATGTACTGCGTGTCTCCGGTAAAACCGGGGAAGGTGTACGCGAACTGCTGGAGCAGATCGTAAAGAGAGTGCCGGCGCCGGTAGGCGACGAAAACGCGCCACTCCAGGCTCTTGTATTCGACTCCGTGTACAATCCTTTCCGCGGTATTGAAGCCTACTTCAAAGTGGTGAACGGCAGCATTAAAAAAGGTCAGCGCATTAAGTTTATGGCTACCGGCAAGATGTATGAGGCTGATGAGGTGGGTACACTGAAACTGAAACAGGCACCCAAAACTGAAATAAAGACCGGTGATGTGGGTTACATCATTTCCGGAATCAAGGACGCCCGCGAAGTGAAAGTAGGCGATACGATCACTTCATTTGAGAATGGTGCTGAAGCTGCCATAGAAGGTTTTGAAGAGGTAAAACCAATGGTATTTGCGGGTATCTATCCGATTGAAGCCGAGGATTTTGAGGAACTCAGGTTTTCACTGGAAAAACTTCGTCTCAACGATGCTTCCCTGGTTTTCGAACCCGAAAGTTCGGCGGCACTTGGCTTCGGTTTCCGGTGCGGATTCCTTGGCATGCTGCACATGGAAATTGTACAGGAAAGGCTGGACCGCGAGTTCAATATGGACGTCATCACTACCGTGCCAAACGTTTCCTACCATGGTTATACCAAGAAGGATCCGGAAAAGATGATCCTCATCAATAACCCCTCCGAAATGATGGACCCTATGACCATGGACAGGGTAGAAGAGCCCTATATCAAGGCGTCAATCATTACCAAATCAGACTTTGTGGGGCCCGTAATGACGCTTTGTATCGAAAAGCGTGGCGAAATCGTAAATCAAAGCTACCTGACAGCTGACCGGGTGGAGCTTACCTTCAATATGCCGCTGGCCGAAGTGGTGTTCGATTTCTACGACAGGCTGAAATCCATTTCAAAAGGCTATGCCTCCTTTGACTATCACCCAATCGGTTTCCGTGCCTCCAAGCTGGTGAAAATGGATATCCTGATTAACGGCGATATGGTGGATGCACTTTCGTCCCTGATTCATGACAGTAACGCTTTCTATATAGGGAAAAGGATGTGTGAAAAACTCCGAGAACTTATCCCGAGACAGCAGTTCGATATTGCCGTTCAGGCGGCGCTGGGTGCCAAAGTTATTGCCCGGGAAACCATCAAGGCCCTGAGAAAGGACGTTACCGCAAAATGTTATGGCGGAGATATTTCCCGTAAGCGTAAACTTCTTGAAAAGCAGAAAGAAGGTAAGAAAAAGATGAAGCAGATCGGTAGGGTAGAGGTACCTCAGTCCGCATTCATGGCAGTACTGAAACTGAATGATTAAAATGATTTGGGCGCTTTTTCCGCCCTCCACTCCCGCTTTTTTTTTCTTAAGAAAAAAGAGCTCCGTTCCAGTCAGAGCGCGGGGTCACCTTCGTAAATAGCGGACTGTTATAAAACGAAATTCCTGATCCTTTCAGGAATTTTTTATTTTTGATTAAACATAATAAAATGAAGAAAATTTTCATTTTGCTGGTTCTGGGCTTTACCGTTCTGAAAGCGCAGCAAGTGCAAACACCTTACGAACAGGGTAATGGCAACCAAACCACTACCTACGGGGAAATGAAGGCCTATTACGAGGCTCTGGACAAGGAATTTGAGACCATCTCAGTGGAAAATTTTGGACAGGATGATAATGGCGAACCCATCAGGGTGGTGGTGTTCACGCCTTCAAGTAACAAAAACCTTCCGGTACTTCTCATCAACAACGGTATTCATCCCGGAGAACCCGATGGTATTGACGCTACAATGATGCTTATGCGGGACCTTGCCACAGCAAAGATCCAGTCAAAAAATTTAAAAGTGGCGGCGGTGCAGTGCTATAATATTTCAGGTATGCAGCGTCGCGGAAAGTTCAGCCGCGTCAATCAGAACGGTCCGGAAGAGTACGGTTTCCGCGGGAATGCCCGCAATTATGACCTGAACCGGGATTTCATTAAGAATGATACAGATAATGCCAAAGCATTCCAGCAGATCTTCCATCACTACAAACCTATTTACTTCATTGACAATCATGTAAGTAACGGTGCCGATTACCAATATCTGTTCACCTATATTTCTTCGAATAAAGAAAGACTGGGTAAGACGTTAGGAAATTATCTCCATACCAAAATGCAGCCTGTTTTAATGCAGCAACTTGAAACCAGAGGAATTCTGACTACCCCTTACGTCAACATTCACGGCCAAGCACCGGACAAAGGTTTTCCCGCTTTTATGGACTCGCCGCGGTATGCCACAGGTTATACCGCACTGTTCAATACAATGGGTACCGTGGCAGAAACACATATGTTAAAGCCTTATGCGGATCGGGTTAAGGCAACCTATGAATATATGCTGAGCTCGCTGGAATATGTGGGTAAAAACCGTTCGGAAATCCAGAAGAAGATGGCTGAAAGTGCCGCGGAGCTAATTCCGGAAAAGAAGTATACACTTCGCTGGAAACTTAACGAAAATAAGCACAGACTGCTCGATTTCAAAGGATATGAAGCCCGGCAAAAGAGAAGTGCCGTTTCGGGAACACCCCGCCTGTATTACGACAGAACCAAGCCATTCAACCGGAAAGTGAAATTCTTTGACGAATACAGTTCCGAACTTCAGGTTACTGTCCCAAGGTATTACGTGGTACCCAAATCTGAAAGAACAGTTATTGAACATCTTAATAGAAACAGGATACAGATGCGGGAATTGCACAATGACTCTACAGTAATGGTCGAAATGTATACGATTGTAGATTTTCAGACCGTCACGAGTCCTTACGAAGGCCATTATCTGCATTACGATACCCAAACGAAATCTGAGTTTAAGAACACCAAATTAAACAAAGGTGATTTTTTGGTACCCGGCGCGCAGGAAGGAGTGAAATATCTTCTGGAGACGCTGGAACCCGCGGCCACCGATTCCTTTTTTAACTGGAACTTCTTTGATGCCATTTTGGGACAAAAGGAGTATTTTTCCGATTATGTTTTCGAAGATACCGCGGCAGAACTGTTAAGCAATGATACCGTTCTGAAAACGGCATTTGAAATGGAGAAGGTCATCAACCCAAAATTTGCCAAAGACCCCCGCGCGCAGTTGGACTGGATTTACAAACGATCACCGTATTTTGAGCAGACCGTAAACCGCTATCCTATTTTCCGTTTGCCTTAGCTCACAGATTTTCATTAAATTCATTTTATGAACTGTAAAATCCTGCTGAGTGTACTGTGTCTGTTTTACGTAAGCAGCCTCATATTAATGTCAGCGGTTAACTATACACCTGCGGAAGAAACCGCAATTGTACTTCAGATTATTGTGGAACTTTTTACGATACCGATAATTTTGGCTGTAGTGGCACAGGCAGTTATCTACGGAATTCTCTGTTTCAGGAAAGGGAAGGTCAGGAGGGCAAGATTTTTGGCCCCACTGATAATCAATCTGATTAGTCTGCTCATCATGATTGTTGCCACACTCGCCGGAATTTAGAGAGATCTCTTCGGACGGTTTTTTTTAAGTGCATACTCTGCATTAGCGATGGCGCGTTTTTCCTTCCAGTCCATGTATCTCTTTTTGAAGAGGCGTTTCATCAGATTATCGAAGTTTCGCTGAACAGTTAAGTTGATAAGGGAACGCGCCTTTACAGCCAGCGATCTGTCCCAGGCCCGCAGTGAAATGGAGAAACTTCCGTCCAGATACTTCATCCAGTGCCAGTAGCCCGTAGGCATAAAAAGGGTGTCACCGTGCTCCAGGTAGCATTCTATACCCTCTACGCCGTTCAGTGCCGGAAATTTTTCCAGATCCGGGTTAGAAATGTCGAAATCCTCCATGGCATAGGTCGCAAACGGCATTTTGTACAGCCTTTTCTTCCATTTATTCTCAAAAAGTAAAATATGTTTACGGCCGTTAAAATGCGTATGGAAAATATGCGCCAGGTCTATATCGTAATGGAGGAAGGTTACGGAACCTTTACCCCCAAAGAACATGTTTGGGTATTTATCCAGAAAGCCGCCCATAAGCTCTTTTGGAGCGATAAAATCACGCTGAAGTTCAGGAGACGCTTTAATAGGGTCAAAAAGGAATATACGGAGATCAGTAGGTTTTTCTTTAATGAGATCCAGATATTTCCCAAACCGCATTTTTGTGGCCGGAGCATTGATGGGCGCCGCGGGATCTGCTTTGGAGGAGTCATGCAGTGGTACCTCAATATCACCAATGGTTTCTTTCAGATAATCCAGCGTCCATTTTTGATAAGCGGGCCAGTTGCGGGCCATATTGCGTATGACAACAGGTTTTCTGGGCTTGAGGTACTTGGTATAAAATTCCTCTTTAGTGATGTCTTCCACTACATCTATCGGCTTATATATAATGCCCATTTCTTATATTTTGACGGCTAAATTATTAATTTATTTGGCTGGCCACTTACATTTATGCGCATGCCTCTTTGTGACATTCCCACCAACCGGCTGCAGGGAGATGTAACAACTCGTCAAAATCCATTACTAATGGCTTAAAGCTAATTTATGAAAACAAAATTCTTCTTTTTCCTGCTGCTGTGCTGCTCAGTAATCACTTTTGCACAAAAAACCATTACCGGCAAAGTTAAGAACTCGGAAGGTGATGCAGTTCCAAGTGCCAGCGTAACCATAGAGGAAAAAGGGAAGGATGCCATCATTGCCTATGCCATTACCAATAGTAAGGGGGAGTATAAAGTTACTTTTACTTCGGCAGATTCCAATGTGGACCTGAAGATCAAAGCTTTCAATCACAAGCCGGTTACACAGAGCGTACAGAATACCACCCAGAACCTGGACTTTACCTTAAGCGCTGAAGCCACAGAAATTGAGGAGATACAGCTTAAAACCCGCCTTATTACCAAGCGGGGCGACACCATTTCCTATGACATTCAATCCTTCGACACCAAAAATGACCGTACTTTAGCTGATGTTCTTAAAAGAATGCCGGGCATAGAGGTGAATAAAGACGGCTCCATTCTTTATCAGGGGCAGCCACTGTCCAAATTTTATGTGAACGGCAAGGACCTGATGGAAGGAGGTTACGGTGTAGTAAACAATGCGCTTCCTAAAGATGCGGTACAGAAAGTTGAGGTGCTGGAGAATCACCAGCCTGTAAAAATACTTCAGGATAAAGTACCGTCTGATCAGGCGGCCATTAATATTAAACTGAAAAAACAGGTTACGATGACGGGGCGTGGTGAAGTAGGAGTCGGAATATCCGATCCTGCCATCTGGAATGTAAAGCTGACCCCGATGTTCTTCGGTCAGAAAAACCAGTGGGTGGTAAACTACAAAACCAATAACACAGGGGAAACCGTGGAAAATGAAGGAAATATGTTCGCCATGGGCAACCGTTGGGAAGGTCGCCGCAGCAATGCCTCGCAAAACAGCTGGCTGGGTGTGGAGCGCGCCTCTGTGCCTAATTTACCGGAAAAGAGATATCTGATGAACAATATCCACTTCCTGAGTGCCAACCTGCTTACGACACCTTTTAAAAATAAAGAATGGGAACTTAAGGCAAATGCCAGTTATGTAAACAACGCTGTAGAACGGGAATCTTATGAGGAAACCTTTTTTAAAAAGGAGAACTTCACCGAAGTTAGTGTAAGGGACAATAACCTCTATACAAATAAGGCTAAAGGTGAACTTATCTTCACGAAAAATGCCAAGCAGGGATTCTTTAAAAATGTAACCAGCTTTAACCAGTTCTGGAATGAAGACCGTGCCGCAATCAGTTTACAGAACTCACTTGATAACGCACTTAACAAGGATTCCCGCCAGTCCCTGAGTTCGCCTACATCGTCATTTCAGAACTCACTGAGCACCATCATCCCGCTGAAATCCAAAATGCTTAATGTAATGTCATACATCAGCTATCAGGACGATAATCAGCTTTTGAGGGTGGCACCTGGCAACTACGTATTTTATCCTGAAGAGATTTCAGGTCCCGGTAATATACCGGTCGTACAGAATCTGTTTGGAGATTTTGCCACAGTTACTCAGGACTTTGGTATGAAAACTCTTGAAGCCAATCATTCCGCCACAATGGGATTCACCAAAAAATTCTGGACCTTCACGCCGGAAATCGGTTTCAATTATACCAGCAACAACCTGGATTCTGAAATTCTGGAACTTGCCAATTCAGCCTCCAGCCAGCGACGCGAAGAATTCACCAATGACCTGCGTTTTAGCCGGGCGGTGCCATATGTTGGGCTGGGTGTTAACTATAAATCCGAGGCCTGGACGGTCGGAATCCAGTTGCCGGTTAATTACAATATGATCCGGGCTGAAGATGCAGCACGTATGGTAGACAAAAGTTTTAACCGGACAACATTTGAACCTTCCGGCTTTGTACAGTACTCCTTTGCCTCCTTTTGGAAAGCTGCTGTAAGCGGTAACTGGAATTACAATTTTGCGGCCATAGATGATTTATACGCGGGAATCCTGATGTCGCGCCCTACCTCTTTTTCAGCAATGAACGCTGCAAATCCTCTTTCCGAAACAGAATCAAAACGCGTGGGTTCACGTTTGGAATACCGAAACCCTTTAAATAACCTTTTCTTCAATGTGAATTACAGCCTTTCGCAAACGGACCGTAATCTGATTGCTGATGTGAACAGGGGGTTTGGATTGGGAATCATCAGTTATATTGAACAGGATAACCGGACGGTAACCAATTCCCAAAGTGCAGAAATAGGGAAATACTTTCCAAAATTCAAATCGAACCTGTCCCTGTCTTTCCGAAATTCTGCTTCTACCTCCGACAATGCACGGGGTGGCCAGATCTTTGAGAATAAAAACTCAACTCAGAACCTTACCTTTAAACTTAACAATGCTTATTTCTCCTGGATGACGCTGGATTATAATTTCACCACCGGGTGGGGTAAAAACCGCAGCAGCATTGGAGATTCAGAGACTGACAGCTTTAACCATAATCTGGCTCTTACGCTTTATCCGGTGGAAAACCATTCCGTAACCCTAAACTGGGACCAGCTTAACTACTCCAGCGGGGCGCAGAATTTTAAAAACGGCTTTTACGACCTGACCTATCAGTATGCCTGGACCGCAAAAAAAATTGATTTTGAACTGAAATGGCTTAATATCGCAAACAAAAAGGTTTTTGAAAGGGTTTTTGATGATGCTTTCACTTATTCCTTTGAACAGATCAGGATTCGTCCGAGCCAGGTGATGGTTGCTGTTAAGTTCAACTTTAAATAACACCTATCTCATGAGAACGCTTACCCTTTTCCTGCTTCTTGTCTCGGTAATGACTTCGGCACAGCTCAATAGGTTTATCTACGAATATTCCTTCCGGGCCGACTCTACCAGGAGGGACAGCCTCAGGACCGAATGGATGTATCTGGACGTGGACGAGAAAGCATCAAAATACTACAGCAAAACAGCATTTGATGCGGATTCCATTATGAACGACAATTTGAAGAAACAGCTGGCTGCAGGAATGGGTAATATTTCCATTTCCAGACAGAATTATGGTGATGCGGTGAGGTATAAAGTGGAGAAAAGTCATCCGTCCTATAAGACTTTTTTAATTACCGAAATAGGCAATCAAAGTTACAGGGTTACAGAAGACCGCGCAATCAATTGGAAAATCAGTTCAGAAAATAAACAGATTGGGGAATTCAAAGCACAAAAAGCCACAACCCAATTTGCAGGCCGAACGTGGACGGCATGGTTTACCCCCGAAATTCCCATTCAGGAAGGACCCTATAAATTTCATGGATTGCCCGGACTTATAGTTGCCGTGGAAGATGCTACAGGAAGTCACAGAATGGAACTTAAGGCAGTGAAGAAAGTAGCGGCACTTCAACAGGAAATTTTGGATACCAAAGGCCGGGAAATTCCGCTGCTGGCCCGCCAACCCCTTGATGTAAGCCGCGCTCAGTATGTGAAACAGCTTAAGCAGTACGAAAACGATCCTGTACAGGGCATGCGTGAAATGCTGAACCGGCCTAATTCCACAGTTAAAATTAATGTGAATGGAACAGAATTCACTGATCCAAAGGATATTTTAAAGGTGATGGAGAAAAGCGCACGCGAACGCTTGGCATCCAATAATAACAAAATTGAGCTGCAACCTTAAAAAAAAGCCCGCGCAGGGCTTTTTTTCGTTTAAAAGGTTTCATGATCTGCACTTGGTCCGTAACTTCCCGGTAGCGGAATTTCAAGCAAACGGTAGTATACACCCAGTTGAGCGCGGTGGTGCGTAATTTGGTTCAGGGCATGCCGTATGGCTTCATATTTACTGAATTTGGCAATCAGCTCGTCACCCATACTCATGCTCCAGCTGCCTTCCAGATCTTCTTCATCCATGCTGTTCAATGTGGTTATGCTTTTTTCATATTCGGTTTCAAACAGTTGCTCAAGTCCAGCTTTGTCCGTCAGGACTGCAGGCTTATAATCTCCTGAAGCAAAATCCAGATTATCTGTAGTCATCATAAAATGCGGCCAGCCGAATATTTCAGCCAAATGAGTAGCCAGCGGCATCATCTTCATGCTTTTTTCGTGAGGCGCAAAATCATTTTTGCCGTCCGGAAATAGGGACAGAAATTTTTTTGTAGTCTCATACTCCTGCTTTAACTCATTTCTTAGGTTAGGTAAGGTTTCCATAAGTTTTTTGCTTAAAGTTAAAAATTCTGAAGCGAAAGAGTTTACTTTCTTTTATGATTTAATTTGTAACATTTGGCCAGTCTGCTACACTAATAAAGAAACATTGTGAAATGAAGAGATTATTCAGCTTATTTTTGGTAACCGCATTCTTTGCGCTTAACGCTCAGCAGACCGCCAACCGCTTTTTCTATGAACTGACCTTCAAACCGAAGAAGGATTCAACTCGTACAGAGAAAGTTATGACAGCTCTTGATATAGTAGCAGATAAATCCATCTATCAGGATTTTACCGTACCGGCACAGGATTCACTGATTAAGCTGGAAGTGGAGGCAATGGAGAAGAGTGGTGCCTGGAAAGACATTACCAAGTCCATCCGTATGCCCAAGTTTACCCATAAGGTACAGAAAACTTATCCGGACATGAAGGTTACCTATTCTGACCAGATCAGCATGAAGAGATTTGGCTACGAAGAAACTGCCAAACTGAACTGGACCATTTTGCCTGAAAAGGAGAAAGTGGGTGAGTACAATACTCAGAAAGCAACAACAGAGATGGGTGGGCGTAAATGGACTGCCTGGTTTACGACAGAGTTACCTTTCACAGACGGGCCTTATAAATTTGCGGGCCTACCGGGACTGATTGTAAAGGTGGAGGACAGTAAGAAGGATTACAGCTGGACACTAAAAGGAAACAAAAAAGTAAACAACTGGGAAGAACTTTCCTACGCCGAAAAGCTGAACTCCAAGTATGGAATGAGTCAGAATGTGGTGCTTGTGGCCAGAGATAAATTCGAGAAATCGCTTGAGAACTTTAAAGCAGATCCTATGGCAGAGATGCGTCCTTATATGACTCCTGAGATGATGGGCCGCAAGATGCCGGGCTCAGACAAAACTATTGGTGAATTCATTAAAGATCAGGAAAAGTTTGCCAAGGATTTCTATGGTTCAAACAACAATCCAATTGAGATTCCGGCCACTGGCGGAAAGAAAAAATAACATATTAACTTCATTATAATTGGAAAGTCCGGTACACTCGTAAGCCGGGCTTTTTTTTTGATTACAAGTCGCCTCAAGCATGCAATCCTTATTTAGATTAAATTTAAATAACGTATATTTGCACCAAAATTTACAGGCTTGAAAAACGATCTTTCCAACAAACTTTGCTGCTTCCCGCGTAAGACCTCCGGGAAGATTGTGGAATATGATAATGAGCATCTGGAGATGCCCGGTAAAATCATTGAAATGGGACTTTTGCCCGGAACTGTTTTCCGCATTTTGTACCAGGCACCCTTCCGCGGTCCACTGTATGTAGAGTTTGGAGAGGAAAAAAGCCGGATTGCACTTCGCCAGGAAGAGGCACGCTTCATAATTGTGGAATCCCTTACAGACTGAAATGCAAACTCCCCCAGAAAAGAAACAGGTCCTGCTCGTTGGTAATCCCAACGTAGGTAAATCAACAATATTTAATGCCCTGTGTAACCGTCAGCAAAAAACAGGTAATTACGCGGGTGTGACCGTAGCCAGCCACTCAGGAAACTACATCTTTGAAGGCGAGGAAATAGAGGTGATAGATCTGCCCGGCTCTTACAGCATTTATCCCAGTTCCGAAGATGAAGCTATTTTTGCCAAGTTCCTGATAGACGAAATCCAAAATTATTCCGGTGTAATCTATATCCTGGATGCCATGAATGTGAAGCGCGGTCTTTTGCTCTTCCGGCAGATTCAGGATTTGGGCGTACCCCTTCTCATGGTGGCAAACCAACTGGATGAAGCCGAAAGACGCGGCATTGCCATCAATTTTGAGGTACTTGCTCAGGAACTGGATGTGAAGATACTGCAAACCAATGCTAAAGAGAAGCATGGTATTGACGAACTACGGGAGGCTATCTACCGCAATGAATTTAAGGTAACCCATTCTGCCTCCTTTGAAATTCCGCTGGAACAGCGCGAAACCGTTAAGAGAATTGCGGCACAAACCACAGAAAAAAATGAGTACAAGGTCTGGACTCTGCTTTCCTCGGGAACCTATATGGGCAAACTGGACTCGGTGCACGAGCAACTGAATCTCAGCGAAGACAAATGCATAGTCCCCAAACGGCTGCAGACACAGGAAACCATCCGCCGCTATCAAAGCATTGATAAAACCGTTGCAAAAGTACTTTCCGAAAAACCTCAGCTAAAAGAATTTCTTACAGAAAAACTCGACGCTGTGCTGGTTCACCGCTTTTGGGGTTATGTATTCTTTACAGCTATATTGCTGCTCATCTTCCAGATGGTCTTCTTCATGGCTGAATATCCCATGAACTGGATCGACAGCGGTTTCGCCTGGCTCTCCGAAACTGTAGCCGGCCTTCTTCCGGAAGGACCCCTGAACAGCCTTCTGGCCGAGGGCATCATTCCGGGCCTCGGAGGAATTGTCATATTTGCACCACAGATAGGAATATTGCTGTACTTCCTGTATTTGCTGGAAGATTCCGGTTATATGGCCAGGGTAATTTTCCTTATGGACCGCTTCCTAAAGCCATTTGGGTTGAATGGGAAAAGTATTGTTCCGCTGGTTTCCGGGGTTGCCTGTGCTATTCCGGCTATTATGAGCACACGGAATATTGAAAATGTAAAGGAACGGCTTATTACGATTTTGGTTACGCCTTTCATGACCTGTGCGGCCAGACTGCCGGTGTACAGTATCATCATTGCGCTGGTCATTCCAGAAGGCAACTTACTGGGCATTGATTACAGAGCGATCGCACTACTGGCCATGTACCTTCTCGGGTTTGTGGCAGCACTTCTATCCGCTATTGTTTTGAAAAAGATGATCAGGCAAAAAAGTAAGACTTTTCTGATTATGGACCTGCCGCTTTATAAGATGCCTCTCTTTGGCTATGATTTTCGGCTGGTGCTGGGCAAAGTTTGGGACTTTATAACAGGTGCAGGTAAAATAATACTTGCTGTAAGCATGATACTCTGGGTGATCAGTTATCTGGGACCGGCCCGGAACGAAGGTGAAATAGTTGCCACCGATGTGCATCTGGATCATTCCTACCTTACCAAAGTAGGGCAGGCCATAGAACCGGTGTTTGAACCTTTGGGCTATGACTGGAAAATGGGTGTATCTATTATTACCAGTTTTGCGGCACGTGAAGTGTTTGTTGGGACAATGAGTATGCTGTACAGCATGGACGATGATACCGAAGAAAAAAAGATTATTGATAAGATGCGAAACGATGTACGGCCCAACGGTGAACCGATCTTCACACTGGCTACCGGAATCTCGATTCTTCTATACTATGCCTTTGCCATGCAGTGTATCTCTACCATTGCAGTGGTATACCGCGAAACAAAGAGCTGGAGGTGGACCTTGATCCAAACTGTAGCTATGACCGGCCTGGCTTACATTGTGGCATTTATTGCATATCAGATTTTAAAATAATATAATGGAAACCACTTTGCTCATACAGTATATTATTATTGCAGTCCTGCTGGTTGCGGCCTGCATTTATATCGTTAATGTATTCCGCAGGAAGTTCGGCATGCGAAGTAAGGAAAGGAAGGAAAACAGCTGCGACTCCGATTGTGGATGCGGATAATCATGTCGGTTATAGGATTTGACGCGGAAAGTGACTCATTGCCTGTGGAAAACTGCGGCCTTTTATTCCCTGTGGAATTCCTATTTTTGCAAAGAACTTAAAAACACAGATTAATGTCCTTGATTAAAAGCATTTCCGGTATCAGAGGTACCATTGGAGGTAAGGTAAATGACAATCTTACACCTGTTGATGTCGTAAAATTTACAGCTGCTTTCGGGACGCTGCTCCAGCGTTCTCACAACCGAAAAGACCTTACGCTGGTCATCGGCCGCGATGCGCGTATTTCCGGTGCCATGGTAAATTCCCTGGTTACGGCTACGCTTCAGGGACTGGGAATACATGTAGTGGACCTGGGACTGTCCACAACACCTACGGTGGAGGTAATGGTTCCTGAGCTGCAGGCGCAGGGCGGAATTATCCTTACAGCCTCGCACAACCCCAAGCAGTGGAACGCTCTGAAACTGCTCAATGCGAAAGGCGAATTTATTAATGCTGATGAAGGGGCAAAAGTACTGAAGATCGCCGAAGAAGAGGATTTTGAGTTTGCTGAGGTGGATGATCTTGGAAAATATGAAGGCCGGGAAGATGCTTTTGACATCCATATACAGAAGATTTTGGCATTGCCAATGGTTGATGCGCAGGCAGTGCAGGCCAGGAAATATAAAGTCGTGCTGGATGCGGTGAACTCAACTGGGGGCATTTCTCTTCCACCGCTATTGGAAAAATTAGGATGTGAGGTCATAAAACTTTACTGTGAACCAAACGGACAGTTCCCGCACAATCCTGAGCCCTTAAAGGAGCACCTGACAGATATCTGCGAGCTTGTTATCAAGGAAAAAGCAGATCTGGGAATTGTAGTCGATCCCGACGTAGACCGGCTGGCATTAATCGATGAGAACGGGGAAATGTTTGGTGAAGAATACACCCTGGTTGCCGTTGCCGATTACCTGCTGAAGCATACTCAGGGAGTGGCGGTTTCCAACCTTTCCTCAAGCCGCGCGCTTAGGGATGTGGCAATGACCCACGACTCACAGTATTTTGCGAGTGCCGTTGGTGAGGTTAATGTGGTGAACCTGATGAAGGAGAAAAACGCGGTGATTGGTGGTGAAGGAAATGGCGGAATCATCTACCCGGACCTGCATTACGGCAGGGATTCTCTGGTAGGTGCAGCGCTGTTCCTTACGCATCTTGCGAAAGAGGGTAAGACGGTTTCAGAACTCCGTGCCGGCTATCCTGCCTACTTCATGGGCAAGAAGAAAATTGAACTTACCCCCGGCATAGATGTGGACGCACTTTTAACAAAGATGGAAAAAGAGTATCAAAATGAAGAGGTTTCCGTGGTAGATGGTGTTAAAATTGATTTTAAAGAAAATTGGGTGCACCTTAGGAAGTCCAATACAGAACCTATTATCCGTATCTATACGGAAGCGAAATCCCAGGAAGAAGCTGACCGTTTAGGAGATGAGATGATAGCAAAGATCAAAACGCTGATCTAAGGTCAGCAGTGATAAGTATAATTAAATGTTCAGTCAAAGTTTGGAACCCGGTTTCATACATTGGTTGGACTGCACATAAAATAAGTGGAAGAATTTTTTGAAAACGAACTTGCAAAAAAGTTCGAAGATATGATAGAGAATAATGATGAGTATTACTTCGACAGTGAGGAGCTGGAAGATATCATTATATACTATCTGGAACTTGGTGATATCTCCTACGCAGAGCAGGCCGTGAATTTTGGTCTGAAACTGCATCCCAATTCCATTGAGATTAAAACCAAGCAGCTGGAGGTTCTTTTGGAACTTGAAGATTACAGTACCGCCCGCCGTTTAATTGCTGAGCTTTCTGAATCCTGTATGGACAGTACGGATTTTCTGGTGTGCTGTGCCAAATATTATTCTAACCTGGGGAATCCCAGAAGAGCAATTGAATATTGTGAGAAGGCTTTGAAACTGGAAGAGGAGCAGAATTTCCTCCATAACTTCATTGCCGATGAACATGTAAATCTGCAGGATCCCTTCAGCGCACTGAAGCATTATAAACTTGCCCTAACTTTTGATCCTAACGACGAGTATTCTTTTGAAAACTGTCTGGTCTGCCTGAACGAACTCAAGAAATATGAGGAGGCTGTGGAATTTATGAATTCCTACCTGGACCGTTTTCCCTTCTCGGAAACTGCCTGGTATGAGTATGGCCAGTTTTTCTTTAACCGGAAGAATTATGAGGAGGCAATTAAAGCTTTTGACTATCTGCTTGCGATCAACTCGGGTTCGGTTAATGTTTACGGAAACAAAGCTGCCTGTCTTGAAGCGTTAGGGAAGTATGATGAAGCCATCAAAGTATATCAGGAAATGCTTGAAGTTGAGTTTACGAAAGCCTTCACCTATTATAAAATCGGTCTCTGCTACCGTGAGCTTAAACAGCCTGTACAGGCGCTTGCTGCCTTTCAGAAATCCATGGTGGAAGATCCGCAGTTCTATCAGTCAATGATGGAGCAAAGTTATATTTATGAAGAAATGGGCGGAATGAAGGAAGCGCTGCATTTTGCAAAGGAAGCCACAGCACTGAATGAGAATAATCTTGATTATCAGAAAAGAATGGCTTTCCTTTATATTGAATCGGGAAGGTTTGAAGAAAGCCTTAATTGCCTGAAGAAACTGGTGACCCAGGAACCCGAAAGGTTTTATAACTGGTATGCATATTCAGAGGTTTTAATGCTGTTGGGTGAATACGAGGAGGCCATTACACTTTTGGACAGGGCTGTTTTGAAACATCAAAGGGCTGAGCTTTACTATCAGCGAAGCAACTGCCGGTTTCATCTGAATGATGAGAAATCCGGCCGTGCAGACCTGGAGAAAGCGCTTGAACTGGATGAATCCATTGCAGAGGATATGCTTCAGAAGTACCCGTTTATGAAAGATGAGGTAAAAAAGGTGAAAGCCAGAAAGAAATAGATGAGGACTCATGAAAGGGCAGATTTTATATCTGCTCTTTTTTGATGAAGAACGGTGATATACGTCCGCCCGGATTACCTCAGTCCTGCGCGGAGCCGGATTTTTTCTACAAACTCAAAAGCGGCAGGACAGATCAGAGTATTCCGGATGGTGAGGTGATTGATCTGATATATCTTTTTCCGGTCCGTATGCGGAAATTCCCGGCAGGCTTTGGGCCGCACTTCATAAATGGAGCAGGTATTGTCGGCATTTAAAAACCAGCAGGGCAGTTTTTGCAGCACTTTGTCGCCGTCTTCGTCGGTCCTCAGATATCTGGACTCAAAATCTGAGGTTTTCATCCGCAGATGTTTTGCGATACGTTCGGTGTCTTTGTCGGTGAATAGCGGACCGGTAGTTTTGCAGCAGTTGGCGCACTGCAAGCAGTCCACCTTCCTAAAAACTTCTTCATGGACTTCCTGCACCAGATAGTCGAGGTTTTTGGGTGGTTTCTTTTTCAGAGCCTCCAGCGTTTTGCGGTGGTCTTTCTGTTTCAAAGACGCCTGATTTTTGTAGAATTCAAGATCCATGCGGCAAAAATACGCCATATTTATTTCAGAAGTGTATCTCCAGCGCAACCTGCGGCCGCGATAGGAGCGGCTACCCCGCAGGGAGGCGGCGCAGCGAAGCGGCGCCGCCGACTGAGGAGTAATAGCGCATAGCGCGAAATGTCCGCCCAAAAAACAAGTAGTGACTGCAGTCATATTCCGACTGTTTTAAAAGCCGTAATTTTACCGCATGAAAAAGTTAGAAAGCAGGGAAGATATTGAATTCCTTGTAAATACATTTTATGATAAGGTTGGCCGTGATGAAACCATTGGGTTCTTTTTCAGTGATGTGGCAAAGGTAGACTGGAGCCACCACTTACCTAAGATGTACGCCTTCTGGGAAACGCTTTTGTTTGGCCAGATTTCCTACAAAGGCAATCCAATGGCCATGCATTTCCCTATAAATGAAAAAGTGGCTATGGAAAAAAGACACTTTGCACACTGGATAAAACTGTGGACGGAAACCGTGGAGGAAAACTTCAGCGGCGAAATGGCGGACCTGGCCATCTATAAAGCCACAAACATTGCGAATCTTATGGGACATAAAATGGAAATGGCCCGGAAGCTATAGCTTTTCAGCCAGTCGGAGACGGTATAAATAAAGAGGTGACCCATCAACTCACCTCTTTATATTTTGTACTGATATAGTTTTTAGTTTAAGGAACTATTACGTAAAAGATGTAGGCTGCAAGGTTCACCAGCAGCACAGCGCCGTAAAGGTGATTTGTTTTTCCGCGGCTCAGCGACAGCATCACCGTAAACACAGACAGCGCCAGCAGGATAATTGATTTCATATCCAGGCCAAGCACAAATGGGATATCATAAATGATGCAAACCACCGAGATGGCGGGAATGGTAAGCCCAACACTGGCAAGCGCGGAACCCAGGCCTAAATTGATTGAAGTCTGTATTTGATTGTTCCGTGCCGCGCGGATGGCAGCCAGTCCCTCCGGAAGCAGTACCACCGACGCAATAATGACACCTACGAGTGCCCGCGGCGCGCCCACCGTCTTTACAAAATTCTCGATAACGGGTGAAAGTCCTTTTGCCATGAATATCACTACAGCCAAACAGATAATTAACAGGAGCAAGCTGGAAATGGTCTTAAAGTTAGAGGGCGGGTCGGCCTCATGCACTGTTTTATCAGCTTCTGCTACAACAAAGTAATTCCTGTGACGGACCGTCTGGAACATCAGAAAGGAGCCGTAAATTACCAGACAGGCCAATGATATAAAGACGAGCTGCGTTTCTGTATAAAACGGCCCGCGTACGCTGGAGGTATAATTGGGCAATATGAGCGTAAGTACAAGTATAGCAACAAGACTTACGAGGTAGGTAGTTGCAGAGCTGCGCATAAAAAACTGCTCCTTATATTTCATACTTCCCGCTACGATGCAGACTCCCAGAATACCGTTCAGGATAAGCATAACGGCTGCAAATACCGTATCCCGGGCATAGGTCATGGCTCCTTCGCTGCCCGAGAGCATAAATGAGACGATAAGACCAACTTCCAGAATCGTAATACATATTGCCAGTATAATGGTCCCATAAGGTTCGCCCACGCGGTGAGCCACAACTTCAGCATGATGCACAGCTGCCAGAACGGTTCCGAACAGCAGGAAGGCGCCAATCACATTCGTAAAAATTGATGTATTTAATATGCCGCTCAAGTAGAACAGCGCGGAAATAATTGGAAAAAGAACAGTCCAGTGAAGTAAATTTCTGAATTTCATAAAGTCACGATTTTCACAATTATACAAAATATCTATTTTATTTCAAAATATTTTAGATAAAACAAATCAAAAATCCTGTATTAACTTCCAAAGGTGATAATCCTGAAAATCCGTAAACATATGAAACAGGAGACCGACTGCAAAAACACGGTAAACTCCTTTAAGGAAAACAACGCCCAAAAAATAAACCGCGACCATAGGGTAGGAATGTAAAATATGAAAACCCACACTGCTCCGGTCAGGATCAAAAACGGGATTAGCCAGCAGATGATCCAAGTCTACCAGCATGGTGGCAATCATTATTAAGTAGGCCTTGCGCCAAAAGGGCTTAAAAAAGGTGATGGCCAGAAAAAATGGGAATACGAAATGCAGGAAATAGTGAACCGAACTTCTCAGCCAATACAGGTCTTCCATCATATCCGGCCTTTAAGAAAATCCTGCCTGATGCTCTCATCCAACTTCTCAATCGCATATCGCAGTGTAGTCCGGGGCATTTTTCTATAATGCTTCTTCAGGAAGTCCAGCAATTCAGCTTCATTCTTACCACCCATTTCCCGCAGCAGCCAGCCGTTTGCCTTATGTATTAAATCGTGCGGATGGTTAAGGTTTTTCAGAACTAACTTCTTCATAAGGTCAAATTCACCCCGTTTAACGTAGTGCATGGTTGAAACTACTGCCATGCGCTTGCTCCATAGGTCCTCTTCCGTGGCAAGGTCTTCAAGAATACGGTGATCTTCTTTATCGAAGCAGTGCCGGCCCAGGATTTTATAGCATGAATTGTCTACCAGATCCCAGTTGTTGATATGTTTCCTGTGCTGAAGATAAAAGCTGACCATCGCCTCTTTTTCACTACTGTCTTTTGACTTTTCAAATTTTGCGACCAAAATCAACAGGGCGCAGTGACGGTGTTCGTGGATTTCCGAACTTAAAACTTCAGACAGTTCCTCTACGGATATCTTATCCCGGAATTCTTTTGCAACTTTTCGCTGGTCGGGCACGGTTACGCCTATAAACTGATCGCCCTCAGCATATTCTCCTTTTCCGGCTTTAAAGAAGCGCGGGAAGAATGCTGCCTTTTCAGGAAGGGCAAGGTCTGCCAGCGCCATTTTTATTTCATCTGCAGCACTCACAAGAATAACGGATACTTAGTTATTAGGATCGGTTTCATCTTCAAAATATTCGAAAAGGAAATCATTATACGGGAAACGCGAGATATGAATTTTCAGCACTTCGTCATAAATCATCTTTTTCATTTCCTCAAAATTCTCTTTGGTAAGTGCGGATATAAACACGGTCGGATACTTCGATTTGGACATCCACGTCTTTTCCCATTCCGCAAGGGAGATGTTTTTTCTGGATTCAGGTGTCAGGTCATCCTCCTCCTTTTTTTCATAGCTGAAGTCATCAATCTTATTGAAAACCATGATCATCGGTTTCTGATGGGCATTGATTTCCATAAGGATTTGGTTTACTGAGGCGATATGATCCTCAAAACTCTCATGTGAAATATCGACTACATGAATGAGCAGGTCCGCTTCCCGAACTTCATCCAGTGTGGATTTGAAACTCTCAACCAACTGTGTGGGTAATTTGCGGATAAAACCAACCGTATCCGTAAGCAGGAAAGGCAGATTACCTATAACCACTTTCCGTACAGTCGTATCCAGGGTGGCAAAAAGCTTGTTTTCTGCAAAAACATCTGATTTCGAAAGGGCATTCATCAGTGTGGATTTCCCCACGTTAGTGTAGCCCACCAGTGCAGCCCTCACCACTTTGCCACGGTTATTACGCTGGGTGGACATCTGTCTGTCTATGGTCTTTAATTTTTCTTTAAGCAGCGAGATCCGGTCTCTGATGATCCTTCTGTCCGTCTCAATTTCCGTTTCCCCGGGTCCGCGCATCCCAATTCCCCCTTTCTGCCTTTCCAGGTGGGTCCACATACGGGTCAGGCGAGGCAAAAGGTATTGATATTGTGCTAGTTCGACCTGTGTCCGGGCATAGGAGGTCTGCGCGCGCTGCGCAAAAATGTCCAGGATCAAGTTGGTGCGGTCCAGAATTTTTACTTCGATTTCCCTTTCCAGGTTTTTAAGTTGCGAGGGAGAAAGTTCATCATCAAAGATTACGGTACCAATCCCATGCTCCTTTACATAGTCGCGGACTTCCTGAGCCTTCCCACTGCCTATGAATGTTTTGGAGTCAGGCTGGGTAAGTTTCTGGGTAAAACGCTTCACAACCGTAGCACCGGCGGTATGAGCCAGAAATTCCAGTTCATCCATGTATTCAATCAGCTTGTCTTCTTCCTGCTGTTGGGTTATGACGCCTACCAGCACTGCATTTTCGTACAAATGTTCTTTATTTTCCAGCATATAGTTTACTTTATTAATGTAGAATTACAAATTTAGTTTTTTTCGCCGTTATAAATCAGCCTGAGGACCACGAGAACCGCAGTGGCAGCTACCGCGATGCTGTTGGTAACCATCATGGAAATATGGTCCTGCAGGATTCCGTACCAAAGCCAAAGCGCAGAGCTTACAATACCTATGATGCAGGTGAGGAGGGAAATTTCTTCGGCCGATTTTTCCCTAAGTATCTTGATGATTTGTGGAATAAACAGAGCGGAGGAAAGTCCGCCGGCTATAAAGCCGATGATTTCAGGATTAATTTCCATGGTTTTTCTTAAAAAGATGCTGATTATTCTCCGGAAACGTGCCATTTTCGTACCATCGGGCAGGCGTTTATAATAAAAGCATTAAATTAGCAGCCTTAAAATAATTTTTAAAAATGAAAAGAATATTTTTATTGTTAACCTTCATGCTGAGCTTCGTACAGATGCGTGCTGATGAAGGTATGTGGCTGATGATGCTGATCAAAAGGCTGAACGGACAGGATTTGCAGAAAAAAGGACTTAAACTTACTGCAGAAGAAATCTATTCCGTAAATCAGGCCAGCCTGAAAGATGCCATCGTTCAGTTTGGTGGCGGATGTACGGCTGAGATTGTTTCCAGAGAAGGTCTGGTGTTTACCAACCATCACTGTGGTTACGGTCAGATTGCAGCACTGTCCACTCCTGAAAAGGATCACCTGACCAATGGTTTCTGGGCAATGAAGAAAAGTGAGGAACTTCCTGCCAAAGGACTTTCTGTTCGTTTCCTGGTTCGCATGGACGATGTGACCAGCCGAATCAATGCGCTGCTTAACAACCAAATGTCGGCGAAGGAAAGAAGGGACATCATTGATGCAGAATACAAAAAAATACAGGCCGAGAATTCTGAAAACGGTAAATATGTAGTAAGTGTAAAGGATTTCTATAACGGGAATGAGTTCTACTATTTTGTGTATCAGGATTTCAAGGACGTTCGTCTGGTAGGAACCCCACCTAACTCCATCGGAAAATTCGGCGGCGATACTGACAACTGGGAGTGGCCTAGACATACCGGCGATTTCTCCGTTTTCAGAGTATATACTGATGTAAACGGAAACCCTGCGGAATATTCTCCATACAACATTCCGTTTAAGCCTAAACACCACCTTCCTGTTTCCATAAAGCCCATTAAACCGGGCGATATGACAA
The DNA here is from genome assembly GCF_008831505.1 of Chryseobacterium sp. Classification (NCBI taxonomy): domain Bacteria; kingdom Pseudomonadati; phylum Bacteroidota; class Flavobacteriia; order Flavobacteriales; family Weeksellaceae; genus Chryseobacterium; species Chryseobacterium sp. The sequence goes on along the minus strand of NZ_CP044507.1, from coordinate 2,635,701 downwards.
TGATCGTAGGTTACCCTGGCCGTACCAACCGTTTTATGACTTCATACGGTATTGACCAGCTGGTGAATAAAGATTATCCGGGTTGGGTAGATGCATCCAAAGTGGCCATGGATGTCATGAAGAAGTACATGGACCGCGACCAGGCTACGAAACTTAACTATGCTTCACAGTATGCTTCTGTAGCAAACTACTGGAAAAACAGAGGTGGTACCATCGAATCTGTAAACAAAAACGGAACGATTGAAGACAAACGTAAAGTTGAAGAGGTTTTCCAGGCGTGGGCTAACAGATCTGAGAATAAGGATCTTTACGGAAATGTGCTCGCCGATATGCAGGATTATTACCGCAAGACTTCTGCCAGAGGAATTGAGCGTAATTACGCTGCACAGATGACCAGAAACGCAAAATATCTGTCCTTCGCTACAGGTTTCGGTTCTATGTTCAAAAATTATATAGCTGAAACAGATGCTGGGAAAAAAGCGGAGATGAAGAAAGCCATTGCAGACCGCATCAACGCCAATTATGAAAAATTCAATCCTGCTCTGGAACAGGAAATGCTTAAAGAAATGGTGTCACTGTACCGTGCTAAGGTCAGAAATGAAGCTGGAGCTCCGTCCCTTCAAACCATTAATCCTGAGCTTTTGGATGAGGTTGCTAAAAACTCCATTTTTGCCACCAAAGCTTCAGCAATGGCTTTCCTTAATAATCCGGATGCCGAAAAGCTGAACAGCGATGCACTTCTGAAAATTGCCAACGGCTATACTGCCGATTCCCGGGCCACTGCAGAACGCTATACTTCTTATGACGATAAATTCAGCGACAGCAACCGTCTCTTCTTCGATGGTCTTCGTAAGTCACATCCTAAGCAGGAATTCTACCCCGATGCCAACTCAACAATGAGAATAACTTTCGGAAAAGTGGCCACCCTGCCGGTACGCGATGACAGAGATTATAACGGCGTTACCAATAACTTCTATACAGACCTGGACGGTATGGTGAAGAAGTATAAGAAAGGTGATGAAGAATTTGACCTGCCTCAAGAACTGCTTGATATGGCTGCCAAAAGAGATTATGGTCAGTATGCTGATCCTGCAGGTTACCTTCCCGTGAATTTCCTGTCTGATAATGACATTACCGGTGGAAACTCCGGTTCCCCAATCATGAATGGCAACGGCGAACTTATCGGTCTTGCATTCGACGGTAACTCTGAAGCTCTTTCCGGAGACATCGTATTCGAAGAGGACTGGCAGAAAACAATTAACGTAGATTCACGTTTTGTTCTGTGGGTTATCGACAAGCTTTATGGCGCCGGTCACCTGTTAGACGAAATGACAATTGTAAAGTAATTAGAATTAATGCCCCACTAAGTATAGTGGGGTTTTTGTATAATGAAAACTATATTTTGTAAAACAATTTTAGCTCTTAGTATATTTGTTTCAATTTTTAGCGAAGCCCAACAGACCGTTACAGTTTGGGGAATTGCAAAAGATTCAATTAACAATTTCATCTCAATTGTTGTAAACGATACTTTACAAAAATTCCGTGAAAAAGCCTCAAGGGATGAAGGATTTGCAAAAAAATATCAGAGTGAGTTTGACGCGTTGGTTAACAATAAAGATTTTCACACAATTCCAGATTCAGGTGGAAACTATACCATTAATGCAAAATTAACGGACACCTTATATTTTAGGAGATTCAAATTCGCCACCCAAAAATATAAAGTAGGAGATATTATTGCTAAAAAAACAGAGGTTTTTCTAAAGCCAGCACCTTGTAAAAAACTTAAGCAATGTGAACATAAACAACCAGACAAACTATACATTTTTGTTGGGAAGAAGTTAAATGTATCTCACATTGACACCTCTACTTATTGTGAAAATATTTGGGATAGCGCTTATAGAGCCGAATATAAAATTATACAGCAATATTCTGACTACTATCCGGATTCGAATATAGTTTTTACTGCATATGATCATAACAGTACTTACGAATATCAATTTCAGAACTATGAAACTGTCTTAATTTTTGTTGGCGAATTTTGTAATGAGTTAATCCATTTAAAATATCAATTCTTCCCTGTTTATAAAACTAAAAATGGACGGTGGGCAAGCCCGGTTAAACCTCATGATGAACTTTATTACAAAGATTGGAAATGTAATACTATAGAACCTGAGAAAATTAATTTTGATAAATCGGTCTATTTTGAAATACAGCGTCAGAAAGGTCTTACGGATCAGCAACAAAAGGGATATAGTGAACAGCAGTTTCCAAAAAAGTATTATGAAGTAAAGAAAGAAAAAGCAGTTCCTATTATGGGAAGATATGCAGAAGACTTAATTAGATTATGGAAAGAATGCCGCACAACAAAAGCTGACTAAACCGCTGATTATTTCGGCGGTTTATTTATTTATAACTGCTTTAATCCCAATCCAAACCTTAAAATTTTCAAAATTTTACTACATTAGCGACGCTAAATAAATCTAAAAATGAAAAGAATATTTTTACTGTTTACATTTCTTCTGAGTTTTGTGCAACTGAAGGCCGATGAGGGAATGTGGCTGATGATGCTTATTAAAAGACTCAATGGTGTAGACATGCAGAGGCAGGGTTTAAAACTGACTCCGGAAGAAATCTACTCCGTTAACAATTCATCTTTAAAAGATGCCATCGTAAGTTTTGGAGGCTTCTGTACGGGTGAAATCGTTTCCGACCAGGGTCTGATCTTTACCAACCACCACTGCGGCTATGACGCGATTGCGGCTGCATCCACTCCTGAAAAAGATTTCCTGAAAAACGGATTCTGGGCAAACCGCCAGAACGATGAGTTCAATGCTAAGGACCTATATGTAAGGTTCCTTATCCGTATGGACGACGCCACACAGAGAATCAATTCCAAACTGAATAACGATATGACTGCCGAGCAACGCAAGGCAGTTATCGATGCTGAGTACAAGGCAATACAGCAGGAAAATTCCGAGAACGGGAAATATACGGTTGTAGTAAAGGATTTCTTTAACGGCAATGAATTTTACTATTTTGTATACCAGGATTATAAAGACGTTCGTTTGGTAGGCGCACCACCTTCCGCACTGGGTAAGTTTGGAGGCGATACTGATAACTGGGAATGGCCAAGACATACGGCAGATTTTGCCGTATTCAGAGTTTATGCGGATGCTAAAGGCGCACCTGCCGAGTACAACCCGAAGAACGTGCCTCTGAAACCTAAGCATCATCTTCCTGTATCCCTTAAAGGAGTTCAGCCGGGTGATTTCTCAATGATTATTGGCTATCCGGGAAGAACCAACCGTTATCTGACTTCCTTTGGTATTGAGAAAATGATCAGAAGCGACTATCCGGCCTGGGTAGAAGCCTCAAATCTTGCCATGAAGGTAATGAAGAAGTATATGGACAGCAATAAAGCTACACAGCTTGATTATGCTTCGCAGTATGCTAATGTGGCCAACTACTGGAAAAACAGACAGGGAACCATTGATGCGGTAATAAAAAATTCAACCATCGCCGAGAAGCAAAATGAGGAAAGAAAGTTCCAAGATTGGGCTTCCTTACCCAGCAACAGCATGTACAGCGGTCTACTGCCCAATATCCAGGTTTATTACGACCAGATAGCCAACAGAAATGTGGAAAGAATGTACAGCGGTATACTGCAGATGAATGCCAAATATATTACGATTCCGTTCCAGCTGGGCTCACTTTTCAAGGTTTATGCAGCGCAGGACATTAATAACAGGATTGCGATGAAACCTCAGTTGGAAGAGGCGGTTAATGAACTTTATGCGGATTTTGATCCGGAGCTGGAAGGTGAGATGCTGAACTCACTCGTGAATCTGTATCAAAACAAGGTGAATAAGGATGTGGCCTCACGTACTTTGCTGGCTCAGGCCTCCGAGACACTTTCTCTGCAGGCGCATTCTTCTGTTTTTGCCAATAAAGCTTCTGCTGTTACTTTTATATTGAATCCGGACGCCCTTAAGCTGGATGCAGATCCGCTTTACAAACTTTCCAATGCTTATATTACTGATGTGAGAGCCCTGGGAACCCGTTTTGCAAAAGTGGAAGCCAATTTTGCCAAAAACAACAGACTGCTTATGGACGGCTACAGAAAGGCTTTCCCAACCAAGGTATTTTACCCGGATGCTAACGGAACAATGAGACTTACCTACGGTAAGGTGGACCGTTTGCCACAAAGACCGGACAGAAACTACGACGGGATTACCGATAATTTCTATACCGATATGCAGGGGCTTGTAAACAAGTACAAGGAAGGTGATGAAGAGTTTGACCTTCCTAAAAAAGTGATGGACATGCATGCCATGCGTGATTACGGAATCTATGCCGATGCTGCAGGTTACCTGCCGGTAAACTTCCTGACAGATCACGATATCACAGGTGGAAACTCAGGATCACCGGTTATTGATGCGGAAGGAAACCTGATCGGAATCGCATTCGACGGTAACTCTGAAGCTTTATCCGGCGATATTGTTTTTGAAAAGGATTCCCAAAAGACCATCAACGTAGATATCCGGTTCGTGATGTGGATTATTGATAAATATGCAGGGTCCAAAAGGTTGGTGGATGAAATGACTTTCGTAACCAACGAACATCCTAAACCAGTGAAAGGCAGCGAGCTTACGAAGAAAAAAAGATAAGTTCAAAGCAAATACCACAGATAAAAGGCTTCCTCTACCGGGGAAGCTTTTTTTGTAGCTTTGATATAATTATTTTTCCTTCAGCATACAGACTGAACAGTAATTATTTAGTTAAATCTAGTGAACATGGACTACCAAACCTATGAAACGGAGCGGCTGCGGCTGCGGCTTACAAATGCGGGTGATGCGGAGTTAACGCACAGGCTCTATAATACCCAGGAATTCCTTCAGTTCGTTGGTGACCGCAGCCTGAATACGGCCGAAGATGCTTTGGAATATCTGAAAAACAGAGCCTTTCCTCAAATTGAAAAATTAGGCTATGGCAATTATACAGTAATCCTGAAGGAGAATGGAGAAAAAATAGGCAGTTGCGGACTTTATCACAGGGAAGGCGTAGCGGTAGTGGACATTGGTTTCGCTTTCCTCCCGCAGTATTATGGCCGGAGCTATGGTTATGAAGCCGCCAAAGTTATACTTGATGCCGGATTCAGAGATTTCGGACTGCAAGAAATTTCAGCACTGACAGTTCAGGAAAATCTAGCTTCCAGAAAACTGATTGAAAAGCTTGGACTCACCTTTAGGAAAAAAGTGTTTATCCCCAATGATCCTGAAGAACTCTTTACTACCTGATTACGAAAGAGGAATGGCAGAGCCGTGCTTAAAATATACTTTCAAGACTTCCGGCTGCCACACCAGCTAATGCGAGCACATATACCGCAAGCATCATTATAACGATAATTCCTATAAACTTGTAATGCGACCTCAGATAGCCAAAACAGTCTTCAAGTGCCATCTCATCATCTGAAGCGACAGCACGTTTGGCCCGCCCTGAAAAGAGAAAGAGGTAGTACAGCGGGAAAAAGTAGAATAAGGCCAGCAATCCGTAAATCAGCATGATTACTGACCCCTCAAATGGTCCCATCGATAAACCCGAAAAAGAACCAAACAAAAGTGCCGAAAGTACAACCAATGCCTGCAGGCCCACCAGTACCAGACCGAGTAGCGAGAGGAATCGGGCCCAGCCGGCAGCCTCGCTTAAAAATTTTTTTGCCTGAGAATTTAATCGTAGTTCCCGTGGATCATTAAATGTCGATTTTAGTTCCATAATTTATTTCTTTTTCAAGTTGAAATTTCCTGTAAAGGTTTTCAGGAGGAATGTTGGATAAGCTTTCTACATTTCCATCTGTTTTCTCCGGGTATAGATTTTCCTGGATACAAGGGCTGTAGTAATGAGGAAAATGGCAGTGTTAACTAATAAATAGTTACGCTCAAACTGGTTATGACCCGGCTGGGCGTTAAGGGCAAAGGTAAAATTACTGTATTCAAATGAATGAACATTCTGGTCGGAAATCCAGATGCTGCCGAGCTGTAGGAAAAATGATCCCAGATTAATGGCAAAAAGAATGAGTATGGTCGAAAATAAAGATTTTATCAGGACTTCAATAAATTGTTTTGCTACCATTTTAAATGTTTTTAAAGTAGTTACTTGGTTGTTTTTGCTAAATTATATATTCCAGAATTCCCTGTCCAGGCTTCGGTACTGTATTGCTTCGGCTATGTGGCTGCTCTGTATATTTGTTAACCCTTCCAGGTCAGCGATTGTACGTGCCACCTTAAGTATACGGTCATAGGCTCTGGCAGAAAGACTCAGTTTATCCATTGCATTCCTGATCAGATTTTGAGAGTCCATATCTAGCTCGCAGAAGCGCTCAATTTCCTTTGGGCCCATCTGGGCATTGTAACTTATTTCAAGATCCTTATATCGCTTATTCTGCTCTTCACGTGCTTTCATTACGCGTTCCCGTATGGTTAGGCTGTCCTCACCTTTGCGTCGGTCGGCCAACTGCTCAAATTCAACTTTCTGTACCTCTACATGGATATCAATTCTGTCCAGCAGCGGACCAGACAGCCGGTTCATATAGCGCTGCATCTCGAAAGAGGTGGAGGTGTTGTTCGGATCGTCCGGGAAGTAGCCGCTGGGGCTTGGGTTCATGCTGGCTACAAGCATGAAGCTGGCGGGATAGTTTACGGTAAATTTTGCACGGGAAATGGTAACAACCCTGTCTTCCAGCGGCTGACGCATGACCTCCAGTACCGTTCGTTTAAATTCCGGCATCTCGTCCAGAAACAGGACCCCGTTATGGGCCAGGGAGATTTCGCCGGGCTGGGGGTAACTGCCCCCGCCTACGAGGGCCACATCAGATATTGTATGATGGGGACTTCGGAAGGGCCTTACCGTCATGAGTGAAGTTTCAGAGCCTATTTTTCCGGCTACCGAATGGATTTTGGTCGTCTCCAGGGCTTCTTTCAGTGTGAAAGGGGGCAGGATGCTGGGGACTCTCTTGGCCAGCATGGTTTTGCCGCTGCCCGGCGGACCGATCAGGATTATATTGTGACCACCGGCCGCTGCTACCTCCATGGCACGTTTGGCGGTTTCCTGTCCCTTCACTTCCGAAAAATCAAACGGGAAATAGTTGATCTTGTCCTGAAATTCCTTTCGCGTATCTATTTCCGTCCTTACCAGAGGTATGCCTTTGTTGAAGAAGTCAATGACCTCGCTGATATTCTCTACGCCGTAAACTTCAAGATTGCTCACAATGGCAGCCTCACGGGTATTCTGCCTGGGCAGGATAAATCCTTTAAAGCCTTCCTCTCTGGCTTTTATAGCGATAGGCAAAACTCCTTTAATAGGCTGCAGACCGCCGTCAAGTGAAAGTTCGCCCATTATGATATAATCGGCAATAGTATCTGAATTTATCTGATCCGAAGCTGCCAGGATTCCAAGCGCGATGCTGAGATCATATGCCGAGCCTTCTTTCCTCAGATCTGCGGGAGCCATATTGATTGTGATTTTCTTCCCCGGAACTTTGTAACCTACATTTTTAAGCGCTGCCGAAATCCTGTAACTGCTCTCCTTAATTGCATTGTCCGGCAGACCCACCAAATTGTAGCCCACGCCGGGCGTATCTACGCTCACCTCTATCGTAATCGTCTGTGCAGTTACTCCGTAAATGGCACTCCCATAGATTTTTACAAGCATATTTGCGCATTTTACATGTAAATTTAAACATTATTGCTTACCGGCGATTAAGTGTTTTCACCCTTTTTTTCTTTACTTTATTGAGAAATTTCCGAAAGTATAAATCCATTCGTGGATTATTGTGCACGGAAAATCAGAGAATCCAGAAAAATTCTGTTTAATGATACAGCATATCCCGATTGAAAAAGTCCTTTTTCTGGACATTGAAACTGTGCCCAATGCTTCGGCCTGGGAAGATTTGCCGGAAAGTGAGAAGAGACTTTGGGACAAAAAGACATTTCACCAACGCAAAAATGAGATTACAGCGGAAGATTTCTACATGGAAAGGGCCGGCGTAATGGCTGAATTCGGAAAGATTATCTGCATCTCGGTAGGAATGGTGGAAAAGAATGGAAAGCTCTTGATCAGGAGTTTTGCAGATGATAATGAAAAAAGTATACTGGAAGAATTCGGGGATATCTTTAACAGGCCCAAACTTCGCGATGTTATATTGTGCGCTCACAATGGTAAGGAATTCGATTTTCCGTGGATTGCGCGGCGTTTCCTTATCAATGGCATGGAGCCACCGAAACCCTTTCAGATGTTTGGCAAAAAACCCTGGGAAATTCCGCACCTGGACACCATGGAGCTTTGGAAATTTGGGGACTACAAGTCCTACGTTTCACTGGAACTGCTGGCCAGCGTCTTTGGAATCCCGACACCAAAAGATGATATTGACGGCTCAATGGTTTCATCGATTTATCACATCGAGAAAGACTTATTTAGAATAGTTCAATATTGTGAGAAAGATGTCTTAACTTTGGCAAATGTTTTCCGGCGAATGCGTCAGGAAGATTTGTTAATCAGAAGTGAGACTTAAAAGATGAATTTAACAGACGATCAGATTGCCGATATTGGCGAAAATATCATAAAAAACCTCAAGACCGTATACGATCCTGAAATCCCGGTAGACATCTACGAACTCGGCCTTATCTACGATGTTCAGATTTCAGAAGAAGGTGATGTAAAGGTGATTATGACCCTTACAACTCCAAACTGTCCTGTGGCGGAAAGCCTTCCGGCCGAAGTACGTGAAAAGGTTTCCGAAGTTGAGGGTGTGAAGAGCGTTGATCTTGAACTTACCTTCGAGCCTTCCTGGAACAAGGATATGATGAGCGAGGAAGCCCGTTTTGAACTGGGAATGTTTTAAAGACTACCCGAAGTGGAAGCGAACAGTCTTCTTTAAGTCCGGGTGCAGCGAAAGCGCTACCGGACAGTTCATGGCAGTATTCTCAATAAACTGCTTTTGGTCATCGGTATGTCCGCTGGCAAAATAGAGGTCACATTCGATCTCGCCAATTTTACGTGGGGCTGCGGTCATTATCTTTTGTATTTCCGCATAGGCGCCCTCCATATTAATTCCTTTGTTTTTGCCGAGAATGGCAATCGTGGTCAGCATGCACTGCGCCAGAGAAGCTGCGCAAAGGTCCGTGGGTGAAAATGCCTCACCCTTGCCCTGATTATCAGTAGGAGCATCAGTCACAATGAGTGAGCTGGACTGTAAATGTTCTGATTCGCAGCGGAAGCCACCTATGTATTTTATTTTTGATGTCATAAATCTATTCTGCTGTTTGTGTTATAGGTAATATGAAGCGATTGGCCTGCGCAAATCCACCAACACAGACGGGGGTCCATTTCTTTTCCATCGTGTAAAACATCAATTCAATTTCACGGTTAAAATCTTCATTTTCACCGTTTGCCCTCACATTTTTAACAGTGCCTTCTTCGTCAACAATAAATGTCACAACGGATTTGACTTCTCCAAGAAAATGAGGTACGGCGCTTACCTGCGGAGATTCCGTTGCTTTATACTTGCTGTTGCGTTTAAAGTTGGGAGGTCCGAAATTACCCATACTTTTACACTTTATGTCTCTTTTAGCTGGTGTCCCGGAAGAAGTATCTTCTTCTAATTTTATTTTATCGAGATAGGCCAGATTTTGTTGGCGTCTCTGCTTATTTACCTTCTGCTCATATAGCGCCATTATTTTAAGCCTGTCCTTCTTGGAATGACCCGAAAGAGAATCTTTCGCTCTTTGCTGATAAGCGATCAGGATTGAATCGTATCTTTTATTCAACTTACGTAATTCAAAAACGGCAGAGGTTTGACCCATCGTTAGAGAAAATAAGAAAAAGACAATAAGAGTTAATATATTTTTACACATAAAATTTTAGAAATGAAATACATCCTTCGCTTTGTTGTATGCACTTTCAAAGTGAAGAAGATTAAGTGAGTGACTTATTTTTTCCAGCGCCATAAAGTTAATGATCTGCTCGGTGGGCATGTTCCCTACCAGATCGTCGTTTGCCATCGGGCAGCCACCAATCCCTTTGATCGCTGAATCGAAACGGCGGCAACCGTTATCATAAGCAGCCTTCAGTTTTTTATAGGAGTCTTCGTACCGGTTATGAAAGTGTGCACCAAAATCAACATCAGCATACCCTGACGGGATTTTGCTGAACAGAAGTTCGATGTCCTCAAGTGTTCCTGTCCCTGTAGTATCGGATAAAAGGATGTTGCGGACACCGATTTCGGAAAAGCGCTTCGCCCATTGATCTACCTCCTCCCAACTCCAGTGGTCGCCGTACGGATTTCCGAAAGCCATTGAGAAATAGACATTCAGTTCCTTATTTTCATTTTTGGCAAGATTCAGGATTTCTGTAATCTGCAGGAAAGCCTCCTCTCTGTCCTTGTTTGTGTTGCGCTGCTGGAATGTTTCAGAAATAGAAAACGGAAAACCGAGGATGTCTACATTTGTATGTGTAAGTGCCTTTTCTGCTCCGCGCACATTAGCTACAATCACCGAAAGTTTTGTATTCGAGTTGCTTTTGTCAATATTCGCCAGAACTTCACTGGTGTCGGCCATCTGAGGTATGGATTTAGGCGAAACAAAACTGCCGCAATCCAATACATCAAAACCAACTGACATCAGAGTGTTTATATAGTCGATTTTTTGAGCCGTCGGTATAAAATCCTTCCAACCCTGCATTGCATCACGTGGACATTCGGTGAGAAACATTGAGTAAGTTTAATTGATTTCAAAGATAACCAATTTACAGGGAATGAAAAGTCCCGCACAGAATACTATGCAGGCCTGTGATTACAATGTTGTAGGGAGCATTATTACGTCACCACAATGTTCTGAACCACAAGGGCTCCTATGATGCCCAATCCTATTACAAATACGAAATAAGTCAGAGCGGTTTTATTTCTGTAATTTTTAATTAAAAACAGGATTAATGCTCCTAAGATTAATGCTAATTTGAAGTATAGATGGTCAACAAACATTGCCAGTGCTGCGAAAGTTATTATCAGCAATCTCATAACCCCGGACTTATCAAGAATTGGCTTCATAACTTACAAAGATAGCAATTTTCGGCATCCGCCAAAGAACTGCATGGCACATAAATAATCATCCGGCCGTAATGCGGTTTCATGCATGGGTAATATCTGACTGCGGTGCGGTAAAACATAATTCATTAACTTTGCTATACACAAAACCAAGAGAGACATGCAGACCATAGAATTCAACCTGGAGTGGAAACTGAAACTCCAGAACCGTTTCATCAATTACGTTAAAATATATTCCACCAGCGACCCTGAAAGTGAGTCCACACCCTCCACACCGCAGCAGTGGGATATCGCGAAATATATTTTTGAAGAGCTGCAGTCTCTTGGACTGGAAAATGTAGAACTTGATGAGAATGGTTATATCTACGCCTACATCCCTTCAAATATCGAAAATGATGATGAGCCTGTAGTTGGTTTTATCGCGCATTATGACACCTCACCGGATTTTAATGGCGAAGGAGTAAAGCCCCAGATCTGGGACGATTATGACGGTGGTGACCTTCTTCTGAATAAAGAGACCGGCTTTACCCTTTCTTCATCAAAGTTCGAAAGGCTGAAGCAATATGTAGGTAAAACGCTCATCACTACCGACGGAACAACCTTGCTTGGAGCAGATGATAAAGCCGGAGTTGCTGAAATTGTGACAGCGGCAGAGTATCTGCTGGCGCATCCGGAAATCAAACACGGCAGGATCGCCATTGGATTTACACCCGATGAGGAAATTGGCCGTGGCGCACACAAGTTTGATGTGAAGAAGTTCGGTGCCGAATGGGCTTATACAATGGACGGAAGCGAAGCGGGAGAACTGGAATATGAGAACTTCAACGCTGCGGGAGCTGTAGTTAAAATTCACGGACTGAGTGTGCACCCGGGCTATGCTTTCGGGAAAATGGTCAATGCTTCATTGCTTGCGGCTGAATTTATTCAAATGTTACCGGCCAACGAAACGCCGTCCACCACAAAAGGATTTGATGGTTTTTATCATTTAACAGACCTGAAATCGGATGTTTCTGAGGCGAAAATCCAGTATATAATCCGTGATCATGACGAAGAGAAATTTGAGGCCAGAAAGAACCTGATGACAGAGAAGGTGGCCGAGTTTAATGCGAAGTATGGCGAAGGAACTGCTGAAATAGAGATTAAAGAGCAGTACCGCAATATGAAGCAGCAGTTTGAGGGCAAAATGCACATCATCGATATTGCTGCACAGGCCATGAAAGATGCCAATGTAGAGCCAAAGATCAAGGCGATTCGCGGCGGAACCGATGGTGCCCAACTTTCATATATGGGATTGCCGTGTCCTAATATCTTTGCGGGCGGCATGAACTTCCACGGGCCTTATGAATACGTCGCGCTGGAAACGATGGAAAAAGCGGTGAAAGTAATTGTGAATATTGCTAAGGCCGTTAAAAAGACAAATTAGAAGATAGGCGTTGTCAAAATGTCCACACTTATCGTTTGGAATGGTTTTGATACCTCATTATTAACAACCTAAAATTATATAAATATGTATCCAGAAGAATTGGTTATGCCAATGAAGGCAGAACTTACTGATAAAGGTTTCCAGGACGTAACTTCTGCTGAAGCTGTAAATGAGGCTTTGGCAAAACCCGGAACCACTTTGCTTATGATTAACTCCGTATGCGGCTGTGCGGCAGGTGCTGCCAGGCCGGGTGCTGTTTTCTCACTAACCGGTGACAAAAAGCCTGATCACTTGGTTACTGTTTTTGCAGGTTTTGATGGTGAAGCTGTCGCCGAAGCCAGAAAACACCTGGCGCCGTTCCCTCCCAGCTCACCGTGCATCGCGCTTTTCAAGGATGGTGAATTGGTACACATGCTGGAGCGTCACCACATTGAAGGTAACCCTGCAGGTGCAATTGCAGCAAATCTTCAGTCGGCTTACGACGAGTACTGCTAAAACCGAAAAGTTTACGACAGGACCGCTGCTGAATTTCAGCCGCGGTTTTTTTTGTGCATTAATGTTTTAGCCTGTTTTTTTTTACCTGCATTTTCCGGAAATCAGTTATATTTGAAGATGGCAACCAAAGCACTGTTCAATTCTGTCGTAAACTGGTTTATCAAACAAAGGATAGATCAGATTGAAAACTTTATCAAAAATCCCATCGAGACGCAGAATGGTGTCCTTTTTTCGCAGCTTTTCCATGCCGAAAACACGGAATACGGCCAGATCCACGGTTTCAGTTCCATCAGTTCGTATAATGATTTTAAGGATCGTGTGCCGGTGGTGGCTTATGAGGACTTTGAACCTTATATTGAACGCGCAAGAAAAGGTGAAAAAGATGTTTTCTGGCCGGGGCAGATTAAGCAGTTTGCAAAATCCTCGGGTACCACCAATGCCAAAAGCAAATTCATACCTATTTCCGACGAAAGTCTTGATCAATGTCATTTCAAGGCAGGTAAAGACCTGCTTTCCATCTATGCGAACAACCATCCCGATAATACGCTTTTCCTTAACAAAAACCTGAGGCTGGGTGGCAGTGCCGAGCTCTACCAGGATTTTAACACGAAGTTTGGTGACCTTTCGGCTATTATGATCGAGAATCTTCCGTTTTGGGTTGAAATTACGACTACACCCAGCAAGAAGACCTCACTCATGTCCGAATGGGAAAGTAAACTGAAGGCAATTGTAACGGAGGTGAGAAATGAAGACGTGGGAAGTCTTACCGGTGTGCCCAGCTGGATGCTGGTATTGCTGCAGCGTATATTGGCAGATACCGGACTGCGCAGTATAAGCGAACTGTGGCCCAATCTGGAAGTGTTTTTCCATGGAGGCATCAGCTTTAAACCCTATCGAGAGCAGTACCGCAGTATAATTGGCAAAGACATTAATTATTACGAAATTTATAATGCCTCAGAGGGTTTTTTCGGCATCCAGGACCAGTCCGGCAGTGATGAGATGCTGCTGATGCTTGATTACGGAATCTTCTATGAATTCATACCCATGGATAGATTTAACCCCGATGACCTGCAGGCAATTCCTTTGGAACAGGTGGAAATAGGTAAGAATTACGCAATCGTAATCACTACCAACGGAGGGCTATGGCGTTACCTCATTGGGGATACAGTGAAATTTACCTCCCTGAGTCCGTTCAGGATTAAAATTTCCGGCCGTACCAAGCATTATATCAATGCTTTTGGCGAAGAACTCATGATTGATAATGTAGAGGCTGCACTTGAAAAGGCCTGCGAAGCTACGCAAGCATCAGTGTCTGATTACACCGGGGCACCGGTTTTCATGAAAGACGGCCAAAGTGGGGCTCATGAGTGGATCTTTGAATTCTGCAACGCTCCGAGGGATATGGACCTCTTTAGAGAAGTTTTTGATAATCATCTGAAATCAATCAACTCTGATTATGAAGCCAAGCGATATAATAATATGACCCTTAGCAAACCAATTATCCACGTTGCCAGACCGAAACTTTTCTACAGCTGGATGTCCGAAAGGGGTAAATTGGGCGGACAGAACAAAGTACCCCGGTTAAGCAATGACCGGGAGTATATTGAACCGCTTCTCAGGCTGAACGCAGCAGATTAGTTGTTCTTAAGGTCTGCCTCTGCTTTTTCGGCAGAGCGTTCTACCTTTTCAGCACCTTTTTTCGTGGCTACTTTCACATCTTCACCGGCCTTTTGCAGTTCGGTACCGGCTTTATCGGCTGCCTTTTCTATTTTCTCGCCGGCTATGTTAAGTTTTTCCTTAGCGGTCTCCAGGGTGTTGGTAATGGCAACGGTATCCAGTCCGGTCGTTTCTTCATTCTCAACCACTGTGGTAGTTACAGTGCCGTCGGGATTTTCTATTGTTTCCGTCTTCGTTTCAGACTTTGTGCAGGCGGTTAAGACGAGCGAAATAGTTCCCGTAATCATCAGCTTTTTCATAGTATTTGTCATTTGGTTAAATTAATATCATGGATTTTGTTGAGATGTTTTCTCTGAAGATGCAGACATATCCGGACCGGTTTCCGTCCGGATTGTCACATCCGCTTTATTCGCGGTCTCCTTCTCATCCTTCTGTAAGTCGGCTGCTGAATCTGTACTTCGGATCACAGACTGCCGCATCCCTGCAGCCACTGCGGCCGAAGTTGCTCCGGGCGAAAACGAGTCAATAGGCACGGTGTCATACTCTGCGTGCACATCCTCATCCACCGCTGCAGCACGGCTCACGGATTTTTTTTCAGAACAGGATATCATTAATAAAACGTAAATAAAAATGAACTTTTTCATCTTTTACTCAATTTTAAATTCAGCAATCACTGGAAAGTGGTCAGATATTTTTACATTCCGTTCCACACGGAAGCTTATGGCCTTTATGCTTTCAGATGTAAAAATATAATCAATCCTTATCGGCACTTTATAGTCATGGAAACTCGTAGCAGAACCCCTGCCAACTTCCACAAAAGCATCTTTCAAATCGCCCAACAGCGTATAATATTCATACGAATTAGGTACTGCATTAAAATCTCCTGCCAAAATTACAGGATAAGGTGATTTTCGCACGGCATCAGCAATAAGATCCACTTCATCTTCGTGAATTCTGAAGGTTGGAATAAGGCGCTTAAGTATATATTTTGCCTTGCTTCTGTTTTTTTCCAGATCCTCTGCGGGGCGCACTTTGTTTTTGTCAAAGAAGAAAGGAGTTAGATAAACATTTATGACGCGGATCACTTTGCCCTGATGTTTGATGTCTGCATAAAAAGAATAGCCATCTTCCCCAAAGAGTGGTCCCTGTGCGATAATTTCCGTAGCCGAGGATGTAGAGACTACCCAATAATCTCTTGATTTGTGGGCGAGACCTATCATATTCTGTACTTCACCAGGGTCCTGAAGAATCATCAGGTGCGCACCGGTTTCGTTCAGATAGTCAGCAGCGGCCATTTCGCCAAGTTTTCCGGTTTTCAGATTGGCCGAAACGACCTTCAAAGTGGGGATGTCTGCTGATTGGGGATTGTAGTTCAGCCACCTGCGGACGGGATTCAGGAATAGAATTGACACGGCCAGAAAGAGCACGGCCTGCTTCTTCCATAAAAATATCCAAAAGAGGCACAATAAAAGATGTACGGCAAACAGGCCCGGGAACGCAAGAGAAAGCAGGTTCAGTCCCGGAAGCACCGACGGCGGAATATAGGCATTCAGCAATGTGGCGGCTAACAGCATCACAACGGCCGTATGCGCAAGCACAAAAAATTTGCGGACGATCATTCTTAAAATCTGTCGAAGCGGTTTTGATTGCTTTTCCAGTTCCGTATCCAGAGAAATCCGATCAGAGCTCCGCCCAGGTGCGCGAAGTGCGCAATATTATCACCTTCAAACTGGCTGAAACCCAAATACAGGGAGCCCGCAATGACTATGGGCAATAACACTTTCGCTTTTATAGGTACCGGAATGAACATCAACATCAGTTCGGCATTCGGAAAGAGGATCGCAAATGCGGTAATCACCCCAAAAATGGCTCCGGAAGCGCCTACCATAGGAGTTACAAGCAACTGAAACAGCTGTTTACCATCCGGATTCAGGGAATTGTAAAAGGCGTTATTAATATTGAAGATATCGGCATTGGCAAAAACCGCCGCGGGATTGACATTCGTAGCTGTAAGTTCGCGCGCAAGCTGCATGATCTGGAAATAATTCCACAAATTGTAGATTACAAAGGAGCCCAGACCACAAACAAGGTAGAATATTATGAATTTACGCTGACCCAGGATTTTCTCGAGTACAGGTCCGAAACTGAACAGGGTAAACATGTTGAAGAGCAGGTGCATCCAGCCACCGTGGGTAAACATATGGGTGATGATCTGCCAGCTTTTGAAACTTTCGGACATCGGGTAATAGGCTGCCAGATAATAAAGCAGGTTAGGATATATATAGTAGGTCAGGATAAACAGGACCGCGTTAATTATGATAATGGCCTTAACCAGTGGGGTGATCTCTCTGAACATAATTTCTTAAAATTTATTTTTCAAATCCTCCAGCGGAAGCTCCACATAACAGCATTTCCCATCCGGGAGATACGCCGGAAATCCAAGCTGCGAAAAATCGCGGATTACCTGCTCCGCGTCATTTTTATAAATGAAGTCAAAACGGGACTTACTCTGCATCTTACTCCATTTGCCGTTATAGAACTCCATGAACTGATCTTCGGTACGGTATTCCATGATTTCAAAAAGTTCCTCAATAAACTTCACGACCTGAGTTTCTTTCAAGCCGGTAGGAACAGCGTGTACACGAAGTACGTTCTCGTGTGCAACCTTGATGTCAAATCCGAGTTCGGGCAGGAATTTCTTTATTGATTTGTATTTGTTTTTTTCGATTTCATTCATGTGGTACTCCAGGGAGAACAGAAGAGAATGGGAAACCTGTTCCTTTTTTCTGTTCCGGTTTTGCTCGGTCACCACCAGTCGGTGCATCCTGCCTAAATCTAGCATCAGTGTCTTTTCGCCTTTATTAAGCAGCCAGTAACCGTTTGGAAGCCGCATCAAATCTTCGTCAAAATCTTCATCTTCAAACAGATTGATCTTAGACGGTGCCGCTTCAATGGTATGATGGTACATCTGCGCCAGGTTCTGTATCTCTTCACTTTTCACCTGTGTCTCGTCGCGGAAGGGATTGTAATTGCGGTCTACCTGGATCTCCGGCATCCGGAAACCGATGTCGCTACCCTGTTTTGGAGTACTGAAAAAGTCCATCTGCGGGTCACGGTCAAAATCCAGGCTGGGAGCGATATTATAAATACCCAATGCTTTCTTTACCGTGGAACGGACGAGGGCAAAGATTACATGTTCATCCTCAAATTTTACTTCTGTTTTTTGTGGATGAATATTAACGTCAATCTTCTCCGGATCCAACTCCAGGTAGAGGAAGAATGTAGGAATCAGACCGGGCAGTAAAAGTCCTTCAAAAGCTTCCTGAACGGCCTTGTTTAAATAGGGACTGCGGAAAAACCTGCCGTTCACAAAGAAAAACTGTTCACCGCGTACTTTCTTCGCACCCTCAGGCTTGGCCACAAAACCGTCCAGTTTCACCCAACCCAGATCTTCCTTTACCGGAATCAGGAGTGGATGCAGTTTACGGCCGAAGATTTCCACAATACGCTGCATCTGCGAACCTTTGCGTAAGCGGAACACCGGGTCATCGTCGTGGAAAAGTGAAAATTCAATATGCTCATGTGCCAGTGCCACGCGGTGGAATTCATCCATGATGTGACGGAACTCCACATTATTGTTCTTAAGGAACTTCCGGCGCGCGGGAACGTTGTAGAACAGGTTTTTTACACAGAAATTAGAGCCGGCCACGGTTTGTACAGGTTCCTGAAACTGCAGGCCGCCACCCTCGATATAGATGTTGGTCCCTACGGTGGCGCCTTCTTTTTTTGTTTTGAGTTCCACCTGGGCTACGGCGGCTATTGAAGCCAAAGCCTCGCCGCGGAAGCCTTTGGTTGAAATCTTAAATATATCTTCAGTCGTCCTAATCTTGGAGGTGGCATGTCTTTCAAACGCCATACGTGCATCAGTTTCAGACATTCCTGCACCGTCATCAACCACCTGTATCAGGTTTCGGCCGGCTTCACGGACAATGAGTTCAATTTTGGAAGCACCGGCATCAATTGCATTTTCCAGCAGCTCCTTTACAATGGAGGCCGGTCTCTGTACCACTTCACCTGCCGCAATCTGGTTGGCAACGTGATCCGGTAAAAGCTGTATGATATCTGACATTTTAAGGTGCTTAATTGGCAAAAATAATCAATTGTAAAGGAAAACGCATGCAAAAGGTCCGCAGTTGGCATAACTTCAGCGCATGTCCGGAAGCGAGACTTTAGGAAATGGAGGATGGTGGTTCATCCGCACCTGAGTTTTACAGAAATTTATCAGGGATAATTACCCTGTACCTAATTTAAAGCTTGTTCAGTATCTGCTGGATATGGATTTCCTGCAGGCAGGCATAGTCGCCGCGGAAACATTCCCGGTCTCCAAAGACAGAACAGGGTCTGCAGGTTAGGTCTTTAACCTGAACAATGTCGTCTTCACTCTGACCGTATCCCAGAAAGCCGGCAAAATGGTGCGTAGATCCCCAAACCGATATGCACCGTGTTCCGGCCAGGCTGGCCAGATGCATATTTGCTGAATCCATTGAGATCATGACGTCAAGACAGGATATTTTTTCCAGTTCCTGACTAAGCGTGAGGCTACCAGCCAAACTTCTTGTATTGGGAATCTGTTTTTCCCACTTGCTCAAAGTTTCAGTCTCATCCTTTCCGCCGCCAAAAAAATAGACTTCATATTTCTTTGCCAGAAGCCGGGCCAGTTCATAAGATTTGTCCAGTGGCAGCATCTTCCCTTTATGCTGTGCAAAAGGGGCAAAACCAACACCCGACCGGGGCTTGCTGTCCGTCCTCAGTTTATGTGAAAGAGTCAGGCCGAAACCCAGTTCTCTGAAAACATCCGCATAACGTTCTACTGTACTTCGCAACTGCTGTTTTTCCAGGTTCCAGATGTCAGTAAGTATTTCCTTTTCTTCCTTACCCTTATTAATTACTGCAACGTTAAAACCTTTTCTAGCAAATTTCCTGTCAAGGATTTTGGTACGTATCACATCATGCAAATCCGCAATATGCGTTGGGCTGAATTCCCTTATAAGCTGTGTCGCAAGTCGCTGCATGCCAAAGAATCCTTTAAAATCGTCAAGATTTACTCCTTTGAAAAATAAGTTGGGAATACCGCCGAACAGAGGTTTGAAATGTTCCCGGGAGACCATTACCAAACGTACGTCCGGATTTTGCTCTACAAACTCACGGATTACGATGGCGGCCATTGCCACATCGCCAAATGCAGAAAACCGGTATGCAAGAACGGTACTCACGATTTCAGTTGATATGCGACAGCGTAAAATTTAATTTGCTTGGTCATAGCCATCAGCCCGTTGGCGCGTGAGGGCGAAAGAAACTCCTGCAGTCCGATCTTTGAGATAAAATCAAAATCAGAAGCCAGGATTTCTTCAGTAGTGTGTCCGCTGTAGATGGAAGTAAGCAGTGCTACAATCCCTTTGGGCAGAATTCCGTCGGAGTCCGCGTTGAAAAACAGTTTTCCGTCACGGAAACTGGCGTCTATCCAAACTTTGGACTGACAGCCTTTAATGAGATTTTCATCAGTCTTCTTATCTTCGGGAAAGCTGTTGAGCTGTTTCCCCAGGTCAATCAGGTATTCGTATTTTTGCTCCCAGTCTTCCAGAAATTCAAACTCATCAATCAGCTCCTGCTGTTTCTCTTTAATTGTCATAGTGCAAAATTAGCGAAAGTTTTCCTTTCGCACTTTTTCGAAAAGAGTCAGGATCTGATGCTCCTCGTTCTCCCAGTTCAGGTGTTCTGCCGCCTTCTCAAGCTCAGGCTGATAATATGATCTTCCTTTCTCCAGGACGGTTTTTATCTTGGCCGCCAGGTTTTCAGGATCATGATTTTGCACCACCTCACCCACTTTAAAATCATTATATACTTTCATCATTTCAGGGAAGTTGATCATAACAACCGGAACCCGCGATTGTATATAATCGGCCACTTTGTTAGGCAGCGAATAAAGGTAACTTACTCCGCCGTTTTCCTCCAGGCTCAGGCCAACGTCTGCGGTACGGGTGAGTTTGCGCAGGTCGTCCGGATGAAGTTTGCCGGCAAAATGAACCCGGTCTTTCAGTCCTTCATCAACCGAAAGTTTTTCATATTGGGTACGCATCGGTCCGTCACCTGCAATGACCAGCTTGGCACCGTTTATATAGTGCATAGCCCTTATTGCGCTGGGTATTCCACGTGACTGATTTACAGCACCCTGATATATTATGATCTTTGTTTGATTTTCGGGGAGGGTAATTTGTTCTTTGATGATACGGGGTATGTTGCGTACCACAACAGGATGTACACCGTATTCCCTGGTAAACCATTCCGCATAGCTCTCACTTTCCGTCATCATATATCTGAGGCCGGGTACGAGTCTTCTTTCAAGGAATTTCCACACCTTCTGCGTCCAGCGGCCTTTGATGGCGGGCATCTCAGTGAAAATTTCATGACTGTCAAAGACCAGCGGGATCTTATATTTCCGGGCAATGATCATATTGGGTAAAAGCGAGTCCAGGTCATTTGCCAACAAAACCGTTTCCCTGTCTGTTTTTCTGTCCAGTTCCTTATAGAGTTTCCACATAAACTCGGGGTAAGCAAACCGGAGAACACGGGATCTTATGCGAATCCGAGAAAACGGATAAGGCCTATGCATCTCTTCTGCGCCGCCCCAGTCGTTACCAATCAGCTGAATACCGTGCCCATTCTCATAAAGTGTGCGGCAAACCTTTTCAATCCGCTGATCTGTATAGAGACTGCTGAACGCCGAAACCAGAATTTTCATGAAGGCGTTTTTTCATTTCTGACCAGATGATACACCTGTATAAAACACAAAATTGCATTGGGAATGATTATGGGCCACAGCATACCGCTGAAAATGCCGTAAACGACAAAGAGGATACAGCCTATCATATTAACAAAGCGGATTTTCCTTACATCTTTCAGTATGAAACTTAAAACGATAAAGACCGAGGCTGCATACCCGCAATAACTGGCGATTTCTGGGCTCATAAAAATTGATTTTGGACCGCAAATCTAATCATTTCCAGTAAGATATTGAAAATGGGCCTGCCAGAAAGTCATTATTTGAATTTTGGTAAAGTATTTGTAACTTAGAGTGTAACTAAGGCCGGAATTCGCCGCCTTATTTTTAAACGAGAACCTAATTATGGATTATAAATTTTCAGATGGTTTGGACAAAGTTTTCAAACACAGCAAAAGCGAGGCTCGACGGCTGAAAAGTGAATTCCTGAACACTGAACATCTGCTTCTGGGAATCATAAAAACCGAAAATTCCGCGCGTGAAATTCTGCAGAACCTTAATGCAGACCTAACTCAGATCCGCAGAAAGATTGAAACAATGAGCGTTTCGGGAGTAAATGTGCTGAATGATGAAATTCCGAATATATCATTTACCAAACTGGCAGATCAGGCGGTAAAGCGTTCTGAATTGGAGTGCCGTCAGTATAAAAGTTCCGAAATCAATACAGTGCACCTGCTTCTGGGTATACTTTATAAGTTTGAAGACCCGACTTCCAGCATTTTGAGTGCTTACGATGTTGATTACGAAGGTGTATCACGTGAATATCAGCTGATGCTTAAGAATTCTGGGGAAACTCCGAAGATGAGTGCTTACGACGATGATGACGAGAGGGAAGAGTATGGCCAGATGCGCAAGCCGGGTGCCAGTCTGGGCGCCGGTAAAAGTAAAACTCCAACACTTGATAATTTCGGCAGGGATCTCACCACGCTGGCAAAAGACGGTAAGCTGGATCCCGTAATAGGACGCGAAAAGGAAATCGAAAGAGTTTCGCAAATCCTGTCGCGCCGCAAAAAGAACAACCCGCTTCTTATAGGTGAACCCGGGGTGGGAAAGTCCGCCATTGCTGAGGGCTTGGCACTACGTATTCACCAGAAGAAAGTTTCCCGCGTTTTATACGGTAAACGGGTAATTACTTTAGACTTAGCCAGTTTGGTGGCGGGTACAAAGTACCGTGGTCAGTTTGAGGAAAGAATGAAGGCAATAATGACTGAGCTGGAGAAAAACCGCGATGTCATACTGTTCATTGATGAACTTCACACTATCGTTGGAGCAGGAAGCTCTACAGGCAGCCTCGATGCATCAAATATGTTTAAGCCTGCTCTCGCACGGGGAGAGATCCAGTGCATAGGCGCTACAACCCTGGATGAATACCGTCAGTATATTGAAAAGGACGGTGCTTTAGAGCGCAGGTTCCAAAAGGTGATGGTTGAACCCACATCAATTGATGAGACAATACAGATCCTTAAGCAGATTAAGGACAAATATGAAGACCATCATAATGTTACCTATACAGACGAAGCTATTACTGCCTGTGTTAATCTGACTTCTAGATACATTACAGACCGTTTCCTGCCGGATAAAGCAATTGATGCGATGGATGAAGCGGGCTCCCGTGTCTATATCAAGAACATGAAGGTTCCTACTGAAATCATTGTCAATGAAAAGAAAATAGAGGAAATAAAAACTAAAAAGCAGCAGGCTGTAAAAGCCCAGGATTATCTTGAAGCACGTAAACTTAAAGATGAAGAGGAAAGGCTTACCCGTGAACTAGCCGCAGCTCAGGAGCAGTGGGATAAGGATGTGAAGGAAAAGAAAGAAGTTGTTAGCGAGGAAAGTGTGGCGGAGGTCGTTTCCATGATGAGTGGTATACCTGTAACCAAGGTAGGTAAAAATGAACTGGACAAGCTGGCGCAGATGGATGATAAACTGAACGGCAAGGTGATCGGTCAGGAAGATGCTGTGAAAAAGGTGGTGAAAGCCATTCAAAGAAACCGTGCCGGTCTTAAAGATCCTAACCGACCTATTGGTACGTTTATCTTCCTGGGAACCACCGGCGTTGGTAAGACAGAACTGGCGAAAGTGATGGCCCGTGAACTCTTTGACAGCGATGATGCGCTTATCCGTATCGACATGAGCGAATATATGGAGAAGTTCGCTGTTTCCAGGCTGGTAGGTGCGCCTCCGGGATATGTAGGATACGAAGAAGGAGGGCAGCTCACTGAAGCCGTCCGGAGAAAGCCTTACGCAGTACTGCTTTTGGACGAAATTGAAAAAGCGCATCCTGATGTATTCAATATACTTCTTCAGATTCTGGACGAAGGACACATTACCGACAGTTTGGGCCGTAAGATCGATTTCCGTAATACGATAATCATCCTTACATCTAATATCGGAACCCGGGACCTTAAGGATTTTGGAGATGGAGTAGGATTCGGCACAACAGCCAAAAAATCATCTTCGGACGCACGTGCCAGAGCAACTATTGAAAATGCGCTGAAGAAGGCTTTCGCACCGGAATTCCTGAACAGAATTGATGACATCATCATCTTTAACTCACTTTCCAAAGAAGACATTAAACAGATTATCAATCTGGAACTTTCCAAACTGTACGCGAGACTTGAAAAACTGGGCTATTCTGTAGAACTGACTGAAGAAGCTCAGGATTTTATTGCCGAAAAAGGTTGGGACAAAGACTTTGGTGCACGTCCGCTGAAGAGAGCTATTCAGAAATATATTGAAGATCTTATAGCTGAAATGCTTGTAAATAAGCAGATCTCCGAGGGTCAGAACATTGTGTTAAAACTGAATGAGGAAAAAGATGGGCTGGAGAAGGAAGTGGCTCCTAAAACAAAGAAAGAAAAAGCCTGATAGCTGAATTTATTAAACCGGGGACCGCAGAAATGCGGTCTTTTTTATAGCGTGTTACCGCGCAGGCTCAGGAAATAAGTGTACTGTCAATGACGCTGATGCACAGCATAAATCCTTGGAACGCGTACAATCATTCCTAAAACCTTAATTTTGCAAAAATTTACTTAATAATGAAGATTGTAGTTGGACTTTCCGGCGGAGTGGATTCTTCAGTAGCTGCGTACCTTTTGCAGCAACAGGGTCACGAGGTGATCGCTCTCTTTATGCGGAACTGGAACGACGCTTCTGTCACATTAGAGGACGAATGCCCCTGGGTGGAGGACAGCAATGATGCCCTTATGGTAGCTCAAAAACTGGGAATTCCTTTTCAGGTGATTGATATGAGCGACCTTTATAAAGAAAGAATCGTGGATTATATGTTTGCCGAATATCAGAACGGGCGTACACCCAATCCGGATATTCTGTGCAACCGTGAGGTTAAGTTTGATGTTTTCCTGGAAACTGCGCTGTCTCTGGGTGCTGATAAGGTAGCCACAGGACACTACGCCCGTGTTGATTCGTTTGAAAATGAAAGCGGTGATACCACCTACCGTTTAATGGCGGGTAAGGATAATAATAAGGACCAGTCGTATTTCCTGTGCCAGCTTAGCCAGGAGCAGCTGTCAAAAGCCCTGTTCCCCATTGGCGAACTTACAAAGCCGGAGGTTCGTGCGATTGCGAAGGAAATAGGACTTGTTACTGCAGAAAAGAAAGATTCCCAGGGACTTTGCTTCATAGGTAAAGTTAGTCTTCCAACTTTCCTTCAGCAGCAGTTGGTGCCGAAAGAAGGCGAGATTGTTGAAATATTCAATGATTTTCCCGCTTTTCACGAGGAAATCCCGGAATTTAACTCCAAGCAGGAGGAGTTGGAGTTCCTGTCAGCCAAAATAAAATACAGTAAAGAGGGCGGTAAAGTGATTGGGACCCACCAGGGCGCACAGTTCTTCACGATTGGCCAAAGCAAGGGTTTGGGAATAGGTGGGCACAAAGAGAGCTGCTTTATTATTTCCAGGGATATGGAACACAATATCATTTACGTGGGTGAAGGCCGTAACTTTCCAGGCCTTTTCAGAAAGGCGCTTAAGATTGATAATGCTGATGTTCACTGGGTTCGCGAAGATTTAAGGCTGGAAAACGGCGGATCAATGCCGGTGCAGGCCCGAATCAGATACAGGCAGGGCTTGGAAGAAGCGGTCTTGTATCAGTTTGAGGACGGCCTCTACATCGAGTTTGCTGGACCGCAGTCCGCTATTGCGGAGGGTCAGTTTGCAGCTTGGTACAACGGTGAAGAACTGCTGGGGAGCGGTGTGATATCTTAAATACCTCAGTTAATTACAGAATTCAGAGTGAAACTTTCATATTGGCCATTTGACGTTGATTACTCATTTAAATAGTACTAAATTTACGGTAAAAATTTCTGCAATGACTAAAACGACATTCTCCGTAGCCGCTGTGCTGGCTTTAATGCTCACTTCCTGTGCTACAACCAAGACGTATACAATTGAATCAAAAAGCAACTCCGAGGTTCAGGGAACCGCAATGTTTACCCAAAAAGGGGGTTCAGTAGAACTGGATATGAATGTGCTGAAACTGAAACCCAACGGCATACATGCGGCACACATTCATGAAAACGGAGACTGCAGTGCTGCGGATGGGAGTTCAGCCGGTGGACACTGGAATCCGACTTCACACGACCACGGTAAATGGGGTATGGGCGAACACCATATCGGCGACCTGGGAAATCTGAAAGCGGATGGTAACGGTACTTCAAGACTGGTGATGAAAACGGACAAATGGTGTCTGGGTTGTAGTGATCCTGCAAAAAACCTCTACGGAAAATCAATTATCATTCATGCCCAGGCCGATGATTTCAAAACCCAACCTACCGGAAACGCAGGGGGAAGAATAGGGTGCGTGGAAATAAAATAATGCAAATATTTATAGAACAAAAAAATCGTCATTGGAAAATGACGATTTTTTTGTTTACGATTGATGGCTGTTAAATCATTTCAGAAATTACATTGACGGCTTCTTCCAGATAAACATCTTTGGAAAGCATCTTTTTCCAGTTCTCAGTCTTTTTCCTGAAGACTTCATCTGTCTTTTCCCGCTGCACTTCCTGAGGATAAATGGAAAACACCAGTCCGTTATTGAATTTATCCAGTTTCTCAAATTTCCTGATTTCATCTTTTCGCTGTTTCATCAGTGCGAAAAACTTGGTTTGGTTCACCGTAATACTCTCTTCCTTACCCATTTTTTCCTTCCACTGTGCAGATTCAAGCAATAACTGATAATTGGAGTTTACGCTCATTCGCTGCGCGCTGTTTTGCTGCATTTTCGGAATATTGATGCCGTTTACTTTATTGAAAGCTACCTGAGGAATTTTGTCCCAGGCCAACGCATAATCGTCATAGCGTTCTCCAATTTCGGAAAATGTGAAGAAGTCCTTCATCTTTATATCCGATTCAATACCTTTCTTCTGTGTGGATTCGCCGGTAATACGGTAGAACTTCTGAATGGTGAGTTTCAGCGAACCGAAATCATCATTGGTATTCAGGAAACGGTTCAGGTCCACAAACGTCTGTACAGTTCCTTTACCAAAGGATTGGGGAGAGCCCAGCACTACCGCGCGGCCGTAATCCTGCATGGCTCCTGCCAGAATTTCGGAAGCAGAGGCAGAAAGTTCATTCTGCATGATTGCCAGTGGTCCGGTCCAGATTGGTGCATTGGTTTTATTTCTAAGAGTCTGAATCTTACCCTGTCCATCCTTAACCTGCACATAAGGCCCGGCATTCATGAAAAGCCCCATGATGTCGCCCACTTCAGTCAGTGACCCACCGCCATTATTCCGCAAATCCAGAATAATTCCCTGTACATTCTGCGCTTTCAGCTTGATGATCTCATTCTTAATATCGTCAGAGGCATTACGGCCATCTTCCTTGTCAAACTCGGCATTGAATCCCGGAAGGTTAATGAATCCGAATTTCTTGCCGTCTTTAGAATTTATGATGATGCTTCGGGCATAAGTATCCTCCATGGCCACTTCCTCACGTATCATTGTGACTTCCTTCACAGTTTTATCTTTCTTCTCAACGGTTAAAGTTACTGCTGTGCCTTCCTTGCCGCGAATAAGCCTTACCGCCTCATCAGACAGCATGCCTACCACATTGACGGCCTCCTTGTTTGGCAGTGATTTTACTTTAAGAATTTTGTCGCCTTCGGAAAGCTGTTTGGATTTCCAGGCAGGTGCTCCAACAGTAAGTGCTCCCAGAAATAGGTTTCCTTTTCTCTCCTGGATAATGGCTCCGATGCCTATCACTTTGCCGGTGAAGTTTACATCAAAATCTTCTTTATCCCGGGGTGAAAAATAATTGGTATGCGGATCGAAAACCTCAGAATAAGCATTCATATAGACCGTAAACCAGTCCATTTTCTTTCTTTTCTTAAAACGTGTAAAGGTTTCTCCCATAAGATCCTTCACCTCACCTGTCGCTTTAGTCAGTTTTTGCTCGGGGGTCAGAATTTCCAGTTTTATGGTATCCTTAAGACCGAATTTCTGAACACTGTCCTTCTTTTTACGCTGGCTTTCTTCCCTGCTGTTCAGCGTTTCCATTTCCTGAAGGATATTGTACTTGATGAATTTCTTCCATTCATTATACTGCTCCTCGCGGTTAACCGGTGCTTTTTTAATTTTGTGTTCCAGGATAAGCACTTCATCCTCATTCAGATTTATAGGCTTGCTGAAGATTTCCTGCGTGATCTTGTCTATCTCGTCAACACGCTGATAAAGCCTGTCCACAGTAAGTTTGTAGAAGGTAAGGTCACCTCGGTTCAGATAATCATCAAGTTTAGTACGGTGTTTGCTGAATTCAGCCATATCGGACTGCAGGAAATACCTCTTGCCGAAATCTACCATCTCAAAATATTTATCGTATACCTCCTGGGAATACGCATCGTTAATTGGTTTCGGACTGTAATGAAGATAAGAGAGCGTGTTTTTCACGCTAACCATGATGGTCTGCATCTTTTCGTCGTCATTCTGGGCTGCATTGAAACAGAACATCAGACTCATTAAAGGAACAAATAAAAGTAATTTATTTAGTTTGGACTTTTTAAACATACTGTAAACTTATACTGTTATTAGTTAAAATATAGCCGTGGTTGTTACATGGCTCGTCAGAACTTCAAATTTAATACCTAATTGCAAGATAACGGGGTTTTTTAATTATTTTTGTTAAAAATAGAAAGGAATATGCAGAGACCTCAGATATTAGTCACCAATGATGATGGCATAACCGCTCCGGGTGTTCGGAATCTGGTTGAATTTATGAATGAAATAGGAGATGTGACTGTGGTTGCACCTAACTCTCCACAAAGTGGCAAAGGTCACGCTATCACCATTAATTCTACCCTAACATTTGAGGAAATACAGCTGGAAGGCCCACAAAGGGATTTTTCACTGAGCGGTACTCCGGTGGACTGTGTAAAATTTGCCCTGGACAAGATATTAACTCGTCGCCCGGACATTGTTGTCTCAGGAATTAACCACGGAGCCAATTCATCCATCAACGTCATCTACTCAGGTACCATGTCTGCAGCGGTAGAAGCGGGAGTCGAAGGCTTGCAGGCAATAGGTTTCTCGCTGCTGGACTTCAGCTGGGACGCCGATTTCAGCCAGGCCAAGGAGTATATACAGCAAATAGTTACCAGGACTCTGGAAAACCCAATGCCTAAAGGAGTGGTTCTTAATGTGAATATTCCTAAACTAAACAAAGACAAGATCAAGGGAATCCGTGTTTGCCGTCAGGCAGTAGCTAAATGGGAAGAAAATTTTGATGAAAGAATCAATCCGCACGGCAAGAAGTATTACTGGCTGACAGGTTATTTCAACAATATGGACTCGGGCGCCGATGCAGATGAGAATGCGCTCGCTGAAGGTTATATATCGGTCGTGCCGGTGAAGTTTGACCTTACCGCACACGAGCATATGATCAGCCTCGGTGAAATACTGAATTCAGAAGCTAACGTGTCTTAGACTTAATCCTTACAAACTGAATGTCATACGGCACCGTGAGTGCCAGATGAATCAGCACGGCGGGAAGAGGTGATTCAAACCAAATAGCCATTGCGCAAAGCAAGATACCAAAGGGAATGCAGGACAGCATCTCCCTTTTTCCGTTTACAGCATGCAGAAGAACATATAAAACAACATTTAATGCGACGGCGTTAAAGGTTCCCAACCGGTCCATGCAGAAAAACAGAAAAAATCCCCTGAACCATATCTCATAAGTGGCTATAAAGGCAATCCGCACTGTAAAATACAGGAGAAGGAACCCGCTGCTCAGGAGTTTCGGATGAACAGAAACCTTATTTTGCTGAAGGTCTTTTTCAGCAATAAAATAGGCGAAACAGGACGTAAGCAAGACAAGTGCGGCAAGCAACAGCCATTTTGAGGTGGCTGCGTTTACCAGAAACATTTCTGGCAGGGGAAAATAAAGCAGTGGCAGAAGTCCGAACGTCAGGATTCCTGTCACATTCAGCAAAATAAGCAGTGAAGGACTTCCCACAGCGGTTTCCGGGTTAAGCAGGCGAAGTGAATTTCTTCTGTATGCAACCAGAAGGACAGCAGTGAATACGGCGATGCTGACAATGAAGGGTTCCATGAGCACAAATTTCCGCAAATATAGATGCTTCCAACCTAATCAAGCTGATTTGAAATAATAGTTGAGTCCGCAAATAAATTTTCTTAACTTCACTCTACTAAATAAAGTACTCATGTCCAGGAATTTAAGCGCACTTTCAGGCCGTAAAGGACTTCAGCGGAATTTGTTTGAACAAATGGGACTGGCAGCGATAGCCGCTGACGGTACGCCGGCTCCTGAAGCTCTTGCCTGGTTGGCAGATGAATTTCTTATCGGCGATGCGAATACCTACGGCAGCATCACAGCTTATGATTTTATGAAACCTGAAAACAGGGGAAAGCAAATCTACATCTGCAATGGTTCCGCCTGCCTCTGTGCCGGTACACAGGAAAAGGTTAACGAAATAGTGAAACAGCATTTTGAGGAGTCTGCGATAGGCCATATGACCTGTTTGGGTCGCTGCCACGAAAATTCCTCTTTCCATTATCAGGGAAAAAATTACTCAGGTAACAGTATTGACCAACTGGAAAATCTTCTTAAAAAAGAAGAAGTGGTTCAGAACGGACATTATGGAGTTTCTGCCGGTTACCCGCTCCTCACGGAATCTTTTAATGATGTGAAGGAATTTAAAGCACTGCTTTACACTGCTTTGCAAAGTGGTCCTGAGAAACTCCTGGATGAAATAAAAATTTCTCAGATTCGCGGCAGGGGTGGCGCCGGTTTTCCTATGGGAATAAAATGGGAAGGTTGCCGTAATGAAATTTCAGACGAAAAATTCATCATTTGTAATGCCGATGAGGGAGATCCGGGTGCGTTTTCAGACCGCTATCTTTTGGAGGAGAAGCCTTTGTCCGTGCTTTTCGGTATGCTGATAGCCGGTATCTGCACGGGTGCAAATTGGGGCGTCCTCTTTATCCGTGCGGAATATCCTGAGGCTGTACATACAGTTGAAGAGACAATCCGGCAGCTATTAGCAAATAAACTGATAGGAGAAGATATTCTAGGTTCAGGTTTTACTTTTAATTTTAAGGTAATAAAAGCACAGGGTGCCTACATTTGTGGCGAGGAAACCGCGCTTATAAACGCCATAGAAGGGCAGCGCCCCGAAGTACGTACAAGACCCCCGTTCCCTACCCAACAAGGGCTTTTCCTTAAGCCCACTGTGGTGAATAATGTAGAAACACTGGCAGCCGCCAAATGGATTGTAGAGAACGGAGGATCTGCATATGCCCGATTGGGAACCGAAAAATCAAGAGGTACCAAACTGGTGTCTCTGGACGGAATCTTCAACAGACCGGGGATTGTAGAGGTTGAAATGGGTACACCGCTGCAGAAAGTTATTTATGAATTGGGTGGTGGCTTCCGCAAGCCGGTTAAGGCGCTTCACATTGGAGGGCCCTTGGGTGGCATTGTACCTGTAGAGAAAATTTCGTCACTTACGGTGGATTTTGAATCTTTTGCGGCAGAAGGTTTTCTATTAGGCCATGCATCTATAGTCTGTATACCTTCGGATTTTCCCATGATAAAATATCTGGAACATCTTTTCCAGTTTGCGGCTTTTGAAAGCTGCGGAAAATGTTTCCCCTGCCGTTTGGGCACTAAACGCGCGCATGAGATGCTGCACGCGGCAGCCCATGATATGAAGACAGTAAACAGGGAACTTTTTATGGATTTGCTGAACACCCTGCAGCAGGGTTCATTATGTGCACATGGCGGCGGAATTCCTCTGCCGGCACGAAATGCACTTATGTATTTTGTGGATGAGCTGAACCTGCATTTCAATTAATATCTCCAGAATGATGGAAAACATTGCCTATATCAATAACCAGCCATTTGAATTCTATCCCGGCGAAACCATGCTTACCTTCATACGGAGGCATAAAGGGCAGCATTCAGTTCCCACGCTTTGTGATGCACCTAATCTGGAGCCCTTTGGCTCCTGCAGGGTTTGCTGCGTTGATGTGGCGCTGGAACGGGACGGGAAAACAAAAGCGATGGCTTCCTGCCACTCACCAATGGCGAAAAACCTTTTTATTTACCCGGAATCGCCTAATATCCAGAGTCTAAGAAAAAACATCCTTGAACTGGTACTTTCGGATCTGCCGCCTGACCGACGTTTCAGTAAAAGTACCCAGCCTTCGGAGTTTGACCGTGTGGTTCAGAATATCGGTATAAAGGGTGTCAGATATGAAACATCAGGTAAAGATTATTTCTTACCGGATACAAGCCATCCTTATATGCGGTCGGACCTGAATAACTGCATCAACTGTTTCCGCTGCGTTCGCGCCTGCGATGAGGTTCAGGGCCAGATGGTACTCAATATGGCCGGCAGGGGATATGAAGCACATATCATCAAAGGGATGGACGTTAGTTTTATGGAATCAGACTGCGTAAGCTGTGGCGCCTGCTCACAAACCTGTCCTACCGATGCCATCACCGATATTTTCCAACTGTCTGAAACTGTTCCTGAAAAGATAACAAGAACTGTCTGTACCTACTGCGGGGTGGGTTGTAACCTCAATGTCGCAAGCCGGGGTAATGAAATAATTTCTATAACAAGTCCCTATGATGCTGAAGCCAATTTGGGTCATACCTGTCTGAAAGGCCGCTATGCCTTTAAATTTTACAATCATCCGGACCGGCTTCGCAGCCCCATGATCAGGAGAAACGGTCAGTTCGAGGAGGTTAGTTGGGATGAGGCCTACTCATTTATAGTTGAGAATTTCAAAAAAATACTCCTAAATGACGGACCGGATTCCATTGCCGGCATATCATCGGCACGCACCCCCAACGAAGAGAATTATCTGATGCAGAAATTCATGCGTGCAGTTATTGGTACTAATAATATAGACTGTTGTGCCCGGGTTTGCCATTCGCCAACAGCTTTGGGTATGCAGCGGGCCTTTGGAACCGGAGCTGCCACCAATTCCATAGATGATTTGGCCTACACGGACTGTATCCTGGTGATCGGTGCCAATCCTACTGTTGCGCATCCTGTAACAGGTGCCCGGATCAAGCAAAGAATGATGAAGGGAGTAACTGGCATCGTGATCGATCCCAGGAAAATAGAGTTGGCCAAATTCGCAAAATATCACCTTCAGCTCAGACCGGGTACAAACGTCGCCTTGCTCAACATGATGTTGTACTATATTATTAGTGAAGGATTGGAGGATCAGGAATTCATACGTAACAGAACAGAGGGTTATGAGGAAATGAAAGGCGAAGTCCTGAAACTGGATATTGATGAACTGGAGCGCATCACAGGTGTTGATAAAAAGCTGGTCCGGGAAGCCTCAGTTGCATACGCTGCGGCAGGGGCCGCCATGGAATTTCATGGTTTGGGTGTTACTGAGCAGATGCAGGGAACATTTACAGTACAGCTTATTGCAGATCTTGCGATGATCACAGGCAATATCGGAAAAAAGGGCGCCGGCGTAAATCCTCTGCGCGGGCAGAATAATGTTCAGGGTGCTGCAGATATGGGTTGCCAGCCTCACCAGGGTGCCGGCTATCTGGATGTAACCGATCCCGAAATTAATGAAAGATACAGTCTTTTTTACGGCCGTAACCTGCCAATGCATATTGGCTACAAGATTCCCGAAATGTTTGATGCAGCTATTGCAGGAAAATTAAAGGCGCTTTGGCTCATTGGTGAAGATGTCGTGCAGACGGACCCCAACACGAAGAAGGTGATCAATGCACTGGACAGTCTGGAAATGCTCATCGTGCAGGAGCTTTTCATGACAGAAACTGCGCGTCATGCCACAGTAATCCTGCCCGGGACTTCGTTCCTGGAAAAAGAAGGCACATTTACAAACGGCGAGCGACGAATCCAGCGCGTACAAAGAGTAGTACAGCCATTGCAAGGAACAAAGACCGACGGTCAAATTATAGTTGATATAATGAACTTAATGGGTTATCCCCAGCCGGATTATAGTGCGGGCGTAATGTTGCAGGAGATTTCCCAGATCGTTCCCTTCTTTGCAGGCGTAAAATGGACCGAACTGGGAAACAGCGGAAAACAGTGGCCGGTGGCGCCGGATGGCACTGATACCAAACTTTTGCATGTGGAAAAATTTAACCGCGGCCTGGGAAAATTTACCTTCATCAATTTTAAAGAATCCAATGAAATCGAAAATTACGGTAAGGACTATCCCTACATAATCACCACCAACCGTGAGTTGGAACATTATAACTGTGGTGCAATGACGCGCCGTACCGGCAATGTAGAAATTCTTACTGAAGATCTTTTGCTCATTAACCCGGAAGATGCGGCCAGGGAAAAAATTCAGAACGGCGATTTTGTGTGTGTGGAGTCTCCGCGTGGAAAAGTAGACATCAAAGCCAGAATAACGGAGGAAATGAAACCGGGAATATTGAGTTCAACCTTTCATTTCCCTGAGGTTATGCTGAACATCATCACCTCGGACGAACATTGTTCCGAAGCGATGTGTCCAGAATATAAAGTGGTGAGCTGCCGGATAAGGAAAAGCAAAGGAAAGTATAAGAAGATGATGGACGCGCAGGAAAAACGTTGACGTTATCGTGAAAGGGTATAGGAACAGATTTTGCCGCACTTTCCGTAATATATACAAGTTTGAATAATATTCTTCAACATATAACAGAATTTGCAGACAGAGCTCATGGTGAACAACTCCGCAAATACGCACCGGACAGATATATTGTTCATCCGATAAGGGTAATGGAAACTTTAAAAATATATACCTCTGATATTTCTGTTCTTGCTGCTGCACTGCTGCATGATGTGTTGGAAGATACTCCGGTTACCGCCGGGGAAATGCGAAAGTTCCTGAATATATACCTGAATGAAGACGAGACAGAAAGAACGGTGGATCTGGTGATCGAGCTGACGGATGTTTATATTAAAAAGAACTATCCACTTTTGAACCGTCGAACCCGTAAAGAAAAAGAACTGCAGCGGTTAATACGCATATCGCCTGACGCGCAGACAATAAAGTATGCCGACATTATGGATAATGCGCAGGAAATTTCTGCCGGGGACGGCGATTTTGCACGCGTTTATCTGCGTGAAGTACGTCAAATACTCCTCAAACTTAACCGTGGAAACAGCGAATTAAGGGAGAAAGCTTTGATGGTGGTAGATGCGGCGCTTGTGGCCTTGAAATCCAAATGACTGTCAATCATAAAATGGCAACGAATGAGAATTGAAAATGATATAAAACTTGGTTTTAAGGATGTGATGATCCGGCCAAAACGTTCTACATTAAAGTCACGCGCCGAAGTGGATTTAACAAGAAAATTTATCTTCAGGAACTCGCAGAAAGAGTGGAACGGTATACCGCTTATCGCAGCGAATATGGATACGGTGGGCACATTTGAAATGGCTGCCGCACTGGCAAGAGATGGATGGATGACCGCTGTTCATAAACATTACTCGCTGCAGGAATGGGATCAATTTCTCAGTACTCCTACAGATGGAATTTACGAACATATTGCAGTGAGCACAGGTACAGGTAAAGAAGATGAGCAAAAAATCAAAAACCTCTTTCAACACCACTCGCGGCTGCAGTTTCTGTGTATTGATGTGGCAAATGGTTATTCGGAATATTTTGTAGAATTTGTTCAGAAAATGAGACATCATTTTCCAGCTAAAACGATTATGGCGGGAAATGTGGTGACGGGCGAAATGGTGGAAGAGTTGATTCTCGCCGGTGCAGACATTATTAAGGTCGGTATTGGTCCCGGCTCCGTATGCACCACCCGAATAAAAACAGGTGTGGGATATCCGCAACTTTCTGCTATCGTTGAGTGTGCTGATGCCGCACACGGTTTGGGCGGACATATTATTTCGGATGGAGGCTGCAGAGTTCCCGGCGATGTGGCCAAAGCCTTTGGTGGCGGAGCCGATTTTGTGATGCTTGGCGGCATGCTGGCCGGACATGCCGAAAGCGGTGGTGAGATTGTTGAGGTTGACGGTAAAAAATTCCGCCAGTTTTATGGTATGAGCTCAAAGACCGCTATGGACAAACATGCTGGTGGTGTCGCAGGATATCGTGCCTCCGAAGGCAAGACTGTCCAGGTGCCCTACCGTGGTGCCGTAGCAGAAACCGTTCGGGATATCCTGGGCGGCGTGCGTTCTGCGTGTACCTATGTAGGT
Organism: Chryseobacterium sp.; assembly: GCF_008831505.1. Lineage (NCBI taxonomy): Bacteria > Pseudomonadati > Bacteroidota > Flavobacteriia > Flavobacteriales > Weeksellaceae > Chryseobacterium > Chryseobacterium sp. The sequence continues at coordinate 2,599,485 of NZ_CP044507.1, read as the reverse complement.
GCGTCAAAACTTAAAGAGCTTTCCAAACGAACCACATTTATCCGTGTGGCCGAACAGCATAATGAGGTTTTCGGTGACTGATAATCTGTATTTATAATTTGCACTCTTCGCCTATCACAAGAACCATATTTTTACCCAAAGAACATATAGGCCAAAATAACAGATGTAGTAATACCCACCAGGTCAGCCAGCAGCATGGCTCCAACCGTATATCTTGTGTTGCGGATATTTACCGCTCCATAATATACCGCGATTACATAAAATGTAGTGTCTGAACTTCCCTGAAGAATACCCGCTAAACGTGAGGGGAAGGAGTCCGCGCCGAAGGTGGCCATAGTATCTACCATCATACCGCGTGCTCCCGACCCCGACAGAGGTTTGATGAGCGCAGTCGGAAGTCCGTCCACAAACCTTGTATCGGTGCCTGCAGCCGCAGCCAGCCACTTCATTCCGTCTATGATCCCCTCGAACACACCGGAAGTTCTGAGCATGGAAATTGCGATAAGCATCCCAACCAGGTAAGGAATGATTTTCACGCAGGTCCAGAAACCTTCTTTTGCCCCTTCAATAAAAGCATCAAAAACATTAATTTTCTTATAAATCCCGCCCAGAACAATAGCGAAGAAGATAAGCAGGATAATTCCGTTGCTCAGCACTTTGGAGAAACTGGCAAGTTCGGACTGGTTAAGGCGTAGCAGGAATACGACCAGAGCAGCAATTACCGCTGAGATCCCACCGATATACGCCAGTATTACAGGCTGAAACAGATTTATTCTCTGCTTAACGGATACGATGATCATAGCGGCCATTGTAGCGGCAAATGTAGCAATAAGGCATGGCAGGAAGATATCAGTTGGGTTCTGAGCATTCATCGAGGCCCTGATGGCAATAATCGATACCGGAATAAGCGTTAGGCCACTTGCATGAAGACACAGAAACATGATCTGCGCATTGGATGCCCGCTCAGCAGATGGGTTAAGGGTCTGCAGGCTTTCCATGGCTTTCAGTCCAAAAGGGGTGGCGGCATTATCCAGACCCAGGAGATTAGCGCTGAAATTCAGCATCATATGTCCGAATGAGGGGTGGTTTTTAGGAACTTCAGGAAACAGTCTGGAAAAAAACGGCTGTATCATCCTGGAAAGCAGGTTGATGCCGCCGGCCTTTTCAGCAATACTCATAAAACCCATAAACAGGGTCATAATCCCGATAAGCCCTATGCAGATTTTTACTGCCGTTTCGGAAGTGCCGATTACGCCGTCCGTAGCCTGTACGCGGTAGACCTGAACATTCTGTTTCAGGCTGTCCGTTTTATAGGAAATATGCTGCTCTTCGTAGAGATCGGTTTTTTTCAGTGCCTCCTGCACCGTTGGCGTCATGCTGGCAAGCGGCTGCTGTGCAATTTGCACAGTGTCTCCGCCCTTTCCCACAACCATGTCATTATAAATATCGCCGTAGGCCGGGAAAAAAAGATACTTTATGCTCGCTACTAAGATGGCAACAATGATGAAGGCTGACCATATTCTGCTTAAAACCATTCTTCTGAAAATTTCGTTAAAAATAGGCCTTTTCGGAAAACAATGTTAAATATCATGGATAAACCATGGAAACTTTTTTATTGCGCATTTTAAAGTTTCGTAACTTTAGTATGTCAAAATGCAGATGATGGGCTTACCTCGATGCAGCATCCTTTCCTAGAAACTAAAAACCATCAATACTATGAGTGCACAAACACAAGATTTACGTAATGTGGTGATGCTGGGACATTCCGGTTCCGGCAAAACCACGCTTATAGAGGCAATGTTGTATGAAGGAGGAGCCATAAGGCGCCGCGGCAGCGTAGAGGGTCACAATACCGTAAGTGATAACACAGATCTGGAACATCAGCGGGAAAATACAATCTTTTCGCACCAGATGTTCGTAAACTGGAAAAACAATAAGATCAATGTTCTGGATACTCCGGGTTTTGATGACTTTGTGGGTGAGGAAGTGTCTTCGCTGAAGGTTTCCGATACTGCCGTTATTGTCCTGAACGCTGCTAATGGTGTAGAGGTAGGTACCGAACTTGTATGGGAATATGTTCAGCGTTATGAAACACCCGCAATTTTCGTTATCAATCAGATGGATCATCCCAAGGCTGACTATGACAGTACCCTGCAGCAAGCTCGTGAAAGATTCGGTTCCCGCATTGTACCAGTACAGTATCCGCTGAACGCTGGCGACAAGTTTAACCGGATTATTGATGCTTTAAGGATGGTGATGTATGAATTTCCTGAAAGTGGCGGCAAGCCCGAAAAGATGCCTATTCCCGAAAGTGAGATACAGCGGGCAAATGAGATGCATAATGCTCTTGTAGAGATTGCCGCTGAAAATGAAGAAGGACTCATGGAAAAATATTTTGAACAGGGAACACTTACGGAGGAAGAACTGGCAAAAGGGATAACCATCGCATTAGCGCACCAGCAGTTTTTCCCGGTTTTTGTCTCTTCGGGCCTGAAAGACATGGGCAGTGGGAGAGTCATGGGCTTTATTGATGATATTGCGCCCTCACCGCTGGACCGTCCGGCCAGGAGGCTGCTGGATGGCAGTGAGCTGACCTGTGATCCCACTGAAAAAACCACCGTATTTATCTACAAAACAAGCTCCGAACCTCAGGTGGGCCTCCTTTCCTACTTTAAGGTGATGTCCGGAATCCTGAAACCGGGAGATGAACTTGTGAATGCCGAAACAGGAGAAATTGAACGAATTGCGCAGTTATTTGTCTCTGAAGGAAAAGAGCGAATTCCCGTCCGTCAGCTGGAGGCTGGTGATTTGGGGGTAACTGTAAAACTTAAGTCTGCGCGCACCAACAGCACCCTTAATGCCCGGGGTGCCACCAGGAGCATAAGGCCGATGGAATTTCCCGAAAGCCGTGTAAGGAAGGCTGTTTGGGCTGAAACTACAGCCGATACGGAAAAACTTTTTGCAGCTCTGAACAAAATGAAAGAGGAAGATCCAACCCTGAAACTTGATATTGATGCGGACACCCATGAAGCCATTATTGGCGGACAGGGGCAGTTGCATCTGGATTTGCTGAAACAAAGGTTGGAGAAGGATTTTGGGGTAAAGATGCAGATGAAAGATCCGCGGATTTCTTACAGGGAAACCATTACGGGACGTGCTGATGCAAGTTACCGTCATAAAAAACAGTCAGGTGGTGCGGGACAGTTTGCTGAGATCCATATGCGTGTTGAAAATTATTACGACGGAATGGACGAACCATCCGGACTGAGTATCCGTCAGAAAGATTTTGAGGAGCTGCCCTGGGGCGGTAAACTGGCTTTCTACTGGTGTATTGTAGGAGGCACCATAGACAACCGTTACATCGGAGCCATCAAGAAAGGGATCATGCAGCAGATGAAAAACGGCCCTTTAACTGGATCTCCATGTCAGAACGTACGGGTAGTGGTATACGACGGAAAGATGCACAGTGTGGACAGTAACGATATATCATTCCAGCTGGCAGCTTCCGGCGCATTCAGAGATGGTTTTAACAATGCGAAGCCCCAGCTGCTGGAACCCATGTACCATGTAGAGATTCTATGCCCAGAGGAAGCCACCGGGGATGTGATGGGTGATCTGCAAACCCGACGTGCCATGATCACCGGTATGGATACTGAAGGTCATTACCAAAAGATTATGGCTGAGGTGCCGCTGGCCGAAATGAACGACTATGGATCTTCACTAAGATCTATTACCGGCGGCAAAGCGAAGTTCAGCATGAAATTCTCGGACTACCAGCTGGTGCCGTCAAATGTGCAGCAGGATTTGGTGCAGAATTACCGCGCAACGGTAGTTGAAGTGTAATTATTGATTAAATATTGACCGGATGGCCATTTCTTTACGGGATGGCCGTCCTCTTTAATAAGAACCGTCTACTCCTCCAGGTAAACCAGTTCCTCACCCGGATTCTGATTAATATCTGAAAGTATTACCGCAGTTTTCGTCTTGGTCATCAGGTGTTCCACAAAAAATGAAGTCTCAAAAAACTGTCTGTGAATGCCCTGTAGCAGTTTCATAAACAAATCCATACCTACCTTGTTGTTGTGCAGGTCCATTTTTTTTTCCAGCGGTTTATTGGGGAAAAGTTCCTCGTGCAGGTCGGTAATTTTCTTACAGTAATTCAACGCCTTTTGCGGAGAGGAAACCTTACAGCAGTACATCAAAATCAGGCAGGTCCATAAAGCATGCCGGTAAGCATTGCCGATTCCGTTTGCAGCACTGGTCTTCGGAAAATGTTTCTGCGCAATGGAAAAAGACCTTGCAGTTGCGTAAAAACTCAAAAGTGTGAATAAAGGATGAGGAGCCGTGGCTCTGATAAGCATCACGATCTTTTCAAAGCTTAAGGTAGAAAGAGTCCGGACAAACAGGGTAGGTAACTTCCGCATAAACAGAAATCTCACCCGATAAGGTGAGATCTATAGAGTGTTTTTAAAATTAAGCCGGGGTCAGTAATTTAACCGTTTTGGAAACTGTTTCCTTGATTTCGGTGCGGCGTACGATGAAATCAACAAATCCTTTTTCCTGAATGAATTCAGATGTCTGGAAACCTTCCGGCAAATCACGCCCAATGGTCTCTTTAATAACGCGCGGGCCTGCAAATCCGATAAGCGCACCCGGTTCTGCCATAATGATATCTGCCGTCATCGCAAACGAAGCGGTGATCCCGCCAAAAGTTGGGTCGCACAGATATGCAATATAGGGCAGGCCGGCTTCAGACAGCTGTGCCAGTTTACTCTGCACTTTAGCCAATTGCATCAGCGAATAAGTGGCTTCCTGCATTCGGGCACCACCGGACTGACATATAATCATGTACGGAAGTTTATTTTCGATGCAGTAATCCACCGCACGGCGGATTTTCTCACCCATTACAGAGCCCAAAGATCCTCCAATGAAAGAGAAATCCATACAGGAAACCACCATAGGCGCACCGTTCACGGTTCCGGTAGCGTTCCGTATTGAATCTGTGAGTTTGGTTTTGGCCTTCACCTCCTTCAATCTTTCTGAATATGCTTTTGTATCCTTAAAGTTCAGCATATCCACACTTTCCACGTCCTTGTCCAGTTCTTTGTACTGATTTCCGTCAAAAAGCATTTCAAAGAATTCGGTACTGCCTATGCGCACATGGAACCCGTCTTCAGGAGAAACATAATTGTTTTTCCTGAGCTCTTCATGCTCCACTATCTTTCCGGATGGGGTCTGGTGCCACAAACCTTTAGGAACGTCCTTTTTGTCTTCTGTAGAAGTTGTTATATTCTGCGCCTTTCTTTTAAACCAGTCAAATGCCATTATCTAATATTTATTAAAACTGAATTCCAAAGGAGTTCTGTAATTTTCCGATTTACTGAGCTCCTTTGGAATTCTAACTGTTACTTAAGGGTGTTTACATTGTTCAGGTCCTCAAATGCCTGAACCAGTCTTGTTCCGAATGTTTCTTCACCTTTTCTGATCCAAACCCTTGGATCGTAGAATTTCTTGTTAGGTTTGTCATCACCGTCCGGGTTTCCGATCTGCGCTTTCAGATATTCCATCTTTTCAGCCACATAGTCGCGAACACCTTCAGTATATGCAAACTGAAGATCAGTATCGATATTCATCTTAATTACTCCGTAATCAATTGCTTCCCTGATTTCTTCCAGTGAGGAACCGGAACCGCCATGGAATACAAAATTGATCGGTTTTTCAGCTGTGCCAAATTTTTCCTGTACAAATTTCTGTGAATTGTCCAGAATCTTAGGGGTAAGTTTTACATTACCCGGCTTATAAACTCCGTGAACATTACCAAATGCTGCAGCAATAGTGAAGTTATCAGAAATCGCCTTCAGTTTTTCATAAGCGTAAGCCACCTCATCAGGTTGTGTGTAAAGTTTGGAGGAATCAACACCTGTATTGTCTACACCATCTTCTTCACCACCTGTAACACCAAGTTCAATCTCCAGTGTCATGCCCATCTTTGCCATTCTTTCAAAATATCTGCAGGAAATTTCCATATTTTCCTCCAAAGATTCTTCAGAAAGGTCCAGCATATGCGAACTGTAAAGTGATTTACCGGTTCTTTTGTAGAAATCTTCGTTGGCATCCATAAGACCGTCAATCCATGGAAGTAGTTTTTTCGCGCAATGGTCGGTATGTAAAATCACGGTAGCACCGTAGGCTTCAGCCAATGTGTGAATGTGCTGTGCACCAGCAATACCGCCCAGGATAGCAGATTTTTGTCCTTCAGTACTCAGGCCTTTACCACCGTTGAAAGCAGCACCGCCATTCGAAAACTGAATAATTACCGGCGAGTTTAGTTTGGCAGCGGTTTCCATGGTAGCATTTACATTGCTGGAACCAATAACATTTACAGCGGGAAGCGCAAATTTATTCTCTTTAGCATACTGAAAAAGGTCTGTTACCATTTCACCTGTGGCAACTCCTGCCGGAAACATTCTACTCATAATTTTTACTTTTTAAGGATTGAATCTGTGTTTTGAAATATCCTGTAAAGTTAAGGTTTTTTTGCGAATGACTTCAGTTGCGTCTGTCTTTTCCCCAAAGTAATCTTTCCCGGAGTTTGTCAAAGAAATTAATATCCCTGGGCAGGAGCAGATTCAGTTCAAAAGGTGCTTTCTTTAGCCGTACTTCTTCCTCAATATCAAGTTCATAAAGACGGGAGTCCAGTGACAGTGAATATTGGGGGACACGGCTGGTGACCTTAAGATGAATTTCTACATCGTCCTGCACTACAATGGGCCGAACATTCAGGTTATGGGGCGCAATGGGTGTCAGTACAAAATTATCGTTGGTGGGCGATATGATGGGACCGCCACAACTCAGTGAATACGCTGTTGAGCCTGTAGGGGTGGACACGATGAGACCGTCTGCCCAGAAAACCGTCAGGAAATCATCGTTGATATAGGTGTCAACCGTGATCATTGCCGTGGTTTGTTTACGGCTGATGGAAACATCATTGAGCGCGTAAGGGAATGCGATGCTGTTTTTTTCGGTAAAGACTTCAATGACCGACCGTTTACTCAGTACCAGGTCGCCTTTCACTATACTGTCTATATTATTGAATATGTCTTCTTTGCTGAAACTCGCCAGGAAGCCCAGCCTGCCGGTATTTACGCCTATGACCGGAATCTCAAGGTCCTGAATATAAATAAGTGCATTCAGAATGGTTCCGTCTCCTCCAAAACTGAAAAAGAAATCCACACCGTGGGTCTGGAGTTCGGCTCTTGAACTGAAAGTTTCAAAATCCTTTGAGAACTGCAGGTCGTTCGCAGTGTCGCTGTGCAGTACGGATTCTATTCCGCGGCCCGCGAGCTCAGATATGAACCTGCTGAGGTACAGAAAAGTATCCAGGTCTTTTTTCTGGGAATATATGGCAACTTTCATTGATATAGGTTTGTTAAAATTCCAGGAATTTCTGAAAAAAACCAAAACGGTCCTTCAGTAAATCCTCTTTCTCATCGCTGTAATGTTTATGCACCACATTATAGCCATATCTTTCGAAAGTCTCGTCAATGGAGGTTAGGTTCTCACTGCTGATCTTCATCGTAAGCCAGAAATTATCTTCGTTGATTGCACTTACATAGCAACCGTAAATCTTGGCATTATTGGTTTCTACAATCTGGGAGATTTCTGTAAATGAATAGTGTTTGGAGTTGGTCTGTATGGTGAGTATGGCGCCCGGTTCGGAAAAAAGAGGGTATTTAGAAAATTCACTGAAAATATCGTCGCAGGAAATGTAGCCCAGATATTTTTCGGTAGCGCCGATCACGGGTACGACATTGGAATTGAAAGTGTGAAATAGCTTTACGGTGTCCAGAATACTTCCGTCTGCCTGAATAGCAAATTTCTCAAAATGCAGTTCCAGACTGCCCAGCGGGCCTTCGGGACTTTCCTCCAGAAAGATCTGGCTTAGGGCACCTGCATAGATTCCTTTCTTTTTTATGAAGACATGCGAATATCCAAACTCCTTGGCAAATTCCGAAGCAGCCTCTACAGAATCGCTCCAGTTAAACGCAGGATAGTCCTTGGAAATATAATCTTTAATAAACATACGCTAAAATAATAAAATTTGAAGACTAGCGCATTTTTTGTGTACTATTTCGCTTAAACCGTTAAATAGTTTGGAAGATAAGGCTCAATTGTAATATCTTTGTCGCCTTTCATTTTTACTTTTTATTAGATTTATTTCAAACTGCACTGCCTTTCAGGGCTTTGCAGTTTTTTATTTCAAATCTTTAAAGAAGTGCCACATCGCAATCCCCGCACATACAGAAACATTCAGTGAGTGTTTGGTGCCTAACTGCGGAATTTCCAGAAAAGTGTCGTACAGTGCGAGGGCATTGTCAGAAAGGCCGTCCACTTCATTTCCAAGTACAAGAGCGTACTTTTCCCCGCGCTTGACTATGTAACTGTCGATATTTACACTGGCTGTGGTTTGTTCCAGACCGACAACCGTGCATCCCTGATCTTTAAGGTTTTGCAAAGCCTCGGAAATATCCTTTACATAAATCCATTCCACAGTTTCGGTTGCGCCCAGAGCCGCTTTATGGATTTCGCGGTGTGGAGGTACAGGCGTAATCCCGCAGAGAATGACTCTTTCTACAATAAATGCGTCCGCAGTCCGGAAAACGGCACCTACATTGTGCATGCTCCGCACGTTATCCAATACCACAGTAACCGGGATTTTCGTGATCTGTTTAAAGGTTTCCCTGTCCACACGCCCTAAATCTTCAAGTTTTAATTTCTTTGCCATAATTTTTCTGTGCTGCAAAGATACTTTATCGGTACTTATGGTGGGGGGAATGAAAATCTGTTCTTACTTCCTGTTTGTGTGTGGCTCCCCTAAAGGCTTCCTGAGATTATTTGTATTTTTACCCTCAATTTTAATTTTAACGATGGCCAAAGCGAAAAAAGAAACCCCCTTAATGTTGCAGTATAATACTATTAAGGCTAAGTACCCGGATGCATTGCTGCTTTTCAGGGTGGGGGACTTTTATGAGACTTTTGGTCAGGATGCCATCCGTGCTTCGCAAATCCTCGGTATCGTGCTGACGAAAAGGGCAAATGGAGAGGGTCATATTGAACTCGCAGGATTTCCGCATCATTCAGTTGACTCATATTTGCCGAAATTGGTTCGCGCAGGACTGCGTGTAGCCATCTGTGATCAGCTGGAGGATCCCAAAGCCGTAAAAGGCATTGTAAAACGGGGTGTTACAGAACTTGTTACACCAGGAGTTACCTTCAATGACCAGGTACTGAATTCAAAGAAAAACAATTTCCTGCTGGCTGTTCATAAAGAGAAAGAAATGTACGGACTGGCACTGGTAGATGTATCTACAGGTGAGTTTCTTGTTTCCGAAGGTAATCTGGAAAAGCTGCTGCACATTGTAAACACCTTTGATCCCAGCGAAATCCTGTTCCAGCGTACCAAAGACGTTCCTCCACAGCTGAAAAACCGCAGTTTTTTCCGGCTGGAGGACTGGGCATTCCAGTATAATTATGCGGTAGAGAAACTTACAGCTCACTTCAAGACTTCGTCGCTGCGCGGGTTCGGTGTAAGCGAACTTAAACTTGCCATCACTGCCGCGGGTGCCATATTTGCTTATTTGGTAGAGGATACCCACCACGATCTGCTCACCCATATTACGCGCATTCAGAAAATCCCGCAGGAGGATTATCTTATGATGGATCCCTTTACCCTCCGAAATCTGGAGGTGGTTTTGCCGGCCCACAGGGAAGGGCGGAGTTTGCTGGATATCATTGACAGAACCTCTACACCTATGGGAGGCAGACTTCTGAGAAGGAGAATTATCCTTCCGCTGAAAAATATAGTTGAAATACAGTCCCGGCTTTCGCTGATAGAATTTTTTAACGGTCAGGATATGCTCAAATACGATATCCAGATTCTGCTGAAATCCATTTCAGACCTGGAAAGGCTCATGGGTAAACTTGCATCAGAGAAAATCTCGCCCAAGGAATTGGGGTTTTTGCGTCACAGTTTGCGAAGCATTGCGGAAATCCGGAGTAAAATCCTTGCCTATCCCGAAATCGGGAATTCGCTGGAGATACTCACAGATCATGCGGAACTTATACATTATCTGGATATGCACCTTAACGCTGAACTGCCTGTTATGCTCTCAAAAGGAAATGTAATCAAGAGCGGCGTTTCCGAAGAACTGGATTATTTACGTGGTCTGCAGCAGAAGGGTAAGTCTTTTCTTGACGAAATGTGCCAGCGTGAAGTGGAAAGAACGGGTATTGCATCGCTTAAGATAGATTTTAACAATGTATTCGGCTATTATATAGAAGTGCGTAATACCCATAAGGACAAAGTCCCTGCAGAGTGGATCCGAAAGCAGACGCTGGTTAATGCAGAACGGTACATCACCGAAGAACTTAAAGAATATGAAACCCAGATCCTGGGGGCAGAGGAGAAGATTTCGGTGATAGAGTACAGGCTATACCGCGGCATATGTAATCATGTAATGTCGTTTATGGCAGAAATCCAGCGCAATTCCGGACTTATAGCACAGCTGGATGTAGCCGTAGGCTTTTCCGAACTGGCGGTGTCCGAAAGTTACACCCGGCCAGTCTTAAATGAAGGTTTCGCCATTGATATCCGTGAAGGCCGGCATCCGATAATTGAGAGTGCTCTGCCCCTTGGGGAGAAATACATCCCGAACGATGTCTTCCTGGATCGCGATACGCAGCAGATCATTATGGTTACCGGTCCCAATATGGCAGGTAAATCGGCGATACTTCGGCAGACCGCCCTCATTTGTCTGCTGGCTCAGATTGGCAGTTTTGTACCTGCAAAATACGCGGAAATTGGGCTGTTAGACAGGATATTTACCCGTGTTGGAGCCACCGATAATATCTCCGCAGGCGAATCTACTTTTATGGTAGAGATGAATGAGGCTGCCAGCATCCTTAACAATATAACCAACCGCAGTCTCATCCTGCTTGATGAACTTGGCAGGGGCACCTCAACCTACGACGGTGTCTCAATTGCGTGGGCCATTGCCGAATATCTGCATCAGCATCCTACACAGGCCAAAACGCTTTTCGCGACGCACTACCATGAACTGAACGAAATGACCCTGAACTTTACCAGGATCAGAAATTTTCATGTTTCCATTCAGGAGAACAAAGGGTCTGTTATCTTCCTGCGCAAGCTTTTGCCGGGCGGAAGTGAACACAGTTTCGGTATCCATGTGGCTAAGTTGGCCGGGATGCCGGCAAAAGTTGTTCACCGCGCCGCTGAAATACTGAAAACCCTGGAACAGAGCCGAAATGCCGGCGATGGGCGTGAGTCTGTTAAAAAACTGACCGAGGAAAATCTGCAGCTGTCCTTTTTTCAGCTGGATGACCCGGTGTTGGAGAACATCAGGGAAGAACTCCATAAGATCGATATCAACACACTGACGCCAATTGAAGCCTTAATGAAATTAAATGCAATTAAGAAGATGATTGGGAAGTAGTCCTTCACAAAATTGCGTTGGTTATTCCGCTTGTCCTTTTCTGCAAAAGTAAATTTTAAGGTGTGCTGAAAAAGAATAACTTTGAGGCATAACAGAAACTATGAAAAGAGACCTCTACATTGACTTTGCGAAGGGCTTTGCCACGCTTTCCATTATTTTTATTCACACAGTTTTTTGGTCCGGACAGTTTTATATCCCTACCGAACTCAGGGTACTTTCACTGCTGATTGACGTGCCGCTTTTCTATGCACTTTCCGGTCTGACCTCGGGAGGAAATGTGGAAAAAACTTTATACAGGCTGTTGAAACTGCAGATAACCTTTATGATTTTTGTGACCTTTCTCTTTTTTCTTGATTACCTGTTCAAGGTCTTCGGCCTCAACCTTTTTGGTCTTGCCTGGATGCAGGAATTCTATTCGACTTTTGGTGCCAAGTATGTTCCTCAGAATATCTCAAGCATGCCACAGTGGCAAAACCTGGGTAACTGGTACCTGCATCAGTATACAAATGCCGATACATTTCCCGTGGTAATGGGGAGTTTCTGGTATCTGAAGGTCTATTTTATTCTCACCGTTCTTGGCGTGCTCATTATCCGCTTTTTTCCTAAGCATCTTAATTGGTTCATCGCTCTGTGTTTCGGACTCACCGCACTGTTTAATCTTATGCCGCAATATTATCCCAGCGGTCAGGTGGGATATGTTACATTATACCTGGGGATTTTCCTTCTGGCAAACCGATTGAAAGGGAAGAAGATTCCTATGCCCTGGGTTTTGTCACTTTTGAGCCTTATGCTTATCATTTTGGCGGTAATTTACTGGAACGAGGGAAAAGAGTACATCCTGAAAATGAATAAGGCCAAATTTCCGCCAAAGGCACTTTATATTCTTTGGTCATCCTTTTCACTGATAACTCTGTTTGCGCTTTACAACCGTCTGAAGGTCAAAAAGGAGAGTTTTGTTACCTATATTGGCCGCAATGCCATCTTTTTCTATTTCGCACAGGGCATAAGCTCGTCGCTTGTCTACTTTGCAGTGGTCCCGCTGAAAGAGCAAATGCCCTGGTGGATACTTATGATCCTGATTTACATTATGAATATTGTTTTAGCAGTAATAATTGCGGAAGCACTGAAAAAATTGGACGCATTCGGCTGGAAAACCCTGCATTTTCTCCGCAAAAAAACCGCCTCAGATTAATCTGAGACGGTTTCGTGACAATATATATGAAGTGATTTAGTCGTTGGCTCTGTTGCCTCTTGCTACAAGGGCAATAATTACAATCAGTACCAGGGCACCTACTACCCAGTACAGTGGGTTAGTAAACCACTCTTCGGTAGTAGTGGTAGTGGTAGTTTCAGAGGTCGTAATATCTACATCGGCTGCATCCTGCGCAAATGCGATTATACTGGAGAAAAACATAATGGTAAGGAGGAAAAGTTTCTCGGATCTTCTTTTGATGATGTTAGTCGTTTTCATAATTTATTTTTTTTAATGTTGAGTTGATATTTCCAATTTGAATGCCACGAAACCTCACTGTGGGGCTCATAATACTAATGATGTAAGCAATCGCTGAAATTCTGAAAGACGCAAATCCACGCTCGGATATTTAGAATAATAGTAACTTTACAGAAATTATCAAGTTCATGTTTAAGCTGAAACTCCCTACTGATCCCAGATGGGCAAATATTGCCGAGGGAAATCTTAGTGAAATTCTTACCGATCACGCATGGTGCGAACAGAAAGCCGCAACCAATTCCATTACGCTGATCACCTTACTGCCTGAATATCCTGAAATTGTATCGGAACTTCTGAAAATTGCACAGGAAGAACTGGATCACTTTAATCAGGTGCACGAAATCATCAAAGCCCGGGGCTATGATCTGGGACGCCCGCGGAAAGATGATTATGTGAACGACCTGGCAAAATTTATAATACAGGGCAGCCGCGAAGACCTGATTATTGATAAAATGCTCTTTGCAGCAATGATTGAAGCCCGAAGCTGCGAACGCTTTAAGGTTTTAACAGAGAATATAAAAGATGAAGAGCTGAAAGTGTTCTACCGCGAACTGATGATTTCTGAAGCAGGACATTATACCACCTTTATAGGATTTGCGAGACAGCTCGGAAAGGAAGAAAAGGTGAACAGGCGCTGGGAACAGTGGCTTGAGTATGAGGCTCAGGTGATCAGCAGCTACGGAAAAAGAGAAACCATTCATGGTTAAATTCACACAGGTTGCATGACAAAAGAGCAGGTTCAACAGGTATTAAATATGCTCCTGAAATCTTTTTTTCAGGGCCTGATGATTGTCGGTCCGTTTGGACTTACCGTTTTCTTTATTTGGTATATTGTTTCCAGTGTAGACAATCTTTATCCGGCTATCTCAGCTAAATGGCCCGGAGTGGTGTTTATTTCCATTATCTGTACGATTACTCTGCTTGGCTTTTTAGGAAATAAATTCCTGGTAGGGCGCCTGCTGCTGGACCGCATGGACCTTCTGCTGGAGAAAACGCCGGGAATTAAACATATTTATACCCCTACAAAAGATGTGATGTCATCCTTCGTTGGGGACAAAAAGAAATTTACGAAACCCGTATGGGTTAAGACTTCCGAGAACCCTGTGGTATGGCGGATAGGCTTCCTTACACAGGAAGACATGACTGACGTGGATAAGGACCATTATGTTGCAGTCTATCTGCCGCATTCCTATGCCATTTCTGGCTGGGTAATTATTACGGAAGAAAAAAATGTAAAGGAGGTTCAGGGCATGAGTGCCGCCGCGGCAATGAAATTTGCCGTAAGTGGTGGTGTGGCCGGTTTCCACAGTGATAAGACTGTCTTTAAAGCTCCGGAATAAACCGGGTGTACCTGTAACAGTTCGTGATGCGAGTTCCGCATCGGTTTTCCATTTAACATTAATCCAACTTTAAATATAATAATGAAATTACCTTACGCAGAACCCTACAGAATAAAAATGATTGAAGAAATCCGCCAGTCCTCCCGCGAAGAAAGAGAGACCTGGTTGAAAGAGGCCAACTTTAATCTTTTCAATTTAAAATCCTCACAGGTATATATTGACCTGCTTACGGATTCGGGTACCGGCGCCATGAGCGATTCCCAGTGGGGCGCCATGATGACAGGAGATGAAAGTTACGCCGGCTCACGGTCTTTTCAGGCGCTTTTTGATACGGTAAATAAAATCACTGGCTTTCCCTATCTACTGCCTACCCACCAGGGACGTGCAGCGGAGAATGTGCTTTTCTCTGTTCTCGTAAAGGATGGTGATGTAATTCCCGGAAATTCACATTTTGACACTACCAAGGGACACATTGAATTCCGTAAAGCCCACGCGGTAGACTGTACGATTGATGAAGCATTTGATATTGAAAATGATCATCCTTTTAAAGGCAATATTGATCTTGAAAAACTGGAAGCGGTATACAAAAAGTACCCAAAGGAGCAGATACCTTTCTGTTTGATTACCATCACATGTAATACTTCCGGAGGTCAGCCGGTTTCACTGGAAAATATTAAAGCGGTGAAGTCACTCTCTGACCGTTATGGTATACCGATCTATTTCGACAGTGCACGGTATGCTGAAAATGCTTATTTCATTAAGACCCGTGAAGCCGGCCAGGCCGACAGGACAATTAAGGAAATTTGCGCGGAAATCTTTTCTTACGGAGAAGGTATGACCATGAGTTCCAAAAAGGACGGTTTGGTTAATATTGGTGGTTTTATAGCGCTTCGTAACGAAGAGGTTTTCCAGAAAGCTTCTAACTTTACTATTATATATGAAGGATTCATTACCTACGGCGGATTGGCGGGTCGGGATATGAACGCGCTTGCAGTGGGGCTTGATGAAGCAACGGAATTTGATTACCTGCACAGCCGTATTTCGCAGGTGGAATATCTGGGAAACAAACTTATTGAGTACGGAATTCCTGTGCAGAAGCCTATTGGCGGACACGCGGTTTTTGTAGATGCGCTTAAGTTTCTGCCGAATGTTCCGCGTTCAGAATATCCTGCCCAAACTCTTGGACTTGAACTTTATAAGGAAGCCGGAATCCGCGGTGTGGAGATTGGAACGCTCTTGGCCGACCGTGATCCTGAAACCCGCGAAAACAGATACCCTAAGCTGGAACTTCTGCGTTTGGCAATTCCGCGCCGGACCTACACCAATAACCATATGGATTATATAGCTGCGGGCCTGAAAAATGTTTTTGACCGCAGGGAAGACATAAGCAAAGGATATAACATCACCTGGGAGCCCCCCATCCTCAGACACTTCACTGTAAAGCTGGAAGAGGCAAAGTAGATTTGCAGGTTCAGCACTGAAACAAAAAAACCGGAAAATTATATTTTCCGGTTTTGTCTTTTATAAAGTTTTGTTATTCACCAACTGGTCTTGCACTTCTGCCAAGGTCGAAAGAGGCTCCGATCAGGAAGGCAAACTGGTTGTTAAGTCTTCTGTATCCGGTTCCTTCGGTATTGTATTTTGCAATCGGGAACTGTGTTTCCGCAAATACACCGAATCCTTTGTCGAAGAAGTATCTGACTCCGGCATGACCTCCGAAATTCTTAAGTCCCAAATTCAGACCGGGATAAATGTCAAAATTTTGTGGCAAGCCCAATACATCGCCAAGGTGTGCGCTAACTCTGGCTTTGGCATCAAAACGGTGTTCTGCCTTCACGTCTCCGTCCAGCAGATTTTCTTCAACACCCAGCAGGTAGCCGGCCTGTGCGCCCACGGAAAAACTTTCGCCTAAACCATAATCCAGCATGGCAGCTATTCCAGTACCGCCTGCCTGGAAATTGGCGCCTACATTTACACGCAGGTCACCCGGACCGCGGAAAGCATCATTGTCACTTTGTGCACCTGCAAACCCGAAAGCTGCTACTGCCACTGTTAATATCAACTTTTTCATAATTTATTTTTTCTTCGGCAAAGATACCTTTTATTATTTTTTGGCTACTCTATACAGTTTGCCACTGTCCGTTACGGCATAAAGATTTCCGTCCGCACCATTAAGTACATCCCGGAAACGTTCATTCTGGTCTCCCAGTAGCCATTCTTCTCCTGTTACCTTATTGTTCTCAATTACCAAACGGATAATTTTTTTACCGCTCAGGCAGCCTACCATCATATTGTTTTTCCATTCCGGTATTGTACCTGTGTAAAAGTCAATACCACTTGGAGACACCGAAGGATCCCAGAAATACACAGGCTGCTCCAGACCTTCTTTTTGTCCTATCCCCTCACCAATAGTCATACCGCTGTACTCTTCGCCATAAGTAATGGTGGGCCAGCCGTAATTTTTACCAGGGGTAATCCTGTTTACTTCATCACCCCCTTTAGGTCCCATTTCGGCCACCCAAAGTTCACCCGTTAGAGGATGTAATGCTATGCCTTGCGGATTACGGTGACCGGTACTGTAAATTTCCGGTTTCCAGCCGCTTATTTTTGGGTTGGCAGCATCAGCCTTACCGTCTTTGTTGATTTTAATGATTTTACCGTAGTAAGCCTGTTGGTCCTGTGCCAACGGTCTTGTTTCCATATCTGAACGCTCACCCGTACTTAGGAAGAGGTTGCCGTCTTTGGCAAAAACCAGGCGGCTGCCAAAATGCTTGTCGCCATCATATGTGGGTGTCGCGCGGAAAATTACTGATACATTTTCGATTGTTTTTTCATCCGCTGAAAGTTTTCCTTTGGCAACAGCCGTATGATTTCCCCCGCTTACCGGCTCAGAATAAGTCCAGTACAGCATACGGTTATTCGCGAAATCAGGATCCAGAGCTACATCCAACAGGCCGCCCTGCCCGTCAGTGTCTACCTTCGGAAATCCTGTTATTTTGGAAACAGTGCTGCCATCAGCTGAAATGATGCTCATATATCCGGATTTGTCCGTTACGAGGAACCTGCCGCCGGGATAATTTATAATTCCCCACGGTTTTCCCAAGCCTTTGGCAATGACATCAACGCTGAAGGGTGTAGAGGTGCTGACTCCGGCTACGCGGGTCTGCCCGCTGAAGGCCGGAGCGATATCGGTGTTTCGGGAACCGCGTTCAGGGTTCCTGGTATCAGGTGATGCTGTTGTTTCAGAACCGGTACTGGTCTGGCTTTTGGTACCGTTTTGGCAGGAAAGTGCTAAGCATGACGCTGCAACAGTAATAAGGATGAAGGTTGTCCGCATAATGTTATTTTTACAAAAATACGCTTACTGCACAATTTAGGTTTATATGATTTAAGGCCGATGTATCAAAATTAATTTCCTGAAATACCACTCATGTTTTTTGTACTTTTGACTTATGAAATTTAAACTTCAGTCCGAGTTTCAACCGTCTGGTGATCAGCCTGATGCAATAGCACAGCTGACACAGGGAGTTGTTGCCGGTGAAAAATATCAGACCCTCCTGGGAGTTACAGGTTCGGGTAAAACCTTTACGATTGCCAACCTTGTAAACAATGTACAGCGTCCCACGCTGGTACTGGCGCACAACAAAACCCTGGCTGCCCAGCTATTCATGGAATTCAAGGAATTTTTCCCTGATAATGCTGTAGAATATTTTGTTTCTTATTACGATTATTATCAGCCTGAAGCCTTCATTGCGTCATCAAATACTTATATCGAAAAAGATCTTTCCATTAACGAAGAAGTGGAGAAACTGCGGCTTTCTGCTACAGCGAGTTTGCTTTCCGGCAGGAGAGATGTGCTGATTGTGGCCTCTGTGTCGTGTATTTACGGTATAGGTAATCCTTCGGAATTCCATAAGTCGCTTGTTTCCCTTAAAATGGGTGAAAAAATGACGCGTACAGGTCTCCTGCATTCGCTGGTGAGCGCCCTGTATTCCAGGACACTGAACGAATTTCAGCGTGGAACATTCCGTGTGAAAGGTGATGTGGTAGATGTTTATCCGGCTTATGCGGATAACGCCATCAGGATTGAGTTTTTTGGAGACCAGATAGAGAAAATTGTTTCATTTGATCCTGTTTCGGGAAACACTATTTCTGTATTTGATGAAATCAACATTTACCCGGCTAACATGTTTGTAACCAGTAAGGAAACAATGGTAGGTGCCGTACGTGCCATCCAGGACGATCTTGTGAAACAGGTGGATTTCTTCGAAAGCATTGAGAAGCCGCTCGAGGCCAAACGTCTACAGGAAAGGACCGAGCTCGATCTGGAGATGATAAAGGAATTGGGTTACTGTTCCGGAATAGAGAACTACTCCAGATATCTGGACGGAAGACTGCCCGGTTCCCGGCCCTTCTGTTTGCTGGATTATTTTCCCAAAGATTTTGTGATGGTAATTGATGAAAGTCACGTAACCATACCGCAGGTGCATGCGATGTACGGTGGTGACAGAAGCCGTAAGGAAGCGCTTGTAGATTATGGGTTCCGTTTGCCCGCAGCGATGGACAACCGTCCGCTGAAATTTGAGGAATTTGAGGCGATGCAGAATCAGGTCATTTACGTTTCTGCGACACCCGCGGACTATGAGCTTGAGAAAACCGGCGGCCAGTATGTGGAGCAGATTATACGTCCCACTGGTCTTCTGGATCCGGTAATTGATATCCGGCCCACCATAAACCAGATTGACGATTTGATTGAAGAGATCCAGATGAGGGCTGAAATTGATGAACGCGTATTGGTAACCACACTGACCAAGAAGATGGCGGAGGAACTTACGAAGTATTTTACCAAATTCGGTATTCGCTGCCGCTATATCCACTCTGATGTGGAAACGCTGGAGCGTATTCAGATTATGCAGGATTTGCGAACGGGCCTCTTCGATGTGCTGATTGGTGTGAACCTGCTGCGGGAAGGACTCGATTTACCGGAAGTTTCACTGGTGGCTATACTGGATGCGGATAAAGAGGGTATGCTGAGATCGAGAAGGTCCATGATCCAAACCATTGGGCGGGCTGCCCGTAATATCAATGGTAAGGCCATTATGTATGCGGACAAGATTACCAAAAGTATGCAGGCAGCTATAGACGAAACCAACTACCGCCGCGAAAAACAGATGGCATATAATGCCGCTAATAATCTCGTGCCGGTACAGATCAATAAGAAAATATCGGAGGCTCTTGTGGGTCGCGCCAAAGATTTCCCCGACGAAAAATACACGCAGAAAACAATTATGAAGCAGGTTGCCGAGGAGCGCCTGGCATACGGTTCTGAAAATGTTGAAATACTGATAGGTGAAAAACAGAAAGCGATGGAGACTGCAGCCCGGAACCTGGATTTTATTAAAGCGGCCAAACTACGCGATGAGATAGCCGCACTCAGGGCCGGTGTTTAAAATATTGGCCAAATTCTATAACACCGGGCTACCACAGTTTCGTATTTTTGAGTAGATTAAATACAAATAAATTATGGAAACCCCAAGACCTATGCTCACCATGAGCCAAGTGATGCACAAACTGATGCAGAAAGGAGTAACACAGGAATTCCGCATGAATGAAGCCGGTGAAATGAAACTCAGCAGTTCGGAGAAAGTCTATGAGCCCAGTGACCTAAAGATCCTGAAATCTTACCGTTTTGAGGGCTTCAGTAATCCTGAGGATAATGAAGTACTTTATGTAGCTGAAGATTCAGACGGTCATCGCGGGATGATCATTGATTCTTACGGGGCGGACAGCAATTATCCGGGCGACAGGTTCGACAGTTTTATCCGCGATATCCCCATTGAGGAGCAGGATGAATATGATTTTGAAGCAGACCGTACTGATTCCTGAATCTAATTGCCGGGCTCTCTCTTTTTAAAGATCCTGTTCAGAAGACCTTCTTTTTTGGCTGGTTTTTCCTCGTTGTCCTTTATTTTTTCCTTTACATTTTCAACCTTGGTTTTAACCGAGGTTTTTGTTTGTTCCGCGGTAACTTTAGTATCTTTTATCGTATTGCGCACCGTTTTTTCAGTATTTTCCACATTTGCCCCAATCAGCGTCTTTTTGAGGCCTTCCTGAATTCCCTGCCAAAACAGGTTGAAGAACGATTTGGAGGGGTCGCGCTTCACATTGTCTACCACAACCGAGGCAGGAAAGGCTCCCGAGTTTGATTTTACAAATACATTGACCACCGCCGACAGCAGTTTCTTCTTTTCACCGGTTTCCTTCAAAAGAGCCACCTGCAGTTTCTGATGCTTCATATTCAAAGTACCGTTAAGTCCTGAAGCATTACCGCGGAAGTTGAAACTGAGATCCTGGATGGTCCCGGTCGCACGGGCCTTCAGGTAAGGTTCAATGAACGCATTGATTCTTGCGGCAGGTAAGTCCGAAATATTTCCCGAAATGCTGAAAGCATCATTGGGTGCTGCTGTATCCATATTCCAGCGAACATTCATTGGCGATGCATTCATAAAACTGCATTTTACGGTGATCGGAATTTTTGTGGACTTTCCTTTCAGCTTTGCTGAGTTCAGATTGCGCACATTAGCATTAAAGTTAGCGAAGGTGAGTTTGCCGGGTCCTTCGCTTTTTTTTGTGTCTTCCTCATATTCCAGGACCGAATTTGTGACATCGAGATTTTTTACCACCAATGGAAATTTTATCCTGCGCAGAAGCTCTGTGTACATAGGTTTCCTGCTTGGGTCATCATTGGGGATTTTGCTGCGGAAGATATTGGCGTTTGCCCTGTTGATGGTTACGTTATCCGCAAACAGATGTTTGTTGGCAGTGGTGAGGCTCCAGTTACCAGTAGCCGTAATCTGCTGAGCAGTCAGATCGTAAAGGTCCTTCTCCGTCGGTATCATCCTGATAAACTGAGCCCGGGTAACAAGTGGATTCATGGCAAAATTTTTCACGGACAAACTTTTAGGATTAATTTTCAGCAGCCCCGTACTGAGGCTATAGAAATCGTTCAGCCGGCGCGAAAAACTGCTTACGGTCAAACTGTAATTCCCTGCTTTAAAAGGAACTGCTTCCTTAGCTGTTTCAGCATTCATTACTACGTTTTGCGCTTTCAGGTTAAGGTTGGTGTAAGAGGTCTTTTTGCCCTCCGTGGTTACTTCAAGTCCCGGGCTTCGCACCTGCAGTTTTTTCAGCGTCAGCGGAAATGAGATCCACTCGTAATCCGCTTTTTTGCCAGCTTTCGCCGGATTGGTTACCAGGTTTCCGCGTAAATCATGGATCAGTGCACTTTCAGCATTCAGCTTAAGTTTGCTGTTTTGATATTCCCAGTAATCCATTGCTACCGCAATATGCCCTATGCTGAGGTTGGCCTGTGTGTTTCCGTTTGTGCCCCCGGACCTAACTTTAATATTTCGTAACTCCGCTTTTTCCGGCAAAATGGAAACATGAGAGGCGGCGATTTGATGCGTGCCTGCTGTGTAACCTATATTTTTTCCCACCACGTTAAATTTCTCATAGGAAAACGGGATGTTGCCTTTTGATGTTTCCGCATCCATCAGAAACTTATGGATGTTGATGTTCATATTTTGGGCATTGAAAATTTTGCTGCCGTCTGCTTTAAGAATTTCTACCCGTGCATTATTGAGGGAAATATCTTCAAGATTCAATTCGTAGTTAAACTTCTTTTTGCTTTTCGCTGGTGCAGTAGTGGTATACACCTTAAGCTCCGGATTGGATATGGAAAAATTGGAAAGTGAAATTTTGTTCTTTACCAAAAGGACATCTTTAAAGTCCATTTCGCGCGCTTTAAAATCAAAGAGGGCGCTTTTGGCAGAGTATTTCTGAAAAGCTTCCGCAGGAGCCATAAGTAGTGTCACTTTAAAGTTGCGGATATTCATCAAACCATTTTCCGTGGTTATTTGATCAGCTGTCAATCCGTATACGTCATCCGGCCGGAAATAGAAATTTTTTCCGCTGATGTCGTAACTGTCAAAAACTACCGGCAGTCTGGATTCTACCGATTCTTCTGTCATCTGAAGGTTCTCCACACTGAGTTTCAGGTCCTGCACCTCTACAAACTTCTGTTTTGTGTGCCTGAAAAGCCTGATATTGCCATTTTGAATTTTTATATTGTTAAAGACAAAAGGGCTGCGTTTTTTTCCTGTTCTGTCATCAACAGGTTTTGCAAGCACGACATTCAGGTCAGGATTAACCATCAGCAGGTCGGAGGTATTAATCTGTTTGTTAAACAGTGCATCATAAATCCCCAATCTGCTTACTTCAAGCCTGTCCATGGTACCAGTCAATCCTATGACATTCAGGTTTTGAGGATTTTTCGTGTTTACAGATATTCCAGTGGCTGTTATATTGCCCGTCACGACTGCGACCTCCAGAGACTTATAGGAAATTTTATACTCCGAATTATTCTTTATATAATCCGGCAGTTTATACTTGAGCCACAGATTAATGCCAATGTGAGCCAGCACAAGAATGCCGGCCAATATTCCGAATACGGTGAGGAATTTGCGGATGGTAATTTTTCTCACAAAGTTTTTGCGTTGTGAGGCAAAATTAGCTTATGACATCCGCGCTGCCTTATACCCTGCGCCTTTTATCTTACATTATTTATGCGCCTTTATAAGTGACTTACCTCCAGGTTGATCACATAGCCTTCATGCGCACGAACATTAATGAAAAATCCGCCCTCAAAAGAGAGATACTGACCCTTGATGCCGGTCAGCGTACCTCTGAACTCGGGATTTTTCTCCAGCGTAACAGAGGTGATCTTCTCCGGAGCTTCATACGGATAGTCCAGTCTTTCCATCTCATGCTCCATCGAGTAAAAATTCTGAAAATCTTCAGGGAAGTATCCGCGTATTTTGTCCCGGAAATCTTTCAGGTCCAGGTCGTCTTCAAAATCATCTTCCAGCATTTTTCGCCAGTTCGTCTTATCAGACAGATGTTCTTTAAGGGCCACCTCTATCATACCCGCCTCGTATCGGTTGTCTGTCCTTGCAATGGGTAGGGCGAAAGTGGCACCCTGGTCAATCCATCTTGTCGGAATCTGACTTTCTCGCGTTACACCCACTTTCACATAGCCCGTATAGGCCAGATATACGATATGCGGACGCAGCTGTATCGATTTTTCCACCTCCAGATCCCGCTCGCCAATTCCCAGATGTGCGGTTGAAAGTTCCGGGCGTATAATCGTGTCACTCGCGTACGGGCTTTCGAAAAAACATTTTTTGCAGTATCCCATCCGGTAAAGCTTCTCATCGCGGTCACAGCAGACACACTGATAGCCTGTGTGCCGGATTGAAAGTTTCTTACCAATCAGCTGGTTCATCATAATAAGATCTGAACCCAAAGTCATGTAATACTGAATGGGCTTACCGTTTTGAGTGCACATCTTTAAAATCTGTCCGGAGAACTGCATTTTTTAATATTTGATGTAAAATTACGGAATAAAGATTTGACCGTCTAAAATTAATAGCTTTGTGAAAGTAAACAGCAGCAGATGAAATACCTCGTAACGGGCGGCAGCGGCTTTATAGGATCACACCTTATAGAGCAGCTTTTAAATTTGGGACATTCTGTCATAAATATTGACAACTTTGATGATTTCTATGATTACAGAATTAAAATCAGCAACACATTTACCAGCACCGGTAAAAAATTGCCATTTACCTTTGAAAGCAGAGAAAAGGATATTGCGCGCGCAATAAAGTATACGTCTTCAGACAGATACAGCCTTTGGTATTTGGATATTCGCAATAAAGAAGCTTTGGCTGAAGTTTTCCGTACGCAAAAACCGGATTTTGTCATACACCTGGCCGCACTGGCCGGCGTAAGACCTTCCATAGAACGGCCGTTGGATTATGAAGAAGTAAATATCCGCGGCACTATGAATATTTGGGAGCTTTGCCGCGAGTTTGATGTACGTAAGTTTGTCTGCGCTTCGTCTTCCAGTGTTTACGGCAGTAATGAGAAGGTTCCTTTTTCCGAAAACGACCCTGTGGACCGGCCTGTGTCGCCTTATGCCGCGACAAAAAGATGCGGCGAAATACTGGGACATGTTTACCATCATCTCTATAAAATAGACATGATCCAGCTGCGATTTTTCACCGTCTATGGTCCGCGGCAGCGACCTGATTTGGCCATACATAAGTTTACCAGGCTTATTTCAGAGGGTAGGGAGGTTCCCTTTTATGGCGATGGCAGCACTGCCCGGGATTATACTTATATAGACGACATTGTGTCAGGAATTCTGAAAGCTGCCGAATTTCTTCAGAAGCATCAAGGTGTTTACGAAATTGTTAACCTTGGTGAAAGCCAAGTCATCAATCTGAATGAAATGCTGGGTACGGTAGAAGATTTTCTGGATAAAAAAGCCCTTAAAAAGGAGCTTCCCCATCAGCCGGGCGATGTTCCCCAAACTTATGCAGATATAACAAAAGCAAAAGAGATGCTGGGATACAAACCGGCTACAGATTTCCGCAATGGCATAAAAAAGTTTGTGGAATGGTTTTTGAGAAAATGAGTGCGGTTGCCTGCGGGAGTGCGCCAGTTGAGCAATTAAGCACGGTTGTTTAACTGCTGCCAAATAAAAATCAAATTAATTGGAAATCAGATAGGAAAAGATTATTTTTCACATCTATTTTTTTACTTTTGCAAAAATTTAATATACAACAAAAGATATGTACTGGACACTAGAATTAGCTTCTTTCTTAAGTGATGCTCCCTGGCCTATGACGAAGGCGGAATTAATTGATTATGCCATCAGGACCGGAGCTCCCATGGAAGTTGTGGAAAATCTTCAGGCCATTGAAGACGAAGGTGAAATTTATGAATCCATTGAAGAAGTCTGGAGCGACTATCCAACAGATGACGACTTCCTTTGGAACGAAGACGAATACTAAAAATCCGTTAATCGGATGCATTACGGTGCATCCGTTTTATTTTTGGATTTGTGTTAAATTAATTATTATTAGTGGCTCGATCCATTGGATGGGCAGAAATCAATCAATATGAGTTTTTTAAACAAAGTTCTTAAAGGCTTTCTGGGAGACAAAAATGTTACCGATCTTAAGGAAGTTAAAAAAGTAGTAGGAAAAATAAAAGCAGCGGAAGGTGATATTCAGCAGCTAAGCGACGACGGCTTACGTAATAAGACTGCCGAGTTCAGAGAAAAAATTAAGGCTGCCGCAGCTCACATCACTTCTCAGATAGAGGCCACCCGGGAACAGATAAAAAACAGTTCTAATATTGATGAAAAAGAAGCCCTTTTTACAAAGGTAGATACATTAAATAAAGAGGCGTATGCTGCTGAAGAAAAGGTTTTGGATGAAATCCTTCCCGAAGCATTCGCACTCATCAAAGAAACGGCCCGCCGCTGGGCACAGAATGGCGAAATCCGTGTAACCGCTACCGATTGGGACAGACAATTGGCTGCAACCAAGGATTTTGTTGAAATCCAGGGTGAGGAGGCAGTATGGAAAAAAAGCTGGAATGCACATGGTACCGAGGTGGTTTGGGATATGGTGCATTATGATACCCAGTTCATTGGTGGTGTTGTGCTGCACAGCGGTAAAATTGCCGAGATGGCTACAGGTGAAGGTAAGACCCTCGTGGGTACCCTGCCAATCTATCTGAACGCACTTCCCGGACGTGGGGTGCATGTAGTTACCGTAAACGACTATCTTGCGAAGCGTGACTCCGCGTGGATGGGACCACTTTACCAATTCCATCAGCTTTCAATAGACTGTATAGACAATCACCAGCCAAATTCGGAAGGTCGCCGGAAAGCGTACAACTCCAATATCACCTACGGTACTAACAATGAGTTCGGTTTCGACTACCTGAGAGATAATATGGTAACATCCCCGGACGAACTTGTTCAAGGTGAACTTAATTTCGCGATTGTAGATGAGGTGGATTCAGTTCTTGTTGATGATGCCAGAACCCCGCTTATCATTTCCGGACCGGTTCCTCAGGGTGACCGTCAGGAATATGACGTTTTGAAACCTTCCGTGGACAGGATCGTGGCTGTGCAGAAGCAAACTGTTTCACAGATCTTCAACGAAGCCAAGAAGCTCATCGCAGCCGGAAATACCAAAGAAGGAGGATTCAAACTGCTGCAGGCCTACCGTGGTCTTCCAAAGAACCGTCAGTTAATTAAGTTTCTTTCCGAAAGTGGTAACAGAGCCCTTCTTCAAAAGGTGGAGGGCCAGTATATGCAGGATAACAACCGCGACATGCCCATCGTGGATAAGGACCTGTATTTCGTAATTGATGAAAAGAATAACCAAATAGACCTTACCGACAAAGGCGTGGAATACATGTCCCAGGGTAACGACGATAAAGACTTTTTCGTACTTCAGGACATTGCCACAGAAATTGCTGAACTGGAAGCGAAAAACCTGTCTAAAGACGAGGAGTTTGCAGCCAGAGAAGAACTTTTCCGCGATTTTGCCGTAAAGTCAGAGCGCGTTCATACGATGAACCAGTTGCTTAAGGCTTACACTCTTTTTGAAAAAGACGATGAATATGTAGTTATCGACGGTGAAGTAAAGATCGTGGATGAGCAGACAGGCCGTATTATGGATGGCCGAAGATACTCCGATGGTCTTCACCAGGCTATTGAAGCTAAGGAAAACGTAAAAATCGAAGCCGCTACACAAACTTTTGCCACCATCACGCTTCAGAACTACTTCCGTATGTACAACAAGCTTGCGGGTATGACCGGTACAGCTGAAACGGAAGCTGGTGAACTTTGGCAGATCTATAAACTGGATGTAGTGGTAATTCCTACCAACAGACCTATAATCAGAGACGACAGACAGGATCTGGTTTTCAAAACCAACCGCGAAAAATACAATGCTGTAATTGAGGAGATTGAAAGGCTGACTGCCGCCGGACGTCCTGTACTGGTGGGTACCACTTCCGTTGAGATTTCACAATTGCTTTCAAAAGCACTTCAGCTTAGAAAAATACAGCACCAGGTACTTAATGCCAAACTTCACAAGAAAGAAGCCGAGATTGTTTCGGAGGCAGGCCGTCCGGGTCAGGTGACCATTGCCACCAACATGGCAGGTAGGGGTACCGACATTAAACTGCGTGAAGGCGTGAAGGAGGCTGGTGGTCTGGCCATTATTGGTACAGAAAGACACGATTCCAGAAGGGTGGACAGACAGCTTCGCGGTCGTGCCGGACGTCAGGGAGACCCGGGTAGCTCACAGTTCTATGTGTCCCTGGAAGATAATCTCATGCGTCTTTTCGGTTCAGAGAAAATTGCCAAGATGATGGACCGTATGGGTCATAAGGAAGGCGAGGTCATCCAGCATTCCATGATCACCAAGTCTATTGAGAGAGCTCAGAAAAAGGTGGAGGAAAACAACTTCGGTATCCGTAAAAGACTTCTGGAATATGACGACGTTATGAACAAGCAGCGCGATGTCATTTATAAAAGAAGAAAGAATGCGCTGTTTGGAGATCACCTGAAGTATGACATCTCCAATATGATCTACGACGTGTCCCATTCCATTGTTTCAAAAACAAAAGCTGACGGAGATTACAAGGTTTTTGAATTTGAGATGATCAAAAACTTTACAATGGAGTCTCCTATATCTGAGAATGATTTCAAAAACAAGTCCGTGGCCGACCTTACTGAAGCAGTATACCGTGCCGCTGAGGAAGATTATTCAAAAAGACTGGAACTCATGAAGGAGAAGTCTTTCCCGATTATCGAAAATGTGTACGTTAATCAAGGCAGTATGTTTAAGATGATACAGGTGCCGTTCTCCGACGGAATTAAGACGATGACAATCGTGACCGACCTTCAGAAAGCTTACGATACCAAATGTCAGAGTTTGGTAGATGATTTTGAGAAAAACATTACTCTTTCTCTTATCGACGAGAACTGGAAACTGCACCTTCGTGAAATGGACGACTTGCGCCGTTCCTCACAGGGAGCTGTCTATGAGCAGAAAGACCCGCTTGTAATTTACAAACAGGAATCCTTCTACCTTTTCAGCGAAATGGTAGACAGGGTAAACAGGGAAACAATTTCCTTCCTGTTTAAAGGTGAAATTCCTCAGTAAGAGTACAGAAATCTGATATATGGCGGCGGAAAAATTTTCCGCCGCTTTTTATTTGCCCGATGTTTGCTTTAATTTTTACTAATTTTAGATTCCAATTCAAACATATGGCATTAACAGACTTGTCAGGGCGTATGGCCATAGGAATAGATATCGGAGGGACTAATACCAAATTTGGACTGATAAATCACCGTGGTGAAATATTGGCAAAAGGTAGTATGAAAACTGACGTCCATGCCGAGGTTGAAAGCTTTATTGATGAACTTTACCATCACCTGGAACCGCTGATTCAGCAAAACGGCGGAATGATAATGGTTGAGGGAATTGGTGTAGGGGCTCCTAACGCCAATTACTATAAAGGTACAATAGAGCAACCGCCTAACCTGAATTGGAAAGGTATCATTCCTTTTGCTGAACTTATGAGCCGTAAATTTGGAAAGCCGTGCACCATGACAAATGACGCTAATGCGGCGGCGCTTGGCGAGATGATGTACGGAGCAGCTCGCGGAATGAGAGACTTTATCATGATCACTCTGGGAACCGGTGTAGGCGGCGGTATAATCTCTGGCGGAAAGTTGGTTTACGGTCACGATGGATTTGCCGGTGAGTTAGGCCACACCATAGTAAAGCCGGGCGGCCGGCGCCACTGGAGTACAGGTTTGGATGGCAGTCTGGAGGCATATGCTTCAGCAACCGGAATCACCATCACCGCAAAAAAAATGCGTGCCGAATTTCAGACTTCATTGCTGAATGAATACTCAGAAGAAGATATTAATGCTAAAACGGTCTATGATTGTGCCTTAAAAGGCGATGCTACTGCCATAGAAGTGTTCCGCTACACAGGTCAGAAGCTGGGCGAAGCATTTGCAAATTTTGTAATGTTTTCATCTCCCGAGGCCATACTTTTGTTCGGTGGCGTTATTAAAGCCGGCGATTTTATACTGAAGCCTGCAAAAGAACATATGGAACAGAATCTTCTACCCGTGTTCCGTAATAAGGTGAAACTTGTACTCAGTGAACTTAGCGAAGCAGATGCTGCTATACTTGGAGCCAGTGCATTAGTGTGGACTAAAGGATAATTTACAGTCATGAAAAAATTACTGCTCTTTGTAA
The DNA here is from genome assembly GCF_008831505.1 of Chryseobacterium sp. Taxonomy (NCBI): domain Bacteria; kingdom Pseudomonadati; phylum Bacteroidota; class Flavobacteriia; order Flavobacteriales; family Weeksellaceae; genus Chryseobacterium; species Chryseobacterium sp. The sequence continues at coordinate 2,569,916 of NZ_CP044507.1, read as the reverse complement.
TCAGTTTAATCGTAATTTCCTGCAGCGGGCAGGAAGATAAAACCGTTAATAATAAAACCAAGAAAATGGATAGTAACAGAAAAATGGAGCAACTTGTTTTTGGAGGCGGATGTTTCTGGTGTGTAGAAAGCTGCTTTAATATGCTGAATGGTGTAGAATCTGCAATTTCCGGATATGCCGGCGGTCATAAGGACCATCCGACTTATGAAGAAGTCTCTACCGGCGAAACCGGGCATGCAGAAGTGGTACAGATCAATTACGATCCTACAGTTATTTCATACGAACAGCTCATGGAAGTGTTTTTTTTCCTTCACGATCCCACTCAGCTTAACCGTCAGGGAAATGACGTAGGCACACAGTACCGCTCGGTAATCTTCTATAAGGATGAGGCGGAAAAAGCCAAAGCTCAGGCTGCCATCAAACTTTCGGAAAGTTCAGGAAAATGGAATGGTAAATATGTGACCGAACTTGCACCGCTGGAGAAATTCTGGACCGCCGAGAGTTACCACCAGGGCTATTACAATCAGAATCCTAATCAGCCCTACTGCTCAGCAGTTGTGGGACCCAAGATCCAGAAATTCAAAAAGTATTTTGGAGAAAAAGGTTGGCTGGAAGCGGAGGCTCAATAATAAAAAAATGGCGAAGTTAATTTCTTCGCCATTTTTTTTGGACCATTTTACCGTTTTACCATTTCGGTGTGCGGAATATCATCTTCCAGGTATTTCCTGCCGGTATCTTCGAAACCAAGGTCGCCATAAAACTTCAGGAGATAATCCTGAGCTGAAATCCGGATGGCAGATGTTCGGTAGCGAGCCTCAATTGTGCTGATGGCAAATTTCATCAGAACCTTGCCCAGTTCCATCCTTCGGTGCTTCTGTGTGGTAAGAACCCTTCCAATGGAAGCATCTGGATATTTGACCGCCGGTGCAAAGATCCGGCAGTAGGCAGCAATTTCGCCCTTCTTCACTGCCCAAAGATGTAGAGCCTGCTGGTCGTAGCCATCCAGGTCAGGATAGGGGCATTCCTGTTCCACAACAAACACGTCTACCCGTGCTTTGATAATTGAATAAAGTTCGGAGGCTGTCAGTTCATCAAATGATTTTACAGTCCAGATGATATCATCCATCAAACCTGATTTTATTTTTCTTAAGATAGTCGTTGGTCTTTGAAATGTTTTTCAGCAGTTCTGCACAACCTTCTTTTTTCTCTGCCGAAGTGATGAAGATGGGCGGAAGTTCCTCCCAGGACTCAAGCAGTTTGGCCTTGTAATCCTCCACGTTTTTCAGTACTGCATTAGGCCGGAGTTTGTCAGCTTTTGTAAAGACAATTGAAAAAGGCACACCACTTTCGCCGCACCATTCCATAAATTCCAGGTCGATCTGCTGAGGCGTATGGCGAACATCTACAAGCAAATATAGGTTCACGAGGTTTTTGCGGTTCAGGATATAATTGGTATTGAGTTTTTCAAAATCCTTACGCATCACTTTGGAAACGCGGGCGTAACCGTAGCCGGGCAGGTCGGTCAGGAACCATTCTTCGTTCACTATAAAATGGTTAATCAGCTGCGTTTTCCCGGGCGTTTGCGAAGTCTTGGCCAGGTCCTTATGATTCATCAGCGCATTTATCAGTGACGACTTTCCCACATTGGAGCGTCCTATGAAGGCATACTCGGGCAAAGTGGGTTCGGGGCAGTCCTGCCATTTTTGTGAGCTCTTAACAAACTCAACGGTTTTAATAATCATATTTATAATTTAAAAAAAAATGGAAGTTGATCACTTCCATATATTTTTCCTTACTCCCTGCTCTTCAGCCAGTCATAAAGGATTTCATTAAAGGATTCCGGTTTCTCCATCATTGCGGCATGGCCACATTTATCAATCCAGAAAAGGTCGGAGTCGGGTATCAGCCTGTCCATTTCTATGGCCACTTCCGGCGGCGTTACGTTGTCCTGTTTGCCCCAGATAATGCAGGTAGGTCTCGTAATTTTGTGCAGTTCCGGTTCCATATTGTGTTTGATGGCGCTGCGGGCAAGCATCACGGTCTTAATGCCTTTGCTGCGGTCGTTCACTACGGAAAATACCTCATCCACTAAATCTTCAGTAGCTACTGAAGGATCATAAAAGACTTCTTCAGCTTTTTTTCGGATATAGTCGCGGTCATTTTTACGCGGAAAACTGTCTCCAAAGGAGCGTTCATACAAACCCGAACTTCCGGTCAGCACTAAATAGCGCACAAGATCCGGACGGGCGAGGGTAAGGATTAGGCCTACATGGCCTCCCATGGAATTACCTATGACAATTGCCGGTTCGCCCACTTCCTCTTCGATAAATTTGGCGACGTATTTGGCCAGACTGGAAAGGTTGGTGTTTAAAATTGGCAAATCGTATATAGGTAAGTTAGGAAAATAAACCCTGTAACCACGTTTTGAGAAAAAATCAATAAGCAGCGTAAAATTGCTCAGGCCACCCATCAGTCCCTGCAGGAGCACTATAGGCTTGCCCTCGCCCTCCTGAATAAAGGTAAATTTTTTCTTCTTTTTCGTTTTAAAAATCATAGATTTTGTTCAGTATCTGCAAAATTACGAAATACAACGGTGGTGCCGAATAGTTCATAACATTTTATAAAAATAATCTTTTATTCTGAAATCGGCAGCTTAGGTCCCTGAATTTTAAAGGTAATTCGCAAGGATTTTCCAACTGCTTTTATTACAGATACTTCCGTTTACACTACAGCACTTTCAAAAGTTATAAACAATAAGGTAAAAAGTGGTAGAAAGTGGGAATTTTTGGAAATAAATATATAATTTTGTCCCAAATGAAGAGTTTCATCGGAACATACGAATGTAAAATTGACGACAAAGGCCGTCTGAAGTTACCTGCATCGCTCGCGAAGCAGATGGAGGACTTTGGAGGAGATGCTTTTGTGGTGAAGCGTTCCGTGTTCCAGCCATGCCTGGAAGTGTATCCTATGAAGGCCTGGGAGAAACTGATGGTGAAGATAAACCGTCTGAACCGTTTTCAGAAAAAAAACGCTGATTTTATCCGGAGTTTTACGGCCGGATTAAAGACGGTGGAACCCGATACTGCAGGCAGACTGCAGATTTCAAGAGATCTTACTCTTTTTGCCGGTCTTACCAAAGACGTAGTGATTACAAGTGCCGGCGAACTGTTCGAAATATGGGACAAGGAGGCCTACGAGAAAGTGATTGTCACCACAGAAGCTGATTTCGCAACACTTGCGGAAGATGTGATGGGCGATATCAGTTTCGACGATGAAATTTAACAACAGAATTTTAATCAATGTATCATAATCCCGTCCTTCTTAAGCAGAGCGTAGATGATCTGGTCACCAGTCCAGACGGCATTTATGTTGACTGTACTTTCGGTGGTGGCGGCCACTCCAGGGAAATCCTGAGCAGGCTTTCGCCTCAGGGCAGGCTTTTCAGCTTTGACCAGGATCTGGATGCGCTGAAGAATAGTATTGAGGACGACCGCTTTACCATGGTTAATCAGAATTTCCGATATCTGGAAAATTCTCTGCTGCTTTACGGAATAACGCAGGTGGATGGCGTGCTGGCAGATTTGGGAGTCTCGTCTCATCAGTTTGATGCCGCCGAGAGGGGGTTTTCCACACGAAGTGATGCACCTTTGGACATGAGAATGAATGTCCTGCAGCAGCTGGATGCCCGTGCGGTGATAAACGATTACGAGGAAGAGCATCTTGCCGATATTTTTTATCATTATGGTGAACTGCGGGAGGCCCGCCGGTTGGCCCGCGAGATCGTTCATAACAGGAAAATAAAAAGAATTGAAACTACCGAAGATCTGAAAAAGATCTTCAGTTATATCCCTCAGTTTAAGCAGAATAAATTTTTTGCCCAGCTGTTTCAGGCAGTGCGGATTGAGGTTAACCAGGAGCTGGAAGTGCTGAAAGATATGCTGCAGCAGGCCTATTCGGTATTGAAACCAGGTGGACGTTTGGTTGTAATCTCATATCATTCTCTGGAAGACCGGCTGGTAAAGCGTTTTCTGAAAAACGGGATGTTTGAAGGTGAGCCTGCCCGCGATATTTACGGCAATTACAGTAAAACTTTTGAATTGCTGAAAAGCAAAGCCACCGTTCCCGACGGTGCGGAAATAGAAACGAACTCGCGTGCGAGAAGTGCAAAGATGAGAACCGGAATTAAGCTTTGAATCAAACTCAGGTATAAATAGTATTGGCAAAGAAAACAGCATATAAGCCTCAGAAGAAACTGACCTTTATTGACCTGATAAAGGGAAACTTCCTGAACCGTGATGAAATCAAGATTCATTACCGGTATTTCCTTTTGTTGTTTGTGCTGATGATGATAATGATTTACAGTAATCACCTTGTGAACCAGAAAATTGAAATTGTAAATGAACTGAAGGAGCAGACGGAGGAATATAAATCGAGGAATGCCTATGCCCAAAGCCGGCTGATAAAAGTGAAAATGGAATCCCAGCTGGGTAAAGAAATGATCCAGGATTCACTTTTGCCGCTGGAAAGCCACCCTCACAAATTATTGATAAAACTGGACAGTAGCTATGCAAAAGCAGAGTGATTTTGACAGAAAAAGACGTAAAACGTTACGATGGGGCTACCTTTTTGCATTGGTGGCATTTCTTGTTTTTGTCCTTTTCCTGATACGCATCCTGATTTTGCAGAATACAAATGTAGAGGCTATTAAGGAAGATTACATCAGTAAAAATTACAGAGAGGCCAAACTGAAAGCTGCGCGCGGCAACCTGTACGCTGCAGACGGTTCCATACTTGCCACCACCGTAATGCGATACGATATCTACATTGACTTTAAGGTTATCCGCGACAGCGTCTACAGCAATAATATAGGTGCGCTTACAGACTCTCTTAATGTAATGTTCGGCAAGCCCCGAAATATTTACCGTCAGCGTTTTGATGAGCAGCGGCGGAAAAAAAACCAATATTATGCCCTTGTAAAAGGTCTTGATTTCGATGAATACGACCGTATCCGTAAGTTTCCGATATTTAACCGTGGCAAAAACCGAGGCGGATTTATTGTAGACCGGAAATTCAAACGTGAGCTGGCTACCACCGAAATTGGTGCCGGAACGATTGGAATGGATAACGGGCAATACAAATCGGGACTGGAGGCCGCTTTTTCCAAATATCTGTCCGGTACCGACGGCACCAGGCTGGAACAGCGCGTCAACTCCAGTCAGTGGAAGCCTATTGATTTCTGGAAAGCCATTGAACCTGTAGACGGGCACGATGTCTTTACCACGCTTGATCTCCGCATTCAGGATATAGCGCATTCAGCGTTGGAGAAGCAGCTTATTAAGTTTGACGCTCATCACGGCAGTGTTCTCGTAATGGAAGTGGCTACAGGTAAGGTGCGTGCTATGGTGAACCTCACACGTACGGAACCGGGTATTTATGTAGATTCCTATAATTATATTCTGAAAGACGGAATTGAGCCCGGCTCTACTTTCAAGACCGTATCTCTGCTGGCCGCAATGGACGATGGTTTCATTACCGAAAAATCCACAGTGAACGTGGGCAGTGGGGTTTGGACCTATGCCGGACAGCGTATTTCCGACGGGCATGGTGGTGGTACCTACGAAATAAGTGATGTTCTGGCAAAATCCAGCAACGTAGGAACAGCAAAACTCATTACACAACATTACGCAGACAATCCCCAGATCTTCCTGAATCATCTGAAGAGGTGGAAGATGTTTGATAAAATGGATATTGAACTGCCGGGCGTTACCAAACCATCCATAGTAACCCCTGAACATAAAAGGTGGAATGCAGCCACACTGGCTTCTATATCTTATGGATATTCCACGAACTTCAACCTGCTGCAGCTTTCTACTTTTTATAATGGCATTGCCAATAAAGGAACCATGCTGAAGCCCCTTTTCATCGACAGAATAATGAAGGACGGAAAAGTGGTATACGAAGCAAAACCGGAGGTTATGGTAAAAAAAATGGCCTCTCCGGAAGCGATCTCAATGATGACCAGTGCGCTTACTAAGGCTGTTGAAAAAGGTACAGCCAGAAGCATCTTTACGCCAAATCTTAAAATGGCCGGAAAAACCGGAACAGCCAGATTTGAATACTGGTTGCCCGGACCTATGAAATACAGAGCCTCTTTTGCAGGTTTTTACCCTGCCGACAATCCTAAGTATACCTGCTATGTGATGGTAGACCAACCTGATAATTCCAAAGGGTTCTACGGCGGAGTGGTTTCGGCTCCCGTATTTAAAGAAATTGCCGGGAAGACTTTTCTCAAAACACCTCAGAATATTGAACAGGCCATGCTGGTGGACCGAAAGGTTGATCTTTCCAAAATGACTGCCAGGAATGTCAAGGTGAATTTTACAGACGGCAGGATGCCTGCCCTTGTAGGTTTAATAGGCAAGAATGTTATTCCACAGCTTGAAAATGCCGGATACAGGGTTGATTATAAAGGTGTGGGAAAAGTTAGGGAACAGTTCCCGGAAGTGGGTGCCATTATCGGCAAAAATCAGAAAGTGTACCTCACTCTGCAATAAAATAAGAATATAAATAGAGCCCTAGGCAGGCATATAGCTCATGAATTTAAAGTTATTAATAAACAGAATCCCAACACTTGAAATTTCCGGTGAAATAAACCGTGAAGTTTCCGGAGTGTTTTCGGACAGCCGCCTGGCCACGGAGGGATCCCTCTATGTGGCACTGAAAGGTGTTTCTGCAGATGGGCATCTGTTTATTGGTGCGGCTATAGACAACGGTGCAGCAGTTATTGTTTGTCAGGAATTCCCGGAACACACTGATCCGCAGGTCACCTATGTCCGTGTTAAAGATACGGCTGTGGCGTTGGGAGCGATTGCTTCAAACTGGTATGGGAATCCTTCAGAAAAGCTGAAACTTGTGGGAATTACAGGAACCAACGGCAAAACATCGGTCTGTACGCTATTATTTGACCTCTTTACAAAACTGGATAACAAGTGCGCGTTGATTTCTACTGTAGAATACAGGATAACGGACCGCGTGATGCCTTCTACACATACCACACCCGATGTACTGACGGTTAACAGAATTCTGGCAGAAGCTGTAGAGGAAGGTTGTGAATTTGCTTTCATGGAGGTGAGTTCACATGGTATACATCAGCGCCGCACAGATGGTTTAAGCTTCAGTGTTGCCGGATTTACGAATATCACACATGATCATCTGGATTATCACAATACTTTTGATGAATACCTGCGCACAAAGAAAAGTTTCTTTGACAACCTGAGTCCGGATGCCACAGCAATTACAAACCTGGACGACAGGAATGGAAGGGTGATGATGCAGAATACGTCCGCCAAGCAGAAAACCTACGCTGTAAAGACAATAGCCGACTATCACGGCCGCATGCTGGAAGCAGATTTTAACGGTATGATGCTTCACTTTAACGGCAAAGAATTTTGGACTACACTTACCGGTAGGTTCAACGTCTATAATCTGCTGCTGGCATTTGCTGTTGCAGTAGAGTTGGGATGTACTGAAGATGAGGTGCTGACAGCTATGTCTCAACTGAACCGGGTAAACGGCCGCTTTGAGATATTAAAGTCCGGCGGTGGGATTTTCTTTGTTGTAGATTATGCGCACACCCCTGACGCACTGGAGAATCTGCTGGACAGCATTAACGAAATCCGGACAAAAAATGAAAGACTGATTACCGTTTTTGGCTGCGGCGGAGACCGCGACCGTGAAAAGAGACCGTTGATGGGTAAGCTGGCAGCACGTAAATCCACATTGGCTATACTTACCTCCGATAATCCGCGTACGGAGAATCCGGAAGCGATCATCAGGGAAATTGAAGCCGGAATTGAGCCTCAGTATTATGGTAAATATACCGTGATCGCCGACAGAAAGGAAGCCATCAAAATGGCTATAAAATTTGCAGAGCCGAAAGATATTGTTCTCATTGCCGGCAAAGGCCACGAAACTTACCAGGAAATCAATGGTGTACGGCACCACTTTGACGACCGCGAAGTTATAGACCAACTGTGGAAGCAGATGTCCAAATAGAAGATGATACCTACTAATTTAACAAGTTAAAATGCTATACTACCTGTACGAATATTTCACTGCGAAAGGAATCCACATTCCGGGACTTAACCTGTTCCGCTATATTTCCTTCAGGGCAGCGCTGGCAGTACTTTTTTCACTGCTTATTGCACTGGTATATGGTAAAAGGATCATCAATTACCTGCGCAGCAGGCAGATGGGCGAACTGGTACGCGATCTTGGGCTGGAAGGTCAGAAGCAGAAAGAAGGTACGCCGACCATGGGTGGGCTGATAATAATAATTGCGACCCTGATTCCCGTGCTGCTCTTCACAAAGATTCTGAATGTATATATCGCTTTGCTTATCGTATCTGTGGTATGGATGGGCGCCATCGGATTTATAGATGACTATCTGAAGAAAATCAAGAAGAATAAAGACGGGCTTTCGGGCCGCTTCAAGGTGATCGGTCAGGTTGGTTTAGGTTTAATCGTAGGTGTAACCATGTACTTCCATTCGGATGTTACGGTAAAGCGAAAGTATGCTGATGCCACGGTGGTGAACCGCAATAATGTGGAAAGTAATTTTATGCCCACTGAAAAATCGACAGTCTCTACCGTGCCTTTCTTTAAGAACAATGAGTTTGATTACAGCAAAATACTTTTCTGGATGGATGAGCAAGGTCAGCAGGAATGGGCCTGGGCTGTATTTATCCCTTTAGTCATCTTTATCGTTACGGCGGTTTCCAACGGAGCCAATATCACAGACGGAATAGACGGTCTGGCGGCGGGTACCAGTGTGGTTATACTCCTTACTCTCGCCTTTCTGGCCTATGTGTCAGGAAATATTATTTTCGCCGATTATCTCAACATTATGTTCCTGCCCAATATGGGAGAAACCACCATCTTCACTGTGGCACTCGTAGGTGCGGTTATCGGTTTCTTTTGGTACAATACTTATCCGGCGCAGGTTTTTATGGGTGATACAGGCAGTTTGATGCTGGGCGGTGTAATTGCCGTTCTGGCGATTATTTTACGTAAGGAACTACTTATCCCGGTTCTTTGCGGCATTTTCCTGGTCGAAAATATTTCCGTGGTGCTTCAGGTAGCTGTATTTAAATACAGAAAACGGAAATTCGGACTGGAGTATGCCCAGAATAACAGGTTTTTCAAGATGTCACCGCTGCACCATCATTATCAGAAAAGCGGTTATCACGAAAGCAAAATTGTAAACAGAATGATCATTATTGGGGTAATGCTGGCGATTATCTGCCTGATTACGCTCAAAGTAAGATAATAATACCGGCTGGTCCGGTTACACTATAACATGATTAATAAAGCAGAAATGAAAATAGTTGTTTTAGGCGGCGGCGAAAGTGGCGTAGGAGCAGCATATCTGGCCATGAAAAAGGGGCTGGATGTTTTCCTGTCGGACAAAGGCGTCATCAAGGATGAGTATAAAGCCATACTTACAGAAAACAATATTGAGTTTGAAGAAGGAAATCATGACGAAGAAAGGATCTTAAATGCTGACTGGATTATAAAATCACCCGGGATCCCTAAAAAAGCAGATCTGGTTGTCAAAATTAATGAGAAAGGCATCAGACTCTCTTCAGAAATTGAATTCGCAGCAGAATTTACCAGTGCCAAGATTATCGCGGTTACAGGCAGTAACGGCAAAACTACTACCACGTCGCTTATTTACCATATACTGAAAAACGATAATATGAATGTCGGTTTGGGTGGTAATATCGGTAAGAGTTTCGCCAAACAGGTGGCCGACGAAAACCATGAATATTATGTTCTGGAGGTAAGCTCTTTCCAGCTGGACGATATCCAGAACTTCAGACCTTATATCTCATTGCTGCTGAATCTGAGCCAGGACCACCTGGACCAGTATAACTATAACTACGAAGAATACGCGCTTGCAAAGTTCCGGATTGCCGAAAATCAGGAAAATGACAACTTCTTCATCTATAACCGTGATGATGAAATGAGCCTGAACCTGCTGGAGAGGCTTGAAATTAAAGCAAAGAAACTGCCTTTTTCCCTTAAGGAAAAACTAAAGGAGGGCGCTTATGCGGATGAAGATAAGATCTATGTAAAGATGCAGGATCACTTTTCCATGAAAGTAGATGAACTGTCCCTTATCGGTCAACACAATATCGCCAACAGCCTGGCGGCCTCACTGGCCGGTAAGATATTGAATATCACCAGCGAAAGCATCAGAAACTCGCTGATGACTTTTCAGGCGGTAGAGCACAGACTTGAACTGGTTACAGAAGCCGAAGGTGTAAAATACATCAACGACAGTAAAGCGACTAATGTAAATGCTGCATATTATGCCCTGGAAAGTATGAAAGGACCGACAGTATGGATTGTGGGCGGAGTGGACAAAGGTAACGACTACACCGAAATTGAAGAACTTGTGAAAAGAAAAGTTAAAGCCATCATTTGCCTCGGTCTTGATAACGAAAAAATCATCAGCTTCTTCCGGGACAAAAAGGAACTAATTTACGATACGTCCAGTATGGAAGAGGCTATTAAAATAAGCAGGACAGTTGCGCAGAAAGGGGACACAGTTCTTTTGTCGCCGTGCTGTGCAAGTTTTGATCTTTTTAAAAGCTACGAAGACCGTGGCAATCAGTTTAAGAAAGAGGTATTGCAGAAACTGGCTGTTTAGTCAGCATTAAAAAAAAGATAAGTCATGAACGAATTAAAAGCAGAAAGCAGTAAGGAGTTTCTGAAGGGCGATAAAGTCCTTTGGATGGCCATCATTGTGATTTCTGTCTTTTCTATTTTCCCGGTATATTCGGCCAGTTCCAACCTGGAATATATCGTAAACAACGGGACTACTACAGGTCACGTCATAAAGCATATGTTCTTTGTGATCATTGGTCTTGTAATCATGCGTATGGTAGGTATGATCAAGTATGAAGTCATAGGCAAGTTAAGCAGTGGGTTTCTGTTGGTAACCATTGGACTGCTGGTATTTACGATGTTTACGGGGCAAACCATAGAAGGAGCCAGTGCCGCGCGGTGGATCAAGATACCTGGTACCCCGGTTTCCTTCCAGCCTTCTTCTTTCGCTTATCTTATGCTGATCATCTACCTGTGCCGTTATCTCACAAAGAAGATTAAGCGGGACAGGCTGCCCATAGAGAATATATTTTACATTTTTGGCTCCATCCTTCTCGTACTGCTCCTGGTGGGCAAAGACAACGGGTCTACGGCACTGATGATACTTATCGTGTCGGTTGCCGTTCTTATTATTGGTCAGCTCAACTGGAAGTACATCGCCGGATTCATCGGCACCTCAATACTTGCAATCACACTTTTCATCATGGTGGCTCTTAACACAAACCTTATTGGTGGCAACAGGGTACATACCTGGATGAGCCGCGTGGAGGTTTTCCTTAACTCTAAGCAGGGAGCCCAGGTTGAAGATGAAAGTGATAAGGCCAAAAACTATCAGGTCATGCAGGCCAAGGCAGCTATCGTTCACGGCGGCATCACAGGGATGGGTCCCGGTAAAAGCGCACTGAAGCAGATGCTTCCACAGTCGGCCTCAGATTTCATCTTTGCCATTATCGTAGAAGAATATGGATTTTTTGGCGCCGCATTCCTCATTGCACTGTATCTGATCATCATCATCAGGATTGTAATGATCGCAAGTAAGATGCCCGCATTTTTCGGCTCTCTGCTTGTGCTGGCCATGGGCATCATGATATTTGTACAGCTTGCTGTAAACATTGCCGTAGCGGTGAATATTATTCCGGTAACAGGACAGCCGTTGCCTCTCATCAGTTATGGAGGTACTTCCATGCTGGTAACTTATATACAGCTCGGGTTGGTACTTAATGTAAGCTCCAGGATACAGGTTTTTGATGAGGAAGGGATGGGCAAGAAACAGAGTATTGAAGAAATTAATGACATTGCGTAAGTCTATATGACCAGACAGCTCAAAATAGTATTAAGCGGCGGCGGAACAGGTGGACACATCTTTCCGGCCATTGCTGTGGCTGATGAGATCCGCAGGCGTTTTCCCGATGCCGAATTTCTCTTCATTGGTGCAAACGGCAAGATGGAAATGGAGAAAATTCCGCAGGCTGGTTATGCGATTCAGGGAATCGATATTTCCGGAATAGACCGCGGCAATATGCTCTCCAACTTTGGATTACCTTTCAAATTACTGAAGAGCGTACTCAGAACCCGTAAGATACTGAAGGATTTTAAGCCCGATTTCGCCGTGGGAACTGGCGGATTTGCCAGCGGACCGGCTTTGTTTACAGCATCCCGGCTGGGGATACCCGTCTTTATACAGGAACAGAATTCCCATGCAGGGATAACAAACAAAATCCTCAGCTTCAAAGCAAAGAAAGTTTTTACCGCTTACCCAAATGTCAATGGATTCCCACCGGAGAAGACTGTCTTTACAGGAAATCCGGTACGGCAGAATATTGTAGCTGGCCTAACCGATACCCGGACGGCTAAAGAAAAGATGGGTCTGGACCCTAACAAACTTACCATTCTTTCAGTAGGCGGCTCTCTGGGATCTGCAACACTGAATGACGCCTGGAAAGAGAATGTTGGAAAGCTTGCAGAGAAGAATTTGCAGTTGATTTGGCAAACCGGTAAATCCGGGTACCGTGATCTGCAGAATGATGAACAGCTAAGAAAGCTTTCTGTTGCTCAGGTTCAGATGCATGAATTTATCGCAGATATGGCCCTGGCTTATTCTGCTGCCGATGTCATTGTTTCCCGGGCGGGTGCAATTGCTATTTCTGAACTCGCAATTGCGGGAAAACCCGTGCTGCTCGTACCCTTTCCTTTTGCAGCCGAGGATCACCAGACAAAAAATGCCGAAAGCCTGGTGAGTATGAATGCGGCAAAAATGGTTAAGGATAGCGAAATGAAACATCTTTTTTGGAGTGCGCTTCTCGAATTGTGTGAAAAGCCAGAACTGCGTGCCGGGATGAGTAAGAATATGACAGCTTTCAGCAAACCTGAAGCGACTGTACAGATAGTTGATGAAATCTTTAAAACACTGAAAGTATGAATGTAGATCAGTATCAAAACTTCTACTTCGTAGGAATTGGTGGCATTGGGATGAGTGCCCTGGCCCGTTATTTCCAGGCTTCAGGTAAAAAAGTCCTGGGATATGACAGGACGCCTACCAAACTGACGACCGCCCTGCTTATGGAGGGTATTGAGATTGCCTTTGAGGACACCGTTGATTCTGGCCTGGAGAGCCTGGACAAAGACTCCACGCTGGTTATTTATACACCGGCCATCAAACAGCTGTCTATACTTTCCTTTTTTCAGGAAAATGGTTTCACCATACTTAAAAGAGCCGAGGTACTTGGTTTGATTACCCGCAATACCAACTGTCTGGCCGTGGCCGGAACTCATGGCAAAACAACAACATCATCACTCATCGCCCATCTCTGCAAAGAAGCGAACTTACCGTTCTCCTGTTTCCTAGGTGGTATCGCAGAGAATTTCAAATCCAATTTTCTGTTTAACGGCAGCGAATATTCTGTTGTGGAAGCTGACGAGTACGACCGCAGTTTCCTGAAACTGTCGCCGGATTGGGCGGTAATCACATCAACGGATGCGGATCATCTGGATATCTACGGTGACAGGCAGACTATTGAGCAGGGTTTTCGTGAATTCGGTGCGCTGGTTCCCGAAAATAATCAGCTTTTTGTGCGTAAAGGTATAGATATTGGAAGGCCATGCAGGTTTTATGCGGTTAATGAGCCTGCAGATTATTATTCCGATAATCTGCGTATGGACAGGGACCGCATTTATTTCGACTTTCATACACCTGCTGAAGTGGTTCGGGATTTCGTTTGGGAAATACCCGGCATCCATAACGTGGAAAATGCAACGGCCGCCATTGCACTGCTGCATAACCTAGGCGTTGATTTCAATACCTTAAAAGCAGCTATTGCTTCGTTCAAAGGCATCAAAAGACGTTATACCAAGCATTTTTTTGAGAGTGGAAAAATTTATATTGACGATTACGCGCACCATCCCACCGAACTGGATGCTGTCATTGGCTCCATCAGGACCTTTTATCCGGAGAAGAAACTCTTGGTAGTGTTCCAGCCACATCTTTTCAGCCGGACCCGTGATTTTGCTGATGATTTCGCCGCAAGCCTTGAAAATTCGGACGAACTGATGCTCTTAGATATTTACCCCGCACGTGAAATTCAGCAGAATTTTCCGGGTATCACCTCAGACTGGCTGGCAGATAAAGTTAAGGCAAAAATGAAAGAAGTAGCCGGTCTGGACGCGGCTTTGGAAAAGATAAAAGAAAAGGATTTTGACATCCTGCTTACAGTTGGTGCAGGAAATATAGATACCTTATATGACCCCATTGTAGCCTGGCTGTCGCAAGGTGAGCACGTAAATAGTTAAATAGGAGAATTATTCCCGAAGGGAAAAAGGATATGAAAAAAAAATGGAGACTTCTGAAGATTCTGGCAACCGTAATCATTTTCGGCTTGCTGCTCAGCTTTTCCCTGAAACGCTTCAATAATGCGCCTATGGAAAATGTATCCATTAACATGGTCTATCCAAAGGGGTTGGAAAAGGTATACTTCATTGACGAGAAAAACGTAATGGATTTCATACGCAAGGCCAATCCATCAAGGAAAATCGGCGACATTGATATTCCGGCACTGGAAAAGGAAATCAGTAATTTCCCCTCCGTGGACAGTGCCAACGTATATCTGAACCTGAACGGTGCTTTGAATGTGGATATCATGCAGCGCGTGCCGGCCTTCCGCCTGAACAGGGGCGGTGAGAACTTCTATGTGGACAGAAAAGGGAATGAATTCCCTTTATCCAGAATTTATTCTCATCCCACAATGCTGGTTCAGGGCAATGTAAAGCGAAGTGAATATCTGCAGGTGGCCGAACTGGTTAAGAAAATAGAGACTGATGATTTCAGCAGGAAATATTTTATAGGTATCGCCAAGGAGGGTGCAGATTATAACCTGCTTACAAGTGACGGTTACTACAGGGTGGAAATAGGTACATTGGATAATATTGACCTGAAGGTAAAAGGCTTCCGGACCTTTGTAGAGAAATTTCTGGTTTTCCAGGAACCCGAGAAGTACAGCCGCGTTTCGGTGAAATATGATAACCAGATTGTGACAACCCTTAATCCGGGTTACGGAAAGAATGACAGTATCATCAGTGCCTCCAGTAAGGAACTCGTGAAACTCGCCGCGGAGAGGGCGCAGCTCACCTCAAGCAGTGCTGGCAGAAGGTAAGCGGCTGAGAAAACGCAACTGCCGTCCGTAAGGAGCGGAACAGTATGAATGAATTAGGTAAAGTAGAAAAAAAATCAAATCGGCAAATAATGGAAAATCAAGAGTATTCAGTAGGACTCGATATCGGGACAACAAAGATTGTTGCGATCGTGGGCCGGCGCAACACTCACGGAAAAATTGAAGTTCTGGGAGTAGGAAAGGCCAAAAGTTTGGGTGTTCATAAGGGAATTGTGAACAATATTTCACAAACCATCAGCTCCATACGTGCAGCTGTGGCAGAAGCCCAGGCAAGCTCGGGCGTGGAAATTAAAAAGGTAACTGTGGGCATTGCCGGAAAACATATCCGGTCGCTGCAGCATTCCGATTATATAATGAGGGAAAACCCCGACAAGTTTATTGGTGAAGATGATATTGACGCACTTAAAGAACAGGTGAAGAAACTCGTGATGCTTCCCGGCGAGGAAATCATTCACGTACTTCCGCAGGAATACAAGGTAGACAGTGAGGGCGAAATTCACGAACCTATAGGTATGCACGGCAAACGTCTTGAAGCTAACTTCCATGTGGTAGTAGGCCAAATGGGCAGCATCCGCAACATCGCAAGATGTGTGAAAGAGGCCGGCCTGGAAATGGAAGCGCTTACACTTGAACCGCTTGCATCCTCCGAAGCTGTGCTTACCAAGGAAGAAAAAGAAGCAGGCGTTGCAATTATTGATATAGGTGGCGGTACCACAGATATCGCTATATTTAAGGATAACATTATCCGCCACACCTGTGTCATTCCTTATGGCGGCGGCATCATAACGGATGATATCAAGGAGGGCTGTTCCATCATCGAGAAGCATGCAGAGCAGCTTAAGGTGAAGTTTGGCTCCTCACTTCCCGATATGGAAAAGGAAAGTACTTATGTAACCATTCCGGGACTGCACGGTCGCCCCGATAAGGAAATTTCCCTGCGGACGCTGGCCGAAATCATTGGCGCGCGTGTAGAAGAGATCCTGGAAATGGTGAATATTGAACTGAAAGCCTATGGAGCTTTCGAACAGAAGAAAAAACTGATAGCGGGAATAGTTCTTACCGGAGGCGGTTCCAATCTAAAGAACCTGCGCCAGCTGGCCAATTTTATTACCGGTTTCGACAGCCGCATTGGGTTTGCCAATGAATACGTAGCCAACGACAAGAATCAGTATCTTAAAGGACCGGAATATGCAACATCCATCGGCTTGCTTATGGAAAGCCTGAAGATCCGCGATAAGAAAGCCGGGATGCCGGAAGAGGTTATTGAGGAAAAAGCAGCGGAGCCGGAAATGCGGGAAGAAAAACCTGTGGCAGAAATGATGGACGCGGCAGTACAGACCGCAGCTGAGCAGGAAACGGTTCAGAAAAAAAGAAAAAGTCTGACCTTTGGCCAGTCACTGATGGAAAAAGTAAAAAAATTCTTCGAAGAAGTAGAGTAAGCAACTTTTATCTTCGATTAACTTCAATATAAAAAACAAACAGTTATGGAAAATTATAGCACTGAGGGGTTTTCATTTGATTTGCCGAAAGGGAATTCCTCCATAATAAAAGTAATCGGTGTAGGTGGCGGCGGTAACAATGCTTTGATGCACATGTACGAGAAAGGGATTCACGGTGTAGATTTCATCATCTGCAACACCGATGCACAGACTCTGGATAATAATCCCGTTTCCAATAAAGTTCAGTTAGGGGTTACCATTACGGAAGGCCTGGGTGCAGGAGCCGACCCTGACGTAGGTGAGAAGGCCGCTATAGAAAGCATTGACGATATTAAAGCTGCTTTGGGACAGAATACCAAGATGGTTTTCATCACTGCAGGTATGGGTGGTGGTACCGGAACCGGTGCGGCGCCGGTAATCGCCAAGATTGCCAAGGAAATGGGCATCCTAACCGTAGGTATCGTTACTGTACCTTTCAGTTTTGAAGGCCGCCGCCGTCTGGATCAGGCAGATCTGGGTCTGGAAAAACTTAGAAACAACGTAGATTCACTTATTGTAATCAACAACGATAAACTGAGACAGCAGTTTGGCAACCTGGGCTTCAAGCAGGGCTTCTCCAAAGCGGATGAGGTGCTTACCAACGCTGCCAAAGGTATGGCTGAGGTTATTACCGCACCATTCACCATTAATATTGACTTCCGTGATGCCAAATCTGTACTGCAGAACTCCGGAACTGCACTGATGTCCACAGGCATCGCCACCGGCGAAAAACGCGCTGATGAAGCTGTACGTAAAGCACTGGACTCTCCATTGCTGAATGACAATAAAATTACAGGTGCGAAAGATGTTCTGCTGTTAATCCAAAGTGGTGTGGAAGAGGCTAATGAGGCTACAATGGACGAAATAGGCCTTATTAACGATTATATCCAGAGCGAAGCCGGCAACACCGCCAACATCATCTTCGGTGTAGGTACAGACGAGGAACTGGGTGCAGCAATCAAAGTACTTGTAATCGCCACCGGTTTTGCCAATGACAATAAGAAAAACACCGGCCCTGCCGAGAAAATCAGCATCAAGCTGGAAGATGTAAGCGAAGTTTCGGTTCCAAAGCAGTCTCCATTCCGTTTGAAAAATGAAAGACAGGACAGCGAGGCACCGGCAGCTTTGGCTTCACAGGGCTTCTTCCGCCTGGATCAGGAAGATGAAGACCAAAATTCCGGCATAAATATGCAGGCGGCATCTCAAACTTTACCAACGCCGCGTAACGAATTCAGAATTATTGAAAAGGACGAACTTCCTGCAAAAGATTACCGTTCGGAAGCTGAGAGTAAGGAAGATTATGACCTTTTTACTATTGATGAGGATGCTGCCGATCAGGCGGACCTTCAGGCACAGTCTTTCAGGTTTGAAACAGAAGACAGACCGAACCCGGCTGATAATTCAGCCTCTGCGCAGGAAACTCCGGAGATCAAATCGTTCAGTGAGGAGAAGCCAATGGAGTTCAGTTTTTTCGTAAACGAACCGATTAATGAAACCTTAGCCGATTTCAGCACGCCTAAGGAAGAAGTTAAGCCGGAACCGGTTCAGCAGAAGGAAGAAATTAAGATAGAAGAGAAAGCGGAAGTTCCAGCCGCTAAAACACCGGAAACCAAAACGGTTGAGGTGCAGGAAGAGTTTACTTTCATTAACAAGACCGTTAATCAGGAAAAGGTTTTCGAGAGAAGGAATAAACTGAAGGAATTTAATTCCCGTTATCAGGTTTCCGAAAGTGAAAATGATTTCGAAACTGTTCCTGCCTTCAAAAGAAAGAATATCTCGATTGAAACTTCAGATGCTTCACAACAACGGATCAATACCTATCTTTCTGAAAACAGCAGCGGGCAGATGCAGGTTCGCGAGAACAGGTTCCTGAACAAGGACGTAGATTAAGCCCTTCTGTTTAACTTAATATATAATTAAGATGAGTTTAGAACACAACATTACAGAAGCCATAAAGACCGCCATGCGCGAAAAGGACAAAACAGCCCTGGATGCACTTCGTGCGGTGAAAGCACAGATCTTACTCGTGAAAACGGAGGCAAAAGGTGCCGAGGTTTCAGAGGAGCAGGAAATTGCTATCCTCCAGCGTATGATTAAGCAGCGGAAAGACTCTTTCGAACAGTTTTCGGCGCAGGGCCGTACGGACCTTGCTGACGTTGAAACCGCGCAGACAGCAGTCATTGAGAAATTTTTGCCAAAACAGCTTACTGCTGAAGAACTGGAGACGGAGATCCGCAGTATCATTGCCGAAACCGGTGCTGAATCCATGAAGGATTTGGGAAAAGTGATGGGAATGGCCTCTAAATCCCTTGCCGGCAAATCTGACGGTAAGAGTATTTCAGAAATGGTGAAGAAACTGCTTTCTTAACCTGCATAAGACCCGGATGCGATTTAGCTGATCAGCACTTTGTCATCCGCACTATTAAGGATATCCAACCTTTGCATATCGATTTGATTTGAACCCGGAGCATTGCCGCTTCGGGTTTTTTATTATCTCCTACAGATAAATAGTTGTACCCCGTATTGAAAAAGCAGATAAGATTAGTGTGTTTTGGGCAGCGGGGAGTTGGGAGATTTAACAACTGCGCTAAATACAGGTTGATAACTTTGAAGTATAATAATGAACGATGTGGTTACATCTCAAAATCGGCAGACGTTGCTTTGCGGGTAGTGGTAGTCTTTTTAGTGGTGCCGGATTTTGGTATATTAGCAAAAAAATCTATATGAAAATAAAACTACTTTTTATTATTAGCTTTTTCTCTGCATTCTCACTGGCTCAATCTGTAAAAAAAGTCTTTTTTGTTGGAAACAGCTATACAGCCTTCAACAATTTGCCGCAGTTGGTACAGAACATTGCAGTAAGTACGGGTGATAACCTTGTATATGAGGCTTATACGCCTGGAGGAAACACTTTAAAGCAACATGCCACCAATCCTGCTGTCACTTCAACAATTGATTTGGGAACATGGGACTATGTAGTACTGCAGGAACAAAGCCAGATACCGGCATTTCCATTACCTTATGTGCAGGCAGAACTTTTTCCCTATGGCGCACAGTTAGTCACCCGTATTAGAAACAGCAATCCTTGTGGCAATGCTATATTTTATATGACATGGGGAAGAAAAAATGGCGATGCGTCCAACTGTTCACCAGGCTCCTATATGTGTACCTATACCGGCATGGATGATAAAATCAGTGAAAGGTATATGCATATGGCATTAGAAAATGAAGCCTTGGTTTCCCCCGTAGGAAAGGTTTGGAGATGGCTTCGCACCAATTATCCAAATATGGAATTGTATGAAACTGATGAGTCGCATCCCAGCGAAATAGGTTCTATGGTTGCCGCATATACTTTCTACACCACTATTTTCAAGAAAGATCCTTTGCTGGCGACTTATAACGGAAATATAAGTGCGGCAGAAGCGCAAATCGTAAGAACGGCAGTTCATAATGTTGTTTTTAACAATATGAATACGTACTATATTTTATCACATGATGTTAATTCAAGATTTTCCACAAGTATGGTAAATTCGCAAACGGTCCAGTTTCAAAATGAATCTTCACCTTCTGCTACAACCTATTTTTGGGATTTCGGTGACGGAACCACCTCTACATTGGAAAATCCCCAGCACTCCTACGCGGCCACAGGAAACTATACCGTCTCCTTTACTACAAATGCATGTGGGAGAAATACGACTGCAACAAAGAATATTGAGATTCTTGCATTGGGTGTAGAAGAATCCTCAGCAAAACCGTTTTTGCTGTATCCAAATCCTGTAGAAAAATTCTTGAAAATACAATCCAGAAACAGATTATCCTCTTTTCAACTTTTTGATGCCAGTGGCAGAAGAATCGAGACTTCAATTGAAGAGCAGTATCCTACCTACGCTATCGATATGCAAAGATTAACCAAAGGTTTGTATTTCCTGAAATTCACTGACGGTGCTAAGCAATATTCAGAAAAAATTCAGAAAAAATAAAATCATAAATCGTGGTTCTGCAAAGTCTCATTTCCTGAGACTGTGGGAGCGATCAAAATAATTTTTTGCCTCTCTTTGAGTTACCGTGCTGCGTAATTCAAAGGTAGGCAATTAAATTGATTTTAAGCGGACAAACAGACCATTTTGAAGAGAAAGGAATCGGTCATAGATCATCCGCAGGCTGAAAGCCGATCTAAATTACCTGTTCAGAAATGCATCCCAGCCCCGCTGCTCAAAGTCTCCCGCTGCGCAAAGTCTCCTGACTTTGAGCAAATTTCATTTCTTAACATTCCATAAATCATTATCTTTGATCAAAGCCGGCTCTTACAAAACCTGTTTGAAATAGTTGGTGGTTCCCTTAAATACAGAGCAATTTTTTAATTTTCTATTAAAAGGATTAAATCATTCATGTTCTTTCGAGCCAGAAGATATTTGGAACGGCGCAAAGTCAGGAGACTTGCGCAGCGGGCGACTACAATTGTGCTAGCTATTATAGGATGCAATATAATCAATTAAGGTATCAAGGACAGTTATGAATATTACTGGTACCATTTACGATCATTTGTTAATATGGGATTAAAAAGATGAAAACAATACATTTTTCTTTGCTGATTACAATGGTATTAATGTCTTGTAAACAGCATAAAGTCGAAAAAATTACTGTAAAGGCATCTGCAATTAGTTATAATTTGACTGATGGAACAGGAGAATATTATAGACAAATAAAAGATGCGCCTGTTAAAGAGAAATTTAAATTTATTATACCAAATAAGAATGTAGAAAATATTAAAAATATTTATAACCGAGAAAGATTGGATAACCTTGAAGATGAAGCTGAATTTGAATCAGTCGATAAAAATTTAATTGTAAAGGATCGGCTGTTGGATATAGAGTTTGTTTTCAATAACGGATATACAAAAAGAATAGGCTATACGGGTACTGTCAAAGATATTCCGCCCAAGCTGAAAGGCTTATTCCATGAAATACAACAAACAACAACTAATATCAGAGACAGTCTGAAAATCGTACCTGTAAGCTTGTAGAAAATCATCTGTGGGCCTTGGGTAATCTTATTAACAAACAAAAATAATTATGAAAACACCCGCTGCGCAAAGTCTCCTGACTTTGAGCAAATTTCATTTCTTAACATTCCATAAATCATTATCTTTGATCAAAGCCGGCTCTTACAAAACCTGTTTGAAATAGTTGGTTCCCTTAAATACAGAGCAATTTTTTAATTTTTTATTAAAAGGATTAAATCATTCATGTTCTATCGAGCAAGAAGATATTTGGAACGGCTCAACGTCAGGAGACTTTGCGCAGCGGGGATAAATCAATTAGGATCAAAACGAATGATATGGTGGAATTTGTTTTTGGCGCATTTGGCGCATTTATAAGATGGATTTTTATTTATAATCTTAACTCAAAAAAAATAGGAGAAGCCTATAATACTAATCCACAAGTGGAAGATGCCAAGAACAGCTATGCTGGTCTTTTTTTGGTTCCGCTAGGCATTATTGTTGGAATTTTTATTAAATATTAAATTTAGTTAAAGGTATATCAGTTTATACCAAATAATAAGCAACTGCACCAATCCCCGCTGCGAAAACCCTCCTGACTTTCAGCATGTATTAGCGGCAATTTATAATCCATGCTAAGGTCAAAAACCTTAAATAATTATCTGTTTAGAAATGCATCCCAGCCCTGTGCATTCAGTGCGATCAGTTCATTGCTTCCCGCTGCAACGAGGTAATTGCCTTCTTCCAAAGTCGTTACGTGGCCAATGATGGTAAAGTCGGGGTGATTTTTAATTTTGTCATAATCAGCGGCCGGAATTGTAAACAGCAGCTCAAAATCCTCACCTCCGTTCAGCGCGCACATCACCGGATTAAGGTTGAGTTCATCTGCCGTGGTCATTGTCAGAGGATCCATCGGTATTTTGGACTCATAAAGCCTGAAACCTACCTTGCTTTGATCAGAAAGATGCAGGATTTCAGACGAAAGTCCGTCCGAAACATCAATCATGGAAGTTGGCTCTACGCCCAGTTCCTTAAGGGTATTCTTAATGTCCGTGCGGGCTTCCGGCTTCAGCTGCCTTTGCAGGATATAATCGTAGCCTTCCATCTCAGGCTGCATATTGGGATTGGCCAGATATACGGAATGTTCGCGCTCCAATATCTGTAAACCCATATAGGCACCGCCCAAATCACCGGTTACGACAAGTAAATCGCCGGCTTTGGCACCCGTACGGCCTACCAGGTTTTCAGAATGCTCCAGACCTATCGCGGTAATGCTCATTACCAGACCAGATGTGGAACTTGTAGTATCGCCGCCCACCAGATCTACCTTATACCGTTCACAAGCCAGCGCGATTCCTTCATAAATCTCTTCCAGCGCCTCTACCGGAAAACGGTTGGATACGGCCAGTGAAACCAGTATCTGTGTAGGCGTGGCATTCATGGCAGCCAGGTCGCTGATGTTTACTACCACCGCTTTATAGCCCAAATGCTTCAGAGGGACGTATCCCAGATTGAAATGTACTCCTTCTGCCAGCACATCGGTGGTGACAACAACTTTCTGCCCCTGAGGATTGATCACCGCAGCATCATCACCAATGGAAATCTCCGTAGATTCGTTTTTGAAACTAAAGTTTTCGGTCAGATGCTTTATCAGGCCGAATTCCCCATACTGCGAAATAGGCGTTAACTGTGGGTTTTTATCTTCTAGCATAATATCTCGGTTTGGTGAATCGGTTAGGGAATCAGATGGAATTTAAGAGCGCAGGATCAATGTTTTCCGCACGGAAAGGCAGTGCTTTAATGTCCTCGCGCGTGAATATTTTATGATTGTCGGATTTATACTTGGTCAGTACCTCCAGGATATCATCCGGCGGCGTGGTGGATTTTCTCAGCATCATGTCAATCCATACACCAAAAGCTTCCGAGGTAGCGCAATGGGTGCCGTCCGGCAGATAGAATTTATGCAGGAACTGATAGATGGCTCCATCTTCAGAAAAACCGTCGATTTCCAGGGTTACATAAACCTCCTGGTCCATCAGGATTTCCCGGAAGAAGGAATATCTCTCATGCAGGATTACGGGACCGATTCCCCAGCGGTTCAGCTCCTTCAGGCCCATTTTGTTTTTAGACATAAAGGACATTCTGGTTTGGGCGCAATACTCTACGTAAGTAGAATTTGCAAGGTGACGGTTGGCATCAATATCGCTCCAGCGCACTTCAAATTTATGGTGATATACGGACATTTTTATATGTTTATTTAGGGGCGTAAATTTACGATTAAAAGGTGGGTTCTAAAAATCGTAATTTTGCCGTGCTTTATGGATAAGAAATCAGTCATTATTATTGGAGGCGGTGCTGCGGGTTTTTTTTGTGCCGCCAATCTGGACGAAACAAAGTTTAAGGTAAAGATTCTTGAACAGAATGCAGATGTGCTGCAGAAGGTTAAGATCTCCGGTGGCGGCCGCTGCAATGTGACTCATGCTTGCTTCGACCCAAAAGATCTTGTAGGTTTTTATCCGCGTGGGAACAAAGAGCTTATCAGCGTCTTTCACAAATTCCAGCCCGGTGATACCATGGATTGGTTTGAACAGCGGGGCGTTGCCTTGAAGGTTGAAGCCGACAACCGCATATTTCCCGAAAGTAATTCATCGCAGTCCATCATAGATGCACTTCTGCAGACCGTTAACCAAAAAGGTTTTGAGATTCTAACGAAAACTGTTGTGCAGAGCATTCAGCAAAATGAGCATGGATATGAGGTGTCCACTACCAATGGAAGTTTTTCTGCAGACTATATCGTATATGCGCCGGGCAGTGCACCGAAATCCCTGAAGCTGATTCAGCAGTTGGGGCACAAACTGGTTCCGGCTGTGCCTTCGCTTTTTACATTCAACATAAAAAATGAAGTCCTGAAAGATCTGATGGGTACCAGCTTTCCCAATGCCATTATTACAATCCCATCGCTTAAGTCCGATGAATCCGGGCCGCTGCTCATAACGCACTGGGGACTTTCCGGACCGGCGGTTCTTAAGATTTCTGCCTGGAAAGCCCGCGAGCTGGCGGAATGTGGCTATAAAACCGAAATCGTAGTGAATTTCCTGGGTATGGACACCGAAGATGCTGCGAATATTCTTCAGACCTACCGTAAGGAGAATCCGAAGAAAACGCTGGGCGCTTCCAGGATCTTTGATGTAACCACCCGTTTCTGGCACCGCATTCTGTGGCTTTCGAAAGTGGATCTGAATAAGAGTATCTCTAACCTTAGCACCAAGGACATGGAAAGCATAACCGGAAACCTTTGCGTAAACAGGATGCAGGTCACAGGCAAATCTACCTATAAAGATGAATTCGTAACGGCCGGCGGTATAGAACTGAAAGAGATTAATTTCAAGAATATGTCCTCCCGGATTCTGCCCGACTTTTATCTGGCCGGTGAAGTGCTGAATATTGACGGTGTGACGGGCGGATTTAACTTCCAGGCTTGCTGGAGCGAGGCCTGGTTGATTGCTCAGGATCTGAACAGTAAGTAACGAAAGAGTAATAATTCTGCAGTTTATCTTTTTAACCGGCTGAATTTGCAGTGCAAGGACTTGTTATTCAGAAAATTTTATTACTTTTGCACACTCAAATATATAGTTAACAACCAATAAATTTATAAACAATGTTTGCAATTGTAGAAATAGCAGGGCTTCAATACAAAGTTGAGCAAGACCAGAAGTTGTTTGTAAACCGTTTGAAAGGTGAAAAAGGAGACAAGGTATCTTTTGATAAGGTTCTTCTTACCGTAAACGGTTCAACAACAGTAGGCGCCCCGGCTGTAAGCGGTATCACAGTGGATATCGAAATTTTAGACCACGTTCAGGCGGACAAGGTAATCATCTTCAAGAAGAAAAGAAGAAAAGGTTATGCTAAAAAGAACGGTCACAGACAACAGCTTACTCAAATCATCGTAACCGGTATCACTGGTTTCGAAGCTGAGAAAAAGACGAAGAAAGCTGAGCCTAAAGCAAAAAAAGAAGCTGCAGCAACTGAAGAAGCTAAAGCAACAAACGACAGCGCAACAGCTGAATAATTTAAACCGAAAAACCTTAGAATAAAATGGCACACAAAAAAGGAGTTGGTAGTTCCAAAAACGGTAGAGAATCGCATTCCAAGAGACTGGGTGTAAAGATTTTCGGAGGACAGGCAGCGATTGCCGGAAACATTATTGTAAGACAGAGAGGTACTCAGCACCACCCGGGTGAAAACGTGGGTATTGGTAAGGACCACACTCTCCATGCACTTGTAGACGGAAAGGTTGTCTTCAGAAAGAAGCAAAACAACAGATCTTTTGTATCTGTTGAGCCTAACGCATAAGTAAAGCGTTCCGGTTTTACCGGCATAAAATATAAATCCCTGATTCTTAATGAGTCGGGGATTTTTTTTGTCTGTTCATATTGATCTTGCTCAATATCCGGGATCATTTGAATGGTTATAAAAAATCCAGCCCATTTATGAGCCGGAATATATTCTTTGTTAATATGAACTGCTAAGAGTTGCGACGCCTGAAACCGTACAGCAGGTAAAGGGCATAAACCATTATCAGTATTCCTGATACCATTATTGTATTGTACATAAACCCACTCTCCTCTGTTCCGCGGAACATAATCCCCGCTCCCGTGAGCACAGTTACAGCTCCCAGAAGAATCATCCTTACTATCTGTTTCATATATGTAGTTGCAGTCATTTCTGTGTGTGAAGACCTGATAGGCTTCTGACTGAATTAGGACTTAAAATCGTGCCAGACTTATAAAACTACAATGAAATTATGTAAATGTAACAGTTAAGTGTTTGATAATGAATTGAAATAGAAAAATCTGCTAGTAAAAGAACTGGATTCCCGCCTTGATTCCGAATTTTTGTACATCGGGCCTGGTCAGGTAATTGCCCCGCCAGTTGAAATCTACTCGCAGGAACCGGAGGTTGCCCCAGCCGATGTTTTCAATCCCAAATCCGTATTCATAATAGATATTCCGGTCCGGAGCTGAATACTTATATCCTTCCAGGTTAATATTCTTTGAGGCTTCGCTCAGTGTACCGTACGCCCCGCGGATAAATGCGACTTCGCGAAGTTTCAGTTTTTTGATTAAAGGGATAAAGGAAAGGATCTTCCCGTTGAAGTGGTGTTCCAGATGTCCCGTGGTATAAGTATCAGCTACAAATTCATAGTAATTAAGCTGCGAAAAGGTATTGGCCACCAAACTGTAGGACTGGTTTCCGGGGATCACATTCTGCAGCGCCAGCGGAACAGGGTCGAAATTCTTTCCGGCTTCCAGGTTAATAAAGGATTTTCCCCAGCTGCCGATGAGCATGGGTTTAAAAAACATGAACTGTAGTTTGTTATAGCCGTAGTCAGCATTGAAGAGGTTTTCCAGCCCGCGGGTGTATTTCAGGACAATGGTGGGTGCCAGCGTGCTGTGCTCATAACGGTCTACACCGGTTTGTGAGAATTTTGCGCCTGGTCTGGCGATCAGGCTCAGTGTAACATGGGAATCGTTAACTGTTTTACGCAGCATTCCGTCATTATCATGGTAGTAGAGGTTGAATCCTGCTTCATTGGCCGATTTTATACTTTGCAGCGTGCCGTCCAGCCTTACTGTTAAGTTTTTTAAGGGATCAATAGCGGCAAATACATTCGTTTGGTTTACGGAGCTTAGTGAGGCATTTTCACCCCTTCCGAATACAGAGGACGAGGCAAAGCTCCGGGACATAATTCCATCGTCTGTAGTAAGCTGTACGCCCAGCTGCATCACATCTCTGCGGGTACCTGCACCCAGGGTGAATCTGTTTACCTTATTGAACATATATTTGGCCTCGGCACCGTACTTGAACTTTCGGTCTTTGAAGCCGTAGGCACCATAACCCTGGATGCGCCAGTCGTCATTTTGTGAGAAGTATGTTCGGCCGCCCAGGCGGATCCGGTGGCCTTCCACTTCATTGTTGCCGTAAACAGAATACAGATCGCCTATATCAACAGCATTTCCCACATTATAATATCCGGAGGCAAAGGTCTCATAGGTTTTTGTGATGCGACGGAAGCGTGGTGTTTCCTCCAGTTTTTCCAGCATTTCATAAATTCCTTTTTCCTGTTGGTTTAAAGAGTCTGTACGGGCTGCCTCCCAATATTGCTCATCTTTACGGACAAAATCCTCGCTTAACTCCTCTTCTTTGGTTTCAAAGTCCGCATTTGTAAGCGCCGGATTGAATTTATAGTCCGTATAGTCTACACTTCGGGTGGCGGTAAGGCTTTTGGCATCTTTATTTTTGGAAAAGGCTGAAAGATCAAGTACAGTCCGGTATTTTTTGGGGATAAAAGTGCTGTCGTCAGGATTATCATATTCAAGTTCGGTGAATATCCCATTCACGAAATTTACACTCATCTTTTTGGTGGAACGCAGGGTAGCCTGGGTCACGGCGTAGTGGTCTGTGGAAATGTAAAGTTGTCCTTCAAAAGCGAGAACATCAGAGCGGCGGGGTTCGTAACGGATATGGTAAACCTCCTGCCCGTTTATGGTCAGGGTATCCATAAGCTCGTAATTATAGGTGCTGAACCCGTCCCGTGATACAGGACTTTGAAAACCGATGTCGAAGTAATTGATCGTATTGTCATAAATGTCGATCTCCCTGTAAAGGTTCTTCGCGGTGAGGGTAACGATCTGGTTATCCTCGAAGCCGGAAGTCTTTTGGGCCACCAGGAGCCGTTTCTTTTTTTTGGACGGATTGTTCTGGCCTAAATTGGTGTATACCGATTCATTAAGGAAGAGGGGGAGCGCCAGTCTGCCGTTGGCTGCAGAATCGGCATACTCAAATATAAAATCGAGTTTCCTGAAGATCCGGCGGTTCATAAATGCACTGTCCAGGTTGGCCATATCGAACTGGATCTTTTCGTATTCGCGGAAGGAGTAGGTGTCAAATTTATCAAGGCCATTGTTGCGTTTGCGCTTCCAGACTTCCTGCATAATGGCATAGGCAGGGTTTTCTTTCTTATTCTTATAAACCTTTTTGCCTTTTTTGAGGATGATTTCGTCCATCTGTCTTTCATCTGTCTGCGCTGCAGAAAACAATGAAAGGAGAAGCAGTGCAGTTGTCAGGAGCCGTGGCCAGTAGGTGTTATTCACTTTAAAGTCTGTGTAAATCATGGAACTCTTTGCAATAACTATGCTAAAGAAATGGAAAGGAAATAGGCTGAAAAAACAAAAAACCATCAGAAAATTCTGATGGTTTTGCTCCTCTTGCTGGGCTCGAACCAGCGACCCTCTGATTAACAGTCAGATGCTCTAACCAACTGAGCTAAAGAGGAGTGTTGCTCTTTGCTGTAAGCGTGTGCAAATATAGCACTATTTTTATTTGCCGCAAATTTTTTCGGCGAAAAATTAAATTTTACCGGTAAAAATTTTGAAGATGTCGTTGCCGAAGATGAGCAGCATCAGTCCCAGCAGGAAAATCACGCCTATCATCTGCGCATTTTCAAGCACTTTCTGCGGTACAGGCTTCCCAGTGATGATTTCCCATAGGGTAAACATTACATGTCCGCCATCCAGACCCGGAATAGGGATCAGGTTCAGGAAAGCCAGCCATACAGAAAACATAGCTGTAAAACTCCAGAATGCAGGCCAGTTAATACTGAAACTACCATCTGCATCAGTTTCTACAGGCATCATTTTTACGATGGCAATTGGTCCGCCCACACTTTTATAACCCTGAATTTTGGAATTAAAGATAATTCTGAACTGCTTCACCTGTGTCGTCAGTGCGTCTATGGTTCTGGTAAAACCACGGGGAATCGCTTCGAAGAAACTGTATTCCCGGGTTACCTTAACAAGCTCATCGGCTTTCTGAAGCTCATTAGCATCAAAGGCGAAACCTAATTTCCCGTCTTTTGTTACGTTGGCAGTTACCTGGGTAGGAGTATTGGC
Source organism: Chryseobacterium sp. (assembly GCF_008831505.1). Taxonomy (NCBI): domain Bacteria; kingdom Pseudomonadati; phylum Bacteroidota; class Flavobacteriia; order Flavobacteriales; family Weeksellaceae; genus Chryseobacterium; species Chryseobacterium sp. Next base: position 2,540,152 of record NZ_CP044507.1, on the reverse strand, counting down.
TCTTACAATGCCCAGACTTACTGGTTTACCTTTATTGTTGCTGAGTTCTTGTGACATTTCATCAAAATACTCAGTCTTCTTACCATTTACGGAAACGATCTGGTCGCCCTTCTGAAGTCCTGCTTTCATGGCGGCGCTGTTGGGCAGCAGTGAGTCTACAACCGTCTTAAACCTTGGTGTAAGATACAGTTTGGCCTCGCGCTGACGGATCACCTCGGCAATACCGTCTTCATCTACAGTAAAAGTATGTTCCTTGCCGTCCCTTTCTACAGTAACTTCATTACTGAATAGGATATTCAGCGATGCGGTTTCATATCTGTCGACCGGTTTACCGTCCACTTTAAGGATCTTATCGCCGTTGCGGAAGCCCATTTTCTGTCCGGAACCCATGACGCCGATACCGTTCTCAAATTTATTAAGGTCACGGTAGGTTTCACCGTTGAAGAAACTCAGGCAGGAATAGATTAACCAGGCCAGAAAGAAATTAACGGTAACTCCGCCTAACATGATAATCAGACGCTGCCAGGCCGGCTTGCTTCGGAATTCATAAGGTTCAGCCGGCTTTTTCAGCTGTTCCGTATCCATACTTTCGTCCACCATACCCGCGATTTTCACATAACCGCCTAATGGCAGCCAGCCGATGCCGTACTTAGTGCTCTCCGGATGTTTGCGCCAGTCGCTGTCCGGCAGTGCCTCTATATTAATGGGAACTTCCTTTCTTTCTCCGTTTATAAGGACAGTTTCGGTATCCGGCAGGTTTTGGGAAATAAATTTGAATTTCCACTGTCCGTTGATTTTCTTCATGGAGAAAAGTGAAAAATAAGGATCGAAAAACAGGAAAAATTTCTCTGCGCGGGTGCGGAACCATCTGGCGGGCAGGAAATGCCCAAGTTCATGAAGGAGCACCAGAATGGATATACTGAGGATAAACTGAAAGATCTGAATCGTTAATTCCATTAAAAATTTTTATTAATTTGCGAAGGTACTAATTATCAAAGGCATGCCAAAACGAAACTTTTGATATTGCTTAAATTCTCCCTATCTTACCCATCAGGCTTTTTTGCCTGAAGAATTCATCTCCTAAAAGAATTATTTATGAAAATATCAGGTTTGAATCTGGACATCAGCTGGAAGAATAAAGAAGAGAATTTCTCAAAAATTACGGAGCAATTCAGTGATGTTGTGGCCGATATTTATCTTCTGCCGGAAATGTTTGCCACAGGTTTCTGCATGCAGCCGGCTGAAATCGCCGACAGGAACGGGGAGACCTTAAAGTGGATGCAGGAATTTGCCCGCGATAAAGACGCAGCGGTGTGCGGAAGCGTCTCTGTGGAGGACAGCGGGAAATTCTACAACAGGATGTATTTTGTGAAACCCGACGGTTCCTGGGAAAAGTATGACAAACGACACCTCTTTTCTTTTTCAGGCGAGGATAAAGTGTACACAGCCGGGAAGGAGCGGGTAGTGGTGAACTACAATGGTTTCCGCATATTGCTGCAGGTTTGTTACGACCTCAGATTCCCTGTGTTTTCGCGGAATAAAGGTGATTATGACCTGGCTCTATATGTTGCCAACTGGCCGGAGAAAAGGGTTGCCGCTTGGCAGCACCTCCTGAAAGCCCGTGCCATCGAAAACCTGGCCGGTGTTTTTGGTCTGAACCGGATCGGTAAGGATGGTAATGACCTCGTTTACACCGAAAGCTCACATGCCTTTTTCGCCGATGGAACGGAACTGAGTACAAAAGACGGCAATATTATTTCGGCAGAATTTAATCTAACCGAACTGCAAGACTTTCGCAGTCATTTCCGTTTTCTGGATGATGGGGACCGTTTTGCAATCGAAGATTAATTGTCTGAGGCAAACCCCGTAAGCAGTTGGGTTAGGGTGTTTACATCATGAACACCGCTTTCTTTCCATAAAAGTTCGCCTTTTTTAAAGACCGCAAGTGTGGGAACGCCCCGGACTCCATACTGTGCGGCGATGGCGGGATATTGGTCTACATCAATTTTTATGATTCTGGCCGCCTCGCCAATATTGTCCTTTACTGTGGTCAGAACAGAAGACTGAACCTTACAGGGGCCGCACCATGTGGCGAAGAAGTCTATAAGCACCGGCCGTTCAGACTGGATTAATTCCTGAAATTTCTGTGACATCTTTCTAAAATTAAATGGTTAAGTCAATTTTTTTCTCAATTTCCTTTGGTTCCGGAAGTTCCAGTTCAGGAGTGTCTTCGTCGGAGAATTCATCCCGGTACACCTGAATAAGAAGAACAGTCATAGAAACCAAAATAGGACCGAAAATAAGACCCATAAACCCGAAAAGGTTCATTCCCATAATGATACCAAATACGGTATTCAGCGGGTGGATGTTCTCCAGTCTCTTTAGGAGCGTAAAACGCAGTACATTATCAGTTAAGCCTACAACGATCATACAGTAGATCAGTAGACCAATTCCACCCGTGGTATCACCTTCTGCCACCATAAATATTCCTACAGGAACATATACCATGGCACCGCCCACGATTGGGATCATCGACGTTACGGCAGTAAGTGCAAATAAGAGCATAGGACTGGGCGCATCAAATATATAGTACCCGATTAATGCTACAAGTCCCTGTCCCAGAGCTACTACGGGAATTCCGACTGCATTTGCTATAACCAGTTTCCTGAACTTTTCGGCAATCAGATTAATGTTGGCTTTCTTCAATGGTGCTGCCGAAGCAACCAGTCTTTCAAAAAGTCTTGGTTTCTCCAGCATAAAATACAGCATGAAAAACATGGAAAGCACTATGGATAGCGTATTGAAAGTGCTGCTAACCGCCGAAGTGGAAATCCGACCCACATAATCTTTCACTTTAGTGAGGTTGTCCCGGCTCAGAATATCAAATTTGGTTCTGGAATACACGTAATCGTGAATTTTATCCAGAAACACATTAAATTTTTTCATGTACTCTTTGGAGTCACCAAGTTTTTCAATGATCATGTCACCTATAAGGTATACCGGTATCACTAATACAACTACGCAGATTAGGATGATCAGCATTGAAGACCATACCGGTTTCCATTCTTTTTCTTCCTGCAGATAGAAGTTTAATCTCCTGCACACAATATAAAGTGTAACAGCACCCAGCAGCGACGGTATAAAGAGAGTGAGATTGCTTACTATAAGTGCAAGTAACGCGGTAATGATAAGGATCAGGAAAACCTGCTTGATCTTTACTCCACTGATCTGATGCTTTTTGTTAGGCATTTGGGGAAGGGTATTAAAAGGCGGCAGTGTTGTTTACTGCCGCCCTTGTTATAAATTTTATTAGTTGTCGCGCTTAATGGGAGGGGTTTTGGATTTCCCGCGGAACCCCGATGTAGGCACAGTATGCAGAATACATGGCTGCATAGAAAAATGGTGCCGTAAGCAGAATTCCGATACCGCACAAAATAATACCTGCTATTGTGATGATTATTGAGATGAAACTTACTGCCAGCATGGTACCGTAATTGGAGCCGCCAGTACTGAAACTTTTCTTCAGCGCATCTATGCCGCTCGCATTTTCAAAGAGGATGAAGGGAATCCCCAGGAAAAAAAAGGGGATAATAAAAAATACCGGCAGCACACACAGCATAAAACCTATCATAACAGCGATTCCCATTATCAGCCCATAGACAATATACTGTAAGGCGTTCTGGCGGAATCCTATGAAAAAATCAGACAAAGAAACCGTTTGGCCTGTATTCGCACGGTGCATGGCATACACGTATCCGGCATATACCGGGTACATAAGCAAACCAAGGACTCCGGAAAGAAGCATGCTTTCCAGGTATCCCGGAATCTGAAACATACGCGTAACGATGCTGCCGTCAGCAAAAGAGCCGTCTTTCATCAGTTCTTCCATCTCGGCCTGTGATTCCAGTGCGTTATATCCCACCAACGGTCCTGTAAGGCTTGATATCAGGATGCTTACTACAAAAGTCAGTAATGTAACCAAAATACTCCACCCAATAATTTTCATATAATTATTGAATGCGTGACCGATAATGTCGCTGAAATTGCGCTGGGGAGCAGTTCCCTTTAAATCAAATTCGCTGAAATTTTCCATAGTTTTTTTTAAAAATCTAAAATATCATTTTTTTCTCATTCTTACTGCACTTCTTCATGCTCTTTAAACAGAGACGAATAAAGGGCGTAAATCATTGCCGTTGGGAAAGCCATTGTGAACGGCAGTCCGATTATCGTAAGCATGCCTGCATATTTAAAAACAGCCGCCACCAGAAGACCTACCAGCATAGCAGGAAAGAAGTTTCGCCAGACACGTATATTATAGCGGAAGGTTTCGAAAATTTTCCTGTTCATAAAAAACATCAGTGGCGCAGTGAAAACTGTTAACGCAATCCACAAGCCGGCTAGGATAACGGTGGGCGCCATGTATAGGAAAACCATGAACCAGAATACATAATAGCTGATGTAAATGAAGAAATTAACTCCCATATAACCGGCAAAGAGGTCGTGAACATTTATCTTCTCTCCCAGGTCTGTTTTTCTGTACATTTTCAGCAGGCCCAAATTAAGGGGGTACAGGAAAATGAACGTACCGATGGTAATCCATGAAAAAGTGATATAATTTGGATTTGAAACCAGCACTTCCTGAGCCTGCGCATAGGTAGATCCGGAATTTACCATTTCGACGGTTTTTAAGTAATCATTAAGAATGCCGTAATGCTCTGCAAAAAGAAACCAAACAGTAATGAGTACGGAGAGGTAAATCAAACTGTACATGATCTGGTAACCAAGGGTCTTGCTCCAGTAAAAAAAGGCCTGTTTTAATATATAGGAAATATCACTTTTCTGGGGGTAATTCTGCTGCATGAACTTTTCTGTTTTGTGCAAAGTAAGGGTAAAAAAAATTACTTTTGCCCTATGATGCTGCCTTTTCACCCTAATTTCGATAAAATGGACAAGCTTTCCCGGCAGGGTGTTCCGTTTTTTTTTATAACCGATTTTTTAATGCAGACTGTTGAGGTTTTTACCGTGGATGAATTGGCCGGTGACCGTATATCAATACGTTTCCCAAAATTCTCTTACGGACCGGCTGAAAAAGCAGAGTCGGATCTGGATATGCAGTCATTCCCCGAATCTCTTGCAGCGTACCAACGGGGCTTTGATATTGTACAGCATCATCTGAAAATCGGGAATTCATACCTGATGAATTATACGCGCAAAACTGAAATTACGGTAAACCGCACTTTACGTGAGATTTTCAGTTTCTCCGAAGCAAAATATAAGGTTTTATACAGGGATCAATTCGTCTTCTTTTCCCCCGAAACCTTTATCGAAATCCAGGATGACTGCATTTTCACCCATCCAATGAAAGGAACAATTGATGCTTCACTTCCTAATGCGGCAGAAACGCTGAAGAACGATACAAAGGAGAGGGCAGAGCATTACACCGTTGTAGATTTGCTCCGTAACGACCTCAGCATGGTGGCCGATGAAGTGCAGCTGGACGAATTTCAGCGGATTGACTTTCTGAAAACCAAACAAAAAAATCTCTTTGCCATGAGTTCTGAGATTTCGGGTAAGCTGAAGCCTGAATATATCGGTAAAATGGGCAGCATCCTGAAAACTCTGCTTCCTGCCGGATCCATATTGGGTGCTCCCAAGAAAAAAACGCTGGAAGTTCTGCTTGAAGCCGAAAACTATGACCGTGGCTTTTATACAGGTGTCTGTGGCTTCTTCGACGGGGCCAATCTGGATTCCTGCGTCATGATCCGGTTTATGCAAAAGGAAGAGGATAAAATATACTTTAAAAGCGGTGGTGGCATCACCCACCTAAGCCAATTGGAAGATGAATATGAGGAAATGAAAAACAAGATTTATGTACCGGTTTCTTGAAAGTATAAAGGTGTCAGACGGCCAGGCCTTCCTGCTTAAACACCATCAAAAAAGGGTAAATGACACTTTTGCCTGCTTTGGGAAAGAAAACTTTATTGATCTTGAAAGTATTTTGAAAAGTATATCCGTCCCATCAAAAGGCCTGTACAAATTCCGCATTTCATACAGTTTGGATAGCATGTGCAGAACTGAATTGATTCCGTATGAACGCTCCGAAATCAGCAGATTTCTGCTTGTGGTGAATGATGAAATTAATTACCCTTTCAAGTTTGAAGACCGTAAAGGATTTGAAGCGATGAAAGCCGGGGCGAACGGAGCCGAAATCATCATCGTAAAGGATAATTATATAACCGATACGTCCTTTTCCAATCTGATTTTTCTGAAAGATAACGTGTGGTTCACCCCGTCCGCTTTTCTGCTGAACGGTGTGCAGCGTCAGGAACTGCTTCAGTCCGGAAAAATCACAACCGCTGACATATCCCCCAATAACCTGAGAGAATATTCACACTTCAAGCTGATTAATGCACTGAATGATTTTGATGATGCGCTGGCTTATCCGCTTTCGCGAATCCCTAACCTTCCCGGCAAAAACTCTGTTGAGGCTGAAATTAATTAAGCCAGAAACTCAAAATAGCTTTTCAGGATTTCCGCGTTCCCGATTTGGGACGTATCCACCTCCAGGATTTTTGGCTTGCTGTCGGGGTTGAAGAAATTATCCAGCACGCGAAGCAGCGTGTCTTCCTCATCTACTCTGGTGTAGGCAAATCCGAAGTTTTTCGCCAGAAGTTCGGCATTTTTGTGATGTTTGGTCAGGATGAATTCGTCCAGTGCATTGGTTGAACCCGGTCCCGGAATGATCCTGAAGATGTCGCCACCGCCGTTATTGAAGATAATGATCCTCGTATAAGGCGGGATATATTGGTTCCAGAGCCCATTGATGTCATACATGAAGCTTACCTCGCCTGTAATCAGCAGCGTAGGGCTCTTGCTGCGCATTGCATATCCCATGGCTGTACTTGTGCTTCCATCTATGCCGCTTGTCCCGCGGTTGCAGTGAATCCTGAATTGCTGGAAATTAAAGAGCTGCGCATATCGGATAGCTGAACTGTTACTGATGTGAACGTGGTAGTTGTTGGGTATCTTTAAAGAAAGTATTTCAAAAAGTTTAAAATCCGAGAATGGAGCGTCTGCACAGTATTGCTCATGTTTTATATCACGTTTATCGCGCAGTACATCCCAAAGGTTGTAATAGGCCTGGGGTTCCAGATTTACATGGTTCAGAAGTTTCCCGAAAAATACCTCAGCGCGTGTTACCACCTTCTGAGTAAGTGAGAAATAGGTGTCGGGCTGCCAAACGGCATCAATATGCCAATGATTTTGCGGGCGGGCTTTCCTGAGGAACTGCTTTACTTTTTTTGAAACTACATTTTGCCCTACTGTAATCAGCAGGTCGGGTGCATATTTCTTAAAGTCCTCTTCGTCAAATTTAAACACATACCGGTCTATATGGCTGAAGAATTTTTCATTGTTCAGATTGGAATTTGCTTCTGTCAGAACCACCGCACTGTGGTTTTTCACCAGCTGGCTCAGCTGCATCTGCAGTTCTTCACTATAGTCACGCGTACCCACCAGGATCAGTATGCGGCGTGCAAGGTTCCATCCGGCCACTAAAGCCGGCGAAAGGTCAAAGGCTTTACGCTGCAGGGTTTTCTCCACCGAAGGATAAACCGGGATTTCCGGTACCAGTTCATAAAGTGGTTCAGCCAGCGGTATATTAATATGAACCGGTCCTTGCTTTTCAAAACAGATTTCAATGGCCTTTTTTATCAGGCTGTAATTTTCATCGTCTGCGTTTTCACGGTCATCTTCCAGCAATTGAAAATCCCCGTAAGAATGTTGACTGAAAATTTCTTTCTGCCGGATGGTTTGTCCGTCAAAAATATCAACATAATCAGACGGTCTGTCGGCTGTAAGGACCAGCAAAGGAATGTTCTGATAAAAAGCTTCTGTAACCGAAGGGTAATAATTGGCTGCGGCAGATCCACTTGTACAGGTTACGGCTACAGGCATCTTTTCGGTTTTGGCCATTCCCAGACCTACAAAACCCGCACTCCTCTCGTCGGTGATGCTGTAACAGTTGAAGCCGTCGGTTTCCGAGAAATGTATGGCCAGCGGTGCATTACGCGAACCGGGGGAAATCACGATGTTATTAATTCCGTATTCCTTCAGGAGGTGGGCTAAAATCTGTATGCTGTGTTTGGAAGAATATTGTTTCATTAGGAAGATCAAATTTTCATTTCGGCCATCTCATTTTGGGCGGTGAATCTGAAACCGCGCAAATTTACTGATAATTAAATCTTAATATTTTAAATTCTTCTAAATTTGCAGTTCATACTTAATATAAAATCTATGAAACAGATTCCCAGTGTGGATTTGCGTGATTTCCTTTCGGGTGACCCGGAACGCAAGCAGAAATTTGTAAATGAAATCGGAAAAGCATACGAAGAAATCGGTTTTGTAGCCCTGAAGGGCCATTTCCTGGATGACAAACTCGTAAAGAATCTTTATGAAGAGGTTAAAAATTTCTTTGATTTACCCGTGGAGTCCAAGCAGAAGTACGAAATTCCGGGAATCGGCGGCCAGCGCGGCTATGTAGGTTTCGGAAAAGAAACTGCAAAAGGGTTCAAGAAAGGTGATCTGAAGGAATTCTGGCATTTTGGGCAGTACCTTGAAGACGGATCTGAATATGCATCTGTTTATCCGGATAATGTGGAGGTAGCTGAAATTCCTGAATTCAATAAAGTAGGTAAGGAGGCGTACAAGATGCTGGAAAAAACCGGAATTTATGTTTTACGGGCACTGGCACTGCATCTCGGTCTGGATGAATTCTATTTTGACAGGTTTGTTAAGGAAGGAAACTCAATCCTGAGACCTATCCATTATCCGCCAATTACTGAAGAGCCGGATAATGCTGTCCGAGCGGCAGCCCATGGCGACATTAACCTCATTACCCTGCTGATGGGAGCACAGGGCAAAGGACTTCAGGTAATGAATCATGACGGCGAATGGGTAGATGCCATTGCTGAACCGGACGAACTTATGATTAACGTGGGCGATATGCTGTCCAGGCTTACCAATAATAAGCTGAAATCAACCATTCACCAGGTGGTGAACCCGCCGCGTGAGCTTTGGGGCACTTCCCGTTACTCCATACCGTTCTTCATGCATCCGGTAAGCGAAATGCCGCTTAACGCGCTGGAAAATACGGTTGATGAAGATCATCCTAAACTCTATGAGGATACAACAGCGGGCGAATTTCTGCACGAGAGACTAGTAGAACTGGGTCTGATTAAGATATAAGGACAACAGGGCGGACGAAAGTTCGCCTTTTACTTTTAAAATAAGCGCAGTTGCTGGTCACGCGAACCGGTGAAATGCTCCGTAGAAAGTTGCCGCCTTTCCTGATTGGGAAAATATTTCCTTTCGCCCAATGCGAAAGTGTTGTGAATCATCTCTGCAATATTTCCTTCGCCCTTATACCGTTCATGGAATCTTTTCTCTCCCAGTTTTCCACCACGCATAGACCGGATTAAATTGAGGACTTTCTGCGCACGCTCCGGGAAAGCAGCATTGATCCAGTTAATGAACACAGGCTCCACGGTATCATTAAGCCGTACAATGATGTATCCGAAACTCTTCGCACCCGCTTCGGACACGGCTTTCAGGATGCTCAGGCTCTCATCACTAGTTAGGCCGGGAATTACCGGAGCAACCATCACACCCGTGGGAATATTGTTTTCAGAAAGCACCTGTATGGCTTTCAGTTTATTGCTTACCGAGGAGGTCCGGGGTTCCATCTTACGGCGGATTTCTTCGTTAACGGTGGGAATGCTGAAAGAAACAGATACCAGATTTTTTTCCGCGAGTTGGGTCAGGAGATCCAGATCCCGCAGGACCAGTGCATTCTTGGTGAGTATGCTTACCGGATGTCTGTAATCCAGACACAGCTGCAGGATTTTCCGGGTAATCTCAAATTTTCTTTCAGCAGGCTGGTAGCAGTCTGTGTTTCCGGACAGCGACAGGGTTTTGGGAGTATAATTTCTTTTTCTGAAGAATTTCTCAAGAAGTTCCGGTGCATTTTTCTTCACCATTATTTTCCTTTCAAAATCGGTACCTGCAGAGTAACCCCAAAATTCATGAGTGGGGCGGGCAAAACAGTAAGAGCAGCCATGTTCGCAACCCTGATACGGGTTTAGGGAATATTCCATGAAAAGGTCCGGACTGGTGATTTTGTTAACTACTGTTTTCGGAAATACTTCTGTGAATGTAACTTTTACATTCTCTTCAAAGTCGTCTTCCGGCTCATAAGTATATCTTTCGAACCGGTTTAATTCGTTGCGCTGAGCTCCCTGGCCTTTCCTGAAATTACCATCCATAAACTCTATCTTTGACAAAAACGAAAATCCTGCTTTATAACAGGATCTGTACTTTACTATGAATACGATGCTAAAGCGCAGAGAGATATTCTACACCATGGTGTGCCTCATCCCGATATCTTTTGTCAAAATGGCGATGAAAATCAGAGTAATAATCATCATATTCTCTGCCTTTCTTACGCATCATCCTGCGGAATCCGTAAATTCCCAAACCTATAATAATTCCGACGGTTCCGGCCAAAATAATCCCCGTTCCTGTTTTCATACTGATCAAATATTTAAAATTCACGAGCAAATCCTGTACCTTTTAAAATGTTCTGACATTAACAACCAGTTAAATTTTGCTAAATTTGAAAAAAGTAAACGTATGAAAATTAAAGCTGTTATACAGTCTGCCGCCGTAGTATTCCTGGCTTCGTGCGCCACTCAAACAATGAACAAGCCTCTTAAATATCCTGAAACCAGGAAGGTTTCACATACAGATAGTTATTTCGGAACGGAAGTGGCCGATCCCTATCGCTGGCTGGAAGACGACCGTGCCGAAGATACCAAAGATTGGGTACAGCGCGAAGTAAAGTTCACCCAGGACTATCTTTCAAGAATCGGTTTTCGTGAGCAGATCCGCACACAATTGAAGGATCTTTGGAACTACGAGAAAATCGGCGCACCTTTTAAAGAAGGAGACTATACCTATTTTTATAAGAATGACGGTCTGCAGGCTCAGTCGGTACTTTACCGTACAGACCGCAACGGCAAAACTGAAGTTTTTCTGGATCCAAATAAATTTTCGGAGAAGGGAACCACTTCCCTGGCCGGTGTTTCCTTTAACAAGAAGGGAAATCTGGTAGCCTATTCCATTTCCGAAGGGGGCAGTGACTGGAATAAGATCATCATTATGAACGCCCTTACCAAAGAGATCATCGATGAAACTATCGTTGATGTTAAATTTTCCGGTGCCAGCTGGCTGGGTGATGAGGGATTCTTTTACTCAAGTTATGATAAACCGAAAGGCAGCGAACTTTCTGCGCAAACCGACACTCACAAAGTGTACTTTCATAAACTTGGAACCAGGCAAAGTGCGGATCGGCTGGTGATTGGCGGGCCGTCCTTTAAAAGAAGATATATGGGTGTCGGGGTTTCCGATGACGGGCGTTTCCAGGTTCTGAGCGCTTCAGAAGCAACGAACGGTAACGAGCTTTATATCAAAGATCCGAAAAAACATAAGGATTTTGTCGCTGTACAGAAAGGCTACGACTACAATACGGACTTCATAGACTCCAAAGGTGACTGGATCTATGCCCTTACGGATAAAAACGCACCGAACATGCGGCTTGTGAAGTTCCATATAGACAAACCGGACGTGTGGACGGATGTAATTCCTGAATCCGACAATGTGCTGAGTGTCTCCACCGGTGCTGGTTATATTTTTGCTCGCTATATGAAAGATGCGGTTACGTCTGTAAAGCAGTTTGATTATGACGGAAAACTGATCCGGACCGTAGAATTGCCTGGAATTGGTACCGCAGTAGGATTTGGAGGCAAGGATGAAGCTGCTGAAGTTTATTATTCCTTCACCAACTACATCACTCCCGGAACCATTTACAAATTCGATCCGAAAACCGGCAAGTCGGAGGTGTATCAGAAGCCAAATGTGAAATTTAATCCGGCGGACTATGTCTCGGAACAGGTATTTTACACAAGCAAGGACGGCACACGTATACCGATGATGATCAATTACCGTAAAGGCACTAAGCTCGATGGTAAAAATCCGACCATATTATATTCATACGGAGGTTTTAACATCAGCCTGCAGCCGGCTTTCTCTGTGGTGAATGCGGTCTGGATGGACAACGGTGGTATCTACGCAGTGCCCAATATCCGTGGCGGCGGCGAATACGGTAAGAAATGGCATGATGCAGGCACCAAAATGCAGAAAAAGAATGTTTTTGATGACTTCATCGCTGCTGGTGAATACCTTCAACAGAAAGGTTACACATCGCCGGAATATATGGCTTTGTCGGGAAGATCCAACGGTGGTCTGCTTGTAGGCGCTGTAATGACTATGCGTCCGGATCTGGCCAAAGTAACTTTCCCGGGGGTTGGTGTGCTGGACATGCTGAGGTATAACAAATTTACCGCCGGCGCTGGCTGGAGCTACGATTACGGTACTGCCGAAGACTCCAGAGAGATGTTTGAGTATCTGAAGTCCTACTCACCGGTACATAATGTAAGAAAAGGAGTTTGCTATCCTTCCACAATGATCATTACAAGCGACCATGATGATAGGGTAGTTCCTGCGCATTCCTTTAAATTTGGAGCGGAACTTCAGGAAAAACAGTCCTGCGCGAATCCTGTTTTGGTACGTATCGAGGTCAATGCCGGTCATGGTGCCGGCCGGAGTACGGATCAGGTGATTGCTGAGAATACCGACCTCTTGAGTTTTGCCCTTTATGAAATGGGTTTCCGCGAAATAAATAAGTAAAAATAATAGGCTTCCGGTGTGAAAGCCTATTTTATTAAGTTCGTTAGGTTAACCTCTCAACCTTTTTTTAATTGGGATCAGAAGTTCTGTAAGTCCGTTCAGTTTTATCTCATAAATCGTCGAAAGTTGCATTCCCAACTTTCCTGGTGGCATTCCCTGGCCCTGAAACCATTCCAGATAGGAAATGGGCAAATCGGCGATGGTGACACCTTTGTATTTGCCAAAGGGCATCTTGTCCGTACATATCTCTACCAGGATCTGTGAGTTCAGTCCGTCTGTCATTCGCTGTCGGGATTGAGTTCCTTCGTAATCAGAAAGAGGTTTTTCTCCATCATCCCCTGTACACTGTGTTCCACATCCACAGGAATCTCATAAACGTCAAGTTCCTGCAGGTCCAGCTGCAGGTCCGGCAGATTAAATTTTAAAGCTCCTTTCAGTACCACAAGTGTGGCGGGAACAGCGGTGGTGTGTTTTTCAAGAACGGTTTCCTGTCCCAGAGCCACTGCAAACTGCTGGATGTGATCTGTTTTCTTGATCTGGAAGACAGAAGGCTTGTGCAGCAGGAAATCGGTGTATTTTAAGATATTCATCACTTTTTATTTTAAGGTCTTGCTTTGGCAGATATAATTAGAAGTCGGTATGGAGGTTTTCTTTATCCCGTTAAAACCGCCTGCTATTTCGGTAAAATTGCGTATTCCCCGGGAATTCAGGATGCTGGCTGCAATCATGCTTCGGTAACCACCGGCACAGTGCAGGAAGAAATGACCCTCCTCTTCGGCGAGGCTACCAGCCCATCCGGCAATTCCATCCAGAGGTGCATTATAGGCATCTTCAATGTGTTCTGCCGCAAATTCGGCTTCCTTACGTACGTCAATCACTTTCGCATCCTTTGAAAACCGCCCGGCAAATTCCTCCGGAGTAATACGGTTGACACTATCGGTCTCCAGTCCCTCAGCTTTCCATTTTTCAAAACCTCCTTCCAGATAACCGATTACTTTGTCGAATCCGACACGTGACAGCCGCGTGATGGCCTCTTCCTCAGTGCCGGGCTCACACACCAGGGCAATGGCCTGCTTTACATCAACGATCATTGCACCTACCCATGGCGCAAAATCTCCTTTCAGGCCGATATTGACTGAGTTGGGTACAAAACCCTGATGAAAATCGGCTGCACTTCTGGTATCCAGAATAAGGGCTCCCGTCTGTTCCACAACAGATTCAAAATCCTGCGGTGCAATGGGTTTCATACCATTGTTCATCACTTCTTCAAAACTTTCATATCCGCCTTTATTCATAGCTACGTTCATTCCGAAGTATTTCGGCGGGGCAGGAAGTCCATCCAGGACCGCCTCAATAAAGGATTCCCGGTCAGGCTGCAGCAGGGCATAGTTGGTCCTTCTCTGATTTCCGAGCGTGTCCACAGTTTCCTTCTGCATATTCTTTCCGCACGCAGAACCCGCACCATGAGCTGGATAAACCGTGATTTCATCAGGCAGCGGAAGTATTTTGCTTTGAAGGCTGTCGTACAGCATCCCGGCCAGTTCCTCCTGAGTCATGTTGGCAGACTTCTGTGCAAGGTCCGGCCTTCCAACATCGCCTAAAAAAAGAGTGTCGCCGGAAAATATGGCGTGCTCACTGCCTTTTTCGTCAAGCAGTAGGTAGGTCGTGCTTTCAAGCGTGTGCCCTGGAGTGTGGAGGGCTTTTATCAGAATATCGCCGATGTTGAAAATTTCACCGTCTTCCGCAATGATGGTTTCAAACTCCGCCTCGGCATTAGGTCCGAAAATAATGGGAGCGCCGGTCTTTCTGCTCAGGTCCAGATGTCCGGAAACAAAATCGGCGTGGAAGTGGGTTTCAAAAATGTATTTCAATGTAACTCCGTCTTTTTCCAGACGGTCCAGGTAGGGCTGCACTTCGCGCAATGGATCTATTATCGCGGCTTCCTTGCCGGAAACAATATAATATGCTCCCTGTGCCAGGCATCCTGTATATATCTGTTCTATCTTCATTTTTTTATAAATTGATGGTTGCAAATTTCGGTGTTTTAGTTTTATATGTTGCTGCCTCACCAGATGTGCTTACTTTTATCATACAATCTGCTTCAGAAAAAGTTCATTCAGGATGATGAAGACCGCCATCGCCAGGACAAACCAGCCGAACAGCGGCCGGAGTTTACGGCCTTCAATGCGTTTCGCCAGCTGAACTCCTATAAGAATACCCAACACGGACAGTGCACTGAATAAGAGCAGAAAAGGCCAGTCAACATCCACTTTATCCAGCGATGATACGAAGCCAATCATTGAATTGATTGCGATGATGAAAAGTGAAGTCGCAACTGCCTGTTTCATAGACACGCCCAGAAGCATGACCAGGGCCGGCACAATCAGAAATCCGCCGCCTGCACCTATGAATCCGGTAATGATTCCTACCAGCAGCCCCTGTGAGATAAGCAGGGTGTAATTTACATCTTCTGATTTCCTGATGCGCTGCCGGTCTGTTTTGCTGATCATTTTAAAGGCTGAAATCAGCATCAGTAACGCGAAGAGTACCAGGATGAACATCTCTTTTGTAATGGTGATGCCCCAGCGGTTGATAATAAATGGCGGCAGATGCGGCAGTACCACGCGCCGGGAGAAAAGAATCCCCAGGACGGAAGGCAGGCCAAACATAAATGCAGTCTTAAAATTGATGCTGCCCTGTCTGAGGAAGCCCACAGAACCTGCTGAACTGGTGACTCCTACAACAAAAAGCGACAGCGTAGTGGCTGTTATGGCGTCAATTTTAAAGATATAGGCAAAAACGGGCACGCTCAGGATGCTTCCGCCACCGCCTATGAGGCCCATAACGAGCCCAATAACGATTGCAAAGAAATACCCCAGAACGTGCATGATGATAATTTTTAATGTTTTTCTGTAATTTGGAATTAGGAGATGCCGATTATTTCAAGGGTGCGGTCACCCATCTGAAGGGAGTCACCCTGCTTTTTTCCTCTTATTTTAGCGTAGATAGGTGCTTCCGGAGAGATGCAGTAAACATCTTTATCATTATACTTAAATGCAGGTAAGGCCACACCCAGGAAAAAATAGTTGTTTTCAGTTTCAACCAGTGCTCCATGTTCGGCCACAGCATAATTCTTATCTTTTTCACCAAGTACAAAGTTCAGATCAGCCTTTTCTTTATTGAGCATTTTCTCAAATCTCAGCTGCATGTCTTTTGCTTCAGTTTGACGGGCATAATCGTCGGGGTCAGAAGTATCGTCCTCATCCTTATCCGATTCTTTCTTATACAGGTTTACAGAATTTTGCAGGTTCGAAATTACCTTGTACTGCTCTTCCAGAATTCTGGAGAGTATCTCTTCTCTTTTCATTACTCTTGGTTTATAAATGTACCAAATATAGGGAAATAAAGATGTTTAATAACTAATAGCTCACCATAAAAATTGACCTTATTTATGCATTTTATCAGGTTTTTTGTAACTAGATTTTCATGCACACCTTTTGCGTATTATTTGTCTCTTTTAAGCGTTGTTCCATATTAAACACATTGCGCCGGCCCTGCACGGCACAGCATTTTAATTTTCATTCAAAAAAAATTACCTTTAACAATTCAATTCACAAACTATGGATAACCGGGCAAAATTTATACAGGACCTTAATGCGCGCTATGTACCCAAAGGAGAACATATTATCCTGGGAAAGGGGATCCTGGATGGCGAAGTGGTAAAAGAAGTGGATGTAATGCTGCCTCTGAAGACCATTAACCGCCACGGACTTATAGCCGGTGCTACCGGCACAGGTAAAACCAAGACGGTACAGGTGTTCGCCGAGCAGCTTTCACATGCCGGAATCCCGTCACTTGTACTCGATATTAAAGGTGATTTTTCAGGGATTTCCCGCGCCGGCGAGAGAAATGCCATAATAGAAGAGCGTTATGCCAAGACAGGACTTAGCTGGAATGCGCAGGATTTTCCCGTAGAACTGATGACCATTTCCGGGGAGCAGGGAGTGAAGCTACGGGCCACGGTTACGGAGTTCGGACCCCTGCTGCTTTCAAAAATACTGGACCTCAATGAAACCCAAACGGGTATTATGTCCATCGTTTTTAAGTACTGTGATGATAAAGGCCTGCCTTTAATTGATCTTGAAGACCTTAAGAAGGTGCTCAAATATGTAACCGATACGCCTCAGGGTAAGGCCGATATTTCTAATAACTACGGTTCAGTTTCTTCGGCCTCGTTAGGTGCAATCCTGCGGTCCATTGTTGCCATGGAGCAGCAGGGTGCGGCAGAGTTTTTTGGCGAACCGAGTTTTGATGTAGAGGATTTGCTGCATAAAAAGAATGGTAAAGGGGTAGTAAATATCCTGCGTGTGGGAAACATCCAAAGCCAGCCCCAGCTTTTTTCAACATTTATGCTGTCACTTTTTGCCGAGATATATCTTACTTTTCCGGAAGAAGGCGATACCGGTAAACCCAAACTGGTCTTGTTCATTGATGAAGCACATTTAATCTTCAAGGAAGCGTCCAAAACGCTGCTTAATCAGATTGAAACTATGGTGAAGCTGATCCGTTCCAAAGGTGTCGGAATCTACTTTATCACACAGATTCCGGGCGATGTGCCGGAAAACGTGCTTAGTCAGTTGGGGCTTAAAATTCAGCATGCTTTGCGGGGTTTTACGGCAAAAGACAGAAAGGAAATCAATAAGGCGGTGGAGAATTACCCGATTACTGAATTTTATGACGCCGGCCAGCTGATTCAGAATCTGGGTATTGGCGAGGCTTTTGTTACAGCACTGGACGAAAAAGGGATTCCTACTCCTTTGGTCCATACCTATCTGATCTCACCGGAAAGCCGCATGGATGTGTTGACAGATGCTGAGGTTGCTGAACTGACCTCCCGCTCTGCATTGGTGGCTAAATATGAGCAGTCCGTAAACAAAGATTCAGCATACGAGATGCTTACCTCGCGGATGGAGCAGGCCGTTGCAGAAGCCGTGCCGGGGCAGAAGGCAAAGCCGGTGAAGGAAGAGCCGGGAATGTTTGAAACAGTAATGAAGTCCAGTGCCGGCCGAACGTTCACAAATACGCTGATGCGCGAAGGTGCCCGGGCGATCCTGGGGATGTTCGGGCTGAAACGGAGAAGATAAGACAGGGAAATTTTAGAAATGTATTCAGTAATAGACATAGAAAGTAACGGCGCCGGATTCCGGAAAGAGAGCATCATTGAGATCGCGGTCTATAAGTATGACGGACACGAAATTGTGGATCAGTTCATGTCCCTAGTTAATCCGGACAGTGATATAACGCCTTTTGTACAGAAACTTACCGGTATTACACCCAAAATGGTGCGTACAGCACCGCGTTTTCATGAAATTGCCAAAAGGGTGGTTGAAATGACAGCCGGTACAACGCTTGTTGGACACAATATCGAATTCGACTACCGTATGCTGAGACAGGAGTTTAAACGCCTGGGTTATGACTATCGTATCAACACACTGGATACCATCCCTTTAGCTAAAAAATTAATTCCGGAAGCCGAGAGTTATTCGCTGGGAAAACTGGTAAAATCACTCGGAATTCCGTTAGTAGACCATCACCGTGCAGCAGGTGATGCCAGAGCTACATTAGACCTTTTTAAGCTTCTGATTATCAAGGATAAAGATTCCGAAATCATTCAGCAGCAGCATGAGCACCTTAATGCAGATACCTATCTGAACAAAATCCGCGACCTTACTCAGGATTTGCCTTCAGAAAGAGGAATTATATATTTTCAGAATGAAGACGGGAAAATCATCTATTCCGATTTTACAGATGACCTTCGCAAATTTGCGAAAAGTGTTTTCATCTCCAAGCTGAAAAAATGGAAACAGATTCAGGACGATGTAAAACAGATTCATTACGAGCTTACCGGAAATGATGTGCTGGCGAGGCTCATGATGCGCACCAAAGGACTGTACAGGAAAGAAAGTCTTCCATTTGGTCTTTTCTTCCGGAACGGAAAATACGTGGTGGAGAAAATTAATCCCCGGGAAGAAAGTTTGCCCATTCTAAGGTTTAAATCTTTTACACAGGGTCTTAAAGTGGCGAGTTTTATTAAATCCCGTGAGGAGTTTCAGAATGCAGACGAATTAATAAAACTGTTGTCTCTTCAGGACCGAAGCGAAATGTGGATTTGCGAAGGCCGTACCCGCGGCGAAAAGGCATTTATTATCCTGAAAGAAGGAAAAATAACCTCCTATGGTTTTTATGATCTCTATACGCAGATTCAGACCTGGAGCAAGATTTCTAAGATTAAGATTGACCTTTCCAAGCCTACCGGTGATCTGCAGAATGATCTCCGGCTCCTGCTGCTGAAAGGTGACTGCGAGATTCAGGAGGTACCGGCATAAGCCGAAGTTAGAGTGTTGCCCACGTATATGATGGGCTGCATATATTCAATAAAGACGAAATAAAATAATGACAGACAAAGACTTGCTTAAGATTGCAGAACAGTACGGAACCCCGGTATATGTGTATGATGCGGAAAGTATAAAAATTCAGTACGAAAAACTTACTTCATCATTCCACCGACATACCCGTTTTTTTTATGCCGCCAAGGCGCTAACCAACATCAATATCCTTAAATATATTGAAAAACTGGGTGCGGGTTTGGACTGTGTATCAATAAATGAAGTGAAACTGGGGTTGCGTGCAGGCTTCACTCATAACCGTATTCTGTTTACGCCCAACTGCGTAGACCTGAAGGAAATTGAAGATGCAATGGAACTTAAGGTGCATATCAATATAGACAACATCTCCATTCTGGAGCAGTTTGGCAACAGATATGGATCTTCTTATCCAATTTTTATAAGGATCAATCCGCACATTTATGCAGGCGGAAACCATAAGATCTCAACCGGACATATTGATTCCAAGTTCGGAATCTCCATCCATCAGCTCAGGCATATTGAGCGGGTAATGAAATCCACGAATCTTTTGGTTGAGGGGCTTCATATGCATACCGGAAGTGAGATCAAAGACCCGGATGTATTCCTGCAGGGTCTGGAAATCATGTTTGAACTTGCGGAACATTTCCCGGACCTGAAATATCTGGACATGGGCAGTGGTTTCAAAATTCCCTATCAGGAAGGTGATCTGGAAACAGATGTGAAGACTCTGGGGAAAAAGGTGGAGAAAGCGCTTTCGGTTTATCAGAAGGAGACCGGCAAGAAATTCCAGCTGTGGTTTGAACCCGGGAAGTTTCTGGTGGGAAACAGTGGTCATTTTCTGGTAAAGGCCAATGTGATCAAGCAAACCACAGCAACTGTATTCTGTGGTATCAACTCAGGCTTCAATCATCTGATAAGGCCCATGTTCTATGATTCCTATCACCATATCGAAAATCTCAGCAATCCTAAAGGCGCACAGCGCATTTACACTGTAGTCGGCAATATTTGTGAAACGGATACCTTCGCCTGGGACCGCAAACTTAACGAAGTGCGGGAAAGTGATGTGCTTGTGTTCAGAAATGCCGGAGCTTACGGTTTTGAGATGAGCTCCAACTTCAATTCCCGTTTGAAACCCGCCGAAGTACTTTTTATGGACGGTAAAGCGCATCTGATCAGAAAGCGGGATGAATTTGAGGACTTGCTGCGCAACCAGATCGAGGTACTGTAGATGGTAACTCTTGCCGAAGTGGCGTGCCGCGTTTTTGGAAAATATCTCGTGTGTTATTGATTTTAAAAATAAGCAGCACAGATCTCTATTATGCCTTAACTTTGTAAAAATTTAACATCATGATGCGTCTTATATTCATTCTGTTGTTTACTGGTGCTTTTGTGCAGGCGCAAACCCTGATTGAGGACAGCGAGATTTCTGAAAATTCTGAAGAATTTGTTCGTGTTGCCATCTCCTATGAGCTTGATCATCCCACGGAGTATTACCGCCTGAAGTGCGGCTCGCCGGTCTATGCCCGGTTTACCGGTGGTGAAAGTATTTTCAAGCAGAATATCAGCCGGCAGATGAAAGGATTTCTGGATACAGGTCTTTACACCGTAAACGGCACCTTTGAGCTTATTCTCTTTATAGGAAAAAACGGTTCGCTGCAGCGTTTTCAGTTAAAACCTGAAGTTACCAACGGACATCTTCTGGAACGTGATGTGGAACTAGCTTTAAGGAATATGAACCCTTCCTGGACGCCCGCAACCTGCAATGGAATACCTGTGGATTCCCGCATACGCCAAAAAATTAATTTCCGGACAGACAGTTTTGATATGTAATCTAAACTAAATGTTGTACTATTGCGCAATGCAATCTGCCAATAAAAACTTTTAGTATGGTTTTCCGCTTTCGCTGTCTATCTGCACTCCTTTGTAGCCTCGTCTTCCTTTTTCCTGTAATTACCGCCGCACAGATACTGGAAAAATACCCCTATGGCCAGGGATTTTATGATGGTGGATTAAACCGGTTGAATGAAGAACTGAAGGAGATCGCAAGGGCTCAAAGTCTGAAGCCCTGCGCGGAAACAGGGGAGCGTTACCCAATGGCAGTGCTCGTAAATCCTGATGGACGCGCCCGTTTCATAAAAGACTTTGACACGTTGAACATCCAAAGAAATAAGTGCGCTTACGAAATGAGCAGAAAACTTTTCCCCCATCTGAAGGGTTGGAGAGCTGCTACGGTGGACGGAAAGCCGGTTAAGGCTGTGGCGATGGTGAACATTGTACCGAATGTTATATTTAGTGAAACCAGAAAAGTGACGCCGGATATTATTATAGAGCCGAATTATAAAAAAGGTAACGGTAATTTCCATTCTCAGGTAAAGCATATTCTGGAGAGTTCCCTGGCTTATAATGTAGACCGGAGAAAGGTTGAACTTGCGGTTGTGATTTCTCCTGATGGGAAAATTGATGACGTACAGATCAGAAATACGCAGTTGTCCGAAATCAACAATAATAAATTAGCAGCCGCAATAAAATCGATTAAAGGGGTTTGGCGGCCCGGATCGGTTAATGGAATTCCCGTTCGATACACGTTGTTGATGAACTTTCAGCAGGATTTTAATTTTGATATGGAGAGAGAGAGTGAACATAGAAGTATGCCAGATTACCGGGGTTTCTGATATGAGTATTTATAAAAACCGCAGCTTTTTGGCTATATTTATATTCTTTTTGGCAGCCGGGC
This sequence comes from Chryseobacterium sp., assembly GCF_008831505.1. Classification (NCBI taxonomy): domain Bacteria; kingdom Pseudomonadati; phylum Bacteroidota; class Flavobacteriia; order Flavobacteriales; family Weeksellaceae; genus Chryseobacterium; species Chryseobacterium sp. The sequence continues at coordinate 2,518,189 of NZ_CP044507.1, read as the reverse complement.
AGCTACAGCTGTTCGCACAGGTACACGCAAGGTATCCTTCCGGACAGCATTTTTATGAAGGTGGCCAATCCGCGCTTACAGCAGAAATGATCAATATTGCTGCAAAACACAATATTCCCAGATGTAAGGACCGCAAGGAAGTGTACTCTCCGTCTGTGCTGGTTTATCCGGATGGAAAAATTAATCTTGTTAAAGATGAAGACTCACTAACCATTGCTGCGAATAAATGTGCCTATAACTTCAGCAAAGCATTGCTTCCGCACCTAAAGGGCTGGATGCCGGCTGTTGTAGATGGAAGTAGGGTGAAAGCCATCGCAAAATTTACTGTACAGCCATTTTTTATTTCATACTCAAAACTTAATCCGGCGGAAAACGTGTTCACACCGGCTACTTTTTCGGATGGCCTGGAGGTATTAAACAAAAAGATATCTCTGGTGCTGACCAATGATATTCTGCGAAATACCGATGAACCGCTTGCTGTTGTTTTTTTGATAAGTGATAAGGGACAACTTACGGATGCTGCGTTGGTGTATGGAGGTACGGACGCAAATAGTATCCACAAAGCTGCATCTAAACTGAAAAATATTCCCGGCGACTGGGCGCCAGCAACAATGAACAGCATGCCCTTCGAGTGGGTTGTGATAGTGCCGATGGATTCCCGAAAAAAGAACTTTCGTTACAGCCGTAGTCCAAACTTTCACTGGGACAATTATAGATTGTTTCAAAAGATCCGCTAGGCAAACCAAGATGACCTTTTTGTTATTTAAGACTTTTATCTGATGCGTAAAATTTTTCTTTTTTCTATTCTCAGCCTTTTTGTAAAAGTTAATGCACAGGGCCTGGCTGATTACGTAATCTCCCCTTCGGAACAGGAATTCTATCGTGGCGGCAAAACAATGTTGGATGATGAAATCCAAAAGCTGCTGAAAGATTACAATTTGCAGCCATGCGAAGATGACCAGTCTTATACAGCTTCGGTTCTTGTCCGGGAGGATGGCACCGCGTTTTTCGTGAAGGATTTTGATAGCGCCAACGTTGCCCGAAACAAATGTGCGTACGATATGTTCCGCAAAGTCCTGCCACATTTAAAAGGTTGGGTGCCAGCGGAAGTTGGCGGGAAGCCCACAGCTGCCATTGCAGAGGTGCGGTTTATTCCGGCAGATCATTTTGAAGAGAAAAGGTTTCATCCAAACGAATTTACTAAGCAACCGGAATTTCCCGGCGGATTTGCCGCCTTTCAGAAAGAGTTTGGAAAAAACTTTAATACAAAGTCAGTAGATTCAGATGCCAAGACAATATCGATTCAGGTTTCCTTTGATGTTAATGAGTTGGGTAAAATGGAGAATATCAAAGTAACAGGAGATCACAACTGGGATTTGGCTGTAGCTGCAGTAGCTGCAGTTCAACGGATAACTATGCGGTGGAAACCGGCGGAGGTGAACGGTAAAGCTGTTAAAGCAAGCATGCGGCTACCAATATCCATGCGGTTTCGCTAAAATTTATAGGTAAAAAACTATCAGGAATAATTTTCAGTCTTAGCTTGTAATTTTTTTGTACAAAAACTTTTACTATGAATAACTATTTACTTCTTATAGCTGTTGTTTTGTTTTCCAATGTTGTGGCGCAGGAACAGCCTTCAATTTTTGAATTTCCTCAGGATCAGGATTATTACTCTGGTGGGAAACCTCAGTTATATAGGGAAATGCACCAGATATTGAAGGATCAGAAATTCACTAACTGTTCAGAGTCTGAAAGTTATGAAGCTTCCGTCCTAATTACAGAAAATTCTAAGGTTCGTTTTGTTAAAGATTTTGACTCCGCAACTATAGAGGCCAATAAGTGTGCCTACGACATGTTTAGAAAGGTTCTCCCGCATCTAAAGAATTGGAAGCCCGCATCTGTACAGGGCCAGCCGGTACAGGCTATTGCCAAAATTCCTTTTTTACCCAGCGTTTTATTTGAGAATTACGTGGATGGGTTAGTGATTAAATCGCCTACTAATGCAGAGTTTCCCGGTGGGATTCGGGCCTTCAGAAGGGAGTTTGCAAATCATTTCGATCTATCTGCCATAGGAAGAGGTGGTCGCGCAGTTTCTATTGAAATAGGTTTTGTGGTAAATCAGCAAGGCATAATTGAAGATGTAAATATCGCCGGCAATGATAAGCAGCTGATAAAAGAAGCGCACCGGGCTATAGACAAGATCAAAGCCAAATGGGTGCCTGCTACATTCAACGGTTTGCCGGTCCGCGCTCGGTTCCGACTCCCAATTAAATTGGAGTTTGCGCGTGAAAGTGAAGCTCCGCAAAATCAGCCTCATATCAATCCCATGTTTCAGCGCGGCATGCACAGATCTACTTTCTAGCTGCCATTCTGTCACAATAATTCTTATCTTTGCACTTTAATTGAAGTGAATTCAGCGCTTTACCTGAATTTAATCTAATAACGACTACTGTGCAGGATAAATATATAGACGAAACAAAGCAGGGCGAAGCCTTTGCCATAGCCGAAAAACCCAGCAATTCCAAGAAACTCTTTTTGGAAAGTTACGGTTGCCAGATGAATTTCTCTGATTCAGAGATTGTAGCCTCCATCCTGAATGAGCAGGGTTATAACACGACACTAAACCAGGATGAGGCAGATCTTATTCTGCTGAATACCTGTTCCATTCGCGAAAAAGCCGAGCAAACGGTAAGGATGCGCCTTTCGCAGTTCAAAAACCTTAAAAAAGCCAAACCCGGTTTAACAGTAGGGGTGCTTGGCTGCATGGCAGAACGGCTGAAAACTAAATTTTTGGAGGAAGAGCAACTGGTAGATCTGGTGGTGGGCCCGGACGCTTACCGCGACCTTCCCAATCTCCTGAAGGAAACAGAAGGAGGACGCGACGCCATAAACGTCATTCTTTCGAAAGAGGAAACCTATGCAGATATCAATCCGGTCCGTTTGGGCGGAAACGGTGTTACAGCATTTGTAACGATCACAAGAGGCTGCGACAATATGTGCACTTTCTGTGTTGTCCCTTTCACACGCGGCCGGGAGCGCAGCCGTGACCCGCACTCCATCATTTCTGAATGTCAGGAACTTTGGAACAGCGGTTATAAGGAAATTACCCTGCTGGGTCAGAATGTGGATTCATACCTCTGGTATGGCGGTGGAGCCAAGAAGGACTTCAGGAATGCAACGGAGATGCAGAAGCTTACCGCGGTCAATTTTGCACAGCTCCTGAATATGGCAGCTGTAGCGGTACCGGAGATGCGTATTCGCTTCTCTACTTCCAATCCGCATGATATGACCATGGATGTCTTCACCGTAATGGCGAAGCATAAGAACATCTGTAAATACGTTCATTTGCCTGTACAGAGCGGCAGCAACAGGATTCTGGAGCGCATGAACCGCCAGCATACACGTGAGGAATATCTTGAACTTATCAGGAAGGCAAAGGAAATTGTTCCTGAAATTGCATTCTCCCAGGACATGATTATCGGTTTCTGCGGTGAAACCGAAGCCGACCATGAGCAGACTCTTTCACTCATGAAAGAGGTGGAATACGATTATGGTTATATGTTCGCTTATTCCGAAAGGCCCGGTACTCCAGCACATAAAAAGATGGAGGACGATGTTCCGGCAGAAGTTAAGCAGAGAAGGCTTTCAGAAGTGATCGCACTGCAGGGTCAACTCTCGCGAAAGCGGATGGAGAGTTATGTGGGCCGTGAGCATGAGGTGCTTATTGAAGGTGTTTCCAAGAAAAATGAAAATCAATGGAAGGGCCGTAACTCCCAGAATGCAGTTTGTGTGTTCGATAAAAAACCGGGGCAGAAACCTGGAGACATTGTGACCGTTTTGGTATACGGAAATACGCAGGGTACACTTTTAGGGGCCTGCGAATAGACAGATTCCCGCCGGGACTTCTATAATCATAAAATTTTGATTTAAAATGACAGACCTACAATCCATAAAGACCCGTTTTGGGATCATTGGTAATTTTCCGGCACTGCACCGTGCGCTGGAAAAGGCCATTCAGGTAGCTCCGACCGATATTTCCGTTTTGGTGATAGGTGAATCCGGTGTGGGCAAGGAGTTTATTCCGAAAATTATACACGGAGAGTCACGCCGTAAGCATCAGCCCTATATTGTTGTAAACTGTGGAGCCATCCCTGAAGGTACAATTGATTCTGAGCTTTTTGGCCACGAAAAAGGAGCTTTTACAGGAGCCACCGCTACCCGAAAAGGCTATTTTGAGGTGGCTGATGGTGGAACGATTTTTCTGGATGAAGTGGGCGAATTGCCGCTGCAAACTCAGGTGCGCTTGCTTAGGGTCCTGGAAAGCGGGGAATTTATGAAGGTAGGTTCCTCCCAAATTCAGAAAACCAACGTGAGAATTGTAGCTGCCACCAACGTAAATATGCTTAAAGCTATTGAAGACGGTCGTTTTCGTGAGGATCTTTATTACCGTCTGAACACAGTCCAGATTGACATGCCGCCGCTGCGCGAAAGAAAGGGCGATGTGCACCTGCTGTTCAGGAAGTTCGCTATTGATTTTGCTGAAAAGTACAGAATGCCGGAACTTGTACTTAGCGACGATGCGGTGAACTATCTGGAAAATTATGCTTTCCCCGGAAATGTGCGCCAGCTCCGTAATCTTGTAGAACAGATGACAGTGGTAGAGCAAAACCGGACCGTAAATTCCACCAAACTGGCGGAGTATATTCCGATGAACGCGCATCTCCCTGCCGTGGTTCAGAAATCCGGTCCCGGTCATGTATCCAGTTCTGAGTTTCATTCTGAGAGGGAAATTATGTACAAAATCCTTTTCGATATGCGTAACGACCTTAATGACCTTAAGTCACTTACTTCGGAACTGATTAAAAACCGTGGCAGCGAAGACCTCAGCAATCAGGAAAAGAATTTGATTAACCGCGTATTTACGGGAGAAAGCAATTCTCAGAATCAGAACTCACTGCTTTATTTTGAAAATGGAAATCAAAACCCCACTAGCCGTGCCTCTATTTATACTGAACCCAGCGGCGAGTATGATGATGTGGAGGATATTGAAATTGAAGAAAGTCATTCACTGTCTCTGCAGAATAATGAACGTGAACTTATCGTGAAGGCACTGGAAAAACATAAGGGCCGCCGGAATAAAGCCGCGGACGAGCTGGGTATTTCCCAGCGTACCCTTTACCGAAAAATTAAACAGTATAACCTGGAAGATTGATATGAAAATAAACCGAATTTTAAACACCTTCCTCGTATTGGCAATGCTTGCTGGCGGGTTGCTGCAGTCCTGTTATACGTTCACGGGATCCTCGCTGAGCCCTGAAATAAAGACCGTACAGATCAACGAATTCATCAACAATGCACCCCTCGTTAATCCTACCCTGGCGCAGCAGTTCTCCACTGATATCCAGAACCGCTTCCTGCAGCGTACCACACTGAAAGGTACAAAGGAGAACCCTGATCTGCTTATTGAAGGCGAGATTACCGACTACAGTATTTCGCCCACTACAATCTCATCAAATGTTGATGCAGCAGGAGGAAATATCCAGGCGGCCCAGAATAAGCTCACCATCTCTGTAAAAGTGCATTACGAAAACAGGATTGAACCCGATAAAAGTTTTGACAGGACATTTTCAGACGAAGCTGTATTCAGCAGCGACCTGGACATAAATGCCATTGAAGCCTCACAGGTTAAACTGGTTAATGAGCGGATCATCAATAAGATTTTTAACGATATTGTAGCCAACTGGTAATATGAACACGCGTATACTGGACCTTTTAGAAAACCCAAATCTTTTACAGGCGGATGATCTTAAACTGCTGAATGAGCAGATCAAGGCCACGCCTTACGTGCAGAGTTTGCGTGCGCTCGCACTGCTTGCTGCCTCACGCTTCGATCCTGAAGATTACCGCAATGTTCTTTCAAGAACCGCCGCCTATACTACAGATAAAAAGATTCTGTTTCAGCTTGTAAATGGTCGAACTACAGCCCTTACCGTGGCTGGGGAAGCTGGAACTCCTGCGGTTTCTGCGGAACAGTCCGGATCAACCCATGATACTGACGAAAAGTCACAAGTTGATGATGTTGTTGCAGATATAGCGGCCAACCTTCCCGCCGGCAGGCCTGTGAATGCAGAAACAGACAACACGACTGCGGTTGAGGATGCCCCCGGGCTGGCAGAAAAGGCTGAAGAGAAGATATTTACAAAAATCACACCTGCCGAAACCAGTGCTGCAAAGCCCATTTATGTAAATGGAGAACTGAACAGAATCTTATTTGAAGGTGAAGAAGACTTTCTGCAACAGGCTACTCCGGTGATTGATAAGGAGGCCTCTGCGGAAAGTGGTAAGTTAGTGATCGCAGATGCAAATGTGGCCGCACCAAAGGTTTTCAGTGAAGAATCGGCACCGGTTAATGAGCTGGCTGCCAGGGAAGATGAAGTTTTTGAAGCTGAGGAAGAAGCAGTTTCAGATGCTGCCCCTGAAACGGAAACACATGAAGATATTCAGATATCGCCGGAAGCATACGGGGAGGAACCGGCAGCCGCCGATGTTAGTTTCCACGGTATCGCTCCGTTCCTGCCCGAAGTAAAGATTACCGCAACACCAAAAAAGGATGAAACCACAGTGCCTCCCGCATCGGTATCGAACAAACATGAAGCAGAAATGCAGCGGCTGATCGCTGAAGTGGAGAGGAAAATCAAGGAGAAAAAGGCTGCGCAGATACAGAAGACACCGCTGGAAGAGGAAGCTCAAAGTTCAGAAATCAGTTTCAGTGATACTCAGGATTTTTTGGTGAAATCGGGAACGCCTGCACCTGTAACTCCTCCCACTGTGGAAGAAGAGCCAAGTCAATCCGTTTCCGGCTCTGATTCAGCGACTATGGATGATGTTCCGGCATCGTCTGCCGGTGAAACTGATAAGAGCCGGACAATTGACGCATCTAAAGCCTCAGTCAGAACGGGCTGGAAACCAATGAGTGTATCTTTGCATACACCTGATGCTCTGCTTAAAACAGAAGAGCAGCTGCCTAAAGCAGAATTTGAAATTACGCAAGAGGCGACCGAAGAAATGAAAACTGTAGAGGAAGTTCCTGTTATTCAGAAACAACCTTCAGGAATAGAGGCAAAATCAGTGGATCAAGTAACAGAGCCAGTACAAAGCGTTGCTGATGACGAAAGTAATGTGCCTCAGTTTATCAATACATGGCAAAACTGGCTCAAAATCGACCGCAAAGAAGCTGCTCCGCCAGTTGTGCCGGTACCGGAAGAGGACAGGAAAACAGAGATTATTGAAAAATTTATCGAAACTGCCCCCCGTATCTCGCAGTTGCGTGAGGAAGGAAACTTTGTCATCAAAGAAAAGAAAAGTGATATTTCCCACCTTATGACAGAGACTTTGGCCAATATTTACGTGGAACAGAAACTTTACGCGCGGGCTATTCATGCTTTCCACATCCTGGCCGAAAAGCACCCGCAAAAAGCCGACTATTTCAAATCGAAAGTAAAGGAAGTGCGTGATTTGAGAAACAATTTCCAGTAACCCAACCCAAATGAAGATGGACAACACCACATTAGTGATCGGACTTATCCTGCTTGGCCTGTTGGCCGGGTATCTAAGCGGCCTGGTAGGCATAGGCGGCGGTATAGTAATGGTTCCTGTACTCGTGCTGCTGTTTGGTTTTACCCAACATAAAGCCCAGGGTACAACACTGGCGCTCCTTATGGTGCCGGTCGGCTTTTTTGGGGTGATGAATTACTACAAAACCGGTAATGTGGACATTAAAACCGCGCTATTACTGTGCTGTGGCTTCGTGCTGGGCAGTTATTTGGGCAGTAAAACGGCCATTTCGCTATCGCAGGATATGATCAGAAAAGTCTTTGCCGTATTGATGTTTGTGGTAGCGGTTAAGATGTTCTTTCAGAAATAATGGTGCAGAAATGGACGGTCCTGTTGGCTATGCTAATGTATACTGCGGCATTCGCATGTAAATGCAGCCATCATGATATTGAAAGTTCCTTTAAAACTGCCGATTTTGTGTTTGTTGCCGATATTTACAGTGCAGCTCACGAATTTCCGGGTATTCAGCCCAATAATCCAATCCTCCTTAGTAAAGCCAGGCTTGTAAAAAGTTATAAGTCACCATTTGATTCATCTTTTTTTCGTACCCGAGAGATAACTTTACTTTCTTCCTCCTTAGATACATGTGATTACCCGTTCAGTGAGCTGGGGAAACACCTGATTTTCGGATTCTTCGATTCCGATAGCGATTTTGTGTATTCAAGCCATTGCCTGTCAACAAAAGCATTCTCTCAAATTTCGACGTCGGAGCTGGCTATCTTAAGCAGGCTCACTACTGAATTTCAAAATGCAAATCAGGACAGTATGGAGGTGGATAAAAATGTGGTTGAAATTGTGGACTGGGGCTCCAACCGTAAAATGAACACATTACTTTTAGAGAATAAAAGGCTGATATCGGAAAATAAGATCCTAAAATACGGTCTCATCTTTATTACTGCTTTGGGATTCATTCCGCTGTTTTATAAACTGCGAAAAAAACAGTAGCAGATTCCAGACTATTCCAGGTTCTTACGCTCTACAACTTCCACATCAATTACTTTTGAATTTCGGTCCGATCTGAAATTTCTGAACTTGTTCCACAACTTTTTCCCTAGTACAAGAACAGTGATCACCAGGATGATGGCTGCTATTGCTGCAATTATGGGCGCTGCCAAAGCCAATATGGACATAATACCTGCACCGGCAGTTTCCGTGGTGGCAACTACAGAATTACCGAGTCCACCCGTGGTGGCCGTAGATGCGGCCCGTGTGCCCGCAAACCCTGAGCTTATGGCTGCTGCAGTGCCGCCGCCTGCAATCAGTGCAAGTGCCCATTGCGGAAATGTGCCCAAATCTGCAAACTGACTTGCAAAGAGTACCGAGCCTGCAAGTGTGGCCAGTGGAACCGACAGTGTGTCCAGCAAATGATCAATAATGGGAATATAATAAGCCAGGATTTCAAATATCATAGCAATCGCCGTAGTTATCAATGTAGGAAGCCCCGCGAGCCACTCAAAAGATTCACTCATTGGAATCCAGCCCATATAGGAGGCCAGACTAACCGTAAACATTGGCAGGAATACGCGGAAGCCCGACGCAGCGGCCAGTCCAATGCCGATAAAGGCGCTTAGAAGGTAGGGTAGGAAAGGAATTTGGTCCGCCATGTCGCAGTTTTGATTTGATTTAACCAATCAAATTTACGAAAAGGATAATTACCGGGGTATTTATTTTTTAGGTGCGCAAAGCTTCAGAAAAGCTTCCCGTACTTCGTTATAACCCTTGGGCATTACTGGTGAAACCCAGAACAGCATGAAATTACCTTCCGTACCAAAAGCTTCCGAAAAACTGTTTTTATTCAGCCTGTAAGCTTCCCGCAAAAGTCTTTTTATGCGGTTGCGGTGCACGGCTTTCTTAAAATACCGTTTGGACACGGAAACCCCGATCTTAATGCCCGTGAGGTCGGGGCTGGTATAGGTAACAATCCGAAGGTTTCCCACAGTTTTCCACCTGCCTTTTTCAAAAAGTAAATCCAGCTCACGCTTTGATTTCAGTTTTAGGGCTTTGGGATAGCGCGTGTCGCCCGCTGCTGGATCAGTCATTCTGTAAGAGATGGTTTATCACTTCGGCCGCGGCGTAAAGACCGAACATTGCGGGAATATAACTGATGGTTCCATAGAAGGACTTCTTGTAATTGGTCCCGTCAGTTAGTTTCAGGCTGTCTTCCTGTTGTATCTCATTTGAGAATACGCAGCGGATGCCTTTGTTTATGCCATCTTTCTTCAGGCGCTTCCGTACCTGTTTCGCCAGGAAACAGTTATGGGTCTTGCTGATGTCGCGTACCATTACCTTACTTGGATCCGTCTTACCACCGGCACCCATACAGCTTACTACCTTAATCTTTTTTCGTCTTGCCGCTTTTATAAGGGTGATTTTAGGAGTTACACTGTCTATGCAGTCCAGCACATAATCGAACTTTTCAGCCTCCAGGATCTCTGTCATGTCTTCAGGTTCCAGAAAGCGGCTCACCTGGGTTAGTTTCAGTTGGGGGTTGATGTCCAGCAGGCGGGTATTCATGAGGTCCGCTTTGGAAAGTCCAATGGTGCTGTGAAGTGCCGGCAGCTGGCGGTTGATGTTGGTAATGTCCACTGTGTCGCCGTCAACTATCGTCATTTTACCTACGCCCGCACGAGCCAGGAATTCGGTGGCAAAGGAGCCTACACCACCCAGCCCAATAACGAGTACGTTGGATTCCAGCAGTTTCCGGGCCCCTTTTTCCTTAATCAGCAGTTCGGTACGTTCCAGCCAGTTTTTTTCCATATAATAAAATCAGGGCAAAATTGCCTTAAGGTTTTTTTCAATTTGAAGTATCAGCATTTCTTCGGAAATGCCCTTCAGGGAACTGACCGTTCGGTACAGTTCATCAATACTGCCTTCTTCCGCATCAGTCTCAAGAAACATTTTCTCAAGCGGGAATTCCTTCAGCAGCAGCTGCAAATTTACATTTTGTAACAGTGACTTTCCAAAACTGAGATAGAAATCATGTTTCCTGAGTTCATTTGCCACTGACTGTTTTTTGTTGAATCCGTGAACCACCATCGGCACATTCACCTTTCTTTTAAAATGGGGCAGCTCCGAAAACCTGCGGACACAGTGAATGATGATGGGTTTCCGCAGTTTGTTTGCCAGCTCAGTCTGCCTGCCGAAAATCTCCTTCTGCAGTACATCATCACTTACCCTTGCATCCAGTCCACATTCTCCGATTGCTGCACAGTTGAGATGCTGACTTACCTTCAGCAGCCATTCCCATTTTTCATCAGTACTTTCTGATACCGTCAGCGGATGTATCCCGGCTGAGAACAGACTGTCGGCTGGCAAATCAGGAAAATTCAGATTATAAATGCCGTTTTTACAGCGACTGTTATGATGATGGAAGTCAAAATAATTCATAGTCAAAAATAGATTACTTTGTTTAAACGCTTGTTTATTTGTTAAGATTATGTTAATTTTACTCAAAATCACATGAATGGGAAAGAAGTTTACGGAGAAACAGAAGCATATTCTGAATATTGCTGAAGAATTAATTGCGCAGAAAGGATTTGAAGGAACCTCGGTCCGGGATATCTCGGCCCGGGCAAATATAAACGTAGCCATGATCTCTTATTATTTTGGCTCCAAGGAAAAAATGATGTATCACCTGTACCATTACAGGGTTCAGCGCACACGCGAGCATTTTGCCGAATTTGCAGACATCATAAAAGACGGAAAGCCTGAGATGCAGATGCGTGAGATTATAAAGTATATTGTAGGTCAGCTTTTTAAGTACGGTCAGTTCCACGGATTTGTTTCACAGGAATTGAGGCGCAACGAAACCTTAAAACAGGAACTGCTGGCCTTCTATCAGTTTTGTGTGAAGAAGCTGGACGAAGTTCTGAAGAAGGGTATTGCTTCCGGCGTATTTACCTTTGCCCCTAAGCCCGAAGATATTCTCTCTATAATCCTAGGAACCACTCTGTTTTCTATCAGGAATAAAAATTTTATGGAAGTTTATGTGGGCCACAGCGACGAGCAAAGTTACCTGAAGGAAGCCGAGAAGAAGGTGAAAGCCAATATGATGCTTACTGTTTTTGCACTTTTGGGTTTCGTTCAGGATTAATTCGAGTTAAATAATCATAAAACCGAAAGTATTGCTAAAAATATTATATTTTTGCAGGCTGACGGGCTTACAGTCTTAACTACGTAAGCTGCACGAGAAAATTCTATGAAAAAAATTGTTTTAATCCTTCTTACAGCGATATTCGTTACGGCATGTAATACTGTTCACGACCAGGCACTTAAAAGTGCAGACAAGGATTTTATCCTGAAGGTCGCCAATGAACATTTTGCCAATAAGAAGTGGGCCAAATCCCTTGCGTTATACGAAAGGCTTTCAAATCTTGTGGCCGGTACCGATGACGCACCCAATGTGGTTTTTAACTCTGCCTATGCCAATTATTACGATAAAAACTATAAGCTGGCAGGGCATCAGTTCAAAAACTTCGCCGTTACGTTCCCTCAGGACCCCAGAAAGGAGGAAGCTGCCTATATGTCTGCACTTTGTTATTACGAAGGCTCCATGGATTATAACCTGGACCAGACAAGTACCGAACTGGCCATTAATGAACTTCAGAACTTTCTGAACGAATATCCCAACTCAGAGCGTTCACGTAATATCAGCGAACTTACAGATGAGTTAAGCTATAAACTGGAGTACAAAGCCTATGAAAATGCACGTCAGTATTTCAAGATGGGTGAATATAAAGCTGCTGATGTGGCTTTTGAAAATGTGCTGGAAGACTTTCCGTCTACGAAACTTAGATCATCCATTTACGATTATATCCTAAAATCACGATTTGAACTGGCGGTGAACTCCGTGTTCAGTCTGAAACAGGAGCGTATTGAAAGAGCAATGGCCTTCACGCGTTTGGTGGAAAAGGAAATGCCCGGCACTGAAAATGCCAAAACTGCACAGGCTCTCCGCAGCCGCCTTGTGAAGGAGCAGGAAAACTTCGCGCGTCAGCAAAAAGAGTTTGAAGCGCAGAAGGCTGCCCTGGTTGCCAGACAGCAGCGTGAATCTGAACGTACTGCCACGGATGCGGAAAAGCAAACGAAGCAGGCATTAAGAGACAGTGCGAAGCTGAGCACACCGCCACCGGCAGTGACTTTACCACTTGAAAAATAATCACTATATTTGCACCCTTAATTATAAATAACTCTCTCAAAATGAGCGCAAAAGATACAAGAGCTGAACTGAATACCATTACTTACGACAGAGACAAGATTGAGCAAAATGTAGGTTCTATCTACGAAGCGATCGTAATCATGGGAAAACGAGCGGAGCAAATCAATGCTGAGATCCGTACTGAACTGCACGGAAAACTGGACGAGTTTGCAGTACACAATGCTACCCTGGAGGAAGTTTTTGAAAACAGAGAGCAAATCGAGATTTCCAAACATTACGAAAAACTGCCAAAACCTACTTCTATCGCTATAAAAGAGTGGTTGGACGGCGAAATCTACTACAGAAAAACGGAAGACAGAGCATAGGTTCTTTTTTCATCATAACTCATTGTCACAGCGGTTTTCCGCTGTGATTTTTTATGCATTTTAGCAAAAAAAGGGGTAATTTAGTGGTCAAACATTTTCAATGATTCTGCAGGACAAAAAAATACTGATCGCGGTAACCGGAGGTATCGCAGCATATAAAATTAACCTTCTGGTACGCCGGTTGGTTACGGAAGGTGCCGAGGTTCAGGTGATTATGACACCGGCAGCTTCGGCTTTCGTTTCAGCACTTACGCTTTCTACCTTATCCAAAAAACCTGTATACTCAGATTTTTATTCAGAAAACGGTACCTGGAACAGTCATGTAGACCTGGCCCTGTGGGCAGATCTGATGCTTGTTGCGCCCTGTACCGCCAACACCTTGGCTAAGATGATGCACGGACAGTGCGACAATCTGGTTATAGCCACCTATCTCTCAGCCAAGTGTCCGGTTTTCATCGCACCTGCAATGGACCTGGATATGTACGCCCATCCTTCCACCCGGCAAAATCTCGAGATGGCGGAGGACTTCGGTCACCTGATTATTCCTGCTGAGACGGGAGAACTTGCCAGTGGCCTGGTAGGCGAAGGGCGGATGGCTGAGCCGGAAAGCATCCTTCTGTCCATTACTGATTATCTTAATATATTTAATGATTTAGAGTCTTTTTCCGGAAAGACGGTGCTTGTTACTGCAGGACCGACTTATGAAGCTATAGATCCCGTTCGTTTTATCGGCAACCACTCTTCAGGTAAGATGGGATTCTCCATTGCGGAAGCCGCGGCCGCACGGGGTGCTCAGGTCATCCTGATTTCTGGGCCAACCTCCCTGCAGGTGAGGCATGAGCGCATTCAGTTGGTTAGGGTTACATCTGCCCGGGAGATGTATGAACAGGTATTTAAATTCTATGATCATGTTGATATCGCCATTGCCAGTGCAGCAGTGGCCGATTATGCCCCTGCAACTGTAGCAGCCCAGAAAATTAAGAAGTCCGATGAGCACCTTACCATAGAGCTTGTAAAGAATCCGGATATCCTGGGAGAAATGGGGCTTCGGAAAAAGAGTCAGTTTCTGGTAGGATTCGCGCTGGAAACCGAAAATGAAGAAGAAAACGCCCGTGGAAAACTGCAGCGAAAAAATCTGGATATGATTGTTCTGAATTCATTGAGCGATGAGGGTGCAGGTTTCGGCAAAGACACCAATTTGGTGAAGTTCATTACTGCCGATGCTGTATATGAATTCGGCCTGAAATCGAAAAAGGCCGTTGCTGCCGACATTCTGGAATTCATACAGAAAGAAACATTATAATAATTTGAGTATTTTTCCGTTTTCAAACACAATACTTTAAATGAAAAATTTCCTTTCTATATTCATATTGCTATTATTCTCCGGCTCTGCCTTCGCGCAGGAGATTATGGCTAATGTAACTGTGAATGCGCAGCAACTTTCCGGCAGTAACCAGCAGGTATACAGAACACTTGAGAAAAATGTGCGTGATTTCATCAACAAAACCAGTTGGACAGGAAAAAGGCTTCAGAACTTTGAAAAAGTGAAATCCAATTTCGCCTTTGTCATTACCGGCCGCGAAGGAAACCGTTTCAACGGCACCCTGGTGGTGCAGGCAGTAAGACCGGTGTTTAACTCCACATATGAGTCGCCGCTTATGAATGTTAATGACACCAAAATCGATTTTGAATATGTTGAGAACGAAAACCTCATCTTCAACGAGCGTCAGTTTTCCGGCAAAAACCTCACAGACATCATCAGTTTCTATGTCTATCTGATTTTGGGTTATGATGCCGACAGTTTTCAGTCTATGGGCGGTCAGCCCCATTTCACAAAAGCGCAGCAAATTTCGCGTAATGCCATGAACAAAGGCTACGAAGGCTGGTCCGTGGTGGAAGGTCCCCGCACCAGAGGCGCCCTGATCGACGGGATTATTGCACCTTCGTACAATCCGGTTCGGATTGTTTTTTACAACTATCACCGCTCCGGACTCGATAATATGTACAACCAGGACCAGTCCAGCCCAAAGAAAGTGATTGCAGATGCGCTGATGGCACTCAGGCAGTTTGAAAACTCCTTCCAGCAGAATTATGCCATTAATCTGTTCCTGGATACAAAAGCAGCTGAAATTTATAATATTTTTGATTCCCGGAATAACGGAGCTGTCAACATGAATGACCTTAAACAGCTTATGATCACGCTTTCTCCAAAGAATACGGAAGCGCGCTGGAATAACTGGAAATAACTTGCGCCATCAACTATTAACCAATATTTTTGTAGAGCTTTAGGAATTCTTAAAGCTCATTTTTATTATGCTGAACCGAATTTTTATAAAGAATTTCGCCCTTATAGACTCGCTGGAACTTCAGCTGCACAAAGGCCTGCAGGTAATTACCGGTGAAACGGGTGCAGGTAAATCCATTATCCTGGGTGCACTGCGTCTTATAATGGGTGAGCGTGCAGATGTGAAAGCCATTCAGGATTCGGCCACAAAAAGCGTTGTAGAAGCAGAATTTCTCCTGGACGATTCTTACCGGCCGTTCTTTCTGAATAATGACCTTGATTTTGAAATCCACACACTTGTGCGCAGGGAATTGCTGCCAAGCGGCAAGTCACGTGCTTTTATCAATGATGTACCAGTAACGCTGGAGGTCCTGAAATCACTGTCCGGCAAATTAATAGACATTCATTCCCAATTTGAAAGTTCTGATCTCTTTAATGAAGAATACCAGTTCAGTATTGTAGACGGTCTGTCTGAGAATAAATCACTTATCGCTGAATATAAGACTGCCTTCGAAGCTTTTGGTACGCTGAAAACTCAACTTCAGCATTATATGCTCAGGTTACACGAAGGTAACAGAGAGGCCGATTATAAGCAGTTCCTGCTCAATGAACTTAATGAGGCCAACCTGGACGATGTGGATTGGGAAGATTTGCAGAGCCAACTGAAAAAGCAGGAGAATGCAGATGCCATCACCGAAAACCTGAAGGAAATCTTTCTGAAACTAGATGCGGAACAGATTGGCTTGCTGGATACTATAAATGAAGTAAAATCGAGGCTGAACCGGATCGCAGACCTCTCGCATGAATTTACACTTCTGAACACACGCCTGGCTGAAAATATCGTGGAATTCAAGGATATTGTGTTTGACCTGCAGAATGAAGCCGAGAAGATTGAAACGGATCCCGGGGTTCTGGAAAGGCTTAATGAGAGGGTTAACAGCCTGAATGCACTATTCCTGAAGCATCAGGCCGCAACTGTCTCCGAGCTTATAGAAGTTCGTGATGCACTGGCCGGCGAGCAAACGGGTATGGAAGAGCTTCAGCAGCTTATTGAGGCTACACAGACCGAGATTAAGGAAAAGGAGAGAAATCTCGCCCGTTTGGCGGCGTTGCTTGCCGCAAACCGGAAAAAAGCGGCTCCTGTATTTAAAGCAAAAATGGAAGCCTTGCTTAAACAACTGGGTCTGGAAAAGGCCAGGATTGAAGTAGAACTTACACCACGGCCAGATTTTGGACGGTTTGGAAATGAGAATATACGACTGCTTTTTCAGGCAAATAGTGGATTTCCGCTTAAACCGGTTGAAACGGCAATTTCCGGTGGTGAACGTTCACGAGTTATGCTTTCAATAAAGAAACTGATGGCCGAGAACGCCGAACTGCCTACCCTGATCCTGGACGAAATTGACACCGGTGTCTCGGGCAAAATTGCTGAGGAAATGGGCAATGTGATGCGTGAGATGTCGCAGAATATGCAGCTGGTCGTAATCACACATCTGGCGCAGGTGGCTGCTAAAGGAGACAATCACTTTAAAGTTCATAAGGAGGAAGTTTCCGGTCGGACCCAAAGTTCAATCAGGCCTCTGGACGACCTGGAAAAACTTCAGGAGATTGCCCAGCTTTTGTCCGGCACCAAAGTAACACAAGCCGCGATGGAGCAGGCCAGGCTGCTTATGAAATAATTTTTATTAAATTTAGAAGATGTATTTTAAATTACTATCGCTGGAATTGAAGCATTTTCTCCGCAATCCGCAGTTTGGAGTAAACCTGGTTATGAAACTGCTCATGGCATTTACCTATTTTTGGATAGGGGCCATGTTTGTGGGAATGGCATTCGGCCTTTATTTTATAGCCAAAGAAGAAGGAGGCCAGGATCCGCTTAGGATTTTTTCAAAATATTTTCTTTATTATGCAGTCCTGGATCTGGTTGTCCGGTATTTCCTGCAGCAAATGCCTACGCAGAATATCAAACCCTTCCTGGCCCAGAACATCAGCAAAAAACAACTTGTAAATTACACGGTTCTCCGGATTTTCCTGCATTTCTTCAACTGGGGTTATCTCCTTTTTATGCTGCCGTTCTGTGCTCTGCTTATTTTTCATGGAGGTTATTCGGTTCCCGGCGTACTCATGTTTTTGCTGGGCATTATGGCGGTCTTCTATTTCAATAACTTTCTCAACATTCTGCTGAACAAAAAAAATGCGGTTCTGTTCTCCGTTGCAGCGTTGGTTATAGGACTGGGTGCCCTCGATTACTACGGTTTTGTACCTTTTTCATCCTATTCGGAGGCTTTGTTCTATTCGTTTTATGAGATTCCTGGCGCGTTCCTGATTACGGTAGTCCTGGCTGCAGTTGTGAGTTATCTGTGTTACCGGGCTATCCTCGGTAATTTCTACCTTGACAAAGGCCTTGAGCTGGAAAAGGCGGAAGGTAAGACGGAGGATATCAAATACCTGCAGCGTTTTGGTACCACCGGGACATTCATTAACAATGACATCCGCCTGCTGAAGCGAAGCAAAGCAGCTAAGGTTACACTGTATATGAGTATTGCTTTTCTCTTTTATGGTTTGCTGTTCTTCAATGATATGTACCAGTCTGATTTTATGAAACTTTTTGCAGCCATATTCGTAACCGGAGGATTTATGATGATGTTCGGCCAACGTGTGCCTGCCTGGGACTCATCCTACTATCCGCTTATGATGACGCAACAGGTTCCTTATAAGAAGTTTCTTATGGCTAAATGGTCACTTATCATTCTCAGCATATTCATAGGTATGATTCTGTCCACAGCGTATCTGTACTTCGGCTGGGAAACCTATCTAACAATTTTGGGAGCAGGACTTTATAATCTTGGTGTAAATTCCTACCTCACCTTACTTGCGGGTGCCTATAATAAGCAGGCAATTGATCTGAATTCCACAGCAAAAAGTTTTGGTGGAGGAAAGAACAGTTTCAATATGAAGGTTCTGCTTATTGCAATACCCCAAATGGTGTTGCCTATGGCCGTCTTTGCCACAGTAAAATACTTTATTGGTATG
Source organism: Chryseobacterium sp. (assembly GCF_008831505.1). Lineage (NCBI taxonomy): Bacteria > Pseudomonadati > Bacteroidota > Flavobacteriia > Flavobacteriales > Weeksellaceae > Chryseobacterium > Chryseobacterium sp. Next base: position 2,499,735 of record NZ_CP044507.1, on the reverse strand, counting down.
TACGCGGCTGTAGCGGCATTGGGTCTGTTGGGAGCGGCCGGTTTTATGCTCCGGAACTATATTTTTGATTTTATTGTGAATGTGTACAAAACCCAAAAATATTCCACACTCGAAGCCTTTAAAAAAGAAAACTAATAATGATGATAACAGTTCAGAATATTTCGAAAGTCTATGGCAGTACTGAGGTTTTAAATGTGCCTTTTCTGGAAATCACCAAGGGTGAAAGTTTCGGTTTGGTAGGAAATAACGGCGCGGGCAAAACGACGCTTTTTTCGCTGCTGCTGGACCTAATTGAAGCCACCTCCGGCAAAGTACTTATAGCAGGTGAGAATGTGGCAGAAAGTGAGAACTGGAAAACACTTACTTCTGCATTTATAGATGATTCTTTCCTGATAGGTTACCTTACACCCGAAGAATATTTTTATTTTCTGGGTGAACTGCGGGGGCAAAACAGAGCGGCAGTCGACCTGTTTCTGCAGCAGTTCACGGATTTCTTTAACGGTGAGATCCTGGATGGAAAGAAATATGTTCGCGACCTTTCCAAAGGAAACCAAAAGAAGGTGGGAATTGTGGGTGCTCTCATAGGAACGCCGGAAATTATTATTCTGGACGAACCTTTTGCCAATCTGGATCCAAGCACACAGTTCAAACTTAAGAAGCTGATCCGTAGCTGGTCTCAGACTCACCAGGTCACTTTCCTGATCTCCAGTCATGATCTGGCCCATACTACTGAGGTAAGCGACCGGATTGTGGTCTTAAACCGGGGAAAAATTGTCAGGGATATTGCTACCAGTCCGGAGACGCTGCGGGAGCTTGAAGCCTTTTTCTCAGGAGGAGGACAGGAAGTTTTGTAGCTTGATTTTTCTTTAACGCAAATAGTCCCAAAGGAATTTGCGCTGCGATTCAAAGGCAAGTTCTTCAAGGTCAATTTTGGTGCGGTCTATCCAGAGTGTTTCTGAAATTTCTGAAAGTTCCAGTTCCACTTGGAATTTTTCGTCAACTTCATATTCGTAAAAGAGGTCCAGAGTATTATAACTGATGTCCTTGAACCTGTAAATGTTGGGTAAGGAGGCAAGGTACTTCAGCCGGCTTATATCAATCAGAAGACCCAGTTCCTCAAACAGTTCACGGCAGCAGGTGTCTTCAGCAGATTCGTGGGGATCCACAAAACCGCCCGCCATGTCCAGTTTCCCTTTCTGGGGCTCCCGGTTGCGGCGCGTAAAGAGAAGTTCGTTACCATGACGGATTATAACTGCCACAGCAGACGCCACATTATGGTACAGAACAAATCCGCAGTCACAGGACCATTTCTTATCTTCAGTCCATTCCAGGGTTTCTGTACCGCAATTGGGACAGTATTTCAGGGAAGCGTTCATGTAATGTTCCTTGGATGGTAATTTAAGATGACATCCCGAAGCTCCTCGGTCTTCAGGTGTGTATAGATTTCAGTGGTAGTAATGCTTGAGTGTCCCAGCATTTCCTGTATATAGCGAAGGTCTGCGCCGTTCTGGAGCAGATGTGTAGCAAAGGAATGCCTGAAGGTATGCGGAGAGATCCGTTTGCTGATGCCGGCCTTTTCCGTAAGTTCTTTAATGATGATGAAAACAATTACCCTGGACATGGCAGACCCCCGGCTGTTCAGAAAAAGTACGTCTTCAAATTTTTTGTTGATTTTGTACTGTGACCGTACATTCCTGATATAATCACGGATAAGTCTTGTAGTATAGTCGGCCAGAGGTACAAACCTTGATTTGTCCCCTTTACCGTCCACTTTCAGGTAATTTTCCTTAAAGTTGATATTGGATATCTTAATATCAATAAGTTCAGATACCCGTAATCCGCATCCATACAGAACTTCGATCATGCATTGGTTACGTTTGCCCAGGTCTGTTGATACATCTATGGCGGTGATTATTCGTTCAATATCATCAAACGAGAGGGTGTCCGGCAGATAAAGCCCCAGCTTGGGCCCTTCCAGCAGAACCGCCGGGTTATCTGTACGGATTTCGTCTTCAACAAGATATTTGAAGAAGGCCTTGATGGACGAGACCCACCTTGCCTGCGAACGTTCACTGAATTTCTGTTTGGAGAGCTGGTAAAGGTACTCCTGCAGTTGTGGAAAGGAAATATCTTCAGGTGCGGTATCTGCAAGATGGCTCTCGGCATAGGTTTGCAGTTTCCGTATGTCCCGCAGATAGGCATCCAGTGTATTGTCGGAAAAATTCCTTTCAAATTTCAGGAAGTTTTCAAAATCTTTAATCTTTTCTGTCCAGCTCATGTCTTGTGTTTCTGATTAATTTAGTTGCAGGTTTTCTTCAGCAATCTGCAGAATATCTATCCCATGATTGCGCAGAAAAGAGATACCTTCTCCGTCTGAATATTCGCTAATGTAAACAAGGCGTCTGATCCCGGCCTGCAGTACCAGTTTACTGCATTCCTTGCAGGGTGAAAGCGTTAAATATAAAGTGGCACCTTTCGCCGAGTTGGTGGATGCAGCCAGTTTCAGGATTGCATTGGCCTCCGCGTGTAGAACATACCAGTGTGTTTTTCCCTCGGCATCCTCACAGGTATTTTCAAATCCGGAAGGCGTCCCGTTATAGCCGTCCGAGATAATCATTCTGTCCTTTACAATAAGAGCCCCAACCTGTTTCCGGTGGCAATAGGAGAGTCGGGCCCACTCTCTGGCCATCCGTAAATAGGCAATATCAAATTTATTAAGTGTCACAGCAGTTCAGCTTAGATGGTTCGGAGCAGGAATGTTAAAAATTCGGTTTCCTTTTTTCCAGAAAAGCGGTGACCCCTTCTTTTTTATCTTCCTTTTCAAACAATACCCCAAAGGATTTAATTTCTGCCTCATACCCACGGTCCGTATCAGAAAGATTCACTGCATTGATGGCTTCCGCAATGGCCATTGGCGAGTTTGCTGCAATAGATGCAGCCAGTTCATGCGCTTTCGGAAGCAACTCTTCCAAACTGAAAACTTCGTTTACTAGGCCAATCTCGGCAGCACGTGTCGCACTGATCATCTTAGCCGAAAAAATGATTTCGTTGGCAAGGCCTTTTCCAATGAGTTTTGGAAGCCTTTGGGTTCCTCCGTAACCCGGAATAAGACCCAGAGTTACTTCCGGCAGACCTAACCTTGCATTTTGCGAGGCATAGCGAATATGACAGGCCAGTGCCAGTTCCAGACCACCGCCCAGTGCAAATCCGTTTATGGCAGCAATCACCGGTTTGGTCATATGTTCTATTCTGGTGAAGAGGGTACGCTGCCCGTTCCGGGCAAGTTCTTCCGCTTCTGCGGTGCCGAAATCGCTGAATTCTTTAATATCTGCACCAGCAACAAAGGATTTGTCGCCGCTTCCTGTAATAATAACCACCCTGCATGATGCATCAGAATCAAGACGGTTCAGGACATCTCCAAGTTCGGAAATAGTTGCTGCATTAAGTGCATTTAGCGCGTGTGGCCGGGATATGGTGATTACAGTTGTCTTTCCTTCTGTAGAAACCGCAATATTTTCGTAATTCATAATCATTTATCGTTAAAATCGTCAATGGATTGCAAATTACGAATAATTTAAGAATATTGGTGCCGTAACTCTTTTGTTTATTGTGCAGGACCTTCCTTTCCGTGTGTAAACATAGCTGCATCTATTTCCACGTCCAGTCCCGCGGCAATCCGCATCCCCAGCTCAACATTCGCACGGAAAAAATGGCAAAGCTGCCGGTTGATGATCTCCGCCCTGCGGAGTCCGGAAATCTGTCTCATGCTGTTCACGATATTTTGTACGAGAGAATCTCTGTCCACGCCTTTCAATGCTTTCGAATAAAACAGTCCGGGTTGGGTATAGTGATCATCTTCATTTTCGCTACGGCTGTATTCAGCAAACATCTCAGGTTCTAAATTCCTGCATTCTGCTGAGCCGGCTGTTTGCTGCCCGGCACCTGGAAAAGGGCAGCGGTTTACATCCAGCTGTGTGGCGTTAAGACCAACCCTGTGCCGCTGTGCGTCTCCATAGGTGAACAGGCGGGCCTGCAACAGTCTGTCCGGTGAAAGACCTATCCCCTCAATCAGATTGGCTGGCGAAAAGACGGCCTGCTCTACATGATTAAAGTAATCGTTCGGCATTTCACTGAACTCCAGAATTCCTACTTCCTGTAGGGGAAATTCGTCATGGAACCATACCTTTGTTGCATCAAAAGGGTTCCAGCGGAAGGATTTTGCCTGATCTTCTGTCATTACCTGAATGTACATTTTCCATTTCGGGAATTTGCCGTTTTGTAAGGAATGGCAAAGATCTTCCTGGAAAAAATCGGGATTAGGGACAACTGTTTCATCCAGTTCCGGCTCCGAAAGGTTCCGGATCCCGTGTTCGCTCCTGAAGTGGAATTTCACCCATACCCGTTGCGCTGCATCATTGACCAGCGAAAAGGTATGGTTTCCATAGCCGTGCATAAAACGGTAGCTGCGTGGGTTCCCACGGTCAGACATCAGCATAAGAAGATAGTGAAGGCTTTCGGGATTTAGACTCCAGAAATCCCACAGTGCCGTGACGCTTTTCAGGTTGGTGGTCGCATCTCTGCTCTGTGCCAGAATAAGGGCGGGGAATTTTTCGGGATCCTTTACGGCGAATACCGGTAAATTACTGCCGGCAATGTCCCAATTGCCTTGCTCTGTGTAGAACTTCAGCGCGAAACCGCGAAGGTCGCGCGTTGCATCGGCTGTTCCCTTTTCCCCCGTGAATCCGGAGAAACGTGCAAAGACGCGGCAGCTCTTACCTGGTGCTGAAAATATCTGCGCTTTTGATAATACTGAAATATCATGGGTTACGGTAAATGTTCCGTATAATCCCGATCCCTTCGCTCCAAAATTCCTTTCAGCAATCCCTTTCGTGGTATGGTGCGCCAGATTTTCACGCAGGATATAATCCTGCAGTAACTGAATTGAAATTCCGCTTAGAGGATGGGTCTGGCCTACGGCAGAGGGCAACTGCGGTTCCGGATGGTTATGTATTGTGTCCATATTCAATATTTTGCTTTACAAATTTACTAAATTACGGTTTGTAGGACTTGCGCAAGCCACCCCGGGATGTAATGAAAAACAATGTATATTTGTCCTAGGTAAAAGTCTTAAAATGAACATTCAGCAACTAGAATATTTAATCGCAGTAGATAAATATAAACATTTTGGAAAGGCAGCGCAGGCTTGTTTTATTACGCAGCCTACGCTGAGCGCCATGATCCAGAAATTTGAAGATGAGCTGGATGTTAAAATCTTTGACCGCACAAGCCACCCCATACGAACTACAGATGTAGGCATTCAGATGGTGGCCCACGCCAAAAGTATCATTGATTCGGTTAATGAACTGCGCAACAAAGCTGATTTACTGAATAATGTCCTTGGAGGCAAGATCAATCTAGGAATTATACCTACCGTCTCCACTTATGTTATTCCGGTTGAGATATTTTCTTTCCTGAAAGAGAATCCGAAAGTAGAGATGGCTGTAAAGGAAATGACCACGGATAATATTATCAAAGCACTTAAGTCCGGTGAACTGGATGCAGGAATCATTGCGACGCCATACGACGGTGCCAACGAATTCTATCAGGAGTTTCTGTTTAATGAGGAACTTATGCTCTATGCTTCAGACGTGCCGGAAAAAAGTGACAGTTTCGTAGTGCCGGAAGAAATCGATGTAGAGAAAGTTTGGCTTTTGGAGGAAGGTAACTGTCTCCGGACCCAGTTTGAAAACATCTGCCACCTTAAGGAGAATGCTCTGAAACCCAAAAATCTGGACTTTAAAGCTTCCAATATCAGTACACTTGTACAAATGGTAGATAAGGTAGGCGGTATTTCCATCTTGCCGGAACTGGCTGTTCTGCAGCTCACGGATGAACAGGCGCAGAAGGTGTCGCGATTCCGAAAGCCCTTTCCGTATCGTGAGATCAGCATCATTTATTATAAACCTACCTACAAACAGAAAATCATTGATGAGCTTCTTGCTGCCATACGTGATTCTATGCAGGCAAAGCTTAACTTCACCAAAGCACCCGCAGATTTTGTGAACGTTAAACCACAGTAGAGGTGATCTCCATTTTTGGGCAAATGTCTTTTTGCTCTCAGAAATAGTCGTAAATTTGCAGCACTTTAAGGGAGGATAAATTTGACTGATTGCTACCTCAGAAAAAAATGCTAAAACAGAATTTCTCTTTTTCTGTGTGTTTTCTTTCAGATTAACCTCTATTTATTAATACAGTAAAACACACAAAATATGTCTTATTTATTTACGTCTGAATCGGTTTCCGAAGGACATCCCGACAAGATTGCGGATCAGATCTCAGATGCACTGATCGATAACTTTCTGGCCTACGATAAACAGTCGAAGGTGGCCTGTGAAACTCTTGTAACTACCGGTCAGGTGGTATTGGCTGGTGAGGTGAAATCTGAGGCTTATCTTGATGTTCAGACCATAGCCCGCGACGTCATTAACGGTATAGGATATACCAAAGGCGAGTATATGTTCAACGGTGATTCTTGCGGAGTGATTTCGGCGATCCATGAGCAGTCTCCCGATATTAACCAAGGTGTAGACAGGACTAATGAGGAGGCGGATTTTGAAACCCGTGCCAACCTGCAGGGAGCCGGCGACCAGGGAATGATGTTTGGCTATGCCACCAATGAAACTGATAACTACATGCCGCTTGCGCTGGATCTGGCACATTCCATCCTGAAAGAACTGTCTGTAATGCGCCGCGAAGGATCTGAAGTTTCGTATTTGAGACCTGACGCAAAATCACAGGTCACCATAGAGTATTCGGACGACCATAAACCCATCCGTATAGACAGTATTGTCATTTCCACCCAACACGACGAATTTGGCAGCGACGAAGCAATGCTGGCCAGAATCCGCAAGGATATGATTGATGTACTTATACCGAAGGTGAAATATAAGCAGAAGCGCGAAATCCAGGAACTCTTTAACGACCAGATCAAATACCATATAAATCCAACCGGCAAGTTTGTAATCGGAGGGCCACATGGTGATACCGGTTTGACAGGCCGTAAAATCATTGTTGATACCTATGGCGGCAAAGGGGCTCACGGAGGCGGGGCCTTCAGCGGGAAAGATCCTTCAAAGGTAGACCGCAGTGCTGCATATGCCACGCGCCATATTGCAAAGAACCTGGTAGCTGCCGGTGTGGCCGATGAAGTACTTGTGCAGGTTTCCTATGCAATAGGCGTTGCCCAGCCTTGTGGTCTGTACATCAATACATACGGAACCTCGAAAGTGAATTTAACAGATGGCGAGATCGCCCAACGGGTACAAACCTTGTTTGATCTGCGCCCTTATGCAATAGAACATAATCTGAAGCTTCGTAACCCCATCTATCAGGAAACAGCTTCTTACGGACATATGGGACGTGAACCTTTTACAGCGACGCGCGTCTTCAATAAAGGCCGTAAAGACGAAAAGATAATAGAGGACCTGGAATTCTTCACTTGGGAAAAACTGGACCGAGTGAACGATATTAAAAAGGAATTCGAACTCCAATAATCTCTTAAGAGTAAAAACTGCTTCGTCGGATGATTGAAGCAGTTTTTTTTAACTTTGCCATCCGCTTACAATCTATATTATGAAATCAAAGATCTTCGGTTCGTTACTCTTGCTTCTGCTCTGCACCGGTCTGTATAAAGCTCAGTTTACCGTGCACAAGCTTGTAAACGCAGGATATGTGTATCAGAACGGAAGTTTTGGAGAGGTAGGCGGCAAGTTGCTTTTCCTTAAAAATGATGACTTTATTTTCCGCGTAGGTGCCGGTGCCCTGTTGGGCGCTGTGAACGGGAAGTTTGCCGCGATGCCTAAAGTGCAGGGTGATGTGCTGGTGAATTTTGAGAGGAATGTGGACCTTTATCACTCCTATTATTTTTTGAGTGGTGCCGAGGTGACCACCAAGTATATAGCCCCAAAGGTTGGAGTGAGCTTCTTCGGACTGTTGGACCTCAGTGGCGGCTATGCTTTCCCTTTAGTAACTAAAGGGCTGAACGGAAAGGAGATGAAAGGGTTGAACATCAATGTAGCCCTTAACATACCTACGGTTCTGATACACGATCTTCTGAACTGAATTATCAACAGATTGGATTCATTTCGTGTAAATTTGGAATCATAATGAAATAATTTTTATATTTACAACATCATAACAGCGCCTATAGATAAAATTTTACTTCTTTAAATTAACAAAAAAACCGCGGTCCTCTTTGGGTAAGGGCTGTTGGCTGCAATATTGAAGTAATTATGAAATCTAAATCGGACAGTTCACTAATATCACAGTATCAGTCAGGTGACGAAAAAGCGCTTGCTGTACTTATCGAAAGACATCAGAACGAATTATATACCTATATATTTTATAAGGTAATGGACTCGGATCTGGCTAATGACATTTTTCAGGATGCTTTCATGAAAATCATTGTCACGCTGAAAAGCGGAAAGTATAATGAGGAAGGCAAATTTATACTTTGGGCGAAGCGGATCTCGCACAACCTGATCATCGATCATTACAGGTTAAAAGCCAAGCACAATAAAGTTTCAGAAACTTCCTATGATAACGAGGAATTCTCCATCTTCGACCTGATCCGGGAGCAGGAGGAGAATATAGAAGAGCGCCTTGTAACACAGCAAATCCACAGTGACCTTTTCAAACTGCTGGAATTTTTGCCGGAAAACCAGCAGGAGGTAATCAGACTCCGCTTCTTTGACGGGCTAAGCTTCAAGGAAATTGCTGACCAGACTGACAGCAGCATCAACACCACTCTGGGAAGGGTGAGGTATGCGCTCATCAACCTGAGAAAAATCATGGAGGAAAACAGGATTATTCTCACGAGGTAGCAATATTTTTAAAAATACGGCGTTTTTCAGGTAAACCAAATCTTCAGCCTATGAAAAAAAATGACACCTTAAACGCCAAACTATTGAAACCCAGAAAATCCACGGTCAGTTTACTGCTTAACTTCTCCAAGAGCATCACTGTTCTTAAAACTCGAACTAAAGTAGTGGCCGTTTCGCAAAACTGATTTCAAAAACCTAATTTTGTGCTGTATGAAAATGCAGCACATTTTTTTTGACCTGGACAATACTCTGTGGGACCACCGCAGGAACGCCTATCTAACCCTGCGGGAGATTTATTCGCGCGAAAGGGCGCAGGAGCGCTACGGCATAGGTTTCGAAGAATTCCATAAGGAATATTTTACCATCAATGAAAGGCTTTGGGCGCAGATCCGTGATGGGGAGATTGATAAAGAATTTCTCCGAAAGCATCGCTTCTACGACTCATTCCTGTTTTTTGGAATTGATGATTTTGAGCTGGCTCAGGTATTCGAGCACAACTTCCTGGACGAAATCCTGAATTATAACGAGCTTGTAGATGGGGCTTTTGAACTTTTGGAATATCTCGCAGATAAGGGATATACCCTCCATATCCTTTCCAATGGTTTTGAAGAAGTGACCTACAGAAAGTGTGAACTGTCCGGCATAAAGAACTATTTCGCGACAATCACCAGTGCCGATGAGCTTAACATCCGTAAACCGCACCCTGAAATATATGCACATGCACTGCAGAAAGCCGGTGCTGCCGCAGGAGAATCTGTGATGATCGGTGATGACTGGGTGGCCGACGTGGAGGGAGGAAAAGCGTTTGGCCTAAAGGTCGTTTTCTTTGATGTTTTTGATGACAAATATACTGCAGAAGGTGTTGATGTCATCCGACATCTATCTGAGCTGAAACAGTTGCTTTAAAACAAAAAAAATATCCTTCACTGCGTAAGGATATTTTTTAGCAACAATTTTTTTATTTTGCTTCCAGCTCTACTTCGTAGGTTTTCTTTTGATATTTTGTTAGAGAGCCTGTTGCCGCATCAACTGCAACGCCAATTGCTCCACCTATGAGGATGTTTACAAGGCTTACGGGATTGAAGGTCTTTTCCAATTTAACACTTTGATCCTGATAACCGTCAAGTTTAAGCTCTGCGGTGGATTTGGACAAGGTGCGCTGCACCGTTACGTTACAAGGAGTTTTGCACTTTTCAACGTTTTTTACAAATACGCTGGCTCCTGAGGGATTGGAGGTGAAGGTAACATCATCACTTGTACCTGTCAATATAGTGGCACAGGATACGGAAGACATACCAATTAAGATCAGAATAGGTAGATTTCTTTTTTTCATCAAGGTTTAATTATTGTTTTGTATTATTTTAAAGTTAGTCTGCAAGCATCTGCCGCTTACATTCCAAGGCTTTCTCGGGCCCTCAGAAGCGTATTGGCTGCAATCTTCCTTGTTTTTTCAGCACCTTCCTTCAGTTTCTGGTCCAGTTCCGGCAGGTTGTCCATATAATACGCAAAAAGTTCGCGCTCCCGCGAAAATTTGGTGAGGATCAGTTCCAGCAGCGCATTCTTAGCATGTCCGTAACCGAAATTACCGGCCAGGTATTTTTCTTCCAGTTCAGAGGTTTCCTCAGCTGTTGCGATTAACTTATAGATGGCAAAAACTTTGTCCGTTTCGGGGTCCTTAGGCTCCTCCAGTGTTCTGGAATCTGTTTCAATGGCCATGATCTGTTTTTTAAGCTGCTTCTCCGGCAGGAATATATTGATAATATTCCCTCTGGACTTGGACATCTTCTGGCCATCAGTGCCGGGAACATATTTGGTGTCTTCCTGCAGTTCTGCCTGGGGAAGTACAAAGACCTCACCCATCTGATTATTAAACCGTGCGCCCATATCTCTGGCCATTTCCAGGTGCTGCAGCTGGTCTTTGCCTACAGGTACCACTTCGGCATCGTAAAGCAGTATGTCTGCGGCCATCAGTACAGGATAGGTAAACAGTCCGGCATTCACGTCGGCCAGGCGGTCGGCCTTATCTTTGAAGGAGTGAGCCAAAGTAAGCCGCTGGTAAGGAAAGAAGCAGGAAAGATACCAGGAAAGTTCGCAGACCTCGGGAATATCACTTTGGCGGTAGAAGTAGGTCTTGTCCGTATCAAGGCCGCAGGCCAGCCAGGCGGCTGCGATTTCATAGGTATTCCTTTTCAGTTCCTCAGCATCTTTTATCTGTGTCAGTGAGTGCATATTGGCGATAAACAGAAAAGATTCGTTGTCCGCTTTTTTGGAGAGTTCAATAGCTGGAATAATTGCTCCGAGTAAATTGCCCAGATGAGGCGTTCCGGTAGCCTGGATTCCGGTTAGGATTCGTGACATTGAAACAGTAATTAAGATTGATAATTAAATGTGAGCCGTTTAGAAGTCCAGACCCTCGGGAAAGGCCTTCTTGCGGAATATCAGCAGGAGAAGGGCGCCGACTGTGATTGCCGAATCGGCCACATTGAAGATGTATTTGAAGAACTCAATATGTTTGCCTCCAATTAAAGGCCAGTCGGCAGGTACATACCAGTCTACAAGTGGGAAGTGAAACATATCCACCACACATCCCTTCATAAAGGTGGAATATCCCTGGCCGAATTCTACCACTTTCGAAATTCCGCCATAATCGATCCAGCGCTGCACACTTTCGTCATAAACCGTACCGCTGTCAAAGATCAGTCCGTAGAACATACCGTCTATAAGGTTACCAATGGCTCCCGCGAAGATCATTGACATTGGAATCAGTAGATAGTTGGAGGCGCCCTGCTTCAGCCATTTCCGGAACAGGTATACCATTCCGCCAATCAGGAAAATACGGATCAGCACGAGTAAATATTTTCCCAGGAGTCCGCCGAAGTGGAATCCGTATGCCATCCCGGGGTTCTCTACAAAAGTGAGTTTAAACCCGGGCATTACATCTACGCTTTCACCCAGGTGGAAGTTGGTTTTGATATAGAACTTGGAAATTTGGTCAATTAAAAGGATGATGATGGTGATGATTGCGATCTTCTTCATTATTCCCCTGTCTTTGGTTTATCCCGGAAGCTGCCGGATGGTCTGCCGGATTTTTTTTCTCCTGATCTGCCCTCGGAAGCCGCACGCGGTTTCAGTGTCCGGTTATGAAATTTTTCGTATTTGATTCCCATTTCCTTCATCACGCTTTTCAGCGCGTTCAGTTCCATCTGGTTCTTCGGGTGAACGATTAGTGATTCCATTTTATTTTTATTTTTTTGACAGTTCCTCCAGACTCTGTCTGTCTTTTTTGGAGAGATCTGCGGCGCCGTTTTTACCCATTTTATTCAGTAACCGGTCAATTTCCAGCTCCCGCGCTCTTCTTTCTGCATTAAATCGGTCGTCTATAGAAGTGAATTTCTCACTTCGGACACCGGATTGTTTTGTGGAGTATTTCCTGAAGCAATAAATGATAAGTGCAAGTGCGGCAATAATCAATATGGCTTCCGGCATGCAGTATTATTTTTAAATTGAAATAGGTTTATAATGTACCGTTTATTTCACATTACAAACCTATTCGGTTAATTATCAGAAAACTTGTTTTACCTCTGCAGATTTTTTGCCTCAATGCTCAGTGTGGCGTGCGGTACAGCCCGCAAACGCTCCTTGCCAATGAGTTTACCTGTAACACGGCAGATTCCGTAAGTCTTGTTCTCGATACGGATAAGCGCATTTTTCAAATCGCGAACGAATTTCTCTTGTCTGCCTGCCAGAATTGCATTCTGCTCTTTACTGAGTGTCTCTGCTCCTTCTTCAAAAGCCTTGAAAGTGGGCGAGGTGTCATCAGTGCCGTTATTCTGGTCGTTGATGAAGCTCTCGCGGATGAGCATTAAATCTTTTTCTGCTTTTTCTATTTTTTGCTGAATAAGTTCTTTAAACTCCTTCAGGTCTGCGTCACTATAACGTTGTCTTTCTTCTGCCATTATGTTCTTTTTTTACGTTTCTTCCTCCGGGACTGCGGGGTGTATTCAATTAATAACCATACCCCGGAAGCGGTCAAATCCTGTTTACAAATACTTTAAATTTTATGTCATCAATCTCAATTTCATTGAAATTCGAAAGTGAATTTACAATTTCTATTTTATCTGACAATACTTCCTCGGAAATATACTGATTATTGTTAATAAGTTCAGCTTCAAACGGTGAATTCTCTTCAATTTGGATTGTAATCCTGTCGGTTAGGTCAAAATTCTTATCTTTTCTCAGATTCTGTATCCTGTTGATGAATTCACGCGCAACTCCTTCGGCTTTAAGCTCCTCCGTAAGCGTAAGGTCCAGGGCTACAGTCAGTTTTCCTTCGCTCGCCACGGTCCAGCCGGGGATGTCCTTGGTGAAGATCTCCACATCGTCCAGCATGATTTCATGACCTTCAATGTTCATCTTTCCCTCCTTCTCCAGTGTGGCTATCTGTTCTGAAGTCATGGCCGAGATCTGTGATCCAACCGCTTTCATGTCCTTGCCCAGTTTGGCTCCAAGTGTTTTGAAATTGGGCTTAATTTGTTTCACGATCAGATGTGATGCTTCCTCAGCGTTTATCAATACCAGTTCTTTTACATTTACTTCCTGTTTAATCAGTTCCGAAACCGCCTGGATCTGTGTTTCGCTCTTGGCATCCAGGACCGGTACCATCACTTTTTGGAGTGGCTGGCGAACCTTCAGATTCTCCTTTTTTCTAAGAGAGAAAACCATTGACGTGATCTGCTGCGCCAGGTGGGTTTTTTCAACAAGATCCTGGTCAATAAGATTCTGGTCGGCTGTTGGGAAATCAGTTAAATGTACCGACTCAGCCGTGTTCCTGCCTGTGCTGCGGTTCAGGTCCTGATAAAGCCTGTCCATAAAGAACGGTGCAATTGGAGCTGAAATTTTGGCTACCGTTTCCAGGCAGGTATAAAGAGTTTGGTAGGCTGAAATCTTATCTTCAGAATATTCTCCTTTCCAGAAACGTCTCCTGCAAAGCCTCACGTACCAATTGCTCAGGTTGTCATTGACAAAATTATTGATGGCACGGGCTACCTTAGTGGGTTCGTAGTCATTATAAAATTCAGTAACTTCTTTTACCAGAAGGTTTAGTTCCGATAGGATCCAGCGGTCAATTTCCGGACGGTTCTCAATGTCTTTTTCAGAATAGGTAAATCCATCTACATTGGCATACAGCGCAAAGAATGAATAGGTGTTGTAGAGTGTACCGAAGAATTTTCTTCTCACCTCGTCAATTCCTTCAACGTCGAACTTCAGGTTTTCCCAGGGATTTGCATTGGCAATCATGTACCAACGGGTTGCATCGGGACCGTATTTCTGAAGAGTTTCAAAAGGATCCACCGCATTGCCCAAACGCTTGGACATTTTCTGCCCGTTTTTATCGAGAACCAGACCGTTGGACATCACATTTTTATATGCTACAGAATCGAAAACTGCTGTTCCAATTGCGTGAAGTGTGTAAAACCAACCTCTCGTCTGGTCCACACCTTCAGCAATAAAGTCAGCCGGGAAGGCTTTCCTGTCATCAATCAGTTCCCTGTTTTCGAAAGGATAATGAAGTTGTGCATAAGGCATTGAGCCTGAATCAAACCATACGTCGATTAGATCGGCTTCACGCCTCATCGGCTTACCGGTTTTTGAAACCAGAACGATTTCATCTACAATGTTCTTATGAAGGTCAATCTTAGCATAATTTTCTGCCGACATATTTCCTGTTTCGAAACCTTCAAAAGGGTTTTTGTCCATAAATCCGGCTTCAATGGATTTCTGAATTTCATTTATCAGTTCTTCTACAGAACCTATAATGATTTCTTCTTTCAGGTCCTCAGTTCTCCAGATAGGCAAGGGGATGCCCCAATATCTTGAGCGCGACAGGTTCCAGTCATTAACATTCTCCAGCCAGTTGGCAAAACGCCCTTCACCGGTGGACTTAGGCTTCCAGTTGATGGACTGGTTCAGTTCCACCAGGCGGTCTTTAACGGCGGTCATTCTCACAAACCAGGAATCCAGCGGATAATAAAGCACCGGTTTGTCGGTTCTCCAGCAGTGTGGATAGCTGTGAACATATTTCTCCACCTTAAAGGCTTTGTTTTCAGTCTTTAGAAGGATAGCGAGTTCTACATCCCAGGATTTCTCGGGAGCGGTTCCGGCCTCGTAATATTCGTTCTTAATGTATTTACCTGCAAAAAGTTCCGGCGTTTGGCCGCCTTCAATAAATCTTCCCTGAAGATCTACCAGCGGAACTGAATTGCCGTTTTCATCCTTCACCAGCATCGGCGAAATTCCGTTTTCCTTCGCTACACGTGCATCATCAGCACCGAAAGTCGGCGCGATGTGCACGATTCCGGTACCGTCTTCGGTGGTCACAAAATCTCCAACAATAACTTTGAAAGCATTTTCCGGATTTTCAGCGGGTAAAAACCATGGAATCAACTGTTCGTAATCTGTTCCGGCTAAATCTTCACCGGTTAGTTCAGCGATGATTTTATAAGGAATAGTTTTACTTTCAGAAGTATAACTGGTAAAATCCTCATCAGTTCCTTCGGCATATTTCTTACCGAAATTCTTTTGCAGAAGTACTTTGGCCAGAATAATATTAACAGGCTTAAAAGTATACTGGTTGAAGGTTTTCACCAAAACATATTCAATGTCTTTTCCAACAGCCAATGCTGTATTTGAAGGCAAAGTCCAGGGCGTGGTGGTCCAGGCCAGGATGTGAATGTCTGTTTGGATTTCTGAATTTTCCTTGTCAAATTCTTCCCAGTGAAGGGCGCCGCCACAACTTGCGCCGGCAATTTCACCCGTATCAATGGATACCTGACTTTCACCTATTTTCAGCGCTGCCTTTTCCGAAAGTTTCCTAACCTTAAACTGAGCAACTACTGTTGTGTCACTTACATCCCGGTACGTTCCGGGCTGGTTAAGTTCGTGTGAACTAAGACCGGTGCCGGCAGCTGGTGAATAGGGCTGTATGGTATAGCCCTTGTAGAGCAGGTCTTTGGTGTAGAGCTGCTTAAGGAGCCACCATACCGTTTCCATGTATTTGGGTTCATAGGTAATGTAAGGATCATCAAGATCTACCCAATAGCCAATTTTTTCCGTAAGGTCATTCCAAACATCCGTGTAGCGCATTACGGCATCCCGGCAGGCCTGGTTATAGTCCTCAACCGAAATTTTCTTGCCTATGTCTTCTTTGGTAATTCCAAGTTCTTTTTCAACGCCAAGTTCAATGGGTAATCCATGGGTGTCCCAACCCGCCTTGCGGAAAACCTGTTTTCCGTTCTGGGTCTGGTAACGGCAGAAGATGTCCTTCAGGGCGCGGGCCATCACATGATGGATCCCCGGCATTCCGTTCGCTGATGGTGGACCTTCATAAAAAACATATTCAGGCTGTCCTTCACGAATCTGCACTGATTTTCTGAAAGTTTCATGTTGATTCCAGTACTCCGAAACACTCGAAGCGACAGCAGTGAGGTCCAGGTTTTTATATTCGTTAAACTTCTTCATTTTCAGTAAGTTCAATTAGAATGATCCTAATTAATTTAAGTTTGCGAATATAGCGTTTTTTGACGTAAAATTGACGGGTATTGTGCAGGTTTTTAGCCCTGTTCAGCGTAAAAAAATGTATTTTTGAACACATTTTTCCTAAAGATACCAATTTGAACCTATTTCCATCTATTGAATATGCATCGCCGGCAGAAATAAGATCGCTGCAGGAGCAAAAGCTGGCAGAACTTCTGAAATACCTGCAGGATCATTCGGTTTTCTACCAACGCATGTTTTCTGCGAATGGGATCAATGTTGAAAATATCAGGAAACTGGAAGACCTGCAACAGTTGCCCCTCACCTCCAAATCGGATCTTCAGCAGTATAATCATGATTTTTTCTGTGTTCCAGGTCATAAGATCGTGGATTACAGCACGACCTCGGGAACCCTGGGTGATCCGGTTACCTTCGGCCTGTCCGACAGCGATCTGGAGCGGCTGGCTTATAACGAGGCCATTTCTTTCGCCTGTGCGGGCATTAAAGAAGGTGATCTGGTGCAGATGATGACTACAGTAGACAAGCGGTTTATGGCAGGTCTGGCTTATTTCCTCGGACTTCGGAAGATGGGAGCGGGTGTCATCAGGATGGGGCCCGGTATTCCGGAACTGCAGTGGGACAGCATTCTGCGCTATAAACCAAAATGGCTGATTACGGTGCCCTCTTTCCTGCTTAAAATGATTGAATTTGCTGAAAATCATGGAATCGATTACAGGAACTCTTCTGTTTACGGTGCTGTGTGCATTGGTGAAAGTCTGCGTGAGCAGGATTTCACAGACTCTGCGCTTTCCAGAAAAATCGGTGAAAAATGGGGTATCAGATTGTTTTCTACTTACGCATCCACAGAGATGAGTACTGCCTTCGCTGAATGCGGATTGCAGCAGGGAGGCCATCAGCATCCGGAGCTTATCATCACGGAAATTCTGGACGAAAATGGGGAGCCCGTGCTGCCAGGAGAAACCGGAGAGTTGGTTGTTACTACCCTGGGAGTTGAAGCGTTACCTTTGCTGAGATTTAAGACCGGCGATCTTGTGACTGCTCATCATGAGCCTTGCGGATGTGGCAGAACCACTATGCGGCTGGGGCCTGTGGTAGGCAGGAAACAGCATATGATAAAATACCGCGGAACCACGCTTTACCCACCGGCTCTGAATGATATACTGAATGACTTTGATGGAATTACAGTTTACCAGATTGTAATTCGCACCAACAGTATCGGTACGGATGAAATTATCGTAAAAATCAGTACGGATGAAAAAAGAGAGGATTTATTAAATGAAGTGAAAGACCGTTTCCGGGCAAAGCTACGCGTTAGTCCTAAGATTGAAGTTATACCCTCGGAGGAACTGACGCTGCAGGTTCATAATCCAAAAAGCCGTAAACCCTTACATTTTCTGGATTTACGGCTTTAGAATCTGTCCCTTAGGTGAAGAAACGGTAGCCTGCTTAAAGTTTTATTTCCTTTTCGCTCTCAATCATGTAAGCCAGATTGCGGATTACATGATCATGTTTTTTCACGAAGGGATTGTCCTTGTTCCATACGTATCCTGCCAATACAGCACATATTTTCCTTTTGATATCCGGGTTTTCAGGCTGATGGAAGAACAGGGTCTGAAGGTTGCCGGTATACCATTCCTTTACATAAGTGGAGAATACACGTACTCCCGAAAGGATGTAGTCTGAATAATCGCGTTCCCAATTAACAGTTTTACCTTCAATCTGTCTTTTGGCCAGTTTCGCCGCCAGCATGCCCAACTCTGTGGCAAAAGCCATTCCTGAGGAGAAAACGGGGTCCAGGAATTCGGCGGCATTCCCGGTTAGTGCATAACCCTCACCGTAAAGTTGCTTTACTGCGCAGGAATAATTGGTGAGCCGTCTGGGTTCGAAAAGAAATTCCAGATCACCATAACGTTCACGGTAATAGTCCGATTTATTGATGGCATTCCGCAGCGCTTCAGCAGTGTTGCCGGTGGCCGAAAGCTGGTCAATGTATTCAGTTGGACCTACGATACCTACACTCGTATTTCCGTTGGAGAAAGGAATAACCCAAAGCCAAACCTCAGTTTCCAGGATGTCGAAAGATATGAGTGTTCCTTCCTGTCCCGGCACACGGGTAGTGTCTTTTACATGAGTGAAAATGGAAGAGTGGGGTTCCAGTGTGGATGGTTTTTCCAGATCCAGCAGGCGGGGGAGTACGCGTCCGTAACCGCTGCTGTCAATGACGAACTTGGCGTGGATTTCTTTGCATTCGCCGTTTTTGTCTTTTACAGTGGTAATGGAATTGCTTCCGTCAAACCTGATTCCGGTGACTTCCGACTCAAACTCAAGATCCACACCTTTTCGGATGATTTCCTGAGCCATCACATTGTCAAAATCGGCACGTGGTACCTGCCAGGTCCAGTCCCATCCTTCACCGAATTTATCGCTGAAATCAAAGACGCAAACTTCTTCACCTCTGATGAACCTGGCACCGGGCTTAATCTCGAAGTTCTGTTTTTTCAGTGCTTCCAGAAGACCAGCCTCATCAAAATGATCCATCACCCTGGGAATCAGGCTTTCACCAATAACGAAGCGCGGAAATCTGGTTTTTTCAACCACCTTAACTTTTAAACCATTATTGTGCAGCCAGGCCGAAGAAACACAGCCTGAAGGGCCTGCACCAATCACTAATACGTCCACAACTTCGTTATCCATGATTTGTATAGTTTTAATATCTTTGCGACAAATTTAGTCAAAATAGGCTATTTTTTATTTTTTTAAGACAATATTGAATGAGACTAGTCAATAATTTAAAGATTGAAGACTTCCAGAAGGTGATTTTTGAAAATGAAAAGGTTGAACTGGACGAATCCCTGGTAAGTAGGGTGGAGCAGAGTTTTCAGTTTTTAAAGGAGTTTTCGGAGAAAAAAGTCATTTACGGAGTCAATACCGGTTTTGGGCCCATGGCTCAGTACCGAATTCCCGAAAACGATAAATACCAACTTCAGTACAACCTGATCAGAAGCCACGCTTCCGGAGTTGGTACTCCACTGAAACCTGCCGCGGCTAAGGCCTCTATGCTGGCGCGTCTCAATACGCTTTCGCAGGGAAAGTCTGCTGTTCATCCTTCTGTGATTCTGTTGCTTACCGAGCTAATAAATCAGGATGTTACACCACTTATCTTTGAGCACGGTGGGGTAGGAGCCAGCGGCGACCTTGTACAGCTTGCCCACCTGGCACTGGTGCTTATTGGTGAAGGCGAGGTTTTTTATAATGGCGAAAGAAGACCCACAGCCGATGTTTATAAGGAGCTGGGACTGACACCCATAAATATTGAACTGCGGGAAGGTATTGGCCTGATGAACGGCACGTCGGTGATGTCCGGCATTGGGATCATTAATTCTTATAATACAAAGAAACTCATTGATCTCAGTATCAGGATGAGTTGTGCAATTAATGAAATTGTACAGGCTTATGACGATCATTTTTCTGAATCCCTGAACAGTACAAAAAGACATACCGGTCAGCAGAAAGTGGCGGCCAAAATGAGGGAATACCTTCAGGACAGCCAACTGATCCGTAAGCGCGAAGACCATCTTTATAATAAGGAAACACAGGAAGAGATCTTCAAGGATAAAGTTCAGGAGTATTATTCACTCAGATGTGTGCCGCAAATCCTGGGGCCTGTCCTGGACACGCTGGAATTTTCAGAAAAGGTTTTGGAGGACGAGATTAACTCTGCCAACGATAATCCCATCATCATTCCGGAAGAAAAACATGTGTACCACGGCGGTAACTTCCACGGCGACTATGTGTCCCTGGAAATGGACAAGCTGAAACTGGTAGTTACGAGACTCACCATGCTTGCAGAAAGACAGTTGAATTACCTTCTGAATTCAAAAATCAACGAAATCCTGCCTCCGTTCGTCAACCTTGGCCGTCTCGGCTTTAATTTTGGGATGCAGGGCGTACAATTTACAGCTGTTTCTACGACGGCCGAAAACCAGGCACTTTCAACCTCAATGTATATTCACAGCATTCCCAATAATAACGATAATCAGGACATTGTGAGTATGGGCACCAATGCCGCTGTAATGTGTGAGAAAGTGATCAATAATGCCTATGAGGTGCTTGCTATTGAGCTCATCACCATTGTTCAGGCTATTGAGTATCTTGAATTTAAAGACAGTGTTTCTTCATCAACAAGAAAAATGTATGATGAGGTTAGGGAAATAGTTCCGGCCTTTAAAGAGGATATGGTGATGTATCCCTTTGTGCAGAAAATCAAGGATTACCTCATCAATAAATAAACTGAAAACCATGAAATGTGCAATAGTAACGGGAGGTTCGCGTGGTATTGGCAGTGCCATATGTGTAAAGCTGGCACAGGAGCAAAACTATCATATTATTATCAATTATACGTCCAACGGGGCAGCGGCAAATGATACTTTACAGAAGGTAATAGAAGCGGGCGCTACGGGTGAGATTCTGAAATTTGATGTTTCCAATTATGAAGAAACCCAGTCTGTTCTGAACTCCTGGCAGGAAAATAATCCTGATGCTGTAGTAGAAGTGATTGTAAACAACGCCGGCATCACCCGTGACGGACTTTTTATGTGGATGCAGCTGGAGGACTGGAACAGTGTTATTAACACCAGCCTGAATGGTTTCTTCAATGTAACCAATTTCTTCATTCAGAAAATGCTGCGCAACAAATATGGCAGGATCATTAATATGGTTTCTGTTTCCGGCCTGAAAGGAACCGCTGGACAAACCAACTATTCTGCGGCAAAAGGCGCTGTTATTGGTGCTACCAAAGCCCTGGCGCAGGAAGTTGCGAAAAGGAAAATAACCGTAAATGCCGTTGCACCCGGATTTATTAAGACAGATATGACTCAGGAGTTTGATGAAAACGCACTTAAGCAGATGATTCCAGCAAACCGTTTCGGCGAAGCAGAAGAAGTTGCGGACCTTGTTGCATTCCTGGCTTCAGACAAAACGGGTTATATTACAGGCGAGGTGATAAATATCAATGGTGGCATATATTCATAGAAAAGTGCTAACTTATTGGTCATTTAGTAAGAAAAATCAGTCTCAGACATGGAAAACAGAGTCGTAATCACCGGTATGGGAATTTATTCCTGCCTCGGGATTACATTGGATGAAGTTAAAAATTCACTATATAACGGAAAATCCGGCATCATTTTCAGCCAGGAGCGTAAGGATTTTGGCTACAGGTCAGGGCTCACGGGATGGGTTCCTAAACCGGATCTTAAAAATGTGCTCAACCGCCGGCAGCGCATCAGCATGGGCGAGGAGAGCGAATATGCCTACATCGCCACACTTGATGCCTTTAAGGATGCCGGCATCTCACAGGACTTTCTGGATACCAATGAAGTGGGCATCCTTTATGGGAACGACAGCGTTTCGCAGGCCGTAGTGGAGTCCACCGATATTGTACGCGCGAAGAAGGACACCACCCTTATGGGGTCGGGAGCGATATTTAAGTCAATGAATTCTACGGTGACCATGAACCTCTCTACCATCTTCGCACTGAAAGGGATTAATCTGACCGTAAGTGCAGCCTGCGCCAGCGGGTCACACTCCCTGGGACTGGCCTATCTGATGATAAAAGGAGGGCTTCAGGATATCATCGTGTGTGGTGGTGCACAGGAAACCAATAAATATGGCATGGCAAGTTTTGACGGTCTTGGTGTTTTTTCAGCACGCGAAGAGGATCCGGCCAAAGCCTCACGTCCTTTCGATTCTGCCCGCGACGGCCTGATACCCAGCGGTGGAGCCGCGACCCTTATTGTAGAAAGTCTGGAGAGCGCGAAAAGACGCGGTGCAAAAATCATTGCGGAAATTGCAGGCTACGGTTTTTCGTCAAACGGAGGCCATATCTCTACTCCCAATGTGGAAGGTCCGGCCCTGGCTATGGAAAGATCACTGAAAAACGCGGGAATGCGCCCCGAACAAATTGACTATATCAACGCTCATGCTACCTCTACACCTATTGGTGATGCCAACGAGGCCAAAGCCATTCACCGTATTTTCGGAAGTAAAATACCGGTAAGTTCCACCAAGTCCATGACGGGGCATGAATGCTGGATGGCCGGCGCCAGCGAAATCATTTACTCCATACTAATGATGCAAAACAGCTTTATTGCACCCAATATCAATTTGGAAAACCCGGATGAAGATGCGCGTAATATTAATTTGGTCAGTGAGACCAGACACAGCAATATTGATGTATTTTTGTCCAATTCATTTGGTTTCGGCGGAACCAACTCGTCACTGATTATAAAGAAATTTGATAGATAAATAAGATACACGATGGAAAAAGAGAAAATTGTTTCAGTTGTCAACGGTTTTTTAATTAATGAATTTGAAGTGGATGGCTCAGAGATTCACAGCCAGGCGCCACTTAAGCAAACTTTAGGTCTGGACAGTCTGGACTATATTGACCTGGTGGTCATTATTGAAAGCAATTTCGGAGTTAAGCTTGGCGAGGCTGATTTTAAGAAAATGATCACTTTTGATGATTTTTATAATACTATTCAGGAGAAAATTGGCGAAAAAGAGTTGGTATCCTAAAACTGTAAGTTGAGATCTATTGGATCTTCGTTGTAATTATAATGGCAAAATGGACCGGAAAATCCCGTGGAACCTTATTGGGCTACAGGATTTTTGTTTTTTGTATTAAAAATTTGGGAATTAAGGTAGCCTATGGAGTTTTGTACTTCGTATCGGCCTGGTATTTCCTGTTTCTCAAGAGCAGCAACCGCTATATTTATTACTACTTTAAGTGCCGACTGGGCTGGAGTTCTCTTAAATCCCGATGGGCAGTTTACCGCAATTATTTTGTTTTTGGACAGACCATCATCGATAAAACGGCCATTGGCGCTGGCCTTCGCGACCGGTTTACCTATGAATTTGACGGCATAGACCATCTTAAAAAAATGATGGCCGACCAAAAGGGAGGTGTGCTCATCAGTGCGCATATCGGAAATTTCGAAATCGCAGAACGTTTCTTTGGTGAGATTGATTTCAATTATCAGATCAATTTGGTAACTACGGATCTCGAACACAGCATCATAAAAGAGTATCTCGAAAGTGTTTCCGACAGGAAAAGCAGTGTTAAATTCATCTTCATAAAGGAGGACATGTCGCACATCTTCGCCATTAATGAAGCCCTTTCAAACAACGAACTCATCTGTTTTACCGGCGACCGTTATTTTGAAGGTTCAAAATTTCTTGAAACGGAGCTTTTGGGGAGGAAAGCAAAATTTCCCGCCGGACCATTTCTGATTGCTTCACGCCTCAACGTGCCGGTAGCCTATGTGTATGTGATGAAGGAACAAAATCTGCACTATCATCTGTATACGCGTATTGCACAGGTTAAACACCGCGATGCTCAGGGGCTGCTCCATTCCTACGTTCAGAATCTTGAAGGTATGCTGACAAAATACCCGCTGCAGTGGTTCAATTACTTTGACTTCTGGGAGGAGGTAGACTGAAAATTCTGTAAGTTTGATGCAAAGCATAATTCGCAGTGTCTAAAATATTTGACATAGTAGTAGTTGGCAGCGGGCTGGGAGGACTCGTTTCTGCACTCGTTCTTGCTAAAGAAGGTCTGAGTGTATGTGTACTCGAAAAGAATAATCAGTTTGGGGGTAACCTGCAGACTTTTTCACGCCGTAAACTCATCTTCGATACGGGCGTACACTATCTTGGCGGGCTTTCGGAAGGTCAGAACCTTCACCGATACTTCAGCTATCTGGGTATAATGGAAGGTTTGAAACTGCAAAAACTCGACGAGGACGGTTTTGACATGATTAGTTTTGATAATGATGATACCGTATATCCCCATGCGCAGGGTTACGATAATTTTGTTGAACAGCTCTCAAAACATTTCCCGGCTGAACGTGAAAATCTTCTACGGTATGTGAATGGCATTCAGGAAGTTTGTGCGCAGTTTCCGCGCTATAATTTGGCTGGAAGTGAAAGGTATTCAGAAGAGATGCTTTATCTTAATGCTGCTGCATTCCTAAGGTCAATAACTGAAAATAAAAAACTGCAGGCTGTGCTTGCCGGTTCGGGTTTCCTGTATGCCGGACTGGATGAAAACACGCCTCTTTATGTGCATGCGCTTACCGTAAATTCCTATATACAGAGTTCGTACAAATGTACGGATGGAGGCAGTCAGATCTCCAAACTGCTCATTAGGGAACTG
This sequence comes from Chryseobacterium sp., assembly GCF_008831505.1. Taxonomy (NCBI): domain Bacteria; kingdom Pseudomonadati; phylum Bacteroidota; class Flavobacteriia; order Flavobacteriales; family Weeksellaceae; genus Chryseobacterium; species Chryseobacterium sp. Next base: position 2,475,084 of record NZ_CP044507.1, on the reverse strand, counting down.
CGGAAATATGGAGCTGAAGTTTACAAACATGCAGATGTGAGCAGTTTTGTAAACGATGACGCGGGAAATTTAAGTGCTGTGCGCACAAAAGATGCGAAGCAATATAACGGCTTACAGTTTATTTCCAATATTGAAATACGGCGTACCATTGAGCTTGCAGGTAAAGAAATGTTCAGGAAATCATTTACAAACCGCATCGCTGAACTCAAACCTACATCCTCCTGTTTCAGTGTTTATCTGGCCCTGAAACCAGGTGCTGTTTCCTATTTCAACTATAACTGTTACCATTACAGTACAGAGAAGTATTCATCGAATGGTGGTTGTTCCGAAGAAGCGGCCTGGCCGGAATCCTATATGCTTTCCTGTACCTCCGACCGTAAAAATCCGGGATTTGCTGAAAGCATGACCGTTATCACTTATATGGAATTTGATGAGGTAAATCAATGGGAAGGTACAGACAATACAGTAGCTGATCCGCAGGAACGAGGCGGGGAGTATGAAAGATTTAAGGAAGAGAAAGCTGACCGGATCATAGAGCGCCTGGAAGAAAAATTTCCCGGGCTTAGAAATCATATTGCTGCAGTTTATACGTCGTCACCCCTGTCTTACCGCGATTATATCGGGAATTACAGGGGGAATATGTACGGTTATGAGAAAGATTCGGGTAATCCCTTAAAAACAATGGTGTCGCCGCGGACTAAGATTCCTAACTTATTCTTAACCGGACAGACGGTTAATATGCACGGCATCCTGGGCGTAACGATTGGCGCTTTTGCTACCTGCGCAGAAATTTTGGGTTCAGAACTTATAGACCAGAGATTATCCACAGTATGATTAAAGCGGAGAAAATCAGGTGGTTTCTGCTAACGCATGGATTTTGTGTGATGCTTTTTTTCTCTGCCATTTCCTGTGGAGTACAAAAGTCGGCGCAGTATACCCCCAATCTCAGCTCCTTCCCGGTTACAAAACCTGTGACCACTAAACTTAACGACAGCACAACCGTTTCCGGTCATAATTTCCTCACCAAAAACAGGCAGAATCTCTGGGAACTTTATATTTCGGGTAATGCGCTGCAATTGGGATATAACCAGGGTGCGCTTACCCAGGAACTTATGCATAAACAGGAACAGATATTTTTTTCGAAAGTGGAAGATATGGTGCCATCCAAAAGGAAGCAGCGGGTTTTGAGTAAGGTTCTGAAATTTTACAACCGGAATATGTACCGTCATGTCCGTAATGATTTTCAGGCAGAGATTTATGGACTTTCTCAATATTCGGGGGATAAGTATGATTGTATCGCACCGAAGTTCCAGCGGAACCTTTATCTGCACGGTGCACACGACATCGGGCACGCACTGCAGGATCTAATGCTGGTCGGATGTTCCTCGCTGGCGGTATGGAACGGGACATCTGAAAACGGTAAGCTCCTCATCGGCCGGAATTTTGATTTTTATGCCGGAGATGATTTTGCCAAAGAAAAAATCGTCGCATTTGTAAATCCCGAAGCTGGAATCCCGTATATGTCGGTTACCTGGCCGGGGATGACGGGTGTAGTTTCTGGCATGAATGCCGAAGGTCTGACCGTTTCTATTAATGCGGGTAAATCGAAGATACCGCTAAGTGCCAAAACACCTATTTCGTTGGTAGCGAAAGAGATTCTGCAGTTTGCGGCAAATATTTCGGAAGCGGTAAAGATCGCCAAAAAAAGAAAGGTATTTGTCTCCGAGAGCATTATGGTAGGCAGTGCAGCGGACCGGAAAGCAGTGTTGATTGAAATGTCACCTAAAAATTTTGGAGTGTTCGACGCTCAGAACTCTTCCCAACTTGTTTGCTCCAATCATTTCCAGTCGCAGGCTTACAGTAATGACAGGCGAAATAAGAAACATATTGCCGAAAGCCATTCCCAATATCGCTTTGACCGAATGAATGAGCTTCTGGAAAAAAGTGAAAAACTGAATCCGGCGAAAATGGTTTCCATTCTCCGAAATAAAGACGGCCTGAAGGATATCAGGCTGGGCTACGGCAACGAAAAAGCTTTGAACCAACTGTTGGCACATCATTCAGTCATTTTTTCGCCTGAGGAAAGACTGGTTTGGGTTTCCAGCAGTCCCTATCAGCTGGGTGAAATGGTAAGTTATGACCTGAAGGAGATTTTTAAGGAAAGGAAAGGTTATGTACTGAGTACCGGCGAAAGAAATATCGCCCGTGATCCTTTTGCTGATAGTCAGGAATTTCAGGATTATGAACTCTACCGGACAATAGACAGTGAAGTGGATGATGCCCTGAAAAAAAATACCGAGCTGCCCGCAGATTACCTGCAAAAGTATCAGCGACTTAATCCTGAACTGTGGAGCGTGTACTACAAGGCCGGAAAATATTATTATGAAAGGAAAGAATACACGAAGGCGACCGTACAGTTTGAAAAGGCACTGACCAAGGAGATTACCACGGTTCCCGACCGCAAAAAAGTGGAGAGATATTTAAAGAAATTAAAAGGAATTACGAAGTAGTTCTGTCCTTCTCTTCAGAATTGAACTTTTCAAGAAAATAATAAAACCCGAACCCAAACAGAGCAGAAACTATAGTAGCCAGTATCAGGCTTCCCAAAACATACTGCAAAAGGTGCCTTTTAACCAAATCCAAACTGAATTCCTGATCCATGAAATTGGTCTCTGAACCCAAAAGATAGCCGCCAATTGCCAGTGATCCGCCAACGATCAGGGGAATAAATGGCGGAATACTTACATTGGAAAATGCAAAAGCAAGTACTTTATTCAGTTTCAGCAATACTGCCAGGGAAATGGTAAGGAAAGTCTGAAAACCCCAAAAGGGTGACAAGCCGATGAATGTACCCAAGGCAATGGACATGGCCTTCTTACGGTTGCTGCCGTCACTTTCCAGAACGTCTTCTTTCAGGAAGCGTTTAAAACTTTTTTTTTTGAAATTCCTGATAAACCTGCGCGGCGCAATGTAAAATATGGCTATGAATACCAACACTGTGTTCAGAATACTTATCCGCACAAAATCCGCGAAAGGGCGGAAATGGGAAACCCGTTCTTCCGGGTCGTACAGCACTTTTACCGGTACATTTTTTACAGGCACGCCTTTCCAGGCGGTCCGCACCATGATCTCAATTTCAAATTCGAACTTGGGTGTATAGAACTTCTTCGGAATTTTGTTCAAAGGATAAAGCCGGTAGCCGGACTGTGTATCCTTCAGCGTGATTCCGGTCTCAAACCAAAACCAAAATGTGGAAATCCGGTTGCCCAAACTGCTTTTCTGGGGGATGCCCGCCTGCTCCATATTGCGGTCACCTATCAGTAATACTTCAGTGCCTTCTTTCTCCAGCGCCTCTACAAAAACGGGGATGTCATCGGGATAATGCTGTCCGTCGGAATCTATGGTAAGCGCATACATATAGCCCAGTGTCCTGGCTTCTTCAAATCCTGTTCTCAGGGCATTTCCTTTGCCCCCGTTTATAGGAAGGCTGATTATCTTAATACCCTGATATTGTGTAAGAATGGATGCTGTAGAATCTGTGGAGCCATCATTAACCACAATTACATCATCTGTATAGGCCAGTACACCATTTATGACCCTCTCCAGGGTTTTATGGTTATTGTACGTGGCGATCAGGACGCAGATCTTATGTTTTTTTAGAAGGATACGGGTCTCAGCAGGGGTCATGCTCCTTTATTTCAGCTTTTGTTTTTCTGCAGCGGTGAAGGATTTTGAGTTAGCCGCAAATTTCCTGATATGTGACTTCAGGGAGGAGTTTTGTTCAGTGTAATTTTTTAGAAGGAAAGCTTTGTCGGCAGCAATGTGGCCACTGTATTTAATGAATTTAGGCAGACTTTCCTGAATGCTCAAACGTATAAGGCGCAGTTCTGCATTGTCAGGGTCCGCTTTCACGGCGTTTTCCAGCGATGTGGCGCCCGCCGAAATAATTTTCTTCCGTCCTTCACCCTTGGCAAATTTTGCCTGAATGATTTTTGCAGCAGCTTTGTATCCGGCCATTGTGGAACCCGAGCCTTTTTCCACCAGTTTCGCGAAACTGTCGGCATTTTGTTTGGTCGTGTGGGCAGATGGATATTTGGCGCGGACGGACTCAAGGTCCGGCGCCTGAAATAAAAATATAAATGCGCTTAGGAATGCGATAATCAGTTTCATAAATCAGATGAATTTATAGTTTACGGACATCTTTAGAGCAATTGTCTCTCCAAACGAGGTTACGTTCTTTACCTTTACCTGTTCGCCATCGGATTTAATATCCAGGTCCAGCTTCAGGACAGGTGTTTCTACCGGATTGATGATGGCCATGAATTTTACGTTATTGGCAGAGGTCAGGAATAATTTTCTTTCCAGAATCCGCTCCGTTACATCCTTTACGATCTGCATCATACAGACGCCGGGAGCTACCGGGTTTCCGGGAAAATGCCCACTGAAAATCCCGTGCTCCGAATCCAGCGTAATCATGGCTGAGTAAGTTCCTTCGTCAGTATTCTCGCAAGAGTTCAAAATATAAAATCCGTTCAGTATATCCATGTTTTCGTTAATTAGGCTTATTCTGACTCAGGCTTAATATGGTTAAGCTTTATTTTAAGTCTGAAGTCTTTGTGTATCAGCGTTATTGAGTCGGCGAAGATAGCAGATTTTCCGTCAAACAGAAAATTAACCTTCTCCTTTCCGTTTTGGGTGATGACTGTTTTCTTCAGCAGACCATCTTTTTTACCGTAAAAAAGAAAATTTTTTCCTTTAGGATTTTCGGTTGCAAATATTTTAAACGCTGCATCTTCCGAAACTTCGGTTACATCATAACTTTCCTTTAACAAAGCCCTGAAATCCTTCTCAAGAATATTTTTCACCAATTTCCTGTCCAGATCGGGAATAAGGTAATTGATCTTAAAAGCAGTATCAGAGATCTCAAAATCCAGCATTTTATTGCCGAAATCAGTGGTCATCGCTACCCGATGGATATCAGATATCTTTTTTATGATAAGTATTCCGCTAAGGTTATTGCCGTAAATCTCAATCTGAGTCCGGTACAGATAGTCAGTTTCCGGTGAGCTGAAATAGGTGTTCTCCACGACTGTTGATGCAGAGGAGCTTATGGAAGTGCCTGCCGGCGTATAAGATTTGCAGGACTGACTTGCAATCAGCAGGCTAAAGACTGAAAGCAGCAGCAGGTACAGGCGCATTGACCTTTGTGTTTTTAAAGACAATATTGGTGGTATCACCGGAGGCTTCCAGCATATTCACCTGCGTAACCACTGTTTGATTGGGTGCAAAGTGCAGGTCAACCTGTTTGATATACTTTAACAGCTGCGCAGATTTCGGAATAAACCGGGCCATGTTATTGCTCCCGCTTTTAAAATAGCTAACCGAAAAATCCGGGTCATTCAGAAGATTTCCATTGGCACTGCCGATTATTAATTTGTTAAGTTTTTCGAAATTTTTGGATTTTGCATTAATAGTGGATTTTTTGCCCTGGTCGTTGATGTGCATTTTTCCGTTTTTGAAAACTACACTGTACTGATAAGGTTTGGTGTACTTCCAGCTTAACATTCCGGGAGCCTGCAGCGCCATTTCGCCGGAGGTTACAAGGTCTTTGTTCAGGAAATCCATTTTCTTGGTTTGTACAAAGTTGGCCTGCAGCGTTTTTATTTTCTTACTTTCAGCCGATATTCTAGCAGTAAACTGTTTGATTTCCGCCGCGTTCATTTTGGTCTGTGCCGATGTAAATAGACCTGCAAAAAGCAGGAGGAATGCTATAATGTTTGATTTCATTTCTTGAAGTTGAAAAGTTCTGACACGGTTACGCTTTTATAGTTTTCGCGCTCCAAAAATAGCAATATTTCCTGCAGTACACGGTAGGATTTATCTGAAGTGTCATGGAGCAGGATTACGCTTCCGGGTTCAATTTTGGGCAGTATCCTTTTTAGTATCTTTTTTTCGTTGCTGATGGCCGTGTCGAAACTACGTATATTCCACCCGATGGACTTCTTACCGGTTCTGCTTATTGCCCGGGCGATATTTGGATTGGTAATGCCAAATGGAGGACGGTAAAGGTCTGTGGTGAGATCTGATTTCTTCAGCATCACTCTGTCGTTACGCAAGATTTCCCTTTTCATCCTGAAAGTGGAAAGAAAACCGGTTGCCTTGGAATGTGAAAAGGTATGGTTGCCCACCTCATGGCCTTCAGCAACTGTTCTGTTGAAGATTTCCGGATGCTTTATTATCTGTGTTCCAATGCAGAAAAAAGTTGCTTTTTGCTCATGCCTGGCCAAAAGGTCCAGGAATTTTGGGGTAAATTCAGTTGGTCCATCGTCGAATGTAAGTGCAATGATTCGGTCTTCAGCCTTTGGATTACTGATAAAGCTTTTCAGGAACCAGTTGAAATCCATATTGGTCACGCCTAAAAAAGTAACCACACCGAAAATTGCCAATATAACAAAGTACATCCATAGTTCACCTTTCAAGAAATAGACAGCCAACGTGATGGCTATAAAAATTAAGATGGAAATCCGGTGTTTCAAATGACGCAGTTAAAGCAGATTGATAAATACATTTTACCCGATTCCTGTAAGCAGAACCGGCTGTCAGGCTTTTTTGAGCAAGGTCAAACTGTGGTCTTCACCATTAAGATGGTTGTAGATAAGGATACTATTGATGAAATCTTTCTGAATGTCCTTATTAATCCTCATCGCCTCCGGAATTTCCTGACGTTTCAGAATCTGGTTGGCCATAAAGAAGGCAAATCCGCTGGCTGTATTAAATTCGCCGCTAAGGTGCTTGAAGAAAAGCTGATCTGTCCCTTCAAATATTTCCATAGCGGTTTTATAATAGCCATCTGTGCGCGCATCTCCGCTGAAACCCAGTAAAACCGCATCAATGTCTGTGGTTTCCAGTTTATTTTTAGCCAGAAATTCGGATATGAATGAACTTACCCCGTTTTCTTCAAGCTTGTTGATGAAAGTTACCTCCTGCAACTGTGCGCTTGTATTTTCAGATTTTTCTGAACTGAGTACGAAAAAGGCAGAACCTTCGCCCCAAACCACACCTGCTGTGGATGAATCAAGGTAATCTGCAGGTAAATCTGTTTCTTTTTTAATAGTCCCTTTTAAACGGTACAGTTCCATCGTCCTTGCCGCCTTTTCATCTGTCGCGCCAACCAGAATGTTGTTTGCTTCGTCATGTTCGATCTGAAGCTTCGCGTCCAGCAGACTCATTTCCAGCGATGAACCCGGATTTACATACGTGAAATTATAGGCATGGCATGAATTGGCCAAAGCAATCTGTCCGGCTACGGTATTGTGTGTGGATTGTATGAAATGTGTAGGCGTCAGGAATTCTTCATTGTTTTCAATGACGTTTTTCAGAAACTTCTCAGAGTCCTCTTCGCAGCCCATTCCCGTACCAACGATAATGGCATCCGGTGTCACTATACCGGCTTCGTTCATGGCTTTCTGCGCGGCTACGGCACTCATCTTCACCGTTTTGGACATCCGTCTGATCTGAGCCGGCGGAATAAACTCTTTATAATTGGGAGCAACCGCATTAAGCAGCACTGAGGTTTGCTCAGCTTCCATTGTATGGAAAAATTCTGCATTCAGCGTGTCCTGCACCGAAATACACACGGCACTGTTAACATAAACCGGCTTCATGATTTCGAGAAAATTAAAGTGGAACAGTTGCCTCCGAACCCAAATGAATTTGAGAGTACGTGATTGATTTCCTTCCGCTTAAGTTCTGTTACAGGCGTAAGGTCAAACTCCTGCATCGGAGTTTTAAAATTCAGGTTTGGAAAGATGACTCCGTTGTTGATTGCCAGTATGGAATAGACGGCTTCTACTGCCGCAGCAGCAGCCAGAGTGTGTCCTGTAAAGGCTTTGGTAGAACTGAAATCCGGCACCTGGCCATCACCAAAAATCCTCAGCATGGCCGTACCTTCGGAGAGGTCATTGTTTGGAGTCGCCGTTCCGTGCGCGTTGATATAGTTGATATCTCTTGTGTCAAGTCCCGATACTTTCAGCGCCTTTTCCATAGCCAGATAGGCACCGGTTCCGTCTTCGGAGGAAGCGGTCTGATGGTGGGCATCGTTCGCATTGGCATACCCCGACAGCCAGGCAATCGGCTTTTTATTTTCTTTCTCTAAGACCTCATCACTTTCCAGTACCAAAAAAGCGGCTGCTTCGCCCAGATTAAGACCCTTGCGGTCATTATCAAAAGGAGTATTGTAGGTGTCGGTGACGATCATCAGGGTTTTGAAACCGTTCAGCGTGAATTTTGAGAGTCCGTCGGTGCCGCCTACGATCACACGGTCCAGAATGCCACTCTGTATAAGTTTCGCACCCATCATAATGGCATTGGCCGCCGATGAACATGCTGTACTTATTGTGGAAACCATGCCTTTCAGACCTAAAACCTCAGCAATTGCCAAAGAGGACTGTCCGGCATCATGAGTAGCGATGTATTTCTGTTTATCAGGTTGGTTTTCGTAGTCGTAGAAGTATTTTTCGGTAACGTCCATACCGCCCACGCTTGTTGATGAAATAAGTCCTGTGCGATATTGGTCCAGGTTCTTAATGCCGGCACTTTCTACGGCTTCCTTTGCCGCCACAATGCCGAGGAGGGTGCTGCGTGCGTAATTGTTGTCCTTGGGAATACCCAACTCTGAAATCAGGTCTTCGTTAGACATTTTTATTTCCCCCAGTTTCACGTCGCCACGGTGGCGTGTTTCAAGGAATTCGATATCGGAAATCCCATGTCTGGACTCCAGAAGTGAGGCGTAATTTTCTTCTACATTCCGGCCAATGGAGGAAATGATTCCCATGCCGGTGATGGCAATCTTTCGCGACATGGACTATTTGGTTCTGTGCTGTTCGATATAGGTAGCCATCGTGTCGATGCTTTCGAAGATTTCCTTCCCTTTCTTCGGGTCAGCCAGCTTAATTCCGTACTGCTTGTCCAGTAAAACGATAAGTTCCAGCGCGTCTATGGAATCCAATCCAAGTCCGCCGCCGAAAAGTGGTGCATCGTTTGCGATTTCCTCTGCAGAAACATCTTCAAGGTTCAGTACTTCTATAATTTTATGCTTTAATTCTTCTCTTAAGTCCATAATTTCTTTTATAAGGTCAACAAATATACAAAACCTTTGTAATTCTCCCCGTACAATTCCGTCCAGCCCACCAGCACCTGCTCTGCCTTTCCTGACTTCAGGAGCTGTCCTGCGTAAAGGTTCATAAAGTCTTCATCAAACTCATTGATGACGAAGAAAGCATTCTCGGTTTGAAGCTGATGCCTGATGCTGATCTCACCCAGACAGATATTTGGGAGGGTGTATACAAAAACCGCCGGGCTTGGGAAATAATTTTCTTCCGAATTGATACTTTCCTGATATTTCATGTCGGTATCCAGACTGGAGGACCGGTTGGCGAAAACCAAAGCGGTGTTTTTATTCTCTTCATCCCTCAATGCCATTTCGGAAGCCATAAATGCAAGTTTGCTTAAAGCATCCATCTTGTGGAATTTGGGATAGTCGAAACTGAACTTTTTATAAACAGCCTTGGCAAAATCAGCGAAATGGAGGTGCGCTTCCTGAAAAACCACCTCATCATCCACTGTGATGCTGCCATTTTCTATACTGCACGTTTTCAGCGTTTTCATTGGGCACATTTTTTCAGGATGATGGCTGCATTGGACCCGCCAAATCCGGAAGCCGTTTTCAAAATATATTCAATTTCCTGAGCTTTATTTTCGGTAATGATATTCAGAGTATGCGAAACACCGGGATTTTCAAGATTCAGGCTTTTAATTAACGTATTGTTGCGGCCACATTCCATAGCGATAATAATTTCCAGCAATCCCGAGGCTCCCAGACAGTGTCCATAGAAGCCTTTAAGGCTGTTTGCGGGCGCATTTTGTAAGCCCGCCCGTGTAAAGGCGATGCTTTCCATTTCATCATTATAAATAGTGGCAGTACCGTGTGCGGACAGGTAGTTAATTTTTTCGGCGGAAATCTGTGCTTCTTTTAATGCGTTTTCAATGCTGCGGAACAGACCTTCGCCCGTTCTGGAAGGTCCGGAAATATGGTTGGCATCATTTACCGCACTCTCACCCAGGATTTCAAAATATATACCGTCAGTTGGTGGAGTGGAGGTTATGTACAACGCTGCCGCGGCCTCACCGATCGTAATTCCGTCACGGGATTCATCGTAAGGTTTACAAGGCTCCGAACTCATAGCCTGGAAGGAGTTGAAACCCGAGATTACAAACTCCGAAACCTCATCGCCGGCTAAAACATAAGCATCTTCGTACAGCCCCGACTCGATCATGTTTTTAGCCACCGAAACCGCCATCACACCTGAAACACAGGCATTCGAAATGACCACCGGCTTTGTTTTAAAGCCGAAAACATCGGCGATTGTCTTCGCGAGCACTGAAAGGTAAGCCTCCTTAGGTGGTGCAATTTTGTTTTTCAGCAGGGAAACGTTTCCTTTGGTAGTAGAAAGGATGAAGGCTGTTTTTTCCTTAACGCCATTTTTTTCAATCAGCGGTTTCAGGCTTAGCAGCAGCATTTTTTCCAGCCGCGTGAAATTCTCAGATTTAAATTCAGCCGTGAAAATACTTTCGAGTTCATTATTGTCAATGATCCCTGCATGAAAAGGTGGCTGGTTCTCAAAAAGATCATGCTTCCTGATTCCGGATTTTCCGTCCAGAACATTTTGCCAATTGTCTTCCGCATTGTAACCTAAAGGTGTAACGCAGTTGTAATCTGTGATATAGGTCGAAATTTTCTCCATTATGAAAGTCCCATTTTATCCTTCCAGTGCTGAAAAAAGGTTGGATTATACAGTTGAAGGTTTCCGTCCGTATCGATAAATACCTGAACTGTCTCGCCGGAGCAGACCAGTTTATTTTCTTCATTAAAGATCCGGTAGCGGAACATCATTTTTGCTGTGGGCAAATTCACGAAAGTGGTTTCAACGGTTATGGTTTCGCCATATTTCAAAGGGAGAAAATGTTCACAAACCGTTCTCACAATCGGTGTGGCAAATCCGTTATGCTGAACGTCCAGATAAGAGATGCCGTGCTCGCGCCCGAAGGCTTCGCGTCCGTCCTCAAAATAGACAATATAGTGACCGTGCCATACAATCCCGAGCGGGTCGCACTCGTTGAAGCGCACCCTAACCGTTTGCCGGTTTATGATGGCATCAGATGGAGTGTTTTTTTCTTTCATAAATTAAAGCTATAAGCACTGTTACAATATAGAACAAAAGCAAAAGGCCCACCCCGGGCAGCACCTGCGATATGCCGACGTTCCTCAGGATAATGTCATAATAAGCATTGAGCCCCCAGTTCATTGGCGAGAATTTTGAGACGGTCTGCATAAAGTCAGGCATCATAAATACCGGCACCCAAATACCGCCAATGGCCGCCAAAATTACTACCGAAGTCGCACCCAGCGGCGCCGACTGTTCCTGAGTGTCCGTTAAAGTTCCGAGCAGGATTCCAAACCCGATGGCTGCCAACCCGGCGAAGAAGGTTACGAAAAGCAACTCAGGCAGTTTTCCTGCTACCTCAAACTTCGGCAGGTCCAGATAGGGGAAAAGATAAACGCCCACCGCAAGCATCAGCAAAAACTGTATCATGCAGATCATCAGATAAGTGAAGGTCTTGCCAAGTACGTGCACATAGTACGGCGTATGGTTGGCCAGGATGCGGATGATGGTTCCCTGGTTTTTTTCCTTTACAAGGTTGATGGAAAGCGGCACCACAATGAAGAAGATGGCAAACAGGGCCCAGGCCGGCACATTGTGCTGAACAGAGTTGGGCAGGGCTTCGTCATCGCCTTTCGGGGTTATTTCCTTAAAAGCGATAAATTTCTGGTCAAAAGAAATATCATCTTCGGTTCCGAGTTGGTCCTGAAAGGCTGCGTAGATTTTCTGATTTTCAATGGTCGCTACCATTTCATTTACCGAACTCTTCACGCCGCTCTTGAAGCCTGCGCTGGTCACCGGATCGAAATAGAGGTGGATTTCCTTTGCTTTGGGCAGTTCACGCTGCACCGCCGCCGTATCCGTTTCGCCCACGCCCAGGGAACTTACGATGGACTGAACCTTAAAGTCGATGCTTTGGTTCATGTTCTCTGTGAGATTTTCCGGAATCACGATGGCCATCTGATAATCGCCGTTGAAGACCGCCTGTCTGGCTTTGTCTTCGTCTAAATTGTTCGTGATGAGATCGAAGGTATCGCCCTTTTTCAGTCCGTCCGTTATGATTTTCGAAACCTCGGATTTGTCATTGTCAACAAGTAAAAGCGGGATTTTGGTGCCCTCCAGATTTTTGAAGGTGGAATCCTGAATAAGCGTAATGGTGATGATGAGCACCAGGGGCATGATGAAGATGATCAGGATGCCGCCCATGTCTCGTTTCAGCAATAAGATCTCCTTCCACAGGGCTCTCCAGAGTTTATATAACATCGCGAAGTTCTTTTCCGGTTAGTGAAATGAAAACGTCTTCCAGGTTTTCGGCTTTTGGGATGTTGGCAATGAGTTCCTCCGGACTGCCGATGGCATAAATCTGACCGTTGTCTATGATGGCGATCTTCGTACAGAACTCCTGCGCTTCCTGAAGGTGGTGCGAGGTGTACACAATGCTGGTTCCCTTTTGGTTCAGCTCTTTCAGGAATTCAATGATTACATTTCGCGACTGTACATCCACTCCCACAGTTGGCTCATCCAGGAAAAGGACTTTAGGGCTGTGCATAATGCCGGCGATAAGGTTGCAGCGGCGCTTCATTCCGCCGGAAAAATGTTCGATCTTTTTGTTGGCGAAATTGGTAAGGCCCACACGCTCCAGCATGGTATCGATCTTTTGGTGCAGATCGGCATGCTTCAAACCGTAAAGTGCGCCAAAGAACATCAGGTTTTCCCTGGCGGTCAGGGTAGGGTAGAGCGCGTATTCCTGCGGTACAATTCCGGTAATTTTTTTTATGGAGTTCAGCCGGTTGCGGGGCGAGAGTCCGTTAATGGTATAGCTGCCGGAGGTGGGTTTTATAAGTCCGCAGAGCATGGAAATCAGGGTGGTTTTACCGGCACCGTTCGGACCGAGGATGCCGTAGATTTCGTTTTCTGCGATCTCCAGCGAAATATTGTTCACAGAGAAATCGTCTGCATTTTTATATTTCTTGTAGAGGTTTTTTATTTCAATGATGTTTGTAGCCAAAATCGATGGTTTTCAGCCTGCAAAATAGTGAATTTAGAGGGAAGGGGAAAGGGCAGTGAATTGGGTGGTAGTTGGATGTACGTCACTGAGTACTTGCCGATAAAATTAATTCGTCTGACTGCTCAAGTTAAAATCTTACAAATAAGTTTAATTTCACTAAACTTGCAGTTAAATGTTAACTCCAATAAACTGAGTTTAAAAACAGCAACTATGAAAAAATTTCTCGCTTTGTTTCTTTTGCTTTTTGGCCTGCTTATCTCTGCACAGGAAATCCAGATAAAAACTGATTCTGTTTATACTGAGGTGGAAGAGGCAGCGGAATACCCTGGTGGTTTGCAGAAATTCCGTCAGGCAATAATGAAAGATTTCAATGCATCCAAAATCACCGGGAAAGGAATGCTAGCTTCCGAAACCACTTTTATAATTACCACCGAAGGCCGGATTACCGACATTAAATACACAGGAAATGCGGCTTTGGGAAATGAAATGGTCCGTGTGCTTTCCAATATAAAAGAGCGGTGGCTTCCTGCTAAAATTAATGGTCAGCCAGTAAAAAGCAATTTTAGATTGCCTATGAACATGCGTTTCGAATAGATCAATAGACGGGGTTCTATTAAGTCATCTGTAACCTCACTCCAAAGAATTATTATACCTAAGTCTGTTGGCTTTTATCCTGTTTCTGTATTCAGGGTTATTCACTCGGCCTTGAAGGGGATCACTCATAAACTCATTCCTTTTTGAATATATACTGCTCGCGGGTAACTTCTATGCCTTTTTTCTGCACTAAATAACTGAGCTCATATCCAGGGAATCCTGAACAAAAGTGAATTTATATTTTACAATTATTGTTGAGGAATCCCGGGCGCCTTGACCGAATAAACTGTTGGGGCAGATCAGTAAAAACAGCATTGTAAGTGACTTCACAGACTTACAGTTTGTTCTTGTACTATTTATGATTTTTGATGTGGACGGCAGCACCTGTTGTAGGGCTAATCTCCCAATGACAGCCGAAAGTGCACTCTGCGGATCCCCGCACGCCATCGTTTTTCCAAACCCAGCCTACGGGCAGACTGTTTATTTTGGCTGCCTCCTCTTTGGTCATAAAGGAAACCTGGAGGTCGTTTTCCATCTGCATTTTACCGTCTTCCAAAACTTCGAAGGCACCACTTTCCGCATTATGCTGATGGGGCATAAAAACCCCCAGATTATATTTGGCCAGCCTTGCCATCATTTCCTTTACTTCTGGCAGGTCAATAGCCTTTTGAGCCACCTGAAACGGTTCCGGTAAGAAATCCAGTACTTCCTTTGTTAATACATTGTTTTCCATGATTTTGAGTTTTATTGGTTAATAAATTCAATTAAAGTTAAAATTTATCTACCTGTAAACCAAGTGAATGGAATAATTTACAGCGTTTTACGTAGTAGAATGAAATAACAAAAAATGGACTTCGAAAGGTTTTCTAATCGTATGTGGGTCTTTTAATGACGAAACGGTCACGGTTTACAAATCCGCGAGATCGTGGGGTTATGAAATAAAGACCTTCAGGATTATGAAATTTGTAGTTTCTTTCTGCGCACGCGAAAGGATTCGCGCGGCAGCGGGGGTAGCGGGGGGTAGCGGGGGGTAGCAACGCGATGCAATCGCGCGGTAGCGGGGAGTATTAATTTGTTTTCAATAATAGAAATCCCTGCTAAAATGCACGAGCTAAGGCCTGAATAACCATTATTAGTCATAGATTGCCCAGCACTTCATAACTCACTTTTTTTACGCTCTTTTTTTTATCAATTATAAAAATATTCTTAAAATTTCGTAGCATATCAACTAAGCTTGTAGATTCAATATTTTGTAATTCTTGAATTGAGAGAAAGTTAATATTTTTATCAGCAACTTTTTTAACTGGATTTTTAAGACTATTATAAGTAAAAACTAAAGAAGGTTTACTGCTACTTTTGATAGAGACCTGTTTAGTAATTCTGTTATTTTCATCTAAATTTAATCTCGTAACCTTTTCCCCACAGTCAATAAAATTGAGTTTATATATTTCAACTATAATATTTTTGTCTTTCGAAACAGCACTTGGTTTTCCAAACTCCAAATAAATGCTTTCTCTTTTTTGAGATAAAAATAAATTACTTAAAAATAAGAAATATAGTACTATTGTAATTTTTGAGATCATTGGCAAGAGTTCTTAAGAGATTGGATTTTGTTTCTAATTTGGGATATGTAGATAAATTTTGCTGGTGCATTAGAATACGAATTTAAATAGGATGTATATTCATTAGTGTTTTCAAGACCTATCCAAGTTGCAGCGCGTTAATTATTCCTATAAACTCCCCATGCTTTTAAACATAATCAAAAGTATATTTTTTTTAGAAATGATGGTGTTGAACTAATCTGAGTTTGATGGAATTTTGAAAACTTCGCTACTGCAATTTATTCGGGTTGCATATTACTGCAAAATTCTTCCATGTTGGTGGTTTTTTTCCAGATATACAAGCTTAGTAATCTCTAATCTTAATATCATTAGTGTTTAACAAAATCAATCTTTTCGTGCAGACTAATTTTTACCTCACCACCTCCCTCAACTTTCTGAAAAACGCCTCCTCCAGATCGGCTATATTCAGCATGGATTGGGACAGGTTGTTGTAGATGTCGGATTTGCTGTTTCGGTTTTTGTACACGCGGGCAATATCTACCGCGAAATCACGCCACAGGTCACCGATGTCGGTTATTTCCCTGGAAAGTTCTTTCAGTTCGGGTTTCTTTAAAACGTCTGCCGCTTCCGCCAGAAAGGCGCCGTAAATGTAACGGAACCCGCCGCCGCCGGTGCCAATCTCTTCCTGCATGCGGATGAGCTGACCTAAATAGTGATTCGTGGTTTTCGCACCTTTTTTGTCGGCCCATTTCGGGATACTGCGCGCCACCCACCGGATGGCCTTTACGCCGATGATGGGAACCGGTGCGAGCATCTTGTTGCAGGTATCCTTAATCCCTTTTACAATGGCTTTTTCCAGCTCCAGCGTGGCCGGAATGTCCGTTGGAAAGTACATGTGGCCTTTCGGCGCCATAACGCCTTTCGCATAGCGTACGCGTTCCAGTTCTTTCTCGGTAAGTTTGGTGGTTTCGTTCATCACCGGATCGCTGATCAGGAACCGGTCACCTTCCTTGCCGTACACCACCAGGTTATGGGCGTTGAAGTGGAATTTATACTCTTCAGGGAAATAGGTCAGATGGAAAACACCAACCTGCAATCCCGTCGGAATTTTGTTTTCGAGGTTTCTTTCGAGGGCGGCCTGGGCTTCCTTTGGGTTGGAAAACCGCTGTCTTTTAATCTTGATACCGAGTCTTTTGGCGGCTTTGGAAAAGATGGCCCCTGGCATCGGTCTGTAACTGAAACCCGGCGCAAAATTGACCTTCAGAAAGGGCAGGTACACAAAATAGAGACCGGAGCCAATGCCGAAAATCATGGGTTCGCTAAGGTTCAGGCCTTTGTCCTTCAGCAGGTTGGACGCCACGCCGTTTTCGCAGTGTGCTGCCTGGTGGTGGGTGAAGTTCAGTTTGGAAGTATCGTTCATCTATTTTCCGTCAAAATTCTTTAGTTCCTCTACAGTGATCCCGAAAGCGTCGGCATATTTCTGTAAGGTTTTTTCGCTTAGTTTTCTAAATTTTCCCGGTTTGGTGTGCTGTTTTACAAAGAACGTCCAGATTCCCACATAACTGGAAAGGATGCTGAAATCCATCTTGTTCAGCTCCATAAAATAAAGAATGGGACTGGCGGTTCCGTTGGCCACCGCGGCTTTGGCCTCATTGACCCTTTCGTTAATGAGTTCCATGCTTTCCTCCAGCGCTTTTGCCTTTGCCTCCCAGCCGGTGCTGCGTGCTGTGGTATAGTTTCCGTTGTCATCGGTGACATAGTAGAGATCCGTCATGTTGGCGGACTCCAGTGCACTTTTTTCCTGCGGAACTTCTTCTTTTTTCATGATCAGAATTTTGAGGTCAAAAATAAATGAACAGGTTTCGGTTCACAGCGCCTTAATGAAAAGGCTGATCTCAGCCTCCACAAGCAAACGGTCTTCCAGATAGGTAAGACACGAAATGGTACAGATGTCGCCGAATTGTGAGTTAAGGTGCGCTTTGGAGATAATCTCGCTGCCCACCGACGGCAGTTCATGGATCTTCACTTTTTTAATATTGGTGATGAAGCCAATTACTTTGGAGCCAGGATCTTCATGGTTGCGGATCTCATCGCCAAAATCCTGACCGGTAATCGCGGAACAGGTTTGGGCTACATTTTCAATCAGGCCTGATTCAACAAAAAAGCCTTTATCAACAAAGATATTATCGGGCTGTATCCGGAACGACGTAATTACTTCTTCTTTCCGAATTTCCAGTATGCGGTCCACCATCAGCATCGGTTCGCGGTGCGGAAGGAAGTCCTGAATGTTGATGTGGTTTTCCTTTTCCAAAATTATTTAACGACCGTCTTCATTTCCGAAGTAGCAATTTCTTTTCCGTTTACCGAGCTACTGATCCTCACCAAAGTTACGCCCATCATTTCATTCAGGATCTCGACTTCGGTTTCAATCTTATCGCCAACGGCAGGCAAGGCTGAGATTTCAAAAGTTTTGATGGCTCCGATGTAACCCACAGGCGGTTCTTCATCTTTCAGATAAAACTGATAGCCGGTATGCAAAGCCACACTTTGCGCCTGATGCTCCAGCACACCCGAGGCCTGAAAGAAGCCATTGGCCACCAGAACATGTTCCTCCGGCACCGTGAAGCCCGATTTCAGCGCTGTTTCCTGCCAGGAGAACAACGCATCCACCATTATAAAAGGTTTTTTTTGCGGAATCAGGTTTCCGACGGTATTTGGGTCCGTAACCGGAAGTACAATTTCCATTACATTACGGTTAACAGTGCGCAGGAATAGGCAAAACGGCCGCTTTCCGGAATGCAGAGCAGAACTTTTTCGTCCTTTTTGAGTTTTCCGGATGCCATAAGTTCTTCCAGTGCGATGTAAATGGATGCCGCACCTATGTTACCCACTTCAGAAAGGTTGTAGAACCACTTTTCTTTCGGGAAATCCAGACCAACGGCCGCGAACTCTTCTCTTAAGCCATCTTTGAAGTAGTTTGAAGAGATATGTGCCAGCACATAATCCATATCGTCCGGATTCAGATTGTTTTTGTCGAATGAAGCTCTAAGCGCCTGAGCACCTTTCTTCAGGATGAAATCGCCCAGAAGTTTGGTGTCCTGCTTCAGCGAAAAAATCGATTGCTTCAGCCATTCATCCGCCGAATATTCGGCCCATGACTTCAGACTGCCGTCTTCCTGTTTTTCACAACCGGCGTACATGCAGGCTTCAAGCTCATGTGCGTAGGAGAAGAAATCGATGAATTCAATTCTAAGGTTTACTTCTCCTTCACGCGGCTGTTTTTCCAACAGGAAAGTACCGGCGCCGTCGGAAAGCATCCATCTTAAAAATTCCCTTTTGAAAGCGATAATCGGTTTCTCTTCCAGCTGCTTCAGGTTTTCTGCTTCGTGGTTGAACTTGTCTGCTGTCATCCAGGCCGAGAATCTTTCGGAGCCAACACAAACCGCGTTATTGGAATTTCCTGACTTTACCGACATAAAACCGTATTGAAGCGCGTTCATACCCGCGTTGCAAAGTCCCATGGAGGTATTGATCTCTATGGAGTGGTTTGGTTTCAGTACGCCGTGAACCATTGAGGCATGGGAAGGCTGGATCTGGTCTGCTGATGTGGTTCCGCAGGTAAGCAGTTCCATGTCCTCCTTGGTGAAGTTTTCGTCAAACAGCTTTTCAACTGCCTTGGCTGTGATTTCAGCGTTGGTTTCGGTGGGTTTATTGTTTTTGTCCAGCGCGTAATATCTGGTTTTGATTCCGTTGTTCCTAAGGATAAGTGCCTTTGCTTTTGAAGGTGTATCATTAACATAACCAAGGTAGTCTTCCATTTCGTCATTGGAAATTGGATTTCCCGGAAGATACTTGGCTGCCCTTGTGATATAGACTTGATTCATATTTTAGTAAAGTTATTTTTAAAGTCCCTGATAGTGTTCAATCTGTCTTTTTCTTTTCCTGTAAAAGAAAGGAGTCAGCAATGTATAAAAAAATAAAACAATGGGCGATACCACCCATATGGCAAACATGAGGTAAAACTTGTACACACCAACCCAAAATTTGCGGCTCTGAGGCTTTCTGGCAATGATTCCGGAAAAGACCGTAAAGAGTTTATTGCCTACGGTTTCCACCTTGATAAGGAAGGGGCGGATCTCTACGGCTCCGTTCTGTACCAATTCTTTCTGCATTCCACCATAGCTGCCACTCCCGGCATATTTCATAATGATTTGGCCGTATTTTCCGGCTTCATCAATCTCCTTCTGGGCAACACCCGCCGGCGGAAGCGGTTTTTTCTGTTCTTTATTTCCTGTCTGCATCCAGTTCAGGATGGTGATGACGCTGGTGTAATTATCATGCCTGTCTACCAGCGCAATATTTCCGACGAGTTCGGCCTGCAGCCTTTTTAAATGCACTTTAAGTTTATCCTGAGAGAGCATCCACATGTTCCTTGTCCCACTAATGGTGACTACCGGAGTGTGGGCCATCAGTCTTTCGGCAAATTCACTTTTAAGGAAAGAGATCACAGGAATCGAAGGAGTGAGAAACCATACCTGATAGCCAAAAAGGATCAGGTCGTATTTCGTATTCAGGATTTCCTCAGACGGCGGGATGATTTCACGCGGCACTTGCAGGTAGCTTTCAGGAAAGGTATCGTAGAAAACCTCCGGCTTCCAGGGAAATTCAAAATCCTCCTTCAGCTTGATCTCGTAATAGGTAATCTCAAAATGACTGCGGTCCCGGAATCCCCCGGCAATATTCTTCATGATCTCTTCTAGCTGTCCGGTTTGTGAATAATAGGTAACCAGTATCTTCTTCGGCATTGCAGTTTATGAATTTCTACAAAAATATTAAAATTTATCCATTATCTTAAAGAAGGTAAGCCCATCTGTTGCCTCTGATGTTTGATAGCCGGCAGGAGCCTGCACCTCCGGTCTGTTCAGAAATATAATTCGTGCTGGAAGTTCAACGAGTTCATCCAGCTTAAAGCTGGGATCACTGATGAGCAGTACCTCCGGAACTGTTTCCAGGTTTTCAAAAGAGTCCAGATAGTGTATCCTGCGCTTTTGCAGAAGATAGTTTTGTCTGGCGGTATTGCCTTTTTCGGCATCACGGATGTACGAAATGATTTGCCGCCCGGCTTCCTGAAGTGTCAGGAGCATATCCAGTTGGCCGTAATCTGCAGAAATATGGAGTATGATGTCTTTTGGTCCAATCCGGGAATTCAGTTTAAGGTAAAGACTTTTGTTTCCTTTCCAGTCGGCATGAACATCCTTCACGATTTCCTTCTCCATATAGTGATAGTTCATCAGTATCTTTTTTGCGAAATAATCCTCATCTTCGAGTTCTTTTCTCAGTTCGGAAAACTTCTCACGGAACAGCGCATTTACTTTTTTTGCTCTTTGCTGGTAAGTCTCACCAAAAGACATATCATCCCAGGCAATCCGCTTGCCCGTAACTACGGTAATACTGCCGTCATGAATAAAAAGGTCGCCCTTGGGCATTACTTCGGAAGTACCGTGAATGTAAACGGGCAGAATATCCAGTTTAAGATGTTGCGCCAGATAAAATGCACCCTTGTGAAATCTTTGCACCGAATTAGTGAACGAGCGTTCTCCTTCAGGGAAGATCATCAGTGAATATCCCTGGTCCACCTTCTTTTTCAGGCGGTCCAAATTACCCTCCAGACCTTCGGAAACCGGAAAGAATCCCAGCCGGCGCACCAACCTGCCGAAAATGGGAGAATGGTATACCCAGTCGTTTACGAAAAATATGAGTTTATGGGTGGTCATGGCCATTGCCAGAATATCCAGAGAGGACGTGTGATTGGCGATAACCACGGCAGGTTTTTCAAACTTTTCTCCCGTTTGGTTGATTACTCTTTTCCGGACAAAAGGATTGGTATAAAGAACCATGGTGAGATAAGAAGCTACTATTTTTCTTAATTTTCCTTCATTTCTTCTGCTGAAGAATGGTGCGATAATTCCAAAAACAATTCCGCCAAAAGCATAAACAGTAAGTGAGAAAAGGGAATTAAGTACTACCCTCAATTTTACAGGCATCAAACCTGTTTGCGAACGCCTGCGGATGTATCCGAACATCAGTGGGTACAGGGCAAATGAAATGACCACCACAGCCACCATTCCCACCAGGGCTACTGTAGAAACCGAATACAGCGCAGGGTGTTTCGCGAAAATCAAAGCTCCCACAGCCAGCACGGTGGTGATAAGTGCCAGAATGATGGACACCCTGTAAAGCGGCAGCTGGTCTTTTCCGGTGCTGATCTCTTTCTGAAGCGCCTGGGTCAGGAAAATATTGAAATCGACACCGGCACCGAAGATTAACGTGCATACAATAGTACTGAAAATATTGAGTTCAAGCCCCATAAAGTAAAGGATGCCCGCAGTTACGACACCGGAAAGAACGATTGGGATCACGGCCATGACCGTAAGGTCTGTGTTCCGGAAAAAAATCAGAAATATAAGGATAACGGCGATCAGCGAGTAATTGATCAGATTGTTGAAGTCGTCCTTAAGTAAACCCAGGAAATTTTCATTGATCTGCTGGCGGTCTATGGCAAGGACTTCATTGTGCTTCTCCACATTGCGGATGAATTGCGCGCGCTGTGCTTCATTAATCTTCACAATAGTGGACAGTGTATGCATTCCCGGGCTGGCGCGGTAAAATTCTGAAAACTGCAGGGCTGGCAGGTTAGAGTAATCGTTAAGTGAAATTGGCTGATAATTTCTGTTCAGCATCTCTTCAAATTCAGCGAAGGCCGAGCGATTAAATCCAAGTACAGCACCACCCATCTTCAACTTCGTAATAACGTCTGCTTTTCGGTCAGCGGTCCAGAATTGATTCCACCGGCGGATCCGTTGTTGCTGTTCTTTTTCTGAAAGTACCACTTCACCCACCGACTGAAAACTCAATATGTTTTCCTGCTTCTGCTGATCTTTTAAGAAAGATAACAGCTTTGTATTTTTATCAACAGCATCAGACGGTGAAGTGCCGTAGGAAACCACATGGATGGACTTCTCAGTAAAGTCGGAAAGTTTCTGCAGCTTTCTTTCATTCTGCTTCATTTCCTCGGGTACAAAATTCAGGTCAGAAATGTTTTGGTTGAATTTTATATGGCTGAAGCCAAAAAATGAAATAACAATCAGCAGAGAGCAGATGATGACCAAAGCTCTGTTTTTTTCGTAAGGATATGCTCCGATTTTATCGATGAAAGTTTTCTTTTGAGGCGTTTTCGTTTTACCGGGCCTGTACAGATGCGGAATGAGCACCAAAGTAAAAAGCGCGGAGAAGATGACCGTAATACTGGCAAAAATCCCAAGGTCCCTGAGCGCTTCCGAACGTACAAATGTCAGACACAGAAATGACACTGCTGTTGTAGATGCACTCATCATGATGGGATGAGTGATCTCTTTCAGGACATCCTCTATATTATTGTTGTGCTTGTAATGGGTCAGAATATGGATGGCATAATCAATCGTGATTCCAATCAGTATCGCACTGACACTGAGGGAGATTGCGGATATACTGTCCTTTATTATGTAGATGAAAATCAATCCGGTGACGGCACCGAAAACTGTGGGAATGAAAATGATGATGGGTGCCAGTATATTCCGGAAATAGAAGATAAGCAGCAACAGAAGCACTCCGGTGGAAATCAGTACGGTGGTCTGGATGTCTTTTTTGATCTGTTTGGCATTGGCAGCGGCAATCAGCGGTGCGCCAAAAAAGGAAACTTCGGTTTGTCCCCGGAATTCCCTGTTCAGGCTGTCCTTAACAATATTAAGCTGTTCCGCAAAAATTTCATTGTTTTTAGTTTCTGCACCACCAAATGAAGGCTCAATGAACAGAAGGATGTTTTTACCGTCTTTGGTAACAATATATCCGTCCTGCAGAAGGAAGTCTTTGTTTTTACCCAGCAGATTAAGCTTCTGCAGCCCCAGCGCGGTAATACCCAACGGATCTTTCTTGATGAAATCCCTGGTGACCAATCCTGCCGGAGATGATAGTGCCCGGTAATTGGCCGCAAGCCGTTGATTGATACTGTCGCCGGAAATGCGGTCTGCAATGATCCCGTAGTCATCTTCATCCAATAGCAGCGGAATATTTTGCTGTGCAAAATCAAATGTTTCTGAGATCTGGTCTTCATCCACTTTGCCCTGCACTGATTTAATGTATGGACTCAGGGGCTCCAGCCTCTCAATGAAGGCATCTGCTGTTTCAGTAAGTTTTGCTCCATCGCTCCTGCTGTTTATAAGAACGATTATTTTGTCGCTGAACTCCAGTTGTGACAGTACCTGAGCTGTAATGTCGGATTTGCCGTTCTTAGGCAACATCTGGCTGATGTCTTCTTCAAATTTTATTCTGGAGGCGTAAAATGCACCGGCTGTCAGGAATGCCAGAGCCAGCAATGCCGCAATCAGGCGGAATCTTTCAATCAGATAATATAAAGAAATAAAAATCCTGTGCATAATTAGGTGGCGCAAAATTAATCCTTTAAAATGAACAGGAAACAGATTTATTTGCAGGCAGATCAGGTGACCCTTGTTAAGTAACTTGAAATAACACTTCAGTTCCTGCTTTTTGCATTTCAGCCAGTTGCAGAGAAGTGAAGTTTTGTTTTCAGTGCCTTTATCGTCTGCTGATTTAAGACCTGCAGATGTTGGTGGGATTTTCACATTTAAAAAAAACTCTACTTTTGCAAAAATTTTAGTTGATGCCAAAAAATTTAGTGATTGTGGAATCACCTGCAAAAGCAAAGACCATTCAGAAGTACCTTGGGAAAGATTTTGAGGTGAAATCCAGTTTCGGTCATATCCGCGACCTGCCTAAAAAGGGGATGGGGATTGACCTCACTACGTTTACTCCCGATTACGAAGTTTCGGCAGATAAGAAAAAGATAGTTTCTAAACTCAAAGATGCAGTGAAGAAGGCGGATACCGTATGGCTGGCTTCCGATGAAGACCGTGAAGGTGAGGCCATTGCCTGGCACCTGGCCCAGGAACTGAAATTGAAGGATGACAATACAAAACGTATTGTTTTTCACGAAATTACAAAGAATGCAATCCTGAAAGCCATGGAGAATCCGAGGTCTATTGACCAAAACCTTGTAAACGCCCAGCAGGCGCGAAGGGTTCTGGACCGGATTGTAGGTTTTGAAATGTCTCCGGTACTTTGGAAGAAAGTGAAGACCGGACTTTCAGCCGGTCGTGTACAGTCGGTAGCTGTCCGTTTGGTTGTGGAAAGGGAACTTGAAATCAGGAACTTTGTGCCTAAATCAAGTTTTCGGGTAGAGGGTGCTTTCCTGAACAGTGAAAAGCAACTTATTGCAGCTAAAGTGAAGAAGGATTTTGCAGAAGGGCAGGATGCCGAAAATTTTCTCACCCTTGCAAAAGATACAGAATTCACGGTGCTTAATGTGGAAAAGAAACCGGGCACACGTACGGCCTCAGCACCTTTTACAACATCCACTTTACAGCAGGAAGCCAGTAACCGTCTCGGTTATGGCGTGACCTCTACCATGAGAGTGGCACAGCGACTTTACGAAGAAGGTTTCATCACCTATATGCGTACCGACTCGGTAAGTCTGTCCCAGGAAGCAATCAATGGTGCGAAAGCACAGATTTTATCTGAATATGGTGAAGAATATTCCCAGCCGCGCAATTATACAACCAAATCCGCATCGGCTCAGGAAGCTCACGAAGCCATACGTCCCACAGACTTTTCTGTGAAGTCAGTTGGCGATGCACAGCTTAACAGGCTTTACCAGCTTATATATAAAAGGACGCTGGCCAGCCAGATGGCAAATGCCAAAATTGAGAAGACCGTAATTGAAATTGGAAGTCCAAAATTGCCTCAGCATTTTGAGGCGCAGGGTGAAGTTATCGTTTTTGACGGCTTTCTGAAGGCTTACGGAATTACCAAAACTGATGAAGATGAGGAGGAAAACAATGAAAAAATTCTTCCGAAAGTAAGCGTAGGTGAGGCATTGAGCTATAAAAAGATTGAAGCCACCGAAAAATTCACAAAACCTGCAGCCCGTTATACAGAAGCCGGCCTGGTGAAAAAACTGGAAGAGTTGGGCATAGGCCGACCTTCTACCTACGCACCGACGATACAAACCATACAGAACCGTGCTTATGTAGATAAAAGAGAAATTGAACCTCAGGAAAGGGAGATTATGAAAATGTCTCTAACCAAATCCGGGCTCAAAAAGGAAGTTCTAACAGAGAAGTTCGGCGGTGACAAAAATAAATTCGTACCTACTGATATTGGTGAAGTGGTAAATGATTTCCTGACGCAGAACTTCGCCGAGATCCTGGATTACGGTTTTACCGCCAAGGTGGAGCAGGATTTTGATGATATTGCCAACGGTTCGGAAAAGTGGAAGGAGATACTGCAGGGCTTCTACAGCGATTTCCATCCGCGGATTGAGGATGTGGAGGAAAATGCCGACCGTGCAAACGGAGAACGCATTCTTGGAACAGATCCGAAAAGCGGTAAAAACGTCATTGCCAGAATCGGCAGATTCGGTCCAATGGTGCAGATCGGTGAGCAGGATGATGAGGAAAAACCGGTTTTCGCCAGCCTCATGGCCTCTCAGAATATCGCGACAATTACGCTTGAAGAGGCTCTGGAGCTTTTCAGACTGCCTTTTGACCTTCAGGAATACGAGGGACAACCGGTTTCGGTAGGAGTAGGCCGTTTTGGTCCCTATGTAAAATGGGGTGAGACCTTCATCAGTATTCCGCGTGGCGAAGACCCTCTTTCTGTAACTCAGGAACGTGCTGAGGAAATCATCCGCGAGAAACAGATTGCTGATGCACCTGTGGCTACCTATAAAGGTGAAGGAGTGACAAAAGGAACCGGCAGATTCGGACCTTTCATCAAATATAAATCACTTTTCATCAATGTTCCCAAGCGCTATGACTTTGACAACCTTACACAGGAAGAAATGCATGAGCTTATAGAAGCCAAGCTGGAAAAAGAAGCCAACAGGTACATCCGCCAGTGGGAAGACGAGAAAATTTCGATTGAGAACGGAAGGTGGGGCCCCTTCATCAAATTCGGAAAGAAAATGTTTAAGATTCCGAAGACCAAAAAAGATGAAAAATATACTGCCGAAGAGCTGGCTGGGGTCTCTCTGGATGAGGTGAAAAAGTGGATTACTGCCCAGGACAAGGATGCCTTCAAGGAGAAACCGAAAAAAGCAGCTGTAAAGAAAACTGCTGTCAAAAAACCCGCAGCAAAAAAAACAACCGCCAAAAAGCCCGCTGCAAAAAAGAAATAAAAATGCAGTAGTAAACAGAACGCTTCCAGGATATTATTACGGAAGCGTTTTTTATTGCTGCTTTTACTACTTTTGCAGTGCTTACTGAATACTGACATCCATGAATATTGAAGATATAATCATTCCGGCCGGTAAAATTGAAACCGAAAAATGGCAATTGGGAAATTTGATTTCCGGCGAGATTGCTGAAGGTGGTATCGTCCTTATTTTCTGTTCAGATTACCGTGGTTTAAACGGTGGTGAGGCTGAAATACATGGTTTCAGAAAGGTGAGGCGGGAACTTTATAACCTTTCCCGTCTGGATTTTGAAATTCCCGTATGTGATCTGGGCGATTTAATCTCCGGGAAATCTCATGAGGATACCCACTATATTTTGCAGGAGCTGCTTTCAATCTGTCACGATAAGAAGGCGGTTCCCGTAGTGATTGGCGGCAGCTGTGATTTTTCATTTGCGCTGTTTTCCGCACTCAGTCATTACCACCGGGAAATAAGTTATACCAACATTTCGGCTATGATTTCTCTGGATGATCAGGGCGAAGGATTAAACGTAAAAAATTATCTGGCCAGGATTCTGGGTTCCAAAAACTTCCCGTTGCGGGATTATCATCACATGGCTTACCAAAAGCATCTCAATGAGCTGGATTCCGTAAAACTGATGAAGGAAGTTGAGTTTGACGTAATCCGTCTGGCTGAGATGATGGGATCTACAGAAAACACTGAACCTTATTTCAGGAGGGCAGATCTGGTAACTGTAAACTGTGACTCCGTGGAAGGTCCTGCCGGAGGTTTCTCAGTGAATCCCCAGGTGAACGGGCTGAACCGCCGTGAGGTTTGTGCCTATATGAAGGAGGTAGGCCTCAGTGAGAATCTGAAGTCGGTGGGTATATTCAATTTTAATCCGCATTCCGACTCTTTGCTTAATCAGCAGTTGCTGGCCCAGATGGTTTGGCATCTCATAGAAGGTATTAATATTCAGAGGTCGCATCCTAAGGAGCGGCGCATGGAAACCTTTTATGTACCTATGGACGATGTTCATTTTGCTTTTAAGCGGGACAGCTTTTCAGGATTGTGGTATTTTGGAGATGATGAAGATGTAGAAAAGCTAATTCCCTGCTCGCCGGCAGAGTATGCCCAGGCTAAAAGAGGAACACTGCCCGCGCGGCTCATGCGTGACCGCCGTTAGGCACTGCATCAGTCCCGGTATCTTTTCAGCTCGTATCCCAACTATTGAATAATTGTGGAAAATTTCAAAAAAAGTGCGCTGGTAGCGACTAAATTAATATTTAATTGTTTATATTTAACTAAATATTATGAATTTCGGTAATGCAAAAATGTTTTATATTTGCAAAAATTAAATACTAAAAATAACCATAATCTATATTCTCCTATGAATAAAAAATTATTACTTAGCTTGTTTGCAGTTATTCTTACAGTAGCAAGTGTAAAGGCGCAACGGCACGAATTAGGTGTGCGTTTGGGAACAAGCAATTTGGTAGGAGACATAGGAAGAACAGGTTATGTTTTACAGAAGCCATTTGGAGATACCTCCACCTATGGTTTTCCGGCATACGGCGGTATTATCTACCGTATGAATTTCAATCCGTATCAAACCCTCCGTTTTGATCTTGGTTACAGCCATATCCAGTTTGGTGATGCCTGGGCCAAAGAAGAATACCGCAGAAACCGTAAGCTGTGGGGAACCAACACACTGCTGGAAGCCGATGCGATTTTTGAATACAATCTTTTCCCTGTGAATAACGAACAGGAACGCGGTATGCTGAGTCCTTATATTTTTGCCGGAATAGGTGCCATGATGCATGATGTGACCCAGGCTACGCTGAACCATGACTACCGCCGCGATGTTGACGGTGTGGCGCAGGCACCGGTAAATGAAATTGACTTCAATACCACTGCCGAATATTACAGTGGCCGCAAAGTAACAGGTTACCTGCCTTTCGGTATCGGTTTAAAATATAAATTCAACTATAATTGGGCTATTTCGGGTGAACTTATGTTCAGGCCCACACTTACAGACCAGCTGGATTATAGTACAATCAGCGCGAAAGACCTGAAATCCACTTATAACACCGATATCCTGGCTCCTAATACCAATACGTCACTTTTACAGACGGATATCTATTATGCGGTATCCAAGGAAAGGGAAAGGGAGTTTTTGAAAAACAGAGAAGTGGGAGATCCAAACGGGAATGACTGGATAAACAGTGTAACCCTGGGAATCACCTATTCCTTCGGAAGACCTCCTTGTTATTGCGATTAATAAAATGCTGTCAGTAAAAGATCAAATCAATCCCGAGCATCTTCCCCGTCATGTGGCCATTATTATGGATGGAAACGGCAGGTGGGCAAAATCCCGGGGAAAGGAACGCACATACGGACACAAAAGTGCTTTAACGGCGGTAAGAGATGCCATTAATGCCTGTAATGAGATTCATATTCCCTATCTCACTCTATACACTTTTTCTTCAGAGAACTGGAACCGGCCTAATGACGAAGTAAACAGCCTCATGGATTTGCTGGCGGAAACGCTTTTGCTGGAAGCTGAGGAAATTTTTACGAAAGGTTTGCGTTTACACATCATTGGCGATATCGAAAAGCTGCCGGATTTGGTGCGTGATCAGTTGCAGAATGTAATGGATCTTACAAAAGACAACAAACGCGGAAACCTGATCCTGGCATTAAGTTACGGCTCCCAGAAAGAAATCCTTAATGCTGTTAAGCAGATCAGCAGTAAAGTTAAGGCAGGTGAGATCAGTGAAGATGATATAGACGAAAAACTTTTTGAAGATCATCTTTACACAAAAGACTTCCCCCCTGTCGATCTGATGATCCGCACCAGCGGTGAAGTGAGAATAAGTAATTTTCTACTGTGGCAGATGGCTTATGCAGAGATGCAGTTTTTGGATATGCTGTGGCCGGACTTTAACCGTGAAACCTTTTTCAACTGTATCCTGGACTACCAGATGAAGGAAAGGAGATATGGCAAGACCAGTGAACAGTTGGAGCACGAATAATTAATTAAAAGTTATTAAATATATAATGAAGTTTAGATTCATCCCTATTATTATGTTTGTTGCCTCGGCGCATTTCTATGGGCAGGTAACTCCGCAAGGGGATCCGCAGGACAATAACCCGGTTTATGCTGAAAGCCAGACAGGGTCCTACAAATTGCAGGATATTGTGGTCGATGGGGTAAAAAGATATTCTCCGGCACAGATTTTACGTTTTACCGGCCTGTCCAAAGGTGAAATTGTGGATATACCCGGTCAGAAAATAAGTAATGCTATCCGCAAACTCTGGGAAACCAACTCTTTCTCCGAAGTTGAAGTTTACATCGAAAGCCAGCAGGGCGAAAGTGTGGTGCTCCGTTTCTATCTTCAGGACCTGAAGGAACTGGGTGAGGTTACTTTTACCGGAAAGGGAATCGGAAAAGCCAAAAACGAAAAACTGGCTAAAGACAACAATCTTAAGCCCGGAACCAAAATAACCCAGAACCTAGTTTCTACCATTAAGAGCAATGTTCCGAACGAATACATAAAAAAGGGTTTTGCTGATGCCAGGGTGACCATCAAGGATAAAGTGAATGCGTCCGATCCTAACCTTGTAGACTGGACCATTGAAGTGGAGAAAGGCAAACGGGTGAAGATAGACCGTATTGATTTTGAAGGAAACGAGAATGTTTCGGATTCCAGACTCAGAAAAAAAGGCTTTAAAGATACCAAGCAGAAGAGATTTGGTATCGGTGCCATTCTAAAGCCGTCTAAATTCATAGAAGAAAAGTATGAGGCAGACAAGCAGAACCTTGTGAACTATTACAATTCCCTGGGTTACCGTGATGCACGGATACTTTCTGACTCTGTGACAAGGAATGAAAAGAATAACTTCGAGATCAACGTAAAGTTGAACGAAGGCAAAAAATACTATATCGGCGATATTTCTTTTGTAGGAAATACGGCCTTTTCCACGGATTATCTCCAGCGTGTGCTGGGTTATAAGAGTGGCGATATTTACGATGCGGTAGGATTTAACAAGAAAGTTGGTGAAGATGGCGGTAAGGAAGATGATTCCGATATCAAGTCCCTGTATATGAACAACGGATACCTTTTTTCTAATGTAACACCAGTAGAAAAATCGGTTAACGGCGATTCCATCAATCTGGAAGTCCGCATCAGTGAAGGCGAAAAAGCGACCTGGAACAGGGTGACGTGGAGCGGTAATACCACTACTCATGACCACGTGGTACTTCGTTCGCTTAGGACAAGACCGGGCAACCTATTCGCCAAAAGTGATATAAAGAGAACCTATTTCGACCTTGCGTCTATGTCCTTTTTTGATCCTCAGCAGATTGGTCAGGACATCAAGCCTAACCCTCAGGACAACACGGTAGATGTTCACTGGTCACTTGTTGAAAAAGGATCTTCTCAGGTCCAGCTTCAGGCAGGTTATGGTGGCGACAGTTTTATTGGGACACTTGGTCTTACGTTTAACAACTTCTCACTACGGAATTTTCTGAAGTTCAAGGATTTTAAACCTGTACCTCAGGGCGACGGTCAAACGCTGTCCATTCAGGCACAAGCGGGATATTATTTCCAGAACTATGGTATTTCATTCACCGAGCCATGGCTGTTCGGAACCAAGCCGACAGCACTTTCCATTGGAGTAAACCAGTCGCTTGTAAACTACGAGGATCAGTTCGGAATGGATCAGAAGCTGAATATTTTTTCGGCAAATGCCGGTCTGAACCGTCTCTTACGCTGGCCGGACGATTACTTCTCCCTGTACACAGGTTTGCAGTTCCAGCGGTACAATTTTAACAATTATCCGTTCCAGTTTGGTGAAACTACGGAGTATAACGGAAATGCCAATAACTTCAGCATTAATGTAGGTTTAAGCCGTAATTCTGCAGGTATTGACCCGATTTTCCCAACCTCAGGCTCCAATGTGGAAACTTCGGTGAAGTTCACGCCACCTTATTCGCTTTTCAGTAATAAAGACTACTCTTCAATGGCTCCTGCAGAAAAGTATAACCTGATGGAGTTCTACAAAGTAAAGGTGAAGAGTGATTTCTATAATGAGATCGCTGGTAAACTTGTACTTAGAAGTACTGCCGAAATGGGCTTTATGGATGGCTACAACAGTGAACTGGGTGCACCGCCGTTCGAGAGATTCTATGTGGGTGGAACCGGGCTTTTCGGCGGAAGGTTTGACGGCCGTGAGCTTGTACCGCTGCGTGGTTATGAAAATGCGACCACAAACGGAGGTACACGTGATGATGTAACTCAGTTGGGTGGAGGTACTATTTACAACCGTTTTTCGTTAGAGTTAAGATATCCGATCTCAATGAACCAAACTGCAAAGATTTACGCGCTTACTTTTATGGAAGGAGGTAATGTTTGGAACGATTGGGGCAAGTTTAATCCCTTCCAGCTGAAACGTTCAGCAGGTGTAGGGGTTAGAGTATACATGGGTGCCTTCGGTCTGATAGGTTTTGATTTTGCCTACGGATTCGATAAGCCGCTATATAACAGTGAACCGTCGGGCTGGAAAACACACTTCCTGATGAATCAATCCTTATAAAAAAAACAATGAATAAGAGAATCCTCCTGTTTGTCGCATTTCTTTTTATTACATTTTCTGCAAATGCGCAGAAGATTGGAGTCGTGGACACCGATTATATCCTGCAGCGCCTCCCTCAGTATAAAGAAGCCGAAGGCCGGCTGAACGCTCAGGTGGACACGTGGCAGAAGGAAATTCAGAACCTTCAGTCGGAATATGAGAGAAAGAAGGCCGCATTCGACAGTGAGAAAGTTCTGCTTATTGGCGAACAGTTGAAGCAGCGGGAAAGGGAAGTGACTGACCTTGATAAAAATATTAAAACTACCTTAAGTCTGCGTTTTGGAACTAACGGCGAAATTGCCAAGTTAAGGGCCAATCTTACACAGCCTTTCCAGGACCAGATCTGGGAAGCGATAAGAACAGTATCCGAGAAAAACGGTCTTGGGATCGTACTGGACAAGAGTAACAACATCAGTGTTATTTTCCTTCAGAAAAGGTATGACTACACGGATAAAGTACTGGACCTGCTAACAAAAAATACAGGCGGTAAAGCATCGGGTGCAAAATAGATTTAACTTCGCCCGCATTAAACAATCAAAAAAAAGAACCTAAATTATTAATCAAAATTATGAGAAAATTAAGTGTATTATTTGCTGCAGTAACGATGTTCATGACTGTTGGAATGGCAAAAGCGCAGAAGATGGCATCCCTGGATTACGAGCAGGTACTGTCTCTTATGCCTGAAACGAAAAAAGTTTCAACAGATCTCGAGAACTTCAGCAAATCAAAAGAAGCAGAACTCAAAAAAATGGGAGATACCTGGCAGGCAGATGTTCAGAAATATCAGGCTGAAGGAGCTAAGCTAACGGAAGCACAGAGAACAGCTAAGGAAGCCGAACTCCAGAAAACACAGCAGAACCTTCAGCAGATGGCAGTAACTGCACAGCAGGATCTTAACAAAAGAAGAGAATCATCTCTGAAGCCGATCATTGACAAGCTTAATGCAGCAATTGCAAAAGCTGCAAAAGCGAACGGATGGGATTTTGTTATTGACGCAAGCGCTTTAATCTACAAAGGTGGACCAGACGCAACTGCCGCAGTTAAGAAAGAGCTCGGACTTTAATTTAACAAACATTTATACAGCTTAACCACCTTGCATAGAGGTGGTTTTTTTATTTTTGCGCCATGAATAAAGAAATCTCGACACTGGTAAAAGTGCGTTTCAGTGATTGCGATCCGATAGGACACCTTAATAATGTGAAGTATCTGGAATATATGATGAATGCCCGTGAAGACCATGTAGAGTCCTATTATGGTTTTACATATGAAGAATATTCGCGTAAAACCGGCTGCACCTGGATCACGGTGCAAAATGAAATTGCCTATCTTCGTGAAGTCCGTTTCAATTCCAAAGTACAGATCAGCAGCAAAACGATTGAGGTGCGCGACCGTATTTCCAAAGTTGAAATTCTGATGAAGAGCGAAGATGGTAAGACAATAAATGCGGTGCTTTGGATCACGGTAATCTATTTTAACATGAAAACCAGAAAATCTGAAATCCATCCGCCAGAAACCCGCGGAATGTTTGAAGAGTTCTTGACTGAAGTCCCGGAGAAAACGTTCGCCGAGCGCGTGGCATTTTTCAGAAAACAAAATAAATCAGCTTAATTACACATTAATGAAAAAAATACTTGTTGTTGGAGCCAATGGGCAGTTGGGGAAATGCCTGCAGAAATTATCTTCGGATTATGACTGGAGCTATAACTTTATATTTTTAGCCTCCGGCGATCTGGATATTACCGATTCAGGGGCAGTGCTTTCGGTTTTGGAAGAAGAGAAACCGCACTTCTGTATCAATGCTGCTGCTTACACCGCTGTGGACCTGGCTGAGCAGGAGGCCGCGCAAGCCTTCGCAGTGAATGCAGAAGGTCCGGGAAATCTGGCACAAGCCTGCAGAGAAGTAGGGGCGATGCTCATTCATATATCTACAGATTATGTGTTTGACGGTGATACCGAAATCTCTTATGATGAGGATAACTTTACTAACCCGAATGGGGTCTACGGTGCTTCTAAGCTGAAAGGTGAACAACAGGTGATGGAGTCTAATCCAAAATCTGTTATCATAAGAACTTCATGGCTCTATTCGGAATACAATAAGAATTTTGTAAAGACCATGCTTCATCTTTTTTCTGAAAGAGAAGAGATAGGAGTGGTGAATGACCAGTTTGGTCAGCCCACCAATGCGAATGATCTTGCCGAAGCTATAATGCATATTATAGAGTCAGACAAACGGGTTTATGGTGTATTTCATTTTTCAAATTATGGAGAAACCACCTGGTTTCATTTTGCCAGAAAAATTGCTGAACTTTCCGGTTCTGATATAAAGATCAAAGCACTCACGACCGCAGAATATCCAACACCCGCCGCAAGGCCGCGCCGCAGTACATTGGCGCTGGACAGGATTGAGTCTGCGTACGGAATAGAACCCAGGTATTGGGAAAACAGTTTACAGGAATGTTTGCAAACAATTATGGTGTCAAAATGAGAAAACTGATCTGTTTGTCCGCATTAATTGCCACTCATTGGGCATTTGGCCAGAATGTGATCTGGAACGAAGTGGTGAAAAGCCGGGAGGGAACAGAAAGGGAGCTGTACCGGATTAACCCAGAGATTTCCAAAGCTGAATATTTGGGTGAAGTGGAAGTTCAGGGATTCTCTGCTGACGATGCGAAAGTATTTGGACTTATATATAAGAAGGCTAAAGAAATCGGAGCAAATTCATTTTCATTCCGCCCTTTTGAATCTGTGGACGGCAAAAAGCAGAAATTTGATCCGTGGAACTATCGGATAAGTTTATATTATATGCCTTCCGCAGAAATTCCCGAGGAGAAAGGAGTGCTCTATATATATGCGCCGCCCGCGCAGGACCAGAGTGTTTCTTTAAATAATACTAAAATAAAGTTTAAGGAGCGCACGTATACAGTAAGGAAGCTTGCAGATGGTGAAACCTATTCACTGTCTACCCGTAAACTCCTGGGTTCCTCTGTAAAGCTCAAAGCAGATGTAAATCAACCCGCTCAGTATCTGCAGCTTCAGGCCTTCCAGGTACAGTCGGCACCGTATGGGGAGGCGGGCATTAATCTTAAGTCGGGTGATATCATAAGATTGGAACGCTCTTTTGCGGATTTCCTTAGCGTTGTTTATACCCAATTTAAATAACTTTAAAGACAGGGGATCAATTGTAAGCAGTTTATTGGGGCAATATTTTTGGGTTAAGAGTTCCAATTGTTTTTCTCAGTTAAATATTTCCCCCTTCACCCTCAGTCATTTACACAATTTCCTGAGAATTTTATAACATTTAATTTGGAGGGAGTGGATATTTAGGTATCTTTGCAGTCCCAAATCGAGAGACCAGGGAGCGAAGTAGAAGACAAGTCAGGATGTAGGTAATAAGAGAGTAGAGCGGTTTTAATCGGTTTAAAATTTTATCAAAAAACATTTGGCAGTTTAAAATTAAGTTGTACTTTTGCAGTCCCAATTCGAGGTAACGAGAAAGGGGAAGCGCAGGAGAGACTTAAGGGTCAGATTTGAGAGAGAAGTTTATTATAAGGCGGTTAGTTGCTGATTGAAACAGTGGTTAATTCGGGCTTAAAAATTTCTTAAAAAAAGATTTGGTCATTTAAAAAATAGTTTATACTTTTGCACTCGCAATTCAGAGGCACAACGACAGAAGATGCGTCTGGAAATAAAGCGAAGAGAAGAGAGATCATTGACATACAAATAACAACCAAAAAAAGTAAGGAAAAACCAAAGCGTCAATAACTTTGAGTGAGCGTAAGACAAACATACAATGGAGAGTTTGATCCTGGCTCAGGATGAACGCTAGCGGGAGGCCTAACACATGCAAGCCGAGCGGTATTTCTTCTTCGGAAGAGAGAGAGCGGCGTACGGGTGCGTAACACGTGTGCAACCTGCCTTTATCTGGGGGATAGCCTTTCGAAAGGAAGATTAATACCCCATAATATAATGACTGGCATCAGTTACTATTGAAAACTCCGGTGGATAGAGATGGGCACGCGCAAGATTAGATAGTTGGTGAGGTAACGGCTCACCAAGTCAATGATCTTTAGGGGGGCCTGAGAGGGTGATCCCCCCACACTGGTACTGAGACACGGACCAGACTCCTACGGGAGGCAGCAGTGAGGAATATTGGACAATGGGTGAGAGCCTGATCCAGCCATCCCGCGTGAAGGACGACGGCCCTATGGGTTGTAAACTTCTTTTGTACAGGGATAAACCTACCCTCGTGAGGGTAGCTGAAGGTACTGTACGAATAAGCACCGGCTAACTCCGTGCCAGCAGCCGCGGTAATACGGAGGGTGCAAGCGTTATCCGGATTTATTGGGTTTAAAGGGTCCGTAGGCGGGCCCGTAAGTCAGTGGTGAAATCTCGCAGCTTAACTGTGAAACTGCCATTGATACTGCGGGTCTTGAGTAAATTTGAAGTGGCTGGAATAAGTAGTGTAGCGGTGAAATGCATAGATATTACTTAGAACACCAATTGCGAAGGCAGGTCACTAAGATTTAACTGACGCTGATGGACGAAAGCGTGGGGAGCGAACAGGATTAGATACCCTGGTAGTCCACGCCGTAAACGATGCTAACTCGTTTTTGGATTTTCGGATTCAGAGACCAAGCGAAAGTGATAAGTTAGCCACCTGGGGAGTACGAACGCAAGTTTGAAACTCAAAGGAATTGACGGGGGCCCGCACAAGCGGTGGATTATGTGGTTTAATTCGATGATACGCGAGGAACCTTACCAAGACTTAAATGGGAATTGACAGATCTGGAAACAGATTCTCCTTCGGGCAATTTTCAAGGTGCTGCATGGTTGTCGTCAGCTCGTGCCGTGAGGTGTTAGGTTAAGTCCTGCAACGAGCGCAACCCCTGTCACTAGTTGCTAACATTCAGTTGAGGACTCTAGTGAGACTGCCTACGCAAGTAGAGAGGAAGGTGGGGATGACGTCAAATCATCACGGCCCTTACGTCTTGGGCCACACACGTAATACAATGGCCGGTACAGAGGGCAGCTACACAGCGATGTGATGCAAATCTCGAAAGCCGGTCTCAGTTCGGATTGGAGTCTGCAACTCGACTCTATGAAGCTGGAATCGCTAGTAATCGCGCATCAGCCATGGCGCGGTGAATACGTTCCCGGGCCTTGTACACACCGCCCGTCAAGCCATGGAAGTTTGGGGTACCTGAAGTCGGTGACCGTAAAAGGAGCTGCCTAGGGTAAAACAAGTAACTAGGGCTAAGTCGTAACAAGGTAGCCGTACCGGAAGGTGCGGCTGGAACATCTCATTTTAGAGACTATACGTCACAACTAATTAGGTACGCAAGTACCACAAGCACTCACTTAGAGGATGCTTTGGTTTTTTTACTTTGGTTGCTTATTAAACAATACACCCACTAGAAATTAGTAATAGGGAAGAGATACAAGAGCCAGGAGCCAAGAGTCAAGACAAAAAAGTCTTGTATCTTGAATCTTGATTCTGGAAGTCTGAAAAGACAGTCTCGTAGCTCAGCTGGTTAGAGCGCTACACTGATAATGTAGAGGTCGGCAGTTCGAGCCTGCCCGAGACTACTAATTACAAGACGGGAGATTAAAAGACAAGAGATGGGAGACGAGAAAAGTCTCAGATCTCAAATCTAAACATCTCAAGTCTAAAACTAGAGGGGGAATTAGCTCAGCTGGCTAGAGCGCCTGCCTTGCACGCAGGAGGTCAAGGGTTCGACTCCCTTATTCTCCACAGTTTTATAAGTTTGATTTAAAAGTTACGGATAGAGCCAAAAACAATATCCGTTCATCAGGCTAATAAGAAGAAAAAAGATCATTGACATTAACGGTAAGAACATCACAAAGAGAAAACCGAGCACCTGCGGGTGTGAAAGTTTACAAAATAAAAGGCAGCACGGTTGTGCTGTTATTAAAAATACTTAAACTAATAAAAATATTAGGAAAGAAATCGTTAAGGGCGTATGGCGGATGCCTAGGCTTTCAGAGGCGAAGAAGGACGTGGTAAGCTGCGAAAAGCTCGGGGGATTGGCACACACGAATTGATCCCGAGATGTCCGAATGGGGCAACCCGGCTGGTAGAAGACCAGTCACCCGCCGCAAGGCGAGGAGCAAACCCGGAGAACTGAAACATCTAAGTACCCGGAGGAAAAGAAATCGAAGAGATTCCGTAAGTAGTGGCGAGCGAAAGCGGATTAGCCCAAAAGCTTTTATATGTTTAATAGAACGTTTTGGAAAGAACGGCCATAGAGGGTGACAGCCCCGTATATGAAAGGCATACATAAGTGATAAATGAGTAGGGCGGGACACGTGAAATCCTGTCTGAATATGGGGGGACCATCCTCCAAGGCTAAATACTCCTGAAAGACCGATAGTGAACAAGTACTGTGAAGGAAAGGTGAAAAGCACTTCGAATAGAAGGGTGAAAGAGAACCTGAAACCGTACGCCTACAAGCGGTCGGAGCCCACAAGTTGGGTGACGGCGTGCCTTTTGCATAATGAGCCTACGAGTTAATTTTACTAGCGAGGTTAAGCACTTCAGGTGCGGAGCCGGAGCGAAAGCGAGTCTGAACAGGGCGCATAGTTAGTAGGATTAGACGCGAAACCTTGTGATCTACCCATGGGCAGGTTGAAGCTTTGGTAACACAAAGTGGAGGACCGAACCGGTTGACGTTGAAAAGTCTTCGGATGACTTGTGGGTAGGGGTGAAAGGCCAATCAAACTGGGAGATAGCTCGTACTCTCCGAAATGCATTTAGGTGCAGCGTCGATGTTAAGTTTATTAGAGGTAGAGCTACTGATTGGATGCGGGGGAGTCAAATCCTACCAATTCCTGACAAACTCCGAATGCTAATAAATGTTCGTCGGCAGTGAGGGCATGGGTGCTAAGGTCCATGTCCGAGAGGGAAAGAACCCAGACCAACAGCTAAGGTCCCCAAATATATGCTAAGTTGAAATAACGCGGTTGGACTGCATTGACAGCTAGGATGTTGGCTTGGAAGCAGCCATTCATTTAAAGAGTGCGTAACAGCTCACTAGTCGAGCGGTCCGGCATGGATAATAATCGGGCATAAGCATATTACCGAAGCTATGGATTTATAACTATGGAGTTATATCTGGTAGGAGAGCATTCTATTTGCGCAGAAGCAGTACTGTGAGGTATTGTGGAGCGGATAGAAAAGAAAATGTAGGCATAAGTAACGATAAAGCGGGCGAGAAACCCGCTCACCGAAAGACTAAGGTTTCCTCAGCCATGCTAATCAGCTGAGGGTTAGTCGGGACCTAACGCGAACCCGAAAGGGGTAGTGGATGGACATAGGGTTAATATTCCCTAACTTGCTCACATTAAAAAGGGGACGGATTTACGTACTTGCTGGAGACTGACGGAATAGTCAAGGCCTAGCCTTCGGGCGAAGCTGCTGCAGGGAAATAGATTCCAAGAAAAGCCGAAGTGAAGCAACCCGTACCAAAACCGACACAGGTAGTCGAGGAGAGAATCCTAAGGTGCTAGAGTGAATCATGGTTAAGGAACTAGGCAAAATAGTCTCGTAACTTCGGAAGAAGAGACGCCATCAGCAATGGTGGCCGCAGTGAAGAGGCCCAGGCGACTGTTTATCAAAAACACAGGACTCTGCTAAATCGAAAGATGCTGTATAGGGTCTGACACCTGCCCGGTGCTGGAAGGTTAAGGAAGGTGCTTAGGAGCAATCCGAAGGCATTGACTGAAGCCCCAGTAAACGGCGGCCGTAACTATAACGGTCCTAAGGTAGCGAAATTCCTTGTCGGGTAAGTTCCGACCTGCACGAATGGTGTAACGATCTGGGCACTGTCTCAACCATGAGCTCTGTGAAATTGTAGTATCGGTGAAGATGCCGATTACCCGCAATGGGACGAAAAGACCCTGTGAACCTTTACTATAACTTCGTATTGACTTTGAATAAACAATGTGTAGGATAGGTGGGAGACTTTGAAGCCGGCACGCCAGTGTTGGTGGAGTCAACGTTGAAATACCACCCTTTGTTTATTTGGAGCCTAACTCGCCTCGGCGAGGACACTGCGTGGTGGGTAGTTTGACTGGGGTGGTCGCCTCCAAAAGAGTAACGGAGGCTTTCAAAGGTACCCTCAGCACGCTTGGTAACCGTGCGTAGAGTGTAATGGCATAAGGGTGCTTGACTGTGAGACCTACAAGTCGATCAGGTGCGAAAGCAGGACATAGTGATCCGGTGGTTCCGTATGGAAGGGCCATCGCTCATAGGATAAAAGGTACTCCGGGGATAACAGGCTAGTCTCCCCCAAGAGCTCACATCGACGGGGAGGTTCGGCACCTCGATGTCGGCTCGTCACATCCTGGGGCTGGAGAAGGTCCCAAGGGTTGGGCTGTTCGCCCATTAAAGTGGCACGCGAGCTGGGTTCAGAACGTCGTGAGACAGTTCGGTCTCTATCTATTGCGGGCGTTAGATGTTTGAGAGGGCTTGAGTTTAGTACGAGAGGACCGACTTGAACAAACCTCTGGTGTATCTGTTGTGCCGCCAGGCGCACCGCAGAGTAGCTACGTTTGGAAAGGATAAGCACTGAAAGCATATAAGTGCGAAACCTGCCTCAAGATGAGACATCTTTTAAGGGTCGTGGGAGATGACCACGTTGATAGGCTACAGGTGTAAAGTCAGTAATGGCATAGCCGAGTAGTACTAATTACCCGTAGATTTATAGCCTGATATAGGCGCACCCTGCAGGTGCATGCACGGTTATCTCTTTGTGAACGTTTTTATCGATTTTTTAAATCAGACAGAAGATTTAAAGACAAGAGATAAGAGACTAATGTCTCGTGTCTCAAATCTATTCATCTCCAATCTATTTAAAATACATATACTGTACAACCTTTTGTACAAAACAACCTTTAGGGTGGTTTTAGCAGAGGGGCTCACCTGTTCCCATTCCGAACACAGAAGTTAAGCCCTCTAGCGCCGATGGTACTGCGAAAGCGGGAGAGTAGGTCGCCGCCAGTTTTTTTCATCCGCCTCGGCGGGACACAATCCTCAATCACACACGTGGTTGGGGATTTTTTTGTTTGGTGGAATAAAGAACAAAGAACAAAGAATAAAGAACAAAGAACAAAGAACAAAGAACAAAGAACAAAGAACAAAGAACAAAGACTTCAGATATGAGATATTAGAGGTTAGAGGTTAGAGGTTAGAAGTGAGATGTGAGAGGGTAGACTGCTTATAGCCTACTGCTGATGGCTGACTGCTGACCGCAGAAACCAATCACCAGTCACCAGTCACCAACGGCCAGCCACCACTAACAATCCTCACAGCACACTTCAGTTATCGGTACGAGCCTGGAACTTCGGTAAATCCTGTACTGTCCCAGCATATCGGTAAGCGGATTCGCTATGTTGCGGTTTTTTATATAGTCGTCGTAGGAGATTTCACGGTCATTCCTTTTATTTCGGTTGTCATACTGCCATTTATTGTTCAGCGGAAACATTTCCACAGCAAGTACGCTCAGATTATTGTTCCTTGGAAGACCCAGTTCTTCAAGTTTGTTTCCAATCTCATTTACAGTGAGGCGAGCAGTACCTTTTTTATTTCCTTGTGGTCTTAACATAGCTCCATTATGAGATTTCCCGGGATCAAATAATAATGGTCCGGAATCAATCAAAATGTTCCTAAAAGATTCGCCATCGGCCTGCATAACCTGTGTATACAGGAGATACCACAATGAAGTGTTAGGTGGAAAAGCTGTTATATCCTCCCCGTTGAGCACCGCGTTTGCGAAATGTGCCGTAATCTCAATTTCTTTTTTTGCAAGTGGATTCGCTGTTTCTACCCGGTAGGCGTTGCACACCAGTTCAGGAGCCGGATGCTGTACGCCATTCACTTTTAGCCTACGCCCGTAGCGGCCCTGTGCGGTACTCCATAACTCCTTTTTGTGTCCAAGCCGTATTTCATAAGTAAAAAAGCCAAATAATTCATCACTGTTTCCATGCATACCGTGCGGAAGCGGTAGCAAATAGGTACGCGGATTATCTGTGGATGCGGGAATCATTTCCTGTAAGACACCAATACCTGCAAAGTCATTGATCACCCCCGGGATTATTTCGCGTATTTCTTCGGGGTTAAGGCGTATTGGCAGGTCCTCGCTGATTTCTGTAATCAGATCATTATCCACACGGCACAGGTAAGGATCTGGCGAATAAGCAAGAACTCTGGCGAAGTAAGTATCTTTCGGGTCCTGAGGTGCTTCATCAAATTCAAACCAGATATACTTCTGCCTTTCATCCGAAGAGCGGTAGAATTCTTTGTCATAAACATAATTGCTCAAGGCTATACCGACTGAAACCATCTTTGGGATCTGGTGCGGAATGGTAGTTATTGGCAAATCAATCTGCAGTATTTCAAGTTCATCCTTACGGATAGCTTCGTAACCTTTTTTATAGTTGGCCACCAATCTGTATTGAGCCGAAATCTCCCGTGGAAAATTTTTGAGGTATTTATCAGGATCGATACAGTCCAGAAAGATAATTCTGCTTGCCTGCCGGTCGGCTTCATCCAGCATCGTCATACTGGCGACATCTTTCACACTTATGCTGCCCACCTCTTCCTCGCTTTCGCCGGGACGGTTTATTTTTCTGAACACCGTAAAACTGTCTTCATGTAAGCCCTTCCACGACCAATCCCGCAGCAAACTGAAATCCAAAGTGACCAGCCAGCGGTTGAACAGTTCTTTTGAACTGGACAACGTTACTGAGCCTGAGTCAGGAGAAAGCGAATGCCGCAACTCATTACTTGCACCAAACTGTACGCGTTTCCCTTTTTCGCCCTGAAGGGTAAGGTTGTGAACTGTTAGATTAAGGGCATCAGCCAGTCGCTGCAGTTCAGGAGAGGTTTTGTTTGGTGTAATTTTTACAAGGTCCAGTTTAGATTTGGATACTGCAGCAAGTTCAGGCTGCGGGTCCGGCTGAAGATAGAATGCCCGCAGGCCACCATCTATGGGCGAAAGCAGATCGCTTTCATCTTCGGCAATTTTGAAAGAGGTCAGCATCGTGCTGCTGCCTTCTTTTACAAAGGGGGCGGCATAGTCGCCTTCAAGGTCAGCTCCGTCTACTAGCGGCGTAAGTGTCAGCCTGACTTCCCTGGATGTCGGCAGAATTAAATCATTCGGACCTTCATCATCCAGCGGGTTCAGGATTTTTATGTCCTGATAAATGATGTTAATTTCTGCTTCAAGATCATAATTCTCTGTCTCTTGATCAAAAGGGATTTCAAATATCTTTTCTTTCCAGGCGAAGAATGATTCCTTACCGGTAATTGACTGCACATTATCCATTTCCAGGGATTTTATCTCTACCAGGATTTTAAATGTTTTTATATCGGGGTCCGGTAGTCCTACGGTATGCTGGACACGGCTCTCAGAATTTTGTGGAGGTGGAATGTTGTCAATTTTTTGTTTAAGCAAAGTTACCGCGTCGCTATATTTACCTGTAAATGCAACCGCGGGATAGCTGAGCAGCGGGCGCTTGATCCGCAATTTGTTTGAAGCATCCAGTAAATTTTCCAGTATGCTGGTGTCTTTTACAGTGGCAACAGACTGTAACTTGTGAAAAGCATCAACATTAGCGATAATGAGTTTACCTGCTTGCACGTTTCTTCTGAAATGTACATCTGCAACGGGTCTCTGACCACCGTTCATCTGTTCATCTTCCACCCGGGGACCACCGCCCGAAATATCCATCAGACGGATACGGAACTGGTAATCATTTCCATAAATAAGATCAACTTTGTGATCTTCATCCTGTTGGTAGGGATGGAATGTCGGTTTCGGTTTCAGGTTGATGGCATTACTGCTGCCCGCTTTCTGTAACGGCAC
Source organism: Chryseobacterium sp. (assembly GCF_008831505.1). Taxonomy (NCBI): domain Bacteria; kingdom Pseudomonadati; phylum Bacteroidota; class Flavobacteriia; order Flavobacteriales; family Weeksellaceae; genus Chryseobacterium; species Chryseobacterium sp. The sequence goes on along the minus strand of NZ_CP044507.1, from coordinate 2,430,892 downwards.
CCTCGTTTTTGCTAAATGATAAATTTCCTCAGCATCTTTGTCAGGAACCACCATAGACTTACCGTTCCATGAGGCAAAATACATCGGCAGCCAGAAACCCTCCTCCATTGTATTTCCATGTGAGGTAGGATAAACTTCAGTAGGCAGTTCTAAGGACTGACCCGCCGGAACCAGCGTTTCGCCGTTAATCAGCATATCCTGCCGCACTACAATCCTATTTTGCGATGACCATTTGGTGTCACCTAACTTCCTCACATCCACCTTATAACCGAATACACCTAAGGGAGCGTCAATTTTCTGCTCTGTTATCTCATCTTTTTGCCTGAGTTGGCGGTTGCCCCAGATAATCAGTTGCTCATCGTCCCAGCCCAGTCGCAGACCCACATCCATGACCGGAGGGTTACTCACGTCTTTTTCCTGGAGCAAATCCTGATTCACGGGCTGGTTCGCATGCACAATCCTGGCAAAACCATCATTATAAATCAACGATTCCTGCATCACTTCATCGTACGTAGCGGTATTCACAGCCACCTCCTTAACCGGAAAAAGAACCGGTGAAAACAGTCTGCGGTCTCCCTTAAGAGCCGGGATCCTGGCTGCGTAAACCGCTGTTTGTACACTGCCAAATGAACTCGCAGGTGCAAACCGGTGGAAGAGCCAGCCGCCTTTATCAAGCACCGACAGGTCCACTTCTATACTGGCTTTGATTATAAATCCTGCTTTTTCAGCGAGCAGAGGATTGCGCAGGATGAAGGCCATGAGTTTTCCCCAGGAGATATAATTTCTGTTGGTAACCGGATCTGTATTTTTCTTTTCCTTATTCTTTATAATACACTCATATTCATCATCTGTAACCGCAAACCGTGTTCTGGGGCTGGTAAAGTTGAATGCCTTCCGGTAAGTTTCGGGTAAGTATTTCCTGATTGCCACATTCTTAGCTGCATACTGCTGTATTTGCTGGGATGCACCGGAATCTTTATTGAGATTTTTATCTGAGGTTACCTTGAGTCCGTCATTCAGATCCAGCTGCTGCATCACCGCAGTAATTGTGTTTCGCTTATGGGTTGGGGGAGAATTGACCTCCGGGATTTCAGAATAAACAGCGGCGGAAAAGAGAGGTAGACCCTCCAGTCCCTTAATCATTTTTGTTTCAAGATCAAAATTTGTGTCGGCAAAAGCCGGAATTCCGTTGACGCTCTCCAGCAGATTTATATTGCGCGGCAAAACCATAATATTAAAGTAAAGTCTGCCGGATTCATATTTCTGCGGAAAAGTAAGTAAACTGTATAAGGGTTCCATGGTTTAATCGTGTTTGGTTAACTGATCTGTCGGGTTTCCTCCCAGGTTTCCGTAAAGTTGATGTTGATGACAAATGCAATCGAAATATCAAGTGCAAATGTGCATTTGGCAATACAGTTGGTAGGTTGGCTGGAATCCACCTTTTTGTGGATCTGTCCGGCTGCTTCTATAGAAATTGTTATGGTAACGATACCACCCAGAATTTCCACCCGGCCTCTGAAGTAGATGAATGCGCCTACGATAACGTCCACGCTGTTTATCTTAATATCCACACCTACCATAAAGAGAACCGCTACGGAGCCAATAACAGGTAATCCGACAGCCAGTTCCACTCCGAAACCAAATTTAAAATAGAGTGTAGGCGGTGTGTTAAGGTCGGCAGCCAGACCTACTTCCGCACGGCCTACCGCATAGATTGTAGCTGCGGCTACACTCACACACATCACTCGCAAATCCGCACCCAACTCCAGATAGGCGCCCACAGAAGGTTTCAGCTGATTTATCGTATTTGGGATCTTGATAGGCTGATTAAAGTACACCCCAAGTCTGAAGAAGGCATCCAGTTTGAGTGGCGTGGTTGGTGAATTATAATTCACGGGGTCAAAAGGAAATTTGACTAGAGGTATTTCCTTATCAGCTTTGAATTTATACTCCCAACTGTCGGCCGAATTGCTCATCACGATTTTCAGCGCTTTTTTTACCGCCTCAGAAGGCTGCATGGGATCCAGATTGTTCAGAAATTCCAGAATATCATAAATGGTCTGCAGTTCTTTGCAGAGTTTTAACTGAGGGCTGCTCCCCGTATTGAATCCGGCGCTTATCTTCTTACCGTTTCCGAAATCTCCGGAGATGTACATGATGGGTTTAAAGACCAGATCCACACCTATGGTAAGATGATGCATCTGATTGCTCCAGCGGTCCTCAGATACGGAATCTGTCACATATTTGATTACCGATTTATGCGACGGATTGCCATTTTTATCAACCGCATTATATTTGATGTAAATCCTGAAAGCATCACCTTCTTTTCCGACGATATTATAATTGAAGTTTGAGGGCACTTCATAATTGAATATTTTCTTCACTCCACCAGTTACCGGGCCGTCGGGCAACAGGTCGATTACCGTTTGCGCGGCATTATCCACTTTTATTGCTTCACTCAGATTGGGGAAAGGACCTTTGGAACTGAGTAGCCTGAAGCTGTCGGCCAGAAGCGCAGGGTCAGCAGTGTATTTTTCAGTCTGCCCTTTTAAGTACTGTACGGAGTTCAGTAACAGCTTTTGAGTTTCTGTATTCTGCAGAAATCCGTAGGTTCTGCTGAAGCTGCTCACCGAATTCTTCAAACCATCAGGGAATGCGACAAGGGTTTTGGTGCTATTCAGCTGGAACGGGTTGCCGTGGTTTTTGGGTCTTAGTCCATCCTTCACTAAACCTACGGTACTTCCTGTTTTCAGATTCTGAACAACTCCCGTGTTTTTATCAACCTCTACGACACTCCAGCTACCGTCCGGTGGTAAAATTACCGATCCCTTTACAGATGCTACAAAGGTGATTGCCCCGTTATTGTCATTCTGATAGGAAGGATTTACCTCTACTGAATTGCTTTTAAACTTTTGAAGTGTTCTTTCTACAGGTAGAACAGCATCGATTTCACCGCTGACGGGGTTTTGACTTTTATCCAGTATCTGCCTCAGAACTCTAGCAGGCACCGGCACACCCTGAGGTTGGAGCTGCAGATAACCTTTGAACCTCTTCCCTGTAACCTGATTATCCAAAGGATCCAATTTCACATCAGCATCAAAATAAACAGCTACAAATTCTGCCTCTTTTGTTCCGGCTGCATTGGTCTGAAGTGCACTGTTATTTACGGAGAAATCTCCGTTCTGCAAATCAAAACTGAATTTAATGACGTCATTATAGTCTTCTTTAATGTTGGTGACGTTAAAAAGTCCCTGTACCAAACCGGGGTATATATCATAAATGTTAGGATAGAACACAGTGCCATTATTGGTGGGCCAGTGAAAACTGAAGTCGAAGAGACCTTGGCCCTTAGCCACCCAGCCGCTGTCTTCACGGAAGATTACGGCGTTATTGTTCCTTAGAAAGGTTACTGTTCGGGTAGTACAGATCCCCCAGGGATAAATAACACTTACGGCCTGCACCAGTTCATAGGCAGTTCTGCCTTTCAGGACATTGAATTTGGCCTGCGCAATGGCAGCAAACTTAGCCGTCGGGTTCTGCCAGTCACTGAAGGTGCTTGCACCATAACCGGAAAAATCGATATGGGTAATGGGAACGCCGACATCCACTTCCTGATTCTGCGGGTTAAAAGCACCGTTGAAAATGGTGGTTACAGACTGGCCTAAAATGCTTACGTTAGTGAAATCAGTAAGGTTGTATAACTGCTCCGTTTTTCCTCTCATGCGGGGTGGCTGGTCAGGATTTGGATCTTTGAAGGCTGCAATCCTAAACTGGAGGCCGCCGGAGAGGCTTTGGTTTTGATGTTCAAATTTGGGCATAATGAAATCCAGGTGCCCTTGCTGCCACATTTTCTCCTGATTGTAGGGATGCAGTGATACCACTGACAGTTTGGCGTTAGGTAAGCTGAAAAGAATTTTGGACTGCAGATTTGTGGATTCACCGGTAGGCGACTTCAATGTTTCCCGGAAACTTTCCAAATAATTCCTGGGGTGTATTTTTACCGGCTTATTATACAGTTGGCTAAATACTGTAGGTACACTGTTGTTCTTCTGATTCAGAATTCCTTCCGGGGGATCCATCCCGTGGTCCGGCGGAGTGATATTGGCTACAGGTTCCCAGCTAATGTGGGGAAGTGTGAGTCCGTGCATAAAACCCATTGGTGTCTGCAGATAATTTTTATTAATGGTGACCACATTCTCATCCGTTATATTAACATCATGTGAATACAGTTTGCGCATGATGTCACGGTTCTCCATTGTAAGCGCCACACCCCAATGGTCAGATTCGGTACTCACATCAAACAGCATGAAATTATTGTTCATACGCAACTCCTGATGCTTGTATCTGTTACTGTTTACAATATTCTCAGTGTTTACTGTAAAACTTTGCTCACTGAACTGCCGGTTCATTTTAAAGGTGACCTCAGCCTCTTTCAGCCCGCTTTCCTGACTCCATTTTATGATGGCCTGAAAGACACCGGATACTACACTGTTGCGGGTCTTTTGATGTACGTAACGGTTGGCCGTATAAGGATGAGGAAGTGTAGGCAAAACATGATAGATTCCGTACTGCAGTAGTAAATTTCCTTCGTAAACATTGTTTTCGTCTTTATATTTCGCATTCAGGAATAACCCCAGTTCCTCTGTAGTTGTAAAGTATGCATTCTGGAGTGCGAACTGATACCTGGGCAATGGAGTATTGGCTCCCGGCACCTGATCTTCGGTCAGCATGTCGCTGTCCAGGATCATTATTATTTTCCCATTTTTCCCATGTACCCTGGCGTATATGCTTTTTTTTGTCTTTGGATGCACTGGCCTGTTATCGGCCAGCAGAGGTTTATTTATGTAAAAATCCGTATCCGCAAAGGCGCTTATCATGTCCATCTGGCCACTTTGAGAAGTGATTTGAAGAGATCTGTAGTCCAAGAAACCTACCTTAAGCTCCATTTTTTCAGCATTTTCTGCGGAATGCTGCCAAAGTTTCAGATGGTCCTGCACCGAACCGAAAACTGCTGAATCAGAACTGAGATGTACAAGTCCGCTCATGAACAGCAGTTCGCAACTGTTCGCTTTCACCATCGCAGCGGAATTCCTGATGCCGTCCCAGATGCAACTGAGTCCCGGTCCGAGCGTTGCTCCAAGTACACCGTTGAACTTCACTTCTATACTTTGGTTTTGCACCAGGGTTGCGCTGGGCAGGAGCCACCGGAAATTGCCGGCCGGGCATCTTCCTTCCAGATGGTATAGTTTAGATTCGGATTGGCGTACTGTTAAATGATTTTCTGCGGAAGTAAGATGGAGAACAGCATGGCTTTTAACGGCATCCCAGGCAAAGGTGGACGAAAATGAACTGAGACTGATTTCCTGACCAAGTGTCTTTCCGGTGAACTTTTCACTACTTGTAATCCGGAAGCGTGAATTTAATGATTTCAGTTTGAGTATTGCCGTAGGAGTGAAAACGGAGTTCCGGCCATCGGTTCCAATGGATTCAACTGCTTCAGGCTGGTAGGAATTGTCCAGACTGAATTCGCATTCCATCTGCGAAGTTTTTGGTATTAGGATAGAGTTGTTGCCGGGAGGGAAGTTGCCACCCAATTTCACTGTGCCGGAGGAGATGCGCAGACCAATATATTTTTCCTTTGGTGCTGCGGGATCCAGCAGGTCTGCTCTTATCCAGACGCTTCCTTTAATCAGAGTAAGTGTACTGAACCGTGTGCCGGCCAAGACCAGACGGGGTAAACGGACAGGTAGGACCATTGCGGCCTGAGTTTCTCCCGGGAAGAGGATTTTAAAGTCATCTATATACCTGTAAATATTAATGAATATTTCTAGTCCGTCCAGCGTTTCGAAAGGACCCATTACCTTATCTGCTACCATAAAATGCGAACTCAGGTCCAGGCTGTCCTTCAATGCAGACAGGGCAGCTATTGAATGATGGGCTTCCACCTCATACTCAGCACGTACAGCCGGTGGAATGGCAGTTTGCCCAATATTCTTCAGTTTCAGGATCTCGCGGTTTTTCCTTTTTTCCAAAACCAACTGCGGAGCGCGCAATGGTGGAGCGGATTTTTCGCGGACATGAGATTTCTGAAGCGCGGTTATGAGTGATTCAAGTTGCTGTGGCCGGATTTGCTGTATGGATTCCAAATCCAAATCCTGCAATAAATTTATTGCTGATTTAGAGAGATCGGGCATTTTACTGAGTTTTGTGGTTGGTAGTTTTTCGTTTTTTTGTGAAAGAAACCTTTAAGGCCAAATTCCTAACACACAGGTTGGCGCCTGTAGCCATCGTAGCCCTGTGATTGCATCTGTGAAATGCAATGCCTTACGAAATTAGGAAGATTTTATTCAGGTTGTATGTAAAAAGTGAAAAATACTAACGAATATACCTGTTATAAGGGATTTGTTTCAGGGGGGAATCCCCAGTAGAGCACTTACCCGCATCTTAAAGCTTTGTTTAAGGCAAACTTAAAGGGATATGAATTGAACAGGAGTGCGGGAAAGAAGGTATAGCCAAAGTTATAGCCCCGATGGAAGCGGTTACCGGCGCCCGCCGCAGGCGGGCGCCGGTAGTAGCGGACAGCGGGCTGAATGTTCCGCACCGAAGCACAGTGCGGAATGCTCCTTATTAGAACCTTGTGAGGATCCCCCAGTGAATCTTGGTGTCCCCAAACTTAATTTCGTTGCCGAATTCATTCCCGTTCGAGATCTGGAAACTCATAAGTCCTATGGGCAGAAAAAAATTAAATCCTACCCCAAAACTGTAAAGCTGGGGCTTAAGGTCAGCCATCCTGTTGTAAAGTTGCCCATACTGCAGAAACACGTCAAAAAATGCCTGATTATTTACCAGATAGCGGTATTCGGCAGCGCCATAATAGTAAAAATCTGCATACAGCGCCTCCTCATTAAACCCTCTCAGGGAGTTCCAGCCACCGAAACGCAGGAGTTCATTGGTGGTGAATTCATTCTTTGAACTCAGCATGGCAGACTCCCCTTTTAAATTGAGGTAATTGTTGCCGCGCAGGTGAAGGTTATGCTCGGCTGCCAGAAGATAACGCATTTGTACTGCATCCAGGTCCGTTGCCGAATAGTTGGTGAAAAGTGCATCAGCTTCGGCACGGACACGAGTTTTGTGCAGGAACAGTTCAATTTCGGTAGGCGCTGTATAGTCGTACCAGAGTCCCGCGCCTTTCCGGGTATAGTCAGTGCCCTGCGTATATAGGGAATCCAGCACCGTAGAGGTTTCAAATGTGCCGCGAATCCCCAATCTTTGCCGGCCGGAGAGGTTGTAATACACCGCCGGCAATACTTTTACATTGGCAAAGGTGGAATCCTGCCGGAAGATATTCATGTTGACGCTGGCACCTATATTAGACTGGAAAAGATAGGGAATATCGGTTTTCAGGTCGAAGGTTTGACCTTTATCGGGGTTGCGCTGCCAATACAGTGAGATGCTTTCAAAACCATTGAAAACATTCCTGAAGTTTAGGTTCAGTGTGCCGTTGAAGGTGAATTTCTCGTCCCTGTCATTTCCAAAGCCCAGCATACCATCAAAGGAATTTACTTTTTTCTTTTGCAGGAAGAGATAGATGTTGGTAGAATCCTGGGTAAACAGTGTTTGTGGTGGTCTTTCCAGAGCTACGAAAGGGTGGTTTTGAAGACTTCGGTTGATGGCGAGCAGATTATTTTCATAGTATCTTCGTGATCTGAATTCTTTTTCGAGATTCTTCACAAAGCGTTTTGGTACTTTATCGTATCCCTTCATTACGAAACCGTCTATTTTTCTCTGCCGGCTCCGGTTTACGGAGAGCTCCACCTGCAGAATTCCGTTTTTCATGCCCAGGTATTTCGTTTTTACACGGCTGAATGAGTAACCTAAATCCACATATTTTTGGTTGATGCTCTTGCGTACTGAATCCAGGTTCTTGGTGTAGAAAGACCCGGATATCTTAAGGTCAGCGGCTACGCTGTCCGATAGTTTTATATTTGCGCTGTTATAATTTGGGCCTTTGTCGTAGTAAATTTTGGTAAGCACTGCTTCGTCCTTTACGCTCTTTACTTCAGTAAAAAAGTGATTGTTTGCGGCGAGTGAGTCCAGGAATTTTGTGGCCGAAAGTGAATCTTTTACTATTTTCCTTTCACTGGTGTTTACATCAATGAGCCAGAATTCCTTTTGCTGCGCATTGATGAACACACATAAGAGTAAAAATGATATTTGTAGCAGTCGGCACACGGTGGCAGCTTAGGAAAAACGGATATTTTCAGGTTTCATTGTGCAGAATCAATATGGTAAACTCTTAGTCCAGCTTATTATACTTTTTCATCAGCCTTTCGTAAAAGTTTTGGGGTAAAATCCATTTCAAAGGCACACCCACCTTCTGGCCGAACTTTCCAAAATAATAGTGGGCTTTCCAGGTTCTCCTGGTGATCAGTTTCTCTATGTATACAGCTACATCCAGCGGTTCAGTGCCGTCGTCAACATGAGAATTCATAAGGTCATGAACTTTGGCAAACGTAGTGCTGTAGGGTTCGGAAACAGTAGTTTTCACACGGTTTTCTGCAATTTTTGTCCTGATATCGCCCAGGTGAAGTGAGCACACCTGGATGTCCCAGGGAGAAACTTCATATCTGATGGCTTCTGTGACTTTGTCGAGTGCAGATTTCGAGGCTGAATAAAACCCACGGAAGGGCAGGCCCATTTCACTGCCAATACTGGAAATGTTAATGATCTGTCCGCTTTTCTGAGCGCGCATGGCAGGCAATACCGCCGACATTAACTGAACGGCACCCACGAGATTAAGGTTAAACAGTTTCCAGATATCGTCTTTTGTGGAATCCTCAACGGCTCCCACCATTCCCATTCCGGCATTGTTAACCAGAAGGTCAATGTTTTCACTTTCATCTGAAATTTTTCTTATGGCTGCCTGAACCTGGGTACTATCCGTGATGTCTGTAGGAATCGTGGTGAAATAAGGTGATTCTGCGGTCTTCCGGCTCAGTCCGTAAACTTTATGGCCTTTTTTGCCAAAATATTCGGCAAGTGTAAAGCCTATTCCGCCCGAGGTGCCGGTAATGATTATTGTTTTATTATTTTTCATCTGAATCTTCATGTTGTGGAGTCAGGCATAGCGCCAAATCTGACCAAAAGTTAGGATAGGATTTTTCGACCACCTGTTCATTTTTAATATTTAGGTCCTGCAGGAGACAGATGGGTGCGAAACTCATGGCCATGCGGTGATCACTGTACGTATCAATGGTGATATTTGTTGAAGGCTCTATAAAGTTAGTGCTCCAGATCGCCGAGTCTGTGGTTTCGGTAAGGCACCCGATTTTGAACAGTTCATTTTGTAGTGCCGAAAGCCGGTCTGTTTCTTTTATTTTTAAAGTTTCCAGCCCGGTAATGTGGAATGGGATTTTCAAGCCTGCAGCGGTTACACAAAGGGTTTGGGCAATATCGGGACAGGCATTCATATTAAGTTCTATCCGCTCTGGATATTTAAAGTTATTGTCAGGCAGGAGCGAAATTTTAGCTTCCGCACCTTCCGAAATTGTATTAACGCCAAAATACTCCCAGTAAAGTTCCCTTACCACCGAATCTCCCTGAAGTGAATAGGGCTTAAAACATTTTAAGTTGATACTGCTTCTGCCAAGAGCTGCCAGCGAATAAAAATAGGAAGCGGAACTCCAGTCACTTTCTATGATAAACGGCACGATCTGAGAATTTTTTTCGGTCTGAATAGTGGGCTTCACCGTTATCCTGTTGCCCTCCCAACTGTTTGTGATTCCGATCGTCCGAAGGATTTTAAGTGTCATCTCAAGATAAGGTATGGAGGTTATTTTCCCTTCCAGAATAATGGTTAGGCCGTTTTCAAGTTTTGCAGCAATCAGCATAAGTGAAGTGATAAACTGGCTGGACACATTTGCCTGAACCCTTACTTCGCCCCCACTTAGTTTGCGGCCCGTGATCTTTAAAGGAGGGTAGCCTTCATTTTCCAGAAAGTCGATCTGTGCGCCCAATTGCTTTAAAGCATCCACCAAAGGTTTAATGGGACGCTCTTTCATCCTTTCCGAACCCGTAAGTACCGTTGTCCTGCCTTCCTGAATGGCAAAGTAGGAGGTGAGGAAGCGCATAGCCGTGCCTGCGTGATGGACATCTACCGTATCTGAACTGTTTTGCAGCGCAGCCTGAAGAAGGCGCGTGTCCTGAGAATCTGAAAGATTTTTAATTTTTATATTACTGAACAGCGCATGCAGAATCAGTAAACGGTTCGATATGCTTTTCGAACCGCTGATTTCAATGGTCTTGTTACTTAAAAGTTTAGATTTTTTGAGAATCATCTGCTGTAATATACTTTACCGTCCTGATTGGCATATGCGAAGAATTTACCGTCCTCATCAAAAAGCTGAATCAGCTGGAATCCTTCTCTTCCAAAATCTTTCTTTGCAAAATGAGGAATCTTTACAAATTTGCCGGGGTAGGTTTTTTGTTTGTTATGCTCTGTTTCAATGATTCGGTAAACCCCGTCCACGCGCACAACATAAGTGCTGCAGAAAACGCATTTTCCTTCGTCCAGGATAATTTCATCATAAGACGGCGGTAGAATCCAGTTTTTTGTTTGGTTGCCGAAATAGCCCCATTTACCGTCAACTTTCACCAGATTTGCATATTCCTTCGTAAGTTTATGGTTAACGAGGGTCATCGTCTGGTCGGTAAAAGGTTCGGTATATCGCTTATTCAGTTCAACCATTTTGATCTCCAGTGCAATATTGTCATTTATTTGTTCCGGTTTATTTTGGGGAGATTTAATTCCTTCCTGAGCATAAGCGTGCGGTGGGGGCGGTGGTGAATAGGAACTGTAGCTTTCGGATACTGATCTCCCAAAGCCTGAAGAGGGCGAAACAGGCTCTGAATTATGTGTTTTTATCCTGCCGTTTTCAAAGGTTATAGTGAGCTGATTCAAGGTTGTTTCTCTCGCCAAGACATATTTTACGTTGAAGCTTGAAGGGAACCGGTCGTAATCAGTATCCACATCAACGGCATTCTCGAAAAAGGTCCTGGTCACCTTCATGGTTTTCTTACTAAGCAAAAGCAAACTGTATTTACCGTTCAGATCATTGGTTATGATTAAAATTTCATCCTTCAATGCGGGCTTTTTCTCATCTTCAATAAAATTCACAAAACGGTAAGACTGCTCGAAGACTTTTTTACCGCTTAAGGTATAAACATCTGTGACGCTGTTTCGGGAATCATCTGCACCAAAATCCCCTGTGTTTTTCAACTTAACCGCAGTTATGAATGAAGAATCCAAATTGAAATAATTGTAATCTGTATCACTTAGCCTGATCTTGTTATCAGTAATGTAAGTCGTTTTAAAACCGTTTGCACTTCTTTTTGTGGCGGTAAATTCCCCGGGCGCATGTACGTCAATCACATCAAAAGTTGCCGGAATAAGCATCTTCCCGTTTTCGTCGGCGATGCCGAACCTGTCGCCTATCCTATAGGGAACAGTAACCTGCGCCCATGAAACACCGGATAGAGCTATAAGGAAAGCTATAAGAAATTTGTGCATTAAGGTTTTAATTTTTCATTGTTATGATAACGGGTGGCGTCCCGCTCGGTTTTCAGCTTCATCTTTTTGTCGAAAGCAGCCTGTAAATCAGTACCTGTTTGATTGGCCAGGCACAAAGTAACAAATAAAACGTCCGCCAGCTCTTCGCCCAGATCTTTCCCTTTATCGGATTCTTTCTCACTCTGTTCGCCGTATCTTCTGGCAATGATCCGCGCCACTTCGCCAACCTCTTCGGTAAGCATGGCCATATTGGTCAGTTCGTTGAAATAGCGGACACCTACAGTTCTGATCCAGGCGTCCACCTGCTTTTGGAGGACTGTTATCTCCTTTTCCATAGATTCTGTGCTGATTAATTTACTGATACGCACCGAGTGTGGGGTTCGATGTGCGTGAGATTTTCACGATATCCAGGGGCACGGTTGCTGCAATACCCGCGGAACCTTTCCCTTTGGCATAAGAGTCTGCAGCAACCCTTAAATTCATTTTCTCAGTATAGTAGTTCAGGAATGCCGGATCTGTATTCTTAAAGGAGTTAATGATTCCCGGACTGGTATCAAAATTAAAACCGGCACCTACATCGTATTTCAGCAGTGAGTTGCGGACCTGATAATTGAATGTTTGGCCGCTTACAGGTTTAAGCTGAAGGGCATTGGCGCTTTTGGTGTAGAGAATGGAGTTTCCGATATTGAGGCTGAGTGGTGCGGTTTCTGTCTGGCCGCTGCTGTTTATCCATTCGTTGGCCGCATACATCGCCAAGCCGCTTCCCGTGCCGGTAAGTTGCCAGTAATTAGCGAGCGTTGAATGGATGATGTTGTAATTTCCGCCCTTAAAAATACCAAAATCGGCATTCTGGCAGTTATTCATCACCAAATTTTCAGCATTTACAGTTGAGTTTACAGCATAAATGCCATATTCATCAAAGGTGTGTATAATGGAGTTTTTTATAGTCGCAGCAGCTTCACGTAAATCCAGACCACGTATTCCGCCAAAAACTCTGGCGTAATTCATATTTACTGTGGATCCTGGTTCAAACCGCATTGAGTTCCAGTTTTTGGGAATAGTGTCGTATTTTGGATCGTTCCTGTCGCCGCGGATAATTACCTCATCATCCAGATCCCCGTTGATATTTACGGTAGCTCCGCCTGCCACCTTCATACCACTGTTCCTAAAGAAATAAACTTTAGTACCCTGCTCAATATTCAGTGTGCTTCCGGGGGCAACAGTTAGATCACCGTAAATAATTTTAGCCCGACCGTCATTCCATGTAATGTTTCCGGAAAGGATATTGGGATTGCCGGCTGTCTCAACAAAAAATTCAGCGTCCTGAACTACAGAGAAGAGTGTCACATGCTGCTTGCCGGCAGGGGTGGTAAAAAAGATTCGGTCTTCTGCAATGGCCTCGGGCGATGATGCCGTAGGTGCGATTTCTACAAAAATATAGAGGCTGTCCTTTTTCCGGAGTGGTACATTATTAAAAGAATATCCGGACTTACCATCCACATTTATCCTGTATAGTGAAGAGGCACCGCGGCCCAGTTCAATATTTGGGATCATAATATCCCTGTCCTCGGTATTGTATACCTTCACAGCGTAAGATTCGGAACGGACCTGATGGTATACGGTATCACAAAACACAGTATCTGCTGAAAAGCGAAGTTCCTGAGAAGGAGCCTCAAAACTAATTTCATCCCTGTTGCAGGACATCATAAGCAGGGCTGCCCAGAAGAACACTGCTGCAATTATTTTTAATTTCATATCCTCACTAATAGATTTCAAATTTAACGAAAAAAGCGGAACATTAAATTGCAAAAAATGAGATCTCTATGTTGCAGGTTTGAAAATAATTAGTATTTTTGCACTCTAAAATTCAGCAGAGAAAGATCCATTACTTATTTCAACGCTAATTTTTTGTAATTAATTTAAATTTAATAAGTTATGAAAAACGGTATCCACCCTGAAAATTATAGACTTGTTGTTTTCAAAGATATGAGTAACGACGAGATGTTTCTAAGTAAGTCTACTGCTGAGACTAAAGACGTTATTGAGTATGAAGGTGAGACTTATCCACTGATCAAAATGGAAATCTCTTCAACTTCACACCCTTTCTACACCGGTAAAACCAAACTGGTTGATACAGCAGGACGTGTAGACAAGTTCATGAACAAGTATAAGAAATTCGCAAAGTAATTTACGGATCTTAACCATATTAAGAGTCTTCCAAATTTTTTGGAGGACTTTTTTTATTATATTTGAAGCCCTTCTCATTGATAAATTCCACCCCATGCAACTTGTTTTTTCTGATGCCCAATACTGGCAGAATTTCCTGCCGCTAACTTTTACAAGACCTGTAGCCGAAATGCGCTGCGGTATATTAACATTTGCCGAAAGATGGCAAAAGTTACTGGGAAGCAATACGCTATCTTATTTTACTGAAGAGTTCCTGCAGCCCAAATTTCAGGCGCCCGAACCGGAGGAAAGTCTTTTTCTGGTGCCTAATTTTCTGCCTACCAAAGACGTCCTGCACCAAATACGCAGCCTCCAAAAAGGTGAGGCGCTGGTGTATGAAGACGAGCTGCTTGCTGCAAGAGTAAATATTAAAGACTTTTCGCTTTCGCAGATTGAAAAGATGACGGATATTACGGAGGAGCTGGTTTTCTTCCGCAAACCAACAGATTTATTTTCCTATAATTCCGAGGCAATTGATTTCGATTTTAATCTGTTGACCAATGGCCGTACCTCGCAACCGCTTTCGCCAACTAATGGGTTTCTTGGAAAGGAGGAAGATTTATTCATTGAAGAAGGAGCCTCTATTGAGTTCTCCACCATCAATTGCCGCAGCGGAAAGATCTATATAGGTAAAGATGCGGAAGTGATGGAAGGATGTAACCTTAGAGGTCCGATTGCTCTTTGTGACGGATCCAAGTTTAACCTTGGTGCCAAAATTTATGGCGATACTACCGTTGGTCCCCATTCCAAGGTAGGTGGAGAAGTAAATAATGTGGTCATTTTCGGGTTTTCCAATAAAGGGCACGATGGTTTCATAGGGAATTCCGTTATCGGTGAATGGTGCAATCTGGGCGCCGATACCAATTCTTCTAATCTGAAAAATAATTATTCCACCGTTAAACTATGGTCGTACAGCAGTGATTCCATGGAAGATACGGGTCTGCAGTTCTGCGGACTTATAATGGGCGATCATTCCAAAGCCGCCATCAATACCCAGTTCAATACAGGAACGGTAGTTGGTGTAGCTGCCAATATCTTCAAAGCAGGCTTCCCACCCAATCATATACCCTCCTTCAGTTGGGGCGGGATGACTGGTGATGAAAAATTCAGACTGGATAAAGCAGTTGAGGTTGCCGGAAAAGTAATGGCCAGACGTAAGGTGGAACTCACCGGCGCGGACGAAGCTATTTTCAGCCATCTGCATCTCAATTATTAGGTGCCCGAATCCTGCGGTGTCTTTTGCAGACGGTTTAAGGAACAGCAGTTAAATCAACTTTAAAAGACTTAATTATCAGAACACTTTCATTTTAAGTAAAAAAACCTTAATTTTGCAAAGAAAGTAAAGATGTCTATACACAACAAAATCGTGGAGACAGCCATCACTTTCGATGACGTTCTTCTTATCCCTTCTTACTCCGAAGTACTGCCTAATCAGGTATCTTTAAAATCACGGCTTTCCGATAAAATAACCCTTAATGTTCCTATTGTGTCCGCAGCTATGGATACAGTTACCGAAGGTGAAATGGCCATTGCACTTGCAAGAGTCGGTGGAATAGGTTTCATCCACAAAAACATGCCGATAGAGGAACAGGCCGCTCAGGTATACCGGGTGAAACGTTCGGAAAACGGAATGATTTCCGATCCTGTGACGCTTTCTAAAGACCATACACTGGCTGAAGCCAAGGAAATGATGGCAAATTTCAAGATTTCAGGGCTTCCTGTAGTGGACGCTGAAAACACGCTAATTGGCATCATTACGAACCGCGATGTGAAGTATCAGGAAAACCTGGAGGTTAAGGTTGAGGAGCTCATGACTAAGGATAAACTAATCACCAGCGACAAACAAACCAACCTGGAGCAGGCCAAAGAGATCCTGCTGAAGAACAGGGTTGAAAAACTGCCGATTGTTGACGATAAATTTAAACTTGTAGGACTTATTACAATCAAGGATATTGATAACCAAATGGAATATCCTAACGCTAATAAGGGCGCGGACGGCCGACTGATTGTGGGAGCCGGTGTTGGTGTTGGTGAAGATACGATAGACCGTGTAACGGCTTTGGTAAAAGCCGGCGTTGATATTATCGCTGTGGATTCGGCTCACGGCCATTCCAAAGGTGTTTTGGAAAAGATTACTGAAATCCGAAGCAACTTTCCCGATCTGGATATCGTAGGCGGTAATATTGTAACTGCCGATGCTGCTAAAGACCTCATAGACGCTGGTGCCAATATCCTGAAAGTAGGTGTAGGTCCGGGTTCTATCTGTACTACAAGAGTAGTTGCGGGAGTTGGTGTACCGCAGCTTTCAGCCATTTATAATGTCTTTGAATATGCTAAAAGCCGCAATGTCGCGGTAATTGCCGACGGTGGTGTGAAACTTTCCGGTGATATTGTAAAAGCCCTGGCCTCAGGCGCAAATGCTGTAATGTTAGGATCGTTACTGGCCGGAACTGACGAAGCTCCCGGTGAGGAGATTATTTTCCAGGGCAGAAAGTTCAAGGCTTATCAGGGAATGGGCTCACTTTCCGCCATGCGACGTGGCGGCAAGGAAAGGTATTTCCAGACCGAGGCCAAAAAATTCGTACCGGAAGGTATTGAAGGCCGTGTGCCGCATAAGGGGAAACTGGAAGAGGTGGTTTTCCAGCTTACAGGTGGTATAAGAGCGGGTATGGGTTACTGCGGAACTCCTGATATTGAAACGCTGCAGCGCGACGGTAAAATGGTGATGATTACCGGAAGTGGTCTTAAAGAATCGCATCCGCATGATGTGATCATTACACAGGAAGCTCCTAACTATTCGCTGTAAGATGAATAAACTGTGGTCCATAACTGCCCTCGTAATTACTATGACTTCCTGTGCAGTTCAGGAGGATAAAACACCTATTGCTGAACGGGCTGAAGCATATGAATTTGGACAGCTTATGATACAGGATTCCATAAACAAATTGGATACGGCTGCCGAATCGCTGGACCTGCTTCTGAACGGCAGCCCCCTGGATAACCATGTTTCTCTCCTTATCAACAATAACAGCAAATGCAATATTATAGTTCGGTTTGCAGGCGATACCACGTATAATGTTCCTGTACGCAGGAAATTCAGAAATTTTGTGGTGCTGGAAAAAGGTAACTATACCGTAACCTCAAATTTATGCTCCACGCGCTACGCGGTACGCAAGACTTTAATGGACAGCAGTACACTAACTCTCTCCGAGTCAGAATAAATCATTCTAACTGATAAAAAGAGCCTTCCGCAATGAGTGGAAGGCTCTTTTTGCTAAAGGGTTTCGTTCTCGTCACCCAGCGAACGTTTATAACTGCTGATTCTGTAATCGCTTGAAGCGTTACCTTTTTGAATCTTTTCGTCCGCATAAATCCTGAAGTCGTTCTCGGTCTTGTCCAGCAGGTAATCGTAAGGCCCTGCCGATGAAATCAGTTTAACCAGTACAGGAGCAATTTCCAGACAGATAAAGAGTCCCATGATGAATGAAGCTGCCAGTGCCATCACTGCGGAATTTTTGCCGAGTTCATCCAGTGCCTGAAGACGGGCCGCAAGCCCATTGAAACGGTCTTCAGTGGTTTCCGTTTTCTCTCTTTCAGTTTCAATATTCGTATATACCTTGGAAATCTCCCGGTCCAGATACTGTAGGCGTGGCGAACTGCTTTTCTGATGATTTTCCAGATCCATACGGCGCTGTTCCTTAAGTTCAGCTTTCCGTTTGGCATTGGTGCCGAATCCTACCTTGCCGCTCGTCAGTCCGGACTGTTTACCCAGGATTTCTTTTTCAAGCTCCACAGCTGCCGAATCATAAGCCGCCTGATACATGGCTGTTTTCTCCTGAATTTGCTTCTTTTCCTGTTCAAATGGTGTGCTTTGCTGCAGAATCCGGGTGTTCATCTCGGCCTGCAGTTTGGCTTTGTTTCGCTGGATAATGGTATTCAGTTGCTTATTAACTTCTTTTTCAAATATCTTCAGTTCCAGAGGTTTGGAAATGATGATACCCAGAAATGCCGCCAGGATAAGCCGCGGTACGGCCATAAGGATTTGGTTACCCCACGAACCTGTCTTTTTTATGGACGAAACAATATAGCGGTCCAGATTAAAAATCATCAGGCCCCACACTACACCGAAGGCTACCGACACCCACAGATCATCAAAAACGGTATACATGGCATAGCCGGCGGACAGGGTTGCAAATACCGCAGTAAACAGAACGATTCCGCCAATGCCGGCAAATTTATTCCATTCACTGGGCGTTTTTCGTAAAATATGTATATTGCCTCCGGAGCATAGGAGCAGAAAATGCTGAAACCAATTCATCGTATGATTTTCCGGGCGCTGTAAAGTTTGTTGCGTCTTCATACAGGATAAGTCATGCACTTAATAACATTGTTACAGATGGTATTAGGTTTTACCCAGTATAAATATGATATGCAAAGAATAGTAAAATACGTAAAATGACGTAGGTATTTACCCGCAGCAATCTAAACAAATTTAGTTAGAGAACATATCTTTGTTTAAACAAAAACACAGATGATAAAGCAGTAATTCAGTGGCTGATGCATTAAAATTCTATTAAGAAATAAAACATTAACACTGGATTATTCAGAATGTGGTAACCGATGCAAGTCACGGTTACCATATTTTTTTACCGGGCACGGTTCGGATTCTGCCTCAGGAAACTTTCCCATCCCGAATAACTTTTTTCCGATACGGCATTACCGGAATTGAAATGGTGACACACCGCCACCGCCAGACCGTCGGAGGCATCCAGATACTTTGTAGGAAACTCCTTCAGCTTCAGTAAATTTTGGAGCATTGCTGCAACCTGTTCCTTACTAGCGTTGCCATTTCCCGTGATCGCCATCTTAATTTTCTTCGGTGAATACTCAGTGATTGGAATATCGCGGTACAGACTTGCGGCCATTGCCACGCCCTGTGCTCGCCCCAGTTTCAGCATGCTTTGCACATTTTTGCCAAAGAAAGGCGCCTCTAGGGCCACTTCATCCGGATGAAATTCATCTATCAGCGACAGGGTTCTTTCAAAAATATACTTCAGTTTGGTTTCGTGATTCGGATATTTTTTCAGAATCAGTTCATGAATGGAAATCATCTCCATTTTACCCTTGGTTACGGATATAATTCCGAAACCCATAATTGTGGTACCGGGATCAATACCCAGGATAATCTTTTCGTTTTTCACTGATGCAAATGTAAAAAATTAAACGCCGAAAATTTGGATGCATAAGAAAATGATGTATATATTTGTTATGCATAGTTAAATTAGGTATGAAGAGAAATCAGCTTTATAAAGGTACACTTCAGAACATTATCCTGAAACTCCTGGTTACAGAGGTGAAGATGTACGGTTACCAGCTTACCCAGCGCGCAAAGGAACTTACAAAAGGTGAGCTGGAAATGACTGAAGGAGCGCTTTATCCGCTTTTGCATAAACTGGAAAATGATGGAATCATTTATTCGGAAATTCAGAACGTAAACGGGCGCGACCGCAAATACTACCTGCTGACAGAAAAAGGCAGGAAGCAGCAACAGGCTCAGGAAGCTGAAATGAAATCCTATCTTTTTAATTTAAATGCCATTTTTAATTTTTAAATAATGACTGCAGCTGATCTTACTTCAATCCGCAATTTTCTTTTAGATAAAAAACTGCCGATCGATATCCTGGTGGAGGTTTACGATCATTTCACAACCCAGATATCAGAGTTGCAGAAAGAGGAAGGGTTGGAATTTGACAAAGCTTTTGAAAAAGTAAAGCAAAGTTGGCAGGGAGAATTGCAGCCTTCCTGGAAAGGGGAGTGGGACCTGGTAGACAGGAGTGAACTGTTGCGGAAAATCAACACCGCAAACTTACGTGCCTTCCTTGGCAAGGCGCTTTACATAGCTTCTGTAATTGTGCTGGCTCTGATGTTGTTTTCTTTTTTATTTAGCTTCCATGTTTATAAATATATTTTTGTCATAGCCACAGGTCTCATATTGCTGCTTCCTTTTTATGTTTACTTTAAGAACTTCAAAGATTTTTCTCTAAATAAGAAATACAAAAAGTATGTCCTTGTTTCTTTTCAGGAGTATACATTGTTAAGCCTTTCGTGCCTTTATTTTTATTTTAAATTCTTTACGGAAGCCGGTACAATTGCAAAAATGTTTTCAGGAACAGCAGTAGACGCTAATCTTAAGAGTACAATCTTTGGAATTGTAATCACTTATGCGGTTTTAGTGATAAGTTTAGTTTCTTACTACTCACAGAGAAAATTTCTCCATACCATTGAAAAAGTAAAACCATTTTTAAAGCATCTTAATGTTTGATGAACAGCTTGCAACTCACCCAAATCAGCACCTATCTTTTAGATAAAAAACTGCCGATCGATATCCTGGTGGAGGTTTACGATCATTTCACAACCCAGATATCAGAGTTGCAGAAAGAGGAAGGGTTGACCTTTGAGGAAGCATTCGATCAAGTGAAAGACAGCTGGAAAGATGAATTAAAACTATATTGGGATGGCAGCTGGAATCTGAACGACAACAGTAAATTTCTCCGCAAAATGTATCTCAGTATTAATTTGGGCGTGCTGAAACAAATGTTTATATACGGTGGCATGGTGCTGATTTCCTTGTTCTTAATGGCACAGTTGACCAGTGCGGAACTCTTCAGCTATTTATTCACCGCGGCAATGGTGCTTTTTACGTTCCTACCTCCAATACAGTATTTGCGCCATCGTGATGATTTTGATCTGGCTAAAAAATACAATAAATATGTTCTGACCTATTATCAGCATTCTCCGGCAATATTCTTCAGCTCCTTTGCAGTGTTAATTCCAAATATTGACAGGATATTTAATAATTCTCCTACCGTTTTTTCTGTTTTCCGCTTCATGCAGCCGGAATATTCAACGGATAGGTTTTTATTTACCTTCATTGTAATAATTTTTCTGGTCTTCGGAAATGCTTTGATATTCATTACCCAGAAAAAATATCTCACTCAAATCCAAAAAGTGAAACCTTTTCTTATTTTTCTGAAACCTCAGGCCTAAACTTTTGGCTAATTTTAGCTAAAATTTATCCCATGGACCGTAAACAGTTTCTTGCCACCACCTTCTCTGCCGGACTGGGTTTGGCCATCATGCCCGGATTTCTTAGCTGTGCTGCCTCCCGTACAGTTTATGAACCCTTTGTGCCAACTACAGGTAGCCTTAAAAAAGTGCGCGGGAACGTTAGCCGGTTCACCAACCGTGGCGGTACCGTGGGCCTGTTGGAAACTGAAGATGGATTTATTGTAATAGATTCCCAGTTTCCGGATGCCATACAGTCCATTCTGGACGGAATTTCAGCCAAAGGCAAACCGGTTCTGTACCTCTGCAATACCCATCACCATGGCGATCATACTTCCGGAAATTTTGCTTTTAAAGATCCGGACACCAAAATCGTGGCGCACCGCCGCGTCCCTGAACTGCAGCGCCTGGCCGCTGAAAAAAGCAATAAACTAACGGAACAGCGTTACCCAACAGTTCTTTTTGATAAGGAGCACAGTATTAAAGCCGAAAGGGAGAGGATTACAGCCTATCACTTCGGCAACGGACACACTTACGGCGATGCCATGTACCATTTTGAAAATGATAACGTAGTTCACATGGGCGACCTTATGTTCATCAATATGATTCCGGTGTACCGAACTGCCGACGGTTCCGATTCCCGCAATTGGGTACGCGTGCTTGAAATGGCACAGTCAAAATTTGATAATGACACCATATTTATATTTGGACATGCCAATACCCCGGAATTAACCGTGGGACGTAAGGCTGACCTCGCAGAGATGGCCGGATTTTTGGAAGCGTCCACCCAATATGTACAAAAAGCAATTCAAGAAAACAGATCTACAGAAGATCTGTTGAAGCAGAGTCCGCATGTTCCCGGATTTGCCAACAGAATCAGTCCTGACCGGTACAAGGCATTTCTTGAGGGGATACGGCAGACCTTGGGCGGATAATCAAAATTTTGTACTGCAGTCTCGCTGGCTGGCTAATAATAGCCCGCCTCTTTTGCGTTGTCAAAAGTCATAATTCCCGGTATTTTTGAAGTGTAAGTATTTGATGTGCAATGGTATTATACTTGTATGGTAAAAAGTCTCAGGGCTAAAACAGCCGCACCATCTTAACATTAAAATATAGTTTTATGGAAGTCTTAACACCCTCAGGCATTGACCTGCAACAGATAGATAATGCTTATCAGGAATTCATTTTAAAAAGTGATCATCCCTGCATTATGGCAAAGTCACTCTTCAAAATGAACAATTATGACCTTCATGCTTATGGAGAAATGCTAAGCAGTGAAACTGCCGAACATATTATCGACGATTTAAAAAATTACATACAGTGCACAAAAATTGGAACTACGGATTTCCGCTCCTTTGTGGCTGTTTTTCCAAATGACTCTTTCCGTGACGAGCTGACTTACGAAAACGCACTTTGGCAGCTCCTTCAAATGCTTCATGATAAAGATCCTGAAAACTGGGACAGTAACGTAAGCAGCGACCCTAACGATTCAAATTTCAGTTTCAGCCTTTTAGGCCACGCATTTTATGTGATTGGTCTGCATCCGGCAAGTTCGCGCATGGCACGGCAGGCACCTTATACCACTTTAGTATTTAATCTCCATTCTCAGTTTGAGAAACTTCGGGAAATGGGAACGTACGATAAAGTAAGAGATATGGTTCGTAAAAACGATGAAAAACTCCAGGGCAGCATTAACCCTGTACTGAAAGATTTCGGTGAAGATGCGGAGACCAAACAGTACAGTGGCCGCCACGTGGAAGACAGCTGGAAATGTCCTTTTCACCATAAACACAGCAAATAATGCAACATACACACACTATTGAAAAACAGACAGGGAAAGCATTTATACTTAATAAAGGGGATATACTTACCGTTACCGACCCAATGGGAATGCAGGTAAGTGATATGGTTTTGTTTAACCGCCATGACCACGGCGAAAAGATTTCTTCCGGAAAATCGCTCGATTTTGAGGAAAGCATATTGCTGACAACAGGAAATTATCTTTGGAGCAACCGGTCACGTAAAATGATGAAGATTTTGGAAGATACCAATGGCCGCAATGATTTTCTGCTCGCGCCCTGCAGTAAGGAAACTTTTGAAATCATGTACAGCCATGAGGGCTATCATCCCAGCTGTCTGGAAAATCTTACAAAAAACCTGGAACCAATGGGGCTGTCACAGGATGAGATCCCTACCGCCTTCAATATCTTTATGAATGTTCAGTTTGATGCAAAAGGTAAGATTTCCGTACTTCCGCCGACATCCAAACCCGGCGATTATGTAAAGTTTGAGGCCATGATGGATCTTTTGGTCTGTCTAACCGCCTGTTCTGCAGAAGACAGCAATGGCGGATCATTTAAGCCTATACAATATTCTGTCACCCCATCATCTTCATATTCCCAATTGTAAAATAAAGGCTGCTGCAACGCAGGCGGCCTTTTTTGGCTTTCGACATCTGCAGTCAGCTGCCCGAAAATAAGTAATTTTGCTGCAAACACTCCGCATGTACATTATTGATTCACCATCCAACAATGCTTATTTTAATATTGCTGCAGAAGAATTTCTCTTAACAAGATTTCCGACACAGGATCTCTTTCTGCTTTATGTAAATGCTCCGTCCATCATCGTGGGAAAATTCCAGAATACCCTGGCTGAGATCAATTTGGATTATGTAAAGGAAAAAGGAATTAAAGTGGTGCGCAGGATGTCCGGTGGCGGCACAGTTTATCATGATTTGGGAAACCTGAACTTCAGTTTTCATACTGCGTTGGGTAAGCACGACTTTATGGACTTTTCTGTTTTTACAGAACCCGTGCTTACGCTACTGAACAGATTAGGTGTTCCCGCCGTGCTGCAGGGCCGCAACGATTTACTCGTTGACGGGCGGAAGTTCAGCGGTAATGCCAAACTGGCGCGCCAGGGAAAGATGATTCAGCACGGAACAATACTCATTGACTCAGAGATGGAAATCCTGGCCCAGGCGCTGAAGGTCAATCCACTCAAATTTATTGATAAAGCTACCAAGTCCAACCGCGCACGTGTGGTGAACCTGAAGGAATATTTACCAGGGGGAACCGGCACTGAGGAAATGAAAAATCTTCTTACCGAAGAAATCCTCAGAAATAATCCAGGTGCCAAAAGGTACAGTCTTACGGAGGACGATGTGGCCCGGATCCAAAAACTGGTGGCGGAGAAATATGAAACCTGGGACTGGAATTTCGGCTTCTCGCCCAATTACAATTACCGGAAAGCCATTAAAGTTCCGGCAGGATTTATTGAAGTCCATCTTGATGTGGTGAAAGGTGTAATAGAAAAAGCCAAAATTTTTGGCGACTTTTTCGCGGCCCACCCAATTGAAGAACTGGAAAACAGGTTGATCGGTAAGAAACATGAGGCAAATGATCTCCGGGAACTGTTTTCAGAACTGAACCTGACTGACTATTTTGGTAAGGTGAGTGCTGATGAAATTATAGAAGCCTTCTTCTAAACAGGCTTTAGACCATTAATGTTTCCACGTCACTTCCAGGCTGTCCACTATCTGCTTCACCCTCGTATGGGGCCGGAAAATTGCTTTCTTGCCTTTTCCTGTATCGGCTGTATTAGATAGGATAACCACCGAGGTCCTGCTTTGCGGATAATATAGTGTGAGTGAAGGAGATCCTTTTACATAGCCCGAGTGAAGATAGGTCTTTGGCGCAGCGCTAAGCATGATTCCATAGCCATAACCTACAGAACCCAGAACAGGATGATTCATTTTTGCGCTTTGTTTCAGAAACTTTTGAAGAGACACGGGAGCAAGGATTTTGCCTGAATACAACTCATAATTCCACCGGTGCAGATCGGATACTGTGGACAGCAGTCCACCAGCTGCCGTGGAGATGGAACCATGGGCCAGTCGTTGTGGCATATTCGGCACCGGGGTGGTATTGCTGTTGGCACCAGTATGTGCGCCGGCCAGATTTTTTCCGGTAAAGTTCTCAGCAGTATATGTCGCGGTAAGTCCTGCTTTCGCAAAAAGCTCACGGGCATTTGTATCGTAAGACTTGCCGGATGCTGCCTCTGCAATCTCCCCGAGTAAGCGGTACCCTTTATTTGAATAATTGAACTCTACACCCGGTTCAGACTGCAAACCTGGCCCCAGATCACTGATTCCGGAAGTATGCGTGAGTAAATGATGAATGGTAATATCTTCAAATGTCTTGCTTCGGTATTCCGGCAAGTATTTCGATATTCTGTCCGAGGTTCTCAGTTTTCCTTTTTCCTCCAAAAGCAATATAATAGCGCCTGCAAACTGTTTGCTTACTGATCCTATGGCGAATACCGAATTGCTGTCCAACTGTTCTTTGGTTCTGAAATCTTCAAATCCGAGGCTTTTCTCATAAAACTTTTCAGATTCCCGGTACACCGAAATAATGCCGTTAAACTGAGTCTCCGCAAAAACAGAGTCGAGCAGTGGAATCAGGGTCTTCCTTTGTTCCAAGCTGATAAGGGTATCTTTGGCAGGAATTTGTGTAGCTGAAAGGTCCTGAGTGGCCGGTACATCGGGTTTACACGAGAAAAGGAAGCACAGGAAAAAGACAGGTAGATATCGGTTCAAAATAAAAGTAGAATTGTTTGAAGTGATACAGCAAAAACCGTGGCAGAAAAGCAATTATAAGCACGAATATTTCCAGGTTTGAATATTATTTCTGCATCATGGCAGGAAACTTGTTGCAGCTTACACTACCAAAATATCAGAATTATGAAAAATGAGATGCTATTAGAGAAGCTGGCAGCCTGTATTGCCGCTTGTAATCACTGCGCAGATGCATGTCTCGAGGAAGAACATGTACAACATATGGTCAATTGTATCCGTACGGACCGCGTTTGCGCGGCAATATGTACGGCGGTGCATCAGGTGGCGGCTACGCAATACACCAACATGGTTGATTTGCTTGAAGTCTGCATCCGGATCTGTGACGAATGTGCAGCAGAGTGTGAGAAGCACGAACACGATCACTGCCGCGAATGTGCACGTGCCTGCCGCGAATGTGCGGAAGCTTGCCGGTCATTTATGAATTGATTTTTGGGAGCCGGGAACCTGCTTTCGCGGCTCGCTTTTTCCCTGGTGCGGCGGCGAAGCCGCCGCACCAGGGAAAAGAGCTCAAACAAACCGCTCAATCAGGGCTAAATAAAAAACAGTGTCAGGCTTTTGCCCGACACTGTTTTTTTGTATGAACTACATCATCTAAAGTCTTCTGTCTAACTTCTAACTTCTAACTTCTAACCTCTAACTTCTAACCATCTACATATTCCTTCTGTACATACCACCCACTTCAAACAGTGCATTGGTAATCTGACCCAATGAACAGTATTTTACCGCTTCCATCATGAGTTCAAATAAATTCTGCTGGTTGATGGCGCCGTGCTGAAGCGATTTCAGTGCGTTTTGCGTATTGTCGGAATTTGCACTTTGATAATTGTGCAGGTTTTTGATCTGCATCTGCTTCTCTTCTTCGGTAGAACGGATTACCTCACCCGGCAGAACAGTTGGCGAACCGTCCTTCCCAAGGAAAGTGTTTACACCGATAATCGGATATTCACCAGTATGTTTCAGCCATTCGTAATGCATGGATTCTTCCTGGATCTTGGAACGCTGGTACATCGTTTCCATAGCACCCAGCACTCCGCCTCTTTCCGTAATCCTGTCAAATTCAGCATAGACAGCTTCTTCCACCAAATCAGTTAGTTCTTCAATGATAAATGAGCCCTGAAGTGGATTCTCATTTTTCGCCAGACCGAGTTCTTTATTGATGATCAGCTGGATGGCCATCGCACGTCTTACCGATTCTTCAGTTGGCGTCGTAATGGCTTCGTCATAAGCATTGGTATGGAGTGAGTTACAGTTGTCATAGATGGCGTAAAGCGCCTGCAAAGAAGTCCTGATATCATTAAAATCAATTTCCTGCGCGTGCAGCGAACGACCGGAAGTTTGGATGTGATATTTCAGCATCTGGCTTCTTTCGTTGGCGTTGTATTTTTCGCGCATCGCCTTGGCCCAGATTCTTCTGGCTACACGCCCGATTACCGCATATTCCGGATCGATACCGTTGGAAAAGAAGAACGACAGGTTCGGCGCAAAATCATTGATGTCCATGCCTCGGCTCAGGTAATATTCCACATAAGTGAAACCGTTGGCCAGAGTAAAGGCAAGCTGCGAAATTGGGTTGGCACCCGCTTCAGCAATATGGTAACCTGAAATGGAAACCGAATAGAAGTTCCTAACTTTTTCTTTAATGAAGTATTCCTGAACGTCACCCATCAGTCTCAACGCAAATTCCGTTGAGAAAATACACGTGTTCTGAGCCTGGTCTTCTTTCAGGATATCCGCCTGAACAGTTCCACGAACCGTAGCGATGGTTTCCGCCTTGATCTTAGCGTAAACGTCAGCCTCAAGAATTTCATCACCTGTCAAACCAAGTAATTTTAACCCTAAGCCGTTATTGGATGGCGGAAGTTCACCGCTGTAAGTTGGGCGGTTCAGTCCTTTATCGTCAAATTTTTCTTTGAGTCTGGCCTCAACTTTATCCCAAAGGTTATTTTCTTCAATATATTTCTCACAGTTCTGGTCAATGGCGGCATTCATGAAAAATGCGAGCAGCATCGGCGCCGGACCGTTGATGGTCATTGATACTGAAGTCATGGCATTCACCAAATCAAAACCGGAGTAAAGTTTCTTGGCATCATCCAGCGTAGCGATGGAAACTCCCGCGTTACCGATCTTACCGTAGATATCCGGTGGCAAGGCAGGATCCTGACCATAAAGTGTCACCGAATCAAATGCGGTGGAAAGCCTTTTGGCGTCCATCTCCGCCGAAACATAATGGAATCTGCGGTTGGTCCTTTCCGGTCCGCCTTCGCCGGCAAACATTCTTGTAGGGTCTTCACCTGTTCTTTTAAAAGGGTAGATTCCCGCAGTAAAAGGGAAGGATCCGGGAACATTTTCCTGACCTTTCCAACGGATGAGGTCGCCCCAGTCCTGGAATTTTGGCAAAGCGATCTTTGGAATCTTAAGGTGCGACAGCGTTTCAGACTTGGTCTGAACTTTAATTTCTTTTCCGCGCACAAAGTAAGAGTAAGTATCCGCTTCCAGTTCTTCTTTGAAATGATGCCAGCCGTGCAGGAAGGCTGCGTTTTCTTCGGAAAGTTCTTTTTTGGTTTTCAGGAAAACTTTTTCAAGCTTGTCATGCGTATGCTGGTCGTCCTGGATAAGTGCTTTCGCGCCCTCCACGAGGTACATCTTCTTGGCGATGAGTGCCTGGTTTTCTACTTCTTTATCGTATGCACGGTTCGTGTCCACTATTTCAGACAGGTAGCGGACTCTTTTCGGCGGAATAATGGTCGTTTCCTCTGAAACATTCTGCTCCTCGTATTCGCTGAAATTTAAACCTTCGAACTTTGCATTTACTTTTTTAATCAATTCGTTATAAAGCTCTGTAGTTCCCCAATCGTTGAACTGGCTGGCTTTTGTAGAATAAACCGGCATTTCTTCCAAAGGTTGCTCAAACAGAACGTGATTTCTCTGAAACTGTTTTTTCACCGCCTGAAGCGCGTCCAGAGCACCGCGTTTATCCGACTTGTTCAAAGCGATTAAATCGGCATAATCCAGCATGTCAATTTTCTCCAGCTGGGTAGAGGCGCCATATTCCGGCGTCATCACGTACATCGAAACATCAGCGATTTCAGTAATTTCCGAACCGGACTGTCCAATACCTGAAGTTTCCAGGACGATGACATCGGGTTTTGAAATTTTCAGGACATTTAAAGCCGAATGGATATACGGCGAAACTGAAACATTATTCTCACGCGTTGCCATCGAGCGCATGTATACGCGCGCGTCGTTGATGGAATTCATCCGGATCCTGTCGCCAAGCAATGCACCGCCTGTTTTCTTCTTGGACGGGTCTATGGAGATAATGGCGATCTTTTTCTCAGGGTTGGACCTTAGGAATCTTCTAACAAGTTCGTCGGTTAATGAGGATTTCCCTGCACCTCCGGTTCCGGTGATGCCAATAATCGGGATTGTGGAATTTTCAGCTCTGGCGTCTATTTCTTTAACCAAATCGGTTTTGCTTTCGGAGAAATTTTCAACTGCTGAAATCACTTCAGCAATCGACCTGGCATCTTCAAAGCTTATTTTATCTAAATTTTCTACGGTAACATTTTCTCCCGTCGCGTAGTCGGATTTCTGAACCAGATCGTCAATCATGCCCTGCAGACCAAGTTCACGGCCGTCATCAGGCGAATAAATTCGGGTAATCCCATAATCCATCAGATCTTTGATTTCTTCCGGAAGGATTACTCCGCCACCACCGCCGAATATCCTGATGTGTGAGGCATTTTTCTCCTTCAAAAGATCGTAGATATATTTAAAATACTCGTTGTGTCCACCTTGGTAAGAAGTTAGCGCAATGGCGTTGGCATCTTCCTGCACCGCACAGTTCACTACTTCTTCAGCAGATTTGTCGTGGCCCAGGTGAATCACTTCCACGCCCGTGGCCTGGATCACGCGGCGCATGATATTTATGGCCGCATCGTGCCCGTCGAAAAGCGCAGCAGCAGTTACAATCCGTATTTTGTTTTTAGGAGAATATTTTTGGGTTTCCATAGATGAATTTTCAATGTGCCCAAAGATAGCAATTTATCTAGATTTGTCAGGTGATGGAAACGCTGCAGTGTCTAAGGATGACCGACTGTTCTAAGATCTAATATTATTTAAATCTAATCTAAAATATCTTTTTGCTGAGGTTTTTTTAAGGTTAATTATTAATTTTATATTTAGTATTGATGCACTAAACAGATATGAAACAAATCGGATTTTTTTTCCTTTCGACGAATGACTATTCATTGTTAAAATCCGAAATTATAGGGAAAAAGCTTTTCCTGTTTTTTTTAGTGCTTATTCTTACCGGTTTTTCACGCCCGGTAAGTGCTCAGAACCTGAATGAAATTATTTCCAATCTGAAAGGGGATCTGAAGAATAATCCGGATGAGAGGAGAAAGGCAGTAATTTACGCCGATCTAACCTGGTATTATGCCAGCGTTTCGGTAGATTCTGCACTGGCCTATGGCCGCCGTGCTGTTTCGACCACCGGCAAACTGAAGGATTCGGTGCTTCTGGCACAGGTATACAGTGACCTGGGAGCAGTACACTTCCGCAATAATGACTTCAGAAATGCCGAGAAAAACTACCTGAAATCCTACGAGATCCGGAAGAAACAGAACAATGCCGCGGGCATCGCAAAACTCAACAACAACCTGGCCTCAGTGTATCAAAGCAATTTTCAGTACAGCAAAGCCATGAAAATGTACCTTGAAGCCCTTAAATACTTTGAGGAGAAAAATGATGTGAAAAACATCAACATCACCAAAGCCAACATCGGCCTGCTGTATGTAGATCTGAAGGACAATCGCAGGGCGGTGAAGTACATTTCGGAAGCCATTGCCTATTTTGAAAGCCAGGACAGGACCACAGAAATAGAAAACAAACTTTGTGAAAATTACCTTAATCTGGGCAAAGCCCTGCAGATGCAGAAATCCTACGCGGCGGCAGAGATACAATATAAGAAAAGCAGTGAAATTTGCGGCAAGGTGGGCAACACACAGGGTATCGCCTTTGCTTCCAGAAACTTAGGTAACTTATATACGCTTCAGCGGAAGGATTCCCTCGCGGTGCTTAATCTGCAGACATCCCAGCTCGCAAGAGAAGCGTTTAATTCCCGAATAGATACTGAGAGCAATGGGATTGATGTGGCGCAGAATTACATTGTTCAGGGAAAATACCACGAGGCTAAAGACCTGCTTCTAAGAGCCCTGCCGGTTTTTGAACGGGAAAATTCCAAGGAAAACCAGCTCTCTACATACAAACTGCTCACCAACATCTATCACCACACGGCACAGCCAGACAGCGCTGATCATTTCTTTGAAAAATATATCGCCCTGGACGGTGAACTGGTGAACACAGGGGTTAGCAGAGCCAGTGCCGAACTTGAAAAGAAATACCAGACTTTACAGAAAGACAGTGAGATTCAGAAGCAGAAATCAACGCTGTTTAAACGGAACGTTGCATTGTTTGCCCTACTGGGAGTTTTACTTATTGGAATTGTATATTACAGAAATTACCAGCACCGCCAGAAGGCGAAGTTACAGAGAACAGTTATGGAACAGCAGGATTTGGCCGCAAGGGCAGTTATGGCAGCTGAGGATAATGAAAGAAAACGAATGGCTACGCACCTGCATGATGGTATAGGACAGCTGCTCACAGCGGCAGGCATGAATGTAAGTGTACTCAATGATTATAAGGAAGATCCGGCACGTTTTGAACTCATATTAGACAAAACCCGTAAGATTCTTTCGGATGCAATTAGCGATGTACGCACCCTTTCACATCAGATTATGCCTCATATGCTCCTTAAAAATTCACTTTCTGAGGCCTTAAGAAAACTGATTGAAAATACATCGTCGCCCACAATTGAAATTAACCTTAAGATTGAGAATCTTAATAATGACCTGGACGAAAATATACAGATGGTCTTATACCGAACGGTACAGGAATGTATTAACAATACCCTTAAACATGCCCGGGCCACCAAGATTGATATTCTGGTAGTACAGGACTCAGATAAAGTTATCACTAAAATTACAGACAACGGGGCAGGTTTTGATCTGCAGGCTATGAAGCGTCGCAACGGGGGTATAGGGCTGCAGAATATACAGACCCGTATTGATTTCCTGAAAGGGCAGACTTGGATTAAAAGTTCAGCTGGAAAAGGAACTGAAATATATGTGGAAATCCCGCTAAAACCATGAAAATTGCCATTGTAGACGATCATCAAATTATTATTGATGGCATAGAAATGCTCCTCGGGCTTGAAAACGACATCCATATTACAAGAACCTACACGGATGGGACGGACTTACTGCAAGATCTGCGCAGCGGACAGGTGGTTGCCGATCTGATTCTTACAGATCTTCTCATGCCCAATCTCACCGGCTACGAATGTGCCCGGATATTGAAGAAGGAATTTCCTGCCTTAAAAGTGATTGTGCTTTCAATGACCTGTGACCCCAAAACCATTTACGAGCTCGTGGATAAGATTGGAATAGACGGCTATTTGTCCAAGAAAATCAACCGTGCCGAACTGGTGCAGGCGCTGCACGATGCCCGCCGTGGCGACCTGCATCTCTCTGATGAAGCTGCTGAAGCACTTACAAAATTCCGCCACCGTATTATTGATTCGCCGGTTACCATCCTTTCGGCCAGGGAAAAACAGGTGGTCAGGCTCATGATTGAGGGTTTGATGAACCGCGAAATTGCGGCCCGTCTCTGCATCAGCGAAAGTACGGTAGAAACGCACCGCAAGAATATTTACCGCAAGACGGAAACCAATTCTGTCCCACGGCTTATGCAGGCTGTGCACGACCTGGATCTGCTGCGGGAGTAACTTCATCATTTGGTCCATAATCTGTAAAAATACCCTCTGGAGGGTATACATGGGAGTAGGGGAGTGTAATACCTTTATCCCACAAAAAACACAGATGATGAAAAACAAATTAACGCTGATCGCAGGCCTTACCCTGGGTATGGCCTTGGTGCAGGCCCAGCAGGCAACCTTTTCGGTTCTGGAAAAAGATTACGAGATCTCACGCAAGGCCAAAAAAGGATACCTGGGTGGCGTGGAGCCACTGGCTGACGGTGGGTTTGAAATGGTCTATTTCCTCCCTTCCGGAAGAAAAAAAGTGAAGATTGAAACCTACTCCTTTGACCGGGACGCGAACCTGACCAATACGCTGAAGGATGAATGGGATGTGGACAGGGTGAAGAAAAAGTGGAAGTTCTTTAACTTCAAAGGCGACGAATACACAACAACTGCCGCAGCGGTGAGTACGAACCTCACCGGCAGAATGATGTTCAAGAAGCGTGAAATTAAAGCAAAATACAACTGGTTCGCGGGTGACTATGTGAAGAGAATAAAACTGTTGGACCGGCAGAAACTGACCAGTGAATCCGGTGGCGAATACCTGTTCGGTGGCGCCTATGAAGTGGAAAGAGACAGCACGATCTATGCGCTGGCCTATCCATACACGAAAGGAGCGCCGCTGACTTCACTGGATCTCTTGAAAATCTCCAACACTGGCGAGGCCCGGAAAATCTCCAACATACCTACACCTCACGCCATGCGTCCGCTATTTTCCAAACCTTTGCTGGATGAAAACAGCCGCGACGTTTCCAACGATGATTTCCCGCGGGACTGGATTGTGGTACTGGCGCCCAGTAAGCCTTTCGGAAAAGGCAGCGCCGGACAGCCCAATCAACTCAGCTATCTGCGTATTTCCCCGGAAAGAATGGTGAAGGAGCAGATAAGTTTTACAGCCCCTACGGCAGGCTTCCGCATACTCAATGCCTACTCAACAGGAAAAGAGGTAATTCTTTACGGAATGGGCATCCGCAAAGACGGGAAATTTGCTGATGAGATTCTGGGAAGTACGGTATCTCCTACCAGTATGGATGATGAAGAGCAGGCTGCGGCTTCTACAAGCGGTGGCATGTTCGGCAGCATTGGCAAAATGGCCAATATGATTTCGGGTAAGGAAGATCTGGCGCCCT
Organism: Chryseobacterium sp.; assembly: GCF_008831505.1. Taxonomy (NCBI): domain Bacteria; kingdom Pseudomonadati; phylum Bacteroidota; class Flavobacteriia; order Flavobacteriales; family Weeksellaceae; genus Chryseobacterium; species Chryseobacterium sp. Next base: position 2,397,386 of record NZ_CP044507.1, on the reverse strand, counting down.
CTCAGCAGTCCATTGACAATCTGCTCGATGATAAAAAGTATGATGACTTTATCATTGTAAAGATCAGCGGGCAGACTGCATCGGTCGTGAAGGCGACGCCTATGGCAGAACTGAATCAGAAAGCGGTAGCCGGGGCAGATATTAAAAAACCACTGCAGTTTGATGGCAAGAAGTTTATCACCAATAATTTTCAAATACTGAAAGACGGATCTATGATGCTGAGTGTACAGGATTATAAACCCGAAGGGAGTGGTGTAGGAATACCCGGCGGCAAAATGCTGGGTGCGCTGGCAGGGGCTTCCGGCAGCAAAAGCGGCGACAATTATGACCGCGTGTACAAAGGCATGTATCTGCTCCATTTTTCACCCGAAGGAAATCTTGTCCGGAACTATACGGTACAGCTGGACCAGAAAAATAAGAAAGGCTTCTTCAATAACTCGCCCATGACCGCCGATAATTTTCCGGCAACGGGTTATCTGATCGAAAGTAAAGACGGAAAATCCGTGAACTGGATTATGGAAATGGTGAAAGCCATTGATGTGGATACTGATGTTAGCACCTTCAGCAATTTTTTCGCAGGTACATCTACTACCACTACCACCAAATCCTATTCTCCTTTCTACAGCATAGAATATGGCAAACTGGACCTTGCAACCGGCAAATCATCAGAATTCAGAACGCTGGGGGATCTGGAAAAGAAAAAATACTACCTGTACAGTAAACATAACCGCATCCAAATAGGAGATTATCTCTATTTCTTTAGTGAAACTCCCAACGGTGACCGTCTGTTGGTTTCCCGGATGGATGTAAGTCAGTAATAATCTGTGATTTCCGCACCTGCGTCTGCCTGCAGGCTAGGTGTGGTTTTCCTTCCTTTAAAAAACCTAAAAATCAATATCATGAAAAAATCAGGAATTTTCTTTTACGTTATGCTGTTCGCACTTTTGTTTGCCGGCATTACTGCCTGTACCCCTGCAAATGATGATCCTGCAGATCCTCCAACACCCGCAGTAAACGGGTTCACCTGGCGTGAAAACTCAACTACCGCGCCACTGAAAACAGCCGGCTCTTCCGAAGTCCGCACGCAGTACAAATCCATCTTTGCGTTTACGGGCGCCACGCCCACATCGGGAACGCTGTTCGAATTCAACCTTACGGGCGTCACACCCGGCACCTATCCGGTGAATGCGAGCAATGCATTTTATTTTGACGGAAATCCTGCCACGCCGGTAAGTGGTGAAGTGGTGATCACCTCCAACGCTGCAGGTAAAGCCACAGGAACTTTTAAGGCGACCTGGTCCGGTGGCGGAATTACGGCTGTCTATGGCACCTTTACCAACATTCCGGTAAACTGACATTAAATTTTACTTCCCTGCCGAGAATTTCCGGCGGGTTTTTTACCTTAAAATCACAGATTATGAAACCATTTTTATTTGTATCGCTCCTATTGGCAACTATTCTTGCCAATGCACAGTTCACCAAGGTGATGGATCTTCCCGCCAATTTAAATCCTCCGGCTCCACTTGCTGCGAATGAATACAATACCTGGAACAGCAAACTGTTTTACCTGAAAAATGGGTCCAACAGTTCTTTCGATCTTATTGTGACCGACGGCACTGCGGCAGGTACCCTTCAGGTGGCCAATATGCCCAAGCCAGCTGATGCTTCTTCTTGGTACCTGGCCAGTCTCAAGAAAGGCGCGAACGGGATGTATATTAAATTCAGCTATTATGACAATGTTACTTTCCTGCAGAATGATGAGCTTTGGTACTCCGACGGCACGGCGGCAAATACCTATAAACTGGTCACCAATGCGCGTATCAACATCAGTGGACTGCATAATCTGACTTCGGTACAGAATTACCAGAGACCTTATCAGGCTTCACATGTAGGCAACATATTTTATTTCTGGAAAGGTGCAGACAATGTATATGCAACCTCACTTTATCTGTGGCAGTCAGATGGGACTGTGGCCGGAACCCAGCCTGTGGCGGGAGCGAGCGGCGTGCACCTTCCTTATGAAACCGGTATGACCGATGAATATTGGGATGTGGGCCTTGCCTACAACGGGTCTTACTATTTCCTGGCACAGGACACCGGAATTAATACGGTACGTGCAAAATTTTACAAACTGCAGGTAGGTGTACCCCAACTGTTGGGCTCCTACCAAAACGCAGTCCGGATGGGAACCGTTTTCAAGAATAAAATTTATTTCATGGCGACGCAGGAATTTGTACCAAACTCCGGCTATTTCCAAAGGGAAATCTTTCAGTCTGACGGTACCGCGGCCGGAACCTCCGTGTTTTACAATTTCTCCGGCGACAATGCGGGAAACGGTGTGAATGAACAGGACCATTTTACCTTTCACAAAACTGCCAATTACATGTTTATCCGGACCAATGACAATTTGCTTCACAACATACTTGTAACGGATGGAAGTACCAACTTCATAAATCTTTATAACGGCAGCGTGTACCCGGTTACCCATTTTTATGTAGACGACCAGATGGCGTACTTCCTGCGGGCTTCCAACGATACCAATGTATACAGTTCTTTTGCGGTTAATATGTCTACGCTGGAAAAAACCACGATTACTAAACCTTTCTATAATACCGACGCTGGTGTCGTTCGGAACGGCACGCTGTGGATTGCCAACAAACCCACCTACAATACCGCTTTTTACACTCCCTGGCGAAGTGTCGGTACCGATGGTACCACGCAGGCCACCACCAATTCCTTCAGTTATGCCACCAACTTTTTTAGGCTCGGAACCAATCTTTACGCCTTTTCCAGCTATCTGGGTGTTCTCTACAATGCCCTGTACCGGTTTGATGACAATTTTACCTTTAACAACAGTACGGGAGATAACCAGTGGTCCACACCCATGAACTGGGTCAGTAAGATGATTCCACTGCAGTTTGACGATGCGGTTGTTCCCGCGGCATTCAACCCGGTCATCAGTGCACCCGCCTTTGCGAATAACATGACACTCAATTCGCCCCTTAATTTCACCGGCGGCGATCTGAACCTCAACGGGGCCCTGAACCTGGGAGCACCGGTAACCCTGAACACGGGGTCCATCAACCTGAAGGGTGCCTCATCACAGATCACCAACGGCAGTGCAGCCAATTACATTGTAACCAACAGCGCAGGCACGGTAAATGTGCATAATCTGAACGCAGCACGCGGGGCGGTTTCCTTACCCATAGGAACGGCCAACCACTACAATCCCATTACGATTTCCAACTCCGGAACTCCCGACAATTTTTCGGCCAGAGTCTCCGAGGGAATTGCGAATACGTCAAATGGTGCCGTAAATGCTACCTGGGATATTTCTGAAGGTACAGCGGGCGGCAGTAATGTAAACCTCACTTTCGGCTGGAATGCGGCGCAGCAGAATGCTAGCTTCATTGCGGCAGGTGCGAAGGTCGGACATTACTACAACGGACAGTGGAACCAGGAAAACAGCGGCAGTGTGATCGGCAGCGGTCCGTTTGCGATTACATCGACGGGCATCACCACTTTCTCGCCATTTGCAGTAATGAATTTCGGAGCGTTGGCAACGGCGGAGGTCCGCAATTCATCAGTACACGTTTATCCCAATCCGTTTAGTAATTACCTTCAGGTCGAAACGGAAGAAAATGGCACACTCACGCTCTTTGATGCTTCTGGAAAAGTGATAGATGTTGCCATGGTAAAAAAAGGCAACAACAAGCTGGAGATGGGCGTGATGCCTGCCGGACTCTATTATTATGCTTTGAAAAATCTGAAAGGAGGAACCATAGCTTCCGGTAAACTGCTTAAAAACTAAAACCATGAAAAACATATATATACTGATCGCCCTGGCCGTATTCACTGCCGCAAACGCGCAGCTTACCTTGGTGAAACAGTTGTCCAATGCTGAAGTTCCCAAATATGAAGATGTAGAACTACCACAGATATTTAACAATAAAATGTATTATATCGGGAAGCCGGCCAACCCGCAGGAATGTAAACTTTATGTAACCGACGGAACCTCAGCAGGTACCCAGCTGTTAAAAGACCTGGGAACTATTTACACCACCGGAAACGGAAACTACAGTACCATAGGATCTTTTAATCAGACCGCAGACCGGCTCTATTTTCTTCGCTCACAACACCTTAATCCTTCTGCTGGGGGTACGCCCACGGAAATGACTACGGAACTGTGGGTCACAGACGGCACCGCGGCAGGAACCATAAAGCTCATGAACAAAACCACACCGGTGATCAATTACAGTGCAGTATCGCCCATTTCTTTATTTGGACGCGGCGGAGTACAGGAATTGAACGATAATTTTGCCGGGAACAAGCTGATTTTCACGGCGTACGATCCCGCAAGCGCCACCGTTTACTACGGCAATCAGATTGCCTGGGTGACTGATGGTACCCCGGCAGGAACACAGCCGCTTTTAACCGCAACCGGCGAAAAGATTTATGGCGGGGGAACGGGCGGAACCCGACTTAACAATGAATATTTTTTCGGCGGCCGGAGCCAGGTGTCAACTGATCTTGGCGGTTTTCTGTACAGGACCAACGGAACGGCTGCCGGTACGGTGAAGGTGAATCCAGCTGCTGTCAACTGGTTTGTGGGTTCTCACTTCAGTAAACCCCTCAACGGACAATTCCTGTTCTGGGCTACGGATAATCTGGGCCCATCCTGGAACCAGCAGAATTACGAAATCTGGAAATCCGACGGAACTGCCGCCGGGACACAGCTTTTCTATGAGACGGCCAGTGGCGCAGATTCCAAAAAACCTTATTATGGTAATGTACTCGATTTTGTGAACGATGGCCAGAAGTTTTATTTTATGCTGAAACAGGATCCTGCCAATATTGAGCAGAATGAAGTGTGGACAACGGACGGAACGCTGTCGAATACCAAAAAGATCCGGGATGCCACCAACTATCTGGTTGACTATACCATAGTATCCAACGGGCAAATTTTTTTCGAAGAGTTCATACAGTCGCCATCAACCTTCAGATTGGTTCACTCCGACGGTACTGCCGCAGGCACCACGGTGGTATCCAGCAAAAATACCAACCGTCCCAGCTTTGCTTTGTATCAGGGAGCGGCCTATTATAAGGACTTTGACCAGATGGTGCCTTATTTTTCTAATCAGGTGGCCGACAATATGGAAGTCTGGCGCAGCGACGGTACCGTGGGAAATACGGCGCGACTTTTAGACGTGCTGCCGGGTACAACTACGGTTTCCTCATATACCGTCTCCAACTCTTCAAAACCTACGAATTTCTTCACCCTGGGCGACAGCCTTTATTTTGTGACAGAAAGCCCGAAGAATCTGTATAAATTCAAGGGAGACTACACCTTTAACAACTCTGTGAACGGTAACTGGAGCAACCCTTCCAACTGGAATGCGGGCACCGTGCCGGGCTTTACAGATCCTGTAAATGTACCTGCAGGGTTTACTGTTGTTGCAGACGCCCCCGCCTATGCAGGTAACCTGACTCTGAATTCGCCACTGATTCTTTCTTCCGGAAATCTGAACATCGGAGGCACCCTTAACCTGGGTGCAAACATTACCCTCAATGCCAACTCCGTTAATTTGGGGCCTGCTGCGCAAGTGGCCAACGGGGGTCCGTCGCAGTATATGGTAACCAACGGCGCCGGCACGGTAAATGTGCATAATCTGAACGCAGCACGCGGGACGGTTTCCTTGCCCATAGGAACGGCAAACCACTACAATCCCATCACGGTTTCCAACTCCGGAACCTCGGATACATTTTCGGCCAGAGTCTCCGAGGGAATTGCGAATACGACAAACGGTGCCGTAAACGCTACCTGGGATATTTCTGAAGGTACAGCGGGCGGCAGTAATGTAAACCTCACTTTCGGCTGGAATGCTGCGCAGCAGAATGCCACCTTCAGTGCGGCCGGTGCAAAGGTCGGACATTACTACAACGGACAATGGAACCAGGAAAACAGCAGCAGTGTAACCGGCAGCGGTCCGTTTGCCATCACTGCTACGGGTATCACCACTTTCTCGCCATTTTCGGTAATGAATTTCGGAGCGTTGGCAACGGCTGAAACGGCCATGAAAAGCCTGAACGTTTATCCGAACCCGTTTAGGGATGCGCTCCATATTTCTGTCCTGGAAAGCGGCATCTTTCAGCTCTACGACACGTCGGGTAAATTGGTCGCTACTCATTTCCTGGTGAAAGGAGTGAACACAGTCGACAAATCTGACCTGCCTGCCAACGTGTACCTGTACCAAATAAAAAACAGCGCCGGTACGGTCACGTCTGTGGGAAAGGTTATTAAAAGGTAGAGGCAGCGCAAGCGGAGGCAAACAACTTCTTCAGAAAGCGCCGCAACTGCAATAGTGCCAAAGTATTGTATACAAGTGCTTAGCGTTTTTTAATATTGAAGGCCGGCTGATCCACTTCAGCCCGCCTTTTTCGTGTTGAAGATCCAGGTGTTGGTGAGGCGGTGGTCGCGGTTCGTTGGGGAAGGGATGCCATAAAACCTTCATTCGTGAAGAAGCGCGGCAATAACTCCAGTGCAAGACCCCGAAGAAGGTATTTTCCGCGGAGCGTTGTAGCTTTTTCAAAAGAGGAGAATGTGGTGGAGAAACTCCCGACCCCTTTGAAGGCCACAGGGTCCGAGCGCAGTTCAGCGCAGGGTACGGTGACTGAGGCTCTTGAAGCCGTCGGCCGCGTGTACAGCAGCGCCGCTCAATACTTCGATAACATTCCCGAAAATGCTCAGAACTTCTACATAGGCGGTTACCAACCCGCGCAGAAATGGCTCAAAGACCGCAAACGCCGCACACTGGATTTCCAGGATGTGCTGCATTACCAAAAAATGATTTATGCAGTGAGCAACACGGAAAGGCTGATGGAGGAGATTGATGAAGCGGGAGTGATCTAAGATGGCTACCGAAAACCCGGGTGGCTATGGCGCACCAGGTGTTGTTCGACCATAGTTTAAAAAGAAGGCTGCTGTATGGAGCTGAGCGGTTTCTTATTGTTTTACCACAGACCAATTACCCTTCAAAATTCCCGTCTTCCAAGTTCCGGATTTGGTAATGAGGTTACCGTAAAGCGTAAACCCGGATGGCAATGCAACAGACTGCAGTGCACCATCTTCGCGGGCTATCCCGCTCGTATGGGTTTCGCTTCCGGTGGGAGAGACCTTGGTGAGGGTCACGTAGCCCTTATCCGAGACCTCTATGGTTAGTGTACCGGTTTCATCTCCGGAATAATTTCCTTTATAGATGCCCATATAGGAGGAAGTAAAGTTTTCCTCCTCCTTTCGGTCCCAGTAATTATCAATAATCTGCTGACAGGAAGTTAAAGCGAAACATAGGATCACAAATGCAAATAGGCGAAGTTTCATGGAAGCGAATTTTGCCAAATATAAACAAATAGCCTGTTCGCAATTAATTAATTATTTTTGCGGAAACAAAATCTCATGCAGCGTGCTCTTTTATATTTCATTGCCGGAACCGCAATAAGCTTCTTACTGAACCACTATCTGCTTGGAAGTCAGGGTTGGCAACTTGACCTTTATTACGGTGCTGCCTTCGGTTCTGCCTGGGGAATGGCTTATTTTCTGGATGACCTGAAATTTACCCTTCCGCAAAAGCTGGGGATTTCATTTTTAGGAATTGCTGTACTGGTTGGTGTAGGACTGCTCTTTTTTAATGTAGAAATGGCGGTTCCCTCCGTCATTAAATTTTCCATGGTTTTTGTTGCCTATTATCTGATCGCAAGTTTCAGGAGCAGCAAATCGCTGAGAAATTAGGTATTCAGAGCATGAGCAAATTAACAAAACATCATGTTGTTTGCTGCTAATAAACCTAACATTTTCAAAAGCTTAACACAATCTTTCTGAAAAGATTTCCAATTTGAAAATTATTCTTTACCTTTGCACACCCTTTTGGGGAAAATTATGTTTAATCGTAAACGAAAAAGTGTGAATACATTAAGTTACAAAACCGTTTCAGCTAACAAAGCTACCGCTAATAAAGAATGGGTTGTGGTAGACGCTGAAGGACAGCCTTTAGGAAGATTAGCTTCCAAGGTTGCAAAGATTTTGAGAGGTAAGCACAAAACGAATTTTACACCTCACGCAGATTGCGGAGACAATGTAATCGTTTTGAATGCTGGAAAGATTACTCTTTCCGGAAACAAGTGGGCTGACAAGACTTACATCTGGCATACAGGTTATCCTGGTGGACAGAAGTCGCAGACAGCTGAAGAGCTATTGAAAAAAGATCCGATGAAGGTTCTGGAAAAATCCCTTAAAGGTATGCTTCCAAAGAACAAACTGGGATCTCAGCTGTTCAAGAACCTTTATCTGTATGAAGGAACTGAACACAAACATGAAGCTCAGCAGCCAAAAACTATTAATATTAACGAATTTAAATAATTAATATGTCTACAGTTCATAAAATTGGAAGAAGAAAAACTTCAGTAGCCAGAGTTTACGTGAAGCCGGGTACCGGAAACATCACTGTAAACCGTAAGGATGCTAAAGAATACTTCTCTACAGATGTAATGGTTTATAAACTGAACCAGCCTTTCATTTTGACAGAAACTGCAGGACAGTATGATGTTACCGTAAATGTTTTCGGTGGCGGTAATACAGGTCAGGCAGAAGCGATCAGACTGGCAGTTTCCAGAGCTCTTTGCGAAATCAACGCAGAGCACAGGTTGGCACTTAAGCCTCACGGCCTGCTTACCAGAGACGCAAGAATGGTGGAAAGAAAGAAACCAGGTCAGAAGAAAGCAAGAAAGAGATTCCAGTTCTCAAAACGTTAATTCAAGACGCGAGATTTGGAGACAGGAGATTGGAGATTTTTTTATCCTGTGTCTCATGTCTGTTAATCTATTATCTAATTCAAAAAATGCCCGTTTAGTTTAGCACCCAAACTGTTCTCCCATCTAAAGACCAGTTGATTGCACAAAAGCGGAACGTAAACTAAAAACAAAAAAGCGACATGGCAAAAGCAAATGTTAAAGACCTTTTAGAGGCAGGTGTACACTTCGGTCACATGACCCGCAAGTGGAATCCAAATATGGCTCCATACATCTTTATGGAGAAAAACGGTATTCACATCGTAGACCTACATAAAACAGCAGTGAAATTGGACGAAGCGTGCTCCGCTTTGGAAAAAATCACCTCTGCAGGCAAAAAAGTTCTTTTCGTAGCTACTAAAAAGCAGGCGAAAGAAGTAGTGGCTAAACACGCTGCTGAACTTAATATGCCTTTCATCACTGAAAGATGGCCAGGCGGTATGCTTACGAACTTCGTAACTATCCGTAAAGCTGTTAAGAAGATGAACCACATTGATAAAATGAAGAAAGACGGTACTTTCGAAACTTTATCCAAGAAAGAAAGACTTCAGGTAGACCGCCAGCGTGCGAACCTGGAGAAGAACTTAGGTTCTATTTCAGACATGGTGAGGCTTCCTTCTGCAATCTTTGTTGTTGATATCATGAGAGAGCACATCGCAGTAACTGAAGCTAAGAAATTGGGTATTCCGGTATTTGCTATCGTAGATACGAACTCTGACCCAAGAAAAGTAGACTTCGTGATTCCTGGAAATGATGATGCTTCCAAATCTATCGACATGATCCTGAGCGTAGTTTCAGAATCCATCAAAGACGGTCTTTCCCAGAGAAAAGCTGATAAGGAAAAATCAAAAGAAGAAGGCGAAAAAGTATCAGCTGATGCTGATGCGGATTTCGACGCTGAATAAGATTTTGTCTTATATAAACTTAAACCCGGTTCTTAGGAGCCGGGTTTTTTGTTTTTTGATGCAGTTCTGACTGAATATCAGTCCTGCCTGAACCTGAATTTGATATAGGTGATGGTTTTTCCTTTGGAGGAAAATAGCTCCTCATAATAGGTCTTTATTTCGCGCAGATGTTCGGTGTTGGGTTCATATTCCGGCGCGCCGTAAATATCATGATGAGCGGTCAGGATCTCGTGTCCTGATCCCTGTAAGATTCCGAGTGTATAACCGTGCAGAAATTCTGAATCGGTCTTAAGGTGCACAATGCCTTCAGGCTTCAGTACCTTTCTGTAGCGTTCCAGAAAGTCGGGGTGGGTCATACGGTGCTTGGTCCTTCTGTATTTGATTTGCGGGTCCGGAAAGGTAATCCAGATCTCATCAACCTCATTCTCCTCAAAAAAGCAGTCCAGAAGTTCAATCTGTGTGCGCAGAAAGGCTACATTCTTCATATTCTTCTCTGTTGCCTCTTTGGCGCCAAACCAAAACCGGGCACCTTTAATATCAATTCCGATGAAGTTTTTCTCCGGAAATGCCTTGGCCAATCCAACTGAATATTCACCTTTACCACAACCAAGTTCCACTACGATCGGGTTTTCATTTTTAAAGATCTCAGAACGCCATTTCCCTTTCAGATGAAAATTGTCCAGTGCTTCAGCGCGCGTTGGCTGTATAACGTTCGGGAGAATACGGTTCTCCTCGAATCTTGCGAGTTTATTTTTGCCCATAATTTAAAATCGTGCAAATTTAATCATTTCCACAGCAAAAAAGGAAAGCAGTTTAAGCGCTATTGGCCGTGGCTTTAGGACGAGGAACCTAATGTTACCATAATGGCCTTCTGTACGGTTTTTTGAGAGGCGTACTGCGCACCGCACACCAGGCTGGAGAAGAGATACTGACCTTTCAGTATGACGATGGTGTTCTCGCTGCGCGCAGGAATGGCAAGCCTGTATTTTGTATTTCCTGTACCCTCCATCCGCATGATGATATCGCAGTCGGAGTTGTTCTTGATCATCACACTTGTTTCCTTGCTGGTAGGATCATTGTCAAAAAGCGCGTTCAGGATCTTCACCGTTTGGTTTTTATGTTCCTGCACGGTGGGGTTCATTAACAGATCAAATTCCTCTTTCTCCGAATTTATGGCTGCTACGGCCTCAGTAGATATACTCTTAGTCGGCATTGTTGGAGCTACGGCTACGTCGCCCGATGTGTTTCTGTTCGCGGCACGTATGGCAGCAGCTTCGGCTGAACTACGGGATTTCGCCACTGCAAAACTTCGGTCAATTTCAGGTGTCTCTACCTTGATTCTGGCCTGAGCGCCCAATTCCGGGTTGGCGGCTGCGCGCTGCGCTCTGGCCAGGGCTTCCTGGTAAAACCTGATCTGCTTTTGTCTGATGTTTGCGTTCATCTCCGCAAAGGTTATTTTTGTGGAAGGTCTTCTCTTCAGCAAAGCCAGTTTTTCCTGCATATCTTTTACACGGGTGTCGTCTGGGTGAGCGTTCTTTATATAATCCCTGATCATATCCATAAGCCGTGGCTTCAATACGGAGCGCCGGGGATCGTCCTCGTGGGCGTCTCTCAGGAAAGCATCTATTTCGTAAATATTAGTGCTTTTCATGATGTTGGAGTAGTCCTTCATCCGTTTTTGTGCCGGTAGTGCACAGAAAAGCAGCAGGGTAAAAAAGAGAAGTGATTTCTTCATGTTCAAGGGGAGGTTCTGTTTAGAAAGGTATAATAACGGATAAGTTTCCGTTATAGTATTCAGTTCAGCGTGGTTTGCATCAGGTTGGAGTTTTTCAGCCGGCGCTGATAAATAGGCAGATATTTTTCAATATAGATTTTGGTACCCTCATAGTTTCCGGCCAGGACGTACGGATACAGATTGTCTGAACTGTAAACAAACTGAAGGAAATTATCTGTCAGATGAGGTGGTATTTTAAGCTCAGCAAAATATTGAGGTCCAAAATATTCCTTTATATTCGAAATGCTTCTGGACATGCGTTCATAGGCCTGAAGTCTTTCCTTCTTTTGCTTTTCGCCGGAAATAAGGTCGTAAAAACTGTCTACGCTTAAAGATATTCCCCCACCGGCCATGCCCAGCAGTGGCAGCTGAGGCGGCGTACCATCACCTTTTGGTTCCGGAAGTCCGATCATTTCCTTCAGCTTCATTTCCTTTTCACCGGTTTTTAGCGCAAGAACATCTTTCTTCAGGTTTCCCGAAGGTTTAAAACGGTTAAGGACAATTTCCTCTATCTCATAATAAGCAATCTTAAGCTCAATCAGCAGAGGTTTACCCTGAAGCATGTTGTCGGTAACCTTAATATCTTTGCGTTCGGTCACAATGGAAGTAAACCTGATGATATCGCCCGGTTTCGCCGCAATTGTGAAATTGCCGTTTACATCAGACAGGACGCTCCGCTGATCATTCACGTTGGTCACATAAATCTGATTCAGGTACAGTGATGAGTTATCCCTCATCAGGATTTCACCGCTAACTGACTGGGCCATCACATGTACTGCAGTGATCATCAACCAAAGCAGACAAGCTTTTTTAAACATATCCCGCAAAAATAAAGAGAAAATACCCATCATGGCGGACCTTGGATGGGTTCGGGCGGTTAAAGTTAGGTTAAAGTTTTGCCGCTGTATGTTAAATCATGAACATGGGTGTCTAACTTCCTGTCAGTCACCGCTTACCGATACGCTGCCACCGCTGCTCTCCTTCAGGTTCACCTCGGTATCCGCAGCTTGCTTCCTGATCTGAATGCTGCCTCCGGAACTTGCCCTGGCAGTAACTCTTTTTACAACGCCTGCCACCACGCTTCCGCCGCTTGAAGCATCCAGGTCCGCTTCCTGCAGGGAGGTGTTGCTGCCTTCAAAGCTGCTGCCGGAACTTACGGACACATTGGCGTTAGTCACTTTGCCTTTGGTGCTCACCGTGGCGCCCGAACTAAGGTCGGCTTCCAGGTTAAGTGCCCAGATCTGACCGGTAAATTCTGCTGCCGAGGCTGCCTTGATCCTGAATTCGTTGGCTTCCAGATGTCCGCTCACAGATCCGGAACTGGAGACATCAACAGCCATTTTTTCCTGAAGGAATTTGTCCCGGACCGTGATATCTGCAGCAGATTCGGCAGTGACGGCAGAGAAATCTCTGGCATAAATAGTGGCGTGAACATTTCCGTCGGCCGAAATATTTTTAAAAATCCCGTTGGATTCTATGAATATGCTTACCAATCCGTCCTTTTGGACAACCTTTACCTTGTCCATCAGTTTTTCAGGGGCTTCAATAACGATTTTTTCATTTTCCGCTTTTATAATGTCGGCGGTGATTCCTGTTGATACCTTTAACTGATCAAAGGAATAATTGTAGGTCTTTTGGGTTCTCTCTCCGGACGCGGTACTTATAGTGCTGTCGGGCATCTCTACTTTAATTTTCGCGCATGAGGTAATCATCAGCAAAACAGATATTGTTGGCAGGATAATGGTTTTCATGGTTTTGGTTTTTAGCTTACTCAAATTTAAAAAAAAGAATATATCTTTATATCACACAGTAAAATATTATGAAAATGAACAGATTACCTGGTTTGTTGCTGGTCTCAGCACTTACCGTAACCTCAGCATGTACTACGATGAATGATAAGAATACCCAGATAGAAGCTCCGGTGATGGATGCCGCACTGGCCTCCAACCCCTTTATGACGAAAAGTAAACTGCAGTATCAGGCTCCTGAATTTGATAAGATAAAGGACGAACATTTCCGCCCGGCTTTTGAATATGGTTTGAAGCAGCAGCTTTTTGAAATTCACAAAATTACCTCAAATCCGCAAGCGCCTACATTTGAGAATACGCTGGCAGCACTGGAAAACAGCGGGGAAGTCCTGAAGCGGGCGTCAATTGTCTTCTTTAATTTTACCAGTGCGAATACCAATCCCACGCTACAGAAACTGGAGGAAGAATTTGCGCCTAAATTTGCGGCACAGGAAGATCAGATTTACCTGAATGATAAGCTGTATAAAAGGATAAAGGCTATAAATATTAATGAGCTGACGGGAGAGGATAAGCGTTTGGCCGAATATTATATCCAGAAATTTGAAATTGCCGGTGCGGATCTTTCGCCCGAAAAGAAAGAGGAGCTGAAAAAGGTTAATGAAGAATTGGCAACGCTGAGCACACAGTTCAGCAACAAACTTTTGGAGGCCAGGAAGCAGGGTGGTCTTGTGATTTCTGATGTTAAGGAACTGGACGGACTGTCGGCGGATGAAATCGCCGCTGCAGCGGCCGACGCGAAGGCAGCCGGTCATGAGGGAAAATACCTTCTCGCACTGCAGAATACCACGCAGCAGCCGCTGCTTCAGAATCTGAAAAACCGCTCCACGCGCGAGAAGCTCTTTAAAGCTTCCTGGACACGTGCGGAAAAAGGTGATGCCAATGACACGCGGGCCATTCTGGAAAAGCAGGCGCGATTGAGGCTTCAGAAAGCACAGCTCCTGGGCAAAAAATCATTTGCCGAATGGAAGCTTCAGGACCAGATGGCACCGGATCCTGCCGCCGCTATGAATCTGCTGGCCCAACTGGCCGCACCTGCTGTGGAAACAGCCAAGCGGGAAAGTGCGGAGATACAGGCCCTTATTGACAAACAAAAGGGTGGATTCACCGTAGCGCCGTGGGACTGGAATTTTTACGCAGAACAGGTTCGGAAAGCCAAATATGACCTGGATGAAAATGAAATCAAACCTTATTTTGAAGTGAACACTGTGCTGGAAAAAGGAGTTTTCTACGCTGCGGAACAGTTCTATGGAATTACTTTTAAGAAAAGGACTGATCTGCCGGTTTATCATCCGGATGTTATCACATATGAAGTTTTCGACCGCGACGGTAAATCGCTGGCCATCTATTACCTGGACTTCTACACCCGAAGCAACAAAAGCGGTGGCGCCTGGATGGGCAATTTTGTAGATCAGTCCCATGCGCTGAACCAGAAGCCAGTTATTACCAACGTCTTCAATTACCAGAAACCTGCGCCGGGCAAGCCTTCGCTCATTTCTTATGACGATGTGTCTACCATGTTCCATGAATTTGGCCATACCTTACATGGACTTTTTGCCAATCAGAAATACGTTTCAGTGTCTGGAACGAATACACCGCGTGACTTTGTGGAATTCCCCTCGCAGATCAACGAATTTTTTGCCCTGGAACCCAGCGTGCTAAAAAACTATGCTATCCATTACCAGACAAAAAAGCCGATGCCACAGACCCTGGTGGATAAGATAAAAAAGGCATCTTCCTTCAATCAGGGCTATTCGACCACCGAGCTGGTGTCCGCCGCGACACTGGATATGAACTGGCATTCGGTAACTGATGAAAGCCAACTTCTGCCGGCGCTTGAATTTGAGAAAAAGGTCCTTAACCAGTATGGATTCAACCTTCCGCAGGTGCCGCCAAGATATCATTCACCGTATTTCGCCCATATTTGGGGCGGTGGTTACAGCGCCGGCTACTACGCTTATATGTGGAGTGACGTCCTGAATGCCGCAGCCTGGGATTATATTGTAAAGAACGGTGGTATGACACGTGCTAATGGTGACCGTTTCCGCGAATATATTCTGTCCGTTGGAAATTCTGTGGACCTTAACAAAGCCTTTAAGGACTATACAGGAAAGGATCCTGACCTTAATCCATTACTCATAAACAAAGGTTTCATCAAATAAAAAAAAGACCGTTCATATTACTGAGCGGTCTTTTATTATTCATTCTTCAGAATATATCACAAGAAATGAAATTTTCCTGCGGCCTTTCCGCCAGTGGTCCATCATTCCTTCCGGAACAGCCTGCGAACGGCGCCTGAACTGCATGAGATCTATACCTTGTGTACCGGCAAGAATATATTCATCCACCACGTTCATTACCGTATAGGTTTTGTGTGTTTCGGGTCCTGTGGCACTGCTTAAGGCCGCGTCCAGGAGAATCCGGAACTGAGTGAACCGGTGTGGTCCCTGAGGATTTTCCCGGTCGGCTGTGCTGTAGCATTGCAGGATCCTGCCCAAAATTTCCAGATTCACGGGGTCAGTTTTCAGCAACTGCTCACCTGCGGCAATGGCTTCCCTGCATTTATTGGCCGAAACCAGCTCAAAGAATGCTCTTTCTTCTTCAGCAGGGTTTCTTTTCCGCATTTTGTACTGTCCATAGTAAAGATGACGCCCTTCCTCAGTACTTAAAAGTGACGGTAGTGTTAAGAAGCGGAAAAGCAGTCTTTCGTGGAAATATACGGAAGCAGAATCCTGGACATTATGCTCAATGTCCGCCATTCCGGGTTTTCCCTGACCTTGGACAGCAGTTCCGGAAATCATTAAAAACAGAAGTAAGGTCCTGAACATATGCAGATTTAATTTGACTAATAATCCCGACCGGAGCCGGGATTAATTTTAGTTTTTCAGATGCTGGTCAAAATAATCGGTGACCTTTTGCATAAGATGCACACGGTCCTTGCCGAGAACGTTATGCTCATGGCCGGGATATACGAAATAATCCAGTTGGATGCCATGATCTACAGCGGCTTTCAGGAAGTTTACGGAATGCTGCCATACCACCACATCGTCCTGCGCACCGTGAATCATAAGGAGCTTACCTTTCAGATTCTGTACCTTGTCCAGCAGATTGGACTGTCTGTAACCTTCAGGATTGGTTTGGGGAGTGTCCATATACCGCTCGGTATACATCACTTCATACATACTCCAGTCTATGACCGGTCCACCGGCAACACCTGCCCTGAAGATTTCCGGGTGTTTCAGCATTAAACTGGTTGTCATAAATCCGCCAAAACTCCAGCCGTGTACTCCCATGCGCTCCACATCAACATAGGAAAGCGATTTCAGGTAATCCACACCTTTTATCTGATCCTTCATTTCAGTTTCACCCAGGTTGCGGAACACCGCCTGTTCAAATTGAAGTCCCCGGTTAGAAGATCCCCGGCCATCCATCGTAAAGACAACGTAACCGTTCTGAGCCATATACTCATACCAGAGGTTACCTGAAGCGGGAAAGCTGTTTGTCACCAACTGCAGGTGCGGACCGTTGTACAGGTAAACGATTGTAGGATACTTTTTTGTGGGATCAAACTCAGTTGGTAAAATAATCTTACCGTATAAAGGGGTTCCGTCGTCTGCCGTCAGTGTAACGTTCTTAATTTCGGGTCTCAGGTAATTCTTCAGAGGGTTTTCGGCCGTAAAAATGTTTCTGGACTTGAGTGTACCTGTGTTGATGATATTCACACTGCGCGGTGTAGACGCATTGGTATAAATATCATACAGCTGTGTACCGTCTTTGCTCAGAATGCCTGTGTGCATGCCTTCTGCGGTGTCCAGCCTCTGCATTTTGAAATTGTTCCAGTTCACCCTGTAAAGATGTCTTTCCAGCGGCGTTTCTTTTGTGGATGTGAAGTAGATTTCCTTCCTTTTTTCATTGAAACCCAGGATGTCTGTTACCAGCCAGTCACCTTTCGTTAACTGCGCTACCAGACCTTTGTCCAGATTGTAGTGGAAAAGATGGTTATAGCCTGTACGCTGGCTTTGCCAGATGAAATCGGTATTGGAATTGGGGAAAAATAATAGTTCGTGCTGAGGTTCCACATATTTATCGGATTTTTCCTCAAAAAGCAATTTAACCAGTTTACCGGTAGCCGCGTCATACTGGTTCATTTTCATATGATTTTGGTCTCGGTTCAGTACGCCTATGAAAATGTATTTCGAATCCGGGCTCCAGGTCACTGCGGTCAGGTACTGCTCCTTATCACCGTCAACCTCCAGGAAGATCTTTTTATCATTTTTGATATCGTATACCCCCAGCGAAACATGGTGAGATGCCCCTCCGGCCATTGGATATTTGATATTTCGGTTTTGAGCCGGTGTTACCGACCAGTCAATGACCGGGTAATCGGTAACCATGCCCTGATCCATTCTGTAAAAGGCAATTTTTTCATTTGAAGGTGCGGCAAAGATCCCCTTGCTGATGCCGAACTCCTGACGGTGCACAGACTGACCGTTTACGATGTTTTCATCGGCATCATCTGTTATGCTCACCGTCTTACCGTTTCTGTTCAGGTACAGGTTGTTCTTAACCGTGTACACTATGCTTTTGTTATCAGAAAGAACAGTCACGTTTTCGGCGCCTTTGTCCAGTGCGGTCCATTCACTGATTTTCCAGTTGCCTGCCGACTGTTCCAGCCAGAAGTACTTGCCGTCCCTTGTGAAATAACCTTTATTTCGGCTGATGAATTTCACCATTGGAAAGCTTTTCAGCCGGTCTGCAGTACTGAGATTTTTGTTGATGCGGCTCAGGGAAACCAGGGTGTCTGATTTCATGCTCTGAACTTCAGTGATCAGATAGGCATTTTTGCTCCCCTGAATGTAGGCTTTGGCATCATCTGTCCAGGAGAACTGGGATATACCTTTTACCGCCAGGTTGCTCCGAAGTCCGTTTACGGCTTCAGCCATCGTGTATTTCTGGTTTTGAGCAAATGTTAAACTGCTCAGAGCTATGAATAAAAGGGATAATTTTGAAAATTTCATTATTTAAGCATTAAGGCCTTAAAAATAAGAAATATAATTGAAGGTGTTAAGGATTTGTTAATGCGGCGGCTGTATAGATCATCTGCATCGGGTCTGCGGCTTTTGGGGCCTTGTTCCACTTGTACTGATGTGACCAGTAAGCAGCTTTCATTGAGAGGATTCCGAGTCCGGCCGCGAAAATAACGTCTGAAATATAATGTTTATTGTTTGCCATCCGCATAACGCCGATGCCCGTGGCGAGACCATAGGAAGCGTAGGGAACCCATTTGTAGCGCCTGCCATATTCAATGCTGAGGATAGTAGCGCCGGCAAAGGCATTGGCGGTATGTCCGGACGGAAATGAGTAGGCGGTTCCGTCCGGCCGGATATTTTTCAGTGATGTTTTCAGGATATACACCAGACCTAAGTTAATCAGCTGGCCTTTCAGCAAAATGGCGGTTCGGTTCTTCCAGTCGGTGCGCGCTTCCATTCCTGCAAGTTCAAATGCATATACTGCTGCTAACGGCGCGAATTGCGCATAATCGTCCAAATGATTTTGAAAAGCGAATAGGTGTTCATTCCTTTCCTCAACCACTTCATTTTTTATCGATTCTTTCCTGTTGCTATCCAATATAATACCTGCGGTCATCAGTCCTGCAGGAATGTAAAGTTGGATATATCTGAATTCTACCTGATAACTCCGGGGCTGAAGGCTGTCTGTAATCTGGGCCTGGACCGTATTAAAGGCGAAGAAGAGCAGGCATAAATAGACACTTTTGCTCATGCGGATATTTTTATAAAGCTAAAAAAAAGATTTTCCCCAAATTAGAAATACCTTATAATTTACCGGGTGCATGAATTAAAATGGATAAATTTACTCCAGCAGTACAGAGGATTACGTTCTTAACTTACATCAATGCACAGCCTTGGCCAAACAGCTACCTTTGTATCAGAAATTTTTAACAAACCAATAAATACAGAATATTATGGCAACAAAATGGAATTTAGACCCAACCCACAGTGAAATAACTTTTAGAGTAAAGCACCTGATGATCTCCAATGTAAAAGGTTCTTTCAAGACCTTTACAGCTGAGATGGAAGCGGAAGATGATACTTTCCGCAATGCGAAAGTTACTGCAACCATCCAGACCGATTCTATTGACACTAACAATACAGACCGTGACAATCACCTGAAAAGCGAGGAGTTTTTCAATGCTGCTGTTAATCCAACAATAACTTTTGAAAGTGATGCATTGAACGACGAGATCACAGGAAATCTAACGGTTAATGGAGTTACCAAGCCGGTAAAACTGGACGTAGATTTCGGTGGTATTAATGCAGATCCCTGGGGCAACACCAAAGCAGGCTTTTCATTTCAAGGAAAGATTAAAAGAAGTGACTTTGGACTTAACTGGAATGCAGCGCTGGAAGCTGGCGGCGTAATGGTTTCCGATGAAGTTAAAATTGCAGGCGAGCTGCAGTTTGTTAAAGCATAACAGCGTTTAAACGATTAACCTGAAAACCTGGGAATTATGCTTATAATTTTCAGGTTTTTTTATTAAAAAGTATTATAATGAATTTGAATGATTTGACCAATATTTCAGCCTTGTTCCCAACTACCCAAAAGATGCCTGTGCTTTTTCTGGGTCACGGTTCACCAATGAATGCCATTGAAGAGAATCAGTTCGTGCAGGGCTTCAGAAATATCTCACGGGAGATTCCCACACCCAGTGCCATACTTTGTATTTCGGCACATTGGTTTACGCGTGGTACTAAAGTTACCGCCATGGATCTGCCACCCACTATCCATGATTTCGGAGGTTTTCCGGAGGAACTTTTCGCTGTGCAGTATCCCGCTCCCGGCAGCCCCGATCTGGCACAGGAAGCAGCCACACTGCTGTTACCGGCTGAGGTCCAGGAAGATCACAGTTGGGGACTGGACCATGGCGCGTGGTCGGTTATCCGGCATCTTTATCCCGATGCAGATATTCCGGTAGTGCAGATGAGTATTGATTATACGAAACCTCCGGAGTATCACTTTGAACTCGCCGGCAGGCTGCAGAAGTTAAGGGAGAAAGGAATATTAATTATTGGCAGTGGCAACATCGTACATAATCTCAGGATGATTGACTGGCAGAATATCAACACGGTCGGTGCCGGCTGGGACTGGGCGATTGAGGCGCGTGAAAAAACCAATAACTGGATCCTGGACGGCAATTTCCGTAACCTGATTGAATATCAAAAACATGGAACGGCCCTCCAGGCTGCCATTCCTTCGCCGGATCACTATTTGCCACTAATTTATTCCTTAGGTCTGAAGAATAAATCTGATGAACTTTCACTGTTCAATGATGAACTCATAGGCGGAAGCCTGAGTATGACCAGTGTAAAAATCGGTTAATGAAACTGAAGCCCTTAATTCCGGAATTCTCCCATGTCGAATTTCAGCGAGAAGAAATTGGAGAAGAAGTTGCTGCCACCGATCCCCGAATTGGTAATCGCGTAATCTAAAGTAAGTCCCCGGTATTTGATTCCCACTCCCGCACTGGGCTGAAAGGAAACCTTACGTTTGAGGTCCTCAATATCGGTGATGGACTGAAACCTGTTTACACCCAGCCTAACAAATACGAGATCATTATAGTTCATCTCTGCACCCGCATATGGAGTAATACTTGCAAAATCCGTTGATACCAGCGCGGCGGTTCTAGCAAAGTCAATATTCAGACCTGCTTCAGGCAATATGGAAATATTCTGGCTCACCTCAAAGTTTTTACTGGCGCCTACATTCAGTTTGGGCATTGTAATCTCCATTTTATCGGCCGGTGCCGGGTTAAATTCCTCACCGTTTACAATAGCCGAAAGTTCCTTCTGATCTACATTCCAGAAATTGACCGTGGTGGTGGCGTCTCTCAGCATAGCTCCGTACTTCCAGCCACTGTCGGCGTGGTAGAGGGCCCCAACATCAAACCCAAATCCAAATCCGCTGGCAAATTTACCAACATTTCTGTACACCAGCTTCGCATTTACCCCCGCCGATAATTTGTGGTTACCACCGGGATGGAAGGCGTAGGAAACTAGGGCAGCATAATCGGCCTGGGAAAATTTAGTGATCTTATCGTAGTCAATATTACCTTCACTGTCGATCATCTGAGTGGTATTCAGGATATTATCCACCCCAAGGCGGACTACCGATACCGCAAAAACACCACCTTTGCTGTCTAAAGGTTTGGCGTAGGCGATATAATCATACTTGGCAATACTTTCAAAATATTCAGCGTGCATGGCCGCACCCTGCCAGTCGCGCTCCACACCCATAAGTCCGGCAGGGTTCCACATTGGTGCGTATACATCGTCCTGGCTGCTTAAAACGGCACCGCCCATGGCCAGGCCTCTGGCGCCCGCGCCGATATTCAGGAATTCGTTGGAATATTTCCTTATGATCTGGGCCTGCGTGCAAACAGATGCAAAAACGAATAAAAAGACTAGCTTCCTCATGGAGTGTTAGGATTAATTGTTTGTTTGGCCTTACGGGATTTCAGGACCCCGTTAATGATGATGGCCGTAATCATCACAAATGAAGCTACATAAAAGACCGGACTCATCTGTTCTGATTCACCAAAGATAAAAAAAGCAAGTATAATTCCGTACACCGGTTCTAAATTTACGGTAAGTACCAGTGTGAAGGGTGAAATATACTTCATCAGACTTACCGATTCCAGCATCGGGTAGGCTGTAAATACACCTGCCAGAATGGTGATAAGGGCAAGGTCGCGGGTGGTGATGTCTGCAACTTCAGAGATTTGCCCGGTGAGCAGGTAAAAGAGGGAAATCAGCATAAATCCGCCCAGTATTTCGTAGAAAATAATGTTCCCGGAACTGGTTTTTCCGTACAGTTTTCCGTTGAATACCGAAAATACAGTACCGAAAAGTGCAGTGAAAATGCCGAAGAAAATACCTTCCTTATACCGCAGTTCGATGTTGAAGATAACTGCCATACAGGCTACAATGACGATTCCCATAATCACTTCCGAGACATCTATTTTCCTTTTGAACACAATGGGTTCCAGAATAGAGGTGAAGAGGGTGGACAGCGACAGGCAGCACAGAGCAATGGATACATTGGAAACCTTGATGGAATGAAAAAAGCAGAGCCAGTGCAGCGCCATGAATCCCCCCACGCCTACCAGTCCGAAGAGGAGCTTTCGGGGTACGTTGAGGTTGTCTTTTCTGATGACCCGGATGTAAATAAAAAGGAAGAGTGCCGCAATCCCCATTCGAAAGAAGGTCAGAACCTGAGCTTCCGCAGTAATCAGTTTACCCAGGATAGCCGTAAAACCCCACAGAAACACAATGAGGTGAAGACGGAACAGGGCAGAATTTTTCATTTTTTATGCAGATAAGACGGTCGCAAAAATAGGTATAAAAACCTTATTGCAAACTACTGTTTTCCGGTGTCACTTTGCTGTAGGTCAGTTTTGTCGTTACCTTCGCCTTCATGATCCAGCCACTCAGAGTTTTCAATTGAAACGCTGTCCAGGCTCAGGAGCTCGGCTTCGCGCTGGAGTGCTTCCTGAGTGGTGAAAGTCATCACTTCCTTCATCTGTTCCTTAGCCAGCTGACGAACCGAAGCTTTGTCGATCATTTCGAAGCGTTTCCCCAGCCGTCTGGCCGTGTATTTACGCATGCCGCTGGCATGCAGTACGTCTACAGCCATATCTACCGCGGTACCCAGGGTTTCACGGTAAATATTGTCGATTCCATTATTGAGGAACGAGTAGGCATCCAGCCGGTTTTTTGCCCTTACAAATATTTTGAGCTGCGGGAACTGCTCTTTTGCCATCTCTGCAATATGTTTATTGGCTTCGGGGTCGTCCAGGCAAAGAACCAGAATTTCCGCTTCAGCAGCACCGGCTGTACGCATGATAGGCAGCCGTGTGGCATCACCGTAATATACTTTAAACCCATGGCTGCGTAACAACTTTACCCTGTCTGCGTCATGGTCCAGCACGGTAGCCTTTACTTTATTGGCACGCAGCAGCCTGCCCACGGTACTTCCGAAATGACCGAAACCAACAATGATGATCTTTCGCGGTTCAATATTTTCCGGCAGGCCCAATGAGCTATGGTCTTCAGACTGACTGTTCAGCCGCGGATCTATCAGCCGGTCATTGATGATCAGGAGAATAGGCGTGATACACATCGTTATGGCAGTTACGGCCATTAACTGGTCGTTCATCTCGGGGGTTAACAAGTAAAGTTTGGACGAATAATTCAGCAGTACAAAAGCAAATTCACCTACCTGCGAAAGTGCAAATGCATAAATGAAATTCTGGTCAACGGAAAATTTATAAAATCTGCCAATTCCGTACAGCACTGCAAACTTAACCAAAAGGACCGCGATAACGGTGCTGAAGATGAACAGTGGATCTTTTTCAATAACTAAGAAGTTGATGCTTGCTCCCACGCTCACAAAAAATACAGCCAGAAACAGACCTTTGAACGGATCTACCTGCGCTTCCAGTTCATGCCGGAATTCACTGTTGGCCAGCATGAGTCCTGCAATAAAGGCACCGAGGGCGGCACTGAGCCCCACCGCAATCATCAGTTCAGACACCCCAATAACTAAAAACAGGGAAGCAGCGGTCAGCAGTTCGGTAAGATTGGATTTGGAAACGAAACGTAAGAATGGGACAAAAACATAGCGTCCCAAAACAATAAGAAGTCCAACTCCAAAGAGTATTGAGAAGGGTTGAAGCCACTCGGGAAGTTCTTGTAACAGCAGTGTTACCGCGGTTTCTTCTTCCGGTGGATTATAATGCGCAAGTAACGGCAACAGAGCCAAAATGGGAATTACCGCAATATCCTGCAGGATTAACGTAGAGAACGAAGCCTCGCCGGACGTAGTGGTGAAGAGGTTTTTTTCACGCAAGGTCTGAAGGACGATGGCGGTAGACGACAGGGCAAAACAGATGGCTACCGCCATGGCCACGTCGGGTTGCCAGCCTGCCAGGTAGAAAATGCCAAACAGAAGTGCGATGGTTATCAGCATTTGGCTGAGACCAAGGCCCAGTATTTTCTTCCGCATGGCCCAGAATTTTTTAGGCTCCAGTTCCAGTCCCACCAGAAACAGAAGCAGTACCACACCGAATTCTGTGGTATGCATGATATTGTCTGTTTCCTTACCGCTCAGTTTCAGGATAAACGGACCTATAATGATTCCTCCTACAATATAGCCTATCACCGAACTTAGCCCCAGTCTTTTTACCAGCGGAGCCATAATAATAGCGGCACCCAGGAATATTAGAATGGTCATTGCAAATTTCCCCTCCATTTATTCACCGTTTAAAATTGACATGAAGTACTGCTTTTGTCTGATGATTTCCTTTTTATCCATTTGGTCTATATCGTAAATGCACAGAAACTCCTTGAGTTTAAGTCTGTTTTGTTTCAGTACAACAAAAAGTCCGGAGATAAGCTCTTCTATTGAATACTGAAAATAACCCTGCTCACCAAACTGTTCCTGCTGATAATTGGTGGTAACCAACACTACCACTTCTTTACCTTCCAGCGGATTTTCCCTGCCTTCGTCCTGCCATTTAAGGTCAAAAACCTCATCAATCCAAAGTTTAAGTAATGGCGGAAGTCCAAACCAGATCAGTGGGAAATGAAATATAATACGGTCGTAATTGCCAATTCTCTTGCGTTCGCGAAATGCTGGAATATGAAAGTCCGGAAACTCTTCATAAAGGTCCCGAAAGGTGTAGTGTTGATGCCGTACATAGAAATTAATGAGTTCCCGGTTGGATTTTGAATGTTCCAGATAGGGATGGGCAAATAAAACCAGGGTGTTTTCCACAAGACGTCCGTTTTTGTAAATATAAAAAAAATAGCCTGTTCCGGTATTTTACTTTCTTCCTAAACCTGCACAATCATTTTCTGACAGGTTAAAAACTTGAGGAAAGAGAGCTCGCGAACAGGTGATGTGTATGATTTAATAAAAATATTTGATTTTTATTGAGAATTATTTTGTGTGGATATATATATATTAGTAGACAATTACCATGACAGTATTCCATCGCACAAATATTATTTATGTCCAAATCTATTAAATATGAAAATTCTTAAACACTTTATTTTCCTTGTTACTATAACATCGGGAACTGGTTTATCTGCTCAGGGTGTATTTCCCTATGAGCAGCAGTGGGGTACTTATGTTGGCGGAACAGGAACCCATTTGCTTGATACGCATTTGACGGATACTTCCTTCAATTCTGATTCACAAAACAATCTGTATATGTCTGGTACTACTGTTTTTGCACCAAGCTACAGCAATACGTATTATGACCAATTTATAGCAGGCGGGGGTAGCCCCTCTGTATTTCCTTTGCAAAATAGTTATTCTGTATCAATATCGGTGACCGGGCAACAGTTATCTGCAGGTTATAATGGTATTAATAACGCTGCAAACGACAGATTAATAGGAATAGACTCTGTCAATAATAGATTCATGCTAAAGCAGTTGCCCGGCAATATTCCTAACCTTTCTACACCCGGAGCCTGGCTCACACAGAATGTCGGTTCAGGGGCGTATACGTATACTCTTTCCAAATACGACAGTGCAAACAATCTGATATGGACTACTTATCTTCCCAATTCGGGAGGTGCTGCATTTGCCCTCCGATTTGATGAAAATAATAATCTCTTTATTACAAATTCAACAGCGGAATCTATTGCCGGACTCGGGACCGCGGGGGTCTATCAGGAATATTTTGTTTCGTATCAGACTGTCAGTGGTCAGCCTGGAAAAAACGGATATATTGTAAAACTGGATTCCGCAGGTCAAAAAATGTGGGCTACTTATGCTGTTCAGGGAATCAATGATTTCGAGTATCATGCCGGTAGCCTTTATGCCAGTGGTGGGTACGATCCGAATATGCCCGGCCAGCTCACCACACCGGGAACATTTCAGCCCACAGGGCCGGCTATGAATTTGCTTGGGAAATTTGATGCCGCTACCGGACAGCGAATCTGGAGCAGTTTTTACGGTACGCCACACAATGCCACCGCTTTCACCGGTGCCGGAATTTGGGATATTGAAGTGAACAGCACGGGACTTTATGTGAGCGGCCATAATGAAGACACGGACTACCCAACATATTTCGCCACACCGGGCGCATTTAAAGGTCAGCTCACCGGTGGTGCAGATTTGTTTTTAACAAAATTCAGCCATGACGGTAACCGTATATGGAGCACTTACTTCGGCAGTGACGGCTACGAGGATGTTTTTGGAAGTACATTAACAATACTGGGTAACCGCATCATTATCGCAGGAAGCCAGTACGGTGCGGTTTCTAATATTTCTACCCCGGGTGCGCATCTTACCACTCCTTCCAACACATCAAACAGCCTTACAAACATGTTTTTTGCGGAGTTTGACAGCTCCGGCAGCAGATTGTGGTGCTCCTATTTTGGAGGTGCCGGAAGTAATATGTATCAGGAACATATAAATCCCGAGTTATTGAACGATGGTACTTTAGTACTGTGGGGTACAACGGGTGCCACGACCGGAATCGGAACTGAAGGCGCACCTTATCAGTCCATGACCAACCCTTATCCGGGCTTTCCGTTCGGTTTTGTGACGCGGTTTGTATTTAAAGATGAACTGGGAACCTCCGAAACCGCAGGCTTTTCAGCGGACATACAACTGTATAACAATCCCAACAACGGTAATTTCACTTTATCAGGTTCTGTTTTGGCAAAAGAAGCCACCGTTCTGGCACTGTATGATTCCACCGGCAGACTGGTGAAGAAAGAAGAGCTTTCACGCCAGCAAAAGCAGGATTTCAGTTGGGGACACCTCCTAACTTCAGGAAATTATGTACTTTCGGTTTCCAAAAAATTCGGGGAGCAGTTGAAGTCCTTTAAAATGACGGTGAAGAAATAGAATATATTCGTCTGGTAATACTGGTCAGTCTAATATGAGCATTTGAAGATGCAGTCTCAGGAAGTTGCTATCTTTCCATTACTTCTGGAAAAAGATCATGATGCAGTGTTTTTGTGCAGTCTTGAACAGCTACAGTAATAGCAAATATTACCAGTTGCCCAGGGTTTCATTTTGTCACAAGAGATGCTTTTTTATTAACAAAGCATTCCATTGGTAATCTATTGTATTACAATTGTTTGTATTTAATAAATAATCTTAAAACACTTTTATTAAACCAGTTAGATTCCTGCGGAATGAGAAAGAGGCTGATGAATTTTAGCAGAATATTGAAGACAAATATGCAGGTACCCCAGTAATCTCCTGCCGGTCCCCTGCAGGCCGGCGGCCGCTTTGGCCGCCATGTGCAGAGTTCTTATGAAGAAACTTTATTTTTTGTCATCCATGCTTTGCTCCTGATAAATCTAAACCAGCTATCTATATCACAAATACGGACCTAGGAGATTTTTGCGTCAAGAAAAAAAATAAAGGAGTGCCGTAAAAAAAATCTTCTGTTTGAAGCGCGACCACAAAACGACATTAAATACCCTATTGTCGATTCGCGCAAGTTTAGAACTTTTAGGCACGTAGTTATTTTTTTAGCAAAAAGGTCCAAGTCTTGATTTTTTTTGTTACTTTTTTCATCAAGGAAAAAAGTGACGGAACAATTCATTATATAAAAACTTTATTTTTTAATCACTTTCCCGGTAGTGGCAAAACCTTCGCCCAGTACTTTTTACATAATACACGCCCATGGTCATACCGGTCATGTCAATACTGTAGTTGCGGGTAAATTTACCCTGGGTCACCAGCCTGCACATTACCCATGGAATCGTGCACCAGAAGCATGCTGCCAGGGTTTTATTTTGTCACCAGAGATGTATCTTCTTATCAAGAAAAGCATCCCTTTGATAATTTACTGTATTCCAGTTGTTTGTATTTAACAAATGGTCATAAAAGACTTTCATTATGCCAGTCAGATTCCTGCGGAATGACAAACAGGCTGCTGAATTTTAGCATATTATGTGTACTGCCAGGTGAACTTAAATTAAAAAAAGGATGGCCTGCTATCAGGACATCCTTTTTTGTGTTTTATTCCCTGTATTACCAGCCGCCGGAGGCACCGCCGCCGCCGAAACTTCCGCCGCCGCCAAAGCCGCCAAAGCCGCCGCCGCCACCACCAAAGCTTCCGCCACCAAAGCCACCGCCGCCGAAGCCGCCACCCATTGGGAAAGGGAAGAAACCTCCAGGATAGCTCCGTCTGCCGCGCCGTGTAAGGATTTCATCATCGTCGTCATGCCGGTTTCCGCCGCCACGGTTTTTGAAAAGGAAACTCAGTATGAAAATTACAAAAAAGGCAATGAGAATGATTTCAAAGAAACTAATGCCGCTGCCTTCGGTGTTTTTTTTTACTATGGGTTTGTATTTGCCCTGTACGGCTTCCATCAGTGCGCTGGTACCGCGATCTATGCCCTCGTACCAACGTCCCTGTTTGAAGTTGGGAGCCACCACATAATCAATGATCTGCCCGGCCACAGAGGCGGTGAGGTATTTTTCAACATCGCGGCCCTGCTGTATGGACATGGTACGGTCGTCCGTGGCAATAAGAAAAACAATTCCGTTGTCTGTGCCTTTCTTGCCTATCTTCCACTTTTCACCGAATTCCCAGGCTACAAAATTGACGTCTTCGCCCTGTGTAGAGGGTATGATGATTACCTCAATTTCAGTTGAAGTGCTGTCCTCGAATTTTATAAGTTTCTGGTTCAGCAGGTCTTTCTCACTTTCACTCAGAATGCCGCTTACGTCATATACAGGATATAAAACAGCCGGTTTTTGGGGAATTTTGTACTGGGCGTGAGTCTGAATCCAGGCACAGCAAAATAAAAAGACAGTAAAAAATTTAAGAGAAGCTAATCTCATCAGAGAGTTCGTTTTTGTTTTCTCCCGTCACAGGAAAATATTTTTTTAGTTCAGTACCCGTATCAAGTATCGCTTTCTGCAGTGGTTCAAAGAAACGGCCTTTTGCAAAGCCAGCCGTAATATCATCATGCATTTTGTCCCAAAACTGCTGGTGTACTTTCTTATGTATACCTTCGTCACCTATAATGGTAAGATACCTTTGCTCAAAGTTGATATGGAAGAGTACCGCGTTACGCTCTGCCGTTTTCTCCATGCAAAGCCTTTTGAACACCTCAAAGGCCACACCGGCATTATCATCCTCCGTATTGGAATCGATATGCACCCGGATCTCACCTGTAGAATGGTCTTCGGCTGTTTTAATGGCTTCCACAAGGGAAGCCATCTGTGTATTGCTTAGGAAATTACTCATTACCTTTTTAATTGGTAAATACTTCAGGAGCCTGTTCGGCACCGGCCGCAGCCTTAAAGTAGGGCTTCTCCTTAAAATTGGTGAAGTTTGCCAGGATATTGTTCGGGAAAGTCTTGATGCTGGTGTTGAATTCCTGCGCAGCACCGTTGAAGACCACCGTTTCAGCACGTATGCTGTTCTCAATAGCGATGTATTCCCGCTGGAAATTGGTGTACTGCTGGTCTGCCTTCAGGTTAGGATACTGCTCTACTACTGCCATAAGTCGGCTCAGTGCACCTGTAAGTTCCCCCTGTGCAGCCTGGAAACGGGCCATATCCTGCTCGGTCATATTAGTAGGATCTACATTAATTGAAGTAGCTTTGGAACGGGCTTCTATCACTTTGGTCAGGGTTTCCTGCTCAAACTGTGCATACGATTTCACGGTTCTTTCCAGGTTTGGAATCAGGTTAGCCCTTTTCTGATAAACAGTTTCCACGTTACTCCATTTGGTATTTACCGTCTGTTCCTGAGCGACCAGATTATTGTATTTTGGTACGCCCCATAAAAGCACAAGACCTAAGATGACAAGTAATGCAATCCCGAGTGTTCCGGCGCTTAAACAACCTTTGTTTTTCATAGTTTATTAATTTATTTTTAAAAAAAATTCGCTAACCAAATATACAAATTATGTGCTACTTTTGCTGAAATACCTAAAAGATGACCACTATTGTTGTAGCGATGGACCGGAAAAACGGAATTGGGCTGGAGAACCGAATGCTTTGGCATTTGCCTGCAGATTTGAAGCATTTTAAGAGCATTACTTCGGGTCATCCGGTGATTATGGGCCGCAGGACTTTTGAAAGTATTGGCAAACCTCTGCCTAACCGCACCAATATCGTTATCAGTCGGAAAAAAGACTGGTTTCAGGAGGGCATTTTGATTGTTGGGAGCATTAAAGAAGCCTTGAAATTTGCTAAAAAGATTGACGAAAACATCTTTATTATCGGTGGGGGTAATATTTACGAACAGACTATGGATCTTACCGATAAACTGGAAGTGACCCGTGTGAATGCAGAGTGCGATGCGGATACCTTTTTCCCGGAGATTGATATGAAAATATGGCAGATGACTGATGAGGTGAACTTTGCAAGCGATGAAAAGAACAGGTTTGATATGAAGTTCCAGACTTTTGAGCGGATTATCCCGCTGAATGCGGAGCAGGTATAAACCTGTAATTTTTAGGCAAATTACCTATCTTTGCAGTCTTAAAATTTCATTCATGAACAAAAACATTAAAATTGCACTTGCGGCAATATTGATTATATCCGGAATTTATATGATGTTCTTCACACGGAACATTGGCTGGGGAGTAGTGGTATTCCTCCTTTCCTCCTTTCCGATCCTGCTTTACTTTAAAAATGAGATGATCCTGATGGCTTTTTGGCATCTGCGGAAACAGAACATGGAGAAAGCGGCCTCCTGGCTGGCAAGGGTTACCAATTATCCAGCACAGCTTCACAGGACCCAGTACGGATATTTCCATTATCTTACAGGGTTGACACTGGCTCAGGACAGCCCCTCCAAAGTGGAGCCTTATATGAAAAAGGCGCTGGAGTACGGCCTTAATATGAAACAGGACCGTGCTATGGCTACGCTTAACCTCGCTGCTTCGGCAATCTCAAGAGGCAGACGTCAGGAAGGACAGCGTTTACTGGAAGAGGCTAAGAAACTGGATTCTGCGGGAATGATGACAGACCAAATTAAGATGATGAAGGACCAGATGAAAATGCCTTCAATGCAGAAACATATGCATAACCCGCACATGAGACAGCGGGGCAAATTTTAAGGTTTTAATACAGGCAAGGCACCACAGAGGTGCCTTTTTCTTTTGCTTTATTCTTTGAAGATGTTACCCATTCTGTTTTTTACCAGCAGCCAGCTGGTGTAATGAAGTGTGGTGGGAGAACCGAATTCACGCCACTGCAAAATATACCAATAGGTGCCCGTGCTCACGTGACGGGTAGGTGAGGTTTTACCGTCCCAGCGGAAACGGTTAGCCGGGGTTCCGCGGAAAACTTCTGCACCATAACGGTCAAAGATTCTGAAGACAGGGTCTTCCTTGGTCAGCAGTTCGGAATAATCGATGGCATCATTAAAACCGTCGTCATTTGGCGTGATTGCATTGATTAGGTTGATGAAGGCAAACTGTCGGGTCACTATTCCGCAGTCCAAAGCATCCTTCACATAGACGGTATACGTTCCTCTGCTGATTCCGTTAAAAACATTTGATGTCTGCCAGGTCAGACCGTCCAGTGAGTACTGGTAAGGTGGCGTACCGCCGCTTACCGTAATGGTCACCGTATTATCCTTGATGTCTATCCCTGTAATTTCGGGCAGTTCTGAAGCAGTGACTGTTGCGGTCTGGCGGTAAACACAGCCGTTGAAGGTGAGGTCTACCCAATAGGTTCCTGTGCCTACTGTAATAGTTTGAGAGGTAGCACCGTTGCTCCACAGATAGCTGTCGAAGCCGGGACCTGCGTCCAGTACCGTGGTACCGTCTGGACAAATTACGGCATCTGCAAGCTGGTCCGATGTCTTGGGTGTTTTGACGGTAATGGTCAGGGAAGCAGTTGCGGGACAGGCACCTGATTTTTCGAACCGTATGTAGAAAGTCTGAGTGCCCGTCACCGTCACAGGAATTGGTAGTGCGTTACTGTCATTCTGGGCATCCGCAAGAGTGGAGTGGAAGGTAGCGGTGACCTGTGGGTCGGTCGTGAAGTTGGGGAGATAGGCCGTGAGATTTATATCTTTCGCACCATCCAAATCGTCATCACAGATTGTCTGCAGGTTTGAATTGATTAGCAGCGGCAAAGGTGTACCGGCTATAAAATTAAGTGCCTTGATCACCGGTGGGCAACCGTCGGGGGAGTTCACGCGGATGTATATTGTTGTATTTGAGGTATAAGTCCAGTTATTCGGCAGACTGTTAGCTCCACCTGCGTTTGCATCAGCCAGAGAGGCGTAGTAACTCACACTGAAATAGGCTGCATTCGGAAGAACCTGTGCAGTTACGGTGCTTAGATTTACTTCAAAGATACCGTCCAGATTTTCATCACAAAAAGTTCCGGTATAGTCTGCAACGGTGGCCAGGGGGAAAAGTCCCAGGATGATATTTGCAATACTTTTACAGCCTTCCGGAGATCTTACTACTGCATAAACGGTGACGCCCGCAGCTGAGCTGTAATTAGTTGGATCCGAAATAAGCGCGGCGGCATTCTCGATTTGTGCATCGGCCAGGGTAGGATAGTACGTAACGGTTACCGGGGACTGCGTGGTCACCTGTGCAAGCGTCAGGTTATAGGTGCCCAGCCCGTTTGGACCGCTGCAGGCATTCAGGGTAACATTATTTACCGGGATCTGGGCGATGTTTATGGTTACTGTGACGGTCTCACACTCCGGAAAATCCGGATCACTTCCGCAGAATGTATAAGTAAAAGTATCAGTTGCTGTAACACCCGGATTATTAGCTGTATAGGTAAGCTGGCCGGTGGCAGCATTAATGCTTACCGTACCCAAGGTGGGAGGAACTGTAACGGCAACTGTTGCCGCAACCACAGTTTGGGGAATCGTAACCGCGGAAAAAGCAGGTGTAATATTTTGCGACGAACATATATTATAGACCACAGACGAGTTCACCATACATTTCTCCACTTTATAGGGGGTGGTCACCAGAGGTACGCAACTTCCCATGGTTACGGACGCCGTATAGTAACCCGGCTGCACGGGTGAAATGGAGGGTGAGGTGGCACCAGGTATGGGCGTTCCGTTCAGGAGCCACTGGTACGAGTCATATATTACGGGGTCTACGGTAAGAACAAGGCCGGGGATACAACTGGTTCCGGAAGTGAGTATAACCGGTTGTGTAGGGAAGCCTGCGAAGAAACCACCGTATCCTACAGCATCACTGCCGGCATTGATTCCGGCGGTGATGGCCTTGTTGGAATTTACTGTAATATTTCCGGTTACGTTAGGGATTCCGTAGGTTACCCAGTTTGTGGTGCCGGTCATTGGGAAAGGTCCCGTGCCTGCGGGCGGAGCTGTACCGTTAACCAGCACGTTGGCACCCGTTTCCGTAATAAGGTTGAGTTTTGTAGGTACATTGAGAATACCGGCCGGATTAGCATTGGAGAATACTTCATTTTCATCAATAAACCCAAGTTCATCAATCTGTTTGGGGAGATAGCAGTTTAATGCCGGAATGAAGTTAAAGCCTCCGGTGGCTACGGTATTGCCCCCATTGTCGATACCGGAAAGCAACTGATAGACATAGGCATTTTGCGTAGTAGTGATATAGAGGTTGTAATGATTGTTTCCCTGCAGAACATACTTTGTATCCGGTACAACGTAGTAGTCACCTTCGTTCAGCACGGCTGCGGCCACAGTTTCATTATTCAGAAATACCTGCGTATTGTTTTGAGTGGCGATGACCAGGGCGCCTTCCATGTTGGACCCAATGGTACCGTTTCCTTTCACGAGCGCAAAATTATTGCCCAACTGATTGGTGGGAATGGATTGGTCCATAAGTATATCTGAACTGAGAGGGTGTGCGCCCGCATACTGTCCGTTGAAGTTACCGTTGGTCACGTTCACAGGTTTTGATGCTACAATCTTGCTGCCGATGAAAGAGTCGGAATTTGAAGAAATCTCGCCTTTCCCTTCAATGATATAGGACTGGCCTTTATTCAGCACAAAGGTCATCGTTGGGTTTGCGGCACCCGTGGTACCGTTCGAAAACTGAACTGTGGACGCATAGCCCGAGACAGTTACGCTTGTATTGTCCTCAGTGGCCAGGATGCTCGTCATAAAATTGAGGATCGGATTCTGTACAGTGATGGGTGCTGTTGCAGTATAGAATGTTGTTCCTGTGGATGAGATTCCTTTTGAGGTTACAATCTCGGCATGATTGTACACGGAGAAGCGAAGGTTGGCATAGAAAGGAAATTCTGCTGAAACATGAAGTCCTTTTGTTATAGGTGTAAAAAGATCGGATTGAAGGGTTGTTATAATAAAATTCCTGGGGACATCAAATTTCTGTGGATTGCCTTTGCTTATTGTTACGGTACCTATCAGAACATTATTATTGAAGATGCTTACCGGAAATGGTATGGTCCTGTTGGTTGATAAATACAGCTTTTGAAACGGGTTAGGATTACCGGTCCGGTCTACCATCGGAGCAAACCAGTGCTCCCGGTCCAGCTGGGCAGATACAGATGAAAACATCAGAAATACAAGGAAAAGAGATAGAATTTTTTTCATTGAAATGATGGATGTCATACAAATTTAGAAATTATATATATCATTCTCAATGTTTTAAGCAAAAAAAACACGGCAAGTCTGCCGTGTTCTTATAATGTAAATGATTAATTTATTCTCTGTTCTTTACAAGTATCCATCCTTTGTAAGTTACCGGAGCAGAGGTGGCATCCGGCTCAGTCCATGAAATATGGTACCAGTAAGTTCCTGTGCTAACCTTCTTGTCGGCCACACGTCCGTCCCAGCGGTAGTCGTTATTTTTATTTCCCTCGTGAACTTTGATTCCATATCTGTCATATACGGAGAAAGTCAGGTTTTTCTTATAACGCAGTGCTGAATAATCCACATAATCATTAACGCCGTCTGAATTTGGCGTAATCACGTTCACCAGATTAGGAACAGTAATTTCCACTGCAACCGGTACACAATCCAGCGCATCTTTCACATAGAAAGTATTCTGACCTCTCGGTACTTCAGTGAAGATATTGGAATCCTGCCAGTTTATCCCGTCAGCAGAATACTGGTATGGAAGCTGCCCGCCTGTCACTGTTAAGGTTACCGTATTGTTATTGATATCAATGTTATTGATGATTACTTCCGGAGCCTTATGAACCCTAACGGTTTGC
Organism: Chryseobacterium sp.; assembly: GCF_008831505.1. NCBI lineage: Bacteria > Pseudomonadati > Bacteroidota > Flavobacteriia > Flavobacteriales > Weeksellaceae > Chryseobacterium > Chryseobacterium sp. Next base: position 2,361,837 of record NZ_CP044507.1, on the reverse strand, counting down.
TTGGTTTTACATCCGTCCGTGGTGAGTATTACCCAATATTCACCTACACCCACGTTGGAGATTGTTTGTGTTGTAGCACCTGTGCTCCACTCATAAGCTTCAAAACCGGGGCCTGCATCTAGTGTGGTTTTATCTTCAATACAGATCACTTTATCCTGAAGTACGGAGGAGTAGTTTGGCAGAATTACATTAAGAGTAATCTTGGCGATTCCGTAACAGCCGTTGGCGGTATAAACCCGTACGAAGACCTCTGTGCTTGAACTCAGGTAAACAAACGGATTCTGGATCTGATTGGTGTTGTTAAGTGCATCGGTCAGGGATGGGAAATAGTGTTTGGTAGCTCCAATTCCGCCTCCGACATTCGCAGTACTAAGGTCAAATTCTCCTGTAACCGGTGAGCTCGCAATAAAGCATGACTCCATTACCGCATCATTTAATGCGGGCTGGTCATAGAATGACAGTGTGATTGTGGCATAGTCCACACATCCTTCGGGTGTGGTTACTTTAACAAAAACATTTCCTGCTGCTGACACATAGGCAGCTGGTACCAGGATTTCATTCGTACCGTTCTGCGCATCTGTAAGAGTCGGATAGTAATTAAATGCAGCTCCCGGATAATTGGTAACATCCGTGGTGGTAAGGTCATAGGTTGCCACGCCGTTAAACGGACAGGCAATCAGCGCATCATCTGTTGTTTCCAGCAGAACGACATTGATATTTACTGTTACAGATTCGCTGTCAAAGAAAACAGGAACTGTACTTTGGAAAGCGTAAGTAAAAGTATCCGGCCCTAAATAACCCGCATTTGGCGTGTAGGTGATGGTTCCGTTTAAATTATCAACAGCCACGGTACCGTTTGCCGGTTGGCTGGTAATCACAATGGAATTGAGGTCCACTGTTTGTGTAGAGCTGCTGAATTCAACATCAAAAGTCCTTCCGCCGCAAACATTAACATCAAGTGTTGTATTTACAGGACATGGGAAAACTTCATACTCAGGTGTAGTTACAGGAGCACATCCCGAAATACTTACTGTACAGGTATAGACACCCGGTACCGTAGGGCTATACTGGAAAGTATTTGCACCTGCGATAGGGTTTCCGTTCAGGAACCACTGATAGGTTTCATAAATATCATCTACAGCAAGAATAAGACCCGGTATACACTCGCCTGTTTGCTTTACAATAGCAGGTACAGAAGAAAACCCAGCGAAATACCCTCCGTATCCGGCCGTAGAATATCCTCCGTTGATACCGGCAGTAAGCGCCTTGTTGGAAACGATCGTAAGATTTCCGGTTACGTTGGGAACATCATAAGAAACCCAGTTAGGATTCCCTGTAACAGGATAAGGACCCTGAACAGCTGTTGGTGTAACACCATTCACGGTTACTGTAGCACCTGATTCCGTCAGAATGTTAAGTTTCATATTGATGGAGCCGGTATGACTCGGCATCTGGTTAATGAAGCCAATTTCGTCCACTTCGCGCGGCATATAGCAGCTCAATGGCGGTATATAGTTATATCCTGCCGTATTGGTACCGGCAGCAGAAGTACCTGTTCCCAAAAGCTGGTAAAGATAAACCGGCTTGGAAGTACTGATGTACATATTGTAATGATTATTACCCTGGTTAATGTAGTTGTTGCTTAGGATTCGGTAATACTCACCTTCGTTGATTGTTGCCGCTGCTGTAGCCGAGCCGTTCAGGAAAATCTGTGTATTGTCTTCCTTAGCTACTACAAGTCCGCCTTCTACGTTTGAAGCGTCTGCCAGGTAAGTTAAACTCCGCACCATGGCAAAGGTATTACCCAGCCTTTCTACCGGGACACTTTGGTCCAGGATGAGATCGGAACCTGAAGTGGTATTGGCGGTACCGAACATGCCGTTGGCATTACCATTGGTCATGGAAATAGGTTTATCCGCAGTAATTTTGGCACCAATGAAGCCTGTCTGGTTTGCGGCGAAATTAGCTTCTCCGGCAATAAGAACAGACTGACCTTTGTTCAGTGTAAATGTATAAGAAGGTGGTGTATTGGCAGCAGGTCCGTTTACAAACCTAATGCCCGCATTATATCCGCTTACGGTAACAGTTGTATTATTTTCCGTAGCCAGAACTCCCGCAGTAAAGTTCATTGAAGACGAGTTGTAAGTCAGTGGGGCAGGTGCCGCATAAAACTGAAGACCAAGTCCCGCTTTTCCTTTTGAGGTAAGGAATTCACCATGCGCTGACTGTCTGAGTCTCAACGAAACAAAATAGCGCATATCATTGGCTGTGCCCACTGCTTTTGTATAAAGTCCGCGGTTGGTAACAACCAGTGCATCTGCGTCTGCACTTGCAAAAATATATTGCTGAGCTTGTGCAGTAGTCATAATCCAGACCTGAGGATTGTTTTTGCTCAAACCTGTAATCGTGTGCACTACCGTGCCGTTGTTATAGATTTCTACGTTAAATGGCGTAGTTGATTTTGTTGAAAAGTAAAGTCCGTGCGTATAGCCGGTGGTACTTGCAAAATAGGGCGCAATGTAATGATCAGTATCAAACTGTGCACGGAGATTCCCTAACGAAAGTACCAGAAGAAAGAAAAGGAGTAATTGTTTTTTCATTTTTACTGGATTTTAAATATTTACAAATTTAGAAATTTTATGCGAAGTTTCCGCCTGTTCTCTCACCGGCAATAAAAAACACGGCAAAATTGCCGTGTTTAAAATGAATTCTTTGAATAAAATTTATTCTCTGTTTTTCACAAGGATCCAGCCTTTATACATGACCGGAGCTTGTGTTCCGTCTGGTTCGTTCCATGTAATATGGTACCAGTAAGTTCCGGTAATTACCTTCTTGCTGGCAAATCTGCCGTCCCAACGGTAGAAGTTATTCTTGTCGGCAAGGTGAACCCTGTTGCCATATCTGTCATAAACAGAGAAGGTCAGGTTCTGCTTGTACCTAAGCGCAGAATAGTCAATATAGTCATTGATACCGTCGCCATTAGGTGTAATCACGTTGATAAGGTTAGGGATAGTAATTTCAACAGTTACCGGTTCGCAGTTGAAGGCGTCTTTTACAAAGAAAATGTTCTGACCGCGCGGTACTTCGGTAAATACGTTGGAGTCCTGCCAGTTAATTCCGTCAGCGGAATATTGGTAAGGCTGTTTTCCTCCTTTTACCGTTAGTGTTACTGTATTATTGGTAATGTCAATATTGGTAATAACTACTTCAGGCACTTTGGTCACTTTTACTTTCTGTAAAGTTTCACAACCATTTTTGGTCAGGATTACCCAATATTCTCCAACCGACACATTGGAAATACTTTGTGTAGTAGCGCCGTTGCTCCATTCGTAGGCATCAAATCCGGGTCCTGCATCCAAAGTGGTACGGTCCTCAACACAAATTTCTTTGTCCTGTAGAACTGTAGAGTAGGTAGGAGGAATTACCGTTAATGTAATCTTTGCGATGCTGTAGCATCCGTTATTGTTATATACCCTTACGTACACCGCATTATTGGTGGAATTGTATACGAAAGGATTCTGTATCTCATTGGTATTGTTTTCCGCATCAGCCAGGGATGGAAAATAGTTTTTCACCGCGCCCAAACCGCCGCCTACATTTGCTGTAGTAAGGTCAAAGATAGCCGTGGTAGGTACTGCAGGGATAAAGCAGGACTGTAATGTAGCATCATTTACCTGTGGCTGTGCATAGAACAGTAGGGTAATTTTTGAATAATCCACACATCCTTCAGGAGTGGTGACCTTCACGAAAACGCTGCCTGCTGCGGAAACGTAGGCCGCCGGAGTCAGGATTTCATTGGTTCCGTTCTGTGCATCTGTAAGGGTTGGGTAATAATTGAACGTCGCCAATGGATAGTCAGAAACATCAGCTGTCGTAAGATCGTAAGTAGCTACCCCGTTGTACGGACACGCAGTGATTGTATCATCATCTGTTTCCAAAAGCACCACATTAATATTCACAGTAACAATTTCGCTGTCGAAGAAGGTCGGTACAGTACTCTGGAATTCATAAGTAAAGGTATCCGGGCCCAGATATCCTGCTGCAGGCACATAATAAATTGTACCTGTAACATTGTTCACTGTTACCGTACCGTTAGCAGGTTGGTTGGTTATGGTAATCGAGTTTAAATCCAGGGGTTGTGTAGAGTTTGTGAAAGCTACTGTAAACTGTCTTCCACCACACACATTAACCGTTTGTGTCGTATTTGTAGGACAAGGGAAAACTTCGTACGCTGGAGTAGTAACCGGAGCACATCCGGGAATACTTACGGTACAGGTATATACGCCGGGAACGGTAGGAGTATATTGAAATGTATTGGCACCTGCAATTGGATTGCCGTTCAGGAACCACTGGTAAGTAGTATAGATATCATCTACGGCCAGCACAATTCCGGGAATACATTCTCCAGTTTCCTTCACGATGGCCGGAACTGATGAAAATCCTGCAAAGTAACCACCGAAACCTGCTGTAGAATAGCCACCGGTAACTCCCGCGGTCACTGCCTTGTTTGAATTAATAGCGATGTTTCCTGTAGGATTAGGCACAGAATAAGTTACCCAGTTTGTAGTTCCCGTAACGTTGAAAGGGCCGGATCCTGCGGGCGGAGGAGTACCGTTTATGGTTACGGTCGCACCTGCTTCTGTAAGGATATTAAGCTTCAGCAGCCAGTTGCTGAGATTTGTACTGTTGTTTGTAGGTGTGATATAATTTACCATACCGATTTCATCAATTTTCCTGGGCAGGTAACAGCTCAGTGGAGGTATATAGTTCCAGCCTTCTGTGGCGTTATCTGTCGGTCGGCCACCAATTAGCTGATATACATATACATTCTTCGTAGTGGAAATATAAAGGTTGAAATGTCCGCTTCCCTGGTCCACGAAGTTAGTGTCCATTACACGGAAAGTCTGTCCTGCATTGATAGTGGCAGCGGCTGTAGGTGACCCGTTAATAAAGATGTCGGTCTGGTCTTCAGTTGCAGTAACCAGTGCTCCTTCCATATTGGTGCCTATGTTCGCATTTCCTTTGATGATTACAAAGGTTTTCCCAAGACGTTCAATGGGTACGGACTGGTCCATGATAATATCTGACCCTCCAAAAGATCCCAGTGCGTAATTACCGTTCATATTACCGTTCATTACGGAAATGGGCTTGTCTGAAGTTATCAGTGCGCCTGAAAATGCATTGGCATTTCCGGCTATATTTCCCGGTCCTTCTACAATATAGGACTGACCTTTATTCAGGGTTACCGTGATACTCGGCAAAGCTGCTCCTGTAACTCCACCGGCAAACTCTACAGTTGGCTGGTAACCGTTTATGGTAACGGTGGTGTTGTCTACAGTAGCCAAAACGCTGGTTACGAAATTGGTAATACTGGTTACATAATTGTTAGGCGTTACAACTGCACGGAAGGATGTGCCGATTCCGGCTTTTCCCTTAGATGCAATGAATTCGCCGTGAGAAGAAATATAGATACGGAGACTGGCATAGAATGGAGTTGGACCCTGCAGGTAAAGACCTTTTGTAGAAGTTGTCATACATTCCGCGTCGGTGGTTGCAACGATTGCCGTCTTGGGTACAATGAAGGTTCCTGGATTTCCTTTGCTTATTGTAACAGTTCCAATTACAGCGTTATTGTTGTAAATGTTTACCGGGAACGGGGTCACGGAATCTGTAGAAAGGAAAAGCGTTTGAACCGAACTCGTCGAACTTGCACGGTCCCTCATAGGCGCAAACCAATGCTCGGTATCTCTCTGGGCCCAAAGGCTGGAGGCGGTAACAAGCATGAGCACCAAAATAAGTAGATGTTTTTTCATATTTCTGGTATTTTTAATCAATTTAACAAATTTATAATAAAATTTGTATTCAGGAATATTATTTTTAAATAAATAGCATCAGTCGCGGTTTTTCAGCAACAACCATCCGCTGTATTCCATGTGTTCGCCGGATTCCGGATCTGTCCATTTAATAAGGTACCAGTAGGTTCCGCTGCTGATCACCCTTCCGCCTACACGGCCGTCCCAGATGTAGTTTTTACTCTTGGACTGGTATACCAAAGCACCATAACGGTCGTACACTGCTATAGAAACATTTTCCTTATTCTGAAGGTCCGAATAATCCAGCACATCATTGATGCCGTCCCCATTCGGTGTGATGGCATTGATAAGATCCAGAACCAGGAATTCCTTCGTAACTGGGCGGCATTTTTCAGCGGCCAGAACATAGGCGGTCTGCGTGCCTTTTGCAACTCCCATGAAAACCGGAGAGGACTGCCAGTTTATACCGTCAAGAGAATACTGGTAGGGCGGAGTTCCGCCGGAAACATTGACTGTTACAACGTCTCCTTTCACCTCAATACTTGTAATTACCGGTTCCTGGGCCGCTAGAACACTTACATATTGTCTGTAGGTACAGCCATTAAAACTTAAGTCAACATAGTAGTTGCCAACAGTTGCATTGATGGACTGGGTAGTCGCACCGTTGCTCCAAAGATATGCTGTAAAACCCGGGCCCGCATCCAGTTGTGTTGAAGCTCCCGTACAGATGGTTATATCCTTTAAGACATCAGATTTTTTTGGTGATTTGATCGTCAGGGTGAGCTGAGCTGTGTTGGGGCACGCATTGTTACTCTCAAAACGTACATAAAAAGTTTGGGTGCCTGTGATAAGTTGAGTGCCCGCCAGTGCATTTGCATCGTTCTGAGCGTCAGCCAGTGAATTGTGAAATGAAGCAGTTACGCCGGGGTTTACTGTAAATAAAGAACTGTAAGAATTTAGATTTATCTGCTCCGAACCGTTAAGATCGTTGTCACATACTTCTGCTGTGCCAGTGCCGGAAATGAGTGTTAACCGGTTTCCAATGCTGAAGATAATCTGTCCCAGAGCGGGCGTACAGTTCCCCGTGTTACTGTCCACGCGCACATAAACCGTTGTTGTAGCCGCATAACTCCAGTTAGCCGGAAGGTTGTTGTTATTTCCCGCAACGGCATCGGCCTGCACCAGATAATAGCGAACATTGAAAGCTCCGGAATTATTTACAATCTGTGGGGTAACAGCAGAGAAGTTTACCTGAACCGTGCCGTCAAAATTTTCATCGCAAAGTGCTCCGTTGAAGCCGGCAGTATTAAGGTTAGGCAGCGGTATTACGTTAAGTGTTACAACAGCAACCGCTGAGCAGTTGTTGGCTGCGGAAACCTGAACATATACATTGCCCGGTGCGGCGGTATAATTTGTAGGATCGGGTATCGTGACAGTGAGTGCCGGATCGGAGAAGTATCCCAGTGTAACACCCGGTGTGCCGGTTACATTTGCTGTTGTGAGGTTGAAGGTACCTGTACCTGCCGCATTCGCACATGAGGAAAGCGTAGCGGGATTAACGTTAAGGGACTGCAGTGTGAGGTTTAATTCAACCACCATAGGGCAAAAACCGGGATGCTGGATCACGATATAATAAACACCGGTGCCGGTTACGGTTTGGTTCGCACTTACGGCATTCGTTCCTGCATTGGCATTTGCTAGTGTACCGTGGAAAGTGAAGGTTGCGGCAGGATCCACCGTAAATGCGTTTGTGTAATTGTTCAGGTTAGCTGGTTCCGAGCCGTTTCCGTCCGGGTCGCATAGCGTTGCTGAATGGTTAGAGGTAAGTACCGGAACTTTTGGGCCGATTGCGAAATTCAGTTGGTCCAGTGCAGGTGCACAGTTGCCGTTCATAGCATCAACACGCACATATACAGTAGTAGGTGTACTGAAAGTCCAGGCATTCCCGAGGGTGTTGTTATTTCCGGCGGCGGCATCTGCCTGATTTAAATAGTACCGGACATTAAACTGGCCGGAATTATTTACAATTACAGGCGTAACATCGCTGAAACTTACGTTTATTATGCCGTCCAGATCGCTGTCACAAATACTTGTATTATACGCGGTGGGGTTAATATTGGGTGCTGCTACCGCTGTAAGCTGAATTTGAGCGGTGGCTACACACCCCGAGGCCGAAGTTACCTGCACGTACACCAATCCCGTGGGGGCTGAGTAGTTGGTTGGATCTGCTATCGCCCCGGTTAGGTTCGCATTGGTGAAATATTGGGCGGTAGTTCCCGCATCCGGTGAATTGCTTACTGAGGTAAGGTTGAAATTAGCGTTACCATTCGCACCCGCGCATGAAACCAATGAGGCATTGGTAGTTTGGAGCACGTCGATATTGACTGTCACGCGGAAGTATTCAAAATCTGCCGGATTGCCTGTACCCTGCAGGTAATAAACAAATTGCACCTGTGTATCTGCGGTGAGTCCGGCAGCAGGTGTATAGGTTATGACTCCAGTAACACCGTTCACCGTTGCTGTACCGGAAGCCGGCGCCGCAATTATTTGGGTTAGTGACGGATTAATTGGTTGACCGGAAGTGGTGAAAGCAGGTGTAACTGTGAGGTTGTTACAGGACCCAATATTTTGGATGCTTGTGCTGATGGGAGGACACGCGGTATAGGAATAAGGGTCTGTGAGTTTGGATTCGCAGAGGTTTTTTGTGATCAGAACCGTGTAGGTTCCCGATCCGTAAAGATCAGGGTTAATGGAGAAGGTTGTCGCACCGGGTATGGCTACGCCATTCAGGAACCATTGGTACGCATCATAGGAATTATCAACCTGAAGCAGAATTCCGGCATAACAGTCGCCGGTTTTTGAAATTACGGGTACGGAGGAAAAGCCGGCAAAATAACCGCCGTAGCCTACGGCTCCGCTGCCTGCAGCAATGCCCGCTGTGACTGACTTCGTAGAATTCACCGTTATGTTGCCCGAAACATTGGATACCGAATAGGTAACCCAGTCCGGATTACCTACAACGGGAAACGGTCCGTTCAACGGAGATACCGGAGTGCCGTTAATGGTGACATTGGCGCCGGTTTGCGTAATGATGTTGAGTTTGGTGCTGTAAGTTGCAGAGCCAAGACTGTTGATGTTTCCGATTTCATCTACTTTATTCGGCAGGAAACAGCTTAAGGGTGGTATATAGTTGAATCCTCCGGCCGCATAAACACTGCCGCTGGAAGTTCCCCCCAGAAACTGGTATACATAGACGTTTTTATTCGTGCTGATACCCATGTTATAGTGCGTAGTGCCCTGCAGTGTATAGTTGAACCCGTCTATCATGGTATATTCCCCTTCATTAAGTACGATGCCCGTCGGGCTCCCGTTCACAGTGACGCTGGTATTATTTTCAGTAGCTACTATGAGTGCCGTCTCCATGCCCGACGTTACCGGCGCATTTCCCTTCACCATAACGAAATTTTTGCCTAATCTGTCCACGGGAACAGCCTGGTCCATCAGGATGTCATTGTTGGTGAAATTGAAATTGGTATAGATACCGTTAAAGTTACCGTTGGTAACTGATACCGGGTGGTTGGCGTCTATCCGTGCACCAATAAGGCCGTCCAGATTCCCGGGTCCCGCCGTACTTACAGCGTCCAGGATGTAAGACTGCCCCCTGTTGAGTGTGAACGTCTTAGTTGCACTGGAACTTCCGTCTGAAAAGACAACCGTGGGGTCATATCCCGAAACGGTAACCGTCGTATTGTCTTCTGTTGCCATAACCCCTATGGTGGAGTTAATGTAAGTTCCTGTACCGGTAAGGGGTGCCATGGCTGCATAGAAAGTGGTGCCAAGCCCTGCCAGTCCTTTGGAAGTGATGATCTCGGCGTGATTGGTTACCGAGAAACGGTAGTTGGCAAAGTATTTTTTAGGACCCTGCAGAAAGATTCCCTTGCTTACGGGAGTGAAAAGTTGGGATTGGTTTAATCCCATCATGAAACTTTCCGGAATATATACCTGCGCCGGATTCCCTTTACTGATGGTGGCAGTGGTAAACAGGGTATTATTATTGTAAATGCTTACAGTGAAAGGTGTAGTTTCGTTAGTGGAAAGATATACATAGCTTTCCGCACCGGAATTACCTGCTTTTGCAGCCATGGGCGCAAACCAGTGGTCGGTGTCCAGTTGTGCGAATCCTAAGAAACTGAAAAAAAGAAGGAAAGCAAATAAAAGTTTTTTCATAATCCATGTAAAAATGGTGACAAAATTACTCAATAATTGTGGATTACTTATAAAAAAAATCTCCCTGAAAAATCAGGGAGAATGTATCGGGATATAGGTGGTTATTAGGTAAGGCTAACTCTTACAAAACCAACTACTTTAAGGTCAGCGTCAATGGATTTTACGTAATCACTTACAGACATATTTCCGTCCTTAATGAATGCCTGATGTACAAGGGTATTTTCTTTGTAGAACTTCTGCATTTTCCCTTTCAGGATATTGTCAATGATGTTCTCTGGTTTACCTTCCTTGATAAGAAGGTCTCTTTCAATTTCCAGTTCTTTGTCAATGGTCTCCTGAGAAACCTTTGTTTCGTCCAGAGCGATTGGGTTCATCGCTGCAACCTGCATTGCAACTGCTTTAGCCGCCTCTTCAGATCCGTTTACGTTTGCGGAAAGGGAAGTGATGGCAGCGATTTTGTTTCCAGCATGGATGTATGCGCCCAGGAAAGGTCCTTCAATGGTTTCAAAAGAACCGATTTCAATTTTTTCACCAATAACACCTGTCTGCTCGATCAGTTTATCAGCAACGGTAATGCCTTTATAATCTGAAGCCAAAAGCTCTTCTTTGGTTTTTCCAAGAGCCATTTCAGCCAGGTCATGAGCAAGTTTTACAAACTCTTCGTTCTTAGCCACGAAGTCAGTTTCACAGTTCAGGGCAATAATAACCCCTCTTGTTTTATCGTCATTCACTTTTGCAATAACTGCACCTTCAGTAGATTCCCTGTCGGCTCTGTTGGCAGCAACTTTCTGTCCTTTTTTTCTAAGGATTTCAATTGCTTTTTCGAAGTCTCCTTCTGCCTCAACCAAAGCTTTTTTGCAGTCCATCATACCTGCCCCTGTCGTGTTTCTAAGTTTCGCTACGTCTGCAGCTACCGGTGTGTACATATATTTATTTTTGTATTTAAAAAAAGAGTTAAGTTTAGAATCTTTTTTGAGCGATGCAAAGATAAATAAATTTAATGTAAACTAAAACATAGTTTTTTTACGTTATAGTAGGCGTCCAATGTATTAACAATCACAATTATAATATGAAAAAATGGTATATCTTTTTTCTGATCCTGATCTGCGGTCTCGCTATGGCACAGAAGAAAAAAACCTCTGTAAAGGCTCCTGCCGCAAAAATGACGGCTGCACAGGCGCAGATGAGTAACGACCCGAAAGTAATCGCAGCCTTTATAAAAGATAATCCCAGCGATCCCGCCATTGGAGATTTAAGGGTCAAACTGGTACAGCTTATTACTCCAGCTAATGATATTGCTGCCAAACCGAAAGTGGAACCGCTTACAAAAGGAAAATTGGTGCGCGAAGTAAAGAGCGACCTTAAAGATGGCGTGAACGATAAAAGTAAGATGGCCGCTAAGGTCCTGAACCACCTCTTTGACAACAGTCCCAACAAGAGGGAAGCCTATGTACAGATCGTCAACCGTTCGGCCTGTAACCTGATCGTAAAATTCAGTGGGAGAGGTAATTATTATAACCTTGATGTAAAGGCCAACAATCAAAGTTATATCCTGATCGATAAAGGCAATTATCTGGTGACTACGAGTATCTGTGATGCCAAATATTCATCAGCCAAGAATATCAATAAGGATATTGCTATTACTTTGAATTCGAGGAGGTAAGAAAACTGAACTGATTTCAAATTAAACAGAAAGGGCTGTCTCCGGTACGGTGACAGCCCTTTTTATTTTATATTTCTAATAACTTTTACCCTTTGAAGCGGCCCATCGCAATAAACTTATCCTGTCTTTGCTGTTCCAGTTCCTTGCCTGAAAATGAAGCAAAGGCCTTGATGTTCTGAAGGATAGACTGTTTCAGGTGGTCATAGGCAACCTGCGGTTCGTAATGCGCTCCACCCAGCGGTTCCTGGATAATGCCGTCAATGAATTTATGTTCCAAAGCATCGCTTGGAGTCAGTTTCAATGCATTTGCCGCATCTTCCTTATGATTCCAGTTTCTCCACAGTATGGATGAGCAGCTTTCCGGTGCGATTACGGTATACCAGGTATTTTCCAGCATGTAAACCTTATTACCCACGCCGATTCCTAAGGCACCGCCACTGGCACCTTCGCCGATGATATAACAGAAGATAGGCGTCTTCAGCATCGTCATCTCGAAAATATTACGTGCAATGGCTTCACCCTGACCTCTTTCTTCAGCTTCAAGTCCGGGATAGGCTCCCGGTGTATCAATTAGCGTAATAACAGGAATGCGGAATTTTTCAGCGAGTTTCATTAAGCGTAAAGCTTTACGGTAACCTTCGGGATTACTCATGCCGAATCTGCGGTGCTGTCTTTCCTTGGTGGTACGCCCTTTTTGGGTTCCGATCAGCATCACTTTCTGACCGTCTATCGTAGCCAAACCACCGATCATTGCCGGATCATCAGCAAAATTACGGTCGCCATGAAGCTCGAGGAAGCTGTCTTTATCTACAATTCCATTGATGAAATCCAGTGTGTAAGGGCGGTCCGGATGTCTGGAGAGCTGCACGCGCTGCCATGGTGTAAGGTTCAGATATATTTCCTTTTTCTTTTCAATGATTTTGTCCTCAATCTGAGAACAGGCCAACTTCACATCTACTCCGGCATCTTCGCCTACGATTGAACAGGTTTGATACTGCTCCATCAGTTCTTCAATTGGCTTTTCAAATTCTAAATATTGCATATCCTGAAAATTATCCTTCAAAATTAGTGAAAATTGCAGAGACTTATCCGATATTATTTACCGCATTTGAAATACGCGATTTAGTCTCCTCAAAACCAATTATTTCCATAATATCCGGTACATCAGGACCTTTAAGCTCGCCTACAAGCGCAAGGCGGAGAGGCATCATGACCTTGCCCATGCCCAGGTTTTGGGTTTCAGCAAAATTTTTGATGGCTTCCTTAAGATTGGCAGCATTAAAATCATCAGCATTTAAGGTTTCAGAAAACTGTGTAATGATGCCCGCCGTTTGGTCGTTCCAGGCTTTTTTTACCGCTTTTTCATCAAAAGATTCCGGCGCTTCAAAAAAGAATTTTCCGCTTTCGTAGATGTCCTTTACAAAGGTGGCGCGTTCTTTCATCAGGGAAACGATTTTCAGAAGTTTGTCCTTAGCAAGAGCATTTGTTCTTTCGGGTTCCAGTTCCTGCAGCATCAGAAGAACCTCTTCATCGCTTTTTTTCTGAAGGTACTGATGGTTAAACCAGTCTGCTTTCTCCTTGCTGAAGCGTGCCCCTGCCTTATGTACTTTATGAAGGTCAAATTCCTGCGCCATTTCTTCCAGGCTCAGTATCTCTTTGTCCTCTGCAGGCGACCAACCCAGGAGAGCCAGGAAGTTTACGAAGGCTTCCGGCAGATAGCCGTGTTCTTTATAACCGGGGTAAACCTCCTTGGTTTCCGGGTCTGTAAAATTCATCGGGAACACCGGAAAGCCAAATTTGGCCCCGTCTCTTTTGCTCAGTTTTCCTTTACCTTCGGGCTTCAGGATAAGTGGCAGGTGTGCGAACTCCGGAGCGGTCCAACCCATTGCTTCGTAAAGAAGTACGTGAAGCCCCATAGAGGGGAGCCACTCCTCGCCACGGATAACGTGGCTGATTTCCATCTCGTGGTCATCTATGATATTGGCCATGTGATAGGTAGGCATACCGTCGTTCTTAACGAGTACTTTATCATCCAGTGTATCAGTATTCACGGCAAATTTACCGCGAATGGTGTCTTCCAGGTTCAAAATGCGGTTCACGGGCATTTTAAAACGGATTACATAGGGCGCTTTTTCGTCCAGAAGTTTCTGCACTTCGTCTGCAGGCAGGGCCAAACTGTTTTTGAGTTGGTTTCTGGTAATATTATTATAGGAGAAAACCTCGCCTTTTTCTTCATAATGCTTACGGATATCATCCAGTTCGGCGGGGGTATCAAAAGCCATATAAGCATAGTCCGTCTTCAGGATTTCCGCGATATGCCTGTCATAAATATCCCGTCTTTCGCTCTGACGGTAGGGTCCGTAGTTGCCACCATGCCTTGGGCTTTCGTCCGGCGTAATGCCCGCCCATTCCAGCGCATCCATGATATAATCTTCGGCACCTTCCACATATCTGGCGGTATCAGTATCTTCAATACGGAGTACAAAATCCCCGTTGTTTTTCTTTGCAAAAAGGTAATCATATAAGGCCGTTCTGGCACCACCCAGGTGCAGCGGACCGGTGGGACTGGGCGCAAAACGAACTCTAACTTTACTCATAGATTTAAATTTGGGCAAATTTAGCCAAAAAATGACTTTTGGTGCAGGAATGTAATATTTTATTTAGTTTTGCATCAAATATGAATCAATGCTCGAAATAGGGGAACGACCATGGGGAAAGTATTATGTGCTCGCCGACGAACCTACATACAAACTCAAAAGAATTGAGGTTCTGCCGGGGCACCGACTTTCATATCAGTATCACCATCACCGTCAAGAATTCTGGACGGTAATACAGGGTGAAGCTACGGTTGTACTGGATGGCGAGAACCACCAGCTAAGTTACGGAATGAGCATCTTCATTCCACAGTTTTCCAAACACAGAATTGAAAATAATTCTTCTGAACTGTTACAGTTTATAGAAGTACAGACAGGTACTTATTTTGGTGAAGATGACATTGTAAGACTTCAGGACGATTATGCCCGGAACGGAGATAAATCCTAATTCTCCCGCATGATTTCGTTATGATGGCAAAAGTTGAAAAACAGGTTAAATTCTTTTATTATATAAAGGCCTACCTCCGCCGTATTTTACCCACAACCTCATACAGCGTAAAAATTAAGGAACTGGAGCGCTCGCTAAGCGCATCGCAATTGGAATTGGTGGCTTCCCGGGTCGATTATTACTGCCGTTCTTCAGTTAAAAGTTCAACATCTTCACCCTGCTGCACGCTGAAGGACCTGCGGAGTCCGGTAACACCTAAAACCTACTATCACGACACCTACGAATACGCCCGCTTTTTTCCGGAAGAACTTCCCATCAATTTTGTTTTTGGTGATGTGACTACTGTGCCCGATTTGCCAAGTATTGTAAAAAGCCGCCCTGTTGCAGCAGATAACCATAACAGTGTACTGCTGAATCTAGATAAAGCGCGTCATTTTGTATGGGTTCGCAACGACCAGCCTTTCCAAACTAAAAAAGATGTTCTTATCGGGCGGGGAGCTGTTTTTCAGGAGCACCGCTATCATTTTTTCAGCCAGTATTTCGGCCATCCGCTTTGCGACTTGGGACAGGTGAATGCGCAGGGCGGAAATCCGCTCTGGATAAAAAAGAAAATTTCAATAGTTGACCACCTGAACTATAAATTCATCCTGTGTTTACAGGGAAATGACGTGGCTACCAACCTGAAGTGGGTCATGTCCTCCAACTCCATTGCGGTAATGCCAAAGCCTACGCTGGAAACATGGTTTATGGAGGGTTCGCTGGTGGGTGGCGTACATTATATTGAAATAAAGGACGATTATTCGGATCTGGAAACTCAGCTTCAGCATTATCTCGCCCATCCCGACAAGTGCCGGTTCATTCTGGAAAATGCACACAGCCACTGCGAGCAGTTTTACAACCGGAAAGTGGAAGATTTGTGCAGTTTGAAGGTGCTCGAGAAGTATTTGGTTACTGGGGAATAATATGCTGGACTGTTCTTTATTTTATTCTGAATAATTTACCAAGAAAAAATTTAAAAGGCCTTTTTGCTGTATATACCGGAATCCCATTTACTTTCCAGTTGGTTTTGTTAAGGGTGTATTCCTCAAACAGTTTTTGGTTTTTCTCAATGAGCGTTTGCCTTTTATCGAGTTCTTTTGTGTTTAGAATTACGGGATTATTATAAGAAGATTTCCTTTTGTAATGATTTTGATGAAGCACGATCTCATTATCAATGATCTCTACTTTCATTTTCTTCAGTTTTATGCGGTGAAGAAGTTCATTATCGTCATATGCAACTCCATTGGCGTAAAGCGGATCAAATCCGCCCAGATCCAATAAATCTTCTTTCAGAATCGCACAGCAAAAGTGATAAGCGCAGGGTCTAATGACAGAATGGTTGTACCAGCTATTGCTTCCATCACGGGTATTCTCAACATTATTGTCAGAAATTAATCTTTCAAGTTTTTTTGGATGACTTAGATAATGATCGATATTGTCGGTTGGTTCTTCGTCTAATGAGTAACAACCGAAACTTAAGTAGATATTTGTGTCAATATTGGTTAAAGCATAATCTATAATATTCCCATAATGTAAGCATTCCGGATTTTGGAGGATTATTATTTCGCCAGTTGCATGAGTAAATCCTATATTAAAGGGGATACATGAATTAGTATACCACTTGTCTTTTTTTTCGATACGAATGATTTTCAGGAAAGGAAAAACGGATGTCAGATCTTCCAGCCTTTCGTTTGCATCGCTCCCGTCATCTACAGCAATTACCTCTAAAGAAATGTTATTAGCATTTACCTGTCTGCTGATGCTCTCAAGCGTCTTAATAAAAAGATTCCTTCTGTTGTAATAAGAAGTAACGATTGATACTTTCATATTAATTAAGGTAAAAACTCCTGTATTTGGATGGTTTAAAATATTTATAAAAATACTTTCTGTACCAAACGTTATAATATTTTTCTTTGAACTTTAAATTGTCGCGCACGGAGGTGATCAGCTTGCTTATTGAAAGACCATTTTCTTTGTAATAAGAATAATGTTTATTATAAAGATAGAGTCGTGCATTATCTGAAATATCATTCTGTTTCTCATTTAAATCCGTTAAAGAATTCTTTGCGCCGGATTTCCTGTAATAAAAGAGTGTTTCAGGAATTTTGTAAACGCCCGGATATTTTTTCAGTATCCTGATCCACAGTTCCCAATCCTCTATAAAATGCATATTTTCATCAAATTTACCGACATCAAAAAAAACCTCCCGTTTTATCATCGCGAAAATGGGAATACAATTATCTATAAGGAAACTGGCAGGCCTGTAATCCGGCAGCTTCCAAACACCCGATTTGCTGCCAAAAAATTCCGCACCTGAGTAAACAATGTTTAATTCCGGATTTTTTTGATACTCAGCAATACATTTCTTTACATAATCTGGATGCAGCTTGTCATCAGCATCAAGAAATACCAGATAGTCTCCTTTAGAAATCTGAGCACCGAAATTCCTGGTATGAGATGGACCTCTGTTTTCCTTTGAATGAAAGATGATGTTAGGATGTTTGGAGCAGATTTCCTGAACTACCTTAGCGGATTGGTCCGTAGAACCATCGTCAACGACAATGATTTCAACTGACGAATAGCTCTGGGAAAGCGCAGAATCTATCGTTTCTGCAATAACCTCCTCATTATTATAGCAGGGAATTATAATACTAACTAACATCGGGTAAATCAATATTTCTATAAGGTTCTATTTTGAAAAGATAATTAAGCCAATTTGTAAAACTATATGTCTTTATAATGGAGTCATCCATTTCAACATACGGCAATTCAAGAAACTCCAGCAGCTGATCGTAATTACTATCTAAAACAAAAATGTTATTAGGATGGTAAAATTCATAGCCCACAATGGTTTTGTTGGTGGTAATCAACTTCTTTTTGTATTTAAGGCTTTCAAATACCCTGAAAGACAATCCACTATGTTCCGATATCAAAATATCAAGGATGTATTTGCTATTCTGTATATTCAGAAGGTACTTCTCAAAACTGATATAGTGGGGTATACAGTCAAATTTAGCCTGAATATCAATACTGGGTTTATCTTCTTTATTGTAAACAATTTCCATTTTAGCCACCATTTGGTGTTTTTCACTAAACTTTTGAAAATCCAGTAATATTTCATTCCGACTTTCGTGATAGGAACCTAAAAAATAAAAATCAAATTTAATATTTAAATCCGGTAATTCAGGGTAATCAAAATAGAAATTGGTGCAGGGTAACAACTCAAGATTACGATGCTGATCTATATCCTCACGGTCAAACACGTAAAATCTGTCAAAAATTGATATCCTTTCAAAAATCTTTGGGTATCTGTTAATACCATCAAAATGATAGCTTACAAAGTTTTGAGTTTTCGATCTGACATGGTTTAGAATTTCTAACGAAAAAAAATCCGCCCTTATTACCAGCACATAGTCATAAGATGAATGTTTGTCTATCGCTTTTATCAGCATCTGAGTTGCAAATTCCTCCTTAAGTTTCCTTTTATATTCTTTATTGTTAAGAAAAGTCTTCTGGTAGAAGTTAGTAATTTTCTGATTTAAGTTCCTGTATCTGAATTTCTCTGAATCTGGAGTAAGCACATTAGCATCGTAACCGTTTTCCAAAAGATTTTTTTCTATTAGTGAATATAGCTGATAGTTGGAAGGCAGTAAAACAAGTATGTTCTTTTTATTTGATTTCATTTTAAATTCCCGTTCCCTTGCTTTTTGAAATTAACGGATGGTGAAGTTCTTTGGTGAAGATTAATATGTTGAAGTTTCTTCATTTCAAATCAAAAACGCGATCTACCCATTTGTCTAACGTATAATAGTCATAAACATCCTGGGATAACTTGCGGTAGGGTTTCTCAAAAAAATCTTTATTCAGATTGCTGAAATCGTCCTTCAGAATCAAAATGTTTTCCGGAGTATAAAAGTCATAATTTGGTATCTCACGATTATTGGTAATAATTTTTTTTTCCAGTGCCATAGCTTCAAAAAAACGAAAACTTAAGCCTGTTTGTCCGGCCCGCATCAACTCAAGTATAGCTTTCGTATTTCTATAAACACTGATGGTTTCCGCTGCGGGAATAGTTTTACGTTTCAGAACTGCATAATTTTTCAGTGGTTCACTGGCTCTAATCTGCTCTTTCCAAATTCGTTTTCCCACAATTAAAAAACGATGCGAAATTCCTTTTTTATGCAATACAGGAGCCAGTTTCCGCAAAATGGCGTTTCTGTTTTTATCGTAAGAAGTAATATAGTACAAATCCAGTTGAGGATTCTGATCCTCTGCCGGAAGGTATTCAAGATAATTATAGTTGGTAAGTTTTTCAAAACCGAATTCCCGTACATCTTTGTCATCAAAAGAAAAGATTTTATCAAAAAAATGCAGTTTGTCCTGCACAGGATAGCGCTCCAAACTATCATATAAATAGGTGATGCAGCGAAAAGTTCGTTCTTTGATAAACTTCAAAGTCTCTGAATCTAAAGTGTCCGGATTTAATACCAGAATTTGATCCTGAAAACCGATTTTTTCAAGGGATTCTATTACAAACCGTTGCCGTTTCTGATGTTTAAGGTTCTTTCCAAATAATATTTTACTGAAAGCGTTCGAAATTTTGCTCCCCAAATGTTTATGCGAGAAAGCTCCAATATTGATATGGTGAGCCTTAATATCACGTTCATTCAGCTTGCGTACAATGTGCTCATCATAATGCCAGAAGTCAAAGCTTATCACACATATTTTCATTTCTTCTGCTTTAAAGTTTTATAAGTTTCATGGACGTACAGACCCTGCAAGTAACTTATTCGTAAACCATTTATACCATCCAGAAAGCCTAATTTCAGAAAATACATTTTGATAAATTTAAAAACTACTTTGCTCCAATGAGTGACTACTGAATATTTTCCCCCTTTTTCTGTAAGTTCTTTCCCTTTCAAAAAACCATAATAAAGCATTTTCTTCTTAAAGTTTTCAAAATTTTCAAAAGAGTAATGAAAGAGTTTATTTTTTAGTATTCCGGTGGTTCCATTGACCGCTAAGGTTTCATGTACCTTTTTGTTTTCTGCGTATTTGGCTTTAGACTTCCGGAACAGGCGGAAGTTTTTATCATTTTGGGTTCCTGAGAATTTTATTTTTTTATTCCCAACAAAAAAGATTCTGCGAATATAATAAGCATCTTTTGCATTCTTGGCGCTTATTGTTTCGATGATTTCATTTTGAAGTTCCGGTGTGGTTCTTTCATCACCGTCAAGAAAAAAAACCCAGTCATTTTCGGCCAGGGAAAGCGCTCTGTTACGTTGTTTCGTATAATCAACAAATTTGTGTTGGTCAATCTTAACCTTAGGGTTTTGCCGCGCAATCTGTACTGTTTGATCAGTACTAAATGAATCAACGACGATTATTTCATCACAAAAGTCAAAACATTTCAGGACTTCCTGAATATTTTTTTCTTCATTAAATGTGATGATTAATCCGCTGATTTTCTCCGGCATATGCTATTTCATATATTCCAACACCGTCTTCTCAATAATCCGAACGCACTCCATCAGCTGTTCCTCAGTGATAACCAATGGCGGTGCCAGACGGATGATATTTCCATGCGTTGGCTTGGCCAGAAGACCGTTTTTCATCAGGTCCACACAAAGGTTCCAGGCTGTAGGAGAGTCCTGGGTATCATTGATGATGATGGCATTCAGCAAGCCTTTGCCGCGTACACTGACGATGAGGTCGGTTTTGGCAATGATTCTCTCAATTTCGGCACGGAACATTTTCCCCAGTCTTTCAGCTCGTTCAGAAAGTCCGTCTTCTTCAACCACATCAAGTGCAGCCATGGCGACTGCGCAGGCCAGCGGATTGCCGCCAAAAGTTGAACCGTGCTGCCCCGGCTTAATAACGTTCATAACGTGGTCATCAGCAAGAACTGCAGATACCGGATACATGCCGCCGGAAAGTGCCTTGCCCAGAATCAGGATATCGGGTTGTACATCTTCATGATGACAGGCAATCAGCTTACCGGTGCGTGCTATACCGGTCTGTACTTCATCAGCAATAAAAAGGACGTTGTATTTTTTGCAGAGTTCTGAAGCTCCCTTTAAGTAACCTTCGTCCGGAACATAAACGCCGGCCTCGCCCTGAATGGGTTCCACAAGGAATGCCGCCGTTGTGGCAGACTGCTCCCGGAGTATTTGCTCCAGTGCTTCCAGGCTGTTGTAAGGAATTCTCACAAATCCGGGTGTAAAGGGACCATAATTGGTACTTGCGTCCGGATCATTGGAGAATGAGACAATTGTAGTAGTACGCCCGTGAAAGTTGTTGTCACACACAATGATCTGTGCCTGGTTTTCCGAAATGCCTTTAACTTCATAGCTCCATTTTCTGGCGATCTTCACTGCGGTTTCCACTGCCTCCGCACCTGAGTTCATTGGCAGCACTTTATCGAAACCAAAAAGTTCAGTGATTTTCTTTTCGTATTCGCCCAGTTTGGAATTGTAGAAGGCCCGGGACGTAAGCGCCAGTTTTGAAGCCTGGTTTACAAGTGCTTCCACGATTTTTGGGTGTGAGTGACCCTGGTTAACAGCAGAGTAGGCCGACAGGAAATCAAAATACTGTTTCCCTTCAACATCCCAAACATACACACCTTCGCCACGATCCAGTACTACCGGTAGCGGATGATAATTATGGGCACCGTATTTTTCTTCAAGCTGTATATATTCACTGCTGTTCATTGCATTCATTGATCCATGATTTGAAGCAAAAATAGGGAAATATTTTCAGTTGCCCGTGGTGGAATAATTATGACAGCTGCACCCGTTTCTATTTTGAATTATCGGATCCTCGTGAAAAATGTGCACAGCAAAAGTATTGTGACAATACCTGGCGGAATTGCAGGTAGAAAATTGGGTACGGCTGGTCCGGATAAAACCAAAAAGAATCCGCCTCAGTAATGAGACGGATTCCTGTATCGATAAGTGTTGATTATTTAATGGTCAAATTTCTTATCCATCACAAAATCTTCCATGAATTTCGTGGTGTAATTTCCGGCCAGGTAATCTTCATTTTCCATAAGTTGTCTGTGGAATGGAATTGTAGTCTTCACTCCCTCAATATAGAATTCTTCCAGAGCACGTTTCATCTTGGAGATGGCCTCTTCGCGGGTTTGCGCCGTCGTTATCAGCTTGGCAATCATGGAATCATAATTGGATGGGATGGTATAACCCGCATATACGTGAGTATCTACACGGATTCCGTGTCCTCCAGGAATATTAAGACCTGTAATTTTTCCCGGTGATGGTCTGAAATCGTTGTAAGGATCTTCCGCATTGATACGGCATTCAATAGAGTGCAGTTTTGGATAATAGTTGATACCGCTGATGGGTGAGCCTGAAGCCAAAAGGATTTGCTCACGGATCAGGTCATAATCCACCACCTGCTCGGTAATCGGGTGCTCTACCTGAATACGTGTATTCATTTCCATGAAGTAGAAATTCCTGTGTTTGTCCACCAGGAATTCAATGGTTCCTACGCCTTCATACCCGATATATTCAGCCGCTTTCACAGCTGCTTCCCCCATTTTTTCACGAAGTTCATCGGTCATGAACGGTGATGGAGTTTCTTCTGTAAGTTTTTGGTTTCTTCTCTGTACGGAGCAGTCCCTTTCGGAAAGGTGACAGGCTTTGCCATATTGGTCGCCGGCAATCTGAATTTCAATATGCCTTGGCTCCTCTATAAGTTTTTCCATGTACATGCCGCCGTTTCCAAATGCGGCAACAGCTTCCTGTATGGCAGATTCCCAGTGATCCTTAAGGTCCTCTTCCTTCCAGACGGCCCTCATCCCTTTTCCGCCACCACCTGCGGTAGCTTTAATCATTACAGGATAACCAATTTCCTTAGCTAGCTGAAGTGCATGTTCGTAAGAGTCTATGAGACCGTCGGAACCCGGAACACAGGGAACACCCGCTTCCTTCATCGTTGCCTTCGCATTCGCTTTATCTCCCATACGGTCGATCTGTTCGGGTGTGGCACCAATAAACTTGATACCGTTTTTCTGGCAGATTCTGGAAAAGTTGGAGTTTTCGGATAGAAATCCGTAACCTGGGTGGATGGCATCTGCATTTGTAATTTCAGCAGCTGCAATGATGTTTGGGATCTTAAGATAGGAATCCTTGCTCATGGCCGGACCTATACATACGGCTTCATCTGCAAATCTTACATGGAGGCTGTCCTTATCGGCAATAGAGTATACTGCAACGGTCTTAATGCCCATTTCCTTACAGGTGCGGAGTATACGCATAGCGATTTCGCCCCTGTTGGCAATTAATATTTTTTTGAACATCTTTTGATTTTAAATTTTAAATTCTGAATTTTAAATTATTCCGGCTAAATAATGTCCGAAACTATAATTTACAATTTAAAATGACTAGGAAGGGTCAACTAAGAACAGAGGCTGGTCGTACTCTACAGGAGTAGCATCATCCACAAGGATTTTAACGATTTTTCCTGAGATTTCGGATTCGATTTGGTTGAATAGCTTCATCGCTTCAATAACACAAACCACTTTTCCGTTGGATACTTCATCGCCTACATTAACAAAAACATCTTTATCTGGACTTGGCTTTCTGTAGAAAGTACCAATCATTGGAGATTTGATGGTAAGGTATTTACTGTCATCAGATGCAGCTTCAGCAGGTTTCTCGGCTGCAGCAGCAGGTGCGGCCTGTGGAGCTGCCTGCGGTGCAGGTGCCTGGCCCTGGTACATAGCAGGTTGTGAGATATAGCTTACTGTGTCATTTCCTGCCAGAGGAGTCTTGATCGTAATTTCAAAATCCTTCGTTTTATACTTCACTTCGGAAACCTCTGCTTTTGATACAAATTTAATGAGGTTCTGTATTTCTCTAATGTCCATATTTGATATTTAATTAAGGTTTCAAAGATACCAATTTTTAAGAAAACACAACAAAAAACCACCCGAAAGTATTGTAATCGAGTGGTTTTTTATGTGAAATGGAAGTTTTGCGTTAAGAAATGATCTTAAGCTTCTTCTGTAGTTTCTATCGTTTTTTCCATTACTACCTTTCCTCTGTAGTAAAGTTTTCCTTCATGCCAGTGAGCTCTGTGGTACAGGTGCAGTTCACCTGACGCAGCGTCTTTAGCAAGCTGAGGAACTGATGCCTTGTAGTGCGTTCTTCTTTTATCTCTTCTTGTAGACGACTGTCTTCTCTTTGGATGTGCCATTGCTAATAATTATTAATTATTCTATGTTAATTTTTATCTTTTAATTTTCTAAGGGCGTCCCATCTGGGATCTGCCTCCGGTTCTTTATCTGTTTCTACCTGCGGTTTGTATTTCTCCAGGTTCTCTATATCCTCATCGGAAATATTTGGTGAAATCTTCTTCATCGGAATCGCCAGCATCACCTCTTCATAAATAAACTGTGCTACATTGAAGGCATGATCATTCCGCGGAATGGTTATTACTTCCTCTTCACTGTCATCATACTCCTCACCGAACTGTACAAGTAGCCGCATCTCGCTGGATATAGGATGGTCAAACTGATCATTCGTAATATCACAGGTTAGGTTTACAGTTCCTGAAGTAGTTATCCAGAACTCCAGAAAAGTAGTGTGTTTCTCCATTAAAACATCAGCAACCAGTTTGGGGTCTGTAAACTCCTGCTCTGTATCAAACAGCTGAAAGAACTCCTTATCTATCTCAAACCGGAAGTTATGCTTTCCGTTTTTAAGGCCGGAAAATACAACTTCATATTTTCTTAGCTTCTCCATAAAATGAGTGTGCAAAAATATGCATTATTTTTTAATTAGCAAATATATTTCAACCAATGTTCAGTAATTGGCTGCTCTTTGGTAACGCATTCAGAATTAAAAAGGTAACGCGCTATCTGCATGAACCAAAAAATGGTCATGTTACCTTGCTGAATCTTTAGGCAAATCTTCATCCACACCAGTGTCTGCTGCAGCTCGCTTTGGTTTGAGTCGGGATTCCATTAATGCCTGATATTCGGATCGGTTTTTAAAAATCCGCACTGCCGCAAAAACTGCTTCACGAAAACTCTGTTCATCGGCGGTGTTTTGTCCTGCTATATCGTAAGCGACACCATGATCCGGTGAAGTACGTATAAATGGCAGGCCCGCGGTATAATTCACTCCGTCTGCGTACGCCAGGGTCTTGAAGGGAGCAAGCCCCTGGTCATGATACATGGCCAGTACAGCATCGAAGTTCCGGTACTTCTCCGGCTGGAAAAAACTGTCGGCCGGGAAGGGACCGAAAGCCATTATGCCATTGTCAAAGATTTCGGCAACAGCAGGCTGAATGATTTCAATTTCTTCCCTTCCGATCTGACCGCCATCACCGGCATGTGGGTTTAGACCCAATACGGCAATCTTGGGTTTCTGGATCTGGAAATCCTCTATAAGGCACTGATTCAGAAGTTTGATCTGTTTCTTTATCTTTTCTTTTGATATGCTCGCGGCCACCTGCGACACCGGAATATGGTGGGTGGATACTGCGACCTTAAGGTCATCTGTTACCAGGAACATGAGTCCTTTTTTGCCGGCTTTCTCTTCCAGGTAACCGGTGTGGCCGGCATGAGCGAAACCCTGCTTCATCATTTCGTCCTTGTTGATGGGTGCGGTTACCAGTACATCGATGTCGTTATTTAGTAATGCGGACGTAGCGGCCTCCAGAGAATCAATCGCCATTTTGGTAGATTCTTCTGTGGGTTTGCCCAATTCTACATTTACATTGTCCTTCCAGAGGTTCACCATATTAATTTTGCCGCCCTGAGCTTCGGAGGCCTCATTTACATAATGGAAACTTTGCTGGAGTTTGAAGATGTTTTTCTGATAAGTGAAGAGTTTACCGGATGCAAAGATGACAGGTGTGAAAAAGTCAGTGATGCTTTTGTCGTTCAGGGTCTTCATTATGATTTCGGGGCCGATGCCGTTAAAATCACCAACCGAAATTCCCACCCTCACCTTATGTTGTTTTGAACTCATATCACTATCTTTGAATTTGTTTAAAGGTTACAAATTTATAAATAACTTTCTGTATTAATATACAGTCAACCGAACATCATCCATAACACTTTATTTTATGTTTACAGGCATCGTTGAGTCTACCGGCACCGTGGAGAAAATAGAAACACAGGGCCGCAATATCCATTTTACCATGAGCTGTGCATTTGCTCACGAATTATCAATAGACCAAAGCGTTGCGCATAATGGTTGCTGTCTCACGGTGGTGCAGTTGCTGGAGGGCGGTTATGTGGTAACTGCAATAGACGAAACGCTGAAAAAAACAAATCTGGGTAGGTGGGAAGTAGGCACAGAGGTGAATTTGGAGCGCTGCATGCAGATGAACGGCCGGTTGGACGGGCATATTGTGCAGGGACATGTAGACTTGACTGGCAGGCTTATTGCTATGGAGCAGAAGGACGGAAGTTATGTGCTTACCTTTTCCTATGAAGAGGAAAGTGATTTTATAACAGTTCCGCAGGGATCCATAACAGTAAACGGAATCAGCCTAACCGTTGCCGAGAGCGGCGACAACCGTTTTTCGGTGGCCGTGATTCCTTACACCTGGAATTTTACCAATATGAAAAACTTAAAAGTCGGCGATGAGGTTAATCTTGAATTTGACATCATCGGAAAATACATAGCCAAACTCACAGCCAAGCATGCCACTTAGTAAATATAAAGGTTACAGTCTTCGGAACCGGGTTTTCTGGGGTTTTATCGTAGTTTGTATTCTGAGCATGGCGGGTTCGTCTATACTTTCCTATTTTCTGCTGAAGAACAATGCCAAGGAGCAAAGCCGTACGGATATGCAGAACAAGACCAACAGCCTTATGGCTGCACTGGACTACGCCGTGAGCCAGAAACCTGTAAGTACGGAGCAGTTGCCCGAGGTCCTGAAAGATAAGATTCTGGAAATTGCCGATATCACTAAACAGGATATTATAATTTATGATCTGAACGGTAATTTTCTCCTTTCCAACCGGGAAAGAAATTTGGTGGCACAGAAAAAAATACCACAGAATATTTTACACGGCGTAATTGCCGGTAACAAAAGGGTCGATGTGCAGGAATACGACGCCACCGTGGGTGCTAATAAAACCTCCTCTTATACCATTTTTCAGAATAACTCGCTGGAGCCTATCGCTATAGTTTATTTTCCTTTCTACCATAACGAAAGTGCGTATTTGGATATTCTGAATAAGTATCTTAAGTACATGCTTTTGGTCAATCTGCTTGTAATTGTTTTCAGTATTTGGTTAAGTTGGGTTATTTCTCGACATCTTACAGATGCAATCTCCAGGTTTTCAGAGGTAATTACCCGCATCACTATCTTTGATAAGGAAATGCAGCCCATATCGTATTATCAGAACGATGAGTTAGGTGCTTTGGTGAAAGCCTATAATAAGATGATACTTCAGATTCAGGACCATAAGGACCGCCTGGCCTTCAGTGAAAAGGAAAAAGCCTGGCGCGAAATGGCCAAACAGGTGGCACATGAAGTGAAGAATCCGCTTACGCCCATGAAGCTTACCATCCAGAATTTTGAACGGAAATTTGACCCGGCGGATCCTGACATAAAAGAAAAGCTGAAAAAAATGAGTTCATCTGTGATAGACCAGATCGATATGGTAGCCACGGTGGCTACGGCTTTTTCACAGTTTGCGCAGCTTCCGGAAAAAAATAATGAGACCTTTCATCTGAATGCAGAGGTGGAATCCATTCTCAGGATTTTTAATGACGACCGCATTTTTGTTCACAGTAACAGAGAAGATATCCTTATTAAAATGGACCGCATTTATCTGAACCGGATCATCACCAACCTAATTACCAATGCAAAGCAGGCTGTTGAAGACGTGGCCGAACCTATTATTAATGTAGATCTGGAGCAGATAAACAAAAGGGTAATTATCTCTGTAGATGATAACGGGGTGGGAATTGACGGCAGTATGATTGAGCGTATATTTGAGCCAAGTTTTACTTCCAAATCATCAGGTATGGGTCTGGGACTTACTATGGTGCGCAGGATGGTGGAAGATTACGGTGGGGTGATCACCGTTAAATCCGAACCCGGCAAGGGAGCTAAGTTCACCATTTCGCTGCCTACAAATCTGTAATGAAACCTTTCCGATTCCAAAATTTTGAAATTAGTCAGCAGGCTGATGTTTTCCGGGTAGGTACAGACGGGGTGCTCCTGGGAGCGCTGTCGCATCTGGACGGTGTAAAAAAGGTTTTGGAAGCGGGCACCGGAACAGGTCTTATTTCCTTAATGCTGGCACAGCGCAATCCTGAACTGCACGTTACTGCTCTCGATATTAATCCCGAAGCAGTGGCGCTTGCAAACAGTAATTTTCAGAATTCTCCTTATCGCGACAGGTTGCGGGCACTGCAGGCTGATTTTAAATCATTCAGCAGCGATTCGGAATTTGACCTTATCATTTCCAATCCACCGTATTTTGAAGTTAATGAATCTGCTAAAGATGTTTTCGCCCGGCAAACTATAGAAATGGACGCAGCTGTAATTCTGCATCGCGGCGTAGGCCTGCTTCGGGACGGTGGAATTATTTCCTTAATTGTCCCTTCGGGTCAGTCCCCGGGCCTGGAACACATTGCCCGGCAACTGGGACTGCATTTGATACGGAGGATAAATATTTTCGGAATTGCCGGTGGCCCTGTCAAAAGGAATGTACTGGAATTCTCCAAAAAAGAGATTCCTGCTACGGAGCAGGAATTTGTAATTGAAAAAGGCCCCAGGGTTTATTCAGAACAGTATCTGGAAGCCACCCGGGACTTTCATGTATTCGGTAATGGAAGCTAAATAGAAATTAGCCGGCCGGATTATTCAAACAGTTCAGCAGTGTCCAGCACTGAAACGTTTCCATCTTCACAGCGAATAGCCTCACCCGGAAAATTCTGTATCATGTGGTAATCGTGCGTGGCCATTACCACGGCAGCATGGTTTTCAACCGCTACTTTCTTCAGAAGCGTCATAATCTCATTGGACGTTTCGGGATCCAGGTTTCCTGTAGGCTCATCGGCCAGGATAAGTTCCGGATGATTCAGTAAAGCCCTTGCAATCGCTACACGCTGCTGCTCGCCACCGGAAAGCTCGTGCGGCATTTTGTGTTTCTTGGTTTTCATACCCACGCTTTCAAGAACTTCATTGATGCGGTCGTCCATTTTAGTTTTATCCGTCCAGCCTGTAGCCTGCAGTACAAACTTCAGGTTCTTTTCAACCGTGCGGTCAGGCAGCAACTGGAAATCCTGAAATACGATGCCCAGACGTCTGCGCAGGTCCGGGATTTGTGAGGTACGCAGTTTAGCCAGGTCAAAACCTGCCACGCTGCCTTCGCCTGCGGCTAAGGGGATGTGTCCGTAAAGTGTTTTCAGCAGAGAACTTTTACCGGAACCTGTTTTGCCGATCAGGTAACAGAATTTACCTTTTTTTATGTGAAGATCCACCATTTTGAGAACAGTAAAGTTTTTCTGTGCAATGGTAGCATTACTAAGGTTGATGATGTTCTCTCCGGTTTCGTGTCTGTGCGGCATTGGTCTTTAGTTGAATTGTATAATTTTCAAAAATAAATAATCCTGTACTGTAATCCTAAATTTTTAGGAAAAGTTTAACAACAAAAAATGCCTGAAAAATTTCTTTTTCAAGCATATATATGATGTAGAGATGTAAAAATTATCTCTTAGCGCGCTGAGCACTAACTGTCAGGCTTTTTCTGCCTTTCGCTCTCCTTGCAGCAAGTACTCTTCTGCCGTTAGGTGTAGACATTCTTTC
The DNA here is from genome assembly GCF_008831505.1 of Chryseobacterium sp. Classification (NCBI taxonomy): domain Bacteria; kingdom Pseudomonadati; phylum Bacteroidota; class Flavobacteriia; order Flavobacteriales; family Weeksellaceae; genus Chryseobacterium; species Chryseobacterium sp. The sequence goes on along the minus strand of NZ_CP044507.1, from coordinate 2,332,251 downwards.
TCTGAAACCGTGCTTGTTTCTTTTCTTTCTTTCTGATGGTTGGAATGTTCTTTTGCTCATCGCTAAATATTTTTAGTAAATACTATCTCTTATTTTTCAGATTGCAAAGATATGAAAGTTTTTATTGTCTGCAAATTAATTTGTAAAAGTTTGTTTGGTTGCCTATTTAATAAGTTTACTGTCCCACCTATATAATCTCTGACCAATTATACTTGTGATTATTTCATGTTATCAATGAATACTTTCTTCAGTACTATGCTGCCGTAGTAGATTAAGCCACTTCGCGTAGCAGTTTTAGTGACAGTTCTCCAAGATGGTGCAGCTAAAAGCCTTATATTTGTGCCCTAAATTTACACTGGTACATGTTCACTCCTTCAGAAATTTCAGAGATTAAAAACCTTCTTGTTCCCGAAAATAAAATTGTTATTATCACTCACTATAACCCCGATGGCGACGCTGTTGGGTCCAGTTTGGGTCTGAAGCATTTTCTGAAACAGATGGGTCTGGAGGCTGATGTAATTGTACCGAACGATTTCCCGAAATTCCTGAAGTGGATGCCGGAATCCAAAAAAATAATCATTGCCGATTATAAGCGCAAAATTGCGGGTGAAGCCATTTACAATGCAGATGTAATCTTCATCCTCGATTTCAATGCCGCACACCGCAGCGGCAATCTGGTGGGTCCGTGGCTGGAGAAGGCCAGAGCAAAAAAAATTCTTATAGACCATCACCAGCAGCCGGATGACTTTGACTTTGTCTATTCTGATGTTACGGTTCCTGCAACCTCGCAGATGATCTATCATTTCATTCAGGCTTTGGAAGAAGAAGATAAGGTGAACCTGGACATCGCACAGTGTCTTTATACAGGCATCATGACCGATACCGGCGGATTCCGGTTCCGGTCCACCAGTGCGACCACGCACCGGATTATCGCCAACCTGATTGAAAAGGGTGCCGATCCTGCCATGATTACCTCCAGCACCTGGGATACGAATACCGTTTCGCGACTGCATTTGCTCGCGCTTATCCTGGGCCGCATAGAAGTAGTGAAAGACGGTAAAGTAGCAATCCTTTGGCTGAAACGTGACGAACTGAAGCAATACGGTTTCCAGAAAGGCGATACCGAAGGATTTGTAAACTACGGTCTCAGCATAATGGGCACACAGGTTTCTGCGTTTTTTATGGAAGATCTGTATGAAGATTTCATCAAGATCTCATTCCGCTCCAAGGATGATGTGGATGTGAACCAGTTTTCAAGAAATCACTTCAACGGTGGCGGGCATATTAACGCGGCCGGCGGGAAATACATGAAAACCATTGAAGAAACTATCGCAGACTTTAAAGAGAAGATTGAGGCGGAGGACTTCTAAATAACTTCGTGCTTATGGCTGGTGGTCATTTATTTCAGCAGAAGAACGGCAATGGCAATGATCGCAGGCAACGCCTGCACAAAGAATATTTTACGTGAGGCCGAGAGTGCTCCGTAAACCCCCGCTACCACCACACAGCCCAAAAAGAACAGTGCCACATTCTGCGACCATATTTCATCGGCAATAAATAAAGACCAGATAAGCCCGGCTGCCAGGAAACCGTTGTACAGCCCCTGATTGGCTGCCAGGCCTTTAGTCGGTGTGAAAAGATCATCAGGTAGTGCGCCTTTAAAGGTTTTCCGGCCCAGTGTTTCCCAGGCAAACATTTCCATATAAAGGATGTAAAGATGCTCTATGCCAACGATTGCGATAAGAATCTCTGACAGAAGTTCCATATTGTGATTTTGGGTTGAAATTTAACCTGATTACCTTCCTTACTAGAAGACGAGATTTTTAGGCAAATTATGTAGCAGTTCAGTATTGAGGATGGCAGCGCATACTTCCGGTTTCTCCCAATGCCCGTTGTGTCCGCAGTCCAGTAAATAGGATTTAATATTGGTACGGTCCGGCAGGTTTTTTAGAATTACTTCGGTTTTAACCGCATTGTCGTATTTTCCGGCAATCACCAGGATCTTACCCTCAAAATTTTCCATAACTGAAACTTTGTCCGTTCTTTCCACCATTCCTTTCACGGCGGCCAGGGCTCCCTCGCTTTTTGTGGAGAGGGCAATCTCCTTAGCCAGTTCGATTTTGCCTTCCAGTATGTCCTTCTCATTTTCGCTGAAAAGATTTGGGATTCCGGCTCTCACATAATTTGGGAATGACTCCTTGATAATCCTGTAACTTTTTCGTCGCTGTTCCTTTTTTTCGGCATCATCCGCATAGAAAGATGAGAAGAATAAGGTCAGTGACTTTAAGCTTTGGGGAAACTTTTCTGCGAATGCCAGCGAAGTGTACCCGCCCATGGAGTGGCCAAGCAAATGGAACCTGTCGATTTTTAGTTTGTCGGTTACCTTCTTCACCTCTTCGGCCATTAGTTCCATGGTATGGACTTCATCCAGTATTTTGGAGAGTCCATGGCCGGGCAGGTCTATTTTTACCAGTCGGAATTTTTCGGACAGAAAAGCCTCCATTTCCTCCCATATCATTAGATTTTCCATGAAGCCGTGCAGTAATACAAGGTTTTCGGTGCCGGAACTGGATATTTCGTAGTGAAGCATAATCAAAATTATAAAATTTTTTCAACAGAAACTAAAGTGCAGTATATTAGAAATGGATGTCTATATACTCCACAAAACCTTCGCCGCCTTTTTTATTCTGCAGTCTCCAGTACGGTCCCTTTTTCTCATCTTTAAATGAGGTTTTTGATGTCCGTCTGAATGCTGTTCCGTTAATTTTTTGTTTTATTACACCTTCAAAATTGAGATACTGCATTGTAACCACCTTTAAATCGCCGTTTATTTCCACAAAATCATTTCCGGAGGAAGCCTTGCCGCTCACTTTATATTGGTCACGTCCGTTTTTGATAAAATGGACTGTTCCTGAAGCCGGAATTTCGCTGTGCGTAAATCTATGGCGGCCTGTCAGGTCGCGATATCTGTTCTGGCTGTTCAACGCGCGTATACTGTCATTGTAAACCGTACGCGCCGCGTTTATAGAATCTATTACGCGAAGGGTATCGGCCAGTTTTTTCTGTTCGTATTTTTCAATGTTCTTATTGCAGGATATCAGGGAAAGTGAAAGAAGCAGTATCAGTTTTTTCAAAGTCTCAATGTTTTAACAAAGTTAATCAATTGCTTCTGCTGAATGACGACCTGTCGTAACTTTATAAAAATTTCAGTACTGCGAAAAGTGATACCGAACTTATCAGAATCCAAAGCAAAATCGCCAGCAGAAATGGCTTTGGGCCAATCGACTTCAAATTCAAAATTGAAAGCCCTGTGCCTATAAGGAATAAGGCCAGTTTAAGACCTGCTTTCGATATTTCCGCGATGTAGGGTGTGATATTCTTCAGAAAAGGCAAATAGGTATTTAACAGTATCGCCAAAATAAAGAACGCAATAAAGAGTGGGAACCGGACCTTTGTTTCCTTTTTGTAAACAATTGAAAACAGAATCACTACGGGAATGATGAATAAAGCGCGCGCCAGTTTCACCGTGGTTGCGATATGCAGCGCCTCGTCTCCAAACTTACTGGCTGCTCCAACCACCGAACTTGTGTCGTGTATTGCTATTGCGGCCCAGATACCGAACTGTTGCTGGCTGAGTCCGAAATACATCCCTAAATAGGGAAAGATGAGTAATGCAAAAGCATTTAGCAGGAAAACAATTCCCAGCGCTATTGAATTCTGGCTGTTGGTGGAATTGATTGTTGGCGATACGGCGGCAATGGCGCTGCCACCACAAATGGCAGTGCCCGCGGAAATGAGTTGGGTGATTTTGCGGTCAATATTCAGCATTTTTCCCAAGAGCAGGCCGGCCGCAAATACCAGAATAATTGTAAATACAGAAAACAGAAAACCTTTGCTTCCGGCCTCTATGGCCATTCCCAGGTTAATGCTGAAACCGAGACCCACAATACTGTATTGCAGCACTTTTTTAGTGTATTCCGGCAATCGCTCTATTTTGGTCTGAAAAATATTGATGAAGAAGACACCGAGCAGCAAAGCAACGGGCGCCGACGTGAAAGGAAGCAGAGAAACGGCTGCGAGAACAAAAAATACAACTTTCCCTAAATTCCTGTTTTTACCCATAGTCTTTTACTGATTCCTGCAAAGTTATTTAAAGAGAATCACTCTTTGTGTAATATAGGTTACAAAGCCTTACATTTACCTTTTATATCTTTTCTGAAACTGTATAAAAATTTTAAGTAATGAAAATAATATCGTCCCTTTTTATTGGTCTGCTGTTCTTTAACCTGCAGTGTAATACCACCAAACCTGCGGAAGTAAAGACGCAACCGACTGGTATTAAAGAACAGGTTCGGCAAGGCGCTATGCTTGTAGATGTCCGTACCCCTGAAGAATTTGCAGAAGGAAGCATAGACGGTGCAATTAACATCCCGCTGGATCAGGTGCAAAGCCGGGTGGATGAGTTCCGCGGTAAACCTTCTGTAATCGTCTTTTGCAAAAGCGGAAACCGCAGCGGCCAGGCAATTAAAATTCTGGAGGAAAACGGAATTCACAATGTAACCAACGGAATAAATGTTCCGCAAATGAAAGAAGCGCTGAAGTAGAAAATAAAAGTTCCGGCCGCAGGCCGGAACTCTGTCTATTTTGAATTCTTATAGTAACCGATACCGCACTCCAGGAATTTCTTGAAGACTTCCTTGTCGCTGTTGTATCCTTTGAACGGTGCGTTAATCACTTTGCCGTCCGGGGTAATTAGAACATAAACAGGCTGTGTATTATCGTTGAAATTGATCTGTTGGAACATACTCCAGCGGTCGCCTATCGTCTTAATCCGCTTCACCTGGCCATTACCCATGTCAATCCTTGTCTGTTGGTCTGCCGGCAGTTCCTCCTTATCATCAACATAAAGCGAAGTCAGTATCACATCGTTTTGAAGGATGGGCAGGATGTCGGGCTCACTCCAGACAAATTCTTCCATTTTACGGCAGTTTTCGCAGCCATACCCGGTGAAATCCAATAAAATAGGTTTGTTCTCTTTTTGCGCGGTCTCAACGGCTTTAAAATAATCATGTTCGGGTTTCATGCCCAGGATACCGTCCTCCACATCATGGAAATAACTCACATTAAGCGGTGGCAAAATGCCTGAAAGCATTTGCAGCTTTGGTCTGTCTGCCGGCACAAGTCCCTGGATCAGGTAAACAAGGAAGCCGATTCCTAATACACCGAAGACTTTTCTGCCGGCTGAAATCTTAGCTTTTTTATCGTCGTGCGGGAAACGGATAATTCCGAACAGATAGAGAACAAGCCCAATCGTAATCAGGATCCACAAAACGATAAAGAGCTCCCTTTTCAGCATAAAGGTTTTCGAAACAAGGTCGGCCTTAGAGAGGAACTTAAGTGCCAATGCCAGTTCTACAAACCCCAGAACGACTTTTACCGTATTCATCCAGCCGCCAGACTTTGGCAGACTTTGCAATGCCTGCGGAAACAGAGCCAGCACGCCAAAAACGATGGCCCAGGCCAGTCCGAACCCCGCCAGGGCGAAAGTAAGCAGCATGGGAACATTGGCGGCTCCCGTAACTGCACTCCCCAGCAAGGATCCCAGGATGGGTCCTGTGCATGAGAAAGATACGATTACGAGTGTAAGCGCCATAAAGAAGATACCAACCATGCCTCCGGCTTCTTCGGCACGTGAAGAGCGGTTTGCTATCGCACTGGGTAGGGTAATGTCAAAATATCCAAAGAAACTGAACGCAAAGAACATGAAGATGGCGAAAAAGAAAAGATTCAGCCAAATTGATGTTGAAATCTGGTTAAAGATATTTCCTGCGATTCCGTCTATAAGATGAAACGGAATACTTAAAGCTGTGAAAATGGCAAAGATGAAGAAACCGTACATTAAGGCATCCCTTACTCCTTTGGATCTGTCCTTGTTTCCTTTTGTAAAAAAAGATACTGTAAGCGGAATCATCGGGAAAACACAGGGTGTAAGCAGGGCAATCATTCCTCCCAGAAAGCCCAGAAAGAGATATGTGAGATAGTTTTCACTCTTTTCCTGTTTCTCCTCACCGCAATCTGTAAGAGGGTTGTTAAAGTCCAGGCTTTCTATTTTAAGTTTATTAGGGTCCAGTTGGGTTAAGGTCCCGGTTTCCGGCTGGCTGATTGCAGTAGCTGCCAGTGTGTCGGTTGTCATGTTGGCACTGTCATTTGGCAGTTCAGCAGCAATCACCGGAACCTCGGCCGCAGCCACGTTTCCATCCGGAGTTACTTTTTTTGCAAATTCCAGAGTGTTGGGCGCCAGGCAAACACGGTCGTCGCAGGTTTGATAGGTGAACTCTGCAGCGATGGTTGCCGGTTGCACCGGATTTTTAAGCCTGAATTTCTGCTTGAACTTCGCCGAATTGGAATAATAAACAATTTGGGCTCCAAAAGCTTCGGAAAATTCATCATGCTTTTTGCCGACTTCCACAATTCCGCCTACAAGAGTTATTCCTTCGGCTGAGGAGATGATGAGTTCTGTGGGAATACCGCTGTCCGGAGGCAGGTCTTTGGAGTAAATATGCCAGCCGCTCTCCATTTTTGCTGTAATTACGGCCTCGTAAAGATTATCGCCCAGCGGCAGAACTTCGTAGCTAAGTTTTACAGGATCTTTTATCTGTGCGGAAAATGTTCCGAAAATGAACAGGAAAGTGAAAAACAGAAATTTGATCAACTTCATTACCCAATATATTTTTATCAGTTAGGGGATAGGTTTGGGCAGAAAATGAAAGGTATCCTTATAATTTTAAGGTTATAATACTGCTTGTTTTCGCATCTGAGGCGTACCTCCTGTCCTGACGCAAAGGCAGCACACCCAGTATTTCATCCCTGGAGTCGCAAAGGAGCCAGATTTCCTGCGCGGCTAAAATAGGCAATTTTTCATCCTTAAAAAATTTGCTGATTTTCTTTTTGCCTATCATACCGATCGGGTAAAACACATCACCGCTTTTCTTCTTCCGTAGTTTAAGCGGAAGGGTCACTTTCTCACGGTCAATAAGCCACATGAGACGATTGCTGTTCCGTCGAGTGATTTTGAAGGTATCCGGAAGGATGATTTCGTCTTCTTGGATATTCAGAATGAATTCTTGAGGCTTCGTAGACTTCGTTTCCTGTAAGGCCTGCAGTACCAGCGTTCCTCTGTCCACGGTCAGTTCGTATGTTGGAGAACGGAATACTTTGCCTTTTTCGGCTGAAAATATCTTTGAAATTTCGTTCTTGTTTGAGAATCCAAACTTTCGCAGGATTTCGAATTTAGCAAAATCACTTTCTTTTTGAAGCCCGGGTTTATCAATACTGAATCCCCCAAAGTTTACCTGAATTAAAACACGCTCGATCTCAGCAATCTTGTCATCAACAAAATTATTAGCCTCAATAAGGTAGCTGATGGTTTTGTCAAAGTTTTCCAGAAAGTCCGGTCGCGCATCTGTCAGTTTTGAAATAACTTCGTTCCTTATCATATTCCGCAGATAGTCATTTTTTGCATTTGACCGGTCTTCACGGAACGGAATCTTATTTTCTCCGGCAAAACGGTAGATATCTTCTTTCGAAAAGTGGAGCAGTGGACGAAGGATATCGTCTGAAAACTCCGTGATTCCGCACAGACCCCTTATTCCGGTGCCGCGGGAGAGGTTGATGAGGAAGGTTTCCAGTTGGTCATTCAGATGATGGGCGGTGACCAGATAGTTAAGGTTTTCCTTTTGTTGAATTTGCCGGAAGAAACGGTAACGAAGGTCCCGTGCCCAAAGCTGTACGGAGCCTTCAGGTTTTTCATCTTTATCCGAAACCGTATAGAGGTGAAATCTAATATTTTTCGCTGAACAGTAATTCCGTACCAACTCTTCATCAGCATCCGAATCGTTGCCTCTCAGCCGGTAGTTCACATGTGCCACCTGAAAGTTGACGCCTGTCTGCTGAAAGAGATGAAGCAGGACCATGGAATCTGCGCCACCGCTTACTGCAAGAAGAAAGCGGTCTTCCGAAAATGAGACATCGAAACGGTCCAATTGGGCCTGAAAAGTCTGTATTGTAAGCACTTTTAAGAAATGTTTAGCAAAGATAATTTTTATCTTCGGACGATAAGCGGTACTTTTGAAACTAACAAAACAACTACTTATGAAAATAGGAAAAATGATTGTGGCTGCGGCAGTTGCTGTTACCATCACGTCCTGTGTGAGCAGGAAACAGTTTGATGCTTTAAATGAAAATTACAACCAGTGCATCACCAATATTGGTGACCGCCAGCGTGAAATCCAGGATTTGAAGTCTGTAAATTCAGGACTCGCCAGTGAGAACAACCTTCTGAAGAGTCAGAACGATGCGCTTAAATCATCACTGGACGCCTGTCTTTCCAATACCGGCAAAGGCTCTGCAAACATTGACAAACTGATTGGCGAAATCAACGCGTCCAATTCCTATATCAAGCGTCTGATTTCTACCAATGCCAAAAACGACAGTCTGAACATGGCACTTTCCAACAGACTTAAAAGATCCTTGGATAATGTATCGGACAAGGATGTTGAAATTAAGGTACTGAAAGGTGTGGTAATGATCTCACTGTCAGATAAGATGCTTTATAAGACAGGCGATTATAATATTCAGCCGTCTGCGCAGGAAGTTCTGGGTAAAGTGGCAAAAGTGATCAATGACTATGATAAATATTCCGTACTGATTGAAGGTAATACGGATAATGTTCCATTAAATTCGGCAAATCTTCCGAAAGACAACTGGGATCTTTCCGCGCTGAGAGCTACCTCCATGGCACGTGTGCTGCAAAACCAGTTTGGTGTTGATCCTTCCCGGATCACGGCAGGCGGACGTTCCGAATACAATCCAAAGGCGACCAATATGTCGGTTTCCGGCAGAGCTGAGAACCGCAGGACAGAAATCATCATCATGCCTAAACTGGATGAGTTTATGAAGCTGATGGATATTGCTCCCGTCAAGAACTAAGTATTTTTTACACCTCTGAAATCCCGTTTATTCGGGATTTTTTTGTTTATTTATTTTTCCAAAGTTTAATTATATGAGTTTTTTTGAAGAACAGTGTCCGGAAATGGACCGCTACCTGGAGAGTAATGCTTCCCGGGAGCCTGAACATCTGAAAAGATTACGGCGCGAGACCTATCAGAAGACCACACAGCCACATATGCTCTCCGGCTATCAGCAGGGACGGTTACTTACAATAATTTCAAAGATGCTGAGCCCGCGCAATATCCTGGAAATAGGTACTTTCACGGGATATGCCACCCTTTGCCTGGCCGAAGGACTTGTTCCCGACGGAAAGATTACTACGCTTGATGTTAATGAGGAACTGGCTTATATTCCCAGAAAATACTTTCAGGAAAGTCCGCATTCAGCAAAAATAAATTTTGTAATTGAGGATGCTCTGGAATTTCTGCAGCAAACTGATGAGGTTTTTGACTTGGTATTTATTGATGCTGATAAGGAAAACTATGTAAGTTACTGGAACCTTATAAAGCCCAGACTGCGCTCCGGCTCGGTAGTTCTTTTGGATAATGTGCTGTGGTATGGTAAAGTTTTGACGGACGAACCTGCAGATCAAGCAACAAAGCAGATTATCGAACTTAACGATTTGGTGGCTCGTGACGGAGATTTTGAGAATCTTATTTTACCTTTGCGCGACGGTATTAATTTAATAAGGAAAAAGTAACTTCAAACGTACATGGGAAAGGCAGTGTGCAATACTTCTGCAGCACCGCTCCGCAGGGAGCCGAATCACCGGTCTGAAATGGTCTCGCAGATGCTTTTTGGCGAAAGTGCCGATGTGTTGGGAACAGCAGGTCATTTTCTGAAAGTACGTATGGATTATGACGGTTATGAGGGATTTGTTCATTACACCCAACTCTCAGCCATTACCGATGAAGAATTTTCTTCCCGGCCCACTGCTTTTTTTACTGATTTATTTGGTTATGTCCCTTCCGGAAGCGGCTCTGTCATGATCTCAATGGGCAGCGAAATTGCGTCACCGCACCCAGCGGAGGTTATACCGGCGACCCATGAAAGTATTGCCCGCACCGCAATTCTTTTCCTGAATACACCCTACCTATGGAGTGGAAGGAGTGTTTTCGGCATAGACTGCAGCGGTTTCATGCAGATTGTGTTTAAGATACACGGGCTGTTGCTGCCACGCGATGCCCACAAGCAGGCCGGAGAAGGTACCGTTCTGGATTTTATTGAAGAAAGTTTGCCGGGCGACCTTGCTTTTTTTGAAGATGAAGAAGGAAATATTGTACATGTAGGAATGATGCTTGAAGATCAGCGCATTATCCATGCATACGGTAAAGTAAGGATCGATTTGCTGGATTCTTCCGGTATCTTTAATGTAGATTTAAACAAACATACGCACAGACTTAGGTTTGTGAGACGTTTACTGTAAATTGTGGATATGCTGCAAAAATTTTTAACAGGTGTCAATCTTATCTTATTGGTCTTTATCTGGATCTACCCTGCTGTAAACTATAACCAACTTCCCGAAATCATCCCTGTCCATTTTTCAGGCGACGGAACACCTGACGGTTTTGGCAGCCGCTATATGATATGGCTGGGGGCCGGAATCGCCACGCTGCTTTTTGGGGTTTGCACCTATGTTTATTTTAATCCTTCCAAAATTAACCTTCCGGAAGATTTCAAAAAAAATACCCATGCCATCCAAAAATTTATCTCTGTCCTGTGTACTTTGGTTCTGCTTATTTTTGCATGGATGTCCTATCAAACAGTACAGGTGGCGCTGGATAATACTGCACGGTTTTCCATGTCGCCCGGAATTATAATTGGCTTGCTGTATGTCGGCATCATTGGGATGATTATTTATTTGGGGAAGGCAAACGAAACTGTCAAGCATTAACAAAGCCTGAAACTATGAGGTCTCTTTACAATATTTTTATTTCGCTGATGATCTTTGCTATGAAGGTAGGTGCGCTTTTCAGCTACAAGCTGAAAAAAGGACTGGCGGGCAGGAGGCAAAGCTGTGATATTGTAAAAGAAGCCTTCTCGCCGGAGGACCGCGTCATTTGGATGCACGCCGCAAGTCTGGGCGAATATGAACAGGGCATTCCGGTGCTGGAAAAACTGAAGGCGAATTTTCCGGAGCATAAAATCCTTATCACCTTCTTTTCACCCTCCGGATACGATAACGTCATTCATAAAACTAATATTGCCGATGCTGTTTGCTACCTTCCATTTGACACACCGAGGTGGATAGGGGAATTTACTTCTGGTTTTAATACCGAAATTTTCTTTACCGTAAAGTATGAGTACTGGTATAATTTGCTGGCACACCTCAAAAGCAACAATGTAAAGGTTTATGTGGTTTCCGCCCTGTTCTATGAACGTCAGGTTTTCTTTCAGCCTTACGGCGGTTGGTTCGTGAAACAGCTTCGAAGGAATGTCAGCTGGTTTTTTCATCAGACACCCACATCCTACGGATTAGCCAGGACGATTCGGCTTAATAATTCATCCATTGCCGGAGATACCCGTTTCGACAGGGTGAAGCAAATTAGAGACAGAGATAATTTTGTGCCTTTTGTGCAGCAGTTTAAAGAGGACAAGAGTCTGATTGTTCTGGGTTCCTCCTGGGAAACGGAAGAGCAGATTGCGCTGCTCGTCGCGTATCATGAGCCCGATGTCAAGATAATTATTGCGCCACATGACCTGTCGCGTACGGGGACTCTGCAGCAGTTGTTTCCACAGGCAGTCCTTTATTCGGAATTAGTTTCCGGACAGCCCCTGCGGGAAAATCAGAATGTACTTATCATAGATTGCATCGGCCTCCTTTCAAAACTGTATTCCTATGCCGATGTGGCCGTGGTGGGCGGTGGGTTCCATTCGAAGGGACTTCATAATATTCTGGAAGCTGCTACATTTGGTATTCCCGTGCTTTTCGGAAATAAATACACCAAAAACCCCGAAGCCGATCAGTTGCTGGAAAAACATGGCGGAAAATCATTTGAAAATGAGACGCAGGCCTCAGATTTCCTGATAAAACTCCTTCAAAATCCTGCCATGGCCCGCGAAATGGGAGAGAATGCAGCCAAATTTGTAAGCGGGCAGCCAGATGCCACCCGGTTGATAATAGACAAAATTTTATCGGAGTAGTCCGCGGTTTTTTATACTTCTGTAAGTGTCCGCAATATTTTCCGGAATGAAGTCCGGTTCCAGCCAATCGGGATTAAGGCCTATACGATTACTGAGTGAATTGAGCTGAGTATTTGCTGTTAATTGATCCCTGATCAGCCGGTACAGTTCCGCCAGGTCAATATAATAATCAGGGTCAAGTTTTATTGTCAGCGTAAGCATCCTGAGTATTTTGTTCAGCAGATAAATATGCAGTTTATGGGTGTCGCCATAACGCTGTGGTTGTTTCAGCACCTCGGAGATGAGCAGAAGATTAAGGGAAACTTCCCCAAATTTATCCGTTGTAATTTTTACATGTTCGGTGATTGCTGCGCTTATCTTACGTATTAACTGCAGGAACAGTTTCGGATTTCGGTGATTTTTAGCTGCCTGCGCTACCGCCTGTACAATGTAGGTTTCCATCTTTATACGTTTGTCGTCGGTGTTTTCAGGATCAATTAGTTCAAAGTACAGTTTTTGCGAAAGGATTTTATCCTTTTTCAGGAGCCGGAAGATGAGTTTGTCCTTTTCGGCGGGTGTAAAGGTACTGAGCGCCTGTTTAAATTCTTTTGAGTATTCCATGTGCCTGTTTTCGGAAAAGGTGGTTGCTGATTTGCTTGCAGGTGATTAGATGGAACGGTCGGTGTTACCACTTTAAAGTCCTGCAAATGAATTTAGCGTAAAAATAACACCTTTAATGACCGGAACCCGAATAAAAACATTTGAATCTTTAAAATATTTATTACTTTTAACGCCTTAAATAAATTTCATGAAAAAGATATTTTTATTAATTGCTGCATTTTTCGCATTTAGTTTCCTGATGAACTGTGATGATGATGAGGTAGTAAAGTCCAGGATTACCGGTGTCTGGAAACCTGTAAAGATGGTGGAAACTACTGTAGACAGTACCGGCTCCAACTCCGAGACCTACTGGTATACGGATTGCCAGCAACTTTCCCGCTGGACTTTTAATGAAGATAATACCGGAAGTGTGCTTAGGCAAGACGATACGTTCACAACCTGTCATATCGCATTCCAGAGCACCATCAATTATCAGTATAATCCTAAAACCGGTGATATTGTAATTAATTACCTTACCGGACAGGACACAGGCAAGATTTCTGATCTTACCGATACCACTATGAACCTTAAGATTGAGGAGATAGACCTGAACGCGGATACTTACGAATCCCAGGTTTACACCATGGTGCGTGTTCAGTAAATAATTTCATAACCGCACTGAAGCCCTTCTTCGGAAGGGTTTTTTTATGCGCTGCAGCCAAATTGGTTTATTATAGAGAGCTGAGCGCTTTCAGTCGCGGTTATGGGTGTAGTTTGCCTGCAATGCCTTAAATTTGCAAACTCATTGATAATAAGGAATAATGTTTTACAATCATCAGCAGATCGACCGTAAATGGCAAAAATACTGGCAGGAAAATCAAACCTATAAAACGTCGGAAGACCGCAGCAAGCCTAAGTTCTATGCCCTGGATATGTTTCCGTACCCCTCCGGAGCAGGTCTACATGTAGGTCATCCACTTGGATATATTGCGTCCGATATCTTCGCAAGATATAAAAGGCATCAGGGTTTCAATGTGCTGCACCCTATCGGTTACGACAGTTTTGGTCTTCCGGCGGAACAGTACGCCATACAGACCGGCCAGCATCCGGCAGTAACCACAGAGCAGAATATAACACGCTATGAGGAACAGATGCGCCGAATCGGCTTTTCCTTTGACTGGAGCCGTGAAGTACGAACTTCCGAACCTTCCTATTACAAATGGACACAGTGGATCTTTATTGAGCTCTTCCACTCCTGGTATAACCGCAGCACAGATAAAGCCGAGCGCATCTCCACTCTTATTGAACATCTTAATAATCATGGGACAGATCAGCTTTTTGCGTTTCAGAATGAAAATCTAAGCCTGACCGCTGCTGACTGGCAGGAAGCTTCCGAAGTCCGTAAGCAGGAAATTCTGCTGAATTACCGTTTGGCCTTCCGCGCCGAAACTACAGTAAACTGGTGTCCGGGCCTGGGTACCGTACTTGCCAATGATGAGGTAAAGGACGGTAAATCGGAACGCGGCGGTTTTCCGGTTTTCCAGAAAAAAATGATGCAGTGGAGCATGCGCATCACCGCCTATTCTGAACGTCTGCTGCAGGGTTTACAGAATATTGACTGGCCACAGCCTCTTAAGGATTCTCAGGAATACTGGATCGGTAAATCGCAGGGTGCATCACTAAGATTTGAGACGGAAACTGCAAATACCTCCATTGAGGTGTTTACCACCCGTCCGGATACAATATTTGGTGCTACTTTTATCGTCCTCGCTCCGGAAAATCCACTGGTTGATCTTCTGACCACTGATTCGCAGAGAGAAGAAGTAAATAACTACCGGGAGGAAACTTCCAGGAAAACGGAGCGTGACCGTATGACTGATGTTAAGAATGTGAGCGGTGCCTTCACGGGAAGTTATGTGCGGCACCCTTTCACCGATAAGAAAATGCCTGTCTACATTTCGGACTACGTTCTGATGGGCTACGGTACCGGCGCAGTGATGGCTGTACCGGCTCATGACGAGCGCGATCACCGTTTTGCTGTGAAGTTTGGCCTCGAAATTATAAATGTGATTCAAAATGATCAGGATATTCAGGTTGAAAGCTACGACAGTAAAGACAGCGTATGCGTCAACTCCGAATTTCTGAATGGCCTGACTTACGATTTGGCCAAAATAAAGATCATTGATGAGATTGAAAACCGTGGTATAGGGCATGGCAAGATTAACTTCCGGCAGCGTGACGCTATCTTTTCGCGTCAGCGTTATTGGGGTGAACCCGTACCGGTGTACTATAAGGACGGAATGCCGTATACTCTGCCCACTTCTGCATTGCCGCTTGAACTGCCGGAAGTGGAGAAATATCTGCCCACCGAAGACGGTGATCCGCCATTGGGAAATGCCCGAATCTTTGCCTGGGATGAGGTTCATCAGGAAGTAGTGGCCACCAACCGCATAGACGGGAGCACCGTGTTCCCGCTGGAACTGTCTACCATGCCCGGTTGGGCCGGAAGTTCCTGGTACTTCTTACGGTATATGGACCCAGCCAATGAAGATGTATTTGTGGATAAGGAAAAAGCAGACTATTGGGGTCAGGTAGACCTTTATATCGGAGGAAGCGAACATGCGACCGGCCATTTGCTTTACGCCCGTTTCTGGAATATGTTCCTGAAGGACAGAGGCTATATCAGCCATGAAGAACCGTTTAAAAAGCTGATTAACCAGGGAATGATTCTGGGAATGAGTGCATTTGTATTTAGGTATGCTCCTTTGTACGTGATGGAAGATGGTTCAGGAACAATCTCTGTACATAACGATTGTGGTATTCTTTTCAGTAGACAAATTAAGGAATTATATGACAGGAATTGGGAAAATTTGTTAGCGATTAAGATTAAAGGTAACAACAACGAAGGTTTAACAGATGAGGAACGTCAATTGTACGATACAATATTACAGTTGGATGCTTACGCACAGAAGAAAGGATACCGTTCGGTCGACGTAAATCCTAATGTTTATCACCATAATTTTCAGAAGATTCATGTGGATGTTTCCCTTCTGAAAGGTGCCACCGATGAACTGGATGTTGAGGCATTCAGAAAGTGGCGTCCCGAGTTTGCGGATGCTGAATTTATTCTGGAAGATGGGAAGTACATAACCGAACGTGAAGTGGAGAAAATGTCCAAGTCCAAATATAACGTTGTGAATCCGGATGAAATCTGCGAAGAGTACGGTGCCGACTGTCTGCGTCTCTACGAGATGTTTTTGGGTCCACTGGAGCAGAGTAAACCGTGGAATACTCAGGGACTGACTGGTGTCTATGGTTTCCTGAAGAAATTCTACAACCTGTATTTCAATGGCGACGATATAGATGTGTCTGAGGACGAGCCAACTAAGGAAGAATACAAGGTATTGCATACTTTAATAAAGAAAGTAATTTACGATCTGGACAATTTTTCGTTCAATACTTCCGTTTCATCCTTCATGATCGCTGTAAATGAATTGCAGAAGCTTAAATGCAGCAAACGTAAAATCCTGGAACCTTTGGCAGTTGTAATTTCCCCCTATGCACCACACATTTGCGAAGAGTTGTGGAGTGTAATGGGACATACTGATTCCATTGAAACTGTTCCCTTTCCGGATCTGAAGGAAGAATATCTGACTGAGGCCAATTTTGAATATCCAGTAAGTTTTAACGGCAAGATGAGGTTTAAGATAAGTCTTGGTACCGATTTGGATACAGAGCAAATTGAGACTGAGGTGATGAAGGACGAAAGAACCATTCAGCAACTCGGCGGTAATTCGCCCAAAAAAGTAATTATTGTTCGGAATAAAATAGTTAATATTGTCGTCTGATTTCTGTAATAAGGACAGTAATTTGTTGCGAAATCAATAAAAAAATGAATTAATATTTCGTATTTTTTAACGATTTTGGGCGTAGGGACTAAATTTCCCGCTTTTTTGCCTTTCAGATTAATAATTTGACAATATTAATTATCATTAACATTAGCTTTTCTATCGTGGTGATAGGCTAAAAAGTTTGCGTGATAATAATATTTGCTTTTATTTTACGGCATAAATTTTAAAAAAAATAACAATTATAATTTAGTTAAATATGGAAATGAATGTTTCAAACAATGGGGAGCAAGTAGTTGCTAAAAAAGTAGGAGGTTTAAATCCTGCATTAATTATTCCTATCCTTCTATTGATAGGTGTTGCCATTTATCTATTTGTTCTTGGAAATCCAAGTAATTTTAAAGCAGATCCAAGGCTGGAAGGACTTCCTTCAGTGGCATTTTCCGGTTTGGAAACTAAGGAGCTTCATCCTGGTGACGGATTTATGGGGATTATCTACATGGGGGGGCCAATCGTACCAATTCTGATCGCATTTATGATTATCGTTATTGTATTCGCTATTGAGCGGGCTTTGGTTTTAAGAAAAGCTTCAGGTGCTTCTAGCGTTGATAATTTTGTACTTACTGTTAGAAGGCTGCTTAACCAGAATAAAATTGATGAAGCTATTGAAGAATGCGACAGACAGCAGGGTTCCGTAGGTAACGTTGTTAAGGAGGGTCTTACAACTTACAAAGCGCTTTCACACGATACGACAATGAATAAAGAGCAGAAAATGGTAGCTCTTAACAAATCAATCGAAGAAGCTACAACTCTTGAGATGCCAATGCTGGAGAAGAACATGATGATCCTTTCTACACTGGGTACAGTTGCAACGCTTGTAGCACTTCTTGGTACGGTAATCGGGATGATCAAGGCGTTCGATGCGCTGGGTTCCGGTGGTGGTACGCCAGATTCAGCAGCACTTTCTATCGGTATCTCCGAAGCACTTGTTAATACTGCTTTAGGTATTGGTACTTCTGCTGTTGCGATTATTCTTTACAACTATTTTACTTCCAAAATTGACGGACTGACATTTAAGATCGATGAAATCGCTATGTCTATCCAGCAGTCATTTGCTGAATTTCACTAAGAGATTCCAGATGTTGGGGGACCATTGTACCCAAAGTTTAATGGTCCTTTTAGGTGAAGTTTAATAATAAAATAAAATATAATGGCGAGAGTCAAACCAAAAAGACATAATATAAGGGTGGATATGACGGCGATGACCGATGTATCATTTCTACTCCTTACGTTCTTTATCCTCACGGCTCAGTTTGCGAAACCTGATGTTGAGACGATAACCACGCCATCTTCTATATCTGAAAAACTTCTTCCGGATGCCAGTTTAATGACTATTCTGAGCACACCAGACGGAAAGTTCTATTTTACACCTGTGGAAAACGGCAGCGAGAGAATGCAGCTGCTGGATAATATGGGAGAGAAGTATGGTATGAAATTCACGGACCCGGAGAAAGCCGCCTTTTCACAGGTTCAGGCCATCGGGGTACCAATGAATCAGCTTAAAGGTTTCCTGAATCTGTCTGCTGAGGACCGTAAGGCCTATAAGAGCCCCACCGGAATTCCGATGGACAGTACGAATAAACAGCTTATTGACTGGGTGCAGCAAAGTTTGGCTGTAAACCCGGACTATAAGTTAGCGATTAAAGGAGATACCCAGACCAAATATCCGAAGGTGAAAGCCCTGTTTGAAGGATTGAGAGATATAGACTTCTTGAAGTTCTGGTTAATAACGAGTCAGGAAACAGCACAAGAATAAAGAAATGGCAGAAGTACAAGTAAAAGACAGTAGCGGGAAAGGCGGCAAGGTGCGCTCCAAGAAGCAGGTACCTCACGTGGATCTTACCCCAATGGTGGACTTGGCGTTCCTTTTGATTACATTCTTCATGTTGGTTACAACTTTTAATAAACCGAATGTAATGGACCTGGGACTTCCGGCTAAGCCGAAAGTAAATGAGCCAAAGCCTAATACGGAAATCAAATTATCCAATTCAATTTCTCTGCTAATTGGCAAGGACAACAGGATTTTCTGGCATCAGCAGGATAATACAAGTCTGACAGACGCAACACTTAATGAAACTTCTTTCGACCGCGAAGGAATAAGGAATATCATTAAGCAGGCAAAAGCCAGAGCAGCAGACCAGAGTAAATTTACAGTTATTATAAAACCTACCGATGATGCGGTTTATAAGAACTTTGTTGATATTCTGGATGAAATGGCCATCACCAACAGTGAGATGTACGGTGTTACCGACGTTAAACCCTGGGAGCAGGCTGTTTATGACAGAAAAGTAGGTGGCTCAGCAGCACCTGCAGCGAACAATTAAATCTAACCATAAAAAGAAAAGAAATGGCAGATGATAACAACTACAGTCCTAATCTAACCTTAGATGAGATTGTATTTGAGAACAGAAATAAACAGTATGGTGCCTACGATCTGCGTAACAGTTACAGGAAAGTACTCACCAGATCCTTTATAGGAGGTACCGTTCTTTTTCTTGTTTTAGCTTTAACTCCATTCGTCATCCTTAAAATTCAGGAGATGAATGCTGAAGCTAAACAGGAAGTAGATGCAAAACTTATTGAAATTATTCAGGAAGATGTAATTCTGGAACAACCTAAGGAGGAAGAACCACCACCACCGCCACCGCCACCAAAAGAGGAACCTAAGCAGGAGGTAATCCAGAACGTTGTACCTGAACCGAAAAAAGCGCCGAAGGTAGAAACACCACCGCCGCCAATTTCAAAGCAGCTGGAAACAACCACAGGTCTTCAGAATCAGGAAGGGGTGAAAACACCAAGCTACACGCCGCCGCCGCCACCACCATCAACCGGTACTAAGGCTGCGACGATTGAAGCACCGAAAGTGAGTACAACGGAAGTTTATGATACGGTAGACCAGTCTTCTGAGTTCCCCGGCGGTCTCAAGGCTTTCAGACAGAAGGTAATGAGTAACTTTGACGGATCGGACTTCGAAGGTGAAGGTGGACAAATCAAGGCCGACATTACTTTCGTAGTTGAACGGGACGGATCCATCACTGATGTAGTAGCTAAAGGTCCAAACAGAGACTTTAATGCGGAGGCTGAGAGAACAATCAGATCTATCAAGAACAAGTGGACACCTGCCAAGGTAAACGGACAGAGTGTACGTTCAAGATACAGGCTGCCGTTAACGATGGCATTCGAATAGTATTTTATTCTATAATCAAATAAGAGAGAAGCAATCGCTTCTCTTTTTTATTTTTTATATTTTTGTAATATGTTATTCAACTGGTTATCCATTCTCGCCGGGATTTTCTACATTATTCTTGGTGTATTTGTAATACTGAAATTCTGGTTTTTCATTCCGCTCGAACCCAATATCGCCTATGCGCTTGGAGCCTTACTCATAGTGTATGGTGGTTTCAGGATTTTCAGAGCTGTTCACAGATTAAGACAGGACCGTAATGAGGATTAATATATTTATCATAATGCTGTCCGCCATGTTGTTTGGCTGCAAGAAGAAGGCAGAGCCTACTGTTCAGAACTATCATGAGGGCAAGCTGACGGTGTTCACAGATGAATCATTTCAAAGCGTGACAGTAGCACTGGCAGACGGATACATGATACATTATCCCGATACCGAAGTAAAGGTAGAGGTGCGTAAAGAAGATTTAGGGTTTCTGGATTTGCTTCAGGGCAGGGCAAAAGTAGCTGTAATGTCCCGAGACCTTTCGCCAGCCGAGATAGATGAGTTTGAAAGGGTGACCGAGTCTAAGTATGAACCCGCAAAATTTGCGGCGGATGCCCTGGTATTTATTGTGCCGAAGGATTCTGAACGCTCTGCCCTTACGATGGAAGAGATTTCTGCAGCCATGGAATCTCCGGATAAACAACTTATTTTTGACGGAACAAATGCCAGTAATCTGAATTTCATTGCACAGAAACTTGGAAAAAAAGCCTCGGATTTACAGTATTCCATTATCAGCGGAAACCGCAATATCATTGGTGAACTGAAAAAGTATCCGGGTAAGATCGGTGTCATAGGTCTCAATACATTAAGCAGACCCTACTCACAGGAAGCCGACAGTTTAAGGTCGCAGGTGAAGATTCTTCCGGTAAGCCATAACGGGAAAATTACCACTCCGGATACACAGAGTCTTGCCAATATGTCCTACCCCTTCACACGTGTGCTGTATTTTCTCGTCAATGAACGCACCTTCGGCATCGCGCACGGCTTTATACGTTTTTCCTGTACCCATTTGGGACAGATGATCGTGGATAAAGAAGGACTTCAAAAATACAACCTTTACCAAAGGGAAGTTAAAATGTACTAATTTTTCCTTCTGAAAGTACGATTAATGCTCAATTTCCGTTTTTGGAATGGATATTGTGTAACATTAACCGAATTAAATATAATCGAAAAATAAATAAATGAAAAATTATATGAAATTATCCCAAAAAGCAGTGTTCGCCGTCGCGGCAGCTTTTTTCGCGAATTTTACTTTTGGTCAGACTCTTCAGGATGGCATTACCAGTATAGACAGTCATAAGTATGCAAAGGCAAAACAAAATTTCGAACAGATGGTTAGCAAATCTCCATCAGCCGAGAACTATTTTTACCTGGGTAATACCTTCCTTACTCAAAACGAACCCGACTGGGCAGCCGCTGAACAGAATTTTAGAAAAGGTCTTGCTGCAGACAGTAAGAGTAACCTGAATAAACTTGGTTTAGCTACTATAAAACTTGGTAAAGGGGATAAATCCGCCATTACCGAAATCCAGAATATTGTAAAGGATTCCAAGGAGAAAGATGCAGAAGTTCTTTTCCGCGCAGGGCAGGCACTTACACTTTTTGAAAAGAACAGTAATCCCGAATTGGCCATTCAATATCTTGATAAGGCAATTGAGCGTGCTATGAAATCCGGTATCCCTGCAAATTACTACTATACGCTGGGCGATGCCTACCGCCTGCAGCTCACCAACAGCCCACAGGTAGCGGGTAAAGCAATGTCCGCTTACGAAAAAGCCTTACCACTGGCCAAAAACAAAGCGTCAGTTTATACACGTATGGGTACATTGTGGATGCAAGCCAACCAGTGGAAGATGGCAAAGGAAAGAATTACGCAGGCCATCGCTACCGATCCTACCTATGCACCGGCCTACCGTGCTCTGGCCGGCTATGAAATGAAGTTTCAGCAGCCACAGGCAGCCACTCAGGCGCTTGTGAACTATGCTAAATATGCCGATGAGGATCCGGGAACGCAGTTGGAAATTTCAAAACTGTATTTTACCAACCAGGATTACGCAAATTCGCGCGCTGTATTGGATAAAGTGTTTAATGTAGTTCAGGATCCTATTAAGTATAAATTAAGGGCTTATCTTGATTATGCTGACGGTAAATATACACAGGCACAGACGGATCTGAATACCTTCATCAACACAGTGACAGATAAATCCAGAATCTACCCTGCCGACCGTGGTTTGGAAGGACTTATTTTGGCAGGTCTTGCAAAGGACGAAAAAGATGCGGCTAAGAAATCCTCAATGATGATTGAATCTCAGCAGAAAATCGCCATTGCGAAAAATGCCAAGGATGAGACGCTGAACTGGGACAATGAACTTCTTAAGATCCAGGGAGGAGGAGCCAGTACTGCCGCAGCAAACGCTGGACCTACGAACCCTGCGATTGAGGCTTTGAAAAAGCAGACTGCAGCCAACCCCAATGATGCCGATGCCCTGGTAAAACTGGGGAGCGCTTATCAGGAAGCCCAGAACTGGAATGGAGCCATCCTGACATGGGATAAAATGATCGCACTTTCGCCTACCTGGGCTTACTCTTACTATGCGAAAGGAGCTGCCTACCAGCAGTTAGGAAATGAGGCAATGGCCGAATCTTCATATCAGAAATTCATTGATACAGTTTTGGCACAAAAGCCGGAGGAGCAGGCTGCTCAAAAGGAGACGTTATCGTATGCTTATTATCTTGTAGCCTACTTTAACCAGACTAAAGATTTGGCTAAAGCTAAAGATTATGCTGCCAAAGCGGTACAGCTTAATCCAGGCTACGAAGATGCTGTGAACCTGAACGCAAATTTGAATAAATAATATACAGGATTCTGTATTCCCGGCCTTAATGCAGGCCGGGATTTTTTTATTACCCTTTAATCATAATATGAAAGTTGATATTTTAGCGATAGGAGCGCATCCTGATGATGTTGAACTCGGTTGTGGCGGAACCGTAGCCAAACTTATATCCGAAGGAAAAAAGGTGGCAATAATTGATCTTACGGAGGGAGAACTGGGAACACGCGGGACCAACATCACACGTGCGCAGGAAGCCGCGGAAGCATCAGCTATCCTTAAGATTTCTGCCAGGGAAAACCTGGGTATGAAAGATGGCTTTTTGCTGAATAATGAAGAGCACCAGTTGCAGATCGTAAAGATGATCCGGAAATATCAGCCGGATATTGTTTTTGCTAATGCGGTAGATGACCGTCATCCAGACCATGGAAAGGCGGCAAAACTCATTTCCGATGCCTGTTTTCTTGCTGGGCTCATTAAGATTGAAACAGAGCTGGAGGGTCAACCTCAGCAAGCCTGGAGACCCAAGCAGGTTTTCCATTATATTCAATGGAGGAATTTAGAGCCTGATTTTGTTGTAGATATCTCTGATTTTATGGACTTGAAGCTGCAGGCCTGTATGGCTTACAAAACTCAGTTTTATGATCCAAAATCGAATGAACCTATGACGCCGATCGCGACTAAAGATTTCCAGGAGAGCCTGACTTACCGGGCTCAGGACCTGGGCAGGTTATCCGGCGTGCAGTTTGCAGAGGGATTTACCACTGAAAGGCTTCTGGCACTGAAAAATTTTGACGGAATTATTTTGTAGTTTAGCCAAAAGCGCTATATTTGCAACCTCAAACGGTGATTGTAGCTCAGTTGGTTAGAGCGCCGGATTGTGGTTCCGGAGGTCGGGGGTTCGAGACCCCTCATTCACCCAAACAAAAAACGTACTGAATTTCAGTACGTTTTTGTTTTTTGTGGATGTTTATTATTTGGCTTCCTCAGTTGCGGTGTCAGGAAATCTAGCCTGAGTATAGTCGCGGGAGATGGAAGATTTCTCAAATTTCAGTTTGCCGGAAAGTGTTTCAATAACAACACCGTCTTCCATAATCTGCGCAATCCTTCCGTGTAAACCAGCTGTGGTTACCACACGCTGTCCCACTTTCAGTGATTCCTGGAAATTTTTTTCCTGCTTCGCCTTTCTCATTTGCGGACGGATCATCAGAAAATAAAAACCGACGAACATCAAGCCCATCATCAGCATCATTGTCATACTGCTGCCACCTGCTGCCGGGGCCTGTAAAAATATACTTATCATCTTAGGTCAATTAGTTTACAACGTTTGCCGAAAATGTAAGTACAACAGGTTTCTCTACATTAGCAAAGATCTCTGCCTGCTTGTTTTGAAGACCGTCAAAACTTGATGAATCAAATTCAAGTGTAACGCTTCCTTTCTGTCCCGGTAGGATAGGAGTCTTGGTATAGTCAGGAGCAGTACATCCGCAAGCGGGCTTCACCTGGGAGATGATCAGTGGATTCTCGCCGGTATTGGTTACTTCGTATACGTGTTTTACTTTTTCACCCTTCTTCACATCTTTGAAATCAAAATGATTTTCTGAAAGTGCCAGGCTTGTAAGCGGGTAGGACTGAGCCTTTTTGATAAGTTCAGCCTGAGGATCGGCTGCTGCTGCAGGATCTGCAGACATATCCACTGCTGCCACGCTGTCTTCTGCAACCACAGTGTCTTCAGTGGTTACTTCTGTATTTTCTTTCTTTTCACAGGAGGTAACTCCCAATGCCGCAACAAAAAGCGACAGAACAACGATTGATTTTTTCATACCTTTTATAAATTTATATTCTGTTTAATTCTTTGGTGTATTTGTCCAGGATACCGTTAACGAAGATATTGGATCTGTCTGTGGCATACACCTTGGAAATCTCTATATATTCATTAATGATTACCCGGGCAGGGGTTAGGGGGAAGCGGTCCAGTTCGGTGATAGCTGCTACCAGGATAATCTTGTCCATAAGAGCAACCCTGTCCAGGTCCCAGTTCTCCAGCTTCGCTTCAAGTTTTTTTTCATTTTCTTCCCAGTGATTCAGACTTTCCCTAAGCAGCCGGCGCGCAAAATTTTCATCCTGACTGTCCTTGATCATACGGATCAGCGTGTGCGATTCTTCGTTTTCCTTAAAAAATCCGATGGTTTTTTGAATCATTGAGTTCGAGATATGGAAATCATCGCCCCAGCTCATTTCCTTCTCTTCCAGATGCTCATGAAAATCTTCATTTTCAGCAATATACCTAAGGAAAAGTTTTCCAATGAATTTCTGGTCCTGCTCAAAAGAATGCTCTTCCTCCTTCATATAATCCTGGTATCTCTTACCCGAAATAATACGCTGGAAAGTTTTCACCAACAGGTCATCGTGCATGTCCCAGTTCAGTTCGGCATGTTTGGAGGTAAAAGATCTTCTTTCTGTGTTGTCCTCAATCTTCTTCAGCACCAGATTTTCTATAAATCTCTGGTTAGGGTGAAGGTTTTCTTCAGTTTTGAGGTATTTCCTGCGGCCAATCTCAATCTGCATTTCTGCAAGTTCCTTTAAGGCGACCATGAAATTAAGCTGGTAGATGTAGAGGTGGTAAATTTTCTCTATTTCGGTAAGCATATTTTTCTCCAGAACGTCAAACTTTATGGGGTTCTGGTAGTATGAATAAAGGGTTTCCACCACTTTTTCACGGATCTGTCTTCTTCCTAACATTTCAAAGAGCTTTTTATGCGTGCAAAGATAGGAAATTTTTGCAGACACAGGGGAGGCTCGGCCGCTGCTTACAATTTTCAAATTTGTACTTTTGCGCCGGCTAATGCAGTGATTTTCTGCATCACTATACCTATGAAAGCGCTTAAGACACTGAACTCTTATTTCTGGAAACACCGAATACTCCTGTTTTGGGGGTTTCTGTTCATTATTGCCAGTAATTTCTTTAATATTTTTAAGGTTCAGTTTGTAGGTAAATCTGTAGATCAGATTGCTGCCTCCGGACATTTGGGTTTTAACCGGCAGGTACTTATTTATGTGGGCATAATTGTAGCTTCCTCATTGTTGACTGGTTTCTTCACTTTTATGATGCGTCAGACCATTATTGTTGCATCGCGCAGGATTGAGTACGAGCTTAAAAACAAGATTTTCCGGAAGTACCAGGAGCTGTCCCTTACCGATTACAAAAGAACCACTACCGGAGACCTGATGAACCGCCTCAGCGAGGATGTTGTAGCGGTACGTATGTATCTTGGCCCGGGTGTAATGTACATCGTGAATCTGTTAATCCTTGTGCTGATCACGGGTATCTATATGGTGCGTACCGATGTATCTATGACCCTGTGGACCCTGATTCCGCTGCCTGTTCTGTCGTTTCTCATCTATTGGGTGAGTTCCGTCATCAACCGGAAATCCAAGGTGATGCAGAAAAGCCAGTCGGCCATCTCAACATTTGTGCAGGACAGTTTTTCCGGTATACGGGTGGTGAAGTTTTTCGCCCGCGAGCGGTACATTGCCCGAAATTATGGGTTGAAAGTAAGGGATTACCAGGATAAAGCCCTGGATCTGGCCAGGACCGAAGCGTACTTCTTTACCATCATCCTTTTCGTCATTGGATTGCTTAATGTTGTAGTACTGTATATCGGTGGAAACAAGTACCTCAGCAATGAACTTTCTGTGGGGAAGATCGCGGATTTCTTCATGTACATCAACATCCTTATTTTTCCTTTCTCCATGGTTGGCTGGGTAACATCCATCAACCAACGTGCAGAGGCGTCAATGGCAAGAATTAATGAATTTCTTGCGTTAAAGTCAGAAGTGGTGGATACGGAAGGGCCAGTTTATCCCATACGGGGATCTATAGAATTCCGTAATGTATCCTATATTTATCCCAATACCGGTATTAAAGCTTTGGATAGCCTGAGTTTTAAGGTAGAGGCGGGGCAGTCCATTGCAATTATGGGTAAGACCGGCAGCGGAAAATCTACCGTGGCACTCCTTCTGGCCGGACTGCTGCAACCTACGGAGGGAAAGATTTTAATCGACGGAAAAGACCTGAATGAGCACAGTATGTATAATTACAGGCGGCATCTGGGATATATTCCTCAGGAAAGCTATCTTTTTTCGGATACAATTGAAAACAATATAGGTTTTTCTGTAGATGATGCCAGTCTTGAGAAGGTGATCGCCGCTGCAAAGATGGCCGATGTACACAAGAATATTGTGAAATTTAAAGACCAGTACAAAACCAAGGTGGGTGAACGTGGTGTCATGCTGTCCGGCGGTCAGAAACAGCGTATCTGTATTGCCCGTGCGATTATTAAGGAACCTTCAATCCTTATTTTTGATGATTCACTGTCGGCTCTTGATACCGAAACCGAGGAAAACATCTTGAGAAATATTGAAAAATATATTCATAACAGTACTTCGGTTATCTTCACCCACCGGGAGTCCAGTGCCAAAAGAGCCGATAAAATCTTGAATCTCACGGCGGTAGATAAAGAACGGTCTGCATAGATTTTCGCTTTTTGGTATCGATAATAGATTTTGGTTGAGAAATAATTAATAAAATATTTTGAGGTTCGGAGAAATCTTATATATTTGTTAATTAAGACACAAAAACGACGGAACCATGAGCGATTATAAGGAACGCCACGAAAATGAAATCTTTACGAAGGTACTTAAAGCAGGCAGAAGGACTTATTTTTTTGATGTGCGGGAAACCAAAGCTGGCGATTATTACCTTACTATTACCGAAAGCAAGAAGAATTTCGGAGAGAATGGTGAAGCCTCATTCGAAAAACATAAAATATATCTCTACAAAGAGGATTTCGCTGCATTTCACGAAATGTTCAGGGACAGCACAGACTTCATCATCAATGAAAAAGGTGAAGATGTAATTTCCGAAAAGCATGACAAGGATTTTAAATCAAAATCCTTCACAATTGATTCCGACGACGATATTTAATATTCTGATACCAGCTTCCTCACAGGAAGCTTTTTTTTGTCTGTTAATCCTTCAGCGGATAAGTGATTCCGTTGTACTGCACCGAAGTGGCTTTGTGTGGAAGCGTCTTGATTTGATATGCGGAAGCACGGCGTGAAGTCAGATATGGATCTATAATGTACTTTTTTACATTTGCCTGATCAGCGTCAGCATTTAGCCAGAATTCCACTTTATTTCCTTTTTTCACTGAAAAATATTTTTCCCGGAAGTGATGATGAATCAGAACTTCATTTTTCTGTTCATGGTAGATGTTCAGTCCGTGGTATAACCCGAAATACAATGTGATTAAAGCCAGCAGAGGCAGCAGGTTTCTGATGTTGAACCGTAAAATCAAAAAACGGAGGTAGTAAATGACTGTGCATAAAATAGCCGTCTCGGCCAGGGTCATAGGTATGTTGCTGTACATAAACCTGTCAAAACCGGAAAACCAGTGAATAGTGTACAGAACTATTCTTATGAAGTGATCGTAAAAGAGCAGGAGTGCCTGCGGATACCAGCTGCTGCCAATAGTTAATGTCATCATCAAACTGAAGATTATGATGATTTGTGAAAGCGGAATAATAACAAGATTCGCGGCAATGGATATGAGTGAGAACTGATGAAAGTAATAAATGACAGCCGGTAAGGTGGAGATTTGTGCCGCCATGGAAATGGAGAAAGTGTTGAACAGCACTTTTTTTACGAAACTGTTGGCCGGCGGCAGATGTTTGAGGATGGGCTGGTTAAGCCAGTAGATTCCAAAGACGGCCATGAAACTAAGCTGAAAGCCCACATCAAAAAGTTGGTTGCTGTCTGATATCAGTATAATAAGAGCCGCAAATGCCATAGCATGCAGTAAATCGGGTTTTCGCTGCAGAATAATATAGATGAAGTAGACAGTGATCATAATGCAGGAGCGAACTACCGAATTGCCATAGCCAATGAAAACGGCAAAGACCCAGATCAGAATGAGGCTGCAAATGATAGCGGTACGTCTGTGTCTCAATGGGAAGATCCGGATAAGCAGCCAGAAGAACAGACCATAAATTACGATGATATGAGATCCGGAGATAGCCAGGATATGTACCAAACCGGTTTTCGTGAAATCCGCTACTGTTTCCCGGTCCATCTCTGTCCTGTCGGCCAGGATGATACCTTTCATAAATTCCCGCGATTTAGGACTTATGGACACCGAATCAATCCTTTGCAGTATCTCCAGTCTTTTCTGATGGATCCGGTCGGCAACAGTGAGATTGGTTACTTCAGCAGATTCCAGCTTGCCCGGCACATAACTTTGATAATAAATCCGGTTTCGCCTCAGATATTTTGAGTAGTCAAACTGGTAGTCATTTTTTGGTGGTTGAACCCGGCTGATATATATTTCAGCGCGGTACAGATGCTTATAATCCAGTTCAGGTAAGCCTCTCGGCACAGAAAGTATACTGGAAACCTCAGCTTCACCGGGATTTACTGTTATTTCGTACCTCCGGTTCTTTTCATTTGAATTCAGTTTCTTATTTAGCTTGAAAAGCATTTCTTCCTTAGGTGGCAGTTCCGGTAGTGGAGGAATTTCTGAATGTAGTTTGTGCAGCCAAATTCCAAGTACGCCGAAAACTAATACCAGAAGATATTTTCTTTGTGCAACCCAAAAAAGCGAGCGGCTTAGATAAGAAAACATTGTAATTGCCACTATCAGCAACGCTAAATAAGAAGTCCAGTTGCGCAGTGCAAGGTATTCCTGGATAATAATGCCCAGGATAAAGCAAATGCACATTATAAACAGAGGCTGTTTATGCACCGGGATAGGATTTACCTATAAATGTAGCGAATTTTATTTTTCCGCAGATGGGTGAAGCACCTTATGCTTACCTGTAATTATCTCAGCAGCATGATCACTGGCACCTTCACCGCCAAGTTTTTTTCTGAGTTCCGAATATTCGCTGAGCATTTTTTCGCGCGCTTCGCCATCCAGAATTTTCTTTAACTCATCAACCAGGTTCCCGGTGTTAAGGTCTTGCTGGATCAATTCCTTTACCACAGGGCGATCCATTACTAAATTTACCAGGGAAATATATTTGATGTTTTTCACAACACGCTTTCCGATCTCGTAGGAAATCCGGGAGCTGCGGTAGCAAACTACTTCAGGAACATTCAGCAGTGCTGTCTCCAGCGTGGCGGTTCCCGATGTTACAAGTGCTGCACGTGCGCAGCGAAGCAGGCTGTAAGTTTGATTGGAGACGAAATGAACATCTTCATCTGTGAATTTTTCATAAAAAGTTTTCGGCAAACTGGGTGCGCCTGCGATTACAAATTGATACTCAGTGAAATGTGGCCGTACGGAAAGCATGATACTGAGCATTTTAGTGACCTCCTGCTCACGCGAACCCGGCAATAGAGCAATAATTTCTCTTTGGTCCAGGTTGTTTTCCTTACGAAACTGCAGTGAATCGAGGGATGGAAGATCCGAGAGCGCATCCAGCAGAGGATGGCCTACGAAATGCGCGTGTATGCCATGGCCTTCATAAAAATCCTTTTCGAACGGAAGGATGACCAGCATTTCGTCCACAAACTTTTTTATTTTGGACACACGGCCTTCTTTCCAGGCCCAAAGTTGCGGAGAGATATAGTAAATAACCTCATGGCCGGCAGTTTTGGCAAATTCTGCAATCCTGAGATTGAAACCGGGGTAATCCACAAGTATCAGTTTATCCGGATTGAACCGGCTGATGTCTTTTTTGCAGAAGGCGAGGTTGTTAAAGATCGTCCGCAGATTTTTGGCAACTTCCAGAAAGCCCATAAAAGCGAGATCTTTATAATGCTTAACCGGTTTTTTGCCCGCTACCTTCATCATCAGGTCGCCACCCCAAAAACGGAACTCCGCCGCCGGGTCCTTCTTCAGGATGGATTTCATGAGGTTGGAGGCGTGCAGGTCTCCGGAGGCTTCTCCTGCGATGATGTAGTACTTCACTTGGTGTAAAAAATTGTAAATTTGTTCAAAGATAAAATAATAATGTCAGAAGAATTTCAGATAAAAAATAAAGTGGCCGACAGTGGCCTTATCAACTTTGATATCGCGGCACTTATGCCTAAAGGTCAGCGGATTGGCGTGGACCTAAGTTCCTTTCTTTTTGAAGGGATTATCCTGAAGGAAAAAGATTTCCGCGAAAAAGTAGCCGCGCTGGATACAGAACAGTATCGCGATGCCTTTGTTTACATTTACAACTCCGCAGATGCTATAGTTCCTCTGTGGGCTTATTTCCTGCTAACCGCGCGCATTACCGAGGCAGCCACCAAAGTGGTTTACGGCAGCCGCGGGGACCTGGAAGTTCTGCTTATGCATAATGCGATACAGACCTATGATTTCAGTGAACTTATGGGTAAAAGGGTACTGGTGAAAGGATGTTCCGATGTCCAGATACCGGAGAATGCCTATATAGAACTGGTAGAAAAGCTTAAACCTCTGGTGAAATCCCTGATGTTTGGTGAGGCCTGCTCGAATGTCCCGATCTTTAAGAACTGATAAAGGGTGCCGGTAAAAAATACTGTCATACCTTTTTTCCTGTTTTTTGGATTCTTTGCGCTCTATTATGCGGGAAGTTTCTCCAAAATTCCGTTTGGCGACTGTATTGGATTTGTAGCGGATACCGAAAAAGGAGATTTTGTGCTTTCCACATCAACCTATGCGCATTTTCTGTTTACCAATACGCTCGTTTTTTTCAAGAGGCTGTTGCCTTTTGTGGAAAGTCAGGAAATCGGCCGGTTTGTGGTCATCATCTCCTCGTGTATAGCCCTGCTGATTCTTTACCGGACGGTCCTTGAAGCTACGGGCCACCGCCTGTCAGCAATATTCAGTACACTACTTTTAGGTTTGAGTTTTACGTTTTGGAGAAATTCAGAAATCATTGAAATCTATACCTTCAACCTTCTTTGGGTTGCACTTTTTCTTCAGTATTCGCTGAGGTTTCTCCGCAGTGAAAAACCGGCGGACCTCTCGCTGGCTTCACTGTTTCTGGGAATCAGTCTTTTTAGTCATATTCAGAATATTTTGATGGTGCCGGCGCTCCTGCTGCTTTTATTTTATGCAGGATACAGAAAAAAAGCTACTGTTTCGCTGGCGGTGTTTCTTTTCTTTGTTCTGTTGCTGATTGCGGTTCCGCTGCTAACTGATCAGCCGGTGTCAAAGGTCTTTTCGGCAGGTACTGTACTGGATTCTCTGAGTATTAAAGGAATTGCAAAAGGATTTACATCTGCGCTGGGTTATTTGGTATATAATTTCTGGTTCTTTATTCTCTTTGCTTTTGCAGGTTTTTCCCGGCTCTGGCGCGACAGAAAGCGACTTCCCGTATTTCTGGTTGTGTCAGGACTTCCGGTGTTTGCTTTCGGGGTAATTTTTGGAGTTTCGGACAGCTATATATTCTTTCTGCCTTTTAACTTTATAATCGCCTTGCTTTGTGGACTGGGAATCTGCCGTTTTAAGAAGGAGAGAATAGTCCGTTATTCTATATTTAGTGTCACGCTCATTCCCTTCTTTTACCTGGCCGCTTTTCAGATCGCGGCCGCTACATCCACAGGTTCTGAATTTCATGCCCGGAAGTTGTATAAAGGTGGCCTATCCTATTATCTGTTGCCCTGGATGAATAATAATGTCGGAATCCTGGAATTTGTGTTGGAAGGCCGTGAGTCCCCGGATCCAATGCAATGGATGGAAAGTAGCGCCCGGGAATTTATCAGGCTTAAAAAGGAAGATGGATTAACCGATGATCAGTTAAAGAAATTATAATTCAGTAATCAATGCTGTTCCGGGAATAGTTTTTGGTAAATTTGGTTACATTTTTTCACCAAATAAATATTAAGACTATGAATTTAATTGATCTCATTACCGGAAATGCAGGCACGCAGGTAGCCTCTCAGGCTGAAAATAAATTCGGCATCAGCAAAAATCAGGTTATTTCCCTGATGGCCGTGGCAGCCCCACTTGTAATTTCTTACCTCAGAAAAAAATCTCAGGACGATCCTAATGAAGCTGAGGCACTGAATAATGCGTTAGACAAAGATCATGATGGAAGCATTCTGGATGATCCTTCACAGGTTGAAGCCAGACAACAGGAGGGAGGCTCTATCCTTGACCATATCTTTGGCGGGCAGAAATCCCAGGTAGAGAACCAGCTTTCGCAGAATACGGGAATATCAATAGATAAAATAGGACCTATCCTGGCCATGATCGCGCCCTTGATTATGGGCTTCATTGGCAAAGAAAAGCAGTCCAGCGGCATTAACTCCGGCGGCGGTCTTGGGGATTTGCTGGGTGGAATTCTGGGAGGCGCGCAGAATCAGGCGCAGAACGAGCCGGCAAACCCCCTGAACGATATTCTGGGCAGTGTTCTGGGCGGCGGAGGAGAGAAGCAACAGCAGCAAGGTGGCCTCGGTGGAATCTTAGGCAGCATTTTGGGCGGCGGGAGATGATAACCGAACTCATTATCAAATAAAAAACCGAAGATTATCCTTCGGTTTTTTTGTCTTTGGTCGCTTTCGGAAGCGGGTCATTTTCCACATTCGCATTCTCCGATTCATTGGCAGGGTAGCCTACGTCCTGTCTTACTTTCACTTTGGAAGACTTGCTGTCGTCCGCATCCAGCACATTAACCGGAATGTTTTTTACAGATCCGGATTTTCTTTTTCTTCTTTTGCCGTAGCTGCCGGCGGTAATTTTACCGCGTCTGGATTTTTTGTCTCCTTTTCCCATAAAAATTTAAATTTTGGTGTAGATCAAATTTAGGAAAACTTTTTAAACTCTGCCAAAGGTCACAAATTCACTTTAGCAGACTTTCCTTTTTTCATTTTTCGCCACTGCCACGGAGCTGTGGGTCCCTGGTCCTTCCCTAACCCGGTTTTCTTTTGGCGGGCAATGCGTTCCAGGGCAGCGTAATTGTCATTTTTGGAGTATTGCTTATAATGCCAGGCCAGGCCGTTGCGTACTAGTTCCTTATTGATGTTTTGGTTTTGGCTGAAGATTTCTGCAATCCAGCGGCCGTTACGGTCAGGTTTTCCGGCAATTACTGCCTGGACCTAGCGTCCGTAGATCCGCTCGGACAAAAATATCTTTGCGGCGGTACCCTAGGGCTGCTTTTTCTCGGGTGTATCTATATGCGCCAGCCTTATGGTTTGCGGCTTATTCTTAACAAGCATCACCACGGTGTCGCCATCTTTTATGGCAATGATTTTTCCCGAATGGGTTTGCGCAAAGAGTAAAAAAGAAAATGCTGTAAAAAATAAAATGGGTATCAATTTCTTCATAGAGGTACAAATATAACTTAAACTCAATTTGCAGCTTTGATTTTTCTGAAGTGTCAGATACCATTTTAATTAAATCTCCGGTCGGCGGATTTTTCCCTGAATGTCCTATCTTTGCCGAAATTCTCAGTAAACCATTTCAAATTTCAGCTACAAATGTTCAGAACGCACACCAACGGCGAACTTTCGCTTAGTAATCTCAATGAAAATGTTACACTTTCAGGTTGGGTACAGACCATACGCGACAAAGGATTCATGATATGGATTGACCTGCGTGACCGTTACGGAATTACACAGTTGGTGTTCGATGAGGACCGCTCTTCTGCAGAGTTGTTGCAGGATGCGAAAAAACTGGGCCGCGAATTTGTGATCCAGGTTTCAGGTAAGGTAATTGAGAGAACTTCCAAAAATCCAAAAATCCCTACGGGTGATGTTGAGATATTGGTTGAAAAACTTACCGTACTTAATGCAGCGGAACTTCCGCCTTTTACCATTGAAGATGAAACTGATGGCGGCGAGGAACTCCGTATGAAATACCGCTACCTGGATATTCGCCGAAATCCAGTGCGTGAAAAACTTATTTTCCGCCACAAGATGGCGCAAAAGGTTCGCAACTATCTTTCTGACCAAAACTTTATTGAGGTGGAAACGCCTGTACTTATCAAATCAACACCCGAAGGTGCAAGGGATTTTATAGTACCCAGCCGCATGAACCCGGGACAGTTTTATGCCCTGCCACAGTCGCCGCAAACCTTCAAGCAGCTGTTAATGATTGGTGGAATGGACCGCTATTTCCAGATTGTAAAATGCTTCCGCGATGAGGACCTGCGTGCCGACCGCCAACCGGAATTTACCCAGATCGACTGCGAAATGGCTTTTGTGGAACAGGAAGATGTGCTGGAAATATTTGAAGGTATGACTGCTTCTCTGTTGAAGGACATTACAGGAACTGATGTGGCTAAATTCCCGAGAATGACCTACGATGAGGCCATGAAAACTTACGGTAACGATAAACCGGATGTTCGCTTTGGGATGAAGTTCGTTGAGGTAAATGATCTGATGAAGGGTAAGGATTTCAAGATTTTTGATGAGGCGGAGCTTGTGGTCGGAATTAATGCAGAAGGCTGCGCCGACTATACCCGTAAGCAGATAGACGAACTTATCGACTGGGTAAAACGTCCTCAAATAGGGGCTTCCGGCATGGTTTGGATTAAATTCCAGGCAGACGGTACCATCACTTCCTCCGTAAACAAATTCTACGCTGAAGAGGATTTAAGAAAAATTACAGAAAAATTCGGGGCCAGGGCAGGAGACCTTATTTTCCTGATGTCCGGAACTGAAAATAAAGTAAGAACTCAACTATCCGGGCTTAGGATGGAATTGGGTAACCGTCTGGGTTTAAGAAATCCGAAAGAATTTGCACCACTTTGGGTAGTGGATTTCCCGTTGCTGGAATGGGATGACGAGTCCGGGCGCTATCATGCGATGCACCATCCCTTTACTTCGCCGAAGCCTGAAGATATTGCCCTGCTGCAAACCGATCCCGGTAAAGCCAGAGCAAATGCTTATGATTTGGTACTGAACGGTAATGAAATCGGCGGCGGGTCGGTGAGGATTTTTGATAAAGAGCTGCAGTCACGTATGTTCGATCTCCTAGGCTTCACTAAAGAAGAAGCAGAAGCGCAGTTCGGTTTCCTGATGAACGCGTTTAAATACGGTGCACCACCGCATGCGGGTCTGGCTTTCGGATTCGACAGGCTGGTGGCAATTCTGGACGGCAATGAAGTCATACGTGATTACATCGCTTTCCCCAAAAATAACTCCGGAAGAGATGTGATGATTGATGCGCCAAGTGCAATTGCAGAAGAACAGCTTACTGAATTAAGTTTGAAGGTGAATGCTCCCTCAGAAAAATAAGTGCACTATTTAGAACAGTTACAAACTATATATAGGTGACTTTTCTCATTCGCCCATACCTTAACATTTTTTTAACTTTGTCAAATTTCAAATTTTAAATATACATTATGGCAGGATTAACAAGTTCTACTATCGGTAGGAAGTACGCAATGGCATTGTCTGCAATGTTCTTGCTCATATTCCTTATTATGCACCTCACGGTGAATTTTCTTTCCGTTTTAGGTCCTGATGCTTTCAATACCGCGTCAGATTTCATGGGTTACAACCCACTGATTCAGTTTATTATGCAGCCGGTTTTAGGTTTTGCGGTGATTTTTCATTTCGTTATGGGGTTTATCCTGGAGATCAGAAACCGTAATGCCAGACCTACAAAATATGCAGTAAATAACGGTGCGGCTAATTCCACCTGGACTTCTCGTAATATGATTATCTCGGGGTTGGTAGTACTGGCATTTCTGGGACTTCACATGTACGATTTCTGGTGGCATGAGATTAATTTTAAGTATATTGAACGTAATGAGGCCGATAATCTGAGATATTGGGGCGAACTGCACGAACGTTTCGCAAATCCGGTAAGAGTGATCTTCTACATTATTGCTTTTATACTGTTGGGTCTGCACCTGGCACACGGGTTCCAGTCATCTTTCCAGTCGGTAGGTGCCAGACATCCAAAGTACACACCCATGATTAAAGCAATCGGTAACTGGTATTCCATCCTTATCCCGGCCGGTTTTATCATTATCGCAGTATATCATTATATCACTCAATAAGATTTTAAGTTTTAGTTTACAACCTATCTAAAATTCAAAATTTAAAATTTCAACAAATGAGCAAATTAGATTCTAAAATTCCACACGGGCCGTTAGCCGAAAAGTGGACCAACCATAAAAATCACATGAATCTTGTAGCGCCCAACAACCGCGACAAGATCGACATCATCGTAGTAGGAACAGGTCTGGCCGGAGGGTCAGCAGCTGCTACTTTGGCCGAGCAGGGTTATAATGTAAAGGCATTCTGCTATCAGGATTCACCGAGACGTGCACACTCGATTGCTGCACAGGGTGGTATTAACGCGGCTAAGAATTATCAGGGCGACGGTGACTCAACTTACCGTCTCTTCTACGATACCATTAAAGGGGGAGATTACCGTGCACGTGAGGCGAATGTCTACCGTCTTGCTGAGGTCTCTGCCAGCATCATCGACCAGTGCGTGGCACAGGGTGTTCCTTTCGGGCGCGACTACGGTGGCCAGCTGGACAACCGATCTTTCGGTGGTGTACAGGTGAAACGTACTTTCTATGCTAAAGGTCAGACAGGCCAGCAGCTGCTTTTGGGAGCTTACTCTGCTATGAGCCGCCAGATTGGTAAGGGCCGTATCAAGATGTACAACCGTCACGAAATGCTGGACCTTGTCCTTGTAGACGGAAAAGCCAGAGGTATCATTGCCAGAAATATGGTCACTGGAGAAATCGAAAGACATTCTGCACACGCAGTTGTAATTGCTTCCGGAGGTTACGGAAACGTTTATTTCCTTTCGACCAACGCGATGGGATCCAACGTATCTGCCGCCTGGAAGATTCATAAGAAAGGAGCCTATTTCGCAAACCCATGCTATGTGCAGATTCACCCTACGTGTATTCCTGTTCACGGAACCCAGCAGTCTAAACTGACACTGATGTCTGAATCACTTAGGAATTCCGGGCGTATCTGGGTGCCTAAGAAAATTGAAGATGCCGTAGCGATCCGCGAAGGCAAACTGAGACCAGAAAACATTAAAGAAGAAGACCGTGATTACTATCTGGAAAGAAGATATCCGGCCTTCGGTAACCTGGTTCCGCGTGATGTGGCTTCCAGAGCTGCCAAGGAAAGATGTGATGCCGGTTTCGGTATTGAAAATAACGACACAAAAGAAGGGGTGTACCTGGATTTCTCTACAGAGATTACAAAGAAAGGTAGGGAAGCCGCTATCGAAAAAAATATTGCCAATCCAACCGAGCAGCAAATCTATGATTTAGGTAAGGCCTGGGTTGAGGAAAAATACGGTAACCTTTTCGTAATGTATGAGAAGATTACAGCAGATAATCCATACGTAACGCCAATGAAAATTTATCCTGCGGTACACTATACCATGGGTGGCGTTTGGGTAGATTATAACCTGCAGTCCACCATTCCCGGATGTTTTGTTATTGGTGAAGCCAACTTCTCCGACCACGGAGCAAACAGGTTGGGTGCTTCTGCACTGATGCAGGGTCTTGCCGACGGCTATTTCGTATTGCCTTACACCATTGCAGATTATCTTTCAGCTGATATCCGTACAGGTGCGATACCGACAAATACTCCGGATTTTGATGCTGCTGAAAAGGAAATTCGCGACAAGATCAACTTCTTCCTCAATAATAACGGAAAACACTCCGTAGATTACTTCCACAAAAAACTTGGCCACATTATGTGGAACAAAGTGGGTATGGGAAGAACGCCTGAGGGGCTTAGAGAAGCCATTGCAGAAATTGAAGAAGTTCGCAAAGAGTTCTGGAAAGATGTTAGGGTACCCGGAACCAATGAGGAGATGAATCCTGAGCTGGAGAAGGCTTTCCGTGTTGCAGATTTCCTGGAACTGGGACAGCTTATGGCCAAGGACGCTTTAGAGAGAAACGAATCCTGCGGAGGGCATTTCCGCTGGGATCACGCAACTCCGGACGGTGAAGCTGAGCGTGACGATGAAAACTATAAGTATGCCGCATGCTGGGAATACCAGGGCGCGGACATCAATCAGGAGGTTTTGCACAAGGAAGAACTTGTGTACGAGAACATCGAGGTGAAACAGAGAAGTTACAAGTAATCTCCAATTAAATTTAATAGAAATGAGTGCAAAAAAAGGATTAAACCTGACTCTGAAAATTTGGAGACAGAAAAACAATAAATCAAAAGGGCAGTTTGAAACGTATAAGATTTCAGATGTATCCACAGATTCTTCATTCCTGGAAATGCTGGATATGCTCAACGAGAACCTGATTAACGAAGGTAAAGACCCAATCGCTTTTGACCATGACTGCCGCGAGGGAATCTGCGGTATGTGTTCCCTGTACATCAACGGAAGATCACACGGTCCCGATACGGGCATCACGACCTGCCAGCTTCATATGAGGATGTTCAAGGATGGAGAGACCATTCATATTGAACCATGGAGAAGTGCTGCTTTCCCTGTAATCAAGGATTTGGTGGTAGACAGAAGCGCCTTCGACAGAATTATGGCCGCCGGTGGATTTATCTCCGTAAACACTTCCGGAAATACGCTGGACGCCAACGCGATTCCGGTACCTAAGGAAGATGCCGACAAGGCCATGGATGCTGCTGCATGTATTTCCTGTGGAGCCTGTGTGGCGACATGTAAGAACGGATCTGCAATGCTGTTCGTAGGAGCCAAGGTTTCTCAGTATGCCCTGTTGCCGCAAGGCCGTGTTGAGGCGAAGAGAAGGGTACTGAACATGGTGAAAGCCATGGATGAAGAAGGTTTCGGTAACTGTTCCAATATTGGTGCCTGCGAGGTGGAATGTCCAAAAGGGATTTCCCTGGAGAACATCGCCAGGATGAACCGCGAGTTCATGGCGGCCAACCTGGACAGAGGATAAACTGTATTTTAATATTATAATAAAACCGTTTCCATTATTTGGAGACGGTTTTTTCTTGTTAAACCTTCACAATTTGTGATATTTAATTTTATTCTACAGTATCAATGCGTTATTTTTGCCCAAATTAAATGAATAATGAATAAACTGAAAATTCACGGATTACAGCAAAAAGCACTGAGTTCACTCGGTAAATATCTGTTTATGATGGTTCTGGCTTTCCTGGCCGTTTCCTGTTCTAAGAAAGTTGAAGTAACGGGTAAAGTAACCGGGGGGTCGCCACTGGAAAGAATAGAGTTTACCGAAGCTTCAGGTGTGGCTACTTTGCCTGTGATCAATATGGGTGTTGATAAGGACGGAAACTTCAAAGGTGACTTTGAAGCACCTAAAAGCGGTATGTATGTCATTTCCTATGCCGGAAAGCAAAACCTGATTTACCTGAAAACGGGACAGAGCCTGAACATCACCGGAGATGCGGCCACTTTCCCGACCGAATTTAAAATAACCGGCGATGCTAAAGGGAACAACGACTTCCTGCAGCAGACCCAGAAGTATATGACTGAATATACCC
This sequence comes from Chryseobacterium sp., assembly GCF_008831505.1. NCBI lineage: Bacteria > Pseudomonadati > Bacteroidota > Flavobacteriia > Flavobacteriales > Weeksellaceae > Chryseobacterium > Chryseobacterium sp. The sequence goes on along the minus strand of NZ_CP044507.1, from coordinate 2,292,141 downwards.
AGAAGGTAAATATGCAGGACAATATGAACAAGGATGAAGGTGCCTTCCTGAAAGCTCTTCAGAAAATCCAGGCCGACCTTGAAAAGAATATTGATGAGGTGGGCAAGAAAACCGGCGCCGATAAGGAAGTGATTTCCTGGAAGAAAAACGATGTGCGCACCGGGATTATGTCCATTATTCCACAATACGAAATGTACCGCAAGCAGATGACCGCGAACCCGGCTTTTGCCAATTCCAAAGCTTTAAAGGATTATGAGCTGAAGCTTCAGGAAGATAAAGATACCATGGTGAAGGAACATCCACTGTACCGCAACTATCTTTTAGGTAAAATGAGTGAGGATTTCCAGAAATATGCCACCGCGCAGACTGCCGGAAAAACAGATATGATCACTTCCGAAGTTTTCAGCAGCTATCTGAAGCAGCGCAAGGATCTTTCCCAAACTGCCAAGGATTACCTTTTGGCGTTTGTAATGGCACAGTCGGACATCAATCCTTCTTCCACTAAGGAAACTACTGATAAGGTAACATCCATCATCGAGAAAGATATTAAAGATGCCGAAATTAAAAAGGATCTGAAGAAAGTTCTTTTCGTTCTTTCCGGTCTTAAGAAAGGTGAGGCGGCGCCCGAAGCTGCTCTGATCAAACAGGACGGTAAAGCGTACAAAATTGCTGACAGTAAGGGTAAGCCTACTGTAATGATGTTCTACGCCTCCTGGACACCTTACATTACCGAATCTACAGTTCCAATCCTGAGCCAGGTGGTAGATTTCTACAAGCAGAAAATGAATTTCGTGTTTGTGAATTTTGACGATACCAAAGAGCAGTTCAACAAGACCAGCTCAGCCATGCTGAAAGGTATTCCCGGAACCAATGTTTATGCTGAAGGCGGCCTTAACTCCGACTTTGCCAAAAAGTACGGCATCTACGGTTTTAAACTGACGCCAAGTTTCATTGTCTTGGATAAAGACGGTAAGATTGCCGGACGTAACTTCTTCAATCTAGGCGATCCTGAACTGGTAGCGCTGTTGGATCAGCTGTCCGGACTGAAAGCACCACAGGTAGCACCTGAGGCCTCACTGCAGAACGACCTGTTTGCCCCTGAAGGAGAGCTGCAGCCGGCAGAAGGAAGCACTCCGCCACCGCCTGCACCTGCAACTAAGTAAAACTTATTATTATACTCTTAAACCTTGCCTTCGGGTGAGGTTTTTTGTTATTTTTAACACTGGTCACCGAACCGTCCGAAAATGAAATTAATACCAACACGCTAAGCGAACCTTTATGAACCCATCACCGATGATTATTGACCGAAAGTTTTTGCTTTTTCTAGCTGTCTTCAGTTTTATTCTGATATTGATAGGGGCCTGGCTTAAAATCACACATTTTACAGTAGGACCCGTTACGGCAAACATTATTTTAACTATAGGAATCGTGCCGGGCATGTTTACCTGGGTGATGGTGTTTTACGATATTATTAAGCATTCGTTCAGAAATTCCCTCTTTTGGATTATAGGCATGTTTTGTTTTGGAAGTGTGGTGACCATCTTATACTTGAGTAGTCGCGATCAGTTGGTGGCAAAGGTTTAGAAATGGCGGTCGCCGCTGGAGTTGGCAGTCACGGTTTTAAATGCGCTGGATCGTGGTCTAATTTTCACTGAATAATAATCCAAACCGTCGTCGGGCTTTAACACCATACAAAACGATTTCCTTTAATCCCCGGCTTAAACCACCCACTGGCGTCCTTCTAGTGAAAAGCCAAAGTAGGAGATTTTGCTAATGTAGAAGTTCGCCGAACCTTTTCAAGGTTCCAAACCTTGACAAGGTTGAAGCTCCGATTCAAACACTTTTTACTTATAGCTGGTTTCTTTGAAAGCATTTATGTTGAGCAGATAAATTATTAAACCTCAGAAACTAAAATTTGGCTGCATTGCCCTTCTGCAGCAAATAGGGTACAGCTCCTTCAGGATCTGACAGTAAGTTAAAAAGAGGTCTTCCAAAACGGAAGACCTGAATCTTATTTTTTAAAGCATTTCTTCAGGAACTGATCCTGTTCCCATAATACATGCAGGATACTTTCGCGGGCCGCGTAACCATGGGATTCCAGCGGCAGCAAAACCATCCGCACCGGTGCGCCCAGATTTTTCAGTGCCTGGAAGTATCTTTCTGTCTGCAGGGTAAATGTGCCGGGATTATTATCGGCTTCGCCGTGTATCAGAAGCATCGGTGTTTTCATTTTGTCAGCATTCATAAATGGCGACATCGTGTTGTAAACTTCCGGCACATCCCAGTAATTCCGCTGTTCTGACTGGAAACCGAATGGCGTAAGAGTTCTGTTATATGCACCGCTTCGCGCAATTCCACATGCGTAATCGTTAGAGTGAGTAAGCAGATTAGCGGTCATAAATGCTCCGTACGAATGACCGCCAACAGCAACTTTTGACCGGTCAATATAACCTAACTGATCCACTGCATCAATTGCCGCTTTACCGTTGGCCACGAGCTGCGGAATAAATGTGTCATTAGGTTCTGTTTTTCCTTCACCGATTATCGGAAAAGCAGCATCATCCAAAACTGCATAACCTTTAGTAACCCAATATATAAATGAACCATAGCTGGGAAATGTAAAATCATTCGGATTCTGTGTATTTTGACCCGCTGTATTTTTGTCTTTATACTCAGCCGGGTAGGCCCAGATCAGCAGTGGTAATTTTTCTTTCGGATTTTTTCTGTCAAATCCTGCAGGTAAATATAGGGTGCCGCTAAGCTCTACGCCATCGTTCCGTTTGTATTTGATGACTTCCTTATAAACATCCTTTATGCTTTCAAATGGATTTGCGAAGGTAGTCAGTGCAGTTGCTTTACCGTTTTTGATGTTTCGGATGAAATAATTCGGATACCTGCCCGCCGACTGTTCCACCACCAGGACTTCACCTTTTTTGACATCAATAATATCGATGATATTTTCCTTTGAGTTCTTAATTTTGGAAGTGTAAATGCGTTTTTTAGTCAGGGTGTTCACATCTATTTCGTCTATGAACGGGAACTGCCCGGCTTTCGTGAAGCCCTCGCCCACAAGATATGCCTTATTGCTTTTGGTATCAATAACTGTTCTGCCGAATTGATTTTTAGTTTGACTAAATGATCCCGGATCTGTGTATACATCCTGGTAATTCCGGTCATCAATTATGCGGTGGGTATTGTCTTTGAAATTAATGAGGTAGGATTTTGTGTTGCGTGTGTCATACCAGGAATCGTTAATTACGGCAAAATCTGCATTGGACCACTCAATATTATTGAATCTTTGTTTGGTTTTAAAGAAAGACTTTGGCTCAGCATTAAAGGGCGCCTGCCATAAGAATACTTCATCCCGGAACTCAACAGTTTTAGACTGGTCGCCACCATCCAATGCTTCCGCGTAAACCAAAGTCGCCGGCTCATCATCACGCCAGGACATGCTTCGTTTTCCGGTACGGACGGATGAGAAACCTTTAGGCATAATCTCTGTTAAAGGCACCTCGTTCACGGTTTTCACCAAATTTCCGTTCAGATCGTAAACCGTGCTGGTCATGGGAAACCGGCTGAGCGGCACGATGTACGAATAGGGTCGCTTAATGGTGGTAAGCATCACAAAATTACCGTCGGGTGATAAGCTCATGCCGGTATAAATGGCCACACCTTTATAACTACTCTCGTTGCCGTCCAGGGTAATTTTCACAAGCTCAGAAGTAGCAAGGGTATCAAAATTCTGTTCGTCCTGGGGGTTCTTAAGCAAATCCTGATAGGTTCTGTTTTGAGAAACTTTACCGTCGGCCGTAGAAACCGTTGGTCCTGCCGGAACTTCTTTTGTCGGGTCGATTAAATCAATGCGGTTTGCCGGGATTTTTTTTGCCAAAAGACTCTGGGAATCTTTCATCCACACATAGGGCGTACCCACATTGGCATTCAGGTTGTCACTGCTTATTTTTTTGGCGGTTGCCGTAGCCAAATCCACTACCCAAAGTTCTACTCCCCTTGACGTTGTGTTGGTGAAGGCCAGCTTTTGTTCGTTAGGCGCAAAACTTATGTATGCTATTTTTGGATTGGCAGGCAGACCTTTTATCTGTGTTTCTGCCTTGTCTTTTAGCCTCCTTACCTTCAGATTAGTAATGTACGTAACAGTACTCGCAATGTTCGTCACCGGGTTTACACGCAAGCCAGCCAGTTTCATTTCCGGCTGGTTCAGTTCGTCCAGTGATTTGTATGTATTCCGGTAGGTAAAGACCATCCAGTTTTTTTTGCTGTTCATGATCACGCCCGGAGCGCGCTGATAATCGGCAAGTTGAAGGATTTCTGCAGAGGGCTGCCTGTAGGTGATATTCTCCTGAGCAAAGGTCAGTCCCGCAAACAGAAGTGCGATGACGGCAGTTTTAATTTTCATCATATTATAGCTGGTTTATATTGGTGTTTTGAGGGTTGCCGAAGCAAGCGGCGTACAAGGACCAAAGTAATAAAAATTCTCTAAAAAAGTCAATGACGCTTGCAAACAGGGAGTTTTTCAGGAGGTTCTCGATGCTTATTCTGCACAAAAGATTTGTAAGGGTCCGCCATTACGGCATCCTGAGCAGCAGCTGGAAACGTGGGGAGTTGCAAAACCTGCAGTCAGATTTAAAGGTCCGGAAAATAGAAGCAGCACCAAAAATAATGCTCAATAAATGCCGGTGTTGTAAGGAAGGAACCTTGGTCACCATTGCGGTCTTTGGTCAGCGCGGTCCGCCGCAAGAATATCTTTTCGTCATCCAACAACCTTTGTCTGCGAACTAAACTTTGTGGGTAAGGGAATTTGTGTTTTGCAGCGAAGAAAACCCGCAGAAAACCACTTCCAACGGCTTAAAAGATGCCATAAAAAAAGCAGTCCTTGTAAAAAACTGCTTCGTATCTCTAAACTCAAAAACGACAAATCCATAGACGGCTAAAAAGTTCCCGAAGGTTCCATTTAACGGGCTTTCATTGTTCGCTTTTCAAGCCCAACGAAAGCCTAGTTATTATGCGTAGTTTTTTTATTTTGCTATTTCCTCTTCTAAATACTTAAAAGCTGTCATTCCAGAGAAGTCATTTACATTCCAAAATTTATGTTCTAAAACTTCGATTACATTTAAATCATAAACTTTCTTCTGTTTAAACTCTTTTCTTAATTTATCTGGAATAGAAAATGCCATAAATCTTTTAGGTCGCTCTTCTTTGTCAAAATCATAATCACGATTTTCCATCTGTTGAAAAAAGTAATAAATTTCATTGTCGTTTGGTTTGATATTTTCATTAATTTTTTTCAGCGTATCCAAACTTAAGGATAGAAATACTTTATATGAAATGTCATCCACTTTTTTATGACAAACCAAAGTGTTTGGAAAATCTTTTGAAACAATACAGTTATTTTTTTCTTTAAAGTTTATTGTACTTGATGGATCAATATAATTTTTGACAATATTAGACTGCTGACTATACAAAACTTTTGTGGTGAATAAAATGAATAAAATGAATAGAATTCTTTTTCGCATGTTATTTTTTTTTAACGTTTCGGGGCTTGGCGACTGCGGGCATTTCAAAGCCAAAAGCTTCAACTAAAATACAAATTTAAACCGATGCACAAAACGTGAACTAATAACTTTCCGCCCACTGTTGCAAAACCCGTGTGCCTGTTGCACAACGTCAATCAAATATACTTAAAAAGGGTGGACTGCAGTTTGAACCGCAATTGTATTGTTGTAAAAAGCTGAATAACAGTTGTGTATAAAGAATATTTTTCCTATTTTTAGTCATGCAGGGAAAGAAAAAATTCACACCGAAGATCTTCTATCAGCTCAGTCTGGACGCCTTGGTGCCGGAAGATAATTTCTACAGGAAAATCCAGTCTGAACTCGGTTTGGATTTTCTCTACAAAGCCACCAGAAACTATTACGGGAAAGAAGGTCAGGCCAGCATTGATCCCGTGGTTTTCTTTAAGATCCTGCTGGTAGGCTATCTCAACAACATCAAGAGCGATCGGGCTTTGCTTCGCTACTGCAGCAACAGCCTGGATGTGCGCCTCTTTCTGGGGTATGACCTGGACGAGGAACTTCCCTGGCATTCCACGCTGAGCCGTACACGGCAGCTTTTTGGTGAGGAGCTTTTTCTGGAACTCTTCAGGAAAGTCCTTTCGCTTTGTGTGGAGAAAGGAATGGTGCGGGGCAAACGGCAGGCCGTAGACTCGGCCTTCATCAAAGCCAATGCAAGCATGGACTCCCTGGTAGAAAAAGAAGTTCTGGAGGATGCTTCGGCGTTCGTGGATGAGCTGGAAGAAAACAGCGAATTTAAAACCACATCCACCCGAAAGAAACTCGTAGAACAGCACCACGCCTGGAAAGAAGAAGCCTACAAAGGCATGCCCGGCAACAATAGAAGCGAAAGAAAAGACGAGGACGGCAATACCATCCGCCCCAAATACCTGAGCAACCACACCCATTACAGCCCAACCGATCCCGATGCGAAAATCTCGGTAAAACCCGGTAAAGCACGCCAGTTAAATTATTCCGGACAGCTGGCTGTGGACGATGCGCATCATGTAATTACCGGCGCCTGCGCGAGTACTTCGGGCAGCAAAGATTCGGTGATTTTTCCTGAAATAATGGATCAGACGCTTGAGAATCTGTCTTTGAACCGTATGCAGACCGAAGAAGTGCTTGCAGATGCAGGCTACAGCAGTGGTGAGTCTTTGAAGTATTGCAAGGAAAAAGGCATTAACGCATACATCCCCAACTTCGGCCAATACAAGCCCGAGCGGGAAGGGTTTGAATTTGTAAAAGGAGAAAGTGAAGAAAAAGATTATTACTGCTGCACCCAAAAAGGCGGGAACCATGCCATTTTACCCTTCAAAAAAATCCTGACCGACAGCAAGGGTTACCGAAAGAAGAGTTATCGCAGCAGCGAGCGCGCCTGTAGTGAATGCCCGCTGAGAGCGGAGTGTTGCGGCAAGGTCACGAAGTTCAAGAAGATAGAAGACAGCATCCACAAACCGCTGTACGATGAAATGCACGAAAAACTGCGGCGCGATCCCAATTACACACGTTTCCTTACCAAACGTCGAAGTTCGCGAGTAGAGCCGGTTCTGGGAACGCTCATCAACCACCACAACATGAAAAAAGTGAATGCACGAGGGATAAAAAACGCCAACAAACACGTATTGATGGCTGCGCTCACTTACAATCTGAAAAAATACCTGAAGTTCATTACCCGAAAAGCGTACCGAAATGCTCAAATCATGAACCTTCCAAAAGGGAAGTTTTGGTTTTGGCGAAACCGCTTTCCCCTGACTTGACCAGCTTCCATTTAAGCCATCCGACAATCCGGAAAACTTTTACCGCTGAAAACAAAAACCTCTTTTAAATCGCTTTAAAAGAGGCTGTTTTTTATAGCATTTGGAAACCTAACGCCGGAAAAAGAGGGTTGTGCAACAGCTACCCTTGTTAGGCGTAGGTTTTATTATTTAAAGTGTAGTTCGAAGTCGTCTTGATACAACTTAATAAGTGCTGGTAGTGTAATACATTTAAGTCCTAATTCTCTACACATTGCAGGGATCTTCACAAACAATTTGTTATCATTGCTTTCGGAGGTTTCTTCCGTTACTATGTAAACGTCTTCTTCAGTATTGAAATTTAAAGCTAGTAAGACAAGTTTCATATCAGCGTCTTTAAGATGGGAAGTCTTTAAAGTTTCAAATTCCACTTCAGTTATATTCTTAGCTTTTTTAACAACAGAATTTACAAAGACTGAATTTAATAAATGAAAGAATTTTTTCGTATTTGGAGCAAGTGTTAATTCTGTGTTGTAGGGAATTTTTGATGCTTTTTTAAAATCCTTATCATCTAAAAAATCTAATTCTTTTAGAATAATTCCTTTTGAGATAAAGCTACATTGTTGATGAACTTTATCAATGATAATAATTTCACCCGATTGTATTTTATTTTTAATAAAATTATATAAGATTTTATCTTTATCAAATGGTAAGTAATAACGTACCAACGACAAAAGTGAGTTAGTGTCTATTATTACTTTCATTGAATATATTTATCTAATTTATCTGGTGTTATTTTTAAAGATTTACAAACATCATATTCATTAATTATACCTTCATAAAAAGCTGTTTGAATAGTAGAAATTAATAATGGTGAATTTATTGGTTTAGGTACAGAGCCTCGTTGTTTTACTCCATTTTGTTTCTCTAATTCTTTTTGTTGTTGTTTCTCTAATTCATTTATTCTAAACTGTTCGTCAAAGTCAGCTTTAACGTTGTTATAATCTCTAGGTGAAATTTGACTATTCAGTAATAATCTTGTGAATATTGCTATTTGACTTAAATGAGTATTCCTAGAAATTTCTTCAATAATCTCGAAATGATAATCATTAGAACTACTTGCTTTTTCAAGTTTATCGATTACATTTCCATATTCTCCTGCGATAAAATAGAATGCAAAATCATTACACCATTTTTCAATTTTTGATAAATTGTGATTAGCCAAATCTGCGATATCTAGATTATCAACTTCTTCAATATTTAAAAGGTAATGTCCTAATTCGTGAGCAAGAGTAAATATTTCACGTCTAAAAGAACTTTGTTGCCTTTTTAATACAATTACGTTAGGATTTAAGAAAAAACCATCAATATTAGCTTTTTCTTTTTTATTATGAGTTTCAATGAATTCAAAAACTAAGATGTTTTTTTCTGCAAATTTTGAAATCAAAGATTTTAAAAAATCTCTAAGATTGTTTTGAAATTCAGGATATAATATTTTACGAATTTCAAAAGCAATATTTTTAGGATTGTCACTAGGTTTGAAAATTGGTAAAACTCTATCTGTGTTTATTTCAGCTAATTTTGAAATTGCTGATAGAGAAATTTTAAATTCCTCAAATTGATTTACTATTTTTTTTGCTCCAATATTTAAATCTGCATCAAATTTTGTCTTTCTAAAAAATATACTTGCATCTTTTGATACTTCAGGAGATTTAGGGTCCAAATAGAAATGTAATCCCTTATTAAAAACTTTATCAATTCTTTTTAAATGACTTACTTTTATATTTTCAGTAAGAATTTCTTCTTTAGTAATTGGCTTTTGTAAACCTTCACTAATTAACATAAGAAGCTCATCTATCGTTATATTGAATAAAGATAGAAGGTAATTAAGTCTTTTTATGTTTTGTTCTACTTTCAAGAATTTATATAAATATTTAATGGTGCAAAGTTACAACTTAATTTTCTTTAATGCTAGCTGTCAATAAACTTACGCCTAACGGAGCGCGGATTGGCGAAGTTTCCTCTGAAAGCTTGCTTTCCTGAGGGAATTTTGCTAATCTGTAGATGTGTTGAAGGTTTTTGCGGCAGCGAAAACGCTTGAACACATCTGCGGATGTAATCCGCGCTCCGATGTGCAAAAGTTGGAGCGGAGCGGAAACTTTTGCACATCACGTAAATATATGTATATTATCTGATGCTGTAAAGTTTTTTGTTATAAATTCAATGTTTTGTAATAACCGTCAGATTATTACAACTTTATGCGTACATTTGAAATGCGCATTTTAAATTGTAAACATTGAATAAACCGGTTTTTTAGTTTATTTTAACATATCCAGAATGCGCATAGGATATATGGACTTTTCAGACAAAAGATATCATTTCTCAGAATGATCCCACAATGGGAAAAAGGTGATTTGGATCCAGTTCGAAAAAAACGCTGAAATGATTGCCTGTCTGCGGTCGCACACCAAGGCACGCTGGTCGGCCTCCAATAAAAAATGGTATGTGACTGATAACCGCTTCCACCGCCAGCTGTTCAATATGCCCCTGGAAATTACCGGAAAAGCGGTACTCACCCAAATTCATCTCCTCAATCTTCCGGAATACAAACGCTTCCAGGAGCACCTTCTGCTTAAGGGTTACAGCCTGAATACCGCCCGCACCTACAGCACCGCATTTGCTCAACTGCTTTATGTTCTCAAAAGTCATCCTGTGAAAGACCTTACCCCGGAGCGGCTGCGCGCCTACTTCCTTTACTGCCATGGGAAACTTAAGCTTTCAGAAAGCGAAATTCACACCCGCATCAATGCTGTGAAATTCTATTTCGAACAGGTACTGCACCGTGAACGTATGTTTATTGACATACCGCGGCCTAAAAAGAAGCAGGCCCTTCCAAAAATGCTCACCAAAACAGAAGTAAGAAAAATTATTGAGGTCACAGAAAACCCCAAGCACCGGCTTATACTGCAGGTGTGCTACGGAATGGGGCTGCGCGTAAGCGAGGTCGTGGCGCTTAAACTTACGGACATTGACAGCAGCCAAAAACTGGTGCGCATAGAACAGGGAAAAGGCAAAAAAGACCGTCTGACCCTTTTGCCTGAAAGCCTGCTTACCGATATGCGGAACTACTACCTGGAGTACCGGCCCAAAGTCTACCTTTTTGAAGGGCAGGCGGGCGCTGCGTATGCTGCGCGGTCGGTACAGGCCGTCTTTAAAAAAGCCCTGGAGAAAGCCGGAATAAAGAAAAAAATAGGCATCCATGGGCTACGCCACAGCTTTGCCACCCATCTGCTGGAAACCGGCACCGACATCCGATTCATCCAGGATCTCCTGGGGCACAGTTCCCTGAAGACCACCCAAATCTATACACACGTTACCGACCTTTCCAAAGCGCAGATCAAAAGCCCGCTGGACTATTTGTGACACGTTTTTACCATGAGTTCTTCGGAGCAATAGGGTATAGAAGTAATAAAACCCGCTGTTGCGGATTTGTACTCCGTAAATCTTACCAAGAATGAGAGAAAGACACTTGTGATAACTTATCTTCATTACAAAATAATTCCAAACCGCCACCCGGCGGTTTTTTTATTCCAAAAGCGTACTTTTGCTGCATGTCTAAAAACAGAAGAAAAAATCAGATACTCGAAAATATTCAGCTTGTTTCCGCCGGTGCAAAAGGCGTGGCCATAGGCCGTACCGCCGAGGGCAAAACCGTGCTCGTGTCGGGCGCAGTTCCCGGCGACCGTGTAAATGCGCGCGTGAAAAAAGCGAAATCCAACTACTTTGAAGCCGAAACCGTAGAAATACTGGAACCTTCCCCTTTCCGTGTGGAGCCTAAGTGTATTCATTTCGGCGTATGTGGTGGGTGCAAGTGGCAGAACCTGTCCTACGAGAAGCAACTGGACATTAAACAGGATGAGGTCTTTAACCATATTAAAAGGATTGGTGGGCTCGAAGATTTCGAAACCCTGCCTATTCTGGGCAGCGCCGAGCAATATTTTTACCGCAACAAAATGGAGTTTTCATTCTCCAATGCGCGCTGGCTTACCCAGTATGAAATAAGTTCGGAAGAGAATTTCGGCAGCCGCGATGCCCTGGGCTTTCATATCCCCGGAATGTGGAGCAAAATCCTGGACCTGAAGGAATGCTGGCTTCAGGAACCACCTTCCAACGACATCCGGTTGGCAGTCCGCAACTATGCCGCTGTCAACGGTCTGGATTTTTTTGATGTAAAAAGTCAGGAAGGTTTCCTGCGGACCTTGATGCTGCGCCAAAACTCGATGGGGGAGTGGATGGTACTTTTCCAGCTCTTCCGTGAGGAAAAGGAAAACCGCGAAAAGCTTTTCGAATTTTTGCTCAAGGAATTTCCCCAGATTAAAACTTTGGTTTATACCATAAACAGTAAGCAGAATGACTCCATTTATGACCAGGAAGTCATAACCTACTTTGGTGACGGCTTTATAATGGAAGAAATGGACGGCCTGAAGTTCAAGATTGGGCCCAAATCCTTTTTCCAGACCAATTACCGCCAGGCGCTTGAGCTGTACCGCAAGACTCTTGAATTTGCCGACCTGCAGGGCCATGAAGTAGTGTATGACCTTTACACAGGTACCGGAACCATTGCTCAGTACGTGGCCCGCAATGCAAAACAGGTCATCGGCATTGAGTCCGTACCCGAAGCTATTGCTGCGGCAAAGGAGCATGCGGAACTGAACGGGCTTTCCAACTGTACCTTCTACTGCGGAGATATGAAGGATATTTTTAATGATGAATTCCTGGCCAACCATCCACCGGCAGATGTACTTATTACCGACCCGCCGCGCGACGGTATGCACCAGAAGGTGGTGGAGCAGATCCTGAAACTTGCTCCTCAGCGTATTGTCTACGTAAGCTGTAATTCGGCCACCCAGGCCCGGGACCTTGCCCTTATGAAAGACCAGTACCGTTTGGTGAAGATCCTTCCGGTAGATATGTTCCCGCAGACGCACCATGTAGAGAATATTGCCCTCCTGGAGCGTATATAAATGTCAGCATTTGCAGTCGGTTTCAAAGCCGGCTGTTTTAGTATTATTTTCTATCTTTAGCCAGATAAAAAATTTGATGATTCTTAAGAACTTATTCATACTCACCCTTGTAACTTCAGCCTTTTCGTTTTCAGGCGCGCAGGAACGGGATACTGTTGTAGTGAAAACAGACACCGCTGCCGTAAAAAAGCCGGATACTGCTGCAAAGGACAAAAAGAAAGAAACTGTAAAACCATATAAGGACGTCATTACCTCTAAAGCCATTTCGGATGCCGGAGCCATCACCGTTCATAAGGTAGATGAGAAATATTACTTTGAAATTCCGGATAAGGTTCTTGCAAAAGAATTTCTTCTGGTTACCCGTCTTACCAAGGCTGCCGCAGGTATGCGTTCCGGAACCACAGGTTATGCCGGCGACCAGATCGCACAGAATCTGATCACTTTTGAAAAAGGTCCGCAGGACAAGCTTTTTGTACGCTCAATTTCCTATGCCGACTACGCTGCTGACTCCACTTCCCAGATGTACAGTTCGGTAATGCGTAACAATATGCAGGCAATCATACATGCCTTCGACATTAAAGCCTACGGTAAGGACAAAAAATCTTTCGTTGTAGAGGTTACCGATTTGGTGAACGCGGACAATGAACTTGTTTCCTTTGATGCTGGCATGAAGAAGAGGTTTAAGGTAGGAGCTTTTCAGAAAGATAAATCATTCATCAACTTCATAAAATCCTTCCCCACCAACCTGGAAATAAATACGACCAAGACATTCGCAAGAACATTGGGCGATGTTACATTCCCGCCGGGCGTAGAGAAACCTACAGTAAGCGGAAACTATACGGTTGAGATTAACTCCTCTCTTGTTATGCTGCCTGAAAATAAGATGCAGGCCCGATACTTCGACCCCCGCGTTGGATATTTTACCGTGGGCTATACAGATTTCGACCTGGACCCGCAGGGAGTAAAGAGAGTATCGCTGATCAAAAGATGGAGACTGGAGCCTAAACCTCAGGACCTCGAAAAATATAAAAGAGGCGAGTTGGTGGAACCTGCCAAGCCTATTGTATTTTATATTGATCCGGCCACACCGAAGAAGTGGGTGCCTTACCTTATGCAGGGCGTAAACGACTGGCAAAAGGCTTTCGAAAAGGCAGGTTTTAAAAATGCCGTGTATGCTAAGATTCCAAATGCAAAGGAAGACCCGGAATGGAGTCTGGAAGACGCGCGTTTCTCGGCTATTGTTTACAAACCCTCTGATGTTCCCAATGCCTCAGGGCCTTCAATTTCCGACCCTCGTACCGGTGAGATTCTGGAAAGCCACATCAATTGGTATCATAATGTAATGAACCTTTTGCGTAACTGGTATTTCATCCAGGCGTCGCCAAATAATGAACGTGCGCGCAAAATGAATTTCGATGATGAGCTTATGGGAGAACTGATCCGTTTTGTTTCAGCTCATGAGGTAGGTCACACGTTGGGACTGAGACACAACTTCATCTCAAGTGCGGCGGTACCGGTAGAAAAACTCAGGGACAAAAAATGGCTGGAAGAGAATGGCCATACCCCCTCCATTATGGATTATGCCAGGTTCAACTATGTAGCACAGCCGGAAGACAGGATTCCGGACAGTGGTATCATGCCCCGCATCGGCGACTATGACGACTGGGCCATCGAATGGGGTTACCGTCGTTTTTATCAGTTTGATTCGCCGGAGAAAGAAAAGGAATATCTGAACAAATGGGTCATGGATAAAATGAAAAATCCAAGGCTTTGGTTCGGTACCGAAAGCAACCCCTTCGATCCGCGTCTGCAAAGTGAGCAGATTGGGGATAATCCTATGCTGGCCGGAACCTATGGTATTAAAAACCTGGGCCGAATTGTTAAAAACCTGGATGAATGGACCGCTACGCCTAATGAAGGTTATAACGACCTCAGCATGATGTACGATCAGGTGACTTCGCAGTTCAGCAGATATCTGGGGCACGTTTCAAAATATATAGGCGGACAGATGGAAACGCCTAAATCGGTGGAGCAGAAAGGTCCTGTTTATGAAGCAGTACCGCGTAAAGACCAAAAGGAAGCTCTGAATTTCTTAAGCAGAAACATATTTGAAACACCTGAGTGGCTGCTGAGGAATGACATATTCGACAGGACAGGCACCTCACCGGTAGAAGTAGTGGAGCGGCTTCAAAATTCTGTGCTGAACAGGATATTGAGTACAAGCGTACTCCAGATGATGTACCAGACACAGGCTGTGGAAAATAATGCCTATCCTGTGGCGGAATATATGAATGACCTTAAAGCTGAAGTGTTCCGCGGCAAACCGGATCTTTACCGCAGGAATCTGCAGCGTAATTATGTGGAATCCATGGTTGCACTGCTGAATGCCAAACCCTCGTCCGGTGCAGGTAGACCCGGCAGATCAGTTGCTGTTTCAGATAATTCCGATGTAAAAGCGGTTGTTCGCGGTGTACTGAACGAGCTGAAAAACGAACTTACTGCAAAATCAGGAGCAGATACCATTACCAAATACCATTATGATGACCTGGTATTCCGTTTGGAAAAAGCCCTTAATCCACGAAGCTGATGAAGTTTTTTCTTACAGTACTCACTTCCTTACTGCTGCTGATTTCATGCAGTACAGATGATGACGTGTGTACAGGAGGTGAAGGAACTCCCAGGGTAAAGATAAAATTCAAGACATTTGCCACGGGCAAGCCCCGCACACTTGATTCCGTGTTTGTGGCGGTGGATTACGGTTCCGGTCCTGTGACTGTAGTTCAGAATACGGTTAAGACAGACTCCCTGCTGTTGCCGCTTCGCGTGGAGGACCTGCCTTTTACCGATGTCTTCGTAGCAACATCCAGGACGGGTCCTGTGTCGCGTGTACGGCTCAATTATACAACGAGCACTGAATATGTATCGCCGGCCTGCGGAATAAGGAGATTATATACTGGCCTGTCTGCCGACCTTCAGCAACCCGATCCTGTGTTGGGAGTTGAAACTGCTCAAAATGAAATAGTAAATGAAAGCAAAACTCACCTTTTCCTTCTTTTTTAGTCTTTGTTCACTCGCTATTTCTGCGCAGATGGCGGAACCTGTGGAAAAATCAGGATGGAAGTACAGTCCCAATTTTGTTGTTGGGGTTGATGTGCTGGGTGCCGGTCTTTCATTCTTCGGCGACCGAAAGCTGTTTCAGGGTTTTGTATCGTCAAGGCTCAATAAGGAACTTCATGCGGTAGCCGATGCAGGGTTTGAAACAAACAGCTACATCAAGAACGGTTACGATGCTGAGGTAAGTGGTCCTTTCATAAAACTCGGCACCTTATACAGGCTGATGAAGGATCCTGAAAACGCTCTGAACGGTTTTTATGTCGGGGGAAAGGCCGCAGCTTCATTTTACAGACAGGAATACCGGTCCGTGCCTGTGAGGGGTTTCGGCGGAAGTTCGTCTTCCGTGGCTTTCCCGCCATCATCGCAATCCTCTTATTGGATTGAGGGTTA
The DNA here is from genome assembly GCF_008831505.1 of Chryseobacterium sp. Lineage (NCBI taxonomy): Bacteria > Pseudomonadati > Bacteroidota > Flavobacteriia > Flavobacteriales > Weeksellaceae > Chryseobacterium > Chryseobacterium sp. Next base: position 2,276,310 of record NZ_CP044507.1, on the reverse strand, counting down.
TGCCGGCGGACGGGTGCAGCTGTTTGACAGTAATTTTTATATTGATGTAAATGTGCAGCCAAAATATGTCCTGTATTCAACTACACAGGAAAATATTAAACCCATGATCATCCCCGGCTTCGGCCGCAGTTCCGGCAAATTTAATGTGGGATATATGTGGAATATTGCCTATTCTTTCTGATCATTTGTCTTTGAAGCTCTTTGCAACAGCAAAATAGAGATCGGCGAATTCTTTGGGTGGAGTTCCGGAATCAAAACTTTGGCTGCTGTACACTTTCCCCCCTGCAGTTATTTTAAGGTCCGCAGAAAAAGCTCCATCATAAAAGCGCTTGGTAGTGGGTGATTTATAACTGTCGAGTCCTGACAGTTTCTCAGCGGAGAGATGGTTGATAATGGCATTCCATTCCGCAGCGGACATTTTTTCATTTTTAACCTGTCTGTTTATTTCCACTATTTTGTTGGTAGGGGTGATGGTCACCATCCTTCGGGAGCCGCGGGTCATTTCCTCGAGTTCAATTTTCTGGATATTCAACCTGTTTGCAGCAGTGCTTACTGCTGTTTTATCTTTATTTTCAGTCTTCTTTTTCTGGGCACTGCACTGAAGCGTTATCAGCGAAAGAGCAAGGAGGAGGCTGGTTTTTAGGTAAGTCATAAAAATTCAGATTTTATATAAAATTATTCAAAAAATAGCTGTTTTATTTAAACTGTGTGTCTTAACATTAAAAAAAAGCTGTATTTTCGCAAATCTTAAAAATAAATTTAATTTTTTATAAAAGTACAACAAATTATGAGTAAAAGGTCTTTACTGAAATCATTCTTTCTGTCAGCACTTTTCATGGGTGCTACAGCGACGCAAGGTCAGAAGCGGACGAAAGCTGATTCAGATGTAGTTATTTTTGGCAAAAAATACACCAATAAAGAGATTCAGGAAAATCCGGCGGTGATAAAGTGTGCTACTACTGAATATGAAGCCAGACTGCAGTCCAGTGATCCCAACAGGATGAATGATGCACAGTTTGAAGCCTGGCTGGCGCCCCTGGTGGAGAAGGCAAAAGCAGATAAATCCCAGAATAACGGAATCATTACCATTCCGGTAGTTGTTCACGTAATCCATAGTGGTCAGCAGGTTGGCTTCCAGGCAAATATTAGTGACAATCAGGTGATGTCACAAATTGAGGCTATGAATAACGATTTCCGGAAGGTTTTTGGGACCAGAGGTGAAAATTTTGACCCGGTAGGTGCAGATACAATGATACAGTTCGCCCTGGCAAAGGTAGACCCGAACGGAAACCCTACCAATGGTATAGACCGCGTAAACCTTTGTCAGACTTCGTGGAATCCTGATGATGTAGATACCAGAGTGAAACCTCAAACAATATGGGATCCTAACTCCTACCTTAATATGTGGACAGTCAACTTTTCAGTCCAGGGTCTTTTGGGTTACGCGCAGTTTCCGAGCGGTTCGGGACTGGCTGGTATGCCAGGCAACGGAGGTGCCGCCGATTCTGACGGTGTAGTTGCAGGTTACAGAGCGTTTGGCAGTTCAGATTATAATGACGGAAGCTTTAACCTTATGCAAGGTTCAGATCTGGGCCGTACCATGACTCATGAGGTAGGTCACTTTCTGGGACTGAGACACCTGTGGGGCGATGGCGGCTGTACGGTAGATGATTTCTGCAACGATACACCAAACTCCTCCAGTGCCGGAAACGCTCAATATAACTGCAATGACTTCCAGGATTCCTGTCCCTCCAGTCCGGGATTGGATATGGTTCGTAACTATATGAACTATACCAATGACTTCTGTATGAATATCTTTACCAATGACCAGAAGGCCAGAATTGTGGCAGTAATGAACAATTCCCCAAGAAGAGTGTCATTGAAAACGTCTACAAAGGATGTTCCTATTGCACTGTTCCCAAATGACGCTGAAATTAAAATTGAAAATGTATGCGGAGGAACTGCCTGTGATGTAGTGGTGAATCAATTCAAACTTACCATTTATAACCGTGGAACTTCACCGCTTACTTCAGCAGCAATTAATTACAGCTATAATGGTGGTGCAAGCCAGGTACATAACTGGACAGGCTCACTGCTGCAGGATAAGTTTAGCACGATAACGATAACTGTCCCAGCCGGCACTGTTTTAAGTAATGTTTCAGCTAGTATTCAGACTGTAAACGGAGTTGCTGATCAGCGCGCTTCCAACAATACTGCTACCAAGTCCTTCGGAGCACCTGTTTATCCTTTCAGCACAGTAGTTTTCAGACTTCAGCAGGATATGTATGGTGATGAAACCAGCTGGGAGCTGAGAAACGGTTCCGGTGCCATCCTTTATTCCGGTGGCCCATATTCAGACACATCCCCGTCCATTCCGGCTCTAATTACTGAGACCTGGAACCTTCCTTTAGATAACTGCTATACATTCCAGATTACGGACAGCTTCGGCGACGGCATCAACAGTGGATATGGTGCAGGCTATTTTGATCTGAAGTCTCAGGACGGTACCACTGTTATATACAGTGGAGGTTCATTTGAGGATGAAGAGAGCGTTACCTTCAAGCTTAGTTCAAACCTGGCGACATCCGAAACAGAGCAGGCCCAGTTTGAAGTTTACCCTAATCCGGCAAAAGATGTGCTGAATGTGACCAAGGTTTCCAGCCGTGCGCTTTACACTATATACAGCTCCATCGGGCAGGTAGTGGCAAAGGGTAAGGTACAGGATAATAAAGTAAATGTTTCCGGCCTGGCTACAGGTGCTTATATCATTACCGTGAACGACGGTGAGTTTTCAGGAAACGTTAAGTTTATCAAGAAGTAAATAACTTCCTTTCCAATAGTAATATCCTCAATTTTTTTGAGGATATTTTTTTTGTAAATTATCGGGTATCAGCTTTTGCCTAAAGGCAGGCGGGACAATAATGCAGACTTCCTGACTGTGTAGAAGTATTGGAAATGAGGTGGTTTTATGCTAAAGTTTTACTGGATTAAATGCGCCTAATTGTAAAAAAATAATTAATTTTGTTCAAATTATTTAATGGAATCATGAAGAAACTATTTACGTTTATGGTTCTCCTGGGTTTGTCTTCCGGAACTTTTGCGCAGTGGAAGAAGGCACCAATCAAAGGAGACAGAGTAATAAATGCACAGACAAAGGAGGAATTTTATGTGCTGGATATGCAGCAGATTAAATCGCAGTTAGTAAATGCGCAGGAATCCGGTAATTATGCTAAGCCGGTTGTTATTTCCATTCCGGTTTTGGGTGGAAAGACCGAAAGATTTAATGTATACAGCGCACCGGTAGTTGTGAAAGAACTTGCGGACCAGTACGGTCTTGGTTCTTATGCAGGTGTAGGTATTGATGATCCTTCCAAACTGATCAGATTCAGTGTGGCAGGAGACGATTTTCAGTCCTCAATCGAGGCCAATGGCTATTACCAGTTTATAACTCCGGCAGACAAGTCACAATCACTGTTTAAGGTTCATTCCAAGACCGGAAAAGCCGGGACTGACAGCTTCCTTTGTACTACTGAGGAAAACCCGATGGTGAAGAAGCAGATGGAACAGTTAATCAGTTCAGGAAAATCTTTTACACATAATCCTGGGGATTTTGCCAAAAGTTCCGATAAGAAATTCCGTACGCTGAGACTGGCACTTTCTGTAACTGCAGAATACACTAATTATTTCGGTGGAGTAAGCCAGGCGCTGGTACAGATGAATGCTACTCTTACAAGGGTAAATTTTGTATTTGAAAAAGATCTGGCGTTAAGGTTACTTCTGCAAAACTATCCTCAGCTTATCTATACCAATCCTGCCACAGATCCGTATGACAACTGGAATGCTCCTGCACCGGGCGGTATGGATGCCTGGAATGGGCAGTTACAGCAAACACTTACTAATGTTGTTGGCAATGCCAACTACGATATCGGTCACCTTTTCGGACAGACCGGAGGTGGTGGAAATGCAGGGTGCATCGGTTGTATCTGCGTCAATCCAACTGCTTCTGTGCCTAACGGTAAAGGATCCGCGTACACCTCACCTGGAAGCGGCCAACCTATGGGAGATGCATTCGACATTGATTATGTAGCCCATGAAATGGGACATCAGCTTGCCGGAACACACACATTCACCCATCAGATTCAGGGTGGTGGAAGCAGCATGGAGCCGGGATCCGGATCTACCATTATGGGTTATGCCGGAATCACTAACCAAAATGTTCAGAACCAGTCTGATCCTTATTTCCATGCAATCTCCATTCAGCAGATCCAGAACAACCTGATGTCCAAAGCCTGTGATATTGAGACCAATATTGCCAATAATCCGCCGGTGATCGCTGCTTTGCCGTCTTATACCATTCCTAAAGGAACAGCGTTTGTTCTTACGGCGAGTGCCACTGATCCGGAAAATGACCCAATGAATTATACCTGGGAGCAGTTTGATAATGGCTCATCCGCAACCACAGCTGCCAACCTTGGTACACTCACCACCGGGCCTTCGTTCCGCTCCATGCCTCCTACAACAAGTCCTACAAGATACTTTCCAAGACTGTCGTCTGTACTTGCAGGAGTTCTGAACAACAGTAACAACCTTTGGGAAGCTGTCTCCACGGTTGCGAGACCTCAAACCTTCCGTGTGACAGTTCGCGATAACCATCCGATATCCAACCAGCAGCAAACTCAGTTTGCCCAGCAAAGTATTACCGTTGGGGATGCAGGACCTTTCCGTGTGACATCGGTTACCGGCTACAACAATACAGCTGGTCCGTTAACCTGGGACGTAGCGTCTACCAATGCGGCTCCATATAATGTAGCCAATGTAAAAATTGATTATACTACAAATGATGGAACCACATGGGTAACTCTGCTGGCTTCCACACCTAATGACGGTTCGGAAAATGTTGTGTTTACCGGTATCCCTACGGGCTCCAACGTAAAAGTTCGTGTAAGTGCTCTTAATAATGTATTTTATGCAGTAGGTTCGTTACAGATTGGCCCGTTAGCAGCTTGCGACGGAACTGCACCTACCGGTGTTAGTGTATCAGGTGTGTCCGGCTCTGGTGCTACAGTTACTTGGGGGGCCATGAATGGGGCTACTTATCAAGTACGCTACAGAATTGTAGGGTCACCTACATGGACTACGGTAACAACTTCCAATCCAACAGTAACCCTTTCGGGACTGCAGCAGAATTCAAACTATGAGGTTCAGGTTAATGCTACCTGCAGCGGAACCCCGGGACCCTATTCACCATCCTCAACATTCTCTACTACTGTTGTAAACTATTGTGCCGCCGGAAGTCAAAATTCAAATTTTGAATATATTTCGAATGTTACTTTAGCTAATGTTAATAACAGCTCTGCTAACAGTACTTATACTAATTATACAACCAATCCCGCTTTACAGGTTAATTTAATTAAAGGCAACTCATACACGCTTTCAGTTTCAAAAGCATGGCTGGACAATAATCCGGACTATGATGCTGTATCTGCATGGATCGATTTTAATATGAACGGTACTTTTGAACAGTCCGAGCAGGTTATGACCTCACTGACCAGTACATTAACTCCAGTCACTTCTACATTTACGGTGCCAGCCTCTGCAGTTGAAAACCAACCACTCCGAATGAGGATAATTAATGTTTATATGAGCGCTTCCAATGCGGGTCAACCATTTAACAATCCTTGTCAACTTAATGGCTTTACGGGTGAAGTAGAAGATTATAACGTAGTTGTAACAGGTTCAATGGCTACAAGTGAAGTACAGGATTCCGGAGTGAAAATATACCCTAACCCTGCTACTGATGTACTGAACATTACAAAGGTTTCAGACCGTGCGGTTTACCAGATTCATAATATGGCCGGACAGCTTGTAAGCGGTGGTCAGATTAAACGTAACCAGGTTAACGTTTCGGGTCTTACTATTGGTAACTATATCATCAGTGTAACTGATGGTGATTTTAAAACCAGTATGAAGTTTATTAAGAAATAACACCAAAATTTATAGTAGTACAGATCCCCAATTTTTTTGGGGATTTTTTTATAGATATATTCAAAAAAAATTTGCACTTACCAAACTGGAATTTTATGCATTGCATACCGCGTAATTACGTCAGGTAAGCCATCTAGCGTTGCCGGATTTTTTATTTCGTCAGTATTTTGATAAGATCAATATTGAATAAGCAAATTTTTGTGGATTTTTAGTTATTTAAATCATAAAAATTATTTAGATTTGTATATTAAAGTTAGTTGTGCAATGCCGCTAATAGTGAATGAGTTAATAGTGCCTATTATTTACATTAATTTGATTTAGAACGCCCTTAAATATAGAATTATGAAGAAATACTACTTATTAATGGCCATGTTTTTTTGGTCTTTGTCCCATCTTAACGCCCAGACCTACTGCATCCCGGCTTTCGCTAGCGGATGTGCTAGCGGCGATTTGATTGACAGTTTTTCTATTCCGCTTGCCAGTTTTAACCATCTGAACACGGGTTGTTCACCCGGAGCCTATGGTAATTATACAGGTACACACACTATCACTTTATCTCCAGCAATTAATTATACCTACTCGGTTACTCACGATTTTTCTAGTCAAAATGTTAGAATCTGGATAGATTTGAATAATGATGGCGTGTTTACGGATGCAGCTCCTGAGCTCATTGCTACACACAGCAGCGCGAATGTGGGCGGCGCTAACATTACTGACGGTACGTTTGTAATTCCGCTTGGAACTACCGCCGGCACATACCGGATGAGGGTTGGAAACCGTTACTCCTCGCAACCAGTACCGTGTAATACAGCCGGTTTTGGTGAAGCACATGACTACACCGTCGTAATTACGGCACCTCCCACCTGTCTGGCACCGAGTGCTTTAGCTGCAAATGTAACTCCTACATCAGCAACCTTAACCTGGACCGCCCCCACACCGGCACCGGCACAGGGTTACGAATATTTCTATAATACCACCGGGGTTCCGCCTACTGCAGCCACAGTAGGTACTGCAGCTCCAGGTACAAGTGTTAATCTTCCAACCCTTATCCCGGGAACAACTTACTACTGGTGGGTAAGAGCGATATGCTCATCAACCGACAGCAGTTTCTGGGTGGCCGGTCCGGAATTCACACCGGGACAGATTGGCGCCGGTACTGCCACTACAAGTAACCTTCCGGTGTATTCCTGCTTTGGTTATAATCACTCCCAACAGATATATACCGCGGCTGAAGTAGCCGGTGCAATCGGTGCTAACCAGGTAATTACAAAAATCAGATTTAAAGTTGCTGCACCCGCTTCTACACAGTCCACTTATAACGAATGGGTAGTATATATGGGAAATACGACGCAGGCCAACTTTGCCACTACCACATCATGGGTGCCTTCCAGCCAGCTAATGCAGGTTTATAGTGGTACAATTGCGAATATGGTAGGCGGTACTTGGGTTGAACTTACACTTAATGTTCCATTTATTTGGGACGGTGTAAACAATCTTGTAATTGCTGTTGATGAAAATGCTACGAACTACTCCTGTACTGCCACGTGGGGCGGTTACACTGCCGGTACTGACCGGGGTATGTTATATTACAGTGACGGTACAAATCCCGATCCGATTTCACCACCTACGGCAAGTTCAAGATATTCTGTAATACCGCAACTGCAGCTCGTAGGCGAACCGTTACCTCCGTGTACAGCAGCCGCACCTACCAATGCTGTAGCTACGGGACTGACAAGTACCACAGCTAACTTGTCGTGGATGCCGGCACAAGGTGCCAGCTATGTACTTCAGTGGAGGCCTGTAACTACACCTGCTTCTGCGTGGAATACGGTTACTCCAGCGCCTGTAAACAGTTTCTATGCTCTTTCAGGATTAACAGAGCAGACTCAATACGAATTCCGGGTAGCTTACGTGTGTAGTGGTACGCAGGGTGCATTTTCCAGTCCTGTTCAGTTCACTACTCCGGCAATCAGTTATTGCTCTGCAGCTCCAACCAGTACGACACCGTATGAATACATCTCCAATGTAACCGTAAATGCCATCGGAGCACCGGCTATGGTTTCCAACTCTACGGGTACCGGTGGCGCTTATACAGACTACACCAATGATCCTACGCGTCTTGTAAGACTGGTTATAGGAACCTCAGGTAATACGGTTTCAGTTTCCAAATCCTGGATTAACTTCCAGTATAATGCAGGAACCGGGGTGTGGATTGACTTTAACAGAAACGGAACCTTTGAAGCCTCAGAGCGTGTCCTTAATTCTCCTGCGAATACTACTACACCTGTAAATGCAACCTTTACTGTTCCAAACCCGCCGGGATCATATGTTGGACCATTAAAGACAAGAATGCGTGTCATTCTTCAGGAAAGCGGAAACCCAAATGCCTGCGGTGGATTTACTTGGGGAGAAGTTGAAGATTACAATGTGGAATTGGTGGAACCAATCCCATGTACTTCGGCAGCGCCACAAGGTCTGTCAGCAAGTAATGTAGGGCCTGTTTCTGCAACACTTTCATGGATTCCTGCATCAGGAGCAGCTTACGTTCTTGAGTGGAGAGAAGTAACTAACCCTGTATCACCGTGGATCCCTGTTACTCCGGCACCGGTAAACAGTTTCCATGTCCTTACCGGTCTTCAGGAACAGAAAACCTACGAATTCCGTGTAGCGTATGTTTGTAGCGGAACCCAGGGTGCCTGGAGTGCACCTTTCCAGTTTTTAACACCACCATTGAACTGGTGTACTGCAGGGTCAACCACAACACCTGTTGATGAACATATTACGAATGTAACAGTGACACCTACAGGTTTCCCGATCAGTGCACCAATGGTGAACAACTCCGGACCAAGTACTTATACTGACTACTATTTTGATCCTGCCAAACTGGTAACTCTTGTTCTTGGATCTACAGGAAACACTATTTCAGTTGAAAAAGGATGGGTTAATGCACCGTCAAACGTAGCTGTTTCTGCCTGGATTGATTTTAACAGAGATGGCATCTTTGATACTGCAGAACTTGTTCTGAACACTGCTTCAAGCCAGATCACTCCGGTATCAACTACATTTGATGTGCCTGCAGTAGGCTATGCAAGTCCGTACAATACCAAAATGAGGGTTATTGCCAGACTTACCACTGTGCCGACGGCTTGTGGAACCTTTAACTTCGGTGAAGTTGAAGATTATCCTGTCCATCTTGTTGAACCTATTCCGTGTAACAATGCAGCTCCTCAGAATGTAGTGGTTTCGGGAATAACCCATAATTCCGCTACAGTAACCTGGACTCCGGATCAGGGTGGTGCTACTTACATCGTGCAGTACAAGCCTGTAGGTGCAGCTAACTGGACTGGTCAGATTCCTGTAACTTTCCTTACAGGTACCTATACCATTCCTAACCTGACACCTTCTACACAGTATATTGTTCAGGTGGTGGCACTTTGTGATAACGTTCCGGGAGCACCAACAGAACTTCCTTTTGAAACCAAGTGTGATCCTGAGCCACCTACTAACTTTACTGTAACTTCAATAACACCAAACAGTGCGTTAGTTTCATGGAATCCGGTTCCGACTGCTTCCTATGTACTGGAGTACCGTGAAGTAGGTGCTGCGACGTGGACCACAGTAAACGTGACGGGTACCTCGTACTCACTGACAGGTTTGAATCCTTACACAACTTATGAAGTACGTGTTGCTTCAGAATGTTCAGGTGCAGTTAATCCTTATACAACTCCACAGGTATTTACTACACTGCCAACCTGTGAAATGGCGCCAATCGGTCTTACCGTAACCAATATTACAATGACACAGGCGCAGGTAGACTGGAACGCGTATCCGGGAGCAACCTATGTGCTAAGATGGAGAAAGGTTGGTTCTTCAGGATGGAATACACAAAACCTTACTGTCAATACATACATCATTACAGGACTGTTTGAAGAAACTCAGTATGAAGTTCAGATTGCAAACTTTTGTGGCGGAACTACCCAACAGTTCACACATCCTTATGTATTTACAACTCCAGGACTGATGTACTGCGATATGACAGCTGCAAGTTCAGCTGCGGAACATATTTCAAATGTTAACGTGAGACCTGCAGGCGGAACAGAAATGAACAGTGATTCTGACGCATCAGGCTATACAAGCTATGTGAATGACATCACAAGACATATCCTCCTGGTTCAGGGATCTACCGGTAACAGGATTTCCATCAGCAAGGAATGGGCAAATACCCAGTATAACGAAGCTGTTACTGTCTGGATTGATTTCAACAGAGACGGAGTATTCTCCAACAGTGAAAGAATCCTTATTGCTCCGGCCAACCAGAATACGCCGGTTACAGGCACATTCTCCGTACCGGCAGATGCTTATGTAAGCCTTACAAATGACAAATATGTTGTGATGAGGGTAGCAATGAGCAGAGACGGATCTCCAGAGATGTGTTCAACCTTTGCCAATGGTGAAGTGGAAGATTACCGTGTAAGGATTACCAAGGCGATGCCTACCAACATCATGGATCCTAACCAGATCAATGTTTATCCTAACCCTGTTAAAAATACACTCTTCATAACTAAGGTGAAGGACGGTGCCAAGTACAATGTGTACAGCGCAATCGGGCAGCTTATACAGAGCGGTATCGTTATCGGTAACAAGATAGACGTAAGTAAACTGATTAATGGAGTGTTTGTGATTGACATCACCGACACCAACGGACAGGCAGTACAGAAAAAATTCATTAAAGAATAACTGCTGGTCCTAATAAGTGAAGCCCTCAGAAATGAGGGCTTTTTTATTGGTCAAGTGTGTAGCCTGGAATTGGTTTTTACGTTTTAAAAAATAAGAAGGAGGTGACCAAGGGTCATCTCCTTCTTTTAATATAAACTCTTTTACTATGATTTCGCTTCTGCCAGCTGTGATATCACCTTCTCTGTTTCGGTTTCAAGCTCTGTTAAACCGTCATTGTTATGTATTACAAAATCAGCCAGTTTTAGCTTGTCCTTTTCCGGGAGCTGCCGGTCCATAATGGCTTCTATTTCCCGGTAGGTTTTTCCGTCGCGGTCCATTACCCTTTTCATCCTGATGTTGTCTTCTGCGGTAACCAGTATGGTACTGTCGCATTCTTTATTCAGTCCCAGTTCAAAAAGCAGGGCCGTTTCCTTAAAGAGGAGCGGGCTGTGATGCCGGCCTTTCCACGTTTCAAAATCCAGACGAACGGCAGGGTGAATCAGGCCGTTCAGGCCATCAAGCAGGGTGTCGTTGCCGAATACCTTGCCGGCAACCACTTTGCGGTTGTACCTGCTGTCGCTGTCGTAAGCGGTGGGACCCAGCAGTTCTATAATTTGTTCCTTAAGTTGAGGGTCGTCATTTACGATTTCCTTTGCGCGGATATCCGAGTAGTATACAGGGTAACCCAATCCTTCAATGAATTTCGCTACTGTGCTTTTACCGGAACCAATACCGCCGGTAAGGCCAATGATCTGGGGCTCGGGTTCGGGCGAGGCGGTACCGCCATCGTTAGTGTCCATAAATTTGCTTTTAAATTATTTCAAAGATATACAATTCTGATTTTGTTGAGCCGGAACTAACCAGGCTGCTTAATATCCGAATACATCATTCATCGTAAACGTTTCATCCAGACGGACCCCTTTTTCGGTCATCTTTAAGCTGGCCAATTCGTTATGGGCATCGTGTTCAAAAAATAGAAGATATTCGTTATCTATACATTTCTGCAGGAATTTAGCCTTTTCCTCCAACGTCAGCAGGGGCCGTGTATCGTAGCCCATAACATATACCTGCGGTATATGTCCGGCGGTAGGAATAAGGTCTGCGGCGAAGACAATTGTTTTTTCCTGGTATTGAATTACAGGGAGCATCTGCTTTTCCGTATGCCCATCCACAAAGATGACATCCATTTTAAGGTCCGGTGCGAAACCGTAGTTGCCGCTGGTGGGAGTAGGCAGAAAACGCAGCTGACCGCTTTCCTGCATGGGCATGATGTTTTCCTTCAGGAAGCTGGCTTTTTCGCGTGCATTAGGTTCTGTAGCCCAGTTCCAGTGTTCTTCATTGGTCCAGTATTCGGCGTTTTTAAAGGCAGGCTGGTAGCCCGTGCGCTCATCATTCCATTCTATGGCGCCGCCACAATGGTCGAAGTGCAGGTGGGTGAGGAACACATCGGTAATATCTTCACGAACAAAACCATACTTCTTCAGGTTTTTATCAAGGGTATCATCTCCCCAAAGTGAGTAATGACCAAAAAATTTCTCATCCTGCTTATTACCCAGGCCGCAGTCTATCAGGATCAGTTTTTTACCGTCTTCTACAAGCAGCGAACGGGTGCCAAGCTCAATCAGGTTATTCTCATCGGCGGGGTTGGTTTTTTGCCAAATGGACTTTGGGACGACGCCAAACATAGCACCGCCGTCCAGTTTAAATTTTCCGCACTGTATAGGATATAATTTCATTCTTTTACTTTATAATTTCTAAAATACAATTTTTCAATATTCTGAACGCAAAGATTACAACTGTTTTAAAAGTTCTGACTAAAGTCAGAGACCGGAAAGGTGCCGGCGCTTAGCAGAGGCTATCTTATAGCCTGTCTCAATTCTTTTCATACCATCTTTAACCAGAGATGGATGAAAATTGAGTATCAGCCCTAATTTGCAGCCCGTAATTCTAAGGTAGTTCAGTAACTGAAAATCATGATAACTATTGATTTCGGGTACTGCTTTAATTTTATCATTGTGGTCTTTGCGAGTAAACAGGCTTAGCATCTTTCATCTTCTCCGCAACCTTTCTTGAACTTTCTTCCGGAGACTCCTGCAGTTCTTTAATGATATTCTTAAAATCATTTTCTTTTCTGTTTTGCGACAATTTAGAAGCGATATGAATTTCGGTGGGAAAGATATTGATTCCGAACGCTCCTTTCATCTCATTTCGAATACTTGCCTCGCCAATGTTTTCAGCAAACATCGGACATTTTTGCTGTTTCTCGTATTTGTAGGTAAGTTTGTGCAGATGAAGGTAAAGTTCGTCATCGGTCATCAGTTTTACAGTTCCGCGAATTTGTACGGCTTCATAATTCCAGGTGGATACGTTTATGTGGTCATACCATGATGAGGAGATATACGCATTTGCGCCTAAAAAGTCACATAGGACTTCATCGCCGTCCCTTAACACTTTTGCCTGATGATTTCCATTCGATACGTGCGTTTCCAGATAGAAATCCTTTCCTGATTCGTTAAGTAAAAACATGGAATGGGTTGCCCAAAGCTTTTCTTTGTTTGAAATAAGCATAGCGAAGCCGTTATCGCTGATGATTTGCTTCATCAGTTCGCGGTCTTCGCTCTTATATATCTTTGGGATGTACATTATTAATTTACAGGTCTTGAAAGATTATTGCAGGTAATTGCTATAGAAACTAGAACAATTGGTCCGGTCTTTTGGGCAGGCGGATGTTCAGATGTCTATAGGCTTTCTCTGTCACCTCGCGTCCGCGCGGTGTGCGGATCATAAAACCTTCCTGAATCAGGAACGGCTCATAAACTTCTTCCAGGGTTTCCGGATTTTCGCCGATTGATGTAGCCAGTGCCGAAATACCTACCGGTTTTCCGCGAAAGTTCTCTATCATCACCCGCATTATTTTATTGTCCATGTCATCCAGGCCAAATTCATCAACATTCAATGAATTGAGCGCGTATTTTGTGATCTCAATTTCTATCTCACCATTGCCTTTTATCTCCGCAAAATCCCGCACTCTTCTGAGCAAAGCGTTGGCAATCCTGGGAGTTCCGCGGCTTCTGCGGGCTATTTCCAGTGCTGCATCTTCATAAATCTTCACGCCAAGCACCCGGGCACTTCTTTCAATAATCATTCCCAGCAGTTCAATCGTGTAATATTCCAGCCGGGATTGTATGCCAAATCTGGCAAGCATTGGCTTGGTGAGCATTCCGCTTCTTGTGGTGGCACCGACGAGAGTAAAGGGATTGAGGCCGATCTGTACGCTGCGGGCATTGGGCCCGGTTTCCAGCATAATGTCTATTTTATAATCTTCCATTGCTGAATACAGATATTCTTCAACGATAGGGGAAAGGCGGTGAATCTCGTCAATGAAAAGCACATCATTTTCATCCAAATTGGTCAGCAGTCCCGCCAGGCTTCCCGGTTTATCCAGCACGGGTCCGGAGGTGATTTTACAGCCTACTCCAAGTTCATTTGCTATAATATTTGCCAACGTTGTTTTTCCCAGTCCCGGCGGGCCGTGAAGCAGCACGTGGTCCAGCGCTCCACCACGGTTTTTGGCTGCAGCTACGAAGACTTCCAGATTGTCCAGTGTCTTTCGCTGCCCGGCAAAGTCCTGAAAACTCTGCGGCCGGATTTTCTCCTCCTGCAGCAGTTCATCATCTGAAAAATTATCCTTATCAGGATGTAAAAAATCGGGCATACCTCAGTTTTGTATATCTTCAAAGATAATGATTTTAGGTGGAATCTCTTAAACATTGGGGCGTCCGTCATGGCTTGTTCTTCCTAAAATCTTTGCCGGCTTGTCTATTAGTCTTAAATTTACAGATATGAAACTTATTGGACCTTTTAAACAGATCATCACCCTGGCCAACCTCCCGTTACGTGGAAAACTGGCTGATGAGCAACTGCAGATTATAGAAAACGGAGGGATTTTGGTGAAGGAAGGTGTCGTGGAGGAGGTGGCTTCTTTTCACGACCTGTCCGAAAAATTTCCGGATGCTGAAATTGAGCCCGTAGCAGGCACACAGGTTTGTCTGCCGGCCTTTGCCGACTGTCATACGCATATCTGTTTTGGCGGAAACCGCGCCAATGACTTCGCCATGCGTAACGCAGGCAAAAGCTATCTTGAGATTGCTGAAAGTGGCGGCGGAATCTGGAGTTCCGTTCAGCACACCAGATCAGCTGCGGAAGAGGAATTGATAACAAGCACACTGGAAAGAGTGAATTTTCTGCTGTCACTCGGCATCACTACGATAGAAATCAAATCAGGTTATGGTCTGGATGCAGAAAATGAGCTGAAAATGCTGCGTGTCATCAGGAAAGTTCAGGCAATGACTGAAGCTACGCTTATTCCAACCTGCCTGGCCGCGCATCTTAAGCCGCGCGATTTTGAGGGCAGCAATTCAGATTACCTAAATTATATTACAGATACGATTTTACCGTTGGTTAAGGAGGAAAAACTCGCCAAGCGTGTAGATATCTTTATTGAGAAATCGGCCTTCCAGCCGGAAGAAGGGCGTGATTTCCTGTTAAAAGCGAAGGAACTGGGGTTCGATATCACGGTTCATGCGGATCAGTTTACGCCGGGCAGTTCCAGAATTGCAGTTGAAGTGGGTGCAAAATCCGCAGACCATCTGGAAGCTACTGCTGATGACGACATTGCATTTTTGGCAGATTCTGAAACGGTAGCAGTTGCGCTGCCTGGTGCCAGTCTTGGCCTGGGTGAAAAATTCACACCAGCCCGCAAGATCCTTGATGCAAACGGTATCCTGGCCATCGCTTCCGACTGGAATCCCGGCTCTGCGCCCATGGGTAATCTGGTGACTCAGGCGTCCATATTAGCCGCCTTTCAAAAACTGTCTACCGCCGAAGTCTTAGCCGGCATGACTTTCCGCTCTGCCTATGCATTGGGTCTTGAAGACCGTGGAAAGCTGGAAAAAGGGATGAAAGCTGATTTTGTGACCTACAAAACAGATAATTTTCAGAATGTACTTTACCGCCAGGGAAGTTTAGAGGCCGAAACTGTATTTGTGAACGGAAAAAGGATTGGGAATGATTAAGCAAAACAACAGTATTTGGCAGGGACGCCTTGATGGCGATGAAGCCCTGCAGCACAGGATCTGGCAGCGGGTTTCACTTCAGAACAGTTATGATGAGATTTCACCTAAAGATTTCGTTTTGCATGGATTTGCGGTAGACGAAGGTGTTCGACGTAACAAGGGTCGGGTTGGAGCCGCATTGGCACCGGAAGTTATACGTAGAAACATGGGCAATTTCCCGGTGGTAAAACCCGATTTTTCGTTAAAGGATTTTGGTGATATTGCATGTGATTCTACCCTGGAAGCAGCCCAGTCTGAATTGGCAGCAAAGACATCTTCTGTTTTGGTAAACGGTGGACGTTCCGTCGTACTGGGCGGTGGACACGAGGTTACCTATGCCCATTTTTCCGGCCTGCGAAAAGCTTTTCCTGATAAAAAGATCGGCATTATAAATATCGATGCCCATTTTGATAACCGGGAGCCGGAGGCTGGTGTAGGCCCTAGCTCGGGGACAGGTTTCTGGCAAATTGCTCAGGAAGGCGCAATCCATTCACTTCATATCGGGATACAGCGAAATTCCAATACACTGAAACTTTTTGATACCGCTCACCAATACGGCATGCGTTATATAACAGCAGACGAAATTTTCTTCGAAAACCTGCCCGGTATTTATGAGAGAATTGATGATTTGGCAAACAGTACAGATGTCATTTATCTCACTATCTGCATGGATGTCTTTAATGCGGCAATAGCACCGGGAGTTTCAGCTCTGGCTTACAGCGGAATTTTTGCTGATGCTGCGTTCATGCATTTCTACAGACATATACTTCAAAATAAAAAGCTGCTTGCGCTGGATGTTGCTGAAGTGAATCCGGCACTGGATCCTGATCAGAGAACAGCGCGGCTTGCTGCTTCGCTCGTAAATGAATGGCTGATGAGCTAAGGCATCAGTTTTGAAGCATAATTGATCGCTGACGAACAGCTGAACCAGCAAAATAAAAAAATGACAAAAGAAATACAGAATAAACTGAAAAGTGCCGAGAGGTCTTATCAGGATTGGAAAACAGTTTCCTTCAGTGAACGGAAAAAACTGTTTAAGAAACTTGCGAAACTTCTGGACAGGGATTCGGAAGATTTGGCAAAAATTATCACTGAGGAGATGGGCAAACCTATCTCACAGGCGGTTGCCGAAGTGGAAAAGTGTGCTCTGATGACGCGTTACTATGCAAACGCTGAGAATGTCCTGAAGCCGGAGAAGGTAGAGACCGAATTCCGGATATCTGAAATCCATTATGCGCCGAAAGGTGTGATTCTGGGAGTAATGCCGTGGAATTTCCCGTTTTGGCAGGTTCTCCGGTTTGCCGTACCTACGATTTTGGCGGGCAACACAGTGGTGGTTAAACATGCGTCCATCTGTTTCGGCAGTGGTAAAGCTATTGAAAAGCTCTTTTTGGAGGCAGGTTTTCCTAAAGCTGTCTTTCAGAATCTGGAGGTTGGTCATGAGGTCGTGAAGGAACTTTTGGAAAACAGTATCGTAAAGGCCGTAAGTCTTACGGGCAGTGAGGGTGCCGGTGCTGAGGTTGCTGCTACTGCTGGTAAGTATATTAAGAAATCACTGCTGGAACTTGGCGGCTCGGATGCCTTTATAGTGCTGGACGATGCAGATTTGGAATCCGCGGCGGTCAGTGCTGCAAAGGCCAGGTTGGCCAACTGTGGTCAGGCCTGTAATGCAGGTAAGCGCTTCATCATCCAAAAAAAAATTGAAAAAGATTTTATGCCACTCTTTATTAATGAGTACAGAAAGTATGTGCCGGGAGACCCTATGGATCCTGAAACTGAGATCGCAGGAATGGCCAGGCCGGATCTTGCTGATGAACTGGAGAAGCAGTACACAACCGCATTGGAAAACGGGGCAGAGATCATTCTGCCATTAGAAAGAATTTCAGAGACCGCTTTCATGCCCGGTCTCATTAAGGTGAAGACCGGTAATCCGGTGCTGCAACAGGAACTTTTTGGGCCACTGGGGATGGTTATGACAGCGAAAAACGACAAAGAAGCATTAGAGCTTGCCAATGATATCCCTTTCGGACTTGCGAACTCTGTTTGGACAGCAGACCGGAAAAGACAGAAATTCTTCACAGATCACCTGGAATCCGGTACCGTAAGCATAAACCGGGAAACCAGTTCGGATCCGAGGCTGCCCTTTGGCGGCGCCAAATCTTCTGGTTATGGAGTAGAACTTTCTTTGCTCGCGCTGAAGGAGTTTGTAACTGTTAAAACGGTGGTAGGAGAGTAGCTGACCGGAAGCATACATATATAAAAAAGAGAAAGCGTCTTAAAAAAGACGCTTTCCTGTTTATTGTAAATTGTAAACTTACTTAAGTTCTACTTCAGCACCTGCTTCTTCCAGTTGCTTCTTAAGAGCTTCAGCTTCGTCTTTAGAAACACCGGTTTTGATTGGAGCAGGAGCTCCGTCTACCATATCCTTAGCTTCTTTAAGACCAGCACCTGTAAGATCTTTTACCAATTTAACTACAGCAAGTTTGGAAGCACCCGCAGCTTTAAGGATAACGTCGAATTCCGTTTTCTCTTCAGCAGCTTCAGCAGCACCACCTGCAGCCATTACTACAGCAGCAGCAGCTGGCTCAATTCCGTACTCATCCTTAAGGATAGCAGCTAATTCATTTACGTCTTTTACAGTAAGGTTTACAAGCGTTTCCGCTAAGTTTTTTAAATCTGACATTGTGATAATGTTTTAAATGTTGAACGATTATGTTGTTTTGAGTGTGTATTATTCAGCAGCAGGAGCATCAGTTCCTTCTGCAGCTTCCGGAGCAGCAGCAGTTTCAGCGGCTGGAGCTTCGTCAGCAGGAGTTTCTTCAGCAGCATCAGCACCTTCAGCTTTGTTCTGTAATGCAGAAACAAGTCTTTGAATTGGTGACTGAAGCAATCCGATGATTTCTCCAAGCATTTCTTCTTTGGATTTGATGTTTGCCAGGGTTTCCAGGTTTTCATCACCTACATAAACAGTTTCCTGTACATAAGCAGACTTAAGGGCAGGAGTTGCATCCTTTTTTCTGAAATCCTTAATCAGCTTTGCAGGTGCGTTAGCGGTTTCGGCCACCATAAGAGCGGAGTTTCCTTTGAATGTCTGAAACATTTCAGAGAAGTCCACTTCCATTGATTCCATCGCTTTCTGCAGAAGTGTGTTTTTCACCACTTTCACGCTGATGTTGTTCTTAAATGCCTGTCTTCTAAAATCTGACGACTTTGCAGCATTCAAGCCTTCAAGATCTGCTACATAAACCACTTTCGCGTCCTGCAGAAGGTCTTTTATTTCTTGTATTACTAATACTTTATCTTCTTTAGTCATTGTATTTCAGATTTTAGTTTACAGATTTAGTATCAATTGCAATCCCGGGGCTCATAGTGGAAGACATATAGATGCTCTTCACGTAAACACCTTTGGCTGCAGTAGGCTTAAGTTTGATAAGCGTCTGAAGCAGTTCAACCGCATTTTCCTTAATCTTAGCAGGCTCAAAAGATACTTTTCCGATGGCTGCATGTACGATACCGTACTTGTCTACCTTGAAATCAATCTTACCGGCTTTAACCTCTGCAACAGCTTTGGCTACATCCATTGTTACTGTACCGGATTTAGGGTTCGGCATAAGACCTCTTGGTCCAAGTACTCTACCTAAAGGTCCCAGTTTACCCATAACAGACGGCATAGTTACAATAACGTCAACGTCTGTCCAGCCTTCTTTTATTTTCTGTAAATATTCGTCAAGACCTACATAATCTGCACCTGCTTCTTTAGCTTCAGCTTCTTTGTCCGGAGTTACAAGAGCAAGAACTTTAACATCCTTACCGGTACCGTGTGGAAGGGATACCACACCTCTTACCATTTGGTTTGCTTTTCTTGGGTCTACTCCCAGGCGAACAGCAATGTCCACAGATGCATCAAATTTTGCAGTATTTACTTCCTTTACCAAAGCAGATGCTTCTTCCAGGTTGTAGATTTTGTTCTTTTCAACTTTGCTAAACGCTTCCTTTTGTTTTTTAGTCAATTTTGCCATTTTCAGTAAGTATTAAGCGTTTGTTGGTTTCTGTCCTGTTACTCTTAAGCCCATAGACCTAGCTGTACCCGCTACCATAGTCATTGCGGAATCCATTGTGAAACAGTTTAGATCCGACATTTTATCTTCGGCGATTTTCTGTACCTGAGCCCATGTTACGGAACCAACCTTGTTACGGTTAGGCTCTCCGGATCCGGACTTCACTTTTGCTGCGTCCATCAGCTGGATGGCTGCAGGAGGCGTTTTAATTACGAATTCAAAGGATTTATCTTCGAAAACTGTAATTACAACAGGCAAAACCTGTCCCGGCTTATCCTGAGTTCTACCGTTGAACTGCTTACAAAACTCCATGATGTTCACACCTGCAGAACCCAAAGCCGGACCTACTGGTGGAGACGGGTTAGCTGCGCCACCCTTCACCTGAAGCTTTACCATTTTAAAGACTTTTTTAGCCATTTTTTGTTTTTAAAAAATTAGTAATTTATGAATGTGGAAGCATTTATAAATCCGCTAAGCGGTTGTCTCACAAAACCACTTAACATTTCGGACTGCAAAATTAAGAATTATTTTTGATATCGCAAGCGTAAACTGTTGATTTGAAGAAAGAATTTTGCGCTCTTCTATTTTCACTGGAATTAGAAAATATTGTATTTTAACGATAATCCTACATCCGATGTTTTGATGTCGGTAAAATAGGTGGTTGAACTCGAGCGGAAAGGTGCATAAACCAATTCACCCATAAGTCGTTTATAGCGGTAACCAACGCCTAACAAAAATGAAGTTGCAGAACCTGACTGCAGCTCGCGCTCTTGCGAATTCACGCCCAGGCTGCCTTCAAAGTCTGTCTTAATCTGATAAGCAAGTGTGGCAAACATTGAATTGGAATTGTTGAAGTAATTATAATATCGGAAACCAAGGGGTATCTCCAGTGTTGAAGTTGAAAGCTGAATAGTTTGTGTGTGTGGTGCAACATCGTACACCCGCACAAATTCATTTTTATACTGATAATATTTAGGTGCTGCGATTATGGAAAAGGACTGTTTGTTAAAGGGCAGGAAATATTCCAGTTCAATACCGAACTTCGGAACCAGTTGAGACTCCATACTAATATTATCCAGGTAGTAGATTGGGCTGTTAAATGAGGTTTTTAACATATGCGCTTCCGCTACAACGTTAACTGCAAATCTGGATTTTCTCGTTCCGGAAGATTCCACTTTGTTGCAGTCATTGTTGTATGTGTCAAAAAGTTGCTTTAGGGATGTTGTACTGTATTGGGCGGTGTTATAATTGGTTCCTGAGCAATTCAGTAAACTGGCAAGTTGCTCACGGTATGTATTTACAGTCTGTAGATCATTCTTATCATTGTAATATCTGCGGTAAAGTAACTGTTTCGGTTGTTCGCCGGGAGCAGCATAGAAATATTTCGGTGTACCTTTATAGTAAGAATACAAGTTTAGTTTTCCCTCCGACAACTGTTTCAGAAAAACGGTTTGTTTCTGCGGACTGAAGTCGGGATTTTGATCAATTTTGCCGAGGTCTTTTTCGTAGTTACTGATGTCCACTGTAAATCTGCGGAATACGGTGTCATCCTGAAAGCCGAACTCCTGAACCTCGTTCAGGCCTAGGCTGTATTCTTTTGATGCCTCCGAATCTTTAACTTGAATGATGACAGGATTCTCCAACCAGTCGCCGTTACGGATCAATACGTCTTTTTTGTTGCCTGTTTGGTCAATCAGGTAGGCATTTTCAAATTTAATTTGCGCAATGGCAAGCTGTGTCGCTGCTAGTAAACACAAGAAATAGATTTTTTTCATCAATTATTTATTTTGTTAAATATAAAAAAAACCGCTCAGTATGAACGGTTCTGTGTTTTTTTTAAGGTAAAGTCTTACACCTTCTCTACCTGAAGGAAACTAAGTTCCATTGGTGTTTTACGCCCGAAGATAAGGACGGAAACTTCAAGTTTCTTTTTGTCCTCCAGAATTTTTTCAACGGTACCATTAAATCCGTTAAACGGCCCTTCAATGATTTTGATATTCTCGCCAACTACATATGGGATTTCCAGTTCGGTAGCGAATTCAGAAAGCTCATCCATACGTCCAAGCATCCTGTTCACTTCAGACTTCCTCATCGGTACAGGATCTCCCCCTTTTGTAAGGCTCAGGAAAGAGATAACACCAGGGATGTTCTTGATGATGTGCGGGATTTCGCCGATTAAGTTGGCCTCCACCATCAGATAGCCCGGGTAGTAAGGTCTTTCTTTAGGAACTTTCTTACCGTTTCTCATTACGATAACTTTTTCCATAGGAATAACTACCTGAGTAACGTACTGTTCGAAGCCATGATGCTTCATCTCGTTCTCAATATAGTTTTTTACCTTATTTTCCTGACCGCTGATTGACTTCAGCACGTACCATTTCAAATCACTCATTTCCCGGGGAAATTATTTTTTAGATGAAAAGACCTGAAAGCAAGTCAATTATGTTTTGGATGGCTTTTGAGAAAAGCTCATCTACTCCGAATACAAAAACTGCAAGTATTACGGTAGCAACTGTGATAACAATTGTAGAAGACTGAAGCTCCGGCCATTTTGGCCATTCCACTTTATCTTTAAACTCGTGATAAGAACCTTTAATAAAATTGGCTACGCTCATTTCTAAAATTTAGCACGGGCACAAGGATTCGAACCCTGATCAACGGTTTTGGAGACCGGTATCCTACCATTGGACGATGCCCGTAGATTAAAAAGTTCCGCAAGTTTCCTTGCGGAACTTTATGATTAGTGGATGATTAATCCAGGATTTCAGTTACCTGACCTGCACCAACTGTTCTACCACCTTCTCTGATCGCAAATCTAAGACCTACGTTAAGAGCGATTGGCTGAAGCAATTCTACAGTAATAGTGATGTTATCACCTGGCATTACCATTTCCACTCCTTCAGGCAGGAAGATCTCACCTGTTACGTCAGTAGTTCTTACGTAGAACTGTGGACGGTATTTGTTGTGGAATGGAGTGTGACGTCCACCTTCTTCTTTAGAAAGGATATAAACCTCTGCTTTGAATTTTTTGTGTGGCTTAACAGAACCTGACTTAGCGATTACCATACCTCTTCTGATATCGGTTTTTTCAATACCTCTAAGAAGGATACCTACGTTATCACCAGCTTCACCTCTGTCCAGGATCTTACGGAACATCTCCACACCTGTTACAGTAGAAGTAAGTTTCTCGTCACCCATACCTACGATATCTACAGCGTCACCAGTGTTGATGATACCTGATTCAATTCTACCGGTTGCTACAGTACCTCTACCAGTAATGGAGAATACATCTTCAATTGGCATAAGGAATGGCTTATCCTGATCTCTTACAGGAAGTTCTATCCAAGAATCTACAGCAGCCATCAGTTCTTCTACAGTTGCAACCCATTTTGGCTCACCGTTAAGTGCACCAAGAGCAGAACCCTGGATTACCGGAGAGTTATCTCCATCGTATTCGTAAGAAGAAAGAAGGTCTCTTAGTTCAAGTTCAACAAGTTCAAGAAGCTCAGCATCATCAACCATGTCCACTTTGTTCATGAAAACAACAACTCTAGGTACGTTTACCTGACGGCAAAGAAGGATGTGTTCTCTTGTTTGTGGCATTGGTCCGTCTGTAGCAGCACAAACCAGGATAGCACCGTCCATCTGGGCAGCACCAGTTACCATGTTCTTTACATAATCGGCGTGACCTGGGCAGTCTACGTGAGCGTAGTGTCTGTTCTCAGTTTCATACTCGATGTGAGCAGTGTTGATAGTAATACCTCTTTCTTTTTCTTCCGGAGCGGAGTCAATAGAAGAGAAGTCTCTAGCTTCACCGTATCCTTTATCGGATAATACTTTAGAAATTGCTGCAGTTAAAGTAGTCTTACCATGGTCAACGTGACCGATGGTACCAATGTTTAAGTGCGGTTTGTTACGATTAAACGTTTCCTTTGCCATGATTTAAATATTTATTTAATTACTTTTTAAAATTTCAGTGCGCAAATATAGTGATTTTTTGAAAATCAAAACCTTTTTGCAATAAAAAAAGTTTCAACATTCAAATCCAGGCATTTGCCACATGGGGACATTAAATTCTAGGACTGCAAATTTATATAAAATTTTCCGGTTTCAGAAAATATGTAAGTAAAATAATGGTGTTGCTTGCTTTACCATTGCGGCACAATGTCCTGTGCATGCATTACAAACTTGTTTACAGTTTTAATATTGGTGTTTTCGGCATAAAAAAAATCTCCCATTTCTGAGAGATTTGCTTTTATAGAGCCAACGATGAGATTTGAACTCACGACCTCTTCCTTACCAAGGAAACGCTCTACCCCTGAGCTACGTCGGCAATTTGTTTTTTTTTCCTTGCCAGGGAAATGTTTCGTCTCCAGACGAGACTTCGTCGGCAACTGTTTAAAAAAAAATCACAAGCCTTATTTTGGTTGTGATTTTTAGAGCGGAAGACGAGGGTCGAACTCGCGACATTCAGCTTGGAAGGCTGACGCTCTACCAACTGAGCTACTTCCGCATTTGTGTTTAACAAATAGTGTTGGTAAACGGTTTGCAAATTTAAGGTTTAAATTTAAAATTGCAAGATATTTTTTATAAAATGTGGGGAGAGCAGGATTCGAACCTGCGAAGTCGTAAGACAGCAGAGTTACAGTCTGATCCATTTGGCCACTCTGGAATCTCCCCAATTTTACAAAAATACTGAGCCTCCTGAGGGATTCGAACCCACGACCCCGAGATTACAAATCACGTGCTCTGGCCAACTGAGCTAAGGAGGCAAATAGATTTCAAAAGAACGCTGATCTCTTTTTGCGAGTGCAAATATAAGGTAGTTTTTTTGAAACCTACAAGTAATTATTTAAAAACTTTTAATAAAATTTATGACGCTAATTCTTTTTTCTTGATTAGCAGCTTTTTAGCTACCTCAGCACAAAGGTCCAAACTTTCCTCAAAACTGGATGTGGTCTTCTTTACTACGATATCATCACCCGGAACGCCTAAGATAAGCTCTACTGTTTTGTTTTCCTTGTCGGATTTATTTTCCACTTTCAGGAACACATTGGTCTCTATAATTTTGTCATAGTAGTTTTCAAGTTTATTAAGTTTCTTTTCAATATGGTCTTCAAGCGGTGCGTGGGGTGTCAGTCCTATAGACTGTACTGAAATTTTCATAATAACATTTTTTTAAATTATACATCTGAACTTATGTTCACTCATTCTTTTTTCGCTCTCGGGTGTGTGCTGTTAAACACTTTTTTAAGCTGTTCTATATTTGCCTGGGTATAAACCTGCGTAGACGCCAGTGAAGAATGGCCAAGCAATTTCTTCACTTTTGAGATTTCCGCGCCGTTATCCAGTACATGTGTAGCAAAACTGTGCCTGAGGATGTGCGGGCTCTTTTTCTTCTTAGCAGTTACCATACCAAGGTATCTATTAACCGTTGAATATACAAACTTTTCGCCCAGTTTTTTTCCCCTGGAGTTAACAAAGAAATATATTTCATTTTGAATCAGGGGCTTTCTTATTTCCAGGTAGCGCTGCATTTTTTCGCCCAATGCCGGGGAGATGGGAATGACTCTTTCTTTGTTGCCTTTTCCTGTGACGCGGAGTTCGGCAGTGGCCAGATCTACATCTCTGTACAGCAGGCTGCACAGTTCTGCCTTACGCATTCCGGTTTGGTAAAGTGTTTCAACAATAAGATGGGAAAGCAGGTCCGGCAGGTCCGGTGTGAGTGTACGGAAGTCCTGCATTTCATCCTGAGACATTGGAATCTGTTTTTCAGGATAGAATTTGAGTGACTGTATGTTTTCCATAGGGGAGACCTGGATCTCGCCAATTTTAAGGAGGAAAAGGAAATAGGAGCGAAGCGCGGACAGTTTTCGGTTGATGCTGCGTTTGGACATACCGCTTTCACTGAGGCTCACCATGAAATTGCGGATCACTTTCCTGTCCGCTTGCGACGTGTGCGCACTGCCTTCGGTTCGGAGGTAAAATTCCCGGAAGTCCGTAAGGTCTTTTTGGTAGCTGGTAAGGGTATGGGGTGAATACCGCTTTTCAAGCGTAATATGTTCAAGGAATTTACTGATCATGCCAGGATATTAAAAACAAAAAAATCACCTTCCAAATATAACTGTTTGGAAAGTGATTTAGTATTTTGTAAGTAAAAATTTTTAAGCCTGATCTTCTTTGCTGGCCTCTCTTTGTTTGTAGGCAGCTTTCAGTTTAGATTGTCTTAGTGTTACAGAAGGCTTGATGAACTGCTGTCTGCTTCTTAAAGCTCTAACAACACCTGTTTTATCAAATTTTCTTTTGTATTTCTTAAGTGCTCTGTCTATAGACTCGCCGTCTTTTACTGGGATAATTAACATAATTTACATCTCATTTTGGACTGCAAAAATAGAATTTTTTTTATAACTGGCAAACTTAAACGTATGATAAAATGATATTTTAAAATTAATTAGTAATTTTATCCGATATAAATGAAGCTTACAACATTGTTTCAGTGGTTTGCCTGCTCTAAAGCATACTGTGACGGTTCAGGTCCGCCTTTTACAATTTCTTATTATGAAAAAACTTTTTCTACTGTTATATGTCCTGTCCGTCTGCGCATTCTTATCCGGCCAAAGTAAGAGACAGGGAAGTGTTGCAGCGACTCCCACGGCTAAGAGCATGTTGGCTGGTGCATTTATCGATGTAAACACGCCCGGTTATCCTCAAAGTTCATACACTGTACAGCAACTTATTGAAAATGTACTGATCAGTGGGGGTGCCAACTGTGCGGCGAGTGTAACCAATGTGGTAGTTTCACCCGGTTTATCTGCTACAAATCCATCACGGTCCTGGGGTTATTTCAATAAAGGTACAACCGCTTTTCCTTTCAATGAGGGTCTTGTGCTTATGACCGGTCAGGCCAGTCAGGCCGGAAATTCCTTTATTGCGGGTAACCTGAGCGGAACATTGGGTACGCTGGGAGACCCTGACCTTGCTACAGCCATTGCAGTACCTAACAGTAACCTACGGGATGCTACTTATATCCAGTTTGACTTTGTACCCGTAACAAGTGAAATTACCTTTAATTATATTTTTGCCTCCGAAGAGTATTCCGGAGGATTTGCTTGTAATTACACAGACGGGTTTGCGCTGTTGCTGAAGAAGGTAAGCGATCCTACCTATACCAATATGGCGGTGTTACCCGCCGGTGGCGGACCGGTGAGCGTTACCAATATTCATCCCTTTGTATCAGCTTCCTGTCCTGCCATAAACCAGCAGTACTATGCCGGAAACAACACGGCAAATATTGAGACCAATTTTGCCGGCCGGACCATCCCGCTCACCGCTACAGCCCCGGTGATTCCGGGTGAAACCTACCGTTTCAAGATGGTGTTGGCAGATTATAACGATACTGAATATGATACCGGTGTATTTTTCCAGGCAGGTTCCTTCAATATTGGTGTGCAGCTTACTGACCCCTCCGGTAATCCATTACCATCCAATATCAGTATTTGTGCAGGATCATCACAGGTATTAAATGCTACTGTGCCTGTTGCGGGAGCTACTTATCAGTGGTATCTCAACGGAGGTCCTATTGCCGGTGCTACAGCAAGTTCCTATACGGCGACTCAGGCCGGTGTGTACTCCGTGCAAGTGCTGGTTCCCGGCTCTACCTGTCCGGGTTCCGCAGAGGTTACAATTGCCACTCTTCCGCAACCGCAGGCCCTGGATGCAGCCCTGAGCGTATGCTCAGCCACGGCAAACGGAGTGTTCAACCTGACATCGGCGCAGCCCGCTATCAGTAATACTCCGGGTGCTACCTTTAAATATTATCTTTCACTGGCAGACGCAACTGCCGGAAATACGAATACAATACCGAACCCGGCTGCGCACACCTCGTCCGGAGGAGTGGTGTATGTACGCGTAACCAGCGGACAGTGCAGCGATATTGCTGAACTTACTTTAACAGTAAATCCAACACCTGCGCCACCTGTGATCACAGCATCTTCGACATTTATATGTGGATCATCAGGAGTGACGCTAACTTCCAGCTATTCTACAGGAAATACATGGTCTACTGGTGCAACGACGCAGACCATTACCGTAACCACTCCGGGAACTTATACAGTGACCCACAACTCAGGGGCCTGTACGAGTGCTCCGGCTACGGTTGTAATTACGGCGGCCACGAATCCTAATGTGCAGATCACCGGAAATCTCGCCTTCTGTCAGGGAGGTTCAACTACACTTACAGCTACAGCCAGCGGTACGGGAAATACTTTTCTTTGGTCCACCGGGGCTACTACACCAAATATCACTGTTTCCACCGGGGGAACTTATACGGTTACTGTAACAACTTCACAGAACTGTCAGTATACGCAATCGGTAACGGTTCAGGCAGACACGCCGCCTGTGGCGCAGGGCTCCAGTCTCAGTATCTGCTCGCCGGCAGCCACCGGTACCTTTGATTTGACATCGGCGCAGCCAAGTATCAGCACTACACCGGGCGTCGTGTTTACCTATTATGTGAACCAAACAGATGCTAATAACGGAAATGCCAACACCATTGGTCTCCCCACGGCTTATGTGTCCGGTACGGCCACGGTTTATGTGCGGGTAACGAGCGGAAGCTGTGCTGTAGTTGTACCTCTTCAGCTGACGGTGAGTCAAACGGTAGTTCCCACAATTACTGCATCTTCCACTGTGATATGCGGAACCGGAAGTGTAACGCTTACCTCCAATTTTGCCACCGGAAACACCTGGTCTACGGGAGCAACCACGCAGTCCATTACCGTAACTACACCCGGTACCTACACGCTGACAAATACTTCAGGAAACTGTACCGGTGCACCGGCCTCGGTAACCATTACAGGTAATCCGGATCCTAATGTGCAGATTACCGGAAATACTGCTTTCTGCGCGGGCAGTTCAACAACATTAACAGCTACAGCAAACGGAACAGGCAATACTTTCCTTTGGTCCAACGGTGCTACTACGGCCTCCACAACGGTAAATACTGCCGGCACCTATACTGTTACAGTAACCACACCGGGTAACTGTCAGTTCAGCCAGTCGGTAACTGTTTCTCAAAATCCGGTGCCGGTAGCCCAGAATGCCGCGCTGAGCACCTGTTCACCCACCAACACTTTTACCTTCGACCTTACCTCGGCCCAAACGTCGATGAGTACTCAGCCCGGGGTCACATTTACCTACTATACCAATGCAGCTGATGCCAATGCGGGCAATACCAACAATATTACGACACCTGCAACTTATAATTCGGGAACAGCCACTATTTATGTTCGTGTAAGCAATGCAAACTGTGCGGTGGTGGTACAGCTTCAGCTTACGGTAACCGTAACACCGGCGCCTGTGATTACCCAGTCGGCACCGGCGATTTGCGGTACTACACCGGTTGTCCTTACATCCAACTATGCCACCGGTAATGTTTGGTCTACAGGAGCAACTACGCAGTCCATCACCGTAACAACGCCCGGAACTTATTCACTGACAGTAGCGAACGGAACATGCACCAGTCAGCCTGTTTCGGTAAACATTGTTCAGAACAATGATCCTAATGTCCAGATTACAGGCAACCTTTCTTTCTGTCCGGGTGCCAATACAACGCTTACCGCCAATGTAACAGGTACGGGATATACGTTCCTGTGGTCTAATGGTTCTGCAGCTCAGTCCACGGTAGTGAATACGGCCGGAACTTATACGGTTACGGTCACTACACCGGCGGGCTGTCAGTATACAGCAAGTGCTACAGTAACAACTGATGCACCCATCAACATTAACATAGCCCAGCCTGCGCAGATCACCTGTACCAATCCCTCGATTACGCTGAATGCATCCGCCTCCACTTTCCAGGCGGGAGCAACCATATTGTGGACGGCCTCGGCAGGCGGAAACATTGTGTCGGGAGCCAATACGCTGACACCTGTGGTTAATGAGGGAGGGAATTATACACTTACTGTCACCAATAATTTCGGCAATAACTGCAGTCAGCAGCAGACAGTTACCGTGGTTGAGAATAACCTTCCTCCTGTAATCACGCTTACGGCCAACGACATGAATATCTGCGCCGGTGAAACTGTTACTTTAACCGCCTCAGGTGCTCAGGACTATACCTGGACAGGTTTGCCCGGCTCCGGAAACACGCAGGTTGTTTCGCCAACTGTAACAACCACCTATACTGTAACCGGCATCGGAGCCAACGGTTGCCAGGGTACGGTGGCAAATATTACAATCACCGTAGTACCGGCCATCACGTCAACACTGGAAGATGTTCAGTTCTGTGAAGGTCTCAGCGATGTGCTGGACGCCGGTTCAGGACCGAACTATACTTACCTATGGAGTACCGGTGCCACCAGCCAGACCATTACGGTGGATACACCGGGAACTTATACGGTTACCATCAATAACGGAGTCTGTTCGCAAACCTTCAGCGCCAATGCTTCATTTACACCGCCTGTGGAGGTGAAGGAAATCGTTTACGAAAACAATACGCTGACTGTTATTGTTGATGATCCAAGTCCGGATCTTGAATTCTCCATTGATAACGGTCTCACCTGGCAGTCATCCAATATTTTCGCAAACATCCTGCGGAATACCACTTACTTTATTTCGGTGCGTTATAAGGGTCAAACCTGCTTCGGAACAGTGGAATACCTTACATTCTTTATTGGAAATGCCATCACTCCTAACGGCGACGGCATAAATGATCACATAGATTTTACGGGTGTTAGCAAGTATAAGAACTTCAGTGCCTCCATTCACGACAGGTACGGTAAGGAAGTTTTCCGCGCGTCTCCTTCCAAAACAGTGTGGACAGGTAACTATACCAACTTTAAGGTAAGTACGGATACCTATTGGTACAAAGTAACCTGGACCGATCCCATCACTCAGAAACCGGTGCTGCGGACCGGCTGGATCCTGGTAAAGAACAGAGATTAGATTGTTTAAATGAGCCGCGCCTGGACGCGGCTTTTTCATGCCTTAATGTCAGATTCTTATTTTGGAATAAAATTTTCATATCTTTGCAGACTTATCTGGGGTTGACTGGTTTCGACAGCAAGATCAATGGGTAAGTAAGCATGCAGAGAACCGTAGCGCGATCTCTTTAATCCCTTGCTACACAATTTTA
This sequence comes from Chryseobacterium sp., assembly GCF_008831505.1. Classification (NCBI taxonomy): domain Bacteria; kingdom Pseudomonadati; phylum Bacteroidota; class Flavobacteriia; order Flavobacteriales; family Weeksellaceae; genus Chryseobacterium; species Chryseobacterium sp. The sequence continues at coordinate 2,245,303 of NZ_CP044507.1, read as the reverse complement.
ACTGGCGACCAAGAGTTTGCTCTTGCTGCTTAATCCGAATTATAGTAAGATTAGCGTTCTCCCGAAGACAGTAAGGAGGCAAGATATCCCGCAGAAGTTCTGTTTCGCGACGTCTGAGTCCGGGGTATAGAAATGCGGAAATAAGGCTTTGGAAGCTTCGGCCAGAGCACGAAAAATTTAGAAGCTAAGTCGGAAATTGGGTGTCTGTTCTCTGTTTCCGGTCGAAAACCAAAAGCAGAATAAGCATGTAGAAATCTTATGTGTTGCTTGTTTGGACGAGGGTTCGAATCCCTCCAACTCCACAAGTTGATTCTTAACCATCTGTTTATCAGGTGGTTGTTTTTTTTATAGTTCCCTGGTTTAAGTTTAGAATAATCTTTATCGATGTATTTTTTAAATTTAGCTGCAGTGCAATTTCTTATTTGAGGTGCAAGTAAGTAATAAATACAAAATTTGGTCAGGAAAACCTTCACAGAGCTTGATGTTTATGGCTATTGGCAGAGAGCTATTAGCTAAACGCAATCAACCAATTGCTTTTACCACCTTCCCGGGATTCCATAACCACCCATTGGCTTCTATGATTTGCATTTGAAGTAACACTTCCGGTTGGCAAACATGCCGAAAGATACAAACGCGGTATTTTCCAGTGTGAAATGTAAACCTTGTCAAGGTTCTGAACCTTGACAAGGTTGCATTGGGCAAAGTGCATCAGACTAGATCGGCCCGAACTGTTGATTCAGACCGCATGGCATTCGGGAACCCAAACCCTTAGCCCTGATCGCAGCGGCTACCCCATAGTGAAGCTGCGGACGGCGAGCAACGAGCCGGGAGCGGCTGAACGAGGAGTAATAGCGGAGAGCAGGTTTCCGGCTCCAAAAAAAAACTCCGCTCAGAAAAATCTGAACGGAGCGTTATTGCATTAAGCTGTAAGCCGTAAGCTTAAAAGCATATCGCCTAAAGCTTATGGCTTACGGCACTACTTACATCATTCCCGGCATACCCCCGCCGCCCATAGGCATTGCAGGCTCATCCTTTTTAACCTCTGTAATTACACACTCGGTTGTAAGAAGCATACCGGACACGGAAGCTGCGTTTTCCAGCGCTACACGTACAACTTTAGTCGGGTCGATGATCCCGGCTTCAAACATATTTACATATTCGTCGTTCTTCGCATTAAAACCGAAATCAGCAGAGCCTTCGGAAACTTTGGCTACAACTACAGAACCTTCACCACCCGCGTTGGCTACGATTTGTCTTAAAGGCTCTTCAATAGCTCTTTTTACAATCTTGATACCTGTAGTTTCGTCCTGGTTGGATCCTTCGAAATTAAGTACTGAAATACTTCTTACCAAAGCTACACCTCCACCGGGAACGATACCTTCTTCCACAGCTGCTCTTGTAGCATGTAAAGCATCATCTACACGGTCTTTTTTCTCCTTCATTTCCACTTCAGAGGCTGCACCTACATAAAGTACTGCTACACCACCTGCCAGCTTGGCTAGTCTTTCCTGAAGTTTCTCGCGGTCGTAATCTGAAGTTGTAGACTCCATCTGTGCCTTGATCTGGTTTACACGGCCCTTGATCTGGCTTTCCTCACCGGCACCGTTCACGATGATGGTGTTATCCTTATCAATTGTTACTTTTTCTGCAGTACCCAGCATTTCCAGGGTAGCGTTTTCCATTGTGAAGCCTCTCTCCTCAGAAATTACCTGTCCGCCCGTCAGAATAGCAATATCTTCAAGCATTGCTTTTCTTCTGTCGCCAAATCCAGGAGCTTTAACCGCAGCAATTTTAAGCGAACCTCTAAGTTTGTTTACGACCAATGTTGCCAAAGCTTCACCGTCTACCTCCTCAGAGATGATAAGAAGTGATTTACCTGCCTGTGCTACCGGCTCCAATACCGGAAGAAGTTCCTTCATTGAAGAGATTTTCTTCTCAACCAAAAGAATATATGGGTTTTCCAGTTCGGTGATCATTTTCTCAGGATTGGTCACGAAATAGGGTGACTGATATCCTCTGTCAAACTGCATACCTTCTACCACATCAACAGTAGTATCTGTACCTTTAGCCTCTTCTACAGTGATCACACCTTCCTTACCTACTTTTCCGAATGCTTCAGCGATCAGGGTACCAATGGTTTCGTCATTGTTTGCAGAGATAGAAGCGATCTGTCTGATTTTTTCAGAAGAATCACCCACTTCCTGAGACAGTGATTTCAGGTTTTCAACAACTGCGTTTACAGCTTTGTCAATCCCTCTCTTAAGATCCATCGGGTTAGCGCCTGCAGCTACGTTCTTCAGGCCTTCGCGAACGATAGCCTGCGCAAGAACAGTTGCCGTAGTAGTACCGTCACCGGCAATATCGTTGGTCTTGGAAGCTACTTCCTTTACCATTTGGGCACCCATATTTTCTACACGGTCCTCAAGCTCGATTTCTTTTGCCACGGAAACACCGTCTTTGGTTACGTGCGGTGCACCGAATGATTTCTCAATAACTACGTTACGTCCCTTTGGACCTAAAGTCACCTTTACTGCGTTTGCCAAAGCATCAACACCTCTTTTCAGTGCGTCTCTGGACTCGATATCGAATTTTATTTCTTTTGCCATTGTTTAGATTTTAAATTTAAGATTTTTAGATGTGAGATATTAGAAGCTCACTGTATAAATAAAGTACTCGAAAGAAAAGTCTCCACTCTCCAGTCTTTTATTCTGATGTCTATCCCAGAATTCCCAATAAGTCAGATTCCTTTACGATAAGGTAATCTTTACCATCCAGTTTAAGTTCTGAACCTGAATACTTTCCGTAAAGCACTCTGTCGCCCGTTTTAACGGTCATTGGTTCGTCTTTTTTACCGTTTCCAACAGCGATTACTGTCCCTTCCTGTGGTTTTTCTTTAGCTGTATCGGGAATGATGATACCTGATGCAGTTGTTGTTTCCGCAGCGTTTGGTTCAATAAGAACGCGGTCTGCTAATGGTTTGAAATTTACTGACATATTATTTGATTTTAGTTAAGATTTTACTTGTCATCTTTTTCTCCAAAACTTTGCCAAGAAGCGCCGCCGACCTTTTGATGTCACTGTCTGTAATTTTTGGCACAGTTTGAAGAGCGAAAAGTGAAATTTTGGCAGTATATCGAATCTGTTAGTGGCAATCCCTGGATGGGAATCATGTATCCAATTTGGAGCAGTCGGTTCGCTGCTTTTGTGAGGGGCGCTAATGATGTTGCGTGTAGGTTGTTAAAGTTTTAACGGGTTGTGATGAATATTTTCATATAAAATATCTGTTTAAATTAAAAAATGGGTGATTTACCTTTAATTTACTACGAGATTAGGAATAATTTTACGAAGTCTGATTGATATCATTTAACTGAAAACATTGCAGTTGGACAAAGCGAAACCCGAAACGCTTAACAGTAGGGAAACCATAAAAACAAATAGTCATGCCTAACGAATTAAACGAAAAGCAGCTTATGCTTGCCCGAAATGAATCTCAGCTTTATCTGGCCAACATCAGCTCAAAATCTGCCCTGAAATTAAATACACCCCTGGCGTTTTTTGAAAAAAACTTCAATACTTCCTTTGAAGAATTGGGTTGTGTAGGCTATAATCCGGACAGTGAAGAGCTGACCGCGATTGTGAAAATTAAGAGAGCTTACGGATACTCCGGAAATCTGTGCAGTGCCGGTTCTCATATTTATGTAAGGTTTTATGTAAATTACGGTGGCGGCTGGGTAGATGAAGGATATGTGGGTGCTAATGTTCATGATATCCCGGATTTAAAAGACTGTGACCAACAGCTTGAAAAACCCATGGAATTCGCACTACGCCTTAAAATTGACCCTAAGCAGAAAGTCTGTTCGCAACCTGTTTTGCCTAAGGTGAAAGCTGTCCTTCTCTGGAATTCTATTCCGCCGGCAAACGATCCAAATTTAACCCAGCCAGGTTACGTTTGGGGAAACGTGAAGGAAGACCAGATTCAGATTAAGCCCATAAAAATCAATATTCCCTTTGTGAATATCGGTTCTCTGATTGAGAAAGCCATTTTAAATCCTGCTATATCCCTGAAAGATCTTACAGCGAATAATCCTGCGGCCGCGAAGAGTCTTAGTGATGCACAAAAAGAATATGCGGCAGATAAAGTTAATTTCTCCCAGCTGGTAAGCGATTATAAAAATGCTAATCTCAGTGTAGAACCCCATCGGTCTGGTGCCAAACTTTTGGTAGAAGCCATGACCAGCAATGATCCGGTTATTAAAAGCAATATAGTTTCGCTGTTTAAGGCCAATCAGCTTGATTTTACAAAAAGTCTGCAGGATCTCATCAAATCTACAGGCAATACGACCTATGAGGAAATTGGCTGTGTAGGACTGGATTATCACAAGGAAGCCTTTGTGGCCACATTCCGGGCGAAGAAACACTATGGCTATGGTGGTGGCCTGTGCACGGCGGGTTCTAAAGAATATGTGACTTTCTGGATCAAGGATTCATCCACAAACTGCCAGTGGGTGAGGGTAGGTACCCAGGTGGTTGTTCTCCATGATATTCCCGGACACGCCGGTCTTTCTTACTCTGCCATCCTGCCCTATGACCTTACGAAGTTTAAAACCAAATGCGATGCGCCAAGGGTCATAAAAGTTCGCGCAGTGCTTTCCTGGAATGTGCCACCCACAGGCCTCGATACTCCTTACTGGGGTAATTTCAAGGAGGCATATGTTCAGATTCCGCCCATGCCTAAAGGCTGGAACGGCAAGTCACCAAAGATGATTCTTTTAGGCGGAATTTCAGTTGATCATATTGATGACACCACCGGTCTTACGCTGCCTGCAGCAAAATTTGAAATTAACCAGAATCCGGTGATCAATGGCAGCCGGTTTATGGGCAAAATAAGTATCCACGGCGTTTCATCGCCATTTGCAGGTATGAAATACCGGATTAAGGTGATTAACCTGGAAACCGGAGCTATGAATTATGTGAATGATCCGCTGCATCTGGTAGGTTATGATTCTTCCGGCAACGTAATTCATACTACCATCAATCCGGAACCGGCTACTAATTATTATACCTATCAGCCTTATCAGCTCAATATTATGAGTCAGCTGGCACTTTTCAGCCCGGGCACAAATGCCAGACTGAACATTGTGATTGAACATGAAGACGGAAGTTCAGATTCTCACCGTATCCAAATGGATAACACCTATCCTGTACCTATGATGAAGATCAATGATGAAGGGGAATGCGTTCATTTCAAAAAAGGTGATGTAATTCTCGGTAAGTTCAGCGCTACCGACAATTTCATCCATAAATTCACACTTTCTGTTTCCGGTGGCCGCTTTACCGACATGGATTTTGAAGGCGTAAATCAGGTCATTGCTCCCGGCGAGGTGAATTCATTTACCAGAACAGTGAATGTAGTGAACGGCGAATTTAAAGTAACGACTGCAACAGACAAAAACTGTGGAAACATAGTTCTGGTAATTGAACAGAAAAACGTGGTGGACAGTGCTTACATGGCAAGTCCTACGTATACCAATCAGGCATTCTGTCTGAAAGATTAATTCATTTATAATACTAAAACAAAACAGGAGCTGCACCGCAACTCCTGTTTTTTTTATTTACCCGCAGCCTGCATGGGATTTATCCGTTCCTGTGCTGCACCGCGCACCGCATTTCCTGCTTTTTGTTTAAAGACTTCAAACTTTGTGACCGGAGCCGGAATCTGACCCCAGAAATTATTGCTGATGTCTATGTCGGCGGTTTCACGCAGTGGGTCAAGCTGAATTGACTTTAATTTTTTGTCGAAGAAGTAGGTTTTGGACACTTTGTTCTCATCCTTTCGCCAGATTTGGGCAGAGGATTTATCGGTGAGTTTTGTACCGTCTTCGAAAGTAAACTCCAGAATGATGGGCATTACCATCCCGCCCTTATTAACAAAATCAATTTGATAGCCAAATATATTTTGCAGGTCACGCTTATCTTTGGCGGCTACCTTCTCCATTGTTTCGCGCTCAACAGTATATTCACGCTTCGTATTTACTTTTTCCCGGCCACGTGCGTAACGCCAGTAAAAATCCTGACTTTCCCTGTCTTTATCGGTGTAAAAGGTGATACTTTTATCATTACGGTTACGGATTTTGGAAATGTCATCAAATGAATTGAGAAGTGGGGCGTCTACATTATAAACCTCACGAAAAGGTTGCGGAGTGGCGTCCAGGTCCGGTGCAGCTACAGTTACTTTATCAATAGCGATATCCACCGGATCGGTACCGTAAAACCAGCCCCGCCAGAACCAGTCCAGGTTTTCGGCACTGGCATCATTCATTGAACGGAAGAAATCTGCAGGTTCGGGATGCCTGAACGCCCATCTTTTTGAATAGGTTTTGAACGCTTTGTCAAATATTTCACGGCCCATTATTGTTTCGCGCAGGATATTCAGGCCGGTGGCAGGTTTGGCATAAGCATTCGGGCCGAAATGGATGATGTTCTCTGAATTCACCATGATGGGTTCCAGCTGGTCTTTCGGTAACTTCATATAATCTACGATCGTGTGTGCCGGTCCTCGGCGGGAAGGGAATTTATTGTCCCATCTCTCCTCTGTAAGGTACTCTACAAAAGTATTCAGACCTTCATCCATCCAGGACCACTGCCTTTCGTCTGAATTTACAATCATTGGGAAAAAGTTGTGTCCGACTTCGTGAATAATCACGCCGATCATTCCGTTCTTGATTCCCTCAGAATAAGTCCCGTCTTTTTCTGTCCTGCCATAATTGAAGCAAATCATAGGATATTCCATACCGTTGGCAGCTTCCACCGACTGCGCCACCGGATAGGGGTACGGAATTGTGAATTCACTGTAGGTAAGGATGGTGTGCGCAACTGCCCGGGTTGAAAATTTACGGTAAAGATGATAAGATTCTTTTGGGTAGAGGCTCATGGCCATCACCTGATTGTTGTTTTCAGGAATTACAACCTTCATACCGTCCCAAATAAATTTCCGGGAAGATGTCCACGCAAAATCGCGCACGTTTTCGGCCTCAAAAAACCAGGTTTTTCTCTGTTTTGACCTGGTTTTTTCGGCTTTTTTGGCCTCCTCCAAAGTAACTATTTCAATTGGTTCTGAAGCTGTTTGGGCTTTTTTCCACCGCGCAAGCTGAGTAGGTGTCAGAACTGTTTCAAAATTCTTTCCTTCACCTGTTGAAGCAACAATATGGTCAGCGGGAACATTCATGGAGACTTTGTAGTTGCCGAAGGGGAGCGCAAATTCACCTCTTCCCGTAAACTGGTTATGCTGCCAGCCTTTAAAGTCGCTGTATACGCACATCCGGGGAAACCATTGTGTTATGGTGTACAGATCATTACCGTCTTCAGGAAAATGTTCATAGCCACCACGGCCGCCCATTGTTATACGGTTGGGAATATTGTAATTCCAGTCTATTTTAAACGTGTATTTTTCTCCGCTTTTCAGCGGTCTGGGCAGGTCTATCCGCATCATGGTTTTATTCACGGTGTAGGGCAGGGGATTTCCCGCGGCATCAGTAACTTTTTCCAGATTTACACCGTAGCCGTTATCCTTTGCCGGCAGATCGGTCACTTTCAGGCGGTCTGTTGTAATTTGACGTGGCAGGGTGGATTCCATATCATAGCCTGCATTATTTACTGAGGACTGCTGGTTTTCATCCAGTTGCAGCCACAGATATTCCAGTTCGTCCGGTGAATTATTATAATAAGTCAAAGTCTCCGATCCCCGCAGATTTCTTTTTTCCTCATCCAGATACGCCGTAATTTCGTAATCTGCGCGGTTTTGCCAATATTGGTGCCCGGGCGCGCCGGAGGCATTCCGATACACATTGGGAGTGGGCAGGATGGTTCCCAGCTGTTCAAATTTGTTTCCATGGTTGCTTCCCGGATTATTCTGGATATTCTGAGCGCAAAAACTCATGGGCAACAGCATGGCGAGCAGCAGACTAAAAAGTTTCATATAAAACGGATTTAATGAAGTAGTGTTTAAATTTAGCAAAATGTTACTGAATTCTGCTAAATCCAGATAAATGAGTAATCAATGTAATCAAAAGGGCAGCCTTTCCAGCGTCATCTGCAGAGACAAAGCAAAAACTCCTGCCGAAACAAAAAGTATCCAGTCTTTGCGGTTGGCTTTAAAAATCGCCAAAATAAGCCATTGCAGTGCGAGAATGAGCGCAACTACAAGAATTTGTCCCAGTTCCAGGCCAATATTGAAACCCAGTAAAGGTAAAAACAGATCCTGCTCACTGGCCATTGTCATCCGCGCGGTGTTTGCGAAACCCATTCCATGGATGAGGCCGAAAATCATCGCCAGATAATGGTTCATTTTCATCAGATTCTGCTGTCTGTTTTTCATCAGGATATTGTCTGCAGCCGTGATAAAAATGGTGAGTGGTATCAGGAACTCTACCCATTGGCCCGGTACCTTTACCAAATCCAATACACTTAGTGCCAATGTGATGGAGTGGCCTATGGTGAATGCGGTAATTAGCCAGAGGATTTTTTTCCAGTCCTTCATGCTGAAAACCACAACCAGTACCAGTACAAAGAGCTGGTGATCCAGGGCGTCAAGGGAGATTATGTGCTCCCAACCCAAACTCAGATAAAATAGAAAATCCTGCATCGGCCGTTGTTTTAAGCTGGCGATAATACAAAATTTATTTCTAATTTTGGCAGATGCATAAACTGCTGGTCCTGATATCCCTCTTTCTGTTTTCGGCTCTTCCCGCAAGCGAAATACACCCCTATCATGTAGGTTCGGTTGAATTCAGATACAATGCATCATCCAAAACCTTTGAGATCAGCGCCAGGTTTTTCCTGGATGATCTGGAAAACGCGCTAAAGGAAAAATATGGCGAGGCACTGCACTTTAATAATGAGTCGTATCAGCCAAAAATAAACACATTACTTATTAATTACCTTTCCGGCCATCTGAAACTGAAAGCAGACAATAAGGTGTTAAATCTGACTTATCTCGGATTTGAAGAAGACAGTGAAGCGGTGAATATTTACCTGGAATCGCAGAAACTTGATTCTCCCAAAAAGGTAGAAGCCGCCGTGAGTGTGCTTTATAATCTTTTTGACGATCAGATCAACATCATTCATATTATCGTAAACGGCAACAGGCAAAGCCATAAACTCAGTTATCCGGACCGTTACCTTTACCGGAATTTCTAGATGCGAAAGCGGCTGTTGAAAGTTTCAGCATGTCTCACCAGGTCGGGGAAAAATTTCATGAAATGAGCTTCAAGCTGAGGTCTGTTGTTCAGGAAGACCTCGAAAACAGCCAGGTTTTTATCCAGATATCTCGCCTTGTTCAGGACGTTACGGAATGAAAAATGAATGCCCTGCTCCTCCCGGTAATGATAAAGCCAGTTATCTCTTTCCATTCCCTCAAGCATTCGGTGAAATGGGGGCGGGAAAAGATGCAGATGGTGTCCCAAAACTCCGTAAACCCTTTCTGCATGCAGTTTTAAAGTTTCTTCAGGTAAGTGGTTGGCCAGGAAATAGTCAAACGCTACATCTACAAACGCGCCCGAATAGAGCCGCACGAGTGGACTGAAAACCTTTTTGGCCTCATGGATCTCAGGATGCGCATCCGTAAAGGTATCAATCTCGCGGTGCAGCAGTATCCCTTCCACAATTTCAGGCGGAAACGAAAACCGGTCTTTGTTCCGGATGAAATCCTGCAGGAACTGTCCCACGATATGTCCGTCCGAAAATGCCAGGTAGGAATGTGCCAAAAAATTCATCTGCTAATTTATATAAATTGGCAGTAACAGACCTTATGAGGCCTGCTTATTGAGCTGTTGCCTGAAAAGAGCTTCAGTAACCTTTAGTGCAGGGTTATTTTACGATGAATTTTGCTGAGCCCTTAAACGCTCCGTCAGTGTCCGAAACCGTCAGGATGTATTCGCCCGGACTCAAATGCCGTATGTTTACCGTTCTATTCTTACCTGTATGTACAACCTGCCCTGCCATGTTGATGATCCGGAAGGTATTGGCCTCACTGTTTCCGGTGCTGATATTGATTTCCTCTGAAGCCGGATTTGGATATACAGTCAATTCATTCCTGGTGTCAATAACCGATTCTACAGTGTTCATGTTTGCAGTTGGCATAAAATCGGCAACCACGCATGCAAAACGTGCGAAACCGAAAGCTTCATCAGACGGTGTGGGATTCGGAGCTGCTATTCCGGTAGGTTCACCATTGTAATTAACCAACGGGTTGGCCCACCGGTTGGTTCTGGAGCAGTTGATGCCCGCATCGGCACATTCGTCATTATAAGCCATGAGCGTACGCCAGCGCTGTGACGTGGAACTGGCTGTGCCAAGTGTAACTGCAGTTTGATTTACATAGCCGTGCATATTGGAGCAGGGGTTATTGCTTTGGTTCACATACCAGTCATGGTTAAGACCCATATTGTGTCTTATTTCATGGCTTAAAGTATAATTCGATACAGCACAGTTCCTTAACGAAACCGAAAACGCCGCGCTATTGCTGTAGTTGGAAGGATTGGTGTTTAGATAACCCAGGCCGCAGGTGTTGGTAGGTGTTGCTGTAATCAAAGCACATAAATCTGCACCGTATGTGGTTCTCAGTGTGTGTGCATCATCCATAAATCCGTCTGCCGGCAAACGCAGTCTGTTTAGGTCGGTACTAATGTTTCCACTCTCGGTGTAATCTATTTCGCCGGCATAGACCAGATTTATTGTAGTATCCGGTATTCCCGAATTAATAAGCGACAGGTTGAAATTGGTGATGGCAGTAGCAATCTGCGAATTACTTTGTGCCACGCTTCCCCAGCCCAGTCTGGCAGCTGAGGTGTACACCACCATGACATCAATGGTCGTGGCCCCGCAGGCAGGTGTCTGTGAAAGGCAGATGTTCTGGTTTGTTTTATGGCTTGCCGCAGCCGGAATCAGGAAATCCATACTGGAATCCCGGCTGTTGATGTATGCCTCATTAATCAGTGAAACTGCAATGATCTTGTCATCTGTTTGCTGGAACATTATTTTTTCGCCTTCAGATGAGGCATACATGCCCGAAAGCATATTGCCGTAGCGCGAAAACACAAGCTCGGATTCCGGTTCGTTTTCAATTGCGTACGCAAATGATGTACTTTTGTTGGTATATCTGAACGTTTTGGTGAGGCTGGCACGGAGCTTCTTTCCAGTTGGGAGCTGTATTTACAGATCAGTTTCAGTGTTAAAAGCGGGCTGCAGGTAATAAGTTGTAGATGTATAGGAAGCCGACAGGTCTTCATGAAGTCTTTGGTTAGGCAGAAGGTGGGCCGGATTCACCGGATTCTGAAATAAGGAGGTCTGAGCACATAACAGGGCAGTACAGAATGAGTAAAGAAGGGCGAGATTCCTTTTCATGCGGTTTGTGTTTTAATGGTAAGTTTTACCAAATATAACTATAAATATCTTCCGCATGATGGCTCGGTGAATTTAAAAAAGACGGTCATGAAATTCTTCCACCTTGCTAACCTCCTCTACAATAATCCCGGACTTTCTTTTGGGAAGTTTGTTCAGTTTGGAAACAAATATTTGTTCATAGCCCAGCTTTTCGGCTTCAGAAATACGCTGCTCAATCTGTGCTACCGGACGGATTTCGCCACTCAGACCAATTTCACCGGCGAAGCAGAAGTGTTCCGAAATCGCGCTGTCCTCATTGCTTGAAAGTATAGACGCTACTACGGCCAGGTCCAGCGCCGGATCGTCGGTTTTGATGCCTCCGGTGATGTTCAGGAATACATCTTTGGCTCCCAACTGAAACCCGGCACGTTTTTCCAAAACTGCCAGCAGCATATTCAGACGCTTGGAATCATATCCTGTACAGCTTCTTTGCGGTGTTCCGTATACCGCAGAACTTACAAGAGCCTGAATCTCGATAAGCATCGGCCGGTTGCCTTCCAGCGTAACGGCTACCGAATTGCCCGAGAGTTCCTCAAACTTTTTTGTAATCAGTATTTCTGAAGGGTTTTTTATTTCCTTAAGTCCCTGCGCCACCATTTCGTAAATTCCAATTTCTGACGTAGATCCGAAACGGTTTTTATTGGCACGCAAAAGGCGGAAAAGATGGTTGCGGTCTCCGTCAAAATTAAGTACTACATCTACCATATGTTCCAGCACCTTGGGCCCTGCAATCTGACCGTCTTTGGTGATGTGGCCTACCAGAAAAACAGGTGTATTGCTGTCTTTGGCAAATTTAATAATCTCATTGGAGCATTCCCGTATCTGTGAAACCGTGCCGGGCGAACTTTCAATAAGCTGGCTTTGCAGCGTCTGTATGGAGTCGATAATTACAAAATCGGGCTGCAGTTTTTTTGCTTCGTGCAGGATTTTTTCCACTGACGTTTCGGTGAAAAGGTAGCAGTTCGGGTTCTGAAGTTCTGTAAGCCTGTCGGCCCGCATTTTAATCTGTGACGCACTCTCCTCGCCGGACACATAAAGAATCTTTTTCTTCATCTTCAGGGCAAGCTGCAGTAGAAGCGTGGATTTGCCAATCCCCGGTTCGCCACCTATGAGGGTCACTGAGCCCAGCACGATACCGCCGCCCAGTACGCGGTTCAGTTCCTCGGAAGGTGTTGTAATGCGCGGTTCCTCACTGGTCTCAACTTCAATGATGTTGATGATATGCTGTTTGGATTTGCTGCCTGTGGTCCTGGCCGGAGATTTTTCTACTATTTCCTCCACAAGGGTATTCCATTCGCCACAATTCTTGCATTGTCCTAACCATTGAGGATACTGAGTTCCGCAATTCTGACAGAAATATGCAGTTTTGAGTTTTGCCATGCCGCGAATTTCCTGAAAAAAAATGACATGATATTTCAAGTCGCCATATTTCAGCTTCAAATCGTAAAGATTTGCGATTGACGCATTGTAAATTAACGCTTACTACCGTTCACGAACGTTATTCACTCTTACTGTTTGCCGTCTAATATATCCCAGGAGCCTAAGCTGGAACAGCAGACCAAGCAGAAAAAGTAGGGTAGAAGGTACCAAAAGTGAAATCCAGTTTGGACTCAGATAGTCGGCCAGAACAAAGGCACCGGCAAGTGTGCACCATGCGCCCAGGAAGAAAAAATTGGCGGTATGCAGGTTGCGTGAAGAATTTTGCACAGGCCCGGATGGAAACAGAAGGAAGGTGAAATGGGCCAGAATGCTGCCTGTAAAAACATCAATAAGGTGATGCTGATAGGTGGTGAGAGTGGATAGGGCTACCATGGCCAGCCAGACTGCAATAAGCGGCCGCCACCGTGATTTTACTTCACGGAAGACAGTCCAGAACGCAAAGGAAAAAGCTACGTGAAGCGAAGGTGACTGGTTGTAGGGATCGTCCACACCTTCCAGCAGCCAAAACAGTCCACGGTAGAGTGGATTCTCAATTTCAGGTCGGGGATAAGCATATTTTAAGGGGGCTGCAACAAATATCAAACCTGCAGCAACAGTCATAAAAAGTACGCGCTTCAGGAAAACCTCCAATTGGTCATTATTTTTCAGTAACGAAAATGTGATCCAGAAAAATGCACCACTCGAAAGGTACGGAACAATGGTCCACGGAAGGAAATGAATATGCTTCTCAACAGAGAGTATAACAGAGCTTACATCTGAAAGTTGGGACGCATACCAAAGCGAAAAATTGTAAACCAGTGCAAAGGTCACGGTAAAGATAACAAGTGCCCGGTATCTGTTATTCATTCTGTTCATATTTGACTGATGTCCCGGAATCAGAGAGTTTGGGTTCCGGATGAGGTGCAGTTACCGGCATATCAAAAATCCTGCCTGCAGAAACTGTCACCTGCATGAAATACAATATTGATCCTCTTTTATCGTCTCAAGAATTGATAGGCTGATGCTTCATTTTACCATATATAATATCTGAAGCAGATTAAATTTTGAAATGCGCAAATTGCCCTGTTAAACTTTTTAGCCTAACTTTGCGCAAACCTAATCTAATGAGTAAAAAGAACACGAAGTACATCTTCGTCACGGGGGGTGTGACTTCCTCTTTGGGGAAAGGAATTGTTGCGGCATCGCTTGGTTTATTGCTGAAATCAAGGGGATTTAATGTAACTATCCAAAAACTTGATCCCTATATCAATATTGACCCCGGAACTTTAAATCCTTATGAGCATGGCGAATGCTATGTAACTGAAGACGGCGCCGAAACCGATCTTGATTTAGGCCATTACGAAAGGTTCCTGGATTCCAACACTTCACAAAACAACAACGTTACGACAGGTAAGATCTACCAGACTGTTATTGAGAAAGAGAGAAAAGGCGACTTCTTAGGCAAGACTGTTCAGGTTATTCCGCATATTACGAACGAAATAAAACGCAGGATTAAAATTCTGGCCAAACAGAACTACGATATTATTATTACGGAGATCGGAGGTACTGTGGGCGACATTGAATCACTGCCGTATATAGAAAGTGTACGACAGCTAAAATGGGAACTGGGCGATAATAATTCCATGGTCATTCATCTTACCCTTCTGCCTTATCTGGCAGCGAGCGGTGAACTTAAAACCAAGCCTTCACAGCACTCCGTACGCCAGTTGATGGAGAGCGGTATCCAGGCCGACGTCCTTGTTTGCCGTACGGAGCATAAAATCCCAAAGGAGCAGCGTGCAAAATTGGCCCAGTTCTGCAATGTGTCTCTGGAAAATGTCATCGAATGTAAAGACCTGGAAACAATCTATGAGGTTCCCCTTTACCTTCAGAAACAGAATTTTGATGATGTAGTACTTAAAGAACTTGATCTGAAATCAGATAAGGAGGCTGACCTGAAAGACTGGAAGCATTTCCTGAAAAAATATCAGAATCCTAAGAAATCGGTAGAGATTGCCCTGGTTGGGAAATATGTTTCTCTGCAGGATTCCTACAAATCCATCGCCGAAGCTTTCATTCATGCCGGAGCAGATCTGGATACAGAAGTGCGTGTGAAATGGGTGTACAGTGGTGATGTTTCCGAAGATACCCTAAAAGATACATTTCAGGGTGTAGACGGGCTGCTTATTGCCCCGGGATTTGGAGACCGCGGCATTGAAGGCAAGGTCCTGGCGGCTAAATACGCAAGGGAGAACAATATTCCGCTTTTGGGAATCTGTCTGGGTATGCAGATCATGACGGTGGAGTTTGCCAGAAATGTGCTGGGTTACAAAAAAGCAAATTCCATGGAATTTGATCCTGAAACTCCGGAGCCCGTGATCTCTCTGATGGAAGAGCAGAAAAGTGTGGAAAATAAAGGCGGAACCATGCGGTTGGGTGCCTGGAAATGCGCACTGAAGCCTAATTCGCGGTTAATGGAAATTTACGGTTCCAGAAATATTTCCGAAAGACACCGTCACCGCTATGAATTCAATTCCCAGTATAAGGAAGAATATGAAACCAACGGACTTATCCCCAGCGGTGTAAATCCTGATACCGGTCTGGTGGAGACTTTGGAACTGGAAAATCATCCGTTTTATGTAGGAGTACAGTATCATCCGGAATATAAAAGTACTGTTGCTACACCGCATCCGCTGTTCAAGGCGTTTATCCGTGCAGCATCTAAATAAAATCTGTTCTGAATACCCGCTGCAAGCGGGTATTTTTTACTCTCTAAAAAAGAAACCTCCTTCCAAAAAAAATCAGTAATTTTGTGACCTTTAATTTCAGCGGCTTCATGGAACGTTTCCGTGTGCTGAAACACATTGAAATAAATATTTAAAATGCAGCAAAATAACGGTTTAGACCGAAATCAGATCATTCTGTTTATGTTGTTCTCATTGATCATGATGGGCGCAATGTTCTATTTTCAGCCGGCACCTGAGGAGCCTACAGCTGCTTCCGCGCAGGTAAGCCAGACTTCTCAGGCTAATATGCCCGCCGCAATGTCGAATCTGAATGACAGTCTGAAAACGGCGGCCATCAGTCAGGTAGAGCTTAAGAATGAACAGCTCAGGCTGGTAATTTCTACGCTGGGTGGGCAGATTTCCACTGTAGAGCTTAATGAGTATAAAGCGTATAACAAGGCTTCAGACAAAAACGACAAGAACCTGCTGCTTTTCGATAAGAATAATTCAGCATACGGTTTCCGCTTCAAAGACAAGACCGGGAAACTGCTAAACACCCGTGACCTTGTATTTACCCCCAAGCAAAACGGTAATTCTGTGACGATGCAGGCAAGTATAAACGGTGCCGTAATCCAGTTTATTTATACCCTTCAGGATAAGTATACCGTAGATTTCAATGTGAGAACCCAGGGGCTTTCCAAATTGGTGTCCGGACAGAACGCTGAGTTTGTTTGGGACCACAGTGCCCGCCAGATGGAGAAAGGCCGTTCTCAGGAACAGACCCATACAGAGTTTAACTATGCGTTTGATAACTACGGAAGTTTCGATTATGATGGCAGGACCACCATGGAGGAAACTGAAGAAACGCTGAACTGGATTGCCATAAAGCAGCAGTTCTTCACTGCGGTTCTGGAGCCTCAGAATGGTTTCACCAATTCTTTTGGTTCACAGGAGAATATTGAAGAGGGCGAATTTTTAAAGAAGTTTAATTTCAGTGCGCAGACAGCGATGTCCGGTGGCGAGTTCAACCAGAGCTTCAAATGGTACTTTATGCCACTTGATCTTAAACTCTTAAAGGAGTACGGAAAGAATTTTGACGAGTTGCTGCCTCTGGGATGGTCCTTTATCGGTACGATGAACAGATGGTTTTTCATGCCTATGTACAATATTATCGCTAGTTGGGGACTTACAGCTGGATGGGTGATTTTCCTGATGACGATTATCGTAAAACTTATCCTTTCTCCTATCATGTTCAAACAGCACAAGTTGAGTGCAATGATGCGTGTGATCCGTCCGGAAATTGATGAGGTAAATGCCAAATATAAAGATGCGGACCCGTTGAAGAAGCAGCAGGAAGTCATGTCGGTTTACCGTAAAGCCGGTGTAAACCAGATGGCGGGTTGTTTGCCTGCGCTGGTGCAGATCCCAATCTTCTATGCGCTCTTCAGATTCTTCCCAAACTTCATCGATCTTAGGGGGCAGAGCTTCTGGTTCGCGAAAGACCTTACCGCTTATGATGATGTGATAAAGCTTCCATTTAATGTACCCGTATTCGGATGGGACCACATCAGTATATTCGCGTTGGCGTGTACGGTTGTTATTTTGATCTACACGGTGATGACGTCCGGAAACATCCAGCAGCCACAGCAGGAGGGAATGCCTAATATGAAAGTGCTGATGTACATTTTCCCGATCACCTTCTTCTTCTTCCTGAATACATCTTCCTCCGGTTTGTCATGGTATTATTTCGTATCCAATGCGCTTAATATCTTCATTATCCTGGCCATCAAATATCTGATTCTTGATGAGAAAAAGATTCATGCAATGATCCAGGAAAACAAGACCAAAGCACCCAAGCCTGAAGGAAAGTTCCAGAAGCGTATGCGCGAGATGATGGAGCAGGCTCAGGAACAACAGAAGCAACAGCAGAAACAGACTGGTAAGAAAAAGTAAAGAATAAACTTACTATCTAACAATATGTAAAAACGGAAGAGCAGTCTTCCGTTTTTTTTTATTTAAGTTCCAGTTGTACACTGTCGCTCATTTCCAATACAAAAGGTGATTCATCAGATCCATCCCGGTAATCGAGCCTGAATGAGCGTCTGTGATGAATAGTTGGTCCGTATCTGTTTAGGGCATCACGGTGCTCCCGGGTGGCGTAACCCATATTTGTATTCCATCCGTATTCGGGGAATTCGGTGTGGAGTTCCCCCATTTTGCGGTCCCGGTAATTTTTGGCTATGATGGAAGCTGCCGCTATGGAGAGCAGTTTTGAGTCCCCTTTAATAACACACTGGTGCGGGATGTAATTATAGGGATGAAAACGGTTACCGTCTACCAGAATCAGTTCAGGACGAATGTGCAGCTGGTCCAGCGCGAGGTGCATGGCATGTATGCTTGCGTTGAGGATGTTGTGTTCGTCTATAAAAGCCGGCGGCAGTTCCGCAATAGCGTAAGCAACTGCATGTTCTTTAATGTAGGTGTCCAGTTCCTGCCTTAACCGGGCGGTTAACTTCTTGGAATCATTAACCAAAGTTTCCCCGAAATTCCTGTCCAGTATTACAGCGGCCGCAACCACGGGGCCACACAGACAACCTCTTCCCACTTCGTCGCAACCGGCTTCAACCGCCGTCTCAGACCAACTTACCATTAAATTTTCCATACAGAATTCCTCTTGCGCAAAGTTACATTTTTCCCGCAAATTTGTATATATTGATTATGCATGTATTCATGCAATTCCATGCATAGCGTATAAAAATATTAACTAAATATTAAGAAATCTCTTGGCTATGTTAAATTTTATAGCTTTTTTTGTTTATCGTAAAATCAAAACTGATATGAAAAAATTAACAGCAAGTGTTTTAGCAGTGGTCCTAACTGCTTCATTTACAGTAGTAAGTGCGCAGCAGGACACCCTCAGAACGCAGGAGATTGAAGGAGTTGTTGTTACAGCTCTCGGAATCAAGCGGGAGAAAAAATCAATTGGCTATGCCGCGCAGGAAGTGAAGGGTGAAACCATTTCGGAAGCTGGTCAGTCCAATGCGCTAAGTGCGTTATCCGGGAATGTGGCCGGTGTACAGGTTACTGCACCTTCATCAATGGGAGGCTCCACAAGGATTACAATGCGTGGAGTTAGCTCCATTATTGGTGAGAATCGACCTTTAATTATCGTTGATGGGGTACCGCTGGATAACAGTAACATCAATGATACAAATACACAGCGTGGTGCTGGTGGTAGGGATTATGGTGATGCAGCATTTGATATTAACCCCGACGATGTAGAATCCGTAACCGTACTGAAGGGTGGGCCGGCTGCAGCCCTGTATGGCTCAAGAGCATCAAATGGTGTAATTATTTACACTACCAAACAGGCTAAAAGAGGACGGACTAATATTGAGTACAGTTCCGGAATCGCTTTTGAAAACATTTATATCCGACCAAAACTCCAAAATTACTATGGTGGAGGTTCCCAACTTACCCTACCCACCCAAGTCATTAATGGTCAAACCTACAACCTGAATGAATACAGGATGGATGAATCGTGGGGTCCGCGTTACGACGCTAATTTACTTTATTTGCCCTGGTATGCATTTGACCAGGAGGAATTCCCTAATGACTATATGAAGCCAGTTCCATGGGTTGCTCCAAAGCATGATGTTGATTCTTTCTTTGATACCGGTATTACATTAACCAACAACTTTGCGGTCGCAAAATCTTTTGAAAGATCAAATGTCCGTCTGTCCTACACAAATACTGCCATTACCGGTATTATTCCTACAAGTAGCATAGACCGTCATAACTTTGCAATTAATGCCAACAGTGAGTTAAATGATAAACTAAAGGTAGAAACAGGATTCAATTTTGTGCAAACCCGCGGTTTTAACAGGCCGGAGCAGGGTTATGGTGATAATTCGGTGGCACAGAAATTTTATCAATGGGGTCAGCGCCAACTGGATATGTCAAAACTTCGGGATTACAAACTGGCAAATGGTCAGCAGCGTACCTGGAACAGAACAGCCTGGAATGATCCGGAGCCCTACTATTCGGATAACCCGTATTGGACCATTTACGAAAACGTAACCAATGACAGGAGAAACCGCTTCTATGGATTTGCAGGTTTAACATATAACATCCTACCTAACCTTTACGCGACTGGTAAAGTATATGCCGACATGTACAGTCAGGATAATGACAACAGAGTCGCAATTGGTTCACAGGCAGTTTCCGGCTATTCGATCTTCAAACGTAATTTTTCTGAGTACAATTACGAAGGTCGGGTGCACTGGAATCCTGAAATTTCTGATAACTGGTCTTTGCAAACCTTTGTAGGAGTAAATAGGAGAAATTTAAAAAGAAGTGATCTGAATGGGGCAACAAGAGGTGGTTTAATTATTCCTAATTTTTATAACCTTAAGAATAGTTTAAATGACCCTCTTGCAACCAATTCTTTATATGAGAAGAGAGTAAACAGCGCATTTGGTTCAGTGTCATTAGGCTTTAAAGAAACTGTTTTCATAGAGGCTACCGGCCGAAACGACTGGTTCTCTACTACTAAAGAGGATCGTTTTTATCCTTCAATTACAGGTAGTTTTGTATTCTCTAACTTGATAGACGCCAATTGGTTGTCCTTCGGTAAGTTACGTGCAGGTTGGGCCAGTGTTGCATCAGATACAGATCCATACCAGCTTTCGAACTATTCTGTGCAATTTACAAACTTTAACGGGCAGCCCCGCTATGGACTGTTTACGCAGAATAACAACCCCGATCTCAAAGCAGAATTAAAGGAAACCAAAGAAATTGGTCTCGAAATGAACTTTTTGAGAAACCGTTTAGGTTTTGATGTCACTTATTATGATGTGAATATCACTGATGCGATCCTGCCGTTAAGTGTTGATCCTGCAACAGGATTTAATAATAATCTTATTAATGCGGGACAGATCACCAATAAAGGGGTGGAAGCAATGGTGTATGTAACACCGGTAAAAAATGAAAATTTCAGTTGGACTATGAACTGGAATTTTGCACAGAACAGAAATGAAATAGTTAAACTTTACGAGGGTGTAGCTACATACCAGCTTACCAATGCCCCCTTCCGGGCCAGACTGTTGGCAGTAGAGGGTCAGCCATACGGAGCAATTTATGGATTCGACTTTACATATGACGCGAACGGTAACAAGATTGTAGGTGAGGACGGACTTTATGTTCCGACAGCAACTGTTCAAAATCTTGGCTCTACTTTGCCGGATTACAATATGGGTCTTCGAAACTCGTTAAAGTATAAGAATTTGGCGCTGTCATTCCTGTTCGATATGCAGAAAGGAGGTAAATACTTCTCTACCACACATATGTGGGGTATGTACAGCGGTATGTTAGAGGAAACGGGCTTTGGCGGTAACAGAGAAGCAGGCGTCATTCTGGACGGTGTACTCGAAGATGGCAGTCCAAATGATATCAGAATCACAGCTAATGAATTTGGAGGTATGCATTATGGAGGCGTAGACGCGTTAAATGTTTTCGATGCAAGTTATATCAAGCTTCGTGATGTAACCTTAAGCTACGACCTGCCCAAGGAGATGATTGGAAGCTTGCTGGAGGGTGTGAGAATTTCTGCTTTTGGAAGAAATCTGCTCGCCTGGAATCTGGATTGGAAAGGTATGGATCCTGAGAATACGTCTTACGGTTCAGGAAATATCCAGGGGCTTGAAGGGGGCTCACTGCCTTCCACAAGACAATTTGGTGTGAATGTGAACTTTAAATTTTAATAAAGATGAAAAACATAAAAAAAGTATTTGTAATAGCTGCAGCTTCACTCCTGACCCTGGGGACAGCGGTAAGTTGCACAGAGGGTTTTGAGGAACTCAATGAGAACCCCAATAATCCCGAATCCCCGCTAACTTACGGGGTCTTTAACTATGCCAACAGAGTGGTTACAGACGGTACACGGAATTCCTTTGAAAGTGCCCGTGTGACGTTACCCTGGATGCAGTATTCTTCGCAGACTGCTTATAACGATGAGGATAAATATGCATACCGCTCAACGAGTGGCGACGCGTTGTGGCGTCAGTTATATATAGCAGCTTCAAACTATAAGAAGATTATCGATATGAACAGCGATCCGGAAACGGCACCGGGGGCAAGTGCTTACGGCTCAAACGCTAACCAGATTGCTGCTTCACGTGTCATGCTTTCATACGTATTTTTGAATCTGGCCGATACTTTCGGCGACATTCCCTACTATTCTTATGGAAACAGTGACCCCGATTTTCAGGCTCTTAATGTTAATCAGTTCATAAAACCAAAATTCGCTTCTCAACAAAAAGTTTATTCTGATATACTGAAGGAGTTGAAGGAGGCTTCTGAAATGATTGAAACTGGCCAACCTGTATTCAGTCCGGCAGATGGATTGTTCGGAGGTGACCCTGTGAAGCTGAAAAAGTTTGCCAATTCACTCAGACTTAGGGTGGCTACCCGCGTTAAAAGTGTAATTCCAAGTGCGCAGACGCACATTACCGATGCTATCGCATCTGGCGTGATGACTTCAAATGCGGACAATGTCGGCGTGAAGTATGAAGCGAACCTGACTAATCCATCGCCAATGTATAATGATTTCAGAACGAGATCAGATTTTTCTGTTTCAAAAACATTGATTGATCTCCTTAAAGGAAACACTGGGAATTTTGGCCTTGATCCAAGACTTTTCAGATATGCAGCACCAAATGATGTCAGCAAAGCCTCTATTCTTAATGGAACGTATGCGGATACTACCGATCCAACCAAATTTATAGGTATGCCATATGGACTGCCGGAAGATTTCCAGGCTTCCCAGGCGGCAGTAGGAAACAATTTCTTCAGCAAGTATGTGTACCGTACAGATTATACAGAGATTTTAATGGAATATTCTGAGGTAGAGTTCTTACTTAGTGAGGCTAACGGCTGGAGCCAGGTTAATTACCAGAATGGCGTAAAAGCTTCTATGCTGAAATGGGGCATAACTGCTGCCGCTGCTGACGCTTTTGTGGCTACTTTGCCACCGGCTTCTGCTGCCACGGTTCTTACACAAAAGTATGTCGCACTGTTCATGCAGCCTTATGAGGCATGGGCCGAATACAGAAGAACTGGCTATCCGGATACAAGTATACTGTTGCTTCCGGGGGAAACTGCTCCTCTACTGGTACCAATCCCGGTAACTGGAGAGACTACCTACACCTTTACTCCGCTGGTACCCGGTCTGACAGATATTCCTTCGCGCTTGCTTTATCCAACGCTTATTCAGACGCTGAATCCTGAGAATTATGCAACGGCAGCAGCTGCTATTGGAGGTGATAAGATGAATACCAAACTCATTTGGGACAATTAATATTTTAGTACTACTCTTTTTTTACATTCATTATGAAACCACTCTCCGGAGTGGTTTTTTTATTTGCCTATATTTGTAACTCAATTTCCGAAAATGAATATTAAAGATAATCTGCAGCATAAAATTACCGAAATCATCCAGAACGTATTCCAGATTTACGATCTGAAGCTCGAAGTTCAGGAAAATAAAACAGCCTTCGACGGCGACTTTACCATTGTTATTTTCCCACTTGTGAAACTGGTGAAAAAAGGTCCGGAACAGATTGGGATGGAGTTGGGCAGTGCCCTGACTACTGAGACTGATTTTGTTGAAAGTTTTAATGTTGTTAAAGGTTTCGTGAACGTGAAAATCAGCGATGCTCACTTTATGAATAATTTTTCATCCATCGCTGAATCTATAGATAAGGTGGAGCCCAAGGAGCAAACGGTCATGGTCGAATATTCTTCTCCAAATACAAATAAGCCGCTACACCTGGGTCACATCAGGAATAACCTTCTCGGATTTTCCGTGGCTCAAATCCTGAAAGCTGACGGGTATAACGTAATCAAGACCCAGATCATCAACGACCGCGGAATCCACATCTGTAAATCAATGCTTGCCTGGCAGAAGTTTGGAGAGCAAACTACGGCTGCAGGCAGCGGAATAAAGGGAGACAAGTTTGTGGGCAATTATTATGTAGCTTTCGACAAACAGCATAAAAAGGAGATCGCTGAACTGATGGCCGGCGGTGCAGATGAAGATACAGCTAAAAAGCAGGCGCCAATTATGCTGGAAGCTCAGCAAATGCTGCTGAACTGGGAAAAAGGTGATGAGAAAGTACGAAGCCTCTGGGCTGAAATGAATTCATGGGTATACGAAGGCTTCAATCAAACCTATCGCCGACTGGGTGTAGATTTTGATCAGGTACAGTATGAAAGTGATACCTATATCTTAGGAAAGGACCTTATTCAGGAAGGTCTGATTCAAGGAGTTCTCTACCGCAAGGAGGACGGTTCTGTATGGTGTGACCTTACGGAGGAAGGCCTGGATCATAAACTTTTGCTGCGTTCCGACGGTACTTCGGTGTATATGACCCAGGACCTGGGAACGGCAGTGGAGCGCTTCAAAAAGAATGATATTCAGAAACTCATCTATACCGTAGGTAACGAGCAGGACTACCATTTTGATGTCCTATTCAAAATATTGAAGAAACTGGGCTACGAATGGGCGGATAACCTATACCACCTGTCGTACGGTATGGTAGAACTTCCGGAAGGAAAGATGAAATCCCGCGAAGGAACTGTGGTTGATGCCGACGATCTTATGGAAGAGATGGTGGTGACCGCACGCGAAAAAGCTGAGGAACTGGGTAAAATGGAAACGCTGACGCAGGATGAAAAGGAACAATCCTATGAAGTAATTGGTCTGGGCGCACTTAAGTATTTTATGCTGAAGGTAGACCCAAAGAAGAAGATGCTCTTTAATCCGGCCGAAAGTATCGATTTCAACGGTAACACCGGACCCTTTATCCAGTATACCTACGCACGGATCCAGTCTTTACTTCAGAAAGCAGCTTACAGCCCTCAAAAAATTGAGGCAAGTTATAAGTTAAATGAATCCGAAAAGGAACTGATCACACAGTTAGCGAATTACCGCGAATCGGTATCTAAAGCAGCGACGGCATTGAGTCCGGCGCTGGTGGCTAATTATGTATATGACCTGGTGAAAGCGTATAATTCATTCTACCAGAATAATCCTATCCTGAAACAGCATGATGAGGAGGCAAAACAAGTCCGACTTGAACTTTCCGCTTTAACAGCTAAGACGATTAAGAAATCTCTGGAACTGCTGGGAATTGGTGTTGTGAACCGGATGTAATTCAAAATGAAACTAAAACAGAAATCAGTCTTTAAAGGCTGATTTTTTTGTTTTCCCATTATTTTAGTACATATGATGAAAAACAATAAAATACAAAAAACGCACTGAAAATCAGCGCGTTTATTGAAAATTGTAGACCCACAGGGATTCGAACCCCGACAGGCGGTACCAAAAACCGAAGTGCTACCGTTACACCATGGGTCTCAATTATTGTGGTGCAAATGTAGAATAATTTTTGTAATTTCCAAAATCTTTAGGCAATAAAATTTAGAAAAATTTAGATAAAATTCTTCCTTATGATGACGGTTGATTTTAACACCTTCAATATGAATAATTTAAACCCTGAGTCTGATTTTGAAAAAAAAGTCGTCAGTTTCATCAGGGATTGGCAGTCACCGTCAGAAACTGTTAAGGTGCAGACCTCCGGTTCTACAGGGGTGCCGAAAGTTCTTGAGGTAGAGAAAATCAGAATGCGCTGGTCTGCACAAATGACCTGCGGATTTCTTGGTCTGAAGCAAGGCGATTCCGCGCTTATTTGCCTTCCCGTGGAGTATATCTCGGGCAAAATGATGGTCGTACGCGCGCTGGAAGCAGAACTTAAACTGCATGTGGTGAATCCGTCGTCCAAACCCTTACAGGACTGGAATGAACCGGTAGACTTCTGTGCCATGTCGCCACTGCAGGTGGAAAATTCATTGGATAAACTTCACCTCATAAAAAATCTGATCATTGGTGGGGCACAGGTCTCGGAATTGCTCAGGAGAAAAATCAGCAGTAGTTTGCCGGACTCGGAATACACCCGCATATTTGAAACTTACGGCATGTCTGAAACGCTTTCCCATATCGCCTTAAAACAGATCTTTCCGAAGGCAGCTGAGTATTTTACCGTAATTGAAGGGGTGACGGTCTCTCAGAACTCCCGTGGATGCCTCATCATCAATGCTCCGCAACTTAATCCCACACTGCTTCAAACAAATGATGTGATAGAGTTGCTGGGCGAAAATCAGTTTAAGTTCATCGGGCGGGCCGATAGTATTATTAACTCCGGCGGATTAAAAATTCAGCCTGAACAGGTGGAAGGCATCATTAAAAAGTATGTGGATTCCGAGGCTGTAGTGACCGGCGTTTCCGATGATTTATTGGGTCAGAGACTGGTGTTGGCATTTGAAGGTAGGGAAACGGTGGAACTGCACTCGGGATTGGTAAAAGCATATGATGAAATCAGAGCAGCATTGTCTAAAAACCATGTGCCTCGGGAAATACGTTTTATAAGCAGTTTTCCCAGGTTGCCCAACGGTAAGACGGACCGCAGGAGTATAAAAAATTTAATGAACGATGCGGATGGAAAGGGATTTTAGCAAAGAACTGAACTACAGGACCGCCAGAAGTGGAGGTCCCGGCGGACAGAACGTAAATAAGGTGGAAACCGCGGTGACTGCCATCTGGAATGTGGGAGACAGTCAATTCTTCAGTCTAGAGGAGAAAGAAATGATTGGTACCAAACTTAAGAACAGGATCAGCCAGGAGGGCCTTCTGCAGATTACGGTTTCCGAAAGCCGTACCCAGCTTCAGAATAAGAAAATAGCTACGGAAAGGGTGATTGAAATGGTTAACAGGTGTTTGGTCAAAGCAAAACCGCGAAAAGCTACCAAGCCTTCAAAACGGCAGGTGGAGAAAAGGATAAAAGCCAAGAAGCAGATTTCGGAAAAGAAGGAAAACAGGCGCTTCAGGATTTGATATTCATACTAACGATTTGTTTTATAGCTTTTTAATCCGTATGTTTGTAATTAAACAAAGCAATTATGGTCACTTCCATTTTAAAATATGACAGTGTTCGTTCGCAAAGACTTTTGTCTTCATTGCTTTATCTTCACACGGATTCTTTTCTGAAAAGTTCCAAAGAGTTCATCTACTAGACCCGTCGGGTCCTGGCGGGAACTTTCCGTTTATTAATTTTCATTTTTCGATGTGTTACTGCAGACATGGTGCCTCGCGGTATGCAGTGTCTCAGGGCCGTTTGTAACACAGTCATCCCTCAAAAAAAAATAATTAAGATGTCTGAGAATATCATTTTAACAACCGGAGTTTACGACGTAATTAAAGATCATTTAAGGAGAAAGAAAGTAACCATTGAAGAAGAAAACCGGCTTTTGGCAGAGCTGAAAGGGGCGCAGCAGGTACGCAGAAGGGAGCTGCCGCCTGAGGTGGTTACCGTGAACAGAAAAGTAACGATTAAAGACCATACGCTGGACAGGGAAGAGGAGTTGATTTTTGTGGGAGTAGCAGAAGCCAAACCAAAAAAGAAAAAGTTTTCAATCCTTTCCGATATGGCACTTGCTACCGTAGGTT
Source organism: Chryseobacterium sp. (assembly GCF_008831505.1). Taxonomy (NCBI): domain Bacteria; kingdom Pseudomonadati; phylum Bacteroidota; class Flavobacteriia; order Flavobacteriales; family Weeksellaceae; genus Chryseobacterium; species Chryseobacterium sp. The sequence goes on along the minus strand of NZ_CP044507.1, from coordinate 2,218,156 downwards.
ACAAAGTAGGCGATGTCATAGAATGGCCTTTCCGCGATGGCGAAAGGAAAATTGAGATCCTTAAGGTGGAAAACTGGCAAAATTAAACTGAGCACCTGTCAAAAATAAAGGCCGTTTCACAAATGGTGAAACGGCCTTTTTCCTTTTAAATATATTCTTAAGAATTCTCCAGGATATAAGAGAACATAAGTGGTGCGCAGATGGTAGCGTCACTTTCAACAATAAATTTAGGCGTTGTGATGTCCAGTTTGCCCCACGTGATTTTTTCATTTGGAACCGCTCCGGAGTATGATCCGTAAGAAGTAGTAGAATCTGAAATCTGGCAGAAATAAGACCAGAACGGAATGTCGGTCATTTCCATGTCCTGGTAAAGCATAGGCACCACGCAGATTGGGAAATCACCGGCGATGCCACCTCCAATCTGGAAGAAACCAACTCCTTTGCCACCGGAATTTTTTGGGTACCAATCTGCCAGGAACATCATGTATTCAATACCGGACTTCATGGTAGAAGCCTGCAGTTCGCCTTTAATACAGTAGCTGCTGAAAATATTTCCCATTGTGGAATCTTCCCAGCCCGGAACCACGATCGGCAGGTTCTTTTCCGCGGCCGCAAGCATCCATGAATTCTCCTTCGGGATTTCGTAATACTGCTCCAGAACTCCTGATAGAATCATCTTATACATGTACTCATGCGGGAAATACCTTTCGCCTTTGGCTTCAGCATCTTTCCAGATCTCTACAATATGTTTCTGTAACCGGCGGAATGCCTCTTCTTCAGGGATACAGGTATCAGTAACACGGTTCAGCCCGCGCTCCAGCAATGCCCATTCATCCTGTGCTGTAAGGTCACGGTAGTGCGGCACTCTTTCGTAGTGAGAGTGAGCCACTAAATTCATAAGGTCTTCTTCAAGGTTGGCACCGGTACAGGAAATAATATCCACTTTATCCTGACGGATCATTTCAGCCAGAATTTTCCCGATTTCTGCCGTAGACATGGCTCCGGCCAGGGTAATCATCATTTTTCCACCATCTTTCAAATGGGCCACATAGCCTTTGGAAGCGTCAACGAGTGCAGCTGAGTTAAAATGGAGATAATATTTTTCTATAAATTCGGTAATCGGTTTGTTCATGCTTTTTTACTTTTAGCAAAGATAAGGATTTAATAAATCTTAATTTTGATGTATGGATGAGATTTTCCGTCAACAGGTTTTTGAGGTGATCCGGCTTATTCCGGGCGGGCGGGTCACAAGTTACGGTGCCATTGCAAAAGCCGTGGGATACCCCAATCATGCGAGGCATGTAGGCAATGCACTTCGGCATTATGATGATGATTTTCCGGCACACCGGGTTTGCAACTCCTCAGGTCACATTACTGCCAGTTGTCTGGAAGATTTCACTAAAAAACTGTCTGCAGAAGGGATAAAAGTGGAGGGGAATAGGATTCAGCATTTCAGAAATGTTTTCTGGGATCCGCTGGAGGAATTATAGGACAGGGCAGGGCTTTATAAAGTTTCGGCGGCGGCGAAGCCGCCGCCGAAACGGTATCCTGATAAATCTTTCAGTTTATTTCGCCAGTTCCTTATAGCTTCTCTGGATAAACTCAGTGAGTTCTTTTCCTTTCAAAAGGTTCTGCGAAAGTTTAGCCAGATCCAAAGCGTGTTTGATATGCGCGTTTTTCTCTTCGCCATTCTCTTCGCTAAGCAGTTTACCCGCAACTTCACTGTTGGTATTCACCACCAGGTTATACATTTCCGGGAAGCCGCCCATACCGAACATACCGCCGCCGCCTGTAGCCTGCATATCTTTCATACGGCGCATAAATTCCGGCTGAGTGATGATGAAAGGCGCGTCTGTGCTTTCCATGTCCTCCAGCTGTACAGTGAATTTGGAATCTGAAATACCTGCTTCAACCGTTTTCTTAAGTGTTTCCTTCTCCGTTTCGTTCAATTTGGAAATAACCGGTTCGTCTTTCCTGATCAGATTGTTGATGTGATCTGCGTCCACACGTGCGAAACGGATTTTTTCTTTGGACGTTTCCAATTTCTGGATCAAATGCGGTACGATAGGAGAGTCCAGTAACAGTACCTCATAACCTTTATCCTGTGCGGCCTGTACATAGCTGTGCTGGTCATGCTCGTTGCTTGCATAAAGGATGATCAGATTACCGTCCTTATCGGTCTGGTTGGCCTTGATTTTTTCCTCCAATTCATTCCAAAGGAAATATTTGCCCTCCACATTCGGGTACAGCGCAAATTTGTCTGACTTGTCGTAGAATTTGTCCTCGGAAATCATTCCGTACTCAATGACCACTTTAATGTCATTCCATTTGCTCTCGTAATCTGCGCGGTTTTCGTTGATGAGTGAAGCCATCTTGTCTCCAACTTTCTTCGTGATATAGGAAGAAATTTTCTTCACAGCTCCATCAGCCTGAAGGTAGGAACGGGAAACATTCAGCGGAATGTCCGGAGAGTCAATCACCCCTCTAAGCAGCATCAGGAAGTCGGGAACGATACCTTTTACTTCATCGGTAACAAAAACCTGGTTCTGATAAAGCTGAATCTTATCTTTCTCGATGTTGAGGTTGTTCGCCAGTTTCGGGAAAAACAGGATACCGGTAAGGTTGAATGGATAATCAACATTCAGGTGAATATGGAAAAGTGGGTCTTCAAACTGCATGGGGTACAGTTCGCGGTAAAAGTTCTTATAATCTTCATCCTTCAGTTCAGTGGGCGCTTTGGTCCAGGCTGGCGTAGGGTTGTTGATGATATTGTCAACCTCCTGCGTTTCAGGTTTTGCATCCTCAGCTGCATCTTCAGGCAGGGGCAGGGTTTCTGTTCTGGTGCCGAACTTAATTGGAACCGGCATGAACTTGTTGTATTTCAGCAAAAGTTCACGGATTCGGGATTCCTCCAGGAATTCTGTGGAATCTTCGGCTATATGAAGGATGATTTCAGTACCGCGGTCTGTTTTTTCATCCGTTTCTTCCAGTGTAAATTCAGGACTTCCGTCGCAGGTCCATTTCACGGCCGCTTCACCTTCTTTATAGGATTTTGTCAGGATCTCCACTTTCTCGGCTACCATAAAGGCAGAATAAAAACCTAAACCGAAGTGACCGATAATTCCGGCATCTTTGGCAGAATCTTTATATTTTTCCAGGAACTCCTCAGCACCCGAGAAGGCCACCTGGTTGATGTATTTTTCAACTTCTTCAGCAGTCATTCCCAGACCCTGGTCTATAATGTGAAGTTTCCTGTTTTCTTTGTCAATCTTAACTTCAATGGTCGGATTGCCATATTCAGTTTTGGCATCACCGATATTGATGAGGTGCTTTAGCTTCAGCGTCGCATCTGTGGCATTGGAAATGAGCTCCCTCAGGAATATTTCGTGGTCACTGTAGAGAAACTTCTTAATAAGCGGAAAAATATTATCCACCGATACATTGATATTTCCTTTAGTCATAATTATTTAATTTTTATTGATCTGATTTTTTCAAAATGAATACCAAGCGGCGGTTAGTGACATTTTGGCACCCAACTGTTACTGCAAAAAAAAGCAGCCCCGGGGCTGCTCCAATATTCTTAACTTAATTATTTGTTTTTGATCTCTTCCTTGATCTTAGCTTCCAGTTCCTCGGCAAGTTCCGGATTGTCCTTCAGCATGTCCCGGACCGCATCACGGCCCTGGCCAAGTTTCGTCTCCTCATAGCTGAACCAGGATCCGCTTTTCTTCACGATTCCCGTTTCAACTGCCATATCCAGGATTTCTCCCACTTTGGAAACACCTTCGCCGTACATAATGTCAAATTCTGCCATCTTGAACGGAGGTGCTACTTTGTTTTTCACAATCTTAACCTTCACACGGCTACCTACAGCTTCATCACCGGTCTTGATGGGTGCGCTGGCCTTTCTGATGTCAATCCTTACGGATGCATAGAACTTAAGCGCATTACCACCTGTTGTTGTTTCAGGATTTCCGAACATCACGCCGATTTTCTCCCTTAACTGGTTAATGAAGATAACGGTACATTTTGTACGGGAAATGGTAGCTGTAAGTTTACGCAAAGCCTGAGACATCAATCGTGCGTGCAGCCCCATCTTGGAGTCACCCATTTCACCTTCTATCTCAGCTTTAGGTGTAAGAGCTGCCACGGAGTCAATGACTACGATGTCAATAGCTCCTGAGCGGATCAGGTTATCAGCGATTTCAAGTGCCTGCTCACCGTTATCCGGCTGCGAAATTATCAGGTCGTCCAGGTTGATACCCAGTTTGGAAGCATAATGTCTGTCGAAGGCGTGCTCGGCGTCAATGAATGCCGCAATTCCACCCGTTTTCTGTGCTTCAGCAATGGCATGAAGCGTAAGGGTGGTCTTACCTGAGGATTCCGGACCGTAGATCTCGATGACCCGGCCACGCGGATAACCGCCTACACCTAAAGCCAGATCCAAGCCCAGCGAACCGGAAGGGATAACCTCAATGGAATCATCAACAGACGCATCACCCAGGGTCATCACCGTACCTTTTCCGTATGTTTTATCTAATTTATCCAGCACTAATGAAAGTGCTTTTTTCTTATCTTCGTTACTGCTCATCTGTAATATTTGTTTGTTCAAAAATACGGAATTTTCCGCTCTTTTTCTTATAATGTTTTGCCAAAAATAGGTCTAATAATGGAAATCTTTAGGCGTATGCGTCAGGTAATCGTCCAGGACTTTCATCTGCTGTTTGTGACCGATATCCACAAGTTTGCGGTAACTTTCCGGTTTTTGTAGCGGGAAAATTTTCTGGGTAACGGCATTGGCACTTTTTATAAGTGAGGGGAAAACAGCCGGCAGGGGAACTTTAGGAATCTGAAGTCTTTCGTTTATGTTTTCGTCCAGTAAATACCAGTTACAGCATATGTGCAGATAGCGCAGATTCTTACGCTGGAAATGATATCTCAGGATAGTAGATTCCAGGTTCTCATCCAGAAGCGCCTTTGCCAGATAGGCCGAATCTTTGTCGCCGGCGCCCTGCGTAGCAGTCCAAAGGTAAAACTGCTCCACAGCTTCTTTTTTATTATCAGGCATATATTTTTCGGGGATTCCCAGCAGGTAGCCGATATATTTCCAAAGGTGAAAAACACCTTTTTGCTCCTCATCACTAATAATAATACCCAATTTTCGTAAACCCTGCATGAATACAAGACTGAAACCGGTGTAGGTGGCCACCATATCCCACATGTTAATGGGTGTGCCCCAGTTTTCGTAATCCCAGTCCTCACTTTTCTGGCGAATCTTCAGCCGGGCGTAGGAATGCAGCAGCCTCGTGCGCACGATGAGTCTGTAAGCCTCCGAATTGATTTGCATGGCATCTTCGCGGGTTACATTTACCCAAAATTCCAGCGTATCCTTTAGCCTCTTCACGGCTCCGCGTTTCAGGGCGCCGGTAAAGACAAGAGGTTTGTTCAGGAAAGCGAAGTCGTAGCCACCCATCAGCGTAAAATCGCGCAGGATGATCAGGCCGTTGGTTCCTGTTCTCATGCAGAAGCGCGCACCGGCATTCGCCAAGTCGGCGTTAAACCATTCCGGCACTTGCTGCATCTGGAGAAAGAGCTTTTTTAAATTTTCAGGCGCTTCATCATCCTTTGAAACCGGCGATGCTGAATATTTCTCCACGATCGCCGAGGCTTCATGATAGGGGAGTTTCAGGTAGGTTTCCTGAACCGCCGCATCGCCCAATGCATCCACTTCATGGTACAGGTGGGAATACCTGTCAAATTGTGCAATATCGGGTTTTGCCCCGGACCAGTCCAGCAGATCCCGGCCGTTTCCGGTGGTCCAGAATGACTGAAAATGTGGACTTTGATAGAATTGTGGCTTAGCCTTCATTTTTTTAAAGGTAACTTTTGAAATTTGGGATGCTTAGCAGCAGAAATGATGCCGCGCTCCATTTAACCGGGCTTATATGGAAGCACCGCTGGACCCCGCAATAGCGATGGTAGCGGAAAGCCCGGAGTTTTTTTGGCGCGAGCGAAGCGAGCGCCAAAAAACGAGGACTTGCAGCGGACGCAGCGACCCGGCGCGGCTGCCTGAGCGCGGCGAGGGGATTGCCCAAAAAAAAACCTCCGAAAATTCCGGAGGCTTGTATGATCAGTGGCTCTGACTAAAGCGTTGCAGAGTGTGCAAGCATATCTACCAGTTTGTTGGAATAACCCATTTCGTTGTCATACCAGGAAACTACTTTCACGAAGTTTGGAGAAAGCATGATACCGGCATCCTTGTCGAATACTGAGGTTCTCTTTTCGCCTACGAAATCCTGAGATACAACTGCATCTTCTGTATAACCTAAGATTCCTTTAAGTTCACCTTCAGAAGCTTTTTTCATTGCTGCACAGATCTCTTCGTAAGAAGTAGCTTTTTCCAGTCTCACTGTAAGGTCCACTACGGAAACGTCAGCCGTTGGTACGCGGAAAGACATACCTGTAAGCTTACCGTTCAGTTCAGGAATTACTTTTCCTACGGCTTTTGCAGCACCTGTAGAAGAAGGAATGATATTGTTAAGTGCAGAACGCCCGCCTCTCCAGTCTTTTACAGAAGGTCCGTCTACGGTTTTCTGTGTAGCAGTGGTAGCGTGAACAGTTGTCATAAGACCTTCAACAATACCGAAATTGTCATGCATTACTTTTGCAAGCGGAGCCAGACAGTTGGTTGTACAGGAAGCATTGGAGAAGATTTTAATATCGTCTGTAAGGTCCATGTGGTTTACACCCATAACGAACATTGGCGTGTCGTCTTTAGAAGGTGCCGAAAGGATTACTTTCTTTGCGCCCGCATTGATGTGAGCCTGTGCAGAATCTTTGCTAAGGAATAATCCTGTAGATTCAACGATATATTCAGCACCGATTTCATTCCATTTCAGGTTGTTAGGGTCTTTTTCGGCAGTTACGCGGATTTTCTTTCCGTTTACGATAAGGTCGTTTCCTTCTGTGGAAACTTCGCCTTTAAACTCGCCGTGTACAGAATCATACTTCAGCATATACGCCATATACTCAGCATCGATTAGGTCATTGATCCCTACAACTTCGATGTTGTCTCTTTCGGTCATTGCTCTGAAGACCAGGCGGCCAATTCTACCGAATCCGTTGATTCCTACTTTGATTGTTGACATAATTTATTAGATTTATAATTAATGATTTTCCATTGTTTACCAATAAGCACCTGACTTTTAAAGCGCGAGGATCTCGGAGATCTTCAGCAGGTCTTTGTTGATGGTATTGTGTTTTTTAATAGCTTCTTCTATAGGGGTGAAGACCAGTTTATTGCTCCGCATACCTGCCATCACATTATTACGCCCTTCCATAAGTCCGGTTACAGCACCGTAACCTAAGCGGCTGGCCAAAACACGGTCGGCACAGCTGGGCGAGCCTCCGCGCTGTATATGTCCCAGCACAGCGATCCTGATATCGTAATTTGGATATTTCTTTTTGGTCTGTTCAGAAAGGTCGTACACATTTCCGAGTTTTTCACCCTCGGCCACTACAACGATACTCGAATTCTTACCGCGTTTCGCAGCTTTGTCAAAAGTGTCGAAGAGTTCCTCCATACTGTCTTTCTGCTCGGGTATAAGGATGTCTACCGCACCCGTGGCGATTCCGGAATTCAGGGCGATAAAACCGGCATCCCTGCCCATCACCTCTACAAAGAATATCCTGTTGTGGGAAGTGGCCGTGTCGCGGATCTTATCGATAGCGTCCATGGCCGTATTCAGTGCAGTGTCGTAACCTATTGTTGTATCTGTACCGAAAATATCATTGTCTATGGTGCCCGGAACACCAATAGTCTGTATCCCATATTCTTCGTTGAAAATCTTGGCGCCCGTAAAAGTACCGTCGCCACCAATGCAAACCAGGGCGTCAATTCCATTCTCTTTACACTGCTCGAAGGCTTTCTTTCGGCCTTCCTCAGTCCTGAATTCTTCCGACCTGGCAGATTTAAGGATGGTACCGCCCAGATTGATGATATTGCTCACCGATCGCGGCCCCATCTTGGTAATGTTTCCGGCTATGAGACCATTGAAACCTTCGCGGATGCCGTAGCACTCCAGTCCGAAGTAGTTGGAAGTCCGTACGACTGCACGAATGGCGGCATTCATTCCCGGCGCGTCGCCGCCCGATGTTAAAACCGCTAGTTTCTTAATGTGATGCTCTGCCATATCCGGAGTCGTTACGTGGCGCAAATTTACGAAAATTATGGCAAAGAAAGAGCCGTGCCTGCGGATATCATAATATTCAGATTCTCAAAGCTAACCACCTGACTTCTTAGTGACTGTTTGAGCCTACTTTTAGCTCAAAATGCAACGTGTTTTAAGCAATAAACAAAGGGCAAAAAAAGACAGCTTCCCTTCGAAAGCTGTCCGATATTTAAATGTCTGAAGGTTATTTTGCCAGAACTTCTTTTACTTTATTGGCTGCTTCTTCCAGTGTGATTGCAGAATGTACAGGTAAACCGGAATTGTCAATAAGTTGTTTTGCTTCTACAGCATTGGTTCCCTGTAATCTTACGATCAAAGGAACAGGAAGGCTTCCCATTGCTTTATAGGCATCTACAACTCCCTGTGCAACACGGTCGCAACGTACGATACCACCGAAGATGTTGATAAGGATGGCTTTTACATTTGGATCTTTAAGGATGATTCCAAATGCTTTCTGAACTCTTTCCGCATCAGCTGTACCACCCACGTCCAGGAAGTTAGCCGGATTACCGCCGGAAAGCTTGATGATGTCCATAGTTGCCATTGCCAGACCGGCACCGTTTACCATACAGGCAACATCACCGTCCAGTTTAACGAAGTTCAGTCCGGCATCGCCAGCCTCAACATCAGTTGGATCCTCCTCACGTGTATCTCTAAGTGCTTCCAGGTCTTTGTGACGGAAAAGTCCGTTACCGTCCAGGGTTACTTTGGCATCTACCGCGATAATTTTATCGTCAGAAGTCTTAAGAACAGGGTTGATTTCGAAAAGAGAAGCATCAATACCTACATAAGCATTGTAAAGATTCGTGATGAACTTCGTGAATTCTTTAAACGCGTTACCGCTAAGTCCCAGGTTGAAAGCAATCTTACGAGCCTGGAAACCCTGAAGACCCAATGCAGGATCAATCACTTCTTTATGGATAAGGTGTGGGGTAACTTCGGCTACATGCTCAATGTCCATCCCACCTTCAGTAGAATATACCACTGTATTTTTGCCTAATGCCCTGTCCAAAAGGATAGAAACATAAAATTCTTTGGTTTCAGAAGCTCCGGGATAATATACATCTTCAGCAACAAGTACAAAGTTCACCTTCTTACCTTCAGCAGAAGTTTGTGGGGTTATCAGCTGCATACCGATGATGTTCTCTGCATTTTCCTTCAGTTTTTCAACGTTTGGAGAGAATTTTACACCGCCGCCTTTACCACGGCCACCTGCGTGAACCTGCGCTTTTACCACCCAACCTTCGGCACCTCCGGTCATTTCTTTTAATTTGTTGGCTGCATCTACTGCCTCCTCTACATTATTGGCGATAAAACCGCGCTGAATATTAACGCCGTATTTTGCTAAAATCTCTTTGGACTGATACTCGTGAAGATTCATAGTATTGAATTAAATTTATTATTTTTTTAAGGATTTACAAATTTATGAAAAAAGCACTAAGTAGAAAGCCCTAAACCATTAAGTTTTTTAAAGCGCATAAGTTTAAGCGATGATTTGATGTTGCATCCTGCGGATTTTCTTCTTAAACGAAAAATTATGGGCGCCAATTCCGGCTTTCACTACTCGCTTTTTTGTGCCTGCCTTGGGGCCGAAGCTAACAAAAAGAGCTCAAACAGGCCGTTCAATCCGGGGCGCGGGACGGGCCTATTCATTTCGGTTCTTCCTCAGTACAACCTCCCCACATCCTTACAAACGTCCAGGTACTCATCCGGGATTTTGGAGCGGAAGCCCTGCTCATAATACTCATCGCTATGCGGAATGTAAATGCTGTACCTTTTGCCCAAGGGTATCAGCGGAATAAAGAACAGCTCTACATACAGTTTGTAAACGGTTATAATGGCCTTCACATCAAAGCCACCCTTGCGGATGGTGCGGGTTTCCTTACCTACCGGTTTCCTGTTCAGTCCGAAGATGAAAAACATTTTTTTAGAAATTAGAGGTTAGACATGAGATATCAGACATGAGACATCAGATCTCAGACATTTTATCATTTTCCCACTAAATCAAAAATCAAAAATCTAGAATCAAAAATCTCACGTCTGATATCTGATATCTGCCATCTGCCATCTTAAACCCGGTTTTTCAGAAAATAAAAGATTAGCATGGCCCAGGAAATTATCATCATGAGTCCTCCAATTGGGGTAATGGGTCCCAGGAATTTGAAATTCATATTCCAGGCCTCACTCATACTGAGTAAATAAATGCTGAATGAGAAAATAAAAGTTCCCGCAATCATCAGGATGGAAATCCATTTTTCAGAAGGACTTTCAAATTTCAGGATATACCCCACGATGAGCAGGAATAGGGCAGAGTACATCTGATACCTTACGCCGGTCTCAAAACTTACCAGCTTCTCTGCAGAAATGATCTTCTTCAGTGCGTGTGCGCCAAATGCACCTAAAATTACAGACAAAAGTCCGTAAACTGCACCAACAACCAATGTAAATGTCTTCATATTATATTTCTCCTTTTTGATACATGATAATTAATTTCCCCGCCAGTGTAATGGCACCAATTGCGATCAGCAGCCAGGAAAACTTCTTTGTTGAGGCAAATCCGGGATCGTCCGTAGTCTTCAGGAAAATGCCGAATGCCAGCAGAAGCGCAGCCAAAGTGATTCCGAACATTATTTTGCCCTTAAGCTGTTAAATTGAGTGATCACCTCGTGATGTGTCACCGTTTTGTCCTTGAAATAAGTGACAAAATGATTCTTCTCCTCTTCTGTAGCGCCTAACTGATTCAGGATATTCAGTAAGTGCATTTTCATATGGCCTTTCTGGATACCGGTGGTAACAAGTGAACGGATGGCTGCAAAATTCTGCGCCAGTCCCGAAACTGCCAGGATGCTCATCAGTTCCTGTGCTGACGGTTTGCCCAGCAGCGCCAGGGAAAATTTCACCAAAGGATGCAGATTGGTGAGGCCACCTACAACTCCCACCGAGATAGGCAGGTCTATCCAGAATCTGAAAATTCCGTTATCAATGGTACAGTGTGTTAAACTTGAATATTTACCGTCTTTTGCGGCGTAGGCATGTGCGCAGGCTTCTGTAGCACGGAAATCGTTGCCGGTGGCAATCACCACCGCGTCTACACCGTTCATAATTCCTTTGTTATGCGTGGTCGCACGGAAAGGCTCGATCTCAGCAATGGTGACGGCACGTTTGAATTTGGTGGCGAACTCTTCATTCGATATACCGCTGTCATCTTTCAGGTCTTCAATCTTGCAGGAAACCTCAGCCCTTACAATACAGTCGGGCGTAAAATTGGACAGGATGTTCATCACAATCTGCAGCGATTCTTTTTCCTCCCGGGTAAAGGTTTCATCTTTTGCTACCTCTTCCGTTAAAGTTTTGCCAAACTGCTCCAGGCAGGAATTGATGAAATTGGCGCCCATGGAATCCACGGTATCAAAACTGGCTTTAAGCTGGAAGTAATTCTCCAGATCCGCGGTTTTGTCAATAAGACGGATGTTCAGTATGCCGCCACCACGGTTACGCATGTTCTTCGTAATCTCTTCAGTAGCCTCAAAAAGCCTTTTCTTGAGTTTGAAGTTGAAGAAGTGCTGCAGTTTATGCGGCTCAACATTAATAATGAAATGGGTATGCCCCAGTTTCTTGGTGTTGATGATGGTCGTCTTAAAACCTCCTTTATCAATCCAGAATTTTGCGGCTTTGGAGGCAGCGGCTACTACCGAACTCTCTTCTACGGCCATGGGAAGTGCCAGCAGTTTGCCGTCTATAAGGAAATTGGGAGCAATGCCGTAGGGCATATAAAAATTAGAGATGGTATTCTCCGAGAACTCTTCATGAAGTTTCTGTAAAACAGCGTCACCGTTCCAGTACTGCTGCAGAATTTGCTCGTAACTGCGGTCACCGCTTAGGTATTCTTTAATTAGCCAGTCTATTTTGCGCTGCTTCGAAAGTTTGGAAAAACCCTCCACCGGTTGCTGATTCATGTAAGATGATTTGAATTCCAAAGATATGGATTTTGCAGCTACAATAACGGGGAGGGTTTATAAAAAGGCAAGCGTCCTAAGACAGATGACTACGGAACTTTACTGGAAAAATACCATGATAAGGGCCAGGATGAAGCCGATACCCGCATACATCATTCCGCGCCGGAATGCTTTGGATTTAAAGTTGAACATCCAGAAGGAAGAGATTACAAAGAAGAAAAGCACAAGCCCAAACAGGGTGTTCAGTGAGGCATATCTGTGTTTGGAGGTGGATTTGTGCAGTTCATTGAACTTCTCCAGCACAAATGGCAGCTGCATTTTGGAATATTTCGCTTCGCCTGTACTTAAATTATAGGTGCCGTCCTTAAATTTCCTGACAGCTCCCTCCTCAGATTCAAATTCAACATTACGTACCTTAATTTCTTTTGCAAGTTCCTTCTCTGTTAGATTTGGCTTCAGAACGACCTCGTATTTATTCTCCTTTTTCAGGAAATTGGTGTCGCGGTAAATGAGCAGTACGCCGCTGATGGCATACACCGCCATGATGCCGGCTGTAAAATAACCCAGGTAGCGGTGCAGGATACGCATGGTGGACGTTAAATTGCCTGTTTTTTTCTTTTTTTCCATAGTTTGTTTTTATAGCTGAATGCAGTAGATTTCTTAAAGTTTGTAGGTAAGGGTGAGGTAGTAATTGCGCGGCGTGATGGGGTTCACCGAGTAATTCTCATGGTAATTGTATTCCACAGCATCAAACAGGTTTCCTATTTTTCCCATCAGGGAGAATTTTTTCCATTCGTATCCGAAACTTAGTGATGCGGTGGCATAGTCGCCCACCTCAAGCATACGGGAGACGCCGTTACGGCTGTCCAGCAGTTCTTTGGTATCGTTCCAGCCCGCGATACGGTCTCCCACAAAGTAAACGCCGCCGCCGATTTTCAGGCCTTTCACATATTTGGCAAAAGTGTAAAATACTGATGCATTAGCCGTTGTGGCAGGTGTGCGGACCAACCGCTGATTTTCTACATAACCGAAGGTCTCCGGTGTATCCAGATATACAGAATGGTTATAGGATGCCCCGGCAATGATGGACAGGTTTGGAAGCGGGTTGCCGGTAATATCAAGTTCTACACCACGGCTGCGCATCTTACCTGCAAAATCCTTAACTGTGGTATCCGAATTAGGATTTCCCTCTGCTGTGAATTCAGCTGTTTGGTAGAAGTTACGGTTATCTATCTGATAAACCGTCAGGTTGAGTGCTACAGCATTATTCCAGAAATTCTTTTTCATGCCCACCTCAAACTGATCTATAATCGATGGTTTCAGCACATTATCGTAAATATCGCGGCCGGTATTGGCTACAAAAGAATTGGTGTAAGTTGCAAAGGCAGAAAGATTGTCATTCGGCATATAAACGATACCTGCTTTTGGCGAAAATGCACGGTCTACCGTTTTGCCGCCCGGGCTGTCCGTATTGTCCAGATAATCGCTTTTGGTACTCTCACTTTCAATATAAGACCATCTTAAGCCGGCAAGTACCTTGAACTGCTCGTTAAGGCTGATGAAGTCCTGAGCGTAAATCCCGAAACGCTGTGTAGGTATGCGTGTTCTGTCCTTATTTTCAGACATTGGCATGGCGCCTCCGGCCCACGTGGAAGGATCATCCATATACAGCAAGCCGGTTCCTCCATTACTGCCATAAGTGTAAGACGTTCCGAAGTTTTTGCCGGTTTCCGGATTCCGGAAGGTGTAAGCGTCGGCTACGCCGTAATCTCCGTCGGTCCCGATCAGGATTTTATGGTTCAGCTTGCCTGTATTCAGTTCCCCGTTCAGGTTTAGCTGAAGTGAAGTGTAATTTTGCTCGTTGTAAGTCTTGTTCAGAGGTCTGTTCCATTTCAGGCGGTTTGCATTGTCGTAAGACCAGGTAACACGTTCAGTGGAAAAGAAATCCTTGGTGTAGTTTTGAAAAGAAGCCACCGTATTCAATGTCCATAAATCATTGAACTGATGATTGAAGGTGAGTCCTGCAGTAACCTGCTCTACATTCTGGTACTGCCAGTCGGTGCCAACAAACGCATTTCTTGGCAGGAAGGTGTTTAGTGCGTAAGATTTGTCTTTATTTTCAATGGCGCCAATGCCGAAATCGGGCGTTAGGTCATGTTTCAGGTAATCGGCTTCTATTATAAGCTGAGATTTTTCGCCAATGTTAAACAGTACAGACGGATTGAAATAATACTTCTGGGACTCTACCACATCGCGGAAACTTTCGGCAGTTTCGTAGGTGCCGTTCACGCGGAAAGCAACATTTTTACTCAGTGGGCCGTAAAAATCAACTGTAGGTTTATAAGAGTTCCAACTGCCGGCGTTCATGCCGATGCTGCCACCAAAACTGAAACGTGGTTTTTTGGTGATCAGATTAACCACTCCGCCAGCGGCTACATTTCCGTAAAGCATCGCGTTTCCACCCTTCAGTACTTCCACACGCTCCAGACCTGTAACTTCAGGGAAAACACCACTGTTTACACGGGCGCCATTCTTAAAAATATTATCGTTTCCGAAGTTGAATCCGCGTCCACCAAAACTGTCCTGGGAATTTCCGCGTGCTGAGGTAATATAAAGACCGTTTACGTTCTGAAGTACTTCACTTAACTGCTTCGCCTGCTGTTGCTCTATGATTTCGTGGGTTACGATGGCTATGGGTTGCGGATTCTCCATGACTGTCAGATTGGATTTTGTAGTGAGTGTTCGCGCATTATTCGGGTTTCCTGTCTTATGCAGATTGATGTCCTCAATTTGCTGCACCCGAAGGGTGTCGGAATCCTCTACAAATTTCATTTGAGCATATGCGGGAAGAGTAAGGGCCAAAAGGCCAACAGAAACAAGTCTTCTTTTCATTTCCTAGTCTTTATTTAGAATGAATTAAAATAACGACCGCAAATGTAATAAAGCCTGCTCTTTTCTGCAAGCTTATTTTTAATTATTCTAAATAGTTTTAATGGAAATGTGTTAACTTCCTGAAAGCATTGCTGGTAGCGCGGAAATGAGATTTGTCATGTAACACTGTATGCGCGACAATCCGTCACATCTTCATACCCAAAATACAGGAAGTTCTTTGGGCAGATCTCCGCTTGAAGGATAAGAAGTACTTAAATTTCCTGGAGTTCCAGCCAGCGCAGTTCCATTTCTTCCAGTTTGGAAGTAAGCGATTCCAGTTCGGCGGACAAATTGGAGATCACTCCATACTCGGTTTCTGTAGTAAGTTGCTGCATAATAGCTGCACGCTTTTCTTCAATAACAGGTAGTTCCCTGTCAATCATCTCAAGTTCGCGCTGCTCTTTGTAGGAGAGTTTGCGCTGTGCCGAAGGAGATTTGGGAACGGCTTGTGCAATTTCTGCCACTTTGGGTGCCTGCATTGAGGGTTGCTCAGCCAGTTTTTTGCTTTCCTGGCTTTTCATCTCGCGGTATTCCGAGAAATTACCCACAAAGTTCCTGATTTTGCCCTCGCCTTCAAATGCCAATACGTGATCTACAACGCGGTCTATAAAATAACGGTCATGCGATACGATAATCAAACTGCCCTGAAACTGCTGAAGGAAATTCTCCAAAACGGTAAGTGTTGGAAGGTCCAGGTCGTTGGTTGGTTCATCAAAAATAAGGAAGTTAGGATTTTGATAAAGTACGTACATCAGGTGAAGTCTTCTTTTTTCGCCACCGGAAAGTTTTGAAATAGGGCTGTACTGGGTTTGGTCATCAAAAAGAAACAGACGCAGAAACTGTGACGCCGAAATCGTACGGCCGTTGGCCAACGGGAAATTCTCAGAAATATCCTTTATGAAATCAATTACGCGTTCTTCTTCCTTATATTTAAGACCTTTCTGCGAAAAATAGCCAAATTTTATGGTTTCGCCCGTTTCTATGGAGCCACTGTCATAAGGTTCCAGACCCTGGATGATATTAAGCAGGGTGGATTTGCCTGCACCGTTTTTGCCCACGATTCCTACTTTTTCGCCACGCTGGAACTGGTAGGAGAAATCCTTCAGGAGGACTTTTTTGCCGTAACTTTTACTTATATTGTGTAGCTCCAGGATTTTATTGCCCAGCCTTTTCATTTCGAAATCGAGTTCCAGTTTTTCCTTGCGGGTGTCCGTTTTGGCCACTTTCTCGGTTTCGTAGAAATCGTCGATCCGCGATTTGGATTTCGTGGTGCGGGCTTTGGGTTGGCGGCGCATCCATTCCAGTTCCTTGCGGTACAGGTTGTTCGCCTTGTCTATTGTAGCATTCAGGTTGTCTTCGCGAATCATTTTGTTCTCCAGGTAAGTCGCATAGCTTCCATTGTGAACATAGAGGTTCTGGTCTTCCATCTCCCAAATCAGATCGCAAACCGCATCCAGGAAGTAGCGGTCGTGAGTAACAAGCAGGAGCGTGATCTTAGCCTTGGAAAGATAATTTTCCAGCCATTCCACCATTTCCACATCCAGGTGATTGGTAGGTTCATCCATGATGAGGAGGATATGGCGGTGTTCAGCGCGCGTTTCAGTAAGAAGTTTTGCCAGGGCCACACGTTTGATCTGCCCACCGGAAAGCGTGCCCATTTTGGCTTCAAGATCGGTGATCTTTAGCTGCGAAAGGATTTGCTTCATCTCGTTTTCCAGGTCCCAGGCTTTATGGATTTCCATTTCGGCCAGAGCCTTTTCCATATCGTCGGGATTCTCGGTGTGCAATGCGTGGTGGTAATTCTTTACTGCTACAATAGGTGCTGAATCCAGTGTCATCATAAATTCCTCTACGGTAAGATCTGAATCAAATTCAATTTCCTGATCAAAAAGTACCACCTGGATGTCTTTGTTGATGACAACATTACCCGAATCTGCGATCTCTTTTCCCATTAGGATTTTAAGAAGCGTAGATTTCCCACTGCCGTTCTTGGCCACAATGGCAATTTTGTCCCCCTCATTCACATTGAATGAAATGTTTTTAAAAAGGACCTTCATGCCAAATGATTTGGTGAGATTTTCAGCGCTGACGTAGTTCATGGAAACGGGATTTTGTACGCGGTGTAAGGCGTGAGATTAAACCAGCAAAAATACGATAAATGATCTTAATCCAGCGTGAGCCTTTTCAGTGACCACAAACTTCCGTTATAAACGTCTACATCCACCTTGGTGTTGATGCCGTAAACAATGCCGTTTTCGGTGAACTGCCAGAAATCCCAGCGTCCGGTAGGAGTTGGCTGAGGAACATCGTTGTAATTAGCCAGCCAAAGCGGATATTCTTCAAACTCACCGTCCAGGAAATCTTTGTAGTAATGATAATAGGTGTAGATAATGGGTTTCTGGCCGTAGGCTTCTTCTACGATCCTGCACCAGATTTTTAAGTCTTCAAGCAGTTTGGCGTTGGTTTTCCGCTTCGGAATACGTTCGATATCCAGCACCGGCGGCAGGTCACCGGACTCCAGCTTTACATTTTCCAGGAAATTATTGGCCTGACGTACAGGATCTTCATCGGCACGGTAAAAGTGATAGGCACCCCTTATCAGATTGTGTTTTTTAGCCAGTTTCCAGTATTCATCAAAATGCTTATCAGTGTTTCGGTTACCCATGGTAGCACGAAGCACGGCAAACCGGATGGGGATGGAACGGTTGCCGACGCTGAGGCTGTCCCACGTAATATCTTCGGGCCTTTGGTAATGGGAGATGTCTATTCCAAAAGTTTTATCAGCATAATCGCCAATGATCCTGTTAATCCGCTGCTCCTCAAATTCAGAATTGGTGAGTTTCTTATGCTTAAAAGGTCGGAAATGCATGGCGTAATAAAAAGAGATTTTTTCCTTAAGATAATAACCGGTGCCCATAAGGCTTAAAGCAAGTACAATCAGCAAAACCGTTCTGCGAACTATGATTTTGCGCCGCCGGCTTTCGTGGATTCTTTTACGGACCTTCCCTCTGGTTTTCTTATTTGGCATTATACTGCAAAAGTAACTTTAAGAAGTATAAATAACGAATTTTACAGCTTTTGATTTCGGTATGGTATAATGTTCGTTCCCAACTAATCATCGCAACCCTGCCGGATTCAATTCACAGTAGTGAGGCGGACCTGCAGGGTATCAATTATTAATTAGGTAAATTTGTACTATGGAAACACGGGAGAAAATTGTAATCGTAGGCGGAGGTTTCGCAGGGCTTCAGCTCGCCAGGTCGCTCAATAACAAGAACAAGAAGGTGTTTATGATAGATAAAGTAAACCATCATATGTTTCAGCCGCTGTTCTATCAGGTAGCCTGCGGCAGGATTGAGCCCAGCAATATTTCATTCCCTTTCCGCAAGATTTTTCAGCGCTCCAGGAACATCCAGTACCGCATGACGGAAGTACAGCGCATTGTACCCGAGCAGAACAAGATTATTACAGAAGATTCCGAATTTACCTATGACAAACTGGTAATTGCGACAGGCTGCAAGACCAATTTCTTTGGAAATGCCGAGATGGAGAAGCTGGCCTTTGGCATGAAGAATACCCAGGAGGCCATAGCCATAAGGAACCATGTGCTGCTTACATTTGAGAAACTTATCATAGAAAGAAAACGCAGTGACGACGGCAACTGGAACATCGTAATCGTAGGCAGCGGACCCACTGGTGTGGAGTTGGCCGGAGCCTTTTCCGAAATGAAACGTGAAATTCTGCCACGTGACTATCCGCACATGAACTTTGAGAATCTGAACATTATTCTGGTAAGTTCTACGGAGACGCCCCTTTCCAATATGAGTGCGGAATCGCAGAAAATGTCCGAGAAATATCTGAATGAACTGGGCGTTATTTTCATGAAGGGCGAAATTGTGACCGCTTATGACGGCGACCGTGTGCTGCTGGCCAACGGTAAAGAAATACCCGCTAACAACGTAATCTGGGCAGCCGGTGTTACGGGCAATATTATAGACGGATTAAGCGAGAACCAGATTTTGCGCAACCGATATATTGTAGACCGCTACAATAGGGTGAAGGGAACAGAAAATATTTTTGCGATTGGCGACATTGCACATATGGAAACTCCAAAATATCCGCAGGGCCATCCCCAGGTTGCCAATGTAGCCATAAATCAGGGTAAAAACCTTGCGCGGAATTTAGTCAGGAAAAATGAAGCTGATTGGGTGGAGTATGAATATGTGGATCAGGGCAGTATGGCCACCATCGGGAAGCACAGGGCCGTGGTGGATTTACCCGGTTTTAAGTTTCAGGGTTTCCTGGCCTGGTACTTCTGGATGTTCCTGCACCTTATGCTCATCCTTTCGGTGCGCAATAAACTGGCAATTTTCTTTAACTGGATGTGGAGTTATGTGAATAAAGATTCATCTTTGCGCCTGATAATCGTCCCAAACAAAAAAAACAAGACTGAACAATGAGAATTGACATAATAAGTGTGCTGCCGGAACTTATGGAAAGTCCCTTCCAGACTTCCATTCTGAAAAGAGCCATGCAGAAAGGCCTAGCCGAGGTACACTTCCATCAGCTGCGGAACTGGAGTGTGGGGAAGCACCGGAAAGTGGATGATGAACCCTATGGCGGTGGTGCCGGAATGGTAATGCTGGTGGAGCCTCTGGATCTCTGCATTTCTGAACTGAAATCCCAGCGTGACTATGATGAGGTGATTTACCTGACTCCTGATGGCGAAACCCTAAATCAAAAAATGGCCAATTCACTTTCCATAAAGAAACACCTTATCTTTCTGTGCGGACATTATAAAGGGATCGATCAGCGCGTGCGGGACCTGCATATTACAAAAGAAATCTCAATCGGTGATTATGTGCTTACCGGCGGCGAACTGGCTGCCTGTGTACTTGCAGATTCTGTAATCCGCCTGCTGCCGGGTGTGCTGAATGATGAACAGAGTGCGCTTACCGATACCTTCCAGGATAATTTGCTGTCGCCACCTATTTATACGAGACCTGAAGAATATAAAGGTTTAAAAGTGCCCGAAATTCTGCTGAGCGGTCACTTCGCCAAAATTGAGGAGTGGCGTCACGACGAAGCGGTCCGGATTACCCAGGAACGCCGCCCTGATCTGCTGAAAGATTAACCCGAATGATAATTTGTATATGAAGGCTCTATTACATAATGATCAGTTTCTAACTAAGAAACTTGTTTGCCTGCTGGCACTTCTTTTTTTCAGTCTGAGTTATGCGCAGAAACCGGTGAAGGATATCAAATCCGAATTTACAGCCGATGTCCTCAGCCAAAAGCTCATTGGCGCGGACGGTAAGAAGCAAACCGTAGCGCAGGTGCTGAAACCTTATGAAGGGAAGGTGGTACTGATCGATTTCTGGGCCAGCTGGTGCCGGGACTGCATACTTGCCTTGCCCAAAACCAATGCGCTTAAATCAGAAAATCCCGATTTGGTTGTCATTTATTTTTCACTGGACCGTACACATGACCAATGGAAGCGCGGTCTGGATAAATACGGAATCGCCGGCGGGATCAATTACTGGTTTGATGAGGGTTGGAAAAACAAGTTCAACGATTATATTGAGCTGAACTGGGTGCCGCGTTTTATTTTGGTTGATCAAAGCGGTAAAATTGCTGATTATTACGCAATCACCCCTGACGATCCTGAACTTTTGGCCACAGTTAAAAAGCTTACCCAAAGGTAAATTTTATTCCTACTGCTTTTTAAACGGGGCACTTAAAAAATCATTCAGAGGTTTAACCTGTTTGAACATATCTGCCAATTTTTTAACTGCGTCCTTTTCCAATATTTCCCTGTCTGTTAAGTTGTAAACTGCGATGTAGCTTTTTAGTTTCAGTACTTCAGCCATGGGGTCATCTTTGTCAAATCCCGCCGGAACCCGTATGAGCTTATCCTCCTCAGAGAGTCCGGTAAAGTATTTGCGGAATTCGCTGCCGTTGATGATGGCCAAAAATTCATCAGCGTTCACGGAAATTTCCCTGCGAATTTCTTTCAGGATACTGCTGTCAGGCTGATAGACACCTCCCGCCAGAAAGGACTTACCCGGTTCGATGTGAAGATAGTAGCCCGCAATCTCTGAACCTTTGCCCATGCCCAGTCCGGCACCGAAATTGGTTTTATACGGCGTTTTGTCTTTGGAAAAGCGCGTGTCGCGGTAAATTCGGAAAATGGACTTCTTAGCGTCAATTTTTAGGACAGCTTCATCAAAGTCCGAAATTTCCTGAATAAGGGCATCAACAAAATTTACCATATTTTCCTGCACAACCAGATACCGTGACTTATTGCAAGTAAACCATTCGCGGTTGTTGTTTTTGTTAAGGTCTGTAAGGAAGGTTAATGTCTCCTTAGATAATGCATCAGCCATAAAAATATTTTACATAAAAGTATACAAAAAGAATTTACCGCTAAACTTAGTATGCTTTACATCTTTAACACTTATTTAATAAAAGCAGTTATTTTTTATCAAAAATAAAATAAGTATCTTTGCGGCAGAATTATAGACGATCTTTTACATGAATTTATTTACGGAGACCAACTTAAGTCCTGAAATTTTGAAGGCAGTTGGCGAACTGGGCTTTGTAAGCCCAACAGAAATCCAAAAACAGACTATTCCTTTTATCTCTACAGATATACGCGATCTCATCGCACTTGCGCAAACAGGAACAGGCAAAACAGCAGCATTTTCGCTTCCGATTTTGGATATGATTGACGACGGGAGTCGCAAAATCCAATTTTTGGTGCTTTGTCCTACCAGAGAACTTTGTTTGCAGATTACCAAAGACATTAAAAATTATTCGAAATACATGAGAGACATCAAGACCACTGCGGTTTATGGTGGATCGAGTATTTCCGACCAAATCCGCTCCCTGCGTGATAAACCACAGATTATTGTGGGTACACCGGGGCGTGTGATCGACCTTATCAACAGAAAAGCACTTGATTTTTCAGAGATACAGTGGCTTGTTCTGGACGAAGCTGATGAAATGCTTTCCATGGGTTTCAAAGATGACCTGGAAACGATACTGAGAGAGACCCCTGAAACCAAACATACCTACCTTTTCTCGGCAACGATGAACAAGGAGGTGGAGAGGATCTCTAAAAACTACCTTACAGAACCTCACCGCATTTCTGTGGGTTCAATAAATGAGGTGAAGAAAAACATTCAGCATGAATATTATGTGGTAGGTTACCGTCATAAGAAAGAAGCGCTGAAAAGACTTATTGACGCCAACCCAAATCAATATTCCATCATTTTCTGCCGTACCCGTATGGAAACTCAGGAGGTTGCAGATTTCCTGATGCAGAACGGTTATGCCGCAGATGCACTTCATGGCGACCTTAGCCAGGCACAGAGGGATACGGTGATGAAGAAATTCAGACTGAAAAATATTGACATTTTGGTAGCTACCGATGTGGCTGCCCGTGGTCTTGATGTGAATTCCCTTACCCATGTAATCCATTATTCACTGCCGGACGATCCAGAAGTATTCGTACACCGTAGCGGCCGGACAGGACGTGCCGGAAAAGACGGAATCTCCATGGCGCTTATCAAGCCTGAGGAGTCCAGAAAACTGAAGCAGATAAAGATGTCCACCAAAATTGACATCATTGAAAAGAAAATTCCTACAGGTGACGCAATCATTAAAGCACAGGTAGGTGGTGTTTTCGAAAAACTGTTTACCGAGCACGAGGAGTTTTTCACTTTTGATGATGCTCTGATTCCGGATCTTTCCGATTTCAGTAAAGAAGAATTGGTACACAAACTTCTGCAGCTGCAGCTAAGGGACCTGGCGATGTTCTATAAGGATAAGAACGACATGGTAGACCAGAAATTCAGCAGTGACGACCGTGGTGAAAGCCGCCGCGACCGTAACCGCCGCGACCGCGATGAGAGGGGAAGAGGTGATCGTGACCGTGGTAATGACCGCCGGGACAGTTTCCGTGACGGTGGCAGAGACGGTGGCCGTGATTTTGGCCGGGACAGGAAACCGAAAAGAAGTAACGGCGATATGGTGAGATTTTTCTTCAACCTTGGAAAAAGAGACCACCTGAAAAAAATGGATATGCTTGAAATCCTGAACAAGGCCACCGCAAAATCCAAAAAACGTCCGGACATCGGTGATATTGAAATCATGGAGAAGTTTTCCTTCTTTGAAGTTGAGAAATCCTTCAAGGATGAGGTTATAAAAGGCCTGAAAACCCAGAAGTTTAAAGGAAAGGAAATGAGAGCTGAAGAGGCCAACTAAACTTTCTTTTGCAGAGATAATTTGAAGCACGGTCAGCCGTGCTTTTTTTATGCCAAAAATTCTGTGCACCTTCTGATGTTACACATCAATTAACTTAATATTAAATTAACATTGTTAACATTTCAAGTTTAGTACCTTTGTCGCTTAAATCAAGCTATGAAAAAATCGCTGAACTTACTGGTACTCCTTCTGACTTTTACCGCAGGTTTTTCGCAGACCAATCCGCGCGAACATATTTCATCATTCAATATGATGTCGTTCTCCTATAAACATGACAAGAACTGGCTGGCGTATCTGGAACTTCAGACACGCGGCATCGAGGATTTTGTAAAGATCGACTATTATGAAGTTAAAGGTGGTTTGGGTTACAATATAGGCAAACACCAACCTTTTGTAGGAATCGGAACTTACGGAACTTACAGAAACAGCGATTTTTATCAGCGCGAAACCCGTTTGTGGCTGCAATACACCTACTCGCACAACCTGGACCGCCTGAAACTGGATCATAGGGTTCGTGCCGAAAAACGTCTCTATTATTACCCTCAAACGGATACGGAAGCCAATACAGAACGTTACCGTTACAGGCTCTCCGCCACCTTGCCGATTAACAGGGAAAAACTGGAAGCCAATACCTTCTTTGTAAATGCCTTCAACGAAGTTTTTGTGGGCCCTGAAGAACCCACCTTCAAGAGAAACAGGTTTCTGACTGGAATTGGATACGTGTACAACCACAATGTGAGTGCCAACCTGGCCTATATGTGGCAGCGCGAATTCACCGCAGACAATACCCGGAATCTCCATTTCCTTTATTTTGCACTTAACTTCACGCTGGACAGGCTTAAAGATGTGCCGCAGTCCTATCCGGTAGCGGACTGACAAATGTGAACAAAACTTAATATAAAACATAAAAACCTTGTGCCCGGTTATCCGGATATTTGCAACTCTAAATTAAACAACAGACAAAATGGGAATTGGTAACATTTTCAAGGCATTTCAGCCAAAAGACAAAGTCTTCTTCGTACTGTTCGAAAAGGTAGCAGACACTCTTGTGCAGATGTCTCAGGAATTTCACGACGGAATGCTTGATTTCGACCTGAATGACGATTCACTCCTTAAAAAGATGAGTGATTATGAACATAAAATGGACGATCTTACTCATGAGATCTTTGTACAGCTGGGCGAAAACTTTATCACGCCTTTTGACCGCGAGGACATCAACATGCTTGCAGCCGGCCTGGACGATATTGCGGATTACATTTATGCTTCATCCAAATACATCTTCCTCTACAAGACACCGGATGTAAAGGAATTCTCTGAATTTTCCCTGCTTATTCACAAATCCTGCGTCGAGATCCAAAATGCGATCCAGCATCTGAAAGGATTTACCAACCCTGCAGAAGTGAAGGAATCATGCATCAAGATCAATTCTTTTGAGAATATTGCTGATGATGTGCTGTCCCAGGGTCTGGTAAGACTTTTTGAGACGGGAGATGCCATCAACATCATCAAGACCAAACACGTTCTTGAATATCTTGAGATCGTGACCGACAAGGCCGAGGATGTGGCCAACACTATTGAGAACATTATTATCAAGTACGCGTAAGTGCAATAATTTTTTACGAAAGAATGGAATTACCAATTCTCCTCATAATAATCATTGTCCTCGCGCTGATCTTTGATTATATTAACGGATTTCACGATGCTGCAAACTCAATTGCAACCATCGTGTCTACTAAGGTTCTAACGCCGTTCCAGGCTGTACTTTGGGCTGCTGTCTGGAACTTTGCCGCCTTTTTCCTTGCCATGTATGTCATTGGCGAGTTTAAGATCGGAAACACCATCGCCAAGACTGTAAATGAAAACTTCATTAACCTGGAGGTGATTCTCGCGGGTCTGGTAGCAGCGATATTCTGGAACTTACTTACCTGGTGGTTCGGCATCCCATCATCTTCATCGCACACCCTTATCGGAGGTTTCCTGGGTGCCGCTCTTATGAATGCGCTCGTAATGGATTATCAGCATGTGGTGGCCAGTATGCCTCACCTGGGAATTTGGGATACACTCAAGCTGGCTTTCCAGCAGCTGTTTACCCAAAATGTGGTAAAATATGAAAAGGTGATTCCTATATTCCTCTTCATTTTCATGGCACCCTTCATCGGTATGTTGGTATCAATACTTATTACACTCGCCATCGTTTACTTTGCAAGAAGAAGTAACCCGCGTAAGGCCGACAAGCAGTTCAAGAGATGGCAGCTGGTTTCATCTGCACTTTTCAGCGTAGGTCACGGTCTTAATGATGCGCAGAAAGTTATGGGTATCATTGGTGCCGCGGTAATTTATTACCACGTGGTAATGATTGGTGGCACCGACGAATATGCAATGATGGACTCATCTGAGCGTTTCAAGCATTTTACTACGGATTATGTTTGGGTACCTTTTGTTTCCTTCCTTGCGATCGCTCTGGGAACCATGAGTGGTGGCTGGAAAATCGTAAAAACCATGGGTACACGTATCACCAAGGTTACCCCACTGGAAGGAGTAAGCGCAGAATCTGCCGGAGCCATTACCCTTTTCCTGACCGATCATCTGGGTATCCCGGTTTCCACCACGCACACCATTACAGGTGCCATTATTGGTGTAGGTCTTACCAAAAGAGTTTCAGCCGTTCGCTGGGGAATTACAGTAAGCCTGCTGTGGGCCTGGATCTTAACAATTCCTATTTCGGCCATGGTGGCAGGTATCACTTACCTTTTAGTGAAGATGATTTAAGAAATTAGTTTCATTATATAGACAAGCCACTCCTTTATTTGGAGTGGTTTTTTGTTTATAACCTTACCTAAAACATCTATAAAACCGTATTTTTGCATCAAAGAATAAAGTATGGAATTTTTAGATCAGTATCAGGAAATCGTTTCGGAGGCCATTACAAAATATTCCTTCAGGGATAAACCTCAGGAGCTGTATGAGCCTATGAATTATATCATTTCCAACGCCGGAAAACGACTCCGTCCCATTATGGTACTGATGGCCTGCGACCTCTTTGGCGGTGAGTTATCAAAAGCGGTAAAACCTGCACTGGCCATAGAGTATTTCCATAATTTTACACTTATTCATGACGATATTATGGATGAGGCACCGCTGCGGCGAAATGTCCCCACCATACATACTGTGTACGGCCTTAACACGGGCATCCTTTCCGGTGACGGACTATTGCTTAAGGCATATAAATTCTTTGAAGACCTGGAACCCAATCTTTATAAAGCCTGTGTACGTGTATTTACTCATACCGGACTTCTGCTTTGCGAAGGTCAGCAGTACGACATCAACTTTGAAACGCAGGACAATGTGACCTACGAGGAATATATCCGCATGATCACTTACAAAACGGGCGTCCTCAGTGCGTCGTCTTTTGAAATTGGAGCACTGATTGCAGGAGCGAAATTTAAGGATGCAAAGAATATCTTCAACTTCGGTAAGCATATCGGTATTGCATTCCAAATTATGGATGACTACCTGGATGTGTTTGGTAACCAGAAAGATTTTGGTAAGAAGCATGCCGGCGATATTTACGAGAACAAAAAAACGGTCCTCTATCTTCTCGCTAAGGAACACAGTACACCGGAAGAGCGTAAGGAACTGGAATTCTGGTATAGCAAGAAAACGGATAATGTGGATAAAGTCTATGGTGTGGAGAAAATTTTCCGCAGAACCAAGGTCGATGAGAAAACACTCCGTTTGGTTGAGAAGCATAATCAGATCGCTCACGATTATCTGATGAAGATTGACATTTCGGATGAGAAGAAAAAACCTTTTATTGAACTGGCCAACTATCTGCTCAGAAGAGAAAGCTAAACCGTCTTATCCGCGTTACATTGTTTATGAAATTCAGAACAGAGGTTAATATAAAGGATTCCACCGTTAAGATAGAGCCTGAAGACCGCATCTTTGCAATTGGTTCCTGCTTTTCCGAAGAAATTTCAGCGCTTTTGGCCACAGGTCAGCTGCAGACGCTGAGCAATCCGTTCGGCACCATCTTTAATCCATATTCAATTAAGACGGCGGTGCAAAGGCTGCACGACTCCGCCTTTTACGACCAGGAGGATCTGGTGGCTTATGACGATCAGGTAATCTCGCTGGACCATCATACCAAATTCAACTCAAGGTATGCCCATCAGACCCTGGAGCTTATTAACCATGGGATAGAGGAGGCTAACTTATTCTTGCAGAATACAAAATGGGTGATCATTACCTATGGAACTTCATTCGTCTACGAATTTCTTCCAAAAAATAAACTTGTGGCCAACTGCCACAAAATTCCCGGAAAATTCTTTAAAAAAAGACTGCTTACCAATCTGGAGCTGGCGGATGCGATGTATGAAACCGTGACCCATCTGAAAGACATCTGTCCTGAGGGTGTCCAGATCCTTTTCACCGTTTCTCCGGTACGTCACACCAGGGATGGGATGGAAGAAAATACACTCAGCAAGGCCAAACTTATTACTGCGGTACATGAAGTCACAGAGCAGTTTGATGACTGCCATTATTTACCTGCTTATGAAATACTGATGGATGACCTCCGGGACTATCGTTTTTATAAAGACGACCTAATTCACCCCAGCAACCGGGCGGTCCAATATATCTGGGAAAAATTTGGAAGCGCGTATTTCAGCGACCAAACCATGGATTTTGTGGAAGAAAACTTTAGGATCAGCCGCGCACTTGCCCACAGACCGTCAGACGAAACTGACCCAAGGTACCAGGATTTCCTGGAGAATCTGAAAGGCAGGATTGCCCTGCAGCAAACCGTTGTAAAGCACACGGTTTTTTCAGACGCATTTCCTCAACAATAACAAAATGATTGATACCCATACCCATCTGTATTCTGAAGAATTTGACGAAGACCGTGCGGCAGTAATTGACCGCGCTGTCGCAAAAGGCGTGAGTCAGTTTTACCTGCCCGCAATTGACTCCGAAACCCATGATAAAATGCTGGCGCTGGAACAGGATTATCCGGACCGGATATTTTCCATGATGGGTCTGCACCCATGTTATGTAAAACCCGAAACCTGGGAGCACGAACTTAAAATTGTAGAGGAATATCTGAATAAGCGAAACTTTCCGGCCATCGGGGAGATTGGCATTGACCTTTATTGGGATAAGACAACTTTGGATATTCAGGTGAAAGCTTTTGAAACACAGATAGACTGGGCAATTGAACGCGATCTGCCCATCGTCATCCATACGCGCGAAAGCTTTGATGAGGTTTTTGAAGTCCTGGAAAGGAAAAAGCATCCGGGACTGCGCGGAATCTTTCATTGCTTTTCCGGAAATCTGGAACAGGCCCGCCATGCCGTCGAGCTCAACTTCCTGCTTGGAATCGGTGGAGTGGTCACCTTTAAAAACGGAAAGGTTGATCAGTTCCTGCATGAAATTCCCCTGGTTAATATCGTGCTGGAAACTGACTCTCCGTACCTGGCGCCGGTGCCTTTCCGCGGCAAAAGGAATGAAAGTTCCTACCTGGATCTTGTTGTAGGTAAACTGGTTGATGTTTACGGTAAAGACTATTCTGAAATTGACAGGATAACTACCGAAAATGCCCTTAGGCTCTTTGGTAAGGAGTAAACTGACTCCCGCATGTAGCAAAAAAAAGCCTCTTCAATTCGGAGAGGCTTTGACTTTCAGCGGACATCTTATTTGTTTCTGGAAAAATTACTTTTATTGTGAGGTTTCTTGTAGCCGATGTTTTCTTTGGCCTGTAGTTTTGGCCTTGGAGTAAAAGGTTTGTTGTTGGAATCCCTTTTTTGCGGCACCAAACTGTCCGTGTGGAAAGGGTGGTCACGCTCTACCGGAATTTTTTTGCCGATGAGTTTTTCAGTATTCTTCAGGTTCAGCAGGTCCAGACCGTCCACAAAAGAAATGGACTGTCCCTCAGCGCCGGCCCGGCCCGTTCTGCCGATACGGTGTACGTAGGTTTCGGAAACATCAGAAAGTTCAAAATTAACAACATACTTCAGCTCATCAATATCAATTCCTCTGGCAGCAATGTCTGTAGCCACCAAAATCCTTGTCTTTCCCGATTTAAAGTTGGTAAGGGCGTTCTGCCTGGCGTTCTGCGATTTGTTTCCGTGAATGGCTTCGGCTGAAATCTTATGAGACTGCAGTTTTCTGGCGATTTTATCTGCTCCGTGCTTGGTTCGTGCGAATACAAGTACAGATTCTCTGATGTCGTTTTTCAGGATGTGTGTCAGCAGTTCCAGCTTGTCTTCCTTCTCAACGAAATAAACCTTCTGCTGTATGGTGTCTGCCGTGGCAGATACCGGAGCCACAGCTACCTTCACCGGGTTGTTCAGTATGGAATTAGCCAAATTCTTGATCTCATCCGGGAAAGTTGCCGAGAAAAACAGGGTCTGTCTTTTCTCCGGGAGCATCTTCACTATTTTCTTTACGTCGTGTACAAATCCCATATCCAGCATTCTGTCGGCTTCGTCCAGAACGAAGATTTCCAGTTGCTTCAGTGAAATAATACCCTGTGAGATGAAATCCAGCAATCTCCCGGGCGTAGCCACCAATATGTCCACACCTCTTTTCAGGGACTGCTCCTGCGCACCCTGCTTAACGCCACCAAAAACCACCAGGTTTCTGAGTTTCAAATTACGGCCGTAGGCATTGAAGCTTTCTTCAATCTGAATGGCCAGTTCACGTGTAGGTGTGAGGATCAGAGCCTTGATCTGGTTGTTACGGATGTTTTTTTCCGTAAGGTTCTGCAGTAGCGGGATGGCAAAGGCTGCGGTTTTCCCGGTTCCGGTTTGCGCGGTACCCAGCAGGTCACGGCCTTTCAGGATTTCGGGAATGGCCTGTTCTTGAATTGGAGTTGGTTTTTCATAACCTTCCTGCTTAAGCGCATCGAGTATGGGCTTAATTAAATTTAAGTCTGTAAATAACAAAATTTTGTCCTGTATTAAAATTAGTGCGGACGAAGCGTTATGCTTCTTCATTCATCCTGTCCTCAATAAATAAAACAGAATCTTTTGTAAAACGAATTACGAAATGGCTTAGAATGCCGCGAAATAGGCTGCAAAGATACGTTTTTATTTGCTGCAATGCTGCAAATCCCTATTCAGAAACTTTTTGCCAGTTTTGGTTGTATCTCAGGTCCTCAAAATAACGGTAAAGTTTCTCCAAATCCGGTGTGCCGTGCTTGCCGTAATCTTCCACCACTTTTGAGCTTCCGTCCTTAAAGTTCAGGCGCAGATACGAATTAGGAAGGTCAGTTACAGTACGGCTGCCGTATTTATCTTTAAGTGTATTTGGTTTCAGTGCGTTCAGCATTTCAATGAGCTTACGATAGTCTTCTTCTTTAATGGTGCCTTTAAATGTACCTTCCCGCGGCAGGGAGAATTCGTCTTTGGACCGTCCGTCAGAAAAGTTAAAATGTTCTGCTTCCAGCACAGCGGTGCGGTCCGGATTGATGGTCATCTTAAAGATAGGGCAGAAGCCAAAGCAGGCGCCGGCCTCGTATTCTATCGTGGTATATTCTGATTTATTCCGTGCGGTACATGCCATTAACAGTGCAGCACCCAAGAGTAGGAACATGTATTTCATGTCGAATTTTTTGTGTAGTGCGCAACAAGTGTTCCAAAAAGGAAGGGAGACTGGTGTAGCACATTTATCCCACCGTCACAGTGAAGTTTTGAGCAGTGTGTTGATGGACCGTTGGGTAAAGCTGCTGAAAATCGGCTCTACCTTCTGTAAATCTCTAAAGTGTCAACTTTAAGTTTGACTTTTAGCCATTGACGCAGGGTTTTCACCTGCGGTTCGGTCAGGGCTTCTGAGGATTGGTACAATGCAACTGGAATTATTTTGGTGGAATCTGTATTGTTGAAAATTTCCTGTTTTGCCACAGAAATCGACTTGATTGCAGGTAAAATTGACCTGGCCTCAGGATAAATATTTTGTGTATCGAAGGAATATTTACTCACCTTGTTTTTAAGTTCGGCAATAATGGCGGTCGATTTATCCTCAACTTCATTTATGTCAGATTTTGTGAGTGTAGCATTTGCGAGAAATGCGCTGTCCTGGCGAATAATCACCTTTGTTCCCTCAATTTTATAGTCTTTTAGTTTCTTATTGATTTCCGCGATCTGCTGAGTAGAAAATTTTCGGGTCAAAAAAGCCAGCTCAATCGTTTTTGGTATGGTATAATATGAAGTTTTCTTGTAAACTATCGTATTCCCTTTTTCTTCGAACTCACGTGTGAGGAATTGGTCAACTTTTACTTCGTAATTCTGTTTCGTTACGAAACGGTAGGCGAAAAATATACTTGGGATGATCATTAAAGCAACGATCACTGAGATCCAAATCCTTATTCTGTCTGATTTCTTTTTATCAACAACTTCAACGGCGGGATATTTTAGAAATTTTACAATTGAATACGTCGCGATACAGATGAAAACGCAATTGATTGAGTAAAGAAACATGGCGCCGCCAAAATAGACGAAATTTCCTGTCGCCAAGCCATATCCTGCTGTACAGAGCGGTGGCATCAAAGCAGTTGCGATCGCTACGCCTGGAATCGGATTGCCTTTTTCTACACGGGTCACTGCAATTACACCCACTAAGCCACCTGAAAAGGCGATGAGCACATCATAAATATTGGGTGCCGTACGTGAAATGATTTCGGACTGTGCTTCTTTATAAGGGCTTAAGAGAAAGTAGAGAAAAGAAACCACAAGTCCTACTACTGTCGAAAGTAAAAGATTTTTAAGGGACCTGCGCAGCAATTGAAAATCAAACATTCCCAAAGCGAAACCTGCCCCGATGATTGGACCCATCAAAGGCGAAATAAGCATTGCGCCGATAACTACAGCGGTAGAATTCACATTAAGACCTACAGAAGCCACCATAATGGCGCAGGCTAAAATCCAAAGATTGGAACCACTGAAAGAAATGTTTTTTTTAACATTAGCAAGGACTTTTTGCTTGTCCTCTTCGCCGTTTTGCAGGTTAAAAATATTGTTCATTGAGCAAAAGAATTGTCGGCAAATTTACTGAAAAGGCTGAGAGTGCGGTTATTTAATCCGTGCAGTTATTTTCAAAATAAAATGACAGTTTCAAAAAACTCATTAGATCGTACAAAGAGCAGTCCTTCGAAAAACTGTCTGCGATAGTAAATTTAAAAATAGAAAATTCCATAGACTGCCAAAAAGCTCCCGAAGGTTCCGTTCAACGTGCTTTCATCTCGTGTCCTGCGGACAAGACGAAAGCTTAGTTATTAGCTGTAGTTGTATTTTAAATTGATTTTTCATTATATTAGAGATTATGATGTTTGAAATTAAATATACTATTAAGAAATTTCCAGTTTTGGAAAGTTGGTTTTTCGCAGATTATGAATTTAAAACTGTCTCAAAAAGAGAACTCAAAAAGTATGTAGAAGATGGATGGGAGATTGAGAATAAAGAGTATAAAATTATTTCTGATTTAAAGATGTTTTGGAACACATACGATCGTGATAAAAAAACTGATATTATTTTAGTTTTTGTAGGAGCTTTTCTCGGTTATTTACTAAGTAAGATTTAATTTTCATTAATATCGACATTTGGTATATTAAGAATTTGGTTTTCAATATTAATTTTGAAGAAAAATATAAATCCAAAATAGTAACGGAATCGAATTGATTATTGAAAATAATAATTTATCGCTTTCATTCGTCTTTGATACTATTACTAAATATAAGTTAATAACACAACTAATTAATGCTATATAATGAAAAATGTAGCATAAATAAATGCCAGTTTGGTAAACCCAGCGATAATCACTAATTCTAAAACTTTCGGTTGATTTTGCTGAAATGAAAGCAAAGATAAAAATCAAAATTATTAATAATGAATTACTTTTTGTATTATTAAAAAATGATTGCTTTCTTTCTGTCATTTTGCTTTGAGCGTGAGTTTGGTAACAATTACAGCTAACCGAGCGCGGATTGGCGAAGTTTCCTCTGAAAGCTTGCTTTCCTGAGGGAATTTTGCTAATCCGTAGATGTGTTGAAGGTTTTTTCGGCAGCGAAAACGCTTTTGCGCATCTCTCAAATATACGCAAGTCCTCTTTCTGCCAAAGTGTTTTCCAAAATTTTAAAAATGCCTTTGTAACTCCTATTTTGCGGTGGGATAAGCGGTTACGCATAATGAATTGGAGTGCTGTGTTTTTCATAAATTTTACTTTCATTATCGGTACAAAATACGCAGGCATTGGAAGCCAACGCTCGAAACCACTGCGCCTTTGCCTCGCATGGTAATCAGTTTACGTGTAAGGCAGGCTAAATAAACCAAAACTGATTATGATTAATGTTTTAAGAAGCACATCATTGTGCCAAAAAAAAACAGACCCGGAAACCAAATCTGTTTTTTATTATTTGTAAGTCGTATTACCCGTGCAGTTTCTTCCAGATTACATCCTTCAGTTCCGTAAGGCCTTCCTGTGTGACACTTGAGAAAAATACCGGCTTGCGGTTTTCCGGAAACTCCTTTGAGATTTCATCCTTAAGTTCATCATCCAGCAAATCGGCTTTGGAGATGGAAATAATGTAGTCCTTATCCAGCAGTTCCGGATTGTATTTTTTCAGTTCGTTTTCTAAAATCTCAAATTCCTTATAATGGCTTTCAGAATCTGCCGGAATTAAAAACAACAGGATAGAATTCCTTTCTATATGTCGCAGGAATCGGTGACCTAATCCCTTGCCTTCCGCGGCACCTTCAATGATCCCGGGTATATCGGCCATTACAAATGATTTGTAATTCCTGTAATCCACGATACCCAGGTTTGGAGTCAGGGTAGTGAAGGCATAGTCGGCAATCTTTGGCTTGGCGGCCGAAACTGCGGCCAGCAGGGTGGATTTCCCTGCATTGGGGAAGCCTACCAGGCCTACATCAGCAAGGATTTTTAGTTCGAAGGTAATATAACCTTCCTCACCGGGCATTCCGGGTTGGGCATAACGCGGAGTCTGGTTGGTGGAAGATTTGAAATGCTCATTACCCAAACCACCCTTACCGCCATGCATCAGGATAATTTCCTGGCCATCCTCCATGATTTCGGCAATTACTTCGCCGTCCTCATTTTTGGCAATAGTTCCCAACGGCACTTTAATATATACATCTTCGCCATAAGCGCCGGTAAGCTGGTTTTTTGCACCGTTATGTCCGCGTTCCGCCTTTATGTGGCGTGTAAACCGCAGCGGCAGTAGCGTCCACTCATGTGCGTCACCTTTCATGATCACGTGTCCCCCGCGACCGCCGTCGCCACCGTCGGGACCGCCTTTGGGAATATATTTTTCACGGCGAAGGTGCGCCGATCCTGCACCTCCGTGTCCGGATTTACAGTGAATTTTTACGTAATCTACAAAGTTTGACATATTATACTTTTTAGGGTTTAGGTTAAGGTTTAGTTTACGGATCTGGATTTGTAAGGAAATGCATTCTGTGTCCTAAATCTCCGCACCTGCATCCTATTTTATTTTTTCTACTTCAGCGTACAGCATTTCCGAAATCTCTTCTATTTCGCCTACACCGTTTATTTCTACATATTTATTCTGCTTCTTGTACAGTTCGGCTACCTCAGCAGTTTTACTGTAGTATTCCTGAATCCTGGTGCGGATAATTTCCTCATTTGAGTCATCGGAACGGCCGCTGGTTTCGCCTCTTTTCAGTAAGCGGTCTACAAGGATCTCATCTTCAACCACCAAAGAAAGACAAACAGAAATTTCTGAGTTGAGCTCTTTTTTTACAATTTCCTCCAGTGCTTCGGTCTGGTTTACCGTTCTTGGGTAACCATCAAAGATAAAGCCGTTGGTGTCGGTTGGTTTTTTAACTTCCTCCGTGAGCATATCTGTGGTTACCTGGTCAGGTACGAGTTCTCCTTTATCTATATAAGATTTTGCCAGTTTGCCCAGTTCGGTTTCATTCTTTATGTTATAACGGAACAGGTCGCCCGTAGAAATCTGCTTCAGGTTAAATTTCTCTATCAGGTTCTGCGCCTGTGTGCCTTTTCCGCTGCCCGGAGGACCAAATAATACGATATTGATCATGAATAATTGTTTGTTATGGAAGAGTTCCGCCCTGGCGGATGATTAGTGGTTGATCTGGCCTTCTTCAAGTTGGTAAAGGTCTTTCAGGTTCCTGCCGAGTTCATCATAATCCAGACCGTAGCCAAGGACAAACTTGTTCGGAATTTCTTTGCCTATATAATCCAGTTTGAAATCCTTCTTATACACTTCCGGCTTAAGCAGGAAGGATGCAAGTTTCACTGACTTTGGTCTTTGTGTCTCGTTAAAATACTGGAATAGACTTTCAACCGTGTTGCCGGTATCTACAATGTCTTCCACCAGAATAATATGCCTGTCTTTTATCTCCTTGGTAAGTTCCATTTTCTGGTACACAATTCCTGTGGACTGTGTTCCGACATAAGAACTCATCTGTATAAACGCGATTTCGCAGGGTCCCGGATAGTGTTTCAGCAAATCGGAAAAAAACATAACCACACCGTTCAGTACGCCGATGAAAACCGGAACTTCATCCCTGTAATCTTCATAGATCTTTAAAGCGGTCGCTTTTACAATTTCCTGTATTTCAGCATCCTTTAAATAAGGAACGAAGGTCTTGTCGTGAATTTCAATGGATTCCATACACTGTTTTGAAGACCGCAAATTTAAGCATTTTTATCGGAAAAGTTTTTACTGTCATTCAGCCGCCAAAATATGACCCAATAGCCAAGATTTTTCCGGCAAACTTTGTCTGAAACTTATATTAAAAGTAACTTTGCGCGAATCTAAAAACAGTAAAATATGTCAACTTACGTGGTTGTTGGTCTTCAGTACGGAGATGAAGGCAAAGGAAAAATAACGGATGTGCTTTCCGCAAAATCAGATTATGTCGTACGTTTTCAGGGTGGCGACAATGCGGGGCATACGGTATATGCCGGAGAGGAGAAATTTGTACTTCACCTTTTGCCCTCCGGAGTTTTACAGTGCCGTGGGAAATGCATCATCGCCAATGGAGTGGTGGTAAACCCCAAAGCCTTTATGAAAGAGGTTGGCCAGCTGGAAGCCAAAGGAATGAGAACAGATCATGTTTTCATCAGCCGCCGGGCACATGTTATTATGCCTTATCATATATTACTGGATACTTACCGTGAGGAAGATGAGGATGGAACACAGATTGGCACCACCAAGAAGGGCATCGGCCCCTGCTATGAGGACAAGATTGCCAGGGCGGGAATCCGCATGGTAGACCTACTGAACCCCGAAGTCCTGCGTGAGAAGATTGAGAAAAACCTGAAAAGCAAAAACAGCCTTTTTGAAAAGTATTTCAACAAGCCTACTCTTGATGTGGATGAAATCTATAATGAGTTCCTGGAGATAGGTGAAAAACTGAAAGACCGGATCGTAGATACGGAAGTGGAACTGAATCAGGCGATCAGAGACGGAAAAAATATACTTTTTGAAGGCGCTCAGGCATTGATGCTCGATATTGATTTTGGGACCTATCCGTATGTGACATCTTCATCACCATCAACCGGTGGAGTTTGTACGGGTGCCGGTGTGCCCCCTACAAGTCTGCAGAATCTTATCGGTGTGGCCAAAGCATACACAACCCGTGTGGGTCATGGGCCGTTTCCAACCGAGTTGGACAACGAGCTGGGTGAAGAGATCCGTAAAGTAGGTCATGAATTCGGTGCTACTACGGGAAGGCCAAGAAGGACGGGTTGGCTGGACCTTGTATCGCTCAAACATGCGACAATGATTAACGGTATCAATAACCTGGTTATCACTAAACTGGATGTATTGTCCGGAATCCCGACTCTTAAAGTGGCTACGCAGTACAAAACAGAGGACGGAAAGATTATTGATTACTTTACTTCATCCACCACTAAGTTGTACAACTACGAACCGATCTATAAAGAACTGGAGGGTTGGACCGAAGATATTACGCATGCCAGGTCCTACGATGAACTGCCTGTAAATGCAAAAAAATATATAGAGTTTATTGAGGAGTACCTTGGTATCAACGTTTATCTCGTTTCCGTAGGGCCGGAAAGAAGCCAGAACATTATACGAAAGGAACTTTTTTAATGCAAGAATATTCTTAGAGTTATGACACCGCGCAGCCGGTGTCTTTTTTTTGTAAAGAATCCGGATTTTATCGTGCTGCTTTAGTTCGTGCAACTAGCCCCGGTGATGCATACACCTTAGGTGAAATCTACGGTTTTTGGGTTTGATTACTCAGCAGGAAATGGAAATCTTCATCATAAAGAAGAAGCAGCTGTTCAAATATTCTAAGGTCTTCAATGGTCTGCGGTGTGATTACTCTCCTAAGCGTCCGGTCGCCGTCCATATAGATAATTTCTCTCCTTTCCGTGCCTGCGACTGCCGCCCATGATTGTGACTCCGGGAGGCGTGAGAGGTCTTGTATTATTTGGTCCAAAGCAGTCCTGTCATAAGTAGTGGTATCCGTATATGCAGGTGAATCCTCATAGCCCCTGAAAACTTTTAAGGATGCCGTAGAGTCTTTGTAAAAATTGATGGTATAACTATAGGCTTTGGTCTGAGGCAGGCTGCCTGTGGTATATATAAGGACTAAAATGGTTTCCATTTCCTGTGTTTTTGCGGTTAGCAGAAGTACAAATGTATGTCTGTATGATAGCAGTGACAAAAGGTGAATCACCCTTTTTCAGTGGATGAAATCAGCTATTTTACAGCTGTTTGTTACTTGATTTTCGTTTAATCTACAGGAGTTCCGGTTTCTACCCATTTTTTTTATCAAATTTAATATTGCGGTATATCTATTGCATGAAAAAATTCGTTGTAAGACCGTAAACCGTGCTGCCATATAATTGAAATTGATTTAAGGATATTAGGGTTGCATTGTTTAAATGTAAATTATTTCCGACACGTAAAATACCGCATTATGAAAAAGTTATTCGATTCCCAGAGTTTGCAGACTTTAGATGAAATCGTATTCCAGCACAAAAATAAGAACTATGGTGCTTACGCACTCAGGAAAGAAGAAGGTGCTTTTTTGGGAAAGGCTATGTTTTTCGGTATCAGCATTTTTGTGATTCTTGGTATAGCGCCACTTTTGCTCTCCAATTTAGACAGGTCGCCGGGTGCAGTTCCCGACCCGGGTACTCCGCCGCATTGGGTCCCTGTAGAGGACTGGGTTCTGCCGGATCGGACGGTTGAGCCACTTGCAGTGAAACCTGTTTCCACTTCAGTGCAGACGTATGACACTTCCGTGCCGGTTCCGACTCAAAATGCTGTAGAGCGACCGGTCTCCACCATAAATCCGGAAACGGCTGTACCGGGATTACAGGATACCCCCGGCGAGGCTCCGGTCTATACATATAACCCGCCGGCAACGGTTCAGGGACCGGAAGCCACCACTCATCAGGCGCCGGCTGTAATACCGGATCCCAACTCTATACCTGCCAGGGTGGATGTTATGGCTGATTTCCAGGGCGGTATCCAGGCTTTCCGTAAGAAGGTTCTTCAGAATTTTGATGGTTCTGCGTACGAGGGTTCCGCAGAAAAAATCTCGGCTGTGGTTACTTTTGTGGTAGAACGCGATGGAAGTATTTCCGCGGTTAAAGCCACAGGTAAAGATGCAGATTTTAACCGTGAGGCCGAAAAAGCGGTTGCTGCAGCCCGTGGCAAGTGGAACCCTGCAGTGCTGGACGGCCATAAAGTTCGCTCTTACTTCCGTATACCAATTTCAATGCAGTTCGAATAACCCTGTTCTTGACGAGTGTTTTTATCCACAATTGATTTATCGGTTGTGGATAAATTTTTATATACTAAGAGGTTAAAGGTCAGTATTTTAATTTTATCCGGCATTATGCGCTTACCCTGACATTAAAAAATATGTATTTTTGTCTTTTAAAGATAAGAAATGGGTAAGATCATCGGTATAGCGAATCAGAAAGGGGGAGTAGGCAAAACCACGACCGCCGTGAACCTGGCTGCAGCATTGGGGGTATTGGAAAAGAAAGTGCTTCTGATTGATGCAGACCCGCAGGCCAATGCTACCTCCGGTTTGGGTGTAGAGGAAGTGAAGTATTCCACCTACAACCTGCTGGATCACAGTTCGGACGCCAAAAAATGCATACAGCGCACTTCGTCACCCAATCTGGATATCATTCCGTCTCATATCGACCTTGTGGCAGCCGAAATTGAACTGGTGGACCGCGATCAGAGAGAGTATATGCTGAAGGATGCGCTGACCCAGATTCAGGCAGATTATGATTTTATTGTTATTGACTGTGCGCCTTCACTCGGATTAATTACGGTGAATGCTTTAACAGCCGCGGATTCAGTAATTATCCCTATTCAGTGTGAGTATTTCGCGCTGGAAGGGTTGGGTAAACTGCTTAACACAATTAAAAATGTGCAGAAAATCCACAATAAAGATTTAGACATTGAAGGCTTACTGCTCACGATGTATGATTCCCGCCTGCGGCTTTCGAATCAGGTAGTTGAAGAGGTGAACAGCCATTTCCCCGAGATGGTATTTGATACAATTATAAGCCGTAATGTGCGTTTAAGTGAGGCGCCCAGCTTTGGAGAGAGTATCCTTAATTACGATGCTGAAAGTAAAGGCGCCATTCAGTACCTTCAGCTGGCTGAAGAGGTATTGCTGAAAAACGAAAATCTGGTGAATAATTAACCTTGGCAGAAGGTTAAATAAGCGATAACACATAAATGAAAGATAAAAAAAGAGCCATGGGCCGCGGCTTAGGTGCTATCCTGAGTGCAGAATCCAAAGCGACAGTGAACTCGGCGACCGACGAGGGTGCAGATAAGTTTGTAGGAAATATTGTGGAGGTTCAGATTGAGGACATTTATCCAAATGCCTCTCAACCCAGAACCTATTTCGATCAGCGGGCTCTTAATGACCTCGCACAGTCCATCCGGAATTTGGGGGTTATACAGCCTATTACCGTCCGCAAGGAAGGTGATAAGTTTGAAATCATTTCCGGTGAAAGGCGTTACCGTGCGTCAAAAATTGCAGGTCTTGAGACGATTCCGGCCTACATACGCCTCGTAAATGACCAGGAACTGCTGGAGATGGCCCTGGTGGAGAATATCCAGCGTGAAGATCTGGACGCCATTGAAGTTGCGCTCACTTATCAGCGCCTTCTGGACGAGATTGGTCTTACTCAGGAAAGTCTGAGTCAGCGGGTGGGGAAGGAAAGGAGCACGATCACCAACTCCATAAGACTTCTGCGTTTAACTCCTGAGGTGCAGAATGCCATACGCAGCGGAGAGATTTCTGCCGGTCACGGCCGTGCAATCATCAGTCTGGAAGATCCGGAAGCTCAAAATTACCTCTTCAGGAAAATAATCCGTGAAGGACTCAATGTGAGACAGGCAGAACTCGCTTCTACCGAGATTAAGAATCCGGAAAAAAAGGCTGAACCCAAAGCCAAAACCGCATTGCCCAACAGCCTGAAAAGGGTGCAGAAATCACTGGCCGATGCGCTGGATGTGAATGTTGAAATCAAAGCTTCTGGCAAGGGTGACAAAGGAAAGATTGTACTGGACTTTAAAAACCAGGATGACCTCGATAATATTCTCTCGCATTTTAGGTTATGAGGAGCTTCGTGACCGTCTTATTCCTGCTGACGTCTGTGTTCTGCCTGGCTCAGGTAAACCGTAATGATACCATACGGACGGAAAATCATCCGCGCGACACCCTTTCAGCAAAAACGCCAAAAAGTGAACTGGAAGTAGTAAGCAATATCGAGGATCTGAATGCGCCCTATTCAAAACCTGTTTTCAGTCCCACCAAAGCGGGTCTCTATTCGGCGGTATTGCCTGGTTTAGGTCAGTATTATAATAAGAAATACTGGAAAATACCGGTAGTCTGGGGCGCCCTTGGAGCCGGAATTGGCGTAACGATCTACAACGACAAACGGTACCGCAGATACAGGAATGCATTCGTATCGGAAATTAATGGCGTGCCCCACGAATTTTCCAACTATAATATTTCTAATCTGAAAGAGGCCCTGGGCCGACAGCAGGATCTATGGAAAAGGAACCGGGACTATGCCATAGCCGCGACCGGCCTTATTTATATTCTTAATATTGTGGACGCCGTAGTAGACGCTCATCTGTACGAGGGCCGTAATGATCCGGATTTGGCTGTCCGACCCACACTGATACATGATGAATTTACGGATAGACCGTCCACTGTGGGAGTAGCCCTCAATTATAAATTTTAAATGAATCCCTGATGAAAATAGCATTGGTAGGATATGGGAAAATGGGTAAGATCATTGATGAGCTTGCCTCGGCGAAAGGTCACGAGATTGTGGCTCGCCTCACGGAAACGCCCACTGCCCAGAATCTGAATAACCCGGATGTAGTAATTGAATTTTCCCAGCCCGAAGTGGCATTCATCAACATAAAAAACTGTCTGGAACTTCAGATCCCGGTAGTTTGCGGAACAACCGGTTGGCTGGCCCGAAAGACTGAAGCAGAGCAGATTGCGCTCGATAATGACACTGCATTCCTTTACGGATCCAACTTCAGTTTGGGGGTAAATCTCTTTTTTGCGCTCAATGAAAAGCTGGCTGATCTTATGCGGCCATTCCAGCAATATAATGTACAGCTGGAAGAAACACACCATACCCATAAAAAGGATGCGCCCAGCGGTACTGCTATTTCCCTTGCTGAGGGCATTATTTCCCATAATCCACGTTTTAACGCCTGGAAACTGGAAGAGACCCGGGATGCAGAACTTGGAATTTTTGCCATCCGCGAAGATGAGGTACCCGGTACACACAGGGTTTACTACCGTTCGGATGTAGATGAGATTGAAGTTAGCCATACCGCCTTCAGCCGGAACGGTTTCGCGCAGGGCGCGGTTATCGCCGCCGAATGGATTGTCGGGAAAAAGGGTAACTTCAGCATGCAGGATGTATTATTTAACTGATCATTCTTCCACAATAAAGAGTAACATTTACTTAATCATTTAAACTAATAGCGTTAAGCAACTGAATATGGATTATTTTCTGACCTATACCTTATATGTAATTATACTCACCGTACTGATGGGAGTATCCACCTGGAAACTTTTCCAAAAATTGGGTTACAGCCCTCTGCTGGCATTTGTACCCTTTTATAACTATTATATTGTTCAGAAGGAATCGGGCCAGCCCAGGTGGTGGGTAGTGCTTGCCTATCTCCCAATTGTTGGACCCATTATGATGACGGTGTTTCATCTCAATCTGATGAAGGAATTCGGGAAGACCCTCTTTCAGCAAAAACTGATGACCGTGTTTCTGCCTTTCATCTATATGGCAGTGGTTAATTATTCAAAAGATGCAGAACGATGGACAGAAGAGGATTTATATCTGACAGATGATGAAAAAAATGCCGGCAAAAAGGATTCCTTCCTGGGCTCCGTTACCTTTGCTGTAGTGTTTGCCACAATAATTCATGTTTTCTTTACGCAGCCTTTCGGAATTCCAACTGGTTCAATGGAGCGTACACTGCTGGTAGGAGATTTCCTCTTTGTTAATAAACTGAATTACGGTTACCGTATGCCTATGCGGCCGCTGGCGATACCCTTTCTGCAGGGAACCATCATTGACACGGGCGAGAAAGGTAACCCAAAGGATGATCCGAAATCCTATGCGGAAGCTGTAAAGCTTCCCTACCTGCGGCTGCCTGGATGGGAGAAGCCACAGAGAAATGACATTGTGGTCTTTAACTACCCGGATGATTCCGTTCATGTAGCTATAGACAGAAAGGATCCCTATGTAAAGAGGCTGGTAGCTCAACCGGGAGATCTTATGGAATTCAGAGCCGGAAAACTTTTCATCAACGGTAAGCCGGAAGTGAGGATGGGCGATGCTCAGGTGCAGCATGCTTATGAAGTCCTTACCAGTTCACAGTTGGACATAAGTTCTCTGTACAATGTTTACGGATTTTTGCCGGTACAGGAACAGCGCACGGATTCCGGGTTCTATTACCGGTTTCAGGGGTTGACTGACCAAACAGCTAAGGAAATTAAATCGCTTCCGCAGGTTGTAAATATGGTGGAAGCTGTAGAACCACAGGGCAAGAAAGATATTTCTTACTATCCGGATATACAAAAGAGTATTGAGCAGCAGCAGTTGGTTTTCAGCGACAAAATCAATACCTCATCCACCATCTTCCCGAATAATAAAAACTGGAATGTGGACTGGTACGGTCCGCTGCGGATCCCAAAGAAAGGTGATGTACTGAAACTGACCCCCGAAAACCTGCCCGAATACCGGAAACTGATTGTACAGCATGAAGGTAACACGCTGGCTGAAAAGAACGGCAAAATAACAATCAACGGCCACGAAACCGATACATACACCGTCAAATATGACTACTACATGATGGTGGGTGATAACCGTGATGCTTCGCTGGATGCACGTTTCTTTGGTTATGTTCCGGAAACTCATATTGTAGGAAAACCGATGTTCACCTGGTTGAGTATTGAAGGCCTTTTCTCTGATGCCGGGTCCACTTATCAGGCACCGGGTAAGAAAGTTCGGTGGGACAGGATGTTTAAAGCGGCCA
Source organism: Chryseobacterium sp. (assembly GCF_008831505.1). Lineage (NCBI taxonomy): Bacteria > Pseudomonadati > Bacteroidota > Flavobacteriia > Flavobacteriales > Weeksellaceae > Chryseobacterium > Chryseobacterium sp. Next base: position 2,174,168 of record NZ_CP044507.1, on the reverse strand, counting down.
ATACCGGTGAACTTCACAAAACCTCCTACTGGTGGCTGGCGGTGCTTGTGCTGGTCCTATTTTTCGGGTGGGATTATTTTGCAAAACTCTTCCGGAAAAAAGATAACGATGCTTAAACTTAATCATACAAAACGCGGTTCCGATCGCGTTTTTTAATTTTAATAGAACTCAAATGAACGTTTTACTACCTCTGTTTTATCTTCCTCCTATTTCGTGGTACGCTGAATTTTTAAAGCCTGACCGCGGCATAACGCTGGAGCAGTTTGAGAACTTTCCCAAGCAAACTTACCGCAACCGCGCAATCATTTATGGTGCTAACGGGAAATTGGCGTTAATGATACCTGTAAGCCACAACGGTAACCGGTTTTACAGGGAAACTGTGATCTCCTATGCTGAGGACTGGCAGAAAATACACTGGAAATCAATTAAAACAGCCTATCAAAGTTCACCTTACTTTGAATTTTATGAAGATAAACTGCAGACCATCTATTCGGAAAAGAAAAAATACCTTTTCGACTTTAACCTTATGGTCCTCGACGTTATCCAATCACTTCTGAAAACAGAGGTGAGTTTTGCCATGACACAGGAATTCATAAAAGAACCGGAACATAATAATTTGCGCGACCATTTCTCTGCAAAAAATGCGCAGCCAAAAGGTTTGCCGGAGTATTACCAGTCCTTTTCTGCCAAACACGGCTTCATTGAAGATTTATCCGTTTTGGACCTTCTGTGTAACATCGGTCCGGAATCCACTACCTATCTTAGAAATATTTCAACAATACAATATTAATTTTATGAAAAGACTTTTTATAGCAACTTCCTTCCTTTTTGGATTCGGATTGTTCAGCGCACAGTCTGCAACGGCCGTGGAGCCTGCAAAGGATAAAGATCTGATGACATGGTACCATAAAGATTTCTCTGCGACCAAAGTTTATGGAATAAACACCGATAATGCATATGAATTCCTGGAATCAAAAGGTTTGAAGCCGAAAACTGTTGTTGTAGGAGTATTGGACAGTGGTGTGGAGGTAGATCATCCCGGTCTAGTAAAAAATATGTGGAAAAATCCAAACGAGGTTCCTAACAATGGTAAGGACGATGATGGAAACGGGTATATAGACGATGTACATGGCTGGAACTTCATAGGAGGCAAGAATGGAGATATAGATGCAGACAATTTGGAGGTAACCCGTATGGTTAAGAAATACCAGCAAATTTTTGAAGGTCCCAATTCAGCTGAAAATAAAGCCAATCAGGCAAAAAGACCCGCGGAGTTTGAGCTGTATATGAAATCCAAGGAACTTTATACGAAAAAGGGAATGGAAGCAAAGCAGGCCTATCAAACCTACAGTATGATTAACACACTTATTCCTACCATGGTGTCTATGCTGAACGGTAAGGTGCTTACGCCGGCAACGGTCGCTGCCATTAAACCTGCAACACAGGAGCAGGCCATGTCTGCACAGGTACTGGCCGGTATCGCCGCCGATCCTGATTTTGCAGGAAAGACACCTGCAGAGGTTGAGAAAATGCTGAAGGAGCAAATGAAGGAGGCTATAGACCACTTTGAAGCACAGGCAACCAAACATTATAACCTTGATTTCGACCCGCGTTCTGAAATAGTGGGCGACAATTATGAGGATTATACGGAGAGGTATTACGGAAATAATAACTATGAGGGGCCGGATGCCGGACATGGTACCCATGTGGCCGGAATTATTGCAGGACTTCCGCATGGGAATGAGGTTCAGTATGGTGTAGCCTCCAGGGTAGCCCGAATTATGGCTGTGCGTACAGTGCCAAACGGTGATGAGCGTGACAAGGACGTGGCAAATGCTATCAGATACGCGGTGGATAACGGTGCAAAAATCCTGAACATGAGCTTTGGTAAGCCGGTTTCACCTGGTAAGGAAGTCGTTTGGGATGCGTTCAAATATGCGCAGGACAAAGGGGTTCTTTTGGTTAAAGCGGCCGGAAATGACAACCACAACGTTGCTGAACACACTTATTTTCCAAGCAACTTTAAAAGTACTGCCGATGAAAAACCTTTCATTAACAATATGATTGTTGTAGGTGCCAGCACGAAGGACGCCGGATCTTTAAGAGCTTCCTTTTCCAATTATAACCAGAAGATGGTAGATGTATTCGCTCCGGGGCAGGAGATCTACGCACCTGTACCCGATGGCAAATACAAATACGAACAGGGGACTTCCATGGCTTCTCCGGTTGTGGCGGGTGCCGCAGCTGTGCTGTGGGCTTATATGCCCAACCTGAAACCCGAACAGATAATTGAATCGCTGGTTAAAACGTCAAATAAATCCACAGTCAGTGCGATGCTTGATTCTGATAAGAACAGCACTTTTGAAATGATTTCCAGATCAGGGGGAGTTATTGACCTGTATAAGGCGGCAGAATATGCTTTTACCAATTTCTACAAAGCTGAAAGCAAAGCTTCTAAGCCCGCAGCCAAAAAGGCGGCAGCAAAGAAAAAAGCAAAATAAGCTGTTGTCATTCAGTAAAAAGTTAGTGAGAGAAAGTCCATTTTTATGGGCTTTTTCTGTTTTCAGACTTTTTTGCTGGCACGGTTTTCGCCTGTTTGCCATTATCAAATATTAAAACAATGAAAAAAATACTTTTAACGGGAATTGCGGCAGCTTCGCTGGCTGTTTCCTGCTCAACTGCAAAAACTGCCCAGGCCAACAGAGCGGAATTTCTTAAGATGAAAGGTACATGGCAAATTACAAGTGTAGATTACGATAAATCTTATATGATAAGACCTTTTGATGAAGGGGCCGATGCTCAGTGTTTCGTGGGAAGCCAGTGGGTACTGGTACCGAATAATTATACAGGATCATACACATTGAACGGTGGCGGAGCCTGCCCGGTAAAAACGCAGCCAATTAAGTTTGAGGTAGTAAGTGGTAATACTTTTCAGTTCAAGAAAATCTTTGACGGTACAAAACCGAAAGAGAATGAAACCGGATATGCACTTACTTTGTTAAACCAGACCGCCGACCAGTTTTCAGTGCAGCAATCGGTTCCTTTTGAAGGTCAGAACGTTAATGTAATTTACAATTTCCAGAGAACTGCAAAATAATCAATAAATAATAAAATCATGAAATTAAGGAATACTTATATAGCAGGAATTACAGCGGCTCTTATGCTTACGAGTTGCGAAACTATTCAGAATTCAAATCACCAGCAAAGAGGTACCGTTGTAGGCGCATCTACAGGGGCTGTTATCGGCGGTGTGTTGGGTAACAATGTGGGTAAAGGTGGCAACGCGCCGGCCGGAGCTGTCCTAGGGGGCATCATTGGTGGTGTAGCCGGTAATGTGATTGGTCGCAAAATGGACCAACAGGCTAAAGAGATAAAGCAAACACTGCCTGGCGCCGAAGTTGAAAGGGTAAATGAAGGAATTAAGGTAACTCTGCCGGAGAGAATGGTTAATTTTGGTTTTGATTCGTCTGAACTGTCAGCGACCTCCAGAGCAAACCTCGATAAACTTGCGGATATCCTTAAAAATAATGAAGACACCAACATTAATATTTATGGTCACACTGACAGTAAAGGAACGGATAGTTACAACCAGGCTCTGTCTGAAAGAAGAGCAGCTGCGGTAAAGTCCTATCTGGTAGGCAAAGGAGTGGCTTCCAGCCGCATGTACACCATGGGTATGGGTGAAAGTGATCCCAAGTCCTCTAATGACACCGAAGCGGGCCGGGCAGATAACCGTCGTGTAGAATTTGCAATTACTGCGAATGAAAATATGATTAAGGAAGCTCAGCAGGAACAGTAAGAACTTTATTGAGCCCAATATTTATAATGAACTGCCTCCTGGCAGTTTTTTTTGTTGCCTGTAAAATGCATTGTCTTAAAATAACGTATTTTTACGCTTGATTCCTCAAATTATTTATGACAAAATATATAAAACTGCTACGTGTGGAGCAGTGGGTCAAGAACCTTTTTGTTTTTCTTCCGCTGTTTTTTTCCGGCAACATCACTAATGCTGATTTGGTTTTAAAGAGTTTAGCAGCTTTTGTAGTGTTCTCTCTGGCCGCCAGCTTTATATATATTCTGAACGACTATTCCGATGTAGAGTCCGACCGCAGGCATCCCGAAAAATGCAACAGACCGATTGCCAGCGGTGCCATATCAAAGAGTACCGCGATTGCTTTTATGTTTATGGTGCTCGCAGCCGCACTCCTGTTATTGGCTGTTTCGCAGTTCTGTCTCGGAATCAGTGTCGGAAAATTTTCCTCCGTCATCCTGTTCTATGTATTGCTTAATGTGGCTTATACCTTTCATCTGAAACATGTAGCCATCATTGATGTGTCAATAATTGCAACAGGTTTCGTGCTCCGTGTACTGGCAGGTGGTTATATTTCAGGAATCCCTATATCCCAGTGGGCCATCCTTCTTACATTCGTGTTAGCACTCGTGCTTGCATTTGGCAAACGGCGGGGTGAACTTATCAATGCCCAGATTTCCGGGCGTACGCGGAAAGCCCTGGATGGTTATAATGTTCAGTTTGCCGATATCGCGCTGTCAATATCCGTTACTCTCGCTATAATTTCCTACCTTATGTTCACCGTGCAGCCGGAAGTGCAGGATCGGTTTGGCAGCCGGATATTCTATACATTCATTTTTGTAGTGTTTGCATTTATGAGATACCTTCAGCAAACTCTTGTGCATAACAAGACAGAATCTCCGACAAAAATCATATACAAAGACCGTTACATACAGGTAACTCTTGCCATGTGGTTTGCTACCTTCCTGCTCTTGATATATGATAAGCAGTTTTAATTAGGATGAAGAAGAATTTTGTACAGAAAATAGCCAATTGGGGCAATTATCCTGTGGTAACAAAGAATATCCGCACCGCAGACACGCTCTCCGCAATCAGGTCCTTTGTTGAGCAACATAACGAAGTAATTGCGAGGGGCAACGGAAGATGTTATGGCGATGCTGCGCTGGCAGAAAATATTTTCTCCACTGCAAGACTGAATAAATTTATAAATTTTGACCGGATTAATGGGATAATCGAATGTGAGTCCGGGGTTTTGCTGGCGGATGTGCTGGACCTTATAATTAAACAGGGATATTTCCTCTATGTTACTCCCGGAACCAAATTCATAACCGTTGGAGGTGCCATTGCTTCTGATGTGCATGGCAAAAATCATCATTCTGAGGGTTGTTTTTCAGATTATTTGATTTCATTTAAACTAATGATTGAAGACGGTTCTGTACATAACTGCTCGGAAAGCGAAAATGCACAGCTGTTTTGGTCCACCATTGGAGGGATGGGCCTTACAGGTATCATACTTTCGGCCGTTTTCAAACTCCGTAATATAGAAACTGCTTATATCCGGCAGGAAAGCATAAAAGCTGAAAATCTGGACCAGATCTTTTCCCTGTTCGAGGAGAGTGACTCGTGGACGTACAATGTGGCCTGGATAGACTGCCTGCAAACGGGCAACAGGATAGGGCGGTCCATTCTGATGCGTGGCGAACATGCCACCAGAAATGAAATTGATGCAAAGAAGCGCGAAACCCCTTACGTAATAAAGGAGCGGCTGCTGCCCTCAGTGCCGGGATATCTGCCTTCCGTCCTGCTGAACAGATTCACAGTGAAACTGTTTAATAAACTGTATTATGCTCAGCAAAGGCAGAAAAAAACAGAGAATATTGTAGATTATGAAAGGTTTTTCTTTCCATTGGATGCAGTGGGAAACTGGAACCGGATCTATGGGAAGAAGGGCTTTATCCAGTATCAGATGGTGATTCCGAAAGAGCACGGCCGTCAGGGTATGCAGGAAATACTTTCTGCCATTGCGGAAAGTGGTAATGGATCGTTTTTGGCGGTACTTAAACTGTTTGGTAAGAATAATCCATTTGCCTACAATTCTTTTCCGATGGAAGGGTATACACTGGCCCTGGATTTTAAGGTGAACCTGCAACTTCCCACATTGGTAGCACAGCTGGATACTATAGTTGAGAAATATGGCGGAAGAATTTATCTGACCAAGGATTCGATGAGTAAAAACTCATTAACCAACTATTTAAGGAATGTGGAAAATCCCAAATTTGTGTCACTTCAGCATAAAAGAATCCTGAACAGCACCATTACGTCGCAAACTACACACGGCACAAACAGCAAAAGAAATAGGCAATGATTGTATTAGGCAGTAATTCGGAAGTGGCCCAGGCTTTTGTGGAAGAGGTCCTGCAGCGGGACGGAAATTTGGAAAAACTGTATCTGTTTACCTCCGAACCTGAACTCGCACACAAATTTGCACAGCATCTTCAGGTTAAATATCTGCAGGAGTCAGAGATTGTAATGCTGGACCTTACCTCCGAACTCAATTTTTCACGTTTTGAGCGGGTTGAGTCATCGCTCCTGTTCTGTGCGGTTGGATATCTGGGTATGGGCAGTGAGGAAGGTCTTTATGACACAAAAAATACAACCAGGGTGCTGGATATTAATTTTAGCCGTCTCATTCCGCTGTTGACGCATTTTGCTGAGAAAATGGAACGCCGCCGCGGAGGTACCATGATTGTGCTTTCGTCGGTGGCGGGAGACCGGGGCAGGCAAAGCAATTTTATTTATGGAAGTGCCAAAGCAGGACTGACCGCATACTTAAGTGGTCTGCGTAATTATATGCACCACCGGCGCGTACACATAATGACCGTGAAACCCGGATTTATGAGGACTAAAATGACCGAGGGGCTGCCGCTCAATCCTGTACTTACAGTTACACCATCCAGGGCAGCTGCAAATATTTATACAGCTTACAGAAATAAACGTAATGTCATTTATGTATTGCCTGTTTGGCGTCTTATAATGTTTGTTATAAAGAATATTCCGGAGTTTATTTTTGTTAAACTTAAACTCTGATATTTATCTGATGAGAAAACTTTATTGCTTTGATTTTGACGGTACCCTTACCTATAGGGACACTATGTTTATGTTTCTTAGGCACTATAATGCCTGTAGGTTTTACATCAGATTTGTACTTCACATTCCTCTTTTTATATTATTGAAATTAAGACTTATGGATGCTGAGACGGTTAAGAAAAGTTTCATATCCTCAGTACTTAAAGGTGAAAGACGTAGCCGGATTGAAGAAGAATCGGATAGGTTTTTTAACGAGAATTTCCCCGCTGTAATGCGGCAGAATGCGCTTGATTTTCTGAAGAGCCGCGATTCGGCTCAAACTGAAAGTTGGCTGGTTACCGCCTCGCTGGATATTTGGGTCCGCCCGTTTGCACAGAAGTTCAATATGAAACTTCTGGCTACGGAAGCAGAATTTAGGGATGATGTGTTTACAGGTAGGTTTATTACGCCTAATTGTAACGGTAATGAAAAACTTAACCGCATTCGTGCGGAAATCAAGGGGCGGAAATTTGACAAGATAATAGCCTTTGGCGATACGGCGGGTGACAAGCCCATGCTGAACTGGGCCGACGAAAGCTATTTCCGTTTTTTTCATTAATTTTGAAAGCTATAACACGTACTCCTCATGAAGAAAGTCTATTTGGATAACGCTGCAACTACACCTATTGCAGATCAGGTAATTACTGAAATGGTTGCGGCCATGAAGAACTTTGGTAATCCATCATCCACCCACAGTTTTGGTCAGGAAGCTAAAATCCTTATTGAAAATGTACGGAGGAAGATTGCGGATTATCTACGTGTAAGTCCGGCAGAGATTATTTTTACCTCTTGCGGTACCGAAAGCAATAACATGATTATTAAATCGTGTGTGCGTAATTTGGGCGTTACCAGGATAATTACATCACCCATCGAGCATAAATGTGTTGCCGAAACGGTTGCGGAAATGAAAAGCCGTAAGAATGTTGAGGTGGTTTACCTTCGTCCGGACAAAAAAGGTGATATAGATTTGGTGCAGCTGGAGGAAGTGCTGAAGCAATCAGACGCTAAGACACTGGTTTCCCTTATGCATGCCAATAATGAAATTGGTAACATGATAGACCTAAAGAAGGTCGCAACAATCTGTAAAGAGTTTAATGCATTGTTTCACTCGGATACCGTACAGAGTATGGCACATATGGATCTTGATTTCTCAGACATTCCGGTGGATTTTGCGTCCTGCAGTGCTCATAAATTCCACGGTCCAAAGGGCAGTGGTTTCGCATTTATAAGAAAGTCTTCCGGTCTGAAAGCTTTGATCACCGGAGGTCCTCAGGAAAGAAGCTTGAGAGCCGGTACTGAAAATGTTGCCGGAATTGTAGGGCTTGGCGCCTCAATGGAACTTGCGATGAAGCATATGAAAGAATATTCTGAGCATATCATACAAATTAAGGATTATGCCGTTAAGAGGATATCAGAAAGTGTCCCCAGCGTCAAGTTTAACGGAAGGAGTAGTGAACATAGCAGTCTCTATACGGTATTAAGTGTCTTGCTTCCTTTTAAAGATCCCATGATTGGTATGAAGCTCGATATGCAGGGTATCGCGGTTTCACAGGGAAGCGCCTGTTCTTCTGGTGCCTCTAAGCCTTCAATGGTGATGCTGATGCTCCTGGATGATGAAGAACTGAACACCACCACACCACTGCGTGTATCCTTTAGTCATCTTACAACGACAGATGAAATTGACGTTTTGGCTGATGCATTGCAGAAAATTGCGGAAAGTTATAATATAGAAAGTGTAAATAGTTAGAATAGGTGCCACATGAATAGGGTTGACCTATAAAAGTGTACATTTGCAATAGTTCATACAGTATTAATAAAAAAATATAAAAAATGGCAGTAGAGATTACAGACAGCTCGTTTCAGGAAACAGTGCTTAAATCAGATAAACCGGTACTTGTAGATTTTTGGGCAGTATGGTGCGGACCATGCCGTATGCTTGGACCCATTATCGAAGAAGTTGCCGCCGATTTTGAAGGAAAGGCAGTAGTGGGTAAAGTAGATGTAGACAATAATCAGCAGGTTTCTGTAGATTATGGTATCAGAAATATACCGACTGTGCTCATCTTCAAAAATGGAGAGGTGGTAGATAAGATTGTAGGTGTAGCTTCAAAAGAAGTTATTTCTGAAAAACTTTCAGCACATTTATAAAAATAATCAGATTGATAATGAATGCTTTCCCTTCGGGGGAAGTATTTTTATTAATAAAAAATTGGTGCCGTATAGAAATTTGTGTACTTTTGCACTCACCAAAAAGGAAGAAGTTCTTTAACATTAATTGGTAAGACAGTTCAGCTGGTTAGAATGCTCTCGTCAAGAGTGACGAGACGGGTTCGAGTCCAGATGGATACAAAAGTTTATCAGAACTTTTTAAAATCTGATCCGGTAGTTCAGCTGGTTAGAATGCTCTCGTCAAGAGTGACGAGACGGATTCGAGTCCACTGGGATACTAAAGTTTATCAGAACTTTTCAAAATCTGATCCGGTAGTTCAGCTGGTTAGAATGCCGCCCTGTCACGGCGGAGGTCGCGGGTTCGAGTCCCGTCCGGATCGCAGCTTATTATTCACGTCATCAGATGTTGAAGTACGCATTATCAGAAGTGAGATGCAGGAGTTAAAATTGAAGTTTATCAGAACTTTTTAAAATCTGATCCGGTAGTTCAGCTGGTTAGAATGCCGCCCTGTCACGGCGGAGGTCGCGGGTTCGAGTCCCGTCCGGATCGCATGCAGCCCCATTTTGGGGCTTTTTTGTTTTATATAGGCCACAAGTAATTATCCAACAGTACTATTTTAATTCTTAACTTAGAATTTATTTATGTACTATGTTTATATTCTATATTCGGCTGAAATAGATGTTTACTACAAAGGGTTTTCAACCGATGTAGCACAGCGTCTCAATCATCATCTTAATGGCCTGCATAAATTCACCTCTTCTGTACGTGACTGGAGAGTGGTTTATATAGCGCCATACCAAACAAAAAAAGAAGCTTTAGTAGAGGAGAAACGTATAAAAAGACTGAATAGAGCATCAATTGAGAAGTTAATAAAGGGTTAGAATGCTACCCTGTCATCTCGTCATGAATGACGAGACGGGTTCGAGTCCCGTCCGGATCGCATAAAGCCCCATTTTGGGGCTTTTTTTTATATAGGCCACAAGTAATTATCCAACAGTACTATTTAATTCTTAACTTAGAATTTATTTATGTACTATGTTTATATTCTATACGGCCGAAATAGATGTTTACTACAAAAGGTTTTCAACCGATGTAGCACAGCGTCTCAATCATCATCTTAATGGCCTGCATAAATTCACCTCTTCTGTACGTGACTGGAGAGTGGTTTATATAGCGCCATACCAAACAAAAAAAGAAGCTTTAGTAGAGGAGAAACGTATAAAAAGACTGAATAGAGCATCAATTGAGAAGTTAATTAAGGGTTAGAATGCTGCCCTATCATCTCGTCATTCATGACGAGACGGGTTCGAGTCCCGTCCGGATCGCATGCAGCCCCATTTTGGGGCTTTTTTGTTTTATATAGGCCACAAGTAATTATCCAACAGTACTATTTTAATTCTTAACTTAGAATTTATTTATGTACTATGTTTATATTCTATATTCGGCTGAAATAGATGTTTACTACAAAGGGTTTTCAACCGATGTAGCACAGCGTCTCAATCATCATCTTAATGGCCTGCATAAATTCACCTCTTCTGTACGTGACTGGAGAGTGGTTTATATAGCGCCATACCAAACAAAAAAAGAAGCTTTAGTAGAGGAGAAACGTATAAAAAGACTGAATAGAGCATCAATTGAGAAGTTAATAAAGGGTTAGAATGCTACCCTGTCATCTCGTCATGAATGACGAGACGGGTTCGAGTCCCGTCCGGATCGCATAAAGCCCCATTTTGGGGCTTTTTTTTATATAGGCCACAAGTAATTATCCAACAGTACTATTTAATTCTTAACTTAGAATTTATTTATGTACTATGTTTATATTCTATACGGCCGAAATAGATGTTTACTACAAAAGGTTTTCAACCGATGTAGCACAGCGTCTCAATCATCATCTTAATGGCCTGCATAAATTCACCTCTTCTGTACGTGACTGGAGAGTGGTTTATATAGCGCCATACCAAACAAAAAAAGAAGCTTTAGTAGAGGAGAAACGTATAAAAAGACTGAATAGAAATTCAATCTTAAAGTTAATTGCTGGTTAAAATATTCCCGTCAAGAATGACGGGAAGCAATAAGGATAGGTTGTAGTTAGCGTGGCTCTCAAACAGATCATTGGAAATCTTCTGAAGTTCCATTTGCCTCCTTGCCATGAAATTTACTTATGTGACCTCTCTCGAAATCTCAAAGTTTGATAAGTTAGGTTCCACGAGCCACTTTTGCAGAAGATAAATGCTCAACGTATACTATAGTCCTCCATTTATCCGGTTGTAATTCCATGCTGCTACAAATGTACCTGCCGTTTCGGTGCGTAACCTTTGATTTCCCAGCGAAACCGCTGTGATGCCAGCGTCTGCCAGCAGCTTAATCTCTGCCGGACTGAAATCGCCCTCAGGTCCTATCATAAAGGTTATTCTGTCCATAGAAGGAATCTGATGGAGTTCTCTTCTCTCAAAAGCAGAATCACAGTGTGCTACAAATGTTTCCCCGGGGGCCTGTTTCTGAATAAAATCTGAAAGCTTGGTTAGGTTGTTCACCTTTGGAAAGTGAAAACGAAGCGACTGTTTGGATGCGGCGATCACCTGCTTCTGTAATTTTTCGAAGTTCAAATTCCGCCGTTCCGTCTTTTCCGTCAGTAAGAATGTTATCTCGCTGATGCCCATTTCAGTGGCTTTTTCCACGAAAAATTCGATACGGTCTATATTTTTGGTTGGTGCAATCGCAATATGAAGGTTCAGGGAAAAGGGTAGAGCCGGCGGAAGGTATTTTACATTATCCAAAATAACTTTTTTACCCTCCAGGATCAGCTGGCCGTTTGCCGCATTTCCTTTTCCGTCAGTGACTGTAATTTCATCACCATCACGCATACGCAAAACCTTAAGGATGTGCTGCTGTTCATCTTCATCAATCTTAACTTCGGGGAAAATTTCGCCAAAAAATAATTTCATCACTGTATGAATTAATCCTTATTAGTGAAATCAGACACCAGATCATACCTGGCTGCGGCAGAAACGGAGAGGTCCGAAAATTCACCACGTTCAAATTTGAGTTTTGCTACCATGGCAATCATTGCGGCGTTATCTGTAGTATACTCAAATTTTGGTATATAAATATTCCAACCTAATCGTCGTCCTGTATCCTGCATTGCTTCTCTCAGTGCTGAGTTGGCTGAAACACCTCCTGCTATCGCAACTTCGGAAATTTTCAGTTCAGTAGCTGCCTTTGTAAGTTTCTGCATCAGGATATCTACGATACTTTTCTGAACAGAGGCACAAAGGTCATTTATGTTTTCGCTGATGAATTCCGGATTCTTCCTGATTTCTTTTTGGATAAAATAAAGCACTGAAGTTTTAATGCCGCTAAAGGAGTAATCGTAGTCCTGCATCTTCGGCTTGCTGAATTCGTAGGCCGTAGGATTTCCGTCCTTGGCTAATCTGTCAATGATGGGACCGGCCGGGTAATCCAGGCCAAATATCTTTCCAATCTTGTCGAAGGCTTCACCAGCCGCATCGTCCGTAGTTTTACCGATGATCTGCATGTGAAAGTAATCCTTAACCAGCACAATCATGGTATGTCCGCCACTTACAGTAAGGCATAGAAAAGGGAATTTCGGAGGCACAGGATTTGCATCGGCAATAAAATGCGCTAAAATGTGGGCCTGGAGATGATTTACCTCAATTAAGGGTACATTCAAGCTCATAGCCAGTGATTTAGCAAAGGAGGTTCCCACAAGCAGTGATCCCAACAGACCGGGACCCCGGGTGAAGCCTACGGCGTCAATATCATTTTGTTGTATATTTGCTCTGGTTATGGACTGCTGTACAACTGGAATGATGTTTTGCTGATGCGCACGGGAAGCCAGTTCGGGGACAACCCCGCCGTATAAGTTGTGAATTTCCTGATTTGCTGCAATATTGGAGAGAATCTCATTACCTCTGATCACTGCCGCAGAAGTATCGTCACAGGACGACTCTATCCCTAAAATTATTGACTCGTTCATTACAATGGCAAATATAGAGAATAATAAAAACAGTAACGAGCAGCATTCAAATACTATTCCCGAAAAGATCGGTGAAAAAGTGGAGCAGGTAAAGGAGGTGGTCTCCGATGTAGTGCAGGATCCCGTAGGTTCAGCCGGGGCTATTGTAGAGCAGGCCGCAAAGGATGTAACCAACGTTCGCTGGTGGGTGAAGCTGATGCTCATTATTTTCTGGTTCAGTCTCTCGCTGTTCGTAATTGCACTGGTAGCAGTAAATTTACCTGTAACAAAGCGCTGGGCTGCCAATCAGGCGCTGCAGATCCTAAACCAGGATTTTAAGGCAGAGATGTCCACACGAGATGTCCATGTAGATTACTTTGGCGATGTTACCATTCGCGGCCTCACCATAAAAGACTATAAAGGACTTGAATTTATAAAAGTTCGTGAATTCCGTGCCAACTCAAACTGGATTGCCTTGGCCACCAATGCCATTAGCGGCAGCAGTAACTCGCTAAGTTTTGATGCTTTGACATTGACTGAGGCCGATATTAAAGTAATCACCTATGAAGGCGACAGCATTTCAAACTTCATCAGATATATCGGAAATTTTGATTCAGGAAAGAAAGCGGATCCCACCAAGCCCCCTTTTCTACTCAACTCCCGGGTAGAACTTGTGAACTCCAGGGTTTCCATTATCAACAGGAACAGCAGTGGAGATAAGGGCCGGTGGTTGGTAGCCCAAAATCTAAACCTGCGCGCACCAAGTGTGCGTGTAAATGGTGGCGATGTTTTCGCTCAGGTTAATAACCTTAGCTTCAATACGAGCCGCTGGGGCAAGAAACATACTGTGGATACATTTTCAGCAGATATTTCACTTACGAAAGATTTTCTTTCACTTCGGGATCTTACTCTGCTCACAGACCACACCCTGCTGCAGGGTGATGTAAAATTCAACCTCAATAATGGGTCGTGGTCAGATTTTACCAACCGGGTACGTTGGGAAATGGTAATGAAACAGGGTAGTCAGATCAGCGGCTATGATATCAGTTATTTTGTAACGCAGTGGGACAATTACAAGCCGGTAAACATATCCGGATCGATGGCCGGACCTCTTAACAACTTCTATCTCAGTAACTTTGTTCTGGGCAACCGCGATGTGAGTGTGCGTACGGGCACCATGAAACTCAGTAATTTACTGAACGGCAAGTTTGTAATTGAGACCAATGATCTGTCAACCGATTTTACCTATAAGGGTCTGAAAGCCATGTTACCCACATTTGTTTCTGAAAAGATGAAGAATTTTGCCGATGATTTCGGCCGGCTCAGATACCGGGGTGGCGTAAGGGTGATGCCCGAGCAGATTTATGTACCCAGAGGCAATCTCATCACCGGCATCGGCAGGGCAAATATCCGGAATTTCTACCTGACTGATTACAGCACGGTTATGCCCAAATACCGCGGATATGCCGAGGTTTTTGATCTTAACACTTCCATAATCACCAAAAGTAAGCAGGTTGGACTCATTACAGGTAAATTTAATGTGGACGGGCAGAGTTTTGATGTAAATACCATGCGCATCCGTACGCAGTCCCAGATTGCCAGCATTGAAATATTGGATAAAGTAATTAATAATGTCACCCTGGATGGTTTGCTGGACCGCAGAACCTATAATGGAATTGTAAAGGTGAATGATGATCAGGCGCGGGGCGCAGTGAAGGGTCTTATTGATTTCCGGACCTCCCGGATCCTTGCCGATGTAAATGCAGATATTGGCTATCTGAACCTGAATTATTTTACCGGGGCTTCCGGCAGCCAGGTTATGAGTGGCCAGGTAAACGGTAAGATAGCAATGACCAGTCTGAACGATATGAACCTGGACGCAGAGCTTACCAATCTGAATTTCGCTACATCCACTCAAAAATTTAATATACCAAATGCAAAAGTACAGGCCTTTTTTGAGGACGGCAACCGCGTTGTAGCAGTAGATGCACCGGGCGCTGTAAGCGGCAGGATTGCGGGCCGTTATAATCTGGGCGATCTACCCGCGATGATAGAAAACGGCCTCAATAAAATCCTGGTGGGTCCGCCGCCGCGCCGGATGTTCCGTGGGCAGAATTTTAATATGGAATTCAATATTCGCCAGAATTTGGTGAATTATTTTATGCCGGACCTGCGGATCCCGCGCGGAGCTTTTGTGAACGGCTCCTATAATGGGGATGCCAACAACCTGGTCCTGAATCTGGATGCGTCCGAACTGATGTATTATACGACGAAAAAGCAGGAAATCACCGATGCGGACCGTGCGCTTGCGGCAGTAAACCCTGAATACCGGATCACACAAAGCGACCTCGTAAAAAGGGACAGTGCCATGGTAAACAACTTGGTGGTTCGCATCAACACTGCCAATCTTGATGAACAGATATTCGCAAAGGTGGACCGGGCGCAGTATGGTAATAATGTTCTAAAAGAGGTAAGCATAACGGGCCGAAACGAAAACAACCGGTTGCTTCATATTGCCGCCAATTTTCAACACGGAAATCCGCAGGAGGAAGTTAACGGAGAACTCAAGAATTATAGCATTAACTTAAACCAGTCTACAAACACTCAGGGTGACTATGTAGTAAGGTTTGACCCTACTTCGGTTAATTTCAATAATGTTACATGGAGTATTGATACCAGTCCGCAACTGAATCATTCCATTACTTACCGCAAGGCAACCAAAGATTTCCTGATAGAGAATCTGCGTATTTTCTCGGACAGCAGCGAGTTACTTGTTAAAACTGCTACGTTCAAATCTGCTAAGGATTTCCATGCCGAGGCTGAAGTTAAGAATATGCAGATTGCCAAAATCCTGGAAATGCAGGCTGGTGGAAATTCTCTGGATATGCAGGGACTTGCAAACGGAAGCATCAACATTACAATGAATCGGAATAACCTGGAACCACTCGTGGATTTGAGGATTGATAACATTACAATGGATGGCGAGGATCTTGGTAATATTGTTATCAATGCTAAGAATTCAGCTACTGCAAATGTGTTCGACATAGAAGCTCAGGTAATTTCCGCCGGAATCATCGGCGATAACAATTTGCTGGTAACCGGCACCATTGACAATAACACGCCTTCACCTACCCTGGACATCAAGGCTGATATGAAGGACTTCGATCTTAAATTTGCCAATCAGTTCGTTAAAGGGGTTTTCAGTAATATGCGTGGATATGCCAATGGGGTGCTGTCTGTGAACGGTACGCTGAAGGATCTGGATTACAGTGGTGACATCGCAATGAGTAAATTCGGGCTTAAACTTGATTTTACAGGTGTCGATTATTCTTTTGAGGACACCGTAATTCCATTGTCACGGGGCCGCGCGATACTTAATAATATTGGAGTCCGGGACGGTCGTAACAATTCCAGCGGTACAATTTCCGGGGCGATTTATTTTGAAACCCTGGCTTCTATGGCGGTCGAGCTCATTATGAGGGCAGATAATCTAATGATGCTTAATACCACGCAAAGCGATTATGATCTGTTCTGGGGTAGGATATACGGTCAAGGAGATCTCTATGTTTCCGGTCCGGTGAAATCGCTGAGTATACAAACGCCTAATATGAGGGCCCTCAACAACAGTGTGTTTACTTTTAACTCCAATTCCACCTCCAATGTTGAAGAATTTAAGATGCTGCGGTTTCTCAAGGAGGATGACAAAGGAGTCATTACCCTGGAGGATAAAAAACGGTCAGGTGCCAATATGAATATTGACTTCAATCTGGCTGTGGACAAAGGAACTACCGTGAATGTACTCGTAGGAGATGATATAGGAAATATCTCGGTGCGCGGAACATCCGACGAACTGCGGTTTGTGATGGCCCGGACCGGAAACATTGAAATGAACGGTTCTTATATCGTTGAAAACGGAACCTTCACCTCCAAAGCCGTCCTAAACCGTACCTTCCAGATTGTTCAGGGCAGCAGCATCCGCTGGGATGGCGATGCCTTAACACCTGCACTCGACATCACTGCCAACTATATGCGTACTGTTTCCAACACCGGCGATTATCTGGGAGTTGCTCTGCAGCCTGTGAATGTTCTGCTTCAAACCAGGATTACGCAGACACTGAATAATCCTAAAATTGAACTGGGTGTGTCGGCTGTTGATGTTTCCAGCCAGATTCGGGAAACACTGGCATCGAAAATGAATCAGGAGGATGAAAAGGTGATACAGTTTGGTTCTGTATTATTGCTTAACCGATTTAATACAACCGCAACCGGACTGGATGTGGGTAATATTGCCGAAAATACAGGATATAACCTGCTTTTCAGACAGCTCGGATCTGTACTGAACACCATCAGCAATGAATTTCAGATTGACCTGAATTATGTGCGCGGCGATGAGGCCTCAAATACAGGAGACCGTGCCAATGCCGGAGTGAGTTTCGATCTCTCACCACGCGTTAAGGTGAAAACAGGTCTGGGTATACCTTTGTCCAGAGGACCGGAGGGTACAGACACCGACCTGCTTTCCGGAGAAGGAACCGTAGAAATTGACGTAAGCAAGAAAAATGACGGCACACTGGTGCTTCGGGGCTACTCCAAACCAATGAATATCGGAATGGGAAGTGGAGGAAGTAACGGTGCAGCCAACCAAACCTATGGAGGTGGGGTAGTATGGAGCAAAAGTTTTAATACCATCTTCAAAAGAAGGCAGAAGGATAAAATACCCTCTTCACAAAACCCCTCAAATTCCAAAGAATCAAAAACAAAAGATTCAATTGCTTTGTAATTATTAGGTTGAACATAAGGTTGCGTTAAATTATCGTTAATACATTCTAAATATTGTGTTGTTTAATATTTTTTTGTAATTTTGCAAAAAATACAGCAATTTATTAATAAATACTCAATTAAATAAAATGAATTATCAGTTAGATGAGATAGACAAGAGAATTCTTGATTTCCTGGTGAAAAACACCCGTATGCCCTTTACCGAAATTGCTAAACAAATGGACGTTTCTGCCGGCACAATTCATGTTCGGGTTAAGAAAATGGAAGATGCCGGAATCATTCTTGGATCTTCACTTAGCATAGATTATGGCAAACTTGATTACCATTTTACTGCCTTTATCGGGATTCTCCTTACCAAATCAAACCGTACTCAGGAAGTACTGAAAGAACTTGCTGCTATTCCAAATGTTGTGGAAGCCAGCGTAATTTCTGGAAAATATAATATTTTCTGTAAGATGCGTGCCAAGAATACCGAGGATGCCAAAAGAATCATTTATATGATTGATGACATACAGGATGTAATGAGAACCGAAAGTATGATCTCCATGGAAGAGTATCTGAGCGACAAGAACAGACTTATTGATGCCGTAAGGATCTAATTTATTAATTACATTTACTGAAACCTGCGGATTGTTCGCAGGTTTCATTATTTTTGCACCTATGGAAAGGAATGAATTTGCCGATGAAAGCCCTAAAAAAGATTTAGGTTTTATACTGTCACTGCTCGCGCTTTTACTTTTCACAATTATGGGTATTGGTGTAGATGTGGATCAGTACCTGCAGCAAGGTGAACTTAAAATTCCGGAGTGGTATTTTTACATTATTTTCTCTGTCGATTTCCTTATTATCCTTTCGCTTCTCCTCATTTATCTTTACCGGAAAATTGGCGTAATCCTTTTTCCATTGCTGGTAGGTGCACATTTTTATTCCCACATCTATTACCTGGATACATTTCTCTATACAGATGTTACATCACTGTTCCTCTTTACAGGAATAGGTCTGCTTGCCTTTATTCCCAAATGGCAGTTCTTTAAATAATCGGACCGATGTTTTCGAAAGCATGTGAATACGCGATCAAAGCTGCGATCTATGTTGCCAAACAAAGTTTGCGGAATGAACTCGTAAACGTGAAGCAGGTAGCAGCATCTGTGGACGCACCGTTGGCCTTCACTGCTAAGATACTGCAGCGTATGAACCGTGAAAAGATACTGGAATCGTCGCGTGGCAAAATGGGCGGTTTTGTTTTTAATGAGGAAAAACAGAAAGGCACTACCATTTACGATATCGTCATTCTTTTTGACGGTCCCGGAGTATTTACAGAATGTGGACTGGGACTGCACAGATGCTCAGCTCTTAATCCCTGTCCGGTTCATGATGACTTTAAGATAGTACGTGAAAAACTGCAGATCATGACTCAGAAATTTTCCTTCTTTGACCTCGCTGTGCGAACTGAAAGTGGGTTGGCCTGGCTACGCTGATTTTTTTTGTTTTTAAATAGGATAAAATAGTCCGAATTAAAAATTTGGTGTACCTTTGTCATATAATCTTAAAAAAAAGTGATATGCTAACCCAGGAAAAAACAATAGGCGATTACGTAGCGGAAAATTTCAGGACTGCGGAAGTTTTTAAAAAGTATAACATAGATTTCTGTTGCAAAGGCGGCAGAACAATAGAGGAAGCCTGCGACAGAAAAAAAGTTAATCCCGAAGACATCTATCGGGAGTTGGAGGAAATTTCTAGTCAGAAATCTTCAGACATTGATTTCAACAGCTGGCCGCTGGACCTGCTGGCGGATTATGTGGAGAAAACCCACCACCGCTATGTAGAGGAAAAAACGGCCATGCTTATTCCATATCTGGACAAATTATGTAAAGTCCACGGTGACCGTCACCCCGAACTGTTTGAGATCAATAGGCTTTTTGTAGAAAGTGCGAAAGATTTAGGTGCTCACATGAAAAAAGAAGAACTTATTCTTTTTCCCTTCATCAAAAAAATGGTTACAGCACAGCGTAGTGGAGAGCCTCTTGATAAGCCGCATTTCGGAACTGTAGAAAATCCGGTGGCTATGATGAAAGAGGAACACGAAGCCGAAGGCGACCGTTTTGTGAAAATCTCAGAACTGACCAATGGTTATCAGTTTCCCGATGATGCCTGCGGAACCTATCAGGTAACATTTAAGATGCTTGAGGATTTTGAAAACGACCTTCACAAGCACATCCATCTGGAAAACAATATCCTGTTCCCCAAGGCTGTCGCACTTGAGAAAACTTTATAGAGCAGGTATCTGGTTCCGCTAACAGAAGAAAGAAGAAAGCCGTTTTAGTTCATAAACCGGCTTTTTTTTAACAGTTCTGATTCGAATCTCTTACGAATATACTAAGCAGTTGCATTTACATACCGGTCATAAGTATATACGTTATAAGGCAGTATCTTCTTTGCGGTTGCAGTGGCAATGAAACAGCAAATGAACACGGGGAAATAAAGCATAAATCCACCCGGTAGTAAGCTGCAGATCAGAACGCTGGAAGTAAGCGGAGCAAACAAAGCTGCAGAGAGCATAGATGCAGCCCCTATCAGGGCAAAGTTTACCGGAATAAACTGCATTCCAAAATAGGTGTTACCAATTATAGCAAAGCTTAACCCCAGAAAAGCGCCGGCCACGATGCTTGGCGCAAAAACGCCCCCGTCACCGCCGGCGCCAAGTGTCAGTGCTGCAGCCAATGGTTTCAGAATGGCCAGCGTAAGGATCAGCATCAAAGTTGCGCTGCTGCCCTCCGGCGGGCTTTCCAACATCATTCGTAAACCGTGATAACTGTCCCCGTATAAAGCCGGAAAAAAGAAAATTAGGAGACCAACGGCTATAGCACCCAGGTTTACCCTAATAAAATTGTTGCTGATACCTCCGAAAAATGTTTTCATACGCGTAACCAACAGCGTGAAATATACAGAAAGAAGACCACCTGAAATACTTAACAATATAAAAAAGGGTACTGCAGCATAGTTCCAGTCGGCTACAGGCGTATTAAATATTGTCTGGTTGTCGAAAAGTCGGATGAAAAGAAAACTGCTCAGTGCAGCCACTGTGCAGGAAATAACGAGTGAAAGACGTATTTTACGTGCAATAACCTCCATGGCAAACAGAAATCCGGCCAGTGGGCTTGCAAACAAAACAGCAACACCCGCAACTACGCCTGCGCAAATAAGTTCGCGCTTGTACATTCTGGCGGAGAACTCCTTTTTATAGCCATAATTTCCAATGGTAGCTGTCGCTACCACGGTTGACACCTCAATACCGGTGGATCCGCCGAAAATAACAGTTAGGAAACCATTGATAAAGTGCGACGGAATCTTAAATAAGGGTAAATGTTCCTTCCGCTGGTCCAGTGTTTTGTAAATCTCGGTGATGCCTTTATTTTTCCTGTTCTGAAAAACATATTTCCTTGAGAAATAAATCATCGTTATTCCGACCGAGGGCAGGATTATGTATAATGCAGCGTAACTGCCTGCGACGCCAAATATTTGATGCTGCAGGTACTCAGTGAGATGCTTGAGGCCAAAAGCGAGTATCGCACTTGCGAGGGCAACAGCAATTGATGCCAAAATAAGCCTGAAATAATGCTGCTTTACAATTTTCTGTCTTTCCAAAGGAGTATTTTAAGCTGAAATTGAGAAGATATCGGACCGTTGACTGTCCATCACTGGCGCAAATTTAGGAAACTTTCACAGAACATTTTTTACGTGCGCCTGAAGCATGATGCTTAATGTAATAGTTGAGCCGATGTCGCGGATTTATAATCCATGCTCTTTTTAACCTTAAATTTTTCTGTGCTGATCAGTGATATTTGTGAGCTAAAAATAGGAGTGCTGTTAACCACAGCGTTCACGGAGGTTTTCTCAGCGCGCACGCAGAAGGTGTTCTGTACTTCAATTTTGCATAAATCTAACAACTGAGATCTGAGATCTGATGTCTGAAATCCTGATACTTTTAACCACAAAGGACACAAAGGTTTTCTCAGCGTGCACGGAGAAGAGGTTCTATACTTCAATTTTGCATAAATCTAACAACTGAGATCTGAGATCTGATATCTGAAATCTTGATACTTTTAACCACAAAGGGCACAAAGGTTATCACAATGTGCACGGAGAAGAGGCTCTATATTTTAATGTTGAATAAATCTAAAATCTAAAACCTAAGATCTAATATCAAAATTCTAAAATCCAAAATTTAAAATCTGAATTGAATGTCGCTTTTTATCACAACATCCAAAAAACAGCCTCTTTGTCATTCCGCAGGAATCTCAAGAGTCTGGATGTCTTCTGTATAACTACTGATCCTCGGTTGAGAATCCGCGACATGGGAGCAAGTGGACTTTCGTCCTTCGAGTCGGAAGTACCGATCGTAATCGGTTCCGATAACGATGGGAAACAACGAAGCAATCATTTACTAAGGAACAGGTTAGCGCTGTAACTGCGGGGGTCCTGGAAGAGAGGCTTCGGAATTTATGAATTGTGTTTTAAAACAACGCTACCTGCAGAAAGCCGCCGATATTGCTTTGTTTATGTTTTAAAGGGCCGTAATATTCCAGGTTGGCTCCCGCACCGAAAGTAAATTCTTTATAGGTAAAGCCCACGCGGCTGCGAATATAACTTCTGGTATGCAAATCTGCAGTCATGGCATGGATATAAGTTCCCTGCAGCCTGGTATACAGTCTCCATTTATCACTGAGTGCCGGTTTGTATTCAATACTTTCCAACCCTTCGATATTTGTATTCCTGCTCATCCACTCTTGGCATGGCGATTACAAGCCATTCGGGGGTTGCGTAAGTGTAAATTAAAGCTGCTTAAGGCCGGATTCCACCAGGAGTGCTCTGAAATCCCGCACCCGCATTAATCCGTTACGCCAAAAAAGCCGATTTGAGGAACGCTCCTTAATTTTTTGTCCAGAATCATCTGGAAAGAAACTCCACGGTTGCCTGTCATTTCTTCGACGTTTACCGGAGGATTTTGTATTGGGTTCGCTTCCGTTTCCTGAGCGTCAAGGCTAATTCCTGCCAACAAAGTAAGGGCAGTAAAGGAAATGTATATAAGTTTTTTAAATGGGTCAGTCATGGTAGTTGATTAATTTATGACTGACCAAATTATCTTAATTGAAAGTGGAATTATAGGATTTTTAAGGTGAATGGTAGGATTTTTTGGAAATTTCCAAAGAGCGGTGAATTTAATTGCTAGTCAACAATACTCTTTTCACCTGCTTATAATAGTAACCTAAATTCTCTATTTTATCTTTATCAAAAATACTTTCAATAGAATTTATTTTCTTGTTTTTCAGTAGTTGACTGAATTTGTCATAACCGATCTCCTTTCCATTTAATAAGATAACAGTTTGTTCGTACTGTTTTTTAACAGAATTGCTTAACTGAAGCCGGTTTTTATGATATTGATAAGGTTGATTGTTATCTACAATTTGGTCCTGTAGTAACGGGTTTATAAGTTTTTTTGGAGATATTACAGGAAATCAGTATTAGCGCTAAAAAGAAAAAGAAAATTTTCATCGATATGTAGTGTAAGTTTATTTTTTCGAAATAACTATTGTAAAAATAAAAAAAAACACGCCCGAAGACGTGTTTTAAAATGTATTTCAGAAAAAGTTATCTGGACATAATCCTCTTCACAGCGGCTTTTACAGCATCAGCATCAATTTCGTATTTCTTCATGAGTTCTGCCGGAGTTGCAGATTCACCGAAGGTGTCATTCACAGCTACAAATTCCTGGATGGTCGGTCTTTTTCTGGCGAGCATTCCGGCTACAGATTCGCCTAAACCTCCAAGGTAGTTGTGTTCTTCGGCTGTAACAATCCTTCCGGTTTTTTCCACTGATCTCAGGATGATTTCTTCGTCCAGAGGTTTGATTGTGTGGATGTTGATCACCTCGCACGAAATTCCTTCCTTTTCAAGCTGATCAGCCGCAACCAGAGACTCCCAAACCAGGTGCCCGGTAGCTACGATGGTAACATCGGTTCCTTCCTGCAGCATAATTCCTTTGCCAATTTCAAACGGCATGTCTTCCGGAATAAAAACCGGCACAACAGGACGTCCGAACCTAAGGTACACAGGACCTTCGAAATCGGCTATCGCCAATGTGGCCGCTTTGGTCTGGTTGTAATCGCAGGTGTTGATTACCGTCATTCCGGGAAGCATTTTCATCATTCCTATATCCTCCAGAACCTGGTGTGTAGCGCCGTCTTCACCTAAAGTAAGTCCCGCGTGGGATGCACAGATCTTCACGTTCTTGCCGGAGTAGGCAATGGACTGACGGATCTGGTCGTACACTCGTGAGGTAGAGAAGTTGGCGAAGGTTCCTGTGAAAGGAATTTTCCCGTTAATGGTAAGTCCGGCGGCAATTCCCATCATATTGGCTTCGGCAATTCCTACCTGTATGAACCGTTCCGGTGCTTTTTCGATGAACTTTTCCATCTTCAGGGAGCCGATGAGGTCTGCGCAAAGCGCTACGACGTTGGGGTTAGTATCAGCAAGTTCGGCCAGTCCGGCACCGAAACCGCTTCTTGTATCTTTATTATCTAAAACTTGGTATTTCATGACTTAATTTTTGCAATCAGCTTTTTGCATTAGGCTTCTTGCGGGTTTGTGGTTAGAATTGAGTGTGTTAAATCGGTCTAAAGCGAGTTGCTGAAAGCCAAAAGCGATTTAGTAATCAGCAGGACCTTCCAGGTAAAGCTGTTTGAAGGCTGTGTCCAGCTGCTCGTCGTTTGGCGCTTTTCCGTGCCACGCGTGGGTTCCCATCATATAATCTACCCCAAAGCCCATTTCGGTATGAAGAATAATAGCTACTGGTTTACCATTTCCTGTTTCCTGTTTCGCACGTTCCAGGATTGAAATCACGGTCTCCAGGTCGTTACCGTTCTTCTCATTCAGCACTTTCCAGCCAAAAGCTTCCAGTTTTGCATGCAGATCTCCCAGACTTAAAACATCGTCGGTATCACCATCTATCTGCCTGTTGTTATAGTCAATGGTTGCAATTAAATTATCTACTTTATTATGAGCAGCAAACATCAGAGCTTCCCAAATCTGCCCTTCCTGCAGTTCACCGTCGCCGTGCAGCGTGTACACCAGCGCATCGTCGCCATCCATTTTCTTAGCCAGTGCCGCGCCTACAGCCACCGACAGTCCCTGACCCAATGAACCTGAAGCGATCCTAACGCCCGGTAAATTGTCGTGAGTGGTAGGGTGTCCCTGTAATCTGGTGTTCAGTTTTCTGAATGTACCCAGTTCTGCAACCGGGAAAAATCCAAATCTTGCCAGAGTAGAGTAGAATACCGGCGAAATGTGCCCGTTGGAAAGGAAGAACAGATCCTCACCTTTACCTTCCATCGTAAACGGCAGTTTGTAGTTCATCACCTTACCGTACAGTGCGGTGAAGTACTCTGTACAGCCAAGGCTTCCGCCAGGATGGCCGGAATTAACGGCGTGCACCATCCTCAAAATGTCTCTTCTGATTTGTGTTGTAAGAGATTTCAGCTCTTCAATACTTTTACTCATTATATCGATTTATTTGCGTGCAAATTTACAAATAATTGACGGCTTGGTGAAACTAAAAAATCCTGCCTTAAAAAGCAGGATCTCAAATTGTTACTCCACAACCTTCAGGTGGGTGCTGCGGTCGCGGATGAGCCACAACCCTATGAAGGTCAGTAGCCCGTTTATCATAATCAGTTCCACGCCTATCCTGTAATCGCTGTTTTGTGTCACCAGATAGTTAATCAGGTATGTGAGCACCGGCGCCAGCAAAGTAACAGCGATGATGCTGTATTTTTTAGTAATCCTGAACCTGGTCAGGATGCCGAAGGCAAACAGACCCAACAGCGGACCGTAGGTGTATCCGGCCACTTCCATAATCAGGTAAACAATCGACTTATCGTTGATGGCTTTAAAAATCATGATGAGCGCAAAGAAAATAACAGTAAAAATGAGATGAATCTTCATCCGGAGTCTTTTTTTCTGCTTCTCGGTTTTCGTCTGGTCTTCGTTTATGTTCAGCAAATCCACACAGTAAGAACTGGTAACGGCCGTAAGCGCACCGTCGGCGGAAGGAAATAAAGCTGAAATTAATCCGATAATAAATATAACCGCAATAAACAGCGGGAAATACCCCTGTAAAGAAAGTGCCGGGAAGAGGTCATCGCCCATAATATTGGTGATGTTCCCGGTAGCGGCATCCGGGAAGCCGAATACATTGGTGATGTTCTGCTTGCCGTTTACAACATCAACAACCTGACTGTACACCGCGCCGTTTTCCATGGCAAACAGGTAAAGCAAGCCACCCAGGAACAGGAAAGCCAGATTTACGATCAGCAGCGTACCGGCGAAGGTGAGCATGTTCTTTTTGGAATTCTTAAGGTTGTCCACAGAAATGTTTTTCTGCATCATTTCCTGGTCCAGACCCGTCATAGCGATGGTGATAAACATCCCGCCCAGAACCGTTTTCAGGAAGAAAGTTTTGGAGTTGATATCCGTATTGATGAGATGCGTATAATCCTTGTCGGCAAGTATAGTATAGGCTTCACCGTAAGACAGGTTCAGGTTCGAAAGGATAAAGATGATGCACGCCACAAGACTCAGGATCATAAAAGAGGTCTGCAGCGTATCAGTAATCACGATGGTCTTCACACCGCCTTCAAAAGTGTAAAGCAGGACCATGAGTAAAATAACACCGGCCGTAACCCAAAACGGTACACCGAGTGCCTGAAGCAGGAAAATCTGGAGCACGTTCACCACCAGGTACAGGCGGGCTGTGGCGCCAATGGAGCGTGAAATGATAAAGAACAGGGACCCGATTTTATGCGCCTCCACGTTGAACCGTCGGCCCAGGTAAGTGTAAATGGAGGTCAGGTTCATTCTGTAATACAGCGGCAGCAGCACAAAAGCCACAATAAAATAGCCCAGGAAAAAGCCGATGACCATCATATAGTACTCGAAACCGCCAAAAGGATATTCACCGGTTGTCATTTTCCCCACCGTTCCGGGTACCGAAATAAAGGTGACGCCGCTTAGGCTCGTCCCGATCATTCCGAAAGCCACAAGCCACCATTTACTTTTCTTGTTCCCGATAAAAAACGACTGGTTATCAGCGTTACGGCTGGTCAGGTAGGCGATGACAAGCAGCCCGATAAAATAGGCAAATACAAACAGAATCAGTATTGTGGCGGAATTCATTAATTACATTTTAGTGTCGCAAATATAGTTTTTTGTGACTATTCGGACGCTAATTCGGGTCGGGAAAGAAGGTTGTGCAATTATTTGGGCGCCTTATCCGGCTTTCACTACTCGCTTTGCGGTGCAAAAAAAGATTTTTTTTGCACCGCAAGAGCTCAGACAGGCCGTTCAATCCGGGGCGCGGGGTAGAAATAAAAAAAACCTTTCCGGCAGGGAAAGGTTAGATTGGCTAAAATAGTTTTGGATTACGCCAGCACATCCTGAATTTCTTTATTTCTCTGGAATACCGACTTCGCATACGTGCAAAGCGGAATGATTTTCTTTCCGTTTTCCCGTGCATATTCCGCGCCTACAAATACCAGCTTTTTCGGCAGACCCTGACCGTTGTACGCTTCATCAACTTCCGTATGGTCTATGATAAACTTATCGTCCCCCGCGCCGGTGTAGGTCATGCTGCCGGCCTTTTTTCCGTCTACATACAGGTTGAATGCTCCCTTATGGCCATCGTTTTCGTGTTTAATTTCAGTCATATCGTTTATTTGTTTAGTGTTTAACTGGTTTAAGAATTTACCTTGAAAGTCTCGACTTGAGAACTGCCTCCGGCAAAGGCACGTAATCATCTGTATCACCCGGAACCAAAGGAAATGCCTCATGGTTTTGCTGATGCCAGTTCTCCGTAGCCTTTTCTATAACCTCTTTATCGGAATTTACGAAGTTCCAGAATATATACCGCTCTTCAGGAAAGGGTTCACCGCCAAAAAGATAAACGGTCGCCTTGTCACTCATTTCAAATTCGCAGAGTTTTGCATCCTTAGCTATTAACAGTTGCTGACCACCGAAAACCTGTCCGTCCACTGTTACCGTTCCTTCCAGAACATACATTGCCACTTCGCCGAAAAGTTCACCTCCAATATTCACTTTCTGTCTTCCGGTACTGTTAATTTCAAGGAAGAAAAGTGGCGAGTGAACCGGTACAGGTGATTTTTTGCCAGATAGTTCACCTGCAATAAGTTTGTAGCGCAAGCCGTCATCTATCCAGCCGGGAACATCAGCTGCTTCGGTGTGATGAAAACTGGGTTCACTCTGTTCAAGATCTTTGGGAAGTCCTACCCAAATCTGGAATCCGTGCAGATGTTTTTCAGTGTTTCTCAGGTATTCAGGAGTTCTTTCAGAATGTACTACACCTTTCCCCGCTGTCATCCAGTTTACCGCTCCCGGCTGTATCTCCAAGTCGTTTCCGAGACTGTCTTTATGCTGTATGGCTCCTTCCAGCAGATAGGTAAGCGTAGAAAGTCCGATATGTGGGTGCGGTGCGACATCAAGATTCTGGTAATCCTTCAGTGCCGCGGGACCCATATGGTCTATAAATACAAAGGGTCCGACCGCTCTTTTCTCGCGGAAAGGCAGTAGGCGGCCCACCAGAAAATTGCCGATATCTGCGGCTTTTTCTTCAATGATTAATCCAAGGTTAGACATGGTGAAATGTTTTAATAGTGGAACTCTGAGTTATACCAATTCTGGAAGACTCAGACACGAATTTAGCAAAAATAGATCAGATGTTTTAAAGAACCCCCAGTCGGCGCTTAACTTCCGGTATCACCTGAGTAGCATAAAGTTCAATGGACTTCATGGTAAGCTCATGCGGCACGAAGCCCAGGCTGGCATGACCCAGGAAACGTGTAAATCCAAAAAGTTGATGTTCGTATACGATTTTGTCCACCACCTGCCCCACGCTGCCAACCAACAATGAACCTTCCGGTGAACGCATGAATTCAAACTGCTGACGGGTCATCGGCTGCCACCCACGGCTTCTGCCTACACGGTCCATCATCTGCGCATAGTAAGGATAGTATTCATCAGCGACTTTTTCACCGTCTTCACCAATGTACATATGGTTGTTAATGCCTATTTGTAGGTCTTCGGACTTCACACCATTTTCCAGAGCAGTTTTTTTATAAAGGTTTATAAACGGAGTAAACTGTTGTGGCATACCGCCAATGATGGCCAGCATGAGCGGCAAATGCAGTTTTGCAGCCCGGATTGCTGAGGCCGGTGTTCCTCCGGCAGCCAGCCAAACGGGGATTTCACCCTCCACTGCACGTGGATAAACTCCCAGATTGTTTATGGAAGCACGGTGCTGTCCGGACCAGTTTACGATTTCTGATTTGTTAATTTCCAACAGAAGATTCAGTTTTTCTTCAAAAAGTTCGTTATAATGGTCCAGGTCATACCCAAAAAGAGGGAAGGATTCAATAAAAGAACCCCGACCGGCCATAATTTCAGCCCGGCCGCCTGAGATAGCGTCTACGGTGGCAAACTGCTGGTAAACCCGCACAGGATCTTCGGAACTCAGAACGGTAACTGCAGAGGTGAGTTTTATATTTTTGGTAATGGCAGCCGCTGCAGCCAGCACTGTTGTTGGTGACGATACAGCGTAATCTGGGCGGTGATGCTCGCCTACTCCGTATATTTCTATTCCAAGTTCATCTGCCAGTTTTATTTCCTCCAGCAGATCCTTAATTCTCTGCTGCGCATTGAGGCCTGTGTTTGCAGCTGTTTCAGGTGCGGCATCGGCGAAGGTCATCAGACCGAATTCTATCTTTTTACTCATTGATGTCGGATTTAATGTTTATACAAATATATCCTTCCTTTACTGCCTGTACATTGACTTAAGTTAAGAAGTTGCAGCCCGGTGTCTTAAGCAGCTTTTGTTATTATTGGGCGGACCGCATGTTTTCGCCATCGCGGTAGTGAAGCCGGCGGAAGACAAAACCTGAAAATATGGTCAGTATACCAACCACGATAAAGGTGTATCGGAAAGCCAGATGGGGATTCCCGTGCATCAATGCAGCGTTACCTTCAAAAATCTTGAGTACGATAAGCCCGAAAGCAATACCGAAACCGATGGCCAGCTGTTGGTTTACTGCCAGCAGTGAGTTTCCGCTGCTTGTATGGCTGTTTCGCAGGTCGGCCAGGGAAATGGTATTCATGGAGGTGAACTGTATGGAATTGAAAAAGCCGAGGATGGCTATGATAGGCAGAAACCACCAGATGGACGTGTTAATATTTGGTAGAGCCATACAGCAAATCAGGAATCCGATAATGAAAGTATTGATCATCAGTGTTTTTCTATAGCCGAATCTGTTCAGAATCTTAATAACAGACGATTTTCCAAACATGGCTGTCAGTGCCATGGGTGCTACAATCCAGCCCGATATCACTGCGCTTTGGCCGTAGGCGATCTGTATCATGAGTGGCAGGAGCAGCGGCACTGAACTGATGTCCAGGCGTGTGGCCAGATTTCCCAAAACGCCTACTCTGAAGGTGCGGACCTGAAACAGATTTAACGGAAAAATCGGATCGGTAGTCTTGCTTGCATGTCGGTAATAGTAGTAGATCATCAGGAATCCAAGTACAAAAATAAGCAGCACAGGAGTGGTACGCGTGCTGGTTCCGAAAAGTTCAAGAGCCACTGAAAGAAGCAGCGAGGCCGAAGCGAAAATAAGGAAGCCTTTCAGATCAAAACTGATTTCAGCCGATTTATAGTCGGGCATGTATTTTAGGCTCAGGAAAATGCCGGTTAATCCTATAGGTATATTGATGAGGAATATCCAGTGCCATGAGAGATAATCTACCATATATCCACCTACAAGAGGACCCAGCACCGGACCGATTAAGGCCGGAACAATGGCATAATTAAGTGCCGGCAAAAGTTCGTTCCTGTCATAAGTTTTAATCAGCGCCAGACGGCCTACCGGAGTCATCAGACTGCCTCCAATTCCCTGTACAACCCGCGAAATAACAAGTTGAGTGAGGTTTTGAGATGCTGCGCAAAACAGAGATCCCAGGCTGAATACAATAATGGAAAATATAAATATCTTCTTTGTGCCGAATTTATCTGCCAAAAAACCACTTACAGGCATGAACAGTGCCAGTGTGAGAACGTAGCTGATAATCGTGTTCTGCATATCCAGCGGCGATTCGCGCAGATCTGCGGCAATGGAAGGTAAAGATGTGTTCAGGATCGTGGAGTCCAGCATCTGCATGAAAATTGCCGTCGCAAGGATGAAGGGTAGAATTCTTTTAGTTGGGGTATCGAAAGTCTTTGTGGAATTGGGCATCAACAGGTGTTATCAAAAAATGAACCTAAAAAATGGCCGGTAGTTTAAAATCCTTTAAAGCGATACAAAAAAAAACCTGCCGGATCAGGCAGGTTTCATTTTAATATTTCTTGTCTCTGTGTTCCACGTCAGTCCACGGACCGCCATCTTTCTTATATCTCACAAAAATATAATCCTCAAAATCAAGAGTTTTGTAAACAATGTTGTCATTTCCTACCTGAAAGGCAGTGATGTAATAATAGTCGGCATCGCTCTTCACTTTCTTGTCGCCCATTTTAGCACTTTCGGGAACAAAGTTTGGGAATGAATAATTAGGCAGGATGCTCTTCAGTTCAGTGTAAAACACTTCATTTTTCTTAGGGTCAGGTACAATGTCCACAATCTTATAATCATCTTCATCGATCCACATATAGTAAATTTTCTGCTCCTGTGTTTTCTGATTGGCAGATGTGAACGAATATAGCTTCTTAGGAAGCATGGTAACCACACTTTCAGGCTTAACGACTGAGAAATATTTCTCATTTTGAGGATCTACGTAAGTACGCAGGTTAAGCGCCATCACCGGATTAGTCCAGTCTTTGTTCTTGAAATACTGGTCCAGTGAAAGTTCGGCATCTTCCCTGTACTTCCTGTTTTCTTTAGTAAGGGTTTTTGTAGGGATTTGAGGCATAATTTCCTTTACAAAAGAATAAAGTACCCGAGGCTTAATTTCCTTTAGATGGGGGTAAGCCTGCAATTCCTCAACCTTTGTAAGCCAGAAATATTGCTGGTAGAAATCTTCTTTATCCTTGGATTTTACATTTTTGTATGAAACGCCCAGTTTTTTTGAATTCATTACGGACTCAAACTTATTTTGTGCAAAGTTTAAGTTAAAAGCCAGCAATGCAGTAAAAAGTAGAATTAAGTTTCTTCTCATTTTTTTGAATTGTTAAGTATTTTCCAAATATAGTTAATTATTGGATAATCTTTGGGCGCATTTGTTAAAATTCAAATTTAATATTTTGCCATTATTCAGATTTGCTGAACGAAACGTCCACATTATCAGTGTTTTAATGTTCTTATTTTTTTAAGCCACTAAAATGGATTTGTTAATATGACTCCTCATGCACATTTACAGCGCGGCCACTTGGGTCACTTAAGTTTTTAAAGGCTTCATCCCACTCCAAAGCAATGTGCGTTGAACAGGCAACAGAAGGTACAGACGGAACTGTAGCGGCAGCATTTTCACTCGGGAAGTGTTCCTCAAAAATCGTTCTGTAGCGGTACTCTTCCTTATTTTGCGGAGTATTAAGCGGAAATCTGAATTTTGCATTGACCATCATCTCATCAGAAACTTCTTTTTCGGCTGCCTCTTTAAGCGAATCGATCCAGGAATATCCTACGCCGTCTGAGAACTGCTCTTTCTGCCGCCACGCAATGCTGTCCGGCAACAAATCTTCAAATGCTTTCCTGAGTATGTATTTTTCCATCCGGCCATTTGCCAGACTGATCATCTTGTCGGCTGGATTTACAGTCATCGCCACATCCATAAACTCTTTGTCCAGAAACGGAACCCTACCTTCAATGCCCCAGCTCATAAGCGCTTTGTTGGCCCGAAGACAGTCGTAAAGGTGCAGTTTACTTAATTTTCTTACGGTTTCGTCATGGAATTCCTTTGCATTGGGTGCTTTATGGAAGTAAAGATATCCACCAAAAAGTTCGTCGCTGCCTTCACCGGAAAGTACCATTTTAATTCCCATGGATTTAATTACCCTGGCCAGAAGGTACATAGGCGTAGATGCTCTTACAGTTGTAACGTCATAGGTTTCCAGATGATAGATAACATCGCGGATTGCATCCAGACCTTCCTGTACAGTAAAATGGACTTCATGATGTATGGAACCAATATGATCTGCGGCTTTTTGTGCTGCAACAAGGTCGGGCGAGCCTTGCAGACCTACAGCAAAACTGTGCAGGCGCGGATACCAGGCTTCCTCCTGATCACCGCTTTCAATACGGTTGCGGGCGTACTTGGCTGTTACGGCAGCAATAATAGACGAGTCCAGACCACCGCTTAACAAAACCCCATAGGGAACATCACTCATGAGCTGGCGGTGCACCGCGGCTTCCAAGCCTTGCCGGATTTTACTGATGTCAGTTTGATTCTCTTTAACACTGTCGTAGTCCTCCCAGCCACGGCTGTACCATTTTTGCATTTCAAAACCTTCGGCACTGAACAGATAGTGGCCCGGCAGAAATACCTTAATCGATTTGCAGACTCCTTCCAGGGCTTTCAGTTCAGAGGCTACATAATAATTTCCGTTACGGTCCCAACCCTGATAAAGCGGGCAAATACCCATATGGTCACGACCAACCAGATAAACTCCTGTTTCGGAATCATAAAGGGCGAAGGCAAATATGCCGTTCAGTTTTTCCAGAAAATCCTTCCCATGCCTGCGGTAGAGAGCCAGAATTACTTCGCAGTCCGATTGCGTAAGGAATTCATAGTCCGGAAACTCAGCACGCAGCTCGCGGTGATTATATATTTCCCCGTTTACTGCCAGCACTACTTTTCCGTCTTTGGTAAAAAGGGGTTGTTTTCCGGAGGTGGGATCTACGATGGCCAGCCTTTCGTGGGAGAAGATCACCCGCTCATCCTGGAAAATGCCGCTCCAGTCGGGACCGCGGTGGCGAACTTTTCGGGACATCTGAAGGATTTGGGGCCTTAATGTTTCTGTTTTCTGTTTTGCATCAAGCAAGCAAACGATTCCACACATAATAAAAAGTTATTTGGTTAGTAGTTATATTTAATACAAACTTATCAATATACTTAATATTACAAAATAAAAATCATTATTTATGAAATAAAGGGACTGTTTAAACGAAATTATGTGTAAAAAATTAATTTGATAAGGTTTTCATAATGTCCCCGCGAAAAATTTTTCACAAAAAAAACAGCCCGAAAGCTGTTTAATAATTTAATTAGTCTGGTTTTCAGAGGTTACGTGCCATAAGCGCCATGTAAAATCCGTCGAAACCATCGCTGGGCATCACTTTCTCTTCTTTTATAAGTTTGAATTCCGGATTGTTCTTCAGGAAAATTTCTACCTGCTCGTTGTTCTCACTTGGTAAAATGGAACAGGTGGCATACAGCATCTTTCCGCCTTTCTTCAGCATTTTTGAGTAGTCCTGAAGGATTTGCTGCTGTTCCTGCTTAATGCGGTCTATAAAATCCTGGTCAATTTTCCATTTGGAGTCCGGGTTCCTTTTCAGTACGCCCAGCCCGGAACAGGGTGCATCTATAAGAAGTCGGTCTGCTTTTTCGTGCAGGCGCTTGATTACTTTATTATCTTCAATAAACCTTGTCTCAATATTGTGAGCACCGGCCCGCTTTGCGCGGCGTTTTAATTCGGCCAGTTTCCATTCATAAATATCCAGAGCGATAATCTGACCTTTATTTTTCATCAAAGCGGCCAGATGCAGTGTTTTACCACCCGCGCCGGCGCATGCATCAACAACGCGCATACCTTCCTGAACATCGAGCAGTTCACCAATTTTCTGCGAGGAGGCATCCTGAACTTCAAAAAGTCCGTCTTTGAAGGCGGAGGTAAGGAAAACATTTTTCTTTTCCTCCAGCTGAACGGCGTCCGGGTAGTTGCGTATCTGGAAACTTTCCACATCTTCATCCTTGAGGTCGGAAACAAGCTCTTTAGCGGTCGTTTTCAATGTGTTAGCCCGTAAAATGGTGGGTGCCTGTTCATTCAGTGCGTTCATTTCACGCTCCCAACCGCTGCCCAGCTCCTTCTCCAGCGTACCGGCCAGCCATTCCGGGATGGAATGTTCAATTGCCTTGTTCGGAACGGTGTTTTTCTTCAGCTTGGTAAGGATATCGGCTGTCTTGATACCGTCAAATTCCTCAAATTTTTTATAATGGGTCTTGCTCCAAAGACAGTACGCAAGTATCAGTTTGTAAACATTGTTCGGCTTTACGCCCTCTCCCATATAGTATTCCAGGCGTTTTTTCCAGCGGATAATGTCATAGAAAATCTGCGAAACGACTTTGCGGTCTTCACTGCCCCATTTTTTATGAGCTTTAAGAAGTCTTTCAATTACCTTGTCGGCATATTTTCTTTCCTGAAAGAAGGTTTCCTGTAATGCATCGTGGATACCAATCAGTAAGTTGCGGTGTATGAGTTCCATAAAGTGGTATTTGCCTTAGAAGTTGATAAGGCTTTGCAAAAATAGTGATAATTTGAAGAATGTACAGAAGATGGGGTGATGAGGTAGAGGGAGGTGTGATGATTTGCTGATGTGATGATGTGTGATGCGCGGATGTGATGATGTCTCCATCCGCATTAGCATTATGCTTAGGAAATTTCAGTTAGTTGGCAGCGGAATAATTAGATTATATTTACTTCTCTTTCGAGCTCAATACCAAATTTCTCTTTCACCGAATCAATGATCATAGCAGAAAAATCGAAAATTTCCTGTCCAGATGCCTTGCCGGTTTTATTGACAATCACCAAGGCCTGCAAATCATGACAGGCCACATTGCCAATTTGTTTTCCTTTCCAGCCACACTGCTCTATCAACCAGCCGGCCGGCACTTTTATCAGGTCGCCAGCAGGATAAGACGGTAAATCCGGGTAGCGTTGCTGTACCTTAGCAAAGTGTTCTGCGGTTATAACCGGATTTTTAAAAAAACTGCCGGCATTTCCAAGTACTGCAGGATCGGGCAATTTACTTTTGCGGATACTGATGACAGCAGCAGCGATGTCCTGAACAGTAGGATTGAGTGTCCCCATTTTTTCAAGTTCCGACTGAATGGCGCCGTATCCTGCCTTGATGACATGGTTTCTTCTGCTTAGTTTAAAAGTGACTTCCAGGATAACGTATTTTCCTTTGCCTTCCTGCTTGAATATAGAATCGCGGTATCCAAACCTGCATTTTTCATGGTTGAATTCCTCAGTTGCCAGGGTCTCAAGGTCTAAAACAAGGCAACTTACAAAAGTATCTTTGATTTCCGTGCCGTAAGCACCGATGTTCTGCATAGGAGAAGTTCCTACGTTGCCGGGAATAAGCGACAGGTTTTCCAAACCACCATAATCTTTCTGAAGGCAGTATTCCACAAAAAAATGCCAGTTTTCTCCAGCCCGGGCTTTAACCAGGACCTTATCTTCACTTAGAATAATTTCTTCTATACCCTTAAAGTTAATCTGTATGGCAATACCTTCAAAATCTTTTGTGAAAAGCACATTGGAACCGGCACCGAGCATCAGTGTTGGCAGATTGTTGCTTTTCGCAAAATCCAATGCAGCTATTAAATCCTGCAGGGTAGCAACCACTGCGAAGTATCGTGCGGAAACATCGACCCCAAAAGTGTTGTGTTCTTTTAGGGAATGATTTTCAAATAAGATCATACTGTTGGGGAAGTAAATGGCGGTACCTAAAGGCTGAATTCCTCCCGGTATTTTTGAAGTGCATCGTTCAGGAGCTCTACACTGCGGCGTAAATCTTCTTCTTTCAGTACGTAGGCAATACGAACCTGTTTTTTGCCCAGTTCCGGATCACTGTAGAAACCACCTGCGGGTGCAACCATTACGGTTTCGTTGTTACTGGAATAATGTTCCAGCAACCACTGAGCGAATTTTTCTGAATCATCCACAGGAAGTTCGGCCACACAGTAAAATGCCCCTTTGGGCTTCGGGCAGATTACACCCGGGATTCCGTTCAATAAATCCACAAGGACGTTTCTCCTGTGGGTATATTCACTGCGGACCTGCATGATATAGGCCGCATCATCTCTATGTGCGGCGGTAGCCGCGATCTGACCCAAAAGAACAGGCGAAAGCCTGGCCTGAGCAAACAGCATGGCTGCATCGTGGATGGTTTTGGAACGGGTGATCATGCAGCCGATCCGGGCGCCACACATGGAATAACGCTTGGACTCGGAATCGATGATGATACAGTTTTCAGCTAATTCAGGAAAATCGAACATTGAAATTTGCTGCTTGCCGTCATAAACATATTCGCGATAAACTTCATCAGAAATAATAACGATGTCATGCTTCAGCGCAATATCTGCCAGTTGCTGCAGCTCTTCGCGGGTATACAGGTAACCGGTGGGGTTGCCGGGGTTGCAGATGATGATTGCACGTGTCTTTGGAGTGATCTTTTTTTCAAATTCCTCAATTGGAGGGAGCGCAAATCCAGTATCAATGGTGGACGGGATGGCTACCACCTTTATGTTGAAAGTGCTTGTGAAACCGTTATAATTGGCGTAATACGGTTCGGGAATAATTACCTCATCGCCATCGTCGCAAAGGGTGGAAAGGGCAAAATTCAACGCCTCGGAGCCACCGTTTGTCACGATAAAATTGTCTGTGGTAAGGTCTGTAAATCCTAAAGAGTGATAATAATCCTTAAGCGCGGTGCGGTATTCCAGATTGCCTTCGGACAGTGCATATTCCAGTACTTTAAGGTCAATATTTTTCAGTGCGTCTATTGCACTTTGGGGGGTGTCAATATCCGGCTGACCAATATTGAGGTGATATACCTTTATTCCTTTCTGCTTGGCCAGCAGGGCGTAAGGAACGAGTTTTCTAACTGGTGAAGCGGGCATTTCCGCAGCTCTGGTGGATATCTTAGGCATTGATTCAGATTTTTTACAAAAGTAGGAAATTTTCCGCACCCCCGATTTGTTAGTTGCCGCATAATGTAGTTGAAACCGAAGTGTGCAAGTTTGAATTTTAATAATTTTGCAAAGTGAAGAAAATTTTACTGCTGTCGGATACCCATTCATATATAGATCAGCGTATCCTGGATTATGCCGGTGAAGCCGATGAGGTATGGCACTGCGGAGACTTTGGCAGTTTGGATGTACTAACAGCACTGGAAAGCCTGAAGCCGCTGACGGGCGTGTATGGTAATATAGACGGTGAGCCAATCCGCAAATGCGTTCCCGAAGTCAACCGCTTCAACTGTGAAGGTGTGGAAGTGATGATGATTCACATTGGAGGTTATCCCGGAAAGTATTCGCCGCTGGCGAAAAAAGAAATCAGTATTAAGACTCCCAAACTTTTTATTTCCGGGCATTCGCATATATTGAAAGCCATGTTTGACAGGGAAAATCAGCTTCTTCATCTTAACCCGGGCGCATGCGGCAGGCAAGGCTGGCATAAAATGCGTACGATGATGCGATTTGAGGTGTGCAGCGGAACTATAGATAAACTGGAAATCATTGAACTCGGACCAAAATGAAAATAGGTGACCATGTTTCCGTGCTGGACGACGATTTGGCAGGCACAATAACTTCAGTACATGGCGAAACTGTGGTTTTCCGGGACACGCACGGATTTACCCACCAATATCAGAAAAATCAACTAGTGCTGCAGAA
Organism: Chryseobacterium sp.; assembly: GCF_008831505.1. Taxonomy (NCBI): domain Bacteria; kingdom Pseudomonadati; phylum Bacteroidota; class Flavobacteriia; order Flavobacteriales; family Weeksellaceae; genus Chryseobacterium; species Chryseobacterium sp. Next base: position 2,135,579 of record NZ_CP044507.1, on the reverse strand, counting down.
TCCTTCTATCTATGAAGGTTTGGAGATAGTGGTAAAAAAGGAAATGCCAAAGAAATCATCAAAAAAACATAATAAGAAACCCCTGATACTGGATCTGCATTTTGACAACATTGTGAAAGATACATCACGCTACAGCAGCTTTGAAAGATTGTTTATGCAAAGGGAAAAACTGATTGAAACACTGGATTTCTGCCGCAAAAACCATCTGAAAAACCTTGAGGTAATACACGGAATCGGTGACGGCGTACTACAGCAAATGGTGCATGATGTGCTGAGCGCACAGACAGGACTGGAATATTACAATAATGCCATCCTCCATCATGAGTCCGGCTCCGTGACGGTAAAATTTGACTGAATTACTCCAGGGGAATCAAACTGAATTTTGATGCCACAAACACACTTCCTGTTATTTCTCCCGAAACTTTGGCTTTCCTGACTTTATTGCAGAACCCATCGGCTGCGTGAGCATCGCCATGGTCATTGATGCCCGTACCGGCAACTGTGTATACCTTGCCGTCTATCTTTACTGAAAGCACACAGCCTTTATCGGTTTTCTGTTTGAACTGACACATTCCGCATGATGCGGGCACTATGCGGTCCTGAATTTTTTTCTGAGCAAATACAAGTGAACTAAGAAATAACAGTAATATGAACGCAGCCTTTTTCATCGTTAAATGTTTATTTATCAGATGCTAAGTTAACAAATATCCTGTAATAAAACAGGCCTCACTTCCGAAGCCGGGAATTATTTAATAAATTTGTCCACTTCAAGATGGAAAAATTAAATTTACTTTTCACCCGCGACGGGCTTTTCTACCAGATTCTCCGTAACAAAAGCGTCCTTTCTGAATCGTCTTTCTTCGTGAATGAGGAAATGCCGCAAGCTTCCATCAGTGAAAAACTGGCGGAAATTTTAGAGAGGAAGTACGCTTCTGTCACTGTACTTTCGGCACTTAATCACTTTTCGCTGATGCCGGAAGGATTTGACCGCCATGATCTTGGGCTGGACCTTATTTCATATAATTCACCCGTAGAGAAGGAGGCGGAGGAGTTGATGCTGAGCGTAAACAAAAAGTTTAAGGTGCAGTTCTACTATACTTTTCCCAAAGATTTGTACACGCAGATCAAGCAGACCCATATACCGGCACAGTTTAATTTTTCCGGAGAGAAGTTCCTGAACACGCTCACCCCGAAGGGCGGCAAGGAAATTCATATCAACCTTTACAACAATCAGTGTGAATTTTTTGCGCTGGAAAGCCGAAAGGTGATTCTTTATAATAACCTCGATGTGAACTCTGAAGTGGATTTTCTTTACTTTATCATGTTCAGCCTAAGTAAGATTGGTTTCGGTCTGGGCGAGACGCGGTTCTTTGTTTACGGGGAAACATCGGAAAACGAAACCTTTATATCCGAACTTCAGAAATTTGTAAGGAACCTGAAGATCGTGTTTGATAACCTTCCAAAACGCAGATTTCTGGTTAATTCCTAATGCGCTGCGGATCCTAAAAAACGAAATATGTTCAGAATCATAGCGGGAAAGTGGAAAGCCAAGAGGATCTCGGCACCCAAAAATTTTGATGTCCGGCCCACCACGGATTTTGCCAAGGAAGCTCTTTTCAGCATGCTTGAAAACCGTTTTGACCTGTCCTACGTGTCCGCACTCGATCTTTTTGCAGGTATAGGTTCCATTTCCCTGGAGTTGGCCTCACGTGGATGCCAGGATGTGACGGCTGTGGAAATGAATGCAAAGCATGCCGGATTTATTAACAGTACAGCGGCAGAACTGGAAATGCAGCTCCAGATTAATGTACAGCGGGGAGATTCCTTCGACTGGCTGAAAAAAAACCGCAACCGGAAGCAGTATGACCTGATCTTTGCGGACCCGCCATTCAATATGGACGAGAGGAAGTATTCGGAATTAATTTCCCTGGTGCTGAACAACAATTATCTGAAGGAAAACGGCGTCTTCGTGCTGGAGCATCCCGCAAAGAATGTTCCCGTTCATGAGAATATCACAGACACCAGAAAGTACGGAAATTTAAGTTTTTCCTTTATTGCACCCAACCCGCCGGTATCCGGTCAGATGGATTCGGGTTCGTAGAAGAAGATCAGTTTTTTATCGGCAGCCTCAAAATCCAGCCAGGAACTGCAGTTCACCTCAAAACCGGCTACGCCACATGTAGGAAAGAGAAATACATCTTCCGTCATGGTATTGGCAAAGTTGGAGATGCCATTGTTATGTGAAAATAAAGCCACAGAGCCCACCTCATTGTCCAGATCGTAGAGTACGGACATAATATTCCTCTCCGAGGGCTGGTACAGTTTTTCGTCTGTCAGGAATTCTTTACAGTAGGTTTCGCCAAAAATTTCGCAGGTACTTTTTGCCCGCAAGGCCGGACTTGTAATTAACTGCTCAATATCAATAGCCTTACTTTTAAGGTAATGGGCCATCTTTTGGGCATCTGTATGACCGCGGGTAGCCAGCGGACGGTTAAAATCGTCGGTGTTTTCAGGCCAGTCGCTTTTTGCATGCCGAACAAGTATCAGTTTTTTCATTTAATGTGTTGATTTGGAGTACTAAAATTATAAATAATTTTTCATAATACATTTTGTATACTTAAATTGGACCGCCCTGAACCACATAAAATTAGTAAATTTGCGCCCATGGGACAGATCATGGGAATTGATTACGGAAAGAAAAGAGTAGGCGTTGCTGTAACTGATGATATGCAGATTATTGCAAGCGGTCTGGAGACTGTGGAAAATGCCAAGCTTTTTGACTTCCTGAATAATTATTTCCAGACCTACAAGGTGGATGCGATTGTAGTGGGACTTCCTACCAATCTGCAGGGAGAACCTTCCGAGGTGGAAAAAGATATCCTGGCTTTCATTAAAGTCTTTGAAGCGAAATTTCCCGGAATTCCTGTTAATCGCATGGATGAGCGCTTTACCTCTAAACTTGCCTCGCTTTATATTTCACAAAGTGGTAAAAGCAAGAAAAAAAGAGAGGATAAGGCCTTGATCGACAAAGTGAGTGCCACCATTATTTTACAGAATTATTTACAACAGATACAGAAATGATATTACCCATCCGTTCATTTGGAGATCCGGTCCTAAGAAAAAAAGGGCAGGATATTGATAAAGATTACCCCAATCTTAAGGAATTGATTGAGAATATGTATGAGACCATGTACAGTGCACACGGTATTGGTCTGGCTGCTCCGCAGATCGGGTTGGATATCCGTCTTTTCTGCGTAGATGTACGTCCACTGGCGGAAGATGAGGATTATGCAGATATTGCTGAGGAACTGAAGAACTTCAGAAAAGTATTCATCAATGCCAGAATTCTGGAAGAAAGCGGACCAGAATGGAAGTTCAATGAAGGATGCCTTTCCATCCCGGATGTACGCGAAGATGTGAAGCGGCAGGAAACCATCCTTATCGAATATTTTGACGAGAATTTTGTAAAGCATACCGAAACTTTTTCCGATATTCGTGCCCGGGTTATCCAGCACGAATATGATCATATTGAGGGTATTCTCTTCACGGACCATCTTTCTTCACTCAAGAAAAAACTGGTAAAGGGCAAGTTGTCCAGGATCATGCAGGGAGATGTAAATGTAGACTATAAGATGAGGTTTCCTAAATAGGGCACCCACCTATTTAGTAAAGTATTAATGTCAATAGGTTGCGTAACCGCACGTAACTAAATTTTAAATAAAGACTATGGAGTTAGAGAAAATTATTTCAATTTCCGGAAAACCGGGACTTTTTAAGCTGGTTTCACAACTGAAGAACGGCTTTATAATTGAGGATGTAAGTACCAAGAAGAAAGTAAGCATTGGTAACTCCAGCCAGGTAAGTCTGCTGGACAATATTGCTATGTTTACCACGGACAGGGAAGTTCCGCTTTTTGAGGTTTTTGAAAATATTGCCACATCCAACGGATATACTGAAACCCTTTCACATAAGTCCGGTGAAGCTGAACTCAGAACGTTTATGCAAACAGCCCTTCCGGATTATGATAAGGACAGAGTCTACGTTTCCGATATCAAGAAGCTGGCACAGTGGTACAACATTCTTCATAAAGCAGGCTTTATCCATCAGGACAGCTTCAAAAGGTCCGAAGAAACCGGAACTGAGGCTAATGAAGAAAAAGTAGAGCTGAAACCTGCTGAAAAGAAAGCTGCAACAGCAAAGGCCGAAAAGCCAAGTGCTCCAAAGGTAAAGGCCTCTACGTCAGCAGCTAAATCTGCCCCTAAAAGTACACACAGAAAACAGGGATAATTCAATTTCCGTCTGCATATAAAAACCGTTGCCGAAATTCAGCAACGGTTTTTTTATTGAATAAGTAAAATATTATCGTAAGATCCCAGGCCATTCAGGAAATCTTTAATCCCCATTCTTTTTTTACCTTCCAACTGTACTTCCGCAGGCAAATACCAACCTTTACCGGTCATAATCTTAAAGTTCTTTCGGTCCACATACAGATTAGCCGCTGGTTCCTGGCTGTCGGTGCTTTCTGTGCTGCCGGAAAAAATCTTAAAGGTCTTTTCTTCTCCGCCAATCTTCAGTTTCGTAAATGCGCAGGGGTAGGGAGAAAGTCCACGGATAAAATTATGTACGGTCTGCGCGTCCTGTTGCCAGTTGATACGTGTATCTTCTTTGAAAATTTTGAACGCATTTTTAACTTCTTTTTTTTCCTGCTGAGGTTGCTCTGTCAGGTTTCCTTCAGCTAGTCGGTCCATAGTCTGCACCACTAATTGAGCTCCTTCTTCCATCAAACGGTCATGCAGCGAACCGGCATTGTCCTCCGGGTTTATTTCCACCTCATGTTGCAGCAATATGTTGCCCTCGTCTATCTTTTCGTTGATGAAAAATGTTGTAATGCCGGTTTTTGTTTCACCGTTGATAATGGCATAATTGATGGGAGCTGCACCCCGGTAATCCGGCAATAATGAGGCATGCAGATTGAAAGTGCCCAGTCTGGGCAGTTCAAAAAGGACCTTTGGCATCATCCGGAATGCCACCACTACGAAAACATCGGCGTCCAGTTTTCTCATCTGATCCAGAAACTCACTGTCCCGCAGTTTTTCGGGTTGAAAGACAGGAAACTGCTGTTGAGCAGCATATTTTTTTACGGCTGATTCGGTTATTTTCTGTCCGCGTCCACTAGCTTTATCAGGCACGGTAACAACGCCCACGATCTTGTGCGAAGATTCATGGATGGCCTTAAGGCTGGCAGCTGCGAATTCAGGTGTCCCGAAAAAGACGGCTCTTAATGATTTCATGATTTAGTACAAAGTATAATTAAAAATTAATGTTGGGCCAATGCATAGGTACGGAAATTAAGCATCTTTACCTTTCCGGCATCAAGCAGAAGAATCAGTTGTTCCAGGATTTTTTCCTTTTCATAGAAATTAAGCTGAATGGCGATCTCATCTGCTGTACATGCCTGACGGCCGAGCACCGTTAAAATTTCGTCGGTTACAGATTTTGGTGAATGTCCTTTACGGGATTCGCACACTACACATTTTCCGCAGTTTACAGGTTTTTTTTCACCGAAATAGGAAAGGATCATACGCATTTTGCAATGTTCTCTGTTCCGCACATAAAACTTCATCTCCTCCCATTTCTGAAGTTTGTTTTTTTGAATCTGATAAAACAGCTGCCAGTATTTTGAGGCAAGAAGCCGGTCATTCCGGTGCTGAAGGAATTTGATGCTGGCTAGTGCCCCGTCTATATATTCCAGATGACCGCCGGCCTGCAGTTCGCGTATGCGCTCTTTGAGAAGCAGGGTATCAACCCCCATCTTCGAACTTAAATTAGCTTCACTGAACATCACTTTTCGGGCAGAGATTCCCGCCAGATTACGCAGCAGTAATTCCAGGAAATAGGCATCTTTTTTTGGAAGCTGGTCTATTTCGTCCGGCAACAGTTTCAGTTCCAGCGAGGACAGACTTTTATGACTGTTTACATAGATAAGTTCCTGATTATGCATAAAATTAAGGATGTTCCTGATTTTCCCCGTAGATGATTTGGTTAATCTGCGTAAGGTATCGATATGAAGCTGAAATGTTTTCTCAGGAAGGTCATTATCCGCAATTTGGAAAAGGGAATACAAATAAGTAACAATTACCTGAAACTCCCTTTTGTCCGGAGTCTGATACTTAATAAGCTGGTCGAACGCATCAAATTCCTGCTCGTTCCATAAAAGGAAAGCATAACTTTCCAAGCCGTCCCGGCCGGCTCTTCCAATTTCCTGGAAATAGTTTTCCAGGCTTGCGGGACAGGAGTAATGAATAACGAAGCGCACACTGTCCTTGTCAATTCCCATCCCAAAAGCGTTCGTGGACACCAAGACCTGATCACGTGACTGAAGCCAGTGCTGCTGCCTGAGGCGTTTTTCTTTCAGGCTCAGGCCTGCATGATAGTAATCTACGTGCGTGATGTTCTTACTTCTCAGGAAGCGGGTCAGTTCCTCTGCCTCCCGCCGGGTGCGGGTGTAAATAAGGCCTGCATTTTTTGTAAAACGAAGAAGATCGTAGATTCTTTGATATTTGTCAGCAATCTTATCGGTGTAGATTTTAATGTTTTCCCGACGGAAGCTTTTCCTGTAAATGGAAGCGTTTTTCAACTCCAGTCTGTCTGTGATTTCTTTAAGGACCTTTGGCGTTGCTGTTGCGGTAAGTGCCAGGCAGGCGAGTCCCGGGTAGGCGGCACGAAATGAACGGATGTTCTGATAACTGGGTCTGAAATCCTGACCCCACTCGGAGATACAGTGTGCTTCATCCACCGCGATGAAGGACAGTTCAATATCGCGGATGTTTTCCAGAAAAACCGGATTGTTCAGTCTTTCCGGTGAAACGTAGAGGAGTTTCGTGATATTGTCCCGGCAGCGGCTGAAAATAATTTCGCTCTGAAAATCTTCGAGTTCGGAAGAAAGGTACTCCGCTTCGATTCCGTTGCTTTTCAGTTGGTTTACCTGGTCTCTCATAAGTGCCAGCAGCGGAGATATGACCAGGCAGGTACCCTGCAGAAGAAGTGCAGGCAGTTGATAGCAGACTGATTTACCGCCTCCGGTTGGGAGCAGCGCCACAACGTCGTGTCCGGACAGAACCTCATTTATAACCTCCTCCTGCTGTTCGCGGAATTCAGTGTGACCCCAAAAGTGTTTTAAGGTCTCCAGCTTAAGATTCTGAAAGTCACTCGTGGATATCATGGTGTAAAAATAAGGAATTCTGATCCGTAATCATAAAAAAAGCCACGCATTGCGTGGCTTCAAAAAAAACTTAGGTCAGGTTATTTCGCTTCGAAATAAACACGTCTGTTTGCTCTGTTTTTCCATTCCGGACATTTTGTAGCCGGATCACATTCCGGGTATTTAAGATCCTTTTCTCCACGGCCTACAGCTTCAAGTTTTCCGCTGTTCACACCGTTTTGCACCAGGTAGTTTTTAACCGTGTTCGCTCTTCTTTGAGAAAGATTTTGGTTGTAAGCATCACTGGCTCTTGTATCAGTACCACCCACTACTCGGTAAGATCCTTGAGTGGAATTAATATAGTTGATTGCGTTGTTTAGAATTGGTGTATTGGACGGAAGAATTCTATCTGAGTTCAGGTCAAATTCAATACCTTCCAGGGTTCTTGTATCATCAGTGATTATACCTCCCGTTGATGGTCCTGATGTAGGACACCCGTCGTTTTCAACAGGCCCGGGAACCGTAACACACTTGTCGTAAAGGTCAATTACACCGTCAAGGTCTGTATCAAGGGCTACACCTGCACCGTCAACTCTTGCACCTGCAGGAGTATCAAGTTGTCTGTCCCAATCATCACAAACACCATCATTATCATTGTCACCTGCTTTACAAACCTCAATATCCTGATTTTTCTCAGACAGAACGTCAAGCTTGTAATAGATTTCCTGTAGTGGATCATGCCACATCAGGTGCGATTCATGCTTACCAATATTATAGGTAAGACCTAAAGTCGCATTAAAGAAATTATCGGATTTGTCCGAAGGTTGTACAATACCATCAAATTCATCATCACCTGTATAAACATACATTAATCTGGCTTCGGCATCGAGCCTGTTATTCAGTCTGTATTTTAAACCGGTACCACCCTGGAACATCCATGACCCTAGTGAGAACGGCTTAATTTCGCCAGTCATACGCTGTCCATTTGCGTCTTCTACATAAGCTCTGTATGCTAAACTTCCTAAACCGGCATAAGCATGCAGCGCCCATCTGTATGGCGACTTGTTATCCACTCTTCTAAGAAGATTAGAAAGGTTTACATCACCTAAAAGAGAAAGTGCATCAAACTGCGTACGGCCACCCATTGGTGCTGCGGCGGTAGCATCAGCATTTTTTGTGTTAAACCAGCCCTGTCTGCTTTCTCCACGATCGTAATGAAGTTTCAGACCAAATGCGTGGGTGATTGCTTTATCAATACTTAAATAAGCAGAATAACCCCAGGTGTTTTTTGGGCTGTTATCCCCAAATTTAATTGATGTCAACTCTGCAGTCTGCAATAAGGGCACTCCGACACCGGCTGAAATAGCCCAATCGTTAAATCTTTTTGAATCCTGGGTGAAAGGATAGACATTGGCAGATCCAGATGAATACGTGTTTGGGTATTCATTGCTCATTACTGCGATGGAATCCTGCGCAGAGGCGGCAAATGGTAAAGCCAGCGACAGTGCAAGTACAGCGGTAGTTACTTTCATAATTTATTATTTTAATGTTAATAATTGATTTCTAATTAACAGCCTATTACACTTTTTTTGAAGTACAGATGAAATCCCCTAATCATCTAACTTCGATCCTGCAAGGACTGACTACTGCGTAAATCTGCAATAAGTTCTTTTGAAAATTCCCTCTCAAACAAATGTCTCCGATGCGGAATTTCAAGCAAAGCTGAAATAAAAACCAGACTGTTAAACGTAACGATGTCTATGTCAATTATTCTGTCCGTATACAACCTGGAAATACCGCTGTCCGTTTCACGTCCCATACCCTGTTCAATGCCTTTTAATGTCTTAAGCAGTTTTACAGGTGAAAGAGCGGTACAGACCTCTATAGCAATATTACAAAATAATCGGTCAGATTCAAACTCTACAGGTTCAGTTTTAAGAACTTTACTCTTACGTTTTATTACGCAGCTACTCTTCTCTAGCAACTCTAATGCCATTTTCAGATTTTCCTCCGGAATTCCCCTGTTGCTGCCCAGTAACAAAATGGCTTCATTGTGCGACATATCGTTAAATTCTAAATTAATTATGAAAAGTTTTTTCAGAACTGTACTTGCAAATATAGTCGCAATCCTATTGATCGGTGGCGTATTTACCTTGTTTTTTATGCTGATGATGGTGGTAAGTGCGGCTGCGGGAGACAAGAAGACGCAGGTAAAAAAGAACACCGTGCTTACCCTTGATATGAAAACCAATATTATTGACAGTCCCACGGAAGATCAGGAATCCATCTTTGAATTTAATAATCCGATGTCAAGCGTTCTGGTTTACGATGCGGTAAATGCCATAAAAAAAGCAAAGGATGATCCGAAAATTAAAGGGATCAGTATAGAGACCGATTTTATAAGTGCCGGAATGACACAGCTTGATGCAATCCGCGAGGCATTACAGGACTTCCGGAAATCCGGAAAATTTGTGATGGCCTATGGGAATACAGTCTCACAACCTGCCTATTATCTGGGTTCCGTAGCGGACCAGTATTATCTGAATCCCTCCGGTGGAATTGAACTGAAAGGACTGGGAACCGAAGTAATGTATATGAAAAGTTTTGCCGAAAAGTATGGCATTGGACTCGAAATCATTCGTCACGGAAAATACAAGGCAGCAGTAGAGCCTTATATGAGGGATGATATGTCTGAGGAAAACCGTGAACAGCTTAGTACACTGCTTAATGATATCTGGAGTGGCACCTCTGCTAAAATTGCAGCTTCAAGAAAAATTTCACCCACACAACTCGCAATGGTGACAGACAGCCTGTACGGTGTGATCCCTGAGCTGACCGTGAAGCACGGACTGGCTGATAAACTGCTTCAGAAATCGCAGTATGATGATCTTTTAAAGTCAAAGCTTAAGCTTAAGGAAAAAGAGGACCTTAACCGTGTCAGTCTGGCTAAGTATGTCCGTTCTTTTAAAGATGATGAAAAATCGGATAGAGGACAGATAGCGGTACTTTATGCCTCGGGTGCTATTTATAATGGTGAGGGCGCCAAGGATATTTATGCGCAGAACTTCGTAAAGGAAATAAAGAAAATCGCTGAAGACAAAGATATGAAGGCGGTTGTACTTAGGGTGAACTCACCGGGAGGAAGTGCCAACGCATCCGATGAGATTTTATTTGAACTTCAGCAACTGAAAAAGAAGAAACCATTGGTAGTTTCCTTTGGCGATTATGCTGCTTCGGGAGGATATTATATAGCCATGGCTGCCGACCGCATATACTCCGAGGAAAATACGATTACAGGATCGATTGGAGTGTTTGGAATGATCCCATATGCCAAAGATTTAGCAAACAGGAACGGAATTTATGCACAAGGTGTTGCTACCAATGCCAATTCAAATAATTTCTCCCTGATCAACGGTGTGTCACCGGGCACGGTCAGGATGATGACCCGCAGTGTGGAAGGCACCTACAAAAGATTTGTACACTTTGTAACCCAGAACCGTAAGAAGTCCTTTGCCCAGATTGATGAAGTAGGTGGTGGACGTGTATGGTCCGGCACCCGTGCAAAGCAGATTGGCCTTGTGGATGAACTGGGATCTTTAGAAGATGCGCTGGCATTCGCTGCCAAAAAGGCAAATGTTAAAGAATACAGCGTAACCGCGTTTCCTAAGAAGAGTTCGCAGCTGGAGCAGTTTTTTGAAGGGTTAAACCAGGATGAGATCTCTGCAAAATTCCTTAAAAGTAAGATGGGCAAAGAAAACTACCAGCTTTTCGAGCAGGTTACTAATCCTAAATTGCAGTCCGGGATCATCATGGGAATGCCATATACAATTAAACTTCAGTAAATCGGACTACTCAAACAAAAAAATCCCGCACCAAATCTGGTGGGGGATTCTTTTTGTTTTTAATAATTGATTATCCGCGTCTGGTTGCCATACCGTAAATCCAGAGAACAAGGAGTGCACCTACAACGGCAAGAACCATGCTTCCGAAATCAAAATCGTCTACTGTTCCCCAACCAAACATTGTTCCGATCCAGCCTCCTACAAATGCGCCTACGATACCCAGAATGATTGTCATTAACCAACCCATTCCCTGATTACCCGGCATAATGAATTTTGCGATTGCACCTGCGATAAGACCAAAAATGATCCAAGTTAAAATACCCATAGTTTTAAAATTTTAATGTTAATAATTATTATTTGATTTACTTAGTCTAAGCTAAAGTCAGACCTTTTTAAACCAAGAATTAATAATTGTTGGAATGATATAAAAAAACACTAAAATTTTAAAAGTCTAGGAGCGCCTGAAAAAGGAGTCTACAAACTCAGCGCCGTTGAAGAGCTGGAGGTCATTCATCTTTTCTCCCACACCAATATATTTCACAGGAATCTGAAACTGGTCGGAAATGCCGATAACAACACCGCCTTTAGCTGTACCGTCCAATTTTGTTACGGCCAGGGCACTTACCTCTGTAGCTGCGGTGAACTGCCGCGCCTGCTCAAAAGCGTTCTGGCCTGTAGAACCGTCCAACACCAGAAGGATTTCGTGCGGGGCATCAGGTATCACCTTCTGCATCACCTTTTTGATCTTGGTGAGTTCGTTCATTAAATTTACCTTATTGTGAAGGCGGCCTGCTGTATCAATGATAATCACATCCGCGCCCTGTGCTGCGCCACTCTGCACCGTGTCGAAGGCAACCGAAGCCGGATCGGCGCCCATGCCCTGTTTTACAATAGGGACGCCCACACGTTCGCTCCAGATCACCAGCTGGTCTACGGCTGCTGCGCGGAAGGTATCAGCGGCTCCAAGCACGACATTCTTGCCTTCGGATTTAAACTGGTGTGCAAGTTTCCCAATCGTTGTAGTCTTGCCTACACCATTCACGCCTACCACCATAATCACATAAGGTTTTTTGCTGATGTCAATATTCTGGGTTGCGGCATGCGGATTTTCCAGGAGCAATGCGGTAATTTCTTCCCTCAGGATTCTGTCCAGTTCCTCGGTTCCCACATATTTGTCACGTGCCACACGGCTTTCTATACGGTCTATAATTTTTACGGTGGTAGCAGCACCAACGTCGGACCTGATCAGGATTTCTTCCAGATCATCCAGTACATCGTCATCTACTTTACTTTTGCCAACTACTGCTTTGGATACTTTCTCAAAAAATCCCTGGCTGGACTTTTCCAGTCCCTGGTTCAGGGTTTCCTTTTCCTGTTTATTGAATATTTTTTTAAACCAACTCATATATGAGATCTCAGATTACAGACAGAAACTGTCTGGTTAAAATGATGTCTGCACCTTCCTCCTGAAGGCATTAAATGCCCCCGAAGACTGCAGATACAAAGATAAATAAAAAAACTACCCAATATTTTGAGTAGTCTGATATCATTACGTTATAATGTCAATTATTTCTTCAGGAAAGCATCAACATCATCAGCGTTCATTACTTTTTCTTCAAAAATGTACGCTCCTGTCTTAGGAGATTTGTTCATCTTTACCACTTTCGCCATTTTTTTAGAGCTGGCGTCTTTCAGGGTTGCTACAACTTTCTTTGCCATTGTAATATATCTTTATAAAGATTACTTAATTTCTTTGTGAACGGTATACTTCTTCAAAACAGGATTGTACTTCTTAAGTTCCAGTCTTTCCGTCGTATTCTTTTTATTCTTGGTCGTAATGTATCTGCTCATTCCGGCCACTCCTGTTTCTTTATGCTCGGTGCATTCCAGGATTACCTGAACTCTGTTACCTTTTTTTGCCATGATTACTAATTATTTAATAAATCCGTTTCTTTTTCCTCTCTGAACTGCTTCCTCGATCCCAACTTTATTGATGATCCTCAATCCGTGAGCAGAAACCTTCAGTGTAATGTTCTCTTCTGTTTCCGGAATGTAAAATTTCTTTTCCAACAAATTAATTTCAAAACGACGCTTCGTTTTGTTGTTAGCGTGGGAAACGTTGTTACCAACCATTGCACGCTTTCCTGTTATTTGGCAAATTCTTGACATATCTCGATGTTCTTTTTTGACTTAATTATTTGAGGTTGCAAAACTATGAAGAAAATATTACTTAGGCAAATATTTGTAAATTAAATAACTGCAAATCATGACTTTTTCTTCCCGTAGTTATCTTTTACTGACTGAAGTTTCTTCAATATGGGGTAAAAAAGAAGAAATCCGAGGGCAAAGATACAGATTCGAGACAGAAGATCACCTGTTCTGGTATAAATTGTTTGGCCTTCATAAAGTTTAATACTGGCGTGCAGAGTGGTTTGGTCACCATAGAAAGTGTCGGCTTCAATATCTCCTCTCGCATTAATATGTGCAGAGATGCCACTGTTTGCGGCACGCGCAATCTCTCGTCTGGTTTCTATAGCACGCAGTCTGGCATAAGCCAGCAACTGTTTGTGTCCCTGGCTCACGCCCCACCAGCTGTCGTTGGTCATAATGGCCAGGAAATTTGCACCCTTCCTTACATATTCCGTAGTGAATTCACCATATATACTTTCGTAACAGATTATCGGTGCCAGCCTGCCATTATTGAAACTGTTGCTGAACACCCTGCGTTCATCATCCACCCCAAGAGATGCGACGGTGCCGCCCAGGTTGAGCATCGCATCACCTAATATGGGTTTCAGGACACCGATATAGGGAAATATTTCTACTCCGGGAACCAATTTTCCCTTATGGTAGACTTGGGTTGTGCCGACCGGTGCTACCTGCACTGCTGTGTTAAAGCTCTCTACCCAAACACCCTGACGGGTTTGATAAGCATTTCTGGGCACATTATCATTGCCGGAATAAAAACGGTGTGAGGAAATTCCGGTAGCGAATACAGAGCCGGGTTTTCCGGATGTAAAGCTTTTCAGCGAATTCAGCAAAGTGCTGTTTTCCAGACCCGGCTCCGAAATCGAGCCATATCCTGGTAATGCGGTTTCGGGCGCTATATAATAGTCAATTTTTCCACCAGATCCTTCATGCGCCAGAGTCAGCAGTTCATTCAGGATCTGAAGGCTGTCTTTACTGTATTTCTCGGTATATGGGTCCAGGTCGGGCTGCAGCATCAATACGCTTACTTCTCCGGTAGGTTTTTCGCTGAAGGTGCTGTACTGTATAAGCGATATCCCCATTGGAAGGAATATGCCCAAAGACAAAACCGCAATATTTTTGAGGAGTGCCTGTCTTTTGCGGCCCGCTTCCCAGATTCTGATTGTATAGAACGCATACACGTTAACTAGCAGGATCCAGAAACTGCCGCCTGTGGCTCCCAGCGTGTCGTACCACTGGATAATCCGGGGATAGTCCGCAAAAGCATTGCCCAGATTAAGCCAGGGCCAGGTAAGTTCCCACTCCAGATGAAACTTTTCAAACGCCATCCAGAGTGCCACCAGGAAAGCCAGTCCCCAATAAGTTCCCTGTATGTTTTTATAACGGTGATAGAGCGTAAATACCGTTGTATAAAGCAGGGAATTGGCCAGAACAGGAACTACCACTGCGAAAGCCGAATTGGATCCGTCCGGATTTTTTGCTCCGTACAGCCAACCGGTGGTTACAATGTTCCAAATGAGGAAAGCAAGATAGGATAGCCCAAAGACGGCGGCCGTCTTGTGTTTTATCTTAGAAAACTTCGTGATTTCGTGCTCCATCAGCAGCAAGGGTACCAAAGCGATTAAAATAAAAAAGGGGATGCCGTAGGTAGGCCAGGAAATACTGAGCAGCATCGCTGAGATCAGTGATAATATTACATATTTCATCATAAAAACTCCCGTTTAAACTTTCTGATTTATCAGGCCTCAAATTTAAACTATTAAAACGATTCAACTGTCCTGCTGACAAAGCCGTTTTTAGATAAAAGCCGTATCTTTGAGCGTATAAAACAATACCATGAGTGATGTAATTATTTGCCCTAAATGTAAATCCGAATTTACCTACGAACAGGATAATCTCCAGGTATGTTCGCAATGCTTCCATGAGTGGGATCCGGCCGAGACCGATGCGGAGACAAAGGTGCTGGACAGTAACGGTAATGAACTGCAGAACGGCGACAGCGTGGTTGTCATAAAGGACCTTCCTGTGAAAGGGGCACCCAAACCGGTGAAAGCCGGGACAAAAGTGAAAAACATCAGATTACGTCCTGATTCTGATCATAATATTGACTGTAAAATTGATGGTTTCGGGTCCATGGCTTTAAAATCGGAATTCGTAAAGAAAGCCTGAATCCCCCAAGCTCCATCCATATCCTGATTTATATGTAAATCGTATAGGTAATTCTGCCTTAACAAAAAATTATGTTCAGAACATTCAGCACAGTTGCAAAGAAGAAATTTACAGTCGGCAAATTCCTCGTTATCCTGATGGTTATCGATGCACTTCTTATTGTGAGTTTACTCATCCTCAGCCTTTTTCCGCAGTTTTACCGTAAGAAGGACTATTTTCTGGAGAGTACCTTCACCCTGAACATGGTGCTGATTGGTATTTTTCTGCTCGCTGTACTAAATTATGTTCTGTTCAGCGCCAAAAACAAGGCACATCCTAACGGTACATTAGAGTTGTTGCATGACCGGATCATTGTGGACGACCAAGTAATTCCGGCGGATGATATTGAGCGGTTAAGGCTCATCGGAAATGATATAAAAGGTGACTTCCGGGGATTTATATCGCGCGGAATCAGGAATCAGATGGTCATATCATTTAAGGATGGGAGCATTACGGAAGTGAATTTTGAGCAGACCTCTTCAAACAAACTACGGGACAAAAAAGATGTTTTGGAGACGTGGTATAATGAGCGGAAATTATCCGAGTCCAATTACCTAAATATTCTCCGAAATACAAATTATTATTAACCACCCACTTATTACCTCATCATTTATCCGTTTTCTTCTTCCTTCGACTTCAAATAATTATAGTGATTGAGCAGAATACGGATTTCATTGAATTCGAATTCATTGGGTAAGGCTTTTTTCCAGTCGGTGAGGGTCTCATGAGTATTTTCGCGGAATTCTCTCTCAAAAACACTGATTTTTTCCTTCGCAAATACGCGCTGTAGGTCCAGCAGTCCGCGCTCGGCAAATTTGGCAAGGTGGCCATAAATTGTTTCTGTTACCAGTCCGCGCTCGCGGGCAATTTCAGGAATCGTTTTGCCGTCTTCAAAAAGCTGGAAGGTAAGTATATGCGATGGTACTTTTGCAATTTTGGAGGTAACCGGAACATCATTGGTCTTGTCAAACAATGAAACCTCAAGTAACTGAAGCGACTTAAGGCTGTTCAGATAATCTTCCAGGTCATCCAGCAACACCCGAAAATCATCATTGTATTGCTTCAGACCCTTCGTACCTTTATTCTCGGCGTAAAATTCCTTTAGAGGTGCAAATACTTTGGAATTAACCTGTGCAAAGAAAAAATTCACTGCCCCGGCGGCCTTTGTTTCCACCTCTTTCCATTCCTCTTTTCCGGCGACGAAATGATGTGCTTTCTGGTGAATTACCTTGTCAAACTTCCTGAAGATGCTGCTGAGGTTTTCGCTTTCCGGCTTAATGGATTCGTACAGGAACTTCACTTTATCGGTGTCAATGAATTTGCTTGCTTTTGCAGAATGATACCATGACTGCAGTGCTGCGCTTATCCAGGTGCAGTCCAGTCGGCTGGTGATTTTGTTGATGCTGTAATCATATTTCTCGGAATTCAGGATGTCAGCCAGACGGTCATTTGCCTGCGTCTCGTCCTGAAACTGCGCCACCCGGCGGTCTGTAATAATCACATCCGGGGTAATCTTTGATTTAAGTACAATTCCTTCCAGGGTACGGCACCTGGAGAGTGCCACGTAAACCTGTCCCGAGGCGAAAGACTGTCCCGCATCAATAATTAACCGGTCAAACGTGAGACCCTGCGATTTATGTATGGTTACGGCCCATGCCAGGCGGATGGGATACTGGTTGAAACTGCCCAGTACCTCTTCCTTAATGGTTTTATCCGGTGCCAGGAAATATTTTTTCTGTTCCCAGGTTTCCTTTTTCAGTGTATAGGTATCTTCGCTGCCATCAATCTGAACCACTATTTCCTTTTCCCCGACTTCCAGGACTTCTGCCAGTTTACCATTGAAATATTTCCGTTCGCCGCTGGCATCATTACGTATAAACATCACCTGACAGCCGGGTTTCAGTTCAAGTACCTCATCATTTGGATACTGATTTTCGTTAAAGGTGCCCTCAATGTCTGCGGCATACAATCGGGACTTGCCCGGAAGTTCGGCAAGCCTCTTACGGTTGATTTCGTCGGCCATACGGTTATGCGAAGTCAAGTAAACGTAGGGGTCAGCGCCAGGATCAAAATCGGGCAAATACCTTTCATTCAGAAGGTCAAAATCAATATCACCGGTAACACCTTCGCGGATATCGTTCAGAATGTCCAGAAATGCCTCATCTGTCTGCCGGTAAACAGTGGTGAGTTCAATGGTGATCAGCGGAACTTCTTTCAGGGCATGACTTTCAAAGAAGAAAGGAGAACTGTAATATTGCTTTAAGATATGTTCGTCACGGACCACGGGCGGCAACTGATAAAGGTCGCCGATGAAGAGCATCTGTACGCCACCAAACCGGCTGTCATTCCGCCGTACAAAACGCAGCGAATGATCCATCATGTCCAGTACATCGGCACGCAGCATGGATACCTCATCAATAATAATGAGCTCGATTTCCCTCAGCAGTTTCAGTTTTTCCTTCCTGTATTTGAAGTGGTGCATGAGATCTGCGATGTTCAGGGCTATGTTTCCATCTATACGTTCATGCGTAGGTAGGAAGGTGCGTGGCGGCAGCCCAAACATGGAGTGTATGGTAACTCCGCCGGCATTGATGGCGGCAATTCCCGTGGGAGCCAGAACAATATGTTTCTTGGAGGTCTTCTTTACGAACCCGCTTAAGAATGTTGTCTTACCGGTGCCGGCCTTTCCGGTAAGGAAAATGCTTCGGCTGGTATGTTCTGCGAGGTCAAAAAGCTGCTGGTTCATCAGGCAAAATTAGCAAAAATAAGGTCAAAACATGTGGCGGTAAATTTTACATTACCCGGTTTTTTTGGCTAAATTTGGCCTTCATACACCATAGCAATGAAGATAAGATTTGTGATTTTTGCCCTTGTTTTAACCGCTGCTTCCTGTTCTGTTAAAAAAAATGTGGCCGACCCGGAAACTTTACCTAAGGATGTAGCATTAAAGCCCGAGCGCCAGCCGGAAGAAAGTGAAGAAGTGCTGGTACAGGAAAGGGAAAATATTCGGGTGATGAAAGCCTCCATAGATTCGCTGAGCGTTGCCCGCACTTGCAGTGGTTCTGCGGACTGGCGCGTTTCTCCGGTAGGTTCCAAGCCCTGTGGAGGACCGGCAGCCTATATTGCCTATCATAAGGATGTTGAGACGGAAATCCTGCCTAAAATACAGGAGTTTACTAGGCGTCAGGCTGCATATAACCGCCGCAGGAATCTTTTCTCAGATTGCAGGGTGGAGCCACAGCCGGTGGGAGTCCGTTGCGAATTGGGTAAGGCGGTTCTGGTGTATGGTGCGCAGTCCGGTGATGCTGCTGTAAATTAAATCATAGAATCGTCCGGAGTCTTCCTGTACTCATCGGTCTCAGCATCAACCATGCATACGATTTGAGTTTTTTTGTCCTCGGCAATCATTTGCGGGTTCCATTTCGCATGACGTGACGGTTTCACCGCCAGGCCTTTTTTCTGCGAATAAACTTTGGTGAACTCAGCCCCCAGGAAAATGAGCTGGCAGGTATAATTTACCCAAAGCATCAGCAGGATCACCGTACCGGCTGCACCAAAGGCTGAGGTGGGATTGAAGTTTTCGAAATAGAAAGTGATCAGATATTTACCCACCGTGAACAGAAGGGTAGTGGAAAAGGCTCCTGTCCAAACGGATTTCCAGGGTAATTCCACATCCGGCAATACTTTAAACATAAATCCGAAGAGCACCATAGTAATCATAAAGCCTACGCCAATGTTTAACAGCTGAACCAGGAGATAGGTCTCCACGCTGAAATGGGCCACTATCCAGTCATTGGCCATACCAATGAATGATGAAAGGAGCAGGGTGATGAGTAGCAGAAATGCGATTACAAGGATTAGTCCCAGAGAATTGGCGCGGTCCAGTATGAATTTTTGCCACGCTTTTTTGGGAGCCGCCTCCACATCCCATAATTTATTCAGTGATTTCTGAAGCTGAAAGAAGAGTGATGTAGCACCAAATACGAGGGTGGCTACACCAAAAGCTTTCATCCAGATGTTTTCTTTGTCTATCATTCCGCTCACCACCATTTCTTCTACCTGCTTGCCGACATTTTTCCCCATCATACTCCCTATGAACTGGGTGATCTCGCCACGTACGGCTTCTGCGCCAAAAAAGATGCCTGCCACCCAGATAATGATGATGAGCAGACCCGGTACCGAGAAAATCGCGCTGTATGCCAAACTCGCGGCGTCTGTTCCTAAATCCCTGGCACTCCAGTCCTTAAATGTGGCCACAATAATACTCCACAGTTCCTTTAGCTTTTTCATAGTTGAATTTGCCGAAACCGAATTCAATTTTAATGCCTTTCAGAACCGCAGGCTTTAGTGCATTATGTCCTTCCATTCATTTCTCAGGATACCATACCTGTGAACATCCTGGAAGATTTCCCGATGACGGTATTCCTGTTTCAGGAATCCTTCATGCTTCATGCCCCCCTTCTGCAATACCTTTCCTGAGGCTGGATTGTGTGCGAAATGGGTAGCAAAAATCTTATTGAGAGTGAGATTTTCAAAGCCAAACTGAATAACGGTTTTGAGAGCCTCGGTGGCATAACCGAAGCCGTGGAAATCTTTACCCAGCCAATAGCCTACCTCAGCCTTTTGATGTGCTGTGTCCGGATGCAGGCCAATCATCCCCATAAACTGACCTGTATCCTTATCTTTAACTGCAAAACGGAAAGAAGTGCGATTTTCCCATCCCTCGTGGCAAACAGAAAGCCAGTTCTCCGCATCGGCTACGGTATAAGGCCAAGGGATATTGAAGATATTCCGCGCAATATCTTCGGTTGAATTGATCTGCGCAGTAATATCCTGCCCATCAGTAATTTCTGGTGGAACCAGCCGCAGCCGGTCGGTTATAAGTTCGATGGTTTGGCTCATTTATAGAGGCTTATATATCTTGACCCGGAGCTAGAGGGGAATCTATAATTCATTTTCCTTGTACCAGCCGGAGTATTTTACATAATTGTTGGCAATGCGGTTTACTTCGCCTTCCAGCAGATCAGAAGAAATGTCCTTTATTTTCCTGGCCGGGATTCCGCCCCAAACTTCACCGGATTTAATGTGGGTTCCCTGGGTCACCAGGGAACCTGCTCCTACTATGGAATTACTTTCTACGGTGCAGTCGTCCATAACAATGGCTCCCATACCGATCAGTACATTATCCTTAATGTGGCAGCCGTGAACGATTGCGTTGTGGCCAATGGAAACATTGTTACCGATAATCAGCGGATATTTCTCGTAAGTGCAGTGCAGCATGGCATTGTCCTGTACATTTACTTTATCGCCCATTTTTATATAATGAACATCGCCACGGATTACGGCATTATACCAAATGCTGCAGTCTTTACCCATTGTCACGTCACCAATGATGGTTGCAGTTTCTGCCAGAAAGGTGTTATCGCCTATTTGTGGACTCTTGCCCAAAAGTTCTTTTACTAAAGCCATTATGAATTTTCTTAATTGAAAGATGGTTAAAGCGGAATTGAAAATATCTAAATGCCGGATTCTGTAAGCCGCTTAATAATCTGTATTTTTGTACATTCAAATTTAAAGAATAAAATGAGACAAATAATTATAGAGCCTACCGAAAACCCGAAAGTGATGAAGTTTGTAGCCGACTACAACCTTATTCCGGGTTCTCTGGAACTGGACAGGTCTTCAGATATATCAGAAATTCCGCTGGCACAGGAACTTTTCAACTATCCTTTTGTAGACAGGATGTTTATTACAGCCAATTTTATCGCTGTGGCCAAACAGGACAGTGTAGAGTGGGATATGGTGGCCGAAAGTCTTAAGAATGTCATCGAGGATGAATTACTGGCCAATCCACGCATCTATCTTCAAAAGAGAAAGGAGATGTACCAGATTTATGCTGAAATGACTCCCAATCCAAATGTAATGAAATTTGTTTCGAACCGACTGCTGCTGGATGGGTTTGTGGAAGTGAAAAGCAGGGACCAGGATTTAGACGTTCCACTGGCTAAAGCCGTGTTTGAGGAATTTGATTTTGCCAGGGAAGTCTTCATCTCTGATAATTTTGTGGCAGTAACAAGGGATGAATCGGTGCAGTGGCATGAAGTAATGGTCGCCGTTCGCGCTTTTATTGCCGAGTACCTTCAGAATGGCGGCTCCATTTCCAATATTACAGCACAGAAACATGAAAGTCCCGTTGAAAATATCATCAAAAGGGAATATACGGACCAGGAGCAGAAAATTTCTGACATTCTGAATGAATATGTAGCGCCGGCAGTTGAAAATGACGGCGGTAAAATCTCCCTGTTAGAGTACGACGCCTCTACCAAAACAGCTAAGATGTTGCTTCAGGGCGCATGCTCAGGATGTCCAAGCTCTACGGCCACACTGAAAGGCGGAATTGAAAACCTGCTGAAACAGTTTGTTCCGGAACTTGTGGAGCAGGTGGAGGCTGTGAACGGTTAACAGCCACTTGTCCAAGTCCTATTTTTCTATACCTCCTGATGAAAATATTTTCAGAACCATCAGCAAATTAAGTTTCCAAAACATTAAAAATAAAAAATTGCAAGATATCAACAGTCAGGCGTCAGGAATGCCTACACGCAAAGGTATTTTACTTGTTAATCTGGGTTCTCCGAAATCTACAGATGTCCAGGATGTAAAAGAGTATCTGGATGAATTTCTGATGGACGAAAGAGTGATTGATTACAGATGGTTTTTCCGGAGTTTGCTCGTGCAGGGAATCATCCTGCGCACGCGGCCGCCAAAGTCTGCTGAAGCCTATAAAACGGTCTGGACACCGGAAGGATCGCCGCTGATTGTTATAACCAAACAGATTCAGACAAAATTACAGAAGCTTGTGGATGTGCCGGTGGAAATAGGTATGAGATATGCCGAACCCAGCATTGAAAACGGTATCCGCAGCCTTACTGAGCAGGGCGTTACCGATATTGTGCTGTTCCCGCTTTACCCACAGTATGCCATGAGTACTACGGAAACAGTTGTAGAAAAAGCCGAAGAGGTCCGGAAAAAGTTCTTCCCGGGAGTCAGAATCAATTATGTGCAGCCTTTCTATAACCGTGATATTTATATTGACTGTCTGGCTGAAAGCATCCGCGAAAAGCTGCCTGAAAATTATGATGCGCTGCAGTTTTCCTACCACGGTGTTCCGGAAAGGCATATCTATAAAACGGATCCTACCAAAACCTGCAACCTGAACGACTGCTGTTCACGCGATACCAATCCCAGTCATCAGTTTTGCTACAGGCATCAGTGCTTCAAAACTACGGAGTCAGTCATTGAAAGGCTAAATATCCCAAAGGAGAAAACTATTGTTACCTTTCAGTCCAGATTGGGCAACGATAAATGGATTGAGCCTTACACCGACGAAACTCTGGAAAACTTACCGAAGAAAGGGATTAAAAATCTCGCGATCGTTTGTCCCGCCTTTGTTTCGGACTGTCTGGAGACGCTGGAAGAAATTTCCGTGGAAGGCAAAGAGGAATTCATGCATGCCGGAGGCGAAAATTTCCACTATATTCCGTGTCTTAACGATGAAGACCGCTGGATTGAAGTAGTGAAGACCCTTTGCGAAGAGCGGCTGGAAGATTTTTTTCTGGTCTGAGCTAGCGAACCGGCGTTCTGAATTCGCCGTAACCCATAAGACCGTCATAGTTTCGGCCAAAAGGAGTGTAGTAAAGATACGCCTGGTACAAGTTTTCGGTTTGCCAGAAATTACCGTTGATTTCGCCGAAGTTTAACTGTCCGCCGGGAGGCCTTGTGGCCAGGATGTAATTGTAGAAACCCTGTTTCAAATATATCCTGCCAACGTACATTCCTCTTCCTTCATCATATGTCATCTGGTTTTCTTTCCCCGGTTTAAAATCGTTAAAAGCACCCAGGACAAAGATGTCTTTATCCATTTTGTGCGATTCCAGGGTGAAATGTACCCAAGAATAATCGGCCTCATTGTCGGCATTCCGCTCAATACCCAAATCATTTCTACGGAAATAGAAAGCGCCGTTTACATCAGGTTGATACTGATAGTTCTCCGGATAGGCCCATACGGGATGAAGATAAGTATAGTTGGTTCCGTCAATCTGCTCCGTGCCCGATACCATGTCTATTGCCTGATCAATTATTTTATTGTCGAAATAATAAAATTCCATGTTTCCGGGGAATGCAAGGTTCATCTGCTGGAACATTATGCGGTTACCCAAAGTTGTCGTAGGTCTCAGATTATTAAGAGCCATATTTATATTGTTGTTCTGCACCACCGAAAGACTTACGGAATTCAAATTCTGAAGCAGAGCCGGACCGCTGGCCTGCACTTCAACCCTCTGGTTGATCTGCGGGTTCCGGGCGTCGGTGGTTCGGCCTACCAATACACCTACTTCGGCCGCAGATTCAGTGACCGAGAATCTCTTTGTGAACACCGGCCTGCTGGCACTGTCGGTATAAACCACCAGCTCGTAATTACCTGAGATCTTTGGTTTTATTTTTTCGTTTGGAATGGTAAGCGTGTAATTGGTATATTTCTGTAAAGTGTTGAATGAGTATCTGAAATCATCGATCAGCGCGTTCAGGCTGCCCTGTGCATATTCCGTGAAAAAAAGGCCGTCGTCCTTCCAGTTCCGGTCCAGATGCCGGATTGTGTATCTGTACGCGGTGCTGGAATTGGAAAAATCGTCAAACTTCAGAATGAGTCTTTCATTAAAGCCAATTACAGGTGTTTCATCGTTGGTTTGGGGGTTGAAAAGCTGTATACTGCGGATGTCCTGTCCGAAAATATAAACCGACAGAAACAGTAAGGTTATAGTTAATGGTTTCATCTCCACGAAGATAACGAAAATTACACCAACTGGTTAAGGGTGGTGCTGCACTCTTACAGATATTCGTATTTTTGCTTTTTATAAAACAAAGCAATGCTTCATATAAAATCTTTCGTCTTTAATCCTTTCTCAGAAAATACCTACATCATTTATAATAACGAACGGCGGGCTTTTATTGTGGATCCCGGCAATTTCAGTGATGCGGAAACACAGCAACTTCAGAATTTTATCGGCGAAAATGGCTTAACCGTTCAGAATATTCTGCTGACCCATGCGCATATCGACCATGTGCTGGGTTTGCAGTGGGCACACGATACCTATAAAGTTCCCGTGAAGCTGCACGAAATTGAAAAGGAGATTTTGGACCGCAATCCTATGGATGCCAACCGTTTCGGTTTCTTTTTCAAACCTTTCAGCGGCGAACTTAAATTTCTGAAGGAAAAAGAGATGATTTCCCTGGGTGAAGATCAACTGGAAGTTTTTCATGTGCCGGGCCACTCCCCCGGAAGTGTTGCCTATTACAGTAAAGAAAGCGGTCTGACTCTTTCCGGCGATGTACTCTTTGAAGGCAGCATCGGTCGGACGGACTTATATAAGGGAAATCATGAACAGCTGATCGCAAGTGTCAGCGAAAAGCTCTTTACCCTTCCCGACGATACCAAAGTATACAGTGGGCACGGTAATCCTACCACCATAGGTTTTGAAAAGCAGTATAATCCTTTTTTCAGATAAAGTAAACGCACCCAATCGGGTGCGTTCAGTTTTATTTCCATTTGATGTTACATCCCATACTGGGCCGCTGCATTTCTTCCTGAGGTGCTCCGGCAAGCAGATTTTCAAAAGCAACGATCAAATCCTCGCCGGTAACTTCCTTTTGGTTACCCGGCCGGCTGTCGTCCATCTGCCCGCGGTAAACAAGATCCAGTTTGTCATCAAAAAAGAAAAAATCCGGGGTACAGGCTGCATCATAAGCTTTTGCAATGGCCTGGCTTTCATCGTACAGATATGGAAAGTCAAATTTTCTCTCCACCTGAAACTCGGTCATCTTCTCCGGAGCATCAGCGGGATACTTTTCAGCATCATTCGCATTGATCGCGATAAACTCAATTCCTTTATCATTGTAATCCTCGTACAGTTCCGCCAGTTTATCAATTACATGTAATACGAAGGGACAGTGGTTGCACATAAAAATTACAAGAGTTCCTTTTTCACCTTTCAGTTCATCCAGCGACTGAAGTTCGTTGGAGTGTGAAGGGTTAGGAAGTTCGAAGAAGGGAGCCTTAGTGCCCAATTCAAGCATATTGGAAGGAGTGTTTGCCATTACTTTCAGTTTTTTGGTTTGATGTTGTGATTCAACAGCAAAGATAAGGATTCCTGCAGTGAATTTTCGTAGTTTACCCAATGTATATCCTCTTCTTTACGATACCAGGTCAGTTGTCTTTTGGCAAACCTGCGCGAATTTTTCCTGACCTCATCAAGTGCAAAATCAAGTGTCCATTCACCATCAAGATATCTGAAAAGCTCTGTATATCCCACGGTTTGCAGTGCGGTGAGGTCGCGGTACGGAAGAAGTGACTGAACCTCTGCCAGCAGCCCTTTCTCCATCATCTGCGTCACGCGTTGGTTGATGCGCTCATAAATGTTTTCACGCGGAGCCTCGATTCCGATACGGATCACTTCAAAATCGCGCGGATCCGTTGGCTCCGCAATATTTTCAGTGTACGTTTTCCCCGTCTGCCAAATCACATCCAGCGCGCGCAGCAGCCGGCGGTGATTATCTCTGTCCACAATTTCAAAGTAAGCAGGGTCTTCTTTTTGAAGTAAGGCCTGTAATGCAGCAATTCCACCTTCTTTAAACAGGGCTTCCAGTTTTTTCTGATTCGTTTCATCAGCCTCCGGCAGACTGTTCAGTCCGTTAATGACGGCTTTTTCGTACATCATGCTGCCACCCACCAACACCGCAACATCGTGCTTTCCGAAAAGTTCAGAAATCCGTTGAAGGGCGTCCCGCTCATACTGACCAATGGAATAATAATCCTTTACCGAGAGGTTTCCGATGAAATGATGAGGTACAGCAGCCAACTCTTCAGACGAGGGGGCGGCCGTTCCAATGGGCATTTCACGAAAAAACTGCCGCGAGTCGCAGGAGATGATTTCGGTGCCTAAATATTTTGCAATATTGATGGCAAGCGTGGTTTTCCCAATTCCTGTAGTCCCAACGATGGAGATTAACTTTTTCACGCTGCAAATTTCCTTAATTTTTTTCAGAAATGCACATTCCCGAATTAGCCGCGCCGGGTCCGCAGTTTCCCTCAATAATCTTTATCTTTGTTACCTAATTACATTCTATGATTTTATCCATGACCGGCTTCGGCAGAAGCGAAGGGGGCTTAGAAGGCAGAAAAATTACAGTTGACATCAAATCGCTGAACAGTAAAGCTTTTGACCTTAATATCAAGATGCCGCAGCGATACAAAGAAAAGGAGTTTGAAATCCGTAAGGTGTTGAACGACCGCATTATGCGTGGTAAAGTGGACTGTTACATCAACCTGGAGACTACCGCTGTGACCGGTGATACCAGCATTAATTCGGAACTTGTAAAATCATATATGGCTCAGCTAAAAGCGGTAGCCGCAGACGGTCCCGACTTTGAGTACCTTAAAATGGCCATCAGGATGCCGGACGCTACAACAGCAAAGAATGAGGAGGTCACCGAAAGGGAATGGCTCCTGATCAGTGAACTTGTGGACGAGGCATTAACGAAATTTGAAGAATTCCGCAAGACTGAAGGCGATATCCTGCACGAAGAGCTTAAGCGGAATATCCATAATATAGAAACCTATCTTTCCATGGTGGTTCCGTATGAAGGAATCCGACTGGAAGCAGTGAAAGAGCGCTATCAAAACACGCTGAAAGAGTTCGGAAATATTGATGAGACAAGATTTTATCAGGAACTGGCCTATTATACCGAGAAACTGGATATTTCAGAAGAAAAAGTGCGCCTGATACAGCATCTGAAGTACTATACCGAAGTTATGAAGAACGAAAACCTTAACGGTAAAAAATTAGGTTTCATCTCTCAGGAAATAGGGCGCGAGA
This sequence comes from Chryseobacterium sp., assembly GCF_008831505.1. Taxonomy (NCBI): domain Bacteria; kingdom Pseudomonadati; phylum Bacteroidota; class Flavobacteriia; order Flavobacteriales; family Weeksellaceae; genus Chryseobacterium; species Chryseobacterium sp. The sequence continues at coordinate 2,108,193 of NZ_CP044507.1, read as the reverse complement.
TCAACACGCTGGGTTCCAAGGCAAACCATGCAGAGATCCAGAAGCTTGTGGTAATGATGAAGGATGATCTGGAGAAGATTAAAGAGCAAACCCTGAACGTTTTATAAAAATACTTATCCCCAAAGATGCAAAAAGTGATTATTTTCTCGGCACCCTCCGGTAGTGGTAAAACCACCCTGGTGAAACACTGTCTGGAAACTTTCCCGCAACTGTCGTTTTCTGTCTCCTGCACTACACGCAGTCCGCGAGGGGAGGAGAAAAATGGTATAGATTATCATTTCATCAGCCCAGACGAATTCCGTACACGGATCGCTGAGAATGCTTTTGTGGAGTATGAGGAAGTGTACAATGACAAATATTACGGTACCCTAAAATTTGAAGTGGAGCGCATTTGGGAAGAGAATAAGACGGTCATTTTTGATGTGGATGTTAAAGGCGGAATTGCCCTGAAAAAGTATTTTGATGATAAAGCCATCTCCATTTTCATTATGCCTCCGTCCATTGAAGAATTGGAGAGACGGTTGCACCTTCGCGCTACGGACGATGCTGAAACAATTGTAAACCGTGTGGCGAAAGCCAGTGAAGAAATGAGCTATAAAGATCAGTTTGATGAGATTTTGGTTAATGATGATCTCCAGGTGGCCAAGGATGCCGTAGTTAAGGTAATTGAAAATTTCCTGGCTTCATGAAAATTGCCATCGTGGGTTGTGGTTGGGTTGGTGTAAGGCTTTCTGCTTATCTGAAGCAGAAGGGGCATCATTTAATTGCTACTACAACCAGTCCCGAAAAAGTACAGCAACTGAAGACTGTCGCTTCCCAGGTTTATTTGTTTGACTTTACAAATACTGAGGAAATTCCGGCGTGTGAGACTCTGGATGCGGTGATTTTCAGTATGCCGGCAGCGAGCCCTAATTGGCATGCCGGCTTTAAGAAACTGGAGCTGGAAACAAATCATTCCGTTTTTTTCAGTTCTACAGGAATTTATCCGCAGCAGAATGGTGTTTTCACAGAGGAGAATAAGGAAGGTCTGAGAGCAGATCTTGTAAGCGCTGAAAGAACAGTGTCCGCAAAATATCCTCAAACGATTGTTCTTCGTTTGGGCGGAATTATGGGTGATGGACGGTCGCTGCAAAACTTTTACCGCAGCAAATCACCGCCTGATCCGGAAAAGTTGGCAAATCACATCCATTTTACGGACATTATTCTTGCTGTTGAAGCTGTTTTGAACAGTCCACCTGCCGGTGAAACATACAATCTGGTGGCTCCGGTACACCCAACAGTCGGGGAGATTCTGGACCTGGAAGTTCATAGAAGCGATGACTCAGCCGATGGAGTAAATGGCCGCATCATCAGCTCTCAGAAGTTCATTGACGATTTTAATTATACATTTAAACATCCTAATCCTAAATATTTTTAGCATGAGTACCGAATTTTTAGATAAAGCAAAGGCAAATCTCCCGGTCAGGGGATTTCTCAACATAGAAAATGTGGTCATTCCGCAAGGTGAAGCGTTGGTGCAGGCCATTCTGGACCTTAAAAAAGAAAAGAATGCCGTCATCCTGGCGCATTATTATCAGCCACCCGCCATCCAGGACATTGCTGATTTTTTGGGTGATTCACTGCAACTGGCCAGACAGGCAAAGGATACCGATGCAGATATGATCGCCTTCTGTGGCGTGCATTTTATGGCTGAAGCTGCCAAAATCCTGAATCCCACCAAGAAAGTGGTGTTGCCGGATACCCAGGCAGGCTGTTCACTGGCAGACGGTTGTAGTGGTGAAGGTCTGCGGGCTATGCGTGCCAAATATCCTGATGCGCTTATTGCTACCTACATCAACTGTAACGCGGAGACCAAAGCAGAATCCGACATAATTGTAACAAGCTCAAATGCCGAAACCATTATCCGGTCCCTTCCGCAGGACAGGCCTATCATCTTTGCTCCGGATAAGAATCTGGGTGCGTGGTTAACCAAGAAGACCGGTCGCGATATGATTCTCTGGGACGGCAGCTGTATCGTTCATGAAGCTTTCTCCATGGAAAGGATTGCCTCACAACTTGCTCAGAACCCAGATGCAAAACTTATTGCCCACCCCGAAAGTGAATCTGCCGTTCTTGATCTGGCACATTTTATCGGTTCAACTTCGGCACTGCTTAATTATGTGGAAAAAGATGACAGTCAGAAATTTATCGTAGCTACTGAAGAAGGAATTCTGTATGAGATGAGAAAGCGTGCCCCGCACAAAGAGCTTATTCCTGCATTGGTTTTTGATGAAAGCTGCAACTGCTCCGAATGTTTTTATATGAAACGGAATACAATGGAAAAACTTTATCTGTGTATGAAGTATGAGTTACCTGAAATTCTGATTGATGAAGAGTTGCGCCTTAAGGCATTAAAACCTATTGAGGCCATGCTTGAAATGAGCAAGACGATAAAGTGATCTGATTCAATGATTCAATGATTTGATGATTCAGTGATGAGTTCGTCTGTTCACAGCTGATCTCCGTGAATTATAGGATAACTATTTATAAAACAGAAGAAAGAGCATATGACCTCAAAAATACTGCTGGAAAACCTGAAGATCTACGCTTACCATGGTGTGCTTCCGGAGGAAACGCTTACCGGCACCTATTATTTGCTGGATGTGGAGTTGCATGCGGATCTCTGGAAGGCATCGGCAACCGACGATCTGGCTGACACCGTTAATTATGCGGAAATAAATTCCGTAATTCATAAGGAGATGAAAATCCCCTCAAAATTGCTGGAGCATGTAACTGCAAGGATTATCAACAGACTTCAGGACGAATTTAACCAGCTAACATATATCCGCATAAAACTCACCAAGACTAATCCACCAATGCAGGGTGAAATGGACGGGGTGAGTGTGGAGCTGGCAAAAAGTTTCAGGTAACAAGCCATTTAAGACTGCAAAACTTAGTGATGCAGGGGGCTTACCCTATATTTTCTGAAATAATTTTTTTAAATTTAAATAAAACCCTATATTTGCACACCAAAATGGTTCTTTGGCCGAGTGGCTAGGCAGTGGTCTGCAACACCACGTACAGCGGTTCGAATCCGCTAGGAACCTCTAAACCAGCAGTTTTTACTGCTGGTTTTCATTTTTATGAACATTTAATTTATTTAACATTTTGTTAACACCGCTTTGGTTTCACATTTGGCATACTTTTATCTGAAAATAGAAAGTTGCATTTAAAATTAAAGTTATGAAAAATATAATAGCAGCAGGTGCAGTATCAATCATGATGCTTACAGCCTGTCAAAAAGAGGATAAAGTAGCCGAGAAATCTCTGGAGCAGCAGAAAATAGAATTCCAGCAGCGTCAGTTAGAGATTGAAAAGCAAAAACTGGCTATTGAGAAAGAAAGAATGGCGTACGAGACACAGAAAAAAGCTGACAGTGTTGCCCAGGTGCAACAGGCAAGACAGGCCTCCGCAGCATCAGCCAGAACCAATGTGGTGCGTGAAACCAGAACTGTTTACGTGGATAATACTCCTCGTTACTCCAGCAATAGCGGATCATCTTCCGGTAATGCAGGTACCGTTCAGCAGGCTCCCCAAAGACAGGGAATGAGTCACACAGCCAAAGGTACGGTCGTAGGTGCTGTAACAGGTGCCGCAGCTGGTGCTTTGCTTAACAAGAAAAACAGAGGTGGTGGCGCCGTAGTTGGTGGTATCATTGGTGGTGCCAGTGGTTATGTAATCGGACGACAGGTTGATAAGAAGCAGGGACGTATCCCACAATAATAAGAACATTTTAAATACAGGGGCCGCATGCAGCGGTCCTTTTTTTATCCCTTCCTCCGGACTGCCCTGTACTCATGCAGTCCGCATCCAACTTTTCCTTAACTTTGTACTATGTTCAATCTGGGGAATTTTTTAACGCTTTGCACCTTCGGTGAAAGTCACGGACCGGCATATGGCGGCATCATCACCAACTTTCCGGCGGGTGTGTCCGCTAATCTTGAAATGGTGCAGCATCAGTTGGACCGACGGAAACCCGGGCAGTCTAATATTGTCACCCAAAGAAAGGAAAGTGATAGGGTACAGTTTCTTTCCGGGATTTTTGATGGCCAAACTACTGGCACACCCATTGGATTTATCATTCAAAACGAAAATCAGAAAAGCGGGGATTACGAGCATCTGGCACATTCTTACAGGCCCAGCCATGCCGATTTCACTTATGACCGCAAGTTCGGGATCCGGGATCACCGCGGTGGCGGCAAATCCTCAGCACGTGAAACAGTAAACTGGGTCGTGGCTGGAAGTTTAGCACGCCAAATTCTGCCTGCTGAAGTTACAATTGAGGCTTATGTTTCTTCAGTTGGTGACATTTTTTGCGAAAAACCCTATCAGGACCTGGACCTGTCAAAAACAGATGAAAGTGATGTACGCTGTCCTGATCCCGTTACAGCTGAAAAAATGATCAGCCGGATAAAGGAAATAAAAAAAGAAGGCAATACGATTGGCGGAACCATTACCTGTGTTATCCGTAATATGCCTGCCGGCATAGGCGAACCTGTGTTTGGGAAACTACAGGCTGAACTTGCTAAGGCCATGCTGAACATCAATGCCGCAAAAGGTTTTGAATATGGAAGCGGATTTTGCGGCGCCCGAATGACAGGTAAAGAGCATAATGATCTTTTTAATGAAGATTTCAGTACTAAGACCAATCTTTCCGGTGGAATACAGGGTGGTATCTCAAATGGGATGGACATCTATTTCCGTGTGGCTTTCAAGCCAGTGGCTACCCTGTTGCGGAACCAGCAAAGTGTAGACCGACACGGGAATACTGTAACCGTAGAGGGAAGGGGACGTCATGATGCCTGTATCTTACCGCGCGCCGTGCCTATCGTGGAAAACCTTGCCGCCTTTGTGCTGGCAGACCTTTATCTCATCAATAAACTCAGGAAGATTTAATTTTAGCAATTAATTGATAAACAGGAATTAAAATGGAAAAATACTGGCAAACCGCACTGTCTTTTGAAGAATATATGGACGAGGCCCAGCGCCGTGCTACCGAGACATCAGAAAAAGATGATTATTTTGAATATTATGAACTGGGGCTGCACCGCATGGAGCGCACACTCAAGACCTTTAAGCCTGATGCGGAATTGCTTGAGAACTTTAAGGCTAAGCAGTTCAAAGGCCGGATTTTAATTATTTCTGAACCCTGGTGTGGTGACGCAAGTGCTACGGTTCCGGCAGTTGCTGAATTTTTTGATGCAGCCGGCGTGCAGGTCAGGATTTTTCTGAGGGATTCCGACACTACACTGATCAATCAGTATTTAACAAATGGAACACAGTCCATTCCTAAGGTTCTCGTCCTGGATGAAGAGTTCAATGTAACTGCAGTCTGGGGCCCACGGCCACAATACGGCAACCAGTTGCTGGCTAAATTCAAGGCGGACGAAGCAGCTTATCCGCGTGAGCAGTTTTATAATGACCTGCAGGTATATTATGCCAAAAACAGGGGTAAAGACGCTATTGAGGAAATACTTAAACTAATTTGAAAATGAGGTTTTTACGTAAGAATTTAATTTTTATAGTCCTCCTTTTAGCCGCGGGAATCGCAGTAGCCGTTCCCGGAGTACGACAGTACCTGCAGGAACAGTTTGTTCCGGTGGCTACGGTGCAGGAGGCTGTAACGGTAGATGACGCGGATTATGATGTGGTCCTGAAAGGTATTAATACAACAAGCACAAATCTTAAGAATTTTAAAGGAAAAAGATTGCTCTTCCTCAATTTTTGGGGTACCTGGTGTAAGCCATGCCGCGAGGAGTGGCCTTCTATTCAGAAACTGTATGACAGCCGCAAGCACAACATGGATTTTGTGCTTATCGCAATGATGGATAAGGAAGAGGATGTGAGAAAATTTATGAAGGACAATAATTATACGGTTCCTGTTTACATTGCCGAAAGTCCCATTGACGGCAAGATCCTGCCTAAAGTTTTTCCTACCACTTTTGTTCTGGACGCAAACGGGCGAATTCTTCAGAAGGAAACCGCCACTAAGGATTGGAACGCCGCGGAAGTACATTCATTTCTTGATAAGTTTACAAAGGCAGAGAAGTAATTTTATACTTTGTTAACAGGTATGCGATCAGCGTTGGCAGGCTAATTGTTTATTTCTTTTCTTAGAAAAATATAACACCAATAATGAAATATTCTAAAATTGAACTGGCTAAACAGGCCATTAAGCACAAAGGTTTCATAAAAAAGATTCCGGACATTATCCGGATGGTCAATTACTGGAGAAAAGGTATGTATCCCGTAAATGCAGTAGATATCATTCTGCCGCTATTGGGCCTACTGTATGTTATTTCGCCAATTGATCTGCTGCCGGAAATCGCCATTCCTGTTTTGGGTGTGGCTGACGACCTGGCGGTTTTGTCGCTGGCCTTACCCAAATTACTGAAGGAAGTAGATAAATTCCTCCTTTGGGAAGCTGAGAAGATTGGAAATACCAGGAACATTTCTGATGCTGAAATAATAGACTAATATCACAGCCCGCCACAGCGGGCTGTTGCATTTAAAGATTTTCCGACCTGTTAAGTTCTTCGGTAGGATTATATATTAATGGATAGTCCGATAAATTATTTATTTTTATAAAAAATTACCATGAGAATTGAGTCTGTGAGTGTAGAAGATTACCTGAGCAAGGTGCCGGACGAGCGTAAGCCAGCAATGCAGAAACTTTATGAAACAGTGAAAGAAAATCTTCCGCCGGATTTTGAGGAGGCTGTAAGTTATGGTATGATGGGCTGGAATGTCCCGCTGTCGGTTTATCCGAACGGTTATCACTGTACACCCGGTGAGCCGCTTCCATTTCTGGGTATGGCCTCGCAAAAAAATTTCATTGCATTTTATCATATGGGAATCTATGCCAGTCCCGAACTGCACGACTGGTTTGTTGCCGAGTATCCAAAACACTGCAAACGAAAGTTGGACATGGGGAAATCGTGCATCCGCTTCAAGAAGCCGGAAGAAATTCCTTTTGAACTTATGGGGCAGCTGGTCCAGAAGATGACTGCGCAGGAGTGGATCAGTTTATATGAAGGTAATCTGAAGAAATAACAGGTTAGCAGGAAGTTTTCGGATTATCAAACATATCGGACTGGTCTTCAGAGGTGGTGTCCAGACATTTCAGGTCTTTTTCAACAAGAAGAAACAGGCCGCCTTCCTGTCCGTTTTCGGCATAGTCCTGTACCCCTATTTCCTCTGTATAGATCAGGGTACAAAGTTTGTCGTGCGGCAAATGTACAGTCATTTTACCCTCAGAAAAGCTGCAGTACATCCTGGGTGCTTCGGTATTCTTCTGTAGTATGTAGGTAAAGATATTCCCGGGTGAAATTACTGTCGATTCTGAAACGTTACCTGTTTCTCTAAGTGCCTGCACGTCGCTTTTTGTGAGGCGTAAACGAACGCTGTTGCCTTTAATTCTAATTTTCATGAGATAAATATAACGATTAGTAATTTAGGCGGTCAGCACCGCAGTAGATATTTGCGTTTCCGTTTTTCAGGAATCCGATCAGGGTAATGCCAAATTTTTCTGAAGTTTCCACCGCCAGTGAACTGGGTGCGCCAATGGCGCAAATAACCTGAATTCCGACCATAGCAGCCTTTTGCACGAGTTCAAAACTTGCCCGTCCGCTCAGAAGCAGGATATGCTGCTGCAAAAAAAACTCTTTCTCATTCCATTTCAGCAGTTCTGCGCCTATAAGTTTATCTAAAGCATTATGCCGGCCTACATCTTCGCGAAGCGTAATTAATTCTCCCTGAAAATCAAAAAGCGCGGAAGCATGGATGCCACCTGTTGAATTGAACATTTCCTGAGCCGTCCGCAGTTTTCCGTTTAGTTCAAATAAATGCCGGATGTATAATTTTCTGTCATCGATCTGCGCAGGTGTTCTGCAAACCTGCATAATGGCCTCAATACTTTCTTTACCGCATACACCGCAGCTGCTGGTCGTATAAAAATTTCTTTTCACCTTCTGAAGATTATGTTCCAGGCCCGGCTTCAGGTAAACAGTGGTCTGATTGTCACCGGTGTTTTTATAAGGTGGGTCGGCCAGGTCGTTGGCAGAAGAAATAATGCCCTCGGTAAACAGGAAGCCTATGGCCAGTTCGCCGTCATTGCCGGGGGTTCTCATCGTTACCGACAGGGGAGTGGTTTTCCCGCCGGCGGTTACCGAAATCTCAAGCGGTTCCTCTACTGCAAGAATATCTTTTTTTGCGTCTACCGAGGTCCCAAAATCACTGATTTTATAGATGGTCACTTCTTTTGTCATGTTTTTTTCTGTTTGTTACGCATTTCTGAAATCAGGATCCGATTTTAGTTGCAGGTATTCCTGCTCCGTGTTGATGTTCAGCATAAATCCCATATCCGCAAGTTCCACTTTTACTGTTTTAATCTCCCCGAGAAATTTATTTAATGAGTTTCCGCCGGCTGCGGCGAACTTTTTAAGTTTTGCCACGGCTGCGGGCTCCAGAATGGAAACCAGCGGCTCCTTTTGACCCTTCACGCTGAAACAGACCGCTTCCGAGTGACCGTTACGGGCATTCCAAAGTTCTATCAGATGCTCCGTTTTAAGCAGTGGATAATCAACAGCTACAATAAAGCAGCCCTGATCAGAACCTTCCAGACAGCTAAGAATGCCGGTGAGGGGTCCTTTGTCATTGTATTGCGGATGGTCTGCACACCAGAGAAAAGTGTCTTTGCAACACCACTTGTCACCCTGGTGCTGATTTACGGAAATCATTACTTTCTCACAAAAACTCCCCAGCATCCGGTGCACCATTTTCCACTGAGGCAGGTCTGCATACTGCAGCAAAGCTTTATCCATTCCCATCCTTGTACTCCTACCGCCGCAAAGGACAATTCCTTTAAGTTCAGGCAGGAGCTGTCCTTTTAAACAGTTCTTGGGAAAAATTTTTACTTTTTCTAGACTGTACGTTCGGATGAATTCGTTAACGAGAGTGGGTCGTACTACAAAAAGCAGTTTGGCGGGATGAGGTTCAGAATTTATAATTTCCGTGACAAATCTATGAAAACCTTTTCCCTGCGACAGTTCCAAAGGACCAACTTCATCAACGATAAGCCATTCATAACCCTTTTGAAGCTGCTTTTGTAAAACTTCATAGGCCCAGTTGAATGCCGTTTGCGAAAACCTGAAGCGGCCTACTCTAAGTGAACCCTGCGGCGTTTCCTGTAGTTGCTTTTCACCTGTAGAAATATCCAGGAAATGGCGTCTGCCGTTAATCACGGGTGATAAAATTCCACCGGCATTAGGGTGGTCTGCCGCCCATTCGGTCAGCATTGTAGTTTTTCCTGAGCCTGTATGGCCGGAAAGTATATAAATATTCTTACAGAAAGCCATCAGCTAAATGTAGTGAATTTTCACTCCTCACAGAACAGTGCGAGTGCCATCCATGTAAGCAGGAAAATTTTCACCTTTTTAAGGTAAGAATTTTCACCTTCTGCGTAAAGATATGCGGTCCTGGCGTGGTTCCTGAATGCGGGCACAAAAGCAAGTACAGCCTGAAGATTTCCGGGATTACTGTTTCTTGTGCGGTCCTTCCACCGGGTGAGAAAATAAGTGAAAAGTGGATTTATAATCAGGTAGATAAGTGCCAGCGCGGCAAATGTGCGCAGCAGAGAATAGACTGCCTTATTCACCGAGCCTGAAAATGCAAATACCGTAACAATAAATAAAAGTATGGACATGATCCCCAAAAGTTTCATCTTATTTTTTTTCTTCCTTTTTGGAATTTCCGGCGCTGTTACCTTCACTGTTTGGTATCTTAATTCTTCCGCTCTTTTCCTGATGGCTACCGGTAATGCTATTGAATAGACGCCTGCTAAGATTCCGCCACAAAAATAGATCAGACAATATCCGCCCACAATAAATAGCGGTAGATGTTCCAGGCCCTGAAGCCCAAACTGCTTTGCCAGTGAAGTCAAAAATTCCTGAAAGGCCTCCCAAAGATTTTTACCGAAAATTAAAATCAGCATCAGAAGTTTCTGCAGGGCGCTTTCCATTAACGCAATAATACCGTAGAAAACAGATGACAGACAATTCACCCGGAAAAGCGAATAGATCAGGGCGCCTGCCAAACCCTGAAAGAGCACTGCTACATAGGCTGTAAGAGGTGAATGCGGACTGGCAATGGCTTTTATAAGTACAACGGTAAGCGTAGCCTGCACAATGGTCCGGAACTTCCGGTCGGAATGCGAAGCCAAAAAAGTGACAATCATCACGGCAAAACTGCCCAGAATCAATCCGCTGAAGGGAAGTTTCATCGCATGAAACAGGCCGCCCAAACCGCTTTCGCTTACCGCCCATAGTGCCGTAAGTCGCGTAATAAGGTTTGAAGCTTGATGTTTCGCTGTTATTGCCATGTACAAAAAATGCAGCCTGATGCTGCACTGATGAATTATATTCTGATAATATCGGCACCGATTGCCCTGAGGCGGCCGTCTATATTTTCGTATCCGCGGTCTATCTGCTCAATATTCTGAATGATGGACTGCCCGGTTGCAGACAGGGCTGCGATCAAAAGTGCATTACCAGCCCTGATATCCGGGGAAATCATGGTAGTACCGCGTAGTGGTGATTCATGGTTCAGACCTACCACGGTAGCACGGTGTGGATCGCAAAGGATAATCTGCGCACCCATATCAATCAGCTTATCAACAAAGAACAGGCGGGATTCAAACATTTTCTGGTGTACCAGCACCGTGCCGTGCGCCTGGGTGGCAACTACCAGAACAATCGATAATAAGTCAGGTGTAAAGCCGGGCCAGGGTGCGTCTGAAACTGTGAGTATGGAACCGTCTATAAATTTCTGGATTTTATACTGCTCCTGAGCGGGTATGTAAATATCTTCACCTGACCTTTCCAGCTGGATTCCCAGTTTTCTGAAGGTGTTCGGGATGACGCCCAGGTGATCCCATTCCACATTCTTAATGGTGATTTCAGACTTGGTCATGGCGGCCAGTCCGATCCATGAACCTATTTCCACCATATCCGGAAGCATGGTATGTTCGGTACCGTTCAGATGAGAAACCCCTTCAATGGTGAGCAAATTGGAGCCTATTCCGGAAATTTTGGCACCCATTCTGTTAAGCATATGGCAAAGCTGCTGAAGGTAAGGTTCGCAGGCAGCGTTGTAAATTCTGGTAAGCCCTTTAGCAAGCACAGCGGCCATAATGATGTTTGCAGTACCGGTTACGGAGGCTTCTTCAAGCAGGATGAATTTTCCGGTAAGCTGTTTTGCTTTCAGGCAATACCAGGCTTCGGCCTCATCATAACGGAATTCAGCTCCCAGTTCCACAAATCCCTGGAAATGGGTGTCCAGACGGCGGCGTCCGATCTTATCGCCTCCGGGGGTAGGCATATAACCTTCGCCAAACCTGGCCAGCATGGGCCCCAAAAGCATAATGGAACCGCGCAGTTTGGCACCGTCTTTCTTAAATTCAGCAGATTTTATATAGTCAAAATTGACGCTGTCGGCCTTAAATGAGTAATCGCCGTGCGCGTGCTTGGTAATCTTTACACCGAAGTCGGCAAGGATTTCAATCAGCCTGTTTACATCGTGAATGTCCGGAATATTTTTAATTCTGACTTCGTCCTCTGTAAGCAAAACGGCACACAGAATCTGTAGTGCCTCATTTTTTGCGCCCTGCGGAGTGATTTCGCCCTGCAACTGTTTTCCTCCCCGAATCTGAAATGTTCCGCTCATTATTTCCTTCTGTTTTGGTTTTGTTGGTTTCGGTGACGGTTTGGATTTTTAGAGTTTTGAGTTTGCCCCTGGCCTTTTTGGTTTTTATTGCGGCTGGTATTGTGGTAAATCTTGCTTTTTTCCAGCGATTCCAGATTTGTAAGATCCAGACGGTCATCCGAAAGTTCCTTTAGGTGCCTGAAGATTACATCGTCCGTAACATGTTCCTTATTGTAGATGTTGTAGGACTTTTTCATATTGTTGGCAATCACTTCAATCAAAGCTTCCTTTTCCTCACCTTCTTCCAGTTCAATGGCTTTGTCGATAAGCTGTAGAATGCTTTTGCCGTAAAATTTGAAATCGCCCTGAAGTTTTGGATATTCCATTCTCTTGGGTTTCTCTGCCAGCTGCTCACGCGTAGGTATCGGGTAGGGCGAGGTAACATCCAGGTCATAATCTGCAAGTATGAAGAGGTGATCCCAAAGTTTGTGCTTATAATTCTCCTCATCGCGAAGCTGTGGGTTTCTCTGACCCATAAAATCTACGATGGCCACCGCCATTTCGTCCCGCTCTTCTTTATTCTCAAGTTCCTTGCAGCGCTCCACCAGCTGCTGTATAATACGGCCGTATTCCGGCATATGAAGTTGTGTTCGGTCGGTGTTGTATTCCATAGCTGCAAATATAATGTTTTGTTGGATGTCTAAATCCCAAGGAAAAGTTAAGAGATAAATTTCCTGCGCTGCTCGGGAGTGGGCAGCAGGCAGCTTTCGGTGGCCAGACGCTGTCTGTTGGCAGCTATTCGGTCGTAGATGATATCCGTTACTCCTGCCGGAAGAAAATTTAACCTGGCCAGCATACCATATGTGCCGCCGAGTATTTTAGCGATTTCCAGTACCGCTTTGGATTTAATGAGATAAAAACCCTGAGGTTTCCAGAGATAGAGTGTATTGAAATTCTTCGTTTCCAGTCCCCTTTCTTTCAGGAATTTCTGCCCAAAATCGGATTGAAGGGAAGCAAACATAAAGTGGTCCCTGGTATCACGGGCGAGGATCCACTGCACCCAAAAATTGCAGAAACCGCAATCGCCGTCATAAAGAACGTAGTATTTTGTAGAATCAATATTTTCCATCGTTTATTTCACTTCTTCGGCCGGCAGACTGTACTCCAAACGGATGTCTCCTTCCACCTTTTTGAAATATTTAATGATTTCATTACGCTGGGCCTTAGTGAACTGCGCTTCGGGATGTCCCAGTTCGTAGGAATCCAGCGGCATTTCACCCGTCTGAACCATTTCGGCCGCTTCGAAAAGCTTGTGTGCCTGGCGTTTCGGTTCATAGGTGGCGAATGTGGAAAAGTTCAGCTCTTTGCGGCCTTCGTCAATATGGTCCTTCAAAAACCATGCGACAGGTTGAATATTTGTGTACCAGGGGTATTTTGTTTCGTTGCTGTGGCAGTCGTAACAACCGTTCCGGATCAGCGTGGCGGTACTTTCCGGAGTATTCTTGATGGTCAGAAAGTCCATGCCTTCGTTGGTAGGCGGGTTTTCACGGTCGATGGGGAAAAACTGAATAATGATGAAAGCCATCAGCAGGACAACAAGTACTTTTTTCATGGGAAGATATTCTCAGGTGAAATTACGAATATTAACGTAAAAAACCGGATTTCGCGATTTAAACCTATCTTTGCAAAAATTTTTGGGCTTCAAAAGTTGAAGTAACCCATTAATAATTATATTATTAAACAAAATTTCATGAGCAATATAGTTGCAATCGTTGGGAGGCCCAACGTAGGAAAATCCACACTGTTTAACCGTTTGCTTGAAAGAAGGGAGGCGATAGTTGATGCCACTTCAGGAGTTACGCGTGACCGTCATTACGGAAAGTCGGACTGGAACGGTGTAGAATTTACGGTTATCGATACAGGTGGTTACGAGGTAAACACAGAAGATATCTTTCAGGAGGAAATATCAAAGCAGGTACAGCTGGCAATTGACGAAGCTACGTCCATCATTTTCATGCTTAATGTGGATGAAGGGCTTACCGATACCGACCAGGAAATCTACGAAATGCTGCGCCGCTCCAAAAAGCCAGTATATATTACGGTTAACAAGGTTGATTCTGCCAAAGAAGAACTGGCGGCTACCGAATTTTATCAGTTGGGTATTGACAGGTACTTCACAATGTCATCCGCGTCCGGTTCCGGAACAGGTGAGCTGTTGGATGCCATTGTTTCGGAGTTTCCTACAACCGAATATAAAGACCCCTTTGAAGGTCTGCCCAAGATCACGATCGCGGGGCGGCCTAATGTTGGAAAATCTACACTTACCAATGCACTGCTGGATGTAGAGCGCAATATCGTTACCGATATCGCGGGTACCACCCGGGATTCAATCCAGACGCTTTACAATAAATTCGGCTACGAATTCGTACTGGTGGATACGGCAGGTATGAGACGTAAAGCAAAGGTGAAGGAAGACCTGGAATTTTACTCCGTAATGCGTTCCGTACGTTCCATTGAATATTCAGACGTTGTAATCATCATGGTGGATGCCACGTTAGGTTGGGAATCACAGGATATGAACATTTTCGGTCTGGCACAGAAGAACCGTAAAGGGATTGTGATCGTGGTGAACAAATGGGATTTGGTAGAAGACAAAAGTACCAATACCACGCGCGATTTCGAAAATCAGATCAAAGAGCGCATCGGCCAGTTTACCGATATCCCGATTCTATTCGTATCGGCACTTACGAAGCAGAGAATCCTGAAAACTGTAGAAGTCGCTATGGAAGTGTATGAAAACAGAGCCAAGAAAATCAAGACTTCAAAACTGAATGAGGTAATGCTTCCTGTTTTTGAACATACACCGCCACCCGCAACAAAAGGTAAGTTTGTAAAGATTAAATATTGTGTACAGCTACCCACGCCAAGTCCGCAGTTTGTATTTTTCTGCAACCTGCCGCAATATGTAAAGGAGCCCTATAAACGTTTTGCTGAAAATCAGCTTCGTAAGCACTTTGGTTTTACAGGTGTTCCAATCGAAGTATATTTCCGACAAAAATAGGTTTGATCTGATGATGTGTTAATTGGGTAATGTGGTGTTAAAACGGATAGCAAATGGAAGCCAGGAATGAAATATTAGAATTGAGTGTTCAATTCGCTTTAGACATCATGGCATTCACTGACGTTCTTGAAACCAAAAGGAAGTATGTAATTGCCAATCAATTGCTGAAGTCCGGCACTTCAATCGGAGCAAACGTTCATGAGGCACAAAGTGCAGAAAGCCGGGCAGATTTTGTTCATAAGATGAAAGTGGCTGATAAGGAGGCAAAGGAGACCGGCTATTGGCTGTTGCTTTGTCAAAGATCAACGGGTTTACCTTCTGCTGAAAATTTGCAAATAAACTTACTCAGCATTCAGAAGCTCTTATCAAAAATAATATCAACTTCAAAAAAGGATATATAAGTGTTTAGAGTGGAAGTCACCTGTATCGCATGATCAAATCATCCAATTATCAAATCATCACATCATTATGACCACAGTTTTATCCAACCAATTTTCCCTCGTCAATACCTGGATCAATGAGCTCCGCAACATCGAAGTTCAGAATGACCGACTGAGGTTCCGCAGGAATATGGAGCGTATCGGCGAGATTGCTGCTTTTGAGATCAGCAAACATCTGGAGCAAAAGGAAATTGAAATTACCACGCCTCTGGATAAAATCCGGGTGAAGGAAATAGCCGTTCAGCCGGTGCTTACAACCATTTTAAGGGCTGGGGTACCTCTGTTTCAGGGAATCCTGAACTATCTGGACAAAGCGGACTGTGGTTTTGTAGCGGCTTACAGGAAGCATGACGCCAATGATTATTTTTCCATCAAACAGGATTATCTAACCTGCCCGAATATAGACGGCCGCCCGCTTATTGTGGCGGACCCTATGCTGGCAACCGGTGCAAGTCTTATTGAAGCCATCAAGGATCTGCTGAATCATGGCCGGCCTACCCAGCTGCATATTGTGGCAGCCATTGCCTCAGAACAGGGCCTGGAAACCATCCGTGCGGCATATCCCGACGCTTATATCTGGGTGGGTGTCGTTGATGAAAGTCTGACCTCGAAAGGATATATAAGCCCTGGTCTGGGCGATGCCGGTGACCTTTCCTATGGTGAAAAACTGCAGCGCTGAGTACTCTGTTCTTACGTTACTCATCAACAGCCATTACCAGAACAGAGACCGTGTTATTGCCGGCTTTCAGGATTTCCCAGGCTACCGAGCTTATGGTGTTGCCGGTTGTAAAAACATCGTCAATAATCAGTACATGTCTGTTCTCAAACCTTTTCGCGACCGAAAATAAACCCTCTGTTTCCGTGCGGTGCGACTTGTCTTTTTTGGCCTGAGCTTTACGGTAATGGTTGCGTTTTACAAGTTGATGATCAAAGGCAATGCTGAAGTGTGCTGCCACGGTTTCGGTGAAGAGATGAAGCTGGTTATAGCCGCGCTCACGAAGTTTTCTGGGATGCAGCGGCACGCTAATCATCAGATCCGGTACCTCTTCAGCAAAATCAAGCCTTTCACAAGCCCAGCCGGCAAGTACTTTACCTGCCATTTCGCGCTGGCCGTATTTCAGCTGATGCACGATTTTCCGGCTCAGGCTGTCTTCTTCAAACTGCATCAGTGCGCAGGCATGCCTCACGGGAAATAGGAGACTGCATCTTTCGGTAAGGAAATTGGGAGTTATAAAGTCATGGTGCGTGAACTTTATCTGATCCATGCAGATCCCGCACACCATTTCTCTGGCATCGATGATTCGGTTGCAGTGCAGGCAGCGGTTCGGAAAAAGCAGGTCCAGAAGCATTATCAGATGATTTCACCATTAAAATTACAAAATATTAAGGTCCTGAGGCAGGAATGCGTTCAGTAAAGCCATGTCCTGTAACTTTCATTATCTTTGCCGCATGATTAGAATCACCAAGATATTTACGTTTGAAACTGCACATGTGCTCTATAACTACGACGGAAAATGCAGGAATATGCATGGTCATTCCTACAAACTTTTTGTGACGGTGAAGGGAAACCTGATCAATGATCTGGAGCATCCTAAAAACGGTATGGTGGTAGACTTTGGCGATATCAAGCAGGTTGTCAAGTCTGAAATAGTGGATCTTTGGGACCACGCAGTTTTGGTGAATGCTACCTCTCCTCATAAAGCTTTGGGCCAGGATCTGGAACATAAAGGTCATAAAGTGATTTTCTGCGACTATCAGCCCACCTGCGAAAATATGCTGTACGAAATCGCTGCTAAGGTACAGGCCCGTCTGCCGCACGGTGTAAACCTTGCTTATCTTAAGCTCCATGAAACCGAAAATTCCTATGGTGAATGGTTTGCCGAGGATCAAATTTAACCACAGCGACACTGCGACTGCACGGCGAACACGGCGAATTCTCCGTGAACACCGTGAATGCCTCTGTCTCTCTGTGGTTAAAAATATAATAAATGTGTATTTGTGAATAAAATAGATCTTCTTCCCGGCAAAAAAGTATACTTTGCCTCCGACCAGCATTTTGGTGCTCCCACTGCCAGGGAAAGCAAGCCGCGCGAGGAAAAGTTTATCCGCTGGCTCGATTCCATAAAAGCGGACGCCCAGGCGCTCTTCCTCATGGGCGACCTGTTCGATTTCTGGCACGAATGGAACCACGTGATCCCTAAAGGTTATGTGCGGGTCCTGGGAAAGTTGGCCGAACTTAAAGATTCAGGCATTGAACTCTATATGTTTGTGGGCAACCATGATCTGTGGATGAAGAATTATTTTGAAGAGGAAATAGGCTGCAGGGTTTTCTTTGATAAGCAATATTTCGAAATTAACGGTCAGAATTTTCTCCTCGCACATGGCGATGGCCTCGGCCCGGGTGATAAAGGCTATAAGAGGATGAAAAAGCTTTTCACCAATCCTTTGGCTCAGTGGGCCTTCAAATGGCTGCATCCCGACATTGCGATGAAGGTAGCCATCTATTTCTCCACAAAAAACAAAATGATCTCCGGCGAGGAGGACAAGGAATTCCTGGGTGAGGATAAAGAGTTCCTGATCATCTATTCGAAGGAGAAGCTAAAGACGGAAAAGATTGATTACTTTGTGTACGGGCACAGGCATCTGCCCATGGTTTTGGACTTAAAAGTGAATGACTACAGTGCAAAATACATCAACTTGGGCGACTGGATTTCCTATTATACGTATGGCGCTTTCGAAAAGGAATTTGAGTTGAATGTGTTTAACCACCTTAACCACAAAGTGCACTAAGGATTACACAATGGGCACGATGAACGAAAATGACATATCAAAACTAATTTTTGATGCAGGGCTTAAGGTTCACAAAGCCTTAGGTCCCGGTTTGCTTGAGTCTGCGTATGAAGAATGTTTGTATTACGAATTGTTAAAAACCGGTCTATTCGTGGAAAAGCAGAAACCGATGCCACTCATTTATGAAGAAGTAAAACTGGAAGTCGGATACCGTATTGACCTGTTGGTTGAAGGCAAGGTAGTTATTGAAGTGAAATCAGTAGATGCTTTAAACGAAGTTCATTTAGCTCAGATCCTAACCTATCTTAAATTAAGTAACTGCAAATTGGGATTGCTCATCAATTTCAATACACTTTTACTCAAAAATGGAGTCAAGAGAGTGATCAATGGCTACTTATAATCCTTTGTGACCTCTGTCTGAAATCCTTGTGGTTAAAGTAAAAAAAATATTTGTGAACCTTGTAGTAAAAATAGTTTATCATTATGTTATTTAATAAAATTAACTTAAAAAATAACAGTATTCCCTGTGCTCTTTGTGCAATATCTTTGTGCTCCTTGTGGTGAAAAATAGTTTAGCAGATAGTTTTAATAAAATGAACTTATAAAACAACAGCAATATTCTTGTGTTCTTTGTGTAATGTCTTTGTGCCCCTTGTGGTTAAAAATAGTTTAGCAGTTAGTTTTTAATAAAATGAATTTAAAAAATAGCAGTAATATTTCTTGTGCTCTTTGTGTTAAATCTTTGTGAACCTTGTGGTTAAATAATGCAAAACATCTTCAACATAAAAACAGAATCCGAATTCCGGCAGGCCTGCCTGGAAACTTTCCGCTATCAGTATGATCATGTGGAGATTTACAGGAAGTTTGTCGGTTACTTAAACATTGATCCGCAAACCGTTGACGCTGTCGAAAAAATTCCCTTCCTGCCCATTGAAATGTTTAAAAATCATGTGGTCGCGGACAGGAGCTTGCCTGCAGAAAAATATTTCCAAAGTTCAGGTACCACCCAGCTGAACCGCTCCAAACATTATATTGCCGATTTTAGTCTTTACGAAGAGAGCATTTACCGCAGTTTCAGCACATTCATAGGCGCGCCGGAAGATTATGTTTTCCTGGGTCTGCTTCCCAATTACTCAGAAAATCCGCACTCGTCCCTGATTTATATGGTCGATTTCCTGATGAAGAAATCCGGCAAACCCGAAAACGGCTACTTCCTTTACAATCACGCGGAGTTATATGATCTCTTGCAACAACTTTCCAGTCAAAACAAAAAAGTAATCCTTTTTGGGGTCTCCTTCGCATTGTTGGATTTCCTGGATTTCTGTAAAACCCAATCACAAAACCACTCAAATACTCAAATACTCAAAAACTCAAATACACTCACCGTAGTAGAAACCGGCGGGATGAAAGGCCGAAAGGAAGAAATGACCAAAGACGAGTTGCTCAGAATCCTTCAGAACGGATTCAGGACCGACAGGATATTTTCCGAATATTCCATGACCGAACTTCTTTCCCAGGCCTATTCAACGGGTGAAAATATTTACGAAACACCTTCCTGGATGCGGATTTTAGTGCGGAATACTGAAGATCCTTTTTCCTATGTGGAGGCGGGCAGGACCGGTGCCCTCAACATCATTGACCTCGCCAACCGGCATTCCTGCAGCTTTATCGCTACGCAGGATCTGGGCAAAACCGTTAACAGTTTTGAGATGGCTTCATCAACTTCGTTTCTTCGCAATGACAAGTTTCAGGTATTGGGGCGCATAGACCATTCGGACATCCGCGGCTGCAGCTTATTGATCACATAATTTTAAATTTGAGCATGCTTAAAATAGAAGAGCTTACCTATAATTTTATCTCACAGTTTTATGACTTTGAGAAGGACCTGGTTCTGACCAATCATTTTCACTCCGATTGGGAAGCGGACATACTTGTTGTAAATTCCGAAGGCTTCAGCCACGAATTTGAGATCAAATATTCGAAAAGTGATTTTAAGAATGATTTCAAAAAAAACTATCAGAACTCCAAAACAAAGGAAAAGTTCCTGAAACACGACAAGATTTCCTGCGGCGATTATATCTGCAACCAGTTCAGCTTCCTGCTGCCTATGGGACTCATTGACCCCGGTCAGGTGCCCGAACATTGCGGCATCATCGAGTTTTACCACAATCCCGACAAGTGGGAAACAACATTTAATGAGGTCCGGAAACCGCGGCAGGTACATCAGGAAAAATTCTGGAACCTTGTAGATAAAGACCTTATGCTGAAGATGATGGCGCGCAACCTCTACTATAAAAAGCTGGAGGTGAAAGGTAAGCTGGAGGAACTTATCCTGCCACCGGGCTTCCTGCAAAAGAAATAGTCAGCAGATCCCGAAAATGTAGCATTGGTTTTGATGTAAAGCAGGAGTAAAATCCTACCTTTACTTCTAAACAACTAAAAATGACGTCTAAAAAGTTTAAGATCATCCTTTGGTCCCTTGGTATTCTGGCTGCAGTTTTTCTCCTAATATTTCTTTACCAGCTTACCCAAAGTGAATCCATAAACTCCATAATGACGCTGCTGATGTTGTTGCTGGGACTCATTCTGGGCGGAGCCATCGCTTTTCTGGCTTCAAAAAAACTGACTTCCCAGCCACCCGTAATTACGGAAAGTTCGCACACCATTGCCGAAAGTATGCGCAAGGTCTTTAAGATTGTATCTGCGGAGGGTCAGTTTCAGGAAATCTACAATTATGAAGAAACCACCAAGCTGCTCAATTTCATCCCTTCCAAAAAGAAGGCGCTGGTGATTGTTCAGGCAAAGATTCTGGTTGGGTATGATTTTGAAAAGCTGAAGTGGGAAGTTGATGAGGGTACCCGTAAGGTCAGGCTGGTTGATTTTCCCGCACCTGAAATCCTTTCTACCGAAACCGACTATAAGTATTATAATATGGAGGAGCAGTTTTTCAACCTCTTCAGCAAGGAAGATTTGGCGAAAATTCAGCAGAACAGCAAGCAGCAGGTCATAGAGGCTGCAAAAAAATCGCACCTGCCGCAAGTGGCTGCGGAACAAATGCGCACGCTGATGACCGAACTTTTAAGCTCCAAAAATTTCCTGCTGGAGAATCCCGGCAGCATTACCGAAAAGAAGGACCAGTTGGCATTAAAAGACGGGTCGGGTGTCGGACGGGCTTAATTAAGATCTCTTAATTTAAACTCATATAGTAAAAGGCCTGCCAGATCCGTTACTGAATACTTGTACCCTTATTTTTTCCCCGTAAAATAGTAATCCGAACAGTGCCGGGACGCGCTTTTCCAGGACTTTGCTGTCCTTGCGAGGCGGACGTACCGGCCAAAGCCCCGACGGATCACGAACCAATTTTAACTGCAGGATATGCGGTAATTCTTTAACTTATTTCCTTTTGTGAAGGGAGGTGTTGTTTTAATGATTTATTGAAAATATTTATGATTTTACCGATAATTTTTATAAAAACAGAGTTTATTGTGAGGAAGTGATTTGGTGGGTAATGCAAAAGTTATTAGTTTTAAGAAATATTTAAAAGACAATTCTACGCAAATAATCAGCGAATTATAGTAATGCAAGTATTTTGACAATAGCCAATTAGAACTAAACGATATGAAAAAACTTTACTTATTAATTACTCTAATTTCCGCGATTTCAGTCACTGCCCAAACCTACAGTTGGCAGTGGGCCAAAGCCGGAGGCGGCGATACGGGATCTGGAGGTGGCGCCGGGTTTTACGAAACAGCTGATGAAATGATCCGTGATGTGGTGGTGGATAATAACAACAACTCCTATTATCTGACCAAGATTTACCCTCAGAACCCTAATGTAAACGGCACGCCGGTCACGTCCTATCAGGACAGTGATTTACTACTTTTTTCTCTGGACTGCCAGGGCAATCTGAGGTGGAGCCGAACCATAGGGGGATATAATGACGGTGAGTTCGCTTGGAACTTAAAGGTGGATGATAACGGGGGCTTGTATATGATGGTTAATGTATTTAATTCAGCCCACGTATTATCGCCCACGCGATTACCCATCCGTTGGGGTGATTCCGATACAATGCCTGTTACGACAGTAGATTTCTCTGATAATGCTACTACTGATCCGGGACTAAACAGGATTTTTATGCTTAAATACAATACCAGTAACGGTAATTTGGACTGGGCAAAACCTCTACAGGGTGCTGTAAACCGGGTTACCAGAGATGGGGATAATGGTGTGTGGACGATGGACAGCAACAAGAATATACATGCTGTCTTAGGTTTTGAGGCCGGTTCTCATTTAAACGGACTTATTACAGTGCCGGCTAGTTTCACTACTTCTTACCAGTATTATTTGGTCAAATTTAATTATAACAATGCTACGGGTGATATGGTGGCTCAGCCCAACCCACTGCTCCTCCCCATACAGGGAAATTTGGGCGCCGGGTGGGGTGGTGGTAAGGTTCAGTTTCTTTATGACGAAAGTTTAGACCGCTACTATCTGGCAGGTAGTACCAGCGTATCCTTTCAGGATTATCTTCCTCTAAGTTATAATGGCACACCTGTTTCCAATGACGGTTATGTGCTGGCAATTGATGGTGCCACAGGTACTGAAGTTTGGCGAAAGGAATTTACCACATCGGCAAACGGAAGCGTAAACACGTCTCCAGACGAAAAAATTTATTCGCTTATAAAGGACAGTAATTCCAACATCTATCTGTCTGGCCGATATTTTCATATTGGTACACCAGCCGCGACATTTGGAAACGCCCCTCTTCCCTATGTACAACCCGGTCAACAGAATTTTGTAATGAAAATGGATCCATCCGGAAACATACTGTGGACTAAAATACCTGCAAGTAACAATATGGACTCTAGTTTTACGCGATCCATGAGAGCACGCCTTGCCTGAAACGGTAATGAAATTGCATTTGTAAAAGGTACCACCCTAAACGAAATTTGGGACAGTTTTTCAGTAACGAGTCCGCAAAACGACCAACCAAACTCACTGCTGGTAAGACTGAACAAAGACACGGGTAACGCCATAGGCCTACATCCGATATTGAGTGCTTACGGTACCGCTGATGAACTTACCTCCGTGGCGGTGGATAATGACGGAAACTATGTTGTAGGTGGTTATTTTCATTCGGAGATCTTTACGGATCCAAATGATAATATTCCCACGATCTCCTATAACGCAAACGGAAAGTCACAGTTTTACGTAGCCAAGCTGGCAAAATCGGCCTGCAGCGCTATGGCTACCACCGAAACACCGCTACAGCAAACAGATGTAAGCTTCTACCCGAACCCGGTGCAGGATGTTTTAAATATTAAAACCAAAGAAAAACTCCTTTCTTATGAAGTCATCACTGCTGACGGCAGGCTGATTACCCAGGGTAAATTTGCCCGCACCTACACCATTGATATGACCGGTCTGACCACGGGAGTGTACTATGTGAAAGTACAGGGCGAGGCTTTTGCCACTACCGGAAAAATAATTAAAAAATAAAGTTTCTTCATAAGGCCTTGCACATGGCGGCCAAAGCGGCCGCCGGACTGCGGGGAGATATTGAAGAATGCATTAAAAAAAAATTAACAATATGAAAAAACAACTTTACTTATTACTCCTGGGTTCCCTAGCCACCCTTGCTTCTGCCCAAACCTACAGTTGGCAGTGGGCCAAATACGGCGGTGGAAACACCGGCTCACCTAGTTTGGGATTTAATTATACTCAAGACGAAAGCATACGGGATATCGCGGTGGACAACCAGAACAACTATTACTACCTGGCTACGATGAACCCAACAAATCCTACCTTGAACGGAACTGCGGTAAATAACTATGACCGGCAGGATCTGTTTCTGTTTTCTACTGATTGCCAGGGGAATGTTCGCTGGACACGGAATATTGGTGGTACAACGGCCGTGCAGCAAAGCTGGAATATCGAACTGGATAATAATGGCGGGCTTTACATAATGGGAACATTTCAAAACAGAGCCTATGCAAGCTCCCCTACCTATGTGCCTTTACACTTCGATACTACTAATCACATACCGGTAATACAAATCGCTCAAACTGATACCGCGACTCCCGACCCCGGCCTGAAGACCGCATACCTGTTAAAATACAGTACGGCTAACGGGAATCTGGAGTGGCAAAAACCGTTACAGGGTAATGTTACCTCCGCCTTACGCTCTTCAGACTGTGGAATATTTTATATGGATTCGTCCAAAAACATCCACGCTATTGTTGGATTTGCTGCCGGTACCCATCTTAACGGAGCTATAACGGTCCCGGCAAGTTTTACAGGCAGTTATCAATACTATCTGATAAAATTCAGTTATAACAACGGCAATATGACCCCTGACCCAAATCCTTTACTGTTGCCAATTACCGGTTTTATAGTTCAGGGGTACAGCGAAGGAAAAGTAAGTCTATTATATGACGGAACGGCAGGAGTAAACCAGTACTATCTGGCCGGCAAAAGAATGCAGTATGGAAATTTCACTTATTCCGATTTCTCCTACGGAGGCACTCCTTTTACAGAAGATGGCTATCTGCTGGCCTTTAACGGCACCACCGGAGCTGAGGTGTGGAGAAAAGAAATCAATACTCAACAGGCACAACCTTATGATCAAATTTTCGGGATGGTTAAAGATGCTAATTCGGATATTTACATCACCGGAAGCTATTTTGTGTTCAATCCAATTAATACAGTAAATGCGACCTTTGGCAACTACACTTTCCCAAGCTCCAACGGACTCACACCTTTTGTCATGAAACTTCAGCCCAACGGTAATGTTCTTTGGAGTAAAACCGTGGACGGCTATGCTAATACGGTGGTTGATGATGGCTATAATTACAGCAAAGGACCTTTAGTATTAAACGGTAACGAAGTTGCTTTTGTAAAGGGCTCGCAGGGAGATCAGTGGGGAACCTACACCATGAACCGTCCCGCGAATGATGATGCCGATCCTCTGTTGGTACGCCTAAATAAGGAAACGGGTGCCGTAATTGGAGCACATGAAATCTTAAGTTCGTACGGTTCTAAAGATGAGTTTACCTCAGTAGCGGTAGATAATGACGGTAATTATATTTTAGGAGGATTCATGCACGGTATTCTTTTCGAGGATCCCAATGACGGGATTCCCAGCATGAACGGGCTTACGGGCAGCGGCAAATCACAGTTCTTTGTGAGCAAGCTGGCAAAATCGGCCTGCAGCGCTATGGCTACCGCCGAAACTCCGGTACAGCAAACGGATGTAGCTTTCTACCCAAACCCTGTGCAGGATGTTTTAAATATTAAAACTAAAGAAAAACTCCTTTCTTATGAAGTCATTACCGCAGATGGCAGACTGATTACCCAGGGTAAATTTGCCCGCACCTACACCGTTGATATGACCGGTATGACCACGGGAGTGTACTATGTGAAAGTACAGGGCGAAGGCTTTGCCACCACCGGCAAAGTGATTAAAAAATAATGTTTTTATATATTAAATTGTTTCGTCACTTTTTTCCTTGATGAAAAAGTAACCAAAAAAATCAAGACTTGGACCTTTTTGCTAAAAAAGTAACTACGTGCCTAAAAATTGCCTCAATAATTTATTTTTAATGGATTCGGCTAACCTCGCCGGAGGCGGGTTTCGTAAACTTGCGCGAATCCACCATAAGGTGAATAAGTTCGGCTGTAGTCGCGCTTCGAACAGAAGAATTTTCTTAACGGCACTCCGTTATTTTTTCTTAACGCAAAAATCTCCTAGGTCATTTTGGGGAATTAGTTTGTTGATAGGAGATGCAACAATTTAATTTTCACTGGCTGCCCTTCTGGCAAACGCAGCAACCGGATAAATATGATGCGTGATTAAAAAATAAAGTTTCTTCATAACGGCCTTGCACATGGCGGCCAAAGCGGCCGCCGGAGCGTCAGGATTTTGGTAGATGTAATTCTTATAATTTTTGCAGTGAAATCTATAAAGTGAACATTGCATAAACCTTCTAAATTTGTACACAGGTAATGAAGGTTAACCCGCTTGGCCATCATTGCTCACTCAAATAAACATTAAAAAATAAACAGGTATGAAAGCCACCCAAATGCGGGTGGCTTTTATTTTGCCCGAAAACTGCTTCAAAATCACTACTTTTGCAGCCTGTAAACATCACCCTAAAATCCACCATCAGTTATGCTGTCAGTTCAGGGCCTTGGCCTTCACCATTCAGGAAATTATCTCTTCCGCGACGTTAACTTTACCATTAAGAAAGCCGATAAAATTGGGCTTGTAGGAAAGAACGGCGCCGGTAAATCGACGCTGCTGAAAATCCTTTCGGGCGAGATTAATTTCTTTGAAGGTAATGTGGTACCCGATGGCAATATTACCATGGGCTTCCTGAAGCAGGACCTGGAATTTGTAAAGGGCCGAACCGTTTGGGAAGAGACCAAACAGGCTTTCGAGCAGATTAATAAATGGAAAAATGAGCTGGAGGAGGTGAACGATCAGTTGGCCACACGTACTGACTATGAAAGCGATGCTTACCATGACCTGATTAACCGTATGACCGACCTTAACGATATCCTGCACCATCATGATGCCTATAACCTGGAGGGTGATATGGAAAAGGTCCTTTTGGGATTAGGTTTCCGCGCTGATGATTTTCACCGCCTGACCGATCATTTTTCCGGCGGCTGGCGAATGAGGATTGAACTGGCCAAACTGCTGCTGCAGAACAACGACCTGCTGCTGCTGGATGAGCCTACCAACCACCTGGATATGGAATCCATAATCTGGCTGGAGAACTTCCTGAAAGATTACAGCGGCGCCATTGTGCTGGTGAGTCATGACAAGCAGTTCATGACGTCCGTGTGTAACCGTACCTTCGATGTGAACAACAGAAAAGTGGATGATTATAAAGCCAATTATTCCAAGTATCTGGAACTCCGTAAGGAAAGACGTGAAAAGCTGGAGCAGGCCAAGAAAAATCAGGATGCCGAGATTAAACAGATGGAAGACAACATCAACAAATTCCGTGCTTCTGCTACCAAAGCATCATTTGCCCAGTCACTCATCAAGAAACTCGATAAAATTGAGCGAATTGAGCTGGATAATGAAGATGTTTCCAAATTCAATATTCGTTTTGTGCAGTCTGTCATTCCGGGAAAAGTGGTTTTTGAGGCAGAAAATCTGGGAAAAGCCTATGGCCAGAAGCAGATTTTTGATAAGGTTGATTTCTTTGTGGAACGTGGCGACCGTATAGCGCTGCTCGGACAGAACGGACAGGGTAAAACCACGCTTGCCAAAATACTTTCCGGCGATATTAAAGATTATACCGGCTCCTGGAAACTGGGTCATAATGTGAACATAGGCTACTTTGCCCAGAATCAGGAAGAGGTTCTTACGCCCAATAAAACCGTACTTCAGGAAGCTGAAGATGCGGCCACCGAAGAAACCCGGCCACGGGTTCGTGACCTATTGGGAAGTTTCCTTTTTTCCGGCGAAGATGTTGACAAGAAAACGCAGGTGCTGTCCGGTGGCGAGCGTAACCGTCTTGCACTGTGTAAACTTCTGCTGAAGCCCTTCAACACACTCATTATGGATGAGCCTACCAACCACCTGGATATCCAGTCCAAAGAGATTATCAAGATTGCTTTGCAGAAGTTTGAAGGTACGCTGATCGTTATTTCCCACGACCGTGAGTTCCTGCAGGGTCTGGCCGATAAGATTTTTGAATTCCGCGACGGCCGCATGAAGGAGTTTTTGGGTTCTGTGGATGAGTACCTGAGCTATCGCGAGAAGGAAAGCCTGCGCGAGATTTCCATGGAGAAAGCCAAGCTGGAGGTGAAGAATCAGGAAATGAAGTCCAAACCATCCGCAGAACCTGAAGCAGTGGCTGTTCCGCAGCCTTCTAACTTGTTTGTTAGTAAGGAGCAGAAGCAGCTTCAGAACAAGCTTAAAAAGACCGAGGAAAAAATAGCCGATTACGAAAAGGAAATAAAAATGCTGGAGGAGATCTTCGGCAAAAGCAATCCCAATGAACAGGAACTTGCCAAGTATGAAGCCCTGAAGGCAGAGCTTCAGGAGAATCTGGACCTTTGGGGGGAGCTGGCACTTCAGATTGAGCAATAAATTGATTATTTTTACCGTGTGAACGTATCAGGCAACAAAAAACGTATTCTGGCTGCACTTCTCGTAAGTGTCTATGTTTTTGTGGCCTTTTTCGCGGTTCATATGCACCGCCATAAAAGTGGTCTGGAGTTCCGGGCGTTTAAGTTTCAGAAGGCGCAGGACTCCGTCTCGGATGCTCATACACCGCTGGAATACGCGGACTGCCTGGCCTGCCATCTTCTGCATGACGGCAGTAACCTGGTGCCGCAGGAGTTCCAATACACTTTTTACAGTATTGAAGCCTTTCAGGAGCTTTCCCGGCAGGCTGTTTACATAATTCCTACCCGAAGCGCTGCAGTGATTACGCTGCGTGGTCCACCGTCTGTTTTCATTTAGCCAAAGTAAAAGTATGACCGGATTCCCATGGGAATCTGGGCATGCACCTATCCTTCACTTACTTTAAAATCTTACAATGAAAACGACAATCAATCTGTTGTTAATCTTCTTTGGATTAACACTCTATACCGCACAGACAGGTTTCCGTGTACAGGGAACTGTGTTTGATTTCCATGACAAAACTCCACTGGCAAACGCAAAAATAACCTTGGGCAAACAGACAGCGCAAACTGATGTTCAGGGCAAATTTATATTTGAATCGGTTCCGGGCGGAGCCTACAGCCTCAATGTTTCACATCCTGAATGTAACCCCTTTTCGGAGCAGATTACGGTAAACAAAGACCTGGACCTGACCATCAGTCTGGAGCATCACGCCGAAGTCATTGAAGAGATTGTTCTTCAGGGCGGGCACCGTTCCACAGGTTCACTTATCGTGCGCACCCTGGAAAAAGAGGATATTACCCGCAATTCCAGTGAAAATCTGGGCAATGTGTTGAGCCGCATCTCCGGCGTGGGTGCACTGAAGACGGGAAACAACGTAAGTAAACCCATCATTCACGGACTTTACGGCAGCCGCATTTCCATCCTGAACAATGGCGTGAAGATGGCCGAGCAGGAGTGGGGCGTAGAGCATGCACCTAATGTGGACATTAACGGTTTTGATCATATTGATGTGGTGAAAGGAGCATCGGCACTTAAATATGGGAGCGATGCCATTGGCGGAGTCATCGTACTTCAACCCGAAAACTTTAAGCCGGCTGACACACTCCGCGGACATCTGAACATCTCCGGTATCTCAAACGGGCGCGGTGCTGCGTTTGATGCTGCGCTTGTAAAGACGTGGGAAAACGGTTGGTTTGCTGCGGCCAATGGCGGTTATAAAAAGTTGGGCGACCTGGAAAGTCCGGAGTATCCGTTATGGAATACCGGTATAGCCGCGAGCTCTTTTAATTTCCGGGCAGGAAAGGAAGAATTTATGAAGGGCTTCAGTCTCAACTATGTTCTTACCGATCAGGAAGTAGGTATTTACAGGGGGTCTCATATCGGTAATCTTGAAGACTTTTATCGTGCAGTCAGTACCGGGACACCCATTTATCAGCGTGATTTCAGTTATGATATAGACCATCCCAAACAGGAAATCCAGCACCATCTGGCTAAACTGTCAGCTTACAAAAGGTTTGAACATTTAGGTAAACTTTCCGCAGATTACAGTTTTCAGTATAACCGAAGAAAGGAATTTGACATCCGCCGTGAAGCTTTTTCGGATCTGCCTTCGCTGGACCTGGAACTTTTTACCAACCAGTTCAATCTTAATCAGTTGCTGGAGAGGGAAAAGTGGAGCCTGGAAAACGGAATTGATATCATGTACCAGTACAATTATTCCAGTGCGGAGACCATGGCAAAAAGACTGGTGCCTAATTACCACCGATACTCAGCCGGGGTCTATTCCGTAATGAAGTATAAAGCGGCGCCCACACTGAGGCTTGAAGCCGGTTTGCGTTACGATTATAACCGCTATAAAGTGAAGATGTGGTACGACCATCACGAGTGGGAGGACCGTTTTGAAGATCTTTATCCCCACTTTTTTCAGTATGAAAGTGAAAGCGGACGGGTGTTCACGATACCGGTTTTGGATTTCCAAAACTTCTCTTACAACGCCGGTTTTGAATATGGCAAAAGCAAAATGCTGAATATTAAACTGAATTATGCTAAAGTAGCCCGTACTCCAAATATTGCGGAACTTTTTTCCAGCGGACTGCACCATTCAGCCGCGGTAATTGAAGTAGGCGACATGAGTCTCGAAAATGAGACCGGCCATCAGGTGAATCTGAATATCAGTTCGGAACTTGATCTTTTAAATGGTCTGAAGTTTTCTGTCAATCCTTATTTGTTCACCTCTAACAACTTCATCAATCAGGTTCCCACAGGACTGCAGAATACCATCCGCGGTATTTTCCCGGTTTGGACCTATGAACAGATAAAAGCCGTAATGTATGGTTTAGACCTGGACGTGGAGTTGGGTATTACCAAAGATCTTCTGTACAGAGGAAGTTTTGCCTATGTATATGGTGATGATAAAAGCAATGCTCAGCCGCTGATCCTGATGCAGCCCGCCAACTTTTCAAACAGTCTGGAATTCCGGAAAAAGGAATGGCAGAACTTTTACCTCAGCGTATCCAACCAGACGGTTCTGGAGCAGAAAAGATTCCCTTTATACAACCCCGAAATCACCCTTCAGGAAAACGGTATTGAAGTCACACGCGAACTGGACCTTTCCACAGCGCCGCCGGCATATTCGCTCTGGGGTATGCAGGCGGGCATCAGCCTGCACAAAAATCTTTCGGCAGGTCTTTCGGTTACCAATCTATTTGATGTGACGTACAGGGATTACCTTAACCGTATGCGATATTTTTCGCCGGAAATGGGCCGCAACATCATCCTTAATCTTAAACTTAATTTTTAAAAACTGTACCAATGAAAAGTTTACTCAAATATATTTTACCTGTTGTTTTATTTTTGTTTTTACAGTCGTGCAGCCGGGCTGATGAGAATGATGACGTCTTCACGCAGGAGGAAATCTCGGCCATTGAGCTTACGGTAGTGGATGAACTGAGTGGGGCTTCCAGTACTTACACTTATATCGCCAACTCTGCCTTCCAGCCTGAAATCTTACTGCAGGATGGCAGAAGCTACCTGGTTTCTGTGGCCTTCCGGAACGGAGCCGAAGACATTACTGATGAAATCATAGACGAAAGGGATGAGCATTTCCTGATCTTTGGATTTACTGATACAGATATCACACTTACAAGGTTGGATGATGATTTGAGGACAGACGGTAAGAGGCTAGGTGTAAAGAGCAGATGGCTGGTGAACAGCGCGGTGAACGGCGGTAACCCCAAACTGAATCTGGCATTGATACATGATGCTGCGGAAGTTTCTGAAGCTCAGAACGGCACTGCCTGGGGCAGCGTAACGGGAGGCGAGACAGATGCCCTCACCATTTTTGGTATTACCGACTGATTTTTAGCATTTTTTAGCATGGAAATGCCAAATCTTTATCAAATAAAATTCATACTTTTGCAACTCTAAAAATTTCGATATAACAATGAATGTAACAGCAAAAAACCACGATGAGGTTAGTGCTTTACTTACCGTAACGGTAGACAGAGCAGATTATAAAGACAAGGTAGAAAAACAACTTCACAACTACGCGAAAAATGCACAGGTACCCGGTTTCAGAAAAGGTAAGGTGCCTATGAGCCTGGTGAAGAGACAATATGAAGCTCCTATCGCCTTTGAAGAGATCAATAAGTTGGTTAACGACAGTCTGAACAATTACATCAACGAAAATAATTTAAAAATGGTGGGCCAGCCGGTTCCGCTTCCGGTAAATGATTTTGACCATACTGCGGAGCAGCTTTCAGTTGCCTTTGAAGTAGGTTACGAGCCGGAAATGACCATTGACCTTTCCAAATATGAAGCCCCTCACTACAAAGTAGAGGCGTCTGACAAGGAAATTACTAAGTCCATCGAAAACATGCAGAAGCGTTTCGCCGAGCAGGTTCCTCAGGATGATATCACTGAAGACAGCTTTATCGCACTTGAAATCACCCAGGTAGTTGAAGAAGATGCTGAAGGTGCGCATAATCACCCACCAAAGAATGTTACCATCAATGCGGAAAGCAAGGAGGCATTTGAACTGGTTAAATCCCTTAAAATGGATGGTTCTGTAAAGGTATCTAAAGCTGATCTTACTGAAAAGGAAGAACTGGCCAAGCAGTTGGGCTTCAGCAAAGCTGAAATCGAGCATTTGCACCACGATGAGGTAGAAGTGAAAGTGAAAGATTTTTACGGACTGAACAATCACGAACTGAACCAGGAGCTTTTTGATAAAGTGTATGGCGAGGGAAACATTAAGTCTGAAGAAGAACTTAAGGAAAAAGTAAAGTCTGAACTTGACGAGTATTTCCAGCAGAACGCGGATATCCATTTCGTAAACAATATCCTGGAGCAGATCACAGAGAAAGAAGAGGTTCAGCTACCTGAAGCTTTCCTTGCCAAGTGGTTGGTATTCAGCAATGAGAACATCAAGACTGAAGAGCAGGCAAAAGGAGTACTGGAAAATGAAAGAGCTGCAATCAAGCACCAGATCATCGAAGGTAAACTGATGAATGACAACGAAATTAAACTGGATTACGAAGATGTGTTGGCTCAGGCTGAACAGTTGGTAAGAAACCAGTTGGCCATCTACGGAATTCACCACCTTCCGGATGAAGAGGTACAGAAATATGCTGTAGAAATGCTGAAAGACCAGGAGCAGGTAAGACAGATCTCTTCAGAAGTTGCCATGGCAAAACTTAAGGATGTAATCCTTGAAAAAGCGACTAAGACTGAAACGCCTATTTCTCATGACGAGTTTATGGAATTGGTAAAGCAGGGATAATATCCTTCTGAGCTTAAGATAAAAATCCGTGCGGCAGTTTACTGCCGCACGGATTTATTTTGTAAAAATTATCAGTTTGCTAAAAGCTGAAGTGCTGCAAATCCCTGTTTTCCACAAGATATTCCTCAAGCCTGCCCAGTTCCTTATTAGAGATAAAGATTTCCAGTGTGAGGGTGAGGCTCTCGCCGTCTTTTTCCAGGCCTATCTCGTTGGCTTCGCGAGCGATCTTTCCAATCTCATTTACAATGCCGGATTTACCGGAGAATTTTTCAGATGATATCTTCATTTTCAGGATTTTGCTGTGGTGCTGCGGCATCATGCGGCTGGTAAAGTATTTGGCCAGGTTGATCACGATCATGGCCGCGGCCAAGAATGTGAAAGCCATATAAATCTCGCCGAAACCGATAGACATCCCCACCGCAGCTGCAATCCAGATTACGCCTGCCGTGGTTAGGCCGTACACATTGAAACCTTCCTTGAAAATGACCCCCGCGCCCAGAAAGCCAATGCCGCTCACGATGTATGAGGCTATCCGGGTAGGGTCGCCAATGCCCGCAAGTTTGTAGGACAAAATTGAAAACAGGGTAGAGCCCAGACAGATTACCGTGATGGTTTTCAAACCGGCAGATTTATCCTTCATTTCCCGCTCAAAGCCCAGGATCAGACCTGCGGCTACAGAGAAAAGGGCTTTATATACATCAAAAAGTTCAAAATGTACAGACATCAATGGGTTTTAAATTGTTTTCAGCTGAATTCCTTTTTCCATTCCTCAGCAGCTTCAGACAGTGTAAGGTAGAAATCTTCGCCATACTTGCGGATAAGTGGAGTTTTCAGGAATTTGTAAACAGGTACCTGCAATTCTTTGCCCAAAACGCACGCATCACTGCAAATTGGCCACTCATGATAGTTCAGCGCTGTAAAAGTGGAGTATTCAGTTACACGGATTGGGTAAAGATGGCAGGAAATAGGTTTTTGCCAAACCACGGCGCCGTCCTCATACGCTTTCTCGATTCCGCACTTGGTTATTCCTCTTTCGTCAAAGATTACGTAGGCACATTCGGCACCGTTTACCATCGGAGTCACATAATCGCCGTCATGCGGGTCTATGGTCCAGGTTCCCTGTTCCTCCAGTGCCTGTACGCCCTCAGGTCTCAGGTAAGGTTTTACCTTATCAAAAATATCTTCCAGAATTTTAGTCTCCTCCTTATCCAGTGGTGCACCTACATCGCCTTCTACGCAGCAGGCACCTTTACATTTGGTTAGGTTACAAACAAATTCCTCTGAAAAAATTTCCTCGGAAATCAATTTATCGTCAATCTGTATCATGTTCTAAAATAAAATTTATTGATAGCCGGCTATTTTAAAGGCAATCACGCATCCTATGATTACCCAGAGGCCCAGCTCTTTCTGCCACCCTCTTTTTGTGAAACGCAGAAAACGGCTTAATATGATGCTTGCCGGCAGGGCCAGCAGTAAAAGGTATTCGTAATGGTCGCCCATATACAGTACAACGGTGATAAGTTGGGCAGTGAAGAAGAGCAGCATAAAGGAATACTTGAACTTGCTGATTGGGCTTTTCTTGTTATAATGTATGAAATGATCGAATATGGCGTAGGCCATCATTAGAATTACCGGCAGGAGGTACAGTAACTGTCCGTAATCGTTGTGGAATTTAAAGGCTGTAAAGGGAAAGTAGGCTTCGTTCCACGAGTGGTTTCCCAGAAAGTACATCACCGAAAAGTAGCTCATGGCAATCAGGAAAACTCCGTAAAACAAACGGAAAATATGAAGGCCTATTCTGTTGGAGGTTCCCAATATATGCAACAGTGCAAATATAGCCATAGGCCAGGTGGCCGGCAGGAATATAAAATTTACAGCCAGAATAGCTCCTACAATCAGGTAAGATTTGCGCCGGAAATCATCGTTTGTGCTGGTCATGATGAGTATGAGAAAGGAGTTGGTGAAAAGCGCTGTGGCTATTCCGATATCGATACTTCCGGGAAAGAAGGCAAAGACAAAAAAGGTGTACAGGAAAAGTGGGAGGTGAGTCTGGTAGGTTAAACCGATGGTGTTGAACCCGAAATAGCCCAGTGCAATGCCGGCGACTGTAATAAGGGTGGGTATCAGCGATAAACTGTTGAGGCTAAAAACATTAAACGCAGTTACAGACAAAAGCAGGAAACCAATATAGACGGGGATTGAAAAAATATTGCTTTCTTTTGAAAGTAATCTGAACATTTTTCTTAAATTTGTGCAAAGTTAATCTAAAAAAGAAAATAATGACGTCTATATTCCTCTTCTTAAGCGATGTTTTCAAGTGGAGCTTCGGTTTTTTTGAAGCCTTCGGTTATCTGTTGAACTGGATACTTTTCATCGTTGCATCAATCATTTTTATATACTGGTGCTGGGAACTTGTAGTTCCTTTGGGAAATAACAAAGACCGGGATTACAAGACGCCGTCCAAAGTGATCCGTCCTTATTACGATCCTGAAGTTTACAAGAAAGGTTAAATAAATTGATTATAAATAAAAACCCGTTTTTCAAGGAAAAGCGGGTTTTTGTTTTTTGTTGAATTCTATATGCTGCCTCTATTTGTGACAGGGAATCACCAACACCGGAATGGGCGAACTTTTGGTAAGGTCCTTCGTGAGGCTGCCCACAAAGACATCATAGATACCGCTGCGTCCGTGCGAACCCATGACGATGTAGGAGGCATCTTTTTCCTCTGCATACTCGAGGATAATATCTCTTGCAATTCCCTGGCGAAGCAGGTGTTCGCATTCCACACCCTGAGAAATGATCAGCTGCTGCATGCGGTCCAGCTGTTTCAGTTCTTCATTGATTTCATTCTGCTCCACCTCAGGAAAATACTGGAAGCCCATATCACCTATGGCAAAACCAATATCAGACGGCGCTACATGTATCAGGAAAATTTTTCCGCGGTTTTCCTTCGCAAACTTTACGGCACCAGCAATAAGAACATCGGCTGTTTCTGTGAAATCGATCGGTAAAACAATATTAACCATAATGCTGAAATTTGTTCCTTAAAGTTAAGAAATTTTCGCAGAAAAGTCTCTGGTTTTACTGAATTCTTAGATCGATGACCCGATTTCCTTCCAAGAACGCTTCCAGAATGTCATTTTCTGCCACTTTTCCCACTCCTTTGGGGGTTCCGGTAAAAATCAGATCACCCTTTTTCAGTGTAAAATACTTGGAGACGAAGGCGATGATTTCTTCCGGTGAAAACAGCATCATGGATGTGTTGCCGGACTGTACCTCAGTTTTATTTTTGTTTAGTGAGAAGTTCAGGTTTTTAAGGTCAAAATCACCTTTCGGATAGAAGTTGGAAATAGCTGCAGCACCGTCGAAACCTTTGGCCAGTTCCCAGGGCAGGCCTTTTGCTTTCAGTTCACTCTGCAGGTCGCGGGCGGTAAAATCAATGCCCAGTCCAATCTCGTTAAAATAATCGCCGGCTCTTTCCTTCTGTATATACTTACCCACTTTTGAGATCTTCAGTACGACCTCCAGTTCATAGTGTACATCATCAGAAAACTCCGGGATATAGAAATCCAGTCCTTTTTTCAGCACCGCCGAATCGGGTTTTATAAAAATAACAGGACTTTCGGGTACATCATTGCCCAATTCTTTTGCGTGCTCTGCATAATTGCGGCCTATACAAATGATTTTCATAAGGTTCGGTAAATTTTAAGCTTTGAATTCATGATCACAGTAGTAGCAGTGATAGATATTGCTTTTGGCTTTTAGTGGCAGTCCCAGGAAGAGCAGCGAAATTCCGAAAAGTCCCCCGGGCGTTTCGTCGCGGTACAGGTGGTTGGAGCCGCACTTGGGGCAAATAAGGTCAAATTCGGGATCAGGAATGGTGTGTTCCACTTCAAGACGGGTTGCTTCATCCTCCAGAAAGTTCTCAAGAACCTCAGCGGCCTTTTCGCGCTCGTCTTCAAAAACCTGCAGCTGTATACCGCCCAGCGCCTGGGAGAGAAGCCAGTCGGACTGAATGGTCTGCTCATTGGCAATGAAACTTTCAATACCATGACTGGCCAGGATCTGTTTGTCGCGGTTGGCTTCTATGCTGTTGCTGTAAAATTTGAATTTAACCAGTGAAGGCATACTTCTAGAATTTGCTTCGGAGTTGGATGCCGGTCAGTACTTTTTTGGTGTACAGCGGGAAGTCGGCATTCTGTATCCAGCCGTAATAGCCCAGGTCTTTCTGGAAAACATCTTTCACCCGCTGACCTTTGTACTTCCCGAAGGTGAAAATTTCTTTCGCATCGTCATCAAATGCAATGAAGCCGGCCAGGTCTGCAAACCTCGAATGATGTGAAAACTCACTGAGTCCGGCAATTTCATTCGGCAGTTCCTCATAATGTGCTACCTGTGCGTCCAGTACCTCAAAGGTTGCAAGTACATCAGCCTCCGCCGAGTGTGCGTTGGTAAGTTCCTTGCGGCAGTAAAACTTATAGGCTGCTGTAAGGTTTCTGGGTTCCATTTTGTGAAAGATGGTTTGGGCGTCCACCAGCTTGAATTTATTCAGGTCAAAATCAATTCCTGCCCTCAACAGTTCTTCCGCCAGCAGCGGAACGTCAAACCTGTTGGAATTAAACCCGCCCAGGTCGCAACCCGTTATCATTTCCATTACTTTTGCGGAAATTTCCTCAAATTTCGGCGAATCCTTTACATCTTCATCGCTGATTCCATGTACGGCTGTAGATTCTTTCGGAATGTACATACCCGGATTCACGAGCCATGTCCGGCTTTCGCGTGAAGCATCGGGATAAACTTTCAGTATGCTGATCTCTACAATCCGGTCTTTCGCTACATTGGTTCCTGTAGTTTCCAGATCAAAGATACAGAGCGGTTTATATAGTTTTAAATTCATTGTCAGGGAGTTTGAGTTTATCTAAGCTGTTTCTGAAATATAAGGGATATCACCATATAATATACTACCGCCAGCGGAATACCCACGGTTCCAAATACCGCAAGCAGCAGAATCCCCCCAATGAGTAATGCGATCTTGGGATAATTGTCTGCCGGTTTCATCGATTTAAACTTCATGGCAATCATCTTCAGCGGACTCACAAGCAGCCACGATGAAAGTGCGGTGAGGAGCAGAAGCAGCATTGGGTTTTCAAAAAGAAAACTGAAACTGCCATTTTCCATATTGGCATAATAAAGTCCCAGGATCAGTACCGTGTTGGAGGGTGTGTTAAGTCCTTTGAAATAATATTTCTGCTCATCATCAATATTGAAAATAGCCAGGCGCAGGCAGGAGAAGACAGTGATGAAGAAAGCCAGATACTTAATTTCAAACGGCAGCATCAGCCCCATAAAATCGTAGCCAAAAGATTCCAGTGCTTTGTACATCACCACACCCGGGAGGAACCCGAAGCTCACCATATCCGCAAGGCTGTCCAGCTGGCCACCCAAATTGGAGGCCGTCTTCGTGAGCCTGGCAATGAAGCCGTCGAAAAAATCAAGTAAAAGGCTGATGATGATGCAGACCGCCGCATTACCGTAATTACCTTCCAGCAACTGGATTACTCCTATGGAACCCGAAAAAAGATTCCCAAGCGTAAATATGTTAGCCAGGTTTGTTCTTAGAAAACTCATATCCGCAAAAATAAGCTTTTTATCCGGTTGCGTTCTTTTTCCCCGCGATTTGCAGTCTGTCTTGAATGTTAATTTAATGTAAATTTGCCGCTATGAAATTTTTCAGGGAATTCAGGTCCGGGGAAGTGCTGGTACTGGCTTACAGGCTGCTGCTCGTGTATTTCTTTTATCAGGTGGCACGCGTGCTTTTCTGGTTTTATAACAAGGATCTTATTAAAGTAGACAGTTTTTATGATTATCTTAATATTGCTTACCGAGGTTTTGCTTTCGATACCACAGCTATTCTGTACGTAAATGCACTGTTTATCCTGCTGAGCCTTTTTCCGCTGGTAATTAATACCAAAGTTTACTATCAGAAAATGCTGTTCTGGGTATATTTTATTACCAATGGAATTGCTTACGGAATGAATTTCGGCGATTTTATTTATTACCGTTTCAGTCAGGCAAGGCTAACCACCGCGGCCATGCATGTGGCGCAGCATGAGACCAACCTGATGAAGGTGTTTTTTGTCTCTGTACTTCAGAATCCTTTTGTACTTGTATTATTTGCATTACTGATGGCACTTTGGGTTTGGCTGTACCGTAAAGTCAGGATCGCTGTGCGCAAACCTGTGAAGCTGATTCCTTATTTCCTGCTGTCCGTTATCGTATTATGTCTCACAGCGGTTTTGGCAGTGGGTGGTATTCGGGGCGACTTCCGGCATTCCACGCGCCCTATCAATCTGGTAGATGCGAACAGGCATGTAAAAAATCCTGTTCAGGCCAATCTCGTGCTAAACAGTGTTTTTTCGTTCTTCCGGACACTGGGCAGCAATAACTTCGAAGTTGTCAAGTTTGTTGATGACGATTTTATTCAGCAAAATGTTCATCCCTATAAGCAATATTCACGGCAGGTAACCAACCGTCCTAATATCGTGATACTGATTGTAGAGTCTTTCGGTAGGGAATATTCCGGCGCCTTTAACAGGCATAAAAATATCAGTGACTTTGTTTCATATACACCCTTTATAGACAGCCTGGCCGCCGGAAGTCTTATTTTTCCGAATTCCTATGCAAACGGGCGTCAGTCTATTCATGGGATGAGCAGTATACTCGCCGGTATTCCAAGTCTTACAGATGCATTTACGAGCTCCCCATATTCCAACCAGAAAATCCAGAGCATCGTTTCTGTGTGCAACGAACTGGGTTATAATACCTCTTTCTATCACGGTGCTCCCAATGGCTCCATGGGTTTCCAGGGTTTTGCCGGTATATTGGGTTTTAAGGATTATTTCGGCAAGAACGAATACAATAACGACGCGGACTTTGACGGTATGTGGGCGATCTGGGACGAGCCCTTTCTACAGTATTTTGCCAATAACACAGGCAGGACGCAGCCGTTTATGTCAACAGTGTTCACGGCTTCATCACATCATCCTTTCACTGTTCCCGAAAAATATAAGGATAAGTTCCGCCCCGGCTCCGTAGAGATGCACATCCCGATGCAGTATACGGACATGGCGATCCGGAAATATTTCGATACAGTAAAAAACAAGCCCTGGTTTAAGAATACCATCTTCGTCATAACCGGCGACCATCCCAATAAAGTTCATTATCCCGAGTACGAAAAAATGATGAACCGTTTTGCTGTACCTATCCTGTTTTACTCACCCAATCCGGAATATAGGCTGAAAGGAGTTAATATGGAGCTGGCACAACAGATGGATATTTACCCAACACTGGCCGATCTAATAGGATATAACAGAAAAATCCGGAGCTGGGGCAGGAGCCTTGTATCGGAGCAGCGGTTCGAACCCTTTATCGTAAATTCCGATGCGGTGAACAACCAGATTATGACCAATGACTATATCTACAGGTTTAACGGCAGGGAAGTGGAGGGAATTTACGATGTTACTGACCTTAATCTTGAGCACAACCTGAAGGGTACGGTAACTAACAGTAAGACTGCCGCCGGTGAACTTTTGGTGAAGGCCTGGTATCAGGATTATATGGACCGTGTGATAAACCGGAAGCTGAACTAAGGTTTTTATATGAACAGAATAATAAAAAAGTTGGAGCTTAACATTTTTTGATTATTTTTATCAAAAGATAACTCAATACAAAAAATACTTATAGAATATGAAAAAGTTTGCTCTCGCTTTCGCCGCCCTATTCGTGGGTGTCCTTTCTTTTGCACAGATTGAAGGTAAATGGAAAACCATAGACGATGAAACCGGCAAGGCCAAGTCCATTGTCGAGATTACAAAGAATTCAAAAGGCCAGTACGTAGGTAAGATCGTGCAGCTGTTGGCCAAGCCCGAAAATAATACCTGTGTGAAATGTACCGACGACCGTAAGAACAAACCTCTAATTGGCCTCGAAATCATCCGCGGACTGAATAAGGACGGCAATGAATTTACAGGTGGAACCATTACGGATCCCAAAAGTGGCAAGACTTATAAATGTACCATTAAAAGGGAAGGCGATAAGCTGAATGTGCGCGGCTACGTAGGTTTTTCACTTATTGGCAGAACCCAGACATGGCATAAAGTAAACTGATCACTTATTGCGATATAATAATCATACAGGGCCCGTGCCCTGTTTTTTTGTTTAAGGATTCAATAAAAAATCAGTAATTTTGTGCTCTAATAAATTAAAGCAACTATGGCAGAATATACTTTCCGCGAAGTGATTGCGCAGGCAATGAGCGAGGAAATGCGTAAAGACGAATCCATTTTTTTGATGGGTGAAGAGGTGGCAGAATACAACGGAGCTTATAAGGCTTCCAAAGGTATGCTTGATGAATTTGGTGCTAAAAGGGTAATTGATACTCCAATTGCAGAACTCGGTTTTACAGGTATTGCAGTTGGTGCCGCAATGAACGGTAACCGCCCCATCGTGGAATACATGACCTTCAACTTTGCCATGGTAGGTATTGATCAGATTATTAATAATGCAGCCAAGATACGCCAGATGAGTGGTGGCCAGTGGAACTGTCCTATCGTCTTCCGCGGACCTACGGCCTCGGCCGGCCAGCTTGGAGCTACGCACAGCCAGGCTTTTGAGTCGTGGTATGCCAACTGTCCCGGACTTAAGGTAGTGGTACCGTCCAACCCTTACGACGCAAAAGGCCTTCTGAAATCTGCTATTCAGGACAATGATCCTGTAATCTTCATGGAGTCCGAGCAGATGTATGGCGACAAAATGGAAATTCCTGAGGAGGAATATTATCTGCCTATAGGAAAAGCCGATATTAAGAGAGAAGGCAGTGATGTCACACTTGTGTCGTTTGGAAAAATTATGAAACTGGCCATGCAGGCGGCCGAGGACATGGAAAAAGAAGGTATTTCAGTTGAAGTAATTGATCTTAGAACGGTTCGTCCGCTGGATTATGACACAGTCCTGAACTCTGTGAAAAAAACCAACCGTCTTGTAATTTTGGAAGAAGCGTGGCCATTTGGTTCCGTAGCTACTGAGATTACTTATATGGTACAACAGAAAGCATTTGATTATCTGGATGCACCCATCAAGAGAATAACAACTCCGGATGCACCGGCCCCTTATTCTTCCGCACTTTTTGCAGAATGGTTCCCCAAACTGGAAACCGTGAAAGCCGAAATTAAGAAAGCCATGTACATCAAGGCATAAAATAGATAAAAACTCTCGAAAGGGAGTTTTTTCATTTATAAATAGTCATGAAAACAGGCGGTTAAATAGAATACCTTTGCCGATATTTTTTTTGAAATGGATGCATTAAACGGTGGTCATCATTTTGATCTTAAGAAACTCTCATTTATGGGAGTTTTGGTTTCTCTGGGTATCGTTTTTGGCGATATCGGAACATCTCCGCTGTATGTGATGAAAGCCATAGTGGGTGCGCGCGAGGATTCGGCCACGCTTCCTTTGGATGAATACATAGAAGGCGCACTGTCCTGCATCATCTGGACCCTCACACTGCAGACAACGCTGAAATATGTGATTATTGCACTAAGAGCAGATAATAAGGGTGAAGGAGGAATCCTGGCGCTCTATTCTCTTGTTAAAAAATTCCGGAAGCGCTGGTTGTACCTCATTGCCATTATAGGCGGTGCCACACTTGTGGCCGACAGTGTAATGACACCTTCGCTCACCGTAATGTCGGCCATAGAAGGGCTCAAGATCTATAATCCCGAAACACCTGTAGTCTTCATCACGTGTGGAATCCTGCTCGTCATTTTCGTGGTGCAGCAATTCGGCACGAGTTTCATAGGTAAATTCTTTGGCCCGGTGATGGTGATCTGGTTCCTGGCACTGGGCATTTTTGGTTCGCTCCACATCTCGGATCACATTGAAATATTCAAATCATTTAATCCGTATTATGGCTATCAGCTTATCACACACTCACCCAGTGCGATTATTATTTTGGGTGCCGTCTTTCTTTGTACTACAGGAGCTGAAGCACTTTATTCAGACCTTGGTCACTGTGGAATAAAGAACATCCGAGTAAGCTGGATCTTCGTAAAGCTGATGCTTATTCTGAATTATTTGGGACAGGGTGCCTGGCTGCTGGACAATATTGATACCGTTCAGGCAAAAGGCCTCAATCCTTTTTTCGCAATCATGCCGGAATACCTTATCCTTCCGGGTGTGGTTCTGGCGTCGGCCGCTGCAATTATTGCAAGTCAGGCAGTAATTACAGGTTCCTTTACCATGTTTACCGAGGCCATGTCGATTAATTTCTGGCCTAACCAAAAGATTGATTATCCATCTGGTGTGAAAGGTCAAATGTACATTCCACGCATTAACTG
Organism: Chryseobacterium sp.; assembly: GCF_008831505.1. Lineage (NCBI taxonomy): Bacteria > Pseudomonadati > Bacteroidota > Flavobacteriia > Flavobacteriales > Weeksellaceae > Chryseobacterium > Chryseobacterium sp. The sequence continues at coordinate 2,064,842 of NZ_CP044507.1, read as the reverse complement.
GGGTCTGCTACTTATGTGCATCATTGTGGTACTCTATTTTCAGGAGTCCGGGAAAATGGAAGCTGCCTACGGCCTTACCATCACCATAACCATGCTGATGACCACCGTACTGCTGCTGTTCTGGTTGAGGCGGAGACGAGTACATCCTTTACTTATGTTGCTTTTCGGCGGAACTTACCTGTTCATTGAACTTGGTTTTTTCAGTGCGAATGTCATTAAGTTTTTTGAAGGCGGCTGGCTGACAATAGTACTTGGTGGATTCATCGGCGTTTGCATGTATGCCTGGTACAATGGCCGCCGCATCAAGAACAACTTCATAAAATTTGTAAGTTTTGACAAATATGTCCCGATTATCAAGGAAATGAAACTTGATGAGACTATCCCTAAATATGCTACCAACCTGGCCTATCTGAGCCGTGCGAAACGTGAAAATGAGATAGAGGCAAAAATCATTTATTCCATCCTTCGCCGACAGCCTAAACGTGCAGACCATTACTTTATCCTCAATATCGTAAATCAGGAAGATCCTTTCACCTTTAAATACTCGGTGGAGGAAATTGTAGCAGGCACCATTTACAGGGTGAACTTCATGCTGGGTTTCAAGGTTGACCGCAGGATCAATGACTATTTCGATGATGTGCTGAAAGACCTCATGGAAGAAGGTGTGATCCCGTCCCGAAGCAGCCATCCTTCGCTGCGGGCACATAATATTCCGCCCGACCTTAAGTATGTGATCATCGACAATACTTACATTAATGATACCTTGCTTACGATCAAAGAAAAAATCACCCTCAATATCTACAACTTCGTAAAATATATTGGCAGCGACGATTTCAAGACGTGGGGAGTTTCCCCGCATAATGTGGTCGTAGAGTCGGCGCCTCTCCTGGACCAGGATATTATCGTGAAGAAAATTCAGCAGGTAGAATTTAAAAGGTCCGAAGGCTGATAGCCTACGCTTCCACACTGTTTTTCAGAGTCAAAGAAAAAAATGATAAATTTGCAGCAAACAGCAGCAATGGATTCCGTACAGAAAGAAAAGAATGTAGAACAGATTAAAGATGTACTTAGGCAGTACCTTCAGGAAAAGGGTTTCCGGAATACGCCGGAACGTTACACCATTCTGGAGGAAATCTATACCCTGGACCATCATTTCAATGTCGATGATCTGTATCTGCTGATGATGCAGAAGAAGTATCACGTATCCAAAGCCACGATTTACAATACTATAGAGATTTTTCTGGATGCCGGTCTCATACGCAAGCACCAGTTTGGCGAAAAAACCCTGAGCACTTCCTCCTACGAGAAATCCTATTTTGATAAGCAGCACGATCACCTCGTTATCTACAAGCGCGACTCTGATAAGGAGATTGCCGAAATCATTGAGTTCTGCGATCCCAGGATCCAGGGAATCAAGCAGTCCATTGAGGAGGCATTTGGTGTAAATATTGATTCTCACTCGCTTTACTTCTACGGCACCAAAAAAGATTGATGAAGAAATATTTTGCTGTTTTTCTCTTTGCCTCTGTGCAGCTTCTGGCGCAAATTACCACCAGACCTACGGATCCTCTTGTAAAGGATCCCTTTTTCAGTCAGCAGCAGGCCCAGCAAAAGCAGGGGGAGAAGGTAAAGCTTGTTCACGCCGATTTTGTTAAAAAAGATCCCGCCAAATTTAACGGTAATACTTTCTTTGAAGGTAATGTACAGTTTGATCATCAGGGATCTGTTGTGACCTCCACTTTCGTGATCTGGTATGAAAAGGAGAATTTTGTAAAAGCAGTGGGAAATGTAAAGCTCCGCAATGCCGACGGTTCTGTAATTACTGCCCAGGAAATGGAATACGACGGCAATACGCAGCGCGGTATCGCCAAAAAGGATGTGGTCCTTACTGATCCCAAACAGACCATCCGTACGGAAACCCTTTATTATGACAGGATTTCCAATAAAGCCTATTTCAATACCGGTGGTACCATCACGGACGGTCAGGGAATTATGTATGCTAAATCAGCTACCTATAATATCGCTACAAAACTCATCGACTTTACAGGTAATGTAAAGATTGAAAACAACCAGTATATCGTGGACGGCACCAATATCGTGCAGAACCAGAATACCAATGTCGCTACTTTCAACGGTCCTACAACCATCATCAACAGGGATAACCCGTCCAACAGGGTGTACACCGAGAGCGGCACCTATAACCAGAACACAAAGGAAGTTTGGCTCAACAAAAACTCCACGATTTACTATAACAACAAAACCCTTGTTGGCGACAAGATGTACTACAACCAAATCACAGGTTTTGGTACCGCAACCGGAAATGTTACCCTTAACGACCCACAGGAACGCCGCTATATAAAAGGTGGTTATGGCGACATTTATGAGAAAATCGATTCGGCCATGGTCACGGAAAAAGCTTACGCTGTGAAAATCCTGGAGAAAGACTCTATTTACTTTTCGGCAAACCGTATTCTGGCCTACCAGAAAATGGACTCAATGAATATAAAGAAGAGTTTCCTGCGGGCGTACCGCCAGGCAAGGTTTTTCAAATCCAATATACAGTCCCGGTCAGATTCTTTAAGTTTCAATGAAACCGATGGCGTGCTGCACCTCGCGGGCAGCCCAATTGCCTGGAGCGGTGCCAAACAGGTGTCCGGCGATAAGATTGAAGCCTATTTCGATACTGAAAATGAGTACATCGACTCGCTGAAGGTCATTGGAAACGCTTTTGCCATCAGTAAAGCCGATTCACTGAACCTAAAAGACGAATTCAACCAGGTGAAAGGTAAGCTGATGACCGTTTACTATAAGGAAAATGAGGTGAATCTGGCCAATGTCATCGGTAATGCGCAGGCCGTCACTTATGCCGACGATGAAAATGAGAAAACGCGTGAAACCGAAAGGATCGGTGTAGCACTTTCTACCTGTGGCATCATCGAAGCCCTTTTTGAAGAGCGCAGAGTACAGATCATTTCCTGCAATATTGGTGCTTTAACAGACATTTATCCCATGAGCAAGATCTCCAACGAGATGAGGTTTCTGCAGGGTTTCAACTGGAATACCAAAGACCGCCTGCTAAAGTGGCAGGACATTTTTGTGGACACGCCCAATTATGAAGAAGTCCAATATACCGAAGACAACCCACTTTTTGATGCGGCACAGGCCGAAATTGACCGTGCCCGTGCGGCTGAGGAAGCCAAAAAGCCGAAGCGCGTCCGGAGGTAAGGAGTATTATCTTTTTTCTTTGCCCTTTGCCTTTTGTCTTTTGTCTTTATTCAGGGCGCCTTTTTCCGCCCTCCGTTCCCGCTTTTTTATTCCGCTTTGCTCCATAAAAAGAGCTCCACTCAGGTCGGGGCGCAACCAATTGCTTCCACAATAGGATATTTCCTCTATCTTAGTTCTTATGAAACTGCTACAGGTATTTCTTGTAATCCTTTCCGTTTACGCTTCGGCGCAGAACTTCAATGTTTATGTTGTTGGCGAAAATATCACCTATGATAAATAAGGACCGTCAGTTTTTTTTAGGTACCATCAAGACGAGATTGGTCCTTGAGTAATTAAGAAGTTTTTCTGTAAACAGGTAACCTCCTTTATAATCTATCGTTGCACTTTCTACAATATAATTTTTACCTTTATCCAAAAGCGGCAATAAGGCATCGGCAAGTGCCTTTCTCTTGTCCAGTCCTACATCTGCACTGATACTCAGTAAATTTGCCGGCGCCTCTTTCACTTTTACTGTTACCTCCGTTGCGCTTCTTTTTTTTCGACGGTTATAGAAATCACAGGTTATAAATATATTTTCACTCGCTTTTCTCGCACCCACGTAAATTGTCTTCAACTTGGGAAGTGTGATAGTTTCCACATGAGTGAAAAGGAGCTTTCCAGTTGTTCCTTTTTCCATTTTGAAGTTGTGGCGGAGATTAAGCTTCGAATCGAAAAGGACAGCATCTGAGCCGTCTGCTGTAAAAAGAAGTTCATACGAATTGTCCTTAGAATTAATAAGTGACTGGCCGGTTCCTACAAACCATGACGGTTGTATGCGCTGCGTCTCTGTCGTTATTATATAGTCAAACCTATATTCCTGAGCATGCAAACTAAGACTTAGGAGAACTGAAAAAATGATAATTAGACTTTTCATAGTTAGAAGCAAACATACGTATTTGAAAAGTAACCGGGAATGCGTTAGCCTCATAAATATTTGTCAAAGTTCAATACCGTTACTAGCTTAGATTGCACGTACCAAAGCGGCGGTTTTTCTTATTTTTGCCCCATGCAAAACGATTTCTTTAAATATCAGGCGCAAACCACCCAATTCGCTGCCGGTTTCGAAGTGGAAAAGGCGGAAGGAAGCTATATTTACGGCAAAGACGGCCGGAAATACCTGGATTTTGTGGCCGGAGTTTCTGCCAATACTTTGGGTCATTCACATCCCAAAATCATATCAGCTATAAAGGAGCAGGCTGATAAATACCTGCACGTCATGGTCTACGGCGAATATGCTCAGGAAATGCCCGTGAAACTTTGCAAACTCCTGGCAGACGCAACGCCCGCTCCGCTGGAAGTCACTTACCTCGTAAACTCGGGAGCCGAAGCGATAGATGGCGCCCTGAAACTGGCCAAAAGATATACGGGAAGGGAAGAGATCGTTTCATTTCACAACTCCTACCACGGGAATACCCACGGCGCACTTTCTGTTTCCGGTAACGAATACCACAAACGGGAATTCCGGCCGCTGCTGCCTTTGGTAGACTTCATCGAGTTTAATAAAGAAGAAGATCTGGAGAATATTACACACAAAACGGCCTGCGTTATTCTGGAAACGATTCAGGGGGCCGCCGGATTTCTGCTTCCTGAACCCGATTATCTGAAGAAACTGAAAGCCCGTTGCGAAGAGGTGGGCGCACTTTTGATCCTGGACGAAATCCAGCCGGGTTTCGGCAGGACAGGAAAACTTTTTGCTTTCGAACCTTACGGTATTGTGCCTGATATCCTGGTTATGGGCAAAGGCATGGGCGGAGGCGTACCGGTAGGCGCTTTCATGAGTTCACGCAAAATAATGGAAAGTCTGTCGCACTCGCCGAAATTGGGACATATTACAACCTTTGGCGGAAATCCGCTAATTGCGGCGGCCAGTCATGCTACCTTAAAGGAGGTTCTTGAGAGTGGACTGATGGCTGAGGTCGCCGAAAAGGAAAAACTCTTCCGCGAACTTTTGATTCATCCAAAAATTAAAAACATTAACGGAAAAGGGTTGATGCTGGCGGTAAATCTGGGTGACCCCGGATATACCCTTCAGGTGGCAAGACGCTGCATGGAAAAGGGACTTGTCGTATTCTGGCAGCTTTACCGCAATGAATACCTCAGGATTTCCCCACCCTTAACTTTAAGTTTTGATGAAATTCGCCTCGGTTGCCAAATAATTACCGACGTTTTGAATGAAGCGTAGAAAAATCATATCCATTCTGTTGCATGGTTGCGTTTTTAATTTATATATTGCGCAACAATAAAAAAAGAGAACAGTATGGCAAAGCAGAAAGTGCAGTACGAATATCCAATGCACTGTCTTTCAGAGATTTTATACGAATATCTTGCGAGTGCCGAAGGGCTTTCCGAGTGGTTTGCCGATGATGTAACTGAGAAGGGAGATGACTTCTATTTCAGCTGGGGCGACGGTCCGGAAGAGAAGGCCACACTGATCCGCTATAAGCCTGAAAGTTTTGTTCGCTTCCGTTGGGAAGAAGACGAGGGCACGAAGAATTTCTTTGAAATGACCATTGTCATTGATGAGATTACAGAAGATCTGTCACTCAATATTACTGATTTCTGTGATCCCGGCGACGAGGAGGAGAACAGGCTGTATTGGGACAACCTGATCGAAAACCTGCAGATTAAGCTGGGCGCAGCATAAAAATATTTAAAATAACTGAAACACTATGGACGAGCGATCGTTCATTTGTTTTTTATAAAATATCCTGTAATGATCCAAAATACTTCAACAGATGGTTTGGGAGAAATGAATGTGAACCGTGCATTCCTGCATGGTGATGCGGTGAAGGTTACTTTTTTTGTACGTAACGGAAAGCTGATTATGGCCGAAGAATGCTATTTTTTTCTGATGGCCTCCATGCGCAAGATGAGGATGAATATACCGCTGAGTTATACCCTGGATTATTTTCAGCATCTCCTTTCCGAAAAGGCAATGAAACCGGGAACTCAGGATGCCTTCATCCACATGATGGTATACCGCGAAAGTGGACTTGAAAAGCTTGACAAAAGACCCGTATCTTTTCATATCCATATTGAAGCCAGGGGCGATGTCCTGCAGTTGCGCAACTCAATAGAACTGGACCTCATTAAAGAAATAAGCGTAAACACCCATTTGCTTAGCAATATAAGAGTTCACTGCCCCGAGAATATTTATGCGGAGATTTATGCCCGCGACAATGATCTGGACGATGTTATCCTGCTGAATCCGAACAAACGTATAGCCAGGACCGTGGCCGGAAACCTGCTCTTTCTGGAAGGAAATGTAATTAAGATCCCGAAGCAGTCTGAAGGCGCTTACATCTCTCCCCTTATGGAAAATCTGGTTACCTTCATTCATAAGAACGGACTCGCAGAAATCCGCGAAGAGGAACTGATCGCCTTTGAAAGTCAGAAATCGGAAGAAATTCTTATGGTTTCCGATGCGCAGGGACTTCATCCTGTACAGAAGATCAGAAATAAAACCTTTGCTCACGCCCGTTTTGCCCAGATTATTGCTCAATGGCAGAAATCGTTCCTGTAAAAGCTCTGAAATTGACAAACCCGATAACCAACCTTTGTCAGTTACCGGGTTTTATTAATGTGTTACCGATATAACGGCGGGCTTGCCTATAAATTGTATGCGGAATGTAAAATTTTACCTTATTTGCAGCCGTATTAATTCAGTGAGATATTTTGTGGGGCATTAGCCCAGATCAGGAATTCGCCGCCCAGGTTCTGCATGATTTTTTTCCATAGATTATGGTCGTTGGACAGTGTGTAATCCAGGTCATAGATATCAACTACCGTCCAGTATTTTCTCTGTATCTCGCCTTCCAGTTGCAAGGCTGCCCAGCCTGAGTAACCCGAAAATACTTTTACATCGTTTACATCAAGCGTATGGTTCAGCAGCTGCTCAATAACTGTTTCGGTATCTTCGGTCAGATAGTAGTTCTCATTAATCTTAAGGTGAAAATCGTTCGCCGCCTCACCCTTTACAATAAAGAATGTCTTGTCATTTTCAACAGGGCCGCCTTCATATACATCCACATCAAATCCCAGCAGTTGCGCTACTCCGCGGCTTACATCTTCATTTTTTTTATTCAGAATCAGTCCGAAGGCTCCATTTTCACTATGGTCCACCATAAGCACCACCGACCTGGAAAAAATGTCGCCCGACACATCAGGTGTGGATATTAAAATTTTACCTTTGTAGGAATTCATCACATTTTCTTTTTGGAGCTATGCTTCAATCAAAAATAGAAAAAAAATGGAAAACTTACACGATAAAAGAAAAATTTACGACCAGTCTGAATTGCTTGAAAGCCAGATCAGGGAAAACCCAATTGAGCAGTTCCGTGACTGGTTTGTGGATGCAGGCGCACATTCCGCCATCTCTGAAGCCAATGCCATGTCCGTTTCAACGCTGGAGGAAGACGGTTGTCCGCGCACCCGTATGGTCCTGCTGAAGTCCTATACCTGGGAAGGTTTTATTTTCTATACCAACTATAACAGCCGCAAGGGTAAGGCAATTGAGTCCGGCAAGCGTGCCTGCCTTCATTTTTTCTGGCCACCGCTGGAGCGGCAGGTAATCATTAAAGCCGAACTGGAAAGACTGCCCGAAAATTTAAGCGACGGTTATTTCGCTTCGCGCCCACGCGGCAGTCAGCTGGGTGCTGTGGTATCCCCACAGAGTGAATTTATACCGGACCGGGAATTTCTGGAGGAGAAACTCAAGGATCTGGAGAAGCAGTATGATGGCAGGGAAATCCCGCGGCCTGAAAACTGGGGTGGCTATATGGCCCGTCCCTATGAAATTGAGTTCTGGCAGGGCAGACCCAACCGTTTGCACGACCGGATTCTCTACAGTCTGGAATCAGATTTCAACTGGAGCATCAAAAGACTTGCTCCCTGAGCAGCAAACCATATAAATACGAAAACCTCACCCGAAAGTGAGGTTTATTTATAGTAAATAATCTGAAATTATTTATTTCCGGAAACCGCAGTGGCAAGATCTGCACCAGCTTTGAATTTAGCTACTTTCTTCGCAGCAATATTGATAGGCTTTTTAGTGGCTGGGTTGATACCCTGTCTTGCAGCTCTTTCGGCTACGGAAAAAGTTCCGAATCCTACAAGGGAAACCTTTCCGTCCTTTTGCTGTAAAGTGTTCATTACGTTAGACATAAAAGATTCTAATGCTGCTTTTGCTGCTACTTTGGTGATACCGGCATCGTTTGCCATTGCCTCAATTAATTCAGACTTGTTCATAATTTTAATATTAAAAAGTTAGTAATCTACTTGGTTATATAAGCAAATATAATACAAAATTCAATATGCGCAAATTTTTAAGGATTAATTGAACAGAATTTTATAAAAATATGGCTATATATTAAAAAATGATAATTGGGGTTGGAACGGTTTATCAGCACTTGCAGAAACTGCAATTCATACTATCCCCTTTATTTATCATGTTTTTTTCAATTCAGAGGTTTTGTGATGCAATTTATGAATTCGTAAAACATATTAATTTTTAACCTTTTGAGGTTAAACATCATTCAAATGAAGGTCAAATTATTGAGTTTCATCCACCGGCAGCGTGTTTCAGGCGTAATTGTACTCAGGTCTTGTACATTCAGTTATGTTGATAATTATTAATAAATTTGCAGAATGCTTATTGAAGTTTTTAAATCCAAGATCCACCGGGTTCGGGTTACCGAATCTGATCTTAATTATATAGGAAGCATCACGATTGACGAAGATTTACTGGAAGCCTCCGGCATTATGGTGGGCGAAAGGGTATATATCGTGAATGTAAACAACGGTGAAAGGTTCGATACCTATGCCATAAAGGGAAAAAGAAAATCCGGCGAGGTGTGCCTGAACGGGCCCGCTGCAAGACGTGTACAGCGTGGTGATATTATCATCATCATTGCCTATGCCCAAATGACGCCCGAGGAAGCGCGTGACTTCCAGCCCAAAATTGTGTTTCCGGACGAGAATACCAACCTCCTAACCTAATCCTGTCCATTGGAAACAACCAACAAGAAAAATCCTCTGAAAATGATTCTGACCATTGCCCTCTCGCTGGCAGTGGCTGTTTTTTTTATGTGGCTGGCATTTCGGGGCCTTAACTTCGCTGAGATTAAAGGTTATTTTGCCAAAGCGAATTACTTTTGGGTAGCCGTTGCTGCTGTTTTTGGAATTTTAGCCTATTGGTTCCGTGCCATCCGCTGGAATTTGCTGCTTGAACCCATGGGTTACCGGATTTCTAATTCCAACTCACTTTGGACCATTTCTTTCGGGTATCTTATGAATCTCACCATCCCGCGCAGCGGCGAGCTGGCCAGATCTACCGCTTTGTACGGCGTTGAGCAGGTTCCCGTAGACAAATCATTCGGTACCATCATCCTGGAACGTATTGTGGACCTTATCTGTATGATGGGTTTCCTGCTGCTTACTCTTGTTTTTAAATACGAGGCCATACTTGCGTTTTTCAACCACGTTACCCAGAGCAATGACAGTTCGGCCCAATCCTCCAACTTCTGGCTTTGGCTAATATTGACGGTGGGGATTACAGGTGCGGTTTTATTCTTCGTCCTGAGGTCCAGACTGGAGAAAATCTCAGTTCTCGGAAAGATTTATAAAATTGTCGATGGTCTGTTGCAGGGCATAACATCAATTTTCCGCCTGAAGCAGCCGATTCGTTTCCTCTTATATTCATTTGGCATCTGGATCTGCTATTTTCTGGCAGCTTACCTGGTGTGTTTCTCTCTGCCCGAAACCTCGGCATTTTCTGTGGCTGACGGGTTTTTCATCATTGTAGTTGGTACTTTGGGCATGATGATTCCGGCCTCGGGGGGTATCGGTGCATTCCATTTCGCGCTTAAGATTGGAATTGGCGCACTGTTTCTTTCGGAAGGCAAATCCTTTGAGGAAGGTGCTGCAGTAGGTTTAGCCTATGCCTTTATTTCACACACCATGCAGCTGGTCATTATGGCTGTCATGGGTTTTGTCTCACTTCCTGTGCTGGCAAAAAGCAGGAGTGAGGCCCTTCGTAAAAGAACTTTAAATACAGCCGAAAAGTCAAGTTGATATTCGGCCATATATAAAAGATGGAAGAGACGGCGGCTGCCGTCTCTTCTTATTTATCCGAAAGCGCGCTTAAGTAAACTTTCAACCTTGGGTTCACTTCCGCGGAATTCCTTGTAGAGTTCCATGGGATCCTTGGTCCCGCCGGCTGCCAGTAAACGTCGGTACCTGGCTGCGGTTTCAGGGTTGAAGATTCCGTTTTCCTTAAAATACTGAAATGCATCCGCATCCAGCACTTCAGCCCATTTGTAAGAATAGTAACCGGCGGAATATCCGCCCTGAAAGATGTGTGAGAAACTTGGACTTGTTGCGGTATCAGGATTTGCAGGGTACAGACTGGTGCCTTCGGTTTCCTTCACCTCAAACGTCTTTACGTCACCAATCTTATCAGCTGTACTGTGATAGGCCATATCCAGTTTGCCCAGGCCAATCTGCCTTAGGGTCTGGTATCCTTCCATAAAATTCTTGGAGTCAGAAATTTTCTGGATTTTATCATCCGGCAGTGTCTCGCGCGTTTTATAATGTATGGCGAAGGTTTTCAGAAAGTCAGGTTCATAGCAGAAATTCTCCAGGAACTGGGAAGGCAGTTCCACAAAATCCCATTTTACATTGGTGCCGGATAAGTTGGGGTAGGTGGTATCGGCCAAAATGCCGTGCAGCGCATGACCAAATTCATGAAAAAGGGTCGTTACTTCCTGGAAGGTGAGCAGGCTTGGTGTATCTGCACTTGGTTTCGAAAAGTTGCACACAACAGATATATGCGGTCTGATATTTTCGCCGTTTTGTCGGTACTGATTTCTGAAACTGGTCATCCAGGCGCCGGCCCTTTTTCCTTTTCTGGGAAAATAGTCGGTATAAAGCAGCGCCTTAAATTGGCTGTTTTCAAATATCTCATAGGTTTTTACCTCCTCATGATACTTTTGGATCTCGCGGGATTCCTTAAATTCCAGTCCGAAGAGTTTTTTAGCCAATGTAAATACTGCCTCCTCCACTTTTTCCAACTGGAAGTAAGGTTTCAGCTCCTCATCATCAATATCGAATTTCTTTTTCCTGAGTTTTTCTGCATAATAACTGTGGTCATAACTATGCATTTGGTCTATGCCGTCAGCTTTTGCCATCTCCTGCAGCTCCGCAATTTCTTTCTCAGCATAAGGCCTTGCCTTTTCCATAAGCTCATTCAGGAAATTGAGTACCTGGTCCGGCGATTTAGCCATCCTTTCCTCCAGTACAAATTCTGAATAGTTCCTATATCCCAGCAACTTTGCTTTCTCCTGCTTCAGAGATACGATTTCGCGAATGAGTTCCTGATTGTCGAATTCATTATTGTTAAAGGATTTCTTTCCGTAGGCGTCAGCGAGTTCTTTTCTCAGTTCACGGTTTTCCGCATACGTCATGGCGGGCAGATAGCTTGGGATGTGCAGCGTGATCACATAGCCTTCCAGTCCCCTGGATTTTGCCTCTTCACGGTACTGTTCCAGAATGGCTTCCGGAAGGCCTTTCAACTCCTTTTCATCTGTGATGTGCCTGAAGTAGTTATTTGTTTCAGCCAATACATTCTGTCCGAACTGCAGTGATTTTTTGGAAAGTTCAATGCTTATTTCTTTAAATCTTTCCTTATCCTCACCATTCAGCAAGGCACCGCTGCGCACGAATCCTTTGTACGTCTCGCTGAGAAGCATTTGTTGTTCTCCGCTCAGTTGATATTTGTCCTGCTCGTCATACACCTTTTTAATTTTTTCAAAAAGGACCTCATTCTGCGATATTCTTGCGGAATATTCCGTAAGCAGAGGTGAAACTTCCTGAGCGATTTTTTGGATTTCGTCATTGGTCTCGGCGGAATTCAGATTGAAAAAAATGCCTGAAACTACATCCAGTTGTTGTCCGGAGTACGACAGTGCTTCAATTACGTTTTCAAAAGTGGGCTCAGCTTCGTTATTGACGATAGCATCAATTTCCTTTTCCGAAACCTTAATAAGCTCACGGAAAGCAGGTAAAAAATGTTCTTCTTTTATTTCGGAAAAAGGTGCGGAGGAATGTATAGTTTGAAAGGGTTGTAACAAAGGATTACTCATTGTAAAATAGTGGATTTATTCAGATTTGAGCAGGTATCCACCTGCTTGGTGAGGTAAAAATACTCAAAATATTAATTTTATATTTGTGTAAAACTAAACAATCATGAAAACTTTACTGAAAATCATCGTAGCCATCGTAATTGTATTGCTTATCTTCATGTTTGCTGTTGGCAAGGATTATCACTTTGAAAAATCGATTGTCATTAACGCGCCTGCCGACAAAGTGTACCAGAATATCAGTTCGATGAAAGCTTTTAACCAGTGGAACCCCTGGATGAAGCTGGATCCGAATATGAAAATTGATTATTCCGGGAACAGCGGTCAGGTAGGTGATCAGTATTGCTGGGACGGAAACGATGATGCAGGTGCCGGCTGTCATATCATTACGGCATTGGTGCCCAATAAGAAACAGAGCGCCAAGATGCTTTTTACCAGACCTTTTGAAAGTGATGCTACTTCTGATATTGTATTGACCCCTCAGGGTAATAGCACAAAAGTGACCTGGGATATGGACTGCGAATTCGATTATCCTATAAACCTGATGACGGTGTTTATGGACGGCCAGATGGACAAGTCCTATGGTGAAGGTCTTGCAGCTCTGAAGGCGCTTTCGGAAAAATAATCAACAGGACCGTAAGTATGACTGTGGTCATAGATTTTTCGGTATTGCGGCCTCTATTTTTGCAGTAATATGTCACATCACTTACTTTTGGTATTACATCTTTTGGGTGCCGCTATATGGGTGGGCGGTCATCTCGTACTCGCGCTGGGGATTTTGCCGGAAGTGCTGAGGAATCGTGATCCTGAAATCCTGCTCTCCTTTGAAAAGAAATACGAAAAAATTGGAATTCCCGCGCTGCTGGTAATGGTGATCACCGGCGTCTGGATGGCTTACGATTTCGGGGTGGATTTTACGCAATGGTTTCACTTCACCAATCCTGTTGAATCTGCTGTTTCCGTTAAGTTGATTCTGCTTTTCAGCACCTTACTATTCGCCTTGAGTGCCAATGTTTTTGTGCTGCCTAAACTGAGTGCACGTACCTTGCCGTTAATGGCTTTCCATATCATCAGTGTTACGGTTATAGGCATCTTCATGCTCATTGTAGGAAGCTTCTTCCGCTACGGGGGCCTGAGCGTTTAAAATAAAAATGCATATTTTTTGTTTAGAAAGCATTAGTTTTAACCTGCAACATTCAGCTGGAAGCAAGTTGCAGCATTGTTGTTTTATATGCAGAAGGCTCTCTATAATAAAAATGATTTGCGGACGTATGTGCAGGAAATGCTTTCAGGTAAGGTAAAGACGCTGGAGTTTTATCTTAATTTCACACTGGAAGCCAGCCGCGACATCAAAAAAACCAGTAAGTACGACTCGATTCGGGAAGAAATACAGAGTGAGATTTACCATTTGGACCGTCAGATGGCCGCGCTTAAAAATATGCAGCGTGAAATGCAGCGTGTTCCCGATAAAAAGACCGACTCAGCAGTTGTGGGCTCGCTGGTCATAACGAATAAGGCCAGGTTCTATATTTCGGTCTCACTAGGCGAGTTCTTTTTTGAAGGAGACCGGTTTTACGCCATCTCCGAAATAAGTCCAATGGCGCAAATTATGAAAGGGAAAAAGGCGGGTGATGAATTTACCCTCAATAAAATTCACCAAAGGATAGAAGAAATTTTTTAAAAATTCGGTTTCACTTCATATCCTATATCAACAGCGGGACATTAAAAGTTCATTATTTTTGTCTGATGGATAAAAGTCAGATATTAAAAGAAATCATCGAATCACGGAAGAGCACTTTTCCAAGAGATTACACAGGGGAAGGTCTTGCACCGGAAGTGCTGAATGCTATATTGGATTCGGCGCAGTTCGTTCCCAACCATAAAAGGACGAGGCCCTGGCGTTTCCGGGTATTTACGGGTGCACAAAAAGATGAGCTTGGTGCCACCCTTGCCGGAATTTACCGTGATACCACGCCACCTGCGGTCTTCCTTCAGAAAAAATACGAAGATATTCCTGCCAAAGCAGGTAAGGCCGGGGCCATAATCAGTATTTCGGTTGCATTTAGCGGTCTGGTGCCCGAGTGGGAAGAAATTGCCGCTGTAGCTATGGGGGTGCAGAATATGTATCTGACCTGTACGGCTACAAATGTAGGCTGTTACTGGAGTTCGCCGGGTCTCATCAAATATCTGGACGGCTATTTGGGTCTCGCTGAGAACGAAAAATGTTATGGTCTTTTTTATTTGGGTGCCCTGAAATCTGAACTGGATGAAATTTGATATTTTATCAAGTGTGAGGCTTCAATTCCATAAAAATGGTTATCTTTGCGCACTTAATATTTAACGGGACGAGTTCCCACAAAATCAAACTTTTATGTCAGTAAAAATCAGATTACAAAGACACGGTAAAAAAGGAAAGCCTTTTTTCCACATCGTAGTTGCCGATGCAAGAGCAAAAAGAGACGGTAGATTCATCGAGAAAATCGGTACGTACAACCCAATTACCAACCCAGCAACCATTGAACTGAATGTTGATGCGGCTGTAAAGTGGTTGAACAATGGTGCTCAGCCTACGGATACTGCAAGAGCGATCCTTTCTTACAAAGGTGCACTTTACAAAAAACACCTTATGGGTGGTGTAGCAAAAGGTGCTTTTGACGAAGCTGAAGCAGAGAAGAGATTTGGTGCCTGGTTGGAGACTAAAGAAAAGCAGGTAAGCGGTAAAACTGATGATTTGGCAAAATCTAAAGCAGATGCCAAGAAAGCAGCTTTGGAAGCAGAAGCTAAAGTAAATCAGGCAAGAATTGATGCAGCAGCGAAAGTTGAGGCAGATGCAAAAGCTGAAGCTGAGGCAAAACTTGCCGAAGAAAAAGCAGCGGCTGATGCGAAAGCAGCTGAGGAAAAAGCAGCTGAAGATGCTAAAAACGCTGAAGCAACAGAAGAAACTACTGAAAAATCAGTTGTTGAAAATGTAGCAGAAACAATTGGTGGTGCTGCGGCAGCAGTAGCTGGCGCTGTAGATTCCGTAAAGGAAACTGTAGCAAACGTTACTGAGAAAATTGCTGATGCAGTTGCTCCTAAGAAAGAAGACGGTGAAGCTGCAGATGAAGCTAAAGCTTAATCTACCTCACTGTATAAATTACGGAAGACGCCTGTTTGGCGTCTTTTTTATTTAAAGAGTATATTTGCAAATCTGCATGCAAACCGTGGGCCCCAAACCCGCGCCACAGCTGATCCTAATAAATCAACA
The DNA here is from genome assembly GCF_008831505.1 of Chryseobacterium sp. Taxonomy (NCBI): domain Bacteria; kingdom Pseudomonadati; phylum Bacteroidota; class Flavobacteriia; order Flavobacteriales; family Weeksellaceae; genus Chryseobacterium; species Chryseobacterium sp. Next base: position 2,049,194 of record NZ_CP044507.1, on the reverse strand, counting down.
TGAAAAAAGAAGACTGTTATTACCTGGGTAAAATCACCAGGACACACGGACTGGCCGGAAATGTAATTCTGAAACTGGATACCGACCAGCCAGATCATTATAATAAGCTGGACGGCGTTTTTGTAGAAATAAACGGACTGCTTGTTCCCTTTTTTGTAGAAAAGCAGCAATGGAGCCGCGATAACACAAAGATTGTTTTCTTTAAAAACGCCAACCTTGCCATGGCAGAACAGCTGGTGAACAAGAACGTTTTTATGCCTTTATCCACACTTCCGGAACTTTCCGGAAACCAGTTTTATTATCACGAAGTCCTTGGTTTTGAAATCCGAGACGAAGAAGGAAACTCCTGCGGAACCATAAAGGAAATTAACGATCAGATTGCCCAGCATTATTTTATTCTTGATCTGGACGGTAAGGAAGTCATTATTCCCGTGATCAAAGACTGGATATTGAGCGTAAACCGTGCTGATAAAGTAATTACGATGCAGCTTCCGGAAGGTTTGCTGGAAGTATATACTACACCTGCAGTGAAAGATGAATGATAAACCGTGCCGAAGCTCACGATACTGATTTCGGAGGTACCGCATTAAACAATCAGGCTCCTTCGGCCTGCAAAAATGAGCCAAAAGTGCTATCTTTGCTATAATTGACTAAGACCGCAATGAAAAGAATGATTATAAAAGAACTCCTCGGAGATTATAAAAAAATACTTCATCACGATATTACTGTGCAGGGTTGGGTCCGTGCCTTCCGCTCCAACCGCTTTATCGCACTTAACGACGGATCCACTATGGCCAACCTTCAGGTAGTTGTGGATTTTGATAATTTTGATAAAGACACAATAAGTAAAATCAGTGTCGCCTCGTCACTTAAAATTACCGGTGAAGTGGTGGAAAGCCAGGGAAGCGGTCAGGCCATTGAAATCATCGCCAAAAAAATTGTTATCTTAGGTGATAATTTTACTGAAGAGCGCGATAAAACCATTCTTCAGCCCAAAAAGCACTCACTCGAAGTGCTTCGTGAGCAGGCGCACCTTCGTTTCAGGACCAACCTGTTTTCAGCCGTTTTCCGTGTGCGCAGTGCCGTAAGTTTTGCCATTCACGAATTCTACAATAAAAACCACTTCTTCTATATCAATACGCCGATCATTACCGGTGCGGATGCCGAAGGTGCAGGGGAGATGTTCGGTGTCACCAATTTCGACCTCGACAATATCCCAAGAAATGAGGAGGGAGAAATAGACTTTGCCCAGGATTTCTTCGGAAAGAAAACCAATCTTACAGTCTCAGGCCAGCTTGAAGCGGAAACTGCAGCTATGGGATTAGGCAGGGTTTATACCTTTGGACCCACTTTCCGTGCCGAAAATTCCAACACGACACGTCACCTTGCCGAATTCTGGATGGTGGAGCCCGAAGTGGCCTTCAATAACCTTGAAAATAATATTGACCTTGCAGAGGATTTCCTGAAATATGTCATCAGCTATGTTCTGAAGAACTGTGCCGAAGACCTTGAATTCCTGAACAGCCGTTTTGCTGAGGAGCAAAAACAGAAGCCGGAAAAGGACCGTGCAAAAGAAGGGTTGATTGAAAAACTGGAAAACGTTGTTAAAAAACGCTTCATGCGGGTTTCCTATACGGAAGCCATAGAAATCCTGATGAGCTCCAAGGAAAATAAAAAAGGAAAATTCCAGTATCCTGTAGACCGCTGGGGAATTGACCTTCAGAGTGAGCATGAGCGCTTTCTGGTTGAGAAGCATTTTGAAAGCCCTGTAGTGCTATTTGATTATCCAAAGGAGATCAAAGCCTTCTATATGCGTCTTAATGATGACAATAAAACCGTGGCCGCGATGGACGTTCTGTTCCCGGGTATTGGGGAGATTATCGGCGGGTCGCAGAGAGAGGAAAGGCTGGATGTACTGAAACAGAAAATGCAGGATATGAATGTGGACGAGCATGAGCTTTGGTGGTATCTGGATACACGTAAGTTCGGTTCTGTGCCGCATGCCGGTTTTGGTCTTGGTCTGGAAAGGCTGGTGCTTTTTGTAACGGGTATGACAAATATCCGCGACGTAATTCCTTTCCCGCGAACCCCCAAGAATGCGGAGTTTTAACAGAATCTTGTAAGAATATAGAATTAATCTGTAATCGGTAAAATAATTCAATCCCTACTTTTGCTACGCACAAAATAATTTGCAGAAAAAAATATGCTGAAACAAAACCTTCAACTCAGACTCGGACAAAAACTTGCCCCCCAACAGATTCAGCTTATGAAGCTCATACAGCTGCATACGCTGGAGTTTGAGGAAGAGTTGGAACGTGAACTCGAAGAGAATCCTGCCCTCGAAAGAAATGACGAGGACAAGGACGCAAAAGATGAGCCAGTAACCGAATATGAAGATGAAGGCAGCAGCAGTATTGATACTGATTTTGATGTGAATGAGTATCTTTTTGATGATGAACCCAGTTATAAGACATCATCCAGCAACTATTCAGCAGACGATGAGGAGTTCGACAATGAAAGCTTGCTTACGGAAGGACAGTCGCTTTATGATTATCTGCTGGAGCAGATTCGGCTCATCAACATTGAAAATGACGAACTTAAAATTGCTGAGTATATCATTGGGAATTTGGATACCGACGGTTATCTTCGCCGGGAACTGAAAGCCATTGTAGACGATCTGGCTTTCTCGCAGGGAATATATACCACAAAGGAGAATGTGGAAGATATCCTGGAAAATTATGTTCAGAAACTGGATCCTCCCGGAGTTGGTGCCCGCAATCTTCAGGAATGCCTGCTTCTTCAGATTGAGAAAAAGGTGAGCGCAGACAAAGCAATTAGCCTTGCGGCCAATATCCTGCGTAACCAGTTTGATGCCCTCACCAATAAGCATTACAACAAGATCATGCAGAAGTATGATGTGGATGAGGATGACCTGAAGGATGCACTGGACGAAATTTCCAGACTCTCACCAAGGGTGGGTGGAAATTTTGATACACAGACCATCACTATCAACCAGGAAATCATTCCCGATTTCGTAATCCAGGTAAATGAGAATAAAAAAGGCGAACAGCCTGAAGTTGTGCCTTTGCTGAACAGCAAAAATGCACCTTCGTTAAGAGTCTCCGATGAATATAAGGATATCCTTTCCACTTATTCACATGATAAAAACTCGCCGGAGCATAAGCAGGCCGCACTTTTTATTAAACAGAAACTGGACGCGGCCAAATGGTATATAGATGCCATCAACCAGCGTCAGAATACACTCCTGCAAACCATTACGGCCATCGTAAAACTTCAGAAAGAGTACTTCATTACGGGCGACGACAAGTCACTTAGACCTATGATCCTGAAAGATGTAGCAGATATTACCGGTTTTGATATATCCACAATATCCCGTGTGGTAAAAAGTAAATATGCTGATACGCCAAACGGAATCATCTACCTTAAAGACCTCTTCTCCGACAGTCTGACCAATGATGACGGTGAGGAAGTATCGACAAAGGAAATCAAGATGCACCTTATGGAGGCTATTGAGAAGGAAAACAAACGCAAACCGTATACGGATGATGCTTTGGTAGGTATCCTGAAAGAAAAAGGATATAATATTGCACGGCGTACCATCGCAAAATACCGCGAGCAACTGAATATTCCGGTGGCCAGACTTAGAAAAGAGTTGTAGCCACACCCAGTAAAAAAAATATCCGTGCAGTTGCGACGGATATTTTTTTTCATTATTGTTGATTAATCCCGCTAATTCTGTTCGCTGTTGTTTTCAATGTCCTTCAACTGGTTTAGATTTCGGCCCAGTTTCTTCATAATGATTCCGTAAACAATCCTGTAGTATAGCCAGATCAATCCGACACTGAGGAGTGTGGCAATACCGATGCCCGTTAAAAAGCCGAGTAGGGTGGGCTGTTCAAGCGTGATTTCCTGTGTAGCCAAGGTACGGAAAATAAAAAGGGTAAGTATTCCCGTGAAGATAATCAGGAGCAGAATGTTGGCCAGGATAAAATGGTTTACAGTTCTGCGGAAAATCATAATCTGAAGTATGAACCTTTTTAAGTTGGCTTCCAGATTGATCCGGCGGTAGTTCTGATAAAACCTGACCACAAAAAAACCGGTAATCAGGAAGCTTAAGGCTTTCAGGATATTATACAGGAGTGTAAATTCCTGCTGAAGTTCCGGTGTATTGTGCACACCCAGTTTTTCCATAGCTGAGATGAAACTGTTTGAATCTTCGGTACGGAAAATGTAAAATACCGACAGTCCGGTAAAGAACAGGAATTCCACCACACTGATCCAGAGTATATATTTCACATAGTTACGTGATTTATGGTTCAGCATCTCCAGGATCTCTGAGTTTCCGTATTTGGGTCGGACTTCGTGTTCCTGCCAGGTTTTCTTAAAATCGTCTATATTAAAGTCAGGCATGTTTCTCCATTAGTTCTTTTAATCGCTTCTTCAGCCGGTTCATCTTTACGCGTGCATTCACTTCAGAAATCCCCAGGTTCTCGGAAATGTCACGGTATGGAAGATCATCCAGATACATCATCACGATGGCCCTTTCCACCTTAGGAAGCATTTTTATTACCTTGTACAGCAAGGCAATTTGCTGCTGTTTCTCTTCATCATCTTCCAGATAATCACTGTAATGAAAATCCATCAGTTCATCGGTCTTGGGCGAGCGGGTTTTCTTGCGGAAGAGGGTAATTGCAGTATTCAGCGCCACTCTGTACATCCAGGTGGAAATTTTGCTCCCACCTTTGAATGTGTCGTAACTGCGCCACAGTTGTAACACAATTTCCTGAAACAGGTCTTCCTCGTCCTCCAGAGAGTTGGTGTATAGGCGCGAAATCTTGATAATCAGACCCTGATTATCCTTTATCAGCTTCGCAAATTCCTGTTCTTTTGTGGTCACTGTATACTGTCTTTTTCTGCACACGAAGATAAAAATTTGATTCCAATCCTTTAATGCCCGAATTTGTTTTTTTTTGTGGAGCCCCAGCGAGAGCGGCTGCCTAGGTTAAACGGTTATTTGTATCTTTGCAGTCCACAAGAAGAGCAGCCTGTTGATTCCCGCTCTGGCGGGGGTAGGAAAGTCCGGACACCACGGGGCAGCAAAGCGGGTAACGCCCGCCGGTCGTGAGATCAGGACAAGTGCAACAGAAAGTATGTATATTAATTTATAGTGAAACCAGGTAAACTCTTTGCGGTGCAATGTTAAGTATATCATCAGTTAAGGGCGGCCCGTCCGTTGATGAGGGGTAAACAGCTAAAGTTTTGCAGCAATGTAAAACGCAGATAAATAACAGGCATTTTCGTTTCGGCGAATCTACAGAATCCGGCTTACCGCTTTTCTTGTGGTTTTAAATGATTTTCGTATTTTTAATAAAAAAAACATGAAAACATTATCTATTTTTTTAGGAATGGGCTTTCTTGCCTTCTTTGGTGGCAATGCAACTGCCCAGCAGAGTGTACTTGTGCTGAACTCCAGTACAGACACTGTTTACAAACTAAACGCGGTGACCGGTGCCGTGGTGAACTCAAATTTCATTTCTCTTCCCAGCGGAACGCCTAAGGGTATTGCGCAGGTGAACGATAAAATTTGGATTGCTGACCAAATTGCCGATGATATTTATATCTATAATTTCGACGGTACACTACATTCTACATTACAGGGCGATGTTGTAGGCCTGGACAATATCCGGGGGCTCAATGTCGTGAACAATGAAGTTTGGGTTACTAATGCCGGAAGCGGGAACGGAGCTACTGCCAACTCCATACGCCGGCTGTCTTTCAGTGGTGCGCCTCTTGGATATTATGCCACCGTAAGCTCACCTTTTGATGTGTTGGATAACGGTACTGCAGCCTTTGTCTCATCATTTACAAGTCCCTCGGAAATACAGATCCTGGGGTATAACGGAACAGTCGTAGGCTCCCTGTTTTCCGCTCCGGTACTTGCAAATATCGAGCAGATGAATTTCAATTCCGATGGTAATCTTGTGGTGGCTACCTTCGCAAATCATGCAGCTTCGGGTAATAACCGCGGAATCTATGTGATTAATCCTGCTACCGGTGCCATACTCAACTCATGGCCTACACCCGGCACCAGCGGTAATGCAGGTGTACTGCAGCTCGGTAACGGCAATTATCTCTACTCAAATGGGGCGGGACTCCATATTCTTGATCCTACTACCGGAACGCACAGTTCTCTCTTCAGTACCGGAGCTTTCCAGTATATGGCAAAGATTAATGAGAGCCCACTGTCGGTACGTGAAACAGAAAAAGCAGACTTTAAGGTCTATCCAAACCCTGCCAGTGATATCCTGCATGTTTCGGCCGGGCAGAAAATAGACCTGGTTAAGATTTATAATGCTGAGGGTCGTTTAGTGAGCAGCCTGGAAGCGAAGGGTAGCTCACTGGAGATTCCGGTTAAAGCTATGGCTCCCGGACTTTATTATATTGAGATCAATGCAGGCAATCAGCTGAAGAGTATGAAGTTCATTAAGAAATAAATGAGCTCAGGATGTTGCGCATATTAACGGCACAGCCGTAATAATTCAGACGGTTAAACTTATTTATATAAAGCAGAAATTTTTATTTCTGCTTTTTATTGTATTACTCGCTTTCAAGCTCTTTTTTGGCCTTACTAAGTTCAGTGAGATCGTCATCTGAAAGTTTAGGGAACTGCAGGTTCATATCCTCCAAAGCATCGATGATAATCTGTATCGCTGCCACACGTGCAAACCATTTGTCATCGCCCGGAATTACGAACCATGGGGCGTGCTTTTTTGAGGTTTCGTTAATGGCCTCTTCATATACCGTCATATAATCATCCCACAATGCGCGCTCCGGCAAGTCGCCCGGGGAAAATTTCCAGTTCTTTTCTTTTTCTTCAATACGGGCCAGTAACCTTTTTTTCTGTTCCTTTTTCGAAATGTGCAGAAAAATCTTTATGATTGTCGTGCCGTTATCTGCGAGATGTTTTTCAAAATTGCGTATGCTTTCATATCGGTTTTCCCAGAATTCGGCATTAAATTCCTCTTTTGATTTCCAGACTTTTTCATTCAGATTGTATTCCGGATGAACTTTGCATACAAGCACACTTTCATAATGGCTCCTGTTAAAGATTCCTATTTTTCCCTTTGCCGGTAAAGCCAAATAATGGCGCCAAAGGAAGTCGTGCGAATATTCCTTTTCGCTGGGCGTTTTAAAGCTGGTAACTTCACAGCCCTGCGGATTTACTCCTCCGAACACATGCTCAATTAATGAATCTTTGCCGGCTGCATCCATTGCCTGCAGGACAATCAGCAGCGACTTACTGCCATCGGCATAAAGTTTTTCCTGAAGTTCGCGAAGTTTAACTTTTTCCTGTTCCAATAGTATTATTCCGTCGTCTTTGGTCAGATCGCCTTTATATTCCGTTTCCAGTTTGCTTAGGTCCACAGAATCTTTTATGAGGAAATGTTCGCTGAAGTCTGATTTCATAGCGCATTAATTTTAAATTAAAAGTAACAAAAAAACCGCTTCACAAAAATGAAACGGTTTTTATAAATAAATTATTCTGGGGAATTAGGCCGTAGCTTTTTTGGTTTTTTTAACCACTTTCTTAGATTTTTTCAATGCTGCATTTTTCTCAGCTTCAGCTTTTTTCAGTTCCGCTTCCGTAAGAACCTTTGGTTCCGGAGCATTTGGATCAACATTAACTTTAATATGGATCACAGATCTTTGGTTTTCGGGATCATTGGAGAAAACTTCAATCAGCTTCTGAGTGGCACCCAGATTTTTAGTATCGTAGTGAACTTTTATCTGACCTGTTTTACCTGGAAGTATAGGGTCTTTGCTGAAATCAGGCGTAGTACAGCCGCAGGATGGCTTAACACTTGAAATGATAAGAGGTTTGTCACCTGTATTCTTTACAATAAAAACCCTGTTACCGTCGGAACCGGGTTTCACAGTACCGTAATCAAGCACAGTGTTGTCAAAAGTAATTGTTTGGGCTGAAGCGAAAGCAACTGTTCCTAAAATTGCAAAACCTGCAAATAATTTTTTCATATTGATAATGTTTGATATGATTTTTGATTCAAATTAGGTAGCAAAGTTAAAAATAAATTTAAATAAACTTAGGAAATTTTTCTTTTGCCTATTTTTGCAGCATTAACGCCAAAACAAGCGAGCATAATGCATATTTCAGAGAAATACAGTCCCCGGGAAACTGAGTCCAAATGGTACAGTTACTGGCTGGAAAATAATTATTTTCATTCCGAACCTAACGAAAAACCACCATACACCGTTGTGATCCCGCCGCCCAATGTTACAGGGATCCTTCACATGGGACATATGCTGAATAATACTATTCAGGATGTTTTGGTGCGCCGGGCGCGAATGCAGGGCTTCAATGCCTGCTGGGTACCGGGTACGGACCATGCTTCCATCGCCACGGAAGCCAAGGTGGTGGCTAAACTGAAATCTGAAGGCATCAGTAAATCAGACCTCAGCAGGGAAGAATTCCTGAAGCACGCCTGGGCCTGGACAGAAGAGTATGGCGGCACCATTCTGGAACAGCTTAAGAAATTGGGCTGCTCCTGCGACTGGGACAGGACGCGCTTTACCCTGGAGCCCAAAATGTCCGAACAGGTAATAAAATCCTTTGTAGACCTTTACAACAAAGGAATGATCTACCGCGGTTACCGTATGGTGAACTGGGATCCTGAGGCCAAGACCAATATCTCTGATGAAGAAGTAATCTTTAAAGAGCAGAACGGCAAACTGTACTACCTGAAATATAAGGTGGAAGGATCGGAAGAATACCTTTCTGTGGCTACCACGCGTCCCGAGACAATATTTGGCGATATGGCCGTGTGTGTTAACCCGGAAGATGAGCGTTATGCACACCTGAAAGGCAAAAATGTTATTGTTCCCATTGTAAACAGGGTAGTTCCTGTAATTGAGGATGATTATGTGGATATTGAATTCGGAACAGGGGCACTGAAGATTACTCCGGCGCACGATATCAATGACTACGAAATCGGAAAGCGCCATAACCTGACCATCATAGATTCACTGGACGATGATGCTAACCTTAATTCGCACGGACAGCATTATGCCGGCAAAAACCGCTTTGAGGTACGTAAACTTATTGCAAAGGAGTTGGAGGAGAAAGGATTATTGCTGAAGGCCGAAGATTATGTAAATAAAGTGGGTACTTCCGAACGTACCGGTGCGGTAATTGAGTCTAAAGTCTCAGTACAGTGGTTCCTCAGGATGTCCGACCTCGCCCAGCCAGCACTGGATGTGGTGATGGAGGACCAGGTGAAGTTCCACCCGGAAAAATTTAAGAATACCTATAAATACTGGATGGAAAACATCCGCGACTGGAATATCTCCCGTCAGCTCTGGTGGGGGCAGCAAATCCCGGCATTTTACTATGGAGATGGCGAGAATGATTTTGTAGTAGCGGAAAATGTTGATGATGCACTCCAACTGGCAAAGTCAAAATCCGGAAAAAGTGACCTTAAGACTTCTGATCTTCGTCAGGATGATGACGTGCTTGATACCTGGTTCTCTGCCTGGCTTTGGCCAATGTCCGTTTTCAACGGTTTGCTGGATACTGAAAATAAAGAGATTGACTACTATTATCCTACCTCCGACCTGGTAACCGGTCCGGACATCATATTCTTCTGGGTAGCCCGTATGATTATGGCCGGCCAGGAATACAGAGGTGAGGTGCCATTCAAAAATGTTTATTTCACAGGGATTGTCCGGGACAAGCAACGCCGGAAAATGTCCAAATCTTTGGGTAACTCTCCGGATCCGATTGAACTGATTGAAAAATATGGTGCCGATGGGGTGCGTGTCGGTATCCTGTTAAGTTCGGCGGCAGGAAATGACCTTCTTTTTGATGAGGAGCTCATGCTGCAGGGACGTAATTTTGCCACCAAGATCTGGAATGCCTACCGACTGATCCAAGGTTGGACCAAGGATGATACTAAAAAGGCTTCAGCGGCCGATAAGCAAGCTATTGATTGGCTGGGTCATCAAATGGCAAAAACAGTCACCGAGATTGAAGATCAGTTTGCGAAGTTCCGGATTTCAGACAGTCTTCACCTTTTGTATAAACTGATTTGGGATGATTTCTGCTCGTGGTATCTGGAGGCCATCAAGCCTGGTTTTGGCGAATCGGTTTCGAACGAAGTCTATGAGCAGACGATTGTTTATTTCGAAAACCTGATGAAACTGCTTCATCCGTTCATGCCTTTCCTCACGGAAGAGTTGTGGCAGAATATTGCACCCCGTACTGCCGATGAGGCACTTGTAATTGCTCAACAGCCTAAAGTAACAGAGTTCAGTACGGAGGTCCTTAACCAATTTGAAATTACCAGGGAGTTGGTAGCGGGCGTACGCAACTACCGCCAGAGCAAAGGAATCTCGCCGCGTGAGGCAGTTGAGGTGTTTACCAATTCGGAATCCTTTCCCAATACAGAACTCATCGTTAAGCTGGCCAATATTTCAGCCGTAAATTTTGCGTCTAAAACAGACGAACCAAGCTTCACCTTCCTGGTAGGTGGTACTGAAGTTTCCATTCCGCTGAGCGAGAGCCTGGACCTGGAAGAAGAAAAGCGCAAAACGGAAGAGGAAATAACTTACCTCCAGGGTTTCCTGAAATCTGTAGAGAAAAAGCTTTCCAACGAGAAATTTATGGCAGGTGCACCGCAGCAGGTGGTAGACAATGAGCTGAAAAAACAGAAGGATGCTCAGGAGAAGATTGTACTGCTGACAGGTAAACTTCAGACTTTATAAGTAAATTACTCATGAAGCATATTGATAATATCAGCCGGCTTTTCACAAGGGATTTTGTGGAAAATCCGCTTATTGAGTCCTTTGAGGTAGGTAATATTCACCTGCCCACGGGATATCTTGTGGCCTGCGATCCGGTAATCACCAGTGACATGCTTCCGTTTACAACCGTGTTTCCGGTGGGCTCATTTCCTATACTTCTGCATAAAGAAAGGGAGAGCAACTGTGTGGCCTATGCGGAAATACGTTTCGGCACAGGAGAAATTACCTCCTGGCAAATGGCTACTACGGCGGGTCAGAACCTGAAGGACCTGAAGGGTGAGGAGATCTTTGGATATCCTGTTGAAAGCGGCATGGCCAGTTTTATGGACCTGGAAACCCAGGACTGCCTCAACCATCTGGAGAAAACCCTTTATCACCGTAAAGGCGCGGATTTCATGGGAATTTACGAGGAGTTTTTTCATGACCATTTCTTCGACGAAAACGGAGCCATCGACCAGTATGCCTTCCTAAAGCCCAATGAGCAGCGTGGCGGAACCGTATTCGCTTTTGAAGCCGGCTACGGTGAAGGTTTTTACGCCAGCTATATAGGGTTCGGCAGCAATAACCAACCTTTGAAGATCGTAACTGAATTCATAGAGGTCACAGGCTAGCACCGCGGCATGCCATTGGTTTAGAATGAGTACATTTGTTATTAAATCTGAATCATGAAGTTAAGTACACACAGACCCAAAATTGTTGTAGTAGGCAGCTCGTCCCTGGACCTTGTATTGGTCACGGAACGTCACCCGGAACCCAGTGAAACCGTAATGGCCTCCAGGGCTGAACGTTTTTTCGGCGGTAAGGGTGCCAATCAGGCTGTGGGAACGGCCAGGCTGGGTGCCAATGTAAGTTTTGTGAGTTGTATAGGGGCTGATGATGCCGGCAGAGAAGTATTCCGGAATCTTAAGGCTGAAGGAATAAATGTGGATCATGTAAACGTTACTTCTGAGGCGGATACCGGTACTGCTTTCGTAACTTCCGCAGAAGGCCGGAATGCCATTGTTGTAGTTCCCGGCGCTAACCTGCACCTTTCTGTAGATCATATTCAGAAAGCCGAATCCCTTATCGAAACCGCTGATCTTTTACTTCTTCAGCTTGAAATTCCTATGGAAGCGGTAGAATTTACAGTGGAACTGGCTAAAAAATACAATACCAAAGTGCTGTTATATGCAGCACCGGCGGCACGGCTTCCTCTTAACGTGCAGGAGTATGCATCTTTCATCGTCGCTAAAAGCACGGATTTACCTACCGTTTTTGGAGTTGATAATGTGGAAGATATCCTAAAGCACAATCCCAACAAGCTTTTTATTCGGGACAATACAAATGTAACCACTTATTACAGTGGTTCCGAGATGAAATATTACCGGAATGACCATCAGGATATGCAGTACAGAATTGGTATGGGCGATGCTTTTACCTCGGGGTTTGCCGTGGCCTACTGCCATGGGAATTCAATAGGCGACTGTGTCCGTTTCGGTACTGATGTCTCGCTGAAGGTCGCGATGAACGAAGGTTCCCAGGGAGGACTGCCCTTACTGGAAGAGATGAATTCCGATATTGCCGGGTAATTCCCGCATTGAAAATCAAAATACATTATAGCGACCGATGGTTCCCATCTCAGTGAAAGCCAGGGACGGCTTCAGTATTTCGGCTACGATGTTTGCACCGGAAACCTGCAGTAAGAAAGTTCTGCTCATCAATTCGGCAACCGGTGTTAAACAGCAGGTTTATTATGCTTTTTCCCGCTACATGGCTTCACATGGATTTACCGTGATCACCTATGATTACCGTGGCGTGGGTCAGAGCAAACCGGCATCACTGCGGCATTTTAAAGCCACTATGGGTGACTGGGGCTCGCTGGATTACGGTTGTTTGACCGAATTCATTGATAACCGTTTTCCGGGATATAGAAAATTTTGTCTGGGACATTCGGTAGGCGCACTTATCCTCGGTATGAATTCAGATTCCAGGCAGTTTGAAAAGTTTGTCTTTGTGGGCACGCAGAAAGCATTTGTAGGAAATCTGGGCTGGAAAACCGCGGCTTTGGGCTATCTTGGCTTTGCCTTTTTGCTACCGGTTACAACGGCACTGTGGGGTTATTTTCCGGCACACCGTTTTGGCCTGGGTGAAAGTCTTCCTAAAGGATCTGCCCATGACTGGCGCACGCTGGTCATCAGCAGGAAATCAACCAATAAACTGCTGGAAGAGCATGCTGAAAATACTGCACCCCATTTAAACCAGGAAGTGCTGGTGATTCGCGCTGAAGATGACACCTGGCTTACGGACCGGGCAGTACGGAAACTGATGACTGAGACTTATCCGGGCATGAAACCCACTTACCGCCTCTTACATACCTCCGAAAGTGACCGGGGTGAAATAGGACATATTAATTTTTTCCGGAGCTATAACCGCAAACTGTGGCAAGTGGTGCCGGATTATCTGGAGCAAGATGAAGCTATAAATAATTGACAGAAGTTAATGATGAATTCGAAAATTGAAAAAACCGTACAGTTTGTTAGGGAACAACTCAAAGGTGCCGAAGCCGGTCATGACTGGTTTCATGTGGAAAGGGTCTGGAAACTGGCCTTAACCATAGCCGGCCCGGAAGTTTGCGACCGCGAAGTTGTTGAACTGGCTGCGCTTCTGCATGATATCGCAGATCCCAAATTTCACGGTGGTGATGAGCAGATTGCGCTAACCATTGCCCGAAATCATCTGCAGAATATTGATGCAGATCCCGCAACCACAGAATCTGTGCTTTTCATCATAAAAAATATGTCTTTCAAAAACAGCCTGGAAGCTTCCGGTGATGAACTTCATGATATCCGAGTAAAGAACCCCGCAATTGCTGAACTTCAGATTGTGCAGGATGCCGACCGCCTGGACGCGATGGGCGCAATTGGTATCGCACGGACCTTTAATTTCGGAGGGTTCAAAAATAATCTGCTGCACCATCCGGAGATGGCACCCCGGAAGAATATGACCCGGGAAGAATACAAAAGAAATGAGGGAACAACCATCAACCATTTTTATGAAAAGCTTCTGCTGCTGAAGGACAGAATGAATACAGCCAAAGGAAAAGAACTCGCGGCCGGCCGACATGCTTTTATGGAAGTCTACCTGGAGCAGTTTTTTGCAGAGTGGGAGGGTACGCGCTAAAGCCGGCCTGAATGGCCAATTTGCTTATATTTGCATCCGATGGAGAATTTTACTTTTATCATTTTTTTACTGCTGTGTCTCGCACTGCCACTGTCCCTGATCCGCAAGGGCAGTTTTGCAGTGTCGGCCAGGATTGCACGTATGCTCATTGTGCTTTCTGCGGCAGCCTACTTTACTGTATGGTTTGTGAAACGGAGCAAATATCCGTTTGTCATGGATGCCATGGCTGTACAGATCATTAATAAATTACCGCAGGCACTCGATTTTTATGTGGTACGTGTAAATGATGCTGAGTCACCCGGTGAGCCTTACGACCTGAAACATGCAGGTCGGGTACGTCCGGAGCATTATCAGGTTGAATATCTGAAAATGGACCACTCCGGTGAATTCTGGATTGCGGGGTATCTGGGCAAAAAAAATATGGTCTATTTCTCGCAACACGCTGTGTCCAACCGCAGCAGTGACCAGGTTGTTGAAATTCATAATTACATTAACCAAAGTCAAAAACTCAGCAAGACTGCCGGACTGCTTATTGACGCGCAGAAAATGAGGAACCACCGAAGCAGTATATACGTAACCCTAAGTTTTCTCCTGATTTTTCTGAACGGTGTACTGCTGTTCCGAAGGCATTAAAAAAAATATCCTGAAGAAAAACTCCAGGATATTTTTGTGACTCAGGTTAGCTTTTTTTCTCTTTCAGTGCTTCCTTATCCTTATCACTTGGATTCCAGACTTTAACCTCCGCATTTTTATCAATGCCGGCTTTAATCTGAACGTTAATGCCGTCACTTGCTCCCAGAGTTACATATACTTTCCTGAAGGTACCGTTTGCCTGTTTTACTTCAACAAAAGGAATATCTTTACCACCCTTCTTCTCATACTGAATAAGCGCTTCATCCAGGAGCAGCGCATTTTTCTGGGAGCTCAGCACGATTTCTCCATTGGCCGAAAACCCGGCACGGATATATTCATTGTTCGGATTAAAAACATCACCTTCCACAGGGAATTTAATCGTCCCGCTCTGGTCTTTACCTTTAGGTGCGATCATTGTCAGGCGGCCCGGAAATTTCTTATTCTGAAGCGCACCGATCACTATATTCATATTCATGCCTTCCTTAAGTTTACCGGCCTGAGCCTCATCTATCTCTCCCTGAAAAATAAGGGAGTTCAGGTCTGCGATAGCGGCTATTGTAGTACCCGCATTAAATGAATTGGCCTCGATAACCTGGCTGCCGACTTTTACGGGAACTTCCAGCACAGTACCGTTGGCTTTGGACCGGATTTGAGTCGTGGCAAGGCTCTGAAGTTCCGGTGTAACACCTGTTCTGGCGATCTGAAGGTTTTTCTGGGCTGTTACCAGTTGCTGTCTTGCATTGCGCAACTGAATCTGCGCCGACTGTAGCTGCTGCTGTGCCGCGAGATATTCCTGCCTGGAAATTACGCCCTGGTTAAACAGACGCTCCTGCATACCAAACTGTTTCTGCTGGTTGTCCAGGTTCAGCTGTGCATTGCTGATCTGCAGCTGTGCTGTGTTGATTTCCTGCTGTGAAGCGTTTACATTCTGGATATTCGGGACGATACGTATGGTAGCGATAAGCTGTCCTACGGTTACGCGGTCGCCTTCATCTACAAGTACTTTATCCACAATACCGGACATATTGGGTTTGATCTCAATTTCTTCGCGGGGAACAATCTTTCCCGTGGCCATCACCTTGTCTTCCATATTCTGGATCATTGGTTTTTTGGTGAGAAAAGTTTCGCTTTTGGTGGAATTGGATTTAATGAGGTAGCCGATGCCGGCAAAAAGTGCCACCGCCACCAGGAGGCCCAGTATAATGTAAAGCACCCTTTTTCCGGTAATTTTCTTTTTCATATATTGTTTTTATTTAATGTTACAATTTTTGTTACGCTGTTTATGGAGCGAATTTAACTACGGAGCACAAAGCGCTTTTAGTTTTGCGTTCAGCGTTCGGCTTTCAGTGATCAACAAATAGCTTTTACCTAACCACAGTGCACACAGCGCTTGTACAGAGGACACAGAGAATAATCCAAATCCATATTACGATACTCTCTGTCATCCCGTAGGGATCTCTTTAACCACAAAGGACACAAAGGATAAACAAAGGACACAAAGTTAATTCCCCCACTCCATTCTGTTATCTTATCCTCGAGGAGATCTCAACCCACCCCTCAGAAGTCTTTTTTCTTTCCTCTTTCTTCCTTGTTCCTTTAACAAGTCTGAAATCTGAGATCTGACATCTTTCCTCTAATTAAAGATATCTGTACCACCACTTTCAATTATTACTCACTGCGCAGTGCCTCAATCGGTTTTATCTTTACGGCGCGCTGTGCGGGAATCATTCCGACAATAAGTCCCAGCGTCACCATAATTGTCATTGCGGCAAATACATTCCCATAATCCACTGTAGGATTGTAAAACGGAATATCTTCCTGGTTCTTCGTTATCATATCCAAAACCATCAGCAGAAGGATACCGAAAATAAATCCAAGTATTCCCGATGTGAGGGTAATCACCACACTTTCCAGCAGGATCTGGTTACGCACTTCGGCCGGTTTTGCGCCTATGGCACGTCTGATGCCTATTTCCTTTGTCCTTTCCTTTACGGTGATCAGCAGGATGTTGGAGATGGCAATGACCCCTGCCAGGATGGTCAGCGTTCCCACAATGATGGTGAGGAGCTGCATGCCGTCCAGGAAGCCTGTCAGTTTCTTAAATTCCTTGCCCAAATTAAAGCTTCCGAAAGCATTGGTGTCTTCCGGTGAAACATTGTACTTCTGTTTCAGGACATCCTTTACTTTGGTTTCCACTATGGCCACATCCGCATCAGGTTTACTCACAATGGAGAAGACATCAACCTTGTCGCCGTCGTTGAACATCTTCATATAGGTGGTAAGGGGGATATAAGCGGTTTGCGCATTTTCCATAGGACTGGCCCGTTTCACAGAGAACACCCCAATGACATTAAAGAAAGTTCCCCGCACATTGATGCTTTGGCCGATCGGGTTTTCATTTTTTTTATGGTCGAAGAAATTTTTGTAGATTTCCTCACCAATGACTATCACATTCTTGTTAAGCGCGAGGTCGGCATCATTCAGATATCTTCCGAAGATCAGTTTCTTTTCTGAAATTTTATTGCCGATAGGTGAGTCGCCGTTCAGACCGTAGGTGCCATTTTTGCCGGTGCGCGACATCAGTTCGCCGGGTGTGCCAAAACTTCCTTTGGAACTCTGCGGCGAGATATAATCGATTTCCGGGATCCGTGTGGTCAGCATTTCGATATCGTTACGGTCCAGCTCCATTTGCCGTCCTTTAGCAAAACCGGCATAAGGAATATTGGTATTTTGGGCCCAAAGGAAAATACTGTTGGTGGCGAATCCGGAAAACAGTTTATCGAAGCCGTTTTCCATGCCTTTAGCGGCGCCCAGCAGGGAAACGTACAGGAACATGCCCCAGGCCACACCAATCATGGTGAGGAAGGTGCGCAGTTTGTTCGATCTAAGTGAATGGTAGATCTCCTGCCAGGTGTCTTTTTTGAAAACGATATTCATTCTATACTGTGTTTTGACACTTACTTTTTATTGCAGAATGGTGTACGATGTACTATTTAATATGTATAATGTACAATGTAAAATGTACAATGTACAATGTACTGTTTTTGTTAAATTATTCGGCTCTCAGGGCTTCAATAGGTTTTATTTTGCTCGCGCGGTACGAAGGTACAAAGCCGGCAATTAATCCGGCCAGGATCAGGCAGACAAAAGCGACGATAATGAGGCCCCAACCTACACTAGGATCCTTAATGAAATAGGCTTCCAGGCTGTCGCCAATAAGTTCGAGCGTAAGGACGCCCAGACCCACACCTATGAATCCCGAAATCACTGTAATGACAATACTTTCCTGAATGATCAGTGCAATAATGCTGTTGGGTTTGGCACCTATGGCTTTCCGTACACCGATTTCCTGGGTCCTTTCCTTTACAATATAAACCATGATGTTGCTGATGCCAATGATGCCGGCCAGCAGGGTACCCATGCCGATAAACCCAACGACAAGCGTGAGGATAAACAGGAACTGAAAACTGTTCTTGGTATTTTCTGCGTTGTTGCGCACTCTTACCGCATTTTCGTCGTCTGGTGAAACCCTGTGGCGTGCCTTTACCTGCTTTTCGATTTCCTCGCCAAATGTTATGGCCTGTTCCGGGGTGAGGTCTTGATTATAGGTGAGTTGGATGGAATTTACAGTATCGGAACCTTTTTTCATTTGCTGAAGCGTTGTGATAGGTATGGTAATCATCCTTTCTTCAAAATCGCCTCCGCCTTCATCAGAAAAGACTCCAATCACTTTAAACATGGTACCGTTGATTTCGAGGTCGCGGCCAATAGGGCTGCCGTCTTTTATGAGGTCACGCTGCACCATCCTGCCTATGACGGCCACATTCTGCCGCCGCTGCAGATCGCCGGGGCTAATATACCGGCCGTCCACCAGTTGCCGGTTCTCTATGAATTTTTCATCACCGGTAGTTCCGCTGATCTGGTAATTACCGCTTTCACGGCCATATTTTACCATCATTCCGGTGCTGTATTTTGGTGCGGAATATTCCACTTTTTCCGGGTCTATGCCGATAACTTCCTCGAAGTCCTCATTTTTAAATACCACCTGGCGGTCCGCCTGCAGTCCGCCGTACGCTACAGTGGTCTTACCCGAAAAAATGGCGATGAGATTCTGGGCATCGCGTGCAAAACCTTCTGTAAAGGCGTTCTTCAGACCGGAACCGATACCGAAGAGCACAATAAATATGTAGAGACCCAGTGCCACAGTAAAGCCGGAGAGCACAGTTCTCAGTACATTGCTTCGTATGGAGGCAAATATTTCCTGCCAGCGGTCCAGATCAAACATTTTATTGGAGGGATTTGTTTTTAAGTTGTTGAGTTGTTGAGTTGTTAAGTCGTAAAGTTGTTTATTGGTAGTTGACTTATAAACTGATAATTGACAGACTGGTAAATTGTTTAACTGCTAAACTGTTATATTTTTAAACTGTTACACTTTTAAAATTATTCTCAAACAAGCACCCGCTGGGTAATGTATTCATCGCTTTCAATGATTCCGTCTTTCAGTATTACATTTCTTTTGGTTTCGGCAGCTACGTCGGGTTCATGGGTAACAACAATGATTGTTTTCCCTTCAAGGTTGATGTCCTGCAGCAGTTTCATAATATCATAAGTTGTCTTGCTGTCCAGCGCTCCCGTAGGTTCATCGGCCAGGATGATCTTGGGGTCGGTGATCAGGGCACGGGCTATAGCTACACGCTGTTTCTGTCCGCCGGAAAGTTCATTGGGCAGGTGGTTGGCCCATTGTGCCAGACCTACTTTTTCCAGATATTCCAAAGCTTTCTGGTTGCGTTCCTTTCGGTTCACATTCTGATAGTACAGCGGCAGTGCCACGTTTTCCAGCGCCGTCTTGTACGCAATGAGGTTAAAGGACTGGAATACAAAACCCAGGAACCGGCTGCGGTATTCTGCGGCCTTAACTTCCGAAAGGTCTTCAATAGGAATTCCGTCTAAGGTGTAGGTGCCGGAATCTTTTTCATCCAGAATACCGATGATGTTAAGCAGTGTAGATTTTCCCGAGCCTGAGCTGCCCATGATGGAAACGAATTCCCCGGCGCCAATTTCAAGGTTGATTCCCTTCAGGACGTGCAGTTTGCTCTTGCCCGTATCATATGATTTATGGAGGTTCTGAATGCTTAACATATTGCAGATTTGCTTCCTTTATAAGTATACAGCGCGCCTTATTTGTTACAGGGCGCCCGTTTTAATGGATTCTAAGTGTTGTTTAGTTATAAAATACTCTGAATATTAGGTTTATTGAAAACTGTTTAATTTGCAGCCTTCATAATTGGTTTTAATCCACCTAAATACTGAGGTAACCTGCACCAACAGACGCTTCCCTGCTTTTGTGGAAAACTTTTATGTTTATCATTCAGCTATGCCTTTCATGGTAGGGATGTATTATCTATTTTTGTTTTCGCCATAATAACTGTGGTGGGTAATTTAACCTTCTGATATTCAGTAGAATACAAGTAAGGTAACTTTTGTCTGACTATTATTTTAACAAGATATAAACCGAATCGCTTTATGGGGATTTTTGAAAAGAGAGTAAGTTATAAGCCATTTGAGTATCCGGAAGTTCTGCAGTTTGTAGATGCGATTAACAAATCCTTCTGGGTGCATTCTGAAGTTGATTTTACGGCCGATGTACAGGATTTCCAGTCGCAGCTGGAGCCACATGAAAAACATGCCGTAAAGAATGCATTGCTTGCTATCGCGCAGATTGAGGTTTCGGTAAAGACTTTCTGGGGAAATCTGTATAACCATATGCCCAAGCCGGAACTTAACGGCCTGGGGTCTACTTTTGCAGAATGTGAGTTCCGTCATTCCGAAGCGTATTCACGTTTGCTGGAAGTGCTGGGTTATAACGATGCCTTCACTCAGGTAGTTGAGATTCCGGCTATTAAGAAAAGGATTGATTTCCTGAGCAATGTGCTCAAACATGCCAACTCTACCACACCGAAGGAATATGTATCGTCACTGCTGCTTTTCAGCATCCTTATCGAAAACGTATCCCTGTTCTCGCAGTTTGCCATAATCCTGTCGTTTACAAGGTTTAAAGGATATATGAAAAACGTCTCCAATATCATTGCGTGGACTTCTGTGGATGAGCAAATCCATGCCAATGCAGGTATTTACCTTATTAACAAGATCCGTGAGGAACAGCCGGAACTGCTTACCGATTCTGATATTGAAGATATTTATACACTTGTAGACCATTCCATTCAGGTGGAGGAAGAAATTCTGGACTGGATCTTTGAACTGGGTGATCTGGACAACTTCACTAAGGAAGACCTGCTGAACTTTATGAAATACCGTGTAGACGACAGTCTGAAGAAAATCGGAATGCGAACCCGTTATAATATTACACCGGAACAGTACAAACCTATGATCTGGTTTGAAGAGGAAGTTTTCGCCAACTCCATGGATGATTTCTTCGCGAAAAGACCGGTGGATTATACCAAGCACGACAAGAGTATTACGGAGAACGATTTGTTTTAGAGTCGAGATATCAGATATCAGATGTCAGATGTCAGATTTCAGATTTCAGACTTTTTGGAGGAAAGAAGAAAGAAGAAAAAAGAAAGAGCCAAGAGCCAAGAATCAAGAACCAGGATTTTAAATTATAAATTTTGGATTATGGATTTCCCTGTGTGCGCTGTAAATTGCCTTTAGCTTTGTGTCCTTTGTGGTTAAGAGAGCCAGAAGCCAGAAGTCAAAGGCCATGTTTTAAATTTTGAATTTTCCCTGTGTACGCTGTAAACTCTCTGTGCGCTCTGTGGTTAGGTGAGAGCCGAGAAGTAAGATTTCAGATATCAGATATCAGATTTCAGACGTGGAGATTTTTGATATAA
Source organism: Chryseobacterium sp. (assembly GCF_008831505.1). NCBI lineage: Bacteria > Pseudomonadati > Bacteroidota > Flavobacteriia > Flavobacteriales > Weeksellaceae > Chryseobacterium > Chryseobacterium sp. The sequence continues at coordinate 2,027,712 of NZ_CP044507.1, read as the reverse complement.
AGATTTAAAAGTTAGGACTGGAGGCTAAAAGCTGAGTGCTGTAGGCTGAGTTCTAACAGCAAAAGATAAAGCGGTGAACAAATCACCAGGCAAAATAATAGCCCCGATCGCAGTCTCGTCTATAGGACGAGACGGAGAGCGGGCGGACTGGTGAAACGAAGCAGCAAGCAATCTGCTTCTAAAAATTGAAATTATTAACAATGAAGACGGTAGCTGTACCTCTACATTTTACAACATATTTATGATGGAAGAACAAAAAAACGACATCTGGTGGCTCAATGAAGAGTCCGAGCAAATGCTGAACCGCGGTTACCTGCTGAAAGGTGAAACCGTGAAAGGCGCTATAGAACGTATAACCACTGCAGCGGCAAAAAGACTCTATAAACCGGAGCTTCAGCCTGCTTTTGAGGAAATGATTACCAAAGGCTGGATCAGCTTCTCGTCGCCGGTTTGGGCCAATATGGGTACCCAGCGGGGATTGCCGATTTCATGCTTCAACGTGCATGTTCCGGATAATATTGAGGGCATTACCCATAAACTGGGCGAGGTGATTATGCAGACCAAGATTGGCGGAGGTACCTCGGGTTATTTCGGGGAACTGCGTAACCGCGGGACTGCCGTAACGGACAACGGAAAATCTTCCGGTGCGGTTTCCTTTATGAAACTTTACGATACTGCGATGGATGTAGTATCTCAGGGCGGTGTGCGCCGTGGGGCATTTGCTGCTTACCTGGATGTGGACCATGGTGATATTGAAGAATTCCTGTCCATTAAGGACATTGGCAGCCCCATCCAGAACCTGTTTACGGGTATCTGCGTACCGGATTACTGGATGCAGGACATGATAGACGGTGATATGGAGAAGCGCCGGATTTGGGCCCGCGTGCTGGAAAGCCGTCAGCAGAAAGGTCTGCCTTATATCCTGTTCTCCGATAATGTGAACCGTAACAAACCTCAGGTCTACAAGGATTTGGGCATGACAATTAACGCCAGCAACCTGTGCTCCGAGATTATGCTGCCGTCCAGTGAGGAGGAATCCTTTATCTGCTGCCTGTCCTCCATGAACCTGGAGCTTTATGACGAGTGGAAGGATACCAATGCCGTGAAACTGGCCATTTACTTCCTGGATGCGGTACTTTCTGAATTCATTGAGAAAACGGAAGGTAATTACTATCTAACGGGTGCCAGAAACTTTGCCATGAGACACAGAGCTCTGGGGCTTGGTGTGCTGGGTTACCATTCCTACCTGCAGAAAAACATGATTCCTTTTGAAAGTTTTGAAGCTACGCAGTTCAATGCACGCGCCTTCAGGCAAATCAAAGAACAGTCCCTGCAGGCATCACAGGAACTGGCTAATATTTACGGTGAACCGGAATTACTGAAAGGCTACGGTATGCGCAACACCACCACGATGGCTGTTGCACCTACGACTTCCAGCTCTGCCATCCTGGGTCAGACTTCTCCGGGAATCGAGCCGTTTGCATCCAATTACTATAAGGCCGGACTTGCCAAAGGTAATTTCATGCGTAAGAACAAGTACCTGGCGAAGCTGCTTCAGGAAAAAGGCATTGACAATGAGGAAACCTGGAGAACAATAATGCTGAACCACGGTTCCGTACAGCATCTGGCTGAACTTACCGATGAGGAGAAAGCGGTGTTCAAAACCTTCCGCGAGATTTCTCCGATGGAAATTATTTCCCAGGCGGCACAGCGTCAGCAGTATATCGACCAGGCCCAGTCGCTGAACCTTCAGATCCCGAGTACGATGCCGGTGAAGGATGTGAACTATCTCTATATTGAAGCCTGGAAAAAAGGCGTGAAGACTTTATATTACCAAAGAAGTTCATCTGTTTCGAAGGAGATGATGGTGAACTTTGTGACGTGCTCGTCGTGTGAGGCGTAAGTGGAGAGAGATTAAGAGACCAGAGATAAGAGACAAGATTTCTTATTTAGAGGAAAGAGAACTGATGTTAGACATCAGACATCAGATTTCAGATATCAGACGTCAGATTTCAGAGAAAAGATAAGGCCGCGGAGAATTTCTGCGGCCTTCTTTGTGTTCCTTGTGAAGGACTTTGTGAACTTTGTGGTTAGGTTAGAGCCAGGGGCCAGGATTTTAGATATCAGATATCAGATCTCAGATTTCAGATTTCAGATTTTGGATTAAATTCTGTGCGCTCTGTTTAAGCTCTGTGTGCTCTGTGGTTAGATAGAGCCAAGAGCCAGGGCAAAGATCAATGAAGCAGTATAGAAAAAACCGCAGCGGACTTCTGCGGTTTCTTGTATGGGAAGGAAAGTTGAACAACCACGAAAAGTGGCACAGCTTCCAGCATGAAATTTTTTATATTATTGGGAGGCAGTAAATCAGGCCAGGAATTCAATTTCCTTGTCCTTGAACTCAGTGCCGTCAACTAATTTACCCATGGTTTTGATCATTTTTCGGCGCAGTTTGGCCAGTTTGCGGATGTTCTTGTCTTCACTGTAATCAAAGATATTGTCTTCAAAGGAGAATGTATCACCTTTTTCAAAAGTGATGTCGTTCTTTTTGAGCTCTTTCAACAACATCAGGTTGGTCATTGTTTCCAATAGCTCATGTTCGGTAAAAGCCAGTGTTTTAAGGGATTTAATAAGCTCCTTTTTGTATTTCTTTTTATGTTTCATTCTGTTCAATTATTGAGTAAAGATATTTATTTTTTTTGAGTTGACGCCGGAGTTGGGTGATTGAGTAGTATGGTGATTGGGTGATTGAGTGGTTAGGAGGTTAGTTGAATTGTCTTTCTTCTTTCCTCAAATTAAAATCTTAAATCTGAGATCTGACATCGCGCCTTCCGGGTTTATTTAACCACAGAGACACAGAGAAATTACAGCGCACACAGAGAAAAATCAATAGTTCATAATTTAAAATCTTAACAATTGATTATTGAGTTCTTGGTAATTTAACCACAAAGAACACAAAGCCTGCGCAAAGGACACAAAGCTAAACTAAACTCTATATCTGATATCTGATATCTGACATCTGACATCTGACCTCTGAAATCTGGACTCTACTTTAACCACGGAGCACACAGCGCTTAAAAAGAGTGCACGGAGTTAAGTTCAAAATCCATAATACTTTACCCTCTGTCATCCCGAAGGGATCTATTTAACCACAAAGAACACAAAGCCTGCGCAAAGGACACAAAGCTAAACTAAACTCTATAGTCTGATATCTGACATCTGATATCTGACATCTCAAATCTGCTCTCTAATTTAACCACGGAGCACACAGAGAATTTACAGCGGACACAGAGGGAAATTCAAAATTCATGATTCAAAATCCAAAATCTTGACTCATGAGTCTGATATCTGATATCTGACATCTGATATCTGACATCTGTCATCTGAAATATTGACTCTTAAATATTATTTGTCCACCGTACCCACTTCTTCCTCCTCGGCTTTTATCCTTAGCTAAATTTTGCCTAATTTTGGGAAAAAGATATCGGCGTTTTTTCTGTTACTGAGCGGGTGTTGAATTATTTATATTTTCCAACTCCGGACGGGCAGTTCTTACCGCTGAATCTCTTTTGTTAAATACTAATTATCTAATCTTTAATCAAAAATTTATCATGCACGACCCAATATTTGACCTTATTGAACAGGAAAGAAAAAGACAGACCCACGGAATCGAACTTATCGCCTCGGAAAACTTTGTTTCGGATAATGTGATGAAGGCCATGGGCAGCGTGCTTACCAATAAATATGCGGAAGGATATCCGGGCAGAAGATATTACGGTGGCTGTGAAGTAGTGGATGAGGTTGAGAACCTGGCCATTGCAAGAGCTAAGGAACTTTTTGGCATCGAGTATGTAAATGTGCAGCCCCATTCCGGCTCGCAGGCCAATGCCGCAGTATATCTGGCGGTGCTTAAGCCTGGCGATTCCATCCTTGGCCTTGACCTTTCTATGGGCGGGCACCTTACGCACGGTAGTTTTGTTAATTTTTCAGGCATTCAGTATAATGCCAATTTCTATGGCGTGAACCGCGAAGACGGACTTATCGACTACGATGCCATGCGTCAGAAAGCGCTGGAAGTAAAGCCAAAGATGATTATCGCCGGTTTTTCTGCCTATTCACGCGACCTGGACTATAAGAAATTCCGCGAAGTAGCCGATGAGGTGGGAGCTACACTCTGGGCAGATATCGCACACCCGGCAGGACTTATTGCCAAAGGCTTGTTGAACAGCCCTTTCGAACACTGTCATGTAGTGACTACTACCACCCATAAAACCCTGCGCGGACCACGCGGCGGGCTTATCATGATGGGTAAGGATTATGAAAATACTTACGGACACAAAACGCCCAAGGGAGAAACAAAAATGATGAGCGCGGTGCTGGACAGCGCAGTCTTTCCTGGAACACAGGGTGGACCTTTGGAGCATGTTATCGCTGCCAAAGCGGTAGCTTTCGGTGAAGCGCTTGATCCGAAATTTGAGGTGTATACCAAGCAGGTTGTTGCCAATGCACAGGCGCTGGCCAAAGCAATGATTGACAAGGGGTTTGATATCGTGAGCGGTGGTACCGATAACCACCTGATGCTTGTGGACCTCAGAAATAAAAACGTGAATGGTAAAGAAACCGAAAAAGCCCTTGTTAAAGCTGATATCACCTGTAACAAAAATATGGTACCATTTGACGATAAATCCGCCTTCACCACCTCCGGTATCCGCCTGGGAACCGCAGCGATCACTACCCGCGGGATGAAGGAAGATGATATGGAAACCATTGCCACACTCATCAACGATGTTGTAATGAACCTCAAGGATGAAGAGGTGATTTCCAGAGTCCGCAAAGAGGTGAACGAACTGATGGATTCCAGACCGCTGTTTCAATACTAAGGTTGAGGCTGAGGTTAAGGTTAAGGTTAAGGTTAAGGTTAAGGTTAAGGCTGAGGTTAGGCGGATCGTTCAACAGTTCTTTCTCAGTTTTCATTTAACCTCAAAGCCTGCAACCCGCACAACTGAAATTGAAGTTCCACATAATGCTTAAGTTTAACCTCGTCTTATGTACACGGATTTCACTCAGATGCCCGTCTGGAAGAATGCAATGGACATCGCTACAGAAGTTTATCATATTTCGGAAACATTACCCAGGAAGGAAGATTATGCGCTTACCTCCCAGATTCGAAGGTCGGCTGAAAGTATTTCTGCTAATATTGCAGAAGGATTTGGACGTGGCGGTGAAAGGGAAAAATCCCAGTTTTATAGAATAGCCAGAGGTTCGGCGAATGAAACCAAAAGCCATCTTCTGTATGGTTGCCGGGTGCACTACTTTGAAGCACAGAAAACCGAAGGGATTATCATAATGCTGGAAACCGTCATTTTTGAGTTGAATAAAATCATAAGAACGCTGGAGAATAAAAGGGGGAGCTGAGGTAAAGGCTAAGGTTGAGGCTGAGGCTAAGGTTGAGGCTAAGGCTGAGGTTAAGCGGAGCAGTGTGGAAGTTGATTTCGTGATTGTAATTTCATGTTTTCCTGGGTAGCGATAACGCTTTGTTTCTCAAAGTCACCCCACTCTCAAAAGTAGTCACCTACTTAACCTCTACCATAACCTTGATCTTGATCTCATTCTTAACCTCAATCTAAAATCCATGCATCACAAATCCTATACTTTTTCGGAAATCAAACAAAAGATGGTGAACTACTGCGTTTATCAGGACAGATGCCATCAGGAAGTGGAGCAGAAGATGCGTGATTTCCTGCTGATTCCTGAAGCAAGGGAAGAAATCCTTCTCTATCTGATGGAGGAAAACTACCTTAACGAGGAACGTTTTGTCAGGAGCTATATTCGCGGTAAGTTTTACATAAAGTCCTGGGGCCGAAACAAGATCCTGAATCACCTTAAGTTCAAAGGAGTACCGGAAAAACTGATCCGCAGCTGTTTTGATGAAATCCATGCTGAAGATTATGAAAGGACGCTTCGTAAAATTTATGATTCCTATTACGAAAAACAAACCGGCAAGGACTATCAGCGAAAATCCAAAACGGTGAAATATTTAATGGGACGTGGGTTTGAGTACGGCGAGATCCTGGAGGTGGTTGGGGACTGAGGTTGTTGACTGCTGTTAGATGTGGAAGAGTATTTGAGTGATTGAGTTAAAAGGTTAAATGTCAAACATCAGATTTCAGATATTTGAATGTAGCCAATTTAGCGATATAGCAGTTTAAGAGGCATAAAGCTTATAGCTTATAGCCAATGGCTAATGGCAAGGTTGAGGTTGAGATTCAGAAGAACCTAAAGGCAAGAATTAAGATTTGGATGTTGGTTTTGGTATTTGGAGCATTTTGCTCTGTGAGAATCGCTGTATGCTCCATGGCTGGATGACCCCAGAAAGGGTGACCACATTACTTTAAGCTCAAGTTACGAAGTTTGTTATATGGTGCGATGAGAATGGGATCTCCGCAAACAGTTCCGTGCAATTGTTAAGTGCCAATTAAGAAAACCGTAAACAGAGACTGGATTCATGCTCTGCTAAAAATCCGATTGGAAGCAGGTTTTATTTTTGGATTCAATATGAACTAATGGTCGGAGCTGCCCTTTCCGTGGATAAATATGTGTTAATAAGTGTTAAGCTTAACCCGCTGGACTGCTTATTAATATACTGCACCTAATTTTCGTGTGCTTACATTATCTGCCAAGTTGGTTACAATATTTTAATAGAAAGCGTGTTCAAAGCACGAGGAAGCCGGGGATGTGTTAAAATTAAATACTCAATTATTTGCCCTGAATCTATGTATATGTTTAACCATGAAAGATGATCCTTATTATCATTTGCTATGCATGGCATGGTGTGTACAGACGATTTATGTGTTGAACTTTCTGTTTAATAGGTGCTAATAAAATAAACTGATTTCTAAATTAATTTCACAAGGTGCTGTTGTAGGCACCTTTTTGTTTAACATAAAATATTTGCATTTGGCCGTAACATGCTGCTAACTTAGCACTTACCAAAACAAATCTAAAAATATTATTATTATGGAAGACAGAAGAAATTCCGGAAATGAAGACCAATGGTCTACGCGGAGAAGTAATCAGAATCAGTACAGTAATCAGCAAGACCGCTATTCGCATGGCGGAGGTAACGGAAGGCGAGGCGGAAGTGAACGTGAGTATGGAGGCAGCGGCTTCGAGCATGAAAACCGTTACGGAGCAGAAGGCCGAAGTGGCAGCCGAATGGGAAACTGGGAAGACGACCGCTCCTACGGTCATGGAAACCATGGCGGATCAGCAGAGTTCAGCGGGATGAACCGCGGCTTCGGCAGGTCTGAAAATGATTGGGACGATTATTCTCAGCGGCACCGCTCAGGATACGGTAATTCTCAGGAGGGCTCACAGTCCGATAGCGGATATAACCGTCAGCGGGATTATAATAATGAATACAATTCTGAGCAATGGGGTAACCGAACAGGCAACTCCTATAATGACGACTGGAACCAACAGGATGCCCGCGGTAGGGGCAATAGGTCCAACTCCGGCTACGACAGTGATTACAGAAGTTCAGGTAGTCAGGGATACGGGGGTTCGGATAGTAATGAAGACTGGGATTATGGCCGGGGCGGCAGTCAGGAAGGCGGGAACGCACGTTTTAGAGGTGCTCACGGTGGAAGCAGAGGCAGCGACAGCTATTCAAGGAACCAGGATTCGCAGTACGGAGATCATTACGGAGACCGCCGCGGCCGTGGTGGAAGGGAAATGTATGGCAGTGAGGGATATTATGAGGGCAGATCAGGTAGGGACAATTCCTATGACAGGCACAGCGGTAACCGCAACGAATATGGAGACGGCTCCTGGCAGTCCGGTAGGGGCGGATCAGGGGGCAGCAATGCCTCAAGCAATGAATATTCCGGAAACCGTGGTGGCTGGAGTTCAGAAAATGACTATGGACGCTCGTCGTCACGGGGTTCCTCAGACGGCTGGTCGGACCGTAACAGAAACAGCAGCTATGACGGTTCACAGGAAAGATCCGGCCGCCGTGGTGGATTTGGAAGCCGCAGCAACGGTAATAACGAAGGCAGCCGCCATTAATTAATCAGGGCCTGCTGTTCAGGCAGCGGGCTTTTTACATTAAAAATGAAAAAGAATGAGCAATAAAGATCAAAAAGGTAAAATAACCGAAAATGATATGAGTAGCCAGGAAAGCAGTCCTGCGGAAATGGCTACAGGCAACGCCAGCACTGGAGGTGGTGGAAACCCCGAAAAGAACAGTGCAGGTACTCCCAAATTTGTTTCTGAAACTGAGCAGGACGGTCCGCTGTATAAGTTCTTTACAAACGGACTGAAGGATATCTATTTTGCTGAAAAGGAGATTAAGGATGGTTTAAAGAAAATGCAGGAAGCAGCTACCACCGAGGAGCTAAAAGAAGCATTTGAAGACCATGCGCTGCAAACCATGAAACATATCTCAAGACTTGAAAAAGTTTTCAGAAGCATGGGCGAAGATCCCGAAGCCAAGAAATGTGAAGCAATATTAGGTATTCTGCGGGAGGGAGAAGCAGTGATAGAAGAAACGGAAGAAGGTAGTATGACGCGTGATGCTGCCTTGATTATAGCCGCTCAGAAGGTAGAGCATTACGAGATTGCCAGTTATGGCGGCTTAGCTGCACTGGCAGAAACCCTTGGGCTGAGTGAGGCTTCCAACCTCTTGCACAGGACGTTGGATGAGGAAGATCAGACCGACCGCCAACTTACGGATATTGCTGAAAGTTTCATCAACTTTTCCGCAAAAAGAGATACAGACGAGGTGGAAGAGAGTTCTTCACGCGCTCTGAAGCGCCGTGGTACCGCAGTGCACTAATTTTAAAATAAATAACGATTTAAGCAGAAGTTCCAGCGGAACTTCTGCTTTTTTTGTTTCAGAGTATTGGTTATTGAGTATAAAGGATGAGATTGTAAGGCTATATTGTAAAGTTCGTAGGGACTTAATCTTTAAAGGGTTGAGGAGGGCAAGAGCTACGGAAAAGGAAAAAGTAGAGAGCAACAGAAAAGAGGCATAAAGCATAAAGCTTATATCCAATGGCTAATGGCAAGCTTAAGGTTAAGGTTGAGGAGAGCCGAGAGGCATGAATTGAGATTTTGGATGAAGCGCAGTGTGCTCTGTAAAAGACGGTGTGTGCTCAGTGGTTTTGCGGTTGCGGGGATTTTTTAACCACAAAGGACACGAAGGTTTGCGCAAGGGGCACAAAGGGGAGTTGATGAGGCGGAGTGTTTGAGTGTTTAACTGATATAAGCGCCCTATCAAGGACGTCTTTGCGAGGAGCGGACGAAGGAAGCGACGCGACAAGCTCTGGCAGTGCACTGATTTTAGCTGTAATAAATAAATTTATGCAGAAGTTCCCTATAGGGCTTCTGTTTTTTTTGGCAACAGACAGGGGAATGAAAAGCCAGACAGGTAGAAATCAGACCTTACAAATGGGGGAAGGCTGGCTTAACTACCTGACTGTCACTAAATAGAGCAGTTATTTCTACAAAATGAATGTAGGGTATATGAAACAGTCGTTCTAACGGTTGTTTCCAATCTTTTATAATATTAATGTAACGGTAAATGAAAATTCATGTGATTGGTGTTTAATTGAAAACTGTTAGATAATATAGGCGTCAGCGGTAACTTCTAAGCAGTTTCAGGGATATTCGCCAGTTCATTATTACCATTGATTTGCGGAATATGCACGACTATTACATTTGTTATACAAACTAATCTAAAAACCTTTTAAACATGAAAAAAGTATTTGCAAGTGCATTCGCACTTATGGCTGTAGGCTTCGCTTTTGCACAGTCAAATTCCGATGTATCTACTCAGACAGGCAACGGAAACGTGGCTGCAATAACACAGGCAGGATTACTGCACAGCAATAATTTGCTGCAACAGGGTAACGATAATTCAGCTGATGTAGATCAAAGCGGGAACCGAAATGTAAATGTAGCTCAAAGTTTGGGAAACAGTAATGAAGTTGATGTTGACCAAATTGGAGGCAGAAACAGCAACAACGTTCTGCAGGAGGGTTACGGAAACTGGGCACGAACCCTTCAGGAAGGCAGCAGAAATACCGTAATCCAACTGCAGGACGGCAACGACAACATAACCACAGCCCTACAAGACGGAAACTGGAACCGTGCGGAACAGACCACAGAAGGTAATGACAACACTGCCTACTCCAACCAGCTGAACGGCAGCTTCAACAGAACTTTCCAGGACCAGACGGGTATTGAAAACGAAGCTTTTGCCGGTTCTAACGGTTCGGTCAATACCATTTATCAGGCGCAGGACGGCATTTCTAACTTTGCACTGCATCTTCAACTGGGAAGTGGAAACAGGGCGGAGGCCGAGCAGTATGGAGATGACCATATGGCTGCAGGCGGACAAAGCGGTAACCTTAACCGTATGGAACAGTACCAGGATGGTCTGAACCACAGTGCCACCGACATTCAAAACGGAAACCTCAATTTTTCAGATGTTTCTCAAGCGGGACAGCACCATTCACATATGGGTACACAGACAGGCTGGCTGAACAGCATGACGGTTACACAGACAAACTAAAAAACATTCAATGAGACCGGGGAGTTTTGCTTCCTCATTTTCAATTTCTACCGATGCCGCTGATTGGTTATTGGTTATTGGTTGTAGGTGAGTGGTGAGTGGTTATTGATACGTGCATGGAAAAAATTAGAAGTGAAGTAAAAAGAAAGGCCTCCGGTGAAGGAGGCCGATCCGCTAGGGGTTGTGGTTTTTCTTTCTGAGGCGGTGCAGAAGAAATTTTACTGCCAGGGTGACCAGGTAGCTGGAGGTGCCGCCAACGGCTGCCAGAATCACGGTCTTCAGTATTTCTGAACTTTCGATCTGGACGAGCAGTACGAGCGCCATGCCGCCTGCCGCGCCCACGCGCTGGGAAGTGTCGAAGAGCATCTTGGCTGATGCCTGGTGTTGTTTGAGCTTCAGGCAATTGACCTATCGCCTATAGCTGATAATCTATAGCTTATAGCCTTAAACCCAGATACAGAATAATTATCAGACTTTGCTGATATTTACTTCATACAGCTTGATTTCAAGCTAGTTTGCACCCATATATTAATATTTATCAATTTGCGTTGCGTTAGCCCAATTTTGCCCAATTATATATGATGTTAACTATTTTTTACATAAATATTCACAAAAAATCATTATTTTTGTAGTAAACAAATAATGATGATATTGAATTTATTCCGCACACGGGAACGTGAGTTTGAGTTTGGCGAAAAGGAGTGGTCCAAAGCTGAAACGAAGAACAGTTATGTACTCTCAATTGACCTTAATAAAATAAAAATCCGAAAAAGTAGCCGCTTTCTCCTTTTTGTACTGCAGGGAAGCCGATATGTTTTCCTTTCAGAGGGTTCCGAAGTCGTGCAGGGATCAAAATTACAATATACATCACATTTCCCGTTTACAGGTAAGGTATTGATAAAATAATGGACAGACGGCAGAATTGCACATAGGCGGAAGGAAGCACCATTTTTAGCAGAGTTCGGCAAATTTTAAGTTTAGAAATTGCTGCCATAAACTCCCAAAAAAATATTTATACTACCAATCCGCATTCCCGCAGATTGTATATCTTTGCAAGAATTTACGCTCATGATGAAAAACAGTATCTATTTTCTATTGCTGCTTCTTGCCTTATCTTCCTGCAAACCCAAGGAAAACATGGTTTATATGGATACCGACCGTGCTCTGGCAGAACAGCAGGTGCAGCAGGCTGTTTTTGAAGGTTCCCGCCTTCAGACCGGTGATTTGCTTGATATTAAAGTCACCGCATTTGACGAGTATGCTGTCCGTCCCTTCAATCTTCATTCCATGAATCAGGTGAGTACACCGGCCGAATCCCAAAATACACAGGCTGCACAAACTGCACCTCAGGGCTATGTAATCGATAATGAAGGTTATCTGACATTTCCCGTTCTGGGTCGCATTTTTGTAAAAGGAATGACGATGGCGCAGCTGCGTACAGATCTGGAGCAGAGGCTAAGACAATATCTTTCTGATCCTTTGGTTTCCATCCGTCAGCTTAACTTCAATGTGACTGTTTTGGGCGAAGTGAAAAGTCCGGGGCAATATACCAGTGCTACTGATAAGGTTACCGTATTTCAGGCATTGGGGATGGCCGGGGACATGACTGATTATGGAGACCGGACCAAGGTAAGACTTATCCGTCATGAAGCCAACGGCGATGCTACCTATGTGCTGGATTTTACTGATAAAAACATTACTTCTTCGCCTTATTACTATCTGCAGCAAAATGATGTGCTGTACGTGGAGCCGGATGATATCAAGAAAAAATCTGCTAATGTTGATCCCAACCGAAATCTTGCCTTCCAGATTGGTGGTGTAGTGCTGGGTCTTGCTTCTATACTGATTACTTTATTACGATAACTGAATGGATATAACAGAAAAAAAAGAACAGCGTAAAGACAGCGGTGAAATCAAAAGACAGATTCAACGCTATTTACGCTGGTGGCCGCTTTTTGTAATCAGTGTGCTATTGGGTCTTACCCTTGCATGGATCTACCTCCGGTATGCCACACCCCAGTATATGAGCAAGGCTTCGCTTTATGTGAAAAGTGATAACGGCAAGCAGGGTGGGATGACAGGTCTTCAGGAATTCCAGAATATGACCCTGCCTTCGGGAATTATGAGTAATGAAGTTGATAACGAACTTTCCGTCATCAAATCGAAACCGTTGCTGTATAATGTAGTGAAAGCGCTTAAGCTTGAAATCAGACTCATTAATGAAGGTAATGTGAAAGAGGCTGAACTCTATGAGAACAGTCCGATAGAGGGAGAGATTAACGGACTTAAAAATCCACGTTCATTCAGCAGTGCCACTTATTCCATTGAGCCTGCAGGTACGGGGTTTGTCCTGAAAACTGATAAGAAACAGTATCCAGGCACCTTTGGCAAACCACTGGCGCTTGATTTTGGTTCAGTTACGCTGACCCGGAGACCCGGTATTAAATTTGACGGACCGCTGAAGCTGGTTATTACCAATCCTAAGGTAGTAGCCGATCAACTGGAAGCTTCAATATCAGTTGTTATTCCACAAAAGAAGTCTTCTATAATGGAACTGAGCCGCGTGGGTATCAATCCGCTGCGCTCCGAAGATATCCTGAACGAACTTATCCGCCAGTATAATGGTGACGCAATCAAGGACAAAAATGCAGAGGCAGTGGCAACGGCCAGATTTATTGACGAAAGGCTCGACCTGATCACCAAGGAACTGGGCGGTATCGAAAGCCGTAAGGAAAATTTTAAAGCGGCCAATAAAATTGCCGACCTCCAGGCGCAGGCCGAACTGAGTATGCAGAATGCGAGTGAGAATACAAAAAAGCTCATGGATATCGGGACTCAACTGGAAATGGTGGATTCCGTACTTAGGATTGCCAATTCATCCAGTAACGACCAGTTGCTGCCTACCAATGTGGGCATGCCTTCCGGTCTGGACGGCGTAATTGAGGAATATAATCAACTGGTGCTTACCCGTAACCGTACACTGAGACAGGCAACCCCTTCCAACCCGGCAGTACAGCAGTTCAACAGGGACATCAGTTCCATGAGGAATCTGATCCGTGATAACCTGCGGAAGTCGCGTATGAGCCTGCAGGTGGCCAGAGGTCAGATTCAGAATCAGATCAATCAGTCGGGTGTGGCTATCAGTAAATTTCCACAGCAGGAGCGTGTGTTCCGTGATATTGAGAGACAGCAGAATCTGAAAGAGGCTTTATTCCTTTATTTGCTTCAGAAACGTGAGGAAACCTCCATCGCACTTTCTGTCAATACACCTAAGGCTAAAGTTGTTAATCCCGCTTACACACTCGCAGCACCTGTGGCACCTAAAACCAATACGGTTTATTTGCTGGCGGCACTAATTGCTCTTGTAGTTCCGGCCGCATTCCTTTACACAAAGTTTGCTCTCGATACCTATATTCACAGCCGCCGCGATATTCGCCAGCTGTTGCCGGATATTCCTGTAGTAGGTGAAATTCCGCATGCTGATGACGGCGAAGGAGCGCTGGTTAAACAGAATGATTTCACTTCTTTTGCGGAATCCTTCCGGATTATGCTTACCAACATGAAGTTTGTACTGCGTAAGCCCGAGCAGGGTAAGGCACCTGTAATTATGATCTCCTCATCTGTAAAAGGTGAAGGTAAGACCACGGTTGCAGTTAATACGGCACTTACTTTAGCGCAGAACCGTAAGGTTCTGCTTATTGGGGCAGATATCCGAAATCCACAGTTTAAAAGGTTTATGAATTTGTCTCCGGTGGGACTTACCGATTTCCTGGCTTCAGATGATATAAGTGCAGACGGCTATATTGAGCAGTCCGCCCTTAATCCGAAACTGGATGTTATCCCCAGTGGAAGCATCGCCCCGAATCCAACAGAATTGCTGGCCAATCCTAAGTTTGGAGACGTGGTGGAAGGTTTCAAGTACCGTTACGATTACATCGTTATTGATACTGCGCCTATGCTGATGGTAAGTGATACCTTCAACCTGCTGGAGTATATGGACCTGATGCTGTATGTAATGCGGGCCGAGCACACAGAAAGAGATATGCTTGAATTTGCCGACCAGATCCGTCGTGAGAACGCGCCGGGCAGGTTTGCTGTGATCCTTAATGATGTAAAGAACCTGCATTTAAGTTACGGAAATAAATACGGGTATGGATATTATACAGAAGGACCCAAAAAGAAAAAATGGTTTAGCTTTTAATATCCGCATGGTAAGCCGGTGTATAATTAATACTGCGTTTCTTACCTAAATCAGAACTTAATGAATCATCAAATTGCGGTTATCGGACTGGGTTATGTAGGCTTGCCATTGGCGCGGCTGCTTGCCACCCGCTATCCTGTAGTAGGATTTGACACAGACGGCGGACGTGTAAAAGAGCTGATGTCCGGCATGGACCAAACCGGTGAAATTTCAGCAGCAGTTCTGCAGGGAGTCTTAGTTACTTATAATCCTTATCTTGCTGTGCAGGCACCTGCCGGTACGAAAGGATTATACTGCACTACAGAGGAAACACAGATTGAGGGTGCAAATACTTATATTATTACGGTGCCCACTCCCATTGACAGGAGTAACCGTCCGGACCTGAGATCGCTGTACCGCGCTTCCGAAACTGTGGGCCGTGTCCTGAAAGAAGGCGATTTAGTCATTTATGAATCTACAGTCTATCCCGGTGTGACCGAGGAAGAATGTGTACCCATACTTGAAAGAGTATCAGGACTGAAGTTTAATGCTGATTTCTTCTGCGGTTATTCACCGGAGAGAGTGAATCCGGGCGACCGGAAGAATACCATTGACAAAATTGTGAAAGTAACGTCGGGCTCCACTCCCGAAGCTGGCGATGTGGTGGACCGTCTCTATCGCTCTGTGATTACGGCCGGCACCCACCCTGCGCCCTCCATTAAGGTCGCTGAGGCTTCAAAGGTGGTCGAAAACGCACAGCGCGATGTAAATATAGCTTTTGTAAACGAACTTGCGAAGATTTTCTCGCTGATGGAGATTGACACCAAAGAGGTGTTGGCGGCGGCCGGTACCAAATGGAATTTCCTGCCCTTCAAACCCGGACTGGTGGGTGGGCACTGCATTGGTGTGGATCCTTTTTATCTTGTGGAGAAGGCACACAGCGTTGGTCATTATTCCGAGCTGATCCTGGCAGCCCGCAGGGTAAACGACTCCATGGGTCTGTTTGTAGGCAGCCAGGTGGTAAAACTTATGATCCGTAAGGGAATCAGGGTAAAAGGCGCTGAAGTATTGATTTTAGGCTTTACTTTCAAAGAAAACTGCAGGGATATACGTAATACGAAGATTATTGATGTAGTTGCCGCCCTGCGTGATTACAGTACCGAGGTGACCGTCTATGATCCCTGGGCAGATCCTTTACAGGTCCGCCGGGAATATGGACTGGACTGCCTAGCTGAAATGGTGCCCGGCAGTAAATATGACGCAATAATCCACGGTGTGGCGCATGGTGAATTCCGGGAAATGGATCTTGGGGCTTACCTCAGGGAAAATGGAGTTATATATGATGTAAAAGGAACCCTTCACGAAAGTGATTCGAGATTATAAATTAACAGTAAAAGCACTGAAACACACAAATGAAAATTCAAAATAAAGTTCTTCTTATCACCGGCGGTACCGGCTCTTTTGGGAGCGCCGTCCTTAACCGCTTTCTTCACACCGACCATTTCCGCGAGATACGCATCTTTTCGCGTGACGAAAAGAAACAGGATGACATGCGCGTCCAGTATAAAAATGATAAAATCAAATATTATATAGGTGACGTCCGCGATTATGCCAGTGTGGAGCCTGCTACCCGCGGTGTTGATTATGTATTCCACGCAGCCGCACTCAAGCAGGTGCCTTCCTGTGAGTTTTTCCCCATGCAGGCTGTAAAAACCAATGTTGAGGGTACGCAGAATGTCATCAGGGCATCAGCGGTGAACAAGGTCCAGAAAGTGATCTGTCTGAGTACTGATAAAGCAGCATATCCCATCAACGCTATGGGAATCTCAAAAGCTATGATGGAGAAAGTAGCCGTGGCCGAGTCACGCAGCCTTACCGAAACAGTGGTCTGCCTTACACGTTACGGAAACGTTATGGGCTCCCGCGGTTCTGTGATTCCTCTTTTCCTGAACCAGATCAAAAAAGGTGAAAAGATTACAGTTACCGATCCCAATATGTCGCGCTTCTTCATGTCTCTTGAAGACGCCGTAGATCTGGTACTTTTTGCCTTTGAAAATGCCAATCCGGGCGATCTTTTTGTAAATAAGGCACCGGCAGGTAAGATAGGCGACCTGGCGAAGGCGCTTATGGAACTCACCGGCAAGGATGTACCGGTGAAAGTGATCGGAACACGGCACGGTGAGAAACTTTATGAAACCCTCTGTACGCGCGAGGAAATGCTGCATGCCGAAGATATGGGTGATTTCTACCGAATCCCGGCTGATAACCGCGACCTTAACTATGCCAAATATTTTTCTGAGGGCGAAAGGGATATTAGCAAAATAGAAGATTACCACTCTCACAATACGGAACAGCAGGGTGTAGAAGGACTTAAAAAGCTGATTTCTACACTGCCTCTTATCCGTAAGGAAGTTTTTGGGGAGGACCCTGCTTTTTATGTGTAGTTAGTGATTGGTGATTGGTGATTGGTGATTGGTGATTGGTGGATGGTGATTGGTGGATGGTGATTGGAGTTGAAAATCAATTGAAAAAATGGATAAATTATTTAAAGAATAAATGAACAGCCGTAAAGAGCAGCAAATAACTGGTCTACCGCAAACAATAAGCGGTTACACTCCGGCAGCAATCGGGGAACCAGTGACAGACGTTAGGCAACCCACCCTCCTGAAAGGGAACCGGCACCAGGACGGGCGTGGCACTCTGCGGTATAACAATGATTTTTCTTTGCCCGGTGTGCAGAGATTTTACACCATTCAAAATGCAGACACCCAATTTATTCGTGCCTGGCAGGGACATAGGGTGGAGCAGCGCTGGTTCTCGGCCATGACAGGCAGTTTTATTATAAAGCTGATCCGTGTGGACCATTGGGACAATCCCTCCAGAGACCTGAAGTCCGTGGACTTTGTGCTGGAATCAGATACACTGGATATCCTGCATGTGCCTCCCGGTTATATATCATCCATTCAGGCCCGCGGGGAAGATGCAGTGCTGCTGGTTTTTGCCGATTATGAACTGGGCGTAAGCCAGGACGAGTACAGGTTCCCGGCAGATTATTTTAAGAATTAAGAAACACAGATTGATGAAGAAAATAGGAATTACAGGACAAAAGGGATTTGTAGGTTCACACCTCTACAATACTTTAGGGCTGAGGCCCGAAGAGTTCACAAGGGTGGATTTCGGGAAAGGTTTTTTTGATGATGAGGCAAAACTGGACGCTTTTGTAAGTCAGTGTGATGTCATTGTACATCTGGCGGCCATGAACCGTCACGAAAGTCAGGAATTCATCTACGAAACAAATGTCCGCCTGGCCTCCAAACTTGCTGAATCCCTGAAACGCACCGGCTCCGGGGCACATGTGCTTTTTTCTTCCTCATCTCAGGAGGAGCGTGATAACCTGTACGGGAAATCGAAGAAAGAAGGCCGCAAGTTACTGGCAGACCGGGCAAATGAAAACGGCGGGACTTTCACTGGAATGATCATTCCCAATGTCTTCGGACCTTTCGGAAAGCCCAACTACAACTCTTTCATTGCTACCTTCTGCCACAAACTTACCCATGGAGAAACGCCCACAATCGATGTGGACGGGGAGGTGCATCTTATTTATGTAGGCGAACTTGTTCAGGAAATACTGGGTCAGATTGAATCCGGCATTACTACTGATGAATATACCGTTGCGGCAACAAACACTGTTAAGGTTTCGGAAGTGCTTCAGAAACTGGAGGAATACAGGGCGCTCTATTTTGAAGGTGGTGAGATTCCAAAACTGGAAACCTCTTTTGATTACCAGCTTTTCAATACCTACCGCTCCTATATAGACCACAAAACCCACTATCCTGTGAAATTTACTCAGCATACCGACCCGCGCGGCGCTTTTGTAGAGGTGATCAGGCTTGGAATTGGCGGACAGTGCTCTTTTTCGACCACTGTGCCGGGAATCACACGCGGTAACCATTTCCACACCAGGAAAATCGAAAGGTTTGCAGTGATAAAGGGAAAGGCCTTAATTCAGTTAAGAAAAATTGATTCAGACGAGGTGACGGATTTCTATCTGGACGGTTCGCAACCCGCCTATGTAGATATGCCCATCTGGTACACGCATAATATAAAGAACATAGGTGAAGAGGAACTGTATACCATTTTCTGGATCAATGAACCGTTTGATCCGGAAGATGCGGATACGTATTTTTTGGAAGTTTAAGGGGTGACTGGTGAATAGTGACTGGTAATTGGTAAATTTGTCAAAACTGATCTAATGGGGACACATAAAGATCTTGATGTATGGAAAAGAAGTGTTGAATTAGTCACCACGGTTTATTATTTAACCAGTGAATTCCCAAAAGAAGAAATTTTTGGATTAACCAATCAGATTAGAAGAGCCAGTGTTTCTATACCCAGTAATATTGCTGAGGGAGCAGCAAGAAACTCTGATAAAGAATTTATTCGTTTTTTGTATATATCCTTAGGTAGTAATCAGGAGTTGGATACTCAAATGCTGATAGCAAGAAACCTAAATTATCTATCTACTGATAAATATAGTTCTGTTGCAAATGAAGTAGAAACCATCGGTAAGCAACTGATTACATTAATAAAATATTTGAAAAGTAAATGAACAATAGTGCGGAAATGACAGCCAGCAATATCCCAACAGTCGAAACCAATCACCAGTCACCAGCGACCGGTCACCAACCCACCCAACTTAAAGTAATGACGGTGGTAGGTACCCGTCCGGAAATCATTAGATTATCACGTGTGCTTACGGCCCTGGACAGTTCTGAAGCCATCGATCATATCATCGTCCATACAGGTCAGAACTATGACTACGAGCTCAATCAGATATTTTTTGAAGATTTAGGTTTAAGAAAACCGGACTATTTCCTGGAAGCTGCAGGTAAGACTGCCACCGAAACCATTGGCAATATACTAATCAAGATCGATCCCCTGCTGGAAGAACTCGCACCGGACGCATTTTTGGTTCTGGGTGATACCAATTCCTGCCTCTGTGCTATCCCTGCAAAGAAAAGACAAATCCCAATCTTCCACATGGAAGCCGGAAACCGCTGCTTCGACCAGCGTGTGCCGGAGGAGACTAACCGCAAGATCGTAGACCATACCGCAGACATCAACCTTACTTATAGTGATATCGCCAGAGAATATCTTCTGAGGGAAGGCCTGCCGGCAGACCGCATCATCAAGACCGGCTCGCCCATGTTTGAGGTACTTAACCATTATCTGCCGCAGATCGAAGCTTCAAAAGTGCTGGAAAAACTGAACCTGGAAGAGGGTAAGTATTTTGTGGTATCCTCGCACCGTGAAGAAAACATCAATTCGGAAAAAAACTTCCGCGGACTGATGGATTCACTGAATGCCATTGCTGAAAGGTATGGTTATCCGGTAATCGTTTCCACCCACCCGCGCACCAGGAACATGATCGATATAATGAAGCTGGAGATACATCCGCTCATCCAGCTTCTGAAACCATTAGGTTTCCATGATTATAACGCACTTCAGAAAAGGTCATTTGCTGTACTTTCCGATTCCGGAACCATCTCCGAGGAATCCTCGATCCTGAACTTCCGTGCGCTGAACATCCGTCAGGCACATGAAAGGCCGGAAGCTATGGAGGAGGCCAGCGTGATGATGGTGGGGCTGTCACCTGAAAGAATCATGCAGGGTATCGTACAGTTACAGACACAGGTGGTGGGTTCAAGAAATACTATCAGCGGTCAGCAGTCAGCGGTCAGCGGTCAGCAGTCCCCCATCACCAATCACCAGTCACCAACTCCCAATTTCCGTCCGGTAGCCGATTATTCCATGCCGAATGTTTCGGAGAAGATGGTCAGGATTATCCTGAGTTATACCGATTATGTGAACAGGGTGGTTTGGAGTAAATAGTCCGCTTCAGTGCAGATTCAGTAATAAAACACAACAAGAGAAAAAATGAATATACTTCAGTTAATAGGCAGGGAACACGAACTTTTTAAACAGGATATTGCCGCACATTCCGCAGAACTGGAGCAGGCCGTTTCGGGCAGCCGCTTTTTGGTTTTGGGTGGCGCCGGATCCATAGGTCAGGCCGTTACCAAAGAAATCTTCAAAAGAAATCCGCTGAAACTTCACGTGGTAGACATCAGTGAGAACAATATGGTGGAACTGGTGCGCGACCTGCGCAGTACCCACGGTTATATTGACGGAGATTTCCAGACTTTTGCGCTGGACATAGGATCTGTGGAATATGATGCTTTCTGGAATGCCGACGGTGCCTATGATTATGTCCTGAACCTTTCTGCACTGAAGCATGTAAGGAGTGAGAAGGACCCTTACACCATGATGCGGATGATTGACGTGAATGTTTTCAATACCGAAAAGACCATCCGTCAGTCGGTGGAGAAAGGGGTGAAGAAGTATTTCTGCGTGTCCACAGATAAAGCGGCCAATCCCGCCAATATGATGGGTGCCTCCAAGCGGATTATGGAAATGTACCTGATGAAGCTGAGTGAAGAAATCAACATCTCGACTGCCCGTTTTGCCAATGTGGCCTTCTCCGACGGTTCCCTTCTTCACGGTTTCAACCAGCGCATACAGAAAAAACAGCCCATTGTGGCTCCCAATGATATCAAGAGGTATTTCGTTACCCCACAGGAATCCGGCGAACTTTGCCTGATGTCCACCATTTTTGGTGAAAACCGCGATATCTTCTTCCCTAAACTCAGTGAGAATCTGCACCTGATCACCTTCTCGGATATCGCGACACGTTATCTGGCGGAGTTGGGTTATACTCCGTATCTGTGCAGTTCCGAAGACGAAGCCCGGGAACTGGTGCATACACTTCCCGCCCAGGGTCAGTGGCCATGCCTCTTCACCGCCAGCGATACTACCGGTGAAAAGGATTTCGAAGAGTTTTTCACCGAAAGGGAGGAACTGGACATGGAGCGTTTCCCTAATTTGGGCATTGTGAAAAACGAACCGCTTTACGACCGCGAACTTATCAACCATTTTACCTCTGCAATCAAAAATATGAAGGATAAAGGTGCCTGGACCAAAGATGAACTCGTTGAGCTGTTCTTCACCATGATCCCGGATTTTGGTTATGTGGAAAAAGGGAAGTACCTGGATTCTAAAATGTAATCCGGAACCTCTGTTACCAAAACTAATAACCAAAATTATTTCATGCAGAACAGCAGCAGGCAAATAAAGCTCGGAGGCATCATCTCCTACTTTACCATTGCCTTTTCCATAATCGCCGGCCTTATCTACACACCCTGGATGATCTCCATCATCGGGCAGGCAGATTTTGGGCTGTATACATTGGCGGGTTCACTGGTTACTATGGTTACTATTGATCTGGGACTATCTGCGGCGGTTACACGATTTGTGTCCAAATATAAGGCACAGAATGATACCGATGGAATTTCCAGATTCATGGGTATTGCCTACAAAATTTTTATCGGCCTGGCCGTCATCTTCCTTTTGCTGCTTACCGTCATGTACTTTAATGTAGAGCATATTTTTGTCAAACTTAATGCAGAGGAACTGGAGAAGGTTAAGGTGCTCCTGGCAATTACTGGCTTGTATTCGGTCATATCGTTCCCTTTTCAGCCTTTGGACGGTTTACTGTTCTCCGGCGAATGGTTTATTTTCCATAAAATAACCGGTCTTGTACATAAAGTCTTGAACATTGTTCTGATGGTGGGCGCTTTGCTCCTGGGCTACGGACTGTACTCACTTGTGGTCGTTAATGCAGGTCTTGGGATATTGCTGATTATCTGGAAACTTTATTTCCTGAAGAAAAAGGACTGGACACCCATAACCTGGAAGGGCTTTGACTCCGTATTAGTGAAAGAAATATTCTCTTTTTCACTATGGGTAATGGTGATTTCCATTGCACAAAGACTCATCCTGAATATTACCCCAAGTGTGCTGGGTATGACTTCAGGAAGTAAGGAAATAGCGATGTTTTCAGCTGCTATGACTGTCGAGGGCTATGTCTGGACCTTCGCCACCGTCTTTGGCAGTATGTTCCTGCCTAAAGTTGCGCAGATCATCTACAAGGATGATGGCGGTCCGGAAGCAATACAGGAACTTATGATCAAGGTAGGCAGAATTCAGTTCATTATGCTGGGCGCTATAGTATCTATCTTTATTGTGGCAGGTAAAGGGTTCTTTTTGAACTGGCTGGGAAGTGATTTTGAAAAATCATATTTTGTAACTGTGTTTCTCATACTTCCGGGATTACTAACCATTCCGCAGGAAATTGCATCCACTGCATTAGTTGCTTCCAACAAAGTAAAGTTTAATGCCTATTCCAAAATCATTATTGCGGCAGTTTCAGTGGTACTGTCCTATCTGCTTTCCTTACGGTTTGGTTCTACGGGAGCCGGAATGGCGATTTTCATTGGGAATATAATCGGAGGTGTAATTGTAATGAATTTTATATACATAAAAGTCCTTAAAATTGATATTTGGGATTTTTTCCGAAAATGTCAGATCAGTATGGCGCTGCCGTTTATTTTGGTTATAATTTGTGGCCTCGCATTAAATTATGCATTTTCGTCAGTTACGTGGACCACTTTAATTATAAAATCTTCGGTGCTGGGTTTGGTCTATGTTCTGGCCGCTTATTTTTTAGCGCTTAATACCTATGAAAAAGAACTTATTGTGGGCGTGATTAAAAGAAAAATACAATAATGGACACAGCTATTAATGCTCCTGTATTACTTATCGGCTTTAACCGGCCGGATGTAATGCGCCAGTCGTTTGAATATATTCGTAATGCACGGCCTGCGAAGCTTTACGTGGCAATCGATGGTGCCAGAGACCATAAAGTGGGGGAGGACCAACTCGTTACTGCCGTAAAGGAGATCGTATCTAAAGTGGACTGGGAATGTGAAACCCATTACAGGTTTAATGATCAGAACCGTGGTGCAGAATTAACAATATCCTCTGCTGTGTCCTGGGTTCTGGAAAATGAGGAATTCGTTATCGTTTTGGAAGACGACATTATCGCGCCCATGTCATTTTTAAAGTTTGCGCAGGATATGCTGCTCCGCTACAGAAACATCGATGAAGTTTATATGATAAGCAGCTGTCAGACCACCCCGATTGATATGCCCAATAATGAAGATTATCTCTTCGGGATTTACGGACATATTTGGGGTTGGGCTACCTGGAAAAGAGCCTGGAACCGTTTCGATTTAAATGTTAATGACTTCGATAAATATTCTCCTGAAGAAGAACTATCTAAACTGACCCAGAATGAAGCTGAAAAAAAATTATGGCGCTCAACCTTAAAAGAAATGAAAAACAGAGGTGCAGGCAATAATACATGGGATATCTGCTGGAGCTATATCCGGTTTAAAGAAAACGGCTTATCTGTAATCCCGCGTGTTCATCTGTCGTCCAACATTGGTGCTGAGGGTTTACACAGTAAGGGCAAGACTGGTGAGCATTTTAGACCTTTTGACGCTAACTTTACTGCAAAGAATCATCCATCGGAGGTAAAGAGGAACTTATATTACGACAACTATCATTTTAATAATCATATTAACCGGCGTCCCACCATCTTGCAGAGGGCTGTAGGTAAAATTCTAAGAACACTAAAACTCAATTAGTATGTACAAAATCCCGCTTTTCGACCTTAACTTCGATGAAAAAGAAGAACAGGCTGCCCTGGAAACCATCCAGTCCAAATGGATCTCAACCGGACCAAAGACTGCTGCCTTCGAGGCTAAGTTTGCCGATATGCTTTCTGTAAAACATGCCATCGCCCTGTCCAACTGTACTGTCAGTCTGCATCTTGCCCTTAAACTTGTGGGTGTAGAGGCTGGTGATGAGGTGATCTGTCCGTCGCTTACCTTCGTGGCTACTGTAAATGCCATCCGCTATGTAAATGCCATCCCCGTTTTTGGCGATGTGGTGAGCTATGAAAATCCTACGATTTCTGCCGAAGACATCAGAAAAAAAATTTCCCCTAAAACCAAAGCCATCATCGTAATGCATTATGGCGGTTTTGCCTGCGATATGGACACCATTATGGCTATTGCCAAAGAGCATGACCTGAAGGTGATTGAAGATGCCTGCCATGGACCGTTGGCCGAGTATAAAGGCCGTAAGTTGGGTACCATCGGCGATGTGGGCTGTTTCAGTTTCTTCTCCAACAAGAACATCAGTACCGGTGAAGGCGGTATGCTGATCACCAATAACGATGATTATGCAGCACGTACCAAACTGCTAAGGTCGCACGGCATGACCTCCATGTCTTATGAAAGAGCGAAAGGACACTCCACAGCTTATGATGTAGTGGAACTGGGATATAACTACAGGATGGACGACATCCATTCCTCAATAGGTATTGTACAGCTGGATAAGATCCAGGCCGATCTGGAGAAAAGAGCGGAAGTAAGGACAGCATACCTGAAAGCTCTGAAAGATGTTCCGGGAATCATCATACCATTTGCAGATTACAGCGACTTTAACTCCAATTATATCTTCCCCATTGTACTTACCGACGGTGATGCGGAAAGGAGAGACGCCATCCGCGCGCAGTTGGCCGACGCCGGTATCCAGACAAGTATGCATTACCCTGCGGTACACCATTTTTCCATCTATAAGGAATATGCCACTGAGCTGCCGGTAACCGACTTTCTGGTGGACCATCTGATAACGCTGCCCATGTACTCCAAACTGACAGTGGAGCAGGTTAACTATATTTCGGAAACACTAAAGAAACTGGTTTAATGAAGGATTATATCCTTGTTTTTGGAGGCGGAACCCTGCAGTGTTCCATTATCAACCGCATTAAACTGGCGGGATATGGCAGTGTGGTTATCGATCCCGATCCCAATGCACCCGGTAAGGAACTGGCAGATGTATTTATACCTGTAGGTGGCCAGGATTACGACGCCACCCTGGAAGTAGCAAAAAAATACAGTGTAAAAGGAGTTGTTACGGCGGCCACGGACAAACCCATCCTGATGATGTGCCGTATCGCGAAGGATTTAGGTCTGCCTTTTCCATCCTACGAAAGCTGCGACACAGTGCTGGACAAGTCTAAATTCAAGGAATTTCTTAAGGAAAACAATCTGCCGCATGCCAAAGGTCAGATGTTTACCGGCGAGGCAGATGTGACCCCGCTGGACTTCACCTTTCCTGTAATTACAAAACCGGTGGTCAATTCCGGCAGCCGTGGAGTTATCAAAGCGCACAATAAAGTAGAGCTGGCTCAGGCTGTCAAGGAAACTTTGCTTCACTCACGCGACGGAAACTATCTTATAGAAGAATATATCGAAGGTGACGAGATCAGCGTTGAGGCTCTGGTTCAGCACGGTAAATTGCATGTACTGCAGCTCACAGACAAAATAGTGACTCCACCGCCTTATAACGTGGAACTGGGACATATCCAGCCGTCCCGCTTTATGGATTTAAAGCCTGAAATTGAGGTGCTGCTCCAGAAAATCATTGATTCCAGCGGTCTGGATCACTGTGCCTTACATCCTGAACTCAAAATTGATAACGGCAAAATAACGGTGATCGAGATCGGACCCCGCCTGGGCGGCGATTTTATCACCTCAGATTTGGTACCTTTGTCCACCGGAATCAATATGGAAGATCAGTTGCTGAAGATAGCCACCGGACGAGAAATTGAGTTGACGCGGAAAGAAGCGGCGGCAATGGTGTCTTTCTTTGATTTTGGAGAAGGATTTACAGTAAAAAATGCTCTGGACAAGGAACAGATTCTAAAGGATTTTCCAGAAATTACCTCCCTGCATTTAGATAAGAAAGTAGGGGAACAGATTAACAAGATTACCGACAGTCTAAACAGATATGGACATCTGATTTTGATAGGTGCTCATCGTGATGATCTTTTGGAGCAGAAAGATAAAATAACTGTTATTATTGATCAGTGCCTATTCGGCAATTAAAAAAAACAAAACTATGTTAAACGGAGAAAAAGTAATACTTCGACCTCTAAAAATAGAGGATTTAGATAAAACCCATGAGTGGCGTAATAATTTGGAACTGGTTAAGCTGACGCAGGGAATCCGCTTTCCAAAAACAAAGGAAATGGATCGTGAATGGTTTGATTACGTCCTTAATGATAAAAGTAACAGAAATATTTATCTGGGAATTGATGAAATTGAATCAGGTGAATTTTCCGGAATTATATCACTTAATAATATCGATTGGATTTCTGGGACTTGTACATATGGTTTAATTGTGGGTGATAATGAAAAGCAGGGCAAAGGTTATACTAAAGAGGCGGCTAAGCTCTTATTTAGATATGCCTTTAATGTACTGAACCTCAGAAAAATTCAGGCACAAATAATAGCTATTAACAGACCCTCAATTATACTTCACAAGTTGATGGGGGGATTTAAGCAGGAAGCTCTGTTTAAGGAGCATATATATGCAGACGGGAAATATGAGGACATGTTTATTATGGCCTTATTGAGGAATGACTTTAAATATTAACAGCAACTAATAAAGCTGCCGGTTCATAGCTGCGATAAATATCCAATACGTAGAATTGTAGCTGAACCAGAGCAAAAACATTTATATGGAAAATTTAACCTATTCGGAAATACTCCAACAGAATGCGGCACTTAGAAAAAATCTGGAACCAAATCCAGTTTATAAAATTTCTGTCCTTTCAAACATTATTGTTCATCAACTGAAGGAGATAATGGAGTATGATTTACGGTTGGAAAAAATCAATGCTACCCTTGAATTTGGTGATTTCGATAATATTGTTCAGGACAGTGCCAAAGTAGAAGATTCAAATGCTGTGGTCATATTTTGGGAGCTCTGTAATTTGGTTGAAGGCTTATATCTGAAAATTGAACAATTGCCTGAGGAGCGCCTTGAAGAACTGGTGCAGAAAACCTGTTTGGAAATAGATTTGACATTCAGAAACTTAAAAAGTTCTTCCCTGGTAATATTCCATAAGTTTACACCTTCAGTATTTTCTTTCCAAGCCGTACCAAACAGTAATTTGGAAGTATTAGCGGATAGATTAAACAGTTTTGTAGTTGAAAATAAGCCGGATAACGTCATACTTGTCAATATTGAAAAGGTATTTAATAAAATCGGTCTGAACAGAAGTGTTAATTTTAGGCATTTTTATTCATCGCAGGCGCTATATAGTATTGATTTTTTTAAAAATTACGCGCAACTTATAAAACCTTTTTTCTCAGCGGCAAACGGTAAAGCGAAGAAAGCACTGATCTTTGACTGTGATAACACACTTTGGAAAGGGATTCTTGGTGAAGATGGTTTTGATAAGATTCAAATGTCTGCCTATTCGAGTCCAGGTGTAATATTTCACGAAATACAGAGTCTAGCAGTAGCACTTAGCCGAAAGGGTGTACTAATAGGCTTATGCAGTAAGAATAATCCTGGCGATGTGGATCAGGTCGTGAAAGAACATCCGGACATGTTGATAAGAGAGGAAATAATTACAATTAAGAAAGTCAATTGGACTGATAAAGCCATGAATCTTCGGCAAATCGCTTCTGATCTTAATATCGGTTTGGACAGTATTGTATTTGTAGATGACTCCTCGTTTGAAACCAATTTAATAAAAGAGCAAATTCCTGAAATTACAGTACTCCAGGTGCCTCAGAAGATTTATGAATATCCGGACATGCTGCGCTCTAATTTGGGCTTGTTCTTTAACAACAATGTAACACAGGAGGATTTACTTAAAGCTAAAATTTATAAAGAACAGTCAGAAAGGGAAGATTCAAAAAAGAGTTTCTCAAAAATCGAAGATTATCTAACGTCATTAAATTTAAGTGTTAAAATCTTTAAAGATAATAGTGAACTGATACCAAGAATGTCGCAACTCACCCAAAAGACCAACCAGTTTAACCTGACTACAAAGCGCTATACTGATACGGATATCCAAGGATTTGTTTCTTCATCCGATTATGCGGTTTACGCCTGGTCTGTTTCGGATAAATTTGGTGATAATGGTCTTACAGGCCTTTGTATTCTGGATTTAACAAGAGAACAAAAATATATTGATACCTTCCTGATGAGTTGCAGAATAATAGGGCGAAATATTGAATATAAAGTGATGGATCACATCATAAGTGATCTCAGAAATGCAAATTACGGTTCAATTTCAGCCACTTACATCGCCACCCCAAAGAATATGCAGGTTGCAGAATTTTATGAAAACTGCTCTTTTCATAAGGAGAATGTGACTGACGGAGTGTTCAAATTAACCTTAGATAACTACAGGGAAAGTAATATTAATTATATTAAAATAGAAAATGGAAACAAGAATTAAAAATGTAATGGCCTCAGTGTTTGAGATGCCTGTAGAACAAATAACCGCTGAGTCATCCCCGGATAATATTGAAATCTGGGATTCACTAAAGCATTTAAATTTAGTAGTCGCGTTGGAGGAGGAGTTTGATATTGAGTTTGACGATGATGAAGCTCTGGAATTGATGAGTTTTTCCTCAATCTACGACCTGGTCAAAGCAAAGGCGTGAACAACAGCAGTATATGAGATTAATCTGAATTAGAATTTTATTAAGTAATAGAGATGAATTATAGTGAAAAATATAAATTCAGTGATTTTACCCTTAGTAATTACGTCCGATTATTATCTCTTGGGTTAGCAAATTATGAATTCCGGTCATTTGATCAGGAATATGTACCAAGATCAATACTTTTACGGCATGATCTGGAATTTTCGATTCCAATAGCCGTGCGAATGGCCGAAATTGAGGCGGAACTGGGCATAAAATCTACCTATTTTATTCAGCTGCATAGCGAATGGTATAATCTGCTGGAAAGAAGAAGTTTTGAAGGTATTAAGAAGATCCAGGATTTGGGCCATCAAATAGGTCTCCATTTTGACAGCCGGTTCTGGAACATTACCGATGAATCGCAACTAGACCAAGCTATTGAATTTGATAAAGATATTCTTGAGAAGTATTTCGACACCGAACTGAAAGCATTTTCATTTCACAACAATACCGATTTTACCCTTTCCTGCCGTAAAGAGAAATATGGTGGACTGCTGAATGTGTATTCTGATTATTTTAGAGGCAAGTATGCATATAATGCCGACTCGCTTGGTCACTGGCGTTTTGAAAGGATGGAAGACCGCCTGACAGAGGCTAAGGAAGAAGCACTGCAACTTCTGTTTCACGATGGCATGTGGCAGGAGGAAGTGCTGCCGCCGCGCCAGCGTGTATTTAAGGTCATAGACGACCGTGCAAAATGGATGAAGGAAACCTATGACAGTCACTTAGCGTCCATCGGTCAGCGAAACATTGACTGGGAGGGCGATATAAACGGTAACGACTGAGTAAAAAAGAGAAACAGAAATGACAGTAAAAAAAATAAGCCTGGAGCAAATACTGAAAGCTCTTCAAGCAGTCAGTCCAACCGTTCACGGTCCGGTAGAGAATGTTTTCGCAGATCATATTGCAGATCCCAAAAAAACAACGGCCACCACACTGGATTGGGTTAACTCCATAAAAACCAATAAACAGGAAATCGCCGAAGGTACGCCCGCAAAGGTGATTCTGGCAGACGCTGAAGTGGTCTACAGTGATGCTATGAAGGCTGCCGGAAAAACCATTATTACAGTGCCTAATCCCAAGATGGCTTTTTCCCTGGTAGCCAACGCCTTTTTTGTGGAAAAGGAAGAGGCGGGCATCCATCCCACCGCGGTCATCCATCCCGAAGCCGAAATTGGTGCCGACGTACACATCGGTCCTTATGTTCATATCGGTAAGGCCAAAATAGGTAAGGGTACAGTAATCTCTGCATTCGTGAGGATTTATGATAAGGTGACCATTGGCAAAAACTGTTTCTTTAAGGAAGGTGCTGTGATAGGCGGCGCCGGTTTTGGCTACGAGAAAGACAGCGAGGGCAACCGTTTCCGTTTCCCGCAGATTGGCGGCGTCATTATCGGTAATTCTGTGGAAGTAGGCGGAAATACCTGCATTGACCGCGGTGCGTTGTCCGATACTGTCATTGGCGATCATACCAAAATCGATAACCTCTGTCATATCTCGCATAATGTGGATCTGGGTAAAAATGTGATGGTCATTGCCTGTTCTGAAATCTCCGGCTCCTGTGTGCTGGGCGATGATGTTTGGGTAGGCCCCAATACTTCCATCCGCGACCATCGCAAAGTGGGTGCCGGCGCCCTTCTTGGCATGGGCTCAGTGGTGGTGAAAGATGTCCCTGCCGATGAGGTTTGGACCGGTAATCCGGCAAAACTGTTAAACAGGTAGAATGGCGGAAAAGATTAAGGTAGCCATGATCTGTTCCTTTTCCAACCCGATGGTAAGGAAACATTATAAGACCAAAGTCAACCCGGTCTTACGGTATATTCTGAACAAAAAGGGGCAGTCCACCAATGAGAATGTAGATTCGGCAGTCTGGAATACCAATGCTATACGGGAGTTTGAGAAAATTGAAGAGGTGGAACTTCACGTCATTACTCCGGTACGCTATCTGTCTGAAAAAGAAGTGCAGTTTACCATAAATGGTGTACATTACCATTTTTTCCGCGACGAAAACAGCGGACTCTTCAGCCAGATTTACTATCAGGTTTTCAGCAAGCATAAATCCCTGTTTCCCGGTAACCGCAGTTATATTAAGAAGTATATCCGCAAGATACAGCCGCATATTGTGCATGTGATCGGCGCGGAAAATCCACAGTATTCCCTGGGACTTTTGGATGTTCCTGAAGGCATACCCACCATCCTCCAGCTCCAGGCTCTGCTTGAACGTTTGGTGAATGTAACTCAGGTGCCTTTGGAAAAAGTAAGCTTTGCTTATAAAGGAAAACTGGAGAGGCAACTCATACAGCGTGCTGATTATATCGGTACCGAGGTAAAAGAGTTTCAGGAATACATCAGCCGTGAAATTAAGCCGGACGCCCGTTTTCTTAGTATATCTATAGCGATGGGTAAAGATATTGACCTAAGTGAAACAGAAAAGCGCTATGACTTTGTGTATTTCGCAGCTGGAATCAGCAAAGCCGGTGATGATGCGCTGAAAGCTTTTGCTATCGCCCAAAAGAAACATCCCCAGATCTCACTTCATTTCGTTGGTGGTTATGATGAGTCTTTCCGCAATGAACTGGATAAAATTATTGAAGCTCATGGGCTTCAGGAAAACGTTACCTTTGCAGGCAGATTACCTACCCTTGATGATGTGATATTGGAAATACGTAAAGCCAGGTATGCGCTGCTGCCGCTTAAGATGGATTTTGTTCCCAATACGATCCGTGAAGCCATGAGCAACGGGCTGCCGGTAATTACCACAATCACGGAAGGCGGAACCACAGAGCTGAACAGTGAAGGCGAAACTGTACTTCTGAGTGCGCAGGGTGATTATGGCGCCATGGCGGTTAATATCGACCGTTTGCTCACGGAGGAGGGACTGGCAGACAGGCTGAAAACAAATGCAGCAAAACTGGAAGCGCGGCAAACCAATAATTATGAGATGATGCTGAGATGGACCGAAGCCTATAAGCGGATTAAACGTGACAGTAAATGAGTATTAATTTAATTATTTTTCCACTAATTATATTCCTGGGAATTTTCCTGGGGGCAGCAGACAGTCCCCGAAACAGGAAGATTTTTATCTATATAGTCAGTGCCATACTCATACTGCAAACGGCCCTTCGGAGTTTAAGTGTCGGATCGGATACTGAAAGCTATTACATCCATTATTACGATGTAATGTCCATGCGCTGGTCGCAGATATGGGATGAATTTGTAGGTCGTTATTTTTACCGCACCAGTCAGGATGATATCGGATACACAATAATGCAGCGCTTTATCTCTGCATTTACTGACAGCTGGCCCATATTTGTATTTGCTTGTAATTTGATTTTCTTTATTCCATTGGGCAAACTGATGTATCGCTACAGCAGCAGTATGAAACAGCTTGTTTTTGCTTATGTACTGTACGTTTCCATGTTCCATATTATTTCTTTGTCGGGCGGGCGGCAGCTGTATGCGATTGGCCTCACCATTTTTGCGTTTTTGTATATGGACCGCGGCAGGTACGCATGGAGCATTGCCTGTATGCTCCTTGGCGCTGCAATTCACATGTCGTGTTTACTCTTTGTGTTACCTATCCTGCTTAGCAGACTAAATCCAAAATATCTGAAAACTGTTCATTTGGTTTCTATGGCATTGGTTCCTGTGGTGCTTCTTTTTACCAACAGAATTATTATTTTAATGGGTGCGGCTGTAGGGATGGATAAATATTCGGATTATGGTACAGAAGAGGTTCAGGGGGGAGCCACTACATTTATTGGACTTTTACTTTTGGTATCGGTTTTTTGTTATCTCGCAATTAAGAAGGAAGAACTGGTGAGTAAACGGTCTTTAGCTAATCTCTACCTTATGTTGCCGCTGTTTACGGTTCTTGGACCTCTTATATATTCCAACGGTTCCATGATCCGGATAAGTATGTACTTTCACCTTTACATGATGCTGCTTATACCGCTGGCTATAAACCGGTTTTTTAATGGATTTGAACGGACTGTTGCTTACAGTCTTATTATTATCGTATTGATAGTGCTTTCTCTGCGGGGTGGCGGACTTATTTACCATTTTTACTGGCAGGAACCGCACCTTATGTACGCAAACGAATAAATAACTGCCCGGCTTACAGGATGGCAATGGTATTTTAATTACTTAACACAAAAATGATAAAATTAAATGCACAGTAAAACGGCAAACATCAGTATTGATTCCGGCAGGTCCATACTTCAGGTCCTGGAAAAAATGGATCATGAAGGAGTGAAATCGCTTATTGTAAACAGGGATGGTCAGTTTCTGGGTATGATTACCATTGGTGACCTGCAGCGGGCCATTATAAAAGGCCATAGCCTCACACAAGCAATTGATCCGATCGTAGATACCCATAAAATATATGCAGCTGAAAATGATGATATAGAGGGCGTAAAAGCCAAAATGCAAAAACTGCGCGCCGAATTCATGCCCCTGGTTTCTGCTTCAGGTGAACTGCTGGATGTTTATTACTGGCAGGACCTCTTTGAGATGCACCAGAGTGAAGCGCGGGAAAAAATTGACCTGCCTGTAGTGATTATGGCCGGCGGCCAGGGTACCCGATTAAGACCGCTTACCAACGTGATTCCGAAGCCGCTGATTCCGCTGAATGAGAAAACTATTCTGGAGCTTATCCTGGATCAGTTCTGCGCCATAGGCTGCAGCCGTTTTTATATGTCGGTTAACTATAAGTTTGAGATTTTAAAATACTACCTGGATAATCTGGAAACCAAATACAATGTGGATTTCTTTAAAGAAGATATTCCGTTAGGGACCATCGGAAGTGTTTCATTGCTTAAAGACAAAATAAAAACTCCCTTTTTTGTCTCCAACTGTGACATCCTTATCGACCAGGACTACCGGGACGTCTATGATTATCATGTACGGAATAAAAATAAGATTACCATTGTAGCTGCCGTGAAAACCTACCGCATTCCTTATGGTGTGGTAGAGACAGGTGAGAACGGTTCCCTGACAGGGCTTTCAGAGAAACCGGATATCAGTTATATGATCAATACGGGAGTGTACCTGCTGGACCCTGAACTTATACATGATATTCCAGAAAATGAATTCTACCACATCACTGAACTTATTGAAAAAACGCGTGGAAATGGTGGCAGGGTAGGCTGTTTCCCGGTAAGCGAAAAATCGTGGACAGACATTGGCGACTGGAGCGAATATTTGAAGTATATAAATAAGGGCAGCTAATATGGAAAATCCACTCATCAGCGTCATTGTACCTGTTTATAATGTAGAAAAATACCTTCCTAACTGTATTAACAGTGTACTCAACCAATCGTACAGCAATTGGGAACTAATACTGGTGAACGATGGTTCGCCGGATGCAAGCGCCCAAATCTGTAATGAATTTGCTGCGAAAGATTCCCGCATTCGGATTCTAAATAAGGAAAACGGCGGAGTAGCGTCCGCACGTAATTCCGGTTTTAATTTGAGCAAAGGCATTTTTGTATCCTTTTTGGACGGTGATGACTATTGGCATCACGATTATTTGAAAACGCTGTTGGATTTAGTACAGAAAAACAATGCAGACATTGCTCAATGTGGCCATATACGTGGAGCAGAAGTAAGTTTTCCCAATATCGAGCAAAAGGTGAACGTTCAAATATTCGATAAGCATTCTGTTTTTTTAAAAGGTTTTGCCAAGGTAACTGTATGTGCAAAATTATATCACCGTAAGGTCCTGGAGGGACTTCCTATTCCAGAAGGGAGATATTTTGAGGACGATTTGGCTACGTGGAGGTGGTATTATAAAGCTAATACCATAGCAGTTACTTCTCAAAAATTGTATTATTACTATGCGAATCAACAAAGTACCATGGCGGCCCATTATTCCAGGCCCAATCTGGATTTTCTGGAAGCTTACCGTGAGCGTATCTCATTTTTCCATGATAAAGGGGAGTATGATTTGGAAGCGCAAACGCGCGGACATGTTTGCCGGGCTATGGTAATTGGAAGAGGAAATCCCAGACTTACTACTGAACAGAAAAAGGTTGTAATGGAAACGTTTTCGGAAAACTGGAGAATTGTTAAAAATTCTCCGGTTTTGCCACGCTCACTGAAGTTCATATTTTTCCTCTTTAATCTTTTCCCGTTCATAATCGGTACTTTTGTATACAATATTAATAAAGGATGAGGATACTGATTATTGCGGACGAAGTTTGGAATGATGAGGTGCATGGAAACAATGTACTGAGCAACTGGTTCAGCGGTTTTGATGCAGAGTTTGCGCACATTTACGGCAGTCCGGGAAGTCCCAAAAACAACTCGTGCACCAACTATTTCCAGGTTACTGACATTATGATGGCGAAGTCTATTTTGGGAAAACCTGCTGGGCGAGCATTTAAGATTTCAGTTTCAGATATGCAGCAGGAAAATGGATCCGTGGCGGAGGCCAAGCCTGAGAAATTTTATCAGATAATGAAATCAATGACGGGTGAAGGTCTTCGCACAGTCCGGGAAATGATATGGCAGGCAGGCAAATACGATACAGTAGCACTCAAAAAGTTTGTAACAGATTTTAATCCGGATATTGTATTCTGTCCCCGATTACTAACGCCCAAGGTTCTGCGACTGGAGAAAATAGTTTCAACAATGACTAAGGCTCCATTTGTGGCATTTACTGCAGATGATGAAGCATCGCTCATGCAGGTGAGCTATTCTCCCTTATTTTGGATTAAAAGGCATTTGTTCAGAAAACAGTTTAAAAAACATATCGGATTATATAAACATTATTATACATTTTCTGAAGAGCAGGCAAACGAGTATCACCGGCTGTATAATGTGCCTGCATCTACCCTGTATAAGGGCGGCAATTTTAACACTGAATTTAAACCGAAACAGGTTCATGAACCAATCCGAATGGTTTATGCAGGTCGTTTCTACTGCAGCCGCTGGAAAACGCTTGGGCAGATTTCGAAGGCAATAAAAAATATTAATTCGGCTGGAGTCCGTATTATTATGGATGTTTATACGCCGGACACCGTTACAGATGAACAGAGATCCGCAATTTGTCTGTCAGAAGATGTACAGATAAAGGGCAGGGTAACACCGGCAGAACTCAGGGAAATTTATGCTGTGTCCGATATCGCTCTGCATGTAGAATCATTTGAAAAGAAATACAAATATGCTACACGGGTATCATTTTCAACGAAAATTGTAGACTTAATGGCCTCGTCTTGTGCAATAATGGCGATTTGCTGGCATCAGCACGCCGGTTATCAGTATCTGAAAAAGAATGATGCTGCTTTTTGTATCCCGGCCACGGATGAGATTGAACCGGTGCTACGAAGGATTGCGCATAATCCCGTCGTTATTGAAGAGTATGCGAAAAAAGCGTGGAAGTGCGGCAAAAAGCATCACAGTACAAAGGAAATACAGGCTCAGATTATGGAAAAATTTACTTCAGTGATTGAAGATTCTAAAATTCTAAGTATGAAATCTACCTTATGATACATCATTACGTAAACAATATTTTAATATGGTAAATCCAAAATTTAGTGTAATTGTTCCCTGTTATAATGTTGAGGAATACGTTTTAAAATGTGTAAGGAGTATTGCCGAACAGGACTACGATAACCTGGAAATTATCTGTATAAACGATGGGTCTACAGACAGTACTTTAAGTATACTTAGGCAACTGCAGCAGGAAATAAAAAATGTTAGAGTTATAGATCAGAAAAATGTAGGGCTTTCTGGATCCCGTAACGTGGGTATAAAGGCAGCTACCGGTGAGTATATTATGTTTATAGACAGTGATGACTGGCTGGACGCGGATACTTTTGCAAAAACCTTCGAAACCGGCTTTGACCTAATTATCTTCTCGTATAACCGCATCTTTAAAAATATTATAGAACCGCGTGCTTATAATCTCTCTGGTGTTTATCCTGTGAGTGAAATACAGCGGAGAATGATTGGATTAATTGGCGAAGAACTCAGGGATCCCAGTCAGGCAAATTCTTTGGCTGCTGCCTGGGGGAAAATATACAGAACCGCCATCATTAAGGACAATAATGTAGAATTTGTTGACACCCGAATAATAGGAACAGAAGATGCCCTTTTTAACCTTCAGTATCTTGAATACTGCAAGGGGACCGTAAAAATTATTGACAAGCCTTATTATAATTATATCCGCTTTAATGTAAACTCCCTCACGGCAAAATCTAAGCCGAATTTACAGTCCCAATGGAAAGAACTGCACAAGAGGATGGCAGTAATTTCGGAAGGAAAAGATCTGATATTTCAGCAAGCTTACCACAGTAGAATTGCCTTAAGTTTAATTGGTTTAGGCCTGAATGAAATGGCAAGAAAGGATGGGAATATTAAGATTTATAAAGAAATTTCTAAAATTATCCAGGATCCGGAATTTAAGAAAGCTATTAAAAGTTTGGATTTTCACTATATGCCACCTCATTGGAAAGTGCTTTTTACGTTGGCAAAATATGGAAATGCTGCCGGCGTCTTCGCTATGATGAAATTAATGGATACTATATTGAAACGAAAAAATAATTAAGGCAATAATTGTTCATTTAAGATCGTAACTAAGCCAAATGTGTATAGACTTTTTATGTGTATACAACGCAGTAAATGATAAGTGTGACTTAATACAGCAAAAATTAAACTAAATATTCACAAAGCTTTAATCTATTCGGGAATTTATTTCCATATTCCAACAGATAAATAAATAATGACACAAAAGGACGGTTACCCGGAACAGGGTAAACTCAGAGTATTGGAAATCATCAATCTGTTTTCTTCTGCCAAAATTTTTATTGGCGGGCAGTTCCGCTATTTTAAAGAAAATGGTGTGGATATGCATCTGATCTGCAGTCCGGATCCTGAACTGGATGATTTCGCAAAGGTGCAGCAGATTAAAAGCTATGAGGCAATAGAGCTGAACCGCCAGCTCAGCCCGATGAAAGATCTGGCCGCACTTTACCGGATCTGTAAGTTTATTAAACGTAATAAAGTAAATGTGCTGATCGGACATCAGCCCAAAGGAACACTACTGACCGTTTTGGCTGGCCGCATTATGGGCGTACCAAAAATCATACTCTTCGCTCACGGAACTTTTTATGAAACTGAAACCGGAATAAGGAAGGCAATATTCATAAATCTCGAACGTTTCCTGTCCTTTTTTTCGCACAAAATTGTCTGTGTAAGTCCTTTTGTGATGCAGATTCGTGAGGAACTGAAAATTGACCTGCCCGGTAAACGTGTAATTCTGGGCAGTGGCACCTGTGGAGGGATAGACACCAGGCATAAATATAACCCGGAGTTGATTGATATTGATAAACTGACAGAAATCAGAAAATCCCTGTCCATACAGCCGGAGGAATTTATTATTGGCTTTTCCGGTCGCATGGTACGCGATAAGGGAATTATGGAACTGGTGGATGCCTATCAAATTTTAGTGAAGAAACATCCCCATAAATCTATTAAGCTTCTTCTTGTGGGAGATCTGGAAGATAGGGATTCTGTAGAAGACAGCTATATTGATATTATAAACGACGATCCTAATATTATTAAAACCGGGTTCATAAAAGAAGGTATGGAATATTACTACCCACTGATGTCCGTACTTGTCCTTCCTTCGTACCGTGACGGATTTGGTCTGAGCTTAATTGAGGCATCAGCCATGGAAGTTCCGGTTTTAGCGAGTGACATTACGGGTTGCAGGGATGCCATAAAGGAAAATGTGAGCGGGCATTATATAGTTATTGAACCGGCAGACATTGCGTCAAAGATTGAAATGTATTTTGATCAGGAATTGGCTGCAACTATAGGAAAATCAGGTCGCCAGTGGGTGCAGCAGCATTTTGATCATGAGGTTATCTGGCCCCATATGCTGGAGGTGCTTCAAAGTAAATAACAGATATGAGTATGCTAGAATTTCAGAAGTTTGATTACAAAGTGTCACTGGACCGGCAGCAAAAGCTGTTTGCTGAATGTTTCCCCGAGGTATTTGATGACGCGCACACCAGTATTTCTTATTCTGCAGATAAGTATAAATGGCTTTTCCAGTCCTATCCCGCTGCCACCAAATCTTATGAGTACGGCGCAATGATAAAGGACGACTTGGTAGGCTATTATGCCGCGCTGCCCTTTGTTTATAAAATAGGCGGGCAGACCTACAGGTCAGGGATGGTTTGTGGGGTCATGACTAGCCCAAAGCAGAGAAAAGCAGGTATATTCACCAAACTTGGTAACTTTGCAGCTGAAGAACAAACGAAATCCGGTGTGGATTTCAACCTTACCTTTCCAATCCGGAAAGCGGTGATGCCCGGTTTTATGAGGATGGGTTGGGAAGTGGGTTTTGAAATGCCTCTGTACATCAAGTTCCTGAAACTGAACTCGCTGTTGCAGCGTAAGAAATTAGGGGTGTTGGCTCCCGTTTTTAATATAGGTGCTGCACTGTACAGCACAGCATTCAGGAAAAAAAGCAATGCGGATATTAAAGTTGTTACGTATAAAAAGTTTGAAGAGATCAGTGGGTACGGTGAGTTTATTAAAACTTATGAGCAGATTACACCTAATACACTTAAAAAAGATGCTGCGTTCAGCAAGTGGCGTTATGGTGCGCCGGGCGCCGAATATCTCTTCGTTTGCGCTTACAGAGCGGACCGGCTTATCGGTTTTGTTTCACTGCGGGCTATAGTTCGTGAAGGGGTACCTTCTTATGGAATCGTCGACTTTATGTATACCGAAAATATTTGCCTGTCTAATCTCTACAATGCAATGGAAGCCCGTGCAAAAGCAAATGGAATTGAAGCCATAATGACGATGATGAGTAAATCTTCTGCCGGAAAATACCGTATATTGGCCCACGGATTCATGAAAAGCCCTTTCAAATTCCATTTTATCTTTAAGAATTTGTCAGGAAAAATACCTCAGGAAGAATTATTAAATGAGGAAGCCTGGCACCTGATGTTTATAGATACTGACGATCTTTAATTGAAAAACAGCAAATAATGAATATTCTGTCCTTTGACATTGAAGAGTGGTATGTGGAAAAAGCATATCAGGGTGGCCGTAACGAGAAATATGCGGAGTTTGATCAAATCCTGAACATCATCCTGGACCTGTTGGATGAAGTTAAAACAAAGGCTACGTTCTTCTGTGTAGGGAAAATGGCTGTGGAGTTTCCGCATGTTATCAGAAAGATTGCTGAGAGAGGTCATGAGATTGGCTGTCATTCGGATAAACATCTATGGCTAACAAAATTGACTAGAGAAGAAGCGATAGAGGATACTTACAGTGCCGTAAGTTCTTTAGAAGAATGTATAGGTAAAAAGGTAATCAGTTACAGAGCACCAGCATTCTCAATAGGTGAACATAATAAATGGGCATTCGAAATCCTCTCTCAATGTGGCATAAAGCGGGATGCCTCGGTTTTTCCTGCAGTGCGTGACTTTGGCGGTTTTGCGGCATTTGAGCATAAAATGCCCACTTTAATCACTTATAATGGCTGCGTTTTAAAAGAGTTTCCGGTTTCCACAATTAAACTCCTGGGAGGTGAAGTAGCCTATTCCGGTGGAGGGTATTTCAGGTTTTTTCCTTTATCTTTTATCAGGAAGCAGATGAAAAAACAGTCTTATTCTATGACCTATTTTCACATAGGTGATTTGATTCCTGAGATGAACCGGGTATTGACCAGAGATGAGTATGAGGATTATTTTAAGGAAAGCGGAAACCTCCTCAACCGATATAAGCGGCACATTAAGACTAATTTAGGTAAGAAAGATGCTTTGAATAAACTAATCCAGCTTATAAGGAACGAAGAGTTTATTGATCTTGCAGAAGCAGATGAGCGCACTGATTGGAGCAAAGCTCAGAAAATGATTTTATAGAGACATCGGCCAGTTACAATAGAAAACAGTAAATGGCAATTGCCGTTCATGATAAAAAATAATGTTACAAACACCACGGAAGTGTACAAAAATTACATCAAGCGTCTCATCGACTTCACTGCCGCACTTACAGGGTTAATAATCCTAAGTCCGGTCTTTTTATTGGTCACCATTGCATTAGCCTTGGCGAACAGTGGAAATCCTTTCTTTTTTCAGAGGCGTCCCGGAAAAGGCGAAAAAATATTCAGCATCATCAAATTTAAAACAATGACGGACCAGAAGGATACAGACGGAACGCTGTTGCCGGACATGGACAGGCTTACAAAAACCGGAAGTTTTGTTCGAAAGACCTCACTGGATGAGATTCCCCAGCTACTCAATGTCATGAAAGGTGATATGTCCTTAATCGGGCCGCGCCCGCTGCTGCCGGAATATCTGCCTCTGTATACTGCAAAACACAGGAGAAGACACGAAGTTCGGCCCGGGATTACAGGTCTTGCCCAGGTAAAGGGTAGAAACGTAATGAGGTTCTCAGAAAGATTTGATAATGATGTATATTATGTGGAGAATGTAAGTTTCGCTTTGGACCTGAAGATTCTTCTGATGACGGTTAAATCTGTACTTTTTAAATCTGAAACCATAATTTTAGGCCAGACCGTAGACGATGTAGATGATCTTGGTATTAGCCGTACATTGTCAAGTAACCACTTTAAAAACAAAAAGTCATGAATATTAAAGGTAAAAAAGTAACCCTGCGTGCAATTGAAAAAGCAGACCTCGAACTGCTGCAAATCTGGTCTAATGATCCGGACATAAACTATATGTTAGGCGGATGGCATTTCCCCTCCAGTTCTCAGGACCAGGAGAAATGGTATAACAGTTTGTCTGTGGGAAGTACTAACCAGAGATTTGCAATTGATACAGATGAGCTCGGTTTGATAGGCATGGCAAATTTAGTGGACATTAACTGGAAGGACAAAAATGCATTTCATGGGATGCTTCTCGGTGACAAGGATATGCGCGGGAAAGGTTATGGTGTGGATACCATTATGGCAATTAATAAGTACGCCTTCGAAGAACTCGGACTAAGGCGTTTAAATGGCTCAATGATCTCCTACAACACCGCGTCTATTCATGTTTACACAAAAAAGTGTGGCTGGATAATAGAGGGTACCAAAAAGGATCATTATTTTCGTAAAAATCAATGGTGGGATCAGGTCGTAGTAGGTATTACCCATGAAGATTATATCAGTCATCTGAAGCAAAATGATTATTGGTCGCATGAATAAAGAGTATGGTTCAGACTTTCATCTCCTGACTGATGATACCCTTCGTACGTATGGTTCCGGCAGTACCTTCTGGGATCAGATTACACCTTTTTTTTCAGGTCGATCCGCCTTACGTGCCATACTTCAGTTTGGTATAGAAAAGTTTCAATGGAACCGTCTGTACATCCCAGATTATTATTGTCACGAGGTTTATAACTTTTTAGAAGATTTGCCGGTCCAGTTTATATATTATCAGATTCATCCGCTGGAGGGATCTGTTGCGCTGGACATTGAAGATGTCGCCACTACGGCTGTGCTTAAAGTCAACTATTTTGGGTGGGATTT
Source organism: Chryseobacterium sp. (assembly GCF_008831505.1). Lineage (NCBI taxonomy): Bacteria > Pseudomonadati > Bacteroidota > Flavobacteriia > Flavobacteriales > Weeksellaceae > Chryseobacterium > Chryseobacterium sp. The sequence continues at coordinate 1,984,921 of NZ_CP044507.1, read as the reverse complement.
TGATTTATCTGTACAGACCACAAACTGTTCTGTGATTGAAGATATTACCCATAATTTATCCTTATTACACCGCAATAAGGCAGACTTTGTATTTGGATCGCTGCGTAAGGAACTTCCTTTACCTGTAGGTGGTTTTGTGAAAAGACTGAATATGTCGGATTATAGTGTATCCGCTAAGGCCGAGGATGTTGCATTACGAAAGTTTTGCGGAATGACACTGAAACGTGATTACCTGGAAGGGAAATTTGCAGAGAAGCAGGTTTTCCGTGATCTGTTAACCACGGCTGAAAGCAATTTTGAAGACAGAAGTACGCATGGAAGTATGCCATCATCTGTGGCTAAGTACGCACATACCTTAGACGTAGAAAGTATAAAGCTGAAAAAGAAAAGGAATAGTCAGTTGATAAAATCGCTTCTCAATCCCAGCAGTCATTTCAGACTGATTGTGCATGACAGACACGAAGAGTTTGCCTTAATATTCACTTTTGCCAATAGGAACAATAGAGATTTTTTCAAATCTCACCTGGTTGCGAATACTATTTATCCGATGGTCCTCTGGCCTGGCCAGAAAAGTGATGCTGCAAAATTAGTGGAGGATACAATACTTATGATTCATATTGATTTCAGATACAGCGAAGCAGATATAAGGGTTATTAGTACCATCATCAACAATTTTAATATACATGTTTGAGTTCATAGTAATGGATACAGATTCCCCGGACTGGGATTCTGTAGTCCGGCAAGCTGAGCAGTTTGATTTTCACCACACTTCGTATTTTCATCAGATAGATAATGATTTTCAGTCTAAATTGCTTTATTTTAAACAAGGCGAAAGTTTCATAGCGTTGCCTATTGTTATACGTCCTATTCCTGATACAGATTATTTCGATATAACTTCCGTTTATGGATACGCTGGACCGATATATAAATTTCAAAATGACGGTGCACGTGATTCATTGAAGCGGTTTTTCAGGGAAAAATTTATTGAGTTCTGCCGGGATTTAAATATTGTATCAGTATTCAGCCGTCTGCATCCGCTTATTTCCCAAGCTGATTTGTTAACAGGTTTAGGAAAAGTAATTGATTTAAACAAAACTGTTGCTATAGATTTAACAATCTCACCGGAGGAACAGCGGCGCGCGTATCGCAAATCTCTCAAAAGCGAATTAAATCAGTTACGCCGAAAGTCGTATAGAGTTCAACATACGGAATCGAAGGAAGAGATTGAGCATTTTATTTCGGTTTACTATGAAACGATGGACCGCGTTGAAGCCGGTAGAAACTATTATTTTAATAACGATTATTTCCTGAAGTTTCTTAATAATCCCTCATTTGATGCACGATTATTAGTCGCTTTAGATGGGGAAAAAGTTATTGCCGGTGCAATTTTCACGTTTGCGGGAAAAATAATGCAATACCATTTAGCGGGTACTTCTAATAAATATATTAGTGACACACCGATGAAACTGATTCTGGACGAGGCAAGATTGATAGGAAATGATTCAGCGGCAACCACGATGCACTTAGGTGGAGGTGTTGGCGGTCAGGACGATGACTCTTTGTTTAGGTTTAAATCCGGTTTCTCTAAGAAATTCAAACAGTTTTCTATCTGGAATTATATTGTAAATGAAGAAGTATATCAAAAACTAAGTGCTGGGAAAGAGAGTGCAGACTTCTTCCCCCTTTACCGTCTCTAATTCTTATAACATAAATTTAGCTTTAACGGTTAGAGCGTGCTGCCGGCGTCTATTTCCGGAATTCAAAATTCAAAATTCAAAATCCACAATCCCCAATTTAAATCGGTTCGTCATCATTCAGCCTTTTCAGGAAGTAAGTAGGGGAGATGTGGTAGCGTTCCTGGAAGTTCTTGGAGAAACTCTGGGCTGTACTGTAACCGAGTTTGTTGGCGGTGTCCTGTATACTGAGCTGCCGTGTCCGGGGCTTGGTTTTCCACATCTGTATCACTTCATTCAGACGGAGAGAATTGAGATAGCCATTGAAGCCCAGGCCCATGTTCTGGTTCAGGACCTTGGACAAATATGTGCTGTTGGTGCCGCAGTACGAAGCCAGGGCAGTGAGGGTAAGATTCCTTTTCATATACCCCTTATCGTGCTCGAACTGCCGGAGTCGGTCCATAATCTGATCTACAAGCAGCGGATTAAGGCCACCGCCGTTGCGCATGCCCTGCTGCACGGATTCGGAATTCACCGCCTCCGCTTCGTTTTCCGGCAGAATTTCTTCAGTTGACGCCGGAGATACAAAAATTTCATTTTCCGACAGTAGTTCCTGATTTGCGTGTAACTTTTCTTCCTGAAAACACTCTCTTTCGCTGTCTGTATCCCCATCGGCCTCCGGCCCGGATTGCGGTATGGCTGAAAACGCTTCGTAGAGTTTCTTATAATAGTTTCGGCGGCGGTAGTAGCGCAGGGCAATGAACAGGGAGACGAAGGCAATTAAAAGGGAAGCCCCACTTATAATCCCCGACTGTATGCGGTCTGTGACCAGCCGGTTCTGCAGCTGTTCCTTTTCCTCCTGCAGGACCTTATTGTCGTAGCGGCTGCTGAGCTGCTGGAACAGTTCCTTATAGTTTTTTTCGTAGAGGGTGTTGATTTGGAGCAGTTTATTTACATATTCCAATTGTTTCTGAACATTCCCGGTGTTCTTGTGATATTCATAGAGGGTCTCGAAGGCGGGCCTAAACTGGGGGTCTATCTTACCGGTTTTCTGGAATTCCTCGTCCAGCATATTTAGGTATTTAAGCGCCTCCGGATGTTTGCCGGCCTTGTAATAGCTCATACCGAGGTAGAATTTCTCGGTAAGGTGCTTCCAGTTGTCATTGTAGAGGCTAAGGGCATGGTTCAGTTTGCTGATGGCCAGGGGGTAATTTTTACGGTAATAAGCATCGATACCTTCTGAGCCCACGAAGTAGGGCCTGAACTGCGGCAGCTTTTCTTTTTCAATAAAGGAGACCCCTTCCGCAACGAGTTTTTCATTATCTGCGAACTCTCCCAGTTTGGACTGGGTATCCAACAGGGCGATAAGAGAGTGCATGTAATAGTTTCTATAATCTGTATCGTCAACCATCTTATAGTTGTTCCGGAAAAATGAGACTGCTTTTAAAAGTTCCTCCTTTGCCTCACTATTCTGACCTAAGTATGTTCTGATACGTGCAATATTGAGATACAGAACATGAGCCATATAGGGGTCCTGGTCAACATCTATAAAGTTCTGGGCCTGAACATAACTCTGTAATGAAACATTATAATCTTCATTTAACTGATGCAGCATGCCATTCATCATATGTGCATCACCCAATATGTCAGGCCGGTTGATTTGGGCAGCTGTATGCAGCATGCTGTCGGCATATGCCGATTTCCGCCGATTTTCAGCATATATAGTCCCTAACGCATATGCCCGATAAAGTTTTTCCTCATTTTTCTCAGACTTTGCTTTTTTAGCGAAAAGGTGGATGAATTTTTGGGTTTTTAAAGGGTCTTTCTGAACTGCTGAAATCTGTTTTTCCAGTTCGGAATATAGCGTCTCATCAGCTAAGGTATTCTGGCCACTTAAATGCACAGAGACAGCCATAATCATACTAATGACTATTTTAATCAGGAATTTACGGTTGTACAGCGATGTTTTCAAGCAGGGGGTGCTTATTACTATCGGTAAATATATAAAAAACTTCGGATTTACAGTACTTTACGGTAAATATTTAAAATTGAGTTTTATTGAAATACCTGCATTTTTTAAGAAAATACCGTTATTTTTTATAATAATACCGCTGAAAAAGGCTAACGGTTTTTAATTAATGGAAATGTGCTATACATTTGACAAAAAATAATTGAAATGAAAAAATTAATTGCAATCTCAGCGTGTGTAAGTCTAATGGTATTATCTTCCTGCCGTAACGATCAGGCCGAAGAAATTTTTGAAGAAACGAACCCTACCGGCAATGTTTTCCTGGATGGTGGTGATTCAGCCGCGTCAACTGCTAAGGATTCAGCTACCACTTCGCAAACTTCATCAATTGACGAAACAGATCCACCAATCCCGCCAAGAAAATAATCCCGGTATGTTTATGTAAGTCCCATCAATCCCCTTGAAAACTGAGCGATGAAATTTAATAACCAAAAACTCCGGAATTATGATCCGGGCGTAGGCGAAGAGTTGCTGGAAGACCGCACGAGACTGTGGATTTCCGTACTTCTTTCGCAGGCCCGGGGCCCGATCCCGCCCAATGACCTTCTGGATATGCTCCCACTGGAGGTGCGTGAGGACAGGGCTTATGCCATGTCGGCCATCCGCCATCTTTACCGCTCACTGGAGACGCTGGAAATAGGACATGATACGCTGAAAGGGTTTCTTCTGAAACTGCATGCCGCTTATATGGAGCAGGGCAACGACCTGCTGCTGCAGTTTTGCCGCCAGTATCCGGACCATCCTTATTCTGTAGCCAATACGCTGTATCACGACGCACAGTCGGCCTATCCGCTGAATGCAGTACTGGACTGCACGCAGGACTGGGCAGACAAAGCCGCGCGGGTACATGTAAAACCGGAATGGGTGATGGAAGATGTGAAGCGTGCTGCAGAACTGGCTGTGGAGATGCAGCTCCCGGCGGAATCACTTAGACTTGCACTACTGCTAAAAAGACTAAATGTACGTTACCGTACCGCGTTTACTGAATTCAGGGAAGAAATTGCAGACAGTTTAATTGCACAGAAGCAATTTGGGGAAGTCCTGCAGTATATCACCCATGATGACGGTTTAAAAATCTGCGCAGACAGGGCATTTGTATACCTGGGACAATTTTATGCGTATGAAGCCTGGGCGGAAGCGGCACAACTCCGTACCTGCATAGACAAACAGTACCGAAGTGAACTCGACGACAGTTTAAGGTCAGCACTGTATTATGCCGCGATGGAAGCCAAAACCCCCTGGTCTGCACCCGTGTTCGCCCCGGACCCGTGTATCTATCCTGATATGGAATGGAGCAAGGAAGATACGGTAAGGCTGATCTGGGACCACTGTGCAGCGTGGAACAACCCTGTTCTGCTTACTTACAATGAACTGTTGAGCACTGGGGAGCAGCTGGAGGACTTGCTTGACTGCGAAGAAGATCCTGACAGGATTGTAGCTTATGCGGAATCCGCGCTGGAATTTCACCGCGTATTCGGTGAGGTACTTAAGCCGCGCCTGCCTGTACGCAGACTACTGCGCAGCATGGCTGCCAATCTGGAGGCGATGCTCGGAATTCACGGGCTTCCTGAAACCGCTACAGAGACTAAAGCCATTATTAAGCTATTTTTGGCCAGCCAACCGGGAGCTGAAGTACTTACGGTACTGATGACCAAGCACCTAGCGGCCGACTCTCCCGTATCTCTCTGGGCCTCCAACCGTGTAGACCCTGATCTTCAAGCCTTTGAACAGATGCGTCTGGCAGCTACCTGCCGTGGGTATCTAAGTAATGAGGACATTCCGGAGATCAGTGCCAAAAAATGGTTTCAGAAAACCTGGGAAACTGACCTTCAGAATTTAATTGAGGAGCTGTATTTCCTCCATGGAATGGTGCTTCGCCATAAAGCATCGGGTACAACAGTACCGGCACGTCTGCAGCACAGGCTGCAGCTCCTGATAAAGTCGATGAAATTCAGTCTGGAGTCCAGGAGTCAGTGGCAAAGAAGCTATCTTTTACCGGAGCAGGTATTCCCGCAACTTTATCAAACACTTGTTGTGCTGACGAGCGACGCTTTACCTCGGGAACTCGAATATCTGCTCAAATCAATGCTTGCAGGCAGCCGCGGGCAACTGGGACTTTACAGTGAAGGATTCAGAAAAGTTATCCGTGTAACTGCTGAAACCCTGGCGGACAGTGAATCCAGCATTAAATATGTGCTGAAACTTGCAGAAACATGGCAGGAACATGTAATTTCCGGGATGATGAACCGTTGGGAGCGCTGTGAAGAGCTGCTGCACCTAGTCGTATGCTTTGGAACTTACAATGAAAAAACTAAAGCTGCCGTTTGCTGGCAGCAAATGCTGGAAAGTTCGATGGGTCCTTTCTGGCGCAACGAATCTCAGTTCTGCCTGATCAATGATGCACTCATTCATTTTGGCAGTGCGCCGGGTCACACACTGCAAAAGTTTGCGTCCCTGCTCGATTATGCTTCCGGTGAAATGTCCTACCCAAATGCTGTGAAAAGCATTAAGGAAGAATTTGCGGGTGTCCTTACGGCAACCGGTCAGGCTGAGAAGGCTCTATCTTACTACCGTTTTGAAGTTCTGCCGGCACCTGAAACAGTACTGATGAATGCTGAGAAGTCCACATTTGATGCTCCCACACGTGGGGCAGGATACCATCTGGGTGCAGCTAACCTGCGTGAAAGCGAGACATTACCGGAAATCCTGATTCATCTGAATTGTGATCCCGTACTGAAACTGGCACTGTGCAGTCTGTTTGCTCCTTCGGATACTTCAGCCAAGTCGGCAAAACAGTACGGTAAAAGGATGGCGCAGATCATGAATGAAGCGGAAGTACGCAGCAAAGTACATGCGGATCTCTTTGCCGCTGACTGGACGCAACTGATCACGCGGCAGTTAAGTTTGAAAACACGACGCCTGATTGCAGGGGTCCTGGCAATGGAACTTACCCCATCCAACTGTATCAGATTTGAACGGTTGCTGAATGAACTTGACCCCGTATGTGCTGAGTCCGTAACGGAAGCCGATTGCGGGAATCTATATGAAATGAACAGGCTTAACGGTTCCGGTAACGGAATTGCTCAGGCAGGCGAAAAGCTAAGCTCCAGCTGGATCAAACATGTACTGCATCCTTCGGAAAATTATGGGTTCAGTACCAAAAAACTTGGTACGGCTCTGGCCCAACTGCTGGATGTTGAGGCCTCCACATTACCAGCCGGTGATTTACTGGATATCATCAGCAGGCATTTCGCCTATCTTGTCTGTCCTGATAAGAGCTCAGTTAATAAATACAAATGGCTGAATGACGCAAATGCCGGTTTCACCGCCAACCAGCTTGCGGTACAACTGCTGATCTGGCACCTGAATCATCCGGACAATTCGGTAAGTATAAGAGCGGAAGAAACTTTAGTGAAGCTGGCACCGCAGGTTCCGGAGGTTGCAAATGAACTGCTGTTGCAGTGTACAGGAGACCAACCGGAGTATGCTTCGGAACTGTGCAGTGCGGTGCTTTACCAGGTATGCAGAAGAAATCCTTCTGCAATTGGAAGCCAACTGCAACCTTCAGCGATTGCTGCGGCAGCGCTGATACAGCACGTAAGCATCCGTAAAAACCTGCTTGATGCGGGGACAGAACTGGAGAAGGCAGGCTATCCTGAACTGTATGCCGCTGTATCCCAGAGTCTGCGTGATGATGTGGCTGCCAACAGCCTGCCGTATGTACCCCATCTGGCGCTGGCATCGCTTCAGGATGTCCTGGACGACCTGCAGTCCGGACAGTTTCTGGATCAGGAGTTTTCTGATAAAATCCGCAGTCTGATGGCAGAGTACTGTTTTCCGCTTACCCAAAATATGGTGAAAATGTCGGACTGGTATGTACGCAGAAGTTTTAACAGGGAACAGTGGATGACGGGGAATTATGAGCATTTTGTAAAACATGCGCTTAACAACGCAGTTGCCCACAGGATAACAAAGAAGAATATTGAATCAGTTTACGAAATAATTAATGATTAAGTTATGATGAATAATAAAGACAGAAGACGTGATACTAGAGCCGGGCTGGAAAGAGAACTGAACATCCTCTTTGAAAATACAGGAAAAGCCGGTAGCGGCAGACAATATCTTGAAAGCAGAGGTGTAAAGGAGGGGCCTAACGGCCGACTGGACCTGAACGGCTTTATGAGTGCCGGTACCAATGTGGAAACCCACAGAACCGCAAAACTAAGAATAACTGCCTAAGAGGCACAGGGAACCTTAATTTGCTGTCCTACCCGCAACCCCCTTTTGTTGGTAGGTAAGGAAATTACTGTATTATAATTGTTTCTCAGGGCATTTTTCGGAATGCCCTTTTTTTTGACGCTTGGTGCCAGGTCCATGGTGTGGGTCCGATTTATTAAGGCAGGTGCTGAGGCAGGTGAGATTTATCTCAGCACATTTTATTATTAATTAGCCTAAAAGATGTATTTTTGTGCTCTTACAGTCATCTTAGATAGTCAGTATGGTGAAATCCGTCGGGAAATATGAATTTGTTAATGAATCCGCAATCAATCGGGTGGTGTTTTGCAAATCTTACCCTTATACTGTAAAACCTATTCTTAATCCGGTACTTTTTGCTGAACCGGTGACCCTTAAAAAACACACTTGATGAATCCAAAAATTTTACTTTCCACACCGCATATGGGCGGGAATGAGCTGAAATTTATACAGAAAGCCTTTACGGACAACTGGGTGGCGCCACTTGGAGCCAATGTAAACGGTTTTGAGTCGGATCTTGAAGAATACCTCGGTAACGGCTCCCATGTAGCAGTGATGAGTGCAGGTACGGCAGCTCTTCATCTGGCGCTGGTTATGCTGAATATTGGCGCAGGTGACGAAGTATTCTGCCAGTCTATGACATTTGCCGCTTCAGCAAATCCTATTGCTTATGTAGGGGCCAGGCCAGTTTTCATCGACAGCGAAAAGGAAACCTGGAATATGTGCCCTGAAGCACTGCGGGAAGCGCTGGAAAGCCGGGCCAAATCGGGCAGGCTGCCAAAAGCTGTAATTGTTGTACATCTGTACGGTATGCCCGCAAAGATGGATGAGCTCACTGCGCTTTGTGAGGAATATAACGTTCCCCTGTTGGAAGATGCTGCGGAGGCCCTGGGCAGTACTTACAAAGGTGTGAAATGCGGAACTTTCGGAAAGATGGCGATCTTAAGCTTTAACGGAAATAAAATTATTACCACCTCCGGCGGCGGCGCCCTGGTAACCAAAGATCAGGCACTTAAAAAGAAATGTATTTTCCTGAGCACGCAGGCCCGGGATGCGGCGGCTCACTACGAACATTCACAAATCGGTTATAATTACCGCCTCAGTAATATTTCGGCCGGTATAGGCAGGGGACAGATGGAAGTACTGGATGAGCGTGTAGCGGCACGAAGAAGGAATCAGGCCTTTTATTCAGAACTTTTTAAGGATGTAGATGGTATTGAAGTGTTTACGGAACCAAACGACGATTTCTTCTCCAATCACTGGCTTACCTCTATCCTGGTGGACCCTGCAAAAGCTGGTTTTACACGCGAAGATATGAGGCTGAAGCTGCTGAACCGCGGAATTGAATCGCGGCCCCTGTGGAAGCCTATGCATATGCAACCTGTATTTCAGGGTAGCGATTTCTTCGGTAGCGGAGTCTCGGAGGAATTGTTTCGCGACGGTCTCTGTATGCCGTCGGGCTCCAATCTGGGACCTGAAGAGCACGAGCGTATCGCTGAGGGCGTACAGTGCTTAGTTCCCAATGCAGCCTGGTCTCCAACCGCGTAAATCCACAAAAAAAACACCGAATTATTGATGAAAAACTACTCTCTAACCCTCACGCAAATGCACGTATATGAAGCTTCATAAAGTCGGCAACAAAATTTACGGTGGGGATACCCTGATGAACCTTACTGATATCCGCTATTTACCACGATGGGTCGTGTTGATCCTTGATCTGTGTTTCGTGGCTTTAGCCATATACTTCTCATGCTACGTTATTGAAAAACTGACTTACAGCGTACAGTCGGTCTTTTACGGGCGGGATTATATGTATTTCCTGATTCTGGGAATCAGTGTTTTCTATATGTTTCTGTTCCGGACTTTTACCGGAATCATACGCCATTCCACATTTATTGACCTGTTTAAGCTGTTTATGGCCACTTTCTGTACCACTTTTACAATAGGTGCAGGCAGCTTTCTATTTAAGCTCGTTACAGGTGAACGGCTGATCTATATGTCCATCCCTTTCTCTGCCATATTTTTTACTACTTCCTTCATTTTCCTTTTCATCTTCAGGCTGGCTGTTAAAGAGTTTTTTTATTTTGCCAGGGAATACCGGCGCAGTGCACAGCGTACCCGGATTTGGGTACTCGGGATAGATGAACAGGCCGTAGCTGTGGCCAGGGCAGTACTGGACAACCCCAACCTTCCTTATCATATCGCAGGCTTCCTGACGCAACGAAATGATTCGGCCAGGGCCAGCCTGCTGGGGAAACCCATCTACAGCAAAGACAAGATTGAACATTCCACCAAAGAAGACCTGATGCTTGACGGTATTCTGGTAGTGAAGGAGATGATGAGTAAAGAGGAGCTTAATCAGTGGGTTGCCTTTTTTCTGGAAAAAGACCTGCAGGTATATAAAGCACCCACGCTTCAGCAGTTACGTAACAACGATCCTGATGCCTCCATCAAGTCGCTTCAGATTGAAGACCTGCTGAACAGGAAGACCATCAAATTACAGAATGACGAAATAAAAAGCCGGCACTACGGGAAAACCATCCTGGTGACGGGGGGCGCTGGCTCTATCGGCAGTGAGATCGTAAGACAGGTAGCACAGTATGAGCCCGCGCAGATCGTGGTACTGGACCAGGCAGAGACGCCGCTTTACGAAATTGAGCTGGAGCTTCGGGCCAGTTTTCCGAAGGTTAACTTTAAGTTTGTACTGGCTGATATCTCCAACCGTCACCGTATTGAGCCCCTGTTCCAGAAGTACAGTTTTTCCATGGTCTATCATGCGGCTGCCTACAAGCATGTGCCTCTTATTGAGGAAAATCCGCATGAATCCATTCTTGTGAATGTGCTTGGTTCCAAAAACCTCGCCTTCCTTTCCAGCCGTTACGGCGTGAACCGGTTTGTGATGATCTCTACCGATAAGGCTGTAAATCCCACCAATGTAATGGGAGCGTCCAAGAGGACGGCAGAACTGTATGTACAGGCCCTGCAGGAGGTGGAAAACAATAAAACGAAATTTATCACTACCCGTTTTGGAAATGTATTAGGGTCCAACGGTTCCGTGATTCCCCACTTCAAGAAGCAAATTGAAAAAGGAGGTCCAATTACTATTACCCATCCCGATATTGTACGGTATTTCATGACGATTCCCGAGGCCTGTGAACTTGTGCTGGAGGCAGGTACCATGGGAGAAGGTGGTGAAATCTTCGTTTTCGACATGGGTGAGCCGGTGAAGATCCTGGATTTGGCCGAACGTATGATCAAGCTTTCGGGCTTTGAACCCGACCTGGATATTAAAATTGTATTCACCGGACTAAGACCAGGAGAGAAACTCTACGAGGAACTGCTTACAGACGGTACTAAGACATTGACCACACATCACGAGAAAATACTTATTTCAAAAGATCCTTGTTTGCCTTTTAATCAGATTGACAGTCTTACCAATCTTGTGATCAAGGCGGCATTGCGGCGGGATAAGGTTGATGTGGTGCGGAACCTGAAGGATATTGTGCCGGAATTCATCAGTAATAATTCTGTATACGAGGCACTGGACTAGATATGGCTGCTGGCAATGGGCTATAAGCTTTAAGCTGTAAGCTAAATTCAATAAGCCCGGTTTGCCTCAAACCATGTACTTAGGCTGGTGAAGTATCAACCTTAATCGTAACCTCCATTTTGGATATTGGCATTGGCTATCAGCAATAAGCTTTAAGCTATAGGCTTTATGCTTGCCTTTGCCGTGGGCTTTAATCCTCCTTAATCATAACCTAAATCCTGGCTCTTTCGTTTTTTTATTTCATCTAGACAGTCTGATATCTGATATCTAAGCTCCCGGAAACTTTTTACTTTTTACTTTTGCCTTAGCTCTTGGCTCTCTGCATTCAGCTCTCAACTAACCACAAAGTTCACAAAGGTCTTTCACAAGAAGCACAAAGAGAGAAGCGCATTATTCAGCTGCGATACCTTTTGATATCATTTTAAGGTCTGAAATCTGAAATCTGATGTCTACCCAAACCACAGAGGGAACAGAGTTTTCTCAGAGGACACAGAGTTTAATCCAAAATCTCCGCTCCCGGCTCCCCGCTCTAAGTTCTAAACTAACCACAAAGTTCACAAAGGTCTATTACAAGGAGCACAAAGAGAGAAGCGCATTATTTCGGCTGCGATACCTTTTGATATCATTTTTAAAGGTCTGAAATCTGAAATCTGATGTCTACCCAAACCACAGAGGGAACAGAGTTGTCTCCGAGACACAGAGTTTAATCCAAAATCTCGGCTGCCTGCCATCCGGGCATTTGGTCTGGGCTCCTGGCAATAAGCTATATGCTGTAAGCTTTACACTGTAAGCTACATATGACCCAACCCCTGCCTCAATCTCAACCTTAGCCTTAACTTCAACCTTTCCCTCAACCTGGGCTACCGGCTATAAGTTTTACGCTTTATGCTTGTCCTTTGCCTTGGCTCTCGGCTATTGGCTATCAGCAATAAGCTAAATCTGGTATCTATTTCCTGATCCACATTGCGTTGCATCCCACATTTTTATTTATATTTAAAGCCCCGATGACAGGGAAAGAATAATTGGAAAAAATGTCGGAGAAGATAAGGTTTGCCGTGGTTGGATGCGGCCATATAGGCAAGAGACATGCGGAGATGATCAGCCGTAACGAAGACTGTGAGCTGGTGGCACTGGTGGATGTAAAGCCGGAAGCCGAACTTGGGCTTACGCAATATGGAGTACCTTTTTTCTCGTCGCTGGACCAGTTGCTGTGCTCATACGTGAATGTCGATGTTATCACGGTGGCAACACCTAATGGACTACATTTTAAGCAGGCACTGCAGATTCTGGAATCCGGACGTCACGTGGTGGTAGAGAAACCCGTAACCCTGAACCGGGATGAGGCCGCCGAACTTATTAATGTAGCTAAAGAAAGGGACAGAAGGCTTTTTTTAGTAATGCAGAACCGCTATTCACCGCCTGCGGTTTGGCTAAAGGAAATGATTTCCAGCGGCAAACTGGGCCAACTTTTTATGATTCAGCTTAACTGTTACTGGAACCGTGATGAAAGATATTATACGCCAGGATCATGGCGCGGCACCAAAGAACTTGACGGCGGTACGCTGTTCACGCAGTTCTCCCATTTCATTGATATCATGTACTGGCTGTTCGGTGATGTGAATTTTATTGATTCCTGGCTCGCGGACTTTAACCACAGTCATCTTACCGAATTTGAAGACAGCGGCATGATACGGTTTAAATTTGAAAACGGTGCCGTTGGATGCCTGAACTTCTCTACTTCGGTGTGGAACCGGAATCTGGAAAGTTCGCTCACCGTGATTGCCGAAAACGGATCGGTAAAAATTGGGGGGCAGTATATGGACAAAGTGGAGGTGTGCCATATAAAGGATTATGATATGCCGGAACTTGCGCCTACCGGTCCCGAGAATGACTACGGTTCCTACAAGGGTTCGGCCTTAAACCATCATTTTATTTTTGAAAATATTGTGGAGGTGCTCCGGCGGCATTCTCAGCCGGCCATGGACCCCACCGACGGTTTGAAGGTGATCGATCTTATTGGGAGGATTTATGAGGCTGCCGGGAATGCGCCTTACACCACAGAAGACCATCTGGATTTACCGGCTTCAATTCATTCACAACAGGATAAACCAGCTATTAAATAAATCAATATCGTATATTTGTGGCTTAAGTAAAAATATGAAGAGACTCATTGGTATATTGCTGTTTCTTGCTGTCCTGCAATCCTGCACGGCACGCAAAGATGAGAAGCAGAGCGAACTGAATTATCTGCAGAATGTAAAGCAAACCGTAACACAGGCAGCACTGGATAATGCTGCGTCAACCATACAGAAAGGCGACCAGCTGGTTATTTTTGTATCTGCCAAAAATATGGAAGTCGTTCGCCCCTTCAACCAGGGATATTATACCGCACAGAACACTGCGCCAAACGCCGCACCGAATGTAGAGCGCAGCTATCTTGTAGATTCAGAAGGAAATATTGACTTTCCGATTTTGGGAAAAATAAGTACCACAGGCAAAACGGTTGAAGCATTGAAGTCGGAGATGCATGAGCTTATTTCGAAGTATGTGAAAGAACCCGTTGTAACGGTGAGACTGGCTAATTTTAAAGTGACGGTGCTGGGCGAGGTAACGCGTCCCAACCAATATACCATACCCGAAGGTCAAGCTACACTCCTCCATGCGCTGGGGCTGGCAGGAGACCTAACGATCTACGGTAAACGCGATGATATACTGATGGTGCGAAACGTAAACGGCGTTATTACTGAGGAAAGAATTAATCTGCTGGATGCCAATTTCATCAACTCGCCCTATTTCCAGCTCAAACAGGGTGATGTGATCTATGTTTCAGCAAATCCAACCAAGGAAAAAGCAGCAAGGCTGGATCCCAACACCGGCACCTATATCGCCATTGCAGGTACGCTGATCGGCCTGGCAGGTATCTTCATTACCATTTTCAAGAATTAACTTTATTAGTCTGAATTAGATGAGCGAAACATCAAATCCAGGAGTGCATGCTTCTGAGGAGGTAAACATTAATGAAATAATAAAGCCGTACCTCCGCAAATGGTGGTGGTTTGTGCTTTCCGTCTTAATTTTACTGGCATTGGCCATTTTTTATATTAAGATCGCTACGCCGGTTTACAGTATCACCTCAACCGTATTGATTAAAGACAGTAAGAAGGCGCCTTCCGCAGACATGGCTATGCTTTCGGACCTTAGCGGCATGGGATCTATGGGTACCAACAGTATTGAAAATGAGATTGAAGTCCTGAAATCCAAAAAACTGATGCAGGATGTAGTTACTCAACTGGGTCTGCAAACCAAACTGGTTAATAAGGACGGTCTTATTACAACGGAGCTGTATGGCGATTCAGCGCCGCTGCTCGTGAAGCTTATCAGTGAAAAGAATACCGGAAAACCCTCATGGGCACCACTTACTGTAAAGATAAACGGAGACCGGATCGAACTGGAATCCGAGGATCTTCCAAAACCGGTTACCACTACTTTCGGAAAAACAGTGAGCCTGCCTTACGCAAATTTCATTCTGCTGCGAAATCCTGATTATGACCCTTCCAAAAAGGAAGATATTGGTGAACTACAAATCCATTACCGTTCTACGGCGAAAACCGTTAATGACTTCCAGAAAATGACCCAGATAGACCTGGTAGATAAAGACGCTACGGTAGTGGAACTGTCTATGGATTATCCGCATATCGGTAAAGGAAAACAGATCATCAACAAGCTTGTAGAATCCTACAATGCTGATGCTATAAATGACAAAAACTCCGAGTCGAAGAAAACGAAGGACTTTATAGATGACCGGATCAGAATCATTGCCAATGAACTCGAAGAAGTAGAAAGCCAGAAAGAGCAGTTTAAGGTAGCCAACAAAATTACTGACATTCCCACCGAGGCCGGACTTACATTAGGAAGTTCCGCCAGCGCGCGGGCCAGGTTGCTTGAGACAGAAACGCAGTTAGAACTTACCAGTGACCTTATCTCATATATGTCCAGGCTGGGCAGCAACCAAACGCTCCCTTCCAGTGTAGGTTTAAGCAACCCTACAGCTTCAGCCAATATCCAGGCTTACAATCAGCTCATCCTGGAACGCAACAGCCTTCTGGAAAATGCCACGCCCCAAAACCCGCTTATTACCGACCTTAACCGTCAGTTAGCGGTGCTGCGGTCTTCAGTAATGGATAACCTGATTAAAAACCGGACCGCCTTACAGGCTACAAGAGATCAGATTGCCGGAGAACAGAATGTTCTGGACTCAAAGATCCGTAAAATACCAGCTCAGGAAAAACTCTTCCGCAGCATTGAAAGGAAGCAGCAAACCAAGGAAAACCTTTATCTACTGTTATTGGAGAAAAGGGAAGAGGCAGCGATCTCACTGGCCATTACGGCTCCGAAGGCGAGAATCATAGACAAAGCCTATCCGTCTGAGAAACCGGTATCACCGAAGAAATTAGTGCTCCTGGCCGTTGCACTTCTGCTGGGTGTTCTGCTGCCCTTCGCATTCATCTATATACGCGAGCTGCTTAACAATAAGATCCGCTCCAAACACGATCTGGAGAAACTTTCGCACGCGCCTATCCTGGGCGAACTGCCACAGGTGGAGAAAGGCCAGAGTGAACTGGTGGGTCAGAATGACCTGTCGCCCATGGCGGAGGCTTTCCGGATTATTATTACCAATATGAACTTCATGCTTCCGAGGAAGGATAAAGGTAAGGTTGTATTTGTATCCTCGTCCGTAAAAGGGGAAGGGAAAACTTTCGTATCCGTTAACCTGGCGCTCACCCTGGCAACGCCGAAGCACAAGGTTCTTATTATCGGTTCGGATATCCGTAATCCACAACTTCAGCGCTACAATCCTGCGCGCAAAGGACTGGCAGGTCTCACTGAGTTTCTGCATGATGAGGATACGCAGCTGAAAGACATTATCCATCAAAGCAGCTTCAACGAGTATTGCGACGTTATCTACTCCGGCAGTATCCCTCCCAACCCGACAGAACTGCTGTCCAGCGGGCGTTATGAACTGCTTATTGAGCAGGTAAAACCTTATTATGATTACGTGATCCTTGATACCGCGCCGCTGATGCTCGTGACTGATACCTTCCTTTTCGCGGAGATGGCGGATGCCACTCTGTATGTTACCCGATCCGGATATACTGAGAAAGGACTTATAGATTTCGCCAACAAACAGATAGACGCCAAGAAAATAAAGAATGTTGCTTTTGTGCTGAATGATGTGGAGAAATCCTATTTTGGATACGGCAATAAGTATGGCTATGGGTATACGGCAGAAACACGCACCTGGTGGCAGAAATTAACCGGACAGTAGGTGTTACAGGCATTCTTTCGGAAGGAAATATTCACCGAGCTGCCACAAAGGTGAGGAGTTGAACTGAGATGATAAAACAGAAAATTGCCGGTCTGGCGGGGAGCAGAAGTATTAAGGTTAATTATGTCTTAAACCTGCTTCGTGTTTTGTCGGCAGCAATGGTGGTGATCTTTACGATGCCTTACCTGGCCCGCGTCCTGGGTGCTGAAAGTATGGGTAAGGTGGAGTACATTAACGCAGTCATTACCTACTTTGTGTTATTTTCTGCTTTGGGAATTCCCATGTACGGTATCCGCGAGGTCGCGCGCTGCCGCGACAAACCCAGGGAACTTTATAAGCTCGTAGCGGAGCTCTATATCCTCGTGGCAGTCACCACCTTTATTTCTTATGCTGTACTGTTCGGAGTACTGATTCAACTCGATCTATTTGCCGATTACCGAAGCTTGCTGATTGTGATGAGTGCCATGATCCTGCTGAGCAATATAGGAGCGGAATGGTATTTTCAGGGACTGGAAGACCAACTTTTTATTACCGTCCGGTATGTTACGGTTAGGCTCCTGATATTCGGACTTTATTTTATACTGATCAAGTCTCCGGATGATTATATCCTGTACGCGGTACTGCTGGTTATTTTAAATTTCGGTGCCAATATCATCAACTTTGGCATTCTGTTCAGTAAACTGATGAGGAACAGGATCCGTTACCGGGAACTGAACCTGCGCCGGCACCTGAAGCCGGTTGCCACGATCTTTATGGCTACTGTTGCGGTTAACATTTACCTGCAGCTTGATGTTTTCCTTATCGGTTTCCTGTCCGGTGACGAAAATGTGGGATATTATACGGTGGCAAGCAAACTTATAAGGTATGTGATCTCCTTCATTACCATACTGGGAGCTGTCCTTTTGCCCAGGCTGTCTTACCTTTACCACAATGACAGAGAACAGTATCAGAGATATCTGGTGAAAAGTTTTGACCTCATCATGCTGTTTGCGGTTCCATTCTCCATTTATTTCTATGTTTTTGCCGATGCAGTAATTGGCATTATGGCCGGCCCGGAGTTTACTCCGTCTGTGCTTACCATGCGCCTGCTCTCGCCGCTGTGCATAGTTGTCTGTCTGGCCTATTATATGGGTTTTCTTATCTTGTATCCCCAAAGCCGGGAGAAAGTGTATACCCGGGCTGTAATCATAGCCGCAGCAGTGAGCCTGATGATCAATTATTTCGCAATTTCGCGCTATCAGCAGGATGGCGCAGCAACTGTTTCCGTTATTGCCGAACTTCTTGCGGTAGCGGTGATGTATCTTGCGTGCCGTAAGAACGGTTTGCTGCCAGCGCTTTGGGACAGTAACCTGAAAAAAATTGTGTTCGCAAGCTTGCTCGTGTTTGCAGTTTCTTTTACGGCGGTATTTGGTAAATTATACAGCACGCTTGTTCTCGCTGCTGTTTCGGCGGTTTATTTTATGCTTTACTTTGGATTGCTCGCATTGTTCAGGGAAAAAAACAGCCATTCAGTTTATTTGTTTATAAAATCCAAATTAGTAAAATCTGATGCTGGTATATAGTATAGTCTTTCTTCTGCTGCTCTTCGGCGCATTCCATTATGATTACAGAAAAAATGTATTTCTGAAGAAAGCCTATTATGTGCTTGTGTTCCTGGTGATGACCTCCATGACCGCGCTGCGCTACAGGGTGGGAGGAGATGCTTTACTTTATGAAGATTATTTTAAGCACATGCCCGACCTGGGTGATTATTTTTACTTTTTAAGAAAGGTTAATCTGTCCTTTGGTTACCAGCCCCTCTATCTTCTTTTTGTCGCAGTCTGTAAGACCATAAATACCGACTACTATTTTTATCAGGCTGTGCATGCTGTAATTTTTAATCTGATCGTTTTCCGCTTTGTTTTCAAACGTTCTGTCCACCCGTTCTCTGTTCTTTCAGTCTTTTTTGTGTCCTGCATCTACTTTTATTTTTTCTTTGATATACAAAGGGAAGCACTGGCCATTTGCTGCTTTTTACTGGGCTACCGGTATTTTGAAAAGAAAAATTACGTCATTTATTATCTGTTTGCAGTTACAGGATTCTTTTTTCATATCTCAGCTGTGATACTGCTGTTGCTGCCGCTGTTCAGACTTGTTAAACTTACTCATAAACTGATATATATACTGGTTTTTGCAGGCATTCCTCTTATTTTACTGAAATCCAGTATCGTAAGTATTCTGAGTATATTTTTGTTTACCTCCGCAATGCAGGATAAGGCCGAAGTATATTCCGAGATGGAGTTCAGCGTTGCCGGAAGTTTATTCTTTTATGCCGGCCGGGTTCTTACATTATTACCGCTCATGTTATTCTACATAAGGCAAAAGCCGGAGCACCGGAAGCATGACTGGCTGCTGGCAGGGTTCCTTATTGTTTCTATATTTTCGCAGGTCATGGTTGGTTTTGAGCGGTTGCTTAATTATCTTTTCATTCCATTCTTTATTATTTTTATCGACTTGGTATTCAGACTTTCTAAATCGCATGTACGTCTTAAGAAAATTGCTGTCTTTGCTACATTAATAAATATTATATTTGTCATCAACATCAAGATCATAATGGATTTGTCCGTTGTAGGCCGCGCCCGGTATAACTCTATATTCTTCCCTTATACATCAGTTTTTGAAAAGAAGAAAAATCCGGAAAGAGAACGTTTTATGATTGAGCTATGGGACAGATAAACACAACAGGACCAGATCTTTCAGTTATTATTCTTACCTATAATTCACTGGATTTAATTGAAGGTTGTATCAGCTCGCTGCTTGAGCATAATGATTTGCCTGAAGACGCATTGGAAATCATTGTGGTAGATAACAGTGCTGCGGCAGAGGGAGTGAGGATGAAGCAGTTGCTGCATTCCAAATTTGGAACCACTATCATGTTCATTAAGAATGAGAATAATGGATATGGGCAGGGCAACAATGTTGGCTTGAAAGCAGCCTCGGGGAAGAATGTCCTTATTATGAACCCTGATGTCCTTTTAGTAGAACCCATTTTTTCAGCAGGGCTGCGCCGTATGGTGAATGAAAGCCAGCTTGCTTTGCTAGGCGGAAGGCAGTTGGGTGGACGTGATATTTCATTTTATCTCCGTCCCGAGTATGAATTTCATCTGTTCACAACCCCTTTGATGTTACTGCTGAATAAACTGAATTTATTTTCAGCTTCTTTTATGTTCCCGTCCGGGGCTTTTCTATTGATTAGAAAGAAAGCATTTGAAGAAATCTCAGAATTTGATGAAAATATTTTTATGTACTGTGAAGAGGCAGATATCTGCCGGCGCTTTATAAAAAGAGGATATAAAATTGACGTGGATTATGGTATGCCCTATAAACATTTGATCGACGGGCGCGAAGAGATGTCAGATTTTTCCTTCGCCGAAGCATATAAAGCGACCCGTTATTACTTTGCAAAATACAATTTAAACTTTCAACGCTTTATTTGGCAGAAAAAATTGTCATTACGCATTTTGTCTATGATCTACCGGATTATTGGAGTTAATGAAAAGTCTGATGCCTATACCGCCGAAAAGCTTAGATTTGTGCAAATACAGGAACAAACAAAGAAATGAAAATCCTATACTGCATCCCTTCTTTACAAAATCCCGGCGGTATGGAAAGGATCCTCTCTGAAAAAATTAATTATCTGGTGCAGGTATATGGCTATAATGTCACCGTCCTAACTACAGACCAGCGCGCACGGCCGCTGTTTTTTCCTTTGGATGAGGATGTTAAAGTTGTAGATTTCGGTTACAATTTTGATCTGGACTTTAAAAGGTCTTTGGGCAGCAGGATAATTTTCACCTTAAGCAAAATTGCAGCTTACAGAAAAAAACTGGAGGCTTTTTTGGCTGAGGAGCAGCCTGAAATCATGGTGTCTACCGGTGGAAAAGAACTGGAGTTTTTGCAGTCAATAAGAGTAAATTGCAAAAAGGTCTTGGAAATGCATTTTTCACAAAATTTCCGTCAACAGTTTCTCATGGCGCAGAATGCAGGTTTGCTTAGCCGGCTCGTTGGCCAATACAGAACGTCGCAGCTCCTTCGCCAAACAAAGCAACTTGATGCGTTAGTAGTGCTTACAAAAAAGGATTTGGAGCAATGGCAACGAACTCACAAAAATATTTACCATATCTACAACTTTTCCTCCTTCGCCGCCACGCACAGCGCAGACGTTACACGTAAGCGAGCGATAGCAGTGGGCAAACTTGATGCACAAAAAGGTTTTGATTTACTGATAGATGCTTGGGCTCAGCATAAAGAAGAACTTCACAACTGGACATTAGATATTTACGGACAGGGTGAATGGAAAGAGAAACTTTCACAAAAAATAAGTTTTCATGAATTAGAGGGTAAAATTAAATTAATGGGAGTATCTGAAAATATACAGGAAGAAATGCTCAACAGTTCAATGTTCCTCTTCTCATCAAGATTTGAAGGATTTGCACTTGTTTTCGTAGAAGCGATGACGTGTGGCTTGCCCGTGGTAAGTTTCGACTGTCCCGAAGGACCTGCTGAACTGATTGAAAACGATAAAAATGGAATTTTGGTACCTGCTGAGGATGTTGAAAGCTTTGGAAAAGCGATTACGCGTCTTGCGGACAGAGAGGATTTAAGAAGGATAATGGGCAGCAATGCGAAGAAAAAAGCTGCTGAGTTCAGTAAGGAGGTTATCATGCGGCAGTGGGATGGTTTATTTAAGACAATAGGTAATCGCAATTAATTACCTTAAAAGGCGTTATGAGACTTAAGAATTTAAACAGCAGTGCTTAAACCGCTTCTAATGTTGAAATATGAAGATATTAATAGATAATTCAAATCTGGCGGCTGGTGGCGGAATACAGGTCGCGGTATCTTTTCTTGAAGATTTAAATATACTGCAGATTCCAAATGAATATTTTGTTATTCAGTCGCCCGGGACCAGCAAACAGACTGACACATCCAAATTCAGTTCGAACTTTCAGTTTGAAAATCTTTCCGGGTCTGAACACTCCTGTGTGCTGAAAAGAGTTTGGGCCGTGAAGCGGCTGGAAAGAAAATTTAAGCCAGACTGTATTTTTACAACCTTTGGACCTTCCTATCATAAAAGTACCGCACCAAAAGTGGTGGGATTTGCCATTCCCTATATTATTTATCCGGAATCTCCTTTCCTCAAAAGACTGAATTCCGTTGCACGGTCCAGATTCAGATTACTTGACCAAATTAAAAGCTATCATTTCCATAAAAATTCAGATTCGCTGATTTTTGAATCCGAAGTGGCACGCGCAAAATTTGACAGAAAAATCAGCAGTGCAGTTCCTACCTATACGGTTGGCAATACACTTAACGGAATTTTCCAAAAGGAGAGTAATTGGGTAGAAATGGGTGTTGACAAAGCTGAATTCAACATCCTTTCATTGTCGGCGAATTATCCACATAAAAATTTGACGATTATTCCTAAAGTAATTGATGAAATGTTGAAACTGCAACCTAAACTTGATTTCAGGTTTCATATTTCACTGAATAAGGAAGACCTTAATTTTTCAGATTACTATAATCAGTACATCAATTATATGGGATATGTAAGAATTGAGCAGTTGCCCTCTCTTTTCCGTCAGATGGATGCGCTGTTCTTTCCGACACTGTTAGAAGTTTTTTCAACTACCTACCTGGAAGCGATGTTTATGGAGGTGCCCATCGTAACTTCCGATCTGAGCTTTGCCCATGACATCTGCGGCAACGGGGCCCTCTTCTGTAATGCGACCTCCGCCAGGGATTTTGCCCATGCGCTGCATAAGCTGCATACTGATGAAAATCTTAAAACGGAACTTGTGCGTAAGGCAAAGGTCAACCTTAAACGTTTTACAAACAGCCGTGAGCGCACCTTACAGTATCTGGAAATTATCCGACGAACCGCTGAGAGAGTATAAAAAAGAAAAGATTTAAATTTGTAACCGCAGGGCAACAGAAATGGGACTGTGAAATATTAATAGCCACCCTCATTTTTGTATTTTAAACATCCTGGATTCCCCCAATGAAGTATAAGCTGATCTTCCTGTTCTATCTGGTTCAAAATTCCTTCCTTTTTTCTCAACAATTTTTGGAGAAAAAGGATTTGCACAGCAATCAGACCTTTTCGTATGAAAGAATTGTAAAAAAACTCAACGGAATTCCCATCACTGATAAAGATGTGGATGGTGTACTTGTAATAAAAAACGGCTCATCCTATTATTCCAGGGTTTATGACGGAATAATCAATGTTCGCTGGTTCGGGGCCAAAGGAGACGGCGTTACAGATGATACTCAGGCAATTCAAAAGGCCATTGATGTAGTAAGTAACCTGTACCCTTTACAGAATATATCAGGCGGAAACTGGCAGGGTGGAGGTGCGATTTTCTTTCCAAAGGGCAAGTATATCATCAGCCGTACTCTGCTTATAAGAGACTGTATATCTTTAACAGGTGAAAGCCGTTCTGCTACGCAGATCCATTGTGTAAGTCCAATAATTGCCATATCCAATATTGTTGGTCAGCGGGGTCAGGATACCCTTATGAGTAATTCTTTTTCCATCCGGAATTTCCTTATTTCTCAGGGAAGTCTGGAACTGCAGGGAGCCTACCATTCGGAAGTGCAATACTGTACGATAATGAATTTATTTGGAAAAGCACCTAACGGAATTATCATCCGGCTGAGCGTTGGCCTCAAAATTTCCGATACCAAGATATTCAATGCCTCCGGCAGTGGAATCTTATTTGAAGATACGGCGGGTAGTGGTCCTTCAACCACGGTGCTGTTCGATAACGTCCTTGTAAGCCACAGTAATATTGGTATGACTATGAACGGCAGCAGTGGGGGCAGCCACGCAATCACTACGTCCAATATTTCCAATTCCATATTTGAATATAACAAGACAGGATTGGTACTTAAAGGCAATATTTACAATGTTTCCTTCCGCAATATACATTTTGAACAAAATAAAAATTCCTCACTGGATATTTCCGGTAATTTTGATAATGTCATTTTCGATAATGTCTGGTGCGATAATGTTGGGGGACTTAAGATTGATGGCCCGTCCACTTCTTCAATAAAAGTTTCAAATTCCAAATGTGTGCTCAATAAAGGGAACTTTAAAGGAAAGATCCTCAATTAATTATATTTATATATACGCAACTCACGGCTTCAAATCTTACTTAACAAATAATGCCCATCCTCCTACAGATCAGTATTGAAGTCAACAGTGGGTCTGTAGGCAGGATCGCTGAGCAAATTGGTGAACAGGCAATCCGAAGTGGGTGGTCAAGCTATATTACCTACGCCCGAAATCATAATCCCAGCAGCTCGAATATTATTAAGATTGGAACAAAGTGGGACGTCTACAGTCATGGACTGGAAACACGCCTTTTTGATAACCACGGCTTCGGTTCACGGTCTGCTACGATCGCCTTAACCGAACGCATAAGGGAAATAAACCCGGATATAATACATTTGCATCACCTACACGGCTATTTTATCAATATTGAGATTCTGTTCAGATTTTTGAAGGAGTCCGGCATTCCTGTGGTGTGGACTTTCCATGATTGCTGGGCTTTTACCGGTCACTGCGCTTATTTTGAGTATGTAGGTTGCGAAAAATGGAAAACAGGGTGTTATGCGTGTGAGCAAAAAAAGGAATACCCCAAAAGTTTATGGGCCGACCGCTCTGTGAAAAATTATGCTGATAAAAAAAGAATTTTTAATTCACTGGATAATCTGACGCTCATTCCTGTTTCCCATTGGCTTGGCAATAGAGTAAGTGAATCATTTCTGGCGGGTTATCCTATGGAAGTCATCCATAACGGTGTTGATTTGAGTGAATTTTATCCTAAGAATTCCAGAAGCAAAATTGACAGCTTATTTCATGTTGGAAATCGTTTTATTATTTTGGGAGTTGCGAGCACCTGGGACAGAAGGAAGGGACTTGATCATTTTGTTCAGCTTTACAATTGTCTGGATCCCCAAAGATTTTCCATGATGTTGGTAGGGCTGAGCCCCAGTCAGATCCGAAGCCTGCCGCCGGGGATAGTTGGATTGGAACGTACTGAGAGTGTGAGTGACCTTGCAGATTTATATTCTGCCGCAGATGTGTTTGTTAATACCACGCTGGATGATACATTCCCCACAGTCAATCTGGAGGCACTGGCATGTGGAACCCCCGTCATTACATACAGATCAGGCGGGAGTCCGGAATCAATTAGCAGTGATACAGGTGTAGTGCTAGAGAAAGGTGACGTTGAAGGGATTGTTAAGGCAATTGTAAAGATGAGGGACCTGGGAAGTAACCATTATGTGAACAATTGCCGGGAAAGCGCGGTGGCAAATTTTGAGAATATTAAAATGTTCGGCTGTTATATGGAACTTTATAATACTCTTCTGAATGAGAAAGTCAGCACAGGGGTATAGTGCGCAATTTTGATATAGCGCTGAATTTTTGTTAGAAATTATGTACTATATGAATTGCGTGATCAAAAATAATTATAAATTAATATCCCCTATTAAAAGGGCAGCTATATCATCCTCAAAATGAAAGGGCGAGGGAAAGAAAAGGTAATGGAATCCAACAGAAAATATCAGATATGCACAAAAACCATTATGGATACGTCCGATCCAAATATTGTTTTTGATGAAAACGGAATATCAGACTATTATCATAATTTCCATAAAGTAATCGTTCCTAACTGGGATACGGGTGAAAAAGGAAATGCAACCCTCATGAGGTATGCGGCCAGAATCCGGGAAGCCGGCAAAGGGAAAGATTTTGACTGTATCATAGGTGTTAGCGGTGGGCTGGACAGTTCCTATGCGGCATATGTAGCTAAGGAAATAATGGGGCTGCGACCTCTTCTTTTTCATGTAGATGCAGGCTGGAATACCGATAGGGCAGTGTCTAATATTGAAAAAATCTGTAACGGTCTTAATTTGGATCTGTATACCGAGGTTATTGACTGGGAAGAGATGAAGGATTTGCAGGTCGCGTTCCTGAAATCGCAGATTGCAGATCAGGACCTCCCTCAGGATTATGCATTTTTTTCAGCTCTTTATCAATATGCCCGAAAAAACAAGGTTAAATATATTATTACCGGAAGTAATTATTCAACCGAATGCTGCAGGGAGCCGCTGGAGTGGGGCGGGTTTCCCGGCATAGACACAGTACTTGTGCGCGATATTCACTCAAAGTTCGGAAAACATCCGCTAAAGACCTTTCCATTGATTGATATTTTACAGTACAAACTATATTACCGTTATATCCTGGGTATGAAGGTGGTGAAACCTCTGGATATGATTCCTTACCTTAAAAAAGATGCGGAAAAATTATTAAGTGAGAAATTTAACTGGGAGCCATTTCGCCATAAGCACCATGAATCCCGTTTTACCAGGTTTTACGAAGATTTTTGGCTTCCGGCCAAATTTGGTTTCCATAAGAGGCGGGCCCACTTTTCGAGCCTTATTCTCACCGGACAAATGACGCGTGAGGCTGCCTTAAGCCGTATATCCACAACTGAGTTAAGCGCCAGCCGTTTAAATCACGAGTTTGAGTATGTGGCATGTAAACTGGACCTAACCACAGAAGAACTGAGGGAGATATTTAATGGTGAGAACAAAACTTTTCACGATTACAGAAATAAGATTAAGATTATTAATTTTGGTGCCGTTATGATGCAGAAACTGGGCCTGGAAAAGCGGTTATTCAGATGATTACGATTATTGATTATGGTGTAGGTAACATAAATGCGTTTGTGAACATGTACAGACGGTTGGATGTGCCTGTTACAATAGCAAGGAATGCTTCGGAGCTCCGGGGTGCCCGCAAACTTCTGCTGCCGGGTGTAGGGCATTTTGATCATGCAATTACAGAACTTAATAAATCCGGGATGCGCAATCTGCTGGACGATATGGTGATGGTGCAGAAAATACCTGTGATCGGTATATGTGTCGGTATGCAGATGATGGCCAATACCAGCGACGAGGGTACTGTGGAGGGTTTAGGATGGATCAATGGCAGGGTAAAAAGGCTTGATGAATCATTGATTTCCCATAGGACCAAACTCCCGCACATGGGCTGGAATGATGTGTTTCCGACACGGGAGCATCCACTATTCGAAGGGATTGAGAATGATGCTCTTTTTTATTTTCTCCATTCCTATCATTTTGTTTGTGGTGACACTTCCCATATTCTTGCGACGTCCAGTTATGGGAGTACCTTTACCTGCGCTACACACCGCGAAAATATATACGGAATCCTGTTTCACCCAGAGAAGAGCCACCACAGCGGAGCGGCTTTGCTATATAATTTTTCAAAACTAAAAGATGCTCAGACCTAGAATCATTCCCTGTTTGCTGCTTCATAAAAACGGTCTGGTGAAAACTGTTAATTTTCAGGATCCTACTTATGTGGGTGATCCCATTAATGCCGTGCGCATTTTTAGCGAGAAGGAAGTGGACGAAATTGCTGTTTTTGATATTGATGCGACGGTGAAAAGAACGGGGCCCAATTATCATTTAATAGAAAAACTCGCTGGGCAGTCAATGATGCCACTCTGCTATGGTGGGGGTATCAGCAATGCAGATCAGGCGGAGCGGGTATTGAATCTGGGCGTGGAAAAGGTTTCGCTTGGAAATGCGGCGCTGCAGAATCCCGCGGTTATTACTGAAATTTCAAAGCGGTCCGGCTCACAAAGTACGGTCGTGGTCATGGATGTTAAAAAAACAGCTTCAATGGGCTATGAGGTCTTTACCCATAACGGTACGAACGGAACAGGTGTCAGTCCCCTTGAATTTGCCGAAATAGCCGAAAGTTACGGCGCTGGAGAGGTTATCATCAACTCAATAGACAGGGATGGTCTAATGAATGGGTTTGATCTTGAACTTATTGCAGGTGTTGCCGATAAATTAAGTATTCCAATCACGGTTTTGGGAGGCGCGGGATCACTGGAGCATATTAAAGAAGTTATTGACAGTCATAAAGTGATTGGTGTAGCCGCCGGAAGTTTATTTGTTTTTAAAGGTCCTCATAAGGCCGTTCTTATTAATTACCCGTCAGTTCAGCAGAAAAGGATTGTCTGCGGTCAATAAAAATGATATACGGTCTATTTCGGTTCCAGTAATCCAAAATAAACTGTGTTTACAATAAATGAATTAATTTTCAGGATTTGATTAAATGACTTTTCATTTTTTCTAAATCTGCACCATAATAGAAACCATGAAAATTTTAATCGTAACCCAATATTTTTACCCGGAAAACTTTAAAAGCAATGACCTTGCTTTCGAACTGCAGAGAAGAGGACATGAGGTCACTGTGCTTACAGGGTTACCTAATTATCCTGAGGGTGAAATCTACGAAGGTTATGGTGTTTTTAAAAACAGGAGGCAAACTGTAAATGGAGTGAAGGTAATTAGAAGTCTGCTGTTGCCAAGAGGGAAAGGTGGGGGGACAAGACTTTTCCTTAATTATTTCAGTTTTGCTTTTTTTGCGTCTGTTAAGGCATTTTTTCTTAGTTTTTCCAAAAGATACGATGCCGTAATTGTTCATGAACCTTCACCTGTCACCCAATATTATCCTGCCCTGTTATTGAATAAACTTCGGGGAACTCCTGTATATTTTTGGGTTCTGGATCTGTGGCCGGAAAGTTTACAAACCGCCGGCGGGATCAGGAGCAGATTTGTTCTTGATGTTTTCAGAAAAATGGTCGTCAGCTTTTATAACAATGCCGAAAAGATTCTTATTTCATCTAAAGGTTTTAGAAAATCCATCTTAGAGAAGGGAAACTTTGACTCAAAGATTGAATATTTCCCTAACTGGGCCGAGGATGCTGTGGCTGAATGCAGTGCAGAGTTTCTAATTCCCACTCTCCCCGAAGGCTTTAAGGTCATGTTCGCAGGTAATGTAGGTGAAGCCCAGGATTTGGAAAATATACTGAAGGCAGCCCAGGAAATCAAGGGATATGATAATATTAAGTGGATTATCGTAGGTGACGGCCGAAAAATGCATTATGTGAGGGATTTTATTGATAGCCATAAACTGCACGGGACAGTTTTTACATTAGGCAGATATCCACTGGAAGCCATGGCCGCTTTTTTCAGGGAAGCTGATGTAATGCTGGTCAGTTTAAAAGATGACCCCATATTTAATCTTACCGTGCCTGCTAAAGTTCAGGCTTATATGAGCGCTGCAAAACCAATTGTGGCTATGATTAACGGTGAGGGCGCTGAACTGGTGCAGGAATCAAAGTGTGGTTATACAGTACCTGCCGGCGATTTCAGGACACTAGCGCAGACCATACTACAGCTATCAGCTATGCCATCATCAGAACTGGAGGCTCTGGGAACGAATGGCAGAAATTTTTATTTGCGGAATTTCCGGCTTCAGCAATGTATTACTAATCTGGAATCCATTCTTTCAAAAAAAGCAGTATGAAAATAAGCATCACCGGCGCCAGCGGCTTTGTTGGATCAAATTTATCAGTTTTCTTGAAGGAGAAGCATGCCGATTTACTTTTGCTGTCGCTTCGGAGTGAGGACTGGCGCGACCAACTGGACAGATCCTCGGATGTCGTAATACACCTGGCGGGGAAAGCACATGATACGGCAAACGCTGCGTCGGATGAGGAATATTATAATGTCAATACGGAACTCACCAAAGATCTTTTTAAAGAATTTCAGAGGTCCGGAATCCGGGACTTCTTCTATTTCAGCAGTGTAAAGGCTGTTGCCGACACCGTTACAGGTATCCTGGAGGAAGAACACAGTCCCGATCCGCAAACGGCCTACGGAAAATCCAAGCGCCTGGCGGAGGAGTACTTGCTTTCGCAGCCACTGCCTCCCGGCAAACGGCTGTTCATTATCCGCCCCTGTATGATACACGGCCCCGGTAACAAAGGGAATCTTAACCTGCTTTATAAAATGGTTTCACGCAATATGCCGTGGCCACTGGCAGCATATGAGAACAGCCGCAGTTTTTTAAGTATTGACAATCTTCATTTTCTTGTATGGCAAATGATTCATAAAGAATTGCCTTCAGGGATTTATCATTTTGCTGATGACCAGCCCATTCCTACCAACCAATTGGTGCAGCTCATTGGCGCGGCTACAGGAAAGAAGGTGAAGCTTTGGAATATCCCGCAGAAATTAATATCTTTCGCAGCCCAAAGCGGAGACATCCTGCCCCTGCCGCTAAACACGGAACGACTGAAAAAACTGACTGAAAGTTATGTAGTAAGCAATGCCAGAATTAAGCAGGTACTGGGTATAGCGAATCTGCCTGTTACGGCCGAAGAAGGTCTGCTGAAGACCCTGAAAAGTTTTAATAAATAGATGGAGTATATCATCATCGCGGCTGCAGTACTGCTGTTCAGCCTTGTATATTTTCGGATTGCCAATCATTATCATATCGTTGACAAACCGAACAGGCGCAGTGCGCACAGCGAGGTTACGATACGTGGAGGCGGCGTGGTATATCCTTTTGTTTTCCTGCTGTATGTTTTGTATGGGCAGCTGTTTTCCGGAGGCGCGACCGAAGATTACCTGCTTTTTGGCTCAGGCCTGTTCATTTTATGTGCGGTAAGTTTTGTGGATGACCTGCGCGGTCTCAGCTCCAAGGTAAGACTGATCTTCCAGTTTATGGCCGTACTCTTTCTTTTCTATTTTGTGGAAGCTGCAAATACGACTTCTGTCTATTTAATCCCCATAGCGGTAATCCTAACCATAGGAGTTCTTAATGCCTTTAATTTTATGGACGGCATTAACGGAATGTCCGGACTGTACAGTCTGGTGACCCTTATCAGTCTTTATATTGTCAATCAATCGCTATCATTTACGGATAGCGGTTTCATCCTTTATCCTGCTTTGGCCAGTTTGGTCTTCCTTTTCTTTAATTTCCGAAAAAGGGCAGTCTGCTTTATGGGTGATGTAGGCAGTATGGGCGTCGCATTCTGGATTGCGGCCATTACAGGACAGCTAATTATTGCCACGGGGGAACTGAAATGGATACTGCTGCTTAGCGTTTACGGTACCGACAGTGTTTTTACCATTGTAGAAAGACTCCGACTTGGCGAAAATATATTTAAGGCACACCGGAGGCACCTTTATCAGCTTTTTGCCAATGAAAAAGGATTTTCGCATATTTCGGTAAGTTCCGCCTACGCACTTGTCCAGATTCTCATCAATGCGCTGGTTATTTTTACTGATGTATCGGATGCCATCCTTATTCCGGTCGTATTGCTGATCAGTTCATTTGCTTACCTGTTCATTAAGAAGCAAGTAAAGAAACAAATATCACAGGCCTCATGAAAATGTATCCCACGCCATTAAAAGACTGCTATATCCTGGAACCTACTATATTTGAGGATGAACGAGGCTATTTTTATGAGAAATTCAACGAAAGAAGGTTTGAAGAACTTACCGGCATGAACGGTCATTTCGTGCAGGACAATATTTCAAAATCTTCCTACGGTGTACTTCGCGGACTGCATCTGCAGAAAGGAGACCATGCCCAGGCTAAGCTTGTATCATGTCTGGAAGGCCGTGTTTGGGATGTTGCGGTAGACCTGAGACTGGGTTCAGCCACTTTTGGTCAGTGGTACGGTGTAGAGCTTACGGGCGAAAATAAAAGGCAGTTTTACGTTCCGCGCGGCTTTGGCCATGGGTTTTCGGTGCTGTCTGAAACGGCAGTCTTTGCTTATAAATGTGATAACTTCTATGATAAAGCGTCCGAAGGAGGTGTGCTGTGGAATGATGAAGACCTGGGCATAGACTGGAAACTGC
This sequence comes from Chryseobacterium sp., assembly GCF_008831505.1. NCBI lineage: Bacteria > Pseudomonadati > Bacteroidota > Flavobacteriia > Flavobacteriales > Weeksellaceae > Chryseobacterium > Chryseobacterium sp. The sequence goes on along the minus strand of NZ_CP044507.1, from coordinate 1,953,287 downwards.
CGGCCGAAGATGTTGTACTGTCGGATAAAGACCGTATAATGCCCCGTTTCGCGGAAAGAAATTTTTAAATTCATCTCACTAAGAATCAGCAACCTGATTCTTTTTTTTATTGCTAAATTTGCACGCCCGTATTCAGACTTTCCTGATCTTGGGTTCTAACCCCGGAATATCCGGATTTTAACAGAAATCAATGCGTACAAAATCAACAGGCAGAAAAAAAATCAATATCGTTACTCTTGGATGCTCCAAAAACGTGTATGACTCCGAAGTGCTTATGGGCCAGCTGGAAGCCAGCGGTAAGGAAGTGGTGCATGAAGACCGCGGCGATGTGGTAGTGATCAACACCTGCGGATTTATAGACAATGCCAAGGAAGAATCCATAAACACCATCCTGGATTTTGTAGAGGCTAAGAAAAGGGGAGAGGTGGAACAGGTTTTTGTTACCGGCTGCCTTTCCGAAAGATATAAGCCGGATCTCATCCGTGAGATTCCGGATGTGGACCAGTATTTTGGCACCCGTGATTTACCGCTGCTGCTAAAGCACCTGGGCGCAGATTACCGCCAGGAGTTGGTGGGTGAGCGGCTGACTACCACTCCCAGGCATTATGCCTACCTGAAGATCGCTGAAGGTTGCGACAGGCCCTGCTCCTTCTGTGCCATCCCGCTCATGAGGGGTAAGAACGTTTCCACACCTATTGAAAATCTCGTAATTGAGGCAGAAAAACTGGCAAAAAAAGGAGTGAAGGAACTGATCCTGATTGCGCAGGACCTCACTTATTATGGTCTGGATATTTATAAGAAGCGGGCGCTTGGTGATTTACTGCTCAGGCTTGTAACTGTTGAAGGTATTGAATGGATACGTCTGCACTATGCTTTCCCAACCGGTTTTCCGGAAGATGTATTGGAGATCATAAAAAATGAACCTAAAGTATGTAATTATATAGACATACCGCTTCAGCACATCAACTCAGATATCCTTAAGGCCATGAAGCGCGGGACCTCTCATGAGAAAACCAATGCACTGCTGGATAAATTCAGACTGATGGTGCCGGATATGGCCATTCGCACCACTTTGATCGTAGGTTTCCCCGGCGAAACTGAGGAACGTTTTCAGGAACTGAAGGAATGGGTGCGCACGCAGCGTTTTGACCGCCTGGGCTGCTTTACCTATTCCCATGAAGAGAATACTACGGCTTATGCACTGGAAGATGATGTGCCGCAGGAGGTAAAAGAATCCCGTGTAGAGGAAATCATGGAACTCCAGTCCCAGATTTCATGGGAAAAGAACCAGGAACGCATCGGCAAGGTGTACCGCTGCATCTTCGACAGGAAAGAAGGGAATTATTTTGTAGGCCGCACTGAATTTGACTCGCCCGATGTGGATAATACCGTACTGGTGGAAGCTACGGATGAGGTTTATATCTCCATAGGTGAGTTTGCAGATGTTCTGATTACCTCTGCTGAAGAATTCGACCTGTACGGCAAGCTGGTTTAGGAGGGCCAAATACGAGATATCAGATATCAGAAGCCAGAATTTATCAATTTAGCAATCTAACAGTTTAACAAATTTACGGCTTAACGGTTTTTAGTTCTGGAGCCAGGAACTGAGATTTCAGATTTCAGACATTAGATTTCAGACAATTGATTAGAGCCAATGTTGAAGTTGAGATTAAGGTTAAGGTTAAGAGGTTAAAAGGTTTGGGGATTAGAAGGTCGAGGATGCAGTACAGGCAGAAATAACGGGAAACTTATAGTTAATAACTTATAGCTTATAGCCAATTGCCAATAGCCAATAGCCAGTAGCCCAGATTAGGTTGGGGTTAAGTTGAGGGGGTAAGAGGTTATAAGGTAAGGAAGAGGCTATTCAAATATTTCTGAACCCTGAATTCTGAATCCTGAATCCAGAAATCACATACAGCACTCACAATTTATTAGTTCCGTGCCCTGTTAAAAGCCACTGTGTATTCTGTGGTTTTCTCTTTGTGTTCTTTGAGAAGGCTTTGTGTGCTTTGTGGTTTGGTAAGAGCCAGGAACTGAGATTTCAGATTTCAGACCTCAGATTTCAGACTTTGTAATAATCTGACAGTTTAACAAAATTACGAATGTACCCCGTGCTCTCAGAACTTTCACTGTGTCTCTGTGGTTAAGAGATCCAAACAGCCAAGAGCCAAGAGCCAAGATTTCAGATTTCAGATTTCAGACCTCAGATTTCAGACTTTGTAATAATCTGACAGTTTAACAAAATTACGAATGTACCTCCGTGCTCTCAGAACTTTCACTGTGTCTGTGTGGTTCGGGAAGCAAGAGGCAAAAATCAAGAGCCAGGATTTTGAGTATAGATTTTAACTTATGCTTTGTGTACGTTGATGATTCTTTTTGTGTGCTTTGTGGTTTGGTAAGAGCCAGGAGCAACGATGTAAGAATTCAGACATCAGATTTGAGACTGCTTCAATAGGTTGAAAAGGTAGAAGGTAATGAAGAGGCCAATGAAAATAATCCCGAATCCAAAATTCAAGATTAAAAATTCAACATTCGACATTCAACAACCCTAATCCATGATCCCCGTGCCCTCTGTGCATTCCCTGTGTCTCTGTGGTTAAGAGAGCCAACAGCCAAGAGCCAAGAGCCAAGATTTCAGATTTGAGACTGCTGCAATATAGTTTAAAAGGTAGAGTGTTAGAAGGTTAGACTGCGTTTAAGCCTAAAGAACACTTGTGCAATTTACTATGTAAAAAATTGGTAATCAGTGGACTGTGCTGAAACGTAGGGGCAAAATTTAAGCAGCAGAGTTAAAAGTATTAACATTTCAGACCTCTTTTTAACACTTTTTAACAACCGCTGTGAAATCCCTACAGATAGGAGCTGGCAGGGTTTATTAACAAAATTTTAAGATAGTATTATTACAGTTTAACACTGCTGTTCTTGCAGGTTTCAGTTTCGGTTTACCTTTGCCCCATCAAAACCAATAAAACCCTCAAAATGATGAAAAGATTAGTTCTCGTAATCATAATGATGATTTCAGCTCTTGGCCTTTATTCTTTCAAGAATGATACCAATGATAACGATGAGGTGAAAACAAGTTATGCGTCGTACTACCACGACAAGTTCAACGGACGGAAAACCGCCAGCGGTGAGAAGTTCAACAATTCAAAAATGACAGCGGCGCACCGCACGCTTCCTTTCGGAACTAAAGTAAAAGTTACCAATTTGCGCACAGATCAAAGCGTAGTTGTAGTAATTAATGACAGAGGCCCTTTTACAGCTTCACGCGCCCTGGATCTTTCCAAAGCTGCATTTGATGAAATCGGAGACCTGAACCGCGGTACGATGCCTATAGAATACGAAATACTTGATTAAATAATTGAAGATCACGTAAGAAGCCAACCCTTCCGGGTTGGCTTTTTTATTTCATTAATCTGTCGCCTTAATTATGACCTGTAGTTCATCAGAGCTTCGTAAAAGGCTTCTTCCATTATTCCGGTGTGCTGACAAAGTATGCGGACTCCTTCCAGATGGTCAAGTACCGAAGGGTCACTTACCGCAACCGGCAGCGGTCCAAGGTCTGTAGTTACTACCGCGGATCCTTGGGCTAAGGTATAGGAACTTGCAGGATATGGTATCTGGCGGCAGTAAACGGCCGGCGCTTCCGTTTTGTCCGGCGTTTCAACGGCTTCCGGAAAGATATAGATGCCACCGGCTACCAGGTGGTCCAACACCGTATTTACGGGCTGGGGTAAGGTTTGCAGTACTATATTCGGACTGTAGCCCGAAGCGGACTCCGGGTCGTCGGATATCAAAAGGGCAAAATCGTTTGAGGATGTTGGTGCTGATTCGGGTGTTATCAGGTCCATCTCTCGGCCTAGAAAATTGAGGATATAGGTGTAAAGCGTGCCTGCGCCTTTTCCAAGTATCAGAATCCGGGTTTTGTCTTTGTAATCTTCCCACATGTTACCTGGCAACAGTTCCATTGGTTTTAGACGCAATAAGCGCTTCAAAAGCCTTCACTACCTGGTTCCACCTGTGCTGGTCGGCCGGCATAATGAAACTTGCATCGGATTTACTGGCCGCATTGGCACCTTTTTTCACCACGATGGAGGTAGTGATGTTGTCATACAGTTTTTTACGGTCTTCCTGAATCATCCGGAAATTACTGGCCGCCAGGGCATCTTCCAAAACCTGTATTTCAGCAGCGGACAGTTTATAATCTTTTCTGACCTTCCTGCCCTGACCTTCAAAGGAGTAATGGGCGTCGGTACCTTTGATCAGGAAATTCTCATATATGGGAGCAAAGCCACCGCTGCGCGAATAACTGTAATCAAAATCGGAATATTTTTTATGGGCGTTACATGAAGTAACAAGCAGCAGTACAAGAATTGGAATTAGCTGTCTGAGTTTATTCATTGCGGTTGATTTATTTCGTTACCGGACTTTTTTCGTGCCTTCAGCTCCTCTTCATACTGATGCAGCAGGTTGAACTCCTCGGTCTGCTCAATAGCGGTCATTATCTTTTCCAGGATTCGCTGTGCATTATCGTTGTCATAATCTATTTCCAACGGTGGCTTAAATTCGAGTGTAGGTTTTACACCCGTCACTTTAATACGGAGTCCTTTTTTGTCAAACGCTCTTCTGAAACCATTTATTTTAATAGGGATAACAATTGGCCTCTGATTTTTTACCAGTTTGGCTGTTCCCCGACGGCCCTGCGCGAATGCTGAGGTCGTACCCTGCGGAAAGGTGATTACCCAACCGTTATCCAGTGCCTTCATGATATTGTCCACTTCCTTCAGGTCCACATGGCGGTTTACGTTGCGTCCTTCGGCACGCCAGGTCCTCTTCACGGTGATGGCACCTGCCATGCGGAAAATCCGGGCCAGAATTCCCGATTTCATTGTTTCTTCGGCCGCAACGTAGTAGAAATCCACCTTGGGGTTAAGCAGATAAACCGGATTTTTAATGGTGTTGTGAAACCCGTTGTTTACCGCGCAGAATACATGGTACATGGCTGCGACATCGGCAAAATAAGTCTGATGGTTGGAAACAAAAAGCACATTGCTGTCCGGAAGTGTGGCCAGATGCTCTGTGCCGGTGATTTTTAATTTGTTGAAACCGTTGAAACGGCGGTAGGAAATCATTCCTACGATAAAGACGATCAGTCTTTTAATAATATACAGATTGCCAAAGGCATCAGTGAAAATATTTTTCTTCGCCATTATCACTAAACATAATCTGCGAATTTACAACTTTTTCAGCAATGTGCTGAATTCGCTCAGGATCATAGAGGTGGCGCCCCAAATCATGTAGCCATTAAAAGAAATTACAGGAACTTCCACACCATTTGAGCCTGGCAAAACCGCCATGGCCGGCTGCTCACTGAGGCTCAGTAATGATGACACCGGAAATTCAATCAGTTCCACTGCTTCAGTTTCCTGAAGTACGAAGGTGGGATTTTTACGGGTGTAAGAGATAAACGGGCGCACATAGAAGTTGCTGGGTGGGATATAGATTGGTGAAAGTTCCCGGATGGTTCGCAGATAATGCTGCTCTATACCCATTTCTTCTGAGGTCTCCCGTCTGGCGGTATGTTCAAAATCACGGTCGGACTCTTCTTTTTTGCCGCCGGGCAGTGATATCTGGCCACTGTGCCGGTCGCGTTCGTTTTTACTTCGTACGATAAGCGGAAAAAACCACTCGTTATCTTTCAGGTACAGCACAATATTCACTGCCGCAAATTTTGGTGCCCGGTTCATTATTTCTTCGTAGGAAAATAAAGGTCTGTAGGGCGGCGAGTACACCGCATGTGCGTTCTCGCCTTCCAGTTCGGCCTGCTGAATTTTCAGTACGAGGTCTCTTGCATATATTCCCATGTTTACAAATTTAAGAAATTGACAGTGATTTAGGATGCAGATGCAGAGGTTAGATGTCAGACATCAGATTTCAGACTGTTGCAGGAAGGTTAAAGGGTTAGAAAGTTAAAAGGTTAGAGCCAGGATTAGGTTAAGGTTTAGATTAAGTTTGAGGTTAAGGTTAAGTTTGAGGTTAAAAGGGTAGGAGGCAGCAAGGTTGGAGGGTCCAGTACAGGGATTGAGACAAAAATAGCGTGAAGCGTGCTTATAGCTTATTGCCGATAGCTGATAGGCAAAATTAAGGTTAAGGTTGAGGTTGAGGTTGAGGTTGAGGTTGAGAGATCGGAGTTTAGAAGGTTTTAAAAAGACCAGTCAAAATAATCTAAAATCCAGAATCCAAAATTCAACATTTAAGATTCACAATTAATTTCAGCTCCGTGCTCTCTGAACCGTCTCTGTGCTCTCTGTGGTTCCTGAGCACGAACCAGGAGCCAGGAGTAAAGATTTCAGATTTCAGACTTCAATTTGGAAGACAAAAAAGAAGAAAGAACAAAGAGAAAAGATGGGCCCGGTCGTTGGTACCCCCAACTTTCTAACCCTCTAACTTTCTAACTCTGTAATTCCAAATAAAAAATCTCCCGCGCGTACGGGAGACTAAGTTGTGAAAATGATCAATTTTGTTTTACTGTATCAGTTGGAGTAGCTCATGAGCTCTTCCTTGTTTGCATTGATCAGTTTGTATTCCAGGTATTTGAATGAATCACGCGGAATAATGGTTACCCATTTTTTGTATTTCAGGTACCATTTGGTTTGTATGCTCATCAGGCCTTTGGTAAGGTAGGCCTCTACAAACGGATGCACATGCAGGAAAATCTTTCCTTTTTCGGTTTGCATCAGTGTCCGAATCATCTCCTCCATACGTTCCACCACCACTATGGGTGCCAGAATTTCGCCGGCGGCATTTGGATTCTCCTCCTTGGTCTCGATCTGGTTTTCGGGCCGGGTTCTCTGCCTTGTCATCTGTATAAGGCCAAATTTGCTGGGCGGCAGTATTTTGTGCCTGGCTTTATCGCGGCTCATTTCATTTTTCAGATGCTCAAAAAGTTCGCGGCGGTGGTCGGCATTCACCATATCGATGAAATCCACCACAATTATTCCACCCATGTCGCGCAGGCGGAGTTGGCGGGCTATCTCCGTAGCTGCCAACCGGTTTACATGCAGCGCGTGTTCGCGGTTGCCTGCCGCCCCGGAGCTGATGTTATTCCCGGAGTTTACATCAATAACATGCAGAGCTTCGGTATGTTCAATAACGAGGTAAGCCCCTTTGGACGAAGGAATGTTTACGTGTTTACCAAAGCTTTGCTTCAGTTGCTTCTCCACGTTATAATATTCCATCAGTGGAGTGGGTTTGTCGTAAAACTGTACAATGTTCTTCCTTTCGGGAGCAATTACTTCCAGGTAGGCTTTCATTTCGGTAACCATTTCCTCGTCATCGCAGATGATGGACACAAAATCAGAGTTGAAATTGTCCCGGAGGATGGCCGCGGCTTTTCCCTCTTCGCTCAGAATCTTGCTCGGTACCTTATTCTTCTGGATGTTCCGGAATGTGTTTTCCCATTTCTGAACCAGCTGGTTCATATCGTTGTGGAGTTCGGCCACTTTCTTTCCTTCGGCTACGGTGCGTATAATGACACCAAAACCTTCCGGTTTAATACTTTCAATAAGTGTCCGGAGGCGGTCGCGCTCTTCGGCACTTTCAATTTTTTTGGAAATGGAAACACTTTTGTCAAAAGGGATCAGGACCAGGAAACGGCCTGTGAGGGAAATCTGGGTGGAAATTCGCGGTCCCTTGGTAGAGATAGGTTCTTTGGTAATCTGCAGGATGACACTGTCGTCCTTGCTCAGAACTTTATCTACAACACCATTTTTATTGATCTCCGGCTGAATCTCGAAATTCTTGAGCGAGGAATCCTGCTGCTTACGTGCAAGGGTGTCTTTCAGGAACTTTTTGTAGGTCAGGTACTGGGGACCCAGGTCCTGATAATGCAGAAAAGCATCTTTTTCATAACCGATGCTTACGAAGGCTGCATTGAGGTTGGGAGCCAGTTTCTTCACCTTGCCAATAAAAAGATCGCCTACCACAAAGTCGCTTTTGTCCTCCTCTTCGTGGAGTTCAAACAGACGCCCATCTTCCAGCAGGGCTATTTTAGAGCGCCCGCCTTCATGTGATATTATCAGTTCTTTCTTCATTTCATAGCTACTTGTATTTCGTTAAACAAAAAACCGTTTTACCATACCCGGTAATACGTATATATACGGATTGTGAGCGAAAAGTTCGTACGGGCAGTTAGGGAAAAGGGTAGTAAAACAAAAATATAGCTGGTGAACGTTTATAAAAATAAAAACACCAACTATATCCTATATTTTTTAGCAGAAAAGCTTATTTCTTCTTCTTGTGTCTGTTAGCTCTTCTTCTTTTCTTTCTTTTGTGTGTGGCTACCTTGTGTCTTTTTCTTTTTTTTCCGCTTGGCATATTGAATAAATTTTAAATATTATTACTCTTTTAGTTATTGTTTACAGCTACTTTGGTTTTTACCTTTTCTGTGAAAGTCTTGGATGGCTTAAAAGCAGGGATATTATGAGCGGGAATTTCAATTGCCGTGTTCTTGGATATGTTTCTTCCCGTTTTTGCAGCTCTGGTCTTGATGATGAAAGAACCGAAACCTCTTAAATATACATTGTCTCCTTTGTACATTGCACTTCTGATCTCGTGCATGAAAGCTTCTACAACTTTCTGAGTCTCACCTTTCTCTGTCCCCAATTTAGTTGAGATGGTATTTACCAATTCTGCCTTTGTCATTTTCTTTTTTTCTTTTTAATTTTGGTGTGCAAATATAAAACTAATTTTTGAAAAACTACAAACAAAACGCTGATTTTCTTTACCTTGGTAAGGCGCTGGTGGCCTGGTTCCACATTCACGGACGCGATTTGCCATTCAGAAAAACCAGTGATCCCTATAAGGTCTGGATCTGCGAAATTATCTTTCAGCAAACACGCATTCAGCAGGGTTTAAATCATTACTATAAGTTCACCGAACGTTTTCCCGATGTGCGTACTCTTGCCGAGGCCGAAGCAGACGAGGTAATGCTTTACTGGAAAGGCCTGGGATACTACTCCCGGGCGCTGAATTTGCAGAAAGCTGCCCGGCAGATTATGGCGGATTTTGGAGGCGTTTTCCCCAGTCAGTACCAAGATATACTGTCCTTATCGGGAGTGGGCCCATATACCGCGGCTGCAGTGTCCAGTATTTGCTTCGGAATGCATATCCCGGCGGTGGACGGTAATTTTTACAGGGTATTGTCCAGAGTCTTTGCAGACGGGACAGATATTTCACACAGCAGCTCCTTTACCTACTTTTCGGAACTTGCTTTAAGGATGATGCCCCCGGGTGAAGCCGGAACTTTTAATGAAGCCGTAATGGACCTGGGTTCAGAAATATGCCGTCCACGAAATCCGCTTTGTGATCAATGTCCGCTGCAGAGGGACTGCCGCGCGTTCCAGCTTGGCCGTATTGCGGATTTTCCTGTGAGGAAAAAGAAGACTGTTGTAAAAGAGCTTAAGCTTAAGTACTATTTCGTAAGGTTTGGAAATGAAATTCTTATCCGTCGGCGCTCCGAAAATCATATATGGAAAAAACTTTACGAATTTCCGGACGAACTTCCAACGAACTATAGGACGGTTGTAATGGAAGCCAATACCGTCTATCATAAACTTTCACACCGTAACCTAAGTATTGATTTTGTGGATGTATTCCCTGAAAACCGAAAGGAGTTTGAGGAATTAGCTTCTACGGGTGGCTATCAGATCGTCTCCCTGCAGGGCAGTTTACTGCACTCCTTTCCTAAGCCCCTGGAGAATTATATTGCATTGCAGGCAGGCAGAGCTTTGTCATAGTGTGCGACCTGAATTTCTTAAAGGCCGAAACTTCCGGATTACATATAAAATAGGTATTTTTGCGAAATGTTTAAAAAACTCATTCTCATTTTATTAACCGGTTTCCTGTTTTCATGCGGGAAAGATTCAGTGCCGAAGCCTAAAGGAGACCTTCGTCTGGAGTATCCGGAACCTAAATATGTTCAGTTTACACAGCCCTGTCCGTTTACTTTTGAATATTCAGACTTTTCTGTAATAACAGATGCCAAGAAGCAGAGGAACTGCTGGTACTATATCAATTATAACGGAATGAAGGGTAAGGTTTTCCTTACCTACTATCCAATCAAAGACGACTTTGAAGCACATGTAAAAGAATCTGAGAAAATGGTGTATGAACATACCGTGAAGGCCAGTTCCATTGAAACCAAGTCTTTTCAGTACCCCGAGAAAAGGGTTTTCGGTAATTTTTATGAGCTGAAAGGACAAAGTGCCTCCAATCTTCAGTTCTATATTACAGACAGTACCCGGCATTTCGTAACCGCTTACCTGTATTTCAATTCACGCCCAAAACCGGATTCTCTGGCGCCTGCGGTTGATTATGTAAAACGCGATATGCTGCATCTTATCGATACCTTTGAATGGAAATAACAAATTCCCCAACTTACCTAAAAAAATAAATCAAGAGATAATGAAATTACTCGTAGTAGGCAGCGTAGCTTTTGACGCTATAGAAACTCCATTCGGAAAAACAGATAAAATCCTGGGTGGTGCCGCCACTTATATTGGTCTGGCAGCCTCTTTAATGAATGTAAAATCCGGCATTGTTTCCGTAGTGGGAGGTGATTTTCCCGATGAGTATATGAACCTGCTGGAATCACGCGGCGTAAACACCGACGGCATTGAAATGATTGAAAGCGGTAAAACCTTTTTTTGGAGCGGTAAATATCATAATGACCTTAATTCCCGCGATACTCTGGTAACGGAAGTGAACGTGCTGGAGAATTTTGACCCTAAAATACCGGCCTCTATGGAAGATTCCGAGGTTCTGCTGCTGGGTAACCTGCATCCGGGTGTACAGCTGTCTGTGCTCGAAAAGATGAAGAACAGGCCAAAACTGGTAATCCTGGATACGATGAATTTCTGGATGGATTCAGCAATGGATGTCCTGACGCAGATGATTGCAAAAACCGATGTAATCACGATTAACGATGAAGAAGCCAGGCAGCTTTCAGGAGAATATTCGCTGGTGAAGGCCGCCAAGAAAATCCACGCTATGGGTCCGGCGTTCGTGATCATCAAGAAAGGAGAGCACGGCGCCCTGCTTTTCCATGAGGGACGTATCTTCGCTATCCCGGCCATGCCGCTGGAGGAAGTATTTGATCCGACCGGTGCGGGCGACACCTTTGCGGGCGGATTTGCTTCTTATCTTGTTAAGAAAGGGAAGTTTGATTTTGAAACCATGAAATCAGCTCTAATCGCGGGATCGGCGCTGGCTTCTTTCACGGTTGAGAAATTTGGCACCGAAAGACTGAAGGAAATCACCGAAGCCGAACTGGGTGAAAGGATTCAGCAGTTTAAGGAACTCACCACTTTTGAAGCGGAGGTTTAAATATTAAGAAATTATTATAACTAAAAGTTAAGCATAATTGAACCAGAGTTCTAAATTTGCAGACTCATTATTTACGACTTATGACAAACAAAATAAATTTTTCCCTGTTTCTGGGGATTTTCTTTACTTTTTTATCGGCTTCTGCTTCCGCACAGCTGGAGAAAGGTAAACTCGTAGACGGTATCGCAGCTGTGATCGGTAACGAAATCATACTGGAATCGGATATTAACGAGCAGATGAACTATGCCGCCCAGCAGGGAAGTGCCGCCGCCAATAAATGCCAGGTGATGGAGAGTATCATCAACAACAAGATTGTTGTTTACGAAGCAAAAAGGGATACCCTTATTGAAAACCGCAGCGCTGCGATAAAGGAGAATGCCGGTTTGAAATATAATCAGATCCTGGGGCAGTTTCCGGACGAAAAAACAATGCTTGCCGCCTACAAATTCCGGACAGCCTATGAAATGAAGACGGCGATCGAGAAGATAGACAGTGACCAGTACTACGGTCAGGCAAAGTACCAGAGGATTACTGAAAAGGCTGATGTAACGCCAAACGAAGTTACGGACTTTTATAATACCTATAGACTGCAGCTTCCCGAGGTAAAGGATGAGGTAACTCTGGCTCAGATCAGCATTTATCCCAAACTTACAGAAGCTCACAAAGAAGAAATCATCAACAGGCTTAAGAAGATTAAGCAGGACATCCTGAACGGTGAAAGCTTCGACAGCCAGGCCAGAATATATTCTGAAGATCCGGGTTCCGCACCAAATGGCGGTCTTATGAAGAATATTTCCAAAGGACAGATGGTAAAACCCTTTGAAGCCGCAGCCTTAAACCTTCAGGAAGGTGAAATTTCGGATCCTGTAGAATCGGAGTTCGGTTATCATATCATTAAACTGGAGCGAAGAGCCGGAAAAATCTATGATGCGAGACATATTCTGATTGCTGCCACCCCAACAGCAGAAGAGATAGAGGCAGCCCGTAAGGAACTGGATGCCATCAAGACCTCTATTGAGGAGGGTAAGATGACCTTCAAAGATGCGGCATTCAAGTATTCGGACGATAAGCGAACCAAATTCAACGCCGGTGTTCTTACAGACAATAACGGGTCCGACCGTATGGAAAGGCTTTCGCTTTCACCAACGCTGGGATATCAGATCGCAGGACTTAACAAAGGCGACATCACCGATGTTTTTGAAGATGAACTGAACCGCCGCAAAGCTGTGAGCATCGTGAAAATTGAGGAAGTGATTCCTGCCCATCAGCTTACCATTGAAACCGATTACGACCGTATCAAGCAACTGGCTTTAAACAGAAAGCGTAATGAAATGGTAGATAAATGGATTAAGCAGAGATTGCCCAATATCTTTATCTCCATTGATAACCGTTATGCGGAATGCAGCTTCCAGCCGGAACTTCAGAAATCAGTACTGACAAAATAATAAAGGTCTCCGAAATTTTTTCGGAGATTTTTTTTGTTAAGACGAGGCAACGGTAAGGGGAGGCTGGACTTCTTTAAACCGTATATTTCCTTTATTTTTGCTGCATGAGCAATTTTATTGATTTCGGCGTTGCCGACAAGATGTATCAGAAATCACAAAACCGGGTTTCAGCACTTTTCAATATTAAATACCCTATCGTTCAGGGCGGTATGATCTGGCATTCCGGCTGGCGTCTGGCCTCAGCGGTCTCCAACTGTGGCGGTCTGGGGCTTATAGGTGCCGGCAGTATGTATCCGGATGTGCTGCGTGAGCATATCCAAAAATGCAAAGCCGCTACAGACAAGCCTTTCGGCGTTAACGTGCCTATGCTCTATCCGAATCTGGATGAGGTGATCAGCATTATTCTGGAGGAAGGAGTGAAGATCATCTTCACCTCGGCCGGAAATCCGAAAACCTACACAGAAACGCTTAAGAAAGAAGGTCTGAAAGTGGCGCATGTAGTGTCATCCACCAAATTTGCACAGAAGTGCCAGGTGGCAGGTGTAGATGCTGTAGTGGCTGAAGGATTTGAAGCCGGGGGGCACAACGGCCGCGATGAGACTACTACATTCTGCCTTATCCCCAATGTTCGCAAACATATTGATATACCTCTGATAGCTGCCGGTGGAATAGGGCTGGGCACGCAAATGAAAGCAGCCATGATTTTGGGTGCAGACGGGGTGCAGATCGGCTCCAGGTTTGCCGCCACACAGGAAGCCAGTGGACATGAGTTATGGAAGGAGCAAATCACTTCCTTAAACGAAGGTGACACCCAGCTGACCCTAAAAGAACTTGCGCCTGTACGTTTGGTTAAAAATAAGTTCTTCCGGGACATTGAAAAACTTTATGACAGTGGCAGAAATCCTCAGGTGCTGTTGACGGCTCTGGGCAGGGCGCGGGCAAAGAGAGGTATGTTTCAAGGAGACCTGGAAGAGGGTGAGCTTGAAATTGGCCAGGTATCTGCGCTTATTGAAGAAGTGTTGCCGGTAGCAGAAGTTTTTGAGCAACTGATGAAAGAGTTTGAAGCTGCAGGGAACCCGTCGATGTAGGAACAATTTTAAATGGATAAAACCTGCCATGATCGTAGGCAGGTTTTTAGTTTGTATGGCGCATTTTCTAAAAAAAACTAATGGTGCGGCAATTGTCCGAAACGTATCTTATCAGTTCTGCTCCAGCGCATTCTTCATATCACCGTAGCCGCCACCGTTATAGACATTAGTCATGCCCTGCGATTTAAAATAGTCTACAGCCTTACCACTGCGGTTTCCGCTTCTGCAGAAGAAGATGATGTTTCCGTTCAGATTGGTTACCTCCTGTTTACGCTCTTCCAGCTCGCCCAAGGGTATGTTGCGGGCATCTTCTATTTTGCCGTCCATCTCCAGTTCCATAGGTTCGCGCACATCTATAAGGTGGTAGTCGCCGGAGCTTAAAATTTCGTTTATTGAATCCATTTTAATAATTTTAAACTGTTTGTAATCTCACAAATGTAGCAAATTATGTTAAATTTGCCTTCCCATGTACTCCTCAAAACAAGAAAAACTTTCACAACTGATCAAATCCAAGGCAAAGGCCTTCGGATTCCAGGACTGCGGCATCTCACACGCCGGATTTCTGGAGGAAGATGCGCGACCCCTGGAAGACTGGCTGAAAAAGGATTACCATGGGGAAATGCGTTATATGGAGAACCATTTCAATAAAAGACTGGACCCGCGGCTTCTGGTGCCCGGTGCGAAATCGGTGATATCGCTGTCCTATAACTATTTTCCGGCGGAGACGATTCCCAGTCTAAATAACTTCAAGATTTCGAAATATGCGTACGGGCAGGATTACCATGAGATCATTAAAGGAATTTTGGTGGAAATGGTAGCCGAACTCCGCGATGAGATCGGCGGTTTTGACTGCCGGGTGTTTACTGATTCGGCACCGGTGCTGGAGCGAAGCTGGGCCAGGAAGTCCGGTATTGGCTGGGTAGGGAAAAATGCCAACCTGATTACCAAACAAAGCGGTTCATTCTATTTCCTGGCAGAAATTATCTGCGATTTGGACCTGGCCGCAGATCAGCCCACGACTGACCATTGCGGCACCTGCAGGAAATGCATCGATGCCTGTCCTACGGAAGCGATCGTTTCGGAGAAAATCATTGACGGCAGTAAATGTATCTCTTATGCGACCATTGAACTTAAAGAAGCCATTCCGGAACACTTCCGCGACCGGATGCAGGACTGGATGTTTGGCTGCGATATCTGCCAGGACGTTTGCCCCTGGAACCGGTTTTCGGCGCCACACACGCAGGAGAAATTCCGGCCAAATGAAAAACTTAAGCATTTTACAAAGGAAGACTGGCAGGAGCTGGACCAGGAACTTTTTTCAGAGGTTTTCCGTAAATCTCCGGTGAAAAGGACCAAGTTTGCGGGTTTGAAAAGGAATATCTCTTTTTTGAGTGGGGTGAGAACGATAGAAGGTTAAAAGGTAAGGAGGTTAGAAGGTTAGGAGGTTTGGAAGTTAGAAGGTTAGATGGTTAGAAAGTTAGGAATTTACAAGAGTAGCCGGCTTCTTAATCATTATTCTTTTCTCTTTGTTCTTTGTTCTTTCCTCTCTTTTCTCTACTCTGAAAAGCCTTAGATTGGTAAATTATTACAAAGTCTGAAATCTGAAATCTGAAATCTTGGCTATTGGTTACGGACCTAAAGACCGTAAAGACGTAAATTTTGTTAAATTGCTGAATTGTTATTGAAACACATTCAGATGTCTGATGTCTGATGTCTGATGTCTGAAATCTGAAATCTTGACTCTTTACACTAACAGTCCAAACTATGAAAAAAATCTTATTCACCGCACTTAAAATAATCGGCTCCATTGTCGCAGTTGTGCTTTTGTATGTCGTTCTGGCTCTAACCCTGCCTCTGATTCCTGTGGCTGCCGATGATGTGTCCGAACCAAAGACAGTGGAGGTATTCCTGCTGACTAACGGAGTACATACCGATATAGTGGTACCGGTGACCAACCAATATATGGACTGGCGCACTGAAATACCTGTTCGTGATACTAAAGCAGGTTCCGGCAACTTTAAATACCTGTCCGTGGGCTGGGGCGACAAAGGTTTTTATCTGGATACACCCACCTGGGCTGAACTGAAGGTTTCAACCGCGCTGAAGGCAGCGTTTTGGCTCAGCGAATCGGCTATGCACTGTACTTTCTATAACAAAATGGTGGTAGGGAAGGATTGTAAGCGAATCCTGCTTACAGAAACGCAGTACAGGAAGCTTGTTGGTTTTATCCAAAATAAATTTGACCGTGACCCAAACGGAAAACCGATTCTCATCAGGACCGATGCGGTTTATGGCAGTAATGATGCTTTCTACGATGCAAAAGGAAGTTACAGTTTTCTGGATACCTGTAATACCTGGACCAACAGAGGGCTTAAAATTGCCGGACAAAAGGCGGCCTTGTGGACGGCTTCAGATTTCGGTATCTTCTACCATTATGAATGAAACCAGGCCGGGAAGCAAATCAAGTACTATAGATTTTTTAATCTCATAGTCAGTTCCAAATGATCCTTCACAACGATGGTGCCACCCATTTTGGTAGGCGGTACGATTCCAAAATCGCTGAAACGTACCGTTTCATTGCCTGTCAGCATATTCTTGTTCTCGAAGAAAGATACAGTATAAAAGCGTTTCCTGTTCAGGATCTTCACTTCCACAATGGCACTGTAGTAACTGTTTGCGTTTTTTTTGAATTCAATAAACCGTACGGTAAAATGCGGATGCTGCTCGGCATTTAAAATTTTACGGAAGTCGTTGGTCATCATCTTATTCCTGCAGTCAAAGTCCTGTACCTTCAGCTGCAGTACCGGAAGCCGCGCCTCTGAGCTGAAACTGCCAGCCGGTTTGGCAATGTTGGAATTGGTACATTTAAAAGTGTTCACGTTGGTCTTTCCCAGGATTTCCACCGTGTTTTCCTGAGCCGGTACCAGGCTGTAAATCAGGAGCAGAATAAGGATTACCGTATTTTTCATCACTTTAAAGGTATAAAAAAGGGACAAATTAATGTCCCTTCACTGAAATTGAATTTAATATTAGAAACCAATGGTTGCTTCAACCATCATTCCTTTGAATTCGCCGCCTCTAAGAGCGCTTGTTGCACCCCAAACCGGGCTGTCGTTGTAATTTTGCTGTACATATTCCACTTTTGCCAGAATGTTCTTGGTCATAAAGTAGCCTGCACCCAGGTTGAACCTGTCAATCTTTCTTTCGTCGGAAACCTCGTCGTCTTTACCGCTGATGGTGTTATAACGTCCACCTACGTAGAATTGTTCTTTCCCGCCAAATCTGTAAAGTAACTCCGCCGCCAGTTGGGTATAGTCGCCGTCAGTAGGTCTCATATTCATACCACTTGCTTTGTTGCCGGTTACATATTCGTAAGCGCCGAAGAACTCAAGGCCCTGGTATTTTACGAAGGGGTTCACCTGTACCGCTTTCATTTTCTTGAAACCGGGGTTGAAGCGTCCTGTTGCGTAATTATTGGTTCCCATAAGGTCGTTTTGGGTAAGGAGGACGTAATAGTATCTGGATCCTGCTCGGTCTGAACTGTAAAGGTAGCCTCCTGTGCTCAGTCCGTTTGTCTGGATGAAGGATCCTGTAAGCCTTACGCGCAGGTCTGTATTGATTTGCTTGTCCCATCCAATCTTCGCATAGACTGACGGTGAGTTATAATTGGTTCCTTTTACAGCCGTTTGGTTCAGTTTGCCGTTGGATACACCAAGCATACCGATGAAGTTGTCATAGAAAAGGTAACCTTCACCAAATGCTTCGGTAGAGAAATTGTCCATAATGAAGTTCCCTATGAACGGGTTGTTGATGGCTTCGGCATTATCCGTCCTTCTGAAATGATAATCACCGTAGTTTATCTCGTCCATACCTACTTTAACACGAGCATGCTTCATAATGTTCGCCGCAAAACCTTCGGAGATAAAATCCAGATCATCCACCTGCAGGTATCCGCCTTTTACCCAGGCTTCGTTATGGTGCCTTGCAGAAAGGTAGGTTCTAAGATGCATTTTAATCCCTTTTCCCAAATAAGCATTGATATCCAGGTTGGCTGTTGGCAGGTTGAAGTCGCTTCCCATCACCTGAAGTGTATTCGGAACCGCTGTGGTACCCACATTACCCAATGAGGGTGCTTTAGTGCTGTGGTCCAGAGACTGGAACTGAAGTGCAAAATCGCCGCCTACAGAAACCTTCACGCCATCATAGGCCGGTGAAACTCCTTTTGGGTCTTCAAATACGTTACGCTGAGCTTTTTCCGGTGCCAGATAATCACGCATTGAGGTGTTGGTATCTTCCTGAGCGAATAACGCTCCGCTTGACATGAGTAAAGCCAATACTGATGTTTTTAAAACTGAAGTTCTCATTTCTTTGGTATTTTAATGTTTATTAATTGATTAGTTGGCAGTGATGTTTACAGTTACTGTAATTGCATCGCCGGTTTTTACTCCCATAAACCCGGGTCTTTCCATTCCAAAATCGGACAGGTTCATTTTTTCGGTACCAGTAATGCTGTAAGAAGCACCATTCTTAACCACTGTTACAGGAATTGATGCATTCTTGGTTACCCCTGCAATGGTCATCTTGCCGGTTACGGTTCCCTTACCGATATTCATCGATGTGGCAGTGAAAGTAATATTGGGATGTTTGGCTGCCTGCAGGGCGTTGTATGCCTTATTGTCCATCATCTTCCCTTTTGTACTTTTCAGATTTTTTGCGGGCATCACAAACTTTACGTTGGTGATCGCAGTTCCGCTTACTGTTCCGCTAAAGGTAGCTGCATTTGAAGTCATCGTCCAGTCATGCATAGGTGAGGTTCCGTCTACACTAACTTTAGTACTTTTTCCTGTTATGGCCTGCGCGTTTGCTAAACCTGTGAAAAGTCCGAAGGCCAGGACAAGAATCTTGAATGTTGCTGAATTTCTCATGATTTCTATATTAAATTGTTATTTCCTCCTTTGAATTTCTTATACAAATGTAAAAGGAGTATTTTTAATTTAACAATGTATCACCCTTAATTTTACATGATTTATGTCAAATAGTCTTAATAAATTACTATTATGTTAATAATAGTGTGCTTTGATTTTGTAATTGATGAATTTGTTTAGCTGTTTAAATTATTATGCTAACATATTATTGCAAATAATGTATAATTAATAAACATGACGAATGTCATCATGAGCAAAATCAGCTAAAAGTTTTAATAATTATCAATAAATATCACTATTATGAGAATAATTGAAATTAAGAGTAGAATTCAACCAGTGTTATTGAGGCGAAAGTTCTATCAGGATGAGACATAAAAAAAGCAACCTGAAAACAGATTGCTTTTTTGTACCCAGCGCCGGAATCGAACCGGCACACCTTGCGGTACTAGAGTTTGAGTCTAGCGCGTCTACCAATTCCGCCAGCTGGGCATCAATTGGGTGTGCAAATATAGGATAAAAATTAAATTCTTAAAATATAATAGCAGCATTTTGTTTTAAAATTCCAATACCAAACCATCATAAGCTAAACTGATACCTTCGGGCAACGACGCTTCTTCAATCTCATGCAGTCCAAACATATGGCTGATGTGCGTCAGGTACAGTTTCCGCGGCCTCAGTTCGGCGTAGAGGTCTATGATGTCTTCCAGTATGAAATGGGCAGGATGAGCGTGCGTTTTACGGATGCAGTTTAGGATAAGGTAATCCAGCCCGGTGAGTTTTACTTTTTCCTCCGGGCTGATAAAGCTGGCGTCTGTAATGTAGGCAAGATTCTTCATCTTAAATCCCAGAATCTCGAGCTCATGATGCAGTACCTGGACGGTCGTGATGTTGGTATCAAATAAATGAAAATCAGCGTCAATTTCATGCAGGTCAAAAGAGGGTGCGCCAGGATATTTTATTTCAGCAAAAGCATAGGGAAACCTCGTCTTCACTTCCTTCCCCACACGTGACTGGCAAAAAAGCGGCATGTTCTTCCGGCTTTTGAAGATGAGGGGACGTACATCGTCCAGGCCAATCACATGGTCATTGTGTTCATGCGTAAGCAGGATGGCATCCAGGTGATCTTCGTTATTTTGCAACATCTGCTGTCTGAAGTCGGGACCGCAGTCTATCAGTATTTTCCCACCGCTTTCCGTGGTGATCATGGCCGAGGACCGGAAACGCGAATCTTTTGGGTTGGCCGAACGGCAAACCGCGCAGGTGCATCCGATTACCGGGACACCCTGCGAGGTGCCCGTGCCTAAAAATTTCAGTGTCATCATATTGAACTTGGCGCTAAGGCACAAATGTAAAGAAAAAGCAGTTTGAATTATCCGGTTAATTTATCCCTTTCTAACTACTGAATATAAATGATCAAGCATCTTTTTAGTATATATTTTTTGATTTTCTGCCAGATCTTCCCCGGACTTACCCGTAATTTTTTTGGAGAGCACCACCTTCCCACGGGTTGCAATGGCGATATAGGCAAAACATGAATCAATGCCTTCTTCCGGTACTGTGCGTGCGTAGCCGGTAATGGCTGCACCCAGTTCTGCATTGAATCCGGACGCCACCGCGAGCGCCATCTGCTCTGCTATCTCTTTGGAAACGGCGTTACATGCCTCAGCAGCTATTGGATTAACCTGCAGATGTATCGCTTTCTGAGCGCTGTTGTAGGCTGTGATACCGCCCTGAAAAAATCCCATGGCATTGTCTGCCTGCGAAATAACATTCTGGATAAGACCTGCGGTACAGCTTTCTGCTACTGCCAGTGTTAACTTGTTTTTTAACATATGATCAGCAAGTTGGGCAAGATTCTTGTTGTCAAAGAGGTCGTTTTCCATACGAAAAGCAAATAATAAGTTTTAACGGAAATGGCTGGTTTCGCTGCATGCGATTGCGAAAGTCAAAAACAAATATAATTCCAAATGAAAAGAGACGGTCATAACGAAAGCCTTTGGGTGAATGGGCTCTACATCCACGAAAATTCACCTGCAGAAAATAATCATTATGATGTTGTGATTGTTGGTGCCGGAATCACCGGACTAACGCTGGCAACCGAACTTCAGCAGCGGGGCAAAAACTGCCTGGTACTTGAGCAGCATAATATTGGCTTCGGAAC
Organism: Chryseobacterium sp.; assembly: GCF_008831505.1. NCBI lineage: Bacteria > Pseudomonadati > Bacteroidota > Flavobacteriia > Flavobacteriales > Weeksellaceae > Chryseobacterium > Chryseobacterium sp. Next base: position 1,932,283 of record NZ_CP044507.1, on the reverse strand, counting down.
TACGGGTGGCACCACGGCACATATCAATAATTTCCTGGATGAATCCTATGACCGTATCATCAGCAAATTTGGTGAAGCCCGTGCCCAGACTGTGGCAGATAATGCCGGCCGTGTATCCGCAACTATAAAAGAAAACATTGACCGGTTCGGTATTGAGTGCGAATATGAGGAGTGCAGTTTCTATCTTTTCAGTGCCGAAAAAAAACAGGACCGTCAGCTGGATCAGATTGCTAAAGCGCATGATGCCTTAGAAATCCCAACCAGTGAAGTAGATGAGATTCCGTTCAGTGTGTCTTTCCGGAAAGCGCTTGAAATTAAAGGGCAGGCACAGTTTCACCCGTTAAAATATATCGCCGGGCTTGCAAAGGTTTTTGAGGGAATGGGAGGTACGTTACTTACCGGTGTTCACGTCAGTCAACACACTGCGGAGGACGGCTCCGTAAAGGTGCTGACCAATGCAGGAACCTTTACAGCTGCGGATTTGGTTTGGGCTACACATATACCACCCGGAATTAACCGCTTCAATGCACTTTGTGCACCATACAGAAGCTATGCACTTGCAGCTAAACTGCCTTATGAGGTGTCATCTTTTGCCCAGGCGGCTGATCTTTATGATCCTTATCATTATATGCGGTATCACAAAATCGGGCATGATTTCTATTTGATTGTCGGAGGTTTCGACCACAAGACAGGACATGAAGCCGATACTCAAAAACCTATGGAAGATCTTATTGCGTATACCAAAGAGCACTTCCGGGTAACCGAGATTTCCAAAACCTGGTCATCTCAATTTTATGCACCCTCGGACGGGTTGCCCTATATAGGGAAGATGCCGGGCACCGACCATGAATATGTGGCCACCGGTTATAATGGAAATGGTATGACCTGGGGAACGCTGGCGGGTAACATTCTCGCTGACTTGGTCATGGAGAAAGAAAATGAACTCGCGGATATTGTTTCGCCATCCCGCATTGAAATCGCAGCAAGTGCGAAGGAATTTGTTAAGGAAAACGTGGATGCTGTATTCCACCTTATCAAAGATCAGTTCAGCAGCGATAAAAAAGCCGAACTGGATAGCATTGAGAAAGGGGATGGCCATATAATAGATTATAACGGTAAGAAAGTAGCTGCCTACCGTGATGAACTGGGTGCTCTTACCCTTCTTGATGCACATTGTCCGCACATGGGTTGTGTGGTGAAGTTTAACAAAACGGAAAAGAGTTGGGACTGTCCGTGTCACGGATCACGCTTCGGAACTGATGGTACAGTCTTAACAATTCCTGCTCAGGAAAATTTGAAACAACTATAACCTGGACTATGGATAATTCAGAAATTAGAACGCCACGTGGTATGTGTGCCACCATACCGGGGGAGAGCACGACCATTAATCATAACTGGGAACCACCGATATTATTGTCGCTCTGTGTAATCCGGCTACCGGCAACGAACTGAACAGCGGAATAACCATTGTAGACGAGAATTCGGTTCGGATTACAACGGCCAGCGGGGCACCGGAACAGATTCGGGTAGTCATAATGGGTTTTTGATTTTATGGAAAACATAATTTTGAATGACGGATATTCATTACCGCTGATCGGTTTTGGAACCTATAAAACTGAAGATACGCTAATGTCAGTTCAAGCTGCTATTGAATCCGGCTACAGACTTATAGATAGCGCTTCCATATATGGAAATGAAAAGGAAGTGGGAGAGGCGGTAAAGCGGACCAGAGTGCCCAGGCAGCATCTTTATATCACGGCAAAAGTTTGGCGTACCGACCTGGGTTATGATGCCACCAGAAAGGCTTTTAGAAATACTTTGAAACGGTTGTCACTGGAGTATCTTGATCTTTACCTGATTCACTGGCCTGCGAATTCAAAAAACTATAAAGACTGGGTAAAAGTAAATGCTGAAACCTGGCGTGCAATGGAAGAGCTGCAGTATGAGGGACTTATCCGATCCATCGGTGTCAGTAATTTCTGGCCGGAACATCTGGAAGAATTGTTAAATACCGCCAAAGTGCCACCGACTGTGAACCAGATTGAGTATCATCCCGGTTACCAGCAAACTACGGTAGTGGATTATTGTCAAAGCCAGAATATTGCGCTTCAGGCGTGGTCGCCACTGGCAAGAGGACGGTTTCATGATCATCCATTGTTAAATGAAATTGCAGGGAAACATGGCAAAACTGTATCCCAGATCATTTTAAGGTGGACCGTTCAGCAAGGTCTTCTGCCGCTTCCAAAATCTTCACGACCGCAGCGTATCAAAGAGAATATAGACATTTTTGATTTTGAACTTTCAAGGGATGAAATGTCCGCTGTTACAAATATGCAGCCACAAGGGTTTAGTGGAGAAAGACCCGATATCTGGCCGGACCGCATTAACTAAAAAAAGGAATTATGAAAGAAACGTACACTTCAACACTCAACGGCAGAACCGTTGTAATCACAGGGGCGAGCAGCGGTATCGGGCGAGCAGCGGCAGAGGCTTTTGCACGCGAAGGCTGCAATATTGTTTTGGCTGCACGGGGTCGTGAAGCACTGGATGAAACCGCACAGTTATGCCGTGACCTGGGTGCGGTGGCTCTGGTTGTGCCCACCGATGTATCCGTGGCTGGCGATGTGCAGCAACTTGCGCAGACCGCCCTGCAGTTTAACGGCAGGATTGATGTATGGGTGAATAATGCAGGTGTAATGGCTACAGGAATGCTGGAAGATATGCCCATTGAGGCGGTGGACCAAATTATTAAAACGAACCTTCTGGGCTACCTGCATGGCGCTCATACCGTCCTGCCGATTTTCAAGAAGCAGCAGGATGGGGTACTGATTAATAATATTTCCATTGGCGGATGGATGCCGGCTCCTTACGGAACTGCTTATTCTGCCTCAAAGTACGGTGTACGCGGTATGGTGGAAAGTCTGCAGGGTGAAGTATCGCACTTTCCGAACATCCACGTATGTGCCATGTATCCGGCTATCCAACGGTCTACCGGCAATATGCATTCTGCAAAGTATTCCGGCTTCAGTTCCAAAATCCCACCACTATCATTTGACCCGCGCGTACTGGCGGCTGCCATGGTTAAAACTGCTAAATACCCGCGTAAGGAAGTGTACACAGACTGGTCGTCCGTACTTTTCAAAACGGTATACGGGATGTTCCCCAAAACAGTCGTGAATACCGCTTCGGCAGCTATGCGGATGATGATGATGAAGAAAGATGCGCCAGAAGGTACAAACGGAAATATCCTTACACCTTCCGCGGAACCGCATCGTATTTATGGCGAGACGATGCTTCCGCCACCCTCCAAAACATCAAAACTGATTATGCTGTCCGGATTGCTGGCAGCAGGGGCGGTGATGCTGTGGAACCGATCGCAAGCTCCGGACCGAAAAAAACTTAAGTGATACTGAAGTTTCCCCGACTTAGCCGGTACTCATCTGAAAAATTGCGTGCTAGATGGTTAAACTTGCTGAAAATGTTTAATTTAAGTGTATTCTGACATGGCTACGAGACTTATCAGCGGCGGGCGTAACCGGTTTGCAGAATGCCTTAATTATATGTAATTTTGCGAAAAAATTACGATGTCTTTAATCCAGCAAAAACTAACTCCAAAGCAGAAAGCATTAGCCATTAATCTGGATTCCAATATATACGGTACTTTTGCGGAAATAGGTGCAGGTCAGGAAACTGTGCGCCACTTTTTCAGGGCCGGTGGTGCCTCCAAAACCATTGCGAAGGCCATGTCGGCATATGACAAGGATTTTTCGGACGCTATTTACGGCAAGGAAGCACATAACCGCTATGTTACCCAGCACCGTCTCAGAAAAATGCTGAGGTATGAGGTCTCTCTTATTGAGGAGAGGCTCTCACGCGAAGATAATCCCGGCCGCCGCTTTTTTTCCTATGCCAATACGGTTACCACTATTAATTTCGACAAAACCCTGAAAGGTCACGGGTGGGTAGGTGTACGTTTTCAGCGTGATGAGACAGAAGGTTACAGTGAAGTTGTACTTCATGTAAAATTCAAGGAGAATAACACCACACTGCAGCAGGAAACCCTGGGAAATCTGGGAGTTAACCTTATTTATGGTGCGTTTTTTTATAATGACAATCCGCGGAGACTGATTTCTTCTTTATATGATGACATTGCTCTGGACGACCTGGAGATCGATATGATCGACTTTATGGGTCCTGCCTTTGCCTATGTAGATAACCGTTTGATGAGTCTGCAGCTGGTAAAGAACGGAATGACCGATGCCGTGATCTTTACGCCAGGTGGTAAAAATATGCTGCCCGCAGATTTGCTTTACCGTAAAAATATTTTTGCAGTACGCGGCAGTTTCCGGCCTGTTACGAAGGTGAATATCGACATGTTCGAAAGCGGACTCAAAATGTTTATGAAGGATGCCGACTGTACTGAAAAGGAAACCGAAGTGCTGTTTGAGATCACAATTTCTAACCTGAAAGGAGACGGCGATATTGATGAACGCGATTTCCTGGACAGGGTAGATGTCCTGGCCAATCTGGGTTATACTGTAATCATCTCCAATTTCTCTGAATATTACCGCCTTATCGATTATTTTGCAGGTTATACCGGACTGAAAATCGGTATCGGAATGGGGGTGAATAACCTTCTGATGGTTTTTGATGAAAATTATTACAAAAATCTGTCAGGCGGAATCCTGGAAGCCTTCGGCAAATTCTTCAGGAATGATATGACCGTTTATCTTTATCCTTATAAAGATCCGGAAAACCATGAGATCCTGACTTCCAATAACCTGCGGGTTAATGAAAACCTGAAGCAGCTTTACAAGTTCTTCAAGCACAATAACCGGATTAAGGATATTGTAACCTATCAGCCCCAATATGCGGAGATTTATTCCCGTGAGATATTGCGGATGATTACTGAAAACGAAAGCGGCTGGGAAGATCAGGTGCCGGACGGCGTGGCCGATCTTATAAAAGACCGCGGAATGTTTGGATACAAGAACGAAGTAGAACTAAAAGAATTTACTTAATAAAACTGCCATGTCTGAAATAAAGAAACGTCTCTCCACTATTCTGGAAAGCCCACATTTCCCAACTGAAGAAAAACTTCAGAAAGTCTGTCATCTGCTGGATCAGGAAATTCCGTATTTCAACTGGACGGGGTTCTATTTCCGGAATGGCGATAAGGAGGAGCTTATCCTGGGCCCTTATGCAGGTGCAGACACCGATCACACCGTTATTCCTTTCGGAAAAGGAATCTGCGGTCAGGTGGCTGTTTCCGGAGAAACATTTGTTGTTCCTGATGTCCATGAGCAGGACAATTATCTTTCCTGTTCCATTGATACCAAAGCTGAGATCGTGGTTCCTATCTTTAAAGATGGTGAAAACGTGGGCCAGATTGATATTGATTCCCACAGTTTGGACCCCTTCACTGCTGAAGACCGGGAAATGCTTGAGTGGCTGTGTGCTGAAGTGGCCAAAATTCTGTAGTAATCTTGTTTCAGTGCAGGGAGTCATGTACTTCGCCCATCAGCTGACGCAAATATGCCTCATATTCCAGTATACGCGTGCCGTACCAGGAAAAAGCTTCTCCGTCAGCAAGCCTTATTGTGCAGTCCGGAAGGTGTTCCTGCAGTTCAGCGATATGTTTTTCCCGGAAAGGGTAGGGTTCGGACGACAGCAGTATGAGTCTGGCTCCTTTAAGTTCGGAAATTTCAACAGTTGGATATCTTGTTTGATCCTGAAAGATATTTCTGAAGCCTAAACATTTCATTATATTGTGGATGAAGGTATCTCCACCAACCGTCATATAAGGATTCCTCCAGATCAGATATACTGTTGGAACTGTCAGTGCAGGGTGCAATCCTGTAAAAACAGCCCTAGTCCTGTTTATGAAGCCGGTGGCCTGCTCTGATTTGTTCAGCCGCTGTCCCAACTGGAACAGAAAAGTCACCTGATCCTCCAGAGTACTGATATCTGTGACCCATACCTTACAAACTTTTTCCAGTTCAAGCACCTGCTCCCTCACGTTTTCTTCCTTATTTGCGATGATGAGATCGGGTTTCAGCGCTGTTATTTTGTCCAGCTTCAGGGTTTTGGTGCCGCCTACGATGGGAATATTTTTCACCCTGTCATAAGGGTGGATACAGAATTTGGTTCTGCCCACAATTTCACTATGATCCAGTCCGAAGTCAAAAAGCGTTTGGGTAATTGACGGAACCAGTGAAACAATCCGCATAAACTGGTTTTAAAGAATTTTACCTGTAAGGAAGAGTCCTGCGATGGAAAAGTAGATGATCAGTCCGGTGACGTCCACAAGCGTGGCTACAAAAGGTGCCGACGAAGTGGCGGGATCAAGTTTAAACTTTTTCAGGATAAACGGAACCATGGAACCCGAAAGCGTTCCCCAAAGGACAATCATTGCCAGAGAGATCCCGGCGCTTATTCCTACAAAAAGCCAGTGCTCGCCGTAATCGAACCAACCCCATTTATGCCAGAGCATTATTCTGAAAAAGCCGATGATGCCCAGGAAGGTACCCAGCACCAGGCCGGTGGTAACTTCCTTTTTCATAACAGTCCACCAGTCTTTCAGTGTGATTTCCTGGAGCGCCATTGCCCGTATGATAAGCGTAGCAGCCTGAGAACCCGAGTTTCCGCCGCTTGAAATAATCAATGGAATGAATAGTGCCAGGACCACCGCTTTTTCAATTTCATTTTCATAAAAGCCCATCACAGTAGCTGTAATAAGCTGAAGAAAGAAAAGTACGATCAGCCACAGACCTCTTTTCTTGATCATCTCAAACCAGTGGGTCTGGATATAAGGATCGTCCAAAGCGTCCATACCCCCGAATTTCTGGATGTCCTCCGTATTCTGTTGCTCTACCTGATCCAGGATGTCGTCAATGGTTACAATGCCCACCAGTACACCTGCCTCAGTAATGATGGGAAGAGCATTGCGGTCATACTTTTCAAAGTACTGTACAGCATCTTCACGCGATGTAGTTGTTTTGATGGCTACGAAATGATGGTCGGTAAGTTCGGAAACCAGCTGATCTTCATCGGCCAGAAGAAGGTTGCGGATGTCGAGGTCATCAATAAGATGGTTGCGCTCATCCACCACATAGAGGTAGTTAAGTGTCTCTACCTTCTTGCCCACCTTTTTAATTTGCTCAAAACATTTCCTGACAGTCCACTCATTCCGTATCTGGATGTAGTACGGCGTCATCATCCTTGCGATGCTGTCTTCATGATAGCCTAACAGCTTCAGTGCGATACGTCTTTCCTGCGGATTCAGGAGGTTAATGGAATACTTGATAAGTTCGTCGGGGAAATCTTCAAAAAGTTCGGTCCTGTCGTCGGGCGTCATGCCGTTCAGAATCTCGGATACTTCTTCGTTTCCGATACTGCGGATGGTTTCTTCCTGAAAATCAGCGTCCAGATGAGAGAAAACAGCGGCCTTAAATTTCTTGGGCACCTTCAGGAATTCCAGCAAACGTTCGTCCGCGCGCAGGTTACTCAACCTTTCGGCGATATCCGCGGGGTTTATTAAAATTTCAGTTTCGTTCGCAGTCGTATTCACTGCTGCAAAAATAGCTGAAAAAATCCGATAAAGTATACTGGTCTAAAGGGTGTGTTATCAGGAAATACCGAAAATTTACTTCTTCCGTTTCATATTCTGAGTAAGCTGTTTCAGGACGCCATTGGTGCCAATTCGTATCGAGTTTTGGGCTGAACCCATTATGCGGGCATTCTTGCGGAAAGTGTCATAAGAGCTTTCAGAAATAAAATTTCCATCGGCATCATACAGTTTCATACTCACCACCACCTGGCTGGAAAAAACGAACTGTCCCAAACCCACCTTAAAGAACTTCACGTGCGGAATCACTGCATGGGTAGCATTGTTATTTATACAGATTTCACGAATGGTATTGCGGTCGGCATCCTCATAGGTCACTGGCATGTCTACGCGAACCATGCGGCGGTTGCGGTTATTTACGTAGCTGTCGGACACCGCAGAGAAGAAAGCTTCATTGGTAGCATCCTTGATTTCGGCAACATCCGGGTAAATTGAGGGTGTGAAATAGATAATATTCTGGCTTTCCCTGCTGCCGGCGCGCTGTTCAGTAATTTTTACAATATCCTGTGCCGCCACTTCGGTGAAACCGGAAAAGAGTATGAATATAAAGGTGGAAAGTGTAAATTTGTAATACATACGGTAAACTGTGCAAATATACAGCCAACCTCTACATAGAAATTATTTTTTTTAAGATAATTTTAACATTTTTTGTCTTTCTCTTGTAAAAGGCTGCTGAGGGTGATTGATATTTAACAAAAAAGATGTATTTTTGCACCTCGATACATAATAATCATTAAATAATATTTGCATGTACTTAACATCAGAGAAAAAAGCAGAAATCTTCGCTAAGCACGGAGGAAAAGCAGAGAACACAGGTTCTGCAGAAGGTCAGATTGCACTTTTTACCTTTAGAATTAACCACCTTACAGGTCACCTGAAGGCTAACCACAAAGATTTCAACACAGAGAGATCACTGGTGAAGCTGGTAGGTAAAAGAAAAAGACTTCTTGATTATCTGAAAGCTAAAGATATTACGAGATACAGAGCGATTATCGCTGAACTGGGAATCAGAAAATAATCTTTCTGCCAAAGCAATTAAGCAACTCCGAAAAGAGTTGCTTTTTTTATGCCCGGTTCTTTCCAATTCTACCCAAATGCGTATTCTGAAAGCTGTCCGAATATTTTAGGCCATATCCCAGCAGCCTGTCAAACGCCGAATGCGAAAAAAGGATGATGCCTGCCAGTTCAAGTTCTGTTGAAGAAAAGTATTTTCCTGCAAAATAAACAATCACGGCCAGTCCGAGATGATGGAAAAGATTATAGGTCCAGGCGCCGGCTTTTTGACTAAAGATATAGCCAAACATAGATAGGTCTGGCAGAAAGAAGAGGCCTAAAAACCACCACCAGGACCAGCCTGTGGCGGCAAATGCGAAGGTTCCCAGAAGCAGCAGTGCAGCATACTCCAGTTGTAAGACAGTTTTCATAGGTTAAGTTTTGCGGGATTTGTCGGCATGGGCCTATATGTGTTACGATATGAAGTTGCTGCAGGATATATTTAATCCAAAACATGTATCTTTGTTGCCGAAAATTTAAATAGATTAAATACAGTAACCGCACTCAATACGGAGTGCCAAAGACGAACAGATTTTATGAATGCTCCACAAGCAATTATTGAAAAAATTCAATTAAAGGATGGTAGAGAGATTACCATTGAGACAGGGAAACTGGCCAAGCAGGCCAACGGATCTGTAGTAGTAAGAATGGGCGGGACGATGCTTCTTGCCACCGTTGTAGCCAATAAAGATGCTAGCCCGGGTGTGGATTTCCTTCCGCTTACCGTAGATTACAGAGAGAAATTCTATTCAGGCGGTAAGATTCCCGGAAACTTTTTCAGAAGAGAGGCAAGACCGTCTGACGAGGAAATTTTAACAATGAGACTGGTAGACCGGGTATTGCGTCCGCTTTTCCCGGATGATTTCCATGCTGAGGTTCAGGTGATGATTTCCCTGATTTCTTATGATAAAGAATGTATGCCTGAAGCATTGGCTGGATTAGCCGCTTCTGCTGCCATCGCCATTACCGATATCCCTTTCAACGGTCCTATGTCTGAAGTGACAGTAGCCAGAATCGATGGGCAGTTGGTGATAAACCCAAGCAGAGAAAACCTGGAAAAAGCTGACCTGAATATCCTTGTAGGTGCCACCAAAGATTCTATCGTAATGGTGGAAGGTGTTATGGACGAGATTACCGAAGAGGAAATGATTGAAGCAATAAAATTCGGCCACGAAGAAATTAAAGTTCAGGTTGAAGCTCAGGAAAGACTTGCTGAAAGAGTAGGCAAGTCCTTGCCAAAAAGAGAATACAGCCACGAAACACATGACGAGGAAATTCGTGAGAAGGTGTGGAAAGAAACTTACGACAAAGTTTATGAGGTGGCCAAAACACCATCGGCAAAAGAAGAAAGACATGAAAACTTCAAGGCAGTTCTTGAGGAGTTCTTGGCTCAATATTCAGAGGAAGAACTGGAAACAGTGAAGCCTTTTGCGAAGATCTATTTTCATGATGTGGAAAAAGAGGCAATGCGTCAGATGATTCTGAACGAAAAGATCCGTCTGGATGGCCGTACACCGGAAACCATCCGTCCGATCTGGTCAGAGGTGGATTATCTGCCGGGTGCGCACGGATCTGCGGTATTCACCAGAGGTGAAACGCAGTCTCTAACAGCGGTGACCTTAGGTTCTGTTAAAGATGCCAACATGGTAGATTCCGTTGCGATTAATTACGACGAGAAATTTTTCCTTCATTATAACTTCCCGCCGTTCTCTACGGGTGAGGCAAGACCATTAAGAGGAACCTCCAGAAGAGAAGTGGGGCACGGGAACCTGGCACAGCGTGCACTTTCAAAAATAATTCCCGCAGAAAACCCGTATACCATCCGTATCGTTTCGGATATCCTGGAATCCAACGGTTCATCTTCAATGGCAACGGTTTGCGCCGGAACATTGGCTCTGATGGATGCAGGTGTACAGATTACAAAACCGGTTTCCGGAATTGCAATGGGATTGGTAACAGATCCAGAGTCAGGTAAGTTTACCGTACTTTCGGATATCTTAGGGGACGAGGATCACCTGGGTGATATGGACTTCAAAGTAACAGGAACTGCAGAGGGTATCACAGCTTGCCAAATGGATATCAAAATTCAGGGACTTTCTATGGACATCATGGAAACTGCACTGAAACAAGCCAGAGAAGGCCGTCTGCATATCCTTGGGGAAATGCTGAAGACCATCGATGCACCGAGAACTGACGTTAAACCGCACGCGCCGAAAATGGAAGTGCTTGAAATTCCCAAAGACTTCATTGGTGCGGTTATCGGACCTGGCGGAAAAATTATCCAGCAGATGCAGAAAGATTTCGATACGGTTATCGCGATTGAAGAGATCGGCGAGATCGGCAGAATTGAGATTTCAGGTGTTAGCAGAGAAAACATCAACGCGACCATCGCTGCGATTAACGAAATTACTTTCGTACCTACTGTAGGCGAGGTTTACAACGGTAAAGTGGTGAAAGTAATGGATTTCGGTGCTTTCGTAGCGATTGCTAAAGGTACTGAAGGTTTGCTTCACATCTCTGAGATTGAATGGAGCCGTTTGGATAAAGTCCCATACAGCGAAGGTGATATGGTGGAAGTGAAATTCATGGGTTACGATGACCGTAAGAAAATGAAACTTTCGCGTAAAGTACTACTTGAAAGACCTCCAAGACCGGAACGTAAGGAAGGCGATGGCGATAACCGTGGCCCAAGAAACGACCGCAGAGACGGTGGCGACAGAAGACAGGGAGGGAACAACCGCGGTGGTAATGGCAGACCGGAGCACAGCGGCCGCCAGACCGAGAAACCAGCGGGCGAACATACCTTCAAGCCACTGAACGAAAGTGAAAATACTGACGATGTGAAGCCGGAAGGATTCTAATCTAACAGATAAATAATAATGAAACCACCGATGATTCGGTGGTTTTTTTGTGGGTACCGGGAATGTGGTCGATAGTGTTGGGTACGGGCGGATTGTAGAGTGTGTAGGTGGTGATCTGCTAGATGAGTTTCTGCAGGTTCGCGACATTGCGCGCGTGCCCTACTTGTGATTGTGATGCCATCTTGTTGTTTTTTAGGCTGTTGAGAAGTGAATTTAGAAATTATTTCGGAATGGGTGAGATCTTTTTTTTGTTGGTTGGGGAAAAAAAGTCCGAAGTGGGAGACTTCGGAGAACATGGTCTAATTATTTACAGTTAGTAGTATTAAAAAACCGTTGGATCTGATGTAGGATGAGTTATTTTTACGGCTAACTCTTTCTTCAATTCTGGCGAGTCTAATACACAGAAAATTAGAGAACGTTCTTGCATTCGTTTTTCAATATCGGTGCGGCCTCTAATAAAGAATAAATTTTTTAGAAGTCGCTTATAGGCTTCGTCACTGTGATAGATAACAATAATTTTTTTCTTTAAATTTCTAATATCTTTTAAATAATCAAATATTTCGTTGATATAATATGCATCTGATTTATCGAGGGAATGTCCCCAAAAAAAGATTTGATAATCTGATGATCTATTAAATTGTATATCATTTAAGAAATGATAATCAGTTCGATACGCATATTTTTGATAATATTTCGTAAATCTTAAATAGTCATCAGCGTTTTCCTCTTTATTAAACAACTCATTAATACCAAAAACAATGTTTTCCGTACCTTCTTCCGACTTTCCGTGCAAATAAAATAGCTTTGCCCTACCCTCATATATTTTGTTTGCCGTAGCAGTATAATTAAATGTAAAATGATAATCAAATAAGTTGTAAAAATCTATGTTTGTTATCGTGTCGGTACGCTGATCAAGCAAAGGTGTGACAAAGGTTGAAAGGTAAATATGAAAAAGTTTTTTGAACTCCATTAATTGTGAGAATATTAAATCCAAGATTTTTTGTTCATCAATATCAACAACGAAATTTTCTTTCTTAATCAAAAATTTTTCGTTTATAATAATAAATTCAAAATTAGTTTGAACAACATTTAATACATTTAAAACGCTTGCATACTCCACTTTCCCGTCAAGCTTCTCTTTAACAGATATACGAGCACTATGTGGGAGAGTACCGGCACTAAAAATATTCATGCGGAGCAGCTTTGTCGAATTATACACACAATTCAGCAAATATTCTAATTTACTTTCGAAGTCAATCCACGTGTCAATATTGTATTCTTTTTGAAAATACTGATATAAAAGATTTTTTCCAGTAATTTCTCTTATTTCATCGATAGTTTTAGGACTAATAGAAATCGCATTGGTAAATGCTTGCTTTATACCCTCATAATTTTTGGCATTTTGATACAAAGACTCAAAGTCTATTTCCTTATTTTCCGAAACAAACTTTATTATTTTCATAAAATCTTCATACCAAGTAGGAAGGTTATGATGAAGGTCGAAACCGTTTCCAGTAATTAAAATCCGAGGCATGATAAATATTATAATAAATGATTTCAATATAAAATTTTACAGCGATAACAAACTACGCGTTTTCACTTTGCTGCCCCCCGTCCTTCGGACACCCCTCCGGTGGAGGGGAATGGAGAATCAATAAGGTTGAGGAGGTAACTTTTTTCAGCGATTGAAAAGAAAGCACCGTGGTCGGGAGACTTCAGAGAATGGATGAAGCTGATCAAGAGCAGTATCGCGGGTGTCGGACGCTTTTTGAGCTTCGCTTAGTTCTTTTTTCTGAGATTCTTTAAGGAAAAAAAAATTCATACGCCGTTTGCCGTGCAGTAATGGTCTTATTCTAGGCCTTTACAATTTGAAAGGCTTTATTTCAATTTTCTGAACTTGAATTTCATCTTTGCTGACTTCTGAAAATTCTATAATATTTTCTTCTTTAATTTTGGAAAAAAGTGCATTAAATGCGTTCTTGTCCTGATCTCTTTTTAAATCTAAAACATCGGTTCCAAACAATGCCGTCGGGATAATATCTTCTCTGGATGATTTGCCGAATGAAACGAAAATATATTTATTTTTATTTCTTTTCATATCTTCTATATACCCCTCTTAACTAAATGTAATAAATAGAATATAAACAAAAAAGCCAAAAAAGCCAATAATAGAAGGCGTTTGCGGTCTTTTAAGCGGTTTGGATTGGATGAATCGAAATGTAAATTTATCACCGCTTACTACCATTATACTACTATTTTAAACATCTTTTAAAGCTCGTTTAAATCACTTTCCAAATACAGCCTGTTCAACAGGTCAATTATTACCATTTAAGCCTTATAACCTACGTTATAGGGCTTTTTGCATGCTCCAATGGTCTCAGCTCTTGATTACTTTTCCTGTGGGCAGCACTGCTTTCAAAAAATCCTTTAATAAGTAATGGATTATCATTTGGATTATCATTTGGATTATCAATTGACAGTAAAATATGTGGTTGAAATGAGCATTGAAGGGCAAAAAACCCCACTAAAACAGCATAAAAACCCCTGAATAACCGTCTTAATTGCATCCTGCTACAAAGTAATAATATATATAAAATACTGTAAAACAGTGCTTTTGCACGGTGATGCGTCAGTTGGTCACAAAAAAACATGTGTACTACTTCAGTTTTGTTCTTTCTTCAGCAACTCTTGTATAAGGAATGCCCTGTTTGTAGTCTTTTTTTAATTCAGAAATTTCTTTTCTAAGGTTTTTAATTTCTGTGTCTTTGTATTTTAACAATTCCTGCTGCGCATTCAGCAGGCTTTCACTAATCGTGTGCGTGGCGTTACTTTGATAATCTATATTACCAGAATTGCCAATAATCATAGGATTGGATCCCCTAAACAAAAAATTCGCATCCAGATCTTTAAAGACATTTAGGATGTTATACATTTTATCGCATCCGAAATTATGGCCGTTAATGATATTGCTGATCTGGCTGTCGGTTTCTCCTAATAAGTTACCCGCCTTTTTCTCGCTTAGGCCTTTATGTAACAAGAATTCAGAAAAGCGTGTGCCTAATGCATGTAAATTTGTTGAGGCTGCATCCTGTAGTGCTTCAGATTTCCGATCATTAAGCATTTCACCTTTACCAGTTAACAACCAACAAGAGTTTAAACGGGGATAATTTTCAACTATTTTAGTAAGCCATTTGGCTTGTATATCCGTGTTGTTTTTGATAGCACGGGATAAAACGCCCTTACTGGCTCCGATTTTGGCCTCCAAAAATGTAATCGTTACATTCTCATATTCAGCCACTTGCTTGATTCTATTTAAAATATTCTCCATGAGCGATGAAAATTATCACCATTACTTTTGGTGAAGTTGAAAATTATCTTCTATATTTGCTCAATAATTGAAACAAAAAGAGCAATGAACAAAGGAACAAAAAAAGCAGAATACAACCAGCACAATGTAGATGCGATTACAGCACTGGTTGAAAAATTTGGATTGTCCGCCTATTATATACGGCAAAGCGTGAACGGTAACCGCAATGGTGTGGTACCGGATAAGATCCGCAAGGAGTATAAAGAAATCTGCAAGCAGCTGGATGACGCTAAAACCAAAGCAGTGGAAAACTTTAAGAAACAATAAACAAATATTAACATGAAAAAGCTTATAAACAAAGTCCTGAGGTTCAGACGCACAGTATCCTTCATCTACAGCGAAAAGATGATACAGGAGGAATGGATCTTTTTCGGGACCTTCAAAATTGTAACCCAAAAAACTGCCTAAGCATGAGAATTATATTAATTGAAGATCCCAGGGAGGTAGGTAGTGCTAAAGCCTCCGAAAGTGAAAGAATCTTCCACACACTAAAAAAACTTGGATACAAAGTTGAGACTACTGGAACTCCAAAGATTTCAGCCGAACAGCTTCCCGAATCTTATTACGACCAACTTGTGCATCATAAACTCGCATACGGTGTGAAAGATCGTTTACAACCTTTGCGAAACGTTCGAGATATTCCTTTCTCAGAGTTGCTTCATCTTGAGCAGAAAGTGAATGATTTGCAAGTAGCATTACAGCAGATTCTAAAGCCTCTACCTGAGCGCGAAGCAGAACAATCTCTGTAACGGCAAAATCATGTTCTAAAGCATAATCATCTTCCATAAACTGAATTTTTTTGTTAGCACTTCAAATTTAGTTTTTTTCCGGCGATACGCTCCCAGTATTCTCACTGGTGCGGTTCGTAACCGCAGCCGGAACAATAAAAAACTTAAACTAATATGCCTCATTTTTGGGAACATACAAATAAAGTCGCTGTAGAGGTTTCGGAACTCGTTCCGGAATTCTGGAGTAGTCAAAACACACTTTCCATGGAGATCAGCCGTAATAGAGAAAGAAATTATGGCATAAAGGCACTTCAACGCGGAGGTGGGAAAAATCGCAAATTACTGATTGATTTCGATTCACTTCCTAACCACATACAGCAGCAGTTGGGTGACCCCCGGAATGTAGAACATAACCTGCTTTATTTCTACAAAACAGATTCAGTGGCTGTGGACTTTTACACCTCATTCTGCCGTCCGGATGGGTCTTACCTTAATCCTGATGAACAGCAAAGGTATATCACCAATGCAAGTGTACTGATCAGTGTTTTACAGCTGAGGCAAAAGCACCAGGCTGAAAGAATTAAAGTAGGAATGTCTTTAAAAGGTCTGAACAATTTCCTTTGTGATGAAAGCAATTCATTCAGCCGCTATTTGGAAAGCAAAAACCTGCCAACGCACAATCTGCCCACGCATCCGACCCGATTTAAAGAAGCTTTAAACGAGTTTGAAACGTCATTTAATCATAATAAACGGGAGTGGCCGTACAATTTCCTGTCGATCATCAAAGACGTTGCAGGGAAACGCAAACTGAACCCTCGGAAAGTGGATGATGTTACAGAATCCGTTCTGAACGGTCTATTCGCTAACATCAGCCATAAGCCTACGGTTACAGAGATTCACAGATCTTATGAAGCATTTTTAAGCGGTTATATACAGGTTTATAATGAGGATACAGGCGAAATTTTCAATCCTAAAGATTTTAAAAAGCTTTCGGAAAGCACGGTTCGCAACTTCCTCACGAAATGGGAAAATCAGGCGGCAACGCACAAGCAGCGTTCCGGGGACCGCCAGAAGTACATGCAGAAATTCAAACCATATCATCAGCTCGAAAGGCCAAAATTTGCCGGATCCCTCATATCAATTGATGACCGGAACCCACCTTTCAAAGATCTGGACGGAAACAGGGTTTGGTTTTACAACGGAATTGATCTGGCCAGTGAGTGTTTTACAGTATTCGTACACGGAAAGACCAAAGACGGAATTATTACTGAGTTCTACCGCCAGATGGTCAGGAACTACACCGAATGGGGTTTCAATCTTCCGGACGGACTGGAAGCGGAAAGCGCGTTAAACAGCAGTTTTACCAACACATTCCTTCAGGAAGGATATATGTTCCAAAACGTAAGAATTGAAGCCAATAACGCGCGCGGTAAGCGGATTGAACGTTATTTCGGTTCGCTGCGATACGAAGTGGAAAAACAGCGTGAAGGATGGTTGGCCAGACCGCACGCCAAATCAGAATCTAATCAGTCCGGCGCTGCCAAAGTTCCTCAGATTCCATATGATCAGATTGTTGAAAATGCGATTCAGGATTTGTTCGACTGGAACAACAGTCCGCACTCGCAGGATCCGTCTGTAACGCGTTGGGAATATTTCTTACAGAACCAGCATCCGGAACTGAAGCCTACCAATTGGAAAGCGATCCTGCCACACCTTGGATATCACACACAGACTTCATGTAACGCCGGATACATCAAACTTCAGGGCAAACCTCGTGCAATTGCACAGAACGGCGAAATCTGCACCGGTGAAAGTTTAATTACAGCTATGAAGGCTATTGAGGGCAGAGATATCGACGTTTACTGGCTCGATGACCATGCCGGGAATGTACTGAAAGCACTGGCATTCTGCGAAGGGAGGTTTATCTGTGAAGTTCAGGAAATGCCGAAATATAATAGAGCGGTCATAGAGCGTACCCCCGAATCTGAAAAGGCGCGTGAGATCCAAAGCAGCTATGTAGCAACGGTTGAGGCTTTCATCAGAAAACAGGAAAAAGCACTGATGAAAGTTAGCATTTACCAACAGCCAAAGCCGGTACCGCAAAACGGATTTTTTATCCCTGGAATGAACTTAAAAGGGTTCAGACCGGAGCCTGAAACGGTGGAAGTCATTGATACAGATGAACAGGAGAAAATGGCTGTGGTGCCGTCCACCAGTTGGAAAAACTCATTTTTAAATAATCATTAAAACTCACAACAATGGAATTATCAATTGAATATAAGCAGCAGGTAAGAACAGCACTACTGGAACGCCGCCCCAACTTTGGCGGAACGGACGGACAGTTTGCTAAGATCTACGGAATTAACGGTGCGGTCTTCAGCAGGCTGAACAAAGGCGAAATTGAAGGTCTTATTTCACCGTCTCAGTGGCTTCAGATCGGTCGCGAACTGGGTATAAACAATAAAAAAAGCAGCTGGAAGGTCGTGCGCACAAAAGTGTATACAGAAATAGAAAGCAGCATCCAGTTCTGCCAGACTTTTGCGCGCTCCATGGTGCTGGTGGATGCCTGTGGTATCGGTAAGACTTTCAGCGCGAAAAACATCGTGAAAACCATGCGCAATGCCTTTTATATCGACTGTTCCCAGTCCAAAAGTAAGCAGCTGTTTGTGCGCCATTTTGCTAAAACACTAGGTATTGATAACAAAGGCAAATACATCGACGTAAAGGAAAACCTGAAGTATTACATCAATCAGCTCGAAAACCCGGTGTTTATCCTGGATGAAGTTGGAGACTTGGAATACACTGCCTTTCTGGAACTGAAAGAACTGTGGAACGCGGCCGATGGAACTGCGGGATGGTTAATGATGGGAGCTGATGGATTAAGAAACAAGATCCAAAAGGGAATCAATAATAAAAAGGTAGGCTTTGCTGAGATCTTCAGCCGCTTTTCTGATGAATTCATACAGCTTACACCTAATGGTGTACTGGACAGACAGGCATTCTATAACGAATTGCTTACGCAGGTTGCAACCGCAAACCACACCGGATCCCAACCGGTTGAAACTTTGGTGAAACAATGCCTTAAAAAAGAAGCTACGCTGCGGCACCTGGAAACGCTCATTAAAATTTCTGCATAAGTATGAGGACCTACACAGTAAGCAACATCCTGAACAGGAAAATGAAAACGCTGGTGCTTACAGGAATCTGGCTTACCATATTCGGGGAGCCGGAACGCACAGGCAAGGTCTGGATTATCTATGGTGAAGAAAAGCAGGGAAAAACATGGTTTGCAATGCTGTTCGCTCAGTACCTGAGCACACTTGAAGCGGTCCTGTACATATCAGCTGAAGAGGGTCTGGGCCTCACCTTTCAGGAAGTGATCCAGCGGGCCAATTTCGACCCTAAAAACAAGAAGTTTAAAGCCTACGGGTACTTACCACTGGCTGAACTTCGGGAGGCCCTAAAAAAGCGTTATGCACCGAAACTGGTTTTCATAGATAACGTGACTTTTTACAGTGACGAACTGAAGAACGGCGGGTTTCAGGAACTGATAAAAGAAAATCCGGATAAGATGTTTTTCTTTTTAGCTCATGAAGAACGCGGCGAACCGTACACCGCTACTGCAAAGATGATCAAACGAATGGCAGACAGAATAGTCAGGGTTCAGGGGTTGGTAGCCACAGTAGGCGGCCGAACCACCGGCGGACAGTTCATCATAGACCAGGAGAAAGCAATGATCCTTCACGGATCTGAAATAATAAAGTAACACAACAATTCACAACAATGAAGAAAGTTAACCAAAACCCGAACCGCCTGCTGGTAAAAAAGGCACTGGGTTACAATGACTGGGGTTACGACAACCTGATACATCAGTTTTTCGTTACCTGGTGCGAAGCAATGGCCCTGAAGTTCTACCACCAGGACCGGAACCTGATTACGAATGAAAGCCTGTTCGCTTACTATAAAAAGCAATGGCAGATCCTGGTTGAAACCAGAATGATTTCTGAGTACGGCGGTTACATGATGAACCACCTGCCGGATGCGGAACAAACGTACTACAAGTACCTGTATGAATTTGCCATGGAGCTCGAAAATTATTATCCGGCCTCACTGCTGAATAAGTCTAAACCCAAAGTGAAAACAAAACCTAAATATCATTTCGACCTAAATTAAAAATTATGACAGAAGAATTAAAAGCCGAAGTAAAATCGGTATTACAAAAAATGAGCTCAGCAAACATTCCGGGAATCTTCCTGGCCTTTTCTGAAGAGAAAGTGATCAGCCTTAGAAACTGCTCTGATCAGCAAACCGCACAGCTGATTATAAACCAGGTTGAAAGCACTGACAGCATGAAAGAAGTATTTGTAGAGGAACTGGAAGCTTTAGCAGCGCGGGAAATTGAAACAGCACAAAGTGAAAAAACTAATTGAGACCATTAAACTATGGCTTTTCCCGCCATTCAGTTTTTAACACAAGATCAAACCTAAATAAACACTATTAAAAATGCACAATTCAGGAAACTACGGTTATGGAAACCTTAATCCAACAATGAACAGACGCCAACGCCGTCAGAAACCACAAAGAGAATTCAACAACAAAAAAGGAATTCAAATGGTTGTGGTGGGCAACTACAAATACAAGAAAGTATTTCAGCGGATTGGCAACAAAACAATTGTTCACACCATTTTAGTTCACCCAGTTTAATTTATAAGCATTAATACCAATGACTATAGACATTACCAACCTTTCACCAACCGAAAAAAAAGAATTTATCGCACAGGCGCGCGAGCTGGAAAAACAGGAAAAGGAACAGCGGGCAAAGGATATGCAGGCTTTGGAGGACATCGCAAAAGAAGTGGTTCCCGCCTCATTTGCATTACTTCAGGAAGCATCCGACAATCTGGCCAAAGCGAAAGCGCAGGTGTTTCGGGATTTCCGCGATTATCTGCTGCTTAAGATTGAAACCATGGGCGTAAAAAGCAATCAGCAAACACACACAGTCAGTTTCAACAATCAGTCTGTTAAGCTGGGTTACCGCATAACCGACGGTTATAATGATGATGCCGGCTACGGACTGGCAATGGTTCACCGCTTCCTGGGCACGCTGGCCAAAGATGACAATTCTAAAAAACTGATCGGTGCCCTGAACCGTCTGCTACAGAAAAACGGAAAGGGTGACCTGGACAGCAAAAAAGTACTGGAGCTTAGGCAAATCGCAGACCGTGATTATCCGGATACTGATTTGCAGCGAGGTGTTGAGATCATCCAGAACAACTACAGCCCCAAACTTTCAAAATGGTTTGTTGAAGCCTGGCAAGTGGACAGCACAGGCGTGGAAAAAAGCCTTCCGCTTTCCATTACCGCAGTAAACCTACCGGAAGATGTAGACCTTACTTTTTTACTGCCTAAAGAAGATTAAATTGAGCACCATTACCACCACCCAAATAACGCAGTTGCAAACAATATGCAGCGGTAAGTTCCGGAACCGCGAAGAGCGCTTAGAAGCCTTATCTGAAATGATGGGCGTGGAACTTAATTCCATTAAAGATTTAAGCCGGTTGCAGGCAGATGAGCTGATACACTTTTTCAACACTGGCAAACCGCTTAATCACTCTACGTGGGCCTTGTTCGACCGGAACAATTCACAGCACCGCACAGTTCTGTCCTTATGCCATCAGCTGGGCTGGGTGCAGGAAGAAAAACCGGAGTTTGTGGATCTACACCGTTTGGGTGGTTGGCTTAAATCCGACAGAAGCCCTGTGAAAACGCCGCTAAAGGAAATGACCAGGGCTGAGCTGTCTAAAATAATTTCAGCACTTCAGAACATTATCCAAAAACAGTACAAATAATATGGAAGAATTAGCAATTGCAGTGGGTATATCCACTTTCATCATGGGACTTTTTATGGGCCTGCTCGGTGCCCTGGTAATAAGTTCCGGATTCCAGAAAAATTCAAGAAATCATTAACCTAAAATTATACTTTATGCAGAAAAGTGAGTATGGAGGAATCAGTTTCCTCGGGCTTTTAGCCATCGTTTTTATAACTCTTAAACTGACTCAGGTCATAGACTGGTCCTGGTGGTACGTATTAATGCCCTTGTGGCTTCCCATTGTCATCTTTGCCTTAGTTGGGCTGGTAATGCTACTTGTACAGGCTGTCATCTTTTGGATCGCTCAAAGAGAGTTTAAAAAGCACCTCAGGAAATAGTTTGTTGGATATCCCCTGAAGATTGGATCCAGCCGCAAATGGTGGGCGCAGGTTCGACCCCTGCCAGGGGAACAGGAATTAAATAAAAGAATGAAATGGGACTACACACAAGAGACGTACAAAAAATTTTAAAAGCCGGATTTACAATTATCCGGGAAGACAGGGAACGCCTTGCAATAAAATGCAAAACAGCAACGCGGCGCGAATGGCATACACTGCAAAAAGACTTTGCCAGTAAGGCTGCAATGCGCAGGGAAATGGATCAGTTGCTTACAATTTCAACAATTATTGAAGATTGATATGAACACAGAAATCAGAGACAAAATCGCCAAAGTGCTGGAACTGGCCAACCGTGGTGTTGACGGAGAAAAGGAAGCCGCACAGATAGCACTGAACCGCCTGGTGAAAAAATATGATCTGTCTGACGAAGATCTTAGCAGAATAAACCTCACCCGGTATTATTTCAAATACAAAACCGAACTGGATAAAAAACTGTTCTGTCAGCTGGTACAATACTTTTTTAACGAAAAAGGATTGCAGATCTATTTAAGTACGGTTAATGGCCGGAATCTTTCGGTTGATCTGGAATATTTGGACTGGGTGACACTGGACAGCGCTTATGAGTATTTCAGACGGCACGCAGCTGCACAATTTACAGAGTTCTGTTTACCGCATGTAAAGCGATGCAGATCTGCCAAAACCAAAAACGCCAAACGGGCTGAGTTGCAAAATGCTTTCTTTTCCAAATATGTAATAGCCTCTAAAATTTACCATCCGGATCAGATTAAAGAAATTGACTATTCCGGCATGAGCAATAAAGAGCGTGAAGCTACATACAAACAGGGTCAGATCCTGGGCAATGTGAAAGGCGGTGAATTTCATACGCAGGTAACCAATAGTAAGAGAAACCTTCTGTCATGAAATATGTCATCTACAAGCGTAACGGTCTATTTCTGCCAGTAACTTTCCCTGATCACATTACACATTCACAGGTAAAAATCGAATGGGAAGGTAGCTTGGAACTGTATTCCGCTGGTTTCTTTAGCCTGAACAGTTTTGGATTACCGGTAATTTTACCAGGAATTTCTGAAAGTTTGAATATTGGCCCGTCTTCATCCGATGAAGACATTTTAAGAAGATTCTATCTCAACTGTGAAACTTCTCACTTCATAGATTACAGTGAATATTAAGCAATGACAGATCTGCAATTTCTACAGCTGCTAAAACGGGAACTGGCAGAGTGCCGGGTTCCGGACAGCAGCGGCAAATGCAAAAGCAGCCTGGACGCGCTGGATCTTGTCCAGGAGTTCCGGCTGAATATTGAAAGGAAAGTGATCAATGATTTCCTGACCGGTTACAAATCATTTACACCCGATCATATTGCCAGAAGCATTGCCGCAGAAAAAGTGATCCGCGACTATCAAAAACAAAAGACCAATGAAAATAAACGTAAAAACAGATCCTGAAACCCTGTTCCTGATCCACCGGATCATACGTGACCGGTGCCAGGAACTGGCAACTGACAGAGTAAGGAGATCCGGCAAATCCATGCGCATTGAACTCTTCAGCCAGTTAAGCCAGCGGTGCCTTAATTACAGCTGTAATCCTAATGGTAAGCAAATATCCCTCACTCTGAAATACCACCTCGCAAACCTGCTGTATGAAGTTCTTTGCAGTGCCGGAAACTTCGGAGTGTATGAAGCTAACAAAATTGAAATGCTGAAGAACGAATTACACCAAAAACTGTTATGAGAACCTTTATAGCAAAACACCAAAAGACCGGTCTTAAAATCACTTTTAAATACAGTTTAAACGGCGTTTTACAGCTGATTGAATTTGAAGGCGACTGGGAAAGTGAGAAGGTGAAAAAAGTAACGGCCAATCTACCCAGTGACACTACCCACATGTTGGAAAGAATTAAAACCCAGGATATGAAATCCGGTTGGATATTCGCTGAGCTTAGTGATGTGAGTTTTGAAAACTTCTATAAACAGTACCCGCGTAAAGTGGGCCCTAAAGAAGTCACCGAAAAAGCCTGGAACAAATTGGGCAACGTGGATAAGATGGAAGCCATACTTTCCATTCCGGAGCTCGTGAAACTAAAGTCGGACGGAACCGCGTTCCCTTACCCGGCAACTTATTTAAACAAAAAATATTGGAAATAATGGAAGGATATATTGACTATAACGAACAAAAGCCCGCGGACGGCGTGGAAGTAATTTGTTTTAACCCCAAGTGGATAGACGAAGATGTGAATCCTAAAGGTGTACGGATCGGATTTAAAAACGAAGATGATTTTGTAACAGCCCACTATTGGTGGTATAAAGACTGTTACATGACGATATCACACAGTGAATGTGACGATAACGATGCGTTTAGTGAGCAAATTAAAAACAATATTGAACCAACACACTGGAGGCCTATTTAATTAAAAAACACTGGAAACAATGAAAAGATCAATAAAATTAAGTGGCTGGGAAATTGGAGGTTTGTTGGGTACGGTCATAGCATTGCCTTTTATTATAAAATACAATATTGAAACCCCGGACCAGATATTAGCATGTGCATTATCAGGTCTATTAATCGCATTCATGCCACGCATATGGCGTTGGTTTTAATATTAAATACTGGAAATAATGAAAAGAAAAAATTTAAAGAAGGCTGCGGAATTGGAAACTAAAATAGAAGAACTTACCAAGGAACTGAATAGCTGGGAAACTGCAAAAGCGTTTAACGGATCTTCTAAAATTCA
Source organism: Chryseobacterium sp. (assembly GCF_008831505.1). Lineage (NCBI taxonomy): Bacteria > Pseudomonadati > Bacteroidota > Flavobacteriia > Flavobacteriales > Weeksellaceae > Chryseobacterium > Chryseobacterium sp. Next base: position 1,907,687 of record NZ_CP044507.1, on the reverse strand, counting down.
GATTAAAGATGAAGTTTTTGGAATGAATCCTAAATACAGTAATGTTGATCTTAATTTAATTCCCTTCAGTGATTTAAGATCGCAATATTTGGAAAGTCTTAATTATAAAATTGAGTGCTTAGAAAATGAGCTGGAAAAACTTTTAAACGATGGAGATTAACGGCTTTGAGTATCCCAAAGAAGAGGTTGTGGCAGCACTGAAGAAAGTAGGCTACCGCATAGTTTCCCATTCCTTTTACCATGAGGAGCATATACATGGGAGCCGTTTCATTAAGCATCCCTATGAATTGGAATGTGCAGTGAAAGGAGACCAGGAACCAACAGAAGAAACCTACTGGGCTGAAGTAGCTAAAAAAGAATTTGAAAAACCGATTGTAAAACCGCCGCTTGTATAAGCGTGCGGTTTTTTTTGTAGTTTTATAAAAAAAATTAATAAATGAAATACGAAGATTATTTTCAGGATCAAAGCACGATCCAGATCAATGTTATGAAAGTTAACGGTAGAAAACTTACAAAAAGTTTGATAGATCAATTCAAATCAGAATGGCCGTTTGATCCGCTGATGAACTTTACAGGCGAAAAGATTTTTGGTTACGTAAAACTCAAGACAGAGGGAAGAAAGGCTTTGGATCGAATTATTATAGCCCAAAAAGATGGAAAATTGGTTAGGTACTCTTGGGATAAGGCTCGGGAAATTTCTCATATTACTGGAAAATCAAAACTATCCGAAGTGAATAATAATGCTAGTAGGACATTGAGAACTTTATTTGGCGATGAACAATATGGAAAGCTTATAGCTTCAGGCTACTATAATGAGGATCATGAACTATATAAAATAGATGATGTTATGGATGAGAAAGCGTTGGAAAAGCTTATGGAGGTTGCGCACAAAGCCTCTGAATTTCTAAAGGAACTTGAAGAACACCAAATTTTAATCTGATGAAAAAACTATTATTATTTCTGCTGTTTCCTTTTTTGGCATTTACACAGATAAATATTGACAAAACCTGTGCTTTAAGTCAAAATGAAGCGCGGAAGTATGCTGACGAAGTCGTTGCTTTATCAAAAGACAAGTTCAGGTTTTTTACGATTGAAAACAGGCAGGACACAGACCATTATATTTACGTCCCCGCACAAGTAACAGATGCGGACATAGGTACCGGTCATAATTATATGAATTTTGAAACAGTAGAAGTTGTTTATAAGACTTTTATGGATGGGAAAAACGCTGATCTGAAAATTCCTGGTGTGAAAACGTACAGAATGGAAAGGGTTCACGGTCAGTTTCTTAATATATTCCCCTTCTGGCAAAAGTATTATGTACCTGAGGCTACCACCGAAAATTACAAAGATTATCAGATGCGAGAACTGCGAAAGGGTCAAATGTTAGTGAAATTTGTAAATTTGGATGAAGGTTATTGGTATATTGATAATGTTTTCTGTGCGAAAACTTTATAAACTATTGTAAATATGGAATTTACTTCCATATATTTGTATTACTAATAACCGAATGACCAAACGTTTACAGCGTAACACTCTTTTACGATATAAAAATATCCGGGACATCTATCTGCAACATAAAACAGAAGATATTCCGGATACTCGTATTTTAAAGCGGTACATCTACCCTAAATATCCCATTTCCCGCACAACACTTAATACCATACTGAGCACTCCAATTGATAAGCAGCTGGCCGAACTGGAGGCTAACAATTGTGAAGTCCAATAGTGTATACCACCCTTATTTCCTGCACACCGTCATCCCGCCTAACCTGAGAAATACCGGTTCTTATCAGTTTGCCGGTTCCGGATACTGGGTTCCATCCATGCAGTACCTTATGCGCATCGTTTACAATATCCCAAATTTCCCAGGCTTTTGCCTTTTGCGCTGCCGGTGCTTTATAACTGCTGTTGGAGAGCTTCAGTTTAGCAAAGGTCACTTCCACAGTTGCTGTTCCTTCCTGCCGGTTCACCGGTACCGCGCGGAAATCGGTTGCGAGGTTGCTGAATACCGCAGAACTGAGGCTAATCAGCGCGCATGGCCATTGTACCGGGATCTCATTACCGTATAGGTCCAGCTGACCCCAATTCTCATCTACATACTTTATTGCCGTCACTGTTTCGGCTATTTTGGCCTGTATGGCCTGTAATAGTGTATCCATTATGGTTGTAGTTTGTTCAGTATAATATCATTAAGCTCCTTCAGGTGATTGTCTACCACACCGGAAATAACTTCCTTAATTCGTGGGTGGTTCCCGATCACCCGCCGGGAAGGAATCTTTATCTTTTTCCCGATCGGCATCATGGCCAAAGCTTTGAACTGCTGCGCTTCAATAACAATACCTCTGTTTTTGTCATTTAGTTTTACATGCAGGCCCATTGTCTTGGATTGACTGGTTTTCACAGAACCAATGCTTTGGTAGTACATTGCCCAGAAATACCGTTTCATTTTGGCTGTAACCGTAATTTCACCACCTTCATTGTGGATTGAAGCGTAAGGCATTGAGTTCGTGAAAGCAATCTTTTCGCCCTGGATCTTTGCCTGGTATCCACGTCGCAGATTGTTGGTTCTGGCCATCATGGAGCCTTTCCGGTTAATCAGCGAGGTTTTCGGCCACGCCTGGTCAAAGAATGCTTTGCGCTCAAAGTTCCGGTCGAACTCATCCATCATTTCAGTTTTTACGTCTTTGATGATGTTTTGATGAAAAATTTGTAAATCCATTGTCAATTTAAAAATGTTTGTAACTTTGTGGAATATAGTTCCATAATGACTGGCGAAGAAATATACAACAGGCTTTCCATACGTGATCACTCAGGCAGTGAAAAGGATCAGTATGCTCAGTTTCTTCGTACACTGTACAGGTCGCTCACACTTTCGGGACAGCGAAATGAGTTCTTTGAACTCTTGAAGCAAGCTGATGAACAGGGCAAGAAAATTGACCTTAAAGACCATTCCTTAGAAGAGTATGACATTACTTCTTTGGTTTTGGTTTAAGTTTATCTATCAGCTCTACCGATTCGCGGTACAAATCCGGCATTATCTTTTTAAACACTTCATTCCCTGCAAATTTGTTTTCAAATGCATGAGCGATGAATTCCGCTTCTTTATTTCCTTCCCTTTTCCAGTAGTTTGCAGAATGTCCGCTGCCGTAGTTTGGATCCAGTGACATTATAGTGTCTTCCGCTGCGCCTACCTTCTCCAGAAGGTCAAATTTCCCCTTTGTAAACGCCCAGTATCCCATCTTTTCCAGACGCTTTTCAATGGCTGCAAAGTCCAGTTCTTTACGGTATTTATCCATCAGGTCCGTTACCTCTTTTCTTTTCTTCAAATCGGAATGCCAGTCGGCTGCATGACCGAATTCATGATAAACAACCGATTCAGCTTTCCATTTACTTTGCTTTCTCCTCTCATCTATTGGTATTCGTACGATGTTTAAGTCAGGCTGGAAATAGGCACCGGTAGTACCCTTAAGTTCCGGCGGATTGGTCAATGTCAATGGAGTACTTTTCTTAAGGAATTCAAATATCTCCGTATTGACATTTATGCCTAATTTCTTCTCGTAATCCTTCAGCTTCTCAGGCGTAAATTCAGGCTGTAAAATGGTTTTCACATCATCCGCACCCTTCACTTTATTGTATGGATGTTTCGGCGGAAACACCTTCTGTTCCGCTCCCGGATTAAACCTGAAAATTTCACTTTTGTTTTTACCGTCAGGGCCTATTTTAGTCGTTGCACGATCACCCGCTGCATTGGCTTTATCAGAATCAGATACCTCATACTTTGTCTTCAGTACTTCCACGGCCACGCAGCGGCACCGCCAACCGTTCGGGGGATAATAAGTCAGCCAAAACGGATCTTCTACTGGTAGTGTAATATCCTGTAAGGCGGCATGATCCGCACGTACCCGGTCATCATTTGCAGTCCGATACTGTAAATTATACCGGCCTTCCTGGTCTATCGCGGCCCATTTTCCGGCACTTTGGGAACTGGACAGGGCGAACTGCCATTCGGCTTCCAAATAGTTCTGATTGTACTTTGTATTAACCTGGTTGAAATCTTTGGCAAAAGCATCAAATCCGCGGATCTTACCGTCTTCCATAAGCATGGTTGAGGCTTCTAAAAGTTGTGCATGGGTCCGCAGTCCGGAAAAAACAAAGGTGTCATTTTCAAGCTTCGCCAGCATTTCAGCCGGGATATCGTTATCAGTTATTGCCGAGTTAAAAACCTTGTTGGTTTCCTCAATCAGTTTCTGGTATGGTTTGGCGGTAAGATCTTCAGGGCTGTATGATCCTTTTTCGTGCAGGAACTTAAACGCTTTTTCAGCAGCCTTTAAAACAGATTTAAAAACCGGTCCGTCCGACTTCGCAGCAAGATTGATTTTCAGACAGCTTTCGCAACTACAGTCATAAATATATCCTAACCGGGAATGAAGTCCGTTAAAATATTGTTTAGGGCTGACAGGCCGATGTCCAGCAGCCCTTAAACGAAAAAACTTTCAGCTACATTAAGATTGGTTCCCGGTACCGGTGTAGGATTCTGTTTTATGCCGGTTACCTGGATACCGAATTTGTCTTTCACCCATTCCGGATCGACATCAAAATGCTGTAAAGCCTGAACAGTTCTTTCCCACAGTGTACCGAGATCCTCAGAAATTTCCCACTGAAATACATAATCTGCCGGAACAACGCCGATGCGTGCAAGCGCCGGCATTACCTTCGTATTCATGTACATTTCAACCATTGCCATATCGGCAAGAACCAGTTTAGAAAGAAGTTTCTGCGATGCCTGTTCTTTAGAGTTGGATCCGTGCTTTGTGTCCTGACCTACGACGGCACCCGAAATTAAAAGGGAATTTTGATTATCGCAGAAGTTCAATAAATTGCCATACACGTCACCGTTGGTATTCACTCCTTTTGCCCACTCAAAAGATTCTTCTGTATCAATAATGAACCAGGCAGCAGAACCCATGTCCTGCATCATCTTTTTACCACGTGCAACAGCGGCGGGGTCGGATGCATCTGTCTTATACACGCGCGGCGGAATGCCGTAGATCTCGCACAGCTCGGACCAGCACGACTGTGCAAATCTTTTGAATAATGTATGCGGTACCGCTTTGTTTAAGAGCCCTTTTTCACCAGGTTTACCGAATTCCAGAACCCATGTGCCAAATTCGGGAACTTCACGGTATTTGATGCCTTTGTCTTCGTTATAGTCAAACAACATCACACCCTTTTTGCTCAGAACGTTTTGGCGCGGAATCAGATCCGCTTTTAACTGTGGTTCGTTTAAGCCGTCCTGTTTCCAATCCAGTTCAACCAAAGAATGTCCGTAGAACCTGGAATTGATTATATGTGTAATAAGATCATTGAAAAGCTCTGAGTTCTGAAACGTGGTGGTAAGTTCTTCATCAATGTCACCGCCCTTTTTGCTCAGGTTGAAAGATGAACCTAAAGTGTCCTGAATTCTGTTTTCAATCTGAGAGGTCAGCAGCGCATCATCCAGTATACTGTCGTAAAGATTATATAAAAGATAAACAGAAGGGCTGTCTGTATTATTAAAGCCATTTAGTGCCGCCTTCCATTTCGCAATGTCCTGCCGCGTTTGAGTAACGGTTTTTTCAACCAGTTGGGGAAAAAGTTTGTTACCTGTGCTTTTTGCCGTAGTTTTCGCAGCGAGCTGGTTCCGGTTATTGTGATTTCTGTTATTTCGGTTTCTGGCCATAGTGTGTTATTCGTGATTAAATTTTTCGCGTGATCCGTAGATGAAAGGTTCAGTTCCGGTGGTGTCATCCGTTTCCGGAGTTTCGGGAAGTGTTGAAAGTTTTATTTCGCCCCTGGACAACTGGCGCAGCCAGGTAACAGCACGGTCATATCTTTCTTTGGCAGTTTCGTAGATCATATCGGCGTTGCACAGCTCAATAATGTAGAATTTAGCGATGGTTGCCGTCATGCGTACCAGTAAGGCGTTCCTGTCATTCCCTGAAGCACGCAGAATTGCGGGTACATCCAACCGCGGCCGGCCGTCGCTCCATTCTATAGCCGTTAAATAGCTTCTTACCTCCTCTTCAGCTGATGCCATTGCCTGAAGCGGTATATTCTCATCACCTTCTGTGATCTGTTCTATTTGGTAACTGTAAATGGTGGTGCCTAAATCGGCAGTTGTTAGGAACATAGTTTTTTGAATTTTGTTAATATCGGCGGCTTTCTACCTGTCCGGATGCGTACGCCAGATCATCTTTAACCACACGGGTGTCAATCATAGTTTTACCGCCCTCCACGGCATCCGGTCCGTCCATTTCTTTGGAGTCTTTGGAAACTCCCAACCATTCATCTTCCATCTGTACCATCATTGGATTTTCCTTTTCCTTTTCATTGAAAATGATGTTTCCGTCTTCATTGTCGTCGGCCATGTTTTCCAGTCGCTCGAACTTGTCGGCCTTTTTGCGTTTGTCCTCCCTAACCGGAAGTTTTATCCCATGTTCCTTCCTGTATTTTTCCAGAAGCGGTTTTACTACTTGCTGATAATGCGGATCCTGAAGGCTGTTATTTTCGATAAACATCTTTTTCGCGTCAATGCCGTTCCTGTCCAGATAATTGTACGCCTGTCCGATCCAGTTAACCATTTCAGCGTTTGTTGCCTTGCCCAGCCAAACTTTGTAGATGTAATATTTGCCCTCATACAGTCCAACAATTACAACCGCTTTTGATGAACTGTTTTTCTCCTTGTTGTTGGAAGGTGAAGGATCCACGTAAGTCACCACTTTTTCGCATTTCTTCAGCGGCGGACATTTGCCGTAAACCATCTGTTTGAACGTGTCACCTTCAGCAGCGGGGTTGTTGTAATACTCTTTCTGTTCGGCTTTTTTGGAGATCTTCCTTTTGCCTTTGGAATTGTAGAACATCGCCCGGATCATCTCAGGCGTATTTTTGGCCCACGTTGGTTTTCCGGCTTTATCTGTCAAATTCACGATATCCCAACAGTCTGCGAGCTCACCCATGATGGTGATGGTACAGTACTTATGAATGATGTTACCGTTAATGATCACGAGTAACGGAACCGAAACCGAACGCGTGGGAATTACCGCTTCCTGGATCCAGTCGGTGTCTGCTTTCACCCGGTCTTTATTCCGGCATTTTTCGTCGGTATCAAAGTCGTCAATGATTATCGCGTCCGGACGTGCAGCATCGTTCCTGGTTCCTCTGGGTGATTGGCCGGCACCCAGTGCGCGGAATGAAAATCCGGATTTCGTGGTAAACTCATGATCTTCCCACTTTCCAATATTTTTCTGTACCCCGTAATCATTAATGATCCTGTTGTTTGATTCCAGGATGTTTTTATATGGCAAAAGCAGTCGTTTGGCGTTGTCTTCAGTGTTACTGATCATCAGCCAAACTTTCTTCTTTTTAGTGAAGGAAAGGTAAAGCGCTTCCATCATGGTGCGCGCTGACTTTGCAAGCTCACGGGACCAGGAACGCACTTCAAGCCATTCAGGATTATCTACTATTCTCTTAGTTGCTTTTTTGTGAAAAGGTGCAGGTTCCGCGGTGTAGTAAGAAGGGAAATACCACGCAAACCATTTTTCAGGATCCGCTTCCAGGGCTGCGATTCTTTTCTTTTTCTGGACCTCACTTTCGTGTATATCCACGGGTGTGCTTTTCGCAATATTGTTGCGGAAGCTTTCCCATTTCTGAAAAGATTGTTTATCTGCCTGCTTTGCCATTATTTAAGCATTTGGCGGATGAACATGTCAAAGTATTCACTGATGGTTTGGGATAACGGAAAATCAATATCCCGCACGTACTCGCAGAAAGTCATAGCAATCTGTACCGTTTCACCAATGGAGGTTTCGCCTTCCAGCTTGTGGATGGCATTGGTGATTTTGGCAATGGAATCCGTTTCCTTGGAGGTTGGATAATTGGAAAGAACCACCGGATCGTAAGCAGGTGCCTTAGTAAGTGGATTGCCTTCTTTGTCAACTTTTACAGGAACAGTCATTGACTTGGTTACAATCGGCCGGGTTTCAATTTCCTCATTGAGCCTGGCAAGCTGATCGTAAAGCATGGTGATCTGCTGAGCCTTGGTCGTCATTAAAGACTTTTTTAATTTCTTCCATTCGCCGTCATTAGCATCAATCCAGGTTTTCAGCGTTTTTTCGGTAACGCCTACCTTTTCCGCAATCTCCTTTTGCGTAAGGTTCTTTTCGGTATAAAGGAATTTGGCGTACTCCTTCTGTTCGGTCTTTTTGAGTCCCATGGTTAAGTTAGTTTCAGGGACAAAATTGCCATTATGGCCGTCAGATAGAAAGAATGTGTACAGTTTCTGGGCACTGTTGTACAGCTGCTTTACAACTGTGTACAGAAACTGTACAACAATTTTCAAAACACATTTAAGCGGCGGATGTTTGTACCCTAAAACGGACAGAAAAAGATGTCAAGACACAAGTTCACGCTTAACGATGAAACAAAAATAAACCAGTTTGGCTTCCGGGTTTCCAATTCGGGCCTTGACCTGGAACGCTTCCGGGCGAATCCTGTTATCCTGGACAATCATTCCAACAGCAACCTGTCTGTAATTGGACGTTGGGAAAATATACAGATTGAAGGCCATCTGCTTACTGCTGAAGCTGTGTTTGATGATGCGGATCCGAATGCAAAGGAAATAGGACGCAAAGTCGCTCAAGGGTTCATCAAGGGATCCAGTTTAGGTCTTAACCCTTATTCCATGAGCAATTTTGTAATTGCGCCGGATGACACTTATGACCTGGTAAAATCTGAAGTTCTCGAAGCTTCCATAGTACCAATTCCGAACAACGCCAACGCAATTAAACTTTATGCTGCTACAGAAGACAGTAAAAAGGAATTGCATGCACAGGACGTAAGTGAAATTCTGTTAATGGCCTCTGATCTGTCAAAATTTAATCTCAATAACTCCATGAAAAAAATCACCCTTAATCTATCCGCAGTGGCCGCCTTAGGTTTGCCGGATAACACCCTTGAACATGATGAAGCTTTGGTAAACCAAAAAATCATCAATCTGAAATCGGAACTGGATGCAGCCAACGTGAAAATTAAAGGCTTTCAGGATCTGGAAAACGATAAGAAAGCGAAACTTTCCGCGGATACGGTTAAAGCCGATATCGCTGCCGGTAAAATTGATGCTACTAAAGAAGCGGATTACATCAAGCTTCACGCTGAATTCCCGGATCTGTACAAATCCACTGTAACCGATATGCCGGCAAAGAACAAATTAGGCGCTCAGGTTGCCGCAGTACAGTCATCTGATGTGAAAACAATGGATGATTTTGAAAAGCTCAACCTGCATGCTCAGTTGGAATTCAAGAACGCAAACCCAGACGCTTACAAAGCACTCTTTTCATAATTCTTTCTTTCATTTTTACTTTTTTCCAGCCTTCTTTATTCTGAAGGAGGCTGGTTTTTTACAAAACTAATAACCATTAAAACCACAAAATAATGCCAGCAAATTTTCCAGAAATGTGGAGCGCCCGCGTAATTCAGCTATTGACCACCCAAAACGTGGCTCCTTGGTTAGACGGAATCGCAGAGCTTGATACAGACGTCATCGAAATGGGTTCCGGTACAGCCGGCGAAGCCAATTTGATTCATATCCCGGTTGAAACTTTTCAGCCTGAAGTCCTTTTGAATAACAGTACTTACCCAATCGAGGTACAGGAGTTTAGTGATACTGAAGTGATCATTAAACTGGATAAATACCAGACCAAGGCCACGTCCCTTTCGGATGACCAAATTATGGGTGCATCGTATCCGCGTATTGATTCCGCTACAAAGGGGCACGTAACGCAGATCAACAGTACAAAGTACAGAAAAGCGATCCACGCTCAGGCACCGGCAGCAGATACCGCCAAAACGCCTGTCATTAAAATGACTTTCGCAGGTACTGAATCCGGTACCGAAAAGGCAGACATTCTTTTTAACAAAATTGTTGCCCTGAAGGATAAATTCGACAAGCAGGAAGTTCCGGTAGAAGGCAGGCGTTTAGTATTGTCTACTGACCACGAAAACATTCTGTTGCTTGACAGAAACCGATTTGGTAATCTTTTGGCCGACATCAACAGCGGTACAGTAGCAAAGAAAATCGCAGGATTTGAGATTTTCTCCTATGTAGCTAACCCGAAATATTCGGCAGCCGGTGTTAAAAATGCTTTCGGTGCAGTGGGTGAGCCTACTACTGATCTTGTTGCATCTGTGGCATTCCACAAAGACAACGTGGTAAAGAAAACGGGCTTAACAAAACAGTATTTCAGCAAGTCGGACGCATCGCCAACCACGCAGACCAACCTTTTAAACTACCGTCATTATTTCATCGCAATGCCTGCGAAAAATGAAATGATCGGCGCAATCATCTAATTCATTGTTGTGAATATAGAGGTAGTAATTACGGCTTTAGTAGGCATCATCACTTCATTGGCTTCCTGGTTTGCGGCCAGACGGAAAAACCTCGCAGACGTACAGAGCTCTGAGCTTGAAAATGTTGAAAAGGCCGTAAAGTTCTACCGGGAACAGCTTGAAGATATTGCCAACAGATGGAGGGCTGCAACTGATGAAGCTAACACAATGAATCAACTGTACAAACAGGCCATAACGGATCTGAATTCATTGGAAATTAGGTTTAACCAGTTGGCAGATGAGAACAGAGCTCTTATTGAGGAGCTGAAGAAATACAAACAATTAAACGGAAAAATACTTACTCATGAGTAAAGACATTTTTAAAGATAATCCCGAACTGCAGGAATACTTTGAGACGTCCGACGGACAAAAGTTCTATAAAGAAGACCTGGCCAAAAACCACGGGCGTACGCTCAAAGATACTCGCGTTACCACAGTGTTTCGCGATCAGTCCTTGGAAGTTCAAAGGGAATCAGCAAAAGAAATTACTGCTAAAATACCCACAATGGATCTTCAGACTGCACAGGAGTACCTGGAGGCTGAAGTCAGTGACGAACCGCGCAAAACGGTTGTTGCCGCGCTGGAAAAGCGAATTGCAGAATTGGAAGATAATGTAGATCCGGGACAGGAAGGCGGTGCAGGTGCAAACACAAATACTGAAGCCTAATGAAACCCCAAATATCTATCTCATTTACTAATGGCGTCATCGGAGCGGTGACGCCATTGGATACGGGTTGTTTCGGTCTTGTGGCATCTGCTGTGTCTGTGGTAGGCGGTTTTCAGCTTGAAACAGCATACCAGGTTAAAAGCATGAAAGATGTTGCTGATCTCAAACTGGTAGACAGCATTGATAACCACCGGCTGTACAAAGCGCTGGCTGAGTTTTATGATGAAGCCGGATCCGGTACTGAACTGTGGATATACGGAATGCCGAAAACAGCCAAAGTTTCCGATTGGTTTACACCGGTTGCAGGTATTGCACCAGTTGAAAACCTTCTTAATGCAGCGAACGGAAAGATCCGCGGGTTATTCACCGTAAACGATGCAACCGCCGCGCCTGTAATCACTGCCGGAATGGATGCAGATGTTTTGCTTGCAGCCGGAAAAGCTCAGACATTGTTTGAAGACTATACCGCACGTAAGTATGCTCCCTATTTCACGATCCTGGAAGGTTATGCCTTCAGTGGCGTAAAAACCGAACTTACGGATCTAAGTACCCTTAATCACAGTGCAGTGGGTATTCTTATCGGTGATACTGAGACTGCATCAGGATTGACCATGAGCAAAGGGGCTGCGGTAGGTGTACTGGCCGGACGTCTTGCAGCTTATCCTGCCAAAGTAAATGCAGGAAAGGTTATTAACGGAGCTTTGGCCGCACCGCAACTTTTCATCAACGATACACCGGTTGAAAATTACGACTGTGAAGCATTGTATGATAAAGGTTTCATCACCTTCACAACCCACCAGAGCCGCGCCGGATATTTCGTAATGGATGATCCCCTGGCGTGTGATCCGGATGATGATTATCACTACCTGAGCAGACGCAGAATCATTAATGAAGCTTTCCGCTTTTCTTATGATGCCCTGCTTGATTTCTTACTGGATGAAGTTCCGGCAAACAATGACGGAAGCATTATGGCCACTTATGCTAAAACTGTTGAATCTGCGGTTGAACGTAAGATCTCAACCAATATGGGTGATGACCTCAGTAGAGATGTAAACGATCCTAATGACACAGGTGTAAAGTGTTTTGTAAATCCAACGCAGAACATCGTTACCAGTTCCAGACTGGATGTTGTAGTTAGGATCCGTCCTTTCGGATACAACCGCTGGATTGATGTGCTGCTGGGTTTTGAACTTAATTCTTAATTCTGAAATATGGCACAAATAAACGACAGAGAATACGAATGGGCAGATCTTACCCTGATTCTCGGTGGTAGAGACCTAACCCGGTTCCGGGGGTTGAAATACTCTGAAAAGATCGAACGCGAAGCAATCTATGCGAAAGGCCGAAACCCAGTGGCTATTCAATCCGGAAACATGGCCTACGAAGGCGAAATTAAAATGCTGCAGTCTGAGTACGAAGCATTGGTAAAAGCCGGAAAAGGTTCTGTTCTCAGCCTATCGCTGGATGCACTTTGCTGCTACGGAAACCCTGCAAACGGGGACGCAATGATTACCGACCGAATTGAATCGCTACGGTTCACAGAAGCGGCAAAGGAATTTAACCAGGGCGATAAGTTCGCTGAAGTAACGATTCCCTTCATTGCACTGAACATACGAAACCAAATTTAACAATACCTGACAGGCGGTGAACAGCCGCCTGTTTTTTTTTAACACTCACAACAATGTCAAAAAAAATTACTCAAGAACAAATCGACGCCTGGAAAGCTGAGCACGGATCTGTTGCTGCACTTAAAGTTGCTGACAAAATAGGATACGTAAAAAAACCTACGCGCCAGACCATCAGCTACGCTTCACAAGCCGGCGCAAAAGATCCGATGGCTTTTAATGAAATCATTTTAGATCAGTGTTGGTTAGGCGGAGACGAAGAAATTAAAACCGATACAGGGCTCTTTATGTCTGTATCCGGACAGCTTACCAAACTGATCAACATACAGGAAGCTGAACTGGTTTTTTTGTAGAACAGGCAGAAGTGGATCCAGATAGGGACTGGCTTCGTGTCCAGAACGCGCAGCTTACCTATTATTTCCATATACCAGACCCGAACCTGTTAAACGATCGCGAATGGGCGGCAAAGGTCGCCGAACTTAAATACATACGAAAATTAGAGACCGGAAACTAAACCATGACTAACGACTTACTATATAATATCATCGTTCAGATGCAGGGACAGAACAAAGTCCTGGCATCTGTAAATGATATTCAGAAGTCAACCACAAACATGGTGCAGTCCATCAATAAACAATTGTCTGCAATTAAGCTGAATGCAGTTATTGATAATGTGAACCGTGTAGCCGATGGAATTAATTCACTGAACGGTCCAGGCATGGAACTCAGTACTTCCATGTACGACCTACAGGCCATGACAGGCGTTGCAGGTGAAAAATTAAAGGAAATTGAGGGTTATGCCAGGAATGCTTCAAAGACTTTCGGCGGTTCCGCAGCTCAGGGTGTGGAATCTTACAAGTTGATCCTGGGTCAGCTTTCACCGGAAATTGCCAAAGTGCCAACCGCACTGAAAAGCATGGGTGAAACGGTTTCATACACTTCCAAACTCATGGGTGGCAACACCACCGCAGCTACAGAGGTTCTGACCACCGCGATGAACCAGTACGGCATATCGCTCGAAGATCCTACCAAAGCTTCAAAGATAATGGCCGCCATGATGAATGTGATGGCTGCTGCTGCCGGTGAAGGATCTGCCGAACTTCCACAGATCAAACAGGCCCTGGAACAGTCCGGTATGGCTGCCAAAGGTGCGAATGTAGCCTTTGAGGAAACCAACGCGGCTATTCAGGTTCTGGATAAAGCCGGAAAAAAAGGAAGTGAGGGCGGTGTTGCTCTAAGAAACGTACTGGCCACACTTGGACAGGGGCGTTTTTTACCGCAAAAGGTTCAGGAGGAATTCAAATCGATGGGAATTAATATTGATAAACTCAATGATCCATCACTTACCCTTTCCGAAAGACTGAACCATCTGAAACCGCTGCTGAAGGATTCTGCTTTAATGTCCGCTATGTTTGGCAAGGAAAACAGCAACGCGGCCATGGCTCTTATCAGCCAAACCGGTGAAATGGACCGACTAACCAAAGCAGTTAAAGGAACCACTGAAGCGTATGACCAGGCTGCAATCGTTATGGAAAGTCCAGCGGAAAAAAATGCCAGGCTAAAAGCTTCTGTAGATGATCTGAAGATTACACTTTTCAACGCCACAAACGGATGGATGGGATACGCTTCAGTTATTGGAGATACCGCACGGGATGTCGCGAACCTGGCTCCAATTTTCAGCGGTGCAGGATCTGCGCTTTCCTTCCTTACCAATACACAAAAAATGTCTGCGGTATGGACCGGCATAGTAACAAAAGCACAATGGCTTTGGAACGCTGCACTTACAGCTAATCCTATTGGAATTGTGATTGCAGGGGTCGCGGCGCTTGTTGCAATAACGGTCGTTTGCTGGAATAAATTTGAGGGCTTCCGGAAAGTAATCTTTAAAGGTTGGGAAGCCCTGAAGCTCTTTGGAAGTGGCATAAAGGATTATGTGGTGAACCGAATGAAGGAAATGCTGTCCGGTATTTCAGGCATTGGATCCGCACTGGTGTCCTTCTTTTCCGGAAACTGGAAGAAAGCCTGGGAAACCGGCAAAAAAGCCATGTTTGACCTGAGTGGTGCCGGATCCGGAAGTGCAGCAATCAACCACATTAAAGACGGCTGGACGGGCGCAATGAAGGCCGCGGATGCAGCTCATTTAGCTTACAATAAAAAGCGTGACAAGGCAAGCGCTGCCGACGTAAACAGTGGTATTGTAGCCCCTGTGGGTATACCTGGTGTAGATTCCGGAGGCGGTTACGCAGGTGGTGCCGGAAAGGCAGATGAGACTAAAGCCAAAGGCAGGAAAAACAATGAAGCAATCGCTACAGGAGGTCAAAAGCATAATTATATCACTTTACACATAAACGATCTGATAGGTATACAAAACTATAACGGAACCCCCGGATCTGCTGCTGATAAGGCAGGGGAATCAGTACTGGATCAGGTTCTAAGATTAACGGCTTCGGCCATAACAGCAGGTGCATAATGGAATTAACAAACGAAAATATACTACTCGCATCCCTTATGGGAAGTAAAGTAATAAAACAAATCCCACGCTTTGAAGCAGTTCAAAATGAGCTCTCTAAACATGTATTGCCTCCAGTGAAATTCCTGCCTGTCAACAGTGCGGCACAGCGTGTGGGTGATTCTGAAAATTATTCCGCGGGTTTTGACCTGTGGCAGAATGATGCTGCAATACCAAAAGGACGGCAGTTTTTTCCGTTGTCTTTCTATTCCCAGGATGAGCAAACATTGTGGACGCTGCCATGGGAACCAATGATCAACATTGAAGCTTCAAACCGAATTATCAAAAGAGACATCGCAAAGAAGGGAGCAGGTTTGATTGGTTCCATAAAAGAAAGATGGTCAACAGATGACTACAATATTACAATTACAGGTGCTTTTTACGGTAACAAAATGCAGGGACAATCAAGTGAGACCTATCCAAGAACTGATATGGACAAGTTGCGGGATCTGTTGTTAACTCCTGCCAAAATAAAGGTTCTATGTGAGCCGCTACAAATCTTGAACATCAATCACATCGTAATCGAATCCGTGTCCTTTCCTTTTACAAAAGGTGAGAATGTACAGGCCTACGAAATAAAGGCAGTAAGTGATTTTCCTTACAACCTAATCTATAAAAGAAAAACAGGAGTTCTGGAAGTTGGAATGCCTGTAGGTGGTGCACCTGAAGTTTAAAGCCATGTATCAACTAAACTGGAATATTACTTTTAAAAACAAGTCCGGAACCTGGGGCCTGGGCATTCTTGCTGAATGCACAATAGAAAAAAGTGTGAAGAACCTGGCGGATTACGCAACAATTATTCTGCCTGAGGCGGATATGAACAAGGTTCTGAATGTTCAGCAATCTATCGGCCGTGGTGACCAGGTAAACATCCGGCTGGGTTATGATGCAGATCTGGAAACTGAATTTATAGGGTTTGTAAAGGAGATTACCACCAATGACAGCGCAATACAGATCCACTGTGAAGATGGTTTATTCCTCTTCAGAAAAGGCGTTCCAAATAAAGAATTCAAACCAGCTACAGTAAAGCAGATTGCGCAGTATCTGGTAGATCAGATTGACAAAAGTTATAAGGTAGTTTGTGATTACGACATTCCGTATGATAAGTTCACCATTTACCAGGCTACCGGCTTTGATGTGTTGGCAAAGCTTCAGGAGGAAACGGGTGCTGATATCTATTTTGATATGCGGAACAAAGAACTGCACATTCATCCGGCTTATACCAGAAAAGGAGGTGAAGCGGATTATAGCATGCAGCACAATATTGAAACCAGTTCGCTGGAATACAAATCTGCTGAAGACAGAAAAGTAGAAGTAACAGTGGAAAGCGTGGGACTGGATGGCAAAACCATCAGTACCACTGTAGGAACCACAGGCGGCGAAAAGATTACCAGAAAGATGGGCAGAATGTCAGCTGCTGCGATTAAGATAATCGCAAACACGGAATATAAAAACAAAATGGCTCCCGGATATGAAGGTTCTTTTAATGCCTGGCTCATCCCGTATGTGGAACCCAGTTACACAATAGGAATATATGATGATGATTATCCTTACAAGGATGGCCGGTACTATTGTGAAAGTGTCATAACGTCTTTCAGTGAGGCCGGTGGTGTAAGAACCGTAACACCCGGAATAAAATTGAGCAAATAATGAGTGCAGATAAGATTGCGCAGCTGAAAGATAATTTACGAAAGATTGTGGCTGCAAGGCCAAACCTTCCGATTGATGGTATTGTAAAAGCTGTAAATGGTGATACCTGTTCGGTATCAATTGACGGTTTCGAGATATCAGATATACGGCTCAGAGTGACCGTGGACGGAAAAGATAATTTACTAATTGTCCCGAAAGTTGGAAGCCGGGTTCTGATGCTGAGCACTGACGGAACCATAGGAAACCTGACCGTAATAAAATGTGATGTTGCCGAAAGAATCATTTTCAATGAAAATGGGCTACAGGTAGAGATTGACAGTGCCAGTGGCAAAGTAAAGGTGAAGAATGAGACCACAAGTCTTAAAACGCTTTTTGAACAGCTGACAGATATTCTGAAGACATTGAAAGTGTTTACGCCAGCCGGACCATCAGGCACCCCGCTGCCGGATACACTCGCAAAGGTGATGCAGTTTGAAACCGAATTTAAAACGATTTTAAAATGAGTTTAAGCAGTACGAAAGCAGCAGCAAAAGCAGAAATAAAATTGATTCTGGAAGAAATGCTGACGCGTGAAAATAATTCGACTGAAGAGTTTGCGAACCGTCTTGTGGATGTTATTGAAAATTGGCTAAAGAATGCCACTATCAAATACATCAACGGTCTCAGTGCACCGAATGGCCCCGTGCAAGGATCCTTTAACGGTAAGTTGGAGTAATGAAAAGTAAAGCAACAGGAATCCAGTACCGGGGCGGTGATGTGTACGATCTTGAAATAAGGGTGCAGAAGGATGCAGCCGGTAAGATCATGAGCGGATTTGTAGTTGGACCTACTATAGAGCAGAATATGGCTTGCCTGCTGATTGCCGAACCGGGTGATTATAAGTTTGATTTCGGTTTGGGTGTCGGTTTGCGTTCCGCGCTGCTGGATGAAGATCTATTAAAGTACCGCCACGCGATAAAGCAGCACTTTGCACAGGATGGGCTTAATGTCAGGCATCTGGAATTATATAACCTGGAAACATTTTCAATAAATGCAGAATATGAATAGAGCGCAGCAGGGGCAAAGCTTTTTGGATGTTGTGGCTCAGCAAACCGGATCCTTTGAAGAGATTATAAGCGCGGCATTGTTAAACAACAGATCGCTTACAGAAGACCTTCAGGTCAACACTTTAGTAAAAGTTACCGACGGTATTGCGCTGAGAAATAACAGACCGGCAACGGCATTGAGGAGTACATTGCACCCAGGTTCACAACAAAAGGGAATCGGATTTATGAGTATTGGATCCACATTTAAAATAAGCTAAATGGCCAGAACAGTAACAGAAATTAAAAACAGTATCAGTGCCGCTTTTGTGGCCAACAGTTCTGTGCAGCAATTATATGCATTAGATCCTGCGCAGGATTTCAATGATCAGTTTTCCATTGTCTCGTTTGAATCTGTGTTTTTCGACGTAATTGCGCGTATTGTATGGACGCTGGAAAGCATATTTGACGTGCATAAGGCTGAAACAGCCGAAATGATCAGTCAACAAAAAGTTCCCGGACTCAGATGGTACCGTAACCTGGCTTTGAGGTTTCAATACGGTTTTGATTTAGTGGATGAAACAGATCAGTTCCGCCCGGACTATTTTGAACCCGGAAGCAATCAATGGATTACCGCAACACCTGATCAGGTACAGGCCTCTAAAATTATAAAGTACGCAGCTGTAACTAAAGTAGACGGTGCGTCCAAAATAAGTATGAAAATCGCACCCGAAAATGGTGATGACATATTCACAAATGACCAGATGACTGCGTTCGCTGAATACATTGAAGAAACGCAGGCGGCCGGTGATCATATTGTGATTGTAAATTATAAACCGGATATCCTGAAGATCAATTTCCGAATAGTTTATGATCCATTGGTTTTGCTATCCAACGGCATGAGCATACTGACAGGTGCCGAACCTGTGAAAGAAGCAATACACAAGTTCCTGAAGAACCTTCCATTTAATGGTGAATTGTCCGTGCAGAAACTTGAAGCGGCTGTTATGGCTGCTGAAGGTGTGAAGGATTTGCAAAATCTACAGGTTTCAACCAAATGGATCGAACCAGGTGTGGGTTACGGTCTTCTACAGCCCGTACAGATTAGCAGTATCCCTAAAAGTGGCCGATTTACCCTAATTGATGACGTTACCCAACAGGAAGACTGGACCGGATTAGAATACATACTGTGATGAATATATATCAATTTGACGTCCGGAAATACGCACTACTGCTCACACCACCGTTTTTGCGCGGGAATCTATTTACAGCACTTCTGTTTGCGTTCTGTGAACCCCTGGCAGAACTTTACATAAACTTTTTGCGAAACAGGAAACAGAACCTGATCCGGATGAACCACAATTACCAAAAGTTTTCGGTTCAGCAAAGGTTAAACAACGCTTTTGATCCTATAGAACGCAGAATCCGGATTGTGAACGCGGTGCAGTATGAAGGGGTTTATCTGTACACAGAGGCTGAAGACGATGCAGCCTATACAAAGACCCAGTGGTTAAGTGATAATCCCCTCTATCTGCGAACTGAGGCAGAGCTGACCAGTGAGTTTGACTTTATTGTTGAAATACCAAATACCAATATTAACCTTTACCAGTTACGCGCTGAAATTGATTTTTATATCCTGCCTTCAAAGCGTTACGAAATAGTGATAATTTAACCATGAAGCTTTCTTTTAAATTCCTGCAAACTGGCGGTATGCCGCTTACAAATGACCTGATGGCCCTGATTGAAGAGGCATACGGAATATTTGAAGTTCTGGGCGATCTGGCCGGACATCTTACCATCCTATCCGGGTGCGTAGTGAACGGTTCCAATGTCAGCCCCGGCATTGTGGCCATTGACGGCAAACTGTACTACTTTGAAGGTGGTTTGGCCACTGCAACGGTTTTTATAAACACTCAGGAAGTGCCTAAAGTGTTCCAGGATCAAACCAGCAAAACGCTGATTGAAATCCGGACGGTGCGCTTCGGTAACTCAGTTGCTCCTAACCTGTATAATTGGGCCGATTTTACACGGCTGAAGACCCTGAAGGAAATGCAGGACTATGCCACACAGGCGCAAATTGCCGCTTTACAGGAACAAATAAACCTTCTGGCAATAAAGACGGCCCCAATCATTAACGGCGGCATTGTATGGCCCTGGAGAAAGCCGGCAGCCGATATACCGACAGGTTGGAAAGAATGCATTGATCTGCGTGGTAAAACCATCTTTGGCCGTGATCCTAACGACACCACTTTTGCCAACCTGGGCAATACGATCGGTACCAAAACCAAAACGATTGCAAAGGTTAATCTACCGGCTGTAGGACTTTCCTATGAAGATGTAGAACCCGGCACACCGGACTGGATGGGCGGCGGTTTCGATGGGGGTAATAACAAGTTTACCCGCCGAAATAAAACCACTGCAAATATGGGAAGCGGTACCCCTATGGACGTACTGAACCCCGGCCGTATTGTGAATTTCATAGAACCTGATTTACCTTAACATGAGCACACCTTTAAATACGATATTCTCCTGGTTTGAGACCGGCGACTTTCCGACACAGGCCCAGTTTCAGGCCACATTTTCAAGCTTTTTTCACAGGGATGATACTATTCCCATTAGTAAAGTAGAGGGATTAGCTAATATGTTCCAGGGGCTTGCCTCCTCGCAAACATTGAATTTGCATATTAATGATGCTGATGCGCACGCTAATGTTTTGGCCAAGAGGGATGCAGAAAACATAACTGCAGAACATGCGCTGCGTTGGAAGGATAAACTGGGAATTACCTACATGGCCACTATTGACAGCGATCCGGAAGCTGATGACGGCAATGTGTATGATAAGGAACAAATCACCGCATTCTTTGCCACTGTGAACCAGGCCTACACCGAGTGGGGTAATATGATTCAGGAAATTAGGCAGGCCCTGATGTCAAACGATCTTAACCTGGACGAACTTCAGGAGATCGTAAACTACATTAAGGAAAACCGGCAGCAGATTGATGATCTGGAAGAAATTATCATGGGTAATACCACTGATGATAAAATCAGTCTGAGGGATGAATATCCGGAACTGGGCAATCCGGAAACTCAGCAGGCTTTCAATGTAATTATTGCTCAGACGGTGCAGGATCTCAAAGATGTAGACAATGACATGGTGAAAACAATTAATGGATCGTCACAGTTTGCACATGCTTTCGGAACCAATAAACTGATCGTGCAGGTCCGGGACAGCGTGACCGGCAAAAGTATGCTGTGTGAAGATTACGTGACCAATACGCATGTACAAATTAATTTTTTAGAAGACTTACAAAATCCGGCACACGTGCTAATAACCAAAATAAACATTTAAAATGTCAGATTATCCGATTATTGACCTGAACGGTCACGTTGAACATTACTTTGGAGAAGCCAGAAGGTTCAGGCTACAGAAATTTACAGATTTTCCTTCAACTGTTGGCGTTCCTGCCGGTTGGTTGGTAGACGTGAATGATACAATACAGCACTGGAACGGCAGCCAGTGGATCAATTTAGGTCACATTTATACGCACCCAAATTTTCCGCTTGCGACTAATCCGTTTTCAGTGGCCAAGACTTCTGGTCTGGAAATCCTTTCCCAACTTTCTTTTAACGATTCAGGACACCCAACGGCTGTAGGTTCCAGAATGCTTACCAACGCCGATATTGTAAGCATCTTTTTGAATGATGCCATACAGTCCGGCACTTTCACCTGGTCTTCCAATAAGATAAAAGATTATGTGGAAAGCTATATTTCGCAGGGGCTTACAGGTGCACTCGTTTGGCAGGCTACCAATTACATTCCCGCTGCTACACAGGGAGCAATGACGGCACCGCTGCCAGTATCTTCAGCAACAATAAAGCAAGGTATGACCTGGGTGGTATCTCAGCCGGGTTTTGTGGGTGCTGATGCAGTTTCAGCTGGTGATATGATCATTGCGAAAATTGATAATGCATCGAATAGCCCGGCAAACTATCAAGTAGTAAACAAAAACATTGAGGACATTGTAGCTGCAACGGAACTGGTGAAAGGTATTTTACAGCTCGCAACCAATGCGGAAGCAATTGCCGGTACCAACGCAGAAAAAGCAATGACACCCAAATCAACAAAGGCAGTTCTGGACGCAAAGGTTCGTTCCAGCACCTTCAACTTTGGCGATGGCAGTTCTACAAGTTTTACGTTCACGCACAACTTCGGAACCATGAATCTGGACGCTGTGGTTTTCAGGAATACCGACAATACTAAAATACACTGTGCAACCAAAACCCCAACGGCTAACACTGTAAAAGTGGACGTTTACGCCCCACTGAGCGTGAATGAATACAGAATCACAATTACTGCAAGAATAGATTAATAATGGCGCCGGAATATTTTAATAACTCAATCGCTGTAGAAGGTGAAATAATCGTGAAAACCATGGGTAGCAACGCGGGGTCCGTAGTGGTATGGGACCCCGTTACTAAGAAGCTTTCCAAAAGAACAGCGGCGGAGATTGCCGGTGATATCGGGGTGGTTCCATATGTTGGAGCAACTAAAAATCTTGATTTAGCGTCAAGAAGTCTAATAGCAAATAGTGTTAAATCCCATCAGTCTATTTTTAATCCTAATTATGGAGTGGTAGTAGCAAGCAGCTATGTACCATTTGACAGAAACAGTATTCTGTTGAAAGTGCCTTATCATGGGATGGGAGGCTTCAAGGTTAAAATTTGGAGTTACTATAATGGAAATATAGGCAAAGAATACTTCGAGTTTTTTATTAGTAATTACAGGTATAACGACGGGTATCATTTTCCCGAAATAACTTGGATTGCTGGAGATTCTACGAGAATAAACAAAGTGGAATTCTTAAAGGATGGAAATGGTCTATATTACATAAACATTGATGTTAAGACATCTTATCCGAAAGTATCTATCACCGATGTTATGATGGATGATAGTTTTCCTTCAGCAATTTACGAATGGGAAAACTGGAATATACAATTTGACATTAATGTAACAGGACTTATAAAGGAGCATCAAAAGCAGCCTGCTGATTTTAGACGTGATGATTTTGTACTCAGCAAAATAAATAACATTAAAGTAGGTGGTAGAAACTATATTTTGAATTCCCAAGAGGTTGTAACGACCACTAATGTAGTTTACTTCGCCGTATCCAGTGATTTCCCTAAAACCAAAGTAAGAAATAAATCACTGACTTTATCATGTGATTATTATTCCAAAGATGTAGTATGGGGAACTAACCCTAATGTGAATCATAGGTTCTTTTTTGAGTTGGCAATATTGTATACTGATGGTGTAACTCAGTATGTTACTATTCAGGTTACTGACACGGCAGACAGGAACGAAAGATTATCTAAGACATTTAAAACCTTAAACGAAGATATTGCTTCATTCTCCTTTTTTGTGGCATATGTTCAAAATATTGATAGTGGAGAAATCATAGCTACGAACTTTCAGTTAGAAATATCAGATATAGTAAGTGATTGGTCACCCGCGCCTGAGAACTTCGTATCTGACTGGAATCAGACGAACCCCTTAGCACTTAATTTTATTAAGAATAAGCCAACTATAAATTTCGGAAACTACTACACAAAATCTGAAGCACTTAATTTATTTGTCGGCCTTAACAGTGTCCAGACCATTTATGACACCAAGAATTTTGACAGTAGTCCTGTTGTTCCAAATGGTACATTGTCAGGACATGCGGTTAACCTTTGGCAGCTGCAAAATCACACCCACAACATAAGCGATATAACAGGCCTACAAGGTGTGCTATCAGAGTTATCCGGCTTAGCACACACCCACGCCAACAAAACAGTTCTGGACGGCATTACAGGCGGTCACGTATCCGATTGGAACGCCATCGTTGCAGACAGTATCCGCAACAATGGTCAGGCATTCGATTACAATACAGGCAATGGCTTAGGTATCGGAGACGGCGCGTACGGTTCTGAATCTGGCCTCTTTGATTACAGTACGGATTATTTGGTTGTAGGGGTTCTGGGCGACTATTATCATTACGGCAGTGCAGACGGCGGTTATTCGGCTAATGGAATTACAGTCGGAAAATACACTGGAAACGTTGGCATAGGTGGATACAACACCAGTATTTACAAGGCTCTGGTTCATGGTGCCATTGCTGCAACACAGGGTTTTGTACACACCGCTCACAACAGCCGGGACAAAGTGCTGTTAAGCAATGGAAATATTGCTTCTGCAACTGTAGACGTGGTTAACGACGGTGGCACTTTGAGAATGCAGGACTTCTTTGCTGACATATCCGGAAGTTCATTCATAGGCACGGATACCCCTCATAAGCTTGTACACCTAATGATTTCATCCGGTCATTTTGATCTGTACAATTTACAGGACGGTCAGCGTATTGTGCTTATAAACGACACAGGTGGCCAATGCCTGGTTAAAATTGAGGATTTAGATGCCTACGTAATTGAACCTAAAGAGAAAGTAACCCTGTACGTCGTAAATGCGGGTAATTATTACTTCTACGATGCCAGCATGCACACAAAATTTACATTTTAAACAAACATAACCATGAAGAATCTATTGATCATTTTAATGTGCCTGATGGTTGCGTCCTGCGCGACTAAAAGGCAAAAAAACAGGGAGAAAACAAAGACTGAAATCCAACAAAAGGAAACCGGTTCCAGTGCTACTTCATCCGTAACGGAAGTTATGGCCACAACTTCAAAGAAAGATTCTACAGTTCAGACTATAGATCAAATAACAAACAGGAGTGCAGCGATTTTCGCTCAGAATCTTTCGTTAAAAAACAACGGTAAATGTACTGATGGGGGTGAAATACGCTTTCTGAAGTTTACCGATGCACAGGGAAATCAAACGGAAGTGCCGGTTAATGACAACACTGATTTAGATTATAGTTCTTCAGCTGAACTCGAAAAAGAAAACAGTTCGCTGAAATCCCGTATTGAATCACTTACGTCCGAAAATAGAGCTCTTAAATCCCAGTTTGCCGCTAATAGTGAAACCAATTATTCTAAACAGCTATCAGCGCTCCAACAAGCACTAAAGAAAGACGCTGAAACCGAACGCAACAGCATTATGTCCTATGTGTGGTGCGGGCTTCTTTCCATAATTGGTTATGTAACAGCAAAGTTTCTAATCAAAACATACTTTAAACCATGAAATACAAATTAAGCAAAAGAAGCCTGGACAATCTTGAAGGCGTGCATCCCAATTTAGTGAAAGTAATGAAAGCCGCAATTACAGACAGTCCAGTGGACTTCACCATTACCGAGGGCTTAAGAGACACCGAAAGGCAAAAATCACTTTATGCGCAGGGCCGGACAAGGCCTGGCATTAAGGTGACGAACGTAGACGGGGTTAAAAGGCTTTCAAATCATCAGGATGAGGCAGATGGTAAGAAAGATGGTTTGGGTCAGGCTGTGGACTTATATCCGTTCTTTTCAGGTCAGGTGCAAGTGCATCACAAAGACACCATTAAGAATCTAAAGCTGATAGCTGATCACATAAAGGCTACAGCAAAGAAATTAGGTATTCGGATTACGTGGGGCGGCGACTGGAAGTCACCGTATGATCCACCACATTTTCAACTGGGGTAATAACCGGTAAGGAGGAATAAAAAACGTCCTCCGCTTTTAAAAAACTCTCACATCTTTTAAACATTAGCACGAAGCTACGGAGGACTAAAGTCTTCTGATGCTTCGTGCTTTTTTATGTAAAGATGTGAGAGCAACAAATATAAAACTAATTTAAAACCTAAATGAATAAGTACCACAAAATTTTAGACAAGATCCTTTCCAAAGGAAAAGTACAGGAAAACAAAAAAGGAAGTATCACATACCTGCTAAATGAGCAGTTAACACTGAAGCCCGGTGATTTGCTTGAAATCTTTGAGGGCCACGGAATAGCCCGAAATAAGCTTAAAACTGAACTGGATTTATTCCAGTCCGGCGAACGGCTAACGGAGCGATATAGGGATGCTGGAATTACGTGGTGGGACTATTGTGGGCCGATATTGGTTAATAGTTATCCTACATACTTTGAACAGCTGCCGGATTTGATTAAAAAGATTAATAAAGAAAAACGCAACAGTAAAAATTATGTTCTGTTCTTGGGAAGGAATGATACCGAAAGCAACCAGCAGCCATGTTTGTCATTAATCCAGTTTCAGATCGATCAGGGAAAACTTGCAGTTTCGGCATATCAGCGAAGTTCAGATGCTAATCTGGGCCTACCGGCAGACATATACCATCTGTATTTAATCAGCCGTCAAATCAATGTGCCATTGAAAAGCATTACACTGTTCCTGGGTAATGTGCATGTGTATGAAAATAACCGGGAAGGCACCATCAAGTTGCTCGCAGGTGAACCTGTGAAATTTGCTTTAAATGTAAATTAAATCCTATTTAAAAGGCCTTTCAATTGAAAGGCCTAACTTTGTGTTTGAAAATGGAAATGTGTTTTTTCTTTACATTTAGTTTTGAAAATCTTTACTTTTCGATTTGGCGATTATATCTAAAATGATTTTTAATTCTGTTGCAACACCACCTTCAAATTTGTCCGCCTTCTGTTTATATTTTTCTGATAGGATAACAATAACTTTGCTGCTGTTTTGAATGCCTTCAACCATCATTTGATTGAAATTCATAGAAGCTTCTTCTTGACTTTTTTTCTTGTCCATCGACGCATCAAAACCATTTTCTCTTAGGAAATTAACAAAAGATATAATTTGCGAGTTATATTCCTCGTCTTCCCAAGCATAAGTAATGAATATGCTTCTTTTTTTTTCTGTCGGCGTTTCAGAAATTTCTTGAATCTGCGTGTCAGTTTCTGGTTTTTCTATTTTTCGATTAATTCTTTGGAACTCTTTTATTAAATTATGTCTAACTTTTACTAATATGTATTCTAAGGTGGCTATAGGGATTTTGTGAAATGCTCCAACTATATGTAAATGTGGATTATTAAAGTGAAAGGTTTCATCCAGCATCTTAACCAACTCTTTTGGCATTGGCTTGATAGCGTTTTTCCCCGATAAACCACTTAGTGATGCTTCGACGAACGAAATACCATCCGGAACATAGGCATCGTCCAAATCAAATCCTAAACTATTAGAAAGAACGGTAAAATCTAAGTTGTACTCTTTATGAACGAGATTTCCATATACATCTTTAATATCACCAACTATTTGACCTTTTATTTTTCTGTATTCAGGAAATACATCATCAACTTTGTATCCTTCTAATTCTTTTTCAATATAATTTGTTAACTCAAATTCTTCATTTGCTTCAGCAATATCTTTAGCTTCTAGAAGCAGCATACTTAATTTTTGATTGGTGTCGTAAAGTTTTGTTAGAAAATTTTCCATAATCTCGCTTTGTGTTTTTAGATTTTAATCAAATATAAGTAAGTTTCAGTAATAGTATATAGTAGAAATCCACCAAAATTATTGCGAATGTCTTTTTGGGATTTATAAAAATAATTTTGATATTTCAATACATAAAGTAATTAAATAAAATGCTTCTACAACACCTCAAAACCTCCCCAGAAACCATCGCCTTTAAAGACGTCATCGCCTACATTGATGAACATTACGCTTTCGTGCCAACCAGCCTCACCAACGGCAATATAGTGAATGAAGCGGGCGAAAATAACGGCTCGTGTAAGGTGTTCAGTTTTGCAAAGCTGAAGGGACTTAACGAAGAGGATACGCTGGCGCTGTTCGGCGATTTCTACAGGACGGATGTGCTGAAAAATCCTGAGGGCAGCGACCACCAGAACATTCGCAACTTTATGCAATATGGCTGGCACGGAATTGCTTTCGAGGGCAAGGCGCTGACGGAAAAGGAGTAATCTGCAGAAATGTTTGGCGTAATTCTTGAAAAGGGTATATCATAAAAAAAATAATTATTATGAATCCTGTACTGTTAAGAAGAATCCTGATGTGGGTGGCACCATTGGCCATTGGTTATTTCATGAAAAAATATGAAGCCAGACAATCCAGAAAGAGCGCGCAGAAAGCTGCGGCCAGATAACACACCTTCGCATTTAAAAGACCAACCGGACTATATAGCAGTCCGGTTTTTTTTATGAAGATATTTTGGGTGATTTACCTTATTAACTTTGTACAATGATTACTTAATTTTATCTGGAAAAGCTCTTTGTCTAAACTTTCTAAAATCTATAGCCATGCCTCAAAATCCTTTAGAAACCAGAATTAAGGCAATCCAGAAAAAACTGGCTGTCAGCCTTACCGGAATTTATGACCTTGAAACCTGCAACGCGCTGGAAAAAGTGCTTGGACTTTTGGTCTCAGACCTGACTCTGCATGACAAAAAGAAAAACATCCAAAAAGGTCTGGGCTTTACTGGTCGGGATGTCGACGGGATCTTCGGGGTGAATACCACCACACGGATTGAACTATTCCTGGACGAAAAAGTTCCCCCTCTGCCCAAAGGTGCGAGTATGGTTATATCCAAAAATTCACTCCAGCTGGTTCTTGAGAGTGAAATTTCCTCAAAATCCATGTACAATTCCAAGTATAGATTTCCAATTTGGCCGCACGGAGCCAGCGGAGTGACAATTGGTATTGGATATGACATGGGTTACAGTACTGCGGCACAGTTCGAAAAAGACTGGCGGGCACTGCTGGGTGATGCAAAATTTAGCAAACTTAAACCAGCAGTAGGTTTGCAGGGCGAAAGGGCCCGTGCTGCACTTACCTCCACCGTAAAATCCGTCGAAATTCCTTATGAAGATGCCCTGCAGGTCTTCTATGCCACCTCTGTTCCTGTTTATGCCCGGTCGACGGCGAAAGCTTATCCCGGTGTGGAACTTCTGCCTCCCGATGCTCAGGGTGCCCTGCTTTCCCTGGTCTATAACCGCGGTGCCAGCCTGGAAGGTCCGCGCCGTACAGAGATGAAGAAAATTGCCGCCTGGGTAAAAGTAAAAAACCTGTCCAAGATTGCCGCTGAAATACGGGCCATGAAGCGACTTTGGGCGGGAGACCCCAAGATGAAAGGCTTGCTTACCCGCAGGGACAGGGAAGCAGCGCTGGTTGAAAATGCACGTTACTTCCTCCGGCCGGACGAGTACATCTTTGCCTGAAGGGTTTTAGTCCCAATTCTATGATATAAATCTGTAGGTACTGCCTTCGGATGTTGAAGTTATTTTGGTTAAATTTGTTTGACAACCTAAACCTATAACCATGAGCTTCCCTACAGATTTAGAAATTGCCCAGAATGCAGACATCCGGCACATCAGAGAAATCGCTGCGAAAATTGGAATTGCAGAAGATGACCTGGAGTATTACGGAAAATACAAAGCAAAAATACCACTGTCTTATATTGATGGGGAAAAAGTTCATAACTCCAAACTTATCCTGGTTTCAGCTATTAATCCGACGCCTGCCGGTGAGGGAAAAACCACTGTTTCCGTAGGTTTGTGCGATGGCCTGAACAGAATCGGAAAAAAGACTGTTGCGGTGCTTCGTGAACCTTCTTTAGGTCCTGTCTTCGGAATGAAGGGTGGGGCAGCCGGAGGTGGATATGCCCAGGTAATCCCCATGGTAGATATTAACCTGCATTTTACAGGTGATTTTTCGGCTATTGAAAAAGCCAATAATCTGCTGGCCGCACTTATCGACAATAATATACAGAATAAAAAGTTCTCTCTCAATATCGACCCGCGTACTATTGTCTGGAAGCGGGTTATGGATATGAACGACCGTGCGCTCCGTAATATCATTGTAGGTTTGGGTGGCACATCCAGTGGAGTCCCGCGCGAAGACGGATTCAATATTACACCGGCTTCCGAGGTAATGGCTATTCTGTGTATGAGCGAAAATTTCGCGGACCTGAAAAACCGACTCGGAAATATTTTCATAGGCTATACTTTTGACAAAAAACCTGTTTACGCCAGGGACCTTAAAGCTGAAGCGGCTATGGCCATCCTTCTGCGTGACGCAATCAAGCCTAATCTGGTGCAGACGCTGGAAGGAAATCCTGCCATCCTGCACGGCGGCCCCTTTGCCAATATAGCTCAGGGAACCAATACCATAATCGCTACAAAAACCGCCATGTCGCTTGCAGAATACACTGTGACTGAAGCCGGTTTCGGCGCTGACCTTGGTGCTGAGAAGTTTCTCCATATCAAATGCCGTTCGGCAGGAATTAAGCCTGCAGCCATGGTGATCGTGACAACTGTGCGTGCCCTGCGGTATCATGGCGGAGCGAAGAAAGGTTTTTATGAGAATCCGGATCTCTCGGCCGTGCAGTTAGGAATTGCGAACCTCAAGAAACATATTGAGAATTACACCAAACTTCAGCTGAAACCCGTGGTGGCCATCAACCATTTTGCGACCGATTCAGCAGACGAAATACAATTTATTCAGGACGAATGCGCTAAAATGGGCGTAAAGGCGATCGTTGCTTACGAATTCAATCAGGGTGGCGCAGGAATGACTGAGCTGGCACAGGAGGTGGTGAATGCGGCCGAAAACTACAGCAATGATTTCCGCCCGCTTTATAGTGCAGATGAAAAGGTTGAAGATAAAATAGACCGCATAGCACGCGAGATCTACGGTGCGGATGGTGTGGAATATTCGGCGAAAGCAAAAAACGACCTTAAAGTGATTTGCGACCTTGGCTTGGATAATCTGCCTGTCTGTATGGCCAAAACTCAAAAATCACTGTCGGATAACGAACGGAAGATTGGCCGGCCAACAGGATTTAAAATCAATGTCCGTGAATTTGAATTCGCTGCAGGCGCGGGATTTATCATTCCCATATTGGGTGATATGATGCGTATGCCGGGCTTACCGAATGTTCCCGCCTCCGAAGCTATGGATATCGATGAGTTTGGAAATATCAGCGGGCTAAGTTAGAACCTTCAGATACATATACATTTAAATAACTGTTTAAATGTTTTAAAGATTTAATGAATTGATTTTCAAATTGATGAACTCCTATTATTATGGCTGGCAGCGTATCATTCGGCACTTTGGCATGCTTTTTACAAGATACCGGACAACATTAATAAGTCAACAACATTAAAATTTAGAATTATGAAGACGATCACGAAAGCCCTATTGGGATTAGGTATTATGGCCTCAGGACTTACATTTGCTCAGGAGACAGAGAAATATGACAATCCGGGAATGAAGAATATGATTAAGATTGGAGCCAATGTTGGTATTGCAGTTCCCCAGGAAAATGCTTCCGCAGCTTTAGGTCTGGATGTGGCTTACCAAAACCTTGTAACTCCTGGCTTTGGATTAGGTGTTGCCACAGGTTACACACATTATTTCGGTCGTGAAAATGCCGGATATTCCAACAACGATTTCGGTGTAGTGCCTGTAGCAGGTCTTATCAGAATTTATCCTAAAGATACCGGTTTCTATTTTGGTACTGACCTTGGTTACGGTTTCATCGTAGGCGATAATGAGGTAGCATCCAATGATATCACCAATACCCAGCGTCCGGATGGCGGGTTCTATATCAAGCCTGAGATTGGTTATCATAATAACGACTGGAACTTCTCCCTACAGTATCAGAAAGTTTTCACCGGGAACACAGGAAATCTTGCAGGCCAGGACTTCAGTGCAGGTTCTTTAGGTCTGGGAGTTTCTTACAACATTCCGTTAGGACAGTAATTGGCAGTTGCCTAATAATCAAGCCTTTTCAATTTATGTTGAAAAGGTTTTTTATTTCTTTAAAACATTTTTATCTTTGATCAAATTGCAAACTTATGGTCGCAAGCGCAAATTTTCCTTTATACCTGCCGGGTATGAAGAGCAGCAATAATCAGGGAATCAGTATCCTCTCCGCCGATGTGCGTGAAAAAGAAACCGTGGTTGCGCTGTACCGCACCGAGGGTGAGAAAGCTGTTCTGACGGCTGAAAACACCTATGCAACAATAGAATTTAATTCATTTTCAGAAATCGTTAATCGCTTTCTGCAGGAAAATGAACTTTCAGATATTGAGCGGCTGGCTGTGGGAGTGCCGGGACCTGTAATTAATAATCAGGGTATATCTGCCAGGCTCCCGTGGATTCTTGATCACGACGAAATCCGGGAAAGGACAGGAATACGTGATGTTTTCCTTATAAATGACCTGGAGGCCACCGCATATGGGTTGGCTGATCTTTCGCCTTCATGCCTGATGAAAATCTTTAAATCAGACGTACTCACCACCGGAAATGTGGCCATCCTGGCACCGGGAAGCGGTCTCGGTGAGGCGGGACTCTTTTATGACGGTGAATGTTTGAGGCCTTTTGCAACAGAGGGTGGTCATTCAGAATTTTCGCCAAGAACCAATGTTGAGGTCGAATTTTATCAGTTCCTGAACAAGATTTACGGAATAGTCAGCTGGGAGAATGTCCTCAGCAAAAACGGACTCTTCAATATCTACCGATTTTTACGGGATGAAAAAAGACATCCTCAATCTGAAAAACTACTGGAGCGGCTACGAAGTGACAGGGATTTTGCAACGGTACTTTATGAATCGGCCGTGGAAGATAATGAGCAGATTTCAAGAATTGCACTGAATACCTACCTGGAATTCCTCGCCCGCGAGGCCAACAGTCTCGTGCTTAAACTTAAAGCTACCGGTGGCCTGCTGATTGGAGGCGAACTTCCATTGCTGTTTAAGGATTATATTGACAAAGACCGCCTTTACCAGAAATTTATGATCAGCGACAAGATGGAGCGGGTGCTGAAAGACATACCGATCTATATGATCCTAAGTGAAAAAATGGTGCTTACCGGCGGTGCCTATTATGCTGCTTTTTCCAAAGAATAAACTAATCATTATTTAACATAATGAATAAACTTCAATCAAATGGTTGAAGTTTTTTTAATTGTGGACAGTTATCTGACACGGCAAATTTTAAAAAACTTATGATTATAAAGCAGAATTGTTATATTTGTTTATTGATAAAAAAGAAAGAATGAGAAAATTATTTTTACTGACGTTAATGTTATTCAGCGTTCTTGTACTGGCACAAAAAAGAAAATCAAAAGGTGTACAGATTTCCAAAGTTCAGACCTCCGATATCCGGTGGTGGGGTTACAAGGTGGTTAAATCTGAGGCTACCACGCATTCAGGTTTTGTGAAACTGAAAAGCGGAAAATTTATTTTTGAAGACAAATTACTTACTGGCGGTGAGTTTGTTCTGGACATGAGAAGTCTTGCAAATACAGACTTAACGGGTGAAGATCAGGAGAAGCTTACCAATCACCTGAAAAGTTCCGATTTCTTTGATGTAAAAAAACATCCAACCGCTAAATTCATCATTACAAAGATTCTTCCTTCCAAAAATACCGAGTATAACTATTTGGTTTACGGCAATCTGACGCTGAAGGGAACACGCAAAACCATATCATTCCCGGCCAAGATCCGTACAAATGACCGTTTTGTAGAGTTTGAGTCGGCTAAGTTTTCACTTAACCGCCAGGATTATAAAGCTTTTTATAAATCTTCAATCCGCGACTATCTTATTAAAGATCAGATTGATGTTCAGATTAAGCTGACGGCCAATTAAGAAGTCATAAATCTAAGATACCGGAGCAGAATTTTCTGCTCCTTTTTTATTTAAGGATGGAACGTAGCAAACTATATATTGTAAGCGGCCTGGGCGCAGATTTTAAAGTACTGCAGCTCCTTCGGTTTCCGGATCATCTGGAAATTGTCTTTCTGGACTGGCTGATACCGGAGGAGGATGAGTCTTTTGAAAGTTATGTACAGAGGATGGCCGCCGGGGTGGACGTGTCGGAGCCGTTCTACCTGCTGGGTTACAGTTTCGGGGGAATCCTTGTTCAGGAGATAAACAGGCTGAAACCTGCAAAGCGGGTGGTGATACTGGGAAGCATAAAATCATCTGACGAAAAATCCGGACTGATCCGCTTTGGCAAACTGAGCCGAATACCGCAAAATTTACCAAGGCGTTTTTACAACGGTGGAACCATAAAACTGTATTCATATTTCCGGAAACTGTTCGACAGAAAAAATCCCCGCATCCTTCAGTATTTTACAGTAAGGGACGCTTACTATCTGAAATGGTGTGTGGCAAAAATTGTGGAATGGCAGGCACCTGAGAACCCTGATGTTGTGCAGATTCTGGGAGACAAGGACATCGTTTTCCCATTGAAAAATTCAAAGCCTGATTACGTCATTCGCGGTGGGACGCATTTGTTTCCTGCTACCAGACATAAGGAAGTTTCGCAGATACTTGCTAAGATTTTTGCAGAAAAAAGCTCATTTTCGGAGGAAAATGAGCAAAAACACAAATGATTAAAAAGGTGTTATGCTTTAGTTTGCAGTATAGTGTAAAATTAGGATGATCGTGATTCGTATATTTATATCATTTCGGTTATATGTTTCATAATCCATCCTATAGTATGGTTTAATACAAGTATATTTGCATATTAATATTACCTGAATGCAGTCAATATCAGTTTTTGAGATTATTAAAGTGGGTATCGGTCCCTCCAGCTCGCACACCATGGGACCGTGGAACGCGGCTGAAAATTTCCTTAAACAAATCCGTATTGATTACAGCCTGACCGATGTGGTTGAGGTTTTTGTTGAGTTCTTTGGCTCCCTGGCGAAGACGGGTATCGGCCATGGTACGGACATCGCCGGCATGCTGGGCCTTTCCGGTGAAGATTATCAGAAAATTGACACCACTTCCATCACCGAAAAGATCGACAGGATCCGTACTGAAGAGCTGCTCCATCTGGGTGGTGAAAAACCGGTTCCTTTTGTGTACGGCAGGCATCTGATCCTGAATATGAAAAAATCTCTTGATTTTCATCCCAACGGAATGATTTTCCGGGCCGTATTTGCCGACGGATCCGAACTCGTACAGGACTATTATTCTGTTGGGGGAGGTTTTATAGCGACCCGCAATGAGAACTCCATGGAAAAGAGCTGCATCCGGACACTGTATCCATGCCACAGCGGCGCGGATGTCCTGAAAAATATTCAGAAACTTGGTCTTAGCCGGGTTTCAGACCTCGTTCTATTAAATGAAGAATCGTGGCGAAACCGTGAGGAAACAGCGGATAATGCCCTGTATATCTGGGATCAGATATGCGAATGCATCTATAAGGGAGTGAACAGGGAAGGAGTACTTCCCGGCGGTCTGAAGGTTTCCCGACGTGCCGCGGCTCTTAACCGTAAGCTGTTGGACGGTCTGCAGTATAACAGTCAGGAGGAATGGTTGGATTATGTAAAAAGTGCTGACGGCAGCTTTACGACGATCAATAAATGGGTCTCCTGTTTTGCTCTGGCTGTAAATGAGGAAAATGCCGGCTTTGGACGTATCATTACCGCACCTACCAACGGCGCCAGTGGCGTTATTCCGGCTGTTCTGATGTATTCCCAGGCTTTCACCAAGCATAATACCGAAGAAGATATCATAAGGTTTATCCTGGTGGCGGGTGAAATTGGAACTCTCTTTAAAAAGAATGCTACCATATCTGCCGCGATGGGAGGCTGTCAGGCAGAGGTAGGCGTATCATCGGCGATGGCGGCGGCCGGCCTCACTGAAATCATGGGAGGTACACCGGAACAGGTGCTTATGGCTGCGGAGATTGCCATGGAACATCATCTGGGTTTAACCTGTGATCCTGTTGCCGGCCTGGTACAGATTCCGTGTATAGAGAGAAATTCAATGGGCGCCATAAAGGCCATTACAGCAGCAAATATTGCAATCGAGTCGGATCCTTCCAAAGCCCGGGTTACCCTGGATGAGGTAATTCAGAGTATGTGGGAAACTGCTCAAAGCATGAACGACAGGTTTAAGGAAACGTCCGAGGGCGGATTGGCAATTGCTGTGAATGTGGCAGAGTGTTAGTAAGAGCTATCCAATATAAAAGCAGACCGGTTTACGGTCTGCTTTTCTTTTGATGTTGATAAAATGATTCTATCTAAGCTTTTTAAGATCTGAAAAAACTGCGGAATCCTTACATTTTTCAAACTGAACTTCGTAGCGGGGATTCTTTTCCGGATACACCAACAGATATTGTGGACAAGGTTTTTGCTGTGCTTTGCTTCTGTCGAAGTCTATATGTCCGGCTGTAATAAGGCTGTCTTTGAGGAACTGTTCAGTGATGCCCTGAGCGACCATTTGCTGACGGAAGGTGTCGGTATATGAAAAATCTTTGGAAAGCGTTTCTGCAATCACACGGCTGTTGGGTAGGTAGCCACTACAGCTCACACCTTTCTGGTTCAAAATAAAAAATACGACAATAAGTCCGGGTACCAGACCAATCAGGAAGAATTTAAGTTTTCTCAAGTTTAAAACATTAATAAGTTGATATCATGATAGGGAAGACCGAAAAGGTCGCAAATCACCTTTTTAGTATGCCGGCCGCGGTACATATAGAGACTTTGTTTCATTTCATTTTTATGGATGAACATGTTCTCAATTCCTCCTTCCTTATCATAGCTCAGCAGGTAACTCAGGAAAAAATTGGAGATGGCCTTACTCGTTGTACGCGGAATCCGGGATGTAAGGTTGGGCAGTCCGCAGTGAATCACGCCGTGTTTTATAAGGTAGGGATCCGCCAGGGTAGTGATCTCGGTAGTTTCCACTACCTTTCCGTAATCCACGGTGACGTCTATAATCACACTGCCT
Organism: Chryseobacterium sp.; assembly: GCF_008831505.1. NCBI lineage: Bacteria > Pseudomonadati > Bacteroidota > Flavobacteriia > Flavobacteriales > Weeksellaceae > Chryseobacterium > Chryseobacterium sp. Next base: position 1,871,133 of record NZ_CP044507.1, on the reverse strand, counting down.
TTCTTCATCTGTAATACCATTTCCTCAGTGACCACCGGCTGCATGCAGGTACGTGGCAGCGCGCCAATAACAACATCTGCACGCCTGACACTTTTTGAAAGTTCTTTCGGATCAATGATGGAAGTGGGCACACGCCCATCAATCATCATATGAAGGCGGCGCAGTTTGGACAGTGAATTATCGAAAACCTTGACACTTGCACCAAGTCCCAGGGCGGCTTTGACGGCGAATTCGCCTACAATGCCGGCTCCAATGACCACCACTTCGGTGGGACGTACGCCGGTAATTCCTCCCAGCATATTTCCGTTGGACAGTGCCAGGAGTTCTGAACTGTAAAGAATGGAGGCGGTTCCGGCTATTTCACCAATAAGCCGGACTAAGGGTAACTGCTTATATTCATCTGAAATAAATTCAAAAGCAATGGCATTAATTTTCTTTTCGGCGAGTTTGCGGAAGTATTCCGGCGAACGCAGATTGATCTGCAAAGCCGAAATCAGATGTGCATTGGGCTTCAGCATATCAATCTCGTCCTCTCCGGGCGGGTTTATCTTCAGTACAAGGTCCTGACCGAAGGCTTCGGAGGCATTGTGCGTAATTCGTGCACCGGCTTCCGCATACTGAGCATCAGTAAAAAATGAGCCTTTTCCACTGTCGGACTCAATGATGATCTCGTGCCCGTGATTTACAAGTACCTGAACCGCATCGGGCGTAAGCGTCGTTCGCCGCTCATTAAGTGAAGTCTCCCTGGGTACGCCTATTGTGAATTTGGCCTCCCTTTTCTTTACTTCCAGTTTCTCCTCCACAGGCATCAGTTCCTCCTCCCTGAAGGGAGTAAAAATGTTTCCGCTGCTCATTCTAATTTGCTTGTTTAAAGGTTATTTTGCAACATAATCCCACTGCAAAGATAGGCCTTATTTAAAAATTACCTTCCTGCCCGTATCGCTATTTTCAATTAGCATCTCATGGTAGGGTAAACCGTTAAATTCCGAAGCATAAATTTCCGGCCACTCCACAATACAGAGCCAGGCACGGTCCAGATATTCATCCATACCAATATCATACACTTCATCAACCGATTTCATTCGGTAAAGGTCAAAGTGGAAAATACTGCCTTGAGGAGCAGTATACTCATTTACGATTGCGTAGGTGGGCGATGAAACTTCATCTGTGCTACCCAGTGTCTTAAGCAGAAATTTTGTAAAAGTAGTTTTGCCGGCACCCAAATTTCCTTTCAGCAGAAGGATATTGTGCTCCAGCAACTGTGAAACTTTTTCAGCGACCTGCTGCCATTCCTCCAAATTATTCACGGTCCATTCCATACCAAATATTTAGGTTCAAAAGTAAGGATTTTGAGGGATGTGGTTTATTGATTTAGTCCCGTTTTACAAAGTTATTTGCTATTTTTACCGAATGATTTCCAAGCAAACCATCGATAAAATATTCTCCACCATCCGGGTGGAGGAAATTATTGGTGAGTATGTGCAGTTGAAACGGGCCGGTTCAAATTTCAAAGGTCTGAGCCCCTTTCACGACGAAAAATCGCCCAGTTTTGTGGTGTCGCCCAGCAAACAGATCTGGAAGGATTTCTCCTCCGGGAAAGGAGGTACCGCCATCTCCTTCCTGATGGAAATTGAGAATTTCACTTATCCGGAAGCGCTGCGGCACGCCGCCAAAAAGTATGGAATTGAGATTGAGGAAACTGTACAGGAACAAACCGAAGAACAGAAAGCGGCGCAAACCGAAAGGGACCTTCTGTATAAAATTCATGAGGTAGCCAATTCTTTTTTTCAGGAACAGCTTTATGATACGGAGGAGGGCAGAAATGTTGGTTTGAGCTATTTCCGGGAACGTGAACTTCGGGAATCTATTGTAAAGAAATTCCAGCTGGGGTATTCGCCCGCGCAAAAAAACGCGTTCACCGAATACGCACTTCAGAAAGGATATTCAAAAAAAATACTTGAAAGTTCCGGCCTATCGATATTCCCCGAAAATTCTCCTGCCGGCCTAGACCGTTTCCGCGAACGCGTGATTTTTCCTATCCACAGCTTTTCGGGCAGGGTTCTGGGGTTTGGCGCCAGACTTCTGAAAAGCAATGTAAAAACCGCCAAGTACCTAAATTCGCCGGAAACAGAGATATATCATAAATCAGCAGTGCTTTACGGCCTCAATCACAGTAAGCAGGCTATTTCCAGGCAGAATCTCTGTCTTCTTGTGGAAGGTTATATGGACGTAATTGCCATGCACCAGGCTGGGATTGAGAACGTGGTATCAAGCTCGGGAACTGCGCTAACGACCGCACAGATCAAACTGATAAAAAGGCTTACCGAAAACGTTACGATTTTATTTGACGGAGATGCAGCCGGCATAAAAGCCAGCTTCCGGAGTATTGACCTGCTGCTTGCCGAGGGAATGAACATCCGCGTTCTTCTGTTTCCGGATGGGGATGATCCGGACAGTTTTGCCCGTAAACATCCTCAGGAATATGTGGAGGAATTCATTCGGAAAGAAGCCAATGATTTCATTGCTTTCAAATCGGATATACTGCTCAAGGATGCTGGAACGGATCCAATAAAGAAAGCCGAGGCGATTCGTGATATTGTAAAGTCTGTATCATTTGTTACCAACGCACTGAAGCAGGAAGTTTACCTGAAGGAAATTTCCGCTAAGTTTGGTTTGAGTGAGCAAAGCCTGTTCAATGAACTGGGTCTTCAGAAGCAGGTAAGTCAGCCGCAGTTCAAAGCTGAACCTGCCAAAGCTGAACCCAGAATGGAGTTGGTGCCGGAGCAGGCTGCCAATGTCAATCCCCTGCTGATTTTGGAAGAAAAACTGGTTGAACTTATGCTTAAATATGGCGATCAGGTGCTGCAGCGAAGCACGGAAGCCGGTGAAAAGTACGAAATTACCGTCATTGAAGAGGTGATGGACCATCTTTCTGAGGACGGCTATGAAATTCAGTCGGAGATCAACCGGAAAATTGTACAGGAGATTGCCGAGGGTATCTCCCAAAATGAGCTGCGGTCCGGTAAATTTTTCTTTGGTCTGATGGATGAGGAACTTACAGGTCATGTGGCCGATGCACTTTTCGAACCGTACGAGAACAGCGACTGGAGTAAGCACAACATTTATTTCAGCCAGGAAGAAGAGGTGGTACCCAAACTGGTAAAAGATGTTATGATAAGGCATAAGAGGGAATATGTGGTACACCTGATACGGGAAATCAAGGATTCATTGTCTGACGGAGGCGACCATACGGAAGATTATATGAAAATTGTAAAACTGAACGAGCTCCGCAAGGAAATGGATGTGGAACTGTACCGGATATTGTGACAGTTTGGCTATATTTATACAGGGTATGATTTTTGAAAAATCCTGTACCGCGGCCTTCGTGCCGCAGCACTTTAACAAAACAAAAATTGAATATGGACATTAAAAAAGATTTCAGGGATTTCTCTGTGAAACATTTAGGCAACAGTGGTTTGGCAACCGATCAGTATATGGGCATGTTTGGTCCTACCAACCTTACGCCGTACATTATGGAAGAAAGACGTCTGAACGTAGCTCAGATGGACGTTTTCTCCCGACTGATGATGGACAGGATTATTTTTCTGGGTACCGGCATAGACGACCAGGTGGCGAACATCGTGACGGCTCAGCTTCTTTTCCTGGAAAGCTCGGATGCATCCAAAGACATACAGATCTACATCAACTCTCCCGGCGGCAGTGTTTACGCCGGTCTGGGTATTTATGACACCATGCAGATCATCAAACCGGATGTAGCCACTATCTGTACCGGAATGGCTGCAAGTATGGGAGCCGTACTTCTTGTAGCGGGTGAGAAGGGTAAGAGATCTGCCCTAAAGCATTCAAGAGTGATGATTCACCAGCCAAGTGGCGGTGCACAGGGAGTTGCTTCCGATATGGAGATTAACCTTCGTGAAATGCTGAAACTTAAGAAAGAACTGTACGACATTATCTCCGAGCATTCCGGGCAGACGTACGAATGGGTGGAAAAAGCCTCGGACCGTGATTACTGGATGACGAGTACTGAAGCTAAAGATTTCGGTATGGTAGATGAGGTATTGATGAGAAAATCAGAGGTATAAATTATCTCAGATTGAAAAAAATCCGTTTCAGTGATTGAAACGGATTTTTTATTGTGATTTAAAGGGCGGTTAGGAATTGAATCCCTCTATTATTTTGGCGAAATCGTCCATTTTCAATGCCGCACCTCCGATCAGTCCACCGTCTATATCGGGTTGGGAGAAGATTTCCTTGGCGTTATCCGGTTTTACTGATCCACCATAAAGAATGGATATTTCATCAGCAACCTCCTGACCGTATTTTGCGGCAATGAGGCTTCTGATGTGGGCATGCATTTCCTGAGCCTGCTCCGGGCTAGCTGTTTCACCTGTACCGATGGCCCACACAGGTTCGTAGGCGATCACTACTTTCTTAATCTCTTCAGCGCTAAGAGTGAACAGTGCCTCTTCGGTTTGGTTTTTCACGACCTCCAGATGCTGTCCTGCTTTCCTTTGGTCCAGTGTTTCTCCATTACAGTAAATTGGCGTTAGACCCATATCCAAGGCTCTTTTAACCTTCTTATTGCAGGCTGCATCTGTTTCGCCATGGTACTGTCTGCGTTCCGAATGTCCTACCAAAGTACCTGTAGCCTCGATGGACTCCAGCATGCCTGCTGAAATTTCACCTGTGTAGGCGCCGCTCTCATGTTCACTCATGTCCTGTGCAAATACACCGATTTCGTTGTTCTCATACAGGTCTCTGGCCATCATAAGATACAGGGATGGGGGAGCAATCCAAACCTCGCAGTTGGCAGCGTTATTTTTTTTATACTCCAGTAACTGAAACATAAGCTGCTGTGCTTCAATTACATTTTTGTTCATTTTCCAGTTACCTGCAACAATGTTTTTTCTCATGGTCGGTTTTATTTTTCTTAAGAATTCCAATGGGTTTTCAGGAGACTGTAGAACTGGTGCTCCTTTTCACTTACTGCATCATCAGCCTTTATCAGAGACTTTGCAAATTCCTTGAAGTTCTCCCGCTCTTCAGGTGTGGAATCATCCAGGAAACATTTTGCGTGAAATTCAAAATGCCCTTTCCATTCTTCAGGTCTTAAAGAGGCTATAATGTCCAGTTCATCATCAAGGTTCATACGGAAAGGAAATTCCTCTGCCAGGTACTCCTGAATTTTCAGGCCTTCTTCCGGAGAGAATTCATTATCTACTGCAGACAGTATCATCAGCAGGTGATAGCCGGCTATTGATTTATTTGACTTTTGCATTTTATACATATTTCGTTTATTTTTTTACTGTTCAGATTAATCTTTAACATAGTCCCGGGCCGATTTCTTATCTGTAATTTTTCCTCTGTTAAGAATCAGTACCGATGGATTGCTTCGCGCAATGGTCTTGATCGCTGTACCGTCCATCAGTGCGTTTGGAATCCTCTTAAATGTTGTCTGCGCGGTTGATACGCCCAGGATCAAGGTTCCCGCCTGTTCGTTGGCTTTTGACTCTGCCTTTGCGATAATGTCCGGATCAGCCTGTCCCGGATGATAGGAAAAAATCAGTATTGCCCGCGGAGCTTCCAAAACCCGTGCCGTAAGGTCATTCCCGTTTACGTCTTCAATCCGGAACTTTGCTATTTCTGATGAATAACCTTCCTTCACCAGTTTAGACTGGGTTTTATCTTCCTGAATTTTCCACGTCGAGCCCGGCTCCCAATATCTGCGGTCGGAAATGTACTGACCGTCATCAACCTCCTTGATTTCTGAAGTTTGGGTGTTCAGCAGGGTGTAATATGTTTTGTAAACGGACGGATCTTCATCTATCTTCCTTTTCTCTTCGTTCAGGTCGGTGCCAATACTGTAGTCACGGAAGTCTACCAGTGGTTCGTGCGCAATACCCCAATAGATGATGAAAATCATTGCCAGAGCTGCTACAGTAAACATGATTTTTTTCGGTAAACCAGTATGTTCGGATTCGTTCAGCTCATTTCGGTACAGGAACCAAAGTGCCAGCAAGGCTGCAAGCAGGGCGATATCCTTCCAGAAACTTTGCCAGGGCAGCATCTTAAGGGCCTCGCCAAAGCATCCGCAATCGGTAACCACATTGAAATAGGCAGAATAAAATGTCAGAAAACCAAAAAATACGCAGAGAGCGATCAGTGCTGTGAGTGTAAATTTAAGCCGTGTCTTCAGCAGAAGCATAAAACCCAATACAAGTTCCAGCACGACAACGATAACAGCAAGCGGCAAAGCCTGCTTCTCCATGAAGGGCATGTTAAAAACTGCAGGCGAAAAATACTCTTCCAGTTTAAAAGAGAATCCAACAACATCCACCGCCTTCACAAAGCCTGAGATCAGGAAAATCAGGGCAACTATGACGCGTAAAATGTGCTTTAAGTATTTCATTTTATGACCGTTTATCGTGTTTTGGACTCTGCACCGCCCGTCTGCTCCTCCAGTCTGATTAGGGCGAATACAGCGTAGTTCAGCATATCGTAGTAATTGGCATCAAGACCTTCCGAGACCAGGGTTTGTCCGCCGTTATCCTCAATCTGTTTAGTGCGCAGCACTTTCTGGTAAATAAGGTCAGTAATGGAGGAGATCCGCATCTCCCGCCAGGCCTCGCCATAGTCATGGTTTTTTTTCTCCATCAGCTGAAGGGCACGATCAGTGAAGTGATCATAGAGTGCAAGTATTTCAGCAGCCTCTTCGTCCAGGGTGTCTGTGGCCCCTTTTTCCAGTTGGATCAGTCCGATCACGGCATAATTTACAATGGCAACAAAATTTTCCTCCTGAGTTTCACCTACTTTGGAAAGTCCGCTGGTTTGGAAGTTCCGGAGGTTTTTTACCTTGATGTAAATCTGGTCCGTTAGTGAAGGTGTCCTGAGCACGCGGAATGAAGGCCCATAATCACCAAGTTTCTTAATGAAAAGACTTCTGCAGGATTGGATAACGGAACTGAACTGTTGTGAGGTTTTTACCATTTTTTTCTAAACTCCTCAAAGATACAAAATTGCTTTCAGCTGGCTGAATTGCGCATTTAGTTTTTTACTTTTGCGCTATGAATACTGTACTTCCAGCCATACCGCACAGCCTGAACTGCCGGGGTAAACTTATTGACCTGTCCCGCCCGCTGATTATGGGAATCCTCAATATGACACCGGACTCATTTTCGGATGGCGGAAAGTTCAACAGTGAGAAATCAGCACTGATCCATGCGGAAAAAATGATGGTGGCGGGCGCATCAATCATTGATATAGGACCACAGTCCACCAGACCTAATGCGGAGTACCTGACCGCACACGAAGAAATACGCCGGCTGGGCAAAATTATCGCGCTTATCAAATCTGAATTCCCGGAAGTGCTGATTTCCCTGGATACCTTCTATTCCGAGACCGTGAAGTTTGGATTTGATGAAGGTATTGATATTGTTAATGATATCTCTGCCGGACAGTTTGACGGTAAGATGATAGATGCTGTGGTGGAAACCGGCCTTCCGTATGTACTGATGCATGTAAATGCTGATTACGAAGGTATGCATCAAAAGATAAAGTATGACGACATTACCTGCAGCGTGAACCGGTTTTTGCTGGATAAAGCCGCTGAACTTCTGACCAGGGGTGTTAAGGATATCATACTTGATCCCGGTTTCGGTTTCGGTAAGACAGTTGAGGACCAATACACATTACTTGACGAAACCCAGTTTATCGGCCTCGGAAAATTCCCGGTTCTTATAGGAATATCCAGAAAATCATTTATTTACACACATCTTGGTAAGGGACCAAACGACGTGACTGCCGAAACTCAGCAGCTGCACCGGAAAGTAATGGAAAAGGGCGCCAATATCCTCCGCGTCCATGATGTGGCGGCTACCAAAGAGACGCTGGAGCAGTGGCAGAATCACTAATTGAGCCCTGATAGTTTATCGGCGTATTCCTGCGCAAATTTCTCGCGGTCAGCAGTCAGTTTTTCCATACTGTCGGGAAGGATATAGCTGAAAAGTACTTTTTCCTCATCATCCAGAAAAATAAGTTCTTTTTCTTCACCATCAACCATTTGGGAAAAAATTAGCCACATTGGAGTATCGCGCAGCTTCAGCATTTCAAAAAAACCGGAAGCTTTGATATGTACAGTCTTCATTGTGCAAAAATAGCTATTTCAGGATATCTGTCCAATCGCTGAACTAGAAACCAAGAAGTTTGAACTTGAGTTGGACTGCAAAATTATCTGAAAATTTGGACGTGTTGTAGTAACCTACCCTGTAGAAAAGTCCCAGATTGAAATAGCTGGACAGGAAATTGTTCCATTCCAAGCCAACCTCCTGATAAAGATGATCCAGTTTCTGAAATTCAAACTGATGAAATTGCGGATCCTTCATATTTCCGATGACACTTCGGTGGATAATATCAAAACTGGAGGAATTCTGCCCGATACTTTTAAAATACCACGGAATGCGGTGGGTGAAGTACTGACCAATAAATTTATCATTAAAATACTGTCCGCCTTTCATCGTAGAAAAGCCAAGATAAGAGGTGAGGTTAAATTTGAAATTACTGCTGCCCGCTAACCCGTTCATAGTAAAATGGTGCCATATTGGAGCGTCGCCCAGTAGTATTCCGCCGTAAATCCGAATTCCTGTGACCCCCCAGCGGTTCTTAAAATTATGGTTGAAAAGCATATCCAGTTTTCCGTAGGAGAAATCGCCGCCTGCAGCCTGAAATGCCTGTTCATAGTTGAAGAAAAATTCAGGATACTTTTTTTCTGTGGTAAATTTACCCTGTGGTGTCATGATGTTTTTGGAGAAAGGCGAAAACTTGAGTGAAACCAGTGCGGAGGAATTCTGGAATTCATTGCCAAGATCCCGATAGCTGTAGGGAAAAGCAGATTCCTCGGATTGCCGCCTTAGGGCAAGTTTCATACTTACTGAATTGGTGAGGTCATAATCATAGGACAGTTTGGCGCCTTCAAAAAGATAGAAACGGTCGTTGTTAATCGCAATGCCCGCATTGTTAAGTTTCATCCGGAAATCCCAGAAATTTTCGCTGAAACGGCCCGCGGCCATAACATCATTATAGTATTCTGCGCGGAGCACTGAAGTCCTTTCCAACGAGGTGTTGAAATCTATGCCAACTCCATATTTGATTCCGCGGTCTTTAAAACCATACGCAATATAAGCGTCCGGTGAAAAATAGGGATTGAATTTCTCATTCAGCTTTGCCGCTGCTCCCAGCCTGATTCCTTCGTATAAATTGTATCCTATGAGTCTTCCCAGGTCAAAATCAACCTGCCGGTACCGGAATTTCCCGCGGGTAAGTGCTGCCAGCTGACCGGCACGGCGGTCTATATTGTATTTCTGGCCCAGGCTGTCTATTACAACATAAGTATTCTGTTCCCGTGATGAAAGAGGCTCCTGCCGGTACTTTTGAAGCAGGCTGCCGTCTGAATTCTTAACAGAAAAGGTATAACCCCGGAAATCAGAGGCACGGTCTTCAGTGGGTGACTTATGGTCAAAATAGGTAGAGGTTACAAAACCATAGGTCCGGAAGTTGTCCGGAGTCTTATCTTTTTCTGAATCCTGATTACCGGCTTTCTTCCTGTCTTTGGCATCGGGCTCCATGTTCATCGTCGTGAGTTTCATTTTCAGGTTTTCCGACTGCAGGAACCATTTTCCATAAATGAGTTTCCAAATGCTGGTAATGGTGCCGTCACTTTTTATTTTGCTGTTACTTTCAATCTTTTTGAGGCCATAAGTAGCCGCGTCTACATAAAGGTAGCCATTGAATTTGCGGCGCTGAACGGCCTGGCGGTAGGTCACCTCCCGAAAACTGATTACGTAGTTCTTACGGCCTTCAATATCTATGGAGTCGGTAAGGAAGTATCTGTACAGATTACGGTTTTCTTCCCGGATTTCCTTCGGCATCCTGCTGCGGTTACTTTGGATGGCCATCATTTCATAAAGTGGCTCATTAAGTCCGGCAATTCGGTTATCCAGCACGTTAATCTTCTCGCCATATTTTTTGCTGTAAAGAAATTCCTGGGCACGTTCCCAAAGGAAAAGTTTACTGTTGGCAAATACTTCCTTTACAGTTACCGCAGTGTCCTCCGGCTGCTGTTTTGTCATGGAGAAACGGTCCATCATCTTCATCATACTGTTCAGTGACTGATTGTAGTACTGCAGGCTGTCTTCGTCTATATCAACTGAGATTTTTTCATAGGACTTATAGCTGTAGGAGTCCAGGCTGGTAGGCATGTTGTCGGCATAACGCTCGTTAACCAGCTTTAAGATGGCCAGGGCCCTGGGATCACTTTTATCGGTGATCACTACCTCTTCAATTGATTTGGTATTGGGATCGGTTTTGGACAGTGCCGCCTGCATCACCTTATCCACTACCGCATTGTCCCGGTCGTAGCCCGGGGCTGAAATATCTACCTGGCGGCATTTGGTGCGGAAGCTAAGTTCGCCTTCAGCATTTGTGTATCCCAGGATTTGGCCATTACATGAAACTGCGGCCCGGCTTACCGGAGTACCGGTGCCGGTTTCTGTAATAATGATTTTAGATTGTGCCAGGCTTAAGCAGGGAAGTAAACACAGGATTAAAAGTAAATAATTCTTCATCTGATATTGTTCGTTTTCGGTTACAAGTTTAAGGATTAAAAAAAATAACAAATTCCGCAAAAATCCGTTATGAGTATTTTTAATACCTGTTATGAAAAAAATCCTCCCGGTGCTACTGCTTGCCTGTTTCAGCAAGGGCTTGCAGGCACAGAAATGTTATGATCTCAACGCGCTTTTGTCGGCAAAAATACATCCGGTTTATGAAAAGCATCTGCAGGCATCCAGGAAATTTAATATGAAGGTTCTGAAAGATACCAAAACACTTACCAAATACCGGCAAAACGGAAAATTAAGTCCTGTGAAATCTCTTGGAAAAGGATACAGGATCCAAAGTTTGAGTCACAGCAAGCCCGTCTTGGTTCCGGAAGCCAAAGCAACCCTCCGTGAAATTGCTAAAAAATTCAGCGCAAGCAGTAACGGAAGCACGCTTACCCTCACCTCCATGACCCGTACGCTGGAGGACCAGTGCCGGCTAAGAAAGGTGAATCCTAATGCGAGTGTGGGCCTGAGTTCACATAATTACGGCAATTCTTTCGATATTTCTTATGTACGTTTCAACGACCGCCTGGCAGTAAACAGCAGGTTGGACAGAATACTGGAAAATGTACTCAGGGATTTTGAGAAATCTGGCAAAATTTACTTCATTAAGGAAAAGCAGCAAAGCTGCTATCATGTCACTGTACGAGCCTAAAGTCAAATTGAAAATTCCCGGCAGTTACCGGGAATTTTGCTGTTCTTATATCTTATAGTGCCAAAGCTTTTTCGTAGGCACGGTGCAGACCAGTGATGTCCTTGCCCCCCGCAGTAGCAAAACCGGGGTTTCCGCCGCCGCCGCCCTGGATTTCCCTGGCCAAATCTTTCACGATGTTTCCTGCGTGGTATTTTCCTTCCAGACCCTGCGAAACTCCCACGGTGATCATTGGTTTTTCACCCGCATCGGAGATGATTACAATTACGGCATCTGCAACGTCTTTTTTAAGCTGGAATACAATGTCTTTCACAGTGGCAGCCTCCAGAGAAACCTTTTTCACGAGCAGTTTCTTATCACCGGCGTCCTTAAAATCGTTCTTCCAGTTTGCTGTTTCACCCTTGGCTTTTTCCTTTTTATAGTTTTCGGCTTCAGATTTTAAACCAGCATTTTCCTCCAGCAACTTCTCTACCGCTTTCGTCAGGTCTTTGGTTTTCAGCAAAGCGGATATCTGCTTCACCTGAGTTTCCAGGTTACGGAAATATTCCGCCGACCTGTCGCCGGAAATGGCTTCAATTCTCCTGATGCCGGCAGCGGTAGAACTTTCGCTCTGTATCTTAAAATGACCGATCTCACTGGTGTTGCGCACATGCGTACCGCCGCAAAGTTCCCTGGAGGTCCCAAACTGAATCATGCGTACACTGTCGCCATATTTTTCGCCAAAAAGAGCCATTGCTCCTTTTTCCATAGCTTCAGCGATGGGAATGTCGCGGAATTCTTCCAGGCTGATATTCTCCTTAATTTTGGCGTTCACTTTCTCTTCCACAAGTGTGATTTCCTCTTCACTCATTTTGGAGAAGTGGGAAAAATCGAAACGAAGATAGTCCGGACCAACAAAAGAGCCTTTCTGTTCCACATGTGTACCCAAAACCTCGCGCAAGGCCTCGTGCAGAAGGTGGGTTACGGAGTGGTTGGCCTGGGTGTTCTTTCTTTCGGAAGTATTAACCCTGGCATAAAATACCGCCCCGGCGTCTTTTGGCAAATCTTTGATCAATGAAACAATGAGATTATTTTCCTTTTTTGTCTCGAGTACTTCTATAATGTCAGCGCAGTTATTTACCATCGTAAGGCTCGGATTTGAAATGTCGAATCCTTCAGTATAGCTGGGTATCAGGATTCCTTTGTCGCCTACCTGGCCACCACCTTCAGGATAAAATGGCGATTTTGCCAGGACAATCTGGTAAAATTCGCCGTCCTTGTTTTCAACTTTACGGTAGCGGGTGATGTATGTTTCGGTTTCAGTAAGGTCATAGCCTACGAAGGTTTCCTGTTTTTCTTCCAGAATCACCCAGTCGTGTACTTTCTGAGCTGACGATTTACGCGAGCGCTGTTTCTGTTTGGCCATTTCCTCATCAAAGCCGGGTTCATCCACAGTGAGGCCTTTTTCTTCAGCGATGATGCGCGAAAGGTCGGCCGGGAAGCCATACGTGTCGTAAAGTTCAAATACCTCCGCGCCGGGAAGCGTTTTTTCATTTCTGCTGAGTGTCTCAGCAATGATGAGGTCTATTCGCTTAAGTCCGTGTTCAATGGTCTTAAGAAAAGAAGTTTCCTCTTCACGGATTACTTCGGTCACCAGTTTTTCCTGTTTCTGCATTTCCGGAAAAAATGTACCCATCTCGTTTTTCAGCACCGCAACAAGCTGATACAGGAAGGGCTCTTTCATGCCTAAAAAACGATAGGAATATGAGATTGCCCGTCTTAATATTCTGCGGATCACGTAGCCTGCTCCGCCATTAGAAGGCAGCTGTCCATCAGCAATTGCAAAGGAAACTGCACGGATGTGATCAACAAGTACGCGTATGGCAATGTCCTTTTCATCTTCCAGGATGCCGGTGTATTTTTTTCCTGAAACTTCTTCTACTTTAGTGATAAGCGGAGTGAAAACGTCGGTATCGTAGTTGGATTTTTTGCCCTGTAATGCCATGCAAAGCCTTTCGAAACCCATTCCGGTGTCCACGTGCTGAGCCGGTAATTTTTCCAGACTGCCATCAGCTTTGCGGTTAAATTCCATGAATACCAGGTTCCAGATCTCCACCACCTGAGGATGGTCGTTGTTTACTAGATCGAGGGCGTTAACTGCAGCTTTTTCCTCTTCACTTCTTAGATCGACGTGGATTTCGGAGCATGGACCGCAGGGACCGCTTTCGCCCATTTCCCAAAAGTTGTCCTTTTTATTTCCGTTGATGATGCGGCTTTCGTGAATATGAGCTTTCCAGAAATTGTAGGCATCCTGGTCGCGGTCCAGATTTTCGGTGGCGTCGCCCTCAAAAATGGTGACGTACAGGTTTTCTTTAGGAATTTTATACACCTCTGTAAGCAGTTCCCAGGCATAGTCAATAGCTTCTTTCTTGAAATAATCACCGAAAGACCAGTTACCCAGCATCTCGAACATCGTATGGTGGTAGGTGTCACGACCAACATCATCCAGGTCATTGTGTTTACCGGAAACACGCAGACATTTTTGGGTGTCGGCAATTCGAGGAGCCTTAGGTTCCTTATAGCCCAGGAAGTAATCCTTGAACTGGGTCATACCCGAGTTGGAGAACATTAAGGTAGGATCGTCTTTCAGGACGATGGGTGCTGAAGGTACGATAAGGTGGCCTTTGGCATTAAAGAAATCTAAGAACTGCTGGCGGATCTGTTGTGAAGTCATAGTTTAGAATTTATGCTGAAAGCCACGGGCTTCATGGCATTTTTATAAGATGGCAAATTTAAGGAAGATATTAGATATGTCGGTTATTATGTATTTAAAAACAGATGAAACCTAATTCAAAATTTGCGTCATCCTTTCTGTTGTCTTATAAATTTTCCGATTAAACCTCAAAAAATGAAGATAAGTTCTGAGATAACGGCCAGAGGCGGGCCGGTTTTCGGCATCATCAGCTGGATGTAAATCAGGTAAGGGGAATAATAATTGCTTTAAACAAGGTCCTGATTATAACTTAATCCGTAAGCGCCTGTGCTTAAGCGGATGAAAAATTTGACTATTCTATGAAACTTAACCAACTCGCCAAAGACCTTGGCATTACCACCGAAAGCTTTATGAAATTTATACAGGATTTTGACCTAGAGCTTTCCGAGTGCATGTCCACCCAAATGGAAGTGAAGCCTGATTTTGAACGTTTTGCCCGGGAAAACGCAGATTTTCTCAAACGGTATCAGGCCGACTTGGATCATGCCAAATCGGTCAGTGATATCGCTCAGACCATCAACCAGCCGGAAGAGAAGGTAGAAGAATTTATTAAAAAAGAAAAACCCGTACTGTATGACAACGGAATTTTCAAATCCTCGGTTTCAAGTTTCGGAATCGATAATAAGCTGGGCGGAAACTATCAGTTTGTCTATGATTATTTCGGTAAGAAGACGAATTTAAAGGAACGGGATTTCATAGGATACAGGGATTTGTTTTTTTATATATCCAGAAGTCTGGATCCATTTATCAATCAGGAACAGATCCTGAACTGGGGAATCCATAAACCGGCGGGAATCATATTGTACGGACCGCCGGGAAGCGGCAAGATTTTCTGGGCAAACAAAATCGCCGAAATTATCGGTTATAAATTTACCGAAGTTAAAAAACATTACCTGGGAACTTCATTTGTAGACGGGCATAAAACCAGTTTTAACGATTTTCTGATCCAGATGATGAAGGACGAAAAGGTACTTCTTTTTATGGATGATTTTGACAGGATAATGAGACCTCGAAGCGAAGACAGTTCGGTAAATTCCTGCGACGAGGCAACCAAGGAAATCGTCCTGCATTCTGTAAGCCGTTTTGAAGAAGAAGATTTACTGATGATAGGCTCTGCAAATACGCTTGCGCCCATTGATAAAGAAGTAATGGCGCCCGGAAGGTTTGATGTGCTTATTCCGGTATTCCCGCCCAATGCACGAGAAAGATCGGAAATGATCCTGTATCATATGATCGATAAGTTACCTGAGAATTCGCTGTTGCTTAAGATTCTCCGGCATAACAACGCGGACCACAGGCCCTTCTGGAACGAGATTGCTGCGCAGATGAAGGTTTTCAGTAACACCATGATCGTAGACTTTACACAAAGCCTGAAGATCAGGATTCGCAATCAGTACCTTAAAAACAGCAATGAAAACATCAAACTGGATGCTAAACTCCTGAATGGTGCCCTGCGCGACGCGCGTGTAAAACTCACGGACGAATATCTGGATAGCATCGACAGGTTTATTCTGGATGTTTCGAATAATAATTTTGATGATTTCCCCAACCGTGTGCGGGAACTCATCATGGAACTCAACAGTTATAAGATTGTGGAAAAGCCAAGGAAGACCATAGGGTTTAGTCACAACAGTGATCAAAACAAAGAAACGTAGATTTATTTTTACTATTTAATCTGCTGTGCCGTAATATGAACATCAGCCTTGCACATAGATAATAATTAGTTAATGAATTGCCTAATAAACCTTAAATTTGCAAACCTAAATTTCCCCTGTGATTACACAAGAACAACTGAAACCTCTGAAGTCCCGGATTGAAGACCTGTACAAATATCTGCAGATCGAAAAAAAGAAGATTGAAATTGCCAATGATGAGGAAAAGACCGTTTCACCGGAATTCTGGGACAACCCAAAGGAGGCCGAAGTATTCATGAAACAGCTCCGTTCCCGCAAGAAATGGGTAACGGACTATGAAGAGATTTTTAACGGTTTTGAGGACCTGCTGGTGCTGGCAGATTTTGCCAAAGAAGATCCAGACTCGGAGAAGGAACTGGATGAAGCATATCCGGCACTGATGGAGAAAATTGAAGACCTGGAATTCAGGAATATGCTGTCCAACGAAGGTGATGAATTATCGGCGGTACTCCAGATTACAGCCGGCGCGGGTGGTACCGAAAGCTGCGACTGGGCGTCTATGCTGATGCGTATGTACACCATGTGGGCAGAGAAGCAGGGTTATAAACTTCGTGAACTTAATTTTCAGGAGGGCGATGTGGCCGGTGTGAAAACGGTGACACTCGAAATTGACGGCGAGTTCGCCTTCGGCTATCTGCGTGGTGAGAACGGTGTGCACCGTCTCGTGCGTATCTCCCCATTTGATTCCAACGCAAAACGCCATACCAGTTTTGTCTCGGTATATGTTTATCCTTTGGTAGATGATACCATTGAGATCAATATCAATCCGGCGGATATTTCCTTTGAGACCATGCGTTCCAGTGGTGCCGGCGGCCAAAATGTGAACAAGGTGGAGACGGCGGTCCGGCTTAGGCACGCACCTACAGGAATCATCATCGAGAATTCTGAAAGCCGTTCACAACTTCAAAATAAAGAAAAGGCCATGCAGCTCCTCCGTTCCCGCCTCTACGAAATGGAACTGGAAGAGAGAATGAAGGCACGTAATGAAATTGAAGCTGGTAAAATGAAGATCGAGTGGGGCAGCCAGATCCGGAATTATGTGATGCATCCGTACAAACTGGTTAAGGATGTACGCTCCGGCTATGAAACCTCGGATGTAGACGGTGTAATGAACGGTAATATAACTCCTTTCCTGAAAGCCTTTCTAATGGCGGACGGTACTTCAGTTTCTGAAGACGATATGACCTTCTAAGTTTTGGGAAACTTTAACAGCGCGGAAATCCCTGAAAAACCTGCTGTTTCTTATCTTTGCGAATATGGAACATTTTGAGAGCTGGCGGGATCTTTTAAATCCCGAATTTTATATAAAAATGGGCGGTTTCTGGCTCGTTTTATTCATTGTCTTTGCCGAAACAGGTCTCTTTGTAGGTTTCTTCCTTCCGGGAGACAGTTTGCTGTTTGTTTCCGGAATTTATGCAGTTGAAATCGTTCATGAAAGTATTGGATCCACGGGAAATGACCTGCTGGATACTACGATACTCGCATCATGCATTGCAATAGCTGCAATAATTGGTAATCAGGTAGGTTTTTGGTTTGGCCGCAAAACCGGGCCTTCTCTTTACAAACGTGAGGACAGTTTCTTTTTCAAGAAGAAATACCTGAAGCAGGCGCATGACTTCTTTGAGCAGCATGGCGCTCTGGCTGTAATTATGGCGAGGTTTCTCCCGATTGTCCGGACCTTCACACCTATTGTGGCGGGAATAGTAGATATGGATAAAAGGAAATTTCTTTTTGATAATATCGTGGGCGCCATCCTTTGGTCCTTTTCCCTGATCTTCGCTGGACATTACCTGGACAGGCTGTTCATTGAGCAGTTCGATATTGACCTGAAGGCACATCTGGAACTCATCATTCTAGTTATTGTGCTTATTACAACCTTACCGCTGGTGATGAAATTTTTCTTTAATAAGCATAAAGATCCGGACTTTGATCCGCAGAATCCTGAATAAAAGTTAATGACCCCGCATTTTGCGAGGTCATTTTTTTATCCAGTCCAGAATGGCGGGCAGTATTATGCTGTCTCGTTTATATTTACTGAAAAAGCGGGGAGTATGACCTGTATTCTTCATATAAATCAGTTGGTGAGGAACTCCTTTTTCCTCCAAAACAGAATCAAGTGAAATTGCCTGACGCCGGTTCACAAGAAAATCTGAATCTCCCTGAAACAGCAGTGTAGGCACATTGGACACCTGACTCACGGGACTGGCTTCCTTAAAACGGTCTGATATATTTTTCCGGCTGAACTTAGTGCCCACCATTGTTCCTACTGTTGGAGCACTGTACCAACTGTGCATAGTAGAGGTATACTGTGAAGTAAAGAAATCTGTAGGGCCACTGAGGCTGATGATTTTCTTTGTTTTTTCCGGATTTCGGTAACCGTATAAAAGTGCGAGATGCGCTCCGGCACTTTCGCCCAGAATAATATAATTATCCGGTTTTAATTTCGCCTTTGGAGCAATACTGTTAAATTTTTTCTGAGCCAGGGCGATATCTTCCAACTGTTCTCTGTATGTTATCCTGCGCTTTCCGGAGGCATGCCGGTAATCAATATTGACGGTAGGAATCTTGTGATGATGCAGGTATTTCTGTATCATAATCATATGCTCCTTGCGGCCATACTTCCAGGCGCCTCCATGGACAATCATTACAGTGGGACTGTCCGGCGCGTATTTAGCCGGCAGAAAGATGTCCATGACCTGTTTTTTGTGACTGCCGTACGGCAGGTTGAAGATTTTTTGCTCGCTGTAGTTTCCTACCCAAACCCTGTGCCTGTTATTGCATGAAAAAAGGGCAGTTAACGCAAGCAGACTCCATCCTAATTTAAATCTGTAGGTTTTCATCAGCGAACCGTTTCAGATACAAACTTAATAAAAGCGCTATAAAAAAAATTAAAGAGACCGGATGGCCTCTCTAATTTTTCTTCAGTTGAACAGATCTCTAACCTTATCGAAAAAGGTTTTTTCCTTACCTGACGGTTCGGCTATCATTTCTCCGCGTTTCAGCTGACTTTCAAAAAATTCGCGCTGTTCTGCAGACAGGTTTTGAGGTGTCCATACATTAACATGTACAAACATGTCGCCTTTTCCGTAACTGTCTATGCTTGGCAGACCTTTGCCGCTCAGACGCAGGATTTTTCCGGACTGGGTTCCGGCATCCACCTTAATCTTAACTTTACCACCAACAGTTGGGATTTCTTTTTGTGTACCAAGTGCCGCTTCGGCAAATGATATATACAGTTCCTGATGAAGATTGTCGCCCTCACGTTTGATGGCGGAATCGGTTTCCTCTTCTACAACAACCAGAAGGTCGCCGGGAGTTCCGCCAAATGGTGCATCATTCCCTTTTCCCCTCACGTTAAGCTGTATTCCCTCGCGGGCACCCGCCGGAATATTGATTGTAACTTCCTCGTCATCTTTAATAAGACCCTGAGAATTGGCACCCGCCGGAATTTTATCGGCCACTTTTCCGATTCCCTGGCAGGTACCGCAGTGGGTCTGGGTCTGCATCTGGCCGAACATTGTGTTCATGACCTTTACCTGAACCCCGCTGCCGTTACAGGTGCTGCATGTTTTGCTCGTTGCACCCGGTGCCAGTTTCATTTTCTTTACCTTGATGGTCTTCTGGGTACCGTTCACCATCTCTTCAAGATTAAGTTTAATACGTACCCGCAGATTACTGCCTTTTAATTGCTGGCGCTGCGCACCGCCGCCAAAACCGCCTCCGCCGAAGTGGCCGCCGAAAATATCTCCAAACTGGCTGAAAATATCTTCCATATTCATTCCGCCACCACCGAAGCCGCCGCCAAAACCACCTGCTCCGCCCATTCCGGCGTGTCCGTACTGATCGTAACGGGCTTTTTTATTGTCGTCGCTCAGAACTTCATAAGCTTCCGCCGCCTCTTTAAACTTTTCTTCCGCATCTTTATCACCCGGATTCTTATCGGGATGGTATTTCAATGCCATCTTGCGGTAGGCTTTCTTTATCTCATCAGCCGAAGCACCTTTGGATATGCCAAGTACTTCGTAGTAATCTCGTTTAGACATGTTCTGTTATTTGTTTCTTCAGTCAGAGGACCATCCGCATACTTACCGGACCGTCGTGACCGTTTGATTATATTAGTTTCCGGTTACCACTTTGGCAAAACGTATTACCTTGTCATGCAGGGTGTAACCTGTTTCAATCACGTCTACAATTTTACCTTTAAGCGCCTCATTGGGTGCTGGGATTTGGGTAATGGCTTCATGAAAATCAACATTGAAATCGTCTCCTGCCTGAACAGTCATCGGTTTAAGACCTTTTTCGCCAAGTCTGTGCTGGAATTTCTGATAAATAAGTTCAACACCCTGAAGCTGATCTTCTGAACCGGATTTACTGATTTCTTTAAGCGCACGCTCAAAATCATCAAGAATACCCAGCATTGAAATCATCATTTCCTGATTGGCAAACTGGAAATATTCCAATTTCTCCTTTGCGGTCCTCTTCTTGTAATTTTCAAATTCTGCGAAAAGACGGATATAACGTTCTTTCTCTTCTGCCAAAAGTTCCTCCGCACCTTTTTCCGCTGTCACATTTTCCGTATTCTGCTCCGTGTTTTCAGCAGTCTGCTCTTCCGT
Organism: Chryseobacterium sp.; assembly: GCF_008831505.1. Lineage (NCBI taxonomy): Bacteria > Pseudomonadati > Bacteroidota > Flavobacteriia > Flavobacteriales > Weeksellaceae > Chryseobacterium > Chryseobacterium sp. The sequence continues at coordinate 1,850,746 of NZ_CP044507.1, read as the reverse complement.
TTCATTATGCATTTCCTGCTGAATATCTTCGTTTTCCGACATATTTTTATAATTTATACCATCGCTTTCACAAAGATATTGCCAAAGCAGGTTTAAGGACAATTCGGCACACTTTCCCAAAATTCAAATATAAACCGGTAGCGTCCCGGCAATTAGTCTCAATAAAGTCAGTTGATGAAAAAGGTTTCATAAAGAAGATAAAGATTAAGCGATATGATGATTATGGCGATCACCCAAATAAGTATCTTGAGCCAAAGTTTATTTGCAAACTGACCCATTTTAAGTTTGGAACCTGTGAACATTACGAGGGGCACCACGGCAAAGCTCAGTTGCATGGACAGGATGACCTGGCTTAAAAGGAGGAGATCTGTAGTTCCCTGTTCACCATATATGATGGTCACTATTAAGGCGGGGATCACTGCTATGAGCCGGGTAACAAGCCTGCGCAACCAGGGTTTCAGGCGGATGTTGAGGAAGCCTTCCATCACGATCTGACCTGCCAAAGTTCCTGTTAATGTAGAGTTCTGTCCTGAAGCCAAGAGTGCTACAGCGAAGAAAATACTTGCGAGGGTTGTTCCGAGAATCGGTGCCAGCATTTTATGTGCGTCATGGATGTCGGCAACATCACGGTTTCCTGTTGTATGAAAGGTAGCCGCTGCAACAATCAGGATCGCTGCGTTTATGAAGAAAGCCAAAAGTAATGCGACTGTACTGTCTATGGTAGCAAATTTTATAGCTTCCTTCTTTCCTGCGGTGGTGCGCTCGTAATTTCTGGTCTGTACTATACTGCTGTGCAGGTAAAGATTGTGAGGCATTACTGTGGCACCCAAAATTCCAATAGCAATGTACAGCATGGAAGGATTTGTTATGACCTCTTTTTGCGGAACCAGTCCGCTCAGGATGGGGAAGATGTCCGGCTTGCTAAGGATAATTTCATAGGCGAAGCATACTAAGATCACGAAAATGAGGCCGGCCACAATACTTTCGATGACGCGGAAACCTTTTGCCTGCAGGAATAAAATAAGGAATACATCAATGACTGTTATTACTACACCCCATGTCAGGGGTATACCAAACAGCAGATTCAGCGCAATGGCAGAGCCGATCACCTCCGCAAGGTCGCAGGCCGCAATTGCAATCTCGCAAAGCATCCAGAGTATAAAGTTCACTTTAGGACTGAAATGGTCCCTGCATGCCTGGGCCAAATCCCTTTCGGCTACAATACCCAGTTTCAGGGAAAGATGTTGGAGGATGATTGCAAAAATATTGGATATTAGAATGACAGACAAAAGGGTGTATCCGAACTTTGCGCCGCCGGCAATATCCGTTGCCCAGTTACCCGGATCCATATATCCCACGGCCACCATCATGCCTGGGCCGGTGAAAGCCATAAGTTTTCGCCAGAATCCGGCATCTTTGGGTATGTGAATGCTTGAAAATACCTCGGGCAGCGAGTCGGCAGAGCGTTCACGCCGCCATGCGTTAGCGCCAGATTTAAAAAACATAGATCGAAAGTTAGATTAGACTAACAAAAATAGGTAAATTGTTCTTACGGCAGGTATTAAAAATTTATTTAGTTGAAATATTGAGTATAATCTTTTCTTTATCTTCTATTATAAAACACTGGAAGATGGTCTGTTTAACAAACTTAAAATATTATGTTTTAAATTAAATGCAACAAAAAACCGAAGCATAAAATAATGCTTCGGTTAATTTTAGTATGTCACCGCCTAAGTAATAGGGTGACACTAAAAATTTATCTCTTATTTTCTAATCACCTTCTTTGTCACGTTGCCATGCTCGGTTTCTATATTAATCAAGTAAACACCTTTAGGCATTGATGTCATGTCAATCATCTGCGTATCTTTTGCCTTCACATTAAGCACCATTTTACCGCTCATATCATGCATTGTGATACGACCCATTTTTAGAGGGTTCACCACTGTAACATAATCCGAAGTGACTGTTGGATATACAGCTATACCTTCCTTAGGGTCTATATCTTTAACGCTAAGCTGGTTGGTCGCATTAAAATCGTATCCAGTTACGACAAGTGCATAAAACTGTGGCATAGGCGCACCGGAGTCATCTTTCAGAGTCCCTTTATTGCTCACTTCTACTCTGTATTGTCTGCCGGCTACCGGATTTTCCAAAAGAACCTGTTCAATATTGTCAACAACATTATCTCCTTTTGTAGCTGCCGCCATCGGATTCAATGCGTCAATCTTCCAGGGATAAGTAACCTCATTGGTAACCATATCAATAATCCTGAGATCAAAATCATTAATCAACCTCGGTGTGCGGTTCTGCCACATATCATTACTGTTAGTAAAAGGAACTCCTTCAGGATCTATCCACGAAATAGTCGCCTTCAAAGGAGAACCTGCCTGCCCTACAACAACTCTGTTATTTGGGGTTCCTGATGTCAGTACGTTTCTGCTGAAAATGTTTTTATTAGCTGCATTGTCGATAAGCACCTGTGCGCCTTGCGAAGCATCTGCAAAACCCCATCCGAACCACACATCGGGGCCCGGGTTTGGTCCTGCCTCATTAGTTGTATGCATTAGAAGCGCCTTCATCTCATCAGCTTTAAACATAAACGAAGCATTACCAGAAAGGTTTCTCTTTACATGGGTTAGGGCACCTGCAATACCGCTGATGACCGGTGCCGAGTAGGAGGTACCCTGGCTTGTACTAACGGCAGTGTAATTTGTTGAACTGGTGTATGTAGGCATTACCATTGAAACCCCCGTAGCAGCAATATCTGGTTTTATAGCTCCATCTTTTCGAGGTCCTGCACTGCTGAAACCGGCTTTAATTACATCAGACGGTTGCGTATAAAGTTGTCCCAAGGTTGCCAGTCGGTTTGTAGCACCTACAATAATAAGGTTTTTGGCTAATGAGCCCCAGCCAATACAGTTGTATCCATCGCTGCAGTTGTTAGCAGGAATAACATCGGAAGGTGTGAAGGGAACCCAACTTCCATTTACGTTCTTAAATGCATTCACATATGAACCGCTGGGTCCGTCTCCGAAGTAATTACCTGATGATTTAATAACTATCTGATTAGGATTATCATAAACTATAGCATCATATGTCGCATCATTACTCACATAGGCACCAGACCAAGTATCTGTAGGAGTTAAATTGTAGTCACCTTCCCAGTACCAATTAGCACCTTCTTGTCTCCATCCTCTAACAATTCCGTAAGAGTGATTGGAAATATTTGCGTTCGGTGATGAGGCTAGTTTCTGATAGTTTGTTCCTTGTGCTGTAGTATTAAATGAATAACTGTTGATCTTCGCTTTCTTGATCACACCGATATCATTTGAATTGGCAATACCTTCCGAAGCAATAATTCCGGCAACATTGGTTGCGTGAAAATTATACCCAACGGTTCCGCCCTCCATATCAAAAACTCTTGGAACCGCTGGAGGTACACCGGTGGAAGATGCACCGAAGTCAACATGTCTATCATAGACACGTCCGCCATCCATTACCATAATATTCTGCCCCTCCCCGTCAATTGGCAAACCGTTCAGGCCTGTATATGATCCGTTTTGCAGGTTAACAAGATTTGCACTTCTGTTGGCTGCCAAATCATCTGTCTGCCAAAAGTAAGGTCTGCCGTCTATGAATCCCGCAACCGTAGCTTTCATTTCGGCAATTTCAGTTTCAGTGAAGTTCTCACGACCCTGTTTTGAAATATAATTCTCAATTTTTTGCTGATTTTCAATACGGTCTCGCTCCAATTTTTGTGCTAATCTATCCTGCTTTTGGGCACTCACCGCGGATGTCATACCCAAACCCAGTAAAAATATTACTGCTTTATTCATTTGATTATCTATTAGATTAAATGGTACATTATTAAGATGACAAATATAATAATTATTAACAACTTAACATGATATATGCATTACACATTAAAATGTTAGTAAAAATGAAAAAGTTTTGCCGACACTGTGATCACTTTCCGACTTAAACCTCATAACTGCAGTGGCTAAACATTACTGCAAAAAATGGCCGGTAGTGGCTTTTAAATCTAAACATTTTGATGAAAATTTGCCTAAAAAGTTAAATACTGGCGAGTGCTGTTGTAATCGGATTAACAACTTTATCAACTTAGTTTAATCATAGTATTTATACTTAAAGTTGTTTATGCACGAAGTGAAGAGGGGTGATCCTAATCACGATTATTTTATTCTCAAATACATAAGGTCGTCAAGTTTTTTTTGAAGAAATTTTGCGCTAATTTTACCGAAATTTCCCCTGAATAATGTTCTTAATATTCGATACTGAAACCACCGGTTTACCTCAAAATTTTAATGCTCCGCTTTCCGATTCGCAAAACTGGCCCAGGATGGTACAGATTGCCTGGCAGCTCCATGACCGTGACGGTAATCTGATTGAAAATCAGGATTATATCATAAAGCCTGACGGATACGATATTCCTTATAATGCGGCCAGAATCCATGGTATCTCCACCCAGATGGCACATGAATTTGGTCGTGATCTCAGTGAGGTTTTGGCGGAATTTCAGCAGGTTTTAGAGAAGGCACAGGTCGTGGCGGGACACAATATTGATTTTGACTATAAAATTGTGGGTGCAGAGTTTTTCCGGCTTGGTATTCCAAACACTTTGCAGGAGATACCCGCAGCCGATACAATGGAGCTTGGTACCCCTTACTGTCAGTTGGGAGGTGGCAAAAACGGACGCTTTAAGTCGCCCAAACTTGAGGAACTGTACGAGAAACTTTGCGGAACCAAATTTGACGAGGCGCACAACGCCGCCGCCGATGTAAATGCGACCGCACAGGTTTTCTTTGAGATGATGCGCATCGGATTGATCCCTGCCGAACTGCTCCGAATTTCAGAAACGGAACTCAAGGAATTTATTGCCGGCCATCCGTTGCCTTTTGCGCCCTTCCCAATTGTCGTAAGAAGGCAGGTAGCCGCATTTAAGAAAAAGAAAACCGTTGATTTTGGTGAGTCTGATGAAATTGAATTGGGCGATTACTTTCACTTTCACAATCACAGTATCTACTCTTCACTTCAGGCTACAAGCACAATTTCCGATTTGGTACGCAAGGCGCTGGAAAATGATTTTCCGGCAGTAGGTCTGGTGGACCTGGGCAATATGATGGGCGCCTTTAAATTTGTTTCGGAAGTTGAAAAAGCCAATGATTCCATCAGAAAGAATTATGATGAGTATTTAAAACAGAAAGAAGCGGCAGGTGGGCAGGAAATGAAATTGTCTGAACCCCGAAAGACTCCGCTTTTACCCATAATCGGTTGTGAATTTTATATTTCAGACCGGCCTGAGCAGAAACAGTTCACCAAAGACGATCCGGACCGCAGGACGCACGTGGTTTTGCTTGCAAAAAACTTTGACGGCTACCGTAACCTCGCCAAATTATCAAGTTTGGGGTATGTAAACGGTTTTTACTTCGGGGTTCCCCGGATTTCCAGGTCGATGATTGCTGAATATAAAGACAATCTTATCGCTCTTACGGCGGGAATAGCGGGCGATGTACCAAATACGGTCCTTGAATTTGGAGAAACAAAAGGGGAGGAGATATTCCGCTGGTGGAAGGAAACCTTTGGTGATGATTTCTATGTTCAGATTCAAAACCACGGAGTTGATGAAGAAGAGCACCTTAATGAAATCCTGCTGCAGTTTGCGGATAAGTATGAAGTTAAAATACTGGCGCAAAACGAAACTTTCTATACAGATAAAGACGATGCCCACATCCAGGATATTCTTTACTGCATTAAGGATGGCGAAAAATTAAGCTCACCCGTTGGCCGCGGTTTTGGGAAAAGACGTGGTTTACCCACAAGAGAATTTTATATTAAAGGACCCGAGGAATTAAGGCGTACCTTCATCCAGTACCCGGATGCATTCGCTGCATATTCTGAGTTCTTTGCTAAATTTTCGGCGTACACATTAAAACGGGATGTGCTGTTGCCTGAATTTGATATTCCCGGGGAATTTTTAAGTAAAGAAGATCTCGTAGATGGAGGGAAACGAGGTGAGAATGCCTACCTGAGGCACCTTACCTACGAGGGTGCCGCAAGGCGTTATGAGGTGATTACTGATGAGATCCGTGAACGGCTGGATTTTGAACTTGAAGTCATTGCCAAGACCGGTTATCCCGGATATTTCCTGATTGTGCAGGATTTCTGTAACGAAGCCAGGAAAATGGGCGTTTGGGTAGGGCCAGGTCGAGGATCTGCCGCTGGATCTGCAGTAGCCTACTGTACCGGCATTACGAATGTGGATCCAATTGCGTACGACCTGCTTTTTGAGCGTTTTCTTAATCCTGAGAGGATCTCAATGCCCGACATTGATATCGATTTTGACGATGAAGGCAGGGACAGGATCATAAAGTGGGTGGTTGAAAAATACGGCAAAACAAACGTAGCACAGATTATTACTTATTCCGTATTGGGTGGAAAGTCGGCCATAAAGGACGCCGGCCGCGTGCTGGATCTGTCGATTCCGGAAACCAACAATATTGCCAAGCTGGTACCATCAACACCCGGGATGAATATTGCTAAAGCTTTTGCCAAATTTGAGAAACTCGGCGATGAAGATAAAGTTCTGGCGCAGGAGATGAAAGACATCCTGGCCAATCCTGAAGACAGCCGCTACGAGGTGCTTGCGGCAGCTCAGAAAATGGAAGGCTGCATCCGGAATACCGGGATTCATGCCTGCGGGGTGATCATTACACCGGAAGACATTTCCAATCTTGTACCTATCACAATTGCTTCAAAGGATGCGGATATCCTGGTATCTCAGTTTGATAACTCTGTTGCGGAGAATGCCGGACTGCTTAAGATGGACTTTCTTGGTCTCCGGACTTTAACCATCATCAAGCATGCCATTAAACTGATCAGGGAAAGACACGGTATTGAGATTAATCCTGACGAGATACCGCTGGATGACCTGAAAACCTATCAGCTCTTTAAGGAAGGGAGAACCGTTGGTATTTTTCAGTATGAAAGTCCGGGAATGCAGAAATACATGCGTGAACTGAAGCCCACCAAGTTTGCTGATCTTATCGCCATGAACGCCCTTTACCGGCCGGGACCTATAAAATACATACCTAATTTCATTAACCGGAAACATGGTTCCGAAGAAATTGTATATGATTTACCTGAAACGGAAGAGTATCTGAAGGAAACCTACGGTATTACTGTTTATCAAGAGCAGGTGATGCTGCTTTCACAAAAGCTGGCTAATTTTACAAAAGGCGAGGCCGATACCCTTAGAAAAGCGATGGGTAAAAAGGACCGTGCAACGCTGGATAAGATGTATCCCAAGTTTTTGGAAGGGGGCGAAAAAAACAATCTGGACGTAGATCGCCTCAATAAAATCTGGAAGGACTGGGAAGCCTTTGCTGAGTATGCTTTCAATAAATCACACTCAACATGTTATGCCCTGATCGCTTACCAAACAGCTTTTCTTAAAGCCAATTATCCGGCGGAATATATGTCCAGTGTGATGACGAATAACCTGAACAATACCAAGCAGATCACCATGTTTATGGAAGACTGCAAAAATATGGGCGTTGATGTGTTGGGACCCGATGTAAACGAATCACAATATGAATTCTCTGTGAATGACAAGGGTCAGATCCGTTTTGGACTGGGAGCCATTAAAGGTATTGGCGAGGGACCCAGTGAAGCCATAGTGCAAACGAGGAAAGAAAGATCTTACAGCGATGTCTACGATTTTTTCCAGCGTATACCTTCTTCACAGATCAATAAAAGGGTGGCGGAAAGTCTGGTTATGGCCGGTGCTTTTGATGAAGTAGACAACTATCACAGAGCACAGTATTTTGATATTGACAATAACGGAAAAACCAACCTGGAACGTTTGCTACGTTACGGGCAGAGTTTTCAGGAAAGTCGGAATGAAATTGAGAATTCACTGTTTGCTGATTTTGCTGAGGAGGTCCGCATCGAGCCGCCTAAGATTAACCCGGCACCGGAATGGCCCAATATGTATCTGCTCAACAAGGAGAAGGAAATCATCGGGTTTTATCTGTCGGCTCATCCTTTGGACGAATTTAAATATCAGTACAGTTTTATTCAGGGAGCGCTTGGCAGGAACAGTATTCTGGAAGGGAGACCGGAGGATGAAATTGTGGCTCTGGATCCTGTAATTGTTCCTGTGGAAAAGGACGAGGAGGAAAACGAAGACCTGTTGGATCTTATCATGGATGAGGACGAAGGAGTGCTGGAGGACGAGCAAAGGAACGTTGAGGCCAGAGGAAGCTTTAATTTTCTGAATCTGGACGAAATCGATGCCTTTCGCGACCGGAATTTTGGTCCAGAACAAATCCGACTGTTCGAAGAAATTCAGGATTACCGGGAAAAGCAGAAATTTAACACCAATTCCAAAGAATATATGGTAGCCGGACTGGTTACTGAATATACAGTACGGGACGGTCGGAACAGTGGAGAGAAAATCGCCTTCATCACACTGGAAGATTATTCAGGCAGCTATTCCTTTAGGCTTGGAGACCGCGATTATCTGCGGCTTCGTGATAAAATTGACGTGCAGCGTTTCCTTATTTTTAAAATTAAGTTTACGATTTCCCGTGACGGCCGTGTTTTTGTAAACGTTACAGATGTGAGTGAGCTGAAGGAAGCATTTGAACAGTTTGCCAAAAGTATGACCGTAGTACTTGATATCAATGACCTTCGCCGCGATGATGTGATTTTCCTCCGGGAAACACTGACACGCTGGGCCGGAAACCAGAAACTTGGTTTTTATGTAAAGAATCCGGAAGACCAAAGTCATATTGAGCTACTCAGTCTGCAGACTCAGGTAAATATCAGCGGAGACCTCATTGGAGTATTTAATGAGATGCAGCGCTATGAAATTTACCTAAATTAAAAATACTGCAAAACGTCATCCTACGTCGATCTACGTAAAATATTGATGATACTTATGTTTTGCAGCTAAAAATTAGTAAATATATTAGGTTAGTGTTGTAATTATTAGTAATTTAGTAAAAACAACACAAGCATGAAAAAAGAAACAATTATTTACAGTGAGCATGGACTCTGCCTGAGTTTCATGGTCAATTCGCTACGGGAACATGGCTTTCATAATCAGTATGAAATTCTAAAAACCAGTTCTTTAAGTGAAGTTCGGGATCTTGTTACGGACAATTCGCAAATTCTTCTGCTGTATCTGAACAGTATGAATATGCATGAAGCGCTGGATGTAGTAGAAAAGGTGCTGGCAATTAATTCGGATTTAAAGATTATCGTCATTTCTGTGAAATCAGAGATGAAAATGGTGAAGAGATTCTTTGACAGGGGGGTTAAAGGATATCTTGGAAAAGACACCGATTATGAAGAGTTCCATAAAGCTTTGGCACAGATTATTGATGGTAATGTGTACATCAGTAATGACTCGAAGGAAGCTCTTGTTAACTTCATCTGCAGTGTTGACGATGAAAAGGAAAAGACAGGTCCGCGCAATTCAGAACTCACTGCACGTGAAATGGATGTACTGAACCTGATCTGTGACGGACTGCGGACCAAGGCAATTGCGGAAAAACTTTTTATCAGTACCCATACAGTAGAGTCACACCGCAGAAACATCCTGTTGAAATTCAATATTAACAGTTCTTCCCAACTTGTAAAATATGCCCTTGAAAACAGTCTGGTAAATTAAGTTTGATTACCGTACAATAACCTATAAAAAAAGGCAGAAGAATTTAGATCTTCTGCCTTTTTTAAATAAAAAAAAGTTGAGGAATTTCTTCCTCAACTCCCCTTGAAAACATCACTCCCAATCCGGCATTTCTGCGTTCGGGAATAAAGCTGTTCGTGTATTATCCTGCAGGTTGATTTTGTAGATATTCCTGGGGGATATATTATCGTTGGATGTGTTGGTAAAGATGATTTCGGCATTATTTGGCGAGAATCTGGGATCCAGGTCATTTGTACCGCTCGCTTTTGATGTTACAGCTGACCAGTCCTTGCGCGTATCATTCTGCAGATTATATACGAAGATTCGGTTGTCCAACTGGCGGTAACTTGGCTCCTGATGGCCGGAAATGTCGTACGTGTAGAGTAACTGATTTCCGTCTACCGAGAAATTCAGGCCACCGGCAGCTCCGGATACATTTTGAAGCACAGTGTGTAAAGTATTGCCTGCCATATCTATCACATAAATTTTAACATTGTAACCGTGTGCGTCGTTGGTCTTTATGGCAATCTTGCTGCCGTCATGACTCCAGTCACATTCTGTAATAAAACTGCCATCCGGGGTAGTATAGATGAGTTGCAGGCCACTACCGTCTTTGTTTATCCGGTATAGATTATTGAAGTTTGGGTAAATGAATTCCTGGACGTTGCTTTTCCAGGCGAAATCCAGTTCGCTATTATTGAAGCCAGCCACAGGAACTGTTGTTACCTGAAAAACATCTGAGCCGTCCGGTTGCGCGGTGAAGAGGTGCACATTTCCTCCCACATTCCGGAGGAATGCTACCAAACCGGCATTCTGGTTCAGACGGGGACGGAAGCTGCTTAGTGTTGTAGGAGTCAGGTTGAAGTTTACATTGGTATCATTGGACGAAACGATGTAATAGTTCCCATTCATGTTCTTCTTAACGTAATGGAAGCGGTTGTTCGGCATTGCGCTTGTCTTGAAACGGAATACTGTACTGTTTGCCGGTGGATTTACACCGTCACTTACCTGTACCTGCCAGTAATAAGTAACTCCATATTTCAGGTTTTCCAGGTAATAGTGTTTAGCAGTAAGATCATTTATTTCAATGATATTCTGGTCGAAGTCGTTCTTCACAGTAAGCTTATATTTTAATACATCTGTGGAATCAGGGTCCGTGCTGGTCCAGGAAAGATCTACCGCGAGGGGTTGATCCACCGCGTTATCTATTGGGCTTATTAATTGTGGTATTGTAGGCGGTGAATTACTGCTGGTGTCGTCACTCATTTCAAATACAACAGAAACGGTTTGCTGATCGTTCTTCATATTTACGCCTTGCAGGCTGGCCAAATAGCCCGACATCTCTGCACGTACAGAATAATCCCCAATCGGCACATTTTCTATGAGGAAAGAACCGTCGTCTTTTGTGAAAACCGTTTCAGTGGACGGACTCGTGCTTATTTTCACATTTTTAAGCGGCTGATTGGTGCCTTTCTTTATTACGGTTCCCTTAATTGAACCGGACTGTACTTTGTCTATAAGATCCTCGCTGCATGAAGTTAATCCGAAGACCAGCAGGAATGCAAAAAATGTATGTATAATGATATTTTTCATGATTCTTATTTTTTAATTTTTTTGTTGCCGAAGTATAGATTTAAGCCTACGCCCACACGTACACCGTGATCGTTTCGGGACCCCTGAGCCATTGCGTCCCAGTCGTCCGTAAACCCGAGGTCATACTGAGTCATCAACCTCACCGCCAAACTTCGGCTCATCAGATATTCCAAACCTCCTCCAAGCTGGGCTTTGTAGCGTACATCATCCGGTAGCATCATCATACCTGCCCCCGCGTAGATGAAAGGTGAGAACTTATATCTCGGCATCATCAGATATTCCAGGTTAAACTCTGAGGTGATACCCGACCTTTTCAGAATTCCGGTATTTTCCATGGTGACAACCCCACCGTTCAGCTCAGCGTTCAGGTGGTCAGTCAGAAAACGCTTATAACCGATTTTTCCTCCGAAAGTGGTCCTGGATCCCGTGTAATCTCCCTTAAGCTGATAGGCTTCGCCATATCCAAAAATTGCATTTCTGGGTCGCTGTATGGCATGTGCGCTTCCCTCGGCAAAGCGTTCAGCATTTACCTTTTTTTCACTGTTATATGCAGCGATCACAGCATTGAAATCATTGGGGTCTTTAAGTTTATTATCCCACAGCTTGTCCTGTACTCCTTCTACAATTAGTGACATTACTGCTTTTTCAATGGCCTCTGTAACAGCAAGATGTACGGGTTCGTTTTGGGTAAAGCCAATATCTGATTCAAGTAATCTCTCTGTATCGATAAATCTGAAAAAGTTGCCGTTTACACTTGTAGAAAGGATAGTTTTGGAGGTGTAAACCGTTTTAACAATCTCGCCGGTAGATGTTGATACTGCGCGCAGATAAACGGTTATCCTGTCCTGTCTGTACTGTGCGCTGGCGCCCAGGCCAAAGTATCTGGCACCCACACCGCCCGTCATTACATTTGTATCGTAAGAGACTACACCACCTTCCAGGATGATTCCGGCAAACAACAGGGGAGGCAAACTGGGGCCATCATCCTCTTTACCTGAATATTCTTTGCGGGTACTGCGGATAATCTGACGTTCATTCAGTAAATTTCCAATATTTTCCCTTTCAATTGGCTTGAACCAGCGGCTGTCCTCCAGCGCTTTCAATAAGATAGTGGTGGTTCCCTGAGGAACTGCAGTACTCCAGCTTGCGCCGTTTTCGGCAGCCTTATACTGGCCGGTTTGGTCACGGAATTTATATACTCCTACTACAATTCTGTCCTTCGGTGCAGGCAGGTTGCGGATTTCGGGGGTATATCGAGTTATTTCTCCCATCGTTGACTTTTCCCTTTCCGTAGGTATGCTGAATAAGGTGCAGCCCACAAGAAAGAGGGAAACTAGGCATAGCGATGCCTGCTTTATTTGATGATATGTTTTCATGGGTTTTCAAGTTTTGTTTAGCTGCCGGGGATAAGGATTTCAGACTGTTCCCCTGTGCTGGTATTCAGGATGTTAATAAGAAGTCCCTGGCCTGTCTGTACAACTTCAAGGTACATGGAGCCAAAAACATAAGTTCCGGGCTTTAAATCGCCCTCACCAAATTGGTCACCCATTAGTTTTCTTGATATTTCGTTCAGAAGCTGTCTGTTCAGGTTGTCTGTAAAACTGCTTAGAGAGTTCAGTGAGGAAAGCCCCCGGCTGCCGGAACTATTGTCAAACTGATTTTGTGCACTGGCCGAACTTTGCAGCCATTGGTAATTAAACGTTTCACCTCCAAAGGCCGGATTGATTGGTTTATATACAAACTGCTGTGCCTGTGTAGTTGCTAAGGCACAAAAGATGAGGATTAGATAAAGTATTTTTTTCATGATTGGTCAGTATTTAAATTCGCGGTCTCTCAGATTTTGATTTGCTGTGAAATCTGCCAGGTAATTCAGTGCGGTTAGTGCTTCGGCCTCCACAGCCTCCTCATCCGGTTTGGACAGGAAACTGTATATAATCCGGTCATCTACTGTTACTGTAATTCTGCTGTTGCGTCCGAAAGACGGCAATTCTGTGATGATTACAGTACCATCATATTTCTCTGGTATCTGGTTGTACTTTTTAAAAAATATTTCATAAAACATTTGTCCCATCCGCGTTTTTGTTTCGTCAATAGTAAGACCGGCCAACTCCAGATCTTTTTCCGGGATATAAGTAACGGCAGCCGTAAACTGTTGCGGATTAATTTCAAGACTGTCTTTAGCAATGGTGCGGTCCGACTCTTCGTCTTTCAGAAACAGATAAACCTTTAGCCCGTCTTTTTCAGCAAGATTTACGTACGTCTCCGACAGAATACGAGTTTCATTGGGTTTAAGCGAAAATTTACCGCTCTGTTTATTGGAAGATGTACCGGATTTACCTTTTTTAAGCGTGATCAGTATAAAATTCATATCCGCAAAGGTTTGCGAATTGCTGATTGCAGCGGCTTTGATTTTCACCTGACCTTCATTGTTCTCTGAAATAATTTTTCCCGTAACTGCTGCGGTTTCCTGTGCTTCAAGACCTATACAACAGAAAAGAACAGTCAGAATTGTGATGAGAGTTTTCATTTTCAAGGGTTTAATTATTTCTCATTAGAATCGTCATATCATTGGCGTTTATATTCATTTTCATTCCATCTGAGATGCTGTTGCTTCCTTCTACATGTACAAGGTTGTTCGAGCCCCTGATGGCAATCTCTGCGGTTGCAGGGTAACCGTTGTAGTTTTGATAAAGAGTTGTATTATTATCTCCTAACTGAGTGATAGTAATACTGGCCGCGGCATTATCCCAGACATCAATTAAATTGTTATTCCCGATTTGTGCAGCTACTGATACGGAAGAACGCTGGAGATTGGATTTTGAGATCTGGCTGTAATAGTCTAATACATTATCACTGTTGATTTCAAACATTGGAACTTCCTGCGAGAAACAGTAATTGAAACTCAGGAGAAACAAAATGAAAGTTATTGCTCTTTTCATGGTGGTAAATATTTGGGTGATGGACGCCCGTAAATCTGTCAGTGTGTACCTAGGCGATTGTTGTGCCTGTATTTTCAAAGTGAATCCGATTAGATGAAACTGTGGCATTGAACCAACTTTTCATTTTCGTGCAATGAGTTCCAGAATTGGACTCATAAAACTGCTGCCTCTTTGATTGCTGGGACAGTTTTGTACCGGCTGACTTCAGGACTGGCTGTGCCAATGTACTGTGTGTTGTTCTTTTCATGTTTTCAAAGGTTTAAGGGTTATTGTATACACAAATTTAGCCGCTGATCATATATCGCAAATCCCCCTTAGAAGGGACTTCCTAAATCTCCCCAAAAACAGTTAGATGTTGGGATAAATAACCTTTTTACATCAATTTAAAAGAGGACATCCATTTATTTTTTGCTGTACTGTTTATCATTATGAAGTCCATTCCAATGAAATGTGCCATCTGCATCTAATACTTAGGTTTCACTTGGCAAGAAAACAGGTGTTCATTGAAAATGAGCAAAAAAAATCCGTCCCAATTTGAGACGGATTCGCAATTTTATAGGCGGGACTAGTCCATTTGAGTCACAGTCATCATATTTCCGCTTCCGTTCTGGAAACCGGTGTGCATCTGATTGGTTCCCATCTGATCAAGCGTTGCCTCGTTAAAGGTACCATCCTGACGGTGGAAACTCTGATTTGCATTTCCGGTTTGCCAGTTAATCAAGCTGTTATCATTACCAAACTGTTCGCCAGTTGTTACGTTACCAACAGTATACTGTTGTGCACCAGCATAGTTTCTGTCACCACTTTGAGTCATGTATGCTCTGTTAGAAGTGTCCCATTGGTACAACTCAACTTCGTTGTCGGTACCATTTTGTCTGGTCCACGCGATCTGACCACCTATTGCCTGCTTCTGGTTAACTTTGGCGTAGTTTCCTACACCAATCTGCCATGCATCGTTGCTGTTGTCATTTCCCTCCTGATCAATCTCCAGAATGTTGCTGGTACCTTGACTCACAGCGATGCTGCGGTTGTACGTGCCGTCCTGTGCAATGCCAGCGATGTTGGTAGTGCCGTCCTGAAGTAAATCGTTGTTGTTTTGAAGTCCTTCCTGCATTAGATTGGAGATGTTTCCATTTCCATACTGTCTGGAATAATCAACATTTGATTGTGCGTAAGTAAAACCTACTGCCAGTAGTGCCACTGCACCTGTAACTAATTTTTTCATGTTTAAAAAATTTATTTGGTTAGTTTGTGTTACAAATGTAGTCTCGCTTAAGACACTGCAAATCCCTGTAAATCAGTATTTCCGAAATATCAGTGAAAGCGGTTAGGTATATTGGGTTAATTCCCCTAAATCCATTAGTCAATTTTTAACTAGATGATTTCACAGTTGTTACATTATGAAGCACTTAAGTGTGCAGCTCTCTGAAGGGTTTTTATAACGTAAATTTCAAAACCTGCAAAGCTTTCTGTTACTCACAGCTTTTTTTATGAAGTAAAAAGTTTGCGCGCGCAGAATAAATCGATTTCTATCAACAAAATCTATCATTATTATCGTAAATAAACGTGGAAACCTATTTGGTTTATTAGTTTCCAAATAAGTATCTTTGCTGCGTCAAAATCAAAGTATGGATGAAAGTTTTTTGGAAAAGGTAGCGGAATTGTTCATTGAGAATGGTGCCAAGACCCTTACAATGGATGATATAGCGCGTGAATTCGGGATGTCTAAAAAGACACTGTACCAGAAGTATACAACCAAGGAGGCTTTACTGGAAGATGTGCTGGAGTATAAACTCACTGAAGTAATTGAGAAACTCAATAAAATGGATAAGCAGATAGAGAATGCCGTGGACCGTATGTATTGCCGCGATGAGGAGATAGAAAAAGCTGCCCGGTCCAATAATTCAGTTCTTATTCGGCAGCTGCTTAAATATTATCCGGCCATCTTTAACAAACATATGATGAACTTTTCTGAAAGGTTCACGGAAGTGCTTGTTCAGAATATAGAACGCGGCCGCGAGCAGGGCTATTACCGCACGGATTTCGATGCTGCGCTTTATGCCAGTATTTATTTTCAGATGGTGATGTCTTATGACAGTTCACCATTTCTCGACACCTCGAAGACGGACCGTGCAGAATACAGTAATGTAGCACTCAACTTTTATATGAATGCAATCACTACCGAATTAGGGAAACAACAGTTAATAAAATATAACAATATAAAATAATGAAGAAATTAATTTTGGGCTTTATACTTTCCGCCGGACTGCTTAATGCTCAGGACGCCAGGCTGCTTACGCTGCCGGAGGCTATCACTTATGCTTTGGAGCATAAGGCTGAGGCCGAGAAAGCACGTTTGGATATCCGCAAAGGTGACGCGCAGATTGCTGAAGTGAAATCCAATGCTTACCCCAACATCAGCTTTAACAGTTCCACCAGTTATAATCCTCTCTTGCAGGAATCCGTCCTTCCTGGAGAGATCTTTGGTGCACCAGGACAGCAGGTGAAAGTTGCCTTTGGCCAGAAGTGGACTTCCAGCAATATGGTGCAGCTTACCCAGAACCTTTTTAACCAATCGGTTTTTGTGGGTCTGAAGGCGGCAAGGTCAACTAAAGAATTTTATCTGATCAATGCACGTCTGACCGAGGAGCAGATTATTGAGAACGTTGCCAATGCTTACTTTCAGGTTTACCAGGCTGAGCAGATGCTTACCAATGCCAACAGCAATCTGGAGATTACCAACCAGACCATTAAAGTGATCAAAGGTTTATATGATGCAGGACTGGCCAGAAAGATTGATTACGATAGGGTAGTTGTGGCCCGCAATAATGTAAGTTCAGGAGTGCAGCAACTTGAGAATACCGTAGACCTTGCTGAAAATGCACTCAAGTTTATGATTGGAATGCCCATGGATCAGGAAATTGAACTTCCGGAGCAGACTTTTGAACCCTCGTTGCTGCCTGACCGCAGCGCCAACTTCGCCGACCGTACTGAAATACAGTTAGTGAACAAGCAGATAGAACTGCTGGAGTGGCAGAAAAAAGCAACTGAAGCAGAATACTACCCGTCGGTAGCACTTTCTGCTAACTATGGTTTTTTGGGTCAGGGTGAAAAAATGCCGTGGTGGAACGGTAAGGAAAACGGTGTATTTTGGTCCGATATGGCATCCATAGGGTTAAATGTTCGGGTGCCGATATTTAACGGTTTCGCTACAAAATCACGTGTAGAACTTAGTATGATCGAGATAGAGAAAGCCCGCGCAGATTTAAGGGAGACGCAGCTGGGTCTGGACCTTCAACATAAAAATGCCGTTACGGAACTGGAAAACAACATGACAATGATTTCCATGCAGGAGCAAAATGTGGTTTTGGCAGAGCAGGTTCTTTCCAATACCAGAAGCAATTACCAGCATGGTTTGGCTACTTTGAATGATATTCTTGATGCGGAACGCGACCTTACCGAAGCGAAAAATAATTTAACAAAAGCAAAGCTTGATTATAAACTTGCGGAAATCGACCTGCTTAAGTCTCAGGGAAAACTGAAAACATTAACTGATAATAATTAAATAAACTATGAAAAAGAATACAATCATCAGCATACTGGCCATACTGGGTATCGCTGTCGCGTTTTACTTTATCCTTCAGAACAACAAGAAGAAGAATGAGGAAAAGGTAGCGGTGGTAGCGGAAAAGAATACCAATGTGGCTGTTCGTACCACTCTCGTAAAGCAAGAGGAGATTAGCGGTGAATTTATGGTGAACGGTACATTCCTGCCCAACAGACAGGCGCAGATTTCCGCGGAAATGGGTGGACAGCTGATCTCACTCAATGTTAGAGAGGGAAGTTATGTACGTGCAGGACAAAGCATCGGCCGTTTGGCAGGTGAGAAAGTAAATGTGAACGTTTCCGGTGCAAAAGCCAATCTGGATAACGCAGTGATGGCCTTAAACCGTTATGAGCAGGCTTACAAGACAGGTGGTGTTACAGCACTTCAGCTGGATCAGGCCAGATTGCAGGTTAAAAATGCCAGAACCCAGCTTCAGTCAGCCAACTTACAGTCCGGCGATACCAACGTCATTTCTAAGGTAAGCGGCATCGTAAACCAAAAGTTTGTAGAAGTGGGAACTGTGCTTAACCCGGGTACGCCTATTGTTGAGGTGGTGGATATCTCTTCCGTTAAACTTAAGGTCGATGTAGACCAGTCATTGGTTAGCCAGCTATCTGTAGGTAACAGCGTGAAAGTTCAGCCCGATGTAATTGAAGGCGCGCTGGATGGCCGGATTACCTTCATCGCACCCGCTGCTTCGGGCGCACTCAAGTTTCCTGTGGAAATTACAGTTCCCAATTCATTTAACAAACTTAAAGCCGGTATGTACGGAACCGCAGTCTTCAGCCGAAGCGGCAGCGGCAGTGTGCTTACCATTCCGCGGGAGGCGTTTGTGGGCAGTGTGAGTGATAATACCGTATTTGTGGTACGCAATAACGTAGCCTATCTGACCAAGATCCAGAGCGGTGTAAATTATGGCGACCGTGTAGAGGTGATCAGTGGTCTGAAGGCCGGCGATGAGGTGGTTACGAGTGGCCAGATCAACCTGACGGACAAAACGCCCATCCGTAAACTGAAATAAATCGACTAAGCATATATATAGATGAAGTTAGCAGAAGTATCGATTAAACGACCCAGTTTGGTCATTGTAATGCTTGCATTACTGGTCATAGGGGGCCTATTCAGCTATTCCCAGCTGAATTATGAGCTGATCCCTAAATTTGAAGTTAAGGTAGTAACTGTAGCAACGGTTTATCCGGGTGCGTCGCCCTCCGAGGTGGAAAATACGGTCTCACGGAAAATAGAAGATGCCGTATCTGCCCTGGAAGGAGTGAAAAAGATTCAGTCCAAATCCTATGAGAGTTTATCCGTGGTAATTGTTCAGTTTAACAATGATGCCGATGTGGATTTTGCCCTGAATGAGGCACAGCGGAAGATCAATGCCATCCGGTCCGATTTGCCTGAAGATATAGACGAGCCGTCTCTTACCCAATTCTCACTTTCGGATATGCCGATCGTAAGGATGGGAGTTACCGGTAACCTTACCGAAAATGAGCTTTACGACCTGATAGACCAGAGAATTCAACCTGTATTCTCCAGAATCCCGGGCGTGTCCAAGGTTGATATTGTGGGTGGTCAGGAAAGGGAGATCAGAATCAACCTGAATCAGTCTAAAATGGAAGGCTATGGCCTCACCATTCCCGAAGTTCAGCAGATCATTACCATGTCGAACCTCGATTTCCCTACCGGAAGTCTGAAGACACGTGAAAACAGTACACTGATCCGTCTTGCGGGAAAGATCAGTTCGGTTGAAGAATTGAGAAACCTGACGATCTCTTCCAAAAACGGACAGAATATCCGACTGTCGGATATCGCTGAAGTTCAGGACACGCAAAAGGTGGCCGATAAATTAGCGAGGATCAACCAGGAAAATACAATGATGCTCCAGGTGCAGAAGCAGACAGATGCCAATGCTGTGGAAGTAAGCCGTCTGGTTCAGGAAAAAATTGCCGAGATTGAAGAGCAGTACAAAGGGAACAATATTAAGATCACGGTTGCCAGTGATACTTCAACCTTCACCCTGGCCGCTGCGAACGCTGTAATTAAAGATTTACTTATCGCGATTGCGCTTGTGGCTTTTGTTATGATGTTCTTCCTGCACAGTTTCCGAAATGCACTTATTGTAATGGTAGCCATTCCGACCTCGCTTATCGCGACTTTCATAGGAATGTTTATCCTTGGTTACAGTCTTAACCTTATGAGTTTGCTGGGTCTTTCACTGGTGGTAGGTATTCTTGTGGATGATGCGATTGTTGTTATTGAGAATATCCACCGCCACATGGAAATGGGTAAGAATAAGGTACGTGCTTCCTACGACGGTGCCAAGGAAATCGGATTTACGGTTACCGCTATTACATTGGTAATTGTGGTGGTATTCCTGCCTATTGCGATGAGTACGGGTCTCGTATCCGACATTATCTCGCAGTTCTGCGTCACGGTAATTATTGCTACCATGCTCTCACTGTTGGTGTCCTTTACGGTGGTTCCATGGTTGTTCTCGCGCTACGGGAAACTGGAGGTGATAAGCAATACTTCTTTCTTCGGAAAGATTATATATAAATTTGAGGAGGGACTTACCTGGTTTACCCATAAGATTGAGGGCATATTGAAGTGGAGTTTGGTGAACAAACTGAAAACCTTTGCCATTACCATTGTGCTCTTCATCAGTGCAATCGCATTGGCCGTTATGGGTTATATTGGCTCCGACTTTTTCCCGGGTACCGATAAAGGAGAATTCCTGGTTCAGATTGAGATGCCAAAAGATACTTCCCTGGAAGAAACCAACTTCATTACCCAGGCTGCCGAAAAGCACCTGGCCAAAAAGCCGGAGATTGTGAAGATGATCACCTCTGTAGGATCCGTTAGTGGCGGTATGGGTGCTATGCAGTCCACCAATTACAAATCCGAAATCAGTGTAGAGCTTGTTCCGAAAGATGAAAGGGAAGACGATACTAAAGTATATGCGGCCAAACTGAAACGCGATCTGGAGAAAGTTCTGGTAGGAGCGAAAGTAACTACGGTTCCGGTCGGATTTATGGGTGCGGAACAGGCTCCGCTGCAGATGACGGTAACCGGCACGACGCTTGAAGATGCAATGGCTTACGCAAAGACTGCCGAAGCGCAGCTGAGAACCATAGACGGTGCTTCTGAAATTAAACTGAGTGTGGAAGAAGGTAACCCTGAAATTTCAGTGACAGTAGACCGCGACAAGATGACTTCTCTCGGCCTGAATGTGGCCTCCGTTGGTCAGACCCTTAGAACGGCTTTCAGCGGTAATACCGATAATAAATTCCGAACCGGTAATAACGAGTATGATATCAATATCATCCTTGATGAAGCCAACAGGACAAGTATTGATGATGTCCGCAACATCAACTTCGTGAACCAGCAGGGTATGAGAATACAGCTGTCGCAGTTTGCCGATATTAACTTTACTTCGGGACCTGCCTTGCTGGAAAGGTACGACAGATCGCCATCGGTTACTGTACAGGCGCAGACTGTCGGTAAGACCACCGGTACAGTAGCTGCCGAATGGGAAACCAAGATGGCTGAAATAAAGAAACCTGCCGGTGTGAACTGGGTATGGGGCGGAAATATGGAAAACCAGAGCGAAGGTTTCGGAACTTTGGGTATCGCGCTGCTGGCCGCCATTATGTTGGTATATATGATTATGGTGGTGCTTTACGACGACTTCCTGAAACCGTTCATTGTACTCTTCTCCATTCCGCTGTCATTTATCGGTGCACTATGGGCGCTGGCGCTCACCAACCAGAGTTTGAACATTTTTACGATACTGGGTATCATCATGCTGATCGGTCTGGTGGCCAAGAATGCCATCCTGCTTGTTGATTTTGCCAATCACAGGGTAGATAAAGGTGAGACTATAGAAAATGCGCTAATCCAGGCCAACCATGCCCGTTTAAGACCTATCCTGATGACCACGATAGCGATGGTATTCGGTATGTTACCTATCGCCCTCGCTTCAGGCGCCGCAGCGGAGATGAACAACGGTCTGGCTATCGTAATTATAGGTGGACTTATCTCGTCGCTGTTCCTGACACTGATTATTGTTCCGGTTGTCTACCTTATTATGGTAAGGCTTGAAAACAGATTCAGCAAAAAGGAAAAGACCAACTATGAGGAGGAAATGGTTGCAGATTATGACCATATCCATCCGGAAAACGAACTGGAATTTTAAAGTTAGTAGCTCCATCAGAAGCACCCCTGAAATAACCTTTTTTCAGGGGTGTTTTTTTTAAACAGACTTCCAGATGCTATTTTATGCATAAAATGCACCTCCAGAAATTTTGCTGAATCACCAGTTAAAGGCCCTGCTGATGCCTTGTTGTCCCTTCTTCGATCGCTTTAATTTGAAAATACTATATTTATTGTCTACCAAATAATTATATCTTATGAGTAAAAATTACAGGGAAAAAACAAGTCTTTTGAGGGTTAGCATACGCAGTATGCTGGCTGGTTTGAGTGTGTTACTGCTTTCGGCAGCAATCGGGACGGAATTAAAGGCACAGGTAAGTGCCTATGTATTCTCCCAGAATATAGGAACGTTTACCCCGATTACGGGAGGAACAGTATTAGGGACAGCAACAGGAAATACATCAGCAACCAATCTTAACAGTCAGGTTTATTCTGTAACTCTTCCTTTCGCTTTTAATTTTAACCAGCAAAGCTACACGGAGTTAAATGTCTCCTCGAACGGCTTTGTGACCTTTGGCGCCACTGCACCAAGTGCAACTTTATCTGCACCTATCTCATCATCTATCGCTTACGAGGGCGCCATTGCGGCCTTTGCACGTGATTTAACCTCTTTCTATGATATTGCAGGACGCACCGGAAACATTCGTTGGGAAACAGTAGGCACTGCTCCAAACAGGGAGGTGGTGATTCAATGGACAGATTTCAGACCGACCAATACCACATCAACGACCAGTGTGTATGCGTTCTCTTTCCAGATAAGGCTACAGGAGACTACGAATATTATTTCCACTGTGTATACCAGCGGATCATATTTAATAGGTTCCACCTCATATTCATCATCCGTCAATCAGATTGGTCTGCGGGGTGCTACAAACTCCGATTTTAATAACCGTTATAATCCAACCGGAACTTTATTCATCAATTCTGAAGCAGGTACCTCAAACGGTCTGGATCAGTCTTTCAGTACCGTAAATGTCCCACCGGGAATGCCTGCGGATGGTCTTACGTACACATGGACACCGCCCACTTGCTTTTCGCCGGTTTCATTTACACCCGGATCTGTAACCTTGGGTACAGCAGTGGTAAACTGGACGGCGCCTGCTCAGGTTCCTGCTTTAGGTTACGATATTTATTACAACACTACCGGCATTGCACCGGATTCCTCAACAGTACTGGACGGAACAAACTCTTTATCTGTGTCAAGTTCGGCCCTTTCAGCTACGCTTTCCGGGCTAAGCTCCGGAACTCAGTATTATATCTGGATACGGGGTAAATGTTCTTCATCGGATTTCGGAAACTGGTCAGCCGGAATTACTTTAGCTACGGAATGTGTACCTGTAAATGCGCCTTATACGCAGGATTTCGACACGGCACCGTCAGGCAGCAGTACCAATAATACCGCTCCTGTGTGCTGGACGTATTACGAAGAATCAGGATCTGCGGCTTATGGATATGTCTCAACGAGCAACTCAGTTTCCGCGCCGCACAGCTTTTATATGTATAACAGCTCGGACACTACCGGTAATATTCTGTTGATTTCACCTCAGACATTAAACCTGTCTGACGGAACAAAGTGGGTGAAATTTTCAGCCAGAGGAAGCGGCAGCACCTCTATCCTTGAAGTTGGGACCCTGGACAGCCCTACCAATCTGGGCAGCCTTTCACTTTTGACTACAATTCCGTTAACGAATTCGCATCAGGAATATACGGTGATGATTCCTGCCGGCACGCATCAGTATTTGGTATTCAGACATGGCCTGGGCGGTACTTACCGTGGCATCTATATGGATAATATTACGGTTGAGAATGCTCCCACCTGCTTTGAACCAACTGCCCTTTCTGTAACTGCAGGAAGTGTAACCGGTTCCGGAGGAACTGTTAGTTGGGTGGCTCCCTCCACACCGGCTACCGGATATGAAATCTATTACAGCACAGATCCGACGCCTCCTGTAGCCGGTACCGTACTGGACGGTACCAACTCACTCTCTGTGGTTGGCACAACCGCAACCCTTTCCGGACTTAATCCATCAACAGTATATTATGTATGGGTAAGGTCGGTGTGCTCGGCTTCGGACAAAAGTGTCTGGACACCCACCGCGGTAACAATGGTTACTCTTTGTCAGCCACCGGTTATATCTGCAACAACAGTAAATCCGGTGCCTGTATGTGTAGGCGGAACTGCTACGATTACTGCGACAGCAGATGCCGGTGCACAGATTAACTGGTATGCAAATGCTACAGATACAACTCCTTTAGCTACGGGAGCTACATTTACTACAGGACCACTGAATGTAACCACTGATTTCTATGTATCTTCAGGATCAGGAACTACAGGGAATGTGGGTCCGGCAAGTCCATCATCACTTGGGACCATTAGTGCCTCTAATTATGCAATTGGTACCTATTACCAGATTTTTGATGTACTTACACCTGTAACTTTAAATTCTGTCGATGTTTATCCGGCGTCTACTGTAGCCATCGGTACCGCCTCTTCTATAGAGATCAGGGACAGCAGTGGTACAACATTGGTTTCAGTTCCGTATACAGTTGCGGTGAATGATGGGGTGACACCACAAACTGTAACTCTTAACTACCTGCTACCTGTGGGCACCGGCTACAGAATCGGGCAGGGTGTCGGCATCAATCTTCAGCGAAATACCTCAGGTGCTAATTATCCTTTTACATCGCCGGCTATCAATGTTACCGGAAACAACTTCACCTCCGGTCCTAACTATTGGTATTATATCTACAACTGGAATTATTCCACTGGTTGCGAAAGTGCCAGATCGGTGGTAACCGTTACTGTAGACCCTAACTGTACAATGGGAACCTCAGAGGCAGGAAACACCAAAGAACCGCTGATATATCCTAATCCATTTACGGATGTAGTTAATTTTTCAGATTTCCGAAGTGTAAAATCTGTTACAGTACTGGATATGTCCGGAAGAGTGTTGAGGACAATTGATAATCCGGGTGCGCAGATTAATCTGAGAGAGTTGAGATCAGGAATGTATATTCTTAAATTGGATTACAAAGACGCGACTTCCAAGTCAATGAAAGCAATTAAAAAGTAACCTCTTATAACACTTGATTTTAAGCGGCCTCCGGTGGAGGTCGCTTTTTGTATGTCAAATAATTCTTTACGTACTACATCTCATTTAAAGATGATTATCGTTTCGGTACTGTGTTCTGCTATCTCATAACATTATAACAATTATTATCATAAAATAATAATAGAATGTATAACTTAGTGCCCGAATATTAAATTATAATTAATGAAAAAAAATTACACGATGAAAGTCAGGGTTCCTAAGCGGCTACTGGCTTTACACACCTGGGCTTTCTTGCTTTTGTGTGCAATTCTCGGAAACGGGCTCACGGCACAGGTAAGCACGTACACGTTTTCGCAAACTACAAGTACATACACCGAAATTACAGGTGGCACTGTGCTGGCTACTGCTACAGGCAATACTGCTGCCACAAGTTTGGACACGGGAGTCTTTGCCGTGGTTCCGTCTTTCACATTCATGTATAACGGAAGTCCGGTTACAAACATTAATATGTCTGCAAATGGCTTTATAACCTTTGGCGCCACGCCGCCGGATGCCTCAACCGCGACTCCTGTTTCAGGTACCATAGCATACGACGGTGCCGCTTCTCCTTTTAGCCGAAATATTAGTTCTGTCTTTGATATTGCAGGACAAACAGGTGAAATGCGTTGGCAAACTGTGGGTACTGCACCAAACAGGGAAATGGTTTTTCAATGGAAGAACTTCCGTCCTACACAAAGTACTTCTACTACCAGTGTGTACACATTGTCATTTCAGGTAAGGC
The DNA here is from genome assembly GCF_008831505.1 of Chryseobacterium sp. NCBI lineage: Bacteria > Pseudomonadati > Bacteroidota > Flavobacteriia > Flavobacteriales > Weeksellaceae > Chryseobacterium > Chryseobacterium sp. The sequence continues at coordinate 1,824,843 of NZ_CP044507.1, read as the reverse complement.
TTAAAGAATCTAGTAATGAGATCAGTTTTGTGTATTCAAACGGTGGGTACATCGTTGGCGGAACATCATCAATCAGCGGAACCTTACAGATTGGCTTGAGGGGCGCTTCCAACGCGGACTATATTAACCGTACAAATTCTACAAGCATAAAATTTGTAAATTCTACGGATGGAACAGCAAACAGCAGTACACAGGCTTTTAATACACTTAACGATCCTCCCGGAATGCCGTCAGACGGTTTAACCTACAACTGGTTACCTCCTACATGCTTCCTGCCGCTGGCACCGTTTACATACAATGCAACTACTGTGAACTCCACAGGCTTAAGCTGGACCGCACCTGGTGTTGCTCCGGCAGCGGGTTATGAGGTTTATTACAGCACAACAAATACGGCACCTACATCATCAACAGTTCTTGACGCATCAAATTCTGTAATTGTACCTGCTGGAGCACCGTCAGCTGCAATTACGGGTCTTGCTACTGCCACTCAGTATTTTGTTTGGATTAGATCCAGATGCAGCAGTTCCGACACTACTGCATGGGTTTCTGCAGGTAGTTTCAGTACGTTGTGTAATTCCTTTACAGTTCCATATTCTGAAAATTTTGATTCTACACCGGTAGGTACAACTACCAATAACAATGCACCAAACTGCTGGAAATACCTGGAACCTGCCGGATGGCCAGGATATGGCTACGTTTACTCCACTGCAAACTTCAGTGCTCCAAACAGCTATTACATCTACTCTACAAACACCACAGGAGGTGGTATGTTGGTTTCGCCGCCTACTTCCAATCTTATGAACGGCCTTAACAGGGTTCGCTTTATGGCCAGTGCAGGTGGTGCCAATTATTTTATGGAAGTGGGAACACTTTCGGATCCAAATGATCCAAGCACATTTACGGCGATTGGTTCTCCTATCAATTTGGGACCAACAAGTAGTGCTTGGGATGAATATGCGGTATATATTCCAGCCGGTACCAACCAGTATCTGGCTTTCAGGCATCCCGGGCAGACCGGCTCTGGTACCTCAATTCGTATTGACGACATCTTTGTGGAGGTGACTCCTGCATGTGACAGGCCTGATAATCTGGCTGTTACCGGCTTCACAGCAAATTCTGTCTCGCTGGCTTGGGTCGCTCCAGTTGTTACCAGCCCGCAAAATTATACAGTTTATTACAGCACCAGCAATGTGGCACCTACAGCTTCAACTGTACTTGATGTTAACAACTCATTAACAGTGAGTGGGCTATCTGCCACAGTGCCAGCACTGAATGCCAATACAACCTATTATTTCTGGGTGAGGTCCAATTGTGCGGGATCCGATGTAAGTACTTGGACTAATACGGTGGTGAGTGGTTATACCGGATACTGTATTCCTGCAACAGGTACCACCACAACACGTTATGTAGAAACAATAACTACAACAGGTGGGATGACCAACCTAAATTACTCTGCATCATCATACACCCCGTATGTAGATCAGTCTGCAAATACCTTCTCTACATATCCTTCCGGAACTATCAATTATTCGATTGATGCCTCTACAACATCAAGTACCTATTATTATATTTGGGTAGACTGGAATAATGACCTGGATTTTGAAGATGCCGGAGAAAAAGTGTTGGGAACTGGTTCAGTTGCTACAGCTGTCGGTGCTTTAACTATTCCCTCTACAACTCCCTTAGGTACTTACAGAGTACGTGTGGCCGCCGCTACAGCATCTACAATCGGTGCCTGTGGTACACCTGCAAATGGTAGTTATGTAGATTTTACTCTTGTCGTAGTCGCTCCAACAGGATGCATTGCGCCAAGCAACTTCACGGTATCTAATGAAACTTCTAATACCGCACAGGTTTCGTGGACTGCTTCTGTAACTCCGCCAGCAAACGGTTACGAAGTCTATTACAGCACTGTGAATACCGCTCCAACAGCAGCTACCATTCTGGATGCATCCAATTCGGTAGCTAGTACTACAACTAGCGCAACGGTTAGCGGTCTGGCTCCAAGTACTGTATATTACATTTGGATAAGGTCCAAATGTTCTGGTTCGGATTTTAGTGTATGGTCGGGTGGAATCTCATTCACAACCTTGTGTGCACCGTTTACTGCACCTTTTACTGAATCTTTCAGTTCCGGTGCCGTTCCTAACTGTTGGTCCAATGTAAACCCTACAACGACCTCAACGAGTACCAGCGCGTTCTGGAAATTTTCGGGAGCTCCTGAATATGGTGCTTCCATCGTAAACAGTGTGAAACCTGCAGGAACATTCGCATGGGTAGATGCCAGTACACCTTATACAGGTGAGCATACAGTACAGCTTATAACTCCTCAAATTAACCTTGCTGGACTAACGGCACCATATCTTCAGTTTGAATGGTATAAGAACCATCTTACATCTGCTACAGGCACTACTGTACCGGCGTATGATAATAACAAGCTTCTTGTACATATTTCTTCCGATGGAACAACCTGGACGGAAGTATTTGCTGATGACACGAACTCCAGTGTATGGCGGACAGTTGGAATCGCAATTCCATCATCTTTTGTAGGTAGTACAATTCAGGTCCGTTTTACTGTGGATAAAGATGTTGCCGGAAATGGATATTTCTATGATGACCTTCTGCTGGATGAGGTAGCTGTTATACAGAACCCAAATCTTGCCACAACTGAAGTGATTAGCCAGGCTGATGATATAAAAGTTTATCCTAATCCGTTTACGGATCTGGTGAATATTTCTGACGTGAAAGACCTGAAATCAGTATCAGTTATCGATATGTCCGGAAGACTGGTGAAGACCATCGCCAACCCGGGCAGGCAGATTAACCTGTCTGAGCTGAAATCCGGTCTGTATATCCTGAAACTGGATTATAAAGACGGAACTGCAAAAACAGTGAAAGCTGTTAAAAAGTAGTAACTTAAATAATTTTTTGGAGGGCAGCTTTACGGCTGCCTTTTTTGTGCACTGTAATTTGAACAATTGTTTACTTTTTAATAAAAAGGTTTTAATACATTGTTTTACGTAATGAAATACACAAATTGCATTAAAATGTTTTATGTTGGTAAAAATGATGTACATTTACGCTAATTTTAAAAACAATTTATTATGAAGAAAATTTTACTGATGTGTCTTCTGTCAATAGTGGGCACATTCGCTAAAGCACAGAACGACTGTGCTACGGCAATTCCGATTACCGCAATTCCTTTTTCAAGTGGTGCTCAAACCACATGTGGAAAAGTGAACGATTTTCCTGCGGGAAGCTACGCCAACGCTAACTATGGTGCAGGCGAGGATTTTGTATATTCCATTAATATCACGAATGCTCCTACAACTTTGAATTTGGCTTTGGGGGGTTCCGCAACATGGAAAATTGCTTCTGTTCACTCGGCATGTGCACCTACACCAGCTAACAGCGTAGGAAATGTGACCACAAGTTCTGCAAGTTCCGGTTCCGGTGTAATTAACATTCCAACAAACGGTACGTACTATATCATCGTTGATACCTGGCCCACTCCAGACTGCGGTAGTTTCACACTTGATATCACTCAGGGGCCACCGCCGCCAAACTGCGGAACGCTTACGGGGCCGGCCAATGGAAGTACTGTCACAACGCTAACCCCTACGTTAAGCTGGACCGCTCCTGCCTCAGGTGTACCGCCAACCGGATACAAGGTATACCTGGGGACCACCAATCCGCCCACAACTTTGGTTTCAACAGTTACCGCACCGGCCACAACCTATACAGCCAGTCTTACTCAATATAATACGCAGTACTACTGGTATATTGTGCCTACTAATGGAGGTGCCGATGCGTTGGGTTGCGATGCTGTAATCTGGTCATTTACAAGTCCTGCAGCACCTGCGGCACCTGCCAATGATGATTGTGCGAATGCGGTTATGCTTACCGCTAATACCGGTGCAACATGTGCAACGCCCGTAAGCGGTACTACACTGGGAGCCACGGAATCAATGCCGGCAGGCGCTTGCGGCGGTACACCAAATGATGATGTTTGGTATTCGTTTGTAGCTACGGGCACTACCCACATTGTTACCCTTTCAAACGTTGTCTCGGTGGGTAATCCTTCCACAACTGATATGTATTTTCAGGTACTGAGCGGAGCCTGCGGTTCAACAACCAGTTTACTCTGTTCTGATCCTAACACGGGTACTGTGACGGGCCTCACTGTTGGAAATACCTATTATATCAGGGTATATACATATTCAGGCACACAAACAGCAGCAGCCTCTTTTGATATCTGTGTAACCAGTCCGCCACCTCCACCGGCAAACGATGACTGTGCTGGTGCAGTTACCCTTACGGTAAATCCCGATTATTTATGTGGATCGTTTGCTTCGGGTACAACAGTCAACGCAACTGCTTCTACTGAAACTGCACCGTCATGTGTTGCTACAGGGACCAATGATGATGTTTGGTTTAAATTTACAGCCACCGGTACGGCGCACAGAATTACATTATCCAACGTTTCAGGCAGCACCGATATGGCAATGGCTATTTATAGTGGTGCCTGTGGTTCCCTTGTACAGGTAGTCTGCAGTGATCCAAATACGTTAAATGCTACAGGACTGACAGCTGGTACTACCTATTATGTTCGGGTGTGGACCAATTCTACATCTGCAACCACAAGGGCCTCGTTTGATATCTGTGTAGGGACACAGCCACCGGTGCCGGCCAATGATGACTGCTCCGCAGCGGTTGTACTTACACCGAGTTCAACAGGTGTGTGTGCAAATCCGGTGTCTGGTAGTACCGCCAGTGCCAGTGCAAGTACAGGTACAACACCTACATGTTCAGCTACGGGTATAAATGATGATGTTTGGTATTCATTCACTGCTACATCCACAACACATTTGGTAAATGTAATTTACTCCGATAACGCTACCACTACGCAGGTTTATTCCGGTTCATGCGGAAGCTTGACAGCCGTAGCCTGCTTTGCCGGGAATTACGGAAATTCCAATGTCCTGCTTACTACATTGACCGTAGGACAAACCTATTATGTCAGAGTTTTTTCTTCAACAAGTACAGCAGCTACCACTTCTAATTTTACTATTTGTGTAACGACGCCTGAAGTGCCGGCAAATGATTCCTGCAGCACCGCTATTGCGATTGCTCCAAACGGAAGTGTGACAGGTACTAATGCGCTGGCAACGGCCGACACGCTGCCTACCTCTACTTGCGGAAGTACTGGATCAACAGCTAGTTATAACGGTGTTTGGTATACGGTTACTTCACAGGTATCCGGTCCTATTACCATCAGTGCATGCGGGACACAGTTTGATGCTTATATGAGAGTTTATACCGGTGATTGCAGCACTTTAACCTGTGTGGCTAATACATCAGGTGTGGGGTATGCTGACGCTGGTTGTCCTGGTATTAACAATGCTCCGACTGTGACGTTTAATGCTACAGCGGGAACTACTTATTATGTCCTGCTAACCGGATACTCCGCAACACAGTTTGGTACTTATACAATTTCTACCTCAGGTACGTTGGGTACTTCAAATGTGGTAGCTGAAACAGATAAAGCTTCTGTGTATCCGAATCCGTTTACTGATATCGTTAATATATCGGATGCGAAGGATCTGAAATCATTAACTGTAGTTGATATGTCCGGAAGAATGGTGAAAACAATAGCCAATCCTGGAAGACAGATCAATCTGAGTGAACTGAAAGCCGGACTTTATATCCTGAAACTGGATTATAAAAATGGAACTTCCAAAACTGTGAAAGCGATTAAAAAGTAAGCAGTTATCTAATCAATAGAAAAGGCTGTCTCACCAACCGGTGGGACAGTTTTTTTATACCTCTATCCTTCAGGCAATCACATTAACATGACTGCACTGAAAGCCTTATATTATAATAGGGGTTAATGATGGTGATGTGAGAATGCTGCGAGAACGTTGTCAGCAGTTCTAATTTACCTCCTGATTTTTTTTGAAGATTAGATGAACGGTGTCTATCTTCAAATAACTTGATTTTGTCCTGTGTAAATCTATTTCGCAACAATTATGCTGACTGTTTAATTACCTTTTGATTTAATGTGCTTTTTTTTATCTATAATATATTAAAATTTTATAAATTAGCCATAACCTTATAAATCATAAATTATGAAGAAAGTACTACTATCATGCTTTTTGTCCCTCGGGCTCGGAGCATCGGCGCAAACCTACTGTGTGCCCGAATTTGCAAGTGGATGTGCGGACGGAGATCAAATTAGCAGTTTCTCCATCCCCTCCGCTGGATTCAGTCATCTTAACACGGGTTGTTCCAATGCCGCTTATGGAGATTTCAGTGCTACCCAGACCGTCACTCTGCAGGCCTCACTACCTTACAATTTTACGGTGGATCATGGTTACAGCGGTCAGTATGTAAGTATCTGGGCAGATTTTAACAATGACGGGACCTTTGATCCTGCTTCTGAACTGATAGGTTCAGGATCAAGTGGGTCCGGATTACAGACGGCTTCCACAATTACAGTTCCTGCGGGAACCCCGGTGGGTACTTACAGAATGCGCTTAGCCGACCGTTGGAATACTGCACCGATACCATGTAACACAGATGGTTATGGTGAAGCTCATGACTATACACTGGCTGTAACATCCCCGCCTAGCTGTACAATTCCAACAGCGGCAAGCACAACAACTGTATCTTCATCTTCACTGCAGGTATCGTTCACGGCTCCTCCAACTGCTCCGGCTCTGGGATATGACATTTATTACAATACAACGAATGTTGCTCCTACAGCGACTACCTCACCAATATTAAATGTGCCGTCATCACCCGGCCTGATTCCGTCTCTTTCCCCAGCCACAACCTATTATGTGTGGATCCGCTCCAACTGTTCAGCAGCAGATAAGAGTATATGGGTGGCGGCAGGTTCTGCAGTAACGTCATGTGTCGCATTTGCAGCTCCGTTTTACGAAGCATTCAGTTCGGGTACATTGCCTAACTGCTGGACAAATATCAATCCGACTACCACTTCCACCAGTACCAATGCTTTCTGGAAGTTTGCGGGGAACCCTGAGTATGGTGCAAGCCCGGTGAATAACGGTAGGACAGGAGGTACATTTGCCTGGGTTGATGCAAGTTCACCGTACCTGGGAGAACATCAGGTTCAGCTCATCTCTCCTCAAATCAATTTGACAGGACTTACCAATCCTTATATACAGTTTGAATGGTATAAGAATCACCTTACGTCAGCTACAGGAACACTGCCACCTTATGATAATAACAAGCTTACGGTACACGTAACCAGCGACGGAACCACCTGGAACCAGATTTTTACAGCTGATACCAATTCAAGTAACTGGAGACTAGAGGGAATTCCACTTGGAACGGCATATTCGGGAGCTACCATCCGTATTAGATTCACCGTCGATAAAGATGCTGCAGGAAACGGTTATTTTTATGATGACCTTCTCCTGGACGAGGTACGTGTGATGGAAACGCCAACCTGTGTACAACCTACGGGTGTAGCTGTATCTAACGTTACCAGTTTCACCGCTGATTTCGTATGGAATGCAACCACTCCGGTGCCGGCAAACGGGTATGACTTTTATTACAGTGCAACCAACACTGCTCCTACAGCAGCTACAGTGCCAACAGCCACTGGTCTTACGACACCTGCATACCAGTTAACCGGTTTATTGCCGTCAACCACGTATTATGTTTGGGTGAGATCAAAATGTTCGTCCAGTGCTCAGAGTCTTTGGGCGGCGGGACCTTCATTTACCACCGTGTCTTTCTGTCCTGTGGTCACTGCACCGGCCAACGCCCTCAGCGGAGTCTCTATCACGCCAACAATCACGTGGAATGCAATGCCGGGTGCAACCTCCTATATTATCACCATGGGAACCACTTCCGGCGGGACCGATGTCCTGAATGCCGTTAATGTTGGCAATGTAACTTCCTATACACTACCTACAGCACTTGCAAACAGCACCACATATTATTATACGGTGAATGCAACTAACGGTACTGTACTTTCGCAGTCCTGTACAGTGAGAACTTTCACTACAGCTTGCGCTGCTATCCAGCCTAACTATACCAATAACTTTAATACAGTACCCGGTAACTGCTGGTTAATTGCGGCCGGTGGTTCCCCGGCTTCGGGACCTGCACCTGGTGCAACTGTAAGCTATAACTGGAGATCTGAAGCCTTCCTGTTGGGTAACGGAGGCACAGGTGGTGCAGCATTAAACCTTTATTATTTTGACCGTGCCGGATGGCTTATCAGCCCAACTTTTGATTTGTCTGGTGCAGGTACGCATACGATGACCTTCAATTATGGCGTTACAGAATATTACGGTTCAGATCCGATTGCGATGGGTTCCGATGATGTGGTGAATGTCCTAATATCTACTGATAACGGTGCTACTTGGTCCATTATTGAAGAGTTTACTTATATGGACAATATCAGCAACACCTCCAATACCTTTACTTATACCGTTCCGGCAGCACAGGCTACCGCGCAGGTGAAGTTCGCTATTTTTGGTACCGACGGTACAGTGGATGATGCTGAAGACTATGATTTCCATGTTGATAATTTTGCGGTAACGACCGGTGCACTTTCAACTTCAGAAATCGCAGCTCAGAGCAGTGAAGTGAGGGTTTATCCAAACCCATTTACCGATGTTGTTAACATTGCCGATGCCAAGGACCTGAAATCTGTTTCTGTTATTGATATGTCCGGAAGATTGGTAAAATCAATCAGTAATCCGGGAAGACAAGTTAATTTGTCTGAGCTGAAATCGGGACTGTATATTTTGAAGCTTGACTTTAAAGACGGTTCTTCAAAGTCAGTGAAAGCAATTAAAAAGTAGAAATTCATAAATGTAAGCGGCCAATTCTGGCCGCTTTTTTTTAATGGATGAGCCGATAGTTATTTTTGCTTTCCCTTTGTGTATTGCAGGCATTTAGCAATAAATACAGGTGTCCTAACCGCAGCATCTGCTAACACCACTCGAAATGACCTTTATTATATTTCTATAACCGGCAGTTATTCTCCAAATGTGAATCAGCACTGCGGGAAGTGATCGCCACACTTGATGCTAATCCAAACTGCAGTATGGGTGTAAACGATGTTGCTAATGCGCATGTACGCAATCAAATCAGTCCGGATCCAAAGGCAGATCTTGCCACTATCAGCACAAAAGCTGATGTTATTATGGTGGAATCCTAATCAATGACGGTTGGAGTGATACTGTTTGAAGGTGGGAGAAAAATGACCGAAGTTAATGTCAGATGACTGATTAACGGAAATTATGTGGCGGTACTTACCCTACAGGATGGTACCCAGTATTCCCGAAAAGTGATTAAGAAGTAAAATTCAGATGAAATATACAAACAGCAGCCTCGTTAACGGGGCTGTTTCCTGTTTCATACAGGTACAAACGGATCTGCTTTTAATAGTGTATTTCAATGGGCGAACGAACGCTAAAAAGCATAATTGGTAAATAGTCCTAAAGTGCGCAGGGCAGTATTTGGTTTTATTGATTGCCCAGATACCTTTCAGGAATGGTGGTCTTTTCGCCGCAGCGCTTGCAGTAGTTGGCATCATCATCTATATCATCGTTCATGCATCTGCTGCACACTTTTTCAAAATTCTGCCTCTTGTTGCGCATTTCAGCAGTTACAATTCCCGTAGGTACAGCAATGATGGAATAACCGGCCAACATAAGAAGTATGGAAAACAGTTTTCCAAGTGGGGTAGTGGGCGAAACATCGCCGTAACCTACAGTGGTCACCGTTACTACCGCCCAGTAAATGCTCTGCGGAATACTTTCAAAACCTTCTTTATGACCTTCCACCATATACATCATGGAACCCACAATTACGGAAAATATCATCAGGAAGAGCAGGAAGATGTAGATTTTACGGGAGCTGTTCTTTAAAGCACGTACAATCAGATAGCCGTCATTCATAAAATCGAGCAGGTTAAGAATCCTGAAAATACGCAGGATGCGCAGCATTCGGATAATCAGGAAAAACTTGGTTACGGGCAGTAAAAGACTCAGGAAAAAAGGCAGAATGGCCAGCAGGTCTATGATTCCGAAGAAACTGAAGATGTATTTACGTTTGTTGCGGATGGTAATGATCCTTAAAATGTACTCTGCGGTGAAAAAAAGCGAGATGGTCCACTCCAGAACAATGAAGAGCGTATGAAACTGAAGGTCAAAGGAAGGCACACTCTCCAACATAACGATGAAGGTGCTCAGGAAAATCAGGATCAGCAGGCAAATGTCAAACATCTTACCCAAAGGCGTATCTGCGCGATAGATGATCCTGAACAGCTGCCGCTTCCACTTTTTTCTTTCCGGGATGAAATCGTGCTCCTTTTCAATGGCGTGATGCGGCTCCATAGGGTTCTGTTTGCAATTATTCCTTATTTTCGTTACAAACTTAATGAAATGAACTTAAAGGAGGTGGTTTTTGAAATTGAAAATACATTTTCAATGAAGCAGGCAGAAGACTTTGATAATGTGGGACTGCTCTGCGGTAACCCGGAACGTGAAATTACCGGCATTCTGGTATGTCATGACGCGCTGGAAAAGGTGGTGGATGAAGCTGTTGCCTGCTCTGCCAACCTGATTGTGACCTTTCACCCCATTATTTTTTCAGGACTGAAATCTCTGACCGGCAAAAACTATGTTGAGCGGGCAGTTCTGAAGGCTGTCGAAAGTAAAATTGCCATCTATGCCATTCATACTGCATTTGACAATGATTATTACGGGGTGAACTTCGGGATTTGCGAACGACTCGGACTTTCGGATCAAAAGATACTGATGCCCAAAAGAGAAAACCTCAAAACGCTGGAAGTCATGGTTCCGGCAGACGATGCAGAGGCTCTTCGCGAGGCCCTTTTTTCAGCGGGTGCCGGCGGTATCGGTTTCTATGACCAGTGCAGTTTCAGTCATGGCGGTACAGGTACCTTCCGGCCTTTAGCAGGTTCGGACCCTTACTCAGGGAAGCAGGGCGAGCGCAGTAAGGCAGACGAGGAAAAAGTTGCAGTCGTTTTTGAAGCTTATAAACAGAACCGGATCCTGAGGGCGATGAAAGAGGCGCATCCTTATGAAGAGGTGGCCTATAATATTATCCGGCTGGATAATGAGAATCCCTATTCCGGACTGGGGCGCTACGGCGATCTTCCTGAACCTTTGGCTCCGGCCGATTTCCTGAAACTGGTGAAAGAAAAATTCAGCCTGGAAGTAATCCGTCACAGCGCTCAGCTTCCACAAGCCATCAGAAGGGTAGGAGTGCTGGGTGGCAGTGGTGCTTCAGGAATTGATGCTGCGATAGCCGCGGGGTGTGACGCTTACCTAACCGGCGATGTGAAGTACCACGATTTCTTTAAGGCCGAGGATAAAATGATGATCTGTGATATCGGCCATTATGAATCGGAACAGTTTGTAACTCAACAATTATTTGAGATTTTGTCGGAAAAATTTCCTAAATTTGCAGTCTCAAAATCAACCGGGAATACCAATCCTGTTAATTACTTTTTATAATATATGGCTAAGAAAAACGTAGAAATTTCTGTTGAAGAAAAATTAAGGGCGCTGTATGACCTGCAGATTATTGATTCCAGATTAGACGATATTCGCAATACCAGAGGCGAGCTTCCAATTGAAGTGGAGGATCTGGAAATTGAGATTGAAGGCTTGGAAAAAAGAGCAGAGAAATTTCAGGCTGAGATTAAGGAGCAGAACGACGAGATCAATACCAAGAGGGAAGTGATTAACCATGCCAATTCCCTGATAGAAAAATACAAATCGCAGCAGGACAACGTACGCAACAATAAGGAATTTGAATCTCTGGATAAGGAAATCGAATTTCAGGAATTGGAAATCCAGCTGGCGGAAAAAAGAATAAATGAGTTTGAGGCCAAGATCTCCCACAAAAATGAAACTCTGGATGAGCTGAATGCTAAAATTGAGCAGTTGAAGAACCACCTGAAATTCAAGAAGGAAGAGCTTGAGAACCTAGTAGCCGAAACCCAGAAAGAGGAGGATTTCCTGGTTGAAAAATCTGCCGAGTTTTCCAAGAAGATTGATGAGCGTCTGCTGGCTTCATATAACAGGATCCGTTCCAATTCGACCACTGGTCTTGCGGTAGTAGGTCTGGAAAGAGGTGCTCCGAAGGGATCGTTCTTCACCGTTCCGCCACAGAAGCAGATGGAGATTGCACAGCGTAAGAAAATTATCATAGACGAGCATTCCGGGAAAATCCTGATTGACGACGAAATGGTAAATGAAGAAAACGAAAAGATGAAGGAGATCATCAAGTTTTAAGGTTACTTTACGAAATATATAAAATCCGATTCAGTACTGAGTCGGATTTTTTTGTTCGATAGCTTTTTAGGAGGGTGATTTGCCTGCATTAGCAATGTCATCATTTCCCGTTTCGCCTTCATATTTTAGCGAAAAGCTTCGCCGGGGCTCTGCGACTGTAAACATTCGTATTATAAGGATCTGTGCTCTTATTGTTCTACCAAGCAGTTGAGTTATCGAGGCGATGCGAAATCTAATGAGATATAGATATTCTGCATTGCGCAAGGAGATGTTCATATAGGATCAGAGGTAAAAAAATCCGGCCCCATGAATGTGGAGCCGGATTTTCCATTTTATTCCCGTTCAGTTATTTATCGCCCTCATGTCCGTACATCCTGTTGTACAAGGTTAAGAAACGTTCCCTGATGGCTTTTCGTTTAAGTTTTAAAGTGGGTGTAAGCAGGCCGTCATCTATGGACCAGACTTCAGGAGTAAGCTCAAAGCGCTTAATCTGCTCCCAGCTTCCCAACTTGGTGTTCAGGTAGTCTATTTCCTTACCGATCCGTTCTTTAAGTTCGCGGCTTTGTGCAATCTCTTCCGGGGTGGAGCCAATATCCAGCTTATGACGCTCGGCCCAGTGTCTGGCAAAATTAAAATCCGGCTGAACAAAAGCGCAGGGCATTTTTTCGCCATCGCCCACCACCATAATCTGTTCTATGAATTTAGAAGCCTTGGCCTGGTTTTCAATAACCTGCGGTGCGATATACTTACCGCCGGATGTCTTGAACATTTCCTTTTTACGGTCCGTGATTTTCAGGAAACCTTCACTGTCTATATGTCCGATGTCGCCGGTACGGAAAAAGCCGTCTTCCGTAAAAGCTTCACGGGTCATCTCTTCGTTCTTAAAATAACCTTTGAAAACGGAAGGTCCCTTTACGGTAATTTCACCATCTTCCTGAATCTTTACTTCCAGATTGTCCAGCACATATCCTACGGTTCCGATTTTCATTCTTTCAAATGAATTCACCGAAATTACAGGCGAAGTTTCTGTCAGTCCGTATCCTTCCAGAATAGGGATTCCGGCATTCTGGAACATTTTGTTGAGCCTTTCCGAAAGTGCCGCCGAACCCGAAACCAGTGTAATGATGTTACCGCCCAAACCTTCTCTCCATTTGGAAAATACAAGTTTGTCCGCAATGATTTCCTTAAGACCGGAGGGTTTTCCGATGCCTTTCTTATTTTTGTTAACGCCCAGAGCCCAAAGGAATATTTTTGATTTAAGTCCGCCTGCACTGGTTCCTTTGTCATAAATCCTGTCATAGACCTTCTCAATAAGTCGCGGTACCACACTCATATAATGAGGTTTCACCTCTTTGATATTGTCGCCCATCTTTTCAATGCTCTCCGCGAAGTAGATGCTGAAACCATTGTACTGGAAAAGGTAGAAAAGCATCCTTTCGAAAATATGGCAGATGGGCAGGAAACTCAGCACGCGTGCATCATGGTAATCCAGTTTTCTGTCGCGCGGAATCCTTTTGTCGGAGGCCAGCACATTGGACACAATATTCAGGTGAGTAAGCATTACACCTTTTGGTTTTCCGGTCGTACCGGAGGTGTAAATTATCGTGGCCAGGTCTTCGGGATTTATTGTTGCGGACAGGTCAGTTACCTCACTTTGGTTTGCTTCGTCGCTGCCCAGGTCCAGCACTTCCTGCCAGTTAGCCGCACCTTCAATACTGTCGAAGGTGAAGATACCCTGCAGTGACGGGACACCGGGCTTGGCTGTCTTCACCTTAGTCAGCAGGTCGCGGTCTGATACAAAGCAGTATTTTACTTCCGCATCGTTAAAAATGTATACATAGTCCTCCGCCGAAATAGTAGGATAAACAGGCACGCTGATGGCGCCGATTTGAGAGATCCCGAGGTCCATAACGGCCCATTCCGTACGTGAGGCTGTGGTGATAAGCGCAATCTTGTCGCCGGGTTTAATACCGAGCTTAAGTAACCCGCGCGAAATGCGGTTGCCCAGGTTGATATATTCCTGAGAGGAGGTCTTTTTCCATTCACCATCATATTTAGTGACAAACATATTCTCCTTCGGGAAATTCTTCAGGGCATGGTGCGCAATATCAAATAATCTTCTTATAGACATACGGTGTTTTTTTTGTTAAAAATTCAATCCTATGGGTAAATGTAGCTATTTTCCGTGAAATTAACAACACGAAACAAATTTCCGTTTTGCAGCAAAAAACCGTAAATTTGCACGCAAACAAAAATGTATTATGAACTTTAATTTATCAGAAGAGCATTTAATGATACAGCAGGCAGCCAGAGATTTTGCACAGGCTGAACTGCTGCCTGGTGTTATCGAAAGGGATAATGCTCAGAAATTTCCGCACGAACAGGTTAAGAAAATGGGGGAACTCGGTTTTCTTGGCATGATGGTGGACCCAAAATACGGCGGAGCAGGGATGGACAGTATTTCCTACGTTTTGGCCATGGAGGAGATTGCAAAAGTGGATGCTTCTGCAGCTGTAGTAATGTCCGTAAATAACTCTCTGGTATGTGCCGGTCTGGAAAAATACTGCAACGAGGAGCAGAAAATGAAGTATCTGCAACCGCTTGCCAGTGGCGAAGTGATCGGTGCCTTTGCCCTTTCAGAGCCCGAAGCCGGGTCGGATGCCACTTCCCAGAAAACTACCGCGGTAGATATGGGTGATCATTATGTCCTGAACGGAACCAAGAACTGGATTACAAACGGTGGTAATGCCACTTATTATATCGTTATCGCACAAACCGATCCTGAGAAAAAGCATAAGGGAATTAACGCCTTTATCGTAGAAAAAGGTTGGGAAGGTTTCGAAATAGGTCCTAAGGAAGATAAACTCGGAATTCGCGGCAGTGATACGCACTCCCTTCTTTTTACCGATGTTAAAGTTCCAAAGGAAAACAGAATCGGTGAGGATGGATTTGGATTCAACTTTGCAATGGGTGTACTGAACGGCGGCCGTATCGGTATTGCCTCCCAGGCTCTGGGAATTGCTTCCGGTGCGTATGAACTGGCACTGAAATATGCTAAGGAGAGAAAAGCCTTCGGTACAGAGATCATTAACCACCAGGCTATTGCCTTTAAACTTGCTGATATGGCTACGCAGATCACTGCCGCCAGAATGCTGTGCCTGAAAGCCGCCTCGGAAAAAGACCAGGGAATGGATATCGGCGAAAGCGGTGCAATGGCCAAGCTGTATGCCTCTCAGGTGGCAATGGATACCACCATTGAAGCCGTGCAGATCCATGGTGGATACGGTTACGTGAAAGAATATCATGTAGAGCGTATGATGCGTGATGCCAAGATTACTCAGATTTACGAAGGAACTTCTGAAATCCAGCGTATCGTGATCTCCAGAAGCATTGCAAAGAAATAACTGATTAAAAGTCAGTCCTGAAAATAAATTTATAACCACAAAAATGGCCGAGTATCAGTTTGAAGAAAAAAAAGGCAGCTACGGAAAGATCCTTTTCTGGGTACTGCTTGTACTGTTCCTTTTCGGAGGTGTATTCATCTGGTATAAATACTATTTTGTATTTGGAGAAGGAGTGAAATCCGGTTACCTGAACTATGTGGTGAAGAAAGGTTATGTCTTCAAAACTTATGAGGGTAAGATTATACAGGAAGGTTTTGGTAAAGGCCGGACCGGAGCGCTTACCAGTTATGAGTTTGAATTTTCTGTAGATGATCCCAAAGTTTTTAAACAACTCGAGGAAAACAGCGGAAAACATTTCGACCTTCATTATAAGGAGTACAACGGAGCCATTCCATGGCGTGGTAATACCAGATACGTGGTGGACAGGATTGTCAACATGAAATAACAGCAGTCCCTCCGAGATATCGGAGGGATTTTTTTAAATGATAACGATGAAAGAATACTTTTTAAAACGTGAAGGCGTAATACGGCTTCTGTCTTTGATTGCCATTACTGTGTCTGTATTCCTGGATGAACCGGTGCTTAAAGTTGGCTTACTGGTTCTTGGAATCGGCGGGCTGATCACCCTGGCCTGGTACCGTAAGCAAAAGGTTACTTTGATTATTTTCTGTGTCCTTTTCGTAGCTACATTATCCGTTTATTACTTAAAATCAATTGGCACAATCTGATTATAAGATTGGTTAACTTTAACAGACCTTAACAGAAGCTTTGCATTATTGTTGTTCATCCCTCTTAAATAAACAATTAAAAGATGAACAATCAAAGATTAGCCGGTCTGTGGATCGATACCGAAAAAGCAATTGTAGCCAAAAATCATGATGCGCAATCCGCGTCTGAATTTTTTCTCTGCAATCCCGTGAAGCATGAAATTCAGCACGGAAACTCAAATGAGCATACCGGCAATAACGCTGAGCAAACCAATAAGCGCAAGTATTTCAAGGAAATAGCGGAATTGCTTGTAAACACAGAAAAAGTTTTGATTACAGGACCCGGAACAATTCAGGAAGAACTTAAAAGCCATCTTCTGGCCACACCCGAATTTAAAGACCTGGATATTACACTTCAGACGTCACAGCAAATGGGTGAGCAGCAGCTTCTGGAAGCAGTAAAATCACATTATGGAAATTAATTTTTCTTCTTTTTTTGCAGAAATCCCCTGAGCAATAGCTCAGGGGATTTTTGTTAGTGAGTTGTATACTTTAATTATATTGACAAATATTATTTGGGGCGGTACTTCTCATAAGGATCTTTACCGTTTTGATCTTCCGCCGGTGGATTAACTTCTTCAACCTTCTTTTCCGGATGAGTTTCAATAAATTCCTCCTGCGGGACTTCTTCCACGTAAGGTGAAGCGGTTTCCTCGAATTTTTTATTCCGGTTTCGGCCACGCATAAAATACCAGATTATGGCTCCGATTACGGCCACGGGCCAAAAAGGCAACAGTGCTAGCAGGACTTTGCCTAATACATCAAATCCTTTCATAAATGCACCCGACGCGCTTTCCTCACTTTTCTCCGCGGAACTCTCCGGTCCGGTTTCCGTCAGGATATCACTCATGCCCTCCTGCTTTTTTTCTCTAAGAATAAACTCCAGGCTGGATATACGGTTCGGGTCGTAATCTGTGCCGGTGCTTTCTACGCTTCGGGTGGTTAGTGTACCCAGCCTTTCAGGTAAGTGGGTGGCGGCTTCGTCAAAATATTGAGTCGGAATCTGAATGCGGATCACCTGCTTCCGGTCACCGTTGATATCTTCATATTTTTCCGAAACAATATTGCCATCAAACCTCCTTAACGCCAGCGCCAGGTCGTCGCGTGAATTGCTGAGGTCGTACACTGTAACCTCCATCACACCGTTTTTGGTTACGGGATTTGAAATAACGGGTGCTGGTGCAGCCACCGGCGGCTCTGCCGTATTATCGTCCGGAATGACAGATTTTCCCTCAGCCTTATCCTCATTCTTTTCAGGTTGTGTACTTTGTCTTGCCGATTTTGAGACCTTGTCAATGGTTTTGGAAATGGTGGAAAGAACATCAATAGGGCTTGAGGTCTCTTTCAGAACTCTGCCGGCAGAATCCACAGTCTTAAGAACTTCCGAACCCTTCTGGATATCCCTTCTGGCATTTTTAAGCACGGCGTTCAGCGAGTCCAGGCTTTTCGCATTCTCCTGAATCACTTTGCCCACACTTTCCTTGGTTTTTTCTATTTCCGGAACGACAATTTTGTTAAATTTTGCCGTATCTCTCACGATTTTCGAAATGGAATCCAGCGTTCGCACGCCGTCATTGGCACGCGTAAAGAGGCTGTCGGCACTTTTTATTGTATCACTGGTTTGCTGCATCTCCGATTTGGAGCAGGAAATCACCGCTGTTCCCAAAGCGAGTGCATATAGTAAGTTTTTCATTTATAACAGATAACGGATGCGGTCAATCAAAATGTATTCCTAAGTTAAGTACTAAGTAAATATCATATTTACACAGTTTAACTTAGACCATCTTGCTTACTTTCAGGTTCTGCGTCTTTTAGACTGAAACGTATTAAAATATCAAATACAACAACGTCAGTTGCTTTCTACAAATCAGCATATTGATAAATTACCAAAACCATCCATCAATCACCAACCACCAACCACCATTCACTAAATCCTCTCCTCCTTAATCTCCTCCACAATCTCGGGGTTCAGAAGGGTAGAAGTGTCTCCAAAATTCGCAAAGTCACCCTCCGCAATTTTCCTTAAAATCCTCCGCATAATTTTGCCCGAACGTGTTTTTGGTAAAGCGCTTACAAACTGGATCTTGTCCAGCTTCGCAATCGGTCCTACGGTATCACTGATAACCTGATTGATTTCCTTTCTCAGGTTGTCGCGGTCACGGCTCTCGCCCACATCTTTTAATATGACATAGCCGTAAAGCGCGCTGCCTTTAATATCGTGCGGATAACCCACAATCGCCGATTCGGCCACCGCCGGATGCTGGTTAATGCTGTCTTCAATGGGTGCTGTGCCAAGGTTGTGTCCGGACACGATAATGACATCGTCTACACGTCCCGTAATCCTGTAGTAGCCTACCTCATCCCGCAGGGCGCCGTCTCCGGTGAAGTATTTCCCCGGAAAAGCGGTAAAATAGGTTTCTTTGTACCGCTGATGGTCACCCCAAATCGTTCTGGCAATTCCCGGCCACGGAAAACGGATACAAAGGTTACCGTCCACCTGATTTCCGGTAATTTCATTGCGTTTGTCATCCATCAGGACGGGCTGAATTCCCGGAAGTGGAAGCGTGGCGTAAGTGGGTTTGGTAGGCGTTACAAATGGTATCGGCGAAATCATAATACCACCGGTCTCTGTTTGCCACCAGGTATCTACAATAGGGCACTTCTTCTTGCCCACATGGTCGTTGTACCAGTGCCAGGCTTCGTCGTTGATGGGTTCGCCCACGGACCCGATAATGCGCAGGCTGGAAAGGTCGTGCTTCTCCACCCATTCGTAGGATTCCTTGGCCAAAGAACGTATCGCAGTTGGAGCCGTATAAAACTGGGTAACTTTGTGTTTTTCAATTACTTCCCAGAAACGGTCCGGTTCCGGATACGTTGGTACGCCTTCAAAAATTACCGTCGTAGCACCGTTTGCAAGTGGACCGTAAAGGATGTAGGAATGTCCTGTAATCCAGCCAATGTCCGCAGTACACCAGTACACATCATTTTCCCGGTAATTGAATACATTTTTAAAGGTATATGCCGTATAAACCATGTAACCCGCCGTGGTGTGCAGCATGCCTTTCGGTTTGCCGGTTGAGCCAGAAGTATATAGGATGAACAGCGGGTCTTCAGCATCCATAATTACCGAAATAAAATCTGACGGCGCCTTTTCATAGAGGGGTTCCAGCCAAAGGTCGCGGCCTTCCTTCATATTAACTTCTCCGCCGGTGCGTTTTACAACAAGGACTTTTTCAACCGTTGGGCAGCTTTCAGCGGCTTCATCTATGATACCTTTCAGGTCAATGGCTTTACTGCCGCGGTAGCTTCCGTCTGAGCAGATAATCATTTTGGCTTCACAGTCATTCACCCGCGAAGATACCGCCGACGCTGAAAAACCTGCAAAAATCACCGAATGCACGGCTCCAAGTCTGGCGCAGGCCAGCATCGTAACTGCCAGTTCGGGAATCATAGGCAGATAGATACATACCCGGTCGCCCTTTTCTATTCCCTGGTCGCGCAGCACATTGGCCATTTTGCACACCCTTTCCCTCAGTTCGGCATAAGAGATATGCTGTGCGGCCTCGGCGGGGTCGTTGGGCTCCCAAATAATGGCGGTCTTGTCGCCGCGGCTGTTCAGGTGCCGGTCTATGCAGTTTTTGGTGATGTTGAGTTTGGCATTTTTAAACCATTTTATTTTGGCTTCATTCATGTCATATTCCACCACCTTATTCCAGCGCTGGTACCACACAAAGTTCTCATCCGCTATTTTGTCCCAGAATTTCTTTGGGTTTTTAATTGATTTTTTATACTGTTTAAAGTAGTCCGGTAGGTCATCTATAAAATAATTTTTCATGTTCGCCTTTATATTGATTAATTTTTAGGAGCTTTTTCCTGCTTTCCGCTGCAATTCCTCGTCCCGTCCTTCAGACGGGACTGCGGGATTTCCGCTGCAATCAGGGCTGGTAACGGTGTGGCATGCTTAGAAAATTCAGGAGCCTAAATTTAGTATAAATATCAAAGTGAGCCGGTTTTCTTCTCAACTTTATTACAGTCAGGTTACATTTTTAAGGATTTAATACAGGCACAGAAAATTCTGTTTGAACCGCCGAATCGATTATTGGTCATTTTACCTGATGAATTTGCAGTTCCTAAAAATATTCCTATCTTTGCAGCTAATGAAAAGAATATTTCCATTAGACGATTTACACAAAGGCAGCGATGCCGGTAACTACCATATTTATTTTATTTAACGAAGTCCTTTGGGCTTCGTTTTTTTTTGACCTTAACTTACAAAACCATGCTTACAACCACAGACTTAACGGTAGAAAAGATCAATTCTTTACTGAAAACCGCGGAAGAATTTGCTGCCGGCAAAACACTGAAGGCGGTGGATGAGATTTATGTCTCCAATCTATTTTTTGAAGACAGTACCCGTACAAAAACGAGTTTTGATATCGCGCAGCGCAGGCTGGGACTGCATGTGGTACCTTTTGATGTAACCTCCAGTTCCGTGAACAAAGGCGAATCCCTGTACGATACGGTACGAACTTTGGAAAGTCTGGGTGTTAACCTGGCTGTGATCCGCCATGGGAAAGACAAGTATTACGAAGAGCTGAAAAATGTGAAGCTGACGGTTATAAACGGTGGCGACGGAAGCGGGAATCATCCTACGCAAACCATCCTGGACCTGATGACCATCCACCAGGAGTTCGGAAAGTTCAAAGGTCTGAAAGTAGGTATCGTGGGCGATGTAAAACACAGCCGCGTGGCCAACTCAAATGCTGAGGCGCTGCGTAAACTCGGTGCCAAAGTTTATTTCTCCGGACCCGAGAAGTGGTTTGACGAGGGAACCATCATCAACGGAACCTACCTGTCTATAGATGATCTTGTAAAAGAAGTGGATGTCCTGATGCTGCTGCGCATACAGCACGAAAGACACGGCGAGAAGATGAAGATCTCCCTGGAATCCTACCACAGGAAATTCGGCCTTACCACTGAACGTGTAAAAACCATGAACGAGGGTGCCATCATCATGCATCCTGCGCCTATCAACCGCGGAGTTGAAATCGCCGATGAACTTGTGGAAAGTGAGCGTTCGCGGATTTTCAAACAAATGGAAAACGGCGTGTATGCGCGCATGGCCATCCTGAAGGAAGCGTTGGAAGAGAAAGGGTTTAAGTTTAAATAGAAATCAGATTTCAGATCTCAGATTTCAGATGTCAGTTTTGAGATGTCGGATGTCAGCAGTCTGATATGAAGGTTTAAAATAAGCAGTAATAAGAGTTTTTCAGTCTGAAATCTGAAGTCTGAAATCTCACATCTAAATAAAAATGAAAAAGAAATTGATATTAGAATCAGGGGAGGTGTTTCACGGAACCGGTTTCGGGGCTGACCTGGAAACGGCCGGCGAGGTAGTCTTCAACACCGGAATGACCGGCTATCAGGAACTGATTTCCGATCCGTCCTACTGCGGCCAGATCGTATGTATGACCTATCCGCTTATCGGAAACTACGGTATCAACCGCGACGACTACGAAAGTATAGAGCCAGCCATCAAAGGTCTCATCGTAAAGGAACTTTGTGACCTTCCGTCCAACTTCCGTAACCAGCTTACCCTGGACGAGCTTTTTGCTAAGAAAAACCTGTCGGGAATCAGTGGTATCGATACGCGACGTCTTACCCGCATCCTAAGAAGCAAAGGGGTGCTTAAAGGTAAGATTGTGAGCGCTGATGCCGATGACCAGACGGTAATTGAAAGCCTTAAAAACACCACTTTCCCAACAGATCAGGTGGCCAGCGTTTCTACCAAGACCGCCTACGCAAGTCCCGGCCGCGGATTGAAAGTGGTACTGGTAGACTTCGGTTCAAAGTTGGGCATCCTGCGCGAACTTACGCAGCGTGACTGCGATGTAACCGTAGTGTCCCAGGACGTAACTGCCGAAGAAATCCTGCTTATGAACCCGGACGGGGTCATGCTTTCCAACGGTCCCGGCGACCCGGAAGATGTGAAAGGTGCTTCAGAACTGATCAACGGACTGCTGGGTAAAGTGCCGATTTTCGGGATTTGTCTGGGTCATCAGCTTATTGCGCTGGCCTGTGGTGCCAAAACCTTCAAACTGAAATTCGGTCACCGCGGCGGAAACCACCCTGTACTGGACCTTCAGAAAAACAAAGTGGCCATTACCTCCCAGAACCACGGCTACGCTGTAGATCAGGAATCCCTGAAAAATACTGATTTGGAAGAAACCCACATCGCCCTGAATGACAGAACCAACGAAGGTTTGAAACACAAGATCCACCCCTGCTTCTCGGTACAGTACCACCCCGAAGCCAGCCCCGGCCCGGAAGATGCCAATTATCTGTTTGATGAGTTCCTTGAGTTGATGCATGTCTTTAAGAACCAAGAGCCAAGAACCAGGAATCAAGATTATGCATAATTTTGAGAAATTGGTTTTTTGGCAAAAGTCTATTGGCTTTGCAAAAAAGATTTATTTAATCTCCCAGAATATTTCATCAGATGAAAGATTTGGTTTGATTTCTCAAATGAAACGTGCTGCCATCTCAATCCCTTCAAATATTGCGGAAGGCTCGGGTAGAAACAGCAACAGGGAGTTCAATCATTTCCTCTCAATTTCATTAGGCTCTGCCTTTGAGCTCCAGACCCAAATCATTTTGGCCAAAGAACTCGAATTACTCAACGTAGAAACAGCAAATGAACTTTTGGAAGATTTATCAGCAATTCAAAAAATGATTTATTCCTTCAAAAATAACCTTCAATTAAAGTCTTGAATCTTGGCTCTTGGTTCTTGGCTCTTAGCTCTTGAATCTGACATCTGACATCTAACATCTGAAATCTTGAATCTAAAAAGAAATGAAAAGAAACGATATTAAAACGATCCTCGTTATCGGCTCCGGCCCCATAATAATAGGGCAGGCGGCCGAGTTTGATTATGCCGGAACCCAGGCCTGTCTGGCCCTCAGGGAAGAAGGCTATAAAGTCATCCTGATCAATTCCAACCCCGCAACCATTATGACGGATGTTGAAATTGCCGACAAAGTCTATATTGAGCCTATCTCACTGCCTTTTGTGAGCCACATTATCCGAAAGGAAAGACCGGACGCGCTGCTGCCTACACTGGGCGGTCAGACTGGTCTGAACATGGCGGTGGAACTGGAGAAATCCGGCATCCTGGAAGAATGTAAAGTGGAAGTCCTGGGTACCAAACTTTCAGCAATCAATCAGGCCGAAGACCGTGACCTTTTCCGCGAGCTTATGCGAGAACTGAACGAGCCGGTGCCGGAATCAGACATTGTAAATACTGTGCGCGGTGCTCTGGAATTTGCGCATAATATCGGTTATCCTGTGATCGTGAGGCCTGCCTTTACCATGGGCGGAACCGGTGGTGGTATAGCACACAATGACGATGAACTTAAGGAAATCGCCGGTTTTGGACTTAAATATTCACCTGTAACCCAGTGTCTGATTGAAAAATCTATCGCGGGTTTCAAGGAAATTGAATACGAAGTGATGCGCGACAAAAATGATAACGCCATCGTGGTCTGTAATATGGAGAACATAGATCCGGTAGGTGTTCACACCGGAGATTCCATTGTTGTAGCACCTTCGCAGACGCTTTCGGACCGTGAGTACCAGATGCTCCGGAATTCCTCCCTGAAGATCATCCGTGCGCTGGGCATTGAAGGCGGCTGTAACGTACAGCTGGCTTTGGATCCGCATTCATTCGACTATTATATCATTGAGGTGAACCCTCGTGTGTCGCGTTCATCAGCCCTGGCGAGTAAGGCTACCGGTTATCCGATTGCCAAGATCGCAGCCAAGATTGCCGTAGGACTTACCCTGGATGAGATCATGAATCCCGTTACAGGAAAAACCTACGCTTGTTTCGAGCCGGCTTTAGATTATGTAGTAACCAAGTTCCCAAGATTTCCGTTCGATAAATTTGAAACGGCCGACCGCCGTCTCTCCACTCAAATGAAAGCCACGGGTGAGGTAATGGCCATCGGCAGGAACTTTGAGGAATCCCTGCAGAAAGCCATCCGTTCACTGGAAACAGGTCTGAGACATATTGGCCTCAAATCCAAGCAGGCAGAAGCGCTGACTGACGAGGAAATTGAAAGAAGGATCCGCGTTTGTGATGACGAGCGTCTTTTCATCATCGGTGATGCCTTAAGAAGAGGTTACGACTGGGAACAGATTGTGGAGTGGAGCAAGATCGACAAGTTCTTTATCTGGAAGATCAAGAAACTCATTGACTTCGAAAAAACCATCACAGAGAATAAATTTAATAAAGATGTGCTGCTTGAAGCCAAGAAATCAGGCTTCTCGGACCTACACATTGCGCACCTTTGGGAATCCCACCAGAAAACTGTCTTCGATTTCAGACGCGACAACGCCGTAATGCCGGTATACAAAATGGTGGACACCTGTGCCGCTGAGTTTGAAAGTGCCACCCCTTACTTTTACGGTACCTATGAAGAAGAGAATGAAAGCATTCCTTCCGACCGGAAGAAAGTAATTGTCCTGGGTTCTGGTCCTATCCGTATCGGGCAGGGTGTGGAGTTTGATTACGCGACCGTGCATTCCGTTTGGGCAATCAAGGAAATGGGTTACGAGGCCATCATTATCAATAATAATCCGGAAACCGTATCCACAGATTTCTCCATTAGCGACAAACTTTACTTTGAACCGCTTACCGAAGAAGATGTGATGAACATCATCGAACTGGAAAAACCTGAAGGCGTTGTGGTACAGTTTGGCGGACAGACCGCCATCAACCTGGCCGATAAGTTAGCGGCACACGGTGTTCAGATTCTCGGCACTACGCTTGAAGACCTGGACCGCGCCGAAAACCGTAACAAATTTGAAGCGGCCCTGCAGGAACTCGGCATTCCGCAACCTATGGGTAAGACCTGCTTCACAAAAGAGGAAGCACTCGTGATTGCCAACGAAATAGGTTTCCCGGTTTTGGTAAGACCAAGTTATGTACTGGGTGGCCGCGCCATGGAAATCGTATACGATGAAAAGGAACTGGACTATTACATGACCAACGCCGTTAAAGAAAACTCTGAGCATCCGATTCTCATCGACCGTTACCTTACCGGTAAGGAAGTTGAAGTAGATGCCATTTCCGATGGTGAAACGGTAGTTATTCCGGGGATTATGGAACATATTGAGAGGGCTGGTGTTCACTCCGGTGACTCCATCGCGGTGTACCCGCCGCAGAATATCACCGAGCAGCAGATTGACACGCTGGTGGATTATACCGAAAGACTGGCGCGCGGTCTTAACGTCATAGGTCTGATGAATATCCAGTTTGTTCTGGCCGATGGCGAAGTGTTCGTGATTGAGGTAAACCCAAGGTCGAGTAGAACGGTACCTTTCCTTTCAAAGATTACAGAAATCCCAATGGCCAATCTGGCTACCAAGGTGATCCTGGGTCAGAAACTGAAGGATTTAGGATTTGAATCCGGTCTGGCACCGGTGAAGGACGGTGTTTATGTAAAAGTTCCGGTATTCTCCTTCTCCAAACTGACCAAGGTGGACATTTCCCTGGGACCTGAGATGAAATCCACTGGTGAAGTGATGGGCAAGGACACCACGCTGGAAAAAGCTCTTTACAAAGGCCTTATCGGTTCCGGCCGCAAGATGCCGCTGCACGGCGCGATTCTTTTCACCGTTGCAGATAAGCATAAAGAAGAAGCCTGCGAAGTGGCCCGACGGTTCCAGGAAATCGGCTTTAAGATCTGGGCCACCGAAGGAACAGCCAACTACTTTGAAGAGCGCGGCGTCCGTGCCAAGATCGGTTACAAGATCGAGGAAAATCCTGAGATTAACCTTATTGACCTGATCCAGACCGGCAAGGTTCAGTACATTGTAAACACCATGACTAAAGGCAAGCAGTCGGAGCGCGACGGCTTCCAGATCCGCCGCACCTCGGTGGAGAACGGTGTGCCGTGTCTGACCTCCATGGATACCGTTGAGGCTATTCTGAAGGTTATTGAAAGCATGAGTTTTAAGATGGAGAAGATGTAAAATCCAATTTTTTATAAGTGAAGACGCGTCCGGGAGGGCGCGTTTTTTGGTTGAAATGTTGGCAAAATAATGAGCTAGAGAAAACTGATTAAAATTCTCTTACAATACTTGTTTGTATAATTATAATTCAGGTGTTGCCTGACGCTTTTAATGTTTGTAGATTGGTTAAATATTTATCGTACCTTTTTGTTACCAAATTTTTAGTTGAAACATTAGCTGATAATCATAAGTCAGTGTATTTAACTTTAATTCCCGGGTAAATGTTAATTTTAAGGTCGCTGACCACTATATCAGTTACCAAGCTTATTAACCAAAATAACTTTGCCAAAGTTTCAAACTTTGGCAAAGTTGACTCTAATTGAAAGGAAGACATGGACATTAGATCAGACAATCTGGAACCTGGATTCTTCTATCATATATTCAATCGCGGCATTAATGGTGAAAAGGTATTTTTAAATGATGATAACAGGCTTTTCTTTCTCCGGAAAGTGTCATTATATCTTTTACCCGTAGCTGAGCTCTATGCTTATTGCCTCATGCCCAACCATTTTCATTTGATGATAAGGATAAAGGAAGGGCTTGAAGACAACTTTGCCAAAGTTCCAAACTTTGGCAAAGTTGAGCAGGGTCTCCATGCAGAGAAGTCAATGGCAAGTAAACAGCTTGCTAAGCTGATCAGTAGTTACACGCAGGCTTTTAACAAGTACCACAATCGGCACGGTAGTATATTCGAAAGGCCTTTCAAAAGAAAGCGTATCACTTCTGAGGATTACCTTCGAAAAGCTATAGTATATATTCACAGAAATCCTGTCAATATTGGTGAAAACATTGAAGAGTATCGATTTTCGTCCTACAGGAGAATCGTCTCAGACTCAAAGACAGCAGTGCAGACAGATGAAGTTCTGACATTATTTGAAACAGTTGACAATTTTAAATATCTCCATCGTTTCGAAAATAATTACGAAATATAGCTTTGCCAAAGTTCGGAACTTTGGCAAAGTTGCGTGCATCGCAGAATCTATCTTCCTGGCCAATTCAGCCACCGGTTGTGGCCAATACTTCTGAACGGGCTGTAAAAATTAGTGCGGATGAGGATAGGGTTGAAAAATTGCCAAGTGGATTGATAGACTGATCTGTGAATAACTTTGCCAAAGTTTGGAACTTTGGCAAAGTTGTAGAAAAAAGCTCCGGCTGAATGTACTTCTCCTTTCCTGCGAAATTTTCTATCTTTAAAAAAAATATATCATGAAGAAACTATTAGTAAGCGCATTTCTTGTGGTCTCCCTTTCGGCGGCGGCGCAGTACAGCCTACCGGCAAAAAGTCCGAGACAGACAGTTGAGCAGCAGTTTTCAACATCAAAAATTACAGTGGATTATGGCAGGCCCGGCGTTAGAGGACGTAAAGTTTTAGGCGAACTTGTGCCTTACGGAAAGGTATGGCGAGCCGGTGCCAACGGTGCTACCAAGGTAACTTTCGCACAGGCTGTAAATTTTGGCGGAAAAACCGTACCTGCCGGAACCTACGGTCTGTTTATAAACCCAACCGACAAGGAATGGAAAATCATTTTAAATAAAGATGCCCAACAGTGGGGCGCCTATGAATACGATGAAAAACTGAATGTATCGGAGGTATCCGTGCCGGTTCAGAAAATGACTGAAAAGCAGGAATGGTTTGAGATTGAACTTAACCCTGTTGATGATCATGCGCTGGATATGGTGATAAAATGGGACATGACCAAGGTGACGGTTCCGGTGAAGGTGGCCAAGCCTGAGGCGGTTTCACGGATAGTGGAAAAACTGCGCGAAATCAATACGATTGAGCGTGAGAAATAGTTATCGCAATAATTTCTCAAAAGCTTTGCGTGCGCTGCCGCGGAAGTACACTTCGCCACAGTACACGTAATCCAGATTATTAAAGATTTTCAGCATGGCTGCGTTATCATAATTGGTATCGGCGCGTATGCTGAAAATTTTGTTTTTAAGCGCAAGATGCTCAACCTCTTTCAGAATGGAAGTTGCCACGCCGGTTCCGGCCGTCTCACGGGCTACCGCCAGGCGGTGAACTACATAGAAATCACCATCGCTATGCCACTGGCCCTCAATTTCATCGTAGGCCGGTTCAGTGTTTAGAATAATGGCTAGATATCCAATGAGTTCGTCGCCGGAATCATAAACATAACCCTGGTCCTGCGCAATATCGTTTTCTACGGTTTGCAGGTTAGGATAGCCGTCCTGCCACTGCGCCGAGCCCTGTTCTTTTCGCAGTTGTATAGCGCCGCTCAGGATGTCCCAGATTATTGGAACATCGTCTGGATTTGCTTTTCGGAGGGTGGGAGTAAGAGCCAATATAAAAGTAAAAAGTAAAAAGAAACAAATAAAAAAGGAAAGAGGCGATGATGATTATTTATTCGCTTTCATTTTCCTGAAGCCAGGCATCGATGATTTTAAACGCCCTGGCTTCGTCAGGAAGATCTACGAAAAGGCTAGCAAGGCCATTATCTTCCTTTGGATGATCTGCACCTGAATCGGTAACGGCTATACCGGCATCTTCCAGCAGCGCTTTCACCGTTATGATTTCTTTTTCTGATTCACTTTCAAAAACAGGTACCGGATTTTTCATAAGTTCTATTTTTAAGGACTAAATTACGGAAATTAACCGCAGGATGAAAAACGATATCTTATATTTCGTTCTCCAACAGGTCTTTGGCCAAACTCGCCGTTTTTAACTTTCTGTTTCTGATAAGGTAATTAATATCTGACGTGTTATCTACCATCAGTTGCGTGTGATAATAATTAATATGCTCCAGCATGCCGAATACATTCGCGAGAACAGCCCACCAGATTAAATTACCGTTATATGACCAGTCATTAAGATACAGTTGTAGCATCAATACCAGCGGCACCAGAGCAATCATCACAAGATTAATCTTTTTTGACTTTCGGAAGAAAGTCAGATTCTTAGTTCTGTCAAATGACCTACCCGTGAGCGTATAAAGTTTCAGCTTCCAGTAATGTTGGCCCTGATACAGGATGAAAATGCAGAGCGCCAGTCCATAGAGAATGAACACGATCTCCTGAAGCGGTTTGTTAAAAATCAGCCAGACCACCATAATTGGAAATGTGATAAATGCGTGAATCATTTCCATTGGATAATACCATTTTAATCTTTTTATCAGATCTTTTTTAGACATTTTATATTCAATATTTAATTTTTGTTTCGTCCGAATAAAAGCCTCGCTGCTTCATCACAACAGAAAAAGTGCTTCAGGGCAGTAGCTAATTATAAGGCTAAAAAAGTTGGGAAACGAATTTTAATCTATGGGACCGCAGTGTGCACGTTTTTGGGTATGAGACTTTACGGCTGACGCTGGCGACATTTTGTAAGCAAGGCCATACAGGATTTTGACAAAATAATCTTAATAGAAATCTTTAAACCTGGTGAATATTAGCCCTCACAACAGGTACTTATAACTTATTATTTCATTTTTACCAAAACTTAAATCCCGGCTTTGGGGTGCTGTTTGACGTAAAATCGGAGGTAACAAGGTTTCTGTTCAGTGGAATTTTATAAGTTTCACCGGGATTACCGCTTATAAGGTAGTGCTGCGCGAGTGGCTCTCCCAGCAAAAGTTTTATTTTTTTGGACAATCGCGACTTATTATAGCTGTATGTGCCGTCAATTTTGGTAACGAGGTCGCGGATGTTCTTGGGATCGGCATTGGATTTCAGACGTTGATAAATGGAGAAAAGTTCTTCCTCATGGTCTGAAAGTTCAGCAATTCTGAGTCCAGCTGGATGCTGAAGGAAAAATATGAATAAGGTAGCCTCCAGCGGAGTCAGTTTCAAATCTGCGCCTCCAATACTGATTTTTCCTTTGCCAGAAATGTGAACTGCTTTAGGCTGAACAGCACCGAGAAAACCCTGTGAAAACTTCATCTGCATCCTAATTTTTTCGAAGAAATTCAGCACATCGGAAATCAACTTCTCAGGAACACCATTTGCGGTCAGCCGTGCAATGCATTCCGGACAAATGTCGGCCGTTCGCAGTTTCAGGAGGATATCGTTCTTGTTTGCACAGAAGTCGTTCACGCATCCTAAAGCGGTAAGGTGGAAGTTTTGCTCCACCGGGAGGTGAAGATCAAACTTCATAAGAATTCGCAGTACATTAGCTACAATCTCATAAGCAACCGGATATTCCGGCGAACTGTCCAGGAAGACATCCCAATCCGAGGCCTGCACAAAGGCATTCCGTTCTCCATCTGCAGAAAATGCACTGAACCAGTTGAGTGAGTTGCGTCGGTTGGTGACAACGATGATAAAATCGTCCTTTGGAAGTTTCAGATTGGTACGGCTCTTTTCGCAGAGATAAAAGAGTTCCCGCCAGCTGAGCGGATATCCGCGCGCTGGATCGTACTGCTCAAGTTGATATTCGGATTCGATCCGGAACCGAAATCCGCCATGGAACCGGTGTTGGTTAATGCTCATTAAATCGCCATACTGCCAACGCAGGCGCGGCAGATGAATTTGGAAAAAGGACCCGCTGTCGTGGAGCAAATCCTTTAGCGCAAGCATTAAATCGGGGTGTACGTCGGGTGAAGATATAAGATGAATATTCACTTCGGGCATGTTTAGTACCCGAAAGATACTTAAACGTCCCCATACAATCATCTGAAATTTTCGAATTCAATCACCTTATGTACAAGTTCGGGAGTGAGTTTGGATAATGCATAATGCCGGATCTGTGAAGGTACGCCACCGTAGTATGCAGATGCGATGCCGCCGGCAATACAGGCTATCGTATCACTGTCCCCACCAATTGAGATCGCGTTCCGTATGGTGTCTTCATAACTGACGGAGTCCAGAAATGCTACCAGTGCCTGAGGAACCGTCTCCTGGCACGTCTCATTAAACTTATAACTGTAACGGATATGATCGCAGGTGAAATTCAGGTCATAATCATAAAGTTCAGTAACCACATTACGTATCTCCTCTTTGGAGTGGCCGGCTTTAGCCATAAATACAGCAACTGAAACTGCCTTCGCGCCCTTTATGCCTTCCGGATGATTGTGGGTCACTTCAGCAGACATACGTCCCAGGAGGCTTGCCTGCGTTACGGAACCCGCCATAAATCCTGCTGCACTGGCACGCATAGCCGAACCATTTCCGAAACTGTTGTAAGCCTCATTTTTCGGGGAGACGAGCCAATGGTAGAACCTGCCGCCATATCCGCGGTTGGGGTATTTGCGGCCGTAGTCCTTTAATGTGGCAGCCATGTCCCGGCCGTTAGTCAGTGCATCGGCGACCGCAAGAGTCATCACTGAGTCATCCGTAAATTTAGCTCTGTCATTAAATAGCGGAAAATCTTTGGAGCGGTGATTATTGAACTCATACACCGACCCGATAATGTCTCCTGCGATAGCGCCTAAAATGCTGTTTTTCATCATTTGTGTTTTGTGAATACAAACTTAATTACAAATTTTCTGTGCGCGTTTTTCTGCAAGGTTGCAGGAAACTGATCAGTACTTAGTTGCCGTATATTGACTCTGCACCCGTCAGGTTAACATCGGCATACCAACGGGGGAGAAGTAGATACAGTTAGTTGTGACTTAAGAAAATGATCAAGAAAGGGTTTTATAGGATCTGGAACAAAACGGGGGAATTAGGCAGAAAGCGTGGTGAGTATTTAGATGAAGAAAGACTTGCCTTTTACTCCTCGTAACTGGATTCTGAAATTTTGGATCTTTGCATTGAATGGTTCGGCGGAAGCGTCGCTTTGTACGGATGATAAAAAAATTCAATATATCATTATGATCAAATTTTGACATTGCCCAAAAATAAAAAAAACCGAAACTTGCGTTTCGGTTTTTCTTTGCGGAGAAAGAGGGATTCGAACCCCCGGACCTGTTACAGTCAACAGTTTTCAAGACTGCCGCAATCGACCACTCTGCCATTTCTCCAGTTTTTGGTCTTCTGTTTTCAGTGGTGCAAATATAGACTTCTTCCTATAACCTGCAAAATATTTCCGGTATTTTTTTGAGGCTAAGAGTGAGGTTGAGGCTAAGGCCAAGGCTAAGGTCGAGGATGGTGGTTGGTGGCTGGTGATTGGTGGTTGGTGATTGGTGACTGGAAGTTGGTGGTTTGGAGTGGAGGAGTGCTTTACTATTCCTTGCGACAGATAATTAAATTAGCCAGCAACCAAATACTCAAATACTCAAATACTCAATTATTCAAATACTCAATTACTCAAATACTCAAACCCTCAAGACCTTAAAATTCATAATTCAACATTCACAACTCACCTTGCAACTGATTTCATCTATACCCTTCATTTAGTTCGTTTTTTACCGAACCATTTAGTAATTTTGTGGGATAAGCCCGAGCTGATGCCTAAAACACTGAAGATTGACCAGCATATTTTTCAGGATCTGGTCACCTTTTACAGCGAAACCTTTCATCTTCCGCCTCTTGCGGCCAAGATTTATGCCTACCTGCTTTTCGACTTCGAAAAGAAGGGAATCAGTTTTGATGAGTTCGTTGAAATTTTCTGTGCCAGCAAAAGTTCGGTGTCCTCCAATATCAGTATCCTCCTCACGATGCAGCTTATTCAGGATTTCAATAAAATCAACGAAAGAAAGCGCTATTTTGTGGTGAACGACAACTTCCTGAAAATGCGCTACACCCAGATTATTGAGCGCCTGAGTAAGGAGCTTGAAATCCTGGACAGTATTCAGGAGTTCCGCGGCGAGACCGACGAAAAATACAGGGTGTACAAGGAACTGATGACTACCAACATCAACAATATCAAGAATTCACTAAGCAAACTATAAGATGCAGAATAAGATTATACTTTTCAGTCTGGCCGCTCTGGCTGTGACTGCGTGCAAGAAAACCGACGACAAACCGCCACAGGGACCCAAGGCCGTTAACACCGTGCAGGTAGAGACGCGTAATGTAACCGCCTATTCGGAATATCCGGCCTCTATACAGGGTAGGGTGAACAATGAGGTCAGGGCCAAGATCCAGGGATACATCACCCAGGTTCTGGTGGATGAAGGTCAATATGTGACCAAGGGTCAGCCCCTCTTCCGCCTCGAGACCTATTCCTTAAGTCAGACTGCCGCGGCTGCTAATGCCGGAATCGGCGCGGCGCGTTCCAATGTTGCCGCCGCTGAGGCGAGTGTGACAGCTGCACAGGCAGGTGTAAACGCCGCAAAAGTAGAGGTGGACAAGCTTCGTCCGCTGGTGGAGAAGAATATTATCAGTTCCGTACAGCTGCAGACCGCGCAGGCCAATCTGGCCAGGGCACAAGCCCAGCTTCAGCAGGCTGTTGCTGCTAAACAGCAGGCAGGCGCGGGTGTTTCGCAGGCGCAGGCTACCTATCAGGGCGTGAGGGAAAATATTAACTATTCCGTGATCCGTTCACCCATCTCGGGTGTACTGGGGAAAATCAATATGAGGAACGGAAGCCTGGTGGGGCCTTCCGATCCCATGCCCATCTCCACCGTGTCGGATACAAGCGGCCTCTATGCTTATTTCTCCATGAACGAAAGGGAATATCTTGATTTTCTTAAGAATTCCTATGGGTCAACGCTGGCGGAAAAACTCAAAAACATGCCCATGGTGGAGCTGGTACTTGCCAATGGCGACGTCTATAAAGAAAAAGGTCGCATTGAAGCCGTAACCGGAGCCATTGATCCGTCCACCGGAAGCATACAGTTCCGTGTATCGCTGCCTAACCCGGATAAACTGCTGAGCAATGGCAACAGCGGTACCATACGTGTTCCGCGTATGTATGACGGTGTATTGGTGGTTCCTGAAAGCGCCACTTATGAGCAGCAGGGTCTGGTGTATGTTTATAAGGTGGAAAAGGATACAGCGAAATCCGCTGTCATCGATGTGACCGACCGCGCCGGAAATATGGTGATCATTAAAAGCGGTGCCAAAAAAGGCGAGACCGTGGTGGCAGAAGGCACAGGCGGTCTTAAATCGGGAACACCTGTAAAGCCTACGCCGGTGAAGTTTGATGATATTGTAAATGCGATAAAGCCCATATTCTAAGCAACTGGTATGATTAAAAAATTTATAAACAGACCGGTACTTTCAACGGTTATATCGATTCTGATCGTCATCCTGGGTATCCTGGGTCTGGTGGCCCTGCCGGTGACTCAGTATCCGGATATCGCGCCGCCTACGGTCCGGATTTCGGCCAATTACACGGGTGCCAATGCGCAAACGGTGATGAACAGTGTGATTATTCCGATAGAAGAGCAGGTGAACGGGGTGGAAGGCATGGATTATATTTCGTCCTCGGCCGGTAATAACGGTTCAGCTTCTATCCAGGTGTTTTTTAAGCAGGGAATTAACCCCGATATCGCCGCGGTGAACGTGCAAAACCAGGTTCAGCGTGCGCTTCCTTTGCTGCCCTCGGAGGTGACGCGGTCCGGAGTTCAGGTAAATAAGCAGCAGACGAGTGCCCTGATGTTCCTTTCCTTTTATACGTCGAATCCGGATCTTGATGAAGTTTGGCTTCAGAACTATATGAACATCAACATTATTCCGGCCATTAAAAGGGTGAATGGAGTTGGTGATGCTTCCGCTTTTGGCGGAAAAACCTATTCCATGAGGATCTGGCTGGATCCCGCGAAAATGGCGGCTTATGGTCTGGAGCCTTCCGAAGTTTCGGAAGTCATCAGCGAACAGTCGCGCGAAGCGGCAGCCGGACAGTTGGGTGAGAACAGCGGAAGTTCCTTTCAGTATGTAATTACATACAAGGGAAAGCATGACGAGGTGGAAGAATATGAAAATATTGTGGTACGCGCGCTTGGCAACGGTGAATATCTGCGGCTGAAAGATGTGGCCGATATTAAACTCGATGCTTTGTCCTACGGGGGTATCGGTGAAAATAACGGGCGCCGTTCGGTAAGTATGGGTATTTTCCAGACACCGGGTTCCAACGCGCAGAATATCATCAAAGATATTAAAGCTTTACTGGAAGAAACCGAAAAGACCCTTCCTGAGGGAATAGGCTACAGCATTAACTTTGATACCAATGACTTCCTGGAAGCCTCCATCAGTAAAGTGATTGTAACTTTAATCGAAGCGTTCGTCCTGGTGTTCCTGGTGGTGTTCCTGTTCCTTCAGGATTTCCGTTCCACGCTGATTCCCGCCATTGCGGTACCAGTATCCATTATCGGTACATTATTTTTTCTGAATTTGCTTGGTTATTCCCTGAACCTGCTTACTCTTTTCGCGCTTGTTCTGGCAATTGGTATTGTGGTAGATGATGCCATTGTGGTGGTAGAAGCTGTACATGCCAAGCTGGAACAGGGCTTTACGGATGCCAAGAAAGCGACGGTCTCTGCCATGGACGAAATCACAGGGGCCATTATCTCTATTACCCTTGTTATGGCGGCGGTATTTATTCCGGTGACCTTCCTGCAGGGACCCACGGGGGTTTTCTATCAGCAGTTCGGTATTACGCTGATCATTGCGATCCTGATCTCTGCGGTGAATGCCCTTACCTTAAGTCCCGTCCTTTGTTCTCTTTTCCTGAAACCGTCTGCTCATCATCATAAAGCGTATTCAGAGATGAATTTCGGCCAGAAATTCTTCGCCAAATTCAATATCGGTTTCCGTGCGGTCACTAATAAATACGGTCGTTCGTTTGTTTACCTGCTACGGCACAAGTGGATTACCCTGCTGATTTTTGCGGCGGGTGCCTTAACCTTCTGGTGGGCCAATTCCACCATGCCTACAGGATTTATTCCGAAGGAAGACCGTGGGATTATCTTTACCGATGTTCAGCTGCCGCCGGGCTCATCCATGGAACGAACCTATAATGTGCTGAAAGACCTTCAGGAAGAAGCCCGTAAGATTCCGGGGGTACAGAATGTCACCTTTACTGCCAGCCGTGGATTTATGTCGGGTCAGGGTTCCAATGTGGGTCAGGCTTTCGTAAGACTGAAACCATTTGATGAAAGAGGAAAGGAAGACGGTCAGGATGTGGAAACCATCACCAAAAAACTGTTTGGTCTCACGGGAAAGTACCCGGACGCGAAAATTGTATTCTTTTCGCCGCCAAGTGTTCCAGGTTTCGGGCAGAGTGACGGTTTCTCGGCAGTTCTGCTGGATAAATCAGGCGGTGAACTTACCGAGCTCAACAGTGTAACCCAGGAATTTATAGGTTCGCTGATGCAGCGACCTGAAATTCAGTTTGCATCTACTAGTTTCAATACGAATTATCCTCAGTACGAAATGGTCATCAACGTACCGCGTGCCAAGGAAAGTGGAGTTTCGGTAAACAATATCTTGAGTACGATGCAGGGTTATATTGGCGGGATCTATTCCTCCGACTTTACCAAATACGGAAAACAGTTCCGGGTAATGATACAGGCCCTGCCGGACAACAGGAAATCTCCGGAAAGCCTGAATGGACTCTATGTGAAGACCAATTCAGGAGCCATGGCGCCTATTTCCCAGTTCCTGACGCTGGAACGTTCTTTCGGGCCGCAGTCCATTGAACGCTATAACCTTTTTACCTCGGTGAGTATCAGCGGATCCACCAACCCCGGATTTTCGACAGGTGATGCCATTAAGGCTGTACAGGAAACAGCTGCCAACCTTCCGGGTGATTATGATGTGGAATTCACCGGTCTTACCAAGGAGGAAATGAACGCCGGATCGCAAACCTATATTATCTTCCTGCTGAGTTTTATCTTCGTGTACTTCATCCTTGCGGCGCAGTACGAGAGTTATATACTTCCGTTTGCGGTGATTCTCTCGCTGCCGCTGGGTGTAATCGGTGCCTATTTCGGACAAAGGGTCTTTGGCCTGGAGAACAATATCTATTTCCAGATTGCCATCATCATGCTGATCGGGCTTTTGGCCAAAAATGCAATTCTTATTGTTGAATTTGCACTGCAGCGCCGGCATCACGGAGAAACCCTTGCCATGTCGGCAATCAATGCCGCGAAAGCCCGACTGAGGCCTATACTGATGACGTCCTTCGCCTTTATATTCGGTATGTTGCCGCTGGTATTTGCAAGCGGAATTGGCTCTGTGGGTAATAGGTCCATTGGTACAGGGGCAGCTATGGGACTTCTGATCGGTACTTTCTTCGGCCTGCTGGCCATTCCTGTGCTGTACGTTATTTTTCAGGCACTGCACGAAAAGATAGTTCCGATAAAAAAGGAGAAGGTCAATTTGAGCGAATAGCCACCTGCTCCTTCTTAACAGCGTTAAAATTTTACTGATGACAACTATTTTTAAGATTAAATATACAGTTCTCACCC
This sequence comes from Chryseobacterium sp., assembly GCF_008831505.1. Taxonomy (NCBI): domain Bacteria; kingdom Pseudomonadati; phylum Bacteroidota; class Flavobacteriia; order Flavobacteriales; family Weeksellaceae; genus Chryseobacterium; species Chryseobacterium sp. The sequence continues at coordinate 1,787,034 of NZ_CP044507.1, read as the reverse complement.
TTTCAGCTGCTTGGGTGCTCACCTCATGCGTGGCCAGGCAGCCCTATGACCGCGAAGTTTTGGGTGTGAACGAAAATGTTTTCCGCACCGACCGCATTCCGCGGGACAGTGCCAGCATCGCCACAGTTTCCTGGCGTGAAATATTTACCGATCCGGTACTGCAGAACCATATCCAGAAAGGTTTGGATAATAACCTGGACATCAGGATTGCGCTGCAGAATATCTCTGTAGCCGAATCCTATCTGAAACAGCGAAAGGCGGCCTATCAGCCTACTTTGTCTGTGGGACCAAACTACACCTTCCAAACCCAGTCGCTGAATACGCAACTGGGCCGGATTGTGGGCGGCAGCCGGCGCTACATCAATGTACTGGGCCTTGAAGGTGATATTTCGTGGGAGGCAGATATCTGGGGGAAACTGAAAGCAGAGCAGAAAGCACAGTGGGCGGCCTACCTCGGAACCGTTGCTGCACACCGTGAAGTGAAAACCGACCTGGTGGCGGCTATTGCCTCTGCCTATTACCAGCTGCTGACTTTTGATGAGCAAAAAAGGGTCATTAACGAGACCATAACCCTGCGCAATAAAAATCTGGAAACTACCCGGGCGCTTAAAGAATCCGGTATCCTTACCGAAGTTGCGGTGCAGCAAAGTGAAGCACTGGTGTATAATGCCCAGGCACTTCTGCTGGACATTGATGTTCAGATTTCCATGCTGGAGAATACCATCAGCTTACTGAAGGGTGAGGCTCCCCAAAGTATTGCACGCTCCACTATCAGTCAGCAGGAAATGCCTGCCAGTTTCCCTCTCGGGTATTCGGCTAACCTGCTCTCGAATCGGGGCGATGTTATGGAGGCAGAGGCAAGACTGATTCAGGCCTACGAACTGACAGACGCTGCCCGAGCGCAGTTTTATCCGAGTTTAAGAATCAGCGGAAGTACTGGGCTGCAGAGTATAGAGCTCGATAAGTTTTTCAGCGTAAATTCCATTTTCGCTACCGTTGTGGGAAGTTTGGTGCAGCCCATCCTGAACAAGAGGCAGATCCGCACCAATTACGAGGTAAGTCTTTATAACAGACAGATCGCCTATCTGAACTTCCGGAAAACGCTGCTGAATGCCGGTAAGGAAGTTTCAGACGCCCTGAAGATGTATGAAACACAGGATCAGTTTATCGCACTGAAAGAAAAGGAAGTTGCCGCTTACCGTAATTCCGTGGACTATTCCCAGGAATTGGTGAACTACGGTATGGCTAATTATCTGGAGGTACTGAACTCCAGCGTAAACGCCCTCAGTGCAGAACTGAACATTGCCAATGCCCAATATACGAAGCTAAGATCGGCGGTTGAACTTTATCAGGCGCTGGGCGGCGGATGGCGTTAATTCCTTATATTTGGTTAAAATTACATCATGGACAATATTGAACATTATCTTCGGAAGTACTGGAAATTCCTGTAGCTGATGTTTCCATGTGTGGCTCACATTATACCGTTAAAAATTTGCAGAAAGGGGAACTGCTGTTAAGTGCGGGTGAAGTTTGCAAATCGACTTATTTTGTGGAAGAAGGACTGCTGCGCATGTTCTCCACCGATCGGAACGGAAAGGAACACATCATTCAGTTTGCACCCGAAAAATGGCTGATGTCCGACAGGAGTTCACTTTACTTCAATGAAAAGTCCAATTATTATATTGAAGCGGTTGAGAATTCAAAGGTACTGCTGCTGACACCCGATTTTTTCCGCAACCTGAACCTTCAGTTTCCCGGCACCATTGCGAATAATGACCTACTGCTCCAAAAACATATACGTAACCTTCAGAACCGTGTGAATTCCCTGCTTTCTGATACCGCGCAGGAGCGTTATCTCGATTTCATCAAGATGTATCCGGATCTTATGCAGCGCGTACCTCAATGGATGGTAGCCTCGTATCTTGGGATTACACCTGAAAGTCTGAGCAGAGTACGTAAGGACCTGGTAAAGAAGAATGTTTGACATAAAAAAAGGAACCTTTTGAGGTTCCTTTGAAGCTATAATCGGTTATGTTATTTGCCCAGATAAGATTTCAGGATCTTACTTCTGGTATTGTGCTTAAGTCTCTTGATGGCTTTTTCCTTGATCTGACGCACTCTCTCTCTGGTAAGGTCGAAGGTTTCGCCAATTTCTTCCAGAGTCATCGGGTGTTTGCCGTTCAGGCCAAAATAAAGACGTACAAGGTCTGCTTCCCTTGGGGTAAGTGTTTGCAGGGCTCTTTCAATCTCAATCTGCAGGGATTCCAGCATCAGGTCTTTGTCGGGACTTGGTGATTCACCGGAGCGCAGTACATCATAAAGGTTGGAATCTTCACCTTCTACAAGCGGTGCATCCATAGAAAGGTGTCTTCCGCTGTTTTTCATGGATTCCTTGATGTCTTCCTCGCTCATATCCAGTACTTCAGCCAGTTCTTCCGGGGATGGAGGTCTTTCGTTTTCCTGCTCCAGGTGAGCGTAAGCCTTGTTGATTTTGTTGATGGAGCCAATCTTGTTCAGTGGTAGCCTCACAATCCTGGACTGCTCTGCCAGCGCCTGCAGGATGGACTGTCTGATCCACCATACCGCGTACGAAATAAATTTAAAACCTCTGGTTTCATCGTACCTTTTGGCGGCCTTCATCAGTCCCAAATTACCTTCATTGATAAGGTCGGGAAGGGACAGTCCCTGATTTTGGTACTGCTTGGAAACAGATACCACGAAACGAAGGTTGGCTTTAATGAGTTTTTCCAGTGCGGCGCGGTCGCCGGCGCGGATCTTTTGTGCTAAATCAACCTCTTCGTCGGCGGTAATCAGTTCCACTTTTCCGATTTCCTGAAGATACTTGTCCAGTGACGCGGTTTCCCTGTTGGTAACCTGCTTGGTAATTTTTAACTGTCTCATGTACAATAAACGCCCGTTTAACGTCGGGCTCTAAGTATATGTACGCTATGCAACCCGTAAAGGTTACAGAAATTTAAATTATTGTTTAATTATTTTGGTCACCGCTGTCCCTCCGCTGGAGAAGGATTGCTTCATTGATAATTGATGACTATAAATTGCTGAGATATCTTAATGTTTAATTTAAATCACTGTGTAAAATATGGTGCTTTGGGACAAAACTATGAATCCGCTTTTTTGCTGTTTCACCAAATCTTAGTACCTTTAAGCGCATATGAAAACAGAAAACATGGTAAAAGCAGAAAAGGATTACGGCATTGCGCAGTCCTTGAAGAATTTAGGAATTTCAAATGAAAATACAGGCGTTTCCACAGGATTGGAAAGCTTTTCCAACGGAGACGTTATTGAAAGTTATTCGCCTACCGACGGCCAGCTAATCGCCAAAATAAAAACAGGTTCTGCAGAAGATTACGAAACGGTAATGTCTGCCGCTAAAGCCGCCTTTCCGGAATTCCGGTTAATGCCCGCGCCGAAAAGGGGAGAACTTGTAAGACAGTTCGGTAATAAATTAAGAGAGAAAAAAGACGACCTGGGTAAACTCGTGTCCTATGAAATGGGTAAATCCCTTCAGGAAGGCTTGGGAGAGGTTCAGGAGATGATCGATATCTGCGATTTCGCGGTAGGTCTTTCCCGTCAGCTTCACGGATTTACCATGCATTCCGAGAGACCGCTGCACCGTATGTACGAACAGTACCATCCGCTGGGAATTGTAGGGGTGATTTCGGCCTTCAACTTTCCCGTAGCTGTGTGGAGCTGGAATACTGCCCTGAGCTGGATCTGCGGTAACGTAACCGTTTGGAAACCGTCTGAAAAAGTAGGGCTTTGCGCCATAGCCTGCCAGAATATCATTGCTGAGGTTTTGAGGGAAAATGATATGCCTGAAGGCATTTCCGGAATGATCGTTGGAGATCATACCATCGGGGAGAAACTGGTGGCAGACAAAAGAACTGCGCTGGTTTCCTTCACAGGTTCTACACGTGTAGGCAGAATGGTAGGAACAAAGGTAGCTGAGCGTTTCGGAAAATCAATCCTGGAACTGGGCGGAAACAATGCCATCATTATTTCAGAACATGCAGACCTGGATATGTCCATCATCGGCGCGGTATTCGGTGCTGTAGGAACGGCCGGACAGAGGTGTACCTCTACCAGAAGGCTTATTATTCACTCGTCTGTTTATGATGAAGTTAAAAACCGGTTGGTGAAAGCCTACGGACAGCTTAAGATTGGAAATCCGCTGGATGAGAATAACCATGTAGGTCCGCTGATCGATACCGATGCAGTTTCGCAGTACCTTGATTCTATTGAAAAGTGTAAAAAAGAAGGCGGAAAGTTCATCGTGGAAGGCGGTGTGCTGGAAGGCGCTGACTACAGCTCCAGCTGTTATGTGAAACCCTGCATCGCTGAAGTTGAAAACAGCTTTGAAATCGTGCAGCACGAAACCTTTGCCCCCATCCTTTATATCATGAAATACGAAAACCTGGACGAGGCTATTGAGATGCAGAACGACGTACCACAGGGTCTGAGTTCGGCGATCATGACCCAAAACCTTCGTGAGGCTGAGCTGTTCCTGTCTCATGCAGGATCGGACTGCGGTATTGCCAATGTAAACATCGGTACTTCCGGTGCGGAAATCGGCGGTGCCTTCGGGGGCGAAAAAGAGACCGGTGGCGGCCGCGAATCAGGTTCGGATGTCTGGAAGTATTATATGAGAAGACAGACCAACACCATCAATTACAGTACAACTTTGCCGCTGGCTCAGGGTATTAAGTTCGATATCTAAGACGGCAGTTCCCCAAATCACAGAATATTATTTCACCAAGGCTATTGCAGCTTTTAAAACAATCATAAAAAATATGAATAACACCATCGCTCAACAACCAGAGACTACCAATAAAGTAAAAAACACCCTGGCCCGACATATCCTTGCCGACGGTTTCGACTTCGTTATGGATATCGAGAAATCCCACGGTTCCTATATCGCCGACAAATTAAGCGGCACTGAATTTCTGGATATGTTTTCCATGTTTGCGTCTGCCTCCATCGGCTATAATCATCCCTACGTAGTACAGCATTCCGACTGGCTGGGCCGCATGGCGATTAACAAACCCACACTGGCTGATGTTTATTCCGAGGAGTATGCGGAATTTATGGAAGTTTTCGAACGTGTTGCTATTCCGCAGGAACTGCAGTACTGCTTCTTTATTGAAGGCGGAACTTTGGCGGTAGAGAATGCCATGAAGGCCTGCTTCGACTGGAAAACGCGTAAGAACTTTGAAAAGGACCTCACGGTGGAAGGTGATATCTGCATCCATTTCCGTCAGTCCTTCCATGGCCGCAGCGGTTATACTCTGAGTTTAACCAACACCTCAGACCCGCGGAAGCATATGTACTTCCCGAAGTTCGACTGGCCACGGATCATAAACCCCTACTTAACTTTCCCGGTAACGGAGGAAAATCTGGAGACGACAATCAAAAATGAGCAGTTGGCGCTGCTGAATATTGAAGAGGCGATATTGGCAAATCCAAACCGGGTAGCCTGCATCATCATCGAACCTATTCAGGCAGAAGGCGGCGACAACCATTTCCGCGATGAGTTCTTTACCGGCTTAAGAAAGCTGTGTGATGAAAACGAAGTCTTACTGATTTTCGATGAAGTGCAGACCGGCATCGGGATTACAGGGAAAATGTGGGCGTTCCAGCATTTTACATCGAAGCCGGATATCATTTCCTTTGGAAAGAAAACCCAGGTTTGCGGGGTTCTGGCCAATAAGGAAAAATTTGATGAAATACCGAACAATGTTTTCCGCGAGAGTTCCAGGATTAACTCCACATTTGGTGGTAACTTCATCGATATGATGCGTTTCAAACTGGTTCTTGAGGTGATTGAAAAAGAAAACCTCTGCGAAAATGCCAGAGTGGTAGGAGATTATCTGCTTTCAGGATTGCAGAATTTGGCTGCAAAATATCCTCAGTATCTTTCAAATGCACGAGGAAGAGGCCTGATGTGTGCCATAGACCTTACCGATGGTGCACAGCGTGACGCCGTACGTGACGAGCTGTACCGCCGTAACCTGATTATCCTGGGTTGCGGTGACCAGTCACTGCGTTTCCGCCCGCACCTGAACGTAACTAAAGAGGAAATTCAGCTGGCGCTGGATAAAATTGAAGACGTCATCAGCCAAATAGCGTAATACACGAAGCCGGAATTTTTTTCCGGCTTTTTTTATAGAAGGTTGCGCAGAAGTTCTGCGGCCTTATCCATGGTCTCTTCTTTTTTGGCAAAGCAAAACCTGACTTTCCCGGTATTCTGCCCGTTATGATAAAACGCCGAAACGGGTACGGTGCAGACCTTTTTCTCCCTGGTAAGCCAGACCGCGAAGTCCTTATCATTCAGATCTGAAAAGTTACGGTAGTCCATGGTTTGGAAATAGCCGCCCTGGGCTTTTGAACTAATTTCAAAAGGTAAACAGGCGAAAGCATCAATCAGGTAATCTCTTTTTTCCTGCATCATTTGCGCATTGGCTTTGGCATCAAAGACTTCCAGATATCCGGCCAGGGCATACTGCGCCGGAACATTCACGCAAAAACTTAAGTATTGGTGCACACGCCGGAAAGCGTGATTAAGTTCTTCACTTGCCAGCACATATCCTACCTTCCAGCCGGTAGCGTGGAACATTTTGCCGAAAGAAAACACCGCATAGCTCCGCTCCCGAAGCTGAGTGTGGTGCATTACACTCGTGAACGTATTTTCGTCATAACAGAGAAGGTCGTAAACTTCATCCGAAATAACGATGATCTCCGTATCCTTTACAATCTGCCACAACTGTTCCCAGTCACTTTCTGTCCAGATATTTCCTGACGGATTGTGCGGTGAATTTATTATGATTGCCCGGGTTTGCATCGTAACCACATTTCTTATCTTTTCAAAATCAGGTCTGAAATCTGTATCCAGACTAACGAATACCGGTTTGCCACCGTTTATCTCGATGGCCGGCACATAACTGTCGTAGCTGGGTTCCAAAACAATTACCTCGTCGCCGGGATTCAGGATAGTGGCCAGCGCGCAGTAAATTCCGTACGTGGCACCGGGCGTAATTATTATTTCAGACGGGTGGATGCGAAGGGGTTTAGGACGGGCAGCATTGAAGGTTGCCAGATTTTCTATAAGCAGGGGAACTCCCGTGAGCGGAGCATATTGGTTATGGTTATCTGCCGTTGCTTTGGCCAGAAGTTCTTTAAGTTTTGGGTCTGTTTCAAAGTCGGGAAAGCCCTGCGACAGGTTTACAGCGCCGTGTTGCTGTGCCAGTAAAGTCATTTCCGAAAATATGCTGATGTCTTTGCCGCTGTGCTTCCGCTCAATTCTCATATTGGGATCTTTTAACCAAATGTACATTTTTTTTTAGCTAATCTTTCCTGTTTTTTATTAGAGAATCAATACTTTGATTTTAGGTAGAGAGGGTTGTGATTGGCCGCATTTCTTTATTTTGTGAGCCCGCGAAATGATTTCATTATCAATACATTAACGGTGGATAAATCTTTTAAATATATTGTTTCTACTCTCAAATAAAAAAACTACTTTTGCACCGTCAAAAAATATTTATGCAAAACATTAGAAATATCGCAATCATTGCGCACGTTGACCACGGTAAGACCACTTTGGTTGACAAAATTATTCACGCAACCAGCATTTTCAGAGAAAATCAGGAATCCGGCGATTTAATCATGGATAATAACGATCTTGAAAGAGAGCGTGGTATCACCATTTTATCCAAAAACATATCGGTATCATATAAAGATACCAAGATTAACGTAATTGATACTCCCGGTCACGCCGATTTTGGTGGTGAAGTGGAGCGGGTTCTGAAAATGGCCGACGGTGTTTTGCTTTTAGTAGATGCCTTTGAAGGACCCATGCCACAGACGCGTTTCGTATTGCAGAAAGCACTGGAACTGGGTCTTAGACCCGTAGTGGTAATTAACAAAGTAGATAAACCGAACTGCCGCCCGGATGAGGTTCATGACCAGGTGTTCGACCTGTTCTTCAACCTGGACGCAACAGAGGAGCAGCTTGACTTCCCAACTTTTTACGGATCTTCCAAGCAGGGCTGGTTCAATACCTCCCTGGAGCCAACCGACAATATTTTCCCGCTTCTGGACGGTATCCTGCAATATGTTCCTGCACCGGAAGCCAAAGAAGGTCCGCTTAGAATGCAGATCACTTCCCTTGACTTCTCTTCATTCCTTGGCAGAATTGCTATCGGTAAAATTACTCAGGGTTCTGTAAAGGAATCCGAGTGGATCGGTCTTGCACAGGAAGACGGTAATATCATCAAAGGAAAAGTTAAGGAATTATACGTTTTTGAAGGTCTGGGCAAGAAGAAAGTTCAGGAAGTAAAAGCGGGTGATATCTGTGCCATCGTAGGTTTCGACAAATTCCAGATCGGTGATTCCTTCGTGGACCTGGAAAATCCGGATCCGATGCCGCGTACGGCGATTGATGAGCCTACACTTAATATGACCTTCTCCATCAACAACTCGCCTTTCTTCGGAAAAGACGGGAAGTATGTAACCTCCAATCACCTTAAAGAAAGGCTGATGAAGGAGCTGGAGAAAAACCTGGCGCTTCGTGTAGAGTTAACTGAAGATGCCAACACCTTCCTTGTGTTCGGCCGCGGTATCCTGCACCTTTCAGTCCTTATCGAGACGATGAGAAGGGAAGGTTATGAAATGACCATCGGTCAGCCCCAGGTGATCCTGAAGGAGATTGACGGTGTAAAATGTGAGCCTTATGAATCTTTGGTAGTTGACGTACCTGAGGAGTACGCATCACGTGTCATTGACCTTGCCACGCAAAGAAAAGGTGACCTTCATATTATGGAAACCAAAGGTGAAATGCAGCACCTGGAGATCGAGATTCCTTCCAGAGGACTGATCGGTCTGAGATCTCAGATGCTTACGGCAACCGCAGGTGAGGCTATTATGGCGCACCGTTTCACGGAGTACAAGCCTTACAAAGGTACCATTCCGGGCAGATTGGTAGGCGTATTGGTAAGTAAGTCTCAGGGGCCGGCTACTGAATATTCCATCGCAAAACTTCAGGACAGAGGTAAATTCTTTGTTGATCCGGGCGAGGAAATCTACGCAGGTATGATCGTGGGTGAGCAGAATAAGCCGGGTGACCTGGTGGTAAACATTGTGGAAGCCAAGCAGCTGAACAATATGCGTGCTTCAGGAAAGGACAAGGACGGGAACATCGCTCCAAAAACCCTTTTCTCACTGGAAGAATGTATGGAATACATCCAGGCGGATGAGGCCATTGAGGTAACTCCAAACTTTATCAGAATGCGTAAGAAAGTCCTTTCGGAAGAAGAAAGAAAGAGAATTGAAAGAAACGCGAAAGCATAATTCCTTCCGTATATGTAATTTGTGCCCCGGTTTACCGGGGCATTTTTATTTTAATGGCTGGCTAAATCTGTCGCAGAGGGATCGATGTTGATCTCCAGGATACACATATGAGCCAAACAGGGTTCTTATTCGGCTCTAATAGCAAAAATAATGTTAGTTAATTAGCTTTTTGGTTTTTCATGATGAGGAGTAGTATTATAGTAGTAAGTAATTTTAGAGAATAAGTCCGGAGCGGCAGGGACCTTAGTACAGCAAGGGAACATTTCGGGCAGCAAGGCTTGGTCCAACCCTGAAAATTTTTCTCTATTGTTTATTTTATTACCACACGATACAATTGTGTGCAAACAGCCACAGTTGGACTCTGCAAGTGAGGACACTTGTGAAGCGGAGGTTATTTTTGATTGGCAGCGTATTATTGAAAACAATCTATCACATTTTAAATGCTACGAGATAGACAAAGGCAATTATAACAACTGCGATGATAATTTGTTGAATAATAGTAATCTTGATTTCTGCAACGGGTTTATGTGGACGAAAAGCCTCATTTTGCTTGATAGGAATTTTCTTTTTTCCCGCAGTAGTTTTTGATGGCTGCCGTTCTCTTAAATCTGTGTCGAAATCTTTTAAATGTTCCCCTGTCTGTAACCAGGAAATTTTGCTTGGGATAATATTTTTAACACCTGGTGTGCTATTTACAATTTTCAGATTAGCGGACTTAGAGTTTGCGATATTCTTCATTGGTATAAGCCACATTCCGGAGCATTCAAAACATCTGTCCAGTGTTACTACGATTAGGTAGTCGGCAGTTTTTCCTACTAAATTATTTAATCTTCTTTCTTCCGAAATCCGGCGATCACTATCATAAACCCTTCTCGTCTTGACCTCGAAGGTAAAACCATTTGGATGTCGTGCATCTATCCCTTTCTCCGCTTGATTTTCACAGATTATTAAACCTAATTCCTTACATGCATAAAATTCTCCTATATCACCGACTATTCTACGACTGCGTATTATTCCATTTATCTGGAGTGCGGTGAATGACTTTGCAAAATCTGTAATTGCCTTTTGGTATTTCAAAGGAATTTTAACGCTATCAATAGACTCAAATTTTGAAATATTGGATTTTGTAATTTTGAAAACATCTCCTGGGATTTTCGAAACTGGTATCACCAGCATTCGCAGAAGCTTATAATGTGTATCGAAATATACGACAACCAGTTTATCAAATAAATCTGGCTGTAAGTTTGAGATTGTATGACTGAAGTTGCTTGTGGAAATTACTTTTGATTTGATCTGATACCTTTCACCATTTACCGCAACGCCATCTACTGCCTTATGTGACCGACCGGTCTTCGTAAGTTTGAAGTGCTGACAAGCTATGAATTCACCGATTTCCCCGGTAAAACTATCCGTGGTAGTAATTCCCAGATCAAACAATGCATCATTCTTATCTGCAAAGTCCTTTAAGAGTTTAAATTGCTTTTTTGTGTACAAATTTTTACGTAGTAATTTTGCAATTAGCTGCTGTAGTGTAATAATTCACTTTCTAGGAGGTGGTAGCAGATTAATTTTTTAATTGTACTTTTGTCTTCTGGGAATTAACTGCAAGAACAATAAGTCCAGAAATCTTCGTATCGTAAAAATCATACTAAAAAATTTTCCTCCCGTGTGAGCTTTCGATTTCAAGAAAGTCATTTCTGTACTTGCAGACTGTGCGGCGCTCAATATTGTAGCCACGTTTATTTAAAATTTCTTTAATTTCTTCGTCTGTATGCGGTCTGTATTTGTTCTCATTTTTTAAAATATCGAGAATTTCGTCAAAGAATTCGTATTGAGATACCGGTCTCCCATCGTCTGTTACCAAACGTCCTTCCGCAAACAAGTCTTTGTAGTAGTGTACTTTGCCCTGGAATACATATTCCCGGTCACCTATAATACGCGCTATTGTAGAAATATCCTTATCAAGGGCCTGGGCGACATCCAAATATTTCATTGGTACCAAATCCCGAAGTAAGCCACTTTGTAAATAGGCTTTTTGTTTTTCCCTTATAAACTGCAGGGTAAGATCCACCGTATCATTTGAAAAAGTAAAATCAAAGTTATTTTCCCGATGTTTACTCTGAATTTTGGGTTCTGTTTTATCTTCAGGAGAAACATCTTGGGTCGCTGTAGTATCTTGAATATTGTTTTCTGCAATCCCTGTGTCGGTGCTATTGCGGCTGGAATCGTAGGCAATCTCTTCAAATTGAATATTCAATTCCCGCAACAATGCTCTGATCAAATCATAATTTTTATAACCTTCAAAAGTGACGAGGATCTGCTTCTGTTCCATGATGATACTATTATCAGTTAAAGATGCTCATTGCCTTGTCTACAAACTCTTCATTATTGGTAACATATTCAAGCTTCATCTTATACCCTGTACCTTTTGCAAGTTCTTCAAAATGTTTTTTTCCGCAATCAATTTTGCCTTTTTCTGACGGGCGCAGAAATTCATACCCTAAAGTTCCCTTACTCTCCACGACAAAATAGAGTTCTTCTTTGCAGTCAATTTCAAAAAGCACTGCCCAGTCCGGGTTGTATTTGCCGAGGGGTGTATCAATTTTAAACCAATCAGGTAATTTAGCGTAGACCTTGACATTTTTATTTTTCTCGAACTCGGTGGCTAAGTTCATTTCAATATTGCTATCGTAAACCGTATACTCATAAGGAGACTTTGAGCTTTCTACCGCGTTTGATTTGAGGTATCCCGTAAGTTCTTCATTCTCGAACAGCTGTTGGCTGTAATACTCTTGATCACCCATTTTTTTGTAAACGATACCATCTACAATGTGCATCCGCATAGCTTCGTTGATGACATCAATACAACCCTCAATATACTTTTGAGGATTGACTTTGAAGTAATTTAAGTTGCTGACACCCTGAAGGATTTTAGCAATTGATTTTCTTGTGAGCCGCGTTTCGTTCTGCAGATAACCTATAATGTCCGGCAGTAGATGAACTTCCTGTTTTACGGTATCGTAAGAAATTTCTTCCTCCTTAACCAACAGACCGCCCTCGCACATGGTAAGTTTTCCTTTATTATAAATTACTTTACCGCCATTAATTACGATACGTGCATCGATGTGGCTGATGCAGGTATTTATCAGCTTTTGGCTGTCGAAATCAACAGAATAGGTAGTTTTGAATTTTATTTTGTCCCACAGGGATTTGAATTCGTCGCTTAAAAATACATGCTTGTTCAGTTTAACCGTTATTTTATCGTCGCTGCTTTTAATATTAATTTTACCTGCCGTTCTGGTGATTTCCTTGAGTATTTGCTCTTTGATGTGACTTTCGAATTCCTGACCGAGATCAACCTGATTTTCCAAAATATCGGTTTTCAGCAAGTCCTGGATTTTTCCTGTTTTGTTGATATATCCTTTTAGTAAGAAGAAGTCGAAAATCTCTTTGGACTTTTCGTGACCCAGATATACCGGTTCGTTACCGTGCATGTCCACCACTACACTTCCAAAACTGTGATCCTGCAAAACACCGAATTTGATGCCGGTATCTTGTTCAATTTCTTTCTGCAGGTTATCGACAAAATCCTGATAGCTCTCGCTAGCCATGACCGTTAAGGTATTTGTTTCGAAGCCATACACCCGCTCTCCGGCCTGATTTACCGCCAAACGCAGACCACGGCCAATTTCCTGCCTTCTTCTCGTTTCACTGGAACCCGCTTCCTTAAGTGTGCAGATTTGGAAAACATTCGGATTGTCCCAACCTTCCTTTAGTGCGGAATGCGAAAATATAAAGCGAAGTTTACTGTCAAAACTCAGCAGTTTTTCTTTGTCTTTCATAATGAGGTTGTAGGTATCCTCATCTGCTTTTACAGCACCGCTGGTATCTTTAAAGAATTCAAATTTTTCTTTTTTGTTACTGGCCTTAGCTTTTTTATCGATTGAAAAATAACCGTTGTGCACAAGAGAGACTTCAGTATCCAGATCTTTGATTTCCTGAAATAAAGACTGATATTTACGAAGGACAATAAGTTTTTTATATTCCTCTTCGAAGATTCTTGCGTAGTCTCCCAGTTGCTCATTCCCATCCTCATCATAGATACGGTAGTGCTTCACTGCATCAATAAAAAAGAGACTTAAGACCTTTATTCGTTTGGGATTCAATCTGATTTCTTTGTCCAGATGTTCTTCAATTGTTTTTCTGATCTGGTGTCGCTTCACCATGAGATCATCTACTTCACCAATGGAATTTCCTAAAGCTATTTCTGTCCCGTTAGTGAACTCGATATATTCATGTTCCACATAGATGTCCTTAAGGAAGTAGTCTGCGTATTGTGGCAATTTTGTTTCCTGCTGCAGATCCGCATTCTTTTTCAGCTCCACGGTCTTTCGCTTCGCTTTGCCATCCTTTTGCTTTACATCCAATTCCACTTTCGCTGAAATACCTTTTTTATTCTGGAGTGAAAGCAGTTTTATATAAGCACCACTTGATGCCGCGCCGGATACCTGAACAGAAGCCACCTCAATCTGCTTAACCAGCTGCTGGTTGTAGGCATCCACGGCATCCAGTTTATACATGAGGTTGATTTTTTCGGTATGTGTCGCTGAATATCGCACGACGGCCAAGGGATGCAGATTCTTTACCGATTTTTTCTGCAGGGCACTGCTCATGGTGGATTGAGGTTCGTCTACAATGACAATAGGTCTGGTATTCTGTAATAAAGAGATGGGGCGATACCCTAACCTGTCGTTGTAATCCAGGATAACACGGTTTCCTTTCTTGGCCGTGTCGTCAATATCTTTGGAGAAGGCCTGGATATTAATCACCATGACTTTAATTCTGTTTTCCAGGGCAAAGTCTCGGACAGAGGCCAGATCGGAACTGTCGTAGATGAAAAAGCTTTTTTCGTTATAGAGGTTTTCCGGAAAGTGTTCACGGAAATGATCCAAGGTCATCTGCAAGGATTTATAAACCCCTTCCTTAATTGGTATTGAAGGAACGACAATGATAAACTTACTGAAACCATACTGGCGGTTCATTTCCATTATGGTTTTAAGATAGACATAGGTTTTACCGGTACCTGTTTCCATCTCCACGGAAAAGTCGAGATTTTCTTTGTCTATCTCATGACTTGCAGCAGGGCGTAGGCCATTCTTTAATTGGATTTTCTGGACATTTTCCAGAATTTGGCTCTGGGTGAGGACTAATTTGTTGCCTACCCCAGTTTCGTTCTCGTACTGGAGTCCCTGTTTGTTGATGAACTCCGGTGAGAACACCGTAAAACTGGAAGTGCAGGCTTCCTGTCCTTTAAAGATGTCGACAATAGCGTTGATGGCATCGTTCTGATAATCGAGGCTGGATTCAAATTTTATTTTCACAATAGATATGGGCAAAAATTAATAAGTGAAGGTAGATGATGTATTACTTAGGGCTTGTCTTTCTTCTGTTTTTTAGGAGGCAGAAAATTCTGACCTGTAATCGCATTCTTACCTGTTTGCTGCTCGAGTTCTTTTCGGGCATTTTTTGCCACCGCACCTCCTTTTTTACCTGCCACTGCATTCTGCAAAAAACCTTCGGACTGATCTTTCTCAGCAATCTGTCTTGTGGAGAGTTCTGCCAGTGCGGTAAAAATGAGTTCGGCTTCTGACATGTGGTCACGAAGATTCTGAGATTTAAGCCCTTTAAGGTCTTTGTGTTTCTTTACAGAAAGGCCGGTCCACTCCTGATGAATAATATTGGTGAGGGCGGCAAATTCTTTTTGTTCGGTAACCCCGGAATTTTTCCAGTAATCGGTCAGTTTATTTCGGGTTTCCTGTCCGGTCATCCTTTGCTGAATCCATTTCTCGCTTCTGCCTATCTTTTGCCAGTTTTCGCGTGCGCGATCTATGCTTAAGGATGGATCCTGAATTTCCTGCAGTCTTTCGTAGCCCACCTTTGCCAGCCACTGTTTAAAGGGTTCTGCTTTTGGTGATGGGATAGCCTGTATTAATCGAAATATATGTTCTGCATTGCCTGCAAGTGTTTTTCTATTTTTGCCATTCACCAACATTGGTACCTGGGGACAATTTGTCCCTATGTAGGAATTAAGTTCAACGTCCCTTTTCCGTATTTTCTTAAGGTAGTCAGTAGGATTTGCACTATCGGTAAGCGCCGCAACAATATCGACCAAAGAGAAAAACCAAACTTCTGTTTCCATGTCGTAATGGCTACGGACTTTTTTATCTTCAAAAACTTTTATATCATTCATTATTGTAAAGGTTTAAACAGGAAAAAATCTTAGCATTAAATACTGTTCGCTTCTTCTACACCAAAGCGTTTAAGGATCTGCACGGCGTTGGTTTTATCTTTGTCTGTGGCGAAGCCGCTGTCTTTGAAGATGACGCGGGAAATGGCGGGCTGCAGTTCTTCTTTCCACTGGCCAATGGCTTCGGAAATCTCCGGGGTAATGTTATCTGCGAGGCAGATGAACATGGTTCCGGCGCCAATGTTGTACACGGTTTTTCCGGCCACGGCTTTTTCTTCAATGGGAACGGTAAGGTCTAAACCATATTTCAGGAGCACTTCAAAGAGGATGTCTTCTTCTGTGCGGTTTTCTTTGATGTTTTCGGCGTAGGTGAAGAGCTGGTCTTCCAGATTTTCGGGGTTGCCGTCCCAGGGGCGGATGTTGCTGCTGTCGAGTTTGAAGGCCTTGAAACCAATATCTAAATTTTGGATTTTGGATTTTAGATTTTGGATTTTAGATGCCAATTCTTCTATAAGGTTTTCGTCTTTAATGGCTTTGGCGTTTTCTGCAGAAAGTTCTGCTTCTGCTTTTTGCAGGTTTTCTTTTTCTGCATTTACAATTTTTTCTCCGGCGCGGCGGATGCGTTCTTTGGTAATTTCTGCAATGTTGGTGTAACCGGCTTTAAAAGCTTCGGAACTTTCGTCTGTAAGTTCCGGCAACTGGACCGAAATACATTTCCTGTTTCCGCCGTCTTCTGCGTTCAGTTGCATTACGGCGTGAGCGGTGGTTCCGGAACCGGCAAAGAAGTCAAGAATAATATTATTTTCAGTATCAGAAGATTTCGATAAATTGTACATAAATTTAAGAGGTTTTGTATAATCAAAATATTTCTCTTCAAAAATTTCTTTCATCTCATTATCGCTATCTTGATTATCTCCCCAATCCAATAGCAAATCAGTTATTGATTTTTTTTTGCCAATTTCTTCTTCACTAACATCTCTTCGCAAACCATTGTTAATAGTAATAAATAATAATTTTTCATCGATATAGTTATCAATCTTTTCTTGAGAGACTGAAAACTGAGCAAAAACGCTGACATCATTTGTTGTAAAACCTTCCTCATAAATCACATCATCTAAATATTCAACTGTCATTGTTTTTATTTGATATTTACCTTTTTTAATAATACCTGAACCACCTGATTTAACCATTACACCCTTCTTAAAAAATCTTTCTGAATATTGATTTGTAAGATTTACAACCTTCTTAGTTGAATCTGAGGTTCCTTCAATTGAAAGTTTTTCAAGTTTGTTAAAAGACTTTGCGTAAATTAAGACGTACTCCATAACTTTTGCAGTATGCCTTGCTAAAAAAGAAGGTTGCTTTTTTCTTTTCCATTTTAAACATTCTACAAAGTTCTCCTCCCCAAAAACTTCATCACATAATTTTCTTAGATTATGAACCTCATTATCATCAATAGAGATAAAAATAACGCCGTCGTCGGTAAGCAGGTTTCTTGCTAATCGCAATCGCGGGTACATCATATTGAGCCAATTGCTGTGGTAGCGGCCGTCGCTTTCGGTATTGGTGCTGGTTTTTTTTCCTTGTGCATCGGTTTGGCCGGTAATGTCCAGATAGTTCTGCAGGTTGTCGGCATAGTTATCCATGTACACAAAATCTTTCCCCGTATTGTAAGGCGGGTCTATATAAATCATCTTAATGCGGTTGGCGTAAGATTTCTGCAAAAGTTTCAGCACCTCCAGATTGTCGCCTTCTATAAAGATATTTTTGGTGGTGTCCCAGTTTTTACTGCTTTCTTTATCGGGACGCAAAGTGGCGGTGCTGGGTTTATTGGCTTCCAGGCGTGCCTGTGATTTGCCTGCCCAGGTGAAGCGGTAGTATTCGTCGCCTTCTACCAGATCGTTTTTAAGCAAAGATTCCAGTTCTTTGAAATCTATTTCGCCTTCTTTTACAATCGTGGGAAACAGCTGTTTGAGGGTGGCAATATTCTGGGCTACCAGGTCTTCGGAGGTAAGGGAGGTGATTTTGTTCATGGGTTATTTTTTCCAGATTTTTACAGCAATATCATACAGGTCAGTAGCTCGCTGAGCGATTGAAGCTTCATCCCATTGATCCAACGACGTATATTTTGTGGTAAGAGGAATTGCAGAGTTTTCCTGCAATACGTTTCGCTTTATACTCCAGGAACTGTTTCGCAATTTGCTGTTCAGGTTTTTAGTAATTATTGTAAGGTTGCCCAATGTAAGCAATTTTTGATTTCGTATGTTTTTTTCTTCAGGTGTCATAACCTTATTCCAGTTTGCCTGCCATTGTTTAGGCATCATATGCTCTACGGAGAAACTGTTGGAACTTAAAGCCGTAACATCATGAAGGACCGTATTGATCTGATAGAGCGCAATGGTAAATAAAGTTTCCTTTGCATGCTGATTACTCAGTACATTGTTTGCAAATGCGGTTTCTAAATCTTCATCCGACGGGAAGCGGTTTGTTTCGTCCTTGTACCCATATACGGTTTCTTTGAGCGATTCAAAAACTGATTTTTCCTCTCTGTCGGCTAGACCTTTAATAATGGAAATAAACAGATTATTATAGTTTTTCGTAGTGAGTTTGGCTATATTTCTTCTTACCAGGTAGCTCTCCAAAAGCTGCAGGCAGTTTAATCTTTCCTGATTGTTTTTTTCCTGATCGTAGATGAACAAAACCAGAGGGAATATTGTAGTAATATTCAGATTTTCAATGACGTGGAAAAATCTTTTTTCGTAGTCTGAAAAGTTCAGGTTATTGAGTTCGGTACCGGTTGGAAAAGTGGTATACACTTCGGCATAAGATTTCAACTTTTTAAGAAAGTTTTCCTTTTCCTTATCAGATTTAATGCTCAACCAAGATTTATAATCTTTGAAGAGGTGCTCTAATGAAACGTCTTTCTGGGTTTCAATCAACAGAAAACAGTACAATAAAACGTCGATATTTTCCCGGTAAACACGGCCTGCAGTCTTTTTGGTATTCCAGAATTTAATTGTTTCTTCGTCGGATTCGAAAACATCTTCCCAAAATTCTTTATAAAGGTCCTTGGTATAATCATTATTGAAAACAAAATTTTTCAAAAGCTCTGATGTCGTCAATTTTACTCCGAGAGAATTTATGGTATCAAAAATTTCCTGTTCATCGTCGTGTGCATCCAATACCATGCTGATGGCAGAAAACTTTCCCTGTATCACTTCGTTGAATTCATCGATTTCAAAATTGGAAAGTGATTTAAAGTTTTTGGCAAAAAATCTGTAATTATCAATGATCTTGCTTCTTCCTTCTTCTTCATCAAAAATTGTATCAGCATCGGAAGCCATCACCTTATTGAAATATGAACTGTCTATTCTATTATGTACTATTCGGAAATGCTGTTTACCAAAGGAATCTATATACGATAGCGCATTATTAATATTATTGTAAAGATGCTGCGCGTTTTCCTGCGAAGTGTCTACTGAGTTTGCCAAGGCCTTAATAGCCAATGCAAATGTTGTTAATCGCTGCTGCCCGTCAATGAGATCAAATTTAGCGCTTGAGGCTCTACTGGCAGGATTAGGCTTTGTAATAACTGTTCCAATAAAGTGTTCTTTCAGGGGATTCTTGTTTGAGGTTTCCAAAGTCTGTATGAAATCTTCGTATAAGTTTTCGCAGTCCTCAATTTTCCAGACATAAGGTCTTTGAAAGAAAGGAATGATATATTGGTTTTTTCCTGTGCTGAAAAGATTAATTATTGGTTCTTTTACAATATCCATGTTTATTTTGTTGAGTTTACTTTGTTTTTCATAATTGCGTTAATTCCAAAAGCTTTCAGTTTTCCAATCAGTAGGAAAACCCATTTCCTTTTCCTGGGCTAGCGGACAGGTTTGCATTAAGTCTTTGAGCCGTTTCGCAAAGGAATTGCCCGGACTTATGGTATCCAAGATGTATTTCATGCCACATAAGGCAGCATAAATTTTATAGGGTAAAATGTTTTTATTTGTGATAAACGGATTAACCGTATGATTGGGTATGGTAATATGTGCTGTGAGTCTGCGGTTCCACATTCTGCTGTGGTGTGCACAAACATTGCGGATGTTACTGAAGGCATGCATCCAGTTCTCCAGGATATCCACCTTTCCTAAACCGTAATATTTAGTCACTGCTTTTTTTTCCGCGCCCATTTTGAGATTCCTGAATATGAGTGAGAGGAGGCCAAAGCTCGTTACTTCAAGACTCATCCAACACGGTGGTTCGTGAGGATTTGTATAGGTAGTTTTATAATGACCTATAAATGTCTCAACACTTCTATCCACTTCCTGCTGCAAGCGGGTAAAGTCTCTTGCGAACTGCACGGAATTGCGATACAGTGTTCCATCGCAATGCCAGTGACTGCCGTGGTTCCTTGCCCAGTTATAGATGATCTGCGTGCGGATTGAGATTTCAATTTTCTCTACTGCATCTAAAACAAAGAGCCTAAACTGGCGGTCAAAGACATAGAGTTTAATAATGTCTTCAAAAGAAACCGGAATTATAAAAGGATGAGTGGGATCATTATTGTCCTGAAAGGGATACGTATAGGCCCGTAACCGATAATAACTGATGTTGGAAAGGTAAGACGCCGCTTTTGCAGGATCATTGACCGTCAATCCCCGGGACTGCAAGTTCTTAATTTGGTCGGAAACGGAAACAAATGGTTTATGGTAGTTCATAGACCGCTAAAAGAATTAGAGAATTGAGTGTCTATGGTATAAAAAGCGAAAACCTGCCCAGGTGCGGTGTTCTTATGAGAACCGTGGCAGGTATTATTAAGTGCAAAGTTATACATATTTTTCATAAAAGCAAGGGATTTAAGATACACAATTTTATTAAAATATGTTAATTTTCGAGTGAGTCACGAAGCTTTTTAATTGCAGCTCTATTCTCCGCGACCATGGTATTTAATGTAACCATTTCGTACATTTGTTTTTGTTTTTTTGCCTGATTTTGTAAGGCAATTATTTGGTTGTTCAGTTCCTGAATTTGATTCATTACCGCCACATCCTGTTTACTTCTTTCAAATGATCTTAATCTGAACTGACCAGTGGATTCGGTAAGCAGCAGCCCTGAGAAGCACTGTATAAAGTATTGATAATACTGCTGCAGATTGAAGGTATTGGCTTCATGAAAGGCCAGCTTTTCTAAAAATAACTGATGTTGAGTAACAGGGTTGGGCCAATTGATATTTTCTGTACAATATACCTGGGTTATTATTCTTTTGGTGTTATCATTTTGATTGATCCTCTTTTCCGCTATGGAGAGCAACATTTTATCGTCGCCATACACAACTACCATTAGATGGTTGGGAATGTATTTATGCAATACTTCGGCAATCCTGGTTTTATGACTTTCAAAATGTAGTGAAGAAGTTTTGACCAACAGAAAAATGATTTCGTCATAGGTTTCTTCTTCTGTATGAACCGCGGGAATATTAGCTGATCGTGGATTAATCAATGATAATATTTCGAACTGCTCAAGAATGGCCGGATCCTCGATCATTTTCTTTTCCGAAGGCAGCAAATCGAAACTTTTGTAGAAAAAAGTTTTAGGTAGCTTCTGTATGTTAACAGCAGTAGCCGGCAAGGCAAAAACGGAAGAAATGAAAGGTATAAACTCCATTTACTTAACGATTAAGAAGGAGATTAATTCCGCATCGTATTCTATGTCATTTTTAGACAGCTGGGATATTCCGGGCAACGCCAGGGTGTTTATTCCGACCTCGGCATCTACGCCATGCAAATGAGTCAGGGCAGCATTCATGAGTGTACGGTAAGTGTCCATGTATTTTCCGCTCTTGGTCTGCTGATTAAATGAGGAAATTAGCTGGGGTAAAATATCTTTTTGGCCGGCACATAACTTTTTATAGAAATCCAAACATTTCTTCGGATTCTCCGAAGGGATGAAAACCGAACCATCGTCTGCAATAAAACACAAAGAATAGGGATATAAAATGTTATTGTGTAATTTGGCCTTAGCATCTTCAGTACCCATCTCACGAAAGCAAAAAATCACACCTGTTTTTCCTTCATCAAGGTTATTTTCAACAATGGAAAAGATGGCTTTTGGGAGGGCATTTAATACAGCACGTTCTTCTGCTGTAATTCGGTCCGCATCTATTTTAAAATCATTAAAGGTAAAGTCGGTAATTGAAATGCCGCCTTCGATATCTTCCAAATCCAAAACCTGGTTTTGGAGCTGTAGCATTTGTTTTTTGCGGTAGTCTAAATCCTGCTTTTGGTCATCGGTTTCATCAATAATATTTTCATCGCCTGTAGCAGAAGTATCCAACAGCTGCATCCTGCCTTTAACCCTGGCAATGAGATCAATATAACTGTCCAGATCGAGATTAGGGAAGAAGTTTACCAACTGAATTTTATCGTTTTTGGAGCCGATACGATCGATGCGACCGAAACGCTGAATAATTCTAACGGGATTCCAGTGTATGTCGTAATTAACCAGATAGTCACAATCCTGAAGATTCTGACCCTCCGAAATACAGTCTGTACAAAAGAGGATATCAATCTGGTTGTTTTCATTAGGAAAAATAGTTTCTCTTTTTTTAGAAAGTGGTGAGAAATTAATCAACAGTGAATTGAGATCCATTTTAGTGTGCGGCATATTCGATTTATTCTCATCGCTTCCTGTTATCAAGGCAGAGAATACCCCATGTTCATTTTTTAAATCATCAGACAATGCTTTATATAAATATTTCACCGTATCTGCAAAGGCAGAAAAAACAATCACTTTCTTATTTCCTTCATTAATGGGGTTTGCCAGTTTCTCTTCAATTTTATGGAGCAAATCTTTCAATTTCGCATCCCGAGCAGCATCCACTACGGCGGCCATTGCGTAAAGTTCCTCTAATTTCCGCTGATCATCTGAGAGACTTTCTTTGAATTTGAGTAAATCTAAATCACTCAGGAGTACTTTTATCTTGCCCCCAATTAATAAATCATCTAAACGATCATCATCAGCATCTAAATTTCCGATGTCTAAATCGTTAGAATAGTACTCATCAGTATCTATTTTTTCAATGCGGGCGAGCAAGTCATTCACCTGTTTCAGCAATGTATTTATAGTGAGGGTGAAAGAATGAACAGAACTCTCCAAACGCTTAAGCAGATTGACACGCATAAGGTGGATTAAGCTGTTTTCCCGGTCGAGCTGGGAAAATACCGAACCTGTTTTGGTGGTGTAATCGTATTTTTTTTCGTACATCTCACGCTTATCATCTCTAACAAACGACAGAGGAGAGTAAAATTTCAGATCAAGGTCATTAAGTAACATATTCACTTCGCCCATTTGAGGAAAAGTTTTACTAAGGTCAAAATCTGTATGAATTGTAATTGGCTTTAATCTTTCCGGAAACTTTCCGATATCTGACGTATCGTAGTATTTTTCAATGTGTTTACGCGAACGCGCTATTGTTAAAAGATCTAAGATTTTAAAATAATCACCATTCAATGCGTTCACCAAGCCATCGCGATTACCAGTCTGACTGCGATTTGCTTTTAACCAGCCGTTGAATTTCTGTTGGGCGATGCGCAATGAAGTATCAATACTTTCGATGCCGTAATCCAAAAGCAAATCATCTTCCTGCTCCGTAATGAAAGCGATTTGATTTTTGATATCATTCATTCTGGTATTTACCGGTGTGGCTGAGAGCATCAGGACTTTAGTTTTTACACCTGCTTTAATGATATCGTCCATCAGTCGCTGATATCGACCAATTGTGTTTTTACGCGGATTATTATTTCTAAAATTGTGGCTTTCATCAATTACCACTAAGTCATAATTTCCCCAATTAATTGTTGCTAAATTAATCAACCCTGAAATACCACTCTCCCGTGAGAGATCAGTATGATTTAGTACATCAAAGTTCATTCGGTCCTTAGCAAGAATATTTCGCACATCTGAAATCATGCTGTATATCACCCAATTCTCGCGCAGCTTTTTAGGACAGAGCACCAGTATTCGGTCGTTACGGAGATTATAATACTTCATGATCGCCAACGCTTCAAAAGTTTTACCCAGACCAACGCTATCCGCTATGATACAACCTCCGAAACTTTCAATCTTCTCGATGGCGCCCAAGACTGCATCTTTTTGGAAATTGTAGAGCATATTCCAAACTACTGAACTTTTAAACCCGGTTTTATTTAATCGCTGCTCCGCAATCTCATCAAATGTTTTATTCTGAAAGATATTATTGAGCGTGAATTTGTATAGTTTTTCCGGGGAATAAATTTTAGCTGTTTTTTCTATTAAAGATATTACCTTTTGCTTAGCATCTTTTTTACTCGTTGACCATGCATTTTCAAATATCGATAAGAACTGATTTTTATCATCAATGATATTGGTTAGCAACATTGGGGAGGAGGATTTCTCAATACCCAACGTTTTTAGGTTCAGGTCATTAGGAACCATCATGAAATAGTTGGTTATATTCTTTTCTACAGTGAGAATAAATTTCTGGCCTCCAACAGAACCCTCCCTAATTTCTACCTTATCTTTTAAGAGACTCAATACTTTGTCTGCCTTAAACTTTGATGTTAAGTCATAAAACGATTTATATTCTTCTTCATCATATGAAAACCTCGAATCTTCTAAAATATATCTATTGTCTAGTAGGATGTGGATTTTTGAAGCATCCTGGAAGCTTGACAGCAGTTCATAAATAGCAAGAATGGAAAAATAGGATGTTGCGACGAAAACTTCAGTATCGTATGTGATGCTGTTTTTTAGCTCATTGATAAGAAGTGTTTCCTGATTGTTAATTATTTTCAAAAGATCGTGTTTCTTACAAATGTAGCGAAAAATGGATATAAGGAAAATTAAACCGTGAAATTTAGGTGTGAGGTCGTAAACAGACTTTAACAAAAAAAATATTTTATTAAGTAGAAATTTAACTATTAATCGTACGAAGCACAATGCAGAACATACAGATGAATCTTATAATATGCAGTTAAAAACTACTCATTTTTCCATTTAAGAAAGTTCTTCGAATTTCTGGTGCCTTAATAGGAACCTGTAAACCTTCGCAAAAGTTTTTTTTTCAAACCTAAAAAGCGTTGCGGAAGAATTGGTATTTCGCCATTGCGATGAGGTTTTGTGTTGATTATTTTAGCATAACTGACCGATCCGTATTTCACCTTTACTCAACCCTTTGCGGCTGAATTTTTGCTTTAAAGCCGGCATGTACAGACTGAAACACGCCATCTTTCTGCTGATTATTCTGATGACCGTCACCTCCTGTGAAGGACTGAAGGAGTCGGTGAGCAGGCTTTTTGAGACGTCGGCGCGTGCAAACTATGAAAGGCAGTTTTCCGGCCCGGACAGTCTGATGACGCAGTGGAAAAAAGAGTTTTCCCTGGCAGGTGCAAACAGCCTTGAAGTCGCAGACGGTTTTACTTTTACAGCATTTTCAGCTGCTAATCACCTGTACGCCTATGGATATTCACTGCCGCTCACTCAGGGAGATGAATTAAGGATAACGCTGAGCGGTCACCATCCCGACACTAAGTTTTTTATTGATGTCTACAGCGTGGATTCTTCAGCCGAAGCTCCGGAAAGTGAGCTCCTTAAAAACGGGTTCTTTGCCAAAGTTATGGAACGAACAGGGGTTTACAGGGTAATTATTCAGCCTGAAATTATGCATCAGGGTGATTTTACAGTCAGTATTTACACACAGCCTTCACTTGGTTTTCCGGTGGCCAGGAAGGGTAATAAAGATGCGCAAAGCTTTTGGGGTGCCGCACGTGACAGCGGCGCACGTAGCCATGAAGGTGTGGATATCTTTGCTCCGCGCGGTACACCTGTTGTTGCGGTGACAGACGGATACATCACCCGCACCGGAAATTCCGGCCTGGGCGGTAAGCAGGTTTGGCAGCGCGACGCTATGTTTGGTTATTCTTACTATTATGCTCACCTGGACAGCATTATCGCAACTGACGGCAGGCAGGTGAAAGCAAGCGACACTATCGGCCTGGTGGGCAGCACCGGCAATGCGGAAGGCGGGGCGCCGCATCTGCATTTCGGTATTTACGGCAGTGGTGGAGCGGTAGATCCGTATCCCTTCATACGGAAAAGAGCTGTGCCGTCCAAAAGTGAAGCCGCCAGGCCTCCGGGAAATTCTTTGGAAGCCGGGACCAATATCCGGCTTGGACCGGGAACAGAATACGGTATTGCTAAAACTACTTCGGAATCCTCAGCCGTGCAGGTATTGGCCGGAAACGGAAAATGGTACCATATCAGGTTAAAGGACCGCAGCGAAGGTTTCGTTACTGTTTCCGGATTCAGATGATTCCGCTGAATATTTGCAGGATAGAACGGTTTTTGATGCACAGGAAGGGATTACAGGCATCCTGTTTAATAATTTTATTACTTTAGCATAAAACATTTGAGTATGGTTAATGATTTCAGCTGGGATTTATTCCTCATTCAGTCCTTCACAATCATCATCGGACTCTTTTTGCTTTACTTTATTGGCAAATTTGCGTTGCGCCTGTATTCGTATCTTAAAAGAAGATGACTGTTGGAGCTAAACAGGGGGAAAAGCGATTAATACGCTGTAAATCAGATTACGCGCGGGTTTTAGCGCGGGAATCTTTTCTTTTAATACTATTGCTTTTGTAAGATGAATATCCGACATATTAAACTTTCTCTTTTCTGCGCTTTCGCCGCGGTATCTTCGTGTGCAACGCAGCAAACTGAAATAAGTGCACATTCACCTGCCGCCACCACAACCGGAACTGTGAGGAATATTCCGGTGAGGACGGTACCTCAGGCAGCTCCGGCGGCCGTGGTTCTGCCGGAAGTTAAACGCGAGTTCCGCGGTGCCTGGATTGCCACGGTGGCCAATATCAACTGGCCTACACGTAATAACCTGAGTGACGAACAGCAGAAAGCGGAAGCCATCCGCCTGCTTGATTTGCTGCACAACCTGAACTTCAACGCCGTTATCTTTCAGGCGAGGCCTTCAGCAGATGCACTGTACAAAAGTTCCTATGAACCGTGGTCCTACTTCCTTACCGGGCAAACCGGAAAAGCTCCCGGCTATGATCCCCTGGAATTCTGGATCTCCGAATCGCATAAAAGAGGTATGGAGCTGCATGTCTGGCTGAATCCCTACCGGGCCTTCCACACTACGGGCGGTGCTGTGACCTCCGAGTCGATGGTGAAGAAAATGCCGTCCGAGATTGTAAAACTCAGAAACGGAACCTACTGGTTCGATCCTTCCAACCCGAAAACGCAGGACCATGTTTCCAATGTGGTAAAAGACATTGTAAGGAGATACGATATAGACGGACTGCATTTCGACGATTATTTTTATCCTTACCGCGAGTATAACGGTGGCAAGGATTTTCCTGATGACAAGTCCTGGAATGTTTATCTTGCTTCAGGCGGTACACTGTCACGTGCCGACTGGCGGCGCGGAAATGTAAATAAGTTTATCAAGCGGATCTATGATGAGATTAAGGCCGAAAAAAACCATGTGAAATTCGGGATTTCACCCTTCGGCATCTGGAAACCTGGTTACCCGGCAGGTATCACAGGATCCTCACAGTATGATGAGCTTTATGCTGATGCCAAACTGTGGCTTAACGAGGGTTGGATAGACTATTTTTCGCCGCAGCTGTACTGGAAAGAGGAGGGGCCGCAGCGTTTCAGTTCACTGTTGAAATGGTGGGATTCCGAAAACTTACGGAAGCGCCATCTTTGGCCGGGCCTTAATACGGTCGGTATTAAGGGTGTAACCGATAAGTCGGCTGAAATTGTGAGCCAGATAAAAACCTCGCGGACCATCCTGAAGGAAAGCGACGGAGAGATACATTACAGTGTAGCCGGTTTGCTGCAGAATCCGCAGATGGTCAGTGCGCTGAAAAACGGGCCTTACCGTGACAAAGCGCTGGTTCCGCGCACGCCCTGGCTAAAAACAAACCTCCTGGAGAAGCCCAGGCTTACCTACTCAAACGGAGGTAATACCGCCAGGGTGGAGTGGTCTGCCAGTGACCTGCAAAAAGTTAAACGTTGGGTACTGTATGCACGGTACGGTGATCAGTGGGAGACAGAGATCCTGGATGTCGCAGACCGTTCAAAAACGTTGGCAGTAAGCAAGTCCGGAAAGAAGCTGCAGGCGGTCACTGTCCGGGCTGTAGACCGCCTGGGTAATGAAAGTGCTTACGAAATAAAAACAGTAAATTAATAAGCAGCTGCTGCGAAAATGTGCAGGCGAAAGGGCAGTACCCAACTGCCTTTTACAGACTCAGTATGAAATTAAGTGAACTAAAGGATTTCCTGGACCGGAAAGCCGACCGGTATAACCATCCGGACTTTATAGAGAATGATCCCATACAGATTCCGCACCGGTTTTCGCTGAAACAGGATGTTGAAATTGCGGGATTTCTGACGGCCACAATTTCATGGGGCAACCGCAAATCCATACTGAATTCCGCCGATAAGATCTTATCCTATATGGATGGTTCTCCCTATGATTTTGTGATCAATCATACCGAGGAAGACCTTCGGCATTTTATGTCAAAAAGTGTTCACCGTACGTTCAACGGCGATGATCTTGCGCAGTTTATCCGCAACCTTGCGCGGCTTTACCGCAAATCGGACACTCTGGAAAATCATTTTCTGCTGCACACCGGCGAATCCGACTTTTATCACAGTCTGGAACGCTTTCGTAATGAATTCCTGGGAAACGGGGTGCACCGTGCTTCCAAGCATGTAAGTTCCACCTATAAAAATTCGTCAGCAAAGCGCCTTATGATGTACCTTCGCTGGATGGTAAGGCAGGATAACCGGAAGGTGGATTTTGGTCTGTGGACGCGCCTTAATCCCGCGCATCTGTCAGTTCCGCTGGATGTGCATACCGGGAATACAGGCAGGCAGCTTCAGCTGATTTCGCGGAAGCAGAATGACTGGAAAGCGGTGGCAGAAATGGATATTACGCTGCGAAAGCTGGACAGTGAAGATCCGGCGCGTTATGATTTCGCCCTCTTCGGCATGGGCGTAAACGGTGAATTTTAATTAAAGGAATTACAAATGAAAGTTAAGGAAAGAGCTGCTGAGAAAATCACGGTATTGGAAGGTATTGCAAACGGAGTGATGTGGTGGATCGGGTCCATACCCTCGCTCATTGTTCATACTTTACTTTTCATCACGGCCTTCCTTTTGCCAATCTTTGGAGTGGTGGAGTTTGACAAAATGCTGCTTGTTCTCACCACTGTACTTTCACTGGAGGCCATCTATCTGGCTATCTTTATCCAGATGTCTGTAAATAAGAGTTCAGAACATATTGAGGTGCTCCGTGACGACGTAATGGAAATCCAGGAGGATATTGAGGATATCCAGGAAGATATTGAAGAAATTTCGGAAGATATCGAGGAGATAAGCGACGATATTGAGGACATTCAGGAGGACATTGAAGATATAGCCGAGGATGAAGATGAGGAGGACCCACTGGAACGTGCAAAAAATGTAATGCTGAAAAGCCATGTTACCACCAACAAGACGGCTATAAAAACGCTGCGCGATAAGATCAGGGAGTTGGAAGAGCAGATTGAAAGCTTAAAGAACGAGCCATAGAGCCTTATTTGGTGCATAATATATTTGTGTTTCCTATAATAAGGATTAAATACATGTTTATTTGGGAAAATTTATAACTTAGGGCAGGTGAAAATCAAAATATATGTTATATTTGTTTAAAACTTGTCAAAATGCTAAATTATCGATTAAAAAACTACTTTAGTATTTCCTTCATTGCGCTAAGCCTCCTGTCCACAACCTCAGTGTTTGGTCAGAAAACCCGGCCGCCGGCCATGAAAGAAATAAATACCTTAGCCAAAGCAGGGGATTACATTGATGTGAACGTGGCCCCATATCCGGAGTCGAACTTTACTCCTGCACAACTGGTGACCGATGTATTGGTGGGGGCGTCTCCAACCTGCGGTACCCCAAATATCTCGAACGTTACCATTTCGCCGAATCAGCCGGTGACAGATAACAACCGCTTCTGGGGTTATTTTAACAAGGGGACTTCACAGTTTCCCTTTGATGAAGGTATTGTACTGACCACAGGATATGCCCGCAGGGCAGGAAATACAGCGGATTCCGGCGTTCTGGGAGATGGCACCGGCACCAACAGTGATCCGGACCTGGTAGCAGCTACCAATCCGTCAGCTTCACTTTATAATGCAGTGGTGCTGGAGTTTGACTTCGTACCTGCCAGTACGCAGATGAAATTCAACTACATTTTTGCATCGGAAGAATATACCGGCGGTTTCCCCTGCAGTGGCTACGATGATGCCTTTGCCCTGTTGCTGAAACCTAATACACCAGGTGCTACGTATACAAACCTGGCGGTACTTCCGGGCGGGGCCGGACCGGTAACTGCTACCAATATCGTTCCTGCCAGTTTTACCTGCGGACCGATTAATGCGCAGTACTTCGGATCGCTGCCGCCTAACCAAACCAACTATTACGGGCGTACCATCCCGTTGGAGGCAACAGCAACCGTTATTCCGGGACAGTCCTACCATATCAAGATGGTTATTGCCGATGCCCGTGACAGCAGTTATGATTCTGCGGTATTTCTGGAAGCCGGTTCATTCGATATCGGTGTACAGATCCTAAACCCGAACGGCGTAGCCTTACCCGCAGAGGTGGAAATGTGTGACAATACACCACAGTCATTAACAGCTTCTGTGCAGGTAGCAGGTTCAACTTACCAATGGTCTCTGAACGGCAATCCTATCTCAGGCGCTACCAATCCTACCTATGTAGCTACTGCGCCGGGAGTGTATTCCGTTGAGGTTTTTGTGCCTGGCAACCAGTGTCCGGGCGAAGCTTCCGTAACCATCCTCGGCGGCACTTCTCCGGTGGTTAATGACATTACTTTTACACAGTGTTATGGACCCGGCAACGTTAATTTTAACCTGAATCTTACAACGACCGCCATAAGCAGTACGCCCGGCGTTACGTATGCCTTCTATGAGAATCTGGCAGATGCCCAGGCTCAGAATGCGAACGTAATTGCCAATCCCGGGGCATTTTCAAGTCCGGGTAACGTAATGGTGTATGCTTTGGTGAAATCCGGTTTCTGTCCTAAGATAGCCGAAATAGAGTTGGTGAAAGCACCACAGATCACCGTGGATATTGCACCGCCACCGGCCATCAACTGTACGAATCCGCAGGTAACCCTGATAGCGAGCGGCTCTACCTATCCCGCAGGCTCCGTATTCAGCTGGGTAGCTACAAACGGCGGTTACATCTTCTCCGGTGCCAATACACTTACTCCTGTGGTGGCCGCCGGTGGAAATTACACATTGACCATCACCAAAGCTTACCAACCAGGCGATATAGTTTGTTCTGCTTCAGGAACCGTAACAGTTCAGGAGAATTTCACACCGCCATCTGTAACCGTAACGGCAAATGATACGAAAATCTGCGCCGGTGAAACGGTGACGCTTACCGCTACGGGAGGCGCCACCTATGTCTGGAACACCAACGCCTCACCGCTCAATGTTATTACTGTGGCTCCTACTCAGACCACTACTTATACAGTGTATTCTGTAGGGGTAAACGGATGTCAGTCCACCAATCCGGCTACCGTCACTATTGAGGTGATCCCTGCGATTTCCACTACGCTGCAGCCCGTGGCCGGACAGATCTGTGTGGGCGACAGCATCACGCTGGATGCCGGTGCAGGACCCGGGTATACTTACCAGTGGAAGGATGTAGATGATAATGTAATCGGAAATTCGCAGACAGTAACTGTAGACCAAACAGGTATCTATACGGTGACCATCGGAAACGGAGAATGTACAGCCACTTTCACCACACAGGTGGTTGAGGCACAGATACCGCAGATTATTAATGCCGATTTCCAGACCAATACTTTAACCCTGACGGCAAACAATCCAAGTAACGGACCGTTAGAGTACTCCATAGACAATGGATTTACATGGCAGGATTCCAATGTATTCAATAATGTGGCTGCCAACATAACGCTTAACCTGCAGGTTCGTGTGAAGTATACCAGCTGTGTAGGCTCCCTGCCGTTCTTCACATTACATATTCAGAATGTAATCACGCCAAACGGTGACGGTGTAAATGATGTGCTGGATCTGAGCGGAATAAGTCGCTACAAGGATTTTGGAGCTTCTGTGTTCGACCGCTACGGGAAAGAAATCTGGAAGGCTACAAAAGATGCAGCCATCTGGACAGGACGTTTCCAAAGCAAGACTTTACCGACGTCTACCTACTGGTACCAGGTGAAGTATGAAGATCCTGCGAACAAGAACCCTGTGAATAAAACAGGTTGGATCATGTTGAAAAACAGAGAATAGAAAAAATCAGTTAATAAAGAAGGCTGTCTTGCATTGGTAAGACAGCCTTTTTTATTAAGATTAAAGAATCAAGTCAGAACCGAACGAACAGTATTTATGACTTTTCCATATTTGGGCAAAAGCAATGAAATCGGCTACCGAAAGTTCTTCGGCACGTTTATCCATGAACCCGTGATCCTGCAGGGCTTCCGGAATATCAAGTGTTTTCAGGGCATTGGAAAGTTTTTTCCGTCTTTGGTTGAAACCAGCCTTCACAATCTGTTTAAAAATCTCCTCATTTCCCTCCAGGCCGTCTTTAAGGTTTCTGGTGAGCCGGATAACGCCCGATTTTACCTTCGGTGGCGGGTTAAAGACATTCTCATGAACCGTGAACAGATATTCCACATCATAATACGCCTGTACAAGCACGGACAGGATTCCGTAGCTTTTGGTGCGTGGCACAGCTGCGGTCCGTTCTGCAACCTCTTTCTGGAACATCCCTACCATTTCCGGAATAATCCTGTGGTGGTCTATTATTTTGAATAAGATCTGTGACGATATATTGTAGGGGAAGTTGCCTATGATGGCAGTCTGGCTGTCATCAGCAAAGCTAAAATCCGTTTTGAGGAAATCGCCGATAAATGAAGACTCACCCAACTGGGAATAATTCTTCCTGAGGTAAGCTATGGATTCGTCGTCAATTTCTGCCAGAAAAAGCTTGCTGTCCGTCTGCAGCAGGTATTTGGTAAGGACACCCATACCGGGACCCACTTCAACTATGGTTTTGTAACCGATGCCGGTAAGCCCGTCAACAATATCTTTCGCTATGTTTTCGTCAGTCAGGAAGTGCTGTCCAAGGTGTTTTTTCGCCCTTACGCTCATGTGGTTTTATTTATGTGGAAAGTGCACGGCGCTGCGGCTGTGCTACAGTGTCTCAGGAAGTCTTACTGATCTGATTTTGTGTTTTCTTAACACTCATTTTTCTCCTTCGCCGGGCAAATTTCGGAAGATTTTTTCTATTTTAGCCAAAAATTTTTGTGAATGGCTAGAACAGTGGAGGATTTTAACAGGAGAAGGCTCAGGTCAAGTAACATCACAGTGGTCGTAAGTATCGCTTTGGTACTTTTTCTGGTCGGACTTTCCGGTCTCATTCTTATCAACGCTCAGAAATACTCCGATTACCTGAAGGAGCAACTTGTGGTAAACGCCTATTTTGATCAGGATTACGACGCCAAAGATTCCCTGAAACTTGCCAAGCAGGAACTGGACGCTGTGGAGAAGATCAAGTCTTTGGCTCCTGTAAAAAAAGCCACCTACATCAGCCGCGAACAGGCGAGTAAAGAGGCGAGGGTCAGTCTTGGTATTGATTCGGAAAAACTGTTCGACGCGCACATCTTCCCCTCCTCGGTGGAGATTGCCCTGAAACCGGAGTATGTGGATCCCGCAAAAGTGAACGATGCCATCAAACAAATCTCGACTGTGCCGGGCATTGTAGATGTGAAGAACAACTCCGAGTCGCAGCAGATTTACGAAAACCTGAATAAGATACTGAAATGGATTCTGGCGTTCTCCATACTTTTTCTGATTCTTGCCATAGTTCTGATTAATAATTCCATCAGACTGAAGATATTTTCAAAGAGATTCATCATCAAGACCATGCAGCTGGT
This sequence comes from Chryseobacterium sp., assembly GCF_008831505.1. Lineage (NCBI taxonomy): Bacteria > Pseudomonadati > Bacteroidota > Flavobacteriia > Flavobacteriales > Weeksellaceae > Chryseobacterium > Chryseobacterium sp. Next base: position 1,753,384 of record NZ_CP044507.1, on the reverse strand, counting down.
GGGAGCCAAAAGAAGGTTTATCCTTATGCCGTTTGTAAAGGAGGCAATCATATTGGGAGTTTTAGGCGCTGTACTGGGTATTTTGGCTTTATTTGGGGTGTGGTACTATTTTACATCAACCATTCAGACGCCATTTGTTCAGGACACCAATCAGTTTATCCTCCTTGTGGGATTAATTGCACTGATCGGTATTTTCATCACCGTAATCAGTACTGTATTTGCAACGTGGAGGTTCCTGAGGTCTAATATTGACGATTTATACTACACTTAAGATGGCTAAAAAAACAGCAAAATTCTCTGCCGATTCTTTCGGGACTGCGGACAACAGAACACCGGCTCCGTTCTATTTTGGTAAGGAAAACTACCGATGGATGTTCATAGGTTTGGGACTTACCATCCTTGGGTTTCTGCTGATGATGGGTGCCGATGCCAATACGGTGGACGGAAAATTTGATCCCAACAGCTGGAACGAAGATATTTTCTCCTTTCGCAGGATTAGGCTGGCTCCATTTCTTGTGGTAGCGGGATTTGCCGTTCAGGTGTACGCGATCCTGAAGCGAAGCAGGTAGCCCCGAAATTTACTAAAATCAATACCCTTATATGGATCTAATCAAAGCAATTTTTATTGCTGTTGTGGAAGGACTTACCGAGTATCTGCCGGTTTCATCCACCGCTCACATGATTTTTACAAGTTCAATCTTCGGCATTCAGGAGGATGAATTTGTAAAGATGTTTCAGGTTTCAATACAGTTTGGAGCCATCCTGGCGGTTGTATTCCTATACTGGAAAAAATTTCTTGATTTTTCAAATATCAAGTTCTATCTCAAGCTTGCGGTCGCTGTAATTCCTGCTTTGGTGTTGGGTTATCTTTTTGATGATATGATCGAATCCGTTCTGGGAGATCCCGTGCCTATTGCCGTAGTTCTGATCTTGGGTGGGATTGTCCTTCTCTTTATTGACAGATTTTTCACACAGCATACTGTTCACGACGAAAAGGAAATTACTTACAAAAAGGCCTTCACTATTGGACTTTGGCAGTGTTTGGCTATGATGCCGGGCGTGAGCCGCAGTGCCGCCTCCATCATTGGGGGGATGCAGCAAAAACTGACCAGAGTGGCCGCTGCTGAATTTTCATTCTTCCTGGCGGTTCCCACTATGCTTGCTGTAACTACCTATTCTATTTTCCTGAAGAACTGGAACCACCACGGCGTGGAGCAGAAGGGTTACGAAATGATCTTCGCGAATTCTGAGAATACCACGAGCTTCTTTGTGGGAAATTTGGTGGCATTCGTTGTGGCTGTAATTGCAATCAAATTCTTTATCGGAGTCCTTACCAAATATGGTTTCAAACCGTGGGGTTGGTACCGGATTATAGTAGGGATAGTGCTTCTGATTTATTTTACGCAGTTTCAGTGATCGATAAAAAACTTTTCCAAAGTAAGCTAGTCTATTGGATTACTGCAGTTTTCTTTACAGTATACGCCCTTTTTTCCATTGTAAAATTTATATTTCAATTGGGATTTGGCGATAGTTATTCCCTCATACCTCTTGCAATCCTAGCTATTTTATCCATTGTAACTGCTGTGCTGGTTTTTGAAAAGCATAATAAATCGATTATTTTAATAAATATATTTTTTTGCCTTTTTATACCTTTTTCTTTGTGGGACAGTATAACAATTTACGAGACTCATTACATTTATGAGCCTGAAGTTTTATGGACCATATTGGGAGTTATTGTCTACCTTTTTTTCGCAAACAGATTAAAATATGATTATAGCATTAGGGAGGAAATTAATGAGATAGGATCAAACAAATGAATACAGAAGACTTACTTGCTGGCCAGGTTATTTTACTCGACAAACCCTTAGACTGGACAAGTTTTCAGGCGGTTAACAAACTTAAATACAAACTTAAGAACGAATTTAAACTGCCGAAGAAGTTTAAGATCGGGCATGCCGGCACGTTGGATCCGCGCGCGACAGGTCTTCTGATCGTTTGCACCGGCAAATTCACCAAAAAAATCCAGGAAATTCAGGATGCGCCTAAGGAATACCTGACCGAAATCAAGATCGGGGTACAGACGGAATCTTACGATACCGAAAAGCCGGAAATCCTTCAGCAGGATTATTCCCATATTTCCATAGATTTCATACACGAAACTTTAGCTAAATTTGTGGGTGAGATTCAGCAGAAGCCGCCGGTATTTTCTGCCATCAAGATTGACGGACAGCGTGCCTACGATATGGCCAGAAAAGGCCAGGAGGTGGAGTTGAAGCTGCGGCCAACTACGATTCACTATCTGAACGGAATTGAAATAGACCTTCCCTTCGTCCGCTTTGCAGTAGGCTGTTCAAAAGGCACCTATATCAGAAGTCTGGCGCACGACATTGGTCAGGAGCTGGGAGTTGGCGCCTATCTCACGAATCTGCGGCGTACCAAAATCGGAGACTATTCTGTTAACGACGCTTCAGCTGAACTGCTGGAAAATGATTTCCGTTTTTCAGACCACCAGCAACATTAATAACCGCTCATACCGCAAGACATGGAAAAGACCCGGATCAATAAATATCTTTCTGAAGTTGGTTTCTGCTCCCGCCGTGAGGCCGACCGGATGCTGGAGCACGGCCGGATTACCGTAAACGGTGTGGTTCCGGAAATGGGCACAAAAGTTTCGGATGAAGATGAAATAATGGTAGACGGTGTTTCCATCCGCAAGACGGAGGAAGAACATGTCTATATCGCACTAAACAAACCCGTTGGCATCGTTTGTACTACAGATACAAAGCGGGAGAAGGACAATATCATCGACTTCCTGAATCATCCCAAAAGGATATTCCCGATCGGCCGCCTGGACAAACCCAGTGAAGGACTTATCCTGCTGACTTCAGACGGTGATATCGTAAACAAGATCCTTAGAGCGCGAAACAACCATGGTAAAGAATATATTGTAAGGGTGGACAAGCCCATCACGCCGCAATTCCTGCATAAAATGCGTAACGGGATTCCGATTCTGGGAACAGTGACTAACAAATGCGAAGTGGAGCAAATTGATACGCTTTCTTTCCGAATTGTGCTCACACAGGGCTTAAACAGGCAGATACGGCGTATGTGCGAATACCTTGGTTACGAAGTGAAGAAACTGAAAAGGATCCGCATCATGAACATCAAACTTGACCTGCCTGTAGGACAATGGCGGGATCTTACTGCCGAAGAACTTTCCGAGCTCAATGCGTTGCTGGCCGATTCTCCAAAAACCATTGATTAAGACCTCTGCCAACTTTTCTTATTTCAGATAAAGTTTCATTTTCGCCTGATATTCCGGTTTCGCGTTCACCAGTTTCCAGATTTTCTTTTCATCAGAGTTGCTCAGCCGGTAATAGATGATCTTATCTGCCGAATATCTGAAATAGGGATGTGTTTTCAGCCAGCTTTCAGGCGCTTCAATCAATGTATAACGCTCCACTTTTGACAGGTTCAGTGGTGAGATATCAATCAGCTTTTGCGCAAGTTCACGGTCGATGTCATAACTTTCGAACACCTGGTTCTTTACCGCAAATCCGCCCAGCTTTTTGCGGAAGGACACGTAGTTACGCGCGGCCCTTTCATCAAAACCAAATTCAACAAGCTGTTCAGCTGTAATTTCGTTGAGATCCACCTTGCTGAAATCTGTGACAGGTCCTGAAATCTGACCCTGGCTAGCGGCAGAACTGTTCCGTTTACCTATATTTTCGGGGTTAAGGTTGATGAATGGCTCCAGTTCAGCAAACTTCTGTTCCGATATAACAAAGCAGTTTTTGATGTCACCCTTGCTTCTGAAACTTCCTTTCAGGATCCTGTTGCGGTAGTTCATTATCACATTGGCCTGTTTCTCAGAAAATCCCAAACCTATCCACCCCTGCACATCCAGAAGATTGGGATCAAACACAGAAATTTTTGCCTGAGATCCTTTGTTATCTGAACGTGCGAAACTTTTCCCGGACTCGTTTGCCACCGGTGCGGCCACAGGGGTGGAAGGCAGTAGCAGGTAGGGTTCAAGTTTCCTGTAGTTATCATCGCTTATGATAAAACAATCCCTGAACTTCTCCTTACTGATGAAACTGCCACCCAGATAGGAACGGTATTTCACTATGGCGGCGGCCTGCCTTTCGCTGAATCCGAGTTTTTCCCAGTCACGCTGGCTGTAGGTATCGGGATTGAATTTCCCAGGAATTGAAAGTGTTTTTTTGGCAGGTGAAAAGGTTGACACATGTCTGTAAGAGTAAGCTGAAGTCCTGTAGGTTGATTTCTCCTTTTCGGGTAGCAGAAGATAAGGTTCCAGTTCTTCAAACCGGCTGTCGGATACTGCGTAGCATTTTTTAAACTGTTCTTTGGAAGTAAATGCACCACCCACGACCTGCTTATACTTCAGGATGGTGGCTGTCTGTTTGTCCGAAAATCCCAGGGCCATCCATTGGGAAGCGTCAAGTTCGTTAGGGTCAAATTCAGAAAGTGGGATGTCTTTTTTTGCCGGGCCAACTTCAGTAAATGTAAGATCACCGGGCTCCCGGGATTCCGCCGGTTCACGACCGCTGTAAACGGTTAAGCCGACCGTTACCGCCAGAATCAGCAGGAGAATAAGAATCAGATGCTTTCGGGAAACTGTAAATTGTAGGGTAGAGTTCATCTGTCTAATTTTGTGTAAAATTAGCAGTGCATCAAATTGGATTTCAAGGGGAAATCACCTTTTTGTTTACAGGAAAAACACCCTTAATTTTCCGGTTGGTCGGTCAGGGACTCCTTCAGCTTCTGAAGTTCAGCCTTCACAAACTGCAGGCGGTCGATAAGGGAGATGGTTTCCGAAATCTTGCTGTTGGTGGCCAGTGCCACACGGGCGCCGTCCAGCGTGTAACCTTTCTCTTTCACCAAATGATAGATGATTTTCAGATTGGTAAGGTCCTCCGGAGTGAAATAACGGTTTCCTTTCTTATTTTTCTTGGGCCGCAAAATCGGAAATTCCTGTTCCCAATATCTGATAAGAGAAGTATTTACATCAAATGCCCTGGCCACTTCGCCTATGGAATAATAGAGTTTGTCCGGCAGATTAATCTTCATAACAGGTTAAGGTCTAATTCAAAGGTAAATAAATTCAGGATTAAATCAATAAGCTACTTCCATCTTGACCTTTTTGCCTTTTAACTTCTCATTCTGAAGTTTCTTCAGAACAGCACTGACTTTTTTCCTGTCTACGGCAACGTACGAAGTGGTATCCTTCACCTCAATGATTCCGATATCTGACATTTCCAGTCCGCCTTTTTTAATTAGATAACCCACAACATCCACCTTATTTACCTTATCCTTCTTGCCGGCACTGATATAAATGGTTTGGAACGGAGTAGGTGAAGGTAGCTTACTGCTCTCTGATACATTTTCCTCAGGAGTATTGCTTTTGATAAAAGGGAAATTTTCATCCTCAGTCATAATCAGATAGGAAAAACCTTTGGCATTCATACGGGCTGTACGTCCGTTTCTGTGAATGAAAGCATCTTCCTTGGGCGGAAGCTGATAATGAACAATGGATTCCACCTCCGGAATATCCAGGCCGCGTGCTGCCAGGTCAGTCGTGATAAGAATCCTGGCCGAATCATTACGGAATTTCAGCAGGGCACGTTCGCGTTCATCCTGTTCCATACCACCATGAAAAGTCTCGCGCGAGATTCCCTTTTCACGCAGGAGCTCCGAAATCCGGTCTACGGCATCGCGGTGGTTACAGAAAATCAGGGTTCTCTTATTTCCGATTTTACAGATCAGGTGGAATAAAGTGTCCAGTTTTTCTTCAGAAGTGGTCATCACTTTCCTCAGCTGTACATTTGGTTTGGAGTCGTGAACTTTCAGGAAATTGATTTGCTTGGGCGTGCGCAGACCTGTGAATGCCGGTATCTGCTCCATGGCTGTGGCCGAAGTGAGTATGCGCTGCGACAGATTGGGCATAGACTGAACGATGAATTCCATATCTTCCTGAAACCCGAGTTCAAGGGATTTGTCGAACTCATCCAGTACCAGAGTTTTTATTGTAGAAGGGTCAAAATTATTGTTTCGGATATGATAGGTGATCCTGCCCGGCGTGCCGATAAGAACAGCGGGTGCCTGGGTAAGGCTGTTCACCTCAATCTTCTTGTCGTGTCCGCCATAGCACACAGTAACCTTATAATCGGAGCCTATGGATTTGAATACCTGTTCGATCTGCAGTGCCAGCTCCCGTGCCGGAACGAGTATCAGGGTCTGGATCCCGGATTTAGACGTCTCCAGGTCTCTTAATACCGGAAGCAGAAAAGCCAGGGTTTTCCCGGAACCCGTGGGCGACAGAAGGATAACGTCGTTGCCGTTTTCAGTGGCTGTATATGTTGATTTCTGCATCTGGTTCATATCCGAAATGCCGAGTTTGGTGTAAATAGCTTCTAAATCCATGCTGCAAAGATAATCCAATCCGGCCGGTATAATCTACATCCGGGGATACTCCTTTTTACGAGGTGATTATTTGAGCTTTTATAAAGAATAAGTTATTGCAGATTCTGCTTTATTTTGTACTTTTGCAAAACTTTTTGTGCGGACTTTTGGCAAAGTTAAAACAGTAACAACTAACATCTTCCGTATTTTTCATCATGCACATTAAGCCAAAGGTTGAAAGAGAAGGAATACAAATTTTTTATTATGTCTGAAAATAAAGACGCGGTTCTTATGAACCAAAACGTAGCACCTGAACAGTTTGACTGGGATTCTTTTGAATCCGGACTGGATGCTGATGCAAGAAAGGAGAAGAGTGATCTTGAAGAAATCTACAACGGATCTCTTACCAGCCTTGCAGACAATGATGTACTGACAGGTAAAGTAGTCAGACTGACTGACAAAGAGGCGATCGTTGACATCAACTTTAAGTCAGAAGGTGTTATTTCTCTGAATGAATTCCGTTACAACAGCGGCCTGAAAGTAGGTGACGAGGTTGAAGTAATGGTAGACAGAAGAGAGGACAAAACTGGACAGCTTCAGTTATCTCACAAAAAAGCCAGAACACTTAAGGCTTGGGACAGAGTGAACGAGCTGCACGAAACCGGCGAAATCGTAAACGGTTACGTAAAATCAAGAACTAAAGGAGGTATGATCGTGGATATTCACGGTATCGAAGCCTTCTTACCGGGATCTCAGATTGATGTGAAGCCTATTAAGGATTACGATCAGTTCGTAGGTAAAACAATGGAATTCAAGGTGGTTAAAATTAACCCGGAGTTCAAGAACGTTGTTGTATCTCACAAAGCGCTTATTGAGGCGGATCTTGAAGGTCAGAAAAAAGAAATTATTGCTCAGCTTGAAAAAGGTCAGGTTCTGGAAGGAACTGTTAAAAACATCACTTCTTACGGTGTGTTTGTGGACCTTGGCGGTGTTGATGGACTTATCCACATCACTGACCTTTCCTGGAGCCGTGTTAACCATCCGTCAGAGATTCTTGAAGACGGTGCAACGGTTAAAGTGGTTATCCTTGATTTCGATGATGAGAAAACAAGAATTCAGCTTGGTATGAAGCAGCTTGAAGCTCACCCATGGGATGCGCTTTCTGCAGATTTGAAAGTTGGAGATAAAGTAAAAGGTAAAGTTGTTGTCCTTGCAGACTACGGTGCATTTGTAGAAATCGCTCCGGGTGTTGAAGGTCTGATCCACGTTTCCGAAATGTCATGGTCTACTCACCTGAGAAGTGCCGGTGATTTCGTAAAAGTTGGCGACGAGGTTGAAGCTGAAGTTCTTACACTGGACAGAAGCGACAGAAAGATCTCGCTTGGTATCAAGCAACTTAACAAAGATCCTTGGGAAAATATCGAATCTAAATACCCTGTTGGTTCCCAGCACGTAGGTACAGTTAGAAACTTTACAAACTTTGGTGTTTTTGTTGAACTTGAAGAAGGAATTGACGGTCTGATCTATATCTCTGACCTTTCCTGGACCAAGAAAATCAAGCACCCATCTGAGTTCTGCGCAGTAGGAGACAAGCTGGATGTTGTGGTTCTTGAACTTGACACTGCTTCCAGAAGACTTTCTTTAGGACACAAGCAACTTCAGGAAAATCCTTGGGATAAGTTTGAAACCAAGTATGCTGAAGGAACTGTACATTCAGGAAAAACTACAGATGTATTCGACAAAGGAGCTCAGGTTCAGTTTGAAGATGCAGAAGTTGAAGCTTTCTGTCCGTCCAGACTTCTTGAGAAAGAAGACGGTTCTAAAATCAAGAAAGGTGAAGAGGCTCAGTTCAAAGTAATTGAATTCAACAAAGAATTCAAGAGAGTTGTAGTTTCCCACACCGGAATTTTCAGAGACGAAGAGAAGAGAAATACACGTGAGTCTAACTCCAGACCACAGGTAACTTCTACAGGTAACGAAGAGAGAGCAACTCTTGGAGATATCGACGCTCTGGCTGAACTTAAAAAGAGAATGGAAGGCGGCGAATAAGCTTTTCAAACTTAATACACTTAACCACCTCGTAAGGGGTGGTTTTTTTATGGGTTGTGATCACCTTATTTCTAAATATTGTAAATTCGGTGTTATTTCATACCTATGAGAAAACTGATACTTTCGGCTTCACTTCTGCTTACTTTTGGCTTTCTGCAGGCTCAGGATCACCGGAGAATTATGGAAGATTTTCTTAGGAAAGATCCTTCGGCCCGCCACATGGGAAAAATTCCGGACTTTGTTATTCAGCAGGAAGATTATTCCGGGTCCATGAAGGCTACCGTACTTAAACTGCAGCAAACGGTCAATGATATCCCCGTTTTCAACGGTTTGGCAACGGCTTTGGTAAAAGAGGGTAAAGTTCATTATTTTTCAGATCAAATGATAAAGTCCGCCGGTTTACCGGTGCGTAGCGCAAAAACCATACTGCCTGAGGCAGCGCTGCAGGCCGCATTTAAGCAACTGAATATTCAGGATCCCGAAAAATATACATTGGCCGGCTTCAGTGACCCAACTTCCGGTAAAGTGGCGAAGCAGCGTACGGTCTATTTCAATAAGGACGGAAATCTTGTTTTAGGCTATGAATTTCACTTTCATGAGGCCGGCAGCAGCAGATACTGGGACATTATTGCCGATGCAGAGACAGGAAAAATTCTCCATAAGCAAAACCTGACCTTATCCTGCACATTTAATCATACTGAAAGGTGGACGGATCACCCCGCTAGCCTATCCGGTGCTTATGGCGACAATGCGTCCAGGTTCTCTGTCGCAGCGCCGGACAATGCTTCCTATAATGTCTTTGCCTTACCGGTGGAAAGTCCCAATTTCGGTTCGCGTTCGGTGGTTTCAAATCCCTGGTTCACCGATGCTTCTCCCGAAGGCTGGCATTCCGACGGTGCTACGCACTATACTACAACGCGGGGCAATAATATCTATGCTTATGATGATGTTGCGGGTAATAACAATCCCGGTTTCTCACCTGATGGAGGACCCGCACGCCTGTTCGATTTCCCGCTGCAGACAGGCCTGCCAGCGCAGAACAGTCTGGCAGCGGCCATTACCAATCTTTTTTATACCGGAAATAAAACCCATGACATCTTCTACCGGCTGGGTTTCAATGAAAATGCGCGGAATTTCCAGACCAATAATTTCGGAAAAGGTGGTTTAGGCAATGATGCGGTACTGGCAGAAGCTCAGGACAGTTCAGATCTTAATAACTCAAACTTCTCTACGCCGCCCGAAGGTACCAATCCTCGAATGCAGATGTTCCTCTGGACCCCTTCTTTTGTGCAGCGCCTTTTCTACAACAGTCCTGCGAGTGCGGTTCCGCGGCAGCCCAACAGCAGGACAGCAGAGTTCGGTCCGCAGCTAACGCCGGCAGGCATTACTGCCAATATCGTTCTTTCTCCGGTTATTGATGCCTGCACCCCTGTTGCACCGGCTTCTATGGCTGGCAAAATAGGCCTGGCCGAACGTGGCGGCTGTAATTTTACGGTTAAGGTGAAGAATATGCAGGAAGCGGGAGCCGGAGGTGCCATTATTTACAACAATCCGGGAGCCACCAACTTTGGCAATATGGGTGGAACAGACGCTTCCATCAGTATTCCGTCGGTTCTGATTGAAAATTCTGAGGGTGAATTCATCAAAACAACACTTACTGCCGGTACCGCGGTTAATGTAACTTTAAAGCATGACCCCACTCAGGACCAGTATGCCGATGCCGCTTTTGACAACGGAATCATTATCCATGAATATGCTCACGGAATCACCAACCGTCTCACGGGAAACGGATACTCCTGCCTGAACAAAGAAGTGTCCGGCGAGCAGATGGGCGAGGGGTGGTCTGATTTCTTTGCCTTAATGCTGACCAACCAGCCAAATGCCACCGCATCAGTACCAAGGTCGGTTGCAACCTATGCGGCGGGACAAACCAATGCCGGAGTGGGTATCCGTCCACGGTTTTATTCACCGGATTTCGGAACCAATGATTATACTTATGCCAGAACAAACGGAATGGAATTCCTGGAAGACGGTGTAATGACACCTGACATACATTCTATTGGATTCGTTTGGGCTACCATTTTATGGGATCTTCACTGGAAATATGCGGAAAAATACGGATATGCCTCCGATGTGATGATCAATTCCGACAACGGTAGTACCAGAGTGCTGCAAACTGTAATGGACGGAATAAAACTCCAGGAATGTAATCCAACTTTTCCGTCGGGAAGGGATGCTGTTATTGCGGCCGATATCGCAGCCACGGGCGGCGCTAACCGCTGCATGATCTGGGAAACCTTCGCTAAGCGCGGAGTGGGACTTTACGCCTCTGCGGGCAGCAGAAAAAGTATCAATGACCAGACTGAAGATTTTACAGTGCCCGATGAATGTAAGGCGGGTAACACAGCTGCCACAGAATTTAACCTCTATCCAAATCCGGCTGATGACCGTTACTATATTGACTTTCCGCTAACAATGTTTGGGAAGGTCAGTATCGAAATTTATGATTCCTCCGGCAGGCTTGTAAGAGCAGAGCAAAAGCTGGTGGTGAATGTAAAACAGGTATTTTCGTCGCGGCACTTGCTCAACGGAGTGTACTTTGTAAAAATAAAAGGAAGTGGCGGCGAAAAAGTTTTAAAACTGATTGTCTCAAAGAAATAGCTGGCCATACGGGTGTATAAAAAGTTGGGCGGGACCATTTTAGTCCCGCCCAACTTATGAAGTTGTAACTTTATGAGGCCTGCATATTCACCAGCTCTGTTTCATAGCTGGACAGCTGTGCAAGGATAAGCGACCTGTCCTTGCTGAAAAAGTTTGATTCTGCAAATAGACTTTTATAGTAAGAAATTCCCAGCAGCAGGTTGGATTTAAATGTCTCCCACTTCTTGATTTGCTGTGCCGTAATTTCCACTGCATTTTGCAGCTGTCCGGCCAGATTATCAATATACAGACTCAGTTCTTTAAGCAGAACGTTAGGACGCTGCAAGTGGTTTTCAGCGGATTTTTCACCGTAGATGTGCTGTACCATCTCTTTCAGAGTATACGTTTTACTGAAATAAGCCATATTTGGACCGGGGCAGATCACGACTCCCTGTGCCTGACCTTTCACGGGTAGTCCCAGTTCAATATAGGATGAATTGGCCAGACCAACACACAGACAAGCCTTTTCCGTAATCGTGCTGTAGGCACTGTGGTACTGTTCTGGCGGAAGTCCGCTTTTCCGCTCATTCAGTTCCTCGATTTTTCTGTCCTGATATTTTCTGGACGCAGTACAAATTCCTTCAGCCTCATATTCCTTACTCAATGCCAGATATTTCTTGGGACAGGAGCTTCCGGCCTTGCCGCTGTGTGCGCGTTTGCTTTTTAGAATCTCATTACTGGTGCCCCGAAGCGTGTTGAAGGGTACGCCCAATGGTGAAATATTACTCAAATAGAGGTCTTCTTCGCCCGCTTTAGCGAGGAGCATCCTGGTTTCGGTATCTACAGACGTGGCTTCCGGCACCAGCAGGAACGGTGATCCCCAACCTACAGAATCCATTTGGTAGTGTTCCAGCAGGAACTGATGCTCTTCTGCGGTTCCCACACCTCCCTGAACAGTATATTTTACGGTTGGAATTGCGGTCGGTACAGCAAGATTCTTTGATTGAAGTGCACTGCAATACAGTTGGTAAGCAGTCTTTTCAAGTTCCTGTCTGCGCGTCCGGAATTCCTCCAGGATCGGCCCCATCAGAAGTCCCTCGGTCGCAAAAGCGTGGCCGCCACAGTTCAGACCGGATTCCACCCGGAATTCGGAGACCCAAAGGCCTTTCTTAGCCAAAAAGTTGGCCTGAACCATTGCCGAGCGGAAATCACTTACCTTGATGATTATTTTTTTACTGAATTTTCCTTCGGCATCGGGATAAAACTCTGGGAAGGTCTCCATATAGCTGTACAGCCGGGGATTCATCCCAGCTGAAAATACGACGGAAGAGCGGGTGGTACTGTTTACAAAACCACGCAGTGCGGCATGCGCATCGTTGTAAATGGTGGGCAGCTGCTCCTTTCCGCTGAAGTTGTCCTTGTCCACCTTGGTCATAATGTTTACATCAATACTTCCGGGGCTGAAATAGTTATCCAGTACGGACTTTACTTCGCTTATGTTCTGCCTGCCGGTTGATACTGCCTGAAGAAGTTTTTCTTTTAAAGCTGAAGTAGAAGGTAAGATGGACATGAATTCCATCAGTTTACCCTGTGTTTCAGAAAGTTCCTTTTTGTAGTTTTCAAACTTTTCAGTGATTACATCATCCATCAGGTTTAGGTAATTGGTAATCCTTTTTGCACGGTAATCCTCCATCTTCTGCGTGACTTCCCGGTAGGGCCGTTTAAATTTGTCTGCATAAAAGGCATTCATCTTTTCAATAAGATCATCATCCATAATGGAGATCACAGAATCGATTCCGTACTGGGCTACACGCAGCGGACTGTCGATGGAGAATGCCAGACCCATTACAGGAATGTGAAAGGTGTGGGCATGTTTAATGTCTGTCATAAAAATTTCATGGTTTTTAGTTTCATTGAGGCAGTCGCTAGTACCGGTGACCGTTCTCTTTGAAAAATATTATGTTGTACACAAATATACCTAATGCCCGAGGTGTGAATCTCCGGAATGGAAATGATATTTATCTGCTTCCCGAAATTTATAATGGTTACAATTAAATTCTTATTGTATGGTAAAACGAAAAAACCATCGGGAATTCCGATGGTTTTAATATTGTAAAAGTCTGAATTACTTCTTGTAGGAAGCGTCTTTAATTCTGGCTTTCTTACCTCTAAGATCGCGGAAGTAGTAGATTCTTGCTCTTCTAACTTTACCTCTTCTGTCTACCTCAATTTTCTGAAGTGCAGGCAGGTTGATTGGGAATACTCTCTCTACACCAACATCGCCACTCATTTTTCTGATGGTGAAAGTCTTGGTAGCTCCAGTTCCTCTCAGTTGGATTACAGTACCTTTGAAGAACTGTGTTCTTGTTTTGGCACCTTCCTTAATTTCGTAGTAAACGGTGATGGTGTCACCCGCTTTGAATTCCGGGAATTCTTTTTTAGCAATGTACTTCTCCTGTACGTACTTTAATAAATCCATTTTTTTAATAAAAAAATTTTTGTCAAGCTAAGCAACATTCACGTCCTTCGTCAGAGGTTGGTTAACAGGCTGCAAAAATAACATAAATTCCGCTTATCCGCAAAAGTTATATCACTATATTCTGAAAAAAGATTACGTCATATAAATTATTGAAACAATCATTATCTGTCTTAAAAATTAATGGCGCTGTCTGAGGGATTTTATTCGGCTAAGGCTGATATGTGCGGGGCTGAGATTCCAAAAAAAACCTTAATTTTATTGGCAGAAAATTCACACCTCATTATGATCGATAAAAGAGTAAAGAACGCGCAGGAAGCTATTGAAGGTATAAAAGACGGAATGACTCTGATGCTGGGCGGCTTCGGCCTTTGCGGAATTCCGGAAAACACCATCGGTGCATTGGTAGACAGCAATATTACCGGTCTGACCTGCATATCCAATAACGCCGGAGTTGATGATTTTGGTTTGGGCCTGTTGCTTCAGAAAAGGCAGATAAAAAAAATGATTTCTTCCTATGTAGGTGAAAATGCGGAGTTTGAGCGGCAAATGCTTTCCGGCGAGCTGGAAGTGGAACTTATACCCCAGGGAACGCTGGCCGAAAGAAGCCGTGCCGCGCAGGCGGGCATCCCTGCCTTTTACACACCTGCCGGATATGGTACCGAGGTAGCCAAAGGCAAGGAAACAAAGGAATTCCACGGCAAGATGCACATTCTTGAGCACGCATTCGAAGCTGATTTTTCAATCGTAAAGGCCTGGAAGGGCGATCATGCCGGTAACCTTATCTTTAAAGGTTCAGCACGTAACTTCAACGCGCCTATGGCCGGTGCCGGAAAGATTACGATTGCGGAAGTGGAGGAGCTAGTAGAGCCGGGACAATTGGATCCCAATGAAATCCACATTCCCGGAATTATGGTTCAGCGTATTTTCCAGGGTGAAAAGTTTGAGAAAAGAATTGAACAAAGAACGGTTAGAAAACGCGAAGCGTAAACTGATTTCATTCTAAACACATGAACGGGCTTTCGCCCGTTTTTTTATTTTCTTTCGCCAATCTGCTGTCTCCACATTGCGTAATAAAGGCCTTTTTCCGAAATAAGTTCCAGGTGTGAGCCGGTTTCAATTATGTTACCGCGTTCCAGAACATAAATGCGGTCTGCATGCATGATGGTACTTAAACGGTGGGCTATAAGAACGGTGATCTGGTCTTTTTCCCGGGAAATATCCCTTATGGTTGCTGTAATTTCCTCTTCAGTGATACTGTCCAAGGCAGACGTGGCTTCATCAAAAATAAGAAGATGTGGTTTGCGTAAAAGTGCCCTTGCAATGGCAATACGCTGTTTCTCGCCGCCGCTCAGTTTCAGACCGCCTTCGCCGATAACGGTTTCAATTCCTTTTTCAGCCCGCTGCAGTAGTCCGGTGCAGCTGGCTTTCTTTAATGCGATACTCAGATCTTCTTCTGTGGCATCGGGATTCACAAAAAGAAGGTTCTCGCGTATGGTACCGGCAAACAACTGTGTATCCTGGGTAACGAAACCAATTTGGTTGCGAAGTTCATCAAAATCAAAAGCTTTCCCATCTTTGCGGTTGTACAGTATATTCCCTTCTTTCGGACGGTACAGCCCGACGAGCAGTTTTACGAGGGTACTTTTCCCTGAACCGCTGGGACCCACAAAAGCAATGGTTTCGCCGCTTTTTACCCGAAATGAGATACCGTTCAGTGCCTTATAATGTGCAGTCTGATGCTGAAATGAGACACTCTGGAATTCAAGATCCTCAATTGCACCTATATGCTCCGGATGAAGTGGTTTTTCTTCCGCAGGTTTCTCCATGAGTCTGTCGAAGTTGTGGAGTGAAGCCTGTGCCTCGCGGTAGGAGATGATGATATTGCCGATTTCCTGCATAGGTCCGAAAATAAAGAAACCATAAAACATAAGGGAAAGGTATTGTCCCGGTGTCACAATGTCGCGGAAAATCAGGAACAGCAGCGTGAAAGTGATCATTTGCTGCAGGAAGTTCACCATGGTTCCCTGAATGAAACTTAAGGAGCGTATCCTTTTTACTTTTTTCAGTTCAAGTCCGAGTATCTTATACGTATTGCTGTTCAGACGCTTCACTTCCTGTCCTGTAAGACCCAGACTTTTAACGATTTCAATATTCCGCAGGCTTTCTGTGGTACTGCCCGCCAAACTCGTGGTTTCGCCCACAATTGTTTTCTGGATATTCTTAATCCTTTTGCTGAGCAGATTGGTGACAAATGCAATCAGGAAAATCCCCACCGTATACACCGGCATAATGGACCAGTGCAGCTGTATGGCGTAAATGGAAACGAAAATGATGCTTACCAGAATCCCGAAAAATATATTGATGAAACTGGTGATGAATTTCACCGTGTCCTCCCGTACTTTGGTCAGGATGGATAAGGTTTCACCGCTCCGCTGGTCTTCGAATTCCTGATAGGGCAGTGCCATGGAATGCTGCAATCCGTCTGTAAATATCTTGGCGCCGTATTTCTGGGTGATCACACTAACTGTATAATCCTGCAGGGCCTTCGCTATCCGGCTAACCATGGCTGTACCTATAAGCAGGCCCAGAAAGTAAAATACGCCGTTGTACACAGCACTGCCGTACAGATACTCGTTCAGTGTCCGTGGCAGCGTGCCTTCCGCATCGAAAGTATGAGGGTGGGTAACCAGTTCATCCAGGATATTACCGGTGATGGCCGGCGCGAACAGCGAAAACACCTGATTTATAGTTGTTAACAGCAGCGACAGGGCAATTAGCCATTTATGTGGTTTGAGATAATGAAAGAGGGTCTTCATTCAGGAATAAAAGTATATGCAAAAATAATCATATAAATCTGAATGGCCCACCGGCAACATTGTCCCCCGGAATTTCCGTATTATTGCCAAATTGAGTAAATTGCCCTGAAAAAGTAGAAGCATGCTCACAAAAGAACAAATCGCACAGAGAATATCGAAAGAAGTTAAAGACGGTTATTATGTAAACCTGGGAATCGGGATTCCGACACTGGTGGCTAATTATGTACCTGAAGATATTTCTGTGGAGTTTCAGAGTGAGAACGGTGTTCTCGGGATGGGCCCCTTTCCGTTTGAGGGTGAGGAAGATGCGGACCTTATCAATGCAGGAAAGCAAACGATTACTACGCTGCCGGGTGCATCCTTCTTTGATTCCGCATTCAGTTTCGGTATGATTCGCAGCCAAAAAGTAGACCTTACCATTCTGGGCGCTATGGAGGTGGCCGAGAACGGCGATATTGCCAACTGGAAGATACCGGGTAAAATGGTAAAGGGTATGGGCGGTGCCATGGATTTGGTGGCTTCGGCCGAAAATATCATTGTAGCCATGATGCATGTAAATAAAGCAGGTGAGAGCAAAATTTTGAAAAAATGTACACTTCCTTTAACCGGCGTGGGCTGTGTGAAGAAGGTGGTAACGGAACTGGCGGTCATGGACATTACACCAAACGGATTCAAACTGCTGGAGCGTGCTCCGGGCGTGAGTGTGGAAGATATTGTGAAAGCAACCGAAGCAGATCTGATTATTGAAGGAGAAATTCCTGAAATGCAGTTTTAAGTCCACACTGATCATACAGGAAGATCCTTTTCATTATTTGAGAAGGATTTTTTTGTTAAATTTGGTTGTGCAGGTAATTAAGCCTGCTATGCTGTTAAAATGAAAAAATATACTATTCAGAAGTCCCCATTTGTAGTTCCCACTACAGACGGTAAACTCATAGAAGAGATTTGGGGTCACTCTACCGGCCACCCGGAAATCTCCATTGCCCATATGCTGGCACCGCCACACTGGAGTGAGCCACACCAGACACCGGATTTTGATGAATATACTTACATTATAAAAGGAAAGAAGCAGTTTGAAATCAATGGGGAAATTCTTGTTCTGGAAGCCGGACAAAGCATCCGGATAGAGAAGGGTGCCCGTATACGCTACAGCAATCCATTTGATGACGAATGCGAATACCTGGCCGTCTGTCTTCCGGCTTTTTCAATGGATTTGGTGAATAGGGAAGAAAACGAGGCAAACTAGTTTTGCCCTGCGTTTAATTCCACCATCACCGGACAATGATCGGAATGTCTTACTTCTTTTAAAATTACTGCACGCCTAAGTCTTTCCTTCATACCGTAGGTAACGAAATTGTAGTCCAAACGCCAGCCTTTATTACGCTCGCGGGAATTCTGCCTGTAGCTCCACCAAGAATAATTATCAGGCTGGTCATTAAAGAACCGGAAACTGTCGATGAGTTCGCATTCATCAATAAAGCGTGTTAACCATTCCCGCTCGACAGGCAGAAACCCCGAAACGTTCTTAAGGCCCGTAGGATTATGGATATCAATTTCCTTATGACAGATATTGAAGTCGCCGGAAATGATAAGATTTGGAATTGATTTCTTAAGCTCCTTTATATATTCCAGAAAATCATCACAGAATTCCAGTTTAAAACCCAAACGGTCTGCATTGGATGCCGACGGCACATAGACGGAGATAACGGAAAAATCTTCAAAATCAGCACGGATAATCCGACCCTCATTATCGTAGTGTTCAATTCCACAGCTATATTCCACGTGCATAGGTTTCACTTTGGATGCAATGCCCACACCGGAATATCCTTTTCGCTGCGCACAGTGCCAATAGCTGTGATAACCCAGTTTTTCCAGACTTTCAATATCAATCTGGTCATTGCCGGCTTTGCTTTCCTGGATGCAGATAATATCCGGATCAGCAACTTTAAGCCAGCCCAGAAAATCTTTTGTAAAAGCCGCACGGATCCCGTTTACATTGTAAGAGATAATTTTCATGCCTGCAAAAATACTGAAGAATAGCCATTCCAACTATATAAATTCAAGTTGTAAAGTAAGGCTTAACCAATTTTTTATAAACCTCGGCTGGCACTTCATTTGATGCGTTTCAGCCATACTTAAGGGCTCTTTCCAAGTTAAGGGACTGCGTTAATGCTGCGATACTTAGAAAATTATGATCCTTCGGCATATTCGCAGTTTTTTGTTTAACCGGCAATTTTTTCTGCGGGTCCGTTTAACTTACATATCCTGGTCTAATGAATATTACTACAAATTCCTTACCTGAGAATACTGAAGATCTTTCATCCGGTGTCTATCGGTCTACTGCAAATTCGGAACTTAATCATTATCAGCAGGGAAGCACATTGGCACGCCTGCGAAACACTGACGGTCTCGGACCCAGCACCCTCTCTATAATTAGGGAGGCTGAAAAACGTGGAATTCCGTGGAGACGGATGGATGGCTGTTCAAAGATAATGTTGGGTTATGGCAAGAATCAGCAAAATATCCGGGCCACAATCACCGGAAAGACTTCCTGTATTGGTGTGGAACTCGCCGATAATAAGCAGGAAACAAAAAACGTGCTTCAGCAGGCCGGAATACCGGTACCGGAAGGATATGTTTGCAGTGAAGAGGGAGAACTTCTTAATGCTCTTTCGGAGCTCCAGTTTCCTCTGGTTATTAAACCGCTGATTGCCAATCATGGCAGAGGGGTATCTGTAAATATTACGAACGAAGTAAATGCGCTACAGGCATTTAGAAATGCGCTGAAAATATGCTCCAGGGTTATTGTGGAACGATACATCAGAGGTCATGACCACCGTCTTCTTCTGGTGAACGGAAAACTGATTGCAGCAGCACACCGGATTCCGGCTCATATTGTGGGCGATGGAAAGTCCACTGTACATCAACTTTTAACTAAATTGAACGGCAATCCTGAACGAGGCGAGGGTCACGAGGCGGTGTTGACCAAAATCAGCGTCAATTGTGATACTGAAAATCTTTTGAAGCAACAGGGTTATGGTTTTGATGCAGTAGTTCCGGGGGGGCAGACTGTTTTCCTGAAATCAACAGCCAATCTGAGTACTGGCGGCATAGCGGCCGACGTAACCGATGAGGTACATGCTGAAAACCGGTTCCTGGCCGAGCGTGTAGCAGCACTTATGGACCTTGATATCTGCGGAATTGACGTGATTGCGCCCAGCCTTGCTGTCCCACTTTCAAAAAACGGCGGTGCGGTAATTGAGGTTAATGCGGCGCCGGGTTTCCGTATGCATCTCGCGCCATCAATTGGCGAGCCCCGCAATGTAGCTGCCGCGGCGGTTGATATGCTTTTCCCGCCCGGTTCAGAAAGTCGGATTCCCATTCTTGCGGTTACCGGAACCAACGGTAAAACAACTACTGCAAGGCTGCTGGCACATATCGCGCAGAACGCTGGATATAATCCGGGCTTTACTACAACTGACGGCGTTTACATTTCCGGTTTTAAAATTATAAGCGGCGACTGTTCCGGTCCGTCCAGTGCCTCCACCGTACTCGCTGATCCTTTGGTGGATTTTGCAGTACTGGAGACTGCACGCGGCGGTATTCTGCGCTCAGGACTCGCCTTTGAGTCCTGTGATGTTGCCGTACTGACCAATATCGCGGCCGACCACCTTGGGCTGAAAAACATCAACACATTGGAAGAACTTGCCGAAGTTAAGGCAACATTACTGCGAAGTGTAAAAAAGTCGGGTTGGGCAGTTTTGAATGCTGATGATGAGCATTGTATTCGCATTGCGGCAACGCTGGACTGTAATATTGCCTATTTTGCGATGGACAATTCCGGCGAAATCCTGCAAAATCATATCTCTGAAGGTGGTTTGGCCATTACAGTAGTGGATCACAACGTTATAATCTATCACAATTGTCAGGCAGAAACTCTACTGAATTTAGATCATATTCCTCTTACAATGCAGGGAAAAGTACGCTGTATGACCGCGAATGTACTGGCTGCCGTGGCTGCAGCTTTTGCCTACGGCATTTCATCGGAACATCTCCGTGCTTCACTCAAATCCTTCCGGCCGGGTCCTGAACTTACTCCGGGGCGTATGAACCTCTTTGAACTGAATAGATTTAAAGTACTTGTTGATTATGCACATAATCCTCACGGAATGATGGAGCTACAACATTATCTTAGTCAGGTTTCTGCCCGACAGAAGGTGGGAATTATCGCAGGAGTGGGGGACCGGCGCGACTGTGACATCATTGAACTGGCAGGTATTGCTGCCCACTGTTTTGACCATATCATTATCCGTCAGGACGATAATCTGCGCGGACGGACCTTAGATGAAATGAACAGGCTCATGATTCAGGGAATTACTGAATCCGGTGCTGAAGTCTCCTATGAACTAATCCGCGATGAGAAGGAAGCTATCCGGCAGGCCATGGCCAGGGCAAAAAAAGACGATTTTATTGTGGCTTTGTGCGATGATTATCCTGCAGTTACAGAAATCATCAGGGCTCATCAAAACTGATTTTATGTTTTTAAATAATCTTCAAAAATAATGAAAGCTAAAGTATTGGTTATTGGAGGTGCTGAGGACCAAAGCGGAAAAAAAGACCGTTTTTAAGATATTTCCATTATGGAACGATTCGTTAGCGAAACACGGGTGAAAAAACGGTCGAATCGAGATTTTAACATCGGCCTCATCTGTACCGGAAGAAATGGGGCGCGATTATATAAAAGCCTATCATAAATTAGGTGCTGATAACTGTGGCTTTCTGAATGTGGAAAACAGGTGGCAGGCTGATGACGCTGCCATACTTAAACGCCTTAAGGATTGTGATGCCTTATTTGCGACATTACATCTACAATAGGAGGCACTGCCTTTTACGCTTTGCTTAAAGAAAATTAGAGGATTCGGATTTTATTTACGCCGGGACCTCTGCCGGCGCTGCGGCAGCATCGGAAATTATGATTATCGAGGGGGGAAGTACGGAGGCCGCGTATAAAGGGGAGGTGATCGCAATGACTGGTCTTCGCCTTGTCAATGATATTGTTTTTGACACACATTTTATTGAACGCGGGCGTATTGCAAGGCTTTTTGAGGTGGTCGTCAGTAATCCGGCTGTGCTGGGTGTGGGACTGGAAGAAAATACAGCACTCCTGATTCACCGCGACAGGATGGAAGCCATGGGCCCCGGAATGGCCATTATCCTGGATGGCCGTACTATCTCTCAAAGCAATTTACTTGAAATTGTAACTGGTGCACCTTCGTCTATAGAGAATATGACCCTCCATCTGATGAGCCAGCATGATATTTTTAATTTAAAGAAAATGCAGCTGGAAATTAACAACCCACCAAAGGCAGAGGTATAGATGAGTGAAGCAGGCTGTTAACTTTAAAACAGAACTTAGAATGAGAATAGACCTGGATTAATCGATATTTTTTTCAGCTATTTTGACCCGATTTTACCCTCAGGATTTTTTCTAACTTTGCAGTCCGTTTAATAGAACACAAATTTCATTTGTTTATCTGAAGTTAGCGTTAGATTTACTAAGGACAGTATGAAGTATGTATTAGTCATTTTTGCCACGCTTGGAATTCTTTACTCTTTTTCCGGAACGGAAAAGATAGACCGTACCTACTCCGCTATTGATCTTCGCGAGCTTTACGGCAGTGGCGACCCAGGCCGGTGGCCGCAGGCTCATCTTTTTGATGAGGCCATTGAAGGGTTTCAGGATATTGGACCGCTTCCCAGGCCGGCCTTCCCGAAAGATAATCCATATTCCAAAGAAAAGGAAGAACTGGGCAAGATGCTGTTTTTTGATCCGCGCCTTTCAGGCTCCGGACAAATCTCGTGCACGAACTGTCACGATCCTGAAATGATGTGGGCCGATGGCCGTCGTGTGTCATTCGGACACGACAAACAAACCGGAACCCGTAATGCTCCCACAGTGCTTAATATTGTGTATGCTACACAGCTGTTCTGGGACGGACGGGCAAAAGACCTGGAAGCACAGGCCAAATTTCCTATAGAGAATCCGCTGGAAATGAATATTCACAGCCGTCTGGCAGTACGCAGGATTGCGAAAATTGAGGGTTATAAAGATCTTTTTAAAGCAGCTTTTGGTGATTCTAAGGTTAATGAAGACCGTATTGTAAAAGCTATTGCCACTTTCGAGCGCTCGCTGGTGAGTCCGCCAAGCCGTTTCGATAAGTTTGTCAGCGGACAGAAAAATGCACTGAGCGATTCAGAAGTTCGCGGTTTGCACCTTTTCCGCACCAAAGCCAACTGTATAAACTGTCATAATACCCCTTATTTTTCTGATCAGAAATTCCATAATTTAGGTCTTACCTATTTCGGACGGGAATATCAGGACCTGGGACTTTATGAAATAACGAAGAAAAAGGAAGATGTAGGCAAATTTAAGACACCAACCTTACGGGAAGTGAGCCATACTGCACCCTATATGCATAACGGACTCTTCCCCAATATCCGTGGGGTGCTTAATATGTACAATGCCGGTATGCCCGATGAGAAAGGGAATAAAGAGGATCCTCTTTTTCCGAAAAAATCCGGAATGCTCACCACTCTAAATCTTTCTGAAGAAGATTTTGTAGATATTGAAAACTTCTTAACTTCGCTGCACAGTTATAAGTATAAAATGAGGGCTCCGGTCCTCCCCACCAAATAATTTAAATTTAAATTCATGAAAAAGTTATTATTGGCCGCCATGGTCGCTGTAATGGGAGTTACCGCCAGTGCGCAGCAGAAACTGAATATTCCGGAAGCCGTAAAAGGCCAGCAGTACGGATCGGGTGTCAGCGAAGAGCAAACCTTTGATGTGTACAGCACCGGCAGGATAAAAAAAGCTTTACAGAAAGCGGATAAACTGGACAATATCATCATCCAGGCAAAGGTGAGTGAAGTTTGTGAAAAGAAGGGCTGTTGGTTAACGCTCGTAGATAATGACACTCGATTTATGGTGAAAATGAAAGACTATGCCTTCTTTTTGCCCCAGTCTATGGTAGGGAAAACGGTACTTTTGCACGCAAACGCCGAAAAGAAGACTACACCTGTAAAAGAACTGCAGCATTATGCTGAAGATTCTGGTGCAAGCAAGGAAGATATTGCCAAAATCACTGAACCTCAAACCGAAATACGAATCCTGGCGCAGGGAATAAAGGTGGTGGACTAACCGACATCTGACCTGATGAAATTAAGCGTCTCCTTTGGGAGACGTTTTTATTTTTGCGCCATAGTCAACGGGATGAAAACCCTTTTAACTCAAACAGTTCCGACGTTCAGATGAGATGCAACCTTCGAGCAATTTCAAACTATCAAACCTCTGAACAATGTGAACCATTAGAACCTTTAAAAATCCACAACCAGCACATCATATCCAAACCGGCTAATGGAAAGAATAAGGATGAAAATAAAAAGATAACGGATGAACCGGTTGCCTTCCTGATGGCCAGCTGCGCTCCTACCAGGCCGCCCAACGCGTTACAATCCGCTGCTCAAAGTCGGGAGACTTTGAGCAAATTTCATTACTTAACATTTTCATAAATTATTATCTTTGATAAAAGCTGACTCTTAAAAAACCATTTAGAAATAGTGTGGTCCTCTTAAATACATTACATTTTTAATTTTATATTAAAGAGATTAAATCATTCATGTTCTTGGAGCAAGAAGAGATTTGGAACGGCTCAAAGTCAGGGAACTTTACGCAGCGGGTGAATGATAAAAATATCTAGGGACCACAAAAACCTGCAGAGTAATTACGATAGGCTTATGTTACATCAATCTGAGATTGGAAGACTTAATTTAAAAAACCAATAAACTCATGCAAAAAACATATATTCTATTGGCTATATTACTTGGTTGTTTGCTTCATTCACAAATTAAAATGAAAATTAACTTAATTGGTTTGGAAAAAACCACTAACGGACCCAGTTATAAAATTCAAGTTAATCTCAAAAATACGACCGATGATTTTTTTGCCATTCCTGTAGTTTTGACGAAACTCAAAGGCTATTTTGAAGGTGATAGATGTGTCGATAATCTAAATTTCACTGAGATTAAAAATCTAGATGTGACAGCTGTACTTAAAAGTAGTGGCAATATTATGGAGGCGTATAATAGCCCTTTTCCACAGTATTCTATGGAAGATCTACTTGCTATGCAAAAAGAAAACAAAATAGCTAATTCAATAAAGCAAAATAATTTAAGAAGATGGATGTGTGAGCACAATATATCGGATATAAAATTTGCTGAAATGAACAAAACTCTTTCCGAGAATATTGTACTATTAAATCCTAAAGAAGAAATATCATGGTCAATATTTTTTAGACCCAGCAGTCTAGATTGTTTAGATTGTGACCTTTATTTTTTTTATATGCTGAAAGAAGATTCTGATCTTGATTTTGCTTTATTACATTGTGTTGACGATAGTATTTACACCTACTTAACAGAAGATCAAAAAAGCAAATTAAGTGGTTACAAATTGTATTCGGGGGAATTATTAAGCAACGAAATAAAAATTCATTACAATAGTATGACTGTTCCGGATTAAAACTTCCGCTGCTACTTCTACGAACCTGAACTTCCAGAACCTTTTTAAAATTCCACGAAAAGCACCTCATATCCAAACCGGCCAATGGACAGGATCAGGATAAAGATAAACAGGTACCAGATGAATTTATTGCCTTTCCTTATGGCTAACTGTGCGCCTACAAGTCCTCCTGCAGCATTACAAATGGCCATCGGCAGCGCAATTGCCCAGATAATCTGACCTTTAATAAGAAACAGGCAGATGGAACCGGCATTGGTGGCCAGGTTAATAAGCTTCGCATTGGCATTGGCCTTCAGGAAATCCATACCCAGTAGGGTTACGAATGCCAGAATGAAGAAAGTCCCCGTGCCGGGACCAATGAAACCGTCGTAAAAACCAACAGCAATACTCGCGATGCAGCCATTGATGACGGCGGTGTGGTACGGCATCTTCTTCTCTTTAGCATTCCCGAAATCCTTTTTAAAGATGGTGTAAATGGCCAGGACTATCAGCACAAAGAGTAATACCGGTTTCATAAACTCATTGCTGACTACGGTAAGCAGCCGGGAACCCAGGAAGGCTGAAATAAAAGCCAGCAGAGCCATCAGGAGCAGCAGCTTCCAGTCGATTTTGACCTTCCGGAGGAACTGTGATGTTGCCAGAGCTGTTCCGCAGAAAGCGGGAACCTTTAGTGAGCCTATTACCGCAGCTACGGGAATATTTGGCAGAAATGCCAAAGCCAGTGGCGTCTGTATCAGTCCACCGCCACCTACCACAGCGTCAATAAAACCCGCAGCAAAGGCTGCGAGGCAAAGGTAAATCAGTATTTCAGTTTGGGGCACAACAGCAAATTTAGCCTGCAAAGTTAAGGCTTAATAAGCTGTCACGATCCTTATTCGGGAGCGTCATGCTGCAAATCAACTGTTGCCCGATTCTGATCAGCCTTTACCGCCACCGTTCTCCTTTTCCACATTGGTCTTGCTGCTTTCCTTCACTTTCTGATTGCCAAACCTCTTAACAAAAGTCAGGTGCGCACCATACCAATCCCATTTATTTACACTTCGGAATGTGCCGATGGGGGAATACGTGATGAAATCATTTCCGGGCCTGCGGAAGATATTATTGAACCGGATTCCGGCTTCCATCTGTGTGGCAGGAAATAGTTTGGTGGCTCCGAAACTGTGGAAGAAGTTCATTTTATTGCCCATGGAGTTGCCCCAGTTCTGGGAGTGCAGGCCCATCCATCCGTTGATGTTGATGTTTTTGCTGAAAAGATTGGTATACGAAAAATTTGTTGAGCCGCTGAAGTTGGTAATGTAATCCTGCAGACCCACAAAGTTATTGCGCTGTCTGAAATCACTATTGTCCACATACGTAAGTCCCAGGTTGAAATTTACATTCAGTTTGTTTTTCAGGAAGTTCTGATTGGTATTAGCGTACAGCGAATAGTTGTTTACACGGCCGTAAAAGGTGGCCGGCATCATGATGGTCTTTCCGTCTTCCACAACGTAAGACGTCCAGTAATCCTGATTGGTGGTATTGTAATTGACCGAGAGGAAATATTTCTTGTGAAGTCCCAGTTTCAGCCCGAAACGGTCGTTGGGGTTTGGCTCCAGTTCCATATTTCCGCGCTGGTAAATCCCGTTGTCCATAGGCATCAGGAAAGGATTGAATTCCGTAAACCAGGGCCGCCACAAACTGTGCTTGTAAGTTGCGGTAAGATTGTAGTTTTCGTTAAAGGAGTATTTTAGAAGTAGATCCGGCAACAGGGCTCCGTAGGAATCAGTTCTTTCTATGCCGCCCACATCCTGTTTTACCGTGAAGTTAATATACTCATACCGTAATCCGATCCGTGTTTCAAGTTTTTTAAAGAAGGTCTTACTGAAGTTCGCATAAAGGGAGTTCAGATTTTCAACATAGCCAAAGGTGTTGGTTCTGTCGGGATCCAAAATCCAGGAATTGCCCAGCTGATTAAAATAATCAAAAGGCATAATATTGTTCCGGAAATTCATTTTTCCGCCAAATTCCAGCAGATTGCCATCCTTGTCTACAGGCTGCGAATAGTCCACTTTAATATAGTATTCGCGGTTTTGGTTTTCGGAAGCTGTTTTTATACCTTCAAACGCAGCGGGATCCCATATTGTTGTCTGTATTCTGGTATTATCGTCTGCAGAATAGTTGAAGCCTGTGTTCACATCCAGAATCCGGTTTTTTTCCTTGTCGTAAAACTTGTAAAAGAGATTGCTGCCCGCAAAAAGGTTGCTGCCGTGGGCATTTATATGATTGGTATACGAATTCTGAAGTACACTGTTCAGGAAATACTGACCGTCCGCCACAGCGTCATAGCTGTTTGTAGATCCGTAATACTGTACCACAAGTCCCAGATTGTTCTTTTCATCCAGTTCAAACTCAGTTGCAGACGTTAAAGATGGTGCTTTACCGGTGCTGTTGCTTTCGCTGCCGACCCGCCTGAGTGAATTGTCCGCGTAAATGAGGTTTTCATTAAATGATTCGTTTACACTGTTGGTATTGTTGAAACTTCCGTTAAGTGACTGGGTGAAACCTTTACGGTGATAGTTAAGGTTGCCACTGGTCGCTTGAGAATTCTTGAAACTCTGCGAATTTCCCAGTGAAACGCTGCCCTTCATACCCTCATTTTCATTCCTCTTCAGCACAATATTGATTACCGCACCGCCTGTTTCATATTTGGCGGAGGGTGTGGTAATGACTTCAATCTTCATAAGATTGTCGGCGGCAATAGTCTTCAAGTATTCCTTCAGCTCTTTGCCCGTGAATACCGATTTCCGGTCGTTAATGTAAACTGTTACTGCGTTTCCTTCGGCCTGAACATTGTCATTATTGTCTATGTTCACCAGTGGTGTCATGCGCAGTACATCCCAGGTACTGTTGCCGGTCAGGATAGCACTGTTGGCCACATTAAACACGGTGCGGTCCGCTTTGCTTTCAATCGTCGGTTTCCGTGCCGTTACTACAATTTCATCTATACTCTTCGTTTTTAAAGTATCAGCCGTGGCATTCTGCGCATGGGTAAAGATCCCGCAAAGCAGGATAGCGGCAATCAGATTTTTTTTCATTGGTTACAGTTACCGCAATTAGACACAAAAGAAGGAATTGTGTTACAGCAAAACAGTATTTTATTCTTCAGATTACCGTTCCTCAATAGGTTGTAACCTGTAAATATTTATTTTTAACTCAGAAAATGTATGCAGTTTCAGTAGAATATTTTAATTTCATATTCCCCAAATTTGGCGGTCTGACAACAATTACTGAACTAATCCTTCATGAGAAAAACAGTTACGGTTATTAACTTTACCCTTGATGGTGTCAGTGATCATTCCGCCGGCCTTGCGGACAGTGAACTTCATGAGCATTATACCCAACTCCTGCGTGAATCAGACGTCATACTCTATGGCCATACTACCTACGAGCTGATGGAATATTGGCGTGAAGTGCTGCAAAATCCGGTTGCCGACCCTTCCATGAACCGCTTTGCGCAGGCGATTAACCAGATTCCAAAAGTGGTGTTTTCGCGAACTGTTAAAGAATTTGCTGACAGGTGGAATTCTGCCCGGATTTCATCGCAGAAACTGGAAGATGAAGTTAAATTTTTGAAGCAGTCTGCCGGCAAAAGTATTCTGGTGGGCAGTCCGGATCTTATTATCCAGCTTTTAAATCTCAATCTCATTGATGAATACCAGTTTTGCATACACCCGGTTTTGACGGCCGGCGGCACAAGGCTTTTCGACGGTATTCGCCAAAGAATCCGGATGAATTTACTGCGTACAAAAACATTTAAAAACGGTGCTGTTATCCTGTATTATGAACCCGTTAACCAAGCACGGTGACACCCCTTTCCAGCATCTCATAAATTGCGTCGCGGCCGTTCTCGGGTTTAACATTTACCGCTTTCGTGCCGTGGAAATGAAGGCAGGTTATGAATCCGGCCTGCACGGCGTCCAGACATGTAGCCTTTACACAGTAATCTAAAGCCAGACCTGCAATTTCAACAAGCTGAATATCGTGGTATTTCAGGAAATCTTCCAAACCGGTTTTCATAAAGTGGTTATTGTCCTGAAACGCACTGTAACTGTCGAATTCAGGATTCTTGCCTTTCTGGATGATATGGGTTACTTTGGTCCGGTCCAGGTCCGGGTGGAAATCTGCACCATGTGTGTCCTGCACACAGTGATCAGGCCACATAAACTGCGGGATACCGTTAAGACTGATTTTTTCGCCTACCTTACGGTTATTGGTGGAGGCAAAACTTTTATGGTTGGCAGGATGCCAGTCCTGGGTCAGGACCACCTGTTCATATTGATTGTCTTTCAGCAGTAAGTTAATATAGGGGATGATTTGAGCGGCACCCGGAACGGCCAGCGCACCGCCTTCACAAAAATCATTCTGTACATCTACAATTATCAGGGCTTTTTTCATTCGGTTAAAGTATAAATTATTTCGTTTATCTTGTAAGCAGCATCTGCCGCTTCTCTGACTAAATTTACGCGTTAAACGCAAAAGCCCAGCCAAAGAGCTGCTGATGCCAAAACGTCCTGTTTATGAATGATATGGAAGATTACCGATTTCCCTTGGGAAAATATGAACCGGCAGTTGAGATCAGCGATGCCGATGTAGATGATTATATTCGCGTTCTCAAGGATTTTCCCGGACGCCTGAAGAATGTAGTGGACTCGTGGACAGACGATATGCTGGACACACCCTACCGTCCCGGCGGCTGGACCGTTCGCCAGCTCATCAATCATTTGTCAGACAGTCATATGAACAGTTATATCCGGTTCAAACTTGCCCTTACCGAGGATAATCCTGTAATCAAACCTTATAATGAAGCCAAATGGGCCGAGCTGCAGGACAGTTTTACGATAGACATAAAGCCTGCGCTCCGCATCCTTAAGGGCCTGCACCAGCGTTGGGTCTACGAGTTGAAGGCATTAACCAACCGTGAATTTCAGCGCACCTTTGTCCATCCGGAACAGCAGCGAAGCATTACCCTGCGCGAAAGTCTGGCATTCTATGCCTGGCACTGCAGCCATCATCTTGCCCACATAGAGAACCTGAAAAAAAGGATGAACTGGTAATGCTGAACAGTCTGCACCGGCTTTGTGATCAGGATGAAGTTAAACAGCGGTTATCCGCACTTGCAGAAGATGCTGAAGCCCGCTGGGGACGGATGAACGCTACACAGATGCTGAAGCACTGCCGGCTGGTGCTGGAGATTCCACTGGGGAAGATTTCAGTGCCGGAGCCACCGCGTATTCTTCGTTTTGTCGGAATCGTAACCAAAACGGAGATGAAGATTTTTAAAAACGGAATTCCGCGAAATATGCCCACCTTTGCAGAACTCCGGGCTGAAGAATGCACTGACTATAAAACCGAAATGGTAGACCTTTTGCATACGCTGGACGGGTACTGTGCCCTCGCAGATGTAGGAAAACTCCCGGACACGCATCCGCTGTTCGGCAAAATGCAGCCTAAGGACTGGGGTTTCCTGGAGTACAAACATCTGGATCACCATTTAAAACAATTTGGATTATGAGTTTACTGAACAGACTTTTTGGAAGTAATGAGGGACGGAACAGCGAAGCAGAGCGGGGTTTCTGGAAAATACTGACCTCGGAGCAGATGCTGGAAGACGCCGTGCAGAAATCACATGAAAAAAAAGTGGTTTTGTTTAAGCACTCCACCAGATGCTTCATCAGTCAGACTGTACTGAAGAATTTTGAAAGGGAAGTGGAATCTTCTGATAAGGACGCGGAGTATTATTTTCTGGACCTTCTGGCTTTCCGCAGCCTCTCAAACAGGATTGCGGAACTATTTGATATTGAGCACCAAAGTCCGCAAATGATCGTGCTGGAAAAAGGCAAGGCCATAAAAAATGCATCTCATAACAGTATTTCTGTTGATTTAGTTTAAATATTTAAAAAAAATAACTAATATTGCACAACCAAAACGGGGGATTAGCTCATCTGGCTAGAGCGTTAGACTGGCAGTCTAAAGGTGGTCGGTTCGATCCCGATATCCTCCACTGGAAATAAAGCACTTACGGGCAACTGTAAGTGTTTTTTTGTTTATTAAGCGATTAGGTAGTTTGGGGGGTTAGAAGTTTAGAATGTTCACCACTTCTGCAAATACAAACTTTCTGATCCTGCTGCAACCTTTGTACTCGTTGAGGTTAGTGGAGCCGGGAGTCAAGAGCTCAGATGTTAATCTCAGATTTCAGACGTCAGACAGTTAAATTAGTTGGGCCGTAGGTATTTTAGTGGATGGAAAGGTTTAAAAGAAATGACAGCGGGAATAACATAGCTAAAAAAAGCCCTCATTAAAAATGAGAGCTTCAATGTGCCCGGAACAGGACTCGAACCTGCAAGCTTGTGGGCACCCGCACCTGAAACGAGCGTGTCTACCAATTTCACCATCCGGGCATCGGATTTTGTGAGGCACAAAAGTACACAAATTTTGTCGATATCCTATTTAATTGTTCAAAAAATATAACACTGCAGAAAAGTTTTCTCATAGGGATTGTTAACCTCTTTTAAAGTGGACCAAAAACCTGTTCATTGAAACAGAAAAGCCCCGATATTCACCGGAGCCTTAACTGATAATAAAATATTTTTAGTGTCCGGAATGTCCGTCTGCACCATGTGCATGACCATGAGAAAGTTCTTCCTCGGTTGCCGGACGGGTAAGTACAACTTCAACGTCAAAATTCAGGGTCTTTCCCGCCATAGGATGATTAAGGTCTACGGTAACTGCATCATCAGCTACTTCCATTACAACAGCGCTAAGATGATTGCCATCCTGGTCCTGTAACGGCAGAATTGCGCCTACCGGTGGCATTCCGGACTGTGCGAACATGTCTGCAGGAAGCTGCGTTGTTGCGTTTTCCACTCTTTCGCCATAACCTTCCTGAGGGCTAAGTGTGAACGACTTCTTATCGCCGGCTGTCAGTCCTTCAATTTCCTGTTCAAATTTAGGCAGCATCATTCCCACACCGTAAAGAAAGTTGAAAGGGTTCTCAGCATCCGTTTTTTCAATGAAGGTTTGCGCTCCATTTTCTTCAATCGCATTCAAAGTGTACTGAAGTGCAACTACGTGGTTTTTTTCTATTGTCATGAGGGTAAAGTTTGCAAAGGGATTGTATCCCTTTCATTATAAAAATATGACGGCCTGCCGGCCGCGAAGTTGCAAAGGTAATATTTTTAAATAATTCCGGATTTTACAGGAAGCGAAGGCTGAAGTGCTGATAAAGATTAGTGTAATCAACGGAAAATTTTTATTGCTGAAGTTGAAGCACTTATCCGGCGAATAGCTCAACAACGCCATCCTCTCTTAATATCAGCAAGCCCTCAGTAAGGCCTTTAGGATGTTCTGTAAATCCTTTCAGTTTTCCTGATTTACCTTTAGCGACAATGTCATGAATCTGTTTCTCTGTAAGCTTTTTTCCGAAGCAGACAAAGGGTATTTTTAAGCCGCACTCCCTGTGTCTTACGCATCCTATGGCCGTCTTGCCTTTAATCAGGTGGTTCTCCTTACATTTAGGGCATTTTATTTCTGTCCATTCTGGTACCGGATTCTTGCGGACAGTCTTTTCTTTTTTTTGTGCGGCAGGAGCTTCCTCAAACGAAATGCTTCGGGCTTTTTCACTAATTACCTTTCGGGTAAGGTTGGTCACCATAGTCACCAGCTCTTCCCGGAAAACATTGGCTTCATATTCACCGCTTTCAATCTTTCTGAGTTTATATTCCCATTCGCCTGTGAGTTCCGGACTCTTCAGGACGTCATCATCTATGGTGTCTATAAGGTCCATGCCCGTGCGGGTGGCAAAAATGTTCTTCTTTTTCCTTTCAATATATTTCCTTTTGAAAAGGGTCTCAATGATATTGGCTCTTGTAGAAGGTCTCCCTATGCCATTGGCTTTCAGCATGTCCCTCAGTTCTTCGTCCTCCACCTGTTTTCCGGCCGTTTCCATGGCCCGCAGCAGGGTAGCCTCGGTATAAGGTTTCGGCGGGCTTGTTTTTCCCTGATGCACCAGCGGATGATGCGGACCTGTTTCCCCTGCTTTAAATTCAGGGATTTCCTGCTCCTCAGCTTTTGTCTCTGTCGCGGATTTTTCGGCGACATCTGCTTTATCTTTTGCGTACACCGAACGCCAGCCGGGTTCCAGCACCTGCCGGCCACTTGTCCTGAAAGGTATGGTACCCACTTTACCCTCTACCAGAGTATTTGAAATCTTACATTCAGGATAGAATACGGCGATAAACCGCTTTGCCACCAGGTCGTAAATAAGTTTCTCCTCACGGGGCAGCGTGGTTCCCGGTGTGATTTCAGTAGGAATGACAGCGTGGTGGTCGGTCACTTTGGAATCATCGAAGACCGCCTTGGTCTTGGGGAGTTCTCCGGCCAGCAGGGGTGCCGTAAACTCACTATAAAAAGTCATTGACTTCAGGATTCCGGAAATTTTCGGATAAAGGCTGTCGGGTAGGTAAGTGGTGTCAACACGCGGATAGGTTGTATGTTTTTTCTCGTAAAGACTCTGAATGTACTTTAATGTGTTCTCGGCCGAGAAGCCATACTTTCGGTTGGCCTCTACCTGCAGTGCGGTGAGGTCAAACAGCCGCGGATTTTTCTCTTTACCCTCCTTTATTTCAAAATAAACGATTTCAAACAGATGCTGCTTCAGATATTCCAGTCCTTTCTCTGCCTTTTCTTTGGTTTTTAGACGGTCAATGGCCGCCGTGAACTGGACTTCCCGGTAAACTGTTTTCAGTTCCCAATATTCTTCAGAAGTAAATGCATCAATCTCCTTCTGCCTCTGAACCAGCATTGCGAGCGTCGGTGTCTGCACTCTGCCAATAGACAGTACGCCGCGGTTAGCGCCAAATTTCTTCGTAAAAAGCCTGGTGGCGTTTATGCCCAGAAGCCAGTCGCCCACCGCCCTTGCGTTTCCTGCCAGATATAGGTTGTGGTAGTCCTCAGCGGGTTTCAGATTGGCAAATCCTTCCAAAATAGCTTCTTCAGTCAGTGAAGAAATCCAAAGCCGCTGTACCGGTTTTTTGCACCGTGCTTTCTGAAGCACCCACCGCTGTATCAGTTCACCTTCCTGACCGGCATCCCCGCAGTTTATTACCTCCGTGCACTGTTCCACCAGTTCCTCTATTACACGGAACTGTTTTTCCACTCCGGGATTGGGAATGAGTTTGATGCCGAAATTTTTTGGAATGATGGGCAGGAAGATCAGGTCCCAGGATTTATAATGCGGACTGTAATCATGAGGTTCTTTGAGGGTGCAAAGATGCCCGAAAGTCCATGTCACAAGATAACCGTTTCCCTCCATATAACCCGCACGGGCCTGGTGCGCGCCCAGCACTTTGGCAATATCGCGGGCCACACTGGGTTTCTCAGCAATACATAACTTCATTTTCGGCAGCATTAAGAATGTCCGCAAATTTCAGCAATTTTTATTAATCTGCAGAATGCGGCAACTTTGATTAGATTTTGTTGTTTGTAATAGACGATTTATATTAATTTGATTGTTTTTATTCACGGTGTCTATGATAAGAATGATGATTAACTATGAATTTGATGACTGCACAGCTACGAATTAATCCTAACTTTGGTAAAAACAAGCAAAATGACAAACTCAGACGAAAAGTGCCCTCACCATGAAGGGCAGAAAGCTCAGGAGGCCATGGAGCAGGCCAATCAACCGGTGGAGAACAACCCTCAGCAGGGTGAAACCATCCACAGTCAGAATGAAGAGAATCCAATTCCGGTGGCCGGTGCGAGTCTGGGAAGCGGAAAATGCCCTGTTATTCATGGTGCAAACACTGAAGATGGTAAAAATGTGATGAGCTGGTGGCCCAAGTCGCTGAACCTTGATATACTCTCACAGCACGACCGAAAGACCAATCCCTTCGGCGAAGAATTTAATTATGCCGAAGAATTTAAAAAGCTGGACCTGGAAGCGGTGAAATCCGACCTGAAGTCGCTGATGACCGACAGCAAAGAATGGTGGCCGGCAGACTGGGGCCACTATGGCGGTCTCATGATCCGTATGGCCTGGCACTCGGCCGGAACGTACAGAACGGCAGACGGTCGTGGCGGCAGTAACACGGGCAGTCAGCGCTTTGCGCCGCTGAATGCCTGGCCGGACAATGTGAACCTGGACAAAGCAAGACGGCTTCTATGGCCCATCAAGAAAAAATACGGCAATAAACTTTCCTGGGCCGACCTGATTATTTTAGCCGGAAACATGGCCTATGAATCCATGGGGCTTAAAACCTTTGGCTTTGCAGGCGGGCGCGAAGATGTATGGCATCCTGAGAAAGATATTTACTGGGGAGCCGAGAAGGACTGGCTGGCGCCAACAGGCAGTGAGGGCAGCCGCTATACCGGCGACCGCGAACTCGAAAATCCCCTGGCTTCTGTTATGATGGGTCTGATTTATGTAAACCCCGAGGGGGTAGACGGTAATCCGGATCCTCTGAAGACGGCGGCAGACCTAAGGGTGACCTTCAGCCGTATGGCAATGAATGATGAAGAAACGGCTGCGCTTACCGTAGGTGGTCATACCGTAGGTAAATGCCACGGTAACGGTGATGCTTCCGTTTTGGGCGGCGATCCCGAAGAAGAAGGTCTGCATGCCCAGGGTCTTGGCTGGCTGAATCCCAAAGGTAAAGGACACAGCGAAGATACCGTCACCTCCGGACTGGAGGGTGCCTGGACCACTCATCCCACAAAATGGGATAATGGATATCTGGACCTTCTGCTCAACCATGAGTGGAGGCTGACCAAGAGCCCGGCCGGTGCCAATCAGTATGAGCCTGTGAATCTTCCGGAAGAACTTAAACCTGTGGATGCCCACAATCCCGATGTTCGCAGGAATCCCATGATGACTGATGCCGATATGGCGATGAAAGTAGATCCCGGTTACCGCAAGATTGTGGAACGCTTCCACAAGGATTTTGATTATTTCTCGGATACTTTTGCCCGCGCCTGGTTCAAGCTGACCCACCGCGACTTGGGTCCTAAATCGCGCTATCTCGGTCCTGATGTGCCTGCCGAAGACCTTATCTGGCAGGATCCAATACCGATTCCTGATTATACACTGAGCAATGATCAGATTGATGAACTGAAACAAAAACTATTGAACAGTGGACTCACCCGTACAGAATTGATTACCACAGCCTGGGACAGCGCCCGGACTTACCGTGGTTCCGATTACCGGGGAGGCGCAAACGGTGCGCGTATTCGTTTGGAACCGCAGCGAAACTGGGCGGGCAATGAACCTGAAAGGCTGGCCAGAGTGCTGCGTGTGCTGGAAGGTATTCAGCAGAATTACAGTGTGAAGGTGAGCATGGCAGACCTTATTGTGCTGGGGGGAACGGCTGCAGTGGAACAGGCGGTCCGTGAGGCGGGTTATAATCTGGAGGTGCCGTTTTCGCCCGGCAGAGGTGATGCTACCCAGGAAATGACAGACGCCGGATCCTTTGACGAGATGGAAACGGTACACGACGGTTACCGCAACTGGCTGAAAGCCGATTTTGTGGTCTCCGCAGAGGAACTGATGCTGGACCGTACCCAACTGATGGGTCTTACCGCACCTGAGATGACGGTTCTTGTCGGAGGTATGCGTGTCCTGGATACCAATTATGGCGGAAACGGGGAGGGTGTCTTCACAGACAGATCCGGCACACTGTCCAATGATTTCTTCATCAACCTTACTGATATGAACTTTAAGTGGGTACCTGTAACCGATAACCTTTATCATATCACCGACCGGAAATCCGGCCAGGTGAAATGGACAGCCAGCCGTGTGGACCTTGTTTTCGGCTCGAATTCCATTTTACGGTCTTATGCTGAATTCTATGCTCAGGACGATAACCGCGAACGTTTTGTAAAAGACTTCATTAAAGCCTGGACAAAGGTGATGAATGCCGACAGGTATGATTTAAGGTAAAGCTTTTCCCCTCATTTCTGAGGGGATTTTTTTTGATATATTTTCCTGGGGTAGGGTGAGGCTGCAGTTTCCTGATAGAATCTGTCTGTTGTTCATTTCTAGCAATTAAATTGCGCACAATGTAATTGCGCACTACCTTTGTGCCGTTCAGTTAAGATGATTTGAACACTTATAAAAGTCAATCTACAAAATTCAAATAAATGTCATTAATAGAAAATTTAAACTGGAGACACGCCGTTAAAGCATACAATCCAGACAGAAAGGTTTTAGAACAGGATTTAAACAAGATTCTTGAAGCAGCCCGTCTTGCACCAACTTCGTCGGGACTGCAGCCCTTCCGTGTAATTGTGGTGGAAAATCAGGAACTGAAGGAGCAGATGGTGAAGGGCGCCCTGAATCCGGAGGTGATGCGCGACTGCTCTCATGTGCTGGTTTTTGCAGCGTGGGATGAGTATTCAGCCGAGAAAATCGACGCGGTTTATGATTATCATACTGATGTGCGTGAGTTGCCGCGCGGACGATTTGGAAGTTATACTGATCTGCTTAAGCAGCTGTACGGATCGCAAACCCCGGCTGAACATTTTGCACATACCGCCAGACAGACTTATATTGCTCTTGGACTGGCTATGGCACAGGCGGCAGAACTTAAGATAGACAGTACGCCCGCCGAGGGTTTCAGCAATGATGTTGTTGATGACATCCTGGGGCTTCCGGAACTTGGACTGAAGAGTGTGACTCTGCTTTACTTGGGTTACCGCGATGCTGAAAAAGACTGGCTTTCGTCCATGAAAAAGGTAAGGTTGCCGATGGAGGAATTCATCATCAGAAAATAACATAAAGGTAAAGATATGGGCACCACTGATTCCCTGCTGCTGAACGAACAACTGTGTTTTCCCCTGTATGCTCTTTCCCGGGAGATTACCGGCCTGTACCGCCCGCTGCTGGAGGAGCTGGATTTAACCTACCCCCAGTATCTGGTGATGCTGGTTCTGTGGGAGCAGGACGGCCTTGCAGTCTGCGACCTGGGCAGCCGCCTCCTTCTGGACAGCGGCACGCTGACACCTCTGCTGAAACGGCTTGAGTTAAAGGGTTTTGTAACACGTAAACGGTGTACTGATGACGAACGGGTGGTGCATCTGTTTCTTACCTACAGCGGTAGGTCGCTTCGTGAGCAAGCCCTGGACATCCCGGCTAAAATGCTGAAAAATATAGATGTGGAGGTGGAAGAACTTAACGCCCTGAAAATCACCCTTAACAAAATCATTAATCAAATACAAAAACAGTTATGAAAACATTATATACCACAAATGTCACTGCCACAGGAGGCCGCGAGGGCCATGTAAAAAGTGATAACGGACTGATCGACATGGATGTCCGCATGCCTAAGGCTCTGGGCGGTGCCAATGATAATTATGTTAATCCCGAGATGCTTTTCGCCGCAGGTTATTCGGCCTGTTTTGACAGCGCACTGAAACAGGTAGCAAGAATCGCAAAAGTGAAAACCGGCGAAACTTCTGTAACTGCAAAAATCAGCATTGGACAGCTGGACAATGGAGGGTTTGGTCTGGCTGCGGAACTGGCCGTAAACGTGCCGGGTGTCTCTCTGGAAGAGGCACAGTCCCTGGTGGAGAAAGCGCATGAAGTTTGTCCTTATTCCAATGCCACGCGAAATAATATGGATGTAAAACTGACCGTGTCCAACAGGGGATAAATTCGTAAACGCTTTAACTTAAACCTTTCGGAAGAAATTCTGAAAGGCTTTTGTTTTTGAAGCATTTGTTTCCCTTATGAACAGTCACCACCATGAGTTGCTGCAACGCTATATTTCGGCGCACTTTCCCGAACACAAAGAACGGTCTTCTTTAGCTTTGTTTACAAAGTTTCCTAAGTTGAATCACGCAGCAGGAGTCCGCGCAGACCTCCTGGAAACTGATAACTTAGCTCAAAATTAAAAAGTGAAGTTATTTCTTAATCAGTTCCTGTCTATACCGGAATCCTGTAAGTAGGGTCTTCCACTACATTTACTTCAATGATGGCTTCGGCATTTTTCAGCAGCTGGCGGCAATCCGGGCTCAGGTGCTGCAAACGCACGGTTTTGCCAAGCTGATGATACCTTTTCGTAAGACTGCTCAGTGCCTCTATGGCCGACATATCCACTACGCGGCTCTCGGCAAAATCAATGATCACTTGCTGAGGGTCATTCTGCGGGTCAAATTTCTCGGCAAATCCGGCCACCGAACCGAAGAATAAAGGTCCGTAAATATCGTAGTGCTTCACTCCGTCACCGTCCACATGTTTGCGCGCCCGGATGCGTTTGGCATTATCCCAGGCAAAGACCAATGCTGAAATGATGACGCCTATAAGTACCGCTAAAGCCAGATTATGCAGGATAACGGTGATGCCTGTAACAACTATCATCACAAAAATATCGGAACGCGGCATGCGGCGCAGGATCCTGAGGCTGGCCCACTCGAATGTACCTACAGCCACCATTATCATTACGCCCACAAGTGCGGCAACAGGTAGTTTACCAATAACCGGGGCACCCACCAGAATAATAATCAGGATAGTTAAAGCCGCTACAATTCCGGAAAGTCTGGCTCGGGAGCCGGCCGAAAGGTTTACCAGCGTTTGGGCTATCATTGGACAGCCGCCCATTCCGTAGAAAAATCCGTTCAGGATATTGGCACCGCCCTGCGCCACGCATTCCCGGTTGCTGTTTCCTTTGGTTCCGGTAATTTCATCAACCAAATTAAGCGTCAGTAAACCCTCGGTAAGTCCTACAGCGGCCATAATTGCTGCGTAGGGAAAGATAATCTGCAGCGTTTCCAGCGTAGACGGTATCTGCGGAATATGAAAGGGCGGCAGGCTGCCGCTTACCGAGGCGATATCCTGCACCTGTTTGGTGTCAATGTTAAAGCCGATCACCAGCAGAAAAACAACCGCAATGGCCGCCAGCGAGGCCGGTATTTTTTTTGTGATTCTGGGAAACAACAGGACTATGGCGACGGTTAATGCGACCAAGGCAGACATGACGTACAGCGGTGTTCCGCGAAGCCAGGTAATTTCTCCGTTCACCACCGTCCGGAACTGCTCAAACTGTGACATGAAGATGATGATGGCCAAACCGTTTACAAATCCGAACATTACAGGTTGAGGGACCAGTCGCACAAATTTTCCGAGTTTCAGCAATCCCACAGCAATCTGCACTACGCCGGCCAGTGCCACAGCCCCAAAAACATATTCCAGACCGTGAGATTTCATAAGGGCAATCAGTACGATCACCGTAGCGCCTGCACCACCGGAAATCAATCCGGGACGGCCACCAAATATAGCTGTCACCAAACCCATAATAAAGGCGCCGTACAGACCTACAAGCGGGGGGAAACCCGCCAGGATGGCAAATGAAAGGGATTCCGGAATCATGGTCATGGCTACGGTGAGGCCTGCCAGGATTTCGGTGCGGTAATTTACTTTCTGACTAAAATCGAACAGGTTCAGTACGCTTTTCATCTTTCAGGAACAATCCTGCAAAAGTAAGGGTTTTAATGATGTATGAGCACCGCAGGAATATGGCTTTTCATCAGCCTCACTCTGCCAGCATCTTATCAATTTTTTTGTAAAATGATTCCTTGCTGTAATCGGCCATGCCGGTGTGGTGCAGCCGTATAGCACCTTTTTTATCCAGAACAACGGTGGTCGGAAGCGAACCTGTGTAATAAGCTGCCGGAATGGCGGACGCCGGCACCAATAATGGTAGGGTATACTTTTGCTTATCCAGATAATTCCTGCCGGCGTCGGGCTGATCGTCCAGGTTTACTGTAAGGAAGACCACATCCTTATCATCTTTATAACGGTCGTAGAATTTCTGTATGGATGGAAATTCTGCCCGGCAGGGCGGACACCAGGATGCCCAGAAATTCATAAAGACCACTTTGCCCTTTAAGTCCTGTGTACTTACCAAACGGCCATCCTCGTCCTGAACTCTGAAGTCCGCAATTTCGCCTATAGTTTTGCCCTTAGATTCTTTACTCTGGTCCTGCAGGGTGAGATTCATTACACCAGTGGAAATTACCTGCCGCATAAACCATGTTTTTGCGTCAGGACTGATGAGTATTACGGCCAGGAAAGCTGTGAGTAAGGCGGTGCTCCAGTTTTTTTTAAACCATTCTTTTGTTTTTTCCTTGTTCATAATGTAAAAGAGAAACTGCAGAAGAGTTAAGATCTCCGCTGCAGCTCCTGATATTGGTGTATATTAATAATTTTCGCTGATGAGACGCTCCAGTTCGTTGGCAGGAAATACACCGGACTGTTTCCAGCGGATCTCGCCTTTCCTGAAAATAATCAGTGTAGGAACACTCCTTATCCCAAACTGCGCCGCAACTGCCGGGTTTTTGTCTACATCAACTTTAATGATGGTTGCCCGGTCTCCGATTTTCTTTTTCAGTTCCTCCAGAATGGGAGCCTGCATTTTACAGGGTCCGCACCACTCAGCGAAAAAGTCTACAAGAACCGGCTTGTCCTGAGCGATCACTTCATTGAATTTTGACATTTTTTTATTTTTTTAGTTAAATAACTTCTTCATAATCTGTCTCCTTCTGCGGTTTTGCAGTTACTTTATCTGCCTGTATTCCGCAACCTCCGTGGTTGCAGCAGCCTATATTCAGCAAAGGCATGATGATAACTACCGCGGCTGCGGCTGTCATAAACCAGTTCTGCGACCGCAGAGCTTCAGCCATAAGCAGCAGCCCTACTGCCAAGCGTAATGCACGGAGAAGCGTCCTGTTTTGAATGATCCTTATCATGCTGCCTACGAGACTATGGGATTGCCTTTTTCCTTCCATTCCTTCATTCCGCCGGAATAGTTTTTTACATTTCTAAATCCATTTTTTCTCAAAACAGAATAGGCTACAGAAGAACGGTCACCTGCCTGGCAGTGAATCACCACCTGCTTATCGCGGTCAATTTTATCCAGATTTTGCGGCAGAGTACCTACAAAATTATTTTCGGCACCCTTTACATGACCTGCTTCAAATTCTGTTTTTCCGCGTACGTCCACAATCTGCACATCAGGTTGTCCGATATAGGATTTGAATTCTTCAATATCAATCACATCAGCTTTCTCGAGTTCAGGTTCAGAAAGTTTGGCTACCGGGAAATATCCCTGTATATTATCCAGTCCAATGCGCATCAGTTTGCGGGTCAGTTCCTCCATGTCACCTTCTTCAGCAATTAAAATGAAAGGTTTTTCATAGTCAAGAAGCCAACCCGCCCACGTGCTCAGACTGTTGTTATTCTGAATGTTAAGGCTGCCCGGAAGAAATCCTTCTGCAAAATCCGCTTTGTTGCGCGTATCAACAACTGTCATTCCTTTTTGCATAGCCGCTGAAATTTCTTCGCTGCTGAGTTCTTTATGTTTGGGAACTTCAGTAAGCAGGGGCCGGTCCACTTTGTTCAGCTTCTTCATCATCGCAAAATACTTTGGAGGTTCAGGCTGACCTTCAAGCAGATATTCTACGAAACCATCCTCATCATTTTCATATTGGAAGGCCCAGTTGCGCTTCATTTCATACCCTACGGTGGAGCTTGGAACTGCTCCCAGCGCTTTGCCGCAGGCCGATCCCGCGCCATGTCCAGGCCAGACCTGAAGGAAAGAAGGCAGTTGTGCAAAATCCTTCACCGATGCGTACATCTCATGAGCACCTTTCTCCTGTGTTCCTGCATATCCGGCTGCTTTCTCCAGTAAATCAGGCCGGCCCACATCGCCTACAAAAACAAAGTCGCCTGTAAAGATCATCACCGGTTCATCAGTAGCTGGATGGTCTGTTAACAGGAAACTGATGCTTTCCGGAGTGTGCCCCGGGGTGTGAAGAACTTCCAGGGTAAGATTTCCCACTTTTATCTGATCGCCGTGCTTCAGTCCCTTATGCGGAAATTCATACTGCCATTCCGGGCCGCCTTCATCAGAAAGATACATCTGCGCGCCGGTAAGTGCCGCCAGTTCTCTGGAACCAGCCAGGAAATCGGCGTGAATATGTGTTTCGGTAATATGGGTAATCTTAAGGTTGTTTTCCTTTGCAATCTGCAGGTAGGTATCCACATCGCGCTTGGCATCAATAACAATCGATTCACCGGTGGCCTGACAGCCGATCAGGTAACTTGCCTGTGCTAAACTTTTGTCGTAAATGTGTTTAAAGAACATAGTTGTATATTTTTGAATTATTTTAATACTTACTCCTTTTCAGTGATGCAAAATTAAGCAATGACTCAGGCCTGCACCGTAACATATGTTACTTTCAGGT
Source organism: Chryseobacterium sp. (assembly GCF_008831505.1). NCBI lineage: Bacteria > Pseudomonadati > Bacteroidota > Flavobacteriia > Flavobacteriales > Weeksellaceae > Chryseobacterium > Chryseobacterium sp. The sequence continues at coordinate 1,710,123 of NZ_CP044507.1, read as the reverse complement.
GACGGATGCCGAATGAGTTAAGCACAATGCACCTACTGTCCGTTCACGAATTTGTGACGGAAGCGGTTGGGACTGTGGCCGGTAGCTTTACGGAAATATTTTCCGAAATGGGATTTATCAGAGAAACCTAAATCGAAGGAAATTTCGGTAACAGAAAGACTGGTGTTCAGCAGCAGACGTTCCGCCTCCAGGATAACCCGGTTACGGATGTACTGCTCAGCAGTAAGGTCCAGGCGGTCTTTTACAATGGAGTTAAGGTAGTTTGGTGTGATATTCAGCTTTTCTGCGTATTCGGAAGTACGCTTCAGCTGTCGGAAATTATGGTTCACAAGTGTTTCAAAAGCTTCCACATAAGCCAGGGTCCGGTTGGTTTTGAAACCTATATAATTGTCGCCACCACTGGCGCGTATGAACTTCAGCATGGTTACCTTCAGCAGCAGGCACACCGTTTCCCGGTTCAGCGCCTGCTGTCTTGACGCCTCAGTGGTGATATCCGACACCGTAGCCAAAAAATCAGCAAAATCCCCCCGCCGGAAGTCGCTGAAAGCAGGAAGTCCGGAGAAAGCGGTGTCATTTTTTATTTTACGGTTGCCGGTATAGATCAGGTTGTAGAAGGACCGGGTAAATAAAATCAGTTTACCCCGAAAAGTAGCCGACGCCGATAAGCGGAGAACCTGGCTGTAATTGATGAAAAACACGCGCCCACGCCGCATTTCTAAGATATTGCCGTCCAGAATGAGTTCGCCGGTACCCGCCAGCGGGATCAGAAGGGCATAGAATTTTGTCTTCACCGATGTTGAAAGCACATCAGGCACCGGGGCTGCATCCAACGGCAGGATCCCAAAGTCACCCCCAAAAGAGACGGGGCACTTCAGAGTACTGATGTTCAGGGCGATGATTGTGGATTCGGGCATAATAATCAGTCAGGGTGAGGTTACTTCATTTCCTGATGAAGCATCCGCCAACTTTAATTGACTAAATATAGGAAAAGCCGCCGGATTTTCTGCTGTCCTTTAGGTCCGATGCCGCCGAAGGAGGTATCACTGACTTGTCAACGTAATCCGAATTCATGGCGCGCAGTACGGCCATGTAATTCATGCTGAATTCCAGCGTGTCACCCACTTTTATGCCGCCGGGGTTATCATTCAGATCCAGGATGAGCATATCTGAACTGGCACCTATAATACTGATGCCAGGCTGCGTGGGTATGATATTATTGTAATCGGTGTCCAGTAAACCTACATCTACAATAGCCCTTACGGAGCTTCGGTTCCTGTCCTCCTCACTGAATTCGGGAGTTTCACCCGTCAGATTGGTGCCCGCCGTACCGGTGGGGAGGAGCGGTTTTTCTGAAAGTTCTATGACCTCAGCATGCAGCGTGAAGACATCCTGATGCATTCCCGGGATCAGCTTGTCCGCATAAACATCGGTACCGAAGAAAAGTGTTTCCCCGATGCGGAAATGGTTGATGGCTGTGGGAACTTCGTCCCTGATCAGCAACGGCAGCGTAACCGAGGATCCGCCGGAAATATAGGGTATTTTATGACCGAACTGATCCTCCAGGATATTTCTGCACCACGCCAGCGTCTTCAGCTTGTCTTCATCCGGCAGGATACCGTTCAGGCAGCAGAGATTGGTTCCAAGACCTACGATTTCAATATTGGGAAGCTCCAGCACCCGGGCATAGAAATCCATCAGGTCTTTAAGCATAATGCCTTCGCGCAGCTCACCCATCTCCAGCATCAGTACAACACGGTGTGTTTTTTCCTGAATTACCGCCTGTTCTGAAAGCGCTTTCAGTGTCTGCAGTTCTGTATTGAAACTTACATCCGCAAATCTTACAATGCTGCGCGCCAGTCTCTTGGCTGGCGGTTTTATATAGATGGTATTGGTTTCGGGAGAAATTTTCTTTATGGTCTTCAGGTTGCTAAGACGTGAATCGCAGATTTCCTTATCGGTCATATCCAGCAGCACCTTCAGAAAGGTTGCGTTTCCGCAAAGCAGTTTCCCGACAATTGCCCAGTCAATCTGATGTTGACTGAACAATGCGTCAAGAAAATTAAAATTATGAAAAAGTTTATCGCTGTTTAATGAAATATAAGACATTAGTGTTTTTTTAACCTCATTTCGAGGTATTTGGATGTGAAACCTAATTTATGATACAGATGCTTGGCCGGATTTTCCGGTTCACAGTGCAGGGCAATATCACCATCACTGTACTCAATGGCCTGCTGCATCAGTTTTTTTCCCAGTCCGGTACCGCGGGTATCACGGTCTATGGCAATATATACCAGGATGTTTTCCGGAATATAACCTTCCATACCGGTTTTATTGACAACTACCGCGCCCTTCAGACCCCCGGCATTTTCTGCGGTAATCACCAGGCCACCCGGTTTTCCGTTATGTCCCATCGCGTAAAGGATGGATTTCTCAATATCTGCTTTTTCATCGCCGTACTGATTCAGATGGTCATGCAGGAAGTCAACGATCTGCTCAATCTGCCGGTCAGTGGCTTTTTCTGTTTCGGTATATTTTTTAAATTCAGTCATAATAAGTATTTATCCCGGAATGGGAAGTGTGATGTCGTAGGAATTGATATCCACAGGAGTTGGCTCCGGATTCTGAGGTTTTACAAAAAGCAGTGCGGTATCGGTATCATTAATGATTTTCTTGAAGAAATTTTCGGAAAAAAGTGATTTCCATTTCATCTCGTCTTCGAAGTTCAGTATCACCAGATCACTGCTTTCGGATTCTGTTGTTTGGCTGATCATTTCAGCATTGTCTGCAGTAAGCACCAGTTTCGAATTAAAATGCTCAGCATTGTGGTGAAGCTGCTCCTTCATTTGCAGGAAGGCATCGCGTACCGCGGGCATATTATCCATATTGCCCACACCCATCAGGCTGATTTCGCTTTCATTTCTGTTGGCAATGGCCAGCGCAAATTCCATCTTTAGCACTAAATGATCTACGGCCCGCACAGGAAAAAGGATTTTTTTGAATTCGTACTGCATGCGGGATTCCGGCATAAGCATCACCGAACATACAGCACGGTTCAGCACAGAATAGGAGTGGGAGCCCAGCAGCGCCTGTCTGAATTTCTGCACGCCGGAAGTTCCCATGATGATGAGGTCGGCACCCAGTTCCAGAGCCAGCTCATTCAGTGAGTCGCATACGTCGCCTGTAGTAACACGGGTTTCCAGCTTCAGCGCAGGATACTCCGCAGTCAGGGCTTCATAAAGGGTACGAAGTTCGCGCACCGCAGTTTCTACGTTCTGGCTAACACGCTCGCCGCCGATCAGTTGTCTTCCCGTATGGTCTATGATGAAATTGGCAGGTACGGTATGGGTAATCAGTATTCGCGCTTCATGCCGAAGTGCAACCTGAACGGCCAGGTTGACGGCGTTTCGGGATTTATCGGTAAAGTCTGTCGGTACCAACAGTGTTTGTACAGGTGTATTCATCTTCATCAGTATTTGCATCTTCTTAAGGTAAACAAAAATAAGATTCAAATCGCAAAAAAGATGTACAGAACTCACGCTATCGTGGTACGAATTACTTATACAATAGCTTTGTTTGTTTCTATTGAAAGTTGGGCGGCAAAAATAAAAGAGTTAAAACCGTTCTTCTGATAACAACTACCTGTATAGAGTCAGGTCAATAAAATTATTATTCTTCTGCAATTTTTCCTTCAGCCTGATTTCATTGTTGCGAATCATTTCTGCCTGAGGAATAATGCGGCCGGAACCATCGCTCATCGTAATCTTAACATCGGGGTCCGCCAATATCATACGTGTAGATTTTGCTGGATCTTTAAAATATATTTTCCATAGTTCGTTAAACTTTTTTTCCGAGACAGGAATACCTTTCTCGTTCTCCTGCAGCCGCAAGTCTTTATGTTTACGGTTTCCTGCAAATGTAAATACGTGATCTCTTTTTGAATCGTTGATCTCAAGGATGAGGCCTGGGAGTCCGGCGAATCTGTAAGGGCCGTCCTGCAAGGGAATTTCAGGAGTATACCATGCAGTCCACTGGCGGCCGGCAAGTGAACCTGTAGCTTTCTGAGCCTTCAAACCTTTAATGGTCCTGGTTTCTTTCGAAATCGACCATTCCATTTTAGCTTCGTACAGGACAGCCAAATCATCTGACCCGATGGTTGTATGCAGGGTAGTTTGGTAGTCTGGATATTTTTTGGTTACACGGCTGCGGACTTTTGAACGATCACGGATATGCGTAAAATCTATATGTGTTGATTTTGTCTGCATAGCCTTTTTTATTTCCGACTCCCTGACAGAGTCATACTGTGCTCTCTCAAAACTGTAAAAACGTGAGCCTTCCTTTCCAATGTCCAGTACCATCAGTTCTTTTTCAGATTTACTGCGGTCCAGGGAGTCTATTTTAAAGGTATATTCGTAGAGAAAGCGGTGGCTCTGTGCATTGTAGGATAACGCGAGAAGGATGCATAGCAGGGAGAATACAGTTTTTTTCATCAGAATTAATTATTAGGTACAGTAAACAAGCCATTCGTTGTTAAAAAGAAAATTCTATAATACAATTGCCGCTAAGATGTTGGCTATTTTTTCGCTTTACGCTTTGCCAGCTCCGATTCAATGAAGGCCGGTAGATAATCCGGCGCACAGTTTCGGGCTACCGGCATGTCTATATAAAGGCCGGTTCTTTCGCCAATTTCAATACATCTTTGCCGGTGGGACTCATCAAATATACCAATCCAGCCAGCCGTGAAGTTCATCGCCCACTGTACTTCGGGTTCTTCGGTAGTCATCCTTTCATCCAAAGCTTCCAGAAGCGCGGCGGTATTGTTGGGAGGTTGCTGTCCTACCCAACGCAACCTGCCCTGATGGTACCAGAACAGCCGGCGGTGTAGCGGTGAAGGATGGTGCTCCCAGGAATTCAGCATGGAAAGCCCTTTTTTATCTTTTGTAAGCTGGTTAGCCATCAGCCAGTCGGCAAGTTGGGTACGGTCTGTACCGGTGTGGCTGTCCATATCATATATAAGTTGTTGGACCACCGTTTCCGTGAGTTCTTTCTTATCCATAATCAGAATCGCTAACAGCCGCGGATACAGTTCCGCGGTGGACCATAATTCCAGTGCCAGGGGATGATTGGTTCTGATGTTTTTAGCAATTTGGCGCAGGTCACCGAGTTTGGTATCCGTGCCTTTGATCTGATCATAAATTTCGGCTGCCGTACCGGATAGTTGAGTCATAGGCTTTGGTTTTAAAGCTTCAGGAAAATCAAATATACAGTATTAAAGACTTACCATAGGAGGAATACTGAAATTTCGCAGCCGGCTATGGGTCGTGCAGGCTCAGGAGTCCGGGAAGTGCGAATCCAGCCGGCGGAGTCTGGCGAAATGCCGGCGGCAACCCGTCATTGTCCTCCAGCCCGTTTTAAAACTGTCGTATTTGGCGCCACGGCGGTAATTGCTGCGAGCCACACGGTACAGAATGTTCCAGTGCCGCGCCAAAATCAGACAGGCCTGCGCAAAAGTGTTGCCGTTGCCATACACATGGTGCGGTTCGGCGCCACAACCATTGTATTCTATGATAGAAAAGTTCCTGCCGGCCTTCAGGTCTTCAATGGAGGCACATTTAATGTCGTAGCGACCATAAAACAGGGTGTCGGAATAGGAGCTGATTTCATCGAAGACCTTCAGCAGCCTTTCATCTTTCTCATCTTCCAGGCTCACCAGTGAACAGCCGCGGCTGAGGTTCAGTGCATGGCTCAGGCAAAAAGTTTCGCCTTTCTGCAGCACCAGATCCAGCTTATCGGCATGCTTGGCGCGCATCTCTTCCAGGCGGAAACAGACGCGCGGACTGGCGGCCATAAGTTCGTCCATGGTAGAGTGACCATCGCCGGTAATTTCCAGAAATTCCTTGCGTATAAATCCGGTGATGGTACCGTTTTTATCCTCCGGCAAACGGTAGTAGAAAACGCTTACTTCCAGGGGGAATTCAATGAGGTCCTGTATGATATAATCCACAGGCATCAGTTCATGATAGGCCCTTAGGTCTTCCGGCTTGCGGATGATGCGGAACATAAAGCCCATTCGGCCCACATTGGGTTTCACAACGAAAGGGTAGGTGTAACGTTTTGCCACCAGCCGCTCTACATCTGCGAAATCCTGTCCGGCCTTGATCAGCCTGCTTTCCGGATAACTGCCCGGTGGCAGGTGTTCATAAATGGACATTTTGGTAACGCCTTCAAAACCGCCGAAAGCGAGTTTAGGATTGGAGGGTGTGAAAAACCAGAACGACCCTGCACGCGCGCAGTTCCAGGCCCATACCGGGACGATTGGGATGTATTTGATTCGCCAGTCCCAGCTTTCCCAGTGGCTTATTTTGTAGAGGATGTTGTTCAGTTGCATAAATTATTCAGCAATGCCGACATCCAGCCTATAAGTAAAGCTAAGGTTAGGAGGTAGGGCTGGCTAATTTATGATTTTTGCTGAGATCTGTGGGGTGAATTTTAAATATATCCTGGCGACAGTGTGGTTAATTAGGGTTAGAAGGTTAGAGAGCGAGGTGGATATGTAGCAGGGTGTTTGAGTGTTTGAGTTTTTTGACGCAGGATGTTAGATTTCAGATTTCAGATATCAGATATCAGATGTCAGATTCCAGAAGGTTGGTAGGTTATAAGGAGACCATTCAAAATAATTCAGAATCTAAAATTCAAAATTCAACATCCATAATCGCCGTGACCTCTGTGCATTCGCTGTGTCTCTGTGGTTAATTAGAAGAAAGAGTAAAGAGCAAAGAGTAAAGATTTCAGATGTAAGACTCCAGAACGTTAGAAGGTTAGAAGGTTAGAAAGTTATGAAGAAACCATTCAAAATAATTCAGAATCTAAAATTCAAAATTCAACATCCATAATCGCCGTGACCTCTGTGCATTCTCTGTGTCTCTGTGATTAATTAGAAGAAAGAGCAAAGAGCAAAGAGTAAAGATTTCAGATGTAAGACTCCAGAAGGTTAGAAGGTTAGGAAGTTATGAGAAAACCATTCAAAATATTCAGAATCTAAAATTCAAAATTCAAAATTTAAAATTCAACATCCATAATCCATAATCGCCGTGACCTCTGTGCATTCGCTGTATCTCTGTGGTTAAACCGAATGACTTGTCATTTTATTTTTTAATTATGAAAAGCGTATAATAATTTAAGCATTAATAATAAATAATTCTATATTTGATAGATACTAAACCATAAAGCCCAAATCTGATATGAAAAAAACTTTACTCCTCGTCATTTTCCTTATCTCGCAAACTTTTTTTTCCCAGGAAGATTGCTCCACCGCATTAACTGTTTGTGGAAACTCCAGTATTACCTACAGCCCTTCCGGTATTGGCTTGGTCAATGAACCTTTGGGAGGATGTCTGAGTACCGGTGAACATAATTCGATCTGGTATAAGATAACGATTGCAACCAGCGGAACATTAACTTTCGATCTTGTTCCTACTGATCCGGCCGCAGATTATGACTGGGCTGTTTATGGTCCGAATGTCTCCTGCGGAAACCTGGGTTCACCCATCCGATGCAATGCCGCCACGGTGATCGGCGTTGGCGCTTCTACAGGTCTCAATATGACAAGTACGGTGATCAGTGCTGCCGGAGGGTCCACCACTCCATACTGTCAGTACCTAAATGTTACAGCAGGTCAGACTTATTATTTATACATCGATAACTGGGTGGGAGCGGGAAGTACGACTACCGCACCATTTTCGCTGACCTGGGGAGGAACGGCTACCATGGCGTCTCCTTACAATAACCCGGCAATCAGTCCCAACCCTTTTATTGCCCCAGGTCCCAATCAGGACGGGATCATTACCCTCTGTACAAATCCGGGCGTATTTGATTTCAGCACGCTCTCTGCGGGAATCGTCAATGGAAATCCCAACTTCACCGTAACCTACCACAATAACACCAATGATCTTTTAACCAACAGTAATCCTCTGGGTACGGTTACAGTGAATACTGCCAATACTTATTATTATGCACTTCACTATACGGATCCTACCAATCCGCTTAATCCGATAAATAAGTGTTTGGAAATAGGAACTGTCAACTTTGTGCAGGGTGCCATCACGGTTGGCGATGCAACAGTTAAAGCCTGTAACAATAACAACGAAGGTACCGCCATATTCGATCTTACTTCAGTTTCAACCGCCATGTTTGCAGATCCAACGGCCACACGGGTCTATTACCGCACAATAAGTGACATGAATAATGGCGTAAATCCTATTACCAATCCTGCTGCATTTTTCACGGCAGCTCCTACTGCGGTTTATATGCATGTTACCACCGCTCACGGCTGTACGGACTACGGCACCATTTCACTGGAGTTTTATCCTACCGTTGTGATGAATCATGCTTCGCTTACCACCTGCTTCATTGAAACAAACCCAGCTACAGGACTGTTTGATCTCAACAGTGCTGCAGTTGGCGGGGGAACAGTCACAAAAACCTACTATCCTTCCTATACTGATGCTGCCAACGGAACTAACGCCATCGCTAATCCCTCCGCCTTTGTATCGCCAACTACCGTGGTTTACGTAAAGGGTACAAGCCCGAACGGCTGTACCGGTATCTCCGAAATCACCCTTAACGTAACTCCTCCCAATCTTTCGGCGGTCTTAAAGGATAAGATCATTTGCCCCGAAGATACCACTACACTTGATGCCGGTCCGGGATATAACAGTTACCTGTGGAGTACCGGAGCCACTACTTCCTCTATTTCAAATGTAGGTGTAGGCAGCTATTGGGTAAAACTAACCTTGGGCGAATGTGTTACCAAGCAGACAGTAACTGTTTCAGCAGCTCCAATTCCAGTTGTTTCATCCATCGATATTTCAAACAACACCATCACGGTGAATGTAATTGGAGGCACGCCACCTTACCAGTTTTCTATGGACAATGCTGTTTGGCAGGATTCCAACATCTTTACTAATGTTCCAAGGGGTAAAAACGTGATCTATATTATGGATTCTTTCAACTGTGAACCTATTGCTGTAGAAGTAACGGTGCCGAATCTGATTAATGCGATTACGCCGAATAACGATGGGGTAAACGATGCCATTGATTATTCTTCATTGGGTTACAAAAAGAATCTGGTGATAAAGATATTCGACCGTTACGGAATTAATGTGTACCAGGCCGACAGATCAAATGGCTATAAATGGGATGGCAGACGTAATGACAGAAATATTTCAACCGGCACCTACTGGTACACGGTAACCTGGAACGAGCCTGATGCTGCCGGTACACCGGTGAAATACTCAGGATGGATTCTTGTTAAAAACGTAGAATAGCATACTTTAAATTAAAAAAGAAATCCGACTCACAACTGAGCCGGATTTTTTTTATTATTGCACGCATCATCTCCTGATTGTACAGGTCCACCAACGGCCACTCTGTCATCCCGCAGGGATCTCTTCCGACATCATCGGAACCCTTTTGCCTTGGCTCTTCGCGCTCTAAGCCCCTCAGTATGCTCCGTGCCTCCTCCGTGCCTCCGTGGTAAAAAAAACCACTTTTTTCTTTTTACTTTTTCCTTGGCTCTTCTCGCTCGTGGCTGAGGCCCTCGAAGCCAATTGATGTCAGTTATAAGAAACCTTCGTGCTCTTTGTGGTAAATAAATCCCTTTAATTGGCCGAGCTGATGTCTGCTATGTGAATTCTAGCATCTTGGTTATTTATTCCAACATCTCACCTCTCTTATAACCACAGGCATACAAAGATGACAGTTCCCATGGTGCGTGAGGTTCTTGAGCTACATTGGGACTGCTACTTCACCCACTCCCTCCCGCTCCCAAATCGGGACGGACCCAACTTCCTTACTAGTCCCATTAGCCTGTCGAAGTAAGGGTTCGGGGTAAACGGCTGGAATTTTAACCGGTTAACCGATCGATTAACCGTCTATCTGCTCCCGCATTAAGCCATGGGCTAAGGCCAGAAGGCCGGCAGCATCCCGAATAAAGCCATCAGCCATCAGCCCCCTGGACCCGGCTAAAACGCCTGGAATTTTAACCGGGAGAGTTTTCTTGTGTAGTTTCACATTAATTTATATTTATCATTGCTGGATTACTTTTTAATTTAAATTTGCATATTCAAAAAAATTAAAAATATTATGGCCGAAGTTGTAGAAGGTGGGCACCACTTCGATCTCAAGAAACTCTCTTTTGTGGGAGTTTTGGTATCGCTGGGAATTGTTTTCGGCGATATTGGCACATCGCCGCTGTATGTAATGAAAGCGATTGTAAATGCGCGGGGTGAAGGTGCTACCATGCCATTTGACGTATATATAGAAGGTGCACTATCCTGTATTATTTGGACCCTTACACTGCAGACCACATTAAAATACGTGATCATAGCTTTACGGGCGGACAATAAAGGTGAAGGAGGTATTTTGGCCTTGTTTTCATTAGTGAAAAATCTTAAAAAGAGGTGGCTATATCTTATTGCAATTATAGGAGCATCCGCTTTGGTTGCAGACGGAGTTATAACGCCGTCACTAACCGTAATGTCAGCCATAGAAGGCTTGCAGATTTATAATCCTGAGACTCCTGTCGTACTCATTACTTGTGGTATTTTAATCCTCATATTTGTAGTGCAACAATTTGGAACCAGTTTTATCGGGAAGTTTTTTGGTCCCGTAATGGTAGTTTGGTTTTTGGTTTTGGGCGGTTTGGGCGCTTTTCATTTATTTCAGGATGTGGAAGTTTTGAAAGCATTCAATCCGTATTATGCTTATAAGCTCATTATAGATTCGCCTAGTGCAATTATCATTTTAGGTGCTGTTTTTCTCTGTACCACAGGAGCAGAAGCCTTGTATTCGGATTTAGGTCATTGTGGAGCCAAAAACATCAGAATAAGTTGGATGTTCGTGAAAGTGATGCTCATTTTGAACTACCTGGGTCAAGGTGCATGGTTGCTGAAAAACGAAAGTCTAATCCACACAAAAGGAATGAATCCGTTCTTTGGTATTATGCCGGAATGGATGATTCTTCCCGGAGTCATACTTGCAACAGCTGCGGCAATTATCGCATCGCAGGCATTAATAACAGGATCTTTTACCATTTTTTCTGAAGCAATGGCATTAAACTTATGGCCTATTCAGCAGATCGATTACCCCTCTGGGCTGAAGGGACAAATGTATATTCCCCGAATCAATTGGGGTTTGTTGCTCTTCTGTATCATAGTGGTGCTGTTTTTCAAAGAATCTCACAATATGGAAGCCGCTTACGGCCTCTCCATTACTGTTACCATGTTTATGACTACTATTTTACTCACTTTCTGGCTTTTGAGGAAGAGAGTACATAAGCTGTTAATTCTAGGTTTTTTCTTGGTGTATGCTGCGATCGAAATAGGATTTTTCAGTGCAAATATTATTAAGTTTTTTGATGGTGGTTGGATTACTGTCATTCTTGCCGGATTTATTGGTGTTTGTATGTATGCCTGGATTAACGGTAGGCTTATCAAAGCCAAGTTCATCAAATTTGTGAAACTTGCCAAATATGTACCTGTTATTAAAGACCTTAAACTCGATGAAAGTATTCCTAAATATGCTACGAATCTTGCATTCCTGAGCCGCGCTAAAAGAGAGGACGAAATTGAATCGAAGATTATCTATTCCATATTGAGAAAACAGCCAAAACGTGCAGATCATTATTTTATATTGAATATTGTAAATCAGGAAGATCCCTTTACCTACAAATATACCGTTGATGAAATTATGCCGGGCACGATTTACAGAATCCACTTCCTGCTCGGATTTAAAGTTGACCGGAGGATCAATGATTATTTCGATCAGGTTCTGGCGGACATGATGGAAGAAGGAAACATCCCTTCCAGGAGCAGTCATCCTTCGCTCCGTTCGCACAATATTCCACCCGATCTGAAGTATGTAGTAATCGACAACACCTATATCAACGACACATTGCTGACCGTGAAAGAAAAGATTACCCTTAACATTTATAACTTTGTGAAGTATATCGGCAGCGATGATTTCAAAGCCTGGGGCGTTTCACCGCATAATGTGGTGGTGGAGTCCGCACCTCTTTTGGATCAGAAGGTGGTCACCAAAAAGATTCAGCAGGTTGATTTCAAACATTACAATTCATGATTTAATCAGTTAATTTTCCTCTATTGTTACCACACCAAACGCCAGTTCTCCACCTTTCCCAAAAGTTTTAAACTCAGCTAAAGTCGCCTTTGACTTTATAGAAATTTTCCTGAGCTTATCCGGAGGCGCAAAACAGGAAGTTTTGGAGGGACTCATGATTGCTGAGGCTTTAGAAACATCAGAGGTTGAAGGGCGCTATTGCTTCAGAAAAGATGCAAAGTAGACAAGGAAGAAAATCTTTAAACTTCAGACCGCTTTAAAGTAAAGTAAAAAGAACTGCCGGATCCCACTTCACTTTCAACGTTTACAGATCCCCCCTGCGCTTCTATAAACTCTTTGCTGATCGCCAGGCCAAGTCCGGTACCTTCCTTCTGCGTTCCGGGAACCCTGAAATAGCGGTCAAAGACTTTGCCCAGATATTTCTCAGGAATTCCGCTACCGGAGTCTTTTACCATAAATTTGACATGACCATTTTCTTCAGAAATCTTTACTCCAATTTTTCCACCTTCATGCGAGTAACGAATAGCATTTGAGATCAGGTTAATCAATATCCAGATTGTTTTTTCGCCGTCCGCAATTACTTCAGAAAGATGATCGGGACAGCTGACTTCCACCAGGATGTTCTTCTGTTCTGACTGTGTTTTGGTAGCTTCCAGAGCGTAGTGTACCAATTCTTTTGGATCCGTTGGTTTCAACGACAGTTGAATATTGCCACTTTCTACCTGAGTGAGATTCAGCAGTTCCCCTGTAATTTTCAGGAGACGGTTGGAGTCATCTTTTATGCTTTCCAATAAATGTTTCTGTTCCGCGTTTAATTTCCCGACGCGCACGTCTTCTAATAATTGCAAGCTCATTTTTATCGAGGAGATTGGTGTTTTAAACTCGTGAGATACCGTGCCTATGAAATTGGTTTTTGCCAGATCCAGTTCCTTGAATGGAGTAATATTACGAAGCATGATCACATGACCGATCAGTTGTGATACCTTTTCTCCAGTAGGAATGACCTGAATGTCGATCAGTTCTTTTTCAAAATAACTTTCTTTACCGTCAGCAAAAATCTTTATCGGACCTTCATTTTTTGTGAATTCCGGATTAATAAGTTCCTTTATTAAATCCCTCACCAGATCATTGGAGACCGCAATGTCTTGAATCTGTTGCCCAATGACATTTTCTCTTTTAAGACCTGAAATTTTTAATGCTTCATCGTTGGCAAACAGTACTTTTTTATGCTCATCGATCCCAATAACCGGATCGTGCATGTTGTTGATGAGGGTTTCAATACGTTTTTTCCCTTTGATGATTTTATCAAGTTTGCTCTCGGCGTACTCTTCCAATTTCTCAGCCATGGTATTAAAAGACCTGGCTAATTCGCCAAATTCGCTGTGACTTTCAAACCTTACGCGTTCCTTGTAGTTTTGGTTGGCAATCTGTCTGATACTTTCGGTAAGTTCCTTTATCGGGTTGGCAATATTCCCAGGGAGATTCACCAACAGTATAAAAGCAATCATAAAACAAACAGTGCCTGCAACAGAAATCCAGAATACCGCACGTTCGGCGGTGATATTGGCAATGCTGCTCTTCCGTTCAATAGCCTCCATGTTCAGGCGCATAAGTTCTGCAATATCACTCCGGATGAAGGAAGCCAGTAACGGATCATCCGGGTTCAGTTTTAATCTGCGGAAATGGGAAGAGAGCTCCGAAGTTTTTTCCTGTTCCCCAATTTCTGTAACGTTCGCCTCCTGCTTTTTAAGATTTTTTTCAAAACCGGAAAGTGCCTCTGTATTTGTGGGAATTTCTTCCAACGCCAATAGCATATTTCTTGAATACTGAAGCGTATTGTAGTTGGCGACCAGTATGTTTTTTGTGTCACGTTGCAGTGCATTGACATAAATAATACTCATTGCCGCAAGCAATATAATAAAGGCAAACAACAGACCTACGCCCGATATAAGTTTCGTTTTTATTTTCATTTTCTTTCTTTATGTACAGCAGCATCAATTTAGCTCTATAGGTTTGCTTTACAAGCCGATTCCCTGAGTTTTTGATGGGCCCCTCAACTGAGAATAACCATATCAACATTTTTGGCAGCCAGTTTTTTTAAAAGCACATTAAAAACATCTGTAGCCATAAGCAAATTCCAAATCGCCAAACGGGGTTTTCCAATACAGACGGTCGTTATTTTCTTTTCCTCCACCTGCTTCATAATCGCCTTGGAAACTGATGTACCTTTTACATTGATTATTTCGGCACCTAATTCCGTGGCTATTTTATAATTATTAATCAAATGCCGCTGCCTGCTTAAAGGGATCCTGTCCGCATTTTCTGCGGGGGTCTGCACATAAAGTACATACCATTTGCTGTGATAATAATTAGCGAGTCTGGCCGTCTTTTTTATAATATTTTTTGCCGACTTCTCATTGCTGCTGATGCAGGCCAGAAACCGTTCCTGTTTCAGGGTATTGGGCTTGACAACCTCCGTCTCCACTTTTCTGTTGACCTGCGTTGCCACTTCTCGCAAGGCAAGTTCGCGCAACTGTAAAATATGGTCGCTCTGGAAAAAGTTTGTTAAAGCCGCTGCGATTTTCTCAGCCTGATAAATTTTACCCTCCTTCAGCCTCCCGATCAGCTCATCGGCCGTAAGGTCGATGTTGACCACTTCATCTGCCCTGCCAACCACACTGTCCGGAATCCGCTCCTGAACGGTAATTCCGGTAATGTGCTTGATTTCGTCATTCAGACTTTCGATATGCTGAATGTTTACTGCAGAAATAACGTTAATTCCTGCGTCCAGGATCTCATATACATCCTGCCAGCGCTTTTCATTTTTGCTGCCTTCAATATTGGTGTGTGCCAGTTCATCGATGATCACCACTTCGGGCCGGAGATTTATTACTGCATGAACATCCAGTTCCTCCAGTTCTTTCCCTTTGTAGAATAAAGTTCTTCTGGGGATCAGCGGCAGTCCTTCCAGTAGTGCTGCTGTTTCTGCACGGTGATGGGTTTCGATATATCCGATTTTCACATCGATCCCGTTGCGCAGCAGCGTGTGTGCTTCCTGAAGCATTCGGAAGGTTTTACCGACCCCGGCACTCATGCCGATGTACAGTTTAAATTTTCCCCGCCTCGATTTTTTAATCAGCTGGAGAAAATGTTCTGCGGTTTTTCTTTCTTCTTCCATTTTTCTGTGGTGCCGGATATTTTTCAAGGCAGGAAATACAGATTAACGTCTTTTATTTCACTTTTTTTAAAAGCTGACTGCCAACGCTGTGGTGGCCGAGAAGCTGTTGGAGTTAAGATTTCCGTCATGTTTTACAAAGATAGGGTCTTTACTGGCCAGATTTTTAATTTCTGTACGCCAGACCAGATTAGGTAGAATGGCATAATCTGCATTTGCCGAATAACCAAAAGTTTTAAATCCATTCGGCGTTCCTGTTGCTATAATCACTCCTGCTTCATCCTGATAATATTCGCCCCGCGCGGTGATGCTGAGCTTGTCTGTGGCAGCGTATTTAGCCACTAAAACCGTTGTGTACCAGGTATTATAACTGTTGCTGTTTTTTTCTTTCTGTTCGGCTCCGATATCAAATCCGGCAGTAATTCCGACCTTTTCGTTGACTTGATAGATGGCATATAGGTTATGGAAATAACGCATTTGCCGGATGCTGTCGGGTTTGTCATTGCCAATAAACGATCCGCTGTTCAGAGTCAGTCTCGTATTGGGCTTGTAAGTGAGCTGATGCCCGAAAGCGGGTGTGGTATTTCCGTCAACCCTTTGGATGCGCTGCCACCCGTTCAGCACCAGTCCGCTTAAGAACCACTTTCCGGTGGGCGAAGTATAAGAAATTTTAGCACCTGTCTCAAAATAGGGAGAATTCTCGGCTCCTAAACTTCTGGTGAGGGTATAGTTGTCTTTACCTGTAGCACTTTCGAAACCGAGATGAGAGGACATAATTCCCGAATCAATCCACAAATCGTGTTTTTTCGAAATTTTGAAACCGATATTTCCTTCATAAATGTTCTTTAAAACATCAGGCTCCGCCGCGTAATTGGCACTCATGTAAGAACCTGCTCCCAGGGCGATATTGGATCTAACCTGTTCAGTACTGTAATTCGCTTTTAAATAAGCCAGATTCAGGCTCACTTCATTATTTCTGTTGTGGCTGTAAATAAACCCGGGCCGTGAGTTGTTTAAAGGTCGGTTGCCATCATACTGATAATACACTTCGGCATAACCGGTAAGGTTCAGTTTTTTTGCTGAATCAAATTCTGCCTGAGCGGATAAACTGCCTATGCTGCCTGCAAGAAATGCAGCGATTATTATTTTTTTAGTCATTGTTCTGTTAGTATAAGATTGTTTTTATTTTTTTAGTTGGTCTAATGCGATATTCAATTTCAGGACATTAATTTTTTCCGGGCCGAACAGACCTATTAAAGGTGATTCGGTATGATCGGCAATAAGCTGTTCCAGTTTTCCGGGATCAATACCTCTGATTTCGGAGATTCGTTTTAGCTGAAACTGAGCTGCCTGAACAGAAATATGGGGGTCTAAACCGCTCCCACTGGCGGTAACCATGTCCACAGGAATATCCGCTTTTGTCATTCCCGGATTCGTTCTCAAAAGGGTATCAATACGGGCCTGAACTTCTGCAAGATATTCTTCATTGGATGGTCCTTTGTTACTGCCTCCGGAACCGCCTGCGTTATAGCCGACCGCCGACGGGCGTGAATGGAAATACTGCGCCTGGGTAAAAGACTGCCCGATATTGGTGTAATATTTTTTCCCCTGAAGTTCAGTGATTTCTCCCTTTCCATTATTCGGGGCCAACTGGGCGATTCCCCAAACAGTGAGTGGATAGAACACTGCAAAAAATACAATGGCGGCTGCTGTCAGCTTTATAGCCGGTAAAATATGTTTTTTCATTTTATATAGTTTTAAATAATTATAGAGACAAGAATATCAATGATTTTGATTCCTATAAACGGAACCGCAACGCCTCCCAATCCGTAAATAAGCAGATTTCTTCGTAATAATGCAGACGCACCGATCGGCTTGTATGTAACGCCTTTTAACGCCAGCGGAATAAGGAAAGGAATGATCAGCGCGTTAAAGATTACAGCCGATAAAATGGCACTTTGAGGACTGCCCAAATTCATAATATTGAGGCTTTGAAGGGCAGGAATTGCGGTGATAAAAAGAGCGGGTATGATCGCGAAATATTTGGCTACATCATTGGCAATACTGAAGGTGGTGAGCGTTCCGCGGGTCATCAGCAACTGTTTTCCGATTTCAACCACTTCAATGAGTTTGGTGGGATCATTATCGAGGTCCACCATATTTCCAGCTTCTTTAGCTGCCTGAGTCCCGCTGTTCATGGCTACACCTACGTCTGCCTGCGCGAGCGCCGGCGCATCATTCGTCCCGTCGCCCATCATGGCTACAAGTCTTCCTTCAGCCTGTTCTTTTTTGATGTAATTCATTTTGTCTTCTGGCTTGGCTTCCGCAATAAAATCATCCACCCCTGCTTTTTCGGCAATAAATTTAGCGGTAAGCGGATTGTCTCCTGTCACCATCACCGTTTTAATGCCCATTTTACGCAGACGGGCGAAGCGTTCCTGGATCCCGGGTTTGATGATATCCTGGAGTTCGATGACACCCAAAACCTGTTCATTCTCTGCTACGACCAGGGGCGTTCCGCCATTGCTGGAGATGACCTTGACTTGTTCTGCAATTTCTACAGGGAAAATATGGCCTGCTTTCTCAGAAATATTTCTGATAGCATCAGTCGCTCCTTTACGGATCCGCGTGTTTTCAAAATCTATTCCCGAACTTCTGGACTCCGCAGAGAACTGTATAAATAGGGGATTTTTCACTCCAAAGCTTTGCGGATCAACGCCGGCCAACTCGATAATTGATTTTCCCTCTGGAGTAGAGTCACTCATAGAGCTTAATACCGCTGCTCTGATCATCTGTGTTTCGCTGATGCCGTCTGCAGGATAAAAGTGGGTTGCTTTTCGGTTTCCGATGGTGATGGTTCCAGTCTTATCCAACAACAGTACATCAATATCTCCGGCAGTTTCCACGGCTTTTCCGCTTTTAGTGATCACATTCGCCCGCAATGCGCGGTCCATTCCTGCAATCCCGATCGCAGAGAGTAATCCTCCAATCGTAGTGGGAATCAGACAGACAAAAAGGGCAATAAAGGATGCAATCGTAATGGGTGCATTGGCATAATCGGCAAAAGGTTTCAGGGTGATGGTTACTATGATGAATACCAAAGTAAACCCTGCCAGCAAAATAGTCAGTGCGATTTCGTTGGGCGTTTTTTGCCTGGATGCCCCCTCTACCAAAGCAATCATTTTATCCAGAAAGCTTTCTCCCGGTTCGGTGGTTACCTGTATTTTGATGCGGTCGGACAATACTTTTGTGCCGCCTGTAACCGAACTTTTGTCGCCGCCCGATTCACGGATTACCGGAGCTGATTCGCCCGTAATGGCGCTCTCGTCGATTGTTGCAAGGCCCTCAATAATTTCTCCGTCGGTGGCGATGATGTCCCCCGCTTCGCAGACAAACACGTCTCCTTTTTTAAGTTGGGAGGAAGAAATCATCTCTCCGTTTTCTAATCTTGCGGGGGTTTCTTCTCTTGTTTTTCTCAAACTGTCGGCCTGTGCTTTACCGCGCGCTTCGGCGATTGCTTCAGCAAAGTTGGCAAAAAGCAACGTCATCAGTAAGATAAGAAATACGGTAAAATTGTAGCCGAAACTTCCCTGGGATGTTTCACCGGCCAAGGTCCACAGCGACACGATCAGCATCACGGCTGTTCCAATTTCTACAGTGAACATCACCGGATTCCGGAACATAAGTTTTGGATTGAGTTTAACAAAAGAGTGGATAAAAGCTTCTTTAAGCAAATCTCTCTGAAACAGGGATTTATTATCTGATTTCATTTTATTTATTTATAAGTAATGCTAATTATTTCATTGAAAAATATTCTGCGATCGGACCTAAGGTCAGCGCTGGAAAAAATGCCAGAGCAGCAATGATCGCGATCACCGCAAATACCATCAGACCGAAGGTGGAGGTGTCTGTTTTTAAGGTACCGTTGCCTTCAGGGATGTATTTTTTACCGGCCAGCAAGCCTGCGATTGCGATGGGTCCGATAATGGGTAAAAATCTGCCTAAAATCAAAACAAAACCTGTAGTGATATTCCACCATAAATTATTATCACCCAATCCCTCAAAACCGCTTCCGTTGTTCGCCGCCGAGGACGTATACTCATACAGGATTTCGCTGAATCCATGATAGCCCGGATTATTGAGCGTAGATGCGCCCTGTTCCGGAAAAGCAGTCGCTAACGCGGTGCCCACCAAAATCAGAAAAGGATGCAGGAGGGCAATGATCATCGCGATTTTCATTTCTCTGGCTTCAATTTTTTTACCCATAAATTCCGGAGTTCGGCCCACCATTAATCCGCTGATGAAGACCGCAAGAATAATGAAGATGAAAAAGTTTAAAAGTCCGACACCGTTACCGCCATAAAAAGCATTCACCATCATGGCCAGCAGTTCATTCATTCCCGACAGCGGCATGGTACTGTCGTGCATTGAGTTCACCGAACCAGTTGAAATTACAGTGGTTACAATACTCCAGAAACCTGATGCAGCTGAACCAAGCCGTATTTCCTTTCCTTCTGTAGCGCCTAATGTGTTATCGATGCCCATGGAGGCGATAGCGGGATTTCCGTTCATTTCCATATTGATGTTGGGAACCGCAAGCAGTAAAAATCCGACCGTCATCACCCCAAAGATCATCCATGCAAATTTCTTTCTTCTGATAAAATAGCCGAACGCAAATATCATTGCCATTGGTATGATGAGCTGAGCAACCATTTCAACCATGTTGGTAAAATAACTGGGATTTTCAAACGGATGCGCAGAATTCACTCCAAAGAATCCTCCGCCATTTGTTCCTACGTGTTTAATGGCAATAAATGCAGCAGCGGGACCGGTAGAAACTTCCACAGTGTCGCCCTGCAAAGTAGTGATCTGGTCTTTGCCGTTAAAAGTCATGGGTGTGCCGTTAAAAACCAACAGCAAAGCAACTACAAACGAAACCGGCAAAAGAATTCTGGTGCAGGATTTAAGGAAAAAATCATAGAAATTTCCTAACTCCACAGTTGTTTTCTCGCGGAATGCCCTGAACAGAATGGCAGCGGCAGCCAAACCGGTTCCCGCACTTACAAACTGCAGAAACATCAGCCACAACTGGCCCAGATAACTGAGTCCCGTTTCTCCTGAATAATGCTGCAGATTGCAGTTCACCACGAATGATATGGTCGTGTTAAATGCAAGGTCGGCGCTCATGTTAGGATTGTTATCGGGATTGAGCGGCAGCCACTGCTGAGTCATTAAAATTCCCATTCCAAGGAGAAACCAGACAAAGTTAATGGTTAATAATGCGGTCATGTGCTCTTTCCAGTTCATTTCTCTGGTAGGGACAATGCCGCTGATTTTATAGAATATTTTTTCTATTGGATTAAACAGCGGGTCGAGCAGTGTTTTTTCGCCCCCATACACTTTGGCAATGTATTTACCAAAGGGTATTGCCAAAGCAACAGCTGCGGCAAACATTACGATGATTCCTAAAATTTCTGTGTTCATTTTTTGTTAATTAATAATTAGTTTAAAGAGCCATACAATAAATTGGTACAAACCGTACACGAGTAGAAAAATGAGTACGGTTCGGCTGACGTCTTTGGTATCGCTCCAATAATCTCTCAATTTTTTTGACATTTATTTTATGGTTTTATGAGCGGTGTCTGTACCGCTAAAATTTTTCGGGATTCAGCAATACATAAATGATGTAGAAAAATACTGCGATAGCTAAGATGAATAATGCGATCATGTCATTGAATTTTGATTAAGTTATTGTGAGTTTGTCGTACATAAATTTTCCGGAAGGCGGGTGGAAATTTGCAGTACAAAAGCTGCCACTGTGGGACTCCGCACCGCTTGCGCAACCCTTCAAAAGAGCGTACAAAAAGATTTCCGATGACTTCCTTAATATACTGGCTTCCTCTTGCATACACCCATCCTACATTACGGATGATGCTTGTCATTGTTTTTATCTTGCGCTCTTGCAGCAATGATTTTAAGTGGTTGACGACGGCCTGCAGTACTCCCGCAAAGTTTCCCGTGATAGTCAGGACATTTATTTCTTCTTTGATTTCCGGTACTTTTGCTGCGAAATAGCGGGAGGCCCGGATTTGATTAATTTTACTCATCCTATTGCTTTTTTATACTTTAGTGTTTCCAGCAGTACCTTAATATAGGTGAGCTGAAGTGTTGCAGGAATCCTGTTAAGGTGAGTCATCAGATCAACTGTTCCTAAATTTTCTGCTATGACGGATAGAAACTCGTTTTCAATTGCGTTTTTACAGAACAGATCTTTCGAATGATACAGCTCATTCATTACACTCAATATTTCTCCTGTTTGTCTTTCCTCCAGATTGCCGATACAATATTGCCCAAAATGCCTTAACAATCGGTAAACGATACAGTCGTCACCTGATTCATGGTAAATCAGTCCATAAGGGTAGATTTCCGGGAACCTGAGTCGTAAACATTGTTCTAATTCCGTTTTCATTTCTATATTTTATCAAAAAAATCGATGGACTTAATTAAAAGGGCGAAGCAGGCTGTTCCGGCTATTGTTAAAATAAGGGTAATCATTGGTTTTCTATTTTACTGTTAGTGTTATTAATTGGTCATTTAAAATTCGGATAACTGATTCGGATTTCGGAGTAGGTAGCATACCCGGGAAAGTTCTTTCTTGATCTCCGCTATTCCGTAGATCTGGCCCCCTCACATTCCTGATTTATAGACCTCATTTATATAAATTTGATATAAACCTGCAGGAACTTTTTCCATCACCTGATTTCTTTCGGTTGGGGAGCAGGACAAAATGATGCGATCCATGGAAAAAACAAATACGTGTTCTACTGCATGCCTGATCATCAGATCTCCTCTGGCATGAATCCTTCCGATCAGATTCAGGCATTTTTCTACCATTGAAATATTGTGCTGTTGCACCATCTTTTGCGTGTAGCGCGTTAGTATTCTGACCAGTGCAAACGGATTCTGCAGGTTGATGCTTCTTGTCACTTCATGGGTAAGCTCCGGTAATGTAGCGGTGATATCTGCCGCGGCCTGATGTGCATTCATTTAAAATGTTTATGGTTTGTTTCCATACATACGAATGACATACCGCCTGTGCCACGCGACATGTATGTAATTTATTATCAGCAATTTACTATTATGGGTGTAAAGATGAGCCACGAAAAAAGCCTATCAAAATGATAGACTTTTTATCAATACGAAAGGATGTAAATAGAATCGAACTTTTAAATTTCGCTCAACCTGTATTCCTCAATTTTTCTGTATAGGGTAGCAATGCCAATCTCCAGAAGACGGGCAGCTTCCGCTTTATTTCCGTGGGTATGGTTGAGTACTTTCTGTATGTGAAGTTTTTCCACACTTTGCAGTGAAAACGCCGAAAGTTGCTTTCCGGATTTGACGGTGGATTGTATCTGAATATCAATGGGCAGATCATCCAGTGAAATTTCATGTCCCGTGTTAAGGATAATTGCTCTTTCAAGGACATTTTTCAGCTCGCGGATATTGCCTTTCCACGGGTGCTGTTTTATAGCGTTAATGACATCGGGGTGCACGGCATTAATTTTCTTATTCATTTTATGAGATAGAACTTCTATAAAATAGGGCACCAATATTTCTAAATCTGCCACCCGCTCGCGCAGTGGGGGTAAGGGAATTTGAAATACCGAAATCCGGTAATATAAATCTTCGCGAAAGTGCCCCTGTTCAATTTCCTCTTTCAGATCGCGGTTCGTAGCGGCAATAATCCGGACATTTACTTTGGTGGGCTTTGTTTCCCCAACTTTTATGAATTCTCCGCTTTCTATCACCCTTAATAACTTGGCCTGTAGGTCCAGCGCCATTTCACCCAGTTCGTCCAGAAAAATAGTCCCGTTATGGGCCTCTTCAAATAAGCCTTTCTGGTCTCTTGAAGCGCCGGTAAATGACCCCGCTTTATGCCCAAACATTTCGCTCTCGAGTAAATCTTTACTGAATGCGGAACAGTTGAGGGCTACGAAATTCTGCTTATGGCGGTTACTTTCATGATGAATGGCCTGCGCAAATATTTCTTTTCCGGTTCCCGTTTCACCGGTTAGAAGAATGGAAGTATCGGTCTTTGCTACCTTTTTAGCCAGCTCCACAGCTTGCAGGATGAGTCTTGATTTTCCTATGATTTTGTCAAACGAATGCTTTTCATCAAGTTGTTTTTCCAGCTGCCGAACCCTTTTGGCTAATGTTGCCTTTTCGCATGCGTTATACAAAAGAGGAATAATCCTGCTGTTATCATCACCCTTGATAATATAGTCAAATGCTCCGTTTTTAATAGCCTGTACGCCGTCAGGTATATTTCCGAAAGCGGTGAGCAAAATAATTTCTATGGAAGAATATGTTCCTTTAATGGTCTTCGCCAGCTCCACGCCGCTGCCATCTGGCAGTCTTACATCACAAAGTACAACATCAATATCGTCCTGAGCAAGCTTCTTTAAACCGGATTTGCAGTCCCAGGCCTGTAATACTTCGAACCCCTCTAAAGTGATAATTCTCGTGAGTAAGGATCTCAGCTTTTCCTCGTCGTCTATAATCAGTATTTTTTTCAAAATAGATTTGGTCCAAATGAATTACAAATTTAAGAATATAATCCAAACGGGTATCGCACTCCGGCAGAACCAAACAGATATTTTACCACTCCCGCATCCTCTCCCTTGAAGCCGATAAACCCCGTGCCGGCTAGTACGTTCTGAAGGAATATACAAATACGAACTTCAGTATCTGTAACGCCTTCCGGATAGTTTTCCGGATTTTTACGAATATTAACCGGCGTAAGGCCATCTCTCTGTATCAGAAATATTTCGTCCGGCAGCAGTTTGATATAAAGGTACTGCTGAATGCCAACCGGTATAACTCCGACGGGAAATTCACAACCTCACACGATGTTCTTGTAGCACAGATCCTGGCCGGAGACAGGCTGGAGAAGTATCTGTCCTCTGGCCTCCTTCATCACGAATGCGGCAATGATCTGGCCGGCAGTTTGTCCGGTCACTGCTTTCAGGACCGCCGACAGATGTCGGGAAGTAATAAATTGTTTTTCGGCGTAGTAGGTCACCTCACGTTCATCCAGGTAAGAGTCACCTACATTTTTCAGGAACTGAAGCACAATTTCCTGTTTTCTGGAAATTCTGTCCCTGGTAAAACGTGCCGACTGTGCAATCATATCCCCAAACTGATAAACGGTGGAAGAGAACAAATGCCGGATGATCTCACCACGGTGCGTGGAGGCATCATTGCTTTCCAGTACCGCCTTCAGGAGGTCAGCATTTTTCCATATCCTTTCAAAGGGTTCGGGTTCCAGTCCGGAATGCCTTACCAGTTCATTGCGGAAATAAACAAAGGCATTCAGCCGGTTAATCTTCAGCGGCAGCTTCTCTGTGTACTCCTTCGAAAAAGCCACCAGCAGAAGTTCCAGGTCCTGACTGATCTCCAGGATTTCGTACACCCGCCGCGAATCAATAAGCGCCACATGATTTCCGCTAAGTTCTATCTTGTCTACATTTTCATGATAAACCACCAGGCCTTTTCTCAGAATTAAAAATGCCGGATTCTTCGGATGATACGGATGTTTGATTTCTATATAATCAAAAATATTCTTCGCATCAAAAATTTGAACGGGCTGTTCCAAAAGCTAACATTTAGAGCAAAGTTATTGAATTACGGCCGGGCGATTTCAGATTTTGGATGATGCGGCGAAAAAAAGCACTGTTCTCCGCAAATTATGCGGAGAACAGTGCTTGCCTGTACTGTGATTATTTTATGAAATCGCCTTTTACGCCACGGTTACTCAGAAATAAACCGCCTCAAAGACCGCCAGGGTAGTGCTGCCTTTTTTCAGCGACAGCTTGTCGCCATCCTGCACGTAACTGTCCGCGTTATAAAATACATTCAGGAAAGCGCGCTCGTCCAGCTTTAGTTCCGGGCAGGCCCGCATGGTCACGGCCATATTTTCATCAAAGTCAATGCGGTTGCTCTCCTTCAGTTCATAGGAACCGCTGAAACTGTTGCAGCCGCCAAATCCGCTTAGGCTGCCGTCGCTCTTCAGGATGAAATGCGCCTCGCGCTCCTGGGCAGCCTCCATGGTTACCGGCTTGCCGTCCAGCACGGTCAGTTTCCAGTATTTATTCACCACGTCGGGATGGTCGATCTTTTTGAATTGGGCCATGGTTGTACGGTTTTCCGACTGTAAGTTAAGGATTCCGTCTTCCAGTACAAAATATGCAGTTTTGCGCAGGGCTCCGGTCACATCATTTTCCACCTGCTGGTCCGGGCAGGTCATGCGCGTGCTGGCCAGGCCCTCCAGACTTAGCCGGTTGTTTGTAAGGTCTGCGGTATAGTTTCCGCGCACGGTATTGCAGCCCGTGAATCCCGTTAGTTTCCTGTCCGCTGTCAGGTCAATATAGACCGGTTTCCCGGTGGTGCGTTTCTGGCCCTGAAGTTCCTGCATTTCCCAGGTGCCGGTTAATGTAGGTTTTTCTGCGGACGCTTTGCCGGCGTTGCAGCCTGTGGCAAGTGCCGCTGCAAAGAGTAAGTGGATCAGCTTGTTCATGTTTTTTCAGTTAATAGGTTAATGATGTTACGCTGAGGGTGCTAATTTGATACCTACTTTGCCGCCTCTAATTTCCTCTGTAAGTGGAGTAGCCATAGGCCGAGAGCGTAATGGGAACATGATAGTGCTGCCCGTCGCGGATCTGGAAAACCACCTCAATAAATGGGTAAAAGCTTTCTGTATTGTTCTTTTTGAAGTAATCGCTCACCAGATAGGTCAGTTTAAAGATGCCGTTGGATGTATTTCCCGGCAGGAAATCGGTAATCCGGCCGTTGGCATCGGTGGTCTTTTCATCTACAAAAGTCCAGGAGCCGGCCACCTGCTTTTCCAGGCGGATCTTTACGCCGCTGGCGGGCATTCCGCGCGACACATCCAGGATGTGACTGGAAAGCTGATGGCTGTGCGTCTGGCCGAAAGCAATAACCGACAGGACGGCAAAGACAGCAGTAAAAAACATTTTTTTCATATTGATTATTTTCAGATTATTTGGATGTTAAGATTCCTTTCTCCGGAATAGCGGCCGCACGCGCGATCGCGTCGTCATTTTCAGGGCTGCCGCCACCTGCCACACCTAGACTGCCTATTATATTACCGCGGTACCAAATGGGTACACCGCCACTCAGGAGCAGGAGCTCGGGCAGGGTGTTCAGATTTTGGGTGTCCGGGTTGGCTCGGGCGTTCCTCAGGAGTGTAAGCGTATTTGTTTTGGTGGATACCGCCGTGTAGGCCTTGCGCCTGGCGGCCTCGGTATTGTGAGTACCTACACCGTCACCGCGCATAAGCAGGATAACGGTTCCGGAGGCGTCCAGCACGGCTATGGAGACTTGCTTATCCAATTGCGCAGCCTTAGCAGTACTCCTCTTTGCAAGTTCCAGCGCAGCCTCCAAAGTCAGATGATCCGCCGGCTTTACCAAAGTGGCAAGCGGTTTCGGGGTATGCTCCGGGCTGCCTTGTGCCAAAGCCAGTGTGGACAGCAGCATCAGGAAGGGCAGGTACATTTTCATACTAATATTTCAGCAAAGGTAATTTGCCGTGACGAAGAAAATGTTGCTCCAGGTCAACGTTTTCCTTAAAGTCTGGATTTAATCCGGCTCAGGGTAGAAGGTGAAAGTCCCAGATAGGTTGCCGCCATTTTGTTGGACAGGCGCTGCAGCAGCAAAGGCTGGTGACGGATCACCCATTTTACCTTTTCTTCGGCATCAAAGCTTTGGAAACCGTAGATTCTTTTCTGTGCGTTAATGAATCCCAGTTCCAGGATTTCAGTGTAGATGGCCGCAAAAGCGGGCTCGGTGGCCACCAGTTCGTAGAAATCGGCGCGGCCAATGCGCAGCAGATCCGAGGGCTCAATACTCTGCAGGTATTCCTCTGCAGGCAGCTGGTCTATAAAGCTGGGCAGTGCGGTGATGAAGTTACCCTCGAAGGCGAAGTAGCGCGAGCTTTCATTCCCGTTCTGATCTGTGGTAAAGATGCGCATGGCGCCCGAATTAATAAAGTAATAATGCCGGCACACCTGGTTCCGGTCCAGCAAAATCTCGCGCCGTGCCGTCTTCACCGCACTAAAGCACGCAAAGATGCGCTGCAGCGCTGCCTCATCGGTAGGTTGTCGCATGAGGATAAAGTGTTTCAGGGTTTCGTACATAGATTGGAGATAATAGGAATTCCGAAGGACAAATTGTTGATTACTTTTCTGGAAAATATACTCTAGAGTTGTTTGGGTAAATTCTGTTCAGCTGCATGCAATTTCATAAAGATAACTGTTAATTTGGACCCATAAAACTTTTTCACACTGACTTTCGAAAATAGAGGCGACGGATCATCCCGTTATCTGTATAACTGGAGTATATTCTTGATACTTATCGCCCGCCGATCGTTCCCTTTAATTTATAATCTCGTACTAATAATTGCAGCTTTCCGCACTGTATTCCTTTTTTAAAAAACAGTTTTGGTATTATCTGCATTTAACAAAACATATCCGCTCTTATGTTACTGTTTTAGCGGTTTTTTAGATGATCAGTCCTAAAAATTTTTAAGATTTTACCGTTATTTTTTAAGAATTTACCGTTGTCATGGGAGGCGATATTTGGTGAATTCAGCCGAAACATCATAGATTTAATAAAAAATATTTACCTGCAGGATTGGGTTACATTGCCTGTCCTTTTACTGAAATCGGGAAACTTTTACAGAGTTGATTGTACAGGGCAAATGGTCCGGCGTGAAACTCCTGATCTGCAGCTAAAGTATAAATCACAATAACCATTCATCTCAGGAAAGTCCTGAGAACAAACTCAAATTATTTAACATGAAAAAAAACGACTGTCAGAAAGTTCGTTCAGGAAAAAAGTGGCTGCTGCTGTGGCTGCTTTTGTTTCTGCCTTTTTGGGGACTGGCCCAAAGTAACAGCGCTTCTTTAACCTGGAATACGCAGGTAGGATGCATTGAATACGGATCAGAAGTTGAAGATCCTAAAGACCCGAGGGAACCCGGAAACGGGGTGGTTTTTGAAAGTCTGCCACCTGGGCAGGCTTGTCAGAAAGTATGTGAGGGGAGTACTGTAGTATATTCTGTACAGGGCAATAACATTGCTCAGGTTACATGGAGTGCAGCTGGAGGAAATATCACATCCAGCAGTAATTCCTCCGCAACTGTGCAATGGGGTGCGCATGGAAGCGCTTCATTGCAGATTACCGTAACCTACGCTGACAATACGCAGCAAACCTCAACTTTATGTTTGCAGAAAATCAACCGCCCAAATGCCAATTTTAAGTTGGCATTGGGACAGGAACCACAGGTTTGTGTTAATACACAGGTGTATTTTGATAATCTGAGTGATGATAATGGGGGATCTGCCATTGTTCATTACGAATGGGCTGTACAGGGGCCGGGAATAGATGAAATTTTCTCTACTGCTTATGAACCTTCTTATACCTTTACGCAGGCAGGGACATATACTGTTTTTCTTACGGTGACAAACAGCTGTAACTGCAAATCCCAGGTCTACAAAATGGACATCGAAGTAGAGTCTGCACCTCCAATTGATATAACCTGTAAATCAGTTGTATGTGAAGGGAGCACGGAAAAATATATTGCTAACAATGTATGCGGGGGAGACTGGAATGTAGTTGGAGGAACTATTGTTAATCAAAACGGTAACATTATTGAGGTGTTATGGGATCAGGTAGATCCTGCTGACGGTTTCGGTTATGTAATGTACAAATCGGAATGTGGCTGCTCAGCCTGGACTACCGTATAAATTCCTGTGGTATTGCAGCATGCAGAAATACAGGGTGATAACGGAATTTGTACTGGAGAGCAAAGTTTGTATACCCTGCCACAGTGGCCCACAACCAATTTTCTTTGGGGAATTACGGGACCGGGCAATGCAGAACTGACGTATACTGCCAACAGAAACGAAGTTTATGTTAGAGCATCTGTACCGGGTACCTACACATTGTCCTCGTCATATTATAATACTTTGCTGCAATGTCCGGGTGAAGCTTCCTTTACCATAGTCGTAGAAGAACCGGTTACAATCACGGGAGGACTTGATGAAATCTGTGCCGGAACGGCGCAAACTTTCAACAGCAACCCCGGTGTACCTGTGAATTGGAACATTACACTAAACAATTCTACCGTCTATACTACAACGGGAATCTCGGCAGCGTATTCGTTCCCAACACCGGGAACTTATATCGTTTCGGCAACAAAACCGGGCGGATGTGCTGGAGAACCACGGGTAATTAAAGTGACCCAAACTCCGGCGGCTCCTTCCGGAACCATTACAGGCGAGATGAATGTTTGTGCGGGAATTCCTTACACCTATACCTTAAGCAGTGTCGATCCGGGCATGCTTCCTGTTTGGGAGGTGACCAACGGAGTAATACAAGGCGGAAATACAGGACAAAGTGTCGTTGTGGTATTTAATGCGGGGGCAGCGCCTTATGTTGTAAAAGTTAGAAATAAGACCAATGACCAACTGGGCTGTACTTCCGCTAACGCAACACAACTCACCGTAAATACCATAGACCTGAGCAGCATTACCGTCACACCGGCACAGACTGGCCCGTTCTGCCCCAGCAGTTCAGTACTTTTCAGTGTAAATTATAATAACATTGATCCGGACACGGTACAATGGTCCTTTGTGCATCCTGTTACAGGAGCAACGCTGGCTAATTTCGGCAGTATCCTGCCAGATCCTTCCAACCCGGATAATGTTATCATTCAGTTTAATGAAGTAAGCGGTGGTAATACGCATGCTGACCTTGTCTTGACTGTGGTTAAATGTGGGACTTCCCATTCTGTTACAACTCAGGTTGAGATTTTGGTGACTCCTACACTTACATTTGTTAATCCGGGTCCTGTGTGCCTGGGTGATACGCTGACCTTTCAGGTAAATTCTTCACTGGCAAATGCAGGCGGGACAATGATTTTTACTTTTTCCAACGGAACTGCAACTCCGCCTTTAGCTTACCAGACCAGCGGAATCTATACATTTCCCAATAATGGCTACATCATAAACAACAGCCTCAATCCTTCAGCCACCATTACGGAAAATGTAACAGCTACGCTAACCGTCGGCTTATGCCCCAATTACAAAGCAACGGCAAGTGCGAGTTTTACGGTATTCCCAAAAACACAGATTACCGTTACGCCGGGATATAACTATACCGTTTGTGATCCTAACAATTACCAGCCCATTACTTTATACGGTAATGTGTCCACTGGGATCACCAATTCTGTAAGTTTCCAGTGGTATTTAAATACTCTTACAAATCCAATCGCGCTAGCTACAGCAAGTAACTACACCATTAGCAGTAACACTCCGTATGGAACCTACTTTCTTGTGGTACAGGATGCTAACGGTTGCGAAGCTGTTTCGCAGGCTGTTTCTGTAAATAACAACAACTGTAACCCCAACCCATGTCCGCTTCCGGCCGGAATCAATCCTGTGGCTACAGGCGACTGGGGGAATACATGTAATGTTGCTACAGCAAGTGTAACCGGCATTGGCAGCCCGACATCCATTACGTGGATGCCCAGCCCGCTGATGACTTTAACCGGCGGCCAGGGAACTCAGAGTGCCACTTTCAATGTCGACGTAGCAGGCGCGCATACAGCAACGGCGGTCCTTAACTATAATGGCTGCTTAACCAGCACAAGTACAACTATCATTAAACGGTACGAACCCAAACTGAGTATTGAGGTGCTTTGTGACAGCACGCAGTCTACCTACAATGTTGTGGTGCACAACGGCTCTACCATGTTTGATGTTAACCCTGCTGCCATTACCTATACCTACAGTGAAATTGGCAGTGCCACCCAGTATAGTGGCCAGGGCTTACAGTCTGCTACATTCAGCAATCTGGCACCCGGAACCTATACTTTTACCCTGCAGCTTAGTCTGCCCGGCGAACCTACCTGCAGTGTAACCAAAACCGTTACCCTGCAGCCTATCCCGGATGTGGCATTTGCCAACCCCGGAACCCAGTTCTGTAAAGGCGAAACCATTACGCTTACTATTCCGAACTATAACAGTGCAAACAGTTATAAATGGGAATTTGACGGAACATTTTTTGTTCCCAGTAGCAACCTGCCAACGCAGATTACCATTAACGGAAACTGGAGCGGATTGATAAAACTGCATGCAAAATCACCATACGGATGTACTTATGTTTATGAGAGATCCGTCACAATTTCTGAAGCAAGCTTTGATTCTAACAACTATTTATCACCAAGTAGTTATAATATATGTGAAGGAAGTGTTGCGACTCCAATTACTTATAATGTGCAGTTTGGAACTGTCGCACCCATCAGTTATACATGGATGAATGGCAGCACACCTGTGGCGGGAGCGCCCACAACGGGAAGTTTTACCCCAACCGAGTCCGGAAGTTACTGGGCTGTCCTTACCGCGCCTAATGGCTGTAAAGATGAGGGATTGGCGGCCAGTCCGGTAAACGTAGTAATTAAGCAGAAGCCATTTGTAAACATTAGTGGCAAAGCCAATTTGTGTTCCGGCAGTTCAACTACACTGATGGGCATCACTGCTGACCCGGCGCTCGCCCACCAGTGGGAGGACGGCAACGGAAGTGTGCTGCAGGCCTGGAGTACCAGCACACCCATTAGTTTTGATACAGGTGTACTGACTGCTGGTACCTACAACTACAGGTTAAGGGTCGGTAATCCGGCCACCGGAGACTGCACTATTTACAAAGATTTTACAGTTACAGTAAGCAATCCGCCGGCAGCTCCGTCTGTCACCTACTCCGTAGACCAGTGTACTCCCTATCTGGTAACGCTGACAGCCAACGGCCCTGCCACCGGCACGTATCTCTGGAGCAACGGTATGATGGGACAAAGCATTCAGGTTTCAGTAGGTGGCGCCTACCAGGTAACCTATATCGGGCCAAGCGGATGCTCCGCCACGGCGGACGAAATGGTTCCGCACAGCCTTGAAAGTCTGATGTGGATCTTCCCTACAGGCTGTTTTGAACGCTGCCCACGTGACGAGGGTTATATCATTGGCCCAAGAGGGGATTATGCAGACTGGTCCTGGCTGCACAACGGGCACATCTTAAGCAACGGAAGCGGATTCATTGAGCCGCTCTGGCAGCCCAACCAGCCCGGTACTTACCAGCTTTCCGTCAGCAATGGCGGCTGTACGGTAACTTCAGGTATGATGAACGTAGCGCCGGATCCTGAAAACTGTGAAGCAGGAGGATGCAAAACAGACGGCTACATTAAAGAGGTTAAAGGGGGAAACCCATACCTGATTTACGGAGAAGTTCACAATTATGGCTCTACTGCTGTAACCTTCAGCATTGTAAGTGCAAACGGCTACGGAACTTACGTTCCTTCCAGCGTAACCATACCGCCGGGCGGTTCTTATGATTTCAATGTAAATCCGCTACTCTTCTATCCGATGGCTGGATTCAGTGGTGGTGGCGATGATATCCTTTTCCAAAGCCCTTTCTGTGAATTTAAACATCCGATCGAATTTTCGAAACCGGAAAACAGGATGGCAGCACAGAAAAACACGGCTGAAGCGATTATTCTCAGTCCTAACCCTGCAAGAGAACAGGTGCGGATCAGCTATAACACGGGTGATGAGAAAATTGTAGCGAAGATGGTTATTATCCATGACATCAACGGAAATGTGAAGTTCCGCAAAACACTGAATGCAGCAAAAGGCGGAATAACGGTACCGCTGAACGGCTGGCTGCAGGGTGTGTATATTGTAAGTGTAATTACCGACGGTAAGGCACTGCAAAGCAAATTACTTAAAGAATAACGTTTCTTTTTTTTACTTCAGGTAGCCCTCTGCGGAGGGCACCTGATTTTTTTGTGAAATTGACAAACCTATTTATGACTTAAAACTTTACCCTATTGAAAAAATTACTATTTTGTACTGATAAAATTATTGAAATGAAAAAACAACTTTACTTACTGCTCACATTATTGTCCACTATATCGGTCACTGCCCAGACCTACAGTTGGCAGTGGGCAAAATACGGTGGTGGAAACACGGGCTCAACCAGTTCGGGGTTTAATTACACACAAGACGAAAGCATACGGGATATCGCGGTGGACAATCAGAACAATTATTACTACCTGGCTACCATGAACCCAACAAGTCCTACCTTACACGGAACTGCCGTAAATAATTATGACCGACAGGATCTGTTTCTGTTCTCTACCGATTGCCAGGGAAATGTACGCTGGACACGAAATATTGGTGGTACAACCGCTGTGCAGCAAAGCTGGAATATCGAGGTGGATAATAATGGCGGGCTTTATATAATGGGAACATTTCAAAACAGAGCCTATGCAAGTAATCCTACTTATGTACCGCTGCATTTTGATTCTGCCAATCACATACCTGTAATACAGATATCACAAACCGATACCACGACTCCGGACCCGGGTCTGAAGACCGCATACCTGTTAAAATACAGTACGGCAAACGGTAATCTGGAGTGGCAAAAACCGTTACAGGGTAATGTTACCTCCGCCTTACGCTCCTCAGACTGTGGAATATTTTATATGGATTCGTCCAAAAACATCCACGCTATTGTCGGATTTGCCGCTGGTACACATCTTAACGGGACTATAACCGTCCCTGCCAGCTTTACGAGCAGTTATCAGTATTACCTGATAAAGTTCAATTATAACAACGGCAATATGACCCCTGACCCAAATCCCTTACTGTTACCAATTACGGGTTTTATAGTTCAGGGGTATAGCGAAGGTAAAGTAAGTCTATTATATGACGGAACTGCAGGAGTAAACCAGTACTATCTGGCCGGCAAAAGAATGCAGTATGGAAATTTCACTTATTCCGATTTCTCCTACGGAGGCACTCCTTTTACAGAAGATGGCTATCTGCTGGCCTTTAACGGCACCACCGGAGCTGAAGTGTGGCGCAAGGAATTTGTATCTACTGCAAATCCTAACAATATACCGGATGACAATTGCGTGTTCGATATAATTAAGGATGCGGATTCCAATATTTATATCGCGGGATTCTATAATGTTTTTGCCAGTAATATTGCAGTGTCATTCGGAAATTATACTTTTCCCTACATAACAGAAAACTATAATCCTTATGTAATGAAACTTAATCCGGCAGGCCAGGTACAGTGGGCCACCATACCTACGGGACTTTCCGCAAACTCCGGTGGTGGCTACCGTTTTGAAAAAGGTCGCCTGGCCCTGAATAACAATGAAATTGCCTTTGTAAAAGGCAGTAGAGGTGATACCTGGGGTTCCTTCCCTATGGTACGTCCTGTAAATCATAATGCCGATCCCCTGCTGGTAAGATTAAACAAAGATACAGGCACAGTACTGGGCACCCATGACATATTGAGTTCTGCAGGTTCCAAAGATGAGTTTACCGCAGTGGCGGTGGATAATGACGGTAATTATATTTTAGGAGGGTTTATGCACGGTATTCTTTTCGAGGATCCCAATGACGGGATTCCCAGCATGAACGGCCTTACAGGCAGCGGCAAATCACAGTTCTTTTTGAGCAAGCTGGCAAAATCGGCCTGCAGCGTAATGTCTATTACGGAAACTGAACTGGACAGCCATATTTCCTTTTACCCCAACCCAACACAGGATGAAGTGCAGGTTAGCACCAAAATCACCCCAAAATCATGGGAAATCTACGGCATGACGGGACAGATAGTAAGCAAAGGAGCATTCACCCGCGGCAGCAACAGGATAAACATGAGTCATCTGGCCACAGGCACCTATATGGTAAAAGTGGAAACCGAAAAAGGGACACTAACCGGAAAAGTAATTAAAAAATAAAGTTTCTTCATAAGGCCTTGCACATGGCGGTCAAAGCGGCCGCCGGACTGCGGGGTTAAGAGCGAACTTTAAAGAGAAAATTTGGATTCGTTTACAATAATCTGATAAAATTTAGCAGCCTCTTTGTCATTCCGCAGGAATCTGACTGGCTTTAATAAAGTGTATAAAGAACCTTTAGAAGTACAACAAACCTGTATAAAACCTCACTAAATAACGCAAATACAGAAACAGTAAAATATGAAAAAACAACTTTACCTTTTACTCCTCACCACTGTAACCACCCTCGCTACTGCCCAAACTTATAGTTGGCAGTGGGCCAAAGCCGGGGGCGGTGATACAGGTTCCGCAGGTGGATCGGGGTTTTACGAAACCAGAGACGAGATGATTCGCGATGTGGTAGTGGACAATAACAATAACTCCTACCATCTTACCGCTATATATCCACAGAATCCAAATATTAACGGTACTGCTGTAACCTCTTATCACCAAAAGGATCTTCTGCTCTTCTCTCTGGACTGTCAGGGGAATCTCCGCTGGTCCACCACCATAGGCGGGTATAGTGATAGTGAAAATGCATGGAAACTGGCGGTGGATAATGAGGGTGGTCTCTATATGATGTTCAACGCTTTTAACCAGGTGGAAGCAAGTTCTCCATCTACAATGGAACCTATACATTTTGATCCTACCCACACTATACCCAAGATCCAACTAACCTATCCGTACGGAGCGTCCACTGATCCTGGATTCAAAACTTCCTATTTACTGAAGTACAATACCAGTACCGGAAATTTAGCCTGGAGCAAACCGTTACAGGGGAATGTGGCCATGCAACAAAATTATTCAGATAACGGTGTGTGGTATATGGACTCAGGAAAAAACATTCATGCAATAGTTGGATTTCTGGCCGGAACACATTTTAACGACTACATTACCGTTCCGGCAAATTTTACCAACGCTTATCAGTACTACCTGATAAAATTCAATTATGATAACGGTAATATGACCCCTGCGCCCAATCCCTTACTGTTGCCAATTAGCGGCTTTCTATCTCCCGGCATTTTTTCAGGTAAAGTGCAAATGCTTTATGATGAAGTATTAAACAGATATTATGTTGCGGGCAGCACAAGTGCAAGCTTTCAGGACTACCAGCCTTTGAGTTACAATGACACTCCACTTTCAAATGACGGTTACGTGCTGGCATTCGATGGAAGCACAGGAACTGAAGTGTGGCGAAAGGAATTTACTACTTCGGCTAACGGAAGCGTAAACACGTCTCCAGACGAAAAAATTTATTCGCTTATAAAGGACAGTAATTCCAACATCTATCTGTCTGGCCGATATTTTCACATTGGTACACCAGCCGCAACCTTTGGAACCACTCCTCTTCCCTATGTACAACCCGGCCAACAGAACTTTGTAATGAAAATGGATCCATCCGGCAACATACTATGGACTAAAATACCTACAAGTAACAATATGGACTCTAGTTTTACGCGATCCATGAGAGCACGCCTTGCCATAAACGTTAATGAGATCGCATTTGTAAAAGGTACCACCCTAAACGAAATTTGGGACAGTTTTTCAGTAACCAGCCCGCAAAACGACCAACCCAACTCGCTGCTGGTAAGACTGAACAAAGACACGGGTAATGCCATTGGACTGCATCCGATATTGAGTGCTTACGGTACCGCTGATGAACTTACCTCCGTGGCGGTGGATAATGACGGAAACTATGTAGTAGGTGGGTATTTTCATTCGGATATCTTTACGGATCCCAATGACAATATCCCTACGATTTCCTATAATGCAAACGGAAAGTCACAATTTTACGTAGCCAAGCTGGCAAAATCGGCCTGCAGCGCCATGGCTACTACCGAAACAGAACTGGACAGCCATATTTCCTTCTACCCCAATCCCACACAGGATGAAGTGCAGGTTAGCACCAAAGACACCCCAAAATCCTGGGAGATCTACGGCATGACGGGACAAATCGTAAGTAAAGGAGCCTTCAACCGCGGCAGCAACCGGATAAACATGAGTCAGTTGGCCACAGGCACCTATATGGTAAAGGTTGAAACCGAAAAAGGTACCCTTACCGGCAAGGTGATTAAAAAATAAAGTTTCTTCATAACGGCCTTGCACATGGCGGTCAAAACGGCCGCCGGACTGCGGGGTTAAGAGCGAACTTTAAAGAGAAAATGCAGATTCGTTTTCAATAATCTGCTAAAATTCAGCAGCCTCTTTGTCATTCCGCAGGAATCTGACTGGCCTTATTTAAGTGTATAATAAATTTAACCAAACGTGTCATGTCATTGCTTCGTTGGTTGTGCCGACGGCAGTCGGGACAGCCACCAAAGGAATCCCCAACTTAGGAGGTTAACTATTCATTCAGGGATTGCTTCGCTCCAGTTCCTTCCGCTCCCGATGACGGCGTTGTAAGGTAGCCGCACTTGTCACTGTTTCTTTTTGCCCTGTCTCTTCACTTCGGTCATCCCGAAGGGATAATAAACAGGGATAATCCTGGTGGTCATATTTGGGGTCAAAATAAAATATTATGAAAATAAAAACAATATTAATGATTGCATTATTTATTTCATTATTGGGATCTGGTTTAAAATATGTTGATTTATGTGTTGCAGATAAGTACGAAACTCAATTGGAGGGATTGAACCCCACCGAAAATCAAATTAGGAATGTAGAAGAATTAAAAAAGAAAATAGAACGTAATAAAAAAATTGCACTTTCAATAATGGCAATATCTTTAGTTGCAATTTATCCAGTTTCTTTGATGAGAAAATGATATAGAAAAGCCAGAACATCCAGTTCTGGCTTTCTAACAAAATAGATTGCAGCTTTTTTGTTTTAGTAAAGCAACATGGAGAGTAAGATTATACCCCTAAAAAAATTGGGAGTCTCACCTGCAGAACTTAAAGCTGCGGTAAAGTCAGTAGGCAACAGTGCAGATAAAGTGAAAGCTTATCTGAAAAACGGGAAATAATACCTAAGGACTGTCCGCCATTTCAGCCGGCTGCTATGCTGTGCTCGAACTTCTTATGCTTAACTGGACAGATATCCGGTTATAAGGTACAGGAATGGGGAGTGCAGAATGATCAGCACTTTTTCTGAAAGCGGGGATCTGTTCTTTGTCATGAACTCCGCAACAGTTATATACCGCCGGGTAAAGTCCTAAATTACCCGCATCCTTGCGAGTTGCCGACAAAGGAGGCGACGAAGCAATCCCAAAGTCGGTTTTTTTCAATCCTGCTTGCAAGACTTAAGATTCTGGATTTCAGATAGTTTTAACTTTGTGTTCTCTGTGAAAACCTCCGTGCCCTCTGTGGTAAAAAAAACAACAGTTTTTCAACTCTACAACTTTACAACTCTGCAACTTTACCCCTTCATAGTCCTCCGATAGCTGCGGCCCTCGAAGCCAACTTGGGCCTGTCGCTCGACTCACTTTTTCCTTTTTACTTTTGCCTTGGCTCTTACTAAACACTTTCAAACCCACTTTGTTTCCCTTGTGAATACCTTCGTGTTCTTTGTGATTAAAGATTTTCCTGTACGTGAGGCCTTATCCCTTCACCTTCACCCTCATCAGTTTAGTAAGCGACACTGCAAACGGCATCCCTGCTTTGCTGTACGGGTTTTTAACCTCCAGCTGTATTTTTTTGTAGGCTTCGAGTTCTTTAAAATCCCAGAGTACATCCTCAAACTCAGGATCGCTCACCCTCTCAATCTCAATGGCTAAATAATAATCCTTTGGCCGCGCGGAGGGTGGATATTACAGCTGATTTAAATACTGGCTGGAGAATACTTTCGGCCCCCTGCTTTTTATTTCATACAGGTCCCTTGCGTACGGCTGCCCGCTGCGTCTAAGTAAAAGGTATTTTGCATTGACTACCTCGCTGTGCAGTTCCAGCGAACCCGTTTCTTCATCCATCCGGAAGATATACCGGTTATTGTCCTCATACCACCGGAAACGTTCCTCGCTGGTCGAGTAGCCCACCAGTACGAAAGTATCATCGGGTATCAGCACGGCACCGTTCAGATATTCCGGCAGGGCTTCGTGCAGCGGCGTGCCGTCCTCTTTACTGTTTTTATAAATCTGGCGGCTTTTAACAAGCAAGAACAAGAGGCAATTTAATAACCTTGAACCAGTACAACATAAATAATAAAATCAACTACATTTTTTTAGATGGCGTTTTAATT
Organism: Chryseobacterium sp.; assembly: GCF_008831505.1. NCBI lineage: Bacteria > Pseudomonadati > Bacteroidota > Flavobacteriia > Flavobacteriales > Weeksellaceae > Chryseobacterium > Chryseobacterium sp. The sequence continues at coordinate 1,670,719 of NZ_CP044507.1, read as the reverse complement.
GCTTCTGAAAGTTTTCTGTTTTCTAACTCAAGATAAGAAAGATTGGCTTTTGCGTTACCATATTCTTTTAAAAGACCTAAAAACCATTTATTCTTTTCTTTCTTATTTTTTGAAACAGCCTGTTTAAGTAAATCAGGCAGTGTAACTCTCAATTCTTTAACGTGCTCAACAATTATATCCCAATTAACAATACTGATTACAAATACATTTTCAGGAGGAAGAGGATTAACTTCCCACCCATTCTGAATACATATGGATTCTATATTATCACTTAAAATCCCGCAAAAATCATCCAAAGAAGATAAGTAAAAATCTTTATAACATATAATGATACCATATAGAGGATCTTTTAACTTTTCATGTAGCTTTACTACATTCAGCATTTGCTTCAAATATGCTTTAAAAATTGAATCCTTAAAAGCATTGTAGACAATTCCATCTTCAGGGATTACGGAGGACAATGGTTTAGGTTCAATCCCTTTGCATTCTATCAATACTTGATTGTCCACTACGTAATCTACGATTTTTTCTCCTTTACCAAATTTTCTTATTAAATCCTGTTCACTCACATATGTTGCACCAGACTCTTTTAAGCCTAATTCAACATACTTTTCAAATCTTCTTCCAAACTCCCCAGTAAATTTCTCATCATTGGCTTTTAAATAATCATAGAGAAAATAATTGCAGCAATAGTTAAAAATATTCCTGTGTACGATTTCATATTTATTTTCACTATTTAGTACAAAAGGAAGTTGAGTAAAAAATGACATTTCAAATGCCTGTAAGTTGGTTTTCTTTATTCCTGTTTTGAATTGAGTTATTGACTTCCCCACGATTGATTTATTCAGCGTCAGTAATACAAGAAAGTTGTCAAACTCCGCTTTAAGATTAAAGATATCTCTCATCATTTCATGAATTTCTTCTCCAATATAACCTGTATAGATTACGCCTTTTTTCATCCTGTTTGCTAAAGTAAACATCCATAAAATATGCATGAAAAATATAAAGTCAAAAAGCTGCAGGCCAGATGATTCATTGAAAGATTTCTCTATATCATATTTACTATTCAAGGAAGAGCCAAATAGTTTTAATTGTCTGGCAAAATCACTCCAATGCACTTCCTGTTGCAGATAGAATTGCTGATAGCCTATAATTTGAAAAAATTTATCCCATTCATGATTTTTGACGTAATGATCTAATGATTTCTTTTCAAATTTTTCAACATACTTTAAAAGTGTTATAAATTTTTCCCTTGAAAGAATCTTTTTTCCTTTATCGTTCCCGTACAATAATGTCCATTTTATCAATAAAAGATAATGCCATAAAGGATGATTATTCTCTTCCTTTAAGTCGATCTGTTTTAATGTATAAAATAGGTTATTAAGTAAATGGGCTTTATTGTAGCCCCTAATTTTCTTAACAATAGACTCTTGTGTAACGATAGGTGTCATGGTCATCAAATTTATGAAACTGCCAGTATTTTTTAACTGCTCAATCTAATAAATCGAATAGACCTGCTGCGCAAAGTGTCCTCACTTTGAGCCTTTCTGCATGTTTTTGCGTAGTGCGCTTTGCAGATAGAAAATAACAACCTACATTTTTGGCTTGTAGATTTCCGGCCAAAACCCCCTTACCTCTTAAGCCCACTATGGAACATCCGCCCATTTTTCTAAGCATTGACCAGCCCGCCACCTGTCCACACTTCGGCAACAGAACCGATATCACAGCCCAATCCGAACGGTCGCAGCGCCACAAATGCCTTTCAGAGCTTTGTGGCTTTCAGTTCATCTTGGAACAGGACGAAGAGGAGGAACGCTAAAGAACGGCCATACGCCTCCTACCTGCGAAATACGATAAACCTTAATCACATTGGATGCGAAAGGAGCGACTTATTCCCGTCTATCTTTAATGAAGTGCAGAAAAGAACGCAATAGGGTAGGCAGTGGCTCTCAAACCGTTGTGTTCCCTGCGAATACCTTCCTGTTCTTTTCGGTTAATAAACATCCGGAGGTTAGGTTAAACGGGCTTTCATTTGCCTTAGGCGAATCTTCCCTTTTGTGTCAAGCAGACCAAAGGACCAGAGGCGCAGGCGAATGGAGCGAAGCTAAAGCTTAGATATTAGGCGCAGTCAGCTTTTGCTAATTAGCTTCTTTTCGATACACTTATCCACGTTTTGTCAAAGCCAAGTGCTTTCAAAATGTCTTCTTTGTTTAGCGTTTTAGGTTCTTTGATTTTTATGAGTAAGCTATCTTCGGGAATTTCTTCTATAATGGTAAACTGGGAACCGTGAGGTTGCCAAGTAAATCGATGTTCTGTCGTTGATTTTTCAATTCCACGAAGATTACCGTTTTTATTCCATTCCCATACAAAAAGTTCAGGGTCGTAACGAATGGTGTCAAATTCAAATACAACTACTTCGGTTAAGTCGTTAGACTTTACCATAACAACTGTTCTAAGATTTTGAAATTTCTCTCTAACAGCTGAAACCCTTTCATTCCAAATTTCTAAAACTGATTTCCCAACCGCATTTGGGTCGTGATGTGTATCAATAGTTTCTCCGAATGAATAAACAGGCGAATTACGTCCTGAAATCAGTCTTACCTTTTTTTGTGTCGCTGGTTTTGTAGCTTTTACGGTTTTTGCTCCCCAAGCTGTATTGCCAAGTATAATATCGTCAAGACCAACATTTGAAGGTTTCCAATCTGCACCAATGCAAGTTGCAAATATGGATTCAAATTCCGAACCTTCTAGTATTGCTTTGCCTTTTGAGGCAAGTAAATACACTAATTCTTTTCCAAGTATGAATGGAAAATCTTTTGGAAATTCGTTTAACGGAAATGGCGGTAACGACTTTTCAACTGTTCTTAATCTTGGCTTTTTACTCATTAGTTATATTCTACTTCATATTCTCTCAAAAGGTTTGTCATATCTAAAGTAGTAGCTACAAAGGGCAGTAGCTTTAAAATCGTGGCTTTTACAAGGTTTACAGGAACAGCATTACCCGCTTGTTTTTTCGCTTGAGTATCGTTATTAATGATTTTATATGTATCAGGGAAGCCCTGTAATCTAAACATTTCTCTTGGCGTTAATCTTCTTTCTCCATTTACAAGTAAATAATTGTAAGAAGCTCCAGCACGTAAAGCGCAAGAGTATGGATAACTACATATGTTTCCCGATTTATTTTCGTGCCAAATAGAAAGTTTGTAAGCTGACTTGTGACTTTCTTTTCTTTTATCTCGAATGTAATCAGATGCGTAATGTTTTTTATCTACCTTTTTTTCTAAAATTTCAGAAAGTGGTTTAAATGGTTTTATAGGCGATGGAAAAGAAAATAAAATTGGTTCTCTATGTCCAACAATTAAAACCCTTTCTCTCTTTTGCGGGAGACCATAATCTAGAGCATTCAGCACTGCATATTGAACGTGATAACCTAAATCTTGCAAAGTTTTGATAATAACTTTTAAAGTTTGTCCGCCATTGTGTCCAACTAATTGCTTCACATTTTCAAGGATAAAAGCCTTTGGTTTTTTCTCTTTCAAAATATTTGCAATATGGAAAAATAATGTTCCTCTTGTATCATCAAAACCTTTCATTTGTCCGATTATACTGAAAGGTTGACACGGAAAACCTGCAAATAAAATATCGTGGTCTGGAATTGATTTTGGGTCAACTTGGGTAATGTCGCCTGCTGGTCTGTGTCCAAAGTTATTTTCGTAGCTATCTTGGCAATACTTGTCAATGTCCGAAGAAAAAACACATTGAGGAATAAGGTTGTTTTCAACACAAGCCTCATCCATAGCAACTCTGAAACCTCCAATTCCACAAAATAAGTCAATGAATTTTATCTTTTCCATTTTTTCTACTTTTAAAGTCCGAAAATACTAAAAATTATGGTTTCATTCCAAATGGTGGTTTTAGCACGAGTGTTGAAATGCCGTTGCACCTAAATGTGCAAGCTCCGCCGAAAACAATTCAGTTTAAAAGCATATAACTAATTCACTTTAAATCGTAATTAAGACAATGAAAAGAGCACATTGATGCTGCATAGATTGCTTTTTGTTCACAGAAATTAGCAGGACCTATGTGCCGATATGCTTGTCAGTCAAAATAAGGCGCTGCTGTTCCTGGGACTTTCCCACATCCGACAACAACAGCAGTAAATAATCAAGAAAAAAATTCTACCTTTAAATTGTACTGAAAATAGGGAGCTTACACTTCACTTACGAAGATAATTTAGTGAAATAATAGTCCAACTTTAAAACCAGATTATGAGTGTACCCAAGAACCACCACTATATTTCCCAGGCGCACATAAGAAATTTTTTTAATAATGAGAAAAACGAGATTTATCTTTTTGATAAAATCCAAAATCGGCACTATAAAAAAAATACTACCAAGAGAATTTTTAGTGAAAAAAATTTGAATACCAAACGTTTAGCCGATAGCACATATGACTATTCTACAATCGAAGAAGAATTGAATCAAAACTTTGAGAAAGACTTCCCGGGTTGCGTTGCGATAGTAAAGAAATTTATTGAGACAAAAAATTTAAATGATGAGACACAAGAAGCATTAATATATCTATCAGGTTATGGTTTGATCGCTGAATTAAGAACTCCTTTTCGTAAAAAACATACTGATGATACACTCAAAAACGGGATGAAGATTATTATGGAAATGGGAACTGATGAATTAAAGGCTGAATATGAAAGATTTTTCGGCTTTGACGATGAAGTAAAATATAGCAATAGTCTTAACTACATTGAATTTGCTAACAATGTAATCAAAGCTATGGGTGATCTTATTTTATCAATTGAAATACCTCAAAATGAAAATGACTATTTTATTTTGCCAGACTTTGGAGCCGCTACAGTGCGAGAACGTATAAATAACCATTTTAACCCTGATGCAAAGGAAATAGCTTACATTGGTTTACCGTTAACGAGTAAACTCTATTTACATTTCTGCTCCTCAAAACTTAAAATTTTACCTAGACCACCAGGAATTCATTATGTTACTAGTGACCAAATATATATGCTTAATAAAGCAAATTATGATTACGCACACCAGACAATTGCGTGCGAAAATTCAGAGTATTTACAAAATTTTATCGTGAAATTTGATCCTTTAAAGCAGCGATTGTAAGTTCCCCAGAAAGCAGTACGGTTTAAGAATTTAAATTTTAAATCGTAATTAAAACAATGAAAAAGAGCACATTCAGTACTGCAAAGATTGCAGGTGTTATAAAATAATTTGCCGGAGGCCGCAGTGCCGATACGCTTGCCAGTGAAAAAAGGGCAGTGCCTTTTCCAGACTGCTTTTCCACATCTAACAACAACAGCAAAATATCGACAAAAATTCCACTTTTGAAGTATACTGAAAATGGGGAGCTTACACAACAAGAACCGACTTACAATAAGCCTTCTCCAACGCTTTATCCGAATGCTAATCATGCAACATGGGCTCACCCCACAGACAGAAATGAGTTTCTCGAAGGATACTTTAAAGGGTTGACGGAGTTCTTTAATATTTGAAGCCGGAGATTTTGCGGACGAAGCGATAGAGATGGAGTGCCTAAAGGGGTAGTTATAGAAAACAAATAAGTAAACCGGCAAGCAGCCACAATTAAAGAGCGATATTAGAACCCGAATGGAAACAAATAGAGAAGTCATATTAGAAGAAAATCCTTTTTCATTAGAATTTGATGTTGCGAAACTAAAAAGACTAATTGAAGATACTAGTTTGGAGGATGAAAATAAAGATATTATTGATTTTTTATTCTTTTGTCATAACATATTTATAGATTGTTCCAGGGGTTTTATAGAAGTTTTTGAAACTCTCAAACTTACCAAAGAAGAAGCTTTAAGATTTATATATATAGTCGTTAATTATCATTATAATGAAGTTCGAAAATTATATTTTAAGCAATTAGATTTTGCGAGAAAAGAAAGTAAAGTATTTAGTTTAGAATCTGTTGCATTTGAAAAAATTTCATTCGAAAATGGTGCCCATATTCCTTTAGTACAGGGAATGGAAAAAGGTGGAGACGTTGCTATTATACTAATGGAATTTTTTAATTCCTTAGGAAAGGAATTAATTGGGGCAAAAACTATTGAGGATTATCCAGATGGTTTATTGATAGAACTCTCTAGAAAACTTTGGAACTTAGCTTCAGAACTTTATGCATTTAATTCTTTTTTTGAAATTGTAAAATATGAAAATGGAAAAGTAATTTTCGAAGAGGATGGGAAAATAATTAAAATAAAAAAATCCGAAACAAATATTATGCTATCAACATTAGAGGTGATAGGAGAAGTAAGAAGTTTAAACAATTACAATGAATATTCCTTTGGATTCAAAAGATTTGTAAAAGAGAAAAAAAGAGGAAAATCTATTATATCCGTAAAAATTTTGGATGGATATATTTTCCCAAATGTTGGATATCAAAATACAAATGAATCCGAAATTCATGACATAGTTACATCTTTGAGATTAGAAAGTATATTTTCAAAAGACGATTATGAGGATTTGGAGTTAATAGAGCTAGTAAAAATATTTAGTTTTATTTCTCGATTGGTAGAGAAAACATCAGAAGAGGTTTTTACAAAAAATGTTACTATAAAAAATACACCTTTTAGTATAGATAAAGATTTATTGATCGAGAAAATAAACTTTATCACGAATTTAGATAAGGTAAAAATAAATACCGTAATTCACTCTATTACTGATAAAAGTAATTCTCCGTATTTTTGGCGTAAACCACTGTTTGAAAATGACAATAAAATATATTTATCATTTTCAATACTTACTGCGCCTAATTACAGTTTATTATTAGAAAGTTATTTAAATACACTAAAAATAGATATTGTTGAGAGACAACAGATATTTAAAAAACTTATACTGTCTGAACTGACTGAAATTAAATATTCTAAAATCAAAATTGACGAAGAGATTTCAAATCAAATCGTTTTAGAACTTAGAGATTACTACTTAACAATTAATATTTTCCACTTTCTAGAATTTCCAATCGAAGCTAAAGAAAATGCTGATTATTTAGATAAAATCGTTAATGAGGTATCTGAAATAGAGAAAAAACAAAAAGCATTAAATGCCAACAGTACGAAGCCATATATTCCGATTATTTTAACTAATTATAATAAATATTCTGGCTTAGTATTAAATGGGGTACCTATTTTAGACATTATATTGCTGAGAAACTACCTTGTTACTGGAGCATTTCAAAAAGGACAGATTATAAGGAATAAGAAAGGAGTAAAATCAGATATTATGAGTCGTTTTACATATTACGATGATGAAGATGATTTTAACAATAATCTTGTGAATTTTTTGCATTTTCCAGTTCCTATATATGAAATAAAAAACAAATTATTTTGGTCAGAAACACCAATACTACCTGATGATGCTGATATTCAAATTTATATTGACCATTATTATTATGAAAAAGAAGATAGCAATATTGAATATGAATTGAATATACTTTCTAATGCATTAACAAATCAATATTTGATTAATCCTGCGGGAAAATTAAGTGATTTGGCAAATAAAAATATACTATTTAGATTAACTAACGTATTTCATTATATAACTTTTAGTAAATACCAATTAACTTCACACAGACACGTTTTAATTAAGATGTTTTCTGAAATTAATATTGATGGCTATGTTCATTTATTACATTATTTCAGCATATCATTTAGATACTTGAACAACATAAAATTGAAAAAAGATATGAAGTTCAAATCGGTAGAATACAATTCTGAAGAAGTCTTCAAGTGTTTGGAAAAAATCTTTGAAAAAAATAATAAGATCAGTGTAACCACATTAGATATTGAAAATACATTTACAAAAGAAGAGGAGAAAGAAATTATTTCTCTGGCAATAGATGTAATTTCATCTCTAACAATTAAAAAGTATGAACCCGAAGATATAGAAAATTATCTATTGATGCTAGCAATCATCAGATATTATAAGACCATGTATAATTTGAGTGATTATTTTTATTTAGGTGTTAGTAATATAATTTCAACTTTGAATCATAATTTTCTATATCAACAAGCGAGAAATTTATCTGAGGAAATATTTGCTATTGCAATAAAAGAAGGAAAGGAATATAAAGGTTGGGGAATATTATTTATGTGTTCAGACCAGCAACGCAATAAATTTAATTCGCTTATTTACAGTTGTTTTTATCTTAACTCCTTATCCGTAGTTGACAAATTACCTTATACTGAAGCAATAGATGTATTTTACAATATTTTAAAGTTTGCTAGAAGTTTAGAATTACCTACAGTCCTAGATGATGTATTTAATTATATGACAAGTTTAAAACTAGAAGAATATGATTATCAGAAAGTTCATAGAACATATTATTTATCTATAGCAAATAGAAAACAAGAAGATAGAGAAAAAATAGTAGATGATTCTATTATGTTTTTCAGTAAAAATAAGGAGCGTATTTTTAAATACGGAGCAAAAGGGGCAATACCTTGGTTGAATTACTTCTATAATGTAAAAAGACTTAATGATGAGGGATTTGCGACTGTAAATGTGGATGATACTATCAACTCAATAGAAGAGATTTTAGATGAAAAAGATATCTTACCAATAAAAAGTAGACATTTTTATACTGCAGATACAAAAGCAACTTTTATTAAAAACATAAAAAGGATATTTACAACGTATAATGTTAATGATTTTGTATCTGAGATAACTAATCTTGAAATGGATACAAATGTTATTATTGAAAATGCATTAAAAGAAGATGATTTTGAAAGCATATTATTGACTGGAATTGTTCTTAATGATATACGCCTCATTTATAAAGAAACAAATATTGATAGTAGTGGGGAACTACAGTTTATTATTGATAATTCGAATAGTGAAATATTTGACCACTATTTGAAAAATATTTTAGACAAACTAACATTAAAGCCTAAACAATTATTCATATACTTTTTTAGTCATAAAAATAAAGTTCATTATCTTAAAATTAATAGTGATAAAAAAGTTACGATTAACGCCCTCACAACTTGGAACTCTAAGCATAATTTTTTGAAGAGTAAGAATAAATTTCATTTCAATTCTGCCGATTATTACGGAATTGAAGAACAAGAAAAACATTATTCAGAGTTGCTAGCGGAATTAAACTATACTTCAATAGATATAAATGATGAGTTTGAAGAATTACTTATAACTACCAATTTAGAAGTTTCTAAAACACCATTTAATCTAATTGTTAATAATGGAGATTTTATTGGCTCAAAAAAACCCACTACAAATGTTTTATTAATCGAATGGTTTGTAGAGTATTGCGAGGATGTAATAATAGAAAGTTTACTAATAAACTGTTGGATACCCATTGAAGATGGAGACCCTACACTAAATCTAGGATATGACAAGATAAAACCTGTTTTTGATGAATTTAATATAGAGGTTTTTACTAAAAGCATTCCTGAGCAACCGTTCGATAAAGATATCAACATCTTCTTTGCTCATGGAGAATTAGATAAAATTGGTTTTAAAGCTGTTTCTCTTAATGATGATAAATTTGTAGTCAATAAAGAATCGATTTTCGGTCATGGTAAAATCGCAATATTGTTTATTTGTCATTCAGGTTCTATTAATGAAGACATATTCTCCAACAAGGTTCAATCCTTAATTTACGAATTGATTGAGTATGGTTATAGTTCTGTAATAGCTCCATTTTGGGCTTTAGATGCTACTATTCCATCTTTTTGGTTAAGATTTTTTTTAGAAAATTTTAGAGATGGTTTTACAATAAGTGAGTCTGTATATTTAGCAAATAATAGTTTAGCTGATTATCAACAGGAAATATCAGATTCATTTTATGTGCCTGAAGGGAGATTAGCGATGCATTTATATGGTAATCCAAACATTACATTACAACAAAATGAAAAAGAATTTTGAAAAATACTTTACCCATTCTGACCTTCTCCCCCGAAAACAGCACGTTTTAAAAGTATAAAATTATTTAACTTAAGCCGGCAATCAGTACAATGACAAAGAGCACATTCAGTCCTGCTAAGATTGCGGGTGTTTTTAAAGGAGTTTGTCGGCGGCCGCAGTGCCGATGTGCTTATCAGTGAAAATTGGGCACTGCGGTTCCTGCCTATTTTCCACATCCGACAACAACAACAGCAATATATATCAAGAAAAAATTCTACTTTTGAAGTGTACTGAAAATGGGGAGCTTACAACATGATCAATTTCGACGAAGCATATGAGGGTCAAAAAATAATCGTAAATGCGCTTTGTGTTAAGGATAGTAATACAGTAATAAATACGGAAAATTTACAGCCGTGCTTCTCGTTTTATGACAATTATATAGACCCTAACTTGTGGAAACAAAATTATATTTTGGATATTGATCTTGATTTTTTCAAAACAAAAAGTTCAATCAATCCGGAAAATCTTTCCTTTTTTAAAAGTCTTATAACAAATTCTGTAGCGATAACCATAGCAACCGAGCCGCGATTTGTTAATATGTTGAAAGAAGAAGAGGACTTAGATTCTGAATATTTACTAGAACAATTAATGGAAATTATAAATTTATAATTTAAGATCATAAATAATTAGCCCCTTTAGCCAACTCTAAGAACAAAAAGACTGCTTATCAATGATTAACAGTACTTTTAAGTACCCCAGACGAGGCATCAAAATTATTTTCACCTTTGGTTGTCACACAATCAATTGTAATCTTCCCATTCATTGGCCTGTTCAAAGAAGAGTGGTTAGATTGCTTAAATTTTCTAAACGGCTACTCTGTAGGAGCCAAAAAGTTACCTACAACTTCGATCCAACGGAATTTATTGTCCGTCGGAAAACGATAGCTTAATTATTATCGTGACTTTTTAAACACTTTGCTGTAATTCTATTTCTGGCATTTCATCATAAGTTCTACCATTTAGAACTCTACCATTTGCTTTTTTGTTTTTTCCACCCCATTGTTTAAAAAAGAATGCGACTTCATGCGTTTCACATTGTGCTTGGATATCAATTACCCAATCTGCATCCATAGGGCGTGGTCTGTGTCCACTTTCTCCACCCACAATTACCCAATCAATATTTTTTAAATTCAAATTAGGTAAAGGACCAATTAAGGGCTCAAGAGATAAAAACTTCACCTTTGCGTTGGTTTGTCTTAAATAGTCTATTCTATCTTTTAATTTTTCATTTTCAACAGAAACTCCCATCCAAATATTATGCGTCCATTTTAATTCTGTATGCAGTTCTAAAAGTCTTTCAGCACGTTTTGTTAATACTTGGAAAACGTGTTGTGGATTGCTATTCATTACCTTGAAAACTTTTTTAATGAATTCCAGTGGGATATCTTTATGAAATAGATCACTCATTGAGTTTACAAATACAACTTTGGAATTTCTCCATGTATATGGAATTTTTAATGCTTCTTCATGTGTTCTTACAGCAAAATTATCTTTGTATTTTTCAACACCCATAGCTTGCAATCTTTTTGACATTATTTCTGCATAACAGAATTTACATCCTTGAGATATTTTGTCGCATCCAGTCGTGGGATTCCAAGTCATTTCTGTCCATTCTATATTAGATTGTGCCATCGTTGTACTTTTTGGTTATGTCATTCGCTATACTAATTGCTGCTTTGTTATTTGATACCATGAAAAAGTGAAACATTACAGAATTCATTTTGTTTTTCAGTACGTATGGTTTTGATACAAATTTAAAAAGGCTGTTTAATCTTTCTTCATATAATTTGGCTGATCTTTCTATCGCATTTTCTTCCTTTGTTATTTTAGTTTCTTCTCCAAACAATGTGTAAATTTTAGCTTCTTGATAAAAATACGGCAAAATATCTTCTTTCGTCATACCCAAGAAATTTTCTAGCCTAGATAGCCATGCGTCAGAAATGTCTCCATCCTTTTTTAGTAACCGATTTACTCCCATTCCTGTGGGAACTAAAATCCATACATCCACAGAATGTTTTTGTAATGTTTCTAAAGATTTCCAATTTAATTGCATTCCATAGGGATCAATGTATGCAAGTGCTTTAAAAGCTTTTCCTTTTTTTGAGGAAAGAAAGTTACTTAGAGATTCTATTTTTTGATTACAGTCCGTGTTTGCAATAAATATCTTTTTGTTGGGAAAAGCTTCAACCGTTACTTTATGTAGTAAATCAGCATATACCTTTTCTTTTTCTACAAAATAATACAGATCAAAACTTCTAGGTTCATCTATTTCTAATATTCTCTTCGCTGCACCAACTATTGGATTTTCATTTCCATCTTCCCCCTTAATGTGTCCAGAGCCAGCAAAACCATCAAAGTATAATAATTGCCAATTAAATTTTTCAGCAAATTTGTTCATTATAGTTAGATAAGCTTTAGCATATCCAACTAAAATTTCGATTTTGTTTTCACTCCAGTTTCCTCCAAATTGATTCATTGCTTCAGTATTAGCTTTATATTGTAGATAACCCGAAATTCATAAAAACTACTTATGGTACTTCGCTACTGATAACTATAGGGATACATTATTTATAAGCTAAATATATAAAAAGTATTTACCTTGGAGTCTTAAGTACCTCACTGCTCATTAGCTTCATATTATTTTTATAACCTCACTGGTTACTGTTACTTATTGGCTTCATCTTTAACTCTCGCTGAAAACTGATCATAGGTCTCTGATTTTTTATCTGCCCAATTTGTAGGTTCCAATAGTTCGCATATATCAACGCGTAGAAATTGTGCAATAGCCAAAAGATTTTCAAGTGACGGTTGTCGCTTGTTATTTCTCCATTTTGAGATTGTTTCCTCAGATTTGCTAAAGTATTTAGCTAATATTCTGTTTTGTACTTTTCTTTCTTTAAATATATCGTCGAGTCTATTTATTTTCATTATCCTAAAAAATTTTATAGAAAAAGTTTGGCGTATTACGTCAAAGTGTTTATATTTGTTAATAATTAAAAATGCGATTACTATGAAATAATTAAGACATTTCATAAATGATGTCACTCGTGAAAGAAAACCGCAATATTCCACATGAGTTGACATGGGTTCGCCACTATCTATTAGATTTCATTACTTTTGTATATCTAATAGGGCGAACTTCATGTAAGACTTTGTGGAGCCATGAGAAATCATGGTGGCTCTTTGCGGTGCCTCTTTCAAAGCATTGGAGTTCGCCTCTATTTTTCTCCATACTTTTCCGAGTACATCGTTCCATAAACCCAAAACACATCAGTATGAGAACGACATTTGCCCATTTACCCCCTTAAATACACAAGAACCTGAAGGTTCCCGCCACAGCTTTCCCAATCCGTTTGGGAGATAAAGAACGTCAACGCTATACCCACGGCTGCGAAGGGTAAGGATCCTGTGTACGCAAATGCCGCACAGAATCGGTTAAACAAAATTTTGCTCCAAGCACACCAAAGCCCTTGTTGGAGCCAGAGAGTGGGAGTAAGCACATTTTTAAACTGGTACGTTAAAAGTAGTCTGTTTATTCCAATTATCCAAATGAAGCAGAAAAGCGGGTGGAAGTGGGGTAGTGTTGGTTTTTTAAGGTTGCGATTAAGGGCTTTTGCTTAGCAAACAGACTTCGTCCGATGCGCGGGATGACACTTACAGTGGGGGTGCACAGCCACTGCGGCCTTTAGGGCTTATTTTCAGAAACATTCATATCAGTTGTTTTTTAGTAGCAGGCCGGGAAATCCCGCCTCGTAAAGGGTTTCCCCCTGTACTGAAAAACCAATCCGGATTTACCCCGGGACTTTGCCTCCGCAAAACGTCCCCGGTACCTCCCATGTCTAACCCTAAAATAAGATTTCAGATTCAGGACTCAAGACTCAGAAGTAAAGACATCAGACCCAGACCCTCAGTTTCAAGTCTGAAATCTGACATCTGATATCTGATATCTAAAATTGACATCTGACATCTAAAAAAACTCATGAAAAAAAATCTCCCACCACTTTACGGCGCCGCCGCCTTTCTCATGCTCAGCGCCTTCTGCTCCCACACCCGGGCGCAAACACTAACGGTCTCCGGCACCGTCACCCATAACGGCCAGCCCCTCTCCGGCGTCACCGTCTCTCAGGAAGGCAGCACCCAGGCCACCGTAACCAACAGTTCCGGCCGTTACCAGCTCTCCGTCTCCGGTGCAGATCCCGGTATCATCTTCCGCCATCCCAACCACCCGCTCTGGCGCGAAGAAGTTGCAGGCCGCACAGCCATAGATGTAGAACTCGGCGCGAAAGTGCAGCAGATCCAGGAAGTAACCATTAATGCCGGTTACTACACCGTAAAAGACAAAGAGCGCACCGGCAGCATCGCCAAAGTCACCGCAAAGGACATCGAAAACCAGCCCGTCACCAACGTCCTCTCGGCCATTCAGGGCCGCATGGCCGGCGTCAGCATCACTCAGGGCGGCGGCAACCCCGGCGGCGGCTTTGATATCCAGATCCGCGGCCGCAACAGCCTCCGGCGCGAGGGCAACGACCCCCTCTACATTATAGACGGTGTGCCAATACTTTCCGAGAGTCCTTCCAAACTCTCCGCCACCGTATTTCCCTATTCATCCCTGAACCCGCTCAACTCCCTCAACCCTAATGACATCCAGAGCATCGAGATCCTGAAAGATGCCGATGCCACCGCCATCTACGGCAGCCGCGGTGCCAACGGTGTTATCCTCGTAACCACCAGGAAAGGCCGGAAAGGCCGTACGGATTTCAGACTCAATTCGTCTTACAGCCTCAGTGAGCTGGCGCGCAAAATGAAAATGATGAATACGGAGCAGTACCTGGGCATGCGCCGTAAAGCTTTTTCCAATGACGGCCTTACAGTCTATCCCGCCACCGCTTATGATATAAATGGTACCTGGGGCCAGAACCGCTCTGTGAACTGGCAGGACGAACTCATCGGAAAAACGGCCGTCAGCACTCAGGCCCAGGCCAGTCTCAGTGGCGGCAGCGAAACAACGGACTACCTCATCAGCTTTGGGCACCAGAAACAGACCACAGTATTCCCCGCCGATTTCGGATACACAACCAATAATGTGGCCACAAGTTTCAGTTACCGCACCCCCGACCGCAGGCTCGAACTCGGCCTCGCGAATCAGCTCTCCTTTCAGAAAAATACCGTCATCAGTGAAGACCTGACCAATAAAACCCTCACCCTCAGCCCCAATGCTCCGCGACTGTACAGCTCCGATGGCAGCCTGAATTGGGAGAACAATACCTTCACCAACCCGCTGGCCGCTTTCCTCGCAACCTACACCAACAGCACAAAATTTCTGAACACCAACATGAACGCACAGTACCGCCTCGCCCCGCAAATGACGCTGCGGCTCAACAGCGGGATCTCGTGGCAGGCCTTCGAGGAATGGTCTTTGAAACCCCATACGGTAAACAATCCCTCTTACGGACTTACCAGCGCCAACTCCACAGCCTTCAAAAACAGTTTGCAGAGTTTTTCCTATATCCTGGAGCCGCAGTGGGGCTGGGAACGGAAGTGGGGCAGTCACGCCGTTGAACTTCTGGTCGGCGGCACCGTGCAGCAGGCCGTGTCAGATCAGGCGGGCATACAGGGCTACGGTTTCGAAAGTAATGCCCTCATGCAGAACCTCGGTGCGGCAAAAACGAAAGTGGTAACAGACCAGGTACGGAGCCAGTACCGCTATGCAGCCGGCTTCGGCCGCCTCAATTACCGCTGGAAAAAGCGCTATATACTGAACATGACCGGCAGGAGAGACGGCTCCAGCCGCTTCGGACCCAACAACCGGTTTGCGAATTTTGGCGCCCTGGGTGCGGCCTGGATCTTTTCCGACGAACCGTTCCTGCAGGAAAGTAGCTGGCTCAGTTTCGGCAAGCTGCGCGGCAGCATCGGTACTGCCGGAAATGACCGTATAGGGGATTATATGTTCCTGAACACCTATACCGTAGGCAGCAACATCTACGACGGAACTACCGGGCTGAATCCCTCACGTCTCTACAACCCGGACTTCAGTTGGGAACAGACGGTAAAAACCGAGGCCGCGCTGGAACTGTCTTTCCTGAAAGACAGACTCAGCCTCACGGGTGCCTGGTACCGTAACCGTTCTTCCAACCAGTTGGTAGGTATTCCCCTGCCTTTCACCACAGGTTTTTCTTCCGTGCAGGCCAACCTTCCCGCCACCGTACAGAATACCGGCTGGGAACTGGAACTGTCCGCGAAGCCCATCACCGCCGCGGCACTGAAATGGGAAACAGGGTTCAACATCAGCATCCCCAACAGCAAACTGCTGTCCTTCCCGGGCCTCGAGGGCTCCACCTACGTTAATCAGTTTGTAGTCGGACAGCCCCTTACCCTCGTGAAGGTCTATCAGCTGGAAGGCATTGATCCCGTTACCGGACTCTACCGCTTTATGGATTTCAACGGCGACGGTAAGATCTCATCCCCCGATGACAATAAAGTGATTGAGCGCGTCGGTGTGGAGTATTTCGGCGGCTGGAACAACAGACTGCGCTATAAACAGCTGGAGCTTTCATTCCTCTTCCAGTTTGTAAAACAGCGCAACTGGAATTATAACAGAATAATGCCCACACCGGGAACCATGAACAACCAGCCCGTCGAAGTGCTGAACGCATGGGCTCCCGAAAATCCGGATGCGGCCTATATGGCCTACACATCAGGCAGTAATGCGCAGAAGAATGCGGCTCATTCTTATTTTCAGAACAGTACGGCCGCTGTGGGCGATGCCTCATTCATCCGTCTGAAGAACGTCCAGCTCAACTTTCGCCTACCTTCAGGCCTGGTCGGTCTCAAAGAAGCCATGGTCTATGTACAGGGCCAGAATCTGCTTACACTGACGAATTACTTCGGCCTCGATCCAGAATTCATTCTCACAGGTTACCTGCCCCCGCTCAAAACATGGTCCGCCGGCGTCCAGCTCAACTTCTAGCCACCAATCAACAATCAACTTTACAACTTAACAACTTCACGATTTTACGACTTCACAACTTCACACCTTAACGACTTAACAACTTCACAACTTCACAACCACCCACCAATCACCAATCACCAACAAACCACTAAAAACCCCATAAAAATGAACCTCACAAATACCCTTACAGCCTGTGTCTCAGCCCTGCTGCTGTGCACCGCTTCATGCGAAAAACTTACCGAAACCGACTGGCCCAACAGCCAGATCAGCACCCCTCAGGTCTTTGATGATGTGCAGACGGCCAATGCCGCCCTGGCCGGACTCTATGGCGGGCTCTGGAACAGCTCACTCCTTGCCGGAGGCGGCGACGGTATGGGAGCTGTACTGGGCGCCTATACAGATGACCTTATTTGCTATTACCCCACGAACTCCAATGGCACCCTTGATCTGTACAATAACCAGCAACTGCCTACCAACCCCATGGTCGAAAAATTCTGGGCCTCCGCTTATCAGCAGATCTACGCGGCAAACTCGGTCATGGAGGGGGTGGAGAAATCCACTTCGCTGAGTGCGGATGACAAAACGCGCATCAGAGGGGAGGCATTGTTCCTGCGCTCTGTGCTTTATTTTTACCTGCAGCGCATCTTCGGTGAGATCCCCTATACACAGACAACAGATTATCAGGTGAACCGCCAGTTAAAGAAAATGACCGGAGATCAGTTACTCATGCAGGTGGAAACCGATTTGTCGCTGGCTGTGGGGTGGCTGCCGGAAACCTACCGGAGTGCCGAACGTATTTACCCCAACCGCAAAGTAGCGCAGCTGGTGCTCGCAAAAGTCAAAATGGAACTCGGCAAATGGCAGGAAGCAGAACTGCTGGCTAAGGATATTCTGCAGAGTTCTGCCTATACTTTTGAGAACGACCTCACAAAAGTGTTCACCAAATCACGTCCCCATATCCTTTGGCAGCTGAAACCAAAGAATTCCGGCGATGCCACAAAGGAAGCTGCCCTCTATTACTTTACCAATGCCGCGCCCAATTCTTTTGCGCTGAGCCCTCAGCTGCTAACTTCCTTTGATGCGGGCGATCTCAGGAAACAGGCTTGGATGGCTGCTGTAACCTCCGGCTCCCAGACCTATTACCGCTCTGCAAAGTATAAGAACCTTTCTGCAAACAGTACGGAATATTCTGTCGTGTACCGGCTGGAGGAAGTTAACCTCCTGCTGGCAGAGGCGCTGATCCGTCAGAACAGGGTAGCCGAAGCATTGCCTTGGTTAAATGCCACGCGGCAGCGGGCAGGCCTCGCTGCTCTCGTGATGCCTTTGTCGCAGGCCGCAGCACTCTTAGAACTTCAGAAGGAATACCGCCGGGAGTTCTTTGCCGAACACGGGCAGCGCTTCGTCACACTGAAACGCTGGGAGCTCCTCAGCACTCTGGCTGCCTATAAGCCCAACTGGAAAAGTCACCATTCCGTCTGGCCCCTCCCTCAGAAAGAACTCCTCCTGAACCCCAACCTGAACCCCCAAAACCCCGGTTATTGAGACACTCCCACTCATCCTCAACCCCTGCACTAAGCCTGCCGAAGGGTCATCCTCAACCTCAACCTCAACCTCAACCTCAACCTTAACCTTAACCTTAGCCTTAGCCTCTTATGAAACAAACAATACTAAAACTCCTTCTCCTTCTTCTGTTTCTCCTGTCTGCCCTTCACGCCGCCCAGGAAATGCGTGAAGCGTCGCTTTCCCGTCTTATTAAAACAACCGAAGACATAGATTTCCTTACGGCCAGTGACAGCGGCCGGTGGGTCACATGGCGCAAAATATATGACCGGAAGAACGATACCCTGCGAATCCAAAGTGCGGCGAACCGGACGCGGTATTTTAACCGGCTGCAGATCCTTCGCCACGGTTTTTTCCGGCAGGATGAGATCTGGCTGATCAGTAAGGACGGAAATGGAGAGTGGCTGAATATGAAAACAGGAAAGTCCGTCGGCTTCACTGGTGTGGCCGCCATGGAGTATCTTCCTGCTTCGGGCCTGCTGCTGATTCAACATGATAAGAAACGGCGCGGTGCCCTGATCCTTATGGATGCCGGGGGCAGAACCGTGCGGAAGATGGAACATACGGTCGCCTGCACTGCCGGACCTTCAGGGACGGTTTTCGCGGCAGTAGAAAGGGAGGACGGAAAAACTGCTGTGATCAGCATTACAGCACAGGGCAGCCGCGAACTGCTCGTCGTTCCTGAAAAGGTCACTGTACTGAAACCGGAGGAGGACGGGAAGAGGCTGTTGGTCTTTCTGTCAGGGCACACAGGTAAAGACCTGGCTGCTGTAAATTTGCAGTCCGGTAGGGTAGCCCGGCTCTCAGACCCAGCAGGGCCCGTTCGCAGTGTTGCGACGCTGGGGTCGCCTTTCGGCAGCATTTATTCCCTCGAACTTCTGTGGCCGGAAAAACAGCAATTGACCTCCGGTCCCGATATCTGGTATGGCAGCGACCGGGATCTCATAAAGAAATTTTATCCGGATCATCAGCTCCCAAATGTAATATGGGACGCAGAAGAGGGAAAGATCTTAAAGGAAATTACCGGCGGTTACGGAAGAACCGCAAACCTCAGAAGCGACAGATATTTCCTGAATTATAATCCCACGGAATTGCAGGACTATACGCAGGGTCAGCCCCCTTTAAAACTGTACCGCTACGATGCGGTCACTGGCCAAAGAGCCGTACTTGATACAGTCCGGCAGCAGCTTTACAGTGATCCGGAAGGAAAATGGCTGCTGAGTCCGGTGCTGAATACACCGGTTTATAACGAACTTCGCGAAATACCGGAAACACCGTGGAATCTGTACCGGTTGGCAGATGGCAGCAAAACGCTGCTTGACCGGTCCGGAATGCAGACCCCTTATTTTACCGGCAGGGGAGACATCCTGTTTGACGGTATCGGGGGCCTCCGCACTGTCGATCCCGCCAACGGTAAGGTTACTGTGCTGGCACCGTTCCCGGGCTCCAATGTGAAATTGCTGAACGGTAAAAGTACCGCACTGCTCAGTGGAAATCTTTTACAGGTAACGGAGGCCCCTGCCGACAGGCCTTTGCTGCTTGAAGTCACACAGCAGGAGAGTGGCAGTGTAATGTACTGCCTGTGGCAGCGCGGCGTCACCACGGTCATCATACCGTTTACAAAGGACCTGATACGGAAATTTTCGGGCGACAGCCAACTGCGGCGCTTTACATGGATACGCGAAAATTACAACCGGGTACCCGAAGTTCAGACGGCTGTTGCGGGACGAAAACCGGTCACCCTTTATAAAAGCAATGTCGGCCGTCCCGAAGCAGCAGAGGTTAGGATGGAGTACACAGCCTATAAAGGTCCGGATGGAAAGTTCCTGAGAGGAATTCTGTATTATCCCGCCCGCTATGATAAAAGCCGCAAATACCCGGTTGTCGTGCATATTTATGAAAAGCAGAGTCAGAATGCCAACCGTTTCCTGAAACCCTCGATGAAGCAGTCCTTGGGTTTCAACATTCGGAACCTCTTGGAAAAAGGATATTTCGTCTATCTGCCCGATATCTCGTACGGTGACGACGGCCCGGGTCTTTCGGCCCTGCAGTGTGTGAACGCTGCAATGGATGAGTTGGTGAAAAACCCCGCGGTTGATGAGGTAAGGATCGCGTTGGTCGGTCAGTCCTTCGGCGGTTATGAAACCAACTTCATTGCCGGACACAGCAAACGCTTTGCTGCTTTTATTTCCGGGACTGCGCATATTGACATTGTTCACGACTATCACTCATTTAACTATAATTACTTCAAGCCGGATTTTTGGAGATATGAGACCTATCAGTACCGGATGAGCGTACCGTTTGCGAAAGACAGGCAGAAGTATTTCGACAACAACCCGCTCTATAATGCCGACCGCGTCAGTGCACCGGTGTTGCTTTGGACAGGTTTGGAAGACCAGAATGTAGACTGGCAGGAAACGCGCACATTTTACAATGCCCTCAGAAGGAATGATAAGAAGGTGATCGCCCTGTTTTATAAAAATAACGGCCACGGGATGATAGATGAAAAGTCGCAGACCGACCTTTCCCGGCGCCTGCTCGACTGGCTGGATTACTTTCTCAAGGATGTTCCCATAGATTGGATCGGAAAAGAAATGAAAAAGGATGCTAAGTTTTAGCATCCCTTTTTAATTAATTGATCTTATAGAGCGGTACCCCGCACATGGTACTGTTCACTTCCTGATAGAGTTGATGAACAGTAGCCCCGTCATCCCATGTACATAGCTCCCCAACCTGCGTCGTACAGTCCACGGGAGTTTCAATACATTTCACCACCGGTGCGGAAGGGTCATACCTGAACCCCACCGGCACAGCGTCGGCTTTTTTCTGTGTGGCATTCGAAGCGAATGCACTTCCTGCACCGATCATTATAACGGCTGCAGGTAAAATGAATTTTTTCATCTTGTTAAAATTTAAAATTTTGCCTACTCTGTTTAAGGTTTTCGGCTTCCCCTGCTTTTAAAATACCGGCTAACGTTCTGCGCAAAACGGTACCGGATAAGTTCACTGCCGGCCAGAACAAACAGATGTCGGTCTGTGGCCAGAAACTGTATTCGTTTAATATTTTCGGGTCGGCTGAGGTAAAAACTGCCCGTGTAAAGCTGTTCTTCAGTGGAATACACGTCAATTACTGCGGCGCGCTTCCGGAGGGTTTTATCTTCATGCAGCCCCGGCCGGTCCGATTCTATAAAGATAAGACCCCCGTATGCCGATGCCTTTTTGTTCACGGTAACCGGTGGTGCGCTCATCTGTTCAGCCCCTGTCGGAAGACGTACGGACTTCACGCGCTGCACTCTGGCCGTATCAATGGTGTGATAGTTCGCGAACTTCCGCATCCCGTAATCGGTTACCAGAAATTCATTCCGGTAGTAGTACAGGTAGATCAGCTTTTCTGTGGCGGGGTCCTGAAGCAGCTGCCCGTCAGCGCCGAATATACCGTCCCGGCCATGCTTCAGAAGTTTTTCGTGCAATTGGAGCGGTTGGTCGGCCTGCGGCTTCAGCAGTCCAATTACATGGCTCCTCGTTTTACTGCTTTGGGTACGGATACCGAAACTTAGGGAATCGGTTACTTCCAGCTGGTCAAAATATGCCTGTTTATGGCTCAGGGTCTTAGCTTCGGCCTGTCCCAGTTCTCCGGTATAGATCACCGGAACACTGCCGTCGTAGGCATAAAACCGGTTTCCGCTTACAGCAAGCCGTACCGACCGGAACAGGTAGGGGCTGTGGTCAGGCTTGATCTTCATCTCCTTCAGCACAGTCAGGGCGGAGTCAGCGGCAGTCAGCAGAAATGGCGCTCCGGTATTCCCCAGCCAAACCTGATTCTGGGCTGTTCCGGCAAAATAGTAGCCATCACCCGGCAGCGTCAGACGTTTTTCTTCAGTCACAGGGTGGGGCATATACCGTCTCGTAAAATTGTTTTCCTTTTTAATGATATGTTCTGAGGAAAGAAAAAGAACAGTTACAAATCCCGAAGCAGTCACCAGCAGCACGCCCAGATGAAGCACTTTCCTGCGGCCCTTAATATGATCTCCCGCAGCAATCCACATCCCCGCCGCCCCAAGTATCACACAGGCAATATTGAATATCAGATGCTCTGTCCAGCCCAGTTCCTCCAGAATGCCGCCGCATGAGCACGGTACAAAAGCACTGAAATTTAAAATAAGATAAATATACACGGTGAATGCCGCCATAATCCCCGTCGACAGGTAAAGTGCCGTAATTTTGGTTCGCTCAAAGCAGAACAGCAATACGGTTATAAGCTCACCACCGATGACTCCGTACGATACCGCTTCTGCGTAGGCACTCAGTAACGGCGACTGTGCCAGCTGTATCTGGAATTCTTCAAATTCCAGTACTTTGCTTAATGCGGCATACGTAAACAGCAGCATAAAAAAGTAACAGATTATCCGTACAGTAGTTGATTTTAGATCTTTCATCATTTAGATTTAATTCAGTAGTTCACGTCTGGTTCATTCATGGCCGGGCTTTTAAAGTCAGAGCTTCGGATTCTTCTGCGGTGGCTGTTCCGCTATCCGGGCCTGATCAGTCTCCAGCGTACTTTTTTTCCGCAGTATTCCGGCATGATCTGGTTTTTAGCCAGTACCGCTGTGGTCGTAAGTGAGCCCGTTATTTCCCATTCTCCGGATTCCGGACAGAGGCTTCCGCTCGCGGCGGTTTTGGGTATCGGTAGTTCTGGTATCTTCTTCATGGGATGGTGTTTCTTGCTGATTTTCATTACGGTATGGTGCGCCACTGCTGCCTGTCTTTGGTGGGTTCATCATCGTCATCATCGCCGGTGTCGCTTGGTCTCGCCGTACTGCTGGTTTTTGTACTGTCTCCTTCATAAGGGTCACGCCCTGTGGTAATCCTGGATTCATCCCGCTCTGCGGAACTGTGGTCGCTGGTTTCTGCCTCTCCTTCAAGGGGTCTGCATGCGGTTGCGGAAAGAAGGCACATGATCATAAATATTGAGATAGACTTTTTCATTTTTGTAGATTTTTAAAAGTTATCCCAACCGGTTGGGTGAGTAGAATTCTGACCCGAAATTACCTGCTCCGGCAGCCGAAAAAAAGCGTATTGGGGCATCATGTATCCATTTTTATGTCATTATGTATCCATAAACCCTTCGTTATATAATTGGTAATCAGGTAAATAGGGTAAAAGGTTGGTGTGAGGCAGTTTTGTGCAGCGGTGGCCGTTCCGTTTAAATACTTTTTAGGTAAATTTGACTGATTCTCCCTTCTTTTAACTGGCGGAAATGTTTAAAAATGTATTCAGTATTTTTTTTACACTTGCCTGCGTTTTCACGGGTGCGCAGGAAAAGGGTGCTTTTCCTTACAGGCAGTTTATGGAAATATATGACCGCTATAAAGAGAACGATGTACGGGCACTCCCGTTTGTACAGATCCATGCACAGCAGGCGCGGAAAGACGCCAGACATAAGCAGCTCCTTCTCGCTTTCGAGCATGGTGTTTACTTTTCTGCGGACAGACAGGATAAATTGCGCTATGCCGACAGTGCTGTAATTACGGCAAAGAGGTTGGGCGACAGCGTGAAGATCAGCAGAGCCCTGCTTGGTAAAGGGGTGGTGTACTACTTCAGTTTTCGCAACTATAAAGCGGCCATGCACGAATATCTGAATGCCTTCGGATATGCTGCCGGAGATCCGGATTCTTATCTCCAGCACAAAATACGCTATCACCTTGGTGAAGTGAAAAGCTACCTGGGGCACTGCGATGAGGCACTGATTCATTTTGAAAAAGCGCTGCGCTTCTTTGAGGAAAACAGAGTGCGCACGGCGAATCCTAATGAATGGCACAATTACACCAGAGGGTATTTAAACACCCTGCATCAGATGATTGTCTGTAATCAGAAGATGGACCGCTGGCACGTCGCTGATTCGCTGTTGGCCACAGCTTCTGCCCGGATCCGTGATCTTGAAGGTTTTGAACAGGAGAAGGGCTATATTTATAAATGCCTTGGCCGTTCCGAATATGAAAATGGCAGTTATAATTCGGCAATAGTACTTTTCTCACGCTCACGAAGCCTGCTGTCGGCACCGGACGATTTCGCCTGGAATGCTGTAAATGATTTTTACATCGGAAAATCCTACCTGAAATTGAAGCAGACGGAGGATGCGGTAATTTTCTTTAAAAAAGTAGATTCTTCATTTACCAGACATAATTTCATTTTCCCGGAACTTCGGGAAAACTATGAACTCCTTATTAAGCATTATAAAAATACGGCAGATGCCGGCCAGGAACTTTATTATACGCAGCAGTTGCTGAAGGCTGACGATTTTCTGTACTCCGATTTCCGCCACGTAATGTCGCGTATGCACAAAGAATACGATACAAAAACACTGGAGGCAGAGAAGCTCCGGCTTCAGCAGGATTCCCGGCGCAAAAATATATTTATTACGGTGCTGGCTGTTACCGGTAGTATGTTGCTGATTTTTGTGCTCTACAGGTATTACCGTAGCCGTCGGATTCACAGAAAGTACCTGCAGTTGCTGCGTAAGTTAGAGGACCTGCAGAAACAGACGGAGTGCCTTCCTGAAACGGTGGATTACGGGAAAAGGAAATATGAATACAAAGACGAGGTGGTACACGATCTCCTTGAAAAACTAAAGAGATTCGAGGAAACCAAAGGCTTCACTGCAACAGGTCTTACCCTCCGTAAGTTGGCGGACAAACTGGGGACCAACGGAACCCACCTTTCCTACGTAATAAACCAGTATAAAGGTATGAACTTCCATACCTACCTGAAGGTACTGCGCATAAATTACATTACTCACTTGCTGTATACCGACCGAAAATACCTGAATTACAATATGGACGGTCTCGCAAAGGAATGCGGAATGCTTAGACGCCAAAATTTTTCTGATCACTTTTACGAAATTAATGGACTCCGGCCGAGCGAATTCATAGAAAAATACAGAAAAGAGAACCGCGACCGTGACCAAACATGATTTAATATTCCGTTGTATATGAATTCAAAACTGCTGTTTAAAAAATGTGACCTGCTGTGGAACCGGTTAACCGATAAGACGGAACAGCTCCGGCGCGATGCGCATGATTTTTTTTACTTTGCCGAGTGCGTACTGGCGGAAACAGACACGGCCGTACGGCAGCTGAAAACCTGGGTGGCTGCCCATGAATTTGACTGTTGGCAGGCTGAAGTCACTTTTTTCCGGGAGATCAAGCCCAAATTTGTAGCACAGTTTATTTACTACACAAAAATTCTCTCACTGGAAGCCTCCGTTCCGTACGGCAGCGGCACTGAACTTAAAAAATACTATGAAAAGGAATTGACCGCGCTTGAGTATTTCTCCTCAGAGAATCATGATTTTCTCAACTATTACAGGCGCCGCGCCACCTATCTCGATTTAAAATATTTTGTCCGCTACCGGTACGATATGAAAGTGAAACTCGCTCCGGACCTTCACAGCTACGATGAGAGATTTTCAACCTCTCATGACATTACGGTAGCGCATATCCTGGCCAATGCTCAGCTGGAAACGTATATTAAAGAAAAGATTTCAGACAGCGGAAAATCTTTATTGCCGCAGGCTGTTCCGTATAATCCTTTGCCGTGGACAGCCTCCAAAGCGTCACTGATTGAACTTTTGGTAGCCCTTCACCATACCAAATGCTTCAGTGGCGGCCGCGCGGATCTCGCCGAAGTCATGCGGTGGGCAGAGCGGTCACTGGAGGTGGATCTGGGTAATTACCACAAAACAATAGGGGAGATCCGGAACCGCAAAACCGACCGCACCAAGTTCACCAAAACACTTCATGACAGCCTGAACAGGTTGTTCGATGATCTGGACGGGCAATAACCGTAGAAATACGGGCCGGCAGTCTCACATTTACAGAACTGATCTCACCTCAGGCAACTGAGTAATATAAATGCTTAGCCTGTGTAAATCTGTACTTACAATACTTCAGCATATTGTTTTGGCACCTGTAAGCCGCCTTCCTGTTACGCCATACAACGTTTTGTCCACCCACCCGCGCTGCAGTTCACCTGCATGGCGGTACCCTTTTATAAGTTTGGATTAGGAAAGCTCTTTTTTCCTGATCATCCGTTTTTTTTTGATCTTCCACGCCACATTTTTGCAGAATGAATCAAAACAGTCCGTTTAATCTCTTTGCTTATTATGGGGAATGTTCATTCTGGAAAGACCACCTTTAAAATGATCTGAGCTGTGGCTGCTATTAAATGTAAACCGCTTAGGTAACCGCAACACCTTGCGGTCACCTCGATAGCACTTGCTTCGGTTAGTGTACTCCGCCTCTGTGTTGCCCGGGCAGCCGCCTGGTCAAACCTCTGCAAATGGATTTCGCTTACCTGAAATGCCCTTTTACCGGCCTTTGGACAGTTCTGTCTTTTGTTCCTTGTTTTTAATTGATCTGCGGGCAGATTTTTTTTGGGGACTGACGGTACAGAGCGCCTTTTATGCGGGGATTTCCAGCGTTTACACGGACTGGTCTTTTGCGGGAGCCGCCCTTTTTTATTATCTGCGCTAAAGTATATTTGCACCTTCTGCCGGTCTGTTATAATAAAATCGTTCGTTACTACCGAAACTCTTCCGTTCAATATTGCCGGTGTTTTCTAAGCTTTAACACAGTTAAAAAACACAGCCATGAAACCACGCCCAACCCGCCTTTGCATTTACCCCAAAGACATCCAGCGCATTACCGGCAAAAGCGAGCGCTACAGCCGTAACCTCATGCAACGGATCAGAACCTCCCTGGGCAAGCAGCCCCATCACCCCGTCACCTGGCTCGAACTCGCCACCTACCTCAACCTTCCGCCCGACCAGATCCGCGAACTCATTCTGGACTGACACCCATCGCCACCTGCCTAAACTGTTATATTGTTACATTGCTACATTACTACACTGTTACATTGCTACGCTCGTACATTGCTGCATTCTCCTATTTAAAATCTCACATCTCCCATCTCCAATCTCAAATCTGATGTCTGATGTCTGATGTCTGATATCTGATATCTGAAATCTAACATCTTCCCTCAAACACTCAGCCACTCTCTACCCCAATATCTCTCCGTTCCCTCCGCACCCCCACCGTGATCTCCGTGGTTAAACAAACCCACTTTTTACATTTTTCATTTTACTTGGCTCTTACTTCAAATAATGCCCCTACGGGGCTCCAGAATCTTAAAAATGGAAAACTGCAAATCATCAGCTGCTACACTGCTACATTGCTACATTGGTACATTGCTACATTGGTACACTGCTACATTTGTACACTCGTACATTGCTGCATTCTCCTGTCTAAAATCTCCTATCTCCCATCTCCAATCTGATATCTGATGTCTGATGTCTGATATCTGAAATCTGAAATTAACATCTTCCCTCAAACACCCAACCACCAAACCACCCTAGCATTTAACCCTTACCCCTTAACCTCCTAACCCCTTAACCTTAACCTCACCCTTAACCTCAACCTTAACCTCAACCTCAACCTCACCCTCAACCTCCTTACCCGATACTTCGGGGATACTTCGGGGATACTTCGGGGATACTTGGGTGAAACACCCTCCCTTTTTCCCGGCACATTCAGTCCTTTCCGGCATAATGCGTCCTTTTCAGTCTGAAAACACCTCTTCCGGCACAAACTTTCTCTTCCGGCAATAACCGCCGCAACCGGCACCGGCACTTGCTTTCCTGGAATTTTAACCCAAATTTTACACCGTGATCACAAAAGGTTTTTACAGGTGTACCTCAACATCTGATGGTTAAATTTTTAAAACGTAAAGTCATGCCTAAACAAAGAGGAATTATTAAACTGGACGGTACCATTGGCGACATTACCTTCTACCGTACCAAAGACGGCTATATGGCCCGTGAGAAAGGCGGAATTTCCGCACAGCGTATGCAGACTGACCCTGCCTTCGAGAGAACCCGCGAAAACATGGCCGAGTTCGGTCGTGCCGGTCAGGCCGGCAAATACCTGCGCAACTCGGTAAAGCAGCTCATTAAAGGCGCGTCCGACAGTCGGATGCAGAACCGTATGACCCGCGAAATGGTGAAGGTGATCCATCTGGATGCTGTTAATCCGCGCGGTCAGCGAAATGTCATCGACGGTGAAGCGGAACTGCTCCAGGGCTTTGAATTCAATGCGGGCTCTCCGCTGGAAACCAGCTTTACGGCACCGCTCACAATTACTCTGGACCGTGCGACCGGTGATGCCAATATCTCCATCGCACCCTTTGTGCCTCAGGTAGAGGTGACGGCACAGCCGGGAACCACGCATTTTAAACTCGTTGCCGGTGCTGCCGACATTAACTTTGAGACCGGCGATACGGTTGCTGCAACAAGCGAAAGCACCATGTTGCCTTTCACTGCCGTGCCTACAACGGCCATAGAACTGGAGAACGCGCTGCCGGCTGCTTCTGTAAATCCGCTGTTCCTGTTTTTCGGGATCAGCTTTTACCAGGAGGTGAACGGCTTTTTCTATCCGCTGAAAAACGGGGCCTTCAACGCCCTGCGTATCGTAAGGGTTTCAGGTACTCCGTAAGATGGAAGCGATCCTACTCAGAACCTATGGTCCGGGCGGTGTAAACGGCAAATTGCTTTTCTATGGGGAGGAAATCTGCCGCACACTGGAACTGCCTTGGAAGGAGAATAAACCGGGGGTATCCTGCATCCCCGAGGGCAGCTACGCCCTTAGGCGCCGCTTCAGTCCCCGGTTTAAGAACCACTTTGAGATCTTGGGAGTTCCCGGCAGAAAGTACATTCTCTTCCACGCCGGAAATGATGCAGTCAAAGAGTTGCGCGGATGTATAGCACCGGTGCTGCAGCACACGGGAGAGGGCAGGGGCCTCCATTCACGGATGGCCCTGCAGAAAATGAAAGACCGCCTGTATCCTGTCCTGGACAAAGGCATTAATTTGACATTAACAATAAAAGAAGCAAAATCATGAAAGAGATTATTCAGAGACTTCAGGCACCCACACCGAAGTTCTTCCGCCGGCTGCGCAATGTCGGTCTGCTCCTTACAGGCGTCGCCGGCGCCATTGCCACTGCTCCGGTTGCTCTGCCGGCAGCTGTCGTCACTGCTGCGGGCTATCTGGCCCTGGCGGGCGCCATTGCCGGGGCGGTGAGTCAGACCGCGGTAAAGACCGGGCAGCAGCCTTGATGCTCTTCGACACTTCCCAGCGCGTAGGCGCGGCAGGCGGCATGGCGCTCGTACTGCTCGTCCAGCTCGAAAGTTCCGAAATACTGAAGACCGTGATCCTGGCAGCCGTTGGCGGCACCTCCAGCTACCTGGTCACCCTAGCAGTAAAATTTCTTCTGCACCGCCTCAGAAAGAAAAACCCCAACCCCTAGCGGATCGGCCTCCTTCACCGGAGGCCTTTTTTTTCCGCCGGAAGCCGCTGTCATCCCGTCGTAGACGGGATCTCTCCTACGTTAAGCGGACCCTCGCGTATAACACTCGAACACTCAATCACTCAAAAACTCAAAAACTCAAACATACTGCTACTTTGAAAGCCTCTGTGTCCTCCACGCCTCCTCCGTGTCTCCGTGGTTAAACTAAACCTACTTTTCAGTTTTGTCATCTCGTCGCCGACAAGATCTCTTCCGCTTACAGCGGAAGCCACTTTTGTGTCCCTAGTGCAAAACCCTCGTGCCCTTTGTGGTTAAAAAAACACCGCTAGCCTTTGGCTCCAAGGCTGGTCGCGGTGCCTATCCGAGCCACTTTGTGATTACTTTTTTCATCAAGACAATTCGCTGATAGCGAATCGCTGATTCCATTAAAAATATAAAAAAGCTGAGGCAAAAAAGTAACGTGTGAACCTAAATGCGTATTACCGCTGCCGCACTTTTACCTTTTTACTTCGCTCTTACCAATTATCACCTGCCACTGACAGCAGATAGCGTACCTACGGCACGCCCATTCTCCTCCCTAATTCCCTTCTACACAGATGATGTTCCTACGGAACATTATTTCCACAACTCCACAACTTTACACCTCAACACCTTAACGACTTTACAACTTCACACCTCAACGACTTTACTTTCTAACCTTCTCACAGAATCTACTTTGGGCTTGCCGCGTCACTCCCTACGGTCGCTCCTCGCAATGACAGCCTTGTAAGTTTGGGAAATGTCGCTAGCCTCACTTTTTACTTTTTACTTCTCCCTTGGCTCTTTCTTCTTTCTTCTTTCCTCTTTCTTCCCTTTTGTCATCCCGCAGCGATCCCTTCCGAAACACTCGGATGCCTCACGCCGATACCTACCGCACGCAACGACCTAGGAGCTTTTTGCGTTAATAAAAACAGATTTTTCTTCATTACGTTGCGGTATCCTGTGGAAACAATAAAAACTTCCTCTGTCCGACGCGCGACACTTATCCTCTTTAAACTACTTTCATTCGTTTTCGCGCTAGTTTGATAAACCTGCCGCAGGCGAGGTTCGCCGATTCAAAATAAAATAAAAACTATGAGGCAAGTTTTCTACAAAGAAAAATTTGTTTTTTAGAAAAAAGATCCAAGTCTTGAATCCTTCGCAGAAGGATCGCCGATTCCATTAAAAAAAATAAAAATAAGTGAGGCAACTTTTTGGTTACTTTTTTCATCAAGACAATTCGCTGATAGCGAATCGCCGATTCCATTAAAAATAAAAAAAACCTGAGGCAAAAAAGTAACGTGTGAACCTAACTGGATATTACCGCTGCCGCACTTTTGCCTTTTTACTTCGCTATTACCAATTTGCACCCTCCACTGCCAACAGATAGCGTACCTACGGCACGCCCATTCTCCTCCCTAATTCCCTGCTACACAGATGATGTTCCTACGGAACATTATTTCCACAACTCCACAACTTTACACCTCAACACCTTAACTGCTTTACAACTTCACACCTCAACGACTTTACTTTCTAACCTTCTCACAGAATCTACTTTGGGCTTGCCGCGTCGCTTCCTTCGTCCGCTCCTCGCAAAAACTTCCGTGTAAGTTGGGGATTGCAGATCATCTCAACACATCCCCCGTATCCTCCGCGCATCCTCTGTGTCTCCGTGGTTAAGAAGACACCCTTGGCTAAAACTCGACGCCCCTTTGTGCCCCTTGTGTAAAACCCTCGTGCCCTTTGTGGTTAAAAAGACTTCTCTGGTCATAAACCGCTTTACAATTACTTTACAACTCAACACCTTGGCCTGGGCTGTCTCAGGTACATTGCTCCATCGGTACATTGCTCCATTGCTACACTGCTACATTAATGTACTGCTGCACAATCTTACCTCTTCTCTTTGAATTTAGGTTCAATCTTTGCAGCCACCCATCCATATTCCAAAATCTACCACATGATTCCCAAAAAAATACATTACTGCTGGTTTGGCGGGCAGCCTAAGCATGAACTGGCCGAACACTGCATTGCTTCATGGAAGCGTATTCATCCCGATTTCGAGATTATTGAATGGAACGATTCCAACTCGCCGCTGGACGATAACCCGTATGTGCGCGAGGCGTATGCGCAGGGAAAATGGGCCTTTACGTCGGACTATGTGCGCTCCAAAGTGATGTACGAACATGGCGGCATTTATTTGGACACCGATATGGAACTTAAACTGCCGCTGGATGAGTTCCTGAACGAGCAGGCCGTCTGCGGTTTCGAGGTGAAAGGTGTGCCGTACTCCGCTTTTTGGATGGCCGAGCCGAAACATAAGCTCTCAAAGGATTTTATGGACTGGTACACCCGGCAGGAAGGTTTTTTTGAACGCATAAATACCGATATCTTCTCCGAAATGCTGGAAAAGGAATACGGTGCCAACCGCGACAGTGACACCATTCAGGAGCTTAAACACGGTGTGAAACTGTATCCGTCGGTGTATTTCTCGCAGGATCTGCCCCGGAATTATGTAAGCCACCACTTCAACGGCTCCTGGTTTGGCGGCGATGCTGAGAACACGCATAAAAAGATGGTCAACGTTTACGGTCTTCTGGAACGTCTGGTGAATTATCCTGATGCGGCTAAAGCGGTAAGGAGCATCATTGACGAACATAAGATCATCGACATCAGTAAAGTGTTGGATTTAATTCCGAAAGAAAAGATCAGGGAGTATCTGCAGGAAAGCCAGGCCGGAGATTAAGTTGGATTTTGTATATCTTCATGCACATACTCCAACAAATCCCCGGCTGACATTCCGGCGCTTTGCACCGTATAATCTTAATAGCTTAGCGTAATACCTGCCCCCCAGCTCATATCACTGTCATAATGAGTGGATATTCCTATATTTTTGGTGACAATATATTTAAGACCTGCCATATATTCTTTGTCGGTATTGACCATAAAAGCTCCTCGCAATCTAGGTGTCAGCGGTATGTCTTCACGCATTAGCTGGAAACGGACAATGCCGTCTGTAAATATTTCAGCCTGCAGATCGACCAGCAGCGGAAGTTTGTACACCACACCCGCGCTGAAGGTTTTCCTTTCATCCTTAGTGCTGGCCTGACCGAAAAGATTCTTTTCAATATTCTCCCTGTCAATTTTTCTGTAATGGTAATTGAATCCGATAAATGGTCTTAGCCACTGCATGCGGTCCACATATCTTCCGAGTTGGGTTTCGACCTCGTAACCGTGATGGTCATTATATCCCAACCGCCATTCTGTGCTCAGTTCCCAACGTGTATTGGAAAGCATGGCCATCCCGTCGTTTCCATTGGTCGCAAAATCATTCTCGGCCATAAGATGCCACA
Organism: Chryseobacterium sp.; assembly: GCF_008831505.1. NCBI lineage: Bacteria > Pseudomonadati > Bacteroidota > Flavobacteriia > Flavobacteriales > Weeksellaceae > Chryseobacterium > Chryseobacterium sp. Next base: position 1,637,498 of record NZ_CP044507.1, on the reverse strand, counting down.
TATCGCTCTCTCGCTGCAGTTTTTTATAAGCTGAGGCTCTGTCCGGCAAAAGTGGATTCTGATAATCACCCACAGTGAATACTCGGTTCATACCCGCCATCATATGATACAGAATATGACAGTGAAAAAACCAGTCGCCATCCTGGTTGGCGGCAAACTCAATTACATTGGTTTCCATTGGCATAATATCCATGACGTTTTTAAGCGGAGCCTGGATTCCGTTTTTATTGAGGACGCGGAAATCAAAACCATGAAGGTGCATCGGATGGCGCATCATGGAATTGTTATAAAGCGTAATGCGGAGTATCTCACCCTTTTTTACCAATATTTTATCAGATTCGGCCAGCACTTTATCGTCCATGCTCCATACATACCGGTTCATGTTCCCTGTGAGGGTAAATTTCAGGTCGCGCAACGGCGCGTCTTTGGATAATGAAGTATCATAAGGCGATTTCATCATTCCGTAGTTCAGTGTGGTGATTCCTGATGCGGGCATTTGGTGCTTCGAATGGTCCATTTCGGCATCTTCGGTTTCCATTTTCATGGTCGCATTGTTTTCCGCGATGATTTCGGGATACATAACCTGATTCATATCCATGGTCTGGTAACTCATGTCCATGCCCATATCCTTCATGTCGCCGTTCATTTTCATCATATCGTTCATCATTTTCATGCCTTCAAAATATTTGAGTTTTGGCAATGGATGATGGAATTTACGGACGCCTTCTCCAATATAAACAGATGCTGATTTCGTTCGGTCTTCGGGGGTAACGAGGAGTTCATAGGAGGTGTTTTCTTCCGGAATTTCAACTACAATATCCACAGTTTCAGAAACAGCAAGGATTAGACGGTCTACCTCCACGGGTTCAATATCCAGTCCGTCACTGGCCACTACTTTCATTTTTCCGCCGGCATAATTAAGCCAGAAATAAGAGGAAGCCCCGCCGTTGGCAATTTGCAGCCGTACTTTGTCACCGGCTTTGTATCCTGCCAGCTGGCTTTCGGTTTTCCCGTTAACCAGAAATGCGTCATAGTAAACGTCGCTCACATCCATGGCCAGCATGCGCTTCCACTCATTGGTAAGCTTGGTTTTGAAATGTCCCTGTTTTATGGCTTCAGAATAGCTCTGCGTAGCGCCCTTCTTGATTGCGAACCAGTCGTTCGCATTGCGGAGCATCCGCTGAACATTATTGGGGTTCAGGTTTGTCCACTCGCTCAGGATCAGATGTTCCGTAGGCAAATCATCAATTCCTTTGCGGAAGGTAGGATCATCAGCGCGCTTTTTGAGGATCATCATGCCATACATCCCGATCTGTTCCTGCAAACCCGTGTGGGAGTGGTACCAGTGGGTGCCGTTCTGAATAATCGGAAACGTATAGGTATAAGTGGAATTCGGCGGTATGGGTTTCTGCGTAAGCCATGGTACTCCGTCTTCTCGGTTTGGAAGATGGAGGCCGTGCCAGTGCAGCGAAGTTTCTTCTTTCAACAAATTATGCACCACGATCTCTGCGGTATCGCCTTCGTAAAATACCAGTTTCGGCATCGGAATCTGGCCGTTTACCGCAATTGCACGTTTCTCTTTTCCGGCAAAATTAACCAGGGTATCTTTCACGTAGAGATGATAGGTTACTTTGCGCCCGCCTTTCAGATTTTTATCAGCCAGCGGGAATTTGATTGTAGGTACTGCAGTTGGGTGGTGGGTGTGAGCATCCAGACTTCCCTTCTTCGGAACCAAATTCATCCCGCATTTCGGGCATTTTCCCGCTTTTTCTGAAACCACTTCAGCATGCATCGGACAGGTGTATTTTTTTTGCGCAGCTTCATGCTGATGATTATCTGAAGTAGGATGTGTGTGTTTATTGACCGAGACAGCGTGCTGCTCACTTTCGTTTTTTGCGACGAGGTTCATCCCGCATTTCGGACACTTGCCGGGCTTATCAGAAACCACTTCGGGGTGCATCGGACAGGTAAACGTTTTGTGCTCCATTTCTTTCTGAGCGGCGTCCGTCTTAGGCTGCACGAGTTGATGAACTCGTGCTGAATCGTTTGCTTTTGCAGAAGCTTTAAAGTTTGGTGAAATAGGTTTTGTGACCGCCGGTTTAGGCTTAACTGTAGGTTTCGCCACTGCATTTGTAGGAGTAGCTTTAGCCTTAGCGGCTGTTACCTTTTTTACTGCTGCCTTTTTAGGGGGAATGGCGGCCGGTTGCGGCTTCTTCATAACCGGTGCGGGTCTGGCTGCCGGCTTTTTTACCGCAACAATTTTTTTTACCAGTGTCATGCCACAAATCGGACAGTCGCCGGGTGCTGATTTCACGACCTGCGGGTGCATGGGGCAGGTATAAAAACTTTTGGTGCTCTGTGCATATGTATTTATGGATATTGCCACAAACATAAAGAGCGCTAGTAGATATTTCATATTATATCATTATTTAATTCTTAACAACTTGCAGTCAGTCCTGCAATATTAATTACTGATCAAAGTAAATTTCTTTTTAAAAAAGACTTCATAATTGGCTTTATCTTCAAAGTAAACAACGTTATCATTTTTATCCGAAATAGCGATTACAGCGGTGGCTTTATCAATCATTTTATTCGATACGGGATCATACGCCATCCGCGCACTCTCTTCCTGTGGAATCCTTACCTGGCAGTTTTCGCAGCAGCCATAATAGGTTTTGCCTTCATGTTGCACTTCCAGTTGCCTTTTGCCCATATAGGCGTTGTTGACCATACACACCTGGTCATTGGGCACAATATCGCCAATTGTAAAAGCGGTCACGGCAGTGTGCGTATTGTCGGTTTGCGGATTATTGCAGGAAACGAGAATTACCGATGCGAAAGCCAGTATTCCCAGAAGAATATTTTTCATTAAATTTTATATTACAGGTTAATTTTTAGTTTCCTTGTTTAGAAACTGCTTACGAACATCGGGATCCTCAAAAATGTCATCGGCCGAAAAGGAGACTATTTTGAAAGATTTACTCTTACGGGAGTAGTAGAAGTTCAAATTTATTTACAGCGCCACTAAAAGAACAGGGATAAAGTGTTAAAAAACACTTCACGACCGGACATAACTCGGGCTGTAAGAAAGAAGTATTAACCTATTTTGGGCGGTTGCCAGATGGTATGGAATCCACCTGAGTAATGGGGATTCTGATAATAGAAATTGGAATTGTTGCGATAGTAGCCGGAGGCTTCAGTTTTGCAATACTCTAATAATTTACTCTCAGTGGCAGCAGTATACTGAACTGATCCACAAAGGTTGCCGCTGCAGTTTCCTGAGCATCCTTCGGTTTGACAATTGTGTGATTGGGGATGACAGCATTCGTCCCTGCAATCTCCACTGTCGCAGGATAGCTGCATTGCCGCGAATGACGGTTTAATGAAAGTTCCGGTAGCTACACTCTTTTTAAAATACTGTGTATCCTTCTTGCTGCAAGCTAAGCTCACCCCCGGCGCCAGAAATAACGCGAGTGTGAAAGAAAGTAACAGGATTTTTAAATTTCGGTGCATAATAAAAAAGTACAGTACAAAAATAGGAATTTCTTATATATCTGTCCGTACCTCCTCACATTTTGTACATAATGAATTAATTCCAACATGTTTCCCATTGTGAAGACTGGTATCAACTGTGACAGCGGATATAGATACGATTTCAATAGTCTTCAATAACTTTAAGACAGTATTTTGGTTGTAGAAATCACTTCTTTTATTCCTCACTCACAAACTCCAGCAAATCCCCCGGCTGGCAGTCCAGTGCTTTACAAATGGCCTCCAAAGTTGAAAAACGCACGGCTTTGGCCTTGCCGGTTTTCAGGATGGAGAGGTTGGAGAGGGTAAGGTCAACTTTCTCTGAAAGTTCATTCAGCGACATCTTACGTTTGGCCATCATGACGTCCAGGTTTACAATGATCGGCATGGCTTAAACGGTTAAATCGTGTTCGTCCTGTAATTCCACACCTCTTTTAAAGATGGCCGCAATGATGTAGATGACCGCGGCCATCAGCACAAATGCCTGACTGTCGTTCCAGTACAGATCAAGGAAGGAAGTATTGAAGCCACCGCGCTCCACCTGTTTTGCGAACTGTCTGCCTATAAAACTTAAGAGCCCGATGCACAAAGTAAAGTAACTGATCCTGGCAATCTGCCTGGCCACCGTCTGTGTGAAGGGATGATCCAGTTTCAGCGTCCAGGTCAGTTTGATAACCTCATAGAAAAGGACGGCTTTCAGCAGAGAAATTATCAGGATGAAACTGTAGAGTCCATAATAAGCTGCACTGCTTTGGTTGAAGATTCCGGTGAGGTCCAGTTTGTTGTAGAGCCTGGGCAGCATATCCGGACTGAAGATGCTGAATACGAAATTAACCATAAGCCCGCCAGCTTCTATGCTGAGACCTACAAAGATAATCCACGCGAATACCTGAAGCACTATAAACAGGGTGTAATCGGTTTTTGACATGACTTAGGCTTTTAAGTTGAGCCAAAATTAATAAATATTTATTGAAAAACAATAAATAAAATGCTTTTAACAATAAATACGTTGTTTTACGTAGTGCTGTAATCGGCCAAGTATTGAGCTCCTCCTGGCAGCTGATAAAAAAAAGCAGTCTGAAAACAGACTCCCTGTATTAAGAAGTGACCGCAACCTACGCCCGGCGTAATTTTCTTAACAGAAATCCGGCCGAAAACCATTTCACCGAAATCATGAGGTAAATGATCGCCAGCATTCCCGCGAATTCTGCAAATCTCACACCCATATCCTGCTCCTTAGCATCACCATCCATCAGGTAGGCAATGGTGGTAAACAGAAATGCTGCGCAAAATAATTTTAAGAAAATGTTTTTCATCTTGAATTTTGGTCAGTTTGAATACCCGGTCTGCAGTTATGCTTCTGCGTATTTCAGTACCTTCTCTTCAAACAGTTCAATATCAAAAGGCTTGGCAATATAATCATCGGCACCTGCCAGCGCGGCCAGTTCGCTGATATTGCTGTTGGCCGAGAAATAGATGACCGGAATGTGGCTGAGTTCTGAATTTGCTTTAATGCGTTTTGTAGCTTCTATGCCGCTGATGTCGGGAAGCCAGTTGTCCATAAAGATCAGGTCGGGCATAAATTCCAGTACCTGCTCTTCCACCTCGTTGGTTGTGGGCGAAGTCTTCACCTCGAAGCCCAGATCCTCCAGGATCTCCATGCAAAGCTCCAGGATCTCCACATTGTCATCAAAAATAAATACTTTTTTATCCATATATAATTGTCTGTCAGTTTTTTAATGAGTTGATGTAAGCAGGCATAAGGTCCGGCGTGAGTACTGCATCTGTGGCAACCTGTTCCAGGGCATGCGCCGGCATATAACTCACCACAGCGCTGTTCGGTTCCTGCACCAAAACCTTACCGCCTTTTTTTGCAATAGCTTTTAATCCGGCTGTGCCGTCGCTGTTGGCTCCCGACAGCAATAATCCGGCCAACTTTTTTCCGAACACATCCGCAGCACTTTCAAAACTGACATCAAGCGAGGGTCGCGAAAAATTTACTTTTTCTGAGGCGTCCAGTGAGAAGGTGCGGTTGCGCTCAAAAAGCAGGTGGTAATTGGGCGGAGCAATATAGATGGTGCCGGGTTTCATCTTTTCCTTTTCGTCCACTTCCTTTACATGAAGCAGTGTCTTGGCAGCCAACAGGCTGGTCAGGATACTGTCTTTACCGGGCATCCTGTGCAGGACGATGATCACGGGGAAGGGCAGTGCAGGATCTAGTTCCGGCAGTATTTTCAGCAATACTTCCAGGCTTCCGGCCGAGCCTCCTATGATCAGTGCTTCACACCTTTCCATTTTCGGAGATTTTGCGCCAGATTTTTTCGCCTTTCAGCCTTTCAAAGTTTTTGGAAGTAGGCGAGAAGTCCAGGGATTCCTTGGTGCCCAGAGCCAGGTAACCGAATTTCTCCAGGCTGTTGTCGAAAAGTCGGAACACCTTGTTCTGCAGTGGCCGGTCGAAGTAAATGATTACATTGCGGCAAAGGATCAGCTGGAACTCGTTAAAAGAATTGTCCGTCACCAGGTTATGGCTGGAGAAAATGATTTTGGACCGGAGTTTGTCGTTAAGCTTGCCAAGGCTGTAATTCGCTGAGTAATAGTCGGAAAAGTTGTTACTTCCGCCCGCAGCAATATAGTTTTCCGTGTACAGCTGGATTTTGCTCATCGGGATCATGGCCTGGGAAGCGTTATCCAGAACGGCACTGTTGATGTCTGTGGCATAGATCAGCGATTTCTGGAGCAGGTTAAGTTCCTTTAGAAAAATCGCCACCGAATAGGCTTCTTCGCCGGTGCTGCAGCCGGCAATCCAAATCCGGATAAAGGGATAGGTACCCAGGCGCGGCAGGATTTCGGTACGCAGAGTCCTGTAAAAGGCCGGATCACGGAACATCTCGGTCACATTGATTGTCACCTGTTCCAGAAAGCGCTTGAAGTAAACTGCGTCCGTACGGATCTTATAGCGGTATTCGGCGAAGCTGACGAACCTGTCCAGTTCGTAAAGGCGGACGATCCGGCGCTTCAGTGAAGCGCGGGAATAGCCTGTAAAGTCGTAACCGTAGATTTCAAGAACATCGGAAAGGAGGATTTCCAGATATTCATCAGCATGTTCAGAAGTCACTTAGTTCAGTATTTCATTCAGTAACTGCAAAAGTTCGTCCACATTCACCGGTTTCGAAATATATCCGTCGGCACCGGCCTCCAGGCACTTTTCGCGGTCGCCTGTCATGGCCTGCGCCGTAACGGCGATCACCGGGATGTCTTTCAGCTGGTCATCAGATTTCATCAGGCTTATGGCCTCATAACCATCCATCTCGGGCATCATCATGTCCATAAGTACCACACCGATATTGGGGTTGTGAACCATGAGTGACAGTCCCTCCTTTGCGCTGAGTGCCGACAGGCAGCCGTATTTTCTGGCCTTCAGTACCGCGCTGAGAGCAAAGATATTCTTGCTGTCATCGTCAATAATCAGGATTTCTTTATTTTCGTTCATCAGGAATGGTTAAATTTTGTCATACAGCCAGACACGCAGAAGCGATATCAGCTGGTCTATGTCTACAGGCTTTGAAATATAATCTGAGGCTCCTACAGCGATACATTTTTCGCGGTCGCCCATCATGGCTTTGGAAGTAACCGCCAGTACAGGCAGGTTTTTGTACTCGGGCGTGGCGCGGATCTCACGGATGCTCTCGTAACCGTCCATTTCCGGCATCATCATATCCATGAGTACCACATCGATATCCGGGTTGTTTTGCAGCGCGGTAAGCGCTTCCTTACCGTCCATGGCCGGGATGACCTTCATGCCGTGTACTTCCAGTGCTTTGGTCAGCGAGAAAATATTCCTCACATCATCATCTGCAATAAGAACGGTTTTGTCCTTCAGTATATTTCTGAGTTCACCGGAATTCTCAAAATTACTGCTTCCGTCCTGTTTCTTTCTGTTCTTTTCCTCCACAAGGTGCAGGAAGAGGCCGGCTTCATCCAGGATGCGCTGATAGGAATAGGCGGTCTTTACGACTATGGAATCAGCGTATTTCTTGATCCGTGTTTCCTCGCCCTGCGACAGGTTCTTACCGGTAAATACGATGATGGGCAGTTGTTCCAGTCCTTCGCTCTGCTTGATGGTTTCAAGTGTTTCATATGCATTATGGTGTGGCACCCCCATATCCAGGATCACGCAGTCTATCTCTCTGTTTTGCAGGGAATCAATGCTTTCCGTCACGTTGGAGGCAATGTCGGTCGTGATATTATTGGCTGAAAGGAAATAGCTGAGTGCCTTGGCGTGCTGTTCATTTTCCTCCACGATCAGTACCTTGCGCGGACCCTTGTTCAGTGCATGTTCCAGTTTGCTGAAGATGTCCTGCATCTGTTCCAGGGCGAAGGGTTTGTTGATGAAATCCACCGCGCCGCGCAGCAGACTTTCCTGCCTGAATTTCATGGACGACATGATGTGCACCGGTATTGGTTTGGTTTCCGGATTGGCTTTAAGCGCCTCCATTACCTGCCAGCCGTCCATTACAGGCAACTGTATGTCCAGCAGGATGGCCAGGGGTTTGTAAAGCTGCGCCATTTCAAGGCCGGCATCTCCGCGGACCGCCGCGATGCCTTTGTAACCTTTACTGCGTGCATAATCAAGCAGGATCTTGGCGAATGGCGTATCATCTTCGATGATCAGTATAATCTTGTCACCCGCTTTGATGTCATCACGGTCATCTTCTATAGGCTGCGGAATATGGGAGGCGATGTATCTTTCAGGCTGTTCGGAATCGGTTTCTTCCGTTACCTCTTCCACTTTGTCTGTAATTTCAGTAGCCGCCGGTGTCGCTTTGGTAGCATCAACCGGCAGGATCAGTGTAAATTCACTGCCTTCACCTTCGGTGCTTTCCAGAGTGATTTCACCACCCAAAAGACGGGCAAGTTCACGGCTGATGGAAAGTCCCAGACCGGTGCCGCCGTATTTACGCTGTGTAGAACCGTCGGCCTGCTGGAAGGCTTCAAAAACAAGCCTCATCTTGTCACGCGCAATCCCGATACCTGTGTCCTTGACCTTAAAACTGATCCTGTGTCCCGAAGCATCGCCCAGCACGCGAAGTGTGATGCTGCCTTCAGAGGTGAATTTGATGGCGTTGGACAGCAGGTTCTTCAATATTTGCTCCAGACGCAGTTTGTCCGTATGCAGTGTTTCTGCGGCGCTTTCCGCAGTCTCGATGATCAGCTCCAGATTTTTCTCCTTAGCCAGCGGCGAAAAGAGCATCTTCATATCATAGGTGATGTCGGCTAACGGTACTTCCTCTATTTCCAGCGTCATTTTGCCCGATTCTATCTTGGACAGATCCAGGATCTCGTCAATGAGGGTGAGCAGGCCCTGTCCGGAGCTCTGCATAACCTCCGCATACTCCACATACTGCCCGTCCAGGTCGTCACTTTCAGTCATCAGTTTGGAAAGCAGCAGTATGGAGTTGAGCGGGGTCCGCAGTTCATGCGACATGTTGGCCAGGAACTCCGATTTGTATTTGGTGCTTTGCTCCAGTTCAATCGACTTTTGCTGAATGTCGATGTTACGCTGCTCGATAAGGAGGTTCTTTTCTTCCAGAAGTGCGGTCCTTTCTTCCAGTTCCTGGTTGCTCTGCAGCAGTTCCTCCTGCTGTACGCGCAGTTCCTCTTCCGAGGCCAGAAGTTTCTGGGACTGTGCTTCCAGTTCAGCGTTGATGTTTTCGAGTTCGGAATGCTGGGTCTGCAGTTCCTCAGACTGTACCTGTGTTTCTTCCAGTAATTCCTGAAGTTTGATGCGGCTTTGTGCGCCGTAGAAAGCCAGACCCACGTTACCGGCCACGGCTTCCAGGAATTCCAGCTGTCGTGGTGTATAGGTTTGGGTACTGCCGAGTTCAAGTACGCCCAAAGGAATCTGATAACGTGTGATTGGCAGTGCGACAATATTGGTGGGTTTCGCGGCACCGCTTGCATAGCTGATGGTCAGCGCGTCATCCACAATCTCATTAACCATGATAAGTTTCGATGAGCGGAAGGCTTCGCCGGAGATTCCTTCGCCTATCTGTACAGTTCTGCGCATTTCTGACTGCGAAAGTGCGAAACTTCCGGCCAGGTGTAACTGGTTGTTCTCATGCAGATAGATGGCGGCCACACTGCTTCCTGTGAGCTCTGTAACTGTATCCAGGATGTCGGCGGCCAGCGTTTCCAGGCTTTTTTCACCCATCATGCGGTTATTCAGTTTGGCTGCGGCGCTGCTCAGCCACTCCTTTTCTTCCAGTGAATTAAATGAATCCTGTAAGGATGCGGCCATACTGTTCAGCGGGCCGGCCACATTACCCAGATTTTTCTGCGCATTCCGGTCGCTCAGGATGTCGTAATCGCCGTTTGAGATCTGTGATGTCACCTTTTCAATGGCTTTCAGACGGTTCTCTGTTTCCTCGTTCTTTTCCTCAAGCTCCTGCGTAAGTTTGGATTTTTCCATGAAATCCTGATTCACCTTGCGGAAGAAAATAAGGGTGATTGTGATGGCGAGAATGGCCGAAAGAATGATAAGCAGAGGAGTATAGGAGGCAAACTTATTCATGTTATCCGTACGCGATTCCAGCACATTTTTTTCCGCCGACTGCATAATGGAAACCAGATTCCGGATTTCGTCCATATACTTCTTACCTTCCAGCAGCAGTTCCGGCGAAACCGGATTGTTACCGTGTTTGTAGTTAAGATTGCGGTCCAGGATTGCAATTCGTGTATCGATACTGTTGCGCAGCTTTTCCATATTCCGGGTCTGCCCGCCGGTTTTGGTTAGCTGTACCGATAAATCCGTAATTGCATCGTCTATTTTGGCCTTTGCGCGGGTGTAGGGTTCCAGAAACCTTGTGTCACCGGAGAGCAGGTATCCGCGCTGTCCCGTTTCTGCGTCTTTTACCAGGGAAAGTATATGGTCCAGGTCCTTGATATTCTTATTGGTTTCGCGAACCATTGTGGAGCTGTCTATCAGGTTCCTGATGCTGATAAAGGATGCAGCGGAACTTACAAGAAGTAGGAGGAGCGAAAAGCCCAGCCCAAAAAGTAGATTTTTTTTAAAACTCATGCTGTAATTGATTGATTTTTTCCCCGGTTGGATGCAGGGGGATGTAATAGAAGAACTCTGACCCTTCGCCTAAAGTGCTTTTTACACCTATGGTTCCATGGTGGCGGTCAATGATTTCCTGACAGATATAAAGGCCGATACCCAGTCCCTCAAACCGCTCTGAAGTTTCTTCGATTCTGTAAAACTTATCGAAAATCTTTTCCTGATGCTCTTCGGACATGCCGATCCCGAAATCACGGACAGAAAAATAAATCCTGTCATCTTCCAGTTTACAATTTACATGTATTTCCTCGGTATCCGGTGCATATTTGATCGCGTTGGAAATGAAATTCACGATTACCTGTTCCAGGCGCATCTCATCACCGTAAATCTCACAGTTTACGCTGCCTTTTTTAAGGATCTTTATTTGCGGATTGGATTGCTGCATAATCTCGATAATATGATCCACCACCTCATTGAAGGCAAAATATCTTTTGTTGAATTTAAGCTTTCCGCTCTCGATTTTAGAGATATCCAGGAGGTCAGCAATCAGCAGATTCAGTTTTTCCACCTGGTTGTGTACTTTTTTGAGTTTCGTCCGGATGGATTCGATATCATGTTTATCCAGACTGCGTTCCAGCAACTGGATATAGCCTTTGATGCTGGTCATTGGGGTTTTAAGCTCATGACTGGCTATACTTATGAATTCGTCTTTCTTACGCTCGGCTTCCTTACGGAATTCAATTTCCTCGCGCAGGGCATCCTGCATTTGGTTCAGCGCACGGCTTTGTTCATAAATACGGTAAAAGGTTTTCACCTTCAGCAGCAGGATATTCATATCCACCGGTTTGCTGATGTAGTCCAGGCCACCGGAGGAATATCCTTTGGTAATAAGATTGACATTGGCGCTGGCGGCCGACAGAAATATAATGGCAGTCTCCCGCGCGCGGCTGTAACCCGATATGGCTTCAGCAACTTCGAAACCGTCCATATCCGGCATCTGAACATCCAGGATTATAAGTACATACGACTTCTTCAGAATTTTCTTTAATGCCTCCTCGCCGGATGATGCCGTGTCCACTTCAAAGTCATTTTTCTCGAGCACCCGTTTTAGGGAAATTATATTTTCAGGTGAATCATCTACGATTAGAATCATTATTCAGTACGCATTTAATGGTAATAAGAGACCAAAGATAATCTTTTTGGAATTAGCTGCCGGAATTTCGGGTGACTGTCTAACTGAAAACCATGAAACGAAAATGCAGGGAAGCCTGTCACAAAACAGGTAACCTCAGGAGCGGCTACATTTCATGTACGCACTCGTATGAAACGGTCGTTGCCGGAGAGGTCTTTCAGCAGTTCCGAGCTGGGGAAATTATTATAGAGTGCAAGGGTTTCCGGACCAAGTTTCTGGTTGATTTCCAATAAAACCATGCCCTCTTCCGCAAGATGACACCTTGCATCGGCTGCGATCTTCCGGTAGAAAACCAGTGCATCGTCCACAGGAGAGAACAGGGCCATTTTAGGTTCGAACTCTTTTACCGAGTCCGCAATCTCATCCGCTTCATTCTTTCCAATATAAGGCGGATTGGAGATGATCAGGTCAAACTTACCATCGAGTGGCGAATTGAGGTAATCTGTATGAATAAAGTTGATTGAGGCATTGTGCAGTTCAGCGTTTTTTGCCGCGGTCTGCAGCGCGGCTTCTGAAAAATCGACAGCCCAGACCGTGGCTTCGCGAAAATGCTTTTTTAGGGTAATGGCAATGGCGCCGCTACCGGTTCCGATGTCAATGATCCGTAGGCGATTTCCTGACGCAGCAGCACTGTATGCTGACCCTTCGGCCCGTCTTTGGGTTAGAGTCCCAAGCTCCGTGATGGCCATCTCCACAAGTTCTTCGGTTTCAGGCCTTGGAATAAGTACAGAACTGTCCACCAGGAATTCCAGGCCATAGAACAAAGCCTTACCCAAAACCTGTTGGTAAGGAATTCCGGACTTCAGCTGCTGCAGTGCCACCCTGAATTTCTGACAAGTTTCGCCGGCCACAGTGTTTTGCAGGGCCTTACGCAGGCCCGGGCGGTTCAGTCCCAGCCATTCTTCACAGAAAATCTCAAAAAGAACCTCGGTTTCTGAGGCGGAATACTGCCGGGAAAGTTCCCCCTGAAATTCCGATTTAATATCTCCAAGCAAAGTCATCAGCGTGTAAAAACCAGTTTCGTAGCGGTCGACAGCGAATCATCCAAACGGTAACCTTCCATATTGAACGCTTTTACATCGTTCAGCGTTTTGGCCCGCGTCTCGGCACAAAAGCGGACCATCATGCCGCGTGCATGCTTGGTGTAAACTACTATTGTTTTGAGTTTGCCGTCTTTCAGCTCAAAAAAATCAAAGTCAATAACGGGAGCCTTCAGTTTTTTGCGGTCCAGCGCCTTGAAGTATTCCGAACTGGCCAGATTCAGGATCAGGTCCTTAGACGTCAGTTCGCTGTTCAACTTGTCCGTCAGTTTTCCGCGCCAGAACTCATACAGGTTTTTATACTGTTCAAATTCGAACTTGCGGCCCATTTCCAGGCGGTACAGCATGATTTTATCCGATGGTTTCAAAAGTCCGTACAAGCCGGAGAGTATCCGGTAATTCTTTTGAAGGTATTTCAGTGAATCACTGTCCATTGTTCTTGCATCCAGGCCACGGTATACTTCGCCGGTAAAAGCGAAGATGGCCTGCGCAGATTCCTTTTTGGAAGGTTTGGAACTCCAGTTTTGGTTCCGTTCCCAGTTTTCATCGGCGAGCTTCTGCGAAATCTCCATAAGTTCCGACAGATATTTGGGAGATTTTTCCTTCAGATAAGAATGGATGTATGCGGCATCATCAATGAAAGTAGGCACGGTAGGCTTGAGCGGACTGGCCGCCGGCTCCACGGTCATGAGTTTGGCCGGTGAGGTAATGATTTTCATGAATTCTTTTTGAGTGTTGAACTAAAGGTCACCTTTTCCCTGGCGGATGAGTTCCGGTTCCCCGCTGGTGAGATCCACAATTGTGGAGGCTATATTGTCGCCGTAACCGCTGTCGATAACCAGGTCTACAAAGCTGTCGTATTTCTCGGCAATGAGTTCGGGATCCGTGGAATATTCCAGGACTTCATCATCGTCCTTAATAGAGGTTGATGCAATGGGATGCCCCAGTTTTTCCACAATCAGTTGCGGCACGGCATGGTCCGGCACACGGATTCCCACGGTCCTGTTGCCTTTATAGGCTAACGGCAGGCTTTTATTGGCTTCCAGGATAAAAGTGAAGGGCCCCGGGATTTTGCTTTTCAGGAAGCGGAAAACAGCCGTGTCTATTGGTTTTGTGAAGTTGGAAAGGTGGCTCAGGTCATTACAGATAATGGAGAAACGAGCCTTCTCCAGCTTGATTTTCTTTAGCTGGGCAAGTTTTTCCATAGCGCGGATGTCAAAAATATTGCAACCAAGAGCATAAACTGTATCGGAAGGGTAGATGATGAGTCCGCCGTTTTTAAGAACGGTAACTACTTCATTAATTACATTTTCCTGAGGATTGTCGGGGTGTATTCGCAGAATTTTTGCCATACACAAAGTTAATGAATTAAGCCGACACTATAAATAATGTCCATTTATTTTGAAAGCCGGAAAAAAGTTGTATATTTGCAGTCATATCGCGGGGTAGAGCAGTAGGTAGCTCGTCGGGCTCATAACCCGGAGGTCGCACGTTCGAGTCGTGTCCCCGCTACTAAGCAGAGAGAATCACAAAGGTGGTTCTCTTTTTTTGTAGCATGTGGAGGGCTCCTATTCGCCGCGGCGAACGCACGTTCGAGTCGTGTCCCCGCTACTAAACAGAGAGAATCACAAAGGTGGTTCTCTTTTTTGTAGCATGTGGAGGGCTCCTATTCGCCGCGAACGCACGTTCGAGTCGTGTCCCCGCTACTAGACAAAGAGAATCACAGAGGTGGTTCTCTTTTTTTGTAGCATGTGGAGGGCTCCTACTCGCCGCGGCGAACGCACGTTCGAGTCGGATAAAGTCCAAAACTTGGAGGATTAGGCGAAAAGTGTGGTGAGTCTGTATAGGAAGAAAGACCTCTATTTTACTCCTCCTAACTGGATTCTGAAGTTTTTGATTTTTGCATTGAAGGATTGGGCAGAAGCATTTGTGGTGCGGTTGGTAAAATCGTTCAGGATATTATTAGAATGCGTCCTGATGGTTCGAACAACGGTGCTGAAGGCTTTATTTCCGAACTCCTCTACGTCTTTAAACCAGTGGGCAAGCTTGAGTATGGCTACGGATTTGATTATTTTCTGATTATAGATCTTTCGCAGCACATCGTTTAACTGATACGCTATTTGTTAATGCGGATATTTCCAGAACAGGATTTTTGTCCTTTCCTTCTGACTCTTTCCGCAGCCACAATGGAGCCTTTTCTGCCCTTTGCTTTCTTGCTGGCGAGCACCGTGTAGAGTTCTCCATAATAAAAGTCAATTTCCTTAAAATAAAGTTTCTTGAAAAAAAGTACTGAAGTAATAGAAATAAGAAATCGTATCTATATGCCATCAAAAAATTAAAGTTAGATAATATTTCAGTCAACTATCGGACAAATAATAATATCATACGAATTACTTTTGAAACAGAACTCCAGTGAACACCGTCAGTCTTCCTAAAGAATATAATTAATAAAAATGAGTGTTTTTCCTATCTTTTTTTATTGTTTTTTATAATATATTTGAAAAAATGTTTGTCTAGGGGTTTAAAAAGGGAATTACTTAATCAAGTGCTTATTTTTATAGAAATCAATCTTAACTTATTGGTATATGCCTCTACTTTTAATCCGCTAGTTTCAATAGCCGTTTTTTTAGGCTGGTTTGACTAAATTATTTAAGTATAACAACATATTTCTTTGAATTTATGAAACAAACAAAGATAATCACCCAAGTTGTTGATGCTCCTAACGGTCCTCTTTAAAATGCACTAGCAAAAGGTCCGTACATGCAAAAGTGAATTGCACTCGGTCGGAATTCTGAAACAGCGTCCTTAATACTGAAAGTAGGGTAACATTTAAAACTATTTTATCATGAAAAACATTATATTGTTGATAGCGATATTGACATCAATTACTTCTTGCCGTTTTGATACGAACATTAGTTCTTTAGAGAATGAAATCTACGTTGCAAAAGTTAAAAATCAGTATAATGGCAGTATGAGATATAAAAATATAGATGAGATTTCTTGGCTAAATTTTGCCAATGAATATCTTTCGGCGTTCGCTAAATTATATAACTATCAAAATCAAACACTAGCATTAAATGGAAATTCTAAAATGTTTTACAATGAGATACGGAATGACAATATCTCAAAAGATGACTCTGAATTTATTTATCAAAAATACGGATTAGATTTCGATCTCATTTTAACATACCAAAACGAAATGGATAACGCAGTTTATAAATTTGTATTAATAAATCCGGAAATTCTTGAAGTAGGAAGCCAGTTGGAATTTGAGCAGGAATTGCTATCAGGAATTGGTAGTATAATTGGCCAGGTATCTCCGCCCACATCAGTAAATTTGGAAGGTGTTAATGTGAGTTGGGACGAAGTTTGGGATTGTGCAGTGGATGCCGTAGGTTTGGGATTTGTCAGTTACATTGGGCTTAAAACTCTTAAAAAAGTGGGTGCAACAATAATAACTAAAGCGATAACTAAAGCGCTGATTAAATTTGCGGGTCCAATAGGATCAGCAATTATGATTGCAGAATTTGCTGCTTGTATATATGATGCCTCTCAAAATTGAAAAGATGGAAACAAAAGCTATTGTAAAAATTTTAGTTTATATAACTATATTTATTGTCATTTTAAAATTTTATTCTCGTATTTCTGCTATTGTTTTACACACCAATTTCGAAGACTTGGATAAAATATTGGACAGTCTAGTCATGCTGCTTATATTGCTTTTTTCTTATCTCGGTACAATTATAGATAAAGAAAGTTTAGATAAGTCTGGCAACACGTAATTAAATTCTATATCAGTAGTTCTACAGGTCTATCAAGTATTTGAGAACACGAAATCCGTCATGCTTTGGTAGTGAGACGGATTTTTTTTGGGAGGGCTCCTATTCGCCGCGGCGAACGCACGTTCGAGTCGTGTCCCCGCTACTAGACAAAGAGAATCACAGAGGTGGTTCTCTTTTTTTGTTGTAATTCTCGCAGATTCTTATCTGTGCGAATCAGTGTAATCTGTGTGCTGTAAGTACCGCAATTATCAGTTAACTACCTTTTCATTTTCCCGCTGATACCGCAGATTTCGCTGATTTTTTATCTGTGTGAATGTATTTTCCCGCACGGATTGCACGGGTTTCAGAGATTGTATTAGTTAGTTTCCCGCTGATACCGCAGATATCGCTGGTTTTTTATCTGTGTGAAAGATCTGACAAACAAAAACAATTCTGGTTACAGGCTGCAGTTTAATAATGCTCATTGATGATTAAAATCTCATTAACAAAGTTTTTTATGAATTGCGCAGTATTTTTTTTCCTAACTTTATGATAATCAAAATAAATACGTATGAAAACAGAATTACTTCGTTTCAGAAAATACAGCCATGCAGGACAATTAACAGCAATCAGGCGATCGGCAGCAATACTTTCTGCAGCTTTTTTCCTAGCCCTGGGAACGCATCATGCCGCTGCGCAGACATCAGTTACCGTTCCGGATCTTAGTGCCAGTTCAGGATTTACCGGTGTTTATGCGAGTTCCGCCAGAACCTATCAGCTTATTATAGACGATTCCCTGCTGACCGCGTTAAACGGAAAATACCTCACTTCCATTGCCTTCAGGCTGCCCGCCAACGCAACTTCAAACTGGCCGGCTACTGATGCTACTTTCCCAAGCTACGAAATCTTCCTCAGCAATGGGGTGGAGCCTCCCAACCGTCAGTTTGATTTCAGTGCGAATGTGGTGGGACCGCAGACTCAGGTGCGCTCCGGAGTACTTGTAGTTCCTGCCGGAGCTTTAACATCGGGTGCTGATCCTAATGCCTTCAGTCACACCATCAACTTTAACACGCCCTACCTGTATACCGGTACCAACCTCGTGATTGAAATTAGGCATACAGGAAATGATATTAGCTCTTCCAGATCCACAAATTCTACCGGAACAAGTACTGCCGGATACGGAACGCTTTATACCGCTTGCTGGCAGGGAACAGCTGGGGTTGTTCAGGGTAATTTCTCATTTGTGAAAATCAATTCGCAGGATGCACTTGGTGTAAAATCGGTGGAATTGGATACGGAAATGACCGTGTATCCTAACCCTGTAAAGGATGTACTTCACGTCAGGTCTGCCAGGAACATCATTGAATTCACTGTATTCAATTATGCAGGGCAGAAAATCATGGTACAGTCTGATGATTCCGGATTGCAGAAACTGAACGTAGCTCATCTGCCTGCCGGCAACTATATCCTGCAGACTTTAGATAAGGAAGGAAATTCTGTATCTACACGGTTTATTAAGAACTAGAAAGAGCAGACCCGGATTTTATTTGAGTACACCCAAAACAAACGCTGCTGCTATACCCATCCAGACCCCCGCATACTGCAGAGGTGTCAGCCTTTCCCTGTGATAAATCTTGGAGATGATGAGACCCAGAATCGGTTCTATTAAGGCCAGTGTCGCGAAAAGGAGAATGCTGATATTTGCCAGCGCAAAATTCAGGCAGAAAGTGCCTCCGGTTCCCAATACGACAAGGATGCCGATCTCAAATTTTGTTCTTCGGCTTACCGTATGGGAAGGGAACTTGCTGCGGCTTGCAAGCAGCAGAAGGCAACTGAGTGTGCAGACTATAAATTCCAGAACTACGCAGAAAAGGATAGGTCCCAGTTTATCTATAAAAGGGACAAAAAGATAAGACGTACCCCAGAATAACTTACATAATATTGAGTACATTAAACCTTTAGACATTACTGCGGATCCAATTCTGGCAGCTCTTTCAATGAAAGTAACTCCGATCAGAACTATGATGCACATACCTATTTTCAGGGCCGAAATTTCTTCATCATAAAGAAAGTACGCAGACAAAACACCAATAATAAGGCTCACTTTTCCGAAACCGATGGTGCTGGAGACAGGCGCATGCTTCAGGCTTTTCAGATAAAAGAACAGACCGAAATAATTCACTGCACAGATGCCTGCGGTACTCAGCAAATCCCTAAAAGTGATTTTTGGTGCAGTAAGCAGCCCTAAATTGGTGAGTGCAATAAAGCTAAAAAGAAAAATCAGGAATGAAAAAAAACTACGGGTAATGATAAGTGGTAGGGTACCCATCTCATTACGCGGATTTTTCCACATCACATTAGTGGTACCGTAGCACAGGTGACCAAGGATAGTAATTAAAAGTGCGGTCATTAAAAACTGGTTAAATAACTGAATTTAGTTTTCTGCAGCAGAATCTGGTACTTCTGATGAAAGTCCTCACGATTTGGGTAAAGTTTGTAGCCCAGATTATAGTACTGAAGTTCGAAATAAATTTTACTGTCGAAGGAATAACGCATTACATCGGTGGAGTTAACCAGCAACTGGTCGAACATGTACATGGCTTCCTGCTCCTTACCCAAATGAAACATAAGGAGCGCACGTGTAATACGGTACAGATGTACGTGGCATTTATAGAGAGGATTTTCGTCCTCAAAGGTCTTAAGCGCTTTCTCAGTGGGCGCATCGCCAATGAGCATTTCTGCGGTGTTATAATCTTTCAGGATTGTGAGCATATTTCCCACATAACTGGTGTAAATAATCCGATCGATAAGTGGCCGGCTGTGGATAAATCCGAAATCAGAGTGAGGTAGCAGCGGAAAAGGACTGTTTTTTTCAGGATTTCCAAAAATGTGAGAGTGAATACTTTTAACGGTGCTGTATCGGGCTTCCGGAAATACCTCAAATTCTTCACATCGCATTTTAATTACCTGCTTTTCAATCTTATTCATAAGTTCTGTAGCCTCACCCTGAGACAGGTTTTCGGACATGAATTTGCCGAAATAAACAAATGAATATGCGAAAACCTTTACGTGCGCTTTCTTGCTGATCTTTGCCACATAAAGCAGGGCTTCCTGATAATTATCGTTGGCAATATGTTCATAGGAGGGATACCAGGCAAAGACATATTCCAGTGCTTCTTCATTGGCCGCAAAACGTTTTACAAATTCTGTAAGGTTGCCCGGGTGGGATATGATTTTTTTTGCGAAATGGTAATTAGCTTTTTGGAAACGGGTTTCGTTTAACGATGTGCCTTTTCCTTTTACGGTTCCGTAGTAGATGTCCAGTAGTTCGAAATCAAGTATGGGTGTGGTCGATCCGGAGCGCTCGCAGAAGTCCTGAAAGTTTCGGTAGCCCAGGCGCACCGCTATTAAATTCAGTGTGGAAATGCGCAGTTGACTTTCATTCTTTATTTTTCCCAGGAACCTGCGAAGCGAGTTTCGGGAAACACCCATGTTGATGGCCAGACTCTCCAGTCCCTTTGTTGTGGCAATGTCGCTGAAGTATATTTTTTCAAATTCCTCTCGCAGTTTATTGATCATGCCGCAAATTACTTTTTTTCTTTAAGAATTTACTTACCATCTGGGCAAATTTGGGCAAAATATCAAAGATCCCTTATCTGTAATTTTGTAGTGGAGATACGGAGTTGTCAAACGGTCTTTTTAAGAGCTTTTGAAATGACTTCCATCTCAACTGAAAAACACAAATTTATATAGAGAATCCAGATTTTTTACAGTCTGGATTTTTTCCTGTTTACTGTTTGCAGCAGTTCAAAAAACTACTCCTTCCCCTTGCTTAGTCCGGGGTCTGTTTCTCTAAATTCACATACGTTATGCTATATTACCGATGCTTAACATAGTACAGGTCGTGGTATGCAATAGTTTACAATATCTGTTAAGACTGCTTTAACCCAAAAGTACCGATTTCTTCATAAAGCCTTAAAGCAGGGTTAAAGACAATACCCACCGGTGCTCGGTAATTTTGCGGCAAATTAAAAGATCGTGAAAAGAAACATACAGAAAATCCTTGTACTTGTACTTAGCGGTATCGTGACTGTAGAAATGGCAGCTCAAACCCGCCAGGATTCCCTGAAAGAGCAAAAGATTGAAGAAGTTGTTGTAACAGCACTGGGAATCAAGCGCCAGGACAAATCCCTGGGTTATGTAGCAGAAACTGTAGGGTCGGAAACCTTTGAAGAAACACAGAACAATAACTGGGTACAGTCTATGGAAGGCAAGGTGGCCGGTCTGAAAGTTCAGACTGCCGGCGCCGGACCTTTGGGCTCTGCCAGAATCACGCTTCGTGGTGAAAAGTCCATGTTCATGGACAATAATTATGCACTGATCGTTGTAGACGGAATTCCGCTGAGCGACGGACCCCGCGTAAACTCCGGCACAGGTACGCCGGCCTATGGTGCCGGCTCGGGCGGTGACCTGCCCATTGATCTGGGAAATGGTCTGAACAGTATTAATCCCGATGATATAGAAAGTGTAACCGTACTGAAAGGAGCATCCGCGGCGGCACTGTATGGGTCGCGCGCTGCAAACGGCGCGCTGATGATTACTACCAAATCCGGGAAAAGCCGGAACGGTAAACTGCAGGTAAGCTTTAATTCCTATTCCAGCTACGATTCTGTTTTGAAGTGGCCCGATTACCAGTACGAATACGGACAGGGAACTCTTGCAAAAGATAAGAACGGGAATTTCTATTACTCCTACGGAGCGTCGCCCGACGGCGTTAGTACGGGTGGCACCAGCAGTGCCTTTGGGCCAAAGTTCGCGGGTCAGTATTATTTCCAGTACGATCCTACCGTTCAGGGTCAAAGTGCAGAAAGGCAGCTTTGGCGTCCGTACCGCGACAATGTGAAAGGTTTCTGGGAAGTAGGTTCTACCTATTCCAACAGCATTGCTGTAGAACATTCCAATGACAGAACCAGTTTCCGTACCTCTCTCACTTATCTTGATAACGAATGGATGATGCCGAATACAGGCTTTAACCGCTTCAATTTTGCGGGATCCCTTTTTCACAAGCTAAGCGACAGGCTTAAAATTTCAACAAAACTGGCTTACAACAGGACCAAGAGTGACAATCTTCCGGCAACCGGTTATAACAACCAGTCCATTTCCTACTTTATGATCTTCCAGAATCCTAATGTAGATTTGGCGTGGTACCAACCCATCTGGAAGAACGGTCAGGAAGAGCTGGACCAGATTCATCCCTTCAGCTCATTTATCGACAATCCGTACCTGATTGCCTACAAAATGCTCAACGGTGTGGACAAGCGCAACATCAGCGGAAATATGACGGTGGATTATAACATCTCTCCAAACTTCAGCGTGATGCTGCGTTCAGGTGTTGAGGTTCTGAATGAAGAACGGACCACACAGCGCCCATGGAGCTCGGCCAATTACCTGAAGGGTTTTTACAGGGAACAGCATATAACCAATCAGGAATATAACAGCGACGTCCTTTTTAACTATAAGAAGAATTTCGGGCAGTTCAATGTATCGGCTTCGGCAGGTGCCAGTATGCGCTATAACGAGTATATCATGAATGATTACCGTGCCGAAGGTCTGAAGGTTCCGGGCCAGTACACACTTACCAATGCCATATCGCTCATTACAAAAGTGCCAAAACCATATGACGAACAGGTAAACAGTGCATATGCCCTTGTTACAATGGATTGGGACAATAAAATTTTCCTGGATATTACCGGTAGAAATGACTGGAGCAGCACGCTTCCTGCCGAAAACCGCTCATTCTTTTACCCCTCCGTCAGTACCAGTTTCATTTTATCCGATCTGTTCAACCTGAAATCGCCGGCGTTAAATTATTGGAAACTGCGTGGTTCCTGGGCCAAGGTTGGAATTGACGGTTCTCCATATCAGCTGGAGAAATACTATGACATGGATGATATTCCGGGAGGTGTAATTACTCCCTCCACCTTCCCAAATCCTAATCTGAAACCGGAAATCAATACCAATATAGAGGCGGGCATGGATCTGGGGCTTTTAAGAAACAGACTGAATTACAGCTTTACCCTTTACCAGAACAATACGGCCAATCAGATTATCCGGATTCCCATGATGTACGAGTCCGGGTACGCACACAGGTGGATTAATGCCGGCGAGATACGTAACCGGGGAATAGAAATGTCTTTGGACTATACGCCGGTGAAAACTCCGGATTTCCGCTGGAAACTGGGCGGAAACTGGTCCATGAACCGTAATGAAATCATGAGTCTGCCGGAAGCTGTAGGTTCTGAACCCTACACTATGGCGACAGTCGCGGGTGTGGTCTATTTCAACGCTGTAGTTGGTGGTTCCCTTGGAGACCTTTATGGTTTTAAACTCCTTAGGGCACCTGATGGACAGGTTGTTTATGGGGAAAACGGATTACCTGCCAGGCCGGCAAATGTAGAGAAAGTGGGCAATGCCTTTGCGAAATGGCGTGCCGGTTTTCAAAATGAATTCCAGTACAAAAATGTAACCCTCAGTTTTTCCATAGACGGACAGTACGGCGGAATGGCTTATTCCCAGACGCACCATAAGATGTCGGAACAGGGCAAATTGGGACATACCCTAATGGGCCGCGACAATCCGGGCGGAACCATTGTGGGTGCAGGAGTTGTGCAGAATGCAGACGGTACATTCAGCCCCAACACCAAGGCAGTGAGTCTGAGCGCTTATTACGGTGACTACTACCGCCGTGCTAATGTGGAAACCAATACTTTTGATACCTCTTTCATCAAACTCAGAGACGCACGCCTTGCATACTCATTTCCCAAAGCGATGATCGCGCCGCTAAAACTGAATGATCTGACGGTAGCCATCTTTGGCAAGAACCTCTGGATGTGGACTGAATTTCCAATGTTTGATCCTGAAGTGGCTACACTGGACAACAGCACCATTACGCCGGGCGTAGAAATAGGCCAGTTACCGTCGGCAAGGACAATCGGTTTTCAGCTAAATGTGAAATTCTAACCTATAGCAGAACTTTTTTCATCAACTAAATAAACAGATTATTATGAAACGCATCATTATAAAGGGGAGCCTTCTCCTGTGCTCAGTATTTGTGTTCAACTCCTGCGGCCGCTCTTTTGAGGAAATCAATACGGACACAAGTAAAATTATCAACCCCACCGCCGGCAGCCTGCTGGCTCCCATACAGTATGACATGGCCACTTATGGTTATAACCGCGCAGATGATTTCACCTTCCAGATTATGCAGGTAGCCATACCTTTTCCAAACGAGGGCAATACGGTGAGCAGGTACTACCTGACCGAAGGCACCGGCGCCGGCTACTGGAACACGAGTTATAAATGGCTGAAGCAGGTTAAGGAAATGCACACCTATGCTGTTGCTGAAGATCAGAAGAACTACCAGGCCATTGCTTTGGTGCTGAATGCCTTTATTTACGCCAATCTGACAGATGCCTTCGGGGATATCCCTTTTTCAGAAGCCCTGCGGCTCGAGGAAAATCTGGACCGGCCAAAATTCGACAGTCAAAAGGATATTTATTTAAGTCTTCTGGCTGACCTGAAGGCAGCAAACGCACTGTTTGATACCACCAAACCTCTTGCTGAAACAGATCTTTTTTACCGTGGTGAAGCTTCTGCAGGAAATATGGTGAAGTGGAAAAAATTTGCGAATTCACTGTCGCTGCGGCTGCTGAACAGAATTCAGAAACGTAACGGCGAGGTAAATGTGCACGCCAGGATTCAGGAAATCGTGAACGATGCTGCTACCTATCCAATCTTCCAGAATGCTGCGGATGGTGCTGTACTTGATATTTCCGGCGTTGCGCCGTTCACTGCGCCCATTGCCAGACCTCAGGACTTTACCGCTTACCGGGCTGCAGGAGAACTTTTTGTTAATATCCTTAAAGATAACGGTGACCCAAGACTGAGCCAGTTCTTTACCCAGGCGAAAAGTCTGGCCTCACCAAACCCCAATATAGGTTATTTTGGAGCCCCTGCAGGTTATGCTCCCGGAACGTTATTTAACTATCAGCCTTCCAATATGAACCAGAATTTGGCAAAAGCTCCAATGAAAATCCTGGTGTATCCTTACTCAGAACTTCAGTTTACCCTGGCCGAATTTGCGCAGAAGGGAATTATAGCCGGCAATGCCCAGACCTTCTACGAAAATGGTGTTAAAGCCACACTGGAGCAATGGGGAGCTGCGGTTCCTGCCAATTATTTTGCCAACCCAAAAGTGGCTTACAACGGCACGCTGGAACAGATTATGACCCAGAAGTATATCGCGCTTTTCTTTGTGGACCATCAGCAGTGGTATGAACAGCGGCGCACAGGTTATCCCGTTATGCCCAACAACGGTGGATTACTGAACAATGGCCAAATGCCTCAGCGGATGATGTATCCCACAAATCCGAGGATAATGAATACGCAGAACTATAATGCAGCGGTGGCGGCCATGGGCGGAGATGATATTAATGTGAAAATGTGGTGGAACAAATGACAAAATATGTAATCTTACTGATGATGTTAACCGCTGAACTGATGAGTGCACAAACACGGATTATTGCCCACCGTGGTTTCTTCCAATCCAATCCGCCAACCGCTGAAAATTCGCTGCAGGCTTTGAAAAATGCGCAGGCTATAAAAGTGTACGGATCTGAGTTTGACGTCAGAATGACAGCCGATGGAATCCTGGTGGTGAATCATGATGAGCACCATGCCGGTATGGAAGTTTCGGAAAACGCATTATCATCATTGAGAACCCATAAGTTGTCGAATGGTGAAGAACTTCCTACTCTGAAGCAATACCTGGAACTGGGAAGACGTACGCCCGGGATGAAACTTATTGTGGAACTGAAACCTGCCAAATCAAAGCAACTTGAACATATAATTGTGGAAAAGGCCCTGAAACTGGTATCAGAAACGAAAACTGAAAATCAGGTGGAATTCATTTCATTCAGCCTTAATATCTGCCGTGAAATAAAAAAGCGGCAACACGCTTACCCGGTGCATTACCTGAACGGAGATCTGTCGCCCCAACAGCTTAAAGACGAACATCTGGACGGTCTTGATTATCATTATAAGGTCCTGCTGGAAAGACATCCGGAATGGATTGGCGAAGCACGTAAACTGGGACTTCTGACCAACAGCTGGACGGTGAACGATACTGAAACTTATAAAAAACTACAGGTGATGGGAATTGATTTCGTTACTACCAATATTCCTGACCAACTAAACAATCTTTAAAAACATGAATGTAAAAATATCGGCATTATGCCTCTTCATTTCCTCTTTTGCAATTGCCCAAAGTGCCATTTCAGGTTGGGTGTACGAGGATTCCAACGGAAACTCAGTGAAAGAAAAGCGCGAAAAAGGAGTAGCAAATGTGGCAGTTTCCAACGGGGTGGAAGTGGTACTTACAGATAAGAACGGACGTTACACGCTGCCGCTGTACGGACACCACACGGTTTTTGTGATCAAGCCTGAAGGTTACCGTACAAAGGTTGATGCCAACAATCTGACTCAATTTTATTATCACCACAAACCAAAAGGTTCTCCTGCCACTTTCAAATATAAAGGAACTTCGCCTACCGGGAAACCTGCATCAGATCTAAATTTTCCGCTGTACAAAAATGACGAAAGCAAAGATTTTCAGATCCTGGTATTTGGTGATCCGCAACCCTACAACCTTAAGGAAATCGATTATTTCCGAAGAGGGATCATCAATGAGGTTAAGAACAACCGCAGAAACGCAGTTTTCGGTATCAGTCTGGGAGATCTGGTGGGCGATGATCTGTCGCTGCATCAGCCTTATATAAAAGCTGTAAAAGAAATTGGCTTGCCATGGTACAATGTCATTGGGAATCATGATATGAATTTTGATGCAGTGGAGGATCATCTTTCGGATGAGACTTTTGAAGAGAATTTCGGACCTGCCAACTATGCATTTAACTACGGCAATGTTCACTTCATGGTCCTGGATGATATTCTGTACCCGGACCCTCGCGATGGCAAAGGTTACTGGGGAGGCTTCAGGGAAGATCAGCTTAAATTTATCGAAAACAGTCTCAAACATGTTCCAAAGAATAAACTGGTCGTTTTGGCCTTTCATATTCAGATGATGCCCGAACGCGAAGGTGACGATCACTTCAGACTTTCAGACCGTAAAAAGCTTTTTGATTTACTTAAGCCTTTCGAGAACGTATTGATGATGTCGGCACATACCCATAAGCAGACCCAGATTTTCTATGGAAAAGGAGAAGGCTGGGAAGGCGCGTCAAACCTGCATGAGTACAATGTGGGTACTACTTCCGGTGACTGGTATTCGGGCACGGTTGATTCCAGCGGCGTTCCGGCGTCGGTTATGCGAGACGGTACCTATCGTGGTTACTCCTTTATTGACTTCAAAGACAATAAGTACAGTATACAGTATAAAGCCGCGGGCATGCCGGAAGAGTTTCAAATTAAACTGTATGTACCTCAGGTAATTGCAAGCCGCAGGAACTCTGCCCGAATTGTGGCTAATTTCTTCATGGGCAGCAAAAATGACGTAGTGGAATTCCGTGTGGACGGAGGCGACTGGAAACCACTGAGCTATACCGAGAGCCTGGATCCTTCATTTTTACAGTCTGTAATGAAATGGGATTCTACAAATGAACTTTTACAGGGCAGGAGGCCTTCCAATGCGGAGGAATCCAAGCATATCTGGTCCGCACCGTTCCCCGGAAAACTGCCATTGGGTGTGCACAAACTGCAGGTAAGAGCGACTGACCGATACGGAAAGGTTCATACCGCAGAACAGAACTTTGAGGTGAAGGAGCCGAATCCGGTTCCATAATTTCAAATTTTTTCTTAGTTTTTCTTTCGGGGCCGGCTGATCTGTTTCAGCCGGCTTTTTATGCAGGAATAGTATTAACATTTGGTAAGCTGACTTTTTTGTCATATATTTGCAGTCATATCGCGGGGTAGAGCAGTAGGTAGCTCGTCGGGCTCATAACCCGGAGGTCGCACGTTCGAGTCGTGTCCCCGCTACTAGACAAAGAGAATCACAGAGGTGGTTCTCTTTTTTTGTAGCATGTGGAGGGCTCCTATTCGCCACGGCGAACGCACGTTCGGGTCGTGTCCCCTCTACTAGACAGAGAGAATCACAGAGGTGGTTCTCTTTTTTTGTAGCATGTGGAGGGCTCCTATTCGCCGCGGCGAACGCACGTTCGAGTCGTGTCCCCGCTACTAGACAGAGAGAATCACAAAAGTGGTTCTCTTTTTTTGTAGGCAGTGGAGGGCTCCTATTCGCCGCGGCGAACGCAGGTTCGAGTCGTGTCCCCGCTACTAGACAAAGAGAATCACAGAGGTGGTTCTCTTTTTTTATAGCCAGTGGAGGGCTCCTATTCGCCGCGGCGAACGCAGGTTCGAGTCGTGTCCCCGCTACTAGACAAAGAGAATCACAGAGGTGGTTCTCTTGCTTGGGGATCCAGGATAGCAGACGTCAGATGTCAGACATCAGACAGTTTATCGCCGTAAGTTGGTGGTTAGAAGGTTAGGAGGTTAGGTGCATATGTAGTAGGGTGTTTGAGTGTTTGAGTTTTTGAGGCAGGATGTTAGATTTCAGATATTAGATTTCAGATTTCAGATGTCAGACTCCAGAAGGTTATGAAGAGACCAATCAAAATAATCCTGAATCAAAAATTCAAATTTCAGTTTTCTGCCTCGCCGCACCTGCTTCACCACAAAGGTCACAAATATTTCAGAAAGAACACAAAGAAGTAATTCAAAATTCAACATCCATAATCCATGATCTCCGAGCCCTCTGTGCATCCTCTGTATCTCTGTGGTTAGCAAAGAGCCAGAGTTTAGACGTGAGATGCAAAATGTCAGACATCAGACAGTTTATCGCCGTAAGTTCGCTGGTTAGAAGGTTAGGTGCATATGTAGTAGGGTGTTTGAGTGTGAGTATTTGAGTTTTTGAGGCAGGATGTTAGTTATCAAATATCAGATGTCAGATGTCAGACTCCAGAAGGATAGAAGGTTATGAAGAGACCAATTAAAATAATCCTGGATGCAAAATTCAAAATTCGGTTCTCGGCCTCGCCGCACCTGCTTAACCACAAAAATCACGAAGAATTCAGAAAGAGCACAAAGTAGTAATTCAAAATTCAAAATTCAACATCCATAATTCATGATCTCCGTGCCCTCTGTGCATCCTCCGTATCTCCGTGGTTAGGAAAGAGCCACGATTTTAGACGTCAGATATCAGAGTGCACACAGTTTACAATATTAAGGTTTAACAGTTTAGGAATTGGCATCTGCGCAACCGCTACACCAGTACGATTTTTACACCTTTGCAGAACATCATAATTAGCAGTTCATGATCGTGGTAATTCGAAAAGGACAGAATTGGGCCATAAATCAACATCTTTGATTTCTTAATATTGTAACCATTACCAAGCAGCTAAATTGCTTATGTTAAACGTCTCATCCTGTCGTGACGGACATATATTTTTGTTTTAATAATATTTAAACAAAAAGAGTTAAGAAGTTAGAATGAAGAAAACACTTTTATACATCCACGGTTATGGATCTGACCGTAATTCACGTAAGTTCCTGGACTTAAAGAACTATTTTGGCGCAGAATATAACTGCCACTGTTTAGAATGGATGGTGGAATCCGATATTGAGCATCTTCTACGACTGGCTCTTAGGAAATGTGAAAAAATCAGTCGGCTAGTTATCATAGGCGATTCTACCGGCGCTAACCTGGCCTATCAGCTGCGGGAGATGCGCAGTGTGCCTGAGGATAAACTCATCCTGCTCAGCCCGTTGCTGGATGTTTCTACCCGTTTAAGGAATATTCCGTTTCCAATAGCATTTGAGAAGCAACTTATTAAAATTATTAATCCTGAAAAGTGCTTGATAATCGCTGCGCGTGAGGATGAGGTAATTGACCAAACGGTCATCTTTCACCAAAAAGATACACAGTTTGTGCTGCATGAGGTTAAAGATGGACACCGCCTGGAAAAGTTTACGGAATATTTACCGCTAATCAGAGATTACATCAACAGTATGAATTGATATTAAATAACGAACTAATCATATGAATTACAATTTTATTAAGGATGTATCCAGTCTGCTGGAAATCTATAATTTGAAACGTGAGCTATCCGGGGAAAACTTCAATATTTTTTCCATCATGAGTATGGAGTCAGATGAAGTCTTTACCCACTCCGCGTTGCTGGCAGAGCTTTTAAATCCAAAAGGGAGTCATGGACTAGGAGAGAGACCTCTTATGCTATTTATTGAGCAGTTCCTGGACGAGAATTACCCAATGGACACAACAACTGCATCATGCAGGAAAGAAGAGCATATTGGCTTTACAAATGAGGCAAGTACTGAGGGCGGACGGGTTGATATTGTTGTCAAGGATTTAAAAGGGCATGTGATACTTATTGAAAACAAGATTTATGCGGCTGAGCAGCTGAATCAACTGCAGCGGTACAGAAACAACTATCCGGATGCAGAATTATTTTATCTTACGCTGGATGGTAAAGAAAGTGACCAGGCCAGTAGTGATCAGGAATTTAAAATATACAGAAATTTGTCCTACAAAGAGGATATTTGTTCATGGATTGAAAAGTGCGCACAAATGGCATATGACAAACCTATGCTTCGTGAGATTTTGAACCAATATCTTCATCTAATCAAAAAATTAACTAATTCCACAAACAATACTGAAATGACTGAAAAAATTACTGATATTATAACCGACAACTTCGAAGCCTGCCTGGAGATCTATAAAAACTTTGAGCGCGTATCCTTAAAAATCAAAGATGATTTGCTGGAAGAGATGGCCGCCTCATTAAAATTGGAATTCCCATATTTAACTATTTCTACAGGTCCGCACAGAGATGTGAAGTCCATTAAACTTTCAGGTTTTACAAATGGTGCTACAATGAATTTCAGATTTAAGAATCACAAATGGCCGGTAATCAGCATTCGTCCTGAGACATCTGATTACGAGGGCGCAGGGTTAAGCGGTTTCAAAACTGACACCGTTGACGGCAAGATTGCCGCATGGTGGAAAATACTTCCAGTCCTGACAGACGACCGCCTTCTGCCCGCCCAAAAACAGACAACACATGACGAAATTCTTAAGCAAATCTCAGATACAGTACTTTCTGTAAAGACTGCCAGTTCAGCAGCCATCGCGAATTGAGTGCCTAATTAACGTAGAGAAAAGGAATGCAGTCGCATTCCTTTCTTTACTCCTCCTGGTTGTAATTAAATATGTAGATGATTTTACCCAGTTCTTTTGCTTTATTAAGTGCATCCCGCGTGCCGTTCGAACGGCCGTCCCAAAATGCATATACAATATCCGAATGTTCAACGATCTCGGAATTCCTTATAAAAGGTGCGGCCCGGCCGAACTTCTTATAATCCGGACGGTAAACCACCATGGGACGTCCTATGTCCTTAGCATAACGTTCAGCAAGGGTATCAGCACCTTTTGCACCACCGGACACAATGCATTCCACAAAACTCAGATTGTCAAATTTTTCATCCAACATTTTCTTCATAAAGTCATAATCATCAAAATCACGACCTCCAATAATTGCACATTTCAGCATAACATTTAATTTTTATGCGAAACTATTGGGCACGCGCGCCAGGGCATGTCGCTGCGAATTATTTATGAAGTTTGTTAACTAAAACAGAATAGCCCAATGTCGTTACTTGATACATTAACACGTCACCGGATCATTATTCAGAAACTGCGCGTAAAACCCTGCAGTTTTGAAGAAATTCAGGGCAGACTGAATAAAGAATCGGAAATAACGGGCGGAAATTATGTTGTTTCCATCCGCACCTTTCAGCGTGATTTGCAGGATATCTCCACGCTCTACAGCATAGAAATCGCTTTTAACAAGTCCACAAAAAAATATGAGATTGTCTGTTCAATGGCTGATGAGTATTCTGAACGCATGTTCGAAGCTTTTGATATTTATCAGGCACTCAAAAGCCGCGATGATTTCTCTGAATATATTCAGTTCGATACCCGCAAGCCCTCCGGTACGGGGTATCTTGCCGAACTGCTGGTCGCTGTCCGGGACAGAAAACAGATTAAAATCACCTATCAGAAATTCTGGTCGGACACTTTTGAAGAGCGTACGCTTGAACCTTATTTACTGAAGGAATTCAGACGGCGCTGGTATGTTTTTGCCTATGAGCTCAATTCGAGGGATTTCAGGGTTTTTGGTCTGGACCGTATCAGGAACCTGTTGGAAACCGGCCTTAAGTTTCAGCATCCCAAAACTGTTCATCCCAAGGAATATTTTACAGAAGTCTTTGGAATTATTGGCTCTTCGGGTGACTTTACAACGCAGGACATTGTACTTTCATTCAGAAAAAGTCCGGCAGACAGTATCTATATTCCCAATCAGGGCGAATATCTCAAAACCATGCCGTTGCATGCGTCGCAGGAAATCATGAAAGACACTCCGGAAGAAATCATCTTTAAAGTCAGGCTGAAACCAAACTGGGAGTTTATGATGGAACTTTTGGGATATGGTGAATATGTGGAAGTACTGGAGCCTGCATCACTACGTGATGACCTTCAGAAAAGGCTAAAGGCCGCTTTGAAAATGTATTCGAATGCTGAAATCCGGGGCAGAAGTTAAAAAGATTAAAGGAAAAAGTCAAAAGATCCTAGAGCCAAGAGTCAAGATTTTAGATATAAGACATCAGATGTCAGATTTCAGATTTAAGGCGTCCATGTACCGATGTAAGTTGGGTTGTTGGATGGTTAGGAGGTCAAAAGGTTAGGAGATTAGAAAGTTGGGAGGCTAGATAATTACCAAGGTCCACAAATCCAGAATCGATAATCTAGAACTTCGTGTTCCCTGTGCAGCCTTTGCGCTCTTTGTGGTTAAGTATAGCCTAGAGCCTAGAGCCAAGAATAAAGATATCAGATTCAGACAGTGGCAATCAGATAACCGTCACCCTTTGTCTTACTACCTGTCTATCTTTGTCGGTGAGCGCCAGGGGAAAGTCTGATAGGTTGGAACAGACTAAAATCTTTTACATCTGCTGTTTTCCAGCTGGCTGAATTTAATTAGATTTGTTAAAAACACAATATAACCGAATGAGACCCGAAATTTACTGCAGCGGCCGCTACTGCCTCGATTTTTCCCAGATTAAAACCATCAAAAAAGATTCTGAAGCAAATACCATTATTTTCGAATTTAAAACCCGCGCCGAATTCCTTGAGAATCCAGAAACCGGCGAGCTGCAACTTTATCATATCAACGAGTCACCGGTGACAACGGTGCCTTTCCATGACTTTGACTGCCTGAATGCCTACTTTGAGGAGGTGGTTAAAGACTGGGATATCTTCGTGACAGCGAAGGGGTAAATTTATATTTTTCTTATTGACTCCAAATAATTTAACATCAGCATCATGACACCGTATCAACTGGTTTCTACGGTGGCCGTGCTCTGTAAAAATTACAAATGACCCAAACATCAATCAAACAACTCGAAATAGAACTGTGGGAAGCCGCAGACGAACTCAGAGCCAACTCCAAGCTGACGGCTGCCGAATACAAAGACCCTTTACTGGGACTGATTCTGCTGCGCTTTGCCGAAAATAAATTTCATGAGGCTCAGCAGCAGCTGGAACAATCCCTGCCCGTAAATCCGCGTACGCAGAAACGCCGCGAAGCCACCAAAGATGATTACGCACGTGCCGGAGCCATGTTCCTGCCGGAAAAAGCCCAGTACAGCTATCTGGCCGCGCTGCCGGAAAGTGAAGATCTGGCCGAAGCCGTGAATACCGCCATGAAACTGATTGAAGCGGAATATGAAGAGCTCGCGGGCATTCTCCCGAAGAACTATCAGGACCTGACGCCCGAAGACGATACCGACAATAACCTCCTGGCCAACCTAATCCGGATTTTCAACAGCGATTCGGTGCGGCAGGCGAAAGGCGATGTGTTCGGGCGGGTGTACGAATATTTCCTGATGAAACTTTCCATGATGGGTGCAGGTGCACAGGAAGGTGGCGAATTCTTTACGCCGCCGTCTCTGGTACAGCTCATCGTTAACTTTATTAAGCCCGACCACGGTATTATTCACGATCCGGCCTGTGGCTCGGGCGGTATGTTTGTGCAGACGGCACATTTCATTAAAGACCATCTGAACAGAAGGGTGAACGAAGCCATAACGGTGTATGGCACCGAATATAAATCCAACACCACCCGGCTGGCGAAGATGAACCTTGCCATTCACGGCATTGAAGGCAAAATAGCCAACAACAATTCCTTCTACAGCGATCCGCATGAACTGTACGGCAAATGCGATTTTGTGATGGCCAATCCTCCGTTTAACGTGGATAAAGTAGATGCGAAAAACAAATTCCTGGCGGAAGACAAACGGCTGCCTTTCGGTGCGCCGTTGACCGGAAAAGGAACGATTGGCAACGCCAACTATCTGTGGATACAGTATTTTATGTCGTACCTGAACCCGAAAGGCCGTGCGGGTTTTGTAATGGCTTCTTCGGCTACGGATGCCGGAAATGCCGAAAAACGTATTCTTGAAGAATTGGTAAAAACCGGAAATGTAGATTGTATTGTTTCTATCGGGAACAACTTTTTCTATACGCGTTCGTTGCCTTGCCACGTTTGGTTTTTTGACAAAGGCAAACGTCCTGAAAACAAGAATAAAATCCTGATGATCGATGCACGTAATGTGTACCGAAAAGTAACCACGACGATTAACGATTTCTCGGAAGAGCAATTAGAAGGCTTAACAGCAATAATGGCGCTTTACAGAGGCGAAACTCCAGAAGTAGCTGCTGATAACGCTTGGTTTAACGAGCATTTCCCTGATGGAACCTATCGTGATATTGAAGGTTTGTGCAAGATGGTGACGATAGACGAAGTAGCCGAACAGGATTACAGCCTCACACCAGGACGTTATGTAGGCGTGAATATAGACATTGATATGGATTTTGATTACCAAAGCCGTATGCAAGAACTCCACAGCGAATTAGCGACCTTGAACGAAGAAGCCAACCAGTTGATGAACCAAATTCAAGCGGTGAAATTATGAGAATAAAAATTGGAGATGCTTGTGAATTTATAAATGGTGGAAGTTGGACTGAAAGTGATTATCGTGAATGTGGACTTCCTGTTTTAAAGGTTTCAAATTTTAATAGTTCAGGATTTACTATTAATGATATAAGTTTTTTAAATTCTGAATTAGGAAATAAATACATAAAAAATAAATTAGAAATTAACGATATTATAATTGCAACTGTTGGTTCTCATCCAAGTTTAGTTAATTCAGCTGCTGGTAGAACAATTAGAGTTAATTCAAATGTTGTTAATTACTTTTTAAATCAAAACGCAATTTGTTTAAGAGTTAATTATGATGAAAACATTAATCAGATTTACCTGTATTATTTAACTGAAACAACTGAATTTAGAAATTTTATACAACAAAGGGGAAAAGGGGCTGCTAATCAGATGAGGATTCCAATTTCTGGAATTAAAGATTTTTCTTGGGATTTTCCCCCACTCGAAACCCAAAAGAAAATCGCTTCGATTTTATCAGGTTATGATGATTTGATAGAGAACAACCTCAAGCGCATCAAAATTTTGCAAGAAATGGCACAGCAAACCTACGAAGAATGGTTTGTGCGTATGCGTTTTCCGGGGCACGAATCCGCAACCATCAATCCCGAAACAGGTTTGCCTGAGGGTTGGGAGAAAGTGAAAATTGAAAATTTATGTATGGTATCAGGTGGCGGTACTCCATCAAAAAACAATAAAGAATATTGGATAGATGGTGATATTAATTGGTTTACGCCATCTGATTTAACTAAGAATAAGTCATTAGTTATTACTGATAGCGAATTAAAAACTAATAGTTTAGGGATATCTAAAAGCTCTGCGAAAATTTTACAGTCTGATTCTTTTATAATGACTAGTAGAGCAACTATTGGTGTGTTCGCTTTATTAGATAAGCCTTTTTCAACTAATCAAGGTTTTATTAATATAACTCCTAACCATAAAAATTTGAAAGGATATTTATTATATAATTTCATTTTTAGAATGGATCAATTGAAAGGTTTAGCGACTGGTGCTACATTTCCCGAATTATCTAAATCAAAATTTAAGGTTTTAGATATTATAAAACCTTCAGTTGAGGTATTAAATCAATTTTCAGAATATTTTGATGTAATAACAAAACAGCTATTCAATCTAACATACCAAAACCAACGTTTACGTGAGGCGCGAGATATTTTATTGCCACGCTTGATGATGGGGATGGTGGAGGTGTAGGTGTCTGAACTTTGATTAAGCTGATTATTGTGATGAATATGATTTTTTGAAGGTTAGGATTTGTGATGTTTAAACGGATTATCAGAGCAATCAAATAAATCAAAAAAATCACAGTTCAGACAATTGATAAGTGTAATTATAGAAAAAAATCACACTTCAGGCATCTAGAAGTCGACCATTAATAATAAATAAAATTATGATAATCAACGAGCAGTATAAATATTCGGAGTTAACTTCTAAGATTATTGGCTGTGCGATGAAAGTACACAGCGCCTTAGGAAATGGATTCCAGGAAGTGATTTACCAGCGCGCATTACAGATTGAGATGAATGATCACCAGCTGTCTTTTTCACGGAACATGTGATGCCTGTTTATTATAAAGGGCAGAAAATTGGGACCAGAAGACTTGATTTTTTGATAGAGGAAGTAATTTCTGTAGAACTGAAAGCACTGACGCAACTGGAAGATGTGCATTTCGCGCAGGCTATTAACTATCTGGAAGCGTATGATCTGGAAGTGGGCCTGCTAGTTAATTTCGGGGCAAAGAGTTTAGAGTTTAAACGGTTGCTCAACCATACCTTCAAGCAAAAAAATCAGGGCAATCCTGATGTGAAATAAAAAAAACAATAACCATGAGAGAAATTGAAAAACTAAGAGAAAGATTAGAACATTACCGCAACGAACTGGAAAATGAGAACTACGATGCCGAGCAGGATGTAGTAGATCTTGAGTTAGAAGTTACTGAAATGATGCATCAGTTTGATTATCAGAATGACTTTAACTACAAGGGAAAGCCCACTGAATTTAATGCTTTGAAGGCAATCTTACAAGACATCAAAAAACTAAAAAGAGAATTTGATTTTTATGATGAACAGGGCGAACGGGATATGATGTTCCCTAATGGGGATGAGGAGGATTTTGATTAGGAGAGTATGGATGTTTTTAGGAATGATTAATTTAAATTGATATGATTGAAACAAATACATTGGTTGCAGATGAAGTTGTAAGTCAGATAAATGTTGGAACCATAACATTATCTGATCTATTTAAAAATAAATTATCAATTCCAGATTTTCAGCGCCCATATGAATGGAGTGAGCGATTAGTTTTAAAACTGTTTAAAGATATTGATGACCATTTCTTTTCAGATACAATTGCCACTAAAGATGTAAGTGATTTTTACCTAGGGTCAATTCTTTTAAATAAAAAGGAGGGTGAAAATTACAAATTGTGGATGGGCAACAACGATTGACAACTTTTCTTATTCTTGATTATTTGGTTGATCCAGCAAAGTGCTACCTGCAGAATAATTCTTTTTTTTATCACAGTAATATCTCTGTGAAAAACATATTAGAAGTTAAGAAAATAATAGAAATTTATAAAAATCAGTACCACTTTACTAATACTGAATTTTATACAGAAGTATTAGGAAAAATACGTCTGAATATAATAATAACGTCTGATGAGAACAAAGCTTTTCAATTTTTTGATTCACTCAACAGCAAAGGTAAAAAGCTAGATACTATAAATGTATTGAAGTCGTACCATCTTCGAGAGTTAAAAGATGAAGTAAAGTTACAAAAAGAAGTAGCTTCAAGCTTTGACTCGTTAAATGCAAAAATAGAGAGCAGGAGTTTTAAATTAAGTAAAATATACTCCTTAAATAATTTTGTCTCTCTTTTATGGGTAAAACATAATTATTGGACTAAAGGTGATTTTAGTCTTATAGATAAAAATGCAATTGAAAATTATTTTCGGGATAATTCAGTACGTTATGGTGCAGATGTAAAAGCTATAAAATTGTTTCCCGGTATTCGAAATATGCGTAATACAGAAGTCGTTATTGGAGAAAATAAACATATCTACACTTCGACTTACGAAGAAGCACTAGGTTCTAATAAGCTTATTGATTTTAATCCAATGCAGCCCGTTCAGAAAGGATTAGGATTCTTCCTTTCCTTGGAAAGATTACGAATTTATTTTGATATTTTGTTTATTAATTGTGAGTTTCCGAAACTGGATAAAATAACTGGTATTGTTAAAGGGTCTTATAATGATTATTTTTTACATTTTTATTATCTGCTTGTCTTAGGGTATTATGTGAAATATGAAAAATATAGGTTGGAAGAATTTGCATTTGAAATAGAACAGATACTGGGTAATAAATTTTTGTATCTACAAAGTGTCCGGAGAGAATCACCTGAGGTCATGATGCGCAAAGAGTTTAATATATTACAACATATTTATTTAAATATAGAGCCGGACATATTGTTGGAAGAAATCGTAAAATATAAAATGAGGGTAAAAGTGAAGGATATAGGCAACACAGAAGAACGGAATATCACCACCTTCAAATTCAAAGATAAAAATGTTGAATATTATTCCCATACATCTCGACCTGAATATGTAAGGAGAGCAAAAAAAACATATCTATCTGAAGAAGCTACAGATAAAGAATTTATTGCAATGAACTGGAAGAACGTTAAAATTAAAATACAATGATTGGTTTTAAAAAAATAAAAGAAGTTATTCAAGTAGAAGATGGGATTACATCTAATTATTTTAGTTTAGAAACTCTTATACACTTTTCCGAAACTATTCATTTACAGATACCACTTTACCAGAGATTGTATGTTTGGGGTGTTGAAGAAATCAAACTTTTTATTGAAGATATTTCTGAAGCTTTTTTAGAAAATAATGGGTCGTATTATATCGGCAATATGATGTTTGCAAGTAAAATTACAGATGATAAACTAGTTATTGATTTAATAGACGGCCAGCAAAGGTTCACTACATTATGGCTATTATCGATTATTCTTGGACAATACAGTAATGACCTGGCAAAGTTTGCCTTTGTAAATGACAGACCTCGTTTGAGTTTCAGTTCAAGAGATAAAGTGAATGAGTATTTCGCTCTATTGGGTAATCAAACAATTGATATATTAAAAAAGGAGAATATTCACTTTGATGATCATGATGAATCTCTTGAGCCAATTATAGGTGGGATGTTAAATATTTTCAATTCCTTAAAAGAAGTAATTATTAAGTATGGTTGGAAGGAAGATAACTTAGAAGATTTTGGAAGTTACATCTACCAAAATCTTATAATGGTTCAAACTACAGTTCCATCCAAAAATAATCTTAATCAAATTTTTGAATCATTAAATAGTGGCGGGAAGCAATTGGAGAATCATCAAATCCTTAAATCGAGGTTTTTAAGTGTTCTAAGAAAAAAAGAGAATTTATCTAATGCTGACATTGATGTTTTAGTGTATAAGTGGGATGCATCTTCAAAAATGAATCTTTATTTAGAAAGAAGCGTGTACAGCACTACAGCTGAAAAATGGGAAAAGGTCCTTCATTCACAGATTTGGAATTCAGGATTCCACTCCAATCACTCCGATGCCTATTTTCTGTTAAATAATTACATAGCGAATGATAGAAAACCTATTGACTTACTATCTATTTTAGAAAATGAACCTGACGCTTCTGTATCAAAAAATAACTCTCAGCACGAAAACAGCAGAAGTATAATTGGATTTCCCCAATTAATTTTACATACTTTGAGAGTGTATAATCTGTTATATAACATTAATGATCCCATCCAAGTGGATTCAAAAAATTTACTGAGAT
This sequence comes from Chryseobacterium sp., assembly GCF_008831505.1. Taxonomy (NCBI): domain Bacteria; kingdom Pseudomonadati; phylum Bacteroidota; class Flavobacteriia; order Flavobacteriales; family Weeksellaceae; genus Chryseobacterium; species Chryseobacterium sp. Next base: position 1,597,926 of record NZ_CP044507.1, on the reverse strand, counting down.
TTTTTTCCACAGACAAAGGAGAATTTTCTTCATCGGAAAATATTGTGAAATTTATTAATTTATTATTTGAACTGAGATTCTTATTTGACAAATTTGTCATTAAATGGACTTCTGAAGATGAGGATAATCAAGAAAGCCTTTTGATTAATAAAGTATATTATAACAATAGCGACAAGTCTTACTCAGTAAAAAGAGAATTTACAGAAAGTAATAAACAGCTAAGTCTCATACAGTCTGTCCTGTATATTGTACAAGAGTCCAAAACTCAATATTGGCTCACGTCCTTTCTTTATTATTTGTACGACAGATATAATCACCAGAATGTCTTAGAATCCTACGAAGATTCTATTATATCATCCACTTTATTTATTGAAAAATTGGACAATTATTTCTATTGTCAAAAAAATGATGATCAAAGTATGTCACAACTTAGTTTCAAAAATTTTAAGACCATATTTGAAAAAGAAGTAAGTGGAGATTTTAATTTTATCCATCAAGAGCTTAATTTACTAAATGGAACATTTTTCTTCCGATATTGGTTTCATAAAACGGAATACTTAATTTGGAAATATAGAGATGAATTTAAAGCCATAATACCCGAGGCGGAGTATCAGCTATGGAATAAATATAAAATTACATTTAAGACTTCTATAGAACACATCTTTCCCCAAAGTAAGGATCACTTCGAAGAAGATGCGGATCGTGTTTTATATCAGAAGTCGGTTGAAACGCCGATATTGAAGGATCATTTTGGAAATTTAGTATTATTGACTGTGAGCGAAAATTCTGAATATTCTGCATTAATGCCGGAAGTTAAGAAGGATAAATATAGAGCTAAACTTGAAAATAATTATATTGATTCATTGAAGTCATCTCTTATCTTTAATTTAGTTGTTACCGAAGATATAGACAGAAAATGGATTAAAGAAGATTGGAATTTCAGCAAAGCGCAATATCACTTAGAACACCACATCATTCCATTGTACGAAAAACATTTAAAATTGTAATAAATTATGTCCTACGAATACTCAGAAGACGCTCTTATAGAACAGGCCACTGAAGATGTGCTGAAGGAACTCGGCTGGACGACCATTACCGCCTGGCAGAATGAGACTATTGGAGAAGCGGGCTTGCTGGGGAGGGACAATAAAACCGAAGTAGTACTGGAGCGGCATCTGCTGGCAGCGTTGAAACGCTTTAATCCCGGCTTGCCTGATCTGGCGTATTCGCGTGCTATTGAGAAAATCGTACAGAAGGAATCGGGGAAAACCACCGCGCAGCAGAACAAAGCCAAAGCACTCCTGCTTAAAAATGGCGTTGAAGTTTCGTTCATCACTGAAGAGGGTAAGTCACAGAAGAAAATTCTTAAAGTTTTTGATTTCAGGGATTACCGCAACAATGAGTTTCTGGCCGTGCGCCAGCTGGAAGTGTCGGGTGAACTGCACAACCGCCGCCCGGATGTGATAGGATTTGTAAACGGGATTCCATTGGTTTTCTTTGAACTTAAAGCGCACGCCGTGGATCTGCGTTCAGCGTATGAGGACAATCTGAAGGATTATAAAGACACCATTCCGCATATTTTCTATCACAATGCATTTATCATTCTTTCCAACGGTACCGACGCCAAAGTAGGAACCATCACAAGCCCTTACAAATACTTTCTGGACTGGAAAAGGATTACGGAAGAGGAAGAAGGCATAGTAAGTCTGGATACGCTGCTCCGCGGTACCTGCGCGCCGGAAAATCTCATGGACATTTTCGAAAACTTCCTCCTGTTTGATGATAGCAGCGGAAGCATCGTAAAACTGATGGCCAAAAACCACCAGTTTATCGGCGTAAACCGTGTGTTGGAAAATGTGCAGAACATTGAAGACCTGGAAGGTAAACTTGGTGTTTACTGGCACACGCAGGGGTCGGGTAAAACCTATTCGATGGTATTCCTCTGCGAAAAGATCCACCGCAAGTTTGGCGGCGCCTATACCTTCCTCATTGTGGTGGACCGTACCGAGCTGGAGAATCAGGCCTATGATACTTTCTCCGGTGTGGGAGTGGTGCACAACAAAAACATCATTGCCGGAAAGAAGAAAGGCATTTCGGGGCGCGAGCATCTGCGGGAACTGCTGAGCGAGAATCACCGCTATGTGTTTTCCCTTATCCATAAATTCTCAATCGATCCTGCGTTAGAAACAGAATATCCGCTGATTACCGATCGCAGGAATATTATCGTCATCTCCGATGAGGCACACCGTACCCAGGGCGGAAAGTATGCGAGGAATATGCGCTTCTACGGACTTCCGAATGCTTCCTACCTTGGTTTCACAGGAACACCTATTATTAAGGATGAAGAAGAGGTGACGAAGAATATTTTCGGTGAATATGTATCCGTCTACGATTTCAAAAGAGCCATTGAAGATGAAGCTACGCTTCCTTTAAAATACCTGAACAGAGGCGAGAAGCTGAAGCTTGAAAATCCGGCCCTGAACGAGCAGATGGCGGAAGTTTTCGAAAACGAGAATCTGGACGAAGACCAGAAAAAAAAACTGGCCTTTCTGTTTAAAAAGGAATATCCCATCTTAACCGCGGAGCCCAGACTCCGTAAAATAGCGAAAGACCTCGTGTGGCATTTCAATGAAAGAGGCTATCAGGGAAAGGCGATGTATGTCGCGCTGGATAAACCTACAGCCGTACGGATGTACCAGTATGTGATGGAATACTGGCCGGAGTATCTGGCCGAGCTCGACCAGCAGATTGCCTTGTCAAAAGATCCGCAGGAAGAGCAGGAACTTCGCCGCAAATACAGTATCGCTGCTTCAACTGAGGTTTGCGTGGTGGTGAGTCAGGAACAGAATGAAGTGGATAAATTCAGGACGATGAATCTGGATATTGAAAGTCACCGCCGAAAGATGGTGGAAAGAAATCTGGAGAAGGAATTCAAGGACGAAGACCATCCTTTCCGCCTTGCGATTGTCTGCGCCATGTGGATTACCGGTTTTGATGCGCCCTGTGTCTCGACCGTGTATCTGGACAAACCCATAAAAGGGCATACGCTGATGCAGACAATTGCGCGTGCCAACCGTGTGTATGATGACGAAAAGGAAAATGGACTTATCGTAGATTATGGTAATGTGTACCGGCAGCTCGAAAAAGCCTATGCGGTTTATGGTGAAGGTGACAGCGGAAAGAAGGGAGGCGGCAAATATGATGATAAGCCTTTTGAACAGTTGGAAGCCATGGCCGGAGAGGTGAAGTCGGCAATTGCAGAGGTAACCGCCATGCTGCAGGAACTGGATTTTGATCTTAAAGAACTGATGGATGCTACCCCAATGCAGAAAATTGCAGCGATTAACAAAGGAGCGAATGCGGTGTGCCGTAATGAAGAAACCCGCGCCAAGTTTGAAATCTCTGCCAGAAATGTGTTCAGGAAATACAAAGCCCTCTTTCCCGAAAAGCAGGCGAAGCAGTTTACAAAACAGTACAATGCGGTTGACGCGCTGTACAGTAAACTAAATCAGAAAGTAAAGTCTGCTGATGTCACGGAAATCATTATGCGGCTGCAAGCGGTGGTAGACGAGCATGTGCAGGTGGATCATGTGGCTGAACCCGTAAACGTTGAAATAGATCTGTCAAAATTCGACATGGATGCCCTGCGGAAAGCATTTGAAAAGGTAGCCAGAAAGAATGAATTGGTGTACGATCTGAATACGGCCGTAGAACAGAAACTCGAACAGATGCTTCAGGAAAACCCGTTGCGTCTGGATTTCTATGAGCGGTACCGGGAAATTGTTGAGGCTTATAACAACGGTAAGAGTGAAACAGAACTGATCCGCAGTTTTGAGCAGCTGACGGCGTTTGTAAAAGAACTGTCGGCGGAGGAGAGAAGAGCCTACTCAGAAAACTTGGACCAACAAACCCTTTCGATCTTCGATCTTCTGATTCAGAATAAAGAACTCAATCTGAAAGAGCGCGAACAGGTGAAAAAAGTTGCTAAGGAAACCCTGGAACTACTGCAGCGCGAGAAACTGAATATTCCCAACTGGAAGGAAAGCCGTGAACTGAAAGCCGGTGTGAAGACCATCATCTACGATCAGCTTCTCTGGCTACCCGAGGAAAAATATACCGATGAAGAAGTGAGCATGAAGACTGTTGCGGTGTATCAGCATCTTTACACGTATAGTTTTGCTTAGGAAGTAGAATATAATCTAACCTGCCTTCGCTTGTCCTTATAGATAAGGTCTTAACTGGTAAGTTAAGATAATTTCTTAACCGCCATACTTTGTCCCTCAACTATCTCATCTTTGCAAAACACAAATCATGAAAACAAAGATGGTTAATTCTCAACTTTTTGAAACCAGAGCCGCACTGCTGAATTCACTTCTTATCCTCAACGACCTGGAACGCAGGAAGCAGAAGGCAGTAGCTGATCAGAATTATCATCTGATGAAATCTCTGACCTTGGTGTTAGATCAATTTGGGGTAGACATAAAGAATTTGGAAGACAGGAATCGGGAACTTGAGGCAGAATTGAATGTTGAATCTGTCTTCGGTGAGCTAAGTGAGTTTATTTTCCCCAAGACCAAACCGGATTTCTTTAACAGCGATGTTTTTCAGCGTCTACTGGACGGGATTAACGTGTTAGTTGATTCCGAAATGAAGGAACTGTCCCGAAGAAAAGGCCGTGAGAACTACTTTGAATTGGTGGCAATTCAGCAGAAATTTAGCACCCGACTTAATTATGATGGAGATGAAGTCCGTTAAAAGTTTAAAGAATTATGAGGCGAACACTTAAGGCAAATCAAACTCAACATGATATCCCGGAATCACTCGAGTCCTATCTGGATAACCAGGACAATCTTTACCCCCGTAACCAGGAAGAAGCTATGCTTGAAGCAATATGGACAGAAAGTGAAGATGCACCTGCGTTGACTGAATCTTTCCTGCAGCAATTCTATAAATTCAGGTACTCGCAGGAAATGCCGGCAAAGGACCTTACTGAACTCGCTTGTTATTTGATCGGGTTTGTTCGGAAAACCCCAAAAGACCGGCTGTTAAAGTTTTTCGCCTATACGCTGGAAAGTAAGATAAAGGAGGTTAATCACAGAACGCTGTAATGATATCTGCCAACGGGAGGTGATTTCTTTTCTTGTCCCAGCCGACTTAACCTTGTCAGGGTTTCGAACCCTGACAAGGTTTATTTTAGAAAGGTATTATGGGCACAGCTGCTAATCAGCGTCACGGTATTGCGGGGTGTGCATTTCAGTAATTTCTTGAAAAACCACCAGGCAGCAAACCAAGCGAAGTCTGTTAAATAATGTTTAAAACCGTCCTCTCCAGGCGTTGTCTGAATCTACTTTTACAAAAAAAAACAGAATGAACAAACTGATTTCACATTTCTTTGAGAAGGTGCCTGAGGACGAACTTACATGCGCGCGGGAGTATTCAGTTGGCGAAAAGATATTGAGGACTTTTTATAAGTGTCTGCTGATTGCCATTCCGGTTGGTTTTATACTGTTGGTTACTTCAGTTCTGGTTGCAGCTCTGTAGTTAGTTAGAAGGTACAAGTGAAAAGAAAAAGGCAAATAGGCATCCGCCGCTGTCGGCAGAGATCATTCCCAGTTGGAATTCACAGAGTTTAAAGCATAGTGCGTATAGCCAGAACAAAGGCAAAAGTAAAAACAAAAGGCAAAAGTATAAAGTTAACCGTCGTAAAATGGCGTTTTACTTCTGTATATTTACCGCTTAATAAACACAGATTATGGCAAAGAATGAACAGATCCTGAGACTTAAACTGATTGAAGTCCTGCTCAGGGAGCGTAAGGAAAATGGTGCTTCCTACGACGAAATTGAAAAATACCTGGAAAAACAGTTTGCCTCCAAGGACCTGGGTTCGGAACTGAGGTTCAGCAAAAAAACCTTTGAGCGCGATAAGAAAGCCATTTCTGAAATTATGGGATTTGAGATTTCGTATTCGCGTAAATACGATAAATACGTTATCAGCGAGGAGGAACTGGAGCAGTCGCAGGACAGTGTTTTCGATAATCTGCTGCTGGTGCAGGCGTACCGCGAGACCCGTGACCGCAGCGACATTATGTTTTTTGAGGACCGGAAGTCCAGGGGTCTGCAGCACCTTCATGGCCTGGTGCACGCCATTATGAACCGGCGGCTGATCAGCCTGCGCTATCAGAGTTTTTCTGAATCGGAGGGAAAAGACAGGGTGCTGGAACCTTACGCGCTTAAGGAATTCCGTTACCGCTGGTATCTGCTGGCCCGCGACTCCGACAAAAATGATTCAGCGCAACCTGATGGCATAGTTAAGGCCTATGGCTTGGACCGTATCTCCGCTCTTGAGATAAAGAAAACCACTTTCCAAAGGACAGATTTTGACGTAAAGGAGGAATACAGCAATCTTTTTGGCATTATTTCGCCAAATGATCATAAACTGGAGGAAATTGTACTGAGTTTTGATGCCCATCAGGGTCAGTACATCAAGTCTTTGCCGCTGCATCATTCGCAGGAAATTATTCAAGACGATGACACCGAACTCCGCATCCGTCTCAAGCTGTATCCCACCTACGATTTCAAACAGGAAATCCTGTCCTACGGCAACCGCGTTTGCGTAATAAGCCCTGCCACTTTTCGTAATGAGGTTAAAAAAGAAATTCAGGAGATGCTTGCGTTTTATGAGTAATCATCCTCACGATGAGTAAAGATTTATAGTTTAATCCATTTTTAAAGATAATTCAAATGATGAAAAAAATATATCCTTGGGAAGTCAATGATTTCTCAAGCCCAGGCGATGAGGTGCCACATCACACAGAATGGGACAAGGTAACCGATTTTGATGAGGAAGGCTACGGCTGGGTGAGTACCGATAGTGGCTGGGGCTTCGTCAACCGCGATGGATATCTCGTTATTCCGGATGAATATGATCTGACTTTTTATCCGCACTTCCAAAACGGTGTTTGCAGGGCGATCAAAAATGGGAAATATGGTATTTTTGACCGTGATAATAATGCGGTAATACCTTTTATTTATGATACAGTGTTCGGAGATTTTGACAAAAGTGATCCTGTTTTGGCGGCATCCCTAAACGGGAAATGGGGTTTAATGGATTTAAGGCAAAACGAAATACTGCCTTTCGTATATGATATTATTACTGGCTTTAATGATCATCACATTGCTGTCCGATTAGGCGAGTACTTCGGAGTGGTTGATTACGGGCAAAATACGGTAATGAATTTTAAATGGGATTATCTTCATCTTCTGGATGGTAATTTTTCCGTTGGAAAGGCGCTTGAGATTTATTTTGATAAAGATAAAATAGATTCTCTGGGGAGTTACAGTTCTGAAAATTATAAGGATGTAGGACACCGGTACCAGAAAATAAAGTATGGCATCATCAACAGGGACGGAAAAGTGATTTATCCCTTTATATCTGATTCACCCATACAGGTATTCAATCCCGCCAGCGGGCGTGCAAAAATCTCTTTGAATCACTTTGAAAATCCTGCTGCAGACGTTGACTACCTTAGTTTTGTAGCCGATATGGAAGGTAACCGAATACGGTTCGATCCACCTATAAAAGAGGAGGAGTGGATTGATACTTTCCACAAAAGCTGTCATGAACTCATTTGGGGCAAAGGCACCTGGCCATATTAATCACCTCAGCTAATTCCCGGCTCCAGCGCAAACCGCCACGGCATATTCTTCCAGATCTCACCGGCATAATCTACCCCGATACGGGGACCCGTGCTCACACATCCTGCCTTTACAGTATCTTCAATCCACAGCCGTTCCGATGTTTCAAGATCTTCGCCGTAAAAGCTTTTATCAAGTTCCAGAAGGTTGCCAATCCGTCCCGGTCCGCTTACGGTATTCAGCCCCCGGATCAGCACGGCCTCAGGCTGCCCGGCTTTGCCGGTAACGATGTTCAGCAGCCAATAGCGTCCATAAATAAGGTAAACATACACATACCCACCGTCGCCAAACATAATTTCGGTGCGTGGAGTCCGGCCCTTGCTGGCATGGCTCGCCAGATCATCGCTGCCGGCATAGGCTTCTGTTTCCGTAATGATCGCACGCAGCTCCCGTCCGTCAGGGAATTTACGGACCAGCGTTTTTCCTAAAAGCGACTTCGCCAGATGAACAGCGTCGTATTGTTGAAAATGGGCCTTAGAAATGCGTTGTGCCATCTGACATAATTTAAGAAAGCATTAAATGAGATTGAAATTCACCTTAAAGGCTCAAATTGTATACCCTTAATTTATCAAACGAAAATTTTCAAGACCTTACCTGCGTTTGATTAACAAAAAAACCGCTCCATCACAAGATGAAGCGGTTTGCTGTTGGCGAGTGTACCGCTGTCTGACTTTCAAAAGTCAAACGGGCGTGCCCGTACGCTCAATTTAATTCTGATCCGGCAGGAAACTGTACTCCTTAGAGTAGCGCAGCATCTGCTCCGCAAAGGATTGCGGGTACTTCAAAACATAATCAGTTACCTTTCCGGCACTGTTTTTTATTGGTGTAATATAAGGATTCACAAATCCGCGGTACGGTGCTTCGTTAAACTGTGCGTTGCGTGCCAGCACTTCTTTATGAATAGCCTGATCCACTTTCACACCGTAATTTTCAACAAGCTTCTGGGCGGCATTGTAATCGCCTTCCGATTTAATGCGCTGTGTCTCACGCAGCAACTCGCCGAACAGGTCGTGCAGTTTATCGTAGTCGGTTATATTAAAATAGGTTTTGCCGTTTCGTGTAATTTTTTCAATCACATTGTCCTTTTTTCCTTTCTCAAATACCCACGCGCTTACCCACTGGCGGTTCCGCATATGCGATTCTTCAATATCAGCTCCCGGTTCCAGACGTACCAGTTGCATCATAAGTCCGTTGCGGATATAATTGTCGTAAGCAGCTTTTCCTACACCTTTCCAGTCGTCGGTCAGTCCGAGTTCCTGAAGTTTTGGATTGTAAAGGAAGTAGAGTCCTACAAGGTCAGCACGGCCTTCTTCCAGTGTTGATGCGTAGCTTTTCAGTGTCTCTTTAGGCGTGCCTACACCCGGATTGAGCTGACCAGAGGCGTGGCCCACCACCTCGTGCAGGGCGGTGTGGAGTTTGCTGGAAAGTTCGCCGTACTTCTGCGCCAGCTGCAGTTCTTCATCATCATTCACGAATTCCTTCAGACGTCTGGAACCGGCTGCTTTATCATACGCATCAATGATATTTCCCAGTGAAACGGATTTTGATCCGTGTTCAGCGCGGATCCAGTCGGCATTCGGGAGGTTCACACCAATTGGCGTGCTGGGTGAAGCGTCACCGGATTCCGAGGCCACAATGACGGTTTTATAGCTTACCCCCACCACATTTTTCTTTTTGTGTTGAGGCATGAGCGGCGAGTTGTCTTCAAACCACTGCGCCTGTTTTGAAAGGACTTCCATCTTTTTGGACATATCAAAATCTTTGATCTGCACAATACTTTCATACGTGCCTTTATGGCCAAGCGGATCGCTGTACACCTCAATGAAGCCGTTAATATAATCGATATTGCCTTCAGTGGCATCCACCCAGGCTACGTTGTAGTCGTCCCAGGTTTTTAAGTCGCCGCTTTTGTAATATTTAATGAGTAAGGCCAGCGCATTTGCCTGCTTTTGGTTTTCGGCGGCGCCTTTTGCTTTTTCAAGCCAGTAGGTAATCTGATCGATGGCTGAACCGTACATGCCGCCGCTTTTCCAGACTTTCTCTCTCAGCTTACCGTTTTCTTTAACGAGTTTTGAATTAAGCCCTGTTGAAAGCGCACGTTTCGGATCCGGGCTTTTCATGTTGGCATAAAAACGTTCTGCTTCATCAGCGGTGATGCCTTCACCATAAAAATTAACCGCTGAACCTTCTACAAGTCCCTTACTCAGATCAAGGTTTACTTTCTTGCTGTCTTTTTCGTTAAAGAGTACGTCAGCCACCGCGGTGTTCAGCTTTGTACTGGTCTCTTTTAATAGCTGGTCCAGATAGGCGCGGGAGAATGCCGGCTTCATCTTGTCATTGGAGTAGTGGTGGTGGATACCGTTGGCAAACCAGATACGTTTTAGGTAAATCTCAAAATTCTGCCAGTCCTGCGTGGTTTTATCACCTTTGTAATTCTGATAAATATTTTCCAGCGCCCGGCGGATTGTCAGGTTATTTTTATAGTTCTGGTCCCAGATAATATCCCGCCCTGCATAGCCCGCCTGGCTCAGATAGTACACATATTCCTTTTCCTTTAAAGTAAGGTCATTCCATCCCGGCACGTCGTAGCGCAGAACTTCAATGTCCGCAAATCGGTCAATTCTGTTTTGGCCCTTGGGTGTACTCTGTTCCTGAGGAGCTGTTTCCGCGGTGACATTCTTCTGTGACGTACACGAAAGTACAAGCATGGATGCCAGCGCGAGCAGCGTAATTTTGGTTCTGTTCATCTTGAATAATTTTAACAAAGATATTTATTTCAGGTGAGACGGATGACGGGGGTAGTGGCTGGTGATTGGTGATTGGTTGGTGGTGACTGGTGGTTGGTCATTGGTTGTTGGCCATCAGCCATCGGCAATATGCTATAAGTTATACGCTACAAGCGATTTTTGCCTCAACCCTGTACTGACCCTTCTCACCTTCTAACCCTCCAGTCTAACCCTCAGCCTTAACCTCAACCTCAACCTTAGCTCATATCTGTTTCCTCTGGCACCTGTGTGAATATGAAATGCAGTGATTGGTGATTGGTGATTGGTGTGGTTGGTGGTGAGTGGTTGGTGGTGACTGGCTCTTGATTCTTCATTCTTGGCTCTGAAATCTGCCCCTGCAAAAATTCAAAATCCAAAATCTACTCTCTTATTTAACCACAGAGCACACAGAGAACTTACAGCGTACACAGAGAAAATCCAAGATTCATAATTCAAAATTCCAAATCCAGCTTCTTGATTCTTCATTCTTGGCTCTGAAATCTGCCCCTGTAAAAATTCAAAATCCAAAATTCAAAATTCAATATCTTCACTCTTATTTAACCACAGAGTACACAGAGAACTTACAGCGTACACAGAGAAAATCCAAGATTCATAATTCAAAATTCCAAATCCAGCTTCTTGATTCTTCATTCTTGGCTCTGAAATCTGCCCTGTAAAAATTCAAAATCCAAAATTCAAAATTCAATATCTTCACTCTTATTTAACCACAGAGTACACAGAGAACTTACAGCGTACACAGGAGAAAAATCCAAGATTCATAATTCAAAATTCCAAATCCAGCTTCTTGGTTCCTGACTCCTGGCTCTTGGCTCTGAAATCTGACATCTGACATCTGACATTTGACATCTGGTGACATTTGCCATTCCTCCCGGAAACCTTATTTTTGCCGGATAATTTTAATAATTAATACTGAAAAATGAAAAAACTGGCACTTGCATTCGTAATGCTGTCTGCTGTAGCTACTGCGCAGACCAAAAAAGTCGTGACCTCCGATATTAAGTGGTGGGGCTATAAAGTAGCTAAAACTGAGTCGTCTTCACACAACGGCAACCTGAAAGTGAAAGAAGGTAATGTACAGATGAAGAACAATACCATTACCGGCGGAACTTTTGTGCTGGATATGAACTCCATCAATGCAACTGATGTTACCGGAACCACTCAGCAGAAACTTAACGGACACCTGAAGAACGGTGACTTTTTCGAAACGGATAAATATCCAACTGCGGTATTTAAGGTCAGCAGTGTGAAGAAGTCCGGCAATGCCGCTTTCCCGCATCTGGTTTCAGGTACGCTGATTGCAAAAGGGAAGACCAATGAAGTGTCTTTTCCCGCAAAAATCGGTTTGAATAAAGGTGTGCTGACATTAACTTCTGATAAATTCGCCATAGACAGACAGAAATGGGACATTGCTTACCAGTCCTCCATGAAAGATGTGGTAATAAAGGATGATATTGACCTGCAGATCAACTTTATAGCAAAATAAACAGTTCAATAAATAAAACAGGCGGCTCCGGTAAAAGGGGCCGCCTGTTTTATTGGGGATATTTTTTAATCCTGATGCGTGAATTCGCTTACGAAATGCAGTTTTACATTCGGGAATTTTTCCTGTGTCATGTGGATGGTGAATGACGAATCTGCCAGGAAAACCAATTGATCATACTTGTCGCGGGCCAGGAAACGCTGCTTCAGTCTGGCGAACTCTTTAAACTCCTCCGATTTTTCATCGGCCTCTATCCAACACGCTTTGTGAATGGAAAGCGGTTCATAAGTACATTTTGCACCGTATTCATGTTCAAGTCGGTACTGGATTACTTCATACTGAAGCGCACCTACCGTTCCGATAATCTTTCGTCCGTTCATTTCCATAGTGAATAGCTGGGCCACACCTTCATCCATAAGCTGGTCAATACCTTTTGCGAGTTGCTTGGCCTTAAGGGGATCATTGTTGTTGATGTAACGGAAATGTTCAGGCGAAAAACTCGGCACTCCTTTAAAACTTATTTTTTCTCCGCTCGTAAGCGTGTCCCCTATGCGGAAATTACCCGTATCGTGCAGACCTACTATGTCTCCCGGGAAACTTTCATCCACCACTTCTTTTTTATCAGCGAAGAAAGCGTTTGGCGAAGAGAACTTCATTTTCTTGTTTTCTCTCACCAGTAAGTAGTTTTCATTCCGTTTGAAGGTGCCGGACACGATCTTTACAAAAGCCAGACGGTCCCGGTGTTTGGGATCCATATTCGCGTGGATCTTGAATACGAAACCGGTGAAGTCTTTTTCTTCCGGTTTTACCACCCGCTTTTCACTTTCCTTAGGTTGCGGCATGGGAGCAATGTCAATAAAGGCGTCCAGCAGCTCACGTACTCCAAAGTTATTAAGCGCTGACCCGAAGAATACCGGCTGCAAATCACCGTTCAAATAATCTTCGCGCTTAAATTCCGGATAGACGGACTGCACAAGTTCCAGTTCCTCGCGTAAAGTAGCGGCGGCTTTTGCACCTATGACTTCATCAATTTGAGGGTCAGAAATATCATCGAATTTTATGGTGTCGCCTACGCGCTGCTTCTTTTCCTCCAGGAAGAGCTGGATATTGTTTTCCCAGATATTGTAAATCCCCTGGAAATCCGATCCCATACCGATGGGCAGTGAAAGCGGTACCACGGTAAGGCCCAGTTTCTGTTCCACTTCATCCAGTAGATCAAATGCATCCTTACCTTCACGGTCCAGTTTGTTGATGAAAACCAGCATCGGGATATTCCGCATACGGCACACTTGCACCAGCTTTTCCGTCTGCTCTTCCACACCTTTAGCAACATCTATTACCACAATTACAGAGTCCACCGCCGTAAGGGTTCGGTAGGTGTCTTCTGCAAAATCTTTGTGACCCGGTGTATCCAGAATGTTGATTTTATGGTCTCGGTAGTTAAATGCCAGCACCGAGGTGGCAACGGAGATTCCCCTCTGCCTTTCAATTTCCATAAAGTCGGAAGTAGCCCCTTTCTTTATTTTATTTGATTTTACGGCTCCTGCCTCCTGTATCGCCCCTCCAAAAAGAAGAAGTTTCTCGGTCAGCGTCGTTTTACCGGCATCCGGGTGGGAAATGATACCAAAGGTTTTCCGTTTTTGTATTTCTTTGATTAAATCTGACATATAGAAAATTGTGGCTGCAAAAATCGTGATTTTTAATGACATGTGAAAGTTCTAAACCTGCATGCCAGCAATACGGTTGAGGTCTTCATGGCAAAATCTTATATTTGCCGTAAATGCTTCCACATGTCAGAACTGACCCCTAAATCCTTACCGCATTATAAATTTGGCTGGCGCGGTGCCGTGGTCCTCCTGATGGGAGCCATGCTTCCTGTCATTCTTCTCAGTTTGGGCGTTTTTTTTACAGAAACTGTCTTCGGTATTGATGTTCGGAAAAATAATCTCTATATCATGCTCTCAAATGCAGCACTGTGGATCGGTGCCATCTGGGCTTTTGATTATTTTGAATGCCGTGCAGTTACGGGCAGGCCGCTGAGGTTCAACCTGAATCCCCTGAGTTTCCGCACGTACATCCTGATATTTCCCTTAATGTTCGGCATGATGCTGATCGCTGAATTCTTAAGTGGCATGTTGCCGGTTACAGGACCTTTTTTTGGACCCATGTACGAAGCCTTCTCAAAGTTAATGGAACAGATGACGCAGAATACTGCCACTCTGGTTATACTGGCTGTGATTATGGCACCTGTCTTTGAGGAAGTGGTCTTTCGTGGGATTATTCAGAAAGGTCTGATCAATAAGGGAATGAAACCTGTGACGGCCATTTGGATATCCGCTTTGGTATTTGGTGTTGTTCATGCCAATCCATGGCAGTTTGTAGGTGCGGTGCTGCTCGGTTATGTATTGGGACTGGTGTATCACCGTACCAAGTCGCTGCTGATGCCCGTGCTGCTGCACGCGTTTAACAATCTGCTCTCCGTGCTCCTGCTCACCAACAGTGACACCGAAAGTTTCTCAGAAGCTTTTGAAGTGTCAGAATATCTTTTGCTGGCCGTAGGAATTGTACTTTTTGTCCTGTTTCACTTTCTTTTCACAAAAAAATATACATCTTCAAACCAGCTAAAAACTTAATATGGAATTACTTGTTGCCACGCACAATCAGCATAAAAAAGAAGAAATACAGCAGATCCTGCAAGGACTTTTTGAAGTAAAAAGCCTTACTGATTACGATATTCATGATGAAATCATTGAAGATGGCCACACCTTTCACGAAAATGCACTGATTAAGGCAAAATACTGTTTTGATAAAACGGGGATCCCGAGCCTGGGCGACGATTCCGGTTTGGTAGTGGATGCTCTGGACGGCAGACCTGGAATTTATTCCGCACGCTATGCATCCAACCATGACTTCCCGAAGAATATCGCCAAGGTATTGGAAGAGCTGGGGAATAATACAAACCGCAGTGCCTATTTTGTAACAGTTCTTTGTTATTACAGCAGCGAAGGTCCGAAATATTATGAAGGCCGTGTCTATGGAAATCTCCTCTCAGAAAATAAAGGAAAACAGGGCTTTGGCTATGATCCAGTTTTTGTTCCGGAAGGTTACGAACTGACCTTCGCTGAGATGGAACCCGAACACAAGAACCGGATCAGCCACCGCAAAAAGGCTCTGGATGCTTTTCTTGCCGATATGGAGCAGTAGTTCCGGCAATTCCTGTTGAACCTTACGGCATAATCTTTCCTATATTTACGAGTTTAAAATAAGCAACCTTGAGCACCTGTCTGACCATCCTGGGATTCAATTCGGCCATCCCTACAGTTAATTCCTCACCTACCGCGCAGTTCCTGGAAATGGAGGAGCGTCATTTCCTGATCGACTGTGGCGAGGGTACTCAGGTACAGCTCCGCAAGGCAAAAGCACGTTTTTCCAAGATCAACCATATATTTATTTCCCACCTCCATGGCGACCATTTCTTCGGTTTGCCGGGCCTTATTTCCTCTTTCCGGCTGTTGGGGCGCGAAACACCCATCCACATTTACGGGCCAAAAGGAATAAAGGAAATGCTGGAAACCATTTTCCGAATCACCCAAACCCACCGGGGCTTCGAAATTATCTATCATGAATTGCAGAGCAGGAGTTCAGAAAAGATCTATGAGGATAACAGAGTAGAAGTCATCACTATTCCACTGGATCACAGGATTTACTGCAACGGCTATCTTTTCCGTGAAAAACCGAAGGAAAGGCACCTCAATATGGCCGAAATCTCCAAATATCCTGAAATTGAAATCTGCGACTATCACAATCTGAAACTGGGTAAAGATTTTACACTAAGGGATGGTTATGTACTGAAGAATGAAAAGCTGACCTTGGAGCCCAGCAAATCGGTTAGCTATGCTTTCTGCAGTGATACACGTTATCTGGAAAGCGTTGTTCCCATTATTGAAGGGGTAGATGTGCTTTATCACGAGTCCACCTTTCTGCATGACCTGAAGGAAATGGCCGATTATACCGGGCATTCCACTGCGCTGGAGGCGGCACGCATTGCCCGGAAAGCCAATGTAGGAAAACTTATTCTGGGTCATTTCTCCAACAGGTATGGTGACCTGAGTGTATTTACAGATGAGGCAAAGTCTGTGTTTTCCGAATCTTACCTGCCAAAAGCACTGGAGCCGATAAAAATTGGTTAAAGCGCTTGTGTGACAAAATTTTCAATAAATATAATTTTATTTTGATAAATAAATTATTATTGTATCTTGCAGCTAATTATTTAAAGAGAAATTCAATCAAGGTTCCTTTGTTCATTAGTTGATTTCCGCTTAATTAATCAACAATTTTTATTTATTTATTTATTATGAACATTTTTATTTCAAATCTTAACTACTCAGTAGTTGAGTCCGAGTTGCAGGCGTTATTCGAAAATTATGGAGACGTAGATTCTGCAAAAGTGATTTCAGACAGAGAAACCGGAAGAAGCAGAGGCTTTGGTTTCGTAGAAATGCCAAACAACGAGGAGGCATTGAAAGCAATCGAGGAACTTAATCAAAAGGAATTCAAGCAAAAAGTACTTAATGTATCCGAAGCCCGTCCGAGAGAGGACAGACCAAGAAGTTTCGGTGGCGGTAACGGCGGCGGCTATAACAGAGGCGGCAACAGCGGCGGCGGTTATAACAGAGGTGGCGATAACGACAGAAGAAGAGAGTGGTAAAATAAACTACTGTTAAGATAGAGTCCGGCTTTTGCCGGACTTTTTGTTTTACCTAGCGTTAATTGGGTGTTATTGCCAGTTTCAATTCACAATATATCCCTATCTTTGCGCACATTAATTTTATGGTTCAATCCGGAATTCCGGTTAGGACGGATTTTCAAATTCCTTTTTTATGAAATGTGGTATCGTAGGACTTCCAAACGTAGGTAAGTCAACTCTTTTTAACTGCCTAAGCAACGCCAAAGCACAGTCTGCCAACTATCCTTTCTGCACTATTGAACCCAACCTGGGAACCGTTTCTGTGCCGGATGAAAGGCTTTTTGAGCTGGAAAAATTAGTGAATCCGGAGCGCGTTCTGCCCGCGGTGGTGGAAATCGTGGATATTGCCGGCCTTGTAAAAGGGGCTAGCAAAGGGGAAGGTCTGGGTAACCAGTTCCTGGCCAACATCCGCGAATGTGAAGCCATTATTCATGTTTTAAGATGTTTTGAAAACGGCAACATTATTCATGTGGAAGGTTCTGTGGATCCAATGCGTGATAAGGAAGTCATTGATATTGAGCTTCAGCTGAAAGATATTGAAACGGTGACCAAGGCAGTGGAGAAAGCGAAAAAGTTCATCAAATCCGGTAAAAAAGAGGATATCCTGAACTACGAAACCCTGCAGAATCTGCAGAAGTTCCTGGAAGACGGACGCAATGCCCGTGAATTTGAAACCAATGACCATACGAAAGCCATAATTGATGATGTGCAGCTTCTTACCAATAAACCGGTATTGTATGTTTGTAATGTAGATGAAAATTCAATTAAGAACGGTAACGACTGGATTGCCAAAATTGAAGAGATGGCCAAACGCGAAAATGCGGAAGTGGTGGTTCTGGCAGCCCAGATTGAAGCCGATATTAACGAACTGGAAACATTTGAGGAAAGAAAAATGTTCCTGGACGAGATAGGTCTGGACGAGCCGGGTGTAAACAAGCTGATCCGTAAGGCATACGACCTGCTGCAGCTGCAGACGTATTTCACTGCCGGTGTGAAGGAAGTTCGTGCCTGGACTATAGGAAAAGGCTGGACCGCACCGCAGGCTGCCGGCGTGATACACACCGATTTTGAAAAAGGATTTATTCGCGCCGAAGTCATTAAATACAATGACTACATAACCTATGGTTCCGAAGCTAAAGTGAAGGAAGCCGGTAAAATGGGCGTTGAAGGTAAGGAATACATCGTTCAGGACGGCGATATCATGCACTTCCGATTTAACGTATAATTAATTTGCATTAAAATAATAGAAGCCACCGGACAGCCGGTGGTTTTTTTTGTTGAGAATTTTTTTTTAATGTTGATTATCACTCAAACGACAGCAGGTTATTACGGTACTTCGATTAATAAATGTTTCATGAGTTTGAGTTTTCCTTGCGTACATGGCAGAAAGATTGCATACTCGATAGGATGTTTGCAAAAATATCCTTCTTTACCTTCCTTCTTTCATTTCCTCTTCTATATTCGCAGTCCCGTGCCGATCAGGTGTTGGGCACCTGGCTGGCAACCGATCATTCTGTAGCGGTTGGCATCTATAAGTCCGGCAGGGAATACAAAGCTAAAATTCTCTGGTTTGACCCCGAGTTGGGGAGTGGTACACCCATTCATACCCGCCTGGATCACCGTAATCCAAGACCTGAACTTCGCAATAGGAAAATTCTTGGCATGGAAATTCTGGAAGGGTTGGTGTATAATGCAAAAAGTCACATCTGGGAAAAAGGGAAGATTTATGACGCAAGCTCCGGTAAATTTTGGGATTCAACTGCCCAAATTACGGAAGAGGGGTTTCTGAAGGTTCGGGGTTTCTGGAAATTTTCCTGGATGGGCAAAAGCCTCACTTTCAAAAGAACAAATCTTGCTAACTTTACAAAACTATAAAAAATGTAAACTATGAGGATTATTATCAATTTGCTGGTGACTGCTGCAGTTGCCTTTCTGCTTACCAAGGTACTTTCGGGGGTTCATATTGATGGCTTTTCCACGGCCATCGTCTTTGCCATCGTGCTGGGAATACTTAACCTTATCGTATCACCCATCCTGAAACTGTTAGGACTACCGCTTACCATCATCACTCTGGGGCTTTTCTCACTGGTGATAAACGCCATCGTAATCCTGATCGCCGATTATTTTATCGAAGGTATGCAAATCGACGGGTTCTGGTGGGCTTTTATTTTCAGTATCGCTCTTTCGCTGATTACCTCCCTGGTGAGCGGCATATTTTCGTCCGATGACTGATTAAAAATGTTAACAGAAGCGCGGCGCAAAAATCAAATTTTTGCGCCGCGCTTCTGTTTTCTTTACGTTAAGCATCAGAATCTGTAACTGAATCCTGCTGTATAGTTTCGTCTTTTAGTAGTAAATCCTACGACATCGGTGTAGCCCGTGTTTAAGAGGTTGCCAATGTTCCCGAATACTTCAAAAGATTTCCCCAGCTTCTGATTGATGTTCAGATTCATCAGATGATAGGCCTCCAGCATAACATCTACGCGCTGAAAATTCTCATCAAAATAATAATCAGCACGATTGGAAACGTATTGGTGTGAAAGGGCAATGCGTGTTCCTTCCAACGGAGTGATGTCAATATATGAATTTACCCGGTTTTTTGGTACTCTGAGTCTTGTAGCTTCCTTCTCCTTTTCAACAAAACTGTAATTGCCGCCAATTTTTACCTGATCAATGATTCTGTAATCAAAGCCAACTTCAACTCCCCTAATCCTGTTTTCGTCCACATTCACAAAATTGCCTGTAAAGTCGGGGTTCATTGCATAGGCAAATACATCCTGCTCCTCTGTAAAGAAAGCGGTGGCATTAAAAAGCAAACTCCGGTCCCTGTTCCCGATGCTAAGGTCTACCTCGTGTGTACTGTTGCGCTCCGGTTTCAGATCAAAATTGGCCGTGGTATATGGGAGCGTTCCGTAGGTTTGATAGAGGGTAGGCGCTATGAATGCGGTGGCAAATGAGTAACCTATCTTGTAGTAAATCTTTGCGGTCTCTTTAAGGTAGTACGGATTTATACTGTACACAAAATGATTCCCGAACCTGGAGTTATTGGTCATCCTGGAACCTGCATCCAGATGGAAATCCAGATAATTTACACTTGCTTTTGCGAAAAGATCGGTGTTATAAAGTTCCGTATCGGCTTTTTTTAGATCTTCCTGCATTTCAGAACCGCCCCAGGGTAGTGAACTGGAGCCCAACTGCTGTCTTTCGTGCTGAACGCCAGCTGTGATGCTGAACCGCTCGGAAACATTATAGTTATTGAAGAGTTCGGCGAAAAGGTTGTTGCCACCATAGAAATATTCGTCGCGATACGTATCATTCGCATAACCCTGAATCGTTCTTTCGGTGTTGGTATAACGCAAATTGGCCACCAGCTGACCTTTGTTGTATCTAAAATCAGAGTGGGCGCCAATGAATTTCTGGGTATCATCACCACGACTCCTCCCGTCAGCAAACGCCCCGGCATCATATTCAAAAAGATGGTGGTTCCAGCCTGCCTGCACGTTTGCACTTACACGCGCACCACGATAGCCCACAGTGGCGGAAGCATTTTGCTTTTCAAAGCCATCCTTATCAAAACCCTGACCTTCAGCCGAGGAAAAACCATCCGACTTTTCATTAAATCCTGAAAGCTGATAGTGAAATCCTTTAATCTGACCCCTAACTGCTGCATTTTGCGCAAATGTTCCGTAGGAGCCGCCTCTGGCTGCAACTTCGCCTTCCACAGTTTTCGTGGTGTTTTTTTGCGTGCGGATATTGATTACGGCACCGGCAGCATTGGAGCCATAAAGAACGGATGAGGCGCCGCTTAGTACTTCTATTTGTTCTATATTTTCCAGCGCCAGCAATCTAATGTCAGCCGCACTGTAGTCATTTCCGGTGACATCTTTTAGCGGGACACCGTCCAGCAAAATCAGGATATTAGCCAGTTTACCGCCGCGAACCTTGGTGAATTTGGGCTCCTGCGCATTGTTTGCGCTACCGGTTAGCTGAACACCGGCCACCTGCTGCAGCACCTCCGCTACACTTTGGCCCTGATATTTTTTCAGGTCCTCCTGCGTCAGCAGTTTTACATTTTTACCGGTTTTGTAAAGCTGCTGCGGAATTTTTGACGCCACAGTTACTTCATCAATGACGGTTTCATGCGTTTGTTGGGACAGTACATGCGAACTAACGACAAGCAAAGCTCCAACATAAATTACTCTTTTCTTCATGAAAAAAAATTTAAGTTAAGGTAAATGCCTACCGGAAAAAATAAAGTGTAAAAAACCACGCGTGAAAACGCACGGTAATCCGACTTTTCCTCCGAAAGCGATTAATAAAAAAAGTATTTCAGCAAGGTCTCCTGACTTTCACCTTTGTTTTGCCTTCCCGTTTCCAGTGGCTTAATTAAAACAAAATATTGCTTCACAGATGTTTTATCTCTGTGGGCGTGTGATTTACAGTTGCGGGGACAGTTCACGGATTGCACGTGATTCCCTTTTCTGAAAGTGGCGCAAAGATAGTCTTTAATTTATGTTGATGAACGCAGATGGCGTAAAATTGCACACTTGCCGTTACAACAAACAGAATGTCAGTTATAAAGAATTTTATTTTTGCTGAATTTTTTAGAGGAAGCTCGAATCAAATGAGAAGGGTAAAAGATCCCGAACAGATGAAGTTTTATATATTTCGCCACTGAGGGAAGAGAAATATATTTCGATATTATCACCCTGCACTGCTTCGTACTCCAGGATAGACTGCCGGCAGGAACCACAAGGGGGAATAGGTACAGAGGTGAGTGCTGAATCGGGTGCGCCAATTACGAAAAGTTTTTTCATTTTCACTCCCGGATAATTTGCGGATGTCCAGTAAATGGTAGTCCTTTCCGCACAGAGTCCCGACGGATATGCTGCATTCTCCTGGTTACTGCCGGTCACGATTTCACCGTTTTCAAGCAGCACCGCGCAACCCACCTTAAAATGAGAATAGGGTGCATACGCCGATTCCCGAACTTTTTTAGCGGCCTCAAAGAGTTGTTTTTCGGTCTCACTCAGTTCGGCATATCCTGCGATTTCCTCAAACAGGATCTTGATTTCTTTTTGCATGCATATAAAAAATGGGGAAGTAAAGGTAAGTGTTTTTTCTTTAGATTCTACATGGCTTTTTGGGCTTCTTCGTTGCGGTCCTGTCGCAGTTCCTGCGGTAATCACTAACTTTACGCCTTAACCAAATTTAATTCAAATATGCTCTATACTCCGATAAAATTCCGGAACCTTGAACTGAAGAACCGTTGGGTCATGTCGCCCATGTGCATGTATTCCTGCGAAGAGGGTTTGGCAAATGATTTTCACACTGTTCACTACGGCAGCCGCGCTCAGGGTGGTACAGGTCTCTTGATTATAGAAGCTACCGGCGTGGTGCCCGAAGGCCGGATCACTAACCGCTGTATGGGCATCTGGAATGATGATCAGGCTCAAAAACTTAAAGATATCGTGGATTTTGTACATTCCCACTCAGAGAGCAAAATCGGCATCCAGCTTGCGCATGCGGGACGTAAAGCCTCTACCTGGAACGGCAAACAGATCCCGCTGGAGGAAGGTTGGGAAACCGTAGCTCCGTCACCCATTCCCTACGAGGAAAGTGAGCGTACGCCGCACGAACTTTCTGCAGAAGAAATTACGGGTCTGGTTCAGGCTTTCCGGGATGGTGCCAGAAGGGCGCTAGATGCAGGTTTTGACCTTATTGAAATACATGCTGCACACGGCTATCTCATTCATCAGTTTCTTTCGCCTTTATCAAACATCAGAAAGGATCAGTATGGGGGCAGTCTGGAGAACCGCAGTCGCTTCCTGCTCGAAATTGTAGAGGCTGTACAGGAACTCCTGGATGATGACCATCCTCTGTTTGTGAGGATCCCAGCCACGGAGTATGCCAAAAACGGCTGGGACCTGGATGAAAGTGTACAGCTGGCTAAAATGCTTAAAGAAAAAGGTGTAGATCTCATAGATGTCTCATCCGGCGGAAACATCCACGGTGCACGCATCTCGGTATTTGACGGTTACCAGGTTCCTTTTGCCGAAACTATCAGAAGTGAAGCCGGTATTGCCACCGGAGCCGTGGGTCTTATTACCAGTGCCGGACAGGCAGAACAAATCCTTCAGAAAAATCAGGCTGATATTATTTTTGTGGCCCGTGAGATCCTGAGGAATCCTTATCTGGCCATACAGGGCGCTTTGGACAGCGGCGCAGACTGTCCGTTTCCGCACCAGTATGACCGTGCGAAAAAGTAATGTGTAAGACCTGAAAAAGTTGTATTATTGAATGCATAAAAATTAAGAATGGCGGCGGAGGATTATATGGTTTCCTGCCTGAATAAAAAGATATTCGGCATAGAATGTTTCGGTTGCGGTGCGCAGCGGGCCCTGCTTATGGTTTGGGAGGGCAGGTTTGCAGAGGCTTTCCAGCTTTTTCCGGCAGTGTACACATTGATTGTTTTCGGAATTACTGTAGCGCTGCATTTCATGGACAAAAAAAGGAATTACGCTTCAGCCCTGGTCATTCTGGCCATCCTGAATTCCGTGATTATGGTTGTTTCCTATTTTATGCGGAACGATTATTTATTCAAATAAAAACATTTTAAAACAATAATCTATGAACGAACAGAAATTACCAAATGCTACACTTGTGCTTGTATTGGGCATTATCTCCATCCTGGGATGCTGCTGTTATGGAATTATCGGATTGGTGTGCGGAATTGTTGGTCTGGTGCTGGCTAAGAAAGATGAGGCACTTTACCTGGCCAATCCAACCCTTTACAGCGATTTTCAGACTTTAAAAACGGGCAAAATCCTGTGTTATGTAGGTATTGTGCTTAGTGCACTAACAGTGATTTACATGGTGATCATGATCATGACTGTAGGTCTAGACGCATTGTCGGATCAGGAACTTATGCAGGAAAGACTGCGTGACCTCATGGGTCAGTAAGTAACCAGTTCCGGAAAAAAGGACCGCCCCAGTTTAATTACTGGGGCGCTCTTTGTTGATACGGAAAATTCGAATTTATTTCTTTGGCGGATAGTTGGCCATTATTTCGGCTACGATCTGTGGGATCTGTTTTTGTTTGGAACGCGGTGAATCTACCGAAATGCCGCTGCCTATTCCCTGCCATACCAGTTTGCTGGTTTTTGCATCAATAAGGTCAATGATCAGTGCACCTTCATTATGATTGGAAGTCCACGTGCGGCTCATGCCCACACCCCATCCGAAAGGTCCGCCCCAGCCATACATTCCGTAAGGATTCCTGCTTTGGATATCTTTAATTTTTTTGTGGTTAGCCTTCACATTGATAATAAGGTCTGGACTGTCGGAAACACTCAGGCCTTTTGTCTGCAGTTGGCGTGAAACTTCGTTCAGTACGCGGTCTTTATCAATATCGTTTAGTTTAAGGTCGTCGATCCTTAATTTATACGTCCTGTAATTGCTGAAGGTAGCAGTTTCGGCATAGTCGGAACGCACGTTGAAAGGGCTGCAGGAAGTAAGTCCCAGGGTAGCCGAAGCTAAAATCAATAGAAGATATTTTTTCATGACTGTCTTATTTTTTAATTGGTTTCTTGAAGGTGTCTGTTTTCTTGTCGTATCCGTAGGGGCAGTGCCTGCAGCCGCTTTTACAGCAGTAACCGCGCTTCAGGTGATACGCTTCTGTAAAGACCTTATAACCCTGTTCGTTGTAATAAAAGTCCTCGTTTTCTTTGATTGGATTGTTTTGCATTGGTTAAAAGGAATGCTGAAAATTTTATCTTTGTGGTATGATCATCATTTGGCAATGGCTTCTCAAAAATACAAAAATTTCAGGGATCACCCTCTATCCTTTCATTTTGCTTCGAAGCCCTGAGCTCCGCCGCAACCGGATCCTGCTGAATCACGAGAAAATCCACCTGCGGCAGCAACTCGAACTTCTGATTGTACTTTTCTACGTTTGGTACATCCTGGAGTATCTTTATTGGTATCTGCGGCTGGGCAATGCGCACCGCGCTTATCAGTCCATTTCGTTCGAACGTGAAGCCTTCAGCTACGAACATGACTTTAACTACCTGCGCAAACGGAAAATTT
Organism: Chryseobacterium sp.; assembly: GCF_008831505.1. Lineage (NCBI taxonomy): Bacteria > Pseudomonadati > Bacteroidota > Flavobacteriia > Flavobacteriales > Weeksellaceae > Chryseobacterium > Chryseobacterium sp. Next base: position 1,573,130 of record NZ_CP044507.1, on the reverse strand, counting down.
GGGGGTTCCGGAAGTTTATTGGAAAGCAGGCGGGAGCGTAAATTAGTAGTTTGATCGTTTGGATGTTAATTTATCCAGGAGCGCCACCATTTCTTTGCCTGTCAGAAATCCGGCATACCGGAAAAGCACCCTGTCTTTTTTATCCACTATAACAAGTGTCGGATAAGTAAGTTTCCCGTTAACTGCACCCAAATGCTGCGCCAGTTCATGTGTGCCGGTACGCGGGCCATTGGGCACATAGCGGTAGGTTTCTCCCTGCCAGACAATGGGTCCTGTATATTCCCCATTCAGTTCACCAAAGTAAAAGTCAGTCTGCAATTTTCCGGCAACCTCAGGATTACTGAATACTTTATTTTTCATCATCTTGCAGTAAGAGCACCAGTCGGCGGTTATAAATATCAGCAGCGGGCGAGGTTCGGCAACACGACGGATTTCAGCTTTTTCCAGCGCATGTTTATCAGTGCTTTCATTATTGCTCTGTGACAACATCATCGAAGGCAATAAAAACAGAATAAATGCAGCAGTAAATTTCATATCAGTCCAGTTTAAATCTGACACCCAGGAATCCACGTATTCCCTGGTTGGGTGCGTACACATACGTGGGATCAAAGGTAAGGGCGTACGGATTTTCCGGCGTAGCGACTGCCTGACCCAAAGGATCGAACACCACGTTTTGGTCAAACGGGTCATGGTTCCTCGCGATCAGGAATGGATTTCCACGGTTAGGCGTCCAGTTCAGCAGGTTTTTTACGCCGCCGTAGATTTCCCAGTTTTTAAGGCCGTCATAGCTGAGCTGTATATTCTGTATGCTCCACCATGGCGATGTAGGTTTCCGTGGGTCCAGATCTCCCAGAAGCGGTAAACGCATGGGACTGTATACGTTTCCGGTGTAATCCAGAGTTAGTCTGGCTCTTCGTATTTTATAGGAGATAGCCCACGTTCCGGTAAAATTCTCGGTAAGGAGTTGGTGGCTGCGCATGCCAAATTCCGAAAGGGTATTTTCCATAAGTGTGGCCCCTAGGATGAATTTAACTCCGCTGTGGTGGTTCAGGTCTGTGTTAATGCTAAGGCCGCGGCTTACCGCATGTCCCTCCAGATTGTCATAAATGATCTTGTTGACATCGGTTTCATAATCCGGTACAATCCGGTTGGTAAAATAAGTATAAAATGCGGTAGCCTCAAGACCCAGGAATGTGCCGGATTCCGAATAAAATTTTTTAGTGAAATTAAGATTGGCATTATAGGACTTTTCAGGTTTCAACCCGTTTAGGATCAGAATGTCACGTGAACCGGTGAGGGCTGCGTGGTCTTCGGTAAAGAGATTTACCACACGGAAACCCGTGCCTGCATTGAACCTCAATATGTTTTCATCATTTGGTGCCCATTTGTAGGCGAATCGTGGCGTAAATATAGAACCGTGACTTTGGTTATAATCAAAGCGCAGGCCTCCCAGGACACTGTGTTTGTCGTTCAGCTTAATTTCATCCTGAACAAAAATTCCCGGCAACAGTACTTTATCGGGTTGGTTGTTATTGGAATGATTAACCGTCGCCGGCGTATTGTCATCATAATAAGTGTAGCGCACTGCTGCACCTGCAAGCAGGTCATGTTTTCCCAAACGGCGGTCCCAGGCCAGCTGTCCGAAGGCGACTTTCTGATTTGCAATATAGCTTAGCGTACCGTAACGGCTGTCCTGGTCATGGTGTACAAAGGAAAAAGCCAGATTCATACTCTCCCGAACCGGCAGCTGGTAGGCACCGAAAAGTTCGGCACGCTGGGTATAGATGCTCTCCCCATAAATTTCATTTCCACCGCGGTAGGAACGGTTCCATCGTACATCGCCGCCCCAGCGGTCCTCATACATATACCGGGCAGCCATGCTGAAAAGTTTGTTTTCGGGACACCTGAAATTCCATTTCTGAAAAACCGAAATCCTTTTCTGCAGCGGAACATCGGTAAAGCGGTCGCTGTTCATATCCGAAACTTCCTTATAACTGTAATAATTGATTCCGGTAAGCAGGGTAGTGCCGGGGCGGGCCTTTATTTGGAAACCCAGATCAATATTATTTTCCGCCCATGTCGTAGACATCACATCGGCGCTGAAAGCCGGTGCGTTTCCCGCTTTTTTGGTGATGATGTTAATGATGCCACCCACCGCTTCACTTCCGTACAGTGACGATGCCGGACCTTTTACAATTTCAATCCTTTCAACCAGCGAGTTGGGTATGCCCGTAAGACCGTACACAGTGCCCAGTGAACTTACCATCGGCATACCGTCAATGAGAACCATCGTGTACGGGCCCTCCAGTCCGTTAATGTGGATGTCGCCGGTGCTGCAGATATTACAGTTCAATTGAGGACGAACCCCATTTACGTTCTGCAACGCATCAAAGATATTAGGTGTAGGATTTTTCCTGAAGAATGCCGGTGAGTACACCTCCACCGGAATTGGACTTTCAAGTCGCTTTACTGCCTTCATAGTACCGGAAATCACCACTTCATCGATGGACGAGGATACTTTTTCCGTAATGGTGTCCCGGATCAATGTATTCACAGATAAACTATCGTATGAGGCGGTTTGAGTGTGGAACATTAAGGGCAGAACAGCCGTCAGGCAGAATAATTTCAATTTCATCCGGGAAAGTTTGAGCTGCAAATTTACATAAGTTAGAATAATCTAACAAATTTATTATAGCCTCAAAATATTAGTAATCCAAGGCCTGTTTACTATCGTCAAAAATGGATTATTAAGAGTTGAGGATAAAATCACTAAAACTTCGCGGACATTTGCTTACTATCATTTGATTAACAAATAAAGCAAAGGAAGCAACGTAAGGAATAGGACGAATACTGTCCATAAGCGTCCCTCAGTCAGATTGAAATCGCGGAACAGGAAATCCCATGACTTGCCGGTCATACGCCCAAGGGAGAATTAAAAAACAACGGTCAGAATTGCTCATGCAACGCCAATGATTAAAGCTTCATTGGTATTTTGGATATGTAGAAATGGATAAATAATCCAGATATAAGCTGCGCAAAGAAAGCAAAGTAATAGTGTAGAATACTGATGGGCCCGGAGTTCACTAAAATATTTAGTTTCCATTTTTTCGGCAGTTTAAGGGCTAACAGAAGGATTATGAAAATTGCTGCCGTTGTGGTAGGTTGCATCCACGACACATGACCGATAATAATTATTTGCACAGAGAGCCACAGGATGATGGTAAGTACACAGAAAAGAGAGAAAACGTGCTTTCCTTTGTCTCATAAATACCGATATGGCTGAAAGGAGTGCTGAGCCGCCTACGACCACAAACAGTATCATGCTGGGAATAAAATAGTCCCGAAAAGGACTGCCCTCCAACCAGGATATTGGCACAGCATCCGCTCCCGCCATTCCGTACCAGCCACCGCCAAAGGCATTAAGAGCCACCAGCAAAAGTAAGGTGCCCAGTGGCCGGCGAATAAGACTGTAGCTTCGTGTTGGCATCGCCCCATCCTTTAGATTTATGTATAAATTTAAGGAAATACACAGTAATGTTTATGCTTAGTCAACTGCCTTTTCGGGATTATTAACCTTATATGCTAATTTGTAGAAAAATAAGGCAGAAGAATATCCTCGAAATTATAAAGGCCGGTGCTTTTGTCGGTTAGGTTACCTGCCACAAAAAGCACTCCGTTGCCAAATGCGTCACGCGAAATGGATTCATGCGTAAGCCTTACTGTCTGATAGGGGAAACCAAATACTACCTCGTGCTTACCCACGATTCCCCCTGCCCGTACTGAGTTGATCTCAGACTTCTCTACATCCAGGGCTTCAGCAATCTTGGCTGCAGTTCCGGAAATTCCGTCCTTGTCTTTAAAATGTTCTTCAACGATTACAATGTCCACATCAGGAGCAATTTTCTTCAGGAATTTGGCTGCGAACAGCAGATAGTTTACGCCCAGCGTGATGTTTGGGCTCCAGAAAACCACCGTTTGGGCTGCAAGCTCCTGCAGAAGCTGCTGCTCCGTCTTTTTATAATGGGAAACTGCAGAGATTATTTTTATGCCACGCTGTGCTGCATGGCGACCATAGGAATGAATTCCAGAATCCGATGAGAAATCGATAATAATGTCTACAGGATACTTATCCAGAAGATCGGGAACGGTCATGCCGGCACTGGAAACTATCAGTCCGGGGTCTTCCGAGTCTACGCCCAGAAATTCAGCTGCATTTCTGTTTTCAAGCTGGTTGCTGCGTTTGAGCACCCACTCCAGCTGAAAATTTTTATTTTGCAGAATTACATTCGCGACTGCTTTTCCTGTCTTTCCAAAACCCAGTAAACCTATTTTCATATATCTTTTTTAGCTTATTTCAGGCTTTAATTTTACAAAACCCTTCGTAAATATAAGAAATAGAAGTTTTATGTAGAAGTCTGGGTGCGATCTGCAGTGTAACTTTAACTGATGCCGTTTGGTCCGTTAGATGTGCTGATGCAATTGGATTACCGCTGATTCCTGATCTTTTCTCAATAAAGTATTGGTCCTGTGCAATATTGAATGTCATTTTTAACCAGCCTCCTTCAGTTCTGTAAATCAATATTAACTGTACCGTGTAAATCAGTCTTCCAGCAAGTGCTTCGAGCAAAAGCTTCGAATTTCTCCATTTTCAAACTTTTTTACAACTTTGCAGGATGATTTTTCCTGAAACGCACATCCCCATCACCGAAATACCGTTACAAAACAGAGATGTGCGACTTTTCGTAAAAAGGGAAGACTTTATCGATCCTGAAATTTCAGGGAATAAGTACTGGAAACTCTTTTACAACATCAACAGCTATCTGGCGCGCAAAACGGCAAATCCCCGTTTGATTACATTTGGCGGAGCCTTCTCCAACCACATTGCCGCTGTTTCCGCGCTAGGATATCGTGAAGATATTCCGACCGTTGGAATAATACGCGGTGATGAACTTGCAAATAAATGGCAGCATAACCCTACATTGAGCTTTGCCGCGGCAAAAGGAATGATGTTTTGCTTTGTATCTCGCGAGCAGTACAGGAGAAAGGAGGAACTTGGGGAAATAATGCTACAGCAGTATCCCGAAGCACTTATCATTCCGGAGGGAGGAACTAATGAACTGGCTGTAGACGGCATCCGGCACATGCTGAATGAACAAACAAAAAGTTTTGATTATCTTTGCTGCGCTGTTGGAACCGGCGGGACTTTAGCCGGAATTTCAAAATTTGCAGAGGCAGAACAGAACATTCTGGGCTTTAAAATCGTGAATGATGATTCTCTTCAGCAAAGCGTGCTTGCTTTATCAGGCAGAAATAATTTTTCGCTGATAAATGAGATAAATGGCAGATACGGCAAAATAACTGACGAAGATATTCGTTTTATAAATGTTTTTGCCGAAAAATACGGCATACAGCTCGATCCGGTGTATACCGGAAAGATGATGCAGGGTATATTTGCACTCATAGAGGCAGATTTCTTCCCGAAAGAAAGTAAAATCCTTTCCTTTCACACCGGTGGCCTTCAGGGCATTTCCGGCGCCAATAAAATGTTGGCAGCAAAAGGCAGGAAGCTGATTAACAATACAGTAAGTTCACAAACTAACTATTTATGAGAAAAATATTTATTGCTTTAGCACTGATTATTTTATCGCAAATTCAAGGCCAAACCTGGACCACCGACGAACAATATATTCAAAAATTTGCACCTTATGCGGTAGAGGAGATGGAAAAATTCAAGATTCCGGCTTCCATTACACTGGCACAGGGACTTCTTGAAACCGGTGCCGGACAAAGCCGTCTGGCAAAGGAAGGCAATAACCATTTTGGTATTAAGTGTAAGGACGAATGGACCGGCAGAACAATGCGGCATAACGATGACGCACCCAACGAATGTTTCCGCGTGTATGATGATGTCCGCCAAAGCTACGAAGACCATTCGCGATTTCTGGCAGAAAGAAAATACTATGTCAGCCTTTTCAAGCTCGACATCAAGGATTATAAAGGCTGGGCCCACGGTCTGAAAAAGGCCGGTTATGCCACCAACCCCCGCTATGCGCAAATCCTTTTATCCATCATTGAAAAGCATAAGCTCTACGAGTACGATAATACAGATTCCAAGACGGTCTATACGGCTCTACTCAATAAATATCCATCCCTTCAGGACGACCGTACTTTTCTTGCGCAGATGAATCCGGGACGTAAATCTGCATCAGACAGTCAGGCTAAAACGATTAAGGTGCGTTACGAGCAGACCTCCTATGCCACTCAGCAGAAAAAAGTTCAGCAGCAGAAGAACAGCGATCTCTTAAAAGAAGTTTTGGTTAAGAACCATCCGAACGGCGGGATGAAATATCTTGTAGTACCTGCAGATATGAACCTTCTTCAAATTGCTGATAAATTCGGCATCAGTGAGAGCCGCCTGATGAAGTGGAATGACTTGAGCAGCGGCAAACTGAAGCAGAATGATATTGTTTTCCTAGAGTCTAAAAGTTCCGAAGGAAATGTGCCGGCATACAAGGCGGAAGTTGGGGAAGACATGCATGCTATTGCTCAGAAATTCGGTGTGCGGCTGGACAAACTGCTGGCCAAGAACAGGATGGAGGACGGTGGAAAACTGCGTGCCGGAGACCTTGTTTTCCTGCAGGGACGTAAGCCAAGATAGTTAGAGACACTTGCACATTATTTAAAAATAAACTGATGATATATCAAAGAAGTTCTGCGCTTTTTACAGAAGCGCAGCGCTATATTCCGGGCGGAGTTAATTCACCTGTGCGCGCATTCAAATCTGTAGGAGGTGTACCCGTTTTTATGAAGTCGGCTAAGGGAGCCTACCTGACCGATGAGGATGGCCGAACCTATGTTGATTATATAAATTCCTGGGGTCCTGCCATTTTGGGACATACCCACCCTGTGGTTCTGGAAGCTGTCCAAAAGCAGGCGGAAAAAGGGTTTTCCTTCGGAACTCCCACCGAACTCGAAACTGAAGTTGCCCGGTTCATTGTAGAAAATGTTCCCAATGTGGATCAGATCCGCATGGTTTCTTCCGGCACGGAAGCGTGCATGAGCGCCATACGTTTGGCCCGTGGATTTACCCAAAGAGACAAGATCATTAAATTTGAAGGCTGCTACCACGGACATTCCGATTCTTTCCTGATCAAAGCTGGAAGCGGCGCCGTCACTTTCGGGCACCCCAATTCACCGGGAATTACGCAGGGAACAGCGAAGGATACTTTGCTCGCCAGATATAACGATATAGCACAGATACATGACCTTTTCCGCCACAATGAAGGGGAGATCGCCGCGGTAATCATTGAGCCTGTGGCGGGAAATATGGGCTGTGTATTGCCTGAAAACAATTTCCTGCAGGAACTTAGGAAAGCTTGTGATGCCAACGGGGCCTTATTGATTTTTGATGAAGTAATGACCGGCTTTAGGTTGGCTTTCGGAGGGGCACAGGAAGTATTCGGCGTAAAAGCCGACCTGGTGACTTACGGTAAGGTGATTGGCGGTGGTCTTCCGGTAGGCGCATTTGCCGGGCGCAACGAAATTATGGACCATCTTGCTCCAAAAGGAGCCGTGTATCAGGCGGGAACTTTAAGCGGGAATCCGCTGGCCATGCGTGCGGGTCTTGAAACACTGAAACTGATAAAGAATGACTCCGGTTTCTATGAGCGGATTAACAAAACCACCGAAACGCTTGATTTTGAGATTGGTAAGATTCTGAACAGCAAAGATATCCAGCACCGCATCAACAGGAAAGGTTCCATGATGAGTGTGTTTTTCCACATTGCAGCCGTTTCTGATTTTGATGAGGCACAGCGTGCCAATCATTCTCTCTTCAACAATTTTTTCCACCATATGCTGAAGAACGGAATCTACCTGCCACCGAGCGGTTATGAAACGTACTTCATTAGTGACGCGGTCAAAGACGCGGAAATCAGCCGGACGCTGGAAGCGGTTCAGAGCTTCGAATATTCAGATAAATAATAAAACCGGTTCCAAATGGGAACCGGTTTCGTTTTTCTCATCATTTTTATGCCTAACGGGACGCAATAGCGATTTCTACCGGCATTACATAGGTCACAGGCCTCTCACGCTGCCCTTTAAAACGTAAATGAAGACCGCTTAAGGCACTTTCAAGATTTTTGTTAATGGCCCTGCAGCGGCTATCTGCCCGAACATTTTCAATTTTGCCGTCTGTTGAAATATTAAATTTCACCAACGAATTGGTGGTTCCTTCGGTGAGCTGCGGATCGGTAAAATCAAAATTCTGCGCTATAATGTTTCTCAACTGGGTAAAGCCGTCCTTATTAGTAATTCTTACTTCTTCTATAAGGCTGTTGGTATGCTGTGCCTGCAGACCTTCTGAAAATCCCACGAAAAGTAGGATTCCCAATACTGCTGTTTTTATTGCCGTCTTTTTCATATCTCAATTATTTATGTCTTTCGTTTGTTCAGTCAAAGTACTATAATTATTATTGAATTAACAAAAAATTCATATTAAATTAACACTGGAACGGAAAAATTTAATATTGGAAATCCTGATGTATAGAAAAAGACGCCGGATAATTCCGGCGCCTTGCTGATATGAATGAAAGAAAAAAAGTTCTAAAAAAGTCCGCTCCAACCAGTTGCCCATGATGGCAGTCCAGTTCCGTTGCTTCCACCTGCGCCGGTTGCTGCGGCATTTACAGTGAATGTACCGGGCAGTACAGGTATTGTGACTCCAGGCGTAGTTCCTACCGCCGTTGCTTTCGCTGAGGCCTCGGTCTGCACATTGTCAAATCTTACATTGGTGATCTTACCAGCTCCGTTGAAATAAGCGACAGACTGGTCGTGCTCTACATTGATTCCTGTTTTCCAACCGGAAAGAACAACATTGTCTATGGTTGCGTGCGTTCCCTCTCTAAGTTTAATTCCGTCCGCTTCACCGGTAAGAGCTCCTATGAATGTGGCGTTTTTAATGGTAGGGTTAGACCTTGGACTTGCATCTCTGTTATTGGAATTGTTATCGGCTTCAATGCCTCTGTTTCCGGTATTGTCGGCTCTTCTTTTGGCATAAACACCGTTCACTGTACCGTTCCAGCCTTCAGTCCAGTCAAAAGCATCATCTTCATTGCCTACAGACAGGATATTTGTGGCATTAACAGTTCCGCCAAAGAATTCAATACCGTCATCCGAACCGTTTATTACGGCTAAATTGTTGATTTGAGTCCCGCTGCCCACTCCAAAAAGGGACAGACCGTTAAATTCCTTTTCTGCGGTGAAGATGGCGCCGGCATATTCGATACGCACGAAGTTCAGTGTTCCTGAGTTATCAGTGGCTATGGTTCCTCCGTAAGTAGCATTGCCCACTTCAGACATTGCAGTTGTACCTTTGTTGATGGGTGCGCGGCCACAGATTACGAGTCCGCCCCAGGCACCGGGTGTCGCATTGGAAGCTGTGAAAACAACAGGTGCAGCCGCAGTACCGTTGGCAAAGATCTGCCCGCCCTGTTCAACAGTGACGTAGGCTGAAGTACCTCCTGTAGCTTCAATTCTGGTTCCGGCAGGGATGATCAGCTTACCACCTTCTTTCACAACCAGAGGTCCCGTAAGTTTGTATACTTTGGAGGGATCCAGTGTAATTGTATTACCCGTGGTTATTTCACCTTTAAAATTTCCCGGCTCAAAACTGCCGGCGGGTGTGGTGATGATGGGATCATCGTCATTACTGCAGGACTGTACCGCAAATGTGGCTGTGCTCAGGATAAGTGCTGCGGTCAGTACTTTCAGACTGTTCTTTTTCATAATAAAGCTTTTTTTAGATTATAATGGTTTTGATTTTTAAAACTGATAGGAAAAACCGATTCCGGCGTCTATCCCTTTTTTATACTCCCTCACTATTACATCACCATTGGCATTGGCCTGTACGCGGGTGAAACTTGTGTTCAGCAAATTTTTCGCACTGGCAGATATTCCCAGGCCATTATTAAGGGAAAACCTCACGGTCGCATCCAGAAAATTTACTGCTTTATCTACCAGGTTGCCCTTACTTTCATAACCCAGAGCATAGATATTATCGGAAATATGAGTGTAGGACAGGACTACATCCATAGTGTTCCGGTTCCATTTCTGTTCCCAGCCGAGGTTAAGGTTGGCCAAGAAGCCGGAAGCCCCCTGCATTCTGTCCTGGCTGCTGATAAAGGAAACTGCAACTTTTGAATTTGGATTTTCTCTGTCCACCTTTTCGGAATCCAGTTCCTGTTCGGTATTAAGGTACGTGGCGTTCATAAAAGTATAGAACCGGGAATTACCATTCGTGTACAGATCTTTTCTCAATTCGGCCTCAACACCGAAGATCATTCCGCTGTCGCCTGTGTTCACAAACGAAACTGAATTTGAAGAGGAGTTTACGGTGACGCGGGAAATTGGGTTTGAAATGTATTTTCCGAAAACTGTAGCCGAAATCAATTCGCCCCGTTTTGGGAACCATTCCCACTTCAGGTCCAGGTTGTAATTATCTGCCGGGTTCAGGTCTGTATTTCCAAAGCTGAGTTCGTCTATATCTTCATACTCGAAAGGTGCAATTTCTAGAAGAAGTGGGGTAGTGTACGTTTTGGACGCGGACAGACGGAGGTTATGCAGGTCGTTCAGACTGTATTTTAGGTTCAGCGCCGGCAGGATTTTGGAATAGTCTTTATCTACATCCCCTTCCTGAATACTAGTATTGTAAAGGATGGACTGCTGTAGGTTCTCATAACTCACACCGAGTTGGGCAGTCAGCTTTTCTCCGGCTTTAAATTCAGCATTGGCAAAAGCTCCGTGGTTCATCACTTCGGATTGATAGTATTGTGGAACAAGGGCCATCTCATCTGCACCCACAATTCCGCGGAAGGTCCTTATGTCAAAGAATGCACCGGACTGGTAATTTTCATAGTTGAAAAATGCACCGTAATCTTCGGGAGTTACATAATAATTGCCAGGAGCCAGTTTAACCCGAAAATTATATTGTGTAGCACGGAAATCCGAATCTTTTAAGCGTCCGCGGTAACCTGCGGTGATCTTTATTTTGTCGCTCAGCTGATAATCTGCGTAGATATTAGCAGCGTAATCATTCTCCAGAAGCTGGTCAAAATAGCGGTGATTGGCTCCGGCGTTTCCGGCAATGAAGTGGTGAAGGCCGGTGTTCAGGTTTTCAACACTGATATTCTGCTGCCGGTCCGGTCTTCTGCTGTCCAGACGGTTGTAACCAAGATTCCAATATAGCTTCAGCGGATCTGTTATACGGTGCTCACCGACAATCTGGTTAATCCAGAGATCATTTGTTTTGTAGGTTGCCCTGCGCATATGTGCGGTTTCATTGGTCCGGTCTTCATTTGTATCCCGTATATACCCTTCATAAAGTCCCAGTTTCTGTTCTGTGGTATGAATATAATTGGTGGTAGCCTTCACCGTATGATCACTGTTGATGCGGTAATTGAGGTTTAGAAGCCCGGTGGTATTAGTGTCGTAGGTGAATTCCTGACCCCACAGGTCTTTGAGTGGCGCGCCGGAATTATCTACGGAACGTATGATGCCTTCCCTGAAATTGAAATCATTGTCAAAATTTCCAAATCCGAAAACACTCAGCTTTCCTTCTTCTCCTATCCGGAAAGATTTGCCGAAGTCAACACCAAGCGAAGAATTAATGGGATTATAGGTCTCTTCATTTTGCCAGCCTGTATTGAAGGCATATCCAAATTGGGCAATTTTGGCGTTTTTGGGCTTACTGATCTGTTTAAAGCCCAAATAATCCGGACCGTTTTGAAGGTAAAAATTTGGCTTTGAGAAAGCGTTGAAATTCACTGATGATCCTAAATTTACTTTGAAATAGGGCTTACCGGTGTATACTTTGGAGACAATATCCACATTTGCGCCCGCCATATCGCCCCAAAGCCTGGGGTTATATACTTTTTCCAGTCCTACGAAATCGATCATGTCTGTTTTCACGATACCGAGGTCAATGTTCTTATAAGCGGGATCGTTGGAAGGAATGGGCAGCCCGTTCATACTTGTGGAGTTACTTCTGTCGCCCAGACCGCGTATGAAAACCTGGCCGCTGCCTTCCTGCTTCTGTGCGCCGGTGGCTTTGGTTACAGCTACAGATACGTCGCCGACTCCCTGTTTCTCAAGCTGCACTGCACCTACTCTTTCAATTACTTCGGCAGATTTGCGCTGAAGGCTGATCAGGTTGCTTTCCGCACCTTTTTTTACGCTGCCGCGCAGGACAACACCTTCAATCTGTTTCTCTGTCCTAAGCGTATCCTGTGCGGCCTGTTGTCCTGAAAGTGTCTGTGCCGTTCCCAGGAGGAATAAAACTCCAACACTTAATTTAGTGATTTTCATTTCTTGTTTTTTACTTGTTTTTCTTTCACTGCAAAGGTCCTCAGTCCCCTGCGAATTGCTGTATACTCAGTTTTAAGTTTGTTTTAATAAATAATGAACAGGAAAATGCCAATATTAACTTTCCGTGAATAAAGGCAGGCAGGCCGGTCCACGTGTTAATTTTTAGTAATTTTGAAAGGATAAAAACTGAAGATGAGTACCAAAAAGATCTTACTGATTGATGATGAACAGGACATCCTGGAAATCCTGTCTTATAATCTGGAAAAGGAAGGATATGAAGTAGTTACCGCCAGTGGTGGTGAAGAAGGTATCGAAAAAGCGCGCACACTCGTACCGGATCTTATCCTTCTCGATGTCATGATGCCCGGAAAGGACGGTATTGAAACCTGCCAGGAACTCAGACAGATAAAAAGCCTTCAGAAAACACTTATCGTTTTCCTGTCGGCTCGCAGCGAGGAGTTCTCCCAACTGGCGGGATATCAGGCCGGCGGTAATGATTATATTGTAAAGGTCATCAAGCCCAAGGTTCTTATATCCAAGGTGAATGCACTTCTGCAGCTTACTTCGCAGGTAAATGAAAAGGCCAAACTTATTGAAGTGGGCGATTTGGTGATTGACAAGGATAACTTCAGGGTTTCCAGAAACGGACAGGCTTTTCTGTTGCCCAAGAAAGAATTTGACCTTCTTTATCTCTTAGCTTCCAATACTGATAAAGTCTTTAAGAGAGAGGAGATTTTGGAGAAAGTTTGGGGTAGCGATGTAGTGGTGGGAGAACGTACAATAGATGTGCACATCCGCCGCCTGCGGGAAAAATTAGGTCTCAGTTCTATTCAGACGCTTAAAGGAATTGGTTATAAGCTCATTGTTTAACCGGATATCTTTAAATATTTCTTCAATTTGAAATTCAGGGAACTTACTTTCATCGCCTCGCTTTTCATCACCCTTGTGACGGTTTTTGTGGCGCTGGCCTTCAATCTCTCACAGGAACAGCTGGCGGAGGACCGCAACCGTTTTTACATGATCATGTCACTCTGTGTCCTGATAATGCTGGCCGTAAATTATTTTCTTCTGGAATTTTTGTTTGGCTATTATGGCAAAAAACAGATCAAACGCATCAGTACCATCCTGCCGCAGGGCATTATCCCGACAGACGAGAGTAAAATGAGTTTCACACAACTTGGTGAAAAGGTTTCCGAGCTTTCCCAGAGAAATGCAAACGAAATTGACACCATGAAAGGGATGGCCAGCTACCGCAAAGAATATATAGGCAATGTCTCACACGAGTTGAAAACACCACTCTTCTCCATTCAGGGCTATGTGGAAACCCTTATAGACGGCGGTGTTGAGAACCTGGCCATCCGGGACAAGTACCTGGAACGCATTGATAAATCGGTGGAAAGGCTGTTGGATATTGTGAAGGACCTGGATATGCTGAACCAGTTTGAATACGGCGAAATCAACCTTAATATTACCACATTTGACCTCAATATCCTCATCCGCGAAATCATGGATATGCTGGATCTTGAAGCTGAGCGTCGGGAAGCCAGGATGCAGCTCCAGACCTCGCATGCTGCAATTATGGTGCGTGCGGACAGGCAGCGGATCAGCCAAGTGATCATTAACCTTATCTCAAATGCCATTCATTACTCCAACCGCGAGAATGCACTGATCACGGTGCGCACCAACAAACTGCGCTCAAAAGTACTGGTAGAGGTGGCCGACAATGGAATGGGCATCAAAAAGGAACTTTTGCCGCGCATCTTTGAAAGGTTTTACCGGGTTGAATCTTCACGCAGCCGCCGTGGTGGCGGTTCCGGATTAGGGCTGGCCATCGTAAAACATATTCTCGAGGCACACAACGAAGCCATCTCTGTACACAGCGTTTATCTGGAAGGAACCACCTTTACTTTTATGCTGGAAACCGAGCCTTAGACGGCGCGGAATGTAATAAAATATTTTAAAAAAAAAGATTTTTAAAACTTTTTGCTCCGCTTACAATTATCCTATATTTGTACCGTTAACATTAAGCAAAACTAATACAAGAAAGCAATAATGGTTTATAAAATCCGCGTCATTTTAGATACCAAGGACAATATTTTCCGCGATATTGAAATCAAAGGGAAACAGACACTCTGGAACCTGCATTTAGGTATCAAGAGTGCCTTCAGCCTTCAGGGTGAGGAACTGTCAGCCTTTAATCTGCTCGAGTCAGACGGGACCATCATTAAGTCCGTACCTCTGGAGGATATGACCGATGAGGGCGATGGTGAGATTATGTCAGACGTTTATATTGATGAAGCATTCGCAAATGAAGGCGACCGTGCACAGTTTCAGTACGGACTGCTTGACCTTTGGGAATTTTTCTGCGAACTTGTAGAGATGGTGGATGAAAAGCCTGCTGTTAATTATCCAATAACCGTTTTCCGTTTTGGTGCGGTGCCACTGAAGGCACCCGGTAAAAGTACAGGTAAAAGCAAGAAGCCGGTGATGCCGCTTCTGGACGAGGACGAAGATTTTGGTTTCAACGATGATTTTGAAGAAGGTGATTTTGCCGATGAGGATGATGATTTTGATGATGACGATGCTTTGGATTTCGCTGATGAGCCACTGGATGATGACGATGAAGATTAAGAAATTTACACCCTGCAACCGCAGGGTTTTTTAATGTCCGGCTGCGAATTTTGTTTCGCTGGAATTGTAGGACTCCATTCGGGGAATAATTGGGGAATTATCCCGACCTTGCTGTTCTTAACACTTCTATCATTAGAACAATATGAATGAAACCTGCAGGTGGAAGCACACCACCAATATCTATGAAGTAAACCTGAGACAGTATACTCCCGAAGGAACTTTCAAGGAATTTACCGCACATTTGCCCCGGCTCAGGGATATGGGTGTTGAAACGCTGTGGCTGATGCCGATCACCCCTATCGCACAGAAAAACAAAAAAGGAAGTATGGGCAGTCCGTATGCGGCGGCCAACTATGCAGCTGTAAACCCGGAATTTGGTACACTGGAAGATTTAAGAAATTTAGTGCATGAAGCGCACAGCTTCGGATTCAGAGTGATTATGGACTGGGTAGCCAACCATACAGGCTGGGACCATGTGTGGACGAATACCCACCCGGATTTCTATCTGCGGGATCCCCTTACCGGCGATTTTCAACCCGCATCCGGAATGGCCGACATCATTGAACTGGATTACTCTAAACCTGATATGCGCTTGGCCATGATTGAGGCCATGAAATATTGGGTTAGGGAAGCAAATATAGACGGATTCCGCTGCGACCTGGCAGCATGGGTGGAACTGGGTTTCTGGCAACAGGCAAGACCTGAACTGGAAAAACTGAAACCACTTTTTTGGCTCGGTGAATTTGACGAACTTGATGATCCCGGGTACGGAAAGATTTTCGATGCCAGTTATTCCTGGAACTGGATGCACCTGACCAGGGATTTTTGCGATGGCAAAGTTACTTTAGGTGAACTTAAGACACTGTTGACCAGATATTCAGAGATTGGAGACGGCTCTATGCGTGCCTGGTTTACATCTAATCATGACGAGAATACCTGGAACGGTACTGAATTTGAGAAATATGGGATCTATGCAGAGGCGCTGGCCGTCTTTTCAGTGACGTGGAACGGCGTGCCACTCATCTATAACGGGCAGGAAATACCGATGCGCACAAAAAGACTTGAGTTTTTTGAGAAGGACCCTATTCCGTGGACCGGTACTAATAAACTGCATGACTTCTATAAGACTCTGTTGCGCCTTAAAAGCAATAATCCGGCGCTGCGGGGTGGCGACCCGGCCGTGAGGACGCTTTTGCTGAAGACTACAGCCGATGATAAAATTCTGGCATACCTAAGGCAAAACGGAATGCACGCAGTACTAACGGTGCTCAGTTTTTCCACAAAACCAATCAATTTTGAGATTACAGAAGAATCGCTATCCGGAGTTTATACCTGTGTTTTTACACTTTCAACGCGTGATTTCACCAACGGAGCCCATTTTTCTTTGGAACCCGGAGGATTTGCGGTTTTTCAAAAGTAGAGCTACTATCGCGAATTCTATTCTTTGTGCTTTCTTTTGATGACCTTACCGCGAGGTTCATCCGCTTCAAACAGTGCCAGTTCCGAATGCAGGTATTCCGCTGCCGCTGCCGAATCTTCCACTTTGATGGCGCTGCGCTGCAACATCTCTGCTTCAAAACGGTTTAGAATGATTTCCCTAATGTCTTTATCCTGCCAGTCGTTTGGATTTGAACATCCTTTTGTTATTTCCCGCGCCAGTGACAGTGCATCCAGCAGGGCCTGATTGGCTCCCTGACCTTTAAACGGACTCATGGGATGTGCCGCATCACCAATCAGTGTGGAAGCGCCTGAGGTATTCAGAAGCTCAGAAGTGAGCAAGTCACGGTCATACACCGGATAACCGGAAATTTTTGATGGGTCGCTAGCGTTCAGAATTTGCGGAATGGGGTCGTGCCAGGGGGTTCTTCGGATAGCTTCCTGTTTTAAGGCTTCATTACCTCTGTTACGTAAAGCAATTGCCTCTTCCTGTGGAATAGGGAAACTAAGCTGCCACATTACCGATACGTCGTCGTAAGGCATTATATAGATGCGTTCATGACCGTTGGCTGTCTGAAAGACAGTAGCCGAATCCAGGAGGGAGCGGTCGCATTCGCCAATTTCACTGAGCCTGCAGATTCCCAGGATTACCATGCAGCCCAGGTAACGGAGCGGGAGCGTTTCTTCCCCTAAAATTTGTCGCCTTACAATACTCCTTATACCGTCAGCGCCTATTACCAAATCCGCTTTCTCCACAACCACATCATCATTCACCCGGAATTTCAGGTTTAGGCTGTGATCATCACAATGGTTAAATTGCAGAAGTTCATAACCCCATTTTACAGAACCGCTGTTTTGCAGTGGTCTCAGAAGTACCGACCGTAATATCTGTCTGGCAATATGAATATTGGTTCGCCGGCTGCCGGCCTTACTGTTGTTCCCCAGCCATTTCCGCATTCCCCATTCGCCCACAATTTTACCGTCTGGTGTGTGTACAATATGTTTGGTGGAAACCACGCCATCTTCGAGATTATTAATGCCGAAGCCTACCATGGCTTTACTGGCCTGCTGCAATGTAAGTCCATAACCCTGGGCACGATCACTGAAACTGTTGTCTTTTTCGTACAGAGTGAACGGGATGCCGCGGTGCAGACAGGCAAGCGCGAGTGCAGTTCCGCCAATGCCGCCACCAATGATGGCCAGATGCGGGAATCTCTGGGTATCGGGTCCAGGATAGTTTTCAGAAGGTATCAGCCCACTGCCGGAACATACACTGCAAGTGGTGTAATGAGGCTTTGGTTTTAAGGGTACGGGACCTATGGCACCATCTGAATGCCATGTCTTCAAAGCTTTTTCATAACGGAGACGCACACTTTTGCGAAGGCGCTGCTTTTTCTTTCCAATTCCGCCACACTCACCACAGGCGGTCCGGCATCTTAATTCCGAATCCATTCAATATCTGAAGAAGCGCATCCTTCCTGCACTTTTATAGGTTAAAACAGGGCGCAAAGGTATTCATTCTGCGAAAATAAATCTGTAATTAATTATCACTCTTCATATTAAAAATTAAAAGCCTAATTTTGCACCCCGAAATTCAGACAGGATGATGCTTATTATTTTTTAAGCCGAATGCCTTTCTATTTCCTGAATCAAAATATTATTTTATATGAAAAGAATTGGCGAACACCGCAAACTGCTGGGCGTAGACAAGACGGTGACCCTGAAAGAACTGAAAACCATTTACAGAAATACAATGAAGGAAGCGCATCCGGATAAATTTGTAAATGACGAGGAGGGACGTACCGAGGCTGAAGCCACCAGTAAATCGGTGATTGAAGCCTATCATTTTCTGGTGAGCATCAATCCCGAAACGCAGGAGAAGTACAAAGAGGAATACAGCGAAACCACTTCCAAATCCAATATTCAGGATTTTGACTATGAAAAACAGATCCTAAAAATACAGCATGTGAATGGTAAAATGTACGAGTACATTGGTGTTCCGCGCAACACTTATATTAAGATGGTAAATGCAGATTCGCCAAGCAGGTTTGCCAGGCGCCATATCTATGGTAATTTTATCCACCGCAAGGCAGGTGAGGCAATGGCTGACTAGGCCTGATGCTTTTTATGAAAATTAAAAACCTCTTCGGAAATATACCGGAGAGGTTTGTTTTTTTAATGGGCTACCTTTTTTATCTGCTGTAGTATTTGCCGATGCCGGGCGAATCATAGGTGAAACTACTTTCGTTTTCGGATTTATCCAATTTCCTGCTCACGGTAAGTGCCCACAGAACCAGCTCCATACAGAAGTAGCGGTCGCCGTCGCCTAGATCGCCGGTATTTTCATCTACAAGTGATACCAACGGTTTTATGCTGTTCAGTTTATTGCGGTAGTCTAGATCTTTGTCCAAATAATTCAGGTGAAGTTGGTTTTCATCAAACCACCGGACAATGTCGGTATAGGGAGTTTTCACGCCTTCTTTCTCCAGTTTGCCAATCTTTGGGAATATATTTTCAAATTGATTCATTACTGCCTGGTCAATAAGGATTCTGGCCACATGATCCGCACCTTCCTGTTCGCCTTCATAAACGAGTTCGATTTTTCCTGTAATAGACGGAATTACGGACAGAATATCAAGTAAACGAACGGCTGTACGGTCCAGATCAGATTCAATAAGGCGAAGTTTGGCGGCAGCCATCAGATTTTCCATGGCGCTGATGGTTAGCCTGGCGCTCACACCACTTTTGGTATCTACAAATTCGCTGTTCCGCGCAGCAAAAGCGATCTCTTCAAGCAGGTTTTTTGCATAATCGGGAACTTCAATTACTGCGCTGTCTTCAGCAGAAATGCGAGCTTCCTGCTCCGTGATTTGCCGGGCCAGGGCAATGTTTTGAGGATAATGGGTGAAGATCTGAGAGCCTATACGGTCTTTCAGCGGGGTAACTATGCTTCCGCGGTTGGTGTAATCTTCGGGATTTGCTGTAAATACAAACTGGATATCCAAAGGCATCCTGAGCTGGAAACCGCGAATCTGGATATCACCTTCCTGCAGGATGTTGAACAGTGAAACCTGAATACGTGCCTGAAGGTCCGGCAGTTCATTCAGTACGAAAATACAGCGGTTGGCCCTTGGAATCATCCCATAATGCAAAACCCGCTCATCGGAGTAAGGCAGTTTCAGCGTGGCGGCCTTAATAGGATCGATATCGCCAATGAGATCGGCTACATTCACATCCGGAGTAGCGAGTTTTTCAAAGAAGCGGTCGCTGCGGTGTACCCAGGATACTGGAGTTTCATCACCCAGCTCATCAACAAGGTCGCGCGCCACCTTTGATATGGGCTGAAAGGGACTGTCGTTGATTTCTGACCCCTGCACGATGGGCATATATTCGTCCAGCAGACTTACCATACTTCGCGCAATACGTGTTTTTGCCTGTCCGCGCAATCCCAGCAGATTAATGTGATGTCCCGCCAGCAATGCTTTTTTAAGTTGAGGAATAACAGTGTCTTCATAACCCCAAAGGCCTTCAAATACAGGCTCTTTCGCCCTGATTTTTGCGATAAGGTTTTGCTGAATTTCCTTGGAAATGGTTTTATGGGCATATCCTGATTTTTTCAGTTCGCCAAAAGTTGTACTTTCTTTCATTGTTATTTAATGTTTTTTGAGGGCAGATGCTGTACAGTAGAGACAAGAGCCAAGATGTCAGATATCAGATTTCAGACTTTTGAGTTTAGATCTTAAAATCAATTCATAAACATTCAACTGTTTCCTCCCGGTAACCCAGAGTTTTAATTTTTTTTCATCTTTACACTTCTGACTCATAACTTCCAACCTCTAACCTCTTACCCCTATTGTCTGATATCTGAACTCTGCCATCTGACATCTTAAACTAAATTCTTCTGATCCTGTTCCTTTCATAATCCTCGAAAATCATCCCACCCAGGTTGCTGAGTCCGGTAAGGAATGCTTTGCCCTGGTTCTGAGCCGTGAAGGCTTCTACAAAACGCCGTAAGTAAGGATCCTGAGCAATCATGAAAGTGGTGATCGGAATTTTGAGACGGCGCGCCTGAGCCGCTTTGTTAAGACATTGGTTCACTATAGTCTCATCCAGGCCCACGCTGTTCATATACAACTCACCCGTTGCAAGTTTCATACAGCTTGGTTTGCCGTCGGTGATCATAAATATCTGTTTGTTGGTGTTTCTCTTTCGCCGGAGGATATCCATGGCAAGCTCGAGTCCGGCCACTGTATTTGTATGGTAGGGCCCAACATTTAAGTAGGGCAGATCTTTGATCTTGATGGGCCAGGCTTCATTTCCAAAAACAATAATATCTATCGAGTCTTTTGGGTATTTCCGCTTAATAAGCTCAACAAGCGCCATGGCCACCTTTTTAGCCGGAGTGATACGGTCCTCACCGTAGAGGATCATCGAATGGCTTATGTCAATCATAAGTACGGTACTCATCTGGGCTTTGTGGTGCGTTTCTTCCACCATCAAATCATCTTCCGTAAGCCTTAGGTCTGTGATACCATTGTTGATTTGTGCATTTTTAAGGCTTTCAGTCATGTTGATGTGCGATAGCTCATCGCCATACTGAAAACTGCGGTTTTCGCCGTCTCTTTCGTCACCCACACCCGCTTTGGAGGTCCGGTGGTTGCCAATCCCCGTCTTTTTCAGTTTGCCGAAAATCTGGTCCAGGGCAAATTCCCGGAGTGCCTTCTCAAGTTTGGGCGTAACAATATTCCGGCCCTTTCCGCTGCTCGTACTGCCTTCTTCGGGTCTGATCTCTTCTTTAATGTAGCCGCGTTTTTTAAGATCTTCTTCGAAATCGGCAATTGTATACTCATCGGTGAAGATATCATACTCCTTATCCAGCATTTCCAGCCACTCAAAAGCCTCTTCCAGATCACCTGAAGTGTGTGTCAGTAGATCCTTAAACACATCAAAAATCCGCTCGAAGTGAGACACCTCTTCCGGAGTATGATTTTTAAAAGTAAATCCTTTCCTGTTAAAGTTGCTGAGGTTCATTACTTAATGGCTAATCTTCAGCCAAGGTATGGAAAATTCATTCCATTTTTTCCGCAGAAATATAGATACTAGGTATCACCGTTATGGATTAGTGGGTCCATTGCATTCCGCGGCCAACTAAACCCTGCTATCCGGCTGCTGTTTTTGTTTTTCGTCCGTTGTCTTTACTTTCCATCTGTCTTCGCGCCACTGCATTTGCTCCTCCCGGGTCAGGAAAGTCCAGGCTACAATGCGGCTCACCTTATTGCCGGTACCCATCGGAATGGTTTTTCTGTACACGATTTGGGCTTCTTCCAGTGCGCTGTACACCTTTTTCAGGTTGGACTCTTTAGAAACCAGCGTCGTAAACCAGTAGCAGTTTTTGCCAAAGGCACGGCTCTCCTTAATCATTTTGCGTATAAAGGCTATTTCACCCCCGGGATAGATAAGTTCCTGACTGATTCCGGAAAAATTCAGTTCCGCTTCTGCAGCCTTTTTTCCGGTGAGGTTGCGGACTTTCCGCTGTGTACCCTTTTCTGCCTCCTCTTCCGAGGAATGGAAAGGAGGGTTGCAAAGCGTGAAGTCGAAGCGCTCACCATCGCCGATTATGCCATGAAATACAGAATCAGCATCAGGCTGGAGGCGAATTTCAACATTGTCCTTTAACTGTTCGTTGGACTCCGCAATTTTGCCCGCGGAAGCTACGGAGTTTGGATCCGCATCCGAACCTACGAATTTCCAGCCATACTCACTCACGCCTAGGGCGGGGTAAATGCAGTTGGCACCCACGCCAATATCGAGTACAGTGATCTTTTCTCCTTCCGGAATACTCCCAAAATTACTCTGACCCAACAAATCTGCCATATAATGCAGATAATCGGCACGGCCCGGAATGGGAGGGCAGAGATTATCGGCCGGGAAGTCCCAGTGCTTTATTCCGTAATAATGGCTCAGCAATGCTTTGTTGAGCAACTTAACCGCTTCAGGATTCGCAAATTCCACCGAATCGTCACCGTATTTATTGGGTTTAATATAATTCCCGAGTGCCGGTTCAGCCTCTTTGAGGGCATTCAGGTCGTAACGTTCACGGTTTTTATTGCGTATATGAAGTCTTGTTTTTTCTGTAGACATGGGTTGAATATTTAATTCTGCAAAGATGAGGCTTAATAATTAAAAAACACTGTCCGACCCAGCGGTTCCGATCGGAAGATTAATAGCTCGTGGAATTTTGTAAGATCTAAAGATTTCAGATTTCAGACGTCAGATGTCAGATGTCAGATGTCAGATGTCAGATGTCAGAAATCAGACAGAGATTATAGTTTATTACCGTAAGTTGGATCTGAACAGGACCAAATATCCCCAGGGCTCCAGTTCAAGGTGACAACTTTTTAGCAGAATCTTATCTGAACCGCTGAAAAGTTCGGTATAGGTGCCTGCGTGCTCCGAAGTGTCCAGGGTGACATTCACTTTTTTGGGGCTGAGGTTAAAGACCGCCAGCACCTTGTCGCCCTTTTTCTCCCGAACAAGCGAAATGATATGCTCCATGCAGTCGTTGGTCATACGCTCCATTTCACCGCCGTACCTGCCGTTCCAAAGCCCGCGGTTTCTATGTTTTAAATTAAACAGGGTAGTGTAAAGGTTGGTGTTGCGGTGTGTTTTCCATTCAATGGGGTCGCGGTCAAAAAATTTGAGCGAACGGCTCAGTCCGGATTCCTGACCGTTGTACACGAGCGGCATCCCGTCTATCAATACTGTAAAGACAGTGGCAGCTTCCAGGGCGTTGCCGAAATTGGAGACCGGATTACCTTCCCAGGAATTTTTGTCATGGTTGTCAATGAAATTCATCCTGATGCCCTCCTTTGGAAAAATGGAAACATGCTCCGCCAGATATGCTTCGGCCAGGGTCTTGGCATTACTGCGCCCCTGAGCAATGGCATGCAGTTGGTTCCACAAGGCCCAGTTGTAGGTGGCATCAAAAGCTTTGCTGTGAAGGTCGCGGTCCTCTGCTTCAGCCAACATGAAAACAGGTTTTAAGGTTTCAAGTTCTGTGCGAACATTTTCCCAGAAATCACGCGGAACAAAACTGGCCATATCGCAGCGAAATCCATCAATGTCAAATTCTCTGACCCAATATTTCATCGCTTCCGTCATGTATTTCCGTAGTTCAGGCTGGTCATAGTCTAATTCAATAATATCATCATAATCGCGCCAGGGCGTCGGCCGGAACCTGCCATTGCGGGACTTTTTGTAAAACTCCGGATGTTCGGCCACAAGATTACAGTCCAGACTGCTGTGGTTGGCTACCCAATCCAGAATTACATACATGCCCTGACGATGAACAGCCTGAACCAGATTCCGGAAGTCTGCTTCCGTTCCAAATTCAGGATTTATTCCCTTAAAATTCTTCACTGAGTAAGGACTGCCAAGACTGCCTTTTCTGTTCAGTTCTCCTATTGGATGTATGGGCATCAGCCATATTATATCAATCCCCATTTCCTTCAGTCGCGGCAACTGTTTCTCTATTTCTCTAAAAGTTCCCTCAGCGGAAAACTGCCTGATATTCATCTCGTACACAGTGGCGTTCTTCACCCAGTCCGGATTATCAATCTGGACGTACTTTTTTGGCTGATAGGGATGCGGTGGTAACTGGTTCATATATAGCAGGCTGGGGCAATCTAACCTATCAAAATTCGGGCAAAAATGATCAGGTTATGTCAGTGTGATAAATTACAGTGCAATAAATTGTAAATTCTATTGCAGCCTTTCCTGATTTAAACTGCTGTCAATTACTTTCTGAAGCCTGTCATAGCGGGTGTTTTCCCGTTTGGCCGACATGATCCAATGAATGATGACTTTACGGTAGGAGGGTGGTTGTTTGCAGAAAAATTCCCAGGCAACAGGATGGGAGCTGAATGTTTTTTCATATTGAGGTGCAAGCTGCTCAGCAGGTTTTTCATGCGAATAGATACCGGAGCGGCCTGCTGTCCTTTTGCTGAAGGCTTCTAATCCTGCGGGCTCCATCAAACCCGCTTCTTTCAGCTCTTTTACTTTTTTAACATTAATGTCACTCCAAATACTTTTGGGCCGCCTCGGCGTAAAGCGTATCGTATAGCTGTCAGAGTCCAGTGATTTCCGGACGCCGTCTATCCAGCCAAAGCAGAGCGCCTGATCCACTGATTCGGACCAGCTGATGGACTGTCTGCCGCTGTTCACTTTGTAGAATCCAACCAGGAGTTCGTTTTCTGCAGCGTGGTTTTTAGCCAGCCATTCGCGGAAAAGAGCCGGAGTTTCAAAAAATACGGGTTCCATTTGCCTGATTTCAGACAAATCTAAGGAAAAACAGAGGATCTGATGGCCGGATTATGTGATAATAAGTCTTTAAATAGGCCAGGTTCTCCAGATTCAGCTGAAAGATGAGAATTTGCTTTCGAGCAGTTAATCAGCGATTTCAGTAATTGGGCTCGTTTTTCTGTTTTCCCAAATACTAACCAGTTTAGCGATAATCACATCGCCACCCGCATAAAAAAATACGGCACCCATGGGCGGATTGGCAGCAGGGATGAGACCGAAGGTTTCAGGAACCCACTTCCAGCAGTTGAAACCCGTACCCAGCAGTTCAATGTAAATCACACACAATGCAATAAAATAGTAAAGCGGATCGCCTTTCTTTCTGCGCAGGATGGCTAAGAAAAATACACTGAAAATCAGTGTGAACATGTCATTGAAAAAAATAACGGGTATCAGGAAAATCAATATAAATAAGACAGGGAATGCCTTTTTGAGCGCGGTTTTGTTTTTCACCACCCATAACGTATTGGCGTAAATATAGCCCGACGCATACACAATGGCATGTCCCAGCGGCACGTAAAGCGGTATGTGCACCGTTCGGTAATGATACATGCCTAGAAGGCTGCAGAAAATAAGTTCACCGATATAGGAGATGATAACCATTGTAAACATCAGCTTCCGAAGCTCAGTGCCCGACACATAGAAAAGCCACAGGAAATATGCTATTGTAAATGCATTTGCCAGCCAGCGCCCGTTGAAGCCGTAATCATTCAGGAAAAAATCAGAATCCAGCCAGAGAACCAGAGGGGTAAGTATCAGGAACAGCCATCCGGCCAATGCCATATTGGACCTGGTGGGATTGCTGTTGATGAAGAGCTGGGAGGAGAAAAATCTAGTCAATTGTTGGTTTTGTATTTAAGCCTGCAAAAATAAGATTTCATATTGGGTAGGCACTATGAAATGCACAGGAAGGCATACCTTATTCCAGGCCTACAATTGTGGTGCTTTTCACTTCCTTGATCATGAATGCGCTCTGTGTACTGGCAATATGCTGCAGGTTGGTTAATTTGGTCACCATAAAATCTCGGTATTCTGCAATGTCTTTCACTATGATTTTGAGGATGTAGTCGTAATCGCCGCTTACATGAAAACATTCCAACACCTCCGGAAACCGGCAAATTTCACGCTCAAACTGGGTGATGTACTCCTTACTGTGCTGAATGAGTTTTACGTGGCAGATGACCAAAAAATCACGGTCTACCTTCTGGCGGTTTACCATGGCCACATAACTGCCAATGACCTGCTGTTTTTCCAGTTTTTTAATACGCTCAAAAACAGCAGTGACGGACAGATTCAGTTCGGCTGCCAGACTTTTTGTGGTTCTTTTGGAATTTTCCTGCAGTAAATTCAGGAGTTGCCGGTCCTTTACATCCAGATTCATCAGAAAATAATTTGGATTTGTTACTCTATCTTTTTCAAAAATAGAATAAAAATTTATAAGACGCCCGTATGTTGTGGTTATTTTCTGAATTAAAGCGCATTGATTGTTTATTTGGCGGATTATCGGCACTTTTATGGAAAATAAAAAGATATGAAAGAATTCAGTGCAGCAAACAAAATTCAGGACCTGCAGTTTTTTGGAGAATTTGGTGGTGTAAACCCTTCGATTTCCGACAGTTCCACCTACACCTTCCTAACCGCCAAAGCAATGTCCGACACCTTTGAAGGTCAGACCGAAGGATATTATCTATACTCACGGCATACCTCGCCCAGCAATCTTTATCTGTCTGAAGCCCTGGCTCAGATGGAGGGAACGGAAAGTGCCAATGTGACTGCTTCGGGAATGGGTGCCATCACTTCAGTTCTGCTTCAGATCTGTAAGTCGGGCGATCATATTGTTTCCAGCCGAACTATTTACGGTGGAACCTATGCCTTTATGAAAAATTTTCTGCCCGGTTTGAAGATCGGTAGTTCCTTTGTGAATATCACTGACCTGGCCGCCGTAGAGGCTGCTATAACCGAAAACACACGTATGATTTACTGTGAAACGGTAAGCAACCCTCTTCTTGAAGTTGCCGACCTCGCCGCACTTTCTAAGCTTGCCAAAAAGCATAATTTACAGCTGGTGGTAGATAATACCTTTTCGCCACTGATGGTCTCTCCGACAAGGTTAGGAGCCGATGTGACCATTCACAGTCTTACCAAATTCATCAACGGCAGCAGCGACGCCGTAGGTGGAGTGATTTGTGGTACCACCGATTTCATCAACAGTCTGAAGGATGTAAACAGTGGTGCCTGCATGCTTTTGGGACCCACCATGGACAGCCTGCGTGCCGCAAGTATCCTGAAAAACCTGCGCACCCTCCATTTAAGGATGAAAAAACACAGTGAGAATGCACAGTACCTGGCGGAAAGATGGCAGGAGGACGGCCTAAAAGTAAAATATCCGGGTCTTGAAAGTCATCCGCAGCATTCACTGTTTTCGGAAATGATGAATGATGAATTCGGTTACGGAGGACTGATTGCTCTGGATGTAGAAACAGTGGAGAAGGCCAATGAGCTGATGGAGGCTATGCAGGCGGAAAATATAGGCTATCTGGCCGTAAGTCTGGGCTTTTACAAAACGCTTTTCTGTGCTTCGGGCACATCAACTTCGTCCGAAATCCCTACTGATGAGCAGAAAGAAATGGGGCTGTCGCCGGGGCTTATCCGTTTTTCCATTGGTTTGGATCAGGATATTGAGCGTACTTATATGAAGATGCGCGGGTGCATGGAGAAGACCGGCGTACTGCAGGCCGTAAACAGTTAATACCTATCGCGCCCGGCGCAACACGATAAAGTACAAAGAAAAGGCTGTCCTCAAAACCGTGGGACAGCCTTTCTGTATTGACAGGTATATAATACATCAACCATACAGTAAAATGGTAAAACTTTTTTGGTAGTTTTTGCAATATTCTTAGTTAGCGTGAACTTCCCGTTTTATCTAAATTGTCAACTTATAATCGTTTCAAGGTCTTCTTCTAAGGTTAAACCCCGACTTCCCTGCGGTATTTTGTACAGTTTTCCTCAGCCTCAGCCAAAACAATCCGTAGTTCATGGATCTGGTCGGTTGTAAGACTTCTTTTGGGGATGATAATGGCTGAAAGATTATTCTGATAGATCATAAACCATCTGGTAAGTTCACTGAAGCGGTGAATCTGCTTCCACAGGATTTCCATATAGAATGTTTCGCCGTGTATTTTAATACGGTCTTCGGTAAGTTCCATTTCCAGTGTTTTCCTAAGCTGATTGCTGGAGTAGTAATTGCGGTGCACCGTGCTGAAAACGATAGCAGGCTGCACCAATCCAATAAGACCCAGCGTGATATACTGATAGATGATGGGCTGCGGGAGTCCGAAGAGATCGAGCTGATAAAAGATAATCCAGAGAAAGAGAAGCGCGGCAATACCCACCAGAATGCGAAACATGATTTTCTGATAGGTGAGTTTAAACATCAGCTGCAGATACTGCTTAAATGTTACGTTGGTTTTAAGTTTCATGCTCAATTTATGGTGGTCCACCTGCCTATTGCAAGTATTGTTCCGCAGAAAATCAGTTATTTGGATCCTGCCGGTATCGATATGATGACATTGTTTTGCAGGATTTTCGGGATGTTTTTTTGGTTTAATAATTGATGCGGTTGGGGCACGCGACTTTTCTGCTGAAATCCGGCTGATGCTCCGTATAAACTGAACACCAACATTAACTAAATATTAAATCAATGGACAAGAAAAAAACAAAGTCAGAACACGAGACTGCGAAGGCTGATGCCATGCAGCTGCGCGATCTTTTCACAGATGGTCTGAAGGACATCTATTATGCTGAAAATGCTCTTGTAAAAGCACTTCCGGAAATGTATGAGAAAGCATCTAACCACAAACTCAAAACTGCCATCAAGGATCATCTTTTACAGACCCAGCAGCAGGTTGCACGTCTGGAGGAAGTGTTTTCCTCAATGGATATGAAAGCCGAAGGTAAGAAATGCCCGGCTATTGAGGGAATTCTGGAAGAAGGACGTGAAACAGTGGCTAGCGCTGCTGAGGGTCCTGTACGCGATGCCGCAATTATAGGCAGTTCACAAAAAGTGGAACATTACGAGATTGCCAGCTATGGTACACTATGCGCCTATGCAAAAGTACTAAATGAAAGGCCTGCACTGGATCTGCTTCTTCGTACCCTGGGCGAAGAGAAAAAATCCGACTGCCTTCTGTCATCAATTGCTGATACCAACCTCAACTCGCAGGCTGCAGCAGGTAAACATCAGTCCAAAGACCTGAACGCCGTATAACCATAAAAACCAATTACAGATCTTATGAAAGCGAACGAACAGGAACCATTTGAGAATGGTGCGAATCCCAAGCTCGAACAGTTGGGTAAATATACAGTAGATGACAAAGGCGAATTTATGACCACTGACCATGGCGTAAAGATCAACGACGACCAGAATACCCTGAAAGCGGGTGAGCGAGGTCCCTCCCTGCTGGAGGACTTTATCTTCCGTGAGAAGATGACTCATTTTGACCATGAAAGGATTCCGGAAAGAATTGTACATGCCAGAGGTTCCGGGGCTCATGGTGAATTCCAGCTCTATAAATCTATGGCCAAGTATACGAGGGCCAAATTCCTGAATGATACCACCGTTAAAACTCCGGTTTTTGCAAGGTTCTCTACCGTGCAGGGAAGCAGGGGGTCTACTGACTTACCACGGGATGTACGCGGTTTTGCAGTGAAATTCTACACACAGGAAGGTAATTATGACCTCGTAGGTAATAATATGCCGGTATTTTTCATCCAGGATGCCATGAAGTTTCCGGATTTGGTGCATGCTGTAAAGCCGGAGCCTCATAACGAGATTCCACAGGCGGCCTCTGCACATGACACATTTTGGGATTTTGTCTCCCTGATGCCGGAAACCATGCACAACGTGATCTGGAAAATGAGTGACCGCGGGATACCAAGAACTTTACGGTCTATGGAAGGATTCGGAATCCACACTTTCAGGTTTATCAACGAAGAAGGTGAGTCACATTTTGTTAAGTTTCACTGGAAGCCCCTTCAAGGCGTCCTCGGCCTGGCCTGGGACGAAGCGCAAAGGCTGGCGGGTAAGGATACCGATTTTCACCGCCGTGACTTATGGGAAACGATTGACAACGGTCATTATCCTGAATGGGAATTGGGTGTACAGATTGTTAAGCAGGAAGACGAGCATAAATTCCCGTTTGACCTGTTGGATCCCACAAAACTGATTCCGGAAGAACTTGTTCCAGTGGAAATTATTGGCAAGATGACCCTGAACAGGAATCCTGACAATTTCTTCGCCGAAACTGAACAGATCGCCTTCCATCCCGGTCATATTGTGCCCGGTATCGATTTTACCAATGATCCTCTGCTTCAGGGCAGACTTTTCTCATACACAGATACCCAGCTTTCACGTCTTGGCGGACCCAATTTCCATGAAATCCCGATTAACCGCTCCATTCCGGACGTTACCAATAACCAGCGGGATGGTATACACCGTATGCAAATTCCAAAAGGACGGGTTTCTTACAATCCGAACACACTCGCGCAAGGGTGTCCCTTCCAGGCCATGATGAAAGAAGGCGGCTTTACTTCTTTTGAAGAACGCATTGACGCCGGAAAAATTCGTAGAAGAAGCAAGAGTTTCTTCGATCATTTCAGTCAGCCAAAGCTGTTTTATAACAGTATGACAATGCATGAAAAGCGGCATATCCAGAACGCATTTTCATTTGAACTTGGCAAGGTACAGGTTGTAGCAATCAGACAGCGTATGGTAGACATGTTGCTTGAGATTGATGAGGAGCTGGCAAAGAAAGTAGGTGAGCATCTGGGACTTGTGCCCAGCAGACTCCCACAGCCTATTACAGGTGCTATTCCTGCTGATGGGAACCCCGCGGACTATCACTCAATTGAAGTGGAACTTCCTATTTCAGAAGCACCGTCTGTAAGTATGGCCAATAAACTTCCTACTAATATAAAAGCACGCCGCATCGCTTTGCTTACCGCCAACGGAGTGAACGATGAGGCATTTACAAAAACACAGAAAGTTCTATGTGAATTGGGTGCAGTAGTGCACGTAATTGCACCACGACATGGTTTTGTAACTACTAAAAAAGGTGATGAATACCCTGTTGACGACAGTTTGCTTACTGCAGATTCTGTTTTATTTGATGCGGTTTATGTGGCAGGTGGCGACAGTGTGAAAACCCTGATGGAGCATGCCGGTGCGGTTCATTTTGTAGCTGAGGCCTATAAACACTGCAAGCCTATCGGCGCAGATGATAACGGCGCCGAATTACTTAAAAAGGCAATTCCCGGACTTAATGATCCTGAAGACGGTATTGTTACAGACGGAAACCTGGACGAATTTGTGAGTGACATTATTCTACACAGATTCTGGGACCGCGAGATGAATCCGTTGCCGGTTTGATAAGAAAACTGATGAAAAAAATCCGTCTCACTGTAAGGTGAGGCGGATTTTTTTGACTGAATGTAAAAATAGATGGTGCCCGGATTTTCTTATCTGCGGCAATCCGATTAATGCGGCAGTTTATCGCGGAAATATCCGTAAATCCATGTTCCCGCAATGGCACTTAAAAGGGTTACTGCGACAGCAGTAGCGCCGGTGCCTATCTGCGCAAAGAGCGGTCCGGGACAGGCGCCGGTAAGGGCCCAGCCAAATCCGAAAATCAATCCTCCATAAATCTGTCCTTTATTGAATTTCTTATCGTGAAATATGATTTCCTCACCATAAACGGTTTTTACCCTGAATTTCTTAATCAGAAATATTGAAGCCATGGCGACAAGTATCGCCGAGCCTATGATGCCGTACATATGGAAGGACTGCAGCCTGAACATCTCCTGAATACGGAACCAGCTGATCACTTCAGCTTTAATAAAAACAATGCCGAAGAAAATTCCTACAAGCAAATACTTTAGGTTGTGGTACCAGCGGTGTTCCAGGGCACTTTCATTCACGCACATTGTGTCCAGCGACCGCACTTCCAGGTCGGCACTATTGTCTGTTGGTTTTTGCATTTTCATTTAATTTAAAGTGATAAAATGAGAGGTAAAATGAAGTTGGCCATAATGAAACCACCAATCATAAAGAATATGGTAGCGATCAGGCTTGGCAACTGAAGGTTAGCAATACCCATAATGGAATGCCCACTGGTGCAACCGCCTGCGTAACGCGTTCCGAAACCTACCAGAAGGCCGCCGCCCACCATCATTATCAGACCACGGACTGTGAACAGCGATTCCCAGTTCATCAGTTCAAGCGGTACCAGATTGCTGAAATCCGTAATGCCGTAACCTGCGAGTTCCTGAGCCAAATCCGGATGCACATTCACTGGCTGAGAGCTGGACCATAACGTAACCGAGATAATCCCGCCGATAAGGATACCCAGTACAAAAACCAGATTCCATATTTCCTTCTGCCAGTTGTATTTAAAGAACGGGATGCCTGCCGGCATACAGGAGGCACAGATGTGCCGCAATGAAGAGGAAATTCCGAATGATTTATTTCCCAGTATAAGCAGTGCAGGCACTGTAAGTCCAATAAGCGGTCCGGCTACATACCAGGGCCAGGGGGATGATAATAATTCCGTCATTTAAATTTTGTTTAAGGTGTTTTGAACATTTTGAAGGCTGCCGCCATTATAGACATTGGAAATGCCCGCCTGTTCCAGGATCATTTTAGCCTGGCTGCTGCGATTGCCACTGCGGCAAAATACCACGATGTTATTCTTTCCGGCAAATCGCTTTAAATCCCGGGAAACAGAACTCAACGGGATGTTTACTGCACCCTGCACAGAGCCGCCCTGAAATTCTTCGCGCGACCGTACATCCACAAGGAAAGGCTTGTTTTTCATGATTTCCAAAAGCTCCGTCTGATCCGGTGCTGAAAAAAGGTTTTTTAGTAAATTGAACATATCTTAATTATTTATTTTTTAGTTAAAAGTTTGAGATTTCTTTAAGGAGAATATAGACGCCCATCACCAGGACAAAATAACCAAAGGCAGGTTTTAATTTTTTGCCGTCAGTTCTGGCCGAAATATACATGCCCGCAAAAAGTCCGGCTACGGCCAGTAAGGCGATTTTAATGATGAAGGCCCATTCTATGCTGAATTGTGTGATTGAGACGCTGAATCCAATTAGCGAATTGACGGCGATGATAAAAAGGGAAGTGCCAATGGCTTTTCGGATGTCCAGCCCCAGCAGCGTAACCAGTGCTGGAATGATGATGAAGCCGCCACCGGCACCCAGCATGCCAGTAATCAGTCCTGTAGCGGCACCATAGAGCAGAACAGGTAAGGTTTTTTTGGTGATCGTCTTCTCCTCGTCACAGTTGGCGCCACGACATTTTTTTATCATGCTGTAGGATGCTGCTACCATTAAGACGGCAAAAGTGACCATCAGGAACATATCCTTACTGAGTACCCAGTTGCCGGCGGAGATGATTGTGTCCGGTACGGCGGGAAAAATATATAGCCGGGTAAGGTACACCGTAACGACAGAGGGAATTCCGAAGATCACTGCGGTGCGGAGATCAATCTGGCCTTTCCGGAAAAATGAAACCGAACCCACCAGACTGGTGATCCCTACCACAAAGAGGGAATAAAAAGTAGCCAGGGCTGCATCCACACGGAAGAGATAGACAAGTACCGGTACGGTAAGTATACTGCCTCCTCCGCCGATAAGCCCTAATGAAATTCCGATAAGAAGTGATGCTGCGTAACCCAGTATTTCCATGATGATTTTTTGATGCTGCAAAATTGCATCAAAGGAGAAACGCACACCGCTACTTAGGTTACAATAGCGTGATTCTGTTCCGGCCCAGCTGCAGCTGGCCCCTTTCTTCCAGCTGTTTGAGCAGTCTGGAGACCACTACACGTGCGGTTCCCAATTCATTGGCCAGCTGTTCATGAGTGACCTGTAGGGTGTTGCTGCCCGAAACCAGTTTCTTTTTCTGAAGAAGATCCAATAAGCGCTCGTCCACTTTTCTGAAAGCGATGGCATTTACGATCTCTAACAGTTCTTCGAATCGTTTATGGTAAAGCCTGAAAATATAGTCCAGCCATTCCGGGTATTCACGGATGAAAAGCGAGACCTTCTCCACGGGGAGGAAAAGGATTTCTGCATCTTCCTCCACCTCGGCACGTACCTTACTCGTTTCGTCGTGCAGGCCGCCCAGGAAAGACATAATGCAGCTTTCGCCCGCTTTGATATAGTAAAGAAGAATTTCGCGGCCATCCTCTTCGGTGCGCATCACCTTCAGAGTTCCGCTTATAACAATCGGGATGGCGCGGATGTGTGAGTTTTCGTCCAGAATCATTTCGCCGGCTTTGTAATGCCGTACTGCCCCGTACTGTGTCAGTTTTGAAATTAGTTCGGGGGAATTCTTAAGTTCAGTTATCTGTTCCAGTGATTGCATACATCAAAGATAACTAATTTCAGGAGCTTATGATATTCTTCCTTTTTCGTAATTCCGGGAAAAGCATTGGGTTCATCTGAAACTAACTGTTTTTATACCACCTTTTTTTCAGCCAGAATGCGATGCTTACCAGGGCAATTAATGCGGGAACTTCGACCAGTGGGCCAATCACACCCGCAAATGCCTGTCCGGAATTGATACCGTAAACGCCAATGGCTACGGCAATGGCCAGCTCAAAATTATTACCCGCCGCGGTGAACGAAACGGCTGCGTTTCTGGAATAATCGGCGCCCAGTTTTTTTCCCACAAAGAAACTCAGCAGAAACATAAGTGCAAAATAAATCACCAGAGGCACTGCGATGCGAAGCACATCAAATGGAATCTGAACGATCATTTCCCCTTTCAGGCTGAACATGATAACAATCGTGAACAACAGCGCGATTAAAGTAACTGGAGAGACCTTTGGAATGAAGACACCGTTATACCATTCCTCACCTTTGGCTTTCAGCAGAAAATATCGGGTCAGAAATCCCAGGGCGAAAGGAATACCCAGATAAATTGCTACACTTTCGGCGATCTGAGCGATGGTGATATCTACTTCAGAGCCGGTGATTCCGAACAGCGGAGGCAAAACTGTAATGAAAAGATAGGCATAAAAACTGTAAAAAACCACCTGAAAAATACTGTTTATGGCTACAAGGCCGGCGGCGTATTCACGGTTACCATCAGCCAGCTCGTTCCAGACCATTACCATAGCGATGCAGCGGGCAAGGCCGATCAGAATTAATCCGATCATGTATTCGGGATAATCGTGCAGGAAAATGATGGCCAATGCAAACATAAGAACAGGACCTATCACCCAGTTCAGCAGCAGGGAAATCCCCAGGATTTTCGTGTTTTTAAAGACTTTCGGAAGCTCACGGTACCGCACTTTGGTAAAGGGCGGATACATCATGAGGATAAGACCGATCGCCAGCGGAATATTTGTAGTACCGTAGGAAAAGGTATTGATCACGGTAGAGGAATCAGGAAAAAGATATCCTATCGCCACTCCCAGGAACATGGCCAGGAAGATCCAGAGCGTAAGGTTTTTATCCAGGAAAGAAAGCTTTTTTCTTTCATGAGGTGCGCAGTTATTTGCTGCCATCGGTATTCTGATTTGGGCCTGACGCAAGATTCATAACAAAATACATTTCAGCCGCAATCTCCAGGCTTCGCTCAAAGTAAACACGGTCCATCTTATGGGTGCCATCGCTGGATTTCGGATCATCAAATTTCACGGCAAAGCGCTTTTCTGCACCTGCTATGAAAGGGCAGCCTGCATCGGCGTTCGAGCAGGTCATCACCGCGGCAAAACCGGAAACCGGATTAAAAGAATCATCATATCTTTTTGAAAAACAAATCACAGGATGGGCGTTCTCTGAATATTTAACAGCATATACCGGATTATCAGTTTCAGAGAGTTTCTGGATTTCCATTCCCTGAGTGTGCAGGGTCTCGGCTATTTTCGGAAACATGGCAGTGGCTTCGGTTCCCCCGGAATAGCAGAATACGTTTTTAAGGCTAAAATGTTCCGCCATCACCTGTGCCCAGATCTGGGAAAGATGACTTCTTCGCGAATTGTGGGTACAGATGAAGTTCAGGTTAATCCTTTCCCCCGCATCTGCTTTTTTCATTATAAACTCAGCAAGAGGCTGCAGGATTTCCTTTCGCTCTTCGGAAACGGGCATTACGGCAATGTCTTCAATGCTTAGCTTGATTTTTTTGAACATGGTTTTATTAAGAATATCAGCAGATTAATACTGTTTTCAGCGATCTGAAACTCTAGCAGCAACCGGATCCCGGAGCACAGCTTGAGGATTGAAGATCGGAAAGTTTTACCCTAGGTTTTTCCTGAGGCACTCCACAGGCATCCTGCGCCAGACAGGCAGTGGTTTTCTTGGTGAGAACAAAGGCACTTCCGTTGAACTCGAGACCGAATTTACCGATGGTAGACTGCTGGTATTCAACTTCAATTTCAGCATCTTCCAGGCCCAGCTGGTCCTCGGAAAGGGCAATGATTTTTTTTAGTTTCTCGGCCTCCAGGCGGTGGTCATTATCGGTAGAAAACCAAAGCTGGAAGTTGATGGCCTTTTCGTCGCGTATAACGCCGCCACAGTCAATGAACCTCTTGTTGATCTGGCCCACTTCGGTTACATGGAAATGTTCAGGAACCTGTTCGCCATTTTCCAGTACGAAATGCAGTTCCTGTAAGTTTGTTAGGATGTCCTTGATTTCTGAAAGTTTCATTTTATTTAGTTTAAAAGTGTTGTTAATTTTAACAGCAACGGTTTTCCAGCTTGGCCGCTGCGCGAAAAATACCGCTGAAATAGAGTTCCAGTTTCTGAACCGCTTCTTTGTTTATGCAATAGTTAATCGCCTTACCTTCCACAGTCCCCTGGATGATCCCGGCATTCTTTAATTCCCTTAAATGCTGCGAAACCGTGGCCTGCGAGAGAGGGAGATGGCCTACGATATCGTTGCAGATGCAGGAATTGGTTTGGATCAGGAATTCAATGATTGCCACTCTGGCGGGGTGGGCAATGGCTTTAAGCAGGTTGGCTGTTTCATTTTGTGCGTCCGTATAATGCTCCGTTTTCGTAACTCCCATTTTCAATATTTAATATTGCAATATTACGATATGTATTTTAAACAATGGATGAGTTGCAGGCTTTTTTTTTAAAAGTTTACAATTAATTACTGTCTATACCTGATAAATTTGTCTCTATATACTGCTTTTTTATTTGGCAGAATTGTTGATGTGCTTATAAATCAGCACTCTAACATTAATCCCACAAAATATTTTATTATGAAGAATTCTGTTTTAGCGTTATTCTGTGTCGCGGCTTTAACAGCCTGCAAAAAAAATGAAACCACTGTAACCGATACGTCCACGGACAGTATGGATATGGCTTATCCTGTAGATTCTGTTACGGTGGATACAGCAATGGTGGCCGGAAGTATGCAAATGAATGAACAGGACAGGACATTTGCAAACGATGCAGCAAAAGGAAGTATGATGGAAGTTATGTTAGGAAATATGGCCGCTGGAAAGGCCACGAATGCGAAGGTTAAGGCTTTGGCCGATATGATGGTGCGCGATCATACCGCCGCCGGTGACGAACTTAAATCATGGGCTACGGGTGCAGGCTTCACTCTGCCTGCTGCGGTTGATGATAATCAAAAGAAACAGCATGATGACCTGCAGGCAAAGTCGGGTGCTGAGTTTGACCGCTCCTATGCCGACATGATGGTCCAACATCACACGCAATCGATTGAGAAATTCAAACAGCAGATTTCAGGAGGCAGTGATGCATCACTCAAATCTTTTGCTGAAAAGACGCTGCCAACACTGGAACGTCATCTTCAGGAATCAAAAGCTGCGATGGATGCAGTAAAATAGGACTTTTATTTTACAGGTCACAGGTTCCCGAAAATACTTTCGGGGATTTTTTTTATCAGGATTGTTTGAGCATGGTAAGTCACTTAATCCACACGGGTCCTTTGTCTGGAGACCGGTGCAAGCAGCAGGTAGAAGATCCAGGCAAACCATGAGATAAAAATGACCGCTAAAATCCAGGCAAGTTTTTCCTTACCATGTGTCCTGTTTGATGAGAGGATGATAATGAACGGCAACAGCCAGATAAATAACAGTAAACCGAAAATTACAACCGTACTCCAATCTGAAATAGTCATCACATCTGTTTTTATTATTACACAAAGGGTTCAGTACTGTATCAAATTTAAGATTAAATATTGATATTAATCTAAATTCTGTCTGCTATTTTTAATTATTTTAACTGAAATCTGCGGCTTAGATAAAATTTAACATACGCTGGAAGTTCAGTTGATGCCGCTTTCAATTAACTCAAATTTGCAACTGAAAAAGGGTGTTTTTCCTGTTGTACAAATAAAGGCATGTAAGTACATTTGTATAGGATCAATAACCGTGAAGACCTATTGAAACTAATAACCATATTAATAGGAATCCCGAAGTAACTTTACTTTGGGGTTTTTATTTTTGTAGGTATACTAAAGGACGCTAAAGTGTTTAAGAGATATTGTCATATATCTGTAAGATAAAGAAGGCCGCAATACTGCGGCCTGTCTCGTATGTGAGTAAGTATGATTACTATGAAGCAACTATGTTCAGTTCCAGATCCACTTCCTGGGAAATCATCCAGTCTTTAGCATCACCTTCAGTACCGTAGGTTAGTCCCCAGTCCTGGCGGTTGATGGTGAAGCTTGATACCATTGTGAGACCGTTTTCGGTTACCTCTACTTTCGCCGGGAAAGAAACGTTCACTGTTTTGTCCTTAATGGTAAGATTGCCGCTCACGGTTTTATTGGCACCGGCAACTTTGCTTTCCGTTCCGGCAGCTAAATCTTCTACCTTCGTGATGTCAAATTTCACCGAAGGATATTTCGCAACATCGAAGAAATCCTCATTTTTCAGGTGCGCATCCAGGTCTGCGGATGTTTTTCCATCACTCAATGCAGGATCTACAGCCTTTGGATCTGTTGTAAGTGTATTGATATCTGAAGTAAGGGAACCGGCCGTAAGTGCACCGTTTTCCACGGTAAACGTTCCGGTAGCCTGCGTAGTTCCAAAACGCGGGTTCAGACCTCCCTTGTGGTAAGCTGTCCATTTCACTGTACTGGCTGCTGTATTTACGGTAAAAGTGTCACCCACAGCAGCAGCTACGGTTTGTTCGCCGGAAGTGGTGGCGGTGTCTGTCTTGGATTCCTTACATGCTGCCAGTGTAAGAACTGCGCTAAGTGCGAGAATTGATAAATTTTTCATTGTCTTTACTTGTTAAATTTTCGGCAAAGATATAGTGGAAGCTCTTCGGACCGGCTTGACCTATGTTAAGAAATGTGATTTTCGGCATCCTGGCCGCCATGTTCCTGCAGGTCCTTTAAACTCCGCTCCATTTCAAAAACACGGTACAGTATTCCCGGCAGGGAAAGCAGGACAGGCCCAAAGACAAGTCCCATTGCACCAAACAGCTGAAGTCCCAGCACTACTCCAAATACGGTAATGAGCGGATGGATATCCGCCATCTTCTTTAAAAGTGTAAAACGCAGCACATTATCAATACCGCCAACCAAAACAAGACAGTACAAAGCAAGGAGAAGTCCACCTTGCACATCGCCGGTGGCAATCTGATAAATGCAGACAGGCATATAGATGAGCATGGTACCCAGAACCGGTACAATTGAGGCGGCACCTGTTAGAAGGCCCCAAAATATGGCATTCTCCACACCAAATATATAATAGCCCACCATGGCTATGACACCCTGACTGAAACCCAGGATAGGAACACCATACGCATTGGACCTGATAAGTGCTGCAGTGTGACGGATGAGGTACTTTTTGCTCCCGCGTGAAAGTGGAAGCAGTTCCTTCAGCCGCTCTTCCATTTCCCGGGACTGCCTCAGCATAAAGTACAGAATGAACAGAGCTACGAAAATATTTCCAAATGTCTGACCTACCCAGTTTAATGTAGACGGAATGTAGGAAATAACCTTATTGACGAGCTGCAGGATTCTTTGATCAGAGAATTGAAGGTCAAAACGTTTCAGAAATTCGTTGTTTTCCAGGAATTTGCGTACGGTATTGTAGTTTTCAATAATTGCATCATGGTCGTTAATCAGTTCATTGATCTTAGGAATCAGGATTTCGATAAGGATCCAAAGCGGCACTGCAAAGGAGATGACTATCATAAACAGGATAAGTGTTATGGTAAGGTTGCTGTTCCATTTCTTTTTTTCGGTAAGATTCAGGTAAAAGCGCCGGGTCAGTATATAAAGTGTGACCGCACCCATAATTCCGGACACAAAGTATTTTAACTCAAACAGGATAATCCCAACAAGAAAGAGTGAGATGAAGAGAAGCGCTTTCTGCACGCTTATTTTGCTGAACAGTTTTTGCATAAAAAAGTGAGTTAGGTAAATTGAAATACAATTATTTTTTGAGATGCCGAATAATTTTGCTGATTTCGAGAGCAACTAAAGGCAAAAGACCCAACGCAACTGCCATGATCCAGCCCCTCGCATCCAGCATATGTAATTTAAAAGCATCGCGCAGCGCCGGAATAAAAATGACCATCACCTGTAACAGCAGGCCCAGCCCGATGGCACCAATCAGATACTTATTGCCAAAAATTCCTGACTTAAAAAGGAGTTTTTTCCGGTTTCTCATGCCCAGTGAATAAAAAAGCTGTGAACATACGAGTATCATGAAGGCCAGCGTTCTTGCATTTTTCACCACTTCATCCGGCACCTGGTCATCCCAAGGCATATAACCGAGTTCATGGTAGCCATACCAGTAACCAAAGGTGGTAATAAGTCCAATGAAGATTCCACCTATTACGGCAGATTTGCCGGCACCGTCTGAGAAAAAACTCTCATCTACCGGGCGCGGCTTTTCCTTCATCACTTCCGGATCGCCCTTGTCCATGCCCAGAGCGATGGCGGGCAGGGTGTCTGTAAGAAGGTTAATCCAAAGCAGCTGCGTTGCAATAAGTGGGGAGGGCCAGCCTGCAAGCAATGCAGCCACCATCAGGACTACCTCTCCGAGATTACAGGTTAAAA
The DNA here is from genome assembly GCF_008831505.1 of Chryseobacterium sp. Lineage (NCBI taxonomy): Bacteria > Pseudomonadati > Bacteroidota > Flavobacteriia > Flavobacteriales > Weeksellaceae > Chryseobacterium > Chryseobacterium sp. The sequence continues at coordinate 1,532,272 of NZ_CP044507.1, read as the reverse complement.
GAAAAATGACCGATTTCCTGATATTGTTGTAGATGTTCCGGCCTTGTTCAATGGCTTTCACGATGGTGGAAAAATTATCGTCGGTAAGAATCATGTCCGCAGCACCTTTGGCTACATCAGTCCCCGTGATTCCCATGGCCACGCCAATATCTGCAGCCTGCAGAGAAGGGGCATCATTTACGCCGTCGCCGGTCATTGAAACGATGTTTCCTTTGGCTTTCAGCGCATGTACGATCCGAACTTTGTGCTCAGGCGAAACGCGGGCGAAAACCGAGTAATTGTCTACCATGGCTTCCAGCTCATCCCCGGTCAGCTTTTCAATTTCGGGACCTGTAATAACCTGCGCCGACCCCGTAGCAATATCAAGGTCTTTGGCTATGGCCAAAGCGGTATTCCTGTGGTCACCGGTAATCATCACTGTTTTTATGCCTGCTTCCTTAGCTGTTTTTATGGACGGTTTTACCTCGTCCCGTGCCGGATCCATCATCCCCACAAGCCCCAGCAGTACCAAGTCTTTCTCCATTTCCTCCTGGCCGGTACCGGAATTGGCAGGCTTATAGGCTACTGCCAGTGTTCGGAGTGCCAAATCTGACATCTGCCGTGCAGCCTCACTGAAACTCTGCAGGTCATCATCAGTAATTTCGCGGCTTTTCCCGTTGGCCCAGACATGTGTAACCAGTTTTTTCAGACTTCCCAACGCTCCCTTGCTGAAGACTTTATAATCATCTTCAGTGCGCACGAGTACCGACATCATTTTCCGGTCACTATCGAATCCTTTTTCATCTTTTCGGGATGTAATATGAGCCAAGTGCGTCCGGTCTATACCGATACTGTCGCCCAGCGCAAGCAAGGCGACTTCTGTAGGGTCACCGGTAGCCTCACCGTCCTGCAGCGTGGCATCGGAACAAAGGATCATTGCTGTTGCTGCAAACTTCACTGTGTCGCTTGCAGCATCTGTGCCGTCCTTTTCCAAATCATAGAGACCTTCTGAGGTATAGACCTGTGTAACCGTCATTTTGTTGTGGGTCAATGTGCCGGTTTTGTCGGAACAGATGATATTTACAGATCCCAGCGTTTCAACAGCCGGCAGCTTGCGGATGATCGCGTTTTTCCGGGACATTGCAGTAACACCAATGGAAAGAACGACGGCCACAATTGCAGCCAGTCCTTCGGGGATGGAAGCTACAGCCAGGGAAACCGCCGTCAGGAACATCTCACCCAGATTCCGGCCCTGCAGCCACGAAAGTACAAAGATGAAAACGCAAACGGCGACAGCAATTTTACCCAGCATTTTCCCCAACTCATTCAGCCTCTTTTCAAGTGGCGTTTTGGATTCAGCTTCATTTCCTATGAGGTGTGCGATCTTTCCTACTTCTGTATCCATTGCTGTGGCTACGGCAATTCCAGTTCCGCGCCCATACGTTACTGTAGACGACATAAAAGCCTGATTATTCCTGTCACCCAGCGGAGTTGCGGAATCTGTGTGAACTGCGGCAGCATCTTTCGTAACGGGAAGAGATTCACCGGTAAGTGCCGATTCTTCAGTCTGCAGGTTTACCGCTTCTATAAGTCTGAGGTCGGCAGGAACAACTCTTCCTGCTTCCAGAATGACAATATCACCAGGTACAAGATCTACACTGCTGATTTCGGAAACGTGCGAATCGCGCTTTACCAGGGCTTTGGGTACCGAAAGTTGTTTCAGGGCGTCTATGGCCAGGCCCGCTTTAACTTCCTGAAATACACCGATAGCTGCATTGATAAGTATCACGAGCAGGATGATTACCGAGTCAATATATTCCGCCATAATAAAAGTAATTATCACTGCGGCAAAGAGCACATAAATCAGCCAGTCATTGAGTTGCGAAATGAAAATCTGAAGAATGGATTTCTTTTTTTTGGACTCAAGGCGGTTGGGTCCGAAAGATTTTTGGCGGGCCTCAGCTTCAGCGCCGGTGAGACCGGATTCAGGATTTACATTCAGTTCATTTAAAGTTTCATCAATTGATTTTGTAAACCACATATTCTGCTGTTCGGGGATGACACCTTAAAATTAGGCATAATTATGAAAACAGCGATGGTTGTTCGGACATAAAAAAGCCTTATTACGAAGAATAAGGCCTTGAATACCGTGAATGAAGATGTTAAAATTTCATAACCCATTGATGGAAGGCATCAATAAAATCGCTGAGGAATTTTTCGGTATCGGCAACAAGCGTTTTACCGTCTTCTTTAAATATTTCAGCTGCATTTCCGATATAGGCTTCGGGCTGTTGCATCAAGGGTACATCTACAAATACAAAAGCCTGACGGATATGATGGTTGGCGGCCAGACCACCCAGCGAACTTATAGATGAGGTCACTACAGCTCCCGGTTTTCCCGGCCAGACGGAACTGCCGTAAGGGCGCGAGCCCACATCAACTGCATTTTTTAGTGCTCCCGGAATGGTACGATTGTACTCCGGCGAGACAATTAGCAGGCCGTCTGCACCCTTAATCTGCTCCCGAAAAGAAGTCCACGCTTCCGGTGGATTCTGGTCAAGGTCCTCCGTATAAAGCGGTAAGTCTGCGATCTCCACGATCTTCATCTCCAGTTTACCTTCGGAAAGCCGGATCATTTCTTGAGCGATTTTTCTGTTGTAGGATTCTTTCCTGAGAGAACCTACAATTACTGCGATTTTTTTTGCCATAATATAGTGATTGATTAGTAGTTAAGGATTGCACCTGTTTTTAAACAGCAAGATAGCCGCCGTCTACAGGATAATAGGATCCGGTCACAAAGGAGGCATCATCTGAGGCCAGGAACAGCAGCATGGCCGCTATTTCTTCTGGTTGTCCTAATCTGCCGAAAGCATGCTTGGTTTCCAGAAAAGTGAGTGCTTCTTTGCCCATGGATTCTTCGTTCACCATTCCACTGTATACAAAACCCGGACCTACCGCATTGATGCGGACATTCTCCTTGGCATATTCCCAGGCTACAGCTTTTGTCAATCCCACCACGCCATGCTTGGCTGCCACATATCCGCTGGAGCTAGCAAATCCCGCCTGACCCAATATTGAGGCTATGTTGATGATGCTGCCGCCACCGTCTTTCACCATTTGGGGAGCCTGGTACTTTACGCCGTAAAATACACTGGAAAGGTTGATGTCAATCACTTTTTTCCAACCCTCAACGGTCATGTCTCCGGCCTTGTTTATTTCTCCGCCGATACCCGCATTGTTTACCGCAATGTCCAGTCTGCCGTATTTTTTCACCGTTTCCGATACCAGCCTTTCATTGTCTCCGGGGCTGGACGAATCTGCCATTACAAAAAAAGCTTCACCGCCCATACCTTCAATTTCTGACACGACCTGATTGCCATGCTCAGCGTTGATGTCACTTACAACTACTCTGGCACCTTCGCGTGCAAAAAGAAGCGCAGTTGACTTTCCGATACCGGATCCTGCGCCCGTGATCACTGCTACTTTGTTCTCTAATTTTTTCATTCTGTTAAATTTTATTGATTGGTTTTGATTTCGTTGGTGTATCAAATTTAATAATAATAGCTCTGGAATATCTTGATTAGATCAAGTAATTGGCAACGGATTCCCGGGACCTACCACTTAGGTGCTGAAGTCGGCATAAAATTCAACAGTTCTCAGTCTGTAATAATTTTGCTGATGCGATTGGACTGCAATATCAAATGATAACCGGATAAACAGTGAAGTTTTGGATTACCTTTTACGGTTGCAATTTACCGGCTTGAGCCGGTGTCTTCAATGAAATTCAGCAAAGCGGGGATCTAATTCAACTTTTGAAACCCAAAACAATAGGGAAGTTGGCGGCCTTTAAGGAATGTAGCAAAATGCAATCAGCCCTTCATCACGAACGGACCGGAAGGTATAGGAAATTATTAATAGCTGCATATTTGTCGTGCGGAAGTATCTTTACCTTCAATTCTTTACCGTATTTTTGCAGCCATCTAAACCTGCACTGAATATGGAGTTTTTACAAACTGTACTTGATTTTTTCCTGAACCTCGATAAGCATCTGTACACCATGATTTTGGATTATGGATTATGGATTTACCTCATCCTCTTCCTGATTATTTTTGTGGAAACCGGACTGGTAGTGATGCCATTCCTTCCCGGCGATTCACTGCTTTTCGCTGCCGGAACCTTCTGTGCGGGGGTAATTGGAGCCACAGGCGAAACTGCCAGTCTCAACCTTTGGCTTATTCTGGCCTTGCTCACTATAGCGGCCATCCTGGGGGATACGCTGAATTACTATCTTGGAAAAAATGTGGGACTCAGGATGCTGAGCTTTAAATTAGGAGATAAGCAGCTTGTAAACCCAAAGTATATTGAGCAAACACAGGCGTTTTACAGCAAAAATGGTCCAAAAACAATCATCATTGCCCGGTTTGTACCTATTGTGCGGACGTTCGCACCGTTTGTGGCCGGAATTGGATCCATGAACTATTCAACCTTTATCAAGTACAATGTGATTGGGGCTTTTGTTTGGGTGTGGAGCCTGACGCTGATGGGTTATTTCTTCGGCAACCTTCCCGTCGTGCAGGAAAATTTTGAAACAGTAATCTTCGCAATTATAGGAATCTCTCTGTTACCCATGGTGTGGGAGTATGTGAATGCTAAATTCCTTAAAAAGGGGGATAAATAAACCGACTAATCCGGCAAAAGCAACGTGTTGCGTGATTCTGCTTCCTCTATGAAAGCCTCGTAAAGTTTGATGTCGCGCTTTTTAATGCTGTCCAGAAATCCTGTGGCAAAACGCCTCTTGCTGTCATGCTGTATGGCATTGTAAATTTCCACAGAATCGGAGCGCGTAAGTCCCTTCGTTTCTTTCAGTTCTTCATTCTCCTGGCGTAAACGGTCCACTTCATTTTCTTTGCAGGAAGCCAGCAATAGAGTAGCTGTGGCCAGGCCTACAAGCACGGATTTTCTTTTCATTACTCGTAAATTGATTTGGAGAAAATTATGCAAAAATGTGACCATCGCGCGCTGAATTGTCTTACCCTTTCATAAAACCCATCACTGAGCTGCTGCTAAGTGCTGCTGTCTTTAATCTTTAGTATATTTGCAAAGACATTTCATGCACCGTTGGTACTGATGCATCCCAATGTTTGTTATTCCAAAATAAATGATTGACAGAAATTTTTATCTCGAAAACCTCACCGCATTTGATGAATTAATCGGCTCGGACCGTACCACGGCAGAAAAGGTAATATACAAAGTATACTGCATCCTCCAGCGAGATAAGATCTGGCTGTATAACGTGGCCGCCCCTGAAGAATTAACGGACGAAGACGAGGATCTCCTAATCGATGTTGAAAATGAACTGGCCTTACTGGACGAAACTTACAACTTCCGTTTTCAGGAGTTTCATGAGTTGGTGATGGAAAATATGGCTAATGAACAGGATTCCTGGACTTTGGATGAAGATGATGAGTTTGGTTATGATGAATGGGATCTGGAAGACCTTGATGATGAAGATGATGATGAAGACGATTCTGAACAGAAACATTTTATATAAAATCGGAGCGCAGGAATATTCCTGCGCTCCGGTTTATGAAAGGGCTTTGCGGTGTACGCCGTTCAGTTCCGGTAAATTTTCTTGTACTTTTTGGTTTTCCATACGGTAGATTTCCTTCCGCAGATTCGTGCTGGAAAAGCGGTGCCGCCTTTCATTGAAGTAGAGAACGATGTTGTTTTCGTCACAATAATCCCTACCGGTAAAGTCTTTGTCCTTATATTCGGAGCCCACAATCCGTACGTCTATGGAGTACAGCTGAAGTATATCTTCCAGGTCCTTTTCGGTGGTGTAGGGGATAATCTCATCTACATACCTGCAGCCTTTCAGCTGTATATAGCGCTCAACCACTGTCTGTGTGGGCTTGTTTTTCTCCGGCCGGTCTATGGTGGGATCCGTTTGCAGGCCTACGATAAGGTAATCGCACTGAGCACGCGCTTCGGCGAGCATCCGTACATGACCCGCATGCAGCAGGTCGAAACAGCTGAAAGTAATACCTATAGTTTTTGAATTTTCCATTGTAGATTTGTTTATTAGTTAACGTGTTCCGGGGTGTTCTGTAATTCCATAATTTGCCGGAGTTCAGCTATAGATTGCGTGTGGGCTATGCGGTTACATTGTTCATCCAAATCGAAAAGGCCGCAATTGCTGTAGTTGGAGAGGTTGTCCCAGTCCGGCCGGTCGGTTACAGGATAAATGCATATTCCGTGAAAATCGGCACCCATCTCAGCTGCCATACGGGTTTCATTGGCAATTTCATTTATCCATTCAGCGCGGCCCTCACCAAAATGCCCCGTTTCCGAAAGAAATATTGGTTTCTTATACCGGCCATAGGCCTGTAGGAGCAATTGATGAAGAGGAATTCTTTCATCAGTCAGATCCGGCCAGCACAGACTTTCGCCTTCACCGCGCCACTGGCAGTTCCAGTAATAATTGAAACCGAGTATGTCCAGGAAACCTTCTTCACCTCCCAGTTCGGGACACATACGTCCTCCGATAATGTCCATTGCCTCAAACTGATACTCATTCCTGCGCTGTAGATCCAGCTCGCAGCCGCCATGACTGTGAATGCGAATAAGCGGTTCCACAAGCACGATCCTGCATTCCGGCACCTCTTCCTTCAATGCACGGATTCCGCGGATGGCCGCGTTGCACAAATGATACTTGATGTCCCAGCCGTTATGTGCTGCAAACGGAACTGTACCTCTGTTTTCGCCGGACATCCACGAAAGGAAACTAATCTCGTTGATCGGTACTACGAAGAGCGTGTCGTTGCTGTGTTCTTTATAAAAGCGTGCAAAAGCCCGGCAAAGCTGTTCAAATCTTGCAGCAAAATGGGGATGGGTGGGGAACAGTCCGTCCGGGTATCCAAAATGAATAAGGTCCCAAACCTGTTGGATTCCCAAGTCCTGCGCCGCCCTCATCCTTCTTAGAACTTCTGAAAAATCATAGATGCCGGGTGTTTTTTCAACATTACTCCAGCAAATACCTTCCCTTACGGTGTATATTTCCAGATCGGTCAGTAGCCGGTAATCTTCAGCTACCCGCAGGTCGTGCTGGGTTTCCTGCAGCAGGTTTACACGGTCGCCATGCCGGTTGATATGGTCTGCGCATTCAAAGCCGCCCTGCCAATAACTTTTGAAAATCTGCGGACTTCTCATAAGGCGTCAGCTTTTGCGTGCTCAAGTGTCCGGTAAAGGTCCAGTGCGTTTTTAAATGCCTGGTCCATATTGAAGTACTTATAGTTCGCCAGGCGTCCTACGAAGTAAACATCTGTAAGCTGGTCTGCCCGGGCTTTATACTTCTCGTAAATCAGTTGGTTTTTCTCGTTGGGAACCGGATAGTAGGGTTCACCTTCATCCACGGTAAATTCCTTCACTATACTGGTTTTAGCGGATTTTTGATTTCCGAAATACTTGTATTCCACAATACGTGTAAAATCCACCTCGCGTCCGGGATAATTCACCACGGAGTTCTCCTGAAAATATTCTGCATCTACCTGCTCTGTTACAAAGTTGATGGACCTGTACTCCAGTTTTTCGGTCAGTTCCTCCTCAAACTCAAAAAATCGGTCAATAGGACCCGTGTAAAACAGTTTCTCATAGCCGTCATACTGGTCCTTCACATCAAAATAATCTGTATTCAGAAGTACGGTAATGTTTGGATGGCTGAGCATATTTTCAAAAACTTTGGTATATCCACCTTTCGGAAGTGCCTGGTAGGTGTCGGAAAAGTAGCGGTCGTCATAACTTGAACGTACAGGTATCCGTTCCAGTACGGATGCGTGCAGTTCTGCCGGATATTTGTCCCACTGTTTCTTTGTATAATGTTTAAACATTTTATCATACAGCACCGGACCTACGCGGTTCAGGACGGCCTCCTCACCATTGGCAGGTGTTTCAAACGGAATGCGGTTCGCTTCCAGCCACTGCTTCATTTGTTCTTCTGTTTCCAGGTTTTCGCCAAAGAGGATATTAACAGTTGAAATATTAACAGGAATTGGAACAGTTTTATCGTCAACACGTGCTACTACGCGGTGTTCCCAGGGGTACCATTCGCCAAACCGGTTTACATATTCCCAAACCTCCGCATCGTTGGTGTGAAAGAGGTGGGCACCATATTTGGATACAAGAATTCCGTTTTCATCGTAATGATCATAACAGTTTCCTGCTATATGATCTCTTTTTTCAATAATGAGCACTTTTTTGCCGGCATTGGCATATCGCTCTGCTAATGTAGCACCGGAGATGCCTGCCCCTATGATCAGGATATCTGCCTTCATACCGCCAGTGTTTTTTCAATGATTGCGCCCATTTTTTTTGCGGTACGGTCCCAGGAGGTGTTCATAAGAATTTCAGCGTAGCTGCCACTGAAATTACGCTCCGGATTTGTAATCGCTTTCAGAAAATCCTGTTCGTTATCTATGAGCATAATGCAATGGCTGTAATCTCTCTCCACATCCTTAATCCGGGTGGAGATAATAGGTTTGTTTGCTGCCATATACTCCAGGGTTTTCGTTGGACTTATAAACCTCGTAGAATCATTAAGCGCAAACGGCATCATTGCAATGTCGAAATGGTGCAGATAGGCAGGTAATTCTTCGTATGACTTCATACCCAGATAGTAAATGTTTTCCGCTTTTGGCAGGTCATTTTCACTGATCTTGCAGAGTGGACCAACCATTACGAAGGAAATTTCAGGCGCCAGCGCGGCCGTTTTTTTTAGGAGATTAAGGTCAATACGCTCATCAATAACGCCATAATATCCTACAACTGTTCCGGGAATTCCCAACATATCAGCCGGTTTTTCAGCCTGGACACCATTTTTACCGGAGAAGTGCTCAATATCAACAGAGCTTGGGAAGCAGTGCACGTTATGATGCTTTTTTGCTTTGGATTCGTAGAGTGATTTTCCACCCGTATACACCACGTCTGCCGCTGACATCAGCGCTTTTTCCTGACCTACAAGTTCGGGAGAAGCGCCACGGAAAAGGGTGAGTTCGTCCATGCAGTCGTAAACTACAGTGTCAAAATCAAGTTCTTCCAATACTGATACGAATGCGGGAGAGTAAAACCAGCCCACCCGGAAGCTGTTCTTCGGGAGTTTCTTACGAAGGTAGCGCCCAATGTCGTTCATACTGTTTACCGGTGGACGGCACACATGCACATTTGGATAAACTTCCTTTATTTCAAAGGGTCCTTTTCCGTTCAGACGTGTAGGTACGGGCTCCTCAATTACTAACACCTTATAGTCCTTTGCCAAACGGCTGATCAGGTGTTGAGGACGCTGATAGACAAAATCCCAGCGCAGATGACAAAAGACGATCATATCGTAGTTTGCCGGTTTCGGATAGTCATGATTAACCATAATAATATATTTAGTGTTTTAATGTTTAATGCTTCTTAGTGCACGAATAAAAATTCAGGCACAAAAAAAACCACCGGTCCGAAAATGGGTGATCCTGGAAATCCGAAGTCGACTAAAATTGGATCTAGAAATCGCAGGACGACGGTAGAACTTTAAATAATATCCAGCAATTAAAGTGCCAGTTATATTTAGTTGTAATTGAAAGTCATTATGATAACAAATGTTTAGTTAAAATAACCAAAAACCATTAGCTGCTTTAGTATAAATCCTAAATAGTACAAAAAAGATAATTTCGGTTTAGAGAAGTATAAAATACTATAATGCGTATTATCGGTCATGGTTGTGAAATCTGTGTTTTGGCGGAAAAACTGTTTAAGCTCCCGCTGATTCCGCTGATTCCGCGCTTATTTTCTGTGCAAATCTGTGTAATCTGTGTGGTGTAACCGGCGCTGTTTTCAGTTTTACAGCAAAGGCTACTCGAAGAACATCTACAGAAGCAGCGAAAAAGATTGCGGCAAATGTCCGTTACGGGCTGAATGCTGCGGAAAGGTCACCAGGTTCAAGAAACTGGATGACAGCATCCACAAACCGCTCTACGATGCCATGCACAAGAAACTAAACCGGGACAAGAAATACACCCGTTTTCTCACCAAACGCCGGAGTTCGCGCGTAGAACCGGTTCTGGGAACCCTCATCAACCATCACAACATGAAATGCGAAGCATTCACGAACACCAATAAAGAAATAAAAACTAGTGAGTAAAATAATCAACTCGCGCGGCATGGCTCAGGCCAACAAACATAGCCTGTCCCGTTCCGGACGGGATATTAATGGCTGCGCTCACTTATAACCTGAAAAATACTTGAAATTCATCACCCGAAAAGCGTACCGAAATGCTCAAATCATGAACCTTCGAAAAGGGAAGTTTTGGTTTTGGCAGAACCTCTTTCCCACGGCTTCAATATCCTTTGTTTAAGGCCACCTAAAATCCCGGAAATTTTTCATTACTAAAACAAAGACCTCCTTTAAATCGCTTTAAAAGAGGCTGTTTTTTATTGAATTTTCAGACCTTGCCGCTGAAATCTGAGGTTGCGCAACGATTACCAATGTTATACTACGTTTAGGTGTAAGGTAGAAGTTTATGAAGTTCTAGTTTTGCACTAAACAGTTGATCTTTAGCTAAGTATTCTTCGATTGAATATATTGATTTAGATAATTGTGAAATTTTATCTTTTTTCCACTGAGCTGCTAAGCTTGATATTGTCAATCTTTTTGCTGCCCAATAGAAGCCACTTTCAATATTATCTCCTGAAAAATTCATTTTAGCAATTTGCAATTCAAGATTATAAGAATCTAATGGATTTCCAGCCTTACTATTCCAAGCTTTGAGTAATCTAATTATTGGCTTAACAATATAATTATATTTTTTATTAATGTTTAGAAGGTTATCTTTTACATCATTTGGATTAGTACTAATCCAACCATAATCGTTCGGGATATAAAGTTGAGGACTAAAAAATAATGTTTCTTCCTTAGCTGGAACTAAATCATATTTTATATTATTAAGTTTAATTGTAACTGTTGGAAATGATTTGTAAACTTCTGAACCATATCTATCTTTATAATGTTTATCAGCAAAATTTTTCAACCAAGCTCTATATGTATTAGGTGTTCTTTCATATTCTGTATGATTAAATACAACCATAATATCAATATCAGAATCAGAATCAAATTTTCTTGGTAAGATAGTATCTCTTTCGAATGAACCAAATATGAATTTTCGTTTTATTAAGAGACCTAAATCTTTATCTAATTTTTGAAACAAATTAGCAACAGAACTATTAATTTTTGCTAATTCTGTAGAGTCATTTTTAAGATAATAATCAGAAGATAATTGTCTTAAATAATTATTAAGAGAACTTGCCATAAATTAAATACTTAATTCTTCTATAGTATAACTTTCTTCTCCATTTTCTATTCCTTTTTTTGCCTTTAAATAATCATTTTGATTAGTAGGAAAAGCTTCAGCTTCAACATTTGTTTCGTCTATTTGTTTAGAAAGTATTTCAATTTCTTCTATAAGTTTATCATTCGAAATTGCATTGTCTTTAATATAACTATCTAGTCTAATGCATTTTTTCATTATTGCTAAATATTTGTTACCAACTCTTTTATGTCCTTCAATTTTTTTTTCGTAATTATTAAATGTTTGGATTCCTCCTAATATTGCAATTATTAATGTCAAGATCAATGGGATATATTTTATCCAAGAATCGATACCGTCAGTTAGTACATAAAAAAGAATAGAACCTGATATAATGTTTAGAATTAAGTTTGGAATACCTAAGCAAAGATTATAATTATGTTTTCTGTCAGCAGCGTTAAAATGCTTTTTTTTGCCATATACTGCATCAACTTTTATCTTTTTTAAAATTTCAATTGTATTTGTCATTTGGTTAGGAATGTTTTAATAAATGTCGTATAACGTTTTGGGCATTTCTGTAGCCGGGACTTTTAAGGTAAGTTTTTGTAAATATAACAAAAAGAACAGTCGGCGAAAGTCTTCATGAGGTAAACCTCAACCCCGGTTACAGAAATGCCGTGTTGTAGGTAGCGCCATTTTTCCAGGATCTTGAATCCGGCCGCAAAGTGCGCTGCAATGCTTATCCAGTTTAAGCTCATGAGTTTGGTCGAGTTCAGGTCGGTTTCGGGAGAAAAGAAGGGGGTTTTCGGGATTTACTATCGGCGGCAAGACTGCCAGTGGCGTTACCTACAACGAGAAAAGTATTTTTGTTGTGCGGGCTTTCTATGACTGAGTTTTCAGCGGTTTCCAACCTTAGCAAAAATGCTTTTTTCTTTTGCTAAAATACAAAACTTAGGAAAAGAAAAAAGCATTTTTTGCGGAATTATTTTGACGAATGTTTATATTTTGTATTCAACCCCGCATAACATAAATACTATGTTAGCTACAGTTTTTTTATGAACTTTATATTTCTGCCTGAGTTTAAACTTAAAAAATATACTCCCTCTCCCAAATCTTTAATATCAATTTTTTCCGAACTTTTAATTATACCTTTTTTTACAATTTTACCAGTTAAATCGACAATTTTATAATCTTCTTCTTTTGAAATACCTTGAATCATTAAAAAATCGGAAGAAGGGTTTGGATGAAGAAGGATATCATTTTTTAGTTTTTCCAAGTCAACAACATCTAAGTTTGTATTTCTAGCTTGAATATTATCTATATCTAATACTCCGACAATTGGGTCTCCTGTCCAACTAGGTGCATCATTATGTAAAATACGTACTTCACTTGCATCTCCAAGAACTTGGTTGTAATAAGGAGGACCACTAAAATTGCCTATTCTAGTTAAAGAATTTTGATCAATAGGAAAGATAATGGTTTTCCATCCTTGACCTGGAACTACTGCTATTGGAGTTGTAGAGCTATACTGAGCATTGTCTGTCCAATCTGTTCGAAAGGATAATCGCAAAGTAATAATATTTGAACCAGAATTTCTGACGTCCATAGATATGTAGGTAATTCCAGCTGTAATGTAATCGCCCATCCATTGAGCATTATTAAAAGTTAATAGCTGTGAATCTGCTCCAGTTCCACCATTGGCTTGAACTCTTAAAAAGTTATCATCGATTCCCAAAGGACCACCGGTAGTTACATTTTGATTAGATAAAGTACTCCCCGCAACTTTAGTCCAATTGGCGGTCGTGTAACTTTCAAAATCATCTTTTTGATTCAAAGTCACTTGAGAAAATCCCAGAAAAGGTATTGCAATAATCCCAAAAAATAAAATTTTATTCATAAAATATTTTTTTCAAATGTATTAAAGTTTTCTAATTTGAACAATTTTTTCATAAAATTGTAGCTAACGGCTAGGGGCTTTGCGAAGAAGCGGAATTAGAAGCACAAATGTTCAATTTTGCACAAATGTTTATTAGACTTCCTAATGTTTAAGTTAGCACTGAAGCCGCTTTTTTGCAAAACCCCTGTTATAGCCAGTGGTTATCTTATCTTCAGTTCTACTTTTTGAAAGTAGTCCTAGAGATTTCAATACCCGAAGGATAGTTTAAATTTCCTTGTTCCTCAGCAGTGATGAAAATTTCTTTTACATTAAATGGAGTGGTTGTTTTTAAAGATGCTTCTTTTGCATTTTTATTAACTAATTGACCTAAATTTTTAGTGGTTCCGTTTTCTGCAACTATCCAAACACTGTAATTGTTTTTTGGAGGGTTTAATCTAATTGCCTCTGCTAAATTCTTTGCAGTTACTTCAATCATATAATTTTTGTTCTTGTCTTGCTTTTTCTTTGCTGTGATATCAGCAGCAGGAACAGTGCTTGAAATTGGAAACTTTGCGGTTGATGCACAAGATGTCATTAGTGCAACAACTCCGATAATTGCTAAATTTTTAATTGTTCTCATTTTTTTGAATTTTAATTGTTTGTCCTACTCGTATGGCTTTTCGGATACGCCCCGTTTTTTTCGAGTGGTTGCTGGTATCCACTTTTTATCCATAAGTTGTGGAATTCAAATCAAGGACTGTCACATCGAATTATTTTTACGTGTGTCTGTCCGAATTTGCTATGTCGTCTTTCTACCATTGGCTATAACGTCCCGGGCATTTCTGTAGCCGGGACTTTTAAGGTAAGTTTTTGTAAATATAACAAAAAGAACAGTCGGCGAAAGTCTTCATGAGGTAAACTTCAGCCCCGGTTACAGAAATGCCGTGTTGTAGGTAGCGTTATTTTTCAGGATCTTGAATCCGGCTGCAAAGTGCGCTGCATGACTATCCAGTTTAAGCTCATGAGGTTGGTCGATTTCAGGTCGGTTTCGGGAGAAAAGAAGGGTGTTTTTGGGATTTACTATCGGCGGCAAGACTGTCAGTGGCGTTACCTACAACGGAAAAAGTATTTTTGTTGTGCGGGCTTTCTATGACTGGGTTTTCAGTGATTTCCAACCTTAGCAAAAATGCTTTTTTCTTTTGCTAAAATACGAAACTTAGGAAAAGAAAAAGCATTTTTTGCGGAATTATTTTGACAAATGTTCATATTTAGTATTCAACCCCGCATAACATAAATACAATGTTATCTGCAGTGTTTATTCAATAATTTTCACAAAAATATCTCCTTTAAGTAAATCTCTTCGAGGGACAGTTTGATTACATATTTCCCAAACCATTTTATATGGATCGTTTATAGGATAATCTACTAAAATATCATTTCTTTTATTAATGTTTTGGAATAGAAATTTATCATTTAAACTTATAACAAAGTCACCTTTTTCTGTAGGAATTAGTCCTATTTTATATCTAAAAAGTTTATTTAGATCATCGTTTGAAGACATTATTCTGATTGAATTGTTTTCACAAAAATCTTCTGGTGACATTTGGATTGAGATAATTTCAAATTTGTTTGCTGCTCTAACTAAATTATAATTAGTATTATGAACAAGTTTTGAAATGCCTATATTTGTATATGGCGTAAAATTTTGAATAATAGAGTCACTAATACTTGTGTCATAATTTTTCATAGAGCGAAAACCATTAATCCAGATTGTATCGTTTATCTTAAAGTTTATAGAATTATTCATATAAATTTTCGTTTCACTTTCAACCTGTGTGTTGAGATTTTCAGGAAATCCTCCACAATCAGTTGACATCAAAATGTGCATCAATACAGTAATTTGTAAAAATCTGAATATTTTTTTCATGTCAAATATTTTATGTTTTTTTCTAACATTGCAGATAACACGTAAATATATGTATATTATCTGATGTCGTAATGTTATTTGTTAAAAAATTATTAAACTTCAATACCTAACCGATTATTAAGGCTATATGCTTATATTTGAAGTCCGCATTTTGTATTGTTCCGATTGATAAACCCGGTTTTTTTGGAAATTTTAACATATCCAAAATGCGCATCTAATGGTTGAATGACGGTGATTTTCCTAATGATTTTAAAAATCCTTAAATTGCCAGGCAATAGAATTCATTTCCAAAATAATGGATAAAACAAAACTCGTGAAAACTGTTAAGGAACGCCTGGCAGCCAAGGCAGGGACCCTTGATGAACTCATCCGGCAAACCCAGGAAGCCAACTCGGAGACCAAAAGCTCAATGGGTGATAAGTACGAGACCAGCCGCGAAATGGTTGCCCAGGAAATCCGTAACCTGCAGAGCCAACTCAGCGAGGTCCGGAACCAGATGGATGCACTTGCAAGGCTTAACAATGCTCCGTGTCAATTGGCGGAGCTTGGTGCCCTTGTGGAAACCGGCGCCGGGCTGTTTTATGTTTCCGCGCCTGTAGGTCAGCTGGAGCTGGAGGGGAGAAAGATTATGACAGTTTCGCCGGAAGCCCCACTGATAAAAGCCATGCAGGGTTGCAGGTCCGGCGATACATTTTCACTCAATAACAGCACTCAAAAGGTTGTTGGTATCGATTGAAATTCCGTATTTTTGAGGTTTTTTACAGTCTAATATTCTATTCCTCCTCATGCGTAACTACCAGGATCTTCTTCAGCATATCATCGACCACGGAACCGACAAAACCGACCGTACCGGTACGGGTACAAGGAGTGTTTTCGGTTATCAGCTCCGTTATGACCTTAGCGAAGGCTTCCCGTTGGTGACAACTAAGAAAGTTCACTTAAAATCAATTATCTACGAATTGCTTTGGTTCCTGAAAGGTGATACCAATATCAAATACCTCACGGACAACGGCGTTACCATCTGGAACGAGTGGGCGGATGAAAATGGCGATCTGGGTCCCGTTTACGGCGCACAGTGGCGCAGCTGGACAGGTGCCGACGGTAAAGTGGTGGACCAGATCAGCGAGGTGATTGACCAGATAAAGAAAAATCCGGACTCACGAAGGCTGATCGTTTCCGCCTGGAATGTTTCCGAAATCCCTAATATGGCGCTGGCGCCCTGTCACGCCCTTTTCCAGTTTTATGTGGCCGACGGTAAGCTATCGCTGCAGCTTTATCAGCGCAGTGCCGATGTGTTTCTGGGGGTTCCTTTCAATATCGCAAGTTACGCCCTGCTGCAGATGATGGTGGCTCAGGTCTGCGGCCTGGAAGTAGGGGAATATGTACACACGTTTGGTGATGTTCACATCTACAACAACCATTTTGAACAGGTAAATAAACAGCTTTCGCGCACGCCCCGTGCTTTGCCTATCATGAAGCTTAATCCGGAGGTTATGGATATCTTCAGTTTTGATTTTGAGGATTTTACTCTGGAGAATTACGATCCTTATCCGGGTATTAAGGCGCCGGTGGCCATTTAATCAGTTATAAAGTACCTGCGGGTGTAAGTTTGAAATATCATGCCCGAATAAGGTTTGATATAGTTTGTGGCGGTTTGACCTGTTTATTCATCACCTTATTGTGTCATTGTAGTTATTTTTCAGGATTTTCGTTTGTAACTTAAAGTTGATCTTGCAGACTAATATTCTACATCAAAAATCCACATTATGAATAAAATTGCTACACTTTCGGCCGTGTTTGCTTTTTCGGCGGTATTTGCACAGAGTTTCAATACCCAAAAAATGAACAGTTTTATGCAGGCTCTGGACCAGAACCGCAAATTTATGGGAACTGTTGCTGTAGCAGAGAACGGAAAGACGGTTTACAGTAACGCATTCGGGGATGCTGATGTGGAGAATAAGATAAAAAATACACCTGAAACCAGATTCAGGATCGGTTCCATCACTAAAACCTTTACCTCCGTGTTGGTCATGAAGGCAGTGGAGGAGAATAAACTGAAACTTGACGAAAAGCTTTCCAAATACTTTCCTCAAATAAAAAATGCCGATAAAATCACGCTGGAACATCTGCTGAACCACCGGAGCGGAATTCACAACGTGACCGCACTGCCCGATTATCTGACCTGGAACAGTAAAGCAATTACACCAAAAGATATGGTGGCCAAAATTACAGCAGCCGGCAGTGACTTCGAACCCGGTAAGTCAATGAGTTACAGTAATTCCAATTACATCCTGCTCAATTATATCCTGGAAACAGCATACCGGAAAACCTATGCTAAACTGCTTGAGGAGAAAATAACAAAACCACTGGGTCTTAACAATACCTATTTTGGTAAAGCGATTGATCCCGCCAACAAAGAAGCCTATTCCTATGTCTTTGCTGAAAATTTTGTTAAAGATGCCGAAACGGACATGTCGGTGCCCACAGGTGCCGGTGCCGTAGTGTCCACAACCGGTGACCTGTTGAAGTTTGCCAACGCGCTCTTCGGCGGTAAAGTTGTTTCAGCAGCAAGTCTTGAGAAAATGATGAAGATGACGGATGGTTATGGCTACGGGCTTTTCTCTGTGCCGTTCAACGGTCTTACCGGCTACGGCCATACAGGCGGCATTGACGGGTTCACCTCGGCTCTGTATCATTTTCCTGGAAACAAGACCACTTATGTCATGCTTTCGAATGGCAGTGCCTTCGACAGTAACAGGATTGCCATCGCCGCCTTAAGTGCCGCCACCGGAAAGGATTTTGACATCCCAACATTTAAATCAGTTGCTGTAAAAACAGATGACCTGAATAAACTTACAGGTACATATTCGTCTACGCAGATTCCGCTGAAAATTGACGTTCGTTCCAGAGACGGCAAACTGTTTGCGCAGGCTACCGGTCAAAGCGAATTTGCGCTGGATGCTGAAAGCGCGACCGTTTTCAAATTTGAATCTGCCGGTATCGAGCTGCATTTCAATACCTCCAAAAATGAAATGACCCTGCTGCAGTCCGGAATGAAAATCCCTTTTACAAAAGACAAGAAATGAAGTACCTGAAAATCGTTCCTGAAGATGATTACGACACAGACAAACTTCAGGAAATCCTGCTCAACATTAAAGGGGTCGCAACTGTGGAAACGGTCGATGAGGAAAACCCTGAGAGTGAATTGAAGAAAGCATTCAACAAGAGTAAGGAGCAACTGAAGAAAGGGCAGTACGAGGATATTGTGAATGACATCTTCGACATCCTCATTCATCCAAAATCAAAATAATCCAACCAATTTTTATATGAAGAAATTAATTGTAGCGGTTTCGCTGCTCGGAATCCTGTTTACGGGACAGCTGCGCGCGCAGACCGAAACTTCAGGCAGAAATGAAATCTACCGTGCCACACATACCAAATCTACAGAACTTAAGCATACCAAACTGCGCGTAAACTTTGACTATGCAAAGGAGCAAATGAACGGCGAGGCCTGGATTACGGCATCTCCTTATTTTTACAACTCCGACTCCCTGGTCCTGGACGCGAAAGCCATGCTCATTCACGAAGTTGCGCTGGAAAAAAGCGGTGCCAGATCTCCGCTTAAATATACCTACAGCAATGATATACTGAAGATCAATCTGGATAAAAGCTACAACAGGACCCAGGATTATACGATGTACATAAAGTACACGGCCAGACCCAATGAGGTTACACAGACCGGCAGTGCCGCGATTACTGATGCAAAAGGGCTTTATTTTGTAAATGCACAGGGTACTGACCCAGATAAACCGGTGCAGATCTGGACCCAGGGTGAAACCGAAGCCAGCTCCGCCTGGTTCCCAACCGTGGATAAACCTAACCAGAAAACCACGCAGGAAATTTACATGACAGTTCCTGATAAGTATGTGACCCTTTCCAACGGCCTGATGAAATCTTCAGTCAAGGACGGCAAAGGAATGCGTACCGACCATTGGGTGCAGGACAAAAAGCATGCGCCTTACCTTTTCTTTATGGGGGTAGGCGATTATGCCATTGTGAAAGACAAATGGAGAAATATTGCCGTAGATTATTATGTGGAGAAGGAATACGAGCCTTATGCAAAACAGATTTTCGGGAATACGCCGGAAATGCTGGAATTTTTCTCCACTAAACTTAAATATGACTATCCCTGGTCAAAGTATGCACAGATCACTGCCCGCGATTATGTATCGGGTGCCATGGAAAACACCACAGCTGTGCTGCACCAGGAAGCTGCCCAGCAGAAGCCCGGCGACCTTATTGATGAAAACCGCTGGGAAGATGTGATTGCCCATGAAGCGTTCCATCATTGGTTCGGAAATATCGTGACCACAGAAAGCTGGAGCAACCTGACCGTGAATGAATCTTTCGCCAATTATTCGGAATACCTCTGGAATGAGCATAAGTACGGGAAGGATTACGCCGATTATACGCTGATGAAGGCTGCTCAGGGTTATTATGCGGATCCTGCCAACATTACCAAAGACCTTGTCCGATTTAACTATCACTCCAAAGAGGATATGTTCGACGGTGTTTCTTACAATAAAGGCGGTTCCATCCTGCATATGCTCAGGAATTATCTGGGTGATGACGCTTTTTACGCTGGACTAAATGATTACCTGAAAACCAATGAATATGGCACCGGCGAAGCCTCACAGGTAAGACTTTCGCTGGAGAAAGTTTCGGGTAAGGACCTGAACTGGTTCTTCAATCAGTGGTTTTATGGCAGCGGACATCCAAAACTGTCTTATACAACCACGTATGAGCCTGTTAAAAAGCAGGTAACGGTCACTTTAAGCCAAAACCAGGCAGGCGACGCTTTCGAATTTCCACTGGCGGTTGATGTTTACGAAAACGGAAAGCCCACGCGCCGCAATGTATGGGTGAATGCCAAATCACGTAATATCTTCAGCTTTCCTGTAGCGAAAAACCCGGATTTCATCAATCTGAATGCGGACGGTGTGCTGCTGGCGGAAATTACTGAGAACAAAACTCCGGAGCAGTATTTCATGCAGTATTCCGGCTCCAAAGAGTTTTTAAGCCGTTATAAAGCCGTAGATAATGCTGCAGAGAATTCCGCACAGGCGGCATCTTTAAAAACCATAACTGCGGCACTTAAAGATCCCAACTTCCGAATCCGGATGCGCGCTCTGGCCGGTCTGGACCTTTCTAAAGCTGATCACTGTAAAGCTGCATTGGGCGAAGTTGAAAAGCTGGCCTCAAACGATCCGAAGACGCTGGTACAGGCTGCGGCCATTTCAGCATTGGCAAAGACAAAGAACAAGAAGTACCTGCCGGTATTCGAGAAAGGCATAAGCGCTGTTTCCAATTCGGTTAAAGCCAGTTCACTGGCCGCAATCGCCGGAATCGATCCTTCGCGTGTAGGTGCCCTGGCCGACAAAATTGACCTGGAGAGCGCAGGGGAAGATCTGATGACCGAGCTTCTGCCACTGATCGTAAAGAATAAGATAGAAAAGCAGATGCACGCCATCGCTTCTACAGTGGCCTTTTATCCTTTTATTAAATTCCAGAATCCACAGTTGGGCACCAGCGCGGAGGAAGGATTCAACTGGATCATGACCTCCGACAATCTGAAAGCTACCGAAAACCTGACCAAGATTCTGATGCAGGCCAAGGGGCAGATCGGCCAGAACCCGCAGGCTAAAATGATGATCAGCCAGATGCTGAAGGACGGGCTGCAGAAAAAGATGGGTGTGCTGAAAGCCAATCCGGCAAGCCCAACCATCAATCAGCAGGTAGATCTTATCAATAAAGCCATTGAGGCCTATAAGTAATTATAATATAGATAAACGCAGAAGGCTGTTCCCCAGGGAGCAGCCTTTTTTAGTATTCAGTTTTCTTACAATTCCATCGCTTGATACGGAAAACCTGTAACTTCCGCTTCGGCAGGATTATAATAAATTTATCCTTATAAAGAGTTAGATCAGTCAGTCCATTCGTTTCAACATCGACTTTTATAAAACAACTCCGTTAACTGAGCCTTTTCTGGATGGCTGCAGCCGAGAGACCGTGAATAAGCACTGATAAAACAATTACTACCGTAGTAACCTGAATAAGCTCCGTAGAATTCGGGAAATCTGCTTGGCCAAACGCATACATGAGGTAGAAAATTGACCCGACGCCACGGATTCCGTAGAAGGAAAGGACAAATTTCTGAAAAGCAGACAGGTCGGTTCCTCGCAGGGCAATCCATCCCGCAAGTGGCCTTATGAACAGCAGTACTGCCAAAGCAGTCACAATCGTTTTCCAAACCAACAGGTTCTCAAAGGTGGCATAGACGTAAATTCCAATGACAACAAAAAGCAGGGCTACGAAGATGCGTTCAATTTCCTCGGTAAAGTCGTGCAGGTTATCCATGTGCTTTACCTTCTCCTCACGATAACTGAAAACGCATGCAGCTACGAAAACGGCAATAAATCCGTAGCCGCCCATAAGCTCCGTAATCCCATAGGGGATAAGCGTAACGGCCAGCGACAGTATTCCCCGGCTGATGTGCGAATGATGATTATCAGAAGTCATTGTGAAAATCAGTATATACAAAAGCCACCCCGTAATGCCGCCAATAAGTGTTCCGGCTACAATTTTGTACAGAACTTCTATATAGAACCACTCGGAAATCCACTGGGTGTAGTCCAGTCCCTGTGCTGCCATAAAAATAGCGAAATAGGTGAAGGGGAAGGCCAGGCCATCGTTCAGCCCTGCCTCCGAAGTAAGCCCCAAACGGATAGGTGAAAGATCTTTTTTGCTGGGACGGCTGGTCTGTAAATCAGCGGCCAGTACCGGATCAGTGGGAGAGATCAATGCACCAAAGAGAACAGCGGCAGCGGGCGCAAGACCCATGAACCACCAACCCGCATATGCTGCGCCAATGATGGTAAGTGGCATGGTAATGACAAGCAACCGAAAGGCATATTTCCAACTCTTCCAGGAAAATGGTTCTCTTATCTTTAATCCTGCATTGGTTAATGCGACAATTACCACAAATTCCGATAACCTCCGGATAATGTCCGAATGCTGCATGACGTCAAAATCGGTGTACTCCCTTCCGGTAAAAGCAATCAGAGCTCCGACCACCAGATAAACAATAGGGGGTGTAAGGTGTGTCTTTCGGAAAACGTTCGGAATTAATGCCGCAAGCAACGTTATGACTCCTGCGGCCAGCAGGAAATAATTATAGGGTTCCAGAACAAACAGGTCAGTCATGGTTAGTTTTATTTGATTAGGGTTATGCATCAAACGGCTGATGCCACTCCTGCTAAAGCCTTTCTTTTAACAAAAACCATGCATTTTTTCTTGCCATACTCTTATTTTGCCCCCGCGATACGTCCCGCAGACACAGGGGTCTAAACGAAGTGCCGTCGTCTTACCGTCATACAACTTTTATCTCGTGATTAAAGAAAGTAATAATTTTGAAAAGATCTGTTCCGAAAGGTTTCTACTTCTTCATTATAGGGTTTGAAAGAGGGTGCCATGGCAGTAATTTTGCCGTAGCATCTGAAAATCAGCGTTATGGACATAGTTGAGATCCTAAAATAATCCATATGACTCCGTGGACAGTGGGAAGTTTCGTAAAGTGACACCATATGTTGCTTATGACACGAACCAGATTGTAAATCTAATGATGACAGGCTTTCCTGGGTCCGATTGGGTGCTTGTTCATGCCGGCATGCCGGCTTCAGGAAAGGAAATTCTTAACGAGTCACCTTCTTATTTTTTTAATTTTTTCCTCTAAATGACTGTATTAATTTTTTAACGTCCTGTATTGCATCTTTACTGTATGCGAGAAAGGACGCGAGAAAGACATAATACTGACCTTCTTCCGTGAATAGTATTACCTGGTAGATTTCTTGTTCAGGTTTATCATTATTCTTCGCAAAAAGTTCGTATCCAATTAAGCCACCAATCTCTATTTTATTAATTCCTTTCGAAACGATTACGGAATAATCTTCAGGGATATTTCTTTAACCGCGTTATGGAAAAAAGTTTTTTGTCTGCAATTGTCATTTTTGCAAATGACCTGTCCGTAATTACGGTAGCTTTATCATAACATTCAGTGGGAGTTTTACCGTCCCGATTAAACAGCATGCCATTCCCCATAACTGACTTAAACCTAAGATTTGTACCACTTTCATCCAACGAATAGTCCAAATCTGATCTCGGATCAACATTTATCGAAGAGTCAATAGTGATACTAAATATGCTGTTATGGATTTGCCAGCCAAGCTCAACAGAATCTTTAGGAAAAATTCCATTAATCATAACAGTAAATTTGTCATCGCCATAAACAAGTACATGTTTTGAGAAAATCAAGTTGTTTATGTTATGATCAACCTCAAAATAAGAACCTGCGTAATTACCAACTGTTCGCTCCTCTTTCCTTTTGAGTGTCATACCCCTTTTTCAGATTTTCAGCATTCAGACCTTTATAAATTTCCTCATATGGTCCCGGGATTTCAGTCCACCTCACCCTTTAAATTCACCGTATCGTAAAGATCTGTCCTTCGGTCGCTCATGGTACGTACGGCGCCGTAGTGGTGAAGTTCCTTAAGTAAATTGAGGTCTACATCTACAATCAGGGTCGTTTCCGTGTTTGGGGTAGCTTCTCCTTTAATGGCATTAGACGGAAAAGCAAAGTCGGAAGGCGTAAAGACGGCTGCCTGACCAAACTGGATGTCCATATTGTTAACCCCCGGAAGGTTGCCCACACAACCGGCTATTGCCACATAACACTCATTTTCAATCGCCCGTGCCGCAGCGCAGTGCCGCACCCGTGTATAGGCGTTTTGCGTGTCGGTGAGGTAGGGAACGAAAAGGATTTTCATGCCCTGGTCGGCCAGGATTCTTGGCAGTTCCGGAAACTCTACGTCGTAGCAGATCACCAAACCAACTTTTCCGCAGTCGGTGTCAATTACTTTAATCTCGTTACCGCCTTTCATCCCATAAAATTTCTTCTCATTAGGGGTAATGTGGATTTTTCGGTGCTCGTCTATCCGACCGTCTCGGTGCAGCAGATAGCTTATATTGTACAGGTCATCATTTTCCACAATCGGCATGGAGCCGGCGATAATGTTGATATTATAGCCAATGGCCAGTTCGGAGATCTTATTCTTTATTTCTTCTGTCAGTTCCGCCAGTTTAAACATACTTTCCCTTTCCGAAAGATGATTGAAAGGAGCCAGCAGCGGCGTGTTGAAAAACTCAGGAAACATAATGAAGTCCGATTTATAATCGGCCATTACATTCACAAAGAATTCAACCTGCTCATAAAAGGCATCAACTGTTTTGAAATGTCTCATCTGCCACTGCACAAGTCCCAGACGGATAACGGAATCCTGCATTGTATTGGGCTTGTTGCTGTAGTATATATTATTCCATTGCAGAAGTACCGCGTTTTCCTTGGAATGCAAATCTTCCGGCAGGTAATTTTTCAGAATGCGTACCGGCAGGAAGTTATTGGACAGCTGAAAACTCAGGACCGGATCGTAAATTTCTTTTTTCCGCACCTGCTGAATGTACTCACGAGGCGAAAGTTCGGCACTGTGCAGGTGGTAGTTCGGGATCCGTCCGCCCACCATAATAGATTTCAGGTTGCGGGTTTCGCAAAGTTCCTTCCGTGCATCGTACAGCCGGCGTGCAAGCCTTAATTTCCGGTACTCAGGATCCACAAAAACTTCAATTCCGTAAAGCACATCACCCGTGTCCGAGTGAGTGCTGAATGTATAGTTGCCGGTAATTTCTTTATAAGTATGATCGTCGCCGAACATTTTATACTGAACGATAAGTGCCAGCGATACTGCCGCAATTTTACCGTCTACGGTGATACAGATCTGTCCGTCCGGGAAGATTCGCAGCAACTTTTGTATGCTCTTTTTGGACCAGATGCTCTCGGACATGGTAGGATAAGCCTTCTTCATTGTTTCGCGAAGCTCGTCATAGTCTTCAATTGCCAGGGGTCTGATGTCTATCTGCATAAAAAAAATATTTTTGTGTAATTAGGTTCCGTTTACGGTTGCGCACCGACACTCAAAAATTATTCCGTAAGAAGTTTCAGATTAAAGAGGTATTTCCTCACCTTCAATGAATTTCTCGCCTGTAATTCGGGTTACCAGCATGGAGGCCACTGTATCGCCGGTTGAATTCAAAAGCGTAGCCAGCGGATCTACCAGTGTGCCCAAAATCATAACCGCGGGAATGGCTTCTACCGGCAGCTGGTATACTGAAATCATCAGCATTTCGCCTACATATCCGCCATTGGGTATACCTCCGGCAACAATGCTAACAAAGACAGTAATTCCTAAGGCTAAGAGTAAGTTAATTGGGTCAAAAAAATCCTGCCCGATAATCAGGAACGCCACATAGATCTTGATGATGGACGACATGGACGAACCGTCTTTGTGCAGGGTGCTGCCCAGTGGAATCACAATATTCGCTATGGTAGCCGGTACTCCTATCCTTGATGCTGCCTGCAGGTTAGCCGGCATCGTTGCAAAACTGCTGCAGGTGGAAATTGCAGTAAGACCCGGATAGATATTGTTTTTCCAGAATCTGCGGATACCATCCGGACCCATAGCCATAAATGCATAAAGGGAGAAGAAGACAATGAAATAAACAGTACCGGCGGCATAATAAAGTCCGAGTGGCTTCGCATAGAACCCAAAAAGCTGAGGACCAACAGTTGCTACCTGATAGGCGAAATAAGCACCCAAACCTATTGGCGCAGCTTTCATCACCATTAACAGCAGTTCCTTCATCACCTCGTACCCTGAAGCCAGAAAAAGGCTGAAAGGTTGGCCTGCCGCGCCGCTTTTGCGCGCTGCCATTCCGGTAAGAAAGGCAAAGATGAGCAGCGCCAGCATATTTCGCCTGGAAAAGAGTTCTGTGAATTCGCCCACTGAGAAAAACCTGACCAATCGGTCGCTCCAGCTGTCGTCTGAAGCAGGTAAAGCTTCCCCAGTTGAAGGCAGCGCTTCGGTAGGGAAGAAGTAAACCACACCTACTGTAAAAATAGCCGCAATAAGGATGGTAAAAAGAAAGGTACCGGCCATGCTGAAAATAATGCGGCCGAAACGCGACTGCTGCTCCAGTGACGCAATGGAATTGGCCACCGCGAAAAATACCAGCGGTACTACACTTACGAAAAGGAGATTCAGGAAAATATCGCCCAGCGGTTTAAGATATTCTACTGCCTGCGGCCAGAAAATGCCCAAAAGACTGCCCGCAATTATCCCGGCCAGTAAAAGCAGAAGGCCTGAATAGTTTTTCAGCACTGAATTCATAAAGACTTTTTTTCAAAGTTAATTGAAATTATGTTGTAAAATCTGTAATTTTGAAGAAAGCCCCACATAAAATGGCATATATAGATTACTACAAAATACTTGGAATAGCCAAAACAGCCACGCCCGAGGAGGTAAAAAAGGCCTACAGAAAACTGGCCCGCAAGTATCACCCGGATGTGAATCCGGGCGATAAAGAGGCCGAGAGAAAATTTAAGGAAATCAATGAGGCCAATGAAGTCCTGAGCAACGCTGAAAACCGTTCAAAATATGATAAATACGGCGAGCACTGGCAGCACGGCGAAGAGTACGAAAGAGCACAGCAACAGCAACGCAGGCAAAAGCAGGCACAGGGCACCGGTGATTTCGGTGGATTTTCAGGTGCTGATTTTGGTGAGGGCGAAGACTTTTCAGATTTCTTTCAGAGCATGTTTGGTGGCGGTGGAGGAGGCTTCAGGAATGCGCGTGGCTCTGCCTCCGGGAAATTCAGGGGGCAGGATATTTCTGCAGAACTGCAGCTTCATTTGAGAGATGCCGCACGAACGCATCAGCAAACGTTTGAAATCAACGGTAAGAAAGTCAGGATCACCATTCCGGCCGGAGTTCATGACGGGCAAAAGATAAAACTTGCCGGGCACGGAAATCCCGGATATAACGGCGGACCCAGCGGCGACCTCTATATCACTTTCGCCATAGCGGAAGACCCCCATTTTACACGAAACGGGGATGACCTGGCCGCTGTGGTTACAATCGATCTTTATACCGCGATGTTAGGAGGCGACGTAAAGGTGAAAACCCTGGATGGTGAAGTAAACCTGAAGGTGAAACCCGAAACCCAAAATTGTACAAAAGCCCGGCTGAAAGGTAAAGGATTTCCGGTCTACAAAAAAGAGGGTCAATATGGTGACCTATATGTTAGCTACAATATTGAGTTGCCGAAAAATCTGACGGCGCGGGAAAAGGAACTGTTTGCAGAACTTCAAAAACTTAGGAAATGAGCCAGAGAATATCACGTGAGGAGCTTGTAACGCTCTACAATATAGAAATCAATTTTTTTGATGAGCTTGAAGAATCCGGACTGTTGAAAACGGAAACTGAAGACGAGGTGAAATACCTGTATTATGACGATTTACCGGCGTTTGAACGCTTTGTAAACTGGCATTATGACCTGGAGGTGAACCTGCCGGGACTGGAAGTCATCAGCCATTTGCTGGACCAGATTGAAACGCTGCAGGCAGAGAAAAGAAACCTTTTCTACCGGAAAGGACACAATTTCATTTTCGGAAATGAAGAAGAATAGCTTAGTCGATCTGAAGTTGCAGCTAATTAAAGATCACCACATAAGATAAAACCCCTTAAGCAAAAGCCAAAGGGGTTTATTATGAAATCTTGTTTTCTTAAAATTAATCCAGCCAGCCCATCTGTTTCATCCAGTCGTCGTTATAGATCTTGCCTACATAACGGGAGCCGTGATCGTGCAGCAGCACTACAATGATATCGTCCTTCGTGAATTTATCCTGCATCTGCTTCAGTGCAGCGATGGCGCTTCCTGCTGAATAGCCGCAGAAAATACCCTCTTCTTTAGCCAGTTTCCTGGCATAGACGGCACCGTCCTTGTCCGTCACCTTTTCAAAATGGTCAATGACGCTCATGTCGTAGTTTTCCGGCAGAATGTCTTCACCAATCCCTTCAGTAATATAGGCATAAGCATTTTCCGGATGGATTTCACCGGTTTCGTGAATTTCCTTCAGTATGGAACCGTAAGTATCCACACCAGTAATGTGGATATTGGGATTGCGCTCTTTAAAGAATCTGCCGCAGCCTGTAACGGTACCTCCTGTTCCGGCGCCGGCCACAAAATGCGTCAGTTTACCTTCTGTCTGTTCCCAGATTTCCGGTGCTGTTTGTTCATAATGGGTCTCGCGGTTGGAAAGGTTGTCATATTGGTTCACGTACCAGCCATTTTCTGTCTGCTCTGCCAGACTTTTGGAAACAGAGTAGTAGGAACGCGGATCATCCGGCGTCACATCAGTAGGGCAAACAATCACCTCGGCACCTACGGCGCGAAGGATATCACATTTCTCCTTGGACTGCTTGTCGTTAGTTACGAAAATACATTTATAACCTTTTACGATTGCTGCCAGGGCCAGTCCCATTCCTGTATTTCCGGAAGTTCCTTCCACGATCGTTCCGCCGGGTTTCAGACGGCCGTCTTTTTCCGCATCCTCAATCATCTTTACGGCCATACGGTCTTTCACGGAGTTTCCGGGGTTAAAGGTCTCCACTTTCGCCAAAACCAAAGCCGGGAAATCTTCGCCCAAAACTTTATTGAGTTTTACCAGAGGTGTATTGCCAATGGTTTCTAATATATTATTTGCAAATTTCATATCTGAACTTTTTATTTTTATGTGTATTTAATGGATTTGGCCGGCGATATCTTGGAGATCAGATAGCTCGGGAATATCATAGCGAATGCCGACACCAAAAGGATTCCTGCCGAAATAACCAGGGGAATCAGCGGATTAAGGTCCACCGGAACTGTACTGATATAATAGTTCTCCGGATTAAGCTCAATAATTCCGAAAACCTCCTGTAGCCCAAGCAGGACCAGACCGATCAGATTGCCAAACACCAGTCCCGGTACCATGATCAGCAAGGTGTAATAAATGAATAGCATCCGGATCTGAGCGTTGCTGGCACCCAAAGTCTTAAGCAAACCTATGGAATTCGTCCTTTCAATAATCAGGATCAGCAGCACCATTACGATGTTAATGATCACTACAATGAGCATGATGACGATGATTACCGCGATATTATTGTCGAAGATATTGATCCAGTCTACGATTTGCGGGTATTTTTCAGTAGCTTTTTCGGTATAGTTCTTCAGGCCTACACTGCGTTCAATTTCGGGCGCTGCGTTTTCAATGTCATCAACATTTTTCAGGAAAATATCAATGCCGCCCACGTCATCCTTTTTCATATCCAGGATTTTGCGCGCATGGTTGATGTCGCCCAGGATAAACTGGTCGTCAATCATCTTGATGTCGGTCTTGTAAATGCCCACCACCTCAAAATTCCTGTAAATGGGCTGTTGGTTCTGTTTTGAAAATATAGCAACTATGCTGTCTTTCACACCTAAATGCAGGTCACTGGCAATCTTCTCAGAAATTACCACACCGTTATTATAGCCATCTTCGGTGACCTTTGGCGTTGTACCGCTAATGATGAATTTCCTGAAGCGGTCGTGATCAAAATCTTTTCCAATGCCCTTCATTACCACGCCGGCAAAGTTGTGCTCATTCCGAAGAATGCCGCTTGCGCTTACATAGTTCTGCGCTGTAGCTACATCGGGATTGGCCCTTATTTTCTTGAGGTCGAGACCGTTTTTGTCCAGAACCGAGGAATCGTAAGAAGAATTGGAGCGCTTGGATTTTATGTTAATATGTCCGCTGAAATCGGCCATCCGCAGTTTGATGGCTTCCTTGGAGCCGAATCCTACAGAAACTGTGAGCAGGGAGACAATGATGCCGAGAGCTACAGAAAGCCTGCCGATAAAGATGATAATCCGTGAGAGATTATTTTTGTTATCTTTGGAAAAAGCTATTTTTTTGGAAAAATATAACGGAAACTTCAAGCAGATAATTTTAGCTGCCAAAATTAGAGATTTAGTTCTTATTTGCCTAATATTTTTAGCAATAAACCCCTTAAGTGCCCAAAAGACAGACTGTTTTCTGGCTGCTGCCGACAGGCATGAGCTCTATCTTCCTCTTCTTAAAAATAAAAATGTAGGAATAGTAACCAACCAGACAGGCCTGCTGAAAGACCGCACACACCTTGTGGATTTCCTGGTAAAGAATGACATTAAAATCAAGTCCATCTTTGCGCCGGAACACGGCTTTCGCGGAACTGCAGATGCTGGTGAACATGTAAAGAGCGGAGTAGATACCAGAACAGGTATCCGCATCGTTTCCCTCTACGGTAACAATAAAAAACCCACACCCGACCAGATGAAAGGTCTGGACGTTATCCTTTTCGACATCCAGGATGTCGGTGTGCGCTTTTATACGTATATCTCCACACTGACCTATGTAATGGAAGCAGGTGCTGAAAACAATGTGGAAGTGATCGTGCTGGACAGGCCCAACCCGCACGACGGTTATACCGATGGCCCTGTGCTGAAGGAAAAGTTCACGAGTTTTGTAGGTATGCATAAGGTTCCGGTGGTATATGGACTTACTATGGGTGAATACGGAAATATGGTGAATGGTGAAAAATGGCTGAAAAACGGAGTTAAGGCAAAATATACCGTTATTCCGATGCTGGGGTATCATAAGACCCAGCGTTACGGTATGCTGGAAAAACCTTCGCCCAACCTTCCAAATGAAAAAGCGGTCAACCTCTATCCAAGTCTCTGCTTTTTTGAAGGTACACAGGTTTCTGTGGGTCGCGGTACAGCATTGCCGTTTCAGATCTATGGCTCGCCCTGGACCAGAAGTTTACCTTATCAGTTCACACCCCGGCCAACCGAAGGTGCCAAAGACCCTTTCCTGAACGGAAAACTTTGCTACGGTGAGAACTTATCTGATAACAGTGAAATTTTGCGCAGGATTAATCTGGAGTGGTTGCTGAAGGCTTACAAAGAGTATAAGAGCCCACAGCAGGATTTCTTCCTGAAGAATCTCTTTTTTGATAAACTTGCCGGTACAGACGAACTGCGCAGGCAGATCATTGCAGGAAAATCTGAAGAAGAGATCAGGGCCAGCTGGAAGGAGGGCCTGGCTGAATTTGAGAAAATCAGGACCCGATACCTTCTATACCCCAATTAAAATTTCCGTTTATGCGCCGTTTAATTGTCTTTTCTTTTGTCTTTATGCAGTGGTTTGCCCTGAGTGCACAAACCTCACTTAATGCGGGCAGAATTACGGCGGAAAATTATTACGAGGAAATTCCCTTTGAGTATGAAAACCGGTTTATCATTATTGAGGTGCTTTACAGGGACAATACTGAAAAATTCCTGTTTGATACGGGAGCTGCCAATGTGCTTTTTGGTGAAAGCAGCGTCAGCGCATCCGGCACATCTGTCAAAATTCGTGACTCTAATAATAACCAGGTTCAGGCGGGCATGATCACCGCTCAGCAGTTCAGGATCGGCAGTCTGGATTTTGACGGCATGACTTTCATTCATTATCCTGAAGAAAATATCCTTAGCAAATGTTTCGGCGTGAAAGGTATTATCGGGCCTAATTCATTTGCAAAGTCCGCTGTACAGATTGATTTTGGCCGGAAGCTCATTATTGTAACCAATGACCGCAGCAAACTGGACCTTAGCAGGCACAACCTGTTCCGCATGAACAGCAAGAGCAGGCAGCTGCTCCCTTTTGTTTATTTTGGCCATCAGGGTTCGGGGTCGGTAGAGGTGAACTACCTGCTGGACAGTGGCTTTTCCGGTGCCGTCTATCTTGCTGAAGCAGACCGTAAGAAACTGCAGAAGAAGGACGCGATTGCTGAAACTGAGACCGGTCGCGGTACGGTTGCATATTCTTTGTTCGGACAGAATGATGACCAGAACCTGATGCGCGTACGGCTGAAGAATCCTCTCACCTTTGCCGGCCTTTCCCGTCATGACGATTATGTTTTCATCTCCAAAGACAATGACAGTAAGATAGGCAATGAGATCATGGAAAAACTGAACCCTATTTTTGATTTTGAAAGAAAAGAAGTCTATTTGCTGGCCACTCCCCAGCAGATGTATGCCGAAAAGAGAAATATAGCCACGGTCGCCGACGGAAAAAAGCTGAAAATCGCTTCCCTATGGGGGCCTCTCCTGAAAACGGCTTCGGTGGGTGACGATGTTGTGGCACTGGATCAGGTGGAGGTGCTGCCCATGGATCTCTGTACCTCACTGAAAAACCGCGACGGATTGTTTGCCGGTGTAAAGCTCATTCGGGCGGTAAACCAGAAGACAGGCAAGACGTACGAGTTATCCATACGCTAGCTGCAGTCTCTTTCTAATCAAAATCATGCGGCGGCCTGTCGCCGTCGTTGCGGTTGCGGTATACAAACCACATACCTATCGTAAGACCCGCCACACCTGCCCCAGCCGTCATCAGTGCCCGTTGCAGTCTGTCGGTTTCAGGATTGCCTATATAATTCATCATAAAAAGGATGATAAAGGTTATCGCAGCAACGATCAGGAATCTGTAACTTTTAATATTCATTATTTTATTTTATAAGAGAGCATTACGCCGGCGCGGTAGGGCAGCCATTCGCCGCTGCGGTTCCAGCCTGTAATTTCATCATATCTGACCCCCAGGCTTTCGTGATAGCCTTTGTAGACTGACTGCGCATTCCCACCTCCCGCAAAAAGATCAATATTCCAGTTGTCAGACAGTTGCAGCTGATATCCAATTGTGGCTCCCAAAAGTATTCCATATCCATCCTGGTAAAGTTCTGCCTTGTTGTAGACAGGTGAACTCGGTGTAAGCTGATAAGGTCCTTCGCCCCAATGGTTCCATTTTTGAGCAATAAAACGTATTCCGCTGATGTTGGCACCTACATACCACTTGCTGAAAGCGCCTTTGAAGTAATACCGGCCCTCCAGTCCTGCCATGTAAAGTTGTGCCTGATGACCCGAAAAAGATTTCCAGGGTGAGACCAGGGCATCGGCCTGTACTGTAAACTTCCCGCTGAGCTGGTATTCTGCGCCCACATTCACTACGCCTACAGGCAGCAAGAGTGCATTTCCTTTAATGTAAAGCGTTCTGGAATCCTGTGCCGCAGCCAGCACCACAGTACACACAAGGAGTGCGGAGTATAGTTTTTTCAAATAATTCAGTTTAGCTCGGTTAGTAATTTTTCAGCCGCGCTGCTGTCGGCCCCTTTTTGTTTTGCCAGCCTTACAGCAGCCTCAGCATACATTTTTGCTTCCGCCTTCTTGCCGGATTTCTGGTAAAGTTTGGCCAGGATATAGCTGTTTTCCGGAGTTTCACGCATCTGCACCGAACGCTCGGCCCATTGCTGTGCGGCTTTCAGAGCGGCCGGGTCAGTGGCTTTTGCAGAAAATATCCAGGCCGCCTTCAGTTGCTCAGTAGGATCTGCCTTTGTATTGTTCTGAAAGTAAGCCAGGGCAGCTGCCTGATAGGCCGCGAAATTGTCGGCTTGTTCGTAAAAGTCCAGTTTACGGCGGTTCAGCTCCCTTTCGGCAGCTTCCTTTCCAACCAGGGGTTCAGTTTCCTTTAAAAACTGCCTCGTGTTCACGGTTTTGGTTTTCATGTCAACTGAAGTTTCCCAGGACTTCTGGATTTTCAGCTGATTATCGAACTGCTTAAAGGTCTGCGCCGGAAAATGCTGCAGTAATGCACTCTGGTTTTTCTTGAAGACACTGTAATTGGGGTCATCCACGCTTTTGATTGCGAACATCAGGTATCCAACCTCCTCCTTGGTAAATTCTGGGGTCATCTTGTTTTTAAAATACCTTTCCGACGCCTGCTTTGCAAAATCATAGTCGGTCTCAGCATGCAGTTTGATGATGTTGATGAGGAATTGCGGGTCTTTTTCGCCTTTTTCAAAACGGGCTTTCATGGAACCCATATTTTTTACGGCTGAATGGGCTTCCTTTCCTAACTCCAGAAAAGTAGATTCCGGCATATACCCCATGTTTCGCGATACCAGCTGTCCGTCACCATTGATGAAGAGAAAAGTGGGGTAGGAGCGTACACCGTAACGGGCTGCCAGCTCCAGGCCTTCACCCTTTTCCATATCAAATTTTCCGTTAATGAAATTGGCGTTATAGTAATCGCCCACCGTTTTCTGGCTGAAGACATTCTTGTCCATGAGCTTACAGGGACCGCACCACACGGCCATGGCATCGATAAAAATAAGTTTGTTTTCTTTTTTGGCCTGCGCCAGCATTTCACTGAAGGTGTTTTTCCGGAACTGTATGCCGTCCTGTGCGGAAAAACTGAGGGACAGAAGCAGCGCAAGAGCTGCAAATATATTTTTCATTCTCTGATTTAAAGGTTTGGAGAGCGAAGATAATTAATATTTTTTGGAAAAATAAGTTGAACTGTTTGAGTTTGCATTGGCAACTGCATGAAAGCATAAACTTCCAGTTAGCTCTCTTTAGGAATTGCGTAAGGGAACATTTGTCCCTTTGGACTGGACTGCGACGTCGAAATTTTTCAACATCCGGAGTTAATAAAGAAAGAAATCCTTCTGAAAGACTGCTTTATAGGTTTAATTCTAAAATCGAAACTTTCACAGACGGTCAAAAAGCTGCCGAAACTTCCTTTTAACGAGCTTTCATTGTTGGTCTGCCAAGCCCAATGAAAGCTTAGCTATAAGGTGTAGTCTCTCTATTTGATTAATTTAGTTGATTCTGTTTGATTGTCATCTAGATCAGTTACAGTTAAAATGTACAATCCACGATCTAGTATTATTTCATTCAGAAAAATGCTGTCTACACTTTTAAATTGATTTTCGTAGATAATTTGACCAGCAGTATTGGTTATTACAATTTTAAAAAACCTGACTTTAGGATCGATTACGATTTTTGAAGTTTCATCAATTGGGTTTTTTGTAATAGTTAGTTTAAGGTTCTTCTTCTCAAAATTTTGAACATTTAATAAAATCGGATTGTTTCTGCATTCAATTGTAGTAACAGAATTATTAGAGTTTAGAATAATTGGATAAATGTCTGAATCTGAATCTATACTAACAACATTTTGCAAGAAAGGTGTTTGAGAAGTAGGAAAGGATTTTGAAACCAATATTACGCTTGTGTTTAATGTTGAAAGATTTCCAGTGGTCATATTACCATATGTTGTCACATAATTCATAAAATCAGTTTTATTAAAATTTGAATTCAAATTTGGGATATTTTCCAATTTTGCATAATACTGATACAAACCATTATTCTGCTGATAGCAATTTAGTTGAGCGAAGGACAGATCAATGGTCATAAATAAAAACAGGATCATTAGTTTGTCTTTCATATCATTAATTTTTGTATTTCTTGGGAGTTGACAGCTAACTGCCGGGTATTTTTGTAATAGAAGGTTATGATAGCGGTGTTTGTAAAGATAACAAAAAGGATAATAACTAAAATCGCCGTATTATTTACCTTCATTCCCGCTAAAAGAAGTAGCATGTTAAATAATACCAACCGCGGCCTTGCCTCTCTTCTGTTTAGAATTTTGGTAAAAAAAACAATAAAACCGTTAAAATGAAAAGTCTCTCTAAAAACTGCATTGGGATCCTAAATCGTAATACCGACTACTTCATCGAATGTTAAAAAATCACCGTCGGTTCCACTTGTGCCGCGGGGTTAACTGGCTCTTAGGTCTAACCTCTGCGACTTTAAAAAAGTCAAATACAAACACATTTCACAACTTTTGAACATCGCCGCTTTCATGTCCCGCCGCGTGAAAAAAACTGCATAAAAAAAACCACCTACATTGCTGTAAGTGGTTTGTGGTTTCTCCAGGGATCGAACCAGGGACACACGGATTTTCAATCCGTTGCTCTACCAACTGAGCTAAGAAACCGTTAACTTCTGTTGTTTTAAGTGCTGCAAAAATAGAATCTTTTTGCATGCGGCGCAAGTATTTTCGCGCTTTTTATCGTGTTTTTTCTAAACTGCCTGATTTTCAGATTTATTATTTTCCTGTTCCTTGCGCATTTCTTCACTCATCTCTTCCAGAACCGGCTTTATGGTGCTTTCCGGCAGGTCGCTTATCCGGATGTACATCAGTCCGTCTATGGCATCATTAAACTTCGGGTCTACATTAAAGGCAACTACCTTCGCGTTCTGCTTAATATATTTCTTAATCAGTACGGGCAGCCTGAGCTCCGGCTCCAGGTCGTCGATGATTTTATCCAGCTTGTTCAGGTCCGATTCCACTTCGTCCAGAAAAAGGTGCTTGTCGCGGTCCCTGAGTTTGATCTTGAACTCATGTTTGGGATGAATGTACTGGGCCACTGCCGAGTCGTAATAATTGGAGCGCATAAATTCAATGATCAGTGATTTGGAGAAATCCGAGAATTTATCGGAGATGCTAACACCTCCCATTAGGAACTTATGATCAGGATTGCGGAGGCATACATGCACAATGCCGCGCCAAAGCAGGAAAAGGGGCAGGGGCTTCATCTGATATTCCTGCAGGATGTAGGCACGGCCCATTTCTATAACCTTCCGGAAGAAAGGATGGATTTCCTGGTCAAACTCAAAGAGCGAATTGGTATAGAAGCCTCCCACGCCGTGTTTCTTCATAATTTCCCGGCCCAGACCCATGCGGTAGGCACCGGCGATTTTCTTCGCCTCACTGTCCCAGAGGAAAAGATGGTAGTAATGCTGGTCAAATTCGTCCAGGTCATAAGGCAGGTTGCTGCCCTCGCCAATAGCACGGAAGGTAAGCTCACGCTGGCGCCCGATCTCCCGCATAATGGACGGGATCTCGTCGTAAGCCGCAAAATAGACTTCATAGTTTCCGTTGCTGAAAAACATCTTGTCGTTGGCCCGCAGGGTGGCGATCTCCTTTACGATGTCTTCCGTGGGGGTTTCATCAATAATATTCTGGATAATGTTTTCCTCCTTCAGTAGCAGCGGAAACTTAATGTTCAGGTTGGGCAGTTTCAGGATATCCGGCAGGGACTTACGACGCTCATAATAGGATTTGAGCATATAAACCTTGCGTTTCAGGAATTCGCCGAGTTCTTCCGCATCTTCCTGCTCCTCAATCACTTTTACAGAAATTGGCTTTCCAATTCGCATCCGGATGGGTTTTTCACGATGATGCATCATTTCAGACGGCAGCAACATGGTCTGCAGATTGGGATGCAGTTTTGCAAGCCTGTAAAATGCTTTACTGTTCTTGGCATGGAAGTACATCGGAACCACCGGAACTTTCGCCTTCCGAATCAGCTTAATGGCAGGTTTTTGCCATTCCTTGTCCATTATTTCATTGAATGCATTGTTTCTGTTTGAAACCTCACCGGCGGGAAAAATGCCTACACAGCCGCCTTCAGCCAGGTGACGCAATGTGTCGCGCATTCCACCGGAACTGCTGTGAAGTTCTTTGCGGTTCTCAAACGGATTTACGGAAATGACATAAGGTTCCATTGGCTTGATGCGCGACAGCAGAAAATTTCCCATGATCTTGAAATCCGGCCGTATCTCAGAAAGTATCTTGGTCATCAGGATGCCGTCTATAGCTCCCAGGGGGTGGTTGGCTACCAGGATAAAGGGGCCGGTTCTGGGAATTTTTGCCAAATCTTCAGCAAATACGATGTATTTAAGGTTTCGCTCCCGTACAAAAGCATCAAAAAATTCCTTGCCTTCTTTATTCTTTACCTTATCATAAAGATTATTTACCCTGTCTATATTGGTCAGACGCATAATGGCGGCGGAAAGTGGGTTTTTTATGAAACCCAGTCTGCTCATGCCCGATGCATTTATCAGATCCTGTTTGGAAATTAAGCTCATTTTTATCGAAGGGGAATTAGTTATCGGATCACCATCTGCACGGTATTGTGAGAAATCTGTTCCAGCAGAATTTCCTTGTCTGCGCAATACCTGGTGACATCCTCAGGTCCTGCGTTGCGTACGGTAAAAAGTGACACTCCTGCCGTCATCTCCGTTGTGAATCCGGCGTTCAGATCTCTGTTGAAATCCTCGAGGTGGCCATATTTATCCTCCAGGCACAAGGCCAGTGATATGGCTGTATTCTGCATAAGGGACACTTTGATCTGGTATTTGGCGAGAAGGTTGAAGATCTGGCTGATATGCTCTTCTGCAATGAAGGAAAAATCACGGGTAGCGATGTGCACCAGAAACTGGTTTTCTTTCAGGATATAGGACGGCAGGTTGCTGCTGTTGCCGGAGCCGCTTACACGGGTGCCGGCTTGGTCCGGTTCCAGGAAAGATTTAACGTAAAAGGGTATATTTTTCTTCTGAAGCGGCTGCAGGGTTTTCGGGTGGATTACCGAGGCACCGAAATAGGCCATTTCAATGGCATCTTCGTAAGAGATGCTGTCCAGCAGCTGAACGTCTGAGAATTTACGCGGGTCGCCCGTCATCACGCCGGGTACATCCTTCCAGATAGTCAGCGATTCGGCATCCAGGCCATAGGCAAAAACAGCCGCACTGTAATCCGAACCTTCGCGGCCCAGCGTGGTGGTGAAATTATTGGGATCCGAGCCTATAAAACCCTGGGTAACATAGCTCTGACTCCGGTTCAGGTCACCGATATTGCCAAGGGTGATCTGCCACTGAACATTACCTTCGCGGTAATTTTCGTCGGTCTTGATATATTCCCGCGCGTCCAGCCACTGGTTGGAATACCCGGCAGAGTTCAGGTATTCGCTCAAAATTCTGGAAGAAAGCAGTTCACCTGTGCTTACGGTCTGATCGTATACATAGCTGTAGTTTGGTGATTTGTTCTTCCTGAGGAAATTCAGCAAATCATCTGCTATTTCCTGCAGTTCACGCATAATGGGAGCATCCTTTGTAAAAAGTTCAGCAGCCGTTTGCAGATGACTGTTTATGATCTTATCCACCGCCGAGAAGTAATCACCTTTTTCAAAGTAGAGTTTTATGACTTCTTCCAGTGCATTTGTCGTTTTGCCCATGGCCGATACTACCAAAAGACACGGATGCACATCCTGGCGCTGCAGCACAGTGGCAACATTCCTTACTCCTTCTGCATCCTTCACAGATGCGCCTCCAAATTTAAATACCTTCATTTAACGTATTGGTAATCAGTTGAAAAATTAAAATACCGTGGTGCAGTACGACGATGGGAATAATTTTCAAAATTAGTGATTTTGGCTGATAAATGAAAACGCCTGAACACAGGGTTTTATGCCGTCTGCCGGTCTGAATCATTTTGCTGAATTAGCCTGCTATATTCAAAGAATTTTCCGAAATTTGTGCAAAATCAAAAACCCACAAATGTCAGAAAACGCATTACAGACCCTAGGTGAATTTATAATTGATAAACAGGACGACTTTCAGTATTCTACGGGCGAATTTTCCCGCCTCTTAAGTGCCATCCGGTTAGCTTCCAAGGTAGTGAACCGCGATGTAAACAAGGCCGGTATCGCAGATATTGTAGGTCACGTAGGTATGACCAATGTCCAGGGGGAGCAGCAGCAGAAACTGGATGTACTGGCAAATGAGATTTTCATTACCGCACTGTCTCAGCGTGAGGTCGTTTGCGGTATCGCATCAGAGGAAAATGATGATTTTATTGATATCAAATGCGGTCCTAACGGACATTTAAGTAAGTACGTGGTACTGATCGATCCACTGGACGGTTCATCAAATATTGATGTGAATGTTTCAGTGGGGACGATTTTCTCCATTTACCGCCGGGTAACGGAACCGGGAACTCCTGTGCAGCTGGAAGATTTCCTGCAGCGGGGAGTGGACCAGGTGGCCGCCGGTTATGTGGTTTATGGTTCATCTACGATGATAGTTTATACCACCGGGAATGGAGTAAACGGATTTACACTCGATCCAAGTTTAGGGACCTACTATCTGTCCCATCCTAATATGAGGTTCCCTGAAAAAGGTAAAATTTATTCCATCAACGAAGGGAATTATTCCAAGTTTCCGCAGGGAGTGAAAAATTACCTGAAATACTGTCAGATGATGGAGGGCGACAGACCGTATACTTCGCGGTATATCGGATCTTTGGTGTCGGATTTCCACCGCAATATGATAAAAGGCGGAATCTATATCTATCCTTCTTATGCCAACGCACCCAATGGTAAATTACGTTTGCTGTACGAATGTAACCCTATGGCGTTCCTTGCCGAGCAGGCTGGTGGTAAGGCTTCCGATGGATTCAACCGGATTATGGAGCTTGAGCCAACGGAACTTCACCAACGCACACCTTTCTTTTGCGGTAACACCGAAATGGTGGAAAAGGCAGAAGAATTTATGCGCATTGATGTTGTAAAAGACTAATAAGCAGATTTGTAACATACAGGAAGGCGCGATTTTTCGCGTCTTTCTTTTTAAGGCGAATTTTATGAAAACGGCGGAATATTTCAAACATGTCCTGGAATTTGAGACACCGGGCGGTACTTCCCGAGGGGTTTTAAATACTAAAGAAACCTATATTCTGAAAATATCCGAAGGCGGTCAGGCAGGAGTAGGTGAGTGCGGTATTTTCAGGGGCCTTAGCTACGATGATGTGCCCGGTTATGAGGAGAAACTGAATTGGCTTTGTGAACATATCAATGAAACTGAAGAGATCCTGAAAGCGGAACTGCTGGCTTTTCCATCGGTGTGGTTTGGATATGAACAGGCCATCCGTAATCTGGAATTTGGCGGAAATATCTACTTTCCGTCGAAGTTTACTGAGGGCGTAGGTGCCATTCGGATCAACGGTTTGATATGGATGGGAAATGCAGAACATATGCGAAAGCAGATTTCAGACAAGTTGGAGAAAGGCTTTACATGTTTGAAACTGAAAATCGGTGTAGACTGGCTCACTGAGAAGGTAATATTGAAACAGTTAAGATCGGCTTTTCCGCAGGAGCAACTTGAAATCAGGGTTGATGCCAACGGCGCCTTTTCTTTTGAAGAAGCACAGACAGTTTTGGCCGAACTTGCAGAGTTGAATATCCATTCCATAGAACAGCCCATCAAGGCGGGAAATGTTTCACAAATGGCCGGATTGTGCCGGAGTACTCCTACACCGGTGGCGTTGGATGAAGAACTTATCGGTGTATTGAATAAACAAGATAAGGAGACACTGTTAAAGGCGGTCATGCCCCAGTACATCATTCTGAAGCCATCGCTAGTTGGAGGATTTTCGGGTTGCGACGAATGGATTGAACTGTCAGAAAATTTGGGAATAGGCTACTGGATCACATCTGCGCTCGAAAGTAATATAGGCCTGAACGCTATTGCGCAGTACACTTTTACAAAGAATAGTCCTTTGCCTCAGGGCCTGGGTACAGGCGGACTCTATACCAATAATTTTGAAAGCGCATTAATCTTAAATGGTGAATCACTGACCTTTAATCCGGATAAGGTTACTCTACTTCAGGAATTTTAGAAGGGGGGCAATAAAGAGGTCAAAAACTTCGATGTGTGGTGAATGTCCTACATTCTCCAGCTCAACCAGTGTTGATCCTTTGATTTTCTTCTGGGTTTCCTTGCCAAGATTTTGGTAGAGACCCATCAGAGGCTGCAATTCCTTAGGTGCGTTAGGCTTTCCGATGGCCGTGCGGTCCCGCGTGCCTATGATAAGGAGGGTAGGAGAAGTGATTTTTTCGAAATCAGCGACAACTGGTTGCGTGTAAATCATATCAGTGGTTAACGCTGCATTCCAGGCTGTAACCGGAAAATCAGGATGGATCGTCCAACCGGCAAGTAAATTCAGCCATTTATCATACTCAGGCTTCCATTTACCGTCGTAATAAAATTTCAGCTGATAGTCCCTGTAACTATCGTAGGTGTTCCTGAGTTCGGAGGCGTACAGTTTGTCGATATTCTGGTAAGGTGAAAATTTACGGTAATCTTCCAGACCTATTGGATTGGCAAGAATGAGTTTCTCTACCTTTTCTGGATACATTACCGCCATTTTCGTAGCCAGCATGCCACCCATGGAATGGCCCAAAACCACAAAAGTGCTGATTTCGAGGTCATCCATAATGCTTTTTGTGTTTTCAGCCAGCTGCTGAAAACTGAACTGGAACTGCTTAGGTTTTGATGATTTCCCGAATCCGATCTGGTCCGGCATTATTACACGGTAACCCTCTTTCGTCAGGGCTCGTGCAGTTTCTTCAAAATAGTAACCGTTAAAATTTTTTCCGTGCAGAAGGACAACTGTTTTACCATTGGGTTTTGCTGGCTTTACATCCATATAAGCCATCCTAAGTTTCTGTCCCTGGTTTTTCAGTTCTTTAAACTGGACCGGAAACGGATATGCAACTGTGCTGAGTTCTGCATCCAAAGGCTTTAGAGCTTTCGGTTCCTGCGCATTCATGAAAACCGATAGAAAAGAAAATATTAAAAACAGAATTATTTTGATGTTCATTTGAAATTTCTTAAAAATTAGACGCAAATATCTGTTTAATAATCTGCCCGGAAGGCATTAAACAGATTTTCTTCGGATGATATTGATAAGGCTGCTGCCGAACAGAACCACAGCACAGATCAGGGCAAAAATGTATATCGTTGAAGAATTGTCAATATTAGCCTGCGCTATTGCAACAAACGCCCAAGTTCCCACCAGTGCAAATATTGGTGAGTCCCGGCGCCAGGTCATCAGTAAATGGATCACAGTTGCAGTTGTAATCAGGATAACTGTCCATATTTCACCTGAAATTCCCCAACCATCCCAACCGATCTTGCCCAGCCAGGCGGCCGTGGCAACTATCAGCGCAACGCTCATCCAGCCCGCATAAATTTGGAAAGGTACGTTCACCATCCATTTTTTACCTGCTGTATCTGCAAATTGTTTGGTTTCAAGCAGAATTTTGGTCAGCGAAATCATGGCAATTACCAACAGCAAAACAGACAGCCCACTCCAGCCGTTCAGCCAGACCACGATCCAGGCACAATTGGCGAAGCACGAAACTACAAACCACCATCCAATTCGCTCTACGATTTCATCGGCATCATCTATATCAGTCCGGAATAAGCCGCGTCCTGTATAGATCACGAAAACAAATAGAAGGAGATAAATGAGGCCCCAGATAGAGAAAGCGTAGCCCGCCGGCGTAATGGAGGTGTGGTACTGGTCCGAAACATCGCCTATGGTTTTACCGTCGAAGATTCCGGTGTTACTCAGGTAGTTGAAGATGATGGTGGCCACTAAAGCCACGCCGTTGGCAATCTGTAATGTTCTTTTCATACTCAGAAGTTTGAAAGCTGTTTGGCCGGGAAAATCCGGCACCGATGCATCAGCCCTTCATCACGCAGAAAAAATCATTCCAAATGAGTGTCATAGTCTTCCCACCACTTTTTATAGATTTTGGAGTCGTCCAGCCAGGGGACTTTCTGTCCGATTGCAGGGGTGATTATCCTGAGATTTTCAGTGTTAAGTTCTGTTATCTTTTTCAGGGGTTCGTTCCAGGAATGTACAGCAAGTGCGAATTTTGAATTGTGAACCGGAATCATTCTCTCGGCGTTAAGTTCCTTCATCGCCTTAATATTTTCGCCGGGAAGGAAATGGATATACCGCCAGTCCCTGTTGTACTGTCCGTTCTCAAGAATGGCGAGGTCAAAACTGCCGTACTTTTCGCCGATTTTTTTGTAATGATCATCGTAACCACTGTCGCCGCCAATATAGATTCTCTGCGTGGG
Source organism: Chryseobacterium sp. (assembly GCF_008831505.1). Lineage (NCBI taxonomy): Bacteria > Pseudomonadati > Bacteroidota > Flavobacteriia > Flavobacteriales > Weeksellaceae > Chryseobacterium > Chryseobacterium sp. Next base: position 1,488,495 of record NZ_CP044507.1, on the reverse strand, counting down.
CGATTCCAGTACAAAGCTTGCCCAGATGGCCTGGTCGCGCTTGAGTCCCCGGCCTGAAAAATGGCGAGCCGGCTCACAATATATTCTGAAACCATTGCCCAGATCAGAATTCTCAAACCAGTCCAGTTCCGTTATGAGGTCCGGACTGTAGCCCCAATATTCCAGATGTTCGCCCGTACCCAGTCCGGTAACGACTCTCCGCGTTTTGTGCTGCAGTTCCTTAACTGTTTTATAGTCCAGGTGGTCCCAGTGATCATGCGTTATGATGAGAAGATCCAATGTTGGAATATCATCTGCAGTGTACAGGTCACTTCCTTCAAAAGCTTTGGTCGTAAAAGTGAATGGTGAAGCGTTGCCGCTCAGCACCGGGTCTACCAGGATTTTCAGGCCGTCAATCTGCATATAATAGGACGAGTGTCCCATCCAGATAAACACGTTTTCATCGGGCTTTAGTGATTTCAGTTCGGTTTTGGTCATTCGAAAAGCCTGGGCAGGTTTCAATTGGTCTTTTTTTCCGAAAAGGAAGCGGAACATGACCTCCGGCATAGAAGTGTCTTCAGCCAGCTGCGGGGTTTTGTTCAGATTATCGAATCTGCCGTTTTTATAATGCGGTGACTGCTGTATACGCTCCAGACGTGCTCCGGTAGGTGCTTTTCCAAATTTCGGCTGATTAATAATGATGAAGGCTGCTGCTACCAAAGCGGCGGTTATTACCAATATACTTATCATGATTTTGCTTAGGGTCTTCATTTATTTGAGTTGGTTTGCCGGAATGAGACAAGTGTCACACTGTGAACCTGCAAAAGTAATTCAAACAGACCAACAATTCATTAACTGATCCAACCTCTTTCTTAATTACGGTTTTGCAAAAAAAAGCGGGTGCAATTTGCTGCACGCCGCTCAATAACTTTAACAGTTTCTTAATCGTGTTTTACCCAAATAAGATCTTCAGTTTGGTACCCTATACTTTTGGCTTTAGCCAGAAATCTCTGTTTTATATCGTCCGGAATGGTTTTTTCTCTGGAGAGGATCCACATATTATCCAGACTGTCACCAATAACCAGGGCATATCTGTAATCTTCGAGGTCAATCACATTATACCCAGCCCAGAATGGTTTGAAGAAGGCTACTTTAAGACTGCCCACCGTAGCGTCACCAACCGGCTTTGCTTCGCCTTCAGATTCTTTCCACTTGTCCTTTTTATAGTCATATCCGCGGTTAAGGACACTTATATTTCCGTTGTCTTTGGTGCCATATTCAGCGGTTACATTATTCAGGTTTTTTTCCCACGTAAAATCCAGTCTGGCAATTTCGTACCACTTACCCAGATACCGCTCTTTGTCAAAGTTCCTTACAGGCTCCGCACCTGCAGGTATTTTAGCTTTGCATGAGTTAAAGACAAATAATCCAATCAAGCCAAGAGAAAGGGGAATCAATATTTTCTTTGAATTCATAATTTTTATATTAAACCTCAAGCTTTCCTTCTACACCGCCATCTTCCATTTTGGCACCCGTAGCAGCTACAAAAAGCATTTTTGCCATTGCAACAACCTTGTTGTCCTTGGTTTCGTAGTAATAAGAATCTATAGGTTTCACTTTAATTATGGTAACGCGCGGGTCATCTTTTCCATCGAACCAGGCATTGGCAAATGAAGTCCAGTATTTGTCAATAAGCTCTTTGTCTTTATGGATAGATGCGGTACCAAGCACATACAGGTATTCATAGCTGCTGTTATTTTGAAAATACAGCTGCACCCTGGCATCATCAGAGATTTCTTCGTTCTTGTGACTTTCGGATGAGCTTATAAACCATAGATTTCCCTGGTCGCATACTTCCTGCAAAGCCATTGGACGCGTGTGAGGCGTAGATTCGTTAATCTTCGTCGTGAAAAAGCAGTTCCCGGCACCTTCGGCCAGTTCTTTTAATTTTTTAATCGCTTCCTCATTGGATAAATTCTCTTTTGGTGAAATAGCATCAGACATACTCTAAATTTTTATTGTTAATGATTTGGTTGATGCTTGCTCAACAATTAATATTCCCAATAAGAAATATGGTCATGCCGTATGAAAATAATGCAAATAACCGGTGAAATTCTGAAACATCTACATTTCAAATATAAGATCGTCATTAAACGGGATGCAGTGAAAGTCGCCACAGCTTTTTGTATCAAGACCTGTAAATTTGCTGAAAGCCGGAAGCACCAACTGCCTCTCGGTATACCTGAAACAGGGAAGGCTTATGTATTTATTTCTTTCCAGTTTTACACTGACCCCGGGATGAATGTGACCGGAAACAGTGAAATTATCGCTCTCTTCATCCGGAACATGAATAAATTTAAAAGGTTCAATTATCAGCTGCTCCTCATGGATTTCGGCGGGCAGGACTGACATTAATTCAGCCTTGATCTGATCGTGGTTTCCTTTGATTATTATTATTTTCAGCTGCGAAAATTCCTGCAGCCAGACTTCGAAGATTCGGAAATCGGCGTTGCGTCCCACATGCAGGAAATCACCGACAATAATAAGTTCTTTGGCGGAATAGTGAATAAGTAAAGCGGCCAACCGTGTGAGATCATCAGTCAGGATGCCGGAAGGAACTGCGATACCGTTCTTGCGGAAATAAGCAGTTTTACCGATATGCAGGTCACTGATGATCAGTGCCTGACGCTCTGCCCAGTAGAGCGCCCTTTGATTGGTAAATATCAGTGTCTGACTGTGAATTTTCTTTGTGAGCGATTTCAGCTTCATTTCCTCATCCGTTTTTTCATGGCTTCCGCCTTAAGCCTCAAAATTCTTGCCGAGAGATCCTCGCTGCTCAAACTTTGGCGCAAACTGTCCACTTTTATGGGAAAACTGAGTGGGGTGAAGGTATTGGACTCCTTTAGAATGATCTGGCTGTCATGGATCCGGTTAAACGCGGTGGCCAGACGTGCTTCATCTATCTGCTGGAAAAAAACCTCTGCATAAGCCTGCTTCAGGAGCAGGTTTTGAGGGTCGTGATCTTCCAGTACGTTGAATATCAGACCCGCTGATGCCTGAAGGTTCTTATTGTTCTTTTGCTGCCCCGGATAATTGCGTACCACCATGCCGGAAATTACTGCGATGTCGCGGAATTTCCGTCTGGCCATCTCTGTTGAATTTACTGAACTCAGCACGTCCTGAATCAGATTTTCTTTGCTTAAAATGTCATTAACATTGTCCTCATCTACCGGGATTTCAAGTTTGGAAAAGAGTTCAAAACCATAATCGTTCATGGCCATCGAAAATGAGATTGGGGAAATTTTTGAAATCCTGTAAGCTACGAGGGCACTTATGATCTCGTGCATTAGCCTGCCTTCAAACGGATACATAAACAGGTGAAATCCTTCCCGGGTCTTTATTTTTTCAACCAGAAATTCATGTTCATTGGGTATGTGCGAATTTTCCTGCTGACTTACCAAAAGCGGGTGCAGGAAAGTAAGCTCCTTTTCGGATGATTTGGCATTCAGTGATTCGGACAGTTTCTCCCGCAAAAATCCACTTAAATTAGATGATAATGGCAATCTCCCGCCTAAATAGCTGGGTACAATTGCTTTACCGGACGAATTTTTTACATACACTGTCATTTCTTTAATGTGCGAAACTTCCAAAACACGGCCGGCCAGCACGAATTTATCGTTTTTGTTGAGTTTTGAAATGAAATATTCCTCAATCATCCCGATATAACCACCTCCGAAGAACTTAACCTTCATCATGGAATCGCTCACGATGGCACCAATGTTTATCCGGTGCAGCATGGCGATCCTTCTGGAAGTCACCTTATACAGTCCGTCCTGAATAACTACTTTATGGTATTCCTCATAGTTTTTAAGTTTGCCTCCTACGGTAATGAAGGACAGAAGCCAGGACCAGTCTGCGGGACTGAATTCGCGGAAAGCGTGGGTTTGTGAGATTTGGCGGTACGTTTCTTCTTCCTCAAAACCGGTACCTACTGCTAAGGTCATTACATACTGAATCAGGACATCATAACAGAGGACAAGCGGTTCGCGCGGCTCTACCTGTTTCTGCTTCACTGCTTCTTTAAGTGCAGCTACCTCAATAAGTTCCAGTGAATGTGTAGGAACGAAATAGATTTTGGAAGTTTCAAAGGGCGAGTGCCCACTACGGCCGGCCCGCTGCAGAAACCTGGCAATCCCTTTACTGGACCCAATCTGAATGACAGTGTCCACCGGCTTGAAATCGACCCCTAAATCCAGTGAGGAGGTTGATATCGCTGCCTTCAGATAACCTGAGGAGAGATTCTCTTCAATCCATATCCGAATGTCACGATCCACCGAACTGTGATGGATAGCCAACTGTCCTGCAAACTCCGGATTTGCGGACAGCAAAACCTGATACCACATTTCGGCCTGACTTCGGGTATTGGTGAAGATCAGGGTTGTTTTGCTGGCCATGATAATCGGGATAATCTTATCCACAAGTTTGGTACCCAGATGACCTGCCCAGGGAAGTACCTCCACATCGTCCGGGAATACAGAATGAATTTCAATTTTCTTTTTTTCACGGGCAACCACCCTGGTTTTTTTAAGATTGTAGGGAATGAGCACTTCCATCGCCTGATCCAGATTCCCAATCGTAGCCGTAATTCCCCAAATCCTGAGTTTTGGGCTGTAAGCTGTGATTCGGCTTAAGGCCAGCTCGGTCATGACTCCCCGTTTGGAGCTCAGCAACTCATGCCATTCGTCTATGACTACGCAGTTCAGGTTTTTAAAAAAATTGGGATGATTCTTCTGAGCTAAAAGCAGATGCAGGCTTTCCGGCGTGATTATCAGTACGTCAGGCATCTTCTTTGTCTGGCGGGCACGGACATCTTTGGGCGTATCGCCATTGCGCACATCCACTTCCCAATCCAGACCTATGTCCTCCAGCGCTTCACTCATTGCTTTAGCAATATCTTTCGCCAGTGCGCGCAGGGGTGTGATCCAGAGCAGTTTCATCCCGGAATTGTATTTTTCCGGATGGTTCATGAAGTCAATGACCACAGCCAGGAATACAGAAAAGGTTTTTCCAAAGCCTGTAGGCGCGACCACCATACCGGAATATTTAAGCGAGTACCTGTACCAGGTTTCTGCCTGAAAGGTAAACGGTTCCATATCCCGGGATTCCATCCACCGTTTTATGATTTGGTATCCGTTGCTGCTTTTGAATTTTTCTGTCATCTGTTTTCTGGATTACCGGCCGGAATTATTGGATCAGTTTTTTAATTTCCTCAATATCATCAATCTCATCTACCGTCTTATCACGGCGCCACCGGACAATTCTGGGGAACCTGAGTGCAACTCCGCTTTTATGCCTTTTGCTGAATCCAATTCCTTCAAAAGCGATTTCAAAAACAAGTTCGGCCTTCACCGTCCTCACGGGGCCAAATTTTTCAACTGCATTTTTATTCACGAACTTGGAAACTTCCATAATTTCCTTATCTGTAAGTCCGGAATAGGCTTTCGCAATCGTCACAATAGAATCGCCGCTCTTCACACCGAAAGTATAATCAGTATAGTAACTGCTCCGTCTTCCGGAACCCTTTTGAGCATAAATTAAAACCGCATCGATGGTGAGCGGACTCACTTTCCATTTCCACCAATCCCCTTTCTTACGTCCGGCGTGGTATTGCGATTCCTTCTCCTTCAGCATCAAACCTTCCGAGTTGTTGTCCCGTGACCTTTCACGGATATTGGCGAGTTCCTCCCAGCTTGCTGCTTCTAAAACTTCAGAAAGATGAATATTGGCGGTGGGGCTATTCATAATAAGCCCTTCCAGCAGGACGCGCCGGTCTGCCAGAGGTTTTTCACGCAGGTCTTCATAATCCAGTTCCAGTATATCATAGACAAATATCTGCACGGGAAGTTCTTCCAGCATTTTTTTTGATATGGTTTTACGGTTCAGTCTTTTCTGAAGTTCGTTGAAGTTAAGTACTTTGCCATCCTTCACAACCAGAATTTCTCCGTCAATAACAAAGTTGCCGGACATTTCCTGAAGTGCGGAAACTATTTCGGGAAATTGATCGGTAACCAGTTCTTCGCCGCGGGACCATATAAATATTTCATCGTTCCGTTTAATGAACTGGCCGCGAATACCGTCCCACTTATATTCTGCCTGCCATCTTTCGCGTTCGCCCAGGTCTTGGACTTCTTTTTCCAGTGGATACGCCAGGCAGAAAGGATAGGGTTTGGATTCGTCCGGGTTGATATCAGTGCCCTGTATAAGGTTTTCGAAATCAACTTCATCAATATTCCACTTGCCCATAATGCTGTGCATCAGGATATTTGCTTCGATACCGGAATATTTTGCCAGGGCGTTAATAAGCAGTTTCTTTGAGACACCAATACGGAAACTTCCGCCAATCAGTTTGTTAAATATAAAACGCTCCAGATGGTTCAGCCCGTTCCAGGACTCAATTACATAAGCTTTCTTTTCTTCCTCTGTAAAATCTTTCAGCGCTATGAGTTCTACCATCCACTGTGTCAGCGATTTTTCAACTGTTTCTGCAGGATTGGGAAGGATCAGCGAAAGTGTTTCGCCAAGGTCACCTACGGAAGAGTAGGCTTCCACAAAAAGCCATTCCGGCAAACCGGTAAGTTCCAGCGCCCACTGCCGAAGAAAATTGGTATTGACGGGTCGCTTGGGCCGTTTACCTGTAAAAAGTGCCAGAAACCACAGTCTGTCACTGGAATCGGCGGTTTGCAGGTAATGCACCATTGCGTCGATCTTAGCATTGGTTTTATTGGTACTGTCCAGCGTATTTATAAGAAGCGCAAAATCCTTCATCGGCTTTCTTCATTGGTTATGATTTCCTTTTCCTCCATTTCCTCATCGCCAAAAATAGTTTGCAGTTCCACTGCATCAATTCCTAGTTCGCGCAGGTATTTCGAGAAAACAGCGGTTTGTCCGTGAGTGACGTATACCTTTTCGGCTTCCGTGGCTTTCACGGTCTTCAGCAAACCATTCCAGTCGGCATGATCGGAAATGGAAAAACCGGCATCTGCAGAGCGCCACCTTCGGGATCCGCGAACCTGCATCCAGCCGGAACAGATGGCAGTAGCCCGGTCCGGTATTTTTTTAATGACATTGGAGTCCAGCAGAGCCGGTGGTAGGATTACGATTTCACCTTTGGCCGCTTTGGCTCCTTCCAAAAAATCAAGGGTTTCATACTCCGGCAATTTAATATTAACCGATTCCATGGCTTCATTAAGCCTGGCGATAGACTGATGAACGAAGATTTTCCCGCTGCCTTCCAAAGATTTCATGATGCGCTGGGCTTTGCCCAAGGAATAACCGATGAAAACGGAAGTTTTACCGTTCTGTCTGTTTTGGTTCACCCAGGTTTGCATGAGCTCCGCATAGTCCGCAGGCTGCAGCCAGTTATAAATGGGTAGACCAAAGGTGCTTTCCGTAATGAATTCGTTACATTTCACCAGTTCGAAAGGGGTAGACAGACCATCGTCATCGGTTTTGTAATCGCCTGAAAAAACAATTACATAACCCTTGTATTCCATCCTGATCTGTGCCGAACCGACGATATGCCCGGCAGGGTGAAAGGAAACTTTCACTCCATTGATGTTAATTTCTTCGCCATAACCCAGGCTCTGGATCTCAATATCCTGTCCGATGCGGTGTTTCAAAATGGGTTTACTGTAATCATGGCAAAGGTATTTTTTCATTCCCCATCTGGCATGGTCGCCGTGACCGTGTGAAATTATGGCCAGGTCTACAGGCTTCCACGGATCCAGGTAAAATTTGCCGGGCACACAGTATATTCCTTTGTCGGTAAAGCGGATGAAGGTTTTCCTGGCCATCTGTTAGATTAAATGTTTAATATGAATTAAAAGATTGCAAAGGCATGAGCAAAATCTGAACCCTTCACAAAATCACTAATAATTTCTGCCCAAAAATATTCGTTATATTTGGACGGTTCAATCAAAGATATTATCAAATGAAAAAAATAAGTATAGGCCTTTTAGCTCTCTCCGGTGTCGTATTTCTTAATTCCTGTACCACAGCGAAGACCGCTGAGACTCCTGCATCTGAAACTACCGCAGCTGTAAAATCCGAACCGGTGAAGGAAGAAGGACTTAATCTTTCCTATATGGACACCTCCGTACGTCCGCAGGATGATTTCTTCAGTTATGTGAACGGGAATTGGGTGAAAACAGCCGAAATTCCTTCTGATAAAGCCAGCTGGGGAAGTTTCAATGCGCTTAGGGAAGATGTTGATGTTGCTTCGCTCGGCATCTTAAAACAAATCCTGAATGACAGCTTTGCTGCGGGTTCGGAAGGACAGAAAATTCAGGCTTTGTACGGGACATTTATGGACTGGGACAAAAGGAATGCGGACGGCCTTAATCCTATTAAAGGTGATCTGGCAAAGATTGATGCTATTAAATCTATTGCTGACCTGCAGAAATACCTGATAGAAGCCACTAAATCCGGCGACAATCCGTTTTATGCCTGGAGGGTAGGACCGGATTTGAAAAATTCGAACATGAATGCGGTCTACTTTGGCGGACCGAGCCTGGGACTGGGGCGCGATTATTACCAGAAAGAAAGCGAGTCCAATACAAAGACACTGGCTGAATATAAAAATTACGTTTCTCAGCTTCTTACCGAAGCAGGACATCAAAACGCTGTGCAAACGGCGGGTAAAGTCGTTGATTTTGAAAAGAAACTTGCCCAAAATCTTCTGACCAACGAGCAGAACCGGGATGCTAACCTGCGCTATAATCCTAAGACCGTAGCCGAACTTCCGCAACTGGTAAAAAATATTAATCTGGCCGATTATCTGAATAAGGTAGGTGTGAAGACCGACAGGGTGATTGTTTCTGAGCTTAAATACTACCAGAATATGGATTCCTGGATGACGGCGAAGAATCTGCCCTTAATCAAAGAATACATGAAAGCCAGGATGGTGGCCGGAAATGCCGGAAACCTGAACAAAACACTGGATGACATCAATTTTAATTTCTACTCCAAGTATCTGCAGGGCCAGAAAGAGCAGCGTTCCATGGATAAACGCGGCTTAGGTGTAGTAAACGGTACTTTGGGTGAAGCTTTTGGTAAACTTTATGTGGAAAAATATTTCCCGGCAGAAGCCAAAGCCCAAATGGAAACCTATATTTCCTATTTAAAAAAGGCTTTCCAGCAGCACATCAGCAATCTGGACTGGATGTCTCCGGAAACCAAGGTAAAAGCACAGGAAAAACTGTCTAAATTCGGGGTTAAGATTGCTTATCCCGATACCTGGAAGGACTATTCCAAACTTGAATTAACCCCTGCAGGCGAGGGCGGAAGTTATTACGAAAACCTTCAGAAGGTAACCGAATGGAACTATGCGAAGAATTTGGATAAAGTGGGCAAACCGGTGGATAAAACGGAATGGGGTATGGCTCCGCAGACTGTTAACGCTTATTACAGCGGTTCCAATAACGAAATCGTATTCCCGGCAGCCATCCTGCAGCCGCCCTTCTTTAATTTCAAAGCCGATCCCGCCGTCAATTTTGGCGGTATTGGTGCTGTAATCGGACATGAAATCTCTCATGGTTTTGATGATTCCGGTTCTAGGTTCGACGGCGACGGTAATCTGAACAATTGGTGGACTGCCGCTGACCTTAAGAATTTTGAAAACAAGGTAAATCAGCTGGCTGATCAGTACAGCAAATACGAGCCTGTAAAGGGGACATTCATAAACGGTAAATTTACCAGCGGGGAGAATATTGGTGATCTTGGAGGAGTAGCTGTGGCTTATACGGCGCTTCAGATGTACCTGAAAGACCATGGCAATCCGGGACTTATCAGCGGTTTCACCCAGGATCAGCGTTTCTTCATGAGTTGGGCTACGGTATGGCGTACGAAATCTACGGAGCAGTATATGATCAACCAGGTGAAGACCGACCCTCATTCACCGGGTTATTTCCGGGCCTTCGGACCTTTGGTGAATCAGGATTCCTTCTACAAGGCTTTTGATGTAAAACCTGGTGACAAGCTTTACAGGGCACCGGAAGAAAGGATAAAGATCTGGTAAATAATTAGAATCACTCAGTTTAACTCTGGGTGATTTTTTTTGGGCGTGACCCTGGCAGCGGCGGCTTCGCCGCCGCTGCCAGGGTCGCTACGTCCGCTCCAATCTTTCTTTTTTTGGGCGGCGGCGGAGCCGCCGCCCAAAAAAAGAAAGGATTTCCGCTGCCATCGCTCACGCATGGGGAATTCCCCTTCGTAGAATTTGCACCATATATCAAAGTCACTGATGAAGTCAACAGCATGAGGTTTTGGTTGATTTGAGGATTACAGATAGCGTCCCTACGGAACTCGCTGCCACAGATTTTCAGTCAGCTACACAGATACGATTCCTGCCGAATCGCCTATTGTATCGCTATAGATTAATAATCCGGAGTAGAAATCACAGCGTATTAACTTATTTTTATTAGCTAAAACTACGAAAACTAGAAGCGGTAACCCGCATTAATTCCTGCATCAGCCATAACGGGTAATAGTGCGCTCCTATTGAGGAATTCAGGACCAACGTCGATATAGAGATCAACTGTAAACTTTTCGTTTAGCAGGACTTTATAGCCAACCCCGGCCAGAATTCCAGCTTCATCATAAATGCCCACTCGATGCCATATGTCCGGATCTGAAGAAGGAAAATATTCATGACGGTTGTAGACAAAAGACAGTTGCAGAAAGAACTTGCTGAAATTCTGATCTTTACTCATATAATAACGCCCAAAGCCTTTGATAGTAAACCGGTTCTGTTCATCCCCAATTTTAAATAAGCCCGTTCCGGCATGCAGGCCGGTTGAGAAACGATCATTTAGCCGGCGCTCATAACTTACCTCACCGATTTTCAACAAATTAATTTTAAGTTCATTCTTTTGCGCGATAATTGCAGAAGAATACAGCAAAAACAGTAAAACAGCAGTTCTCATAACCTTTAATATTTCTTAAATTTAACTCAATTTTAAATGCAAACACAAAATACAAAGGTGATTGGCGATAGAAATATCATCATTGAAAACTCCTCAACTCGAAATTTCCTTGCTGATGCCTACTTTCCGGAAACTTCCGGCCAACTTCCGCTGGTCATTTTTGCCCACGGCTACAAAGGATATAAAGACTGGGGCGCCTGGGATTTGATGGCTGAAAAAATAGCGCAAGCCGGATTTTATTTCGTGAAATTCAATTTTTCGCATAACGGCACCACGCTGGACAACCCTTCTGAATTTGCCGATCTGGAAGCCTTTGCAAACAATAATTTCAGCAGGGAAATGCTCGATTATGATGCCGTAATCAACCATTTCATCGTTCAACCCGAAATCAATACTGAGAAAGTTGCACTTATAGGCCACAGTAGGGGAGCCGGCATCTCGGTAATTAAAGCTTTTGAAGATGATCGCGTAAAGGCGCTTGTTTCGCTGGCCGGTGTAAGCCATTTCGGCTACCGTTTTCCCTCCGGCGACCGGCTTACAAACTGGCAGGAGTCAGGTGTCATGTATTCCGAAAATGCACGCACCAAACAGCAGATGCCACATTATTATCAGTTTTACGAAGATTATAAGGCAAATGAAGACCGTTTTTCGGTACAGTACAGCGCACAGCATCTGGGGAAGCCAATGTTGATCATTCAGGGTACTGAAGATGTGGCGGTGAAGGATAAGGAAGCCTACCTGCTGAACGAATGGTGCAGGGATTCGGAATTGTTTATACTGAACGGTGCCAATCATACCCTGGGCGCGACCGAGCCATGGCCAAAGGAAACATTACCACCTGACCTTTTAAAATCTACAGATAAAATAATCGAATTTTTAAAAAATAATTTATAAATCGCCGGCCCCAATGGTTATTTTTGCATCAAACAAATAAAATATGGAATTATTCTCTCTGCTCGAATTACCGAATTTTGCCGATCCGCAAATATGGATCAGTTTACTCACATTAACGTTTCTTGAAATCGTTCTGGGGGTGGACAATATTATCTTTATTTCTATTATTGCAGATAAGCTGCCCAAAGAAAAGCAGCGTTTCGCACGGAACCTCGGTTTGGCTTTTGCCATGATCTTCCGTATCATCCTGCTTTTGATGATCAGCTGGATTATCGGCCTTAAGGAACCGGTACTCAACCTGGGTTGGTTTAATGAACCCGGCACCGATTTACCCTTGGCTCTGAGTTGGAAAGATATAATCCTCCTTGCAGGAGGTATTTTCCTGATCGGAAAAAGTACCATGGAAATTCATGCCAAGATGCGGGGTCATGATGATGTTCCAAAGCCTAAATCCGGTGCTTCAGGTCTGATGACCATGATCATCCTGCAGATTATTCTCATTGATATGGTTTTCTCGCTGGATTCCATCCTGACTGCGATCGGTTTGGTGGATAATGTGATGCTGATGATAATTGCAGTGGTCATCTCTATCGGAATTATGATGGCTTTTGCCGGTCCGATCTCTGCCCTTATCAACAAATATCCCAGTTTGCAGATGCTGGCACTTTCATTCCTTGTAGTAATTGGGGTTATGCTTGTGGCCGAAGGAATCCATCAGCATGTAAGTAAGAATATCATCTACTCCTGTCTGGCATTCAGCCTCATCGTGGAAATGCTGAACATCCGCTTCAGGGACAATCAGAAAAAGAAATATCTGAAACTCAATCCTGATCTTAATAAAGATCTCAGTATCCGGGAAGATCTTGAGTAGATCCTAAAGAATGCAATGCTAAAAAAAGCCGTTTTCTCAGTGAAAACGGCTTTGCTTTTATTGTTTAAGAAGTTCCCAGGCTTCGGAAACTTTACTTTCCTTCAGCAGCTTCTGTGCTTTTAAATGAACTTCTTCATTAGCAGAATAGCTACCTTCCGCCAACTCTTCCGTATTTGCCAGCATTCCAAGGTCATTACCGCTGAAGATGCGGCTTAATTTTATATTGTCCGGGAGTCTGTCGAAACCAATACCTTTGGTTACCAATGGTTTTGGAACCTCAAAAAGGTTGCTTTCGTTATTACGCGAATACCAGTTTCCGCCTAATCGTGCCACCAGGTCCAGCTTCATTTGGTCCAGGTTTCCTTCATCATTGAGGTACTCCTCACGTACGTGAATTTTTATCACCTCGCAAATCACCAGGTTTCCGGCGCCGCCTTCAGTACCCAGGTGTTTTACCTCAATTACTTTACACTCCAGGTTTACAGGGCATTCTTGAATCAGTTTTGGTTTCACAAGGTCAGCCTCTTTCATGGTCAGACCAGCTTTTACAAACTCGTTGACCTCCTTTTCATATTCTGTGGAAGCAAGTGAGATCTGCTGCACGATATTAAAGTTTACAATACCGATAACTACCTCTTTAACCTGCAGAACATTTTCCAGCGTATGTTTGGTTGTATTATCGCGCACCCTCCTGGCCGGCGAGAAAATAACTACCGGCGGGTTGGAACTGAAAAGATTAAAGAAACTGAAAGGACTGAGGTTTACATTCCCTTCCAAATCTATAGTTGACGCTAAAGCTATAGGACGTGGTGCGATGGCAGTTTGCAGCAGCGTCTGCAGCTGTACGCCGTTAAGCTCATTAGGAGTAATGCTTTTCATACTGAAATTTGTGATGCTTAACTCCTAAATTGCGGGTAAAATTTTACCGGTCACCTCGCCGAATCCAACACGAATGCCGTCCTTCTCAGCAAAGCCGCGCATGATAACGGTATCATTATCCTCTATAAACTTCCTTTCGCCGTCATTATCCAGCTCAAGAGGGTTTTGTCCGCGCCATGTAAGTTCAAGCATGGAGCCGAAAGAACGTGGATTTTCGCCTGAAATAGTGCCGGAGGCATACATGTCTCCAACTTCCACGTTACAGCCGTTTACGGTGTGATGTGCGAGTTGCTGGGCCATATTCCAGTACATGTATTTATAGTTACTCTGTGAAATCAGAGTTTCAGTTCCGTTTTCCGGTTGAATGTAGACTTCCAGATTGATGTCATAATTCTTATCGCCGTCAAATTTCAGGTAATCCAGAACCTCTGGTTCCTGAACCGGTGAAACGGTGCGGAACCGGTTAAGTGCTTCAAGTGTAACTACCCATGGTGATACCGACGAACCGAAATTCTTGCCCAGGAAAGGCCCCAGCGGAACATATTCCCAACTTTGGATGTCTCTTGCTGACCAGTCATTGAAAATGACCATACCAAAAATAGCATCCTCGGCCTGAGCTGTGGTGATACTTTCGCCCATTTCGGTATTCTTATTTACGATAAATGCCATCTCCAGCTCAAAATCCAGCTGCTTACAGGGACCAAACACCGGCTTATCGGCATCCGCTGGTTTCATCTGACCTTTAGGACGGATAATGTCTGTACCTGAAACCACGATAGAAGAGGCACGGCCGTGGTAGCCTACAGGCAGGTGCTTCCAGTTAGGCAGCAGGGCGTTTGCAGGATCGCGGAACATCTTACCCACATTGGTGGCGTGCTCTATGCTGCTGTAAAAATCAGTGTAATTAGGTACATGAACAGGCATCATCATCTTCACCTGATCCAGAGCATAAAAGCATTCATCAATACTTTTGTTATCAGCTGAAAGTGCAGAACCTTCAAGCAACAGTTCCTGAAGCCTTAGCCTTACTGCCGATGTTACCGGTTTTCCCAGTTCTATGAACTCATTAAGAGTATAAGCTTCAAAAACATTGTCTGTAAGACCGTCAATATCATTCAGATATCCGAAATCATAAAGGGTGGCCAAATCAATCACCATGTCGCCGATCCTGGTTGCGCAGGCTATATATTCCTGGCCGAAAACCGCAACTCCAAACGGAATGTTATAGATGGAGAAGTCTGAGTTTTCAGCGTATTTTATAAAAGATGTCATAATGTATCAGTTAAAGAAAAGGTTCCTGAAATAAATTTCTTCATTCTTCGGAACCTTTGTTTTTAAATTAGTTATTTCTGTTTAGCAGGGCTCTCTTCTGTCCAGTAATCTCCGGTATGGATATCCTTAAGGTACAGAGTTTTGTCACGAACCACCAACTGCAGTGTCTTCGTGAGCGGGAGTCCAATTCTTTCACCTTCAAGCTTATCTGCCCGCAGTGAAATCATGTTGTGACGGGTACGTACCACATCGCCTGAGAATACATTGGATGAGGACTGACCGGTTTGTTTGTCATCAAAAACTTCTACAAAGGTGAGTTGGTCGCCGTTCACTGAAATGAAATTGCGTTCCGTATGATCCGGAAAATCCCTGATCAGTAAAAACTTTTTACCATCCAGCGTGATTTTGCTCAGGTCTTTATTGGCCTGCCGGCGTTCGGCAGTGCGGTCCAGAATTTTATTCATGGTGGCAAACTGAGCCTGCACAGATACTGTAAAAAGCACTGCCATCACCACAAACAGCCTCAACAAACCTGAAGTTTTATTTTTTGACATAAATTAAAGATTTCCTCTTCTTTCCTGCTCTTTCTCCAGTGCTTCAAATAAGGCTTTAAAGTTACCGGCACCAAAACTTTGGGCTCCATGCCTCTCAATGATCTCAAAGAACAGGGTAGGGCGGTCTTCTACCGGTTTAGTGAAAATCTGAAGCAGATAACCTTCCTCATCACAGTCAATAAGGATACCTAATTCCGACAGTTTTTTGATGTCCTCGTCTATCTTGCCCACTCTTTCCGGTACCATATCATAATAAGCATCTGGTGGTGCAGGTAAAAATTCAATCCCGCGCGCCTTAAGCTCAGTAACCGTGTGAATGATATCTTTGGTAGCCACGGCAATATGCTGTACGCCTTCGCCTTCATAAAAATCAAGGTACTCCTCAACCTGAGACTTTCTTTTACCTTCTGCCGGCTCATTGATAGGGAATTTGGCAAAACCGTTTCCGTTACTCATCACCTTGGACATAAGTGCGGAATATTCAGTGTTGATTTGCTTGTCATCAAAACTAAGGATGTTCACAAAGCCCATCACCTTCTCATACCATTCCACAGTTGGGATCATACGGTTCCAGTCCACATTGCCCACACAGTGATCCACATAAAGCAGACCTACTTCAGAAGGATTATATACACTTTCCCATTTCTGATAACCCGGCATGAACGCGCCTGTGTAATTCTTGCGCTCTACAAACATATGAACGGTTTCGCCGTACGTATAAATTCCGGACATCCGTACCTCACCGAATTCATCTGTCAAAGTTTGGGGTTCCATATAAGGTTTGGCGCCTCTTTTTGTAGTTTCTTCGAATGCTGAATAAGCGTCATCTACCCAAAGGGCAAGTACCTTAACTCCGTCGCCGTGTTTTTTCTGATGTTCGCAAATCGGAGATTCAGAACTAAGGCCGGAAGTAAGCACCAAACGGATCTTTCCCTGTTGTATTACGTAAGAAGCTCTGTCCCGGACACCGGTTTCAGGACCTGCATAAGCAACCGACTGAAAACCGAAGGCTGTTTTATAGAAATGTGCTGCCTGCTTCGCATTTCCTACATAAAATTCAATATAATCGGTTCCGTTAATGGGCAGGAAATTCTCTGCCTGCGCTATTTTCTCCGCAAAAGTAAGTGTTGACATGTTTTCTGATTTTTGAAATGCCAATTTACGAAATTTTAAAACGCTACAAAAATTACAGTTTTTTAAAGTGATGCGTAAGGTTTAAAAAGTAAGCCTAATAAATGCAGAAGTCCCGCACGAAACGGGACCTCTTATTATCTTTAAAGACATTTAAATCTTTCAAATGTAGCACGTTCAAGCATTTCCCGGTCATCGGGATGGGAAATCTCAATTAATGCCTTCGCGCGCTGCCTCAGGCTCTTGCCGTATAGATAAGCGGTTCCGAATTCCGTTACCACATAATGGATATGTCCTCTTGTGGTAACTACACCGGCTCCCTGTTTCAGGTAAGGAACAATCCTCGGGACCCCTTTTTTTGTACGGGAAGATATGGCGATGATAGGTTTACCTCCCGGCGACAGTGCTGCACCCCGCATAAAATCCATTTGCCCGCCGATGCCGCTGAACTGATAGGTCCCAATTGAATCTGCACAAACCTGGCCGGTGAGGTCAATTTCAATAGCGGAGTTGATGGCCACCATTTTTTTGTTCTTCATAATGTTGATGGGGTAGTTCACATGTTCCACATCCATGAAGGCGAAAGAAGGATTATCGTCTATATAATCGTAAAGTTTACGGGTCCCGAAAGCGAAACTGGTAATCGTCCTGTTCAGGTGGGTTCCTTTGTATTTATTATTGATGACATCATTGGCCACCAGATCTACAATTCCGTCACTGATCATCTCCGTGTGCACGCCTAGGTCCTTATGATTGTGCAGACATTTTAAAACAGCATCAGGAATGGTTCCGATTCCCATCTGCAGTGTGGAACGGTCGTCTATTAATTCAGCTACATTCTTACCGATCAGCAGTTCCTCATTGCCAACTTTCGCACCATAATCTACGGTCAGCAGTTCCTCTTCATGCAAAACCATCTTATGTATTTTGCTGAAGTGTATCATACCGTCGCCATGTGTACGCGGCATGCGCGGATTAACCTGCGCAATGATCGTTTTGGCCGTATCCACAGCGCTTCTGGCCACATCAACTGAAGTTCCCAAAGTGCAGTATCCATGCTGGTCCGGTGGGGACACTGTTACCATAGCTACATCAATAGGAAGATGACCATTCTTGAATAGGATGGGTATTTCGCTGAGGAAAACGGGTACAAAATCCCCCTGATCGGAATTTACTGCTTGACGTACAGGGGTTGACACAAAGAGTGAATTGATATAAAAACTGTCTTTATACTCCGGTTTTGCAATTTCCACTTTTCCCTGTTGAGTAATGGACACAAATTCCACATCCCTGAGCCTGGGAGACTGTCTGGCCAGTTCATCGATAAGAAGATTGGGGGTACATGCACTTCCGTGCGAGAAAATCCTGTCACCGCTTTTGATGAGTGACACCGCTTCTTCAGCGCTTACATATTGAACCATACAATAAAGTTATGTTGCTGTGAATATTTCTCAAATTTACCCTTTTCACTTCAAAGGAGAAATGAGTAAACTCAGTTTTTCAGTAATTTTTTAAAGTTTTACAGTTAATAAATGATGCTAAACCTACCATTTTCTGTAATAAGTTTCCCTCCACAAAGATCTATGAGATATCCAGCTGATGTTCACACCACTACAGCGTAAATCACTGTTAGAGAGATTAAAGCATGAAATAAAAAAGGCCAAATCCTTTCAGATGGCCTTCTGTACTGTTATTCCTGGCTTCGGTCTTCCAGATGATTTTCCTCCGTCTCCAGCCATGAGGTCAGATAGGAAGGGTCTTCTACTTTCAGAGCCTCTTCAGTAAGCTGTAAAGGTCGGAATGGATCCACCATCACGGCATATTCTTCAGTGAATTTTTTGCCAATGCTCCTCTCCATCGCACCCGGATGCGGTCCGTGAACTACTCCACCGGGGTGAAGCGTAAAATCCATCAGATCAATATGGTTACGGCTCATAAAGTCGCCTTCAGTGTAAAAGAGCACCTCGTCCGAATCGATATTCGAGTGGTTGTAGGGCGCAGGTACTGCCAGCGGATGGTAGTCATACATCCTGGCCACAAATGAGCAGACCACAAAATTATGCGCTTCAAAATTCTGGTGAATCGGCGGTGGAAGATGAACTCTGCCAGTAATGGGTTCGAAGTTTTTAATGTTAAATTTATAAGGATAAAAATAACCGTCCCAACCTACGACATCAAATGGGTGCGTGGCGTATATGAAATCCCAGATTTGGTTTTCTTTTTTTACTTTGATCAGGAATTCACCTTTCTGATCGGTCGGTGGTACAAAGGTGGGCGCAACGATATCACGTTCGCAGAAGGGAGAATGTTCCAGCAGCTGACCAAACTCGTTGCGGTATCTTTTGGGAGTGTAAATAGGAGAGTGGCTTTCAACAACCATAAATACTGTATCTTCAGACTGCAGTTCTACCTGATAAATGGTTCCCCGCGGTATGATCAGATAATCGCCGGTCTCAAAATTTATATTTCCTATGAATGTTTTCAATACACCTGTACCATTGTGAACATACAGCATCTCGTCACATTCAGCATTTTTATAAAAATAGTCAGTCGATTTACGCGGCTTGGAAAGACCCATCTTAAGGTCGTTATTCAGCATCAGGATTTTCCGGCTTTCCAGAAAATCATCTTCCGGGGTTACATTCATACCCTTGAACATCCGCGGCGTCACATTTTTCTGTACCGCAATTTTTGGGGTTACATCTATTGGAGTACCGATGCTCTTGATCTGAGTGGGTCTGTGGATATGATATAATAAAGAAGAAATCCCATGAAAACCTTCGGTTCCGAAGAGTTGCTCGTAATAGAATTTCCCTTCACCGGATTTAAAGACCGTATGTCTCTTGGATGGTATATTGCCGGACTGAATATATCTCATTGCTGCTTTTTTTGGTTTCCGTAAATTTACAAATTATTCATCATATGAATCTGCAGCATTGTTGTTGAGTGCTGTCAAACATATGCACTTCGGAGCAGCCGTCAGGGTTCAAAACTTTCAAATTTCCCGCTTTCATAAAAGAGGACGATACGTTTTACCTTATCCTGCTCAGTACCAGTATTTTCCGGAAATTGCTGTGCTTCGTTCTGCGCTAATCGCTGAGAATCGTTTAAAACAGACGCGGTTGAACTTTGGTCAGGAATCTGCGATTCTGAGGCGCTCTGCAAAATTGAACCTGTAACGGGTGCGGCCAAAATCGTATCTTCACTTTCTGTTGATCCTAGGTATTCACCTTCGATCATATTAAAGAGATCCGGTAGGGAAGTGGTGCGTGGTTTAGTATCTGCCTCCGAAGCTACTGCACTTTCAAGTTGACGGAGCATTTCGCCTTCACCTTTAATAATCCAGTCCCACTCCAATTCAGGAAAACGGTCTTTGACCTTTACCAAAAAATCAAGGGAGGGCTTATTCCGTCCGGCTGTAATATGTGAAATGGATGAGCGCTGCACGTCAACCGTTTCAGCAAACTCTGAAGCAGTATAACCCGAATACTCAATAATTTTCGAAATTCTCTCGTTCAGTTCATTCATAAACAACTCTATTTACAATTACAAATGTAAATAATAATTGTTACAAATATAAAATACAATTGTAAACAAGAGTTTTGCGTTCTGGATTACAAAAGTAAAGCCAACCTTATATCGGTTGGCTTTCAGTATATTAAGGAATTATAAATGTAAATTAGTGCCTCTGATGATCATCATGTTCCGGGTCATATTTTAGTTTTCTTTCCTTCTTCTTCTCCGGGAAGAGTAATGAAGCGCCAATACTTAAAGCAAGGATGGAAACGATTATAAGCAGGGAATGGGAGGTCTCAAAGCCCCAAACTTCCAGATAGCTGTGGAAAATCATCTTAAGTCCGATAAAGGTCAGAAGTGCTGCAAGACCGATTTTAAGGAATCTGAATTTATCCAGGATACCAGCCAGCAGGAAGAACATGGAACGGAGTCCGATAATGGCAAAAATGTTTGAAAAGAAAACAATATAAGGGTCTTTAGTAACAGAAAATATAGCCGGTATACTGTCCACCGCAAATATCAAATCGGTTGCTTCTACAATGAGCAATACGATGAAGAGGGGAGTCATCTTACGGACGCCGTCTATTGTAACCCAAAAACGGTTTCCCGCGAACTGGTTATGAACTTTAAAATAACGGTTAGCGAACTTAACGATAGGGTGGTTCTGCGTATCCATCTGTTCGTCCTTATCTTTCTCCAGGAACATCTTGACACCGGTAATGATCAGAAAGGCTCCGAATACGTACATTATCCAGCTGAATTTAGCGATAAGTGCCGCGCCTACAAATATGAATATGAAACGCATTACAATAGCTCCCAGGATACCCCAGAAGAGTACTCGGTGATAGTTTTTTGGTGAAACACCAAATGCGGTGAATATGAGTATGATTACAAATATATTATCAACAGAAAGCGCATACTCCACAATATAACCTGTGAGATATTCAAGGCCCAGATTCTGGTTATAAAGTTTAATAGAATGATCCAGATCCTGGGGAATTACCTTCACGGGATGGCTGTGCCGGCTGATCACAGACTGAAGTTTCTCCATACTGTCTATACCGTGCAGCAGATGACCGTATGTAATCAGAACAAAATAGAAACACATTGATAGGGCTACCACAAAAAAGCTCATCAAACCGGCTTTTTTCATGGTTACCACACCGCCGGATTTTCGGCCCAGGCTCAGGTCAATCGCCAGGATAATCAGGATAAATACCAGAAATCCCGCAAGGAATAAAGTTTCGTTACTCATATAGTTATTTAAGGGCTCAAATATAGCGAAAAACTGAATCTGTGTATAATTTACAATTGTATAAACATGAATAAAACACAAGTTTTCCACAATTTACATGTTTGATATTTTTACTCATTAACCATTGAAATACGCTATTAATGTACTTAAACAACACCTATAGTTACTATTTATATAAATCTAATAAGTATCTGAAATGTAGCTTATTACGATATTGTATTATTAATTATTCAATTAACATTTTTACCAACAGACAAACTGTCAATAGGTGGTGTTTAATGGATTTACAATTGTAAAGCTCATAATTCCACCTTAAAATAGTTATTTTTGAGAATTGTAAATTTTTGATTGAATGAAATTTCTAGATGCTTACCGGATAAATCCTGATTTTCCTAACCGTTATATTCCGCCCTCCAGCCTGGAAAAATATCTGCAGGCAAACCTCAGCGATTACACTGCTGAAATAGGAAAATCCACCCTTGGTAAGCCAATATATATGACAACAATTGGTAGTGGTCCTGTGAAGGTCCTTGCCTGGTCGCAGATGCATGGCAACGAAAGCAACTCCACCCACGCCATGCTCGACCTGCTGGAAACCATTAAACAACATCCCCTACTCCACAGCAATATCTTTGATAATATCACACTGGATTTCATCTTTATGCTTAATCCCGATGGCTCCGAAACATGGGAAAGGCGGAACGCACTGGATTTAGACCTTAACCGAGACTTCCTGAAGCTAGAAACTGTGGAATTGCCTCTTTTAAAGCATATTGCTCTAACGGGCAATTACGGTTTTGCGCTAAATCTCCATGAACAGAGGACCATTTTTACTACTGACGGGGTCCATCCTGCCACACTTTCCTTCCTCTCTCCTTCAGTGAGCGCCGAAAGAGAGGTTACAACGGTGCGCCGCAAGTCTATGGCCGTTATATCGGCGGTCTATAGTACGCTGAAAGCTGAACTACCCTCGGGAATCGGCCGGTATACTGATGAGTTTTACCCTACATCAGTGGGAGATAACTTCAGTAAGGCAGGAATACCTACCATTTTATTTGAAGGAGGTTATTATCCCAATGATCCCCTGCGGATGGTCAGCAGGAAGTACTATGCCGCCGCACTCTATGAGGCCCTGCATGCCATTGCCGGACTGAAGGGCGACGAATCTGGGTATGAATCTTATTTCGAAATTCCCGAAAACCGCGAAACACATTATGATGTTATTTACAGGAATGTCCGTCTTAATACCAAATTCGACTGCGTTCTTGATATTGCCGTCCAATACCGGGAAGTTTACCGGAGTGGTGACCGGGAAATTTCATTTATGCCGGTTGTAGCAGCCGTTGGTGACTGTAATGACCGCAAAGGCTGGAAGGAGATTGACTGTACCGGAAAAAAGTTTCTTTCATCCACTGTCTACCCGAAAGTTGAGGAGGAAGTTCAGTTTGAAATTCTGTAAAATGCTTTCTGCAGAAAATTTTTCATATAAGTTTTTAGAAAATCTGCCTGCGGGTTTCATTTAATTCTATATTTACCTTAGTAAACATTGGAAACCAAATGAAGAAAAAACTGAAACTGTGGGACGGCATCATGCTTGTAATGGGCTCCATGATTGGCAGCGGTATATTTATCGTAAGTTCGGACATGATGCGTAATCTGGGCTCAGGATACTGGCTGATCGCGGTATGGGTCATCACCGGGGTAATGACGGTAGCCGCAGCTCTGTCCTATGGTGAACTTTCCGCCATTTATCCCAAAGCCGGGGGTCAGTACACCTATATTTCAAGGATCTTTGGTAAGATGCCGGGATTTCTATACGGTTGGGGCCTTTTTACAGTTATCCAGACAGGAACCATTGCGGCGGTGGCCATGGCGTTCGGCAAGTTCACGGCCTACCTCGTGCCGTGGCTCAATGATTCTGAACCTATTTTTCAAAACGGTGGATTTAAGATAACCTGGGTTCAGATCCTGGCCATTATCATCATCATTCTCCTCACCTATATTAATACGCGTGGGGTGAAAAACGGAAAGTTGCTGCAGAATGTCTTTACAGGTTCCAAAATCTTAGCCCTTCTGGGACTTATTATCTTCGGATTTTTACTGATAAAAGATTCTCAGTGGACAGAAAATATGAATTTCGGCTGGGCGGCATTTCAGGATTTAGGTACAGAAGTAGGTAACAACCTGCTTCCAACCGGATGGACAGAAATTGGAGGCATGGCTTTGATGGGCGGTATCGCCGCGGCCATGGTGGGATCTGTTTTCAGCTCCGTAGCCTGGGAAAACGTGACTTTTATGTCCGGCGAAATGGAAAATCCAAAAAAGAATGTAGTTAGGTCCATGGTTTTGGGTACCGTTTCGGTGATGGTGCTCTATATGCTCGTCAATTTCGTTTATTTGAATGCACTGGACCGCGATGGGATTGCTTTTGCTGATAAAAACCGTCCTGCCGTTGCCGCCTCTGAAGTCATATTTGGAAATGTAGGAACTGTAATCATGGCGGTATTGGTGATGATCTCCACTTTTGGATGTATCAACGGACTTGTTCTGGCCGGCGCGCGAGTTTACCAGACAATGGCCAGAGATGGTCTGTTCTTTAAAAGTGCAATAGAAAACAACCGCTTCGACGTACCCGCAAAGTCACTGTGGATGCAGGGAGTCTGGGCTTCTGTGTTGGCACTTTCCGGACAGTACGGAGATTTGCTGGATATGATTTCTTTTGTAATCGTACTCTTTTATATGATTACCGTTTTTGGGGTGATCTGGCTTAGATTCAAACAACCTGATCTCGAGCGGCCGTACAGAACATGGCTGTACCCGGTGACACCTTTGGTTTACCTCCTTATCGGTACGTTGTTCTGTCTATTGCTTATAATTTATAAACCGCAATATACCTGGCCAGGCTTCCTGCTCATCCTGATTGGACTTCCCGTGTACTGGTATATCAACAGGGGAAAAAAGGAAACCGAACAGTTATATTAAAAGTTTTCAGTTCAAATTTTCTATTTTTGAGCTGAAAACTGAAGAATAATGAAGCAGATATTGTCCTTGCTTATGGCGCTCACCATAATCATCTCCTGTGGTACGGCTAAAAAACCTGTGAAGAGGCCTGATCCTTATGTTAAACCGGTCGCAAAATCTCCCGAACTGCGTTCACTTGTATCAAAATACAACGGAAAGATGACCAAAGAGACCACTGAACTTCTTAAGGATGCGGAAAAATATTTAGGAGCTCCATATAAATATGCCGGAAACACTTCAACTGGCTTTGACTGTTCGGGTTTGGTATGTAAGGTCTTTGACGAAAATCAGATGAAACTGCCAAGACGTTCCGAAGATCAGGGGAAAGAGGGAAAGGAGGTTGATATTTCTATGGTACAGCCCGGCGACCTCTTATTTTTTGCTACATCAGGTGGTAGCCGAATTTCTCACGTAGGAATTGTGCACCGTATCCTGAGTGACGGCGAGATCAACTTCATCCATTCTTCCACGTCAAAAGGGGTTATTATTTCTTCACTGAATGAGAAATACTGGAATCAGGCGTACCTCTTTGCCCGCAGGGTTTTTTAAAAAGGTCAGAGAATGAAAAGCTACAGAACTAAATACGGAATGGAACTCATTATTTTCCTCATTATTATGTTCGGATTTATTATCTGGGATGTTGCGGAATGGGGTATTGTAGTCATACTTGCGGCTGTATCGCTGTTCATTGGCTTTATCCTGTCGGGAATAAGATATTCGGTTAGCCCTGACAATCTGACCGTTCACACATCCCATTTTAGCCGCACCGAGATTCCGGTTTCCGCCATCCGGAAGATTAGGGAAACCAACAATCCTTTAAGTTCACCGGCCGGATCACTGGACAGGCTGGAGATTTTCTACAACAAATTCGACAGCATCATAATTTCGCCGGTGCGTACTGAAGAATTTATGAAGGAACTGCTCGCAAGCAATCCAAATATTGAAATCATCCGTAAACCAAAGAGGAACATCTTCTCAAAACTTGCGCTTTAAATTCAATAATGCAGATTCAATTTGTATTTTTGCAGCAATAATTAATAAACGAAGATATGTCACTACAACAGACGATAGAAGAGATTTGGGCGAACAGGGAGTTGCTGGAAAAAGATGAAAGTAAAGCGGCCATCCACGAGGTCGTTTCACAGCTTGACTCAGGTACGCTGCGTGTAGCTGAACCTACAGCCACTGGCTGGACGGTGAACGAATGGGTGAAAAAGGCAGTAGTGATGTACTTTCCCATCCAGAAAATGGAAACCATTGAGGTAGGACCTTTCGAGTTTCACGATAAAATCCCGCTGAAGACCAATTATGCTGAAAAGGGTGTGCGCGTGGTACCTCATGCCATTGCCAGACACGGCAGTTTTGTAGCCAGCGGCGTAATTATGATGCCTTCTTATGTTAATATAGGCGCGTATGTAGATTCGGGAACCATGGTGGATACCTGGGCTACAGTGGGCAGCTGCGCACAGATTGGGAAAAATGTTCACCTGAGTGGTGGCGTGGGCATCGGTGGTGTGCTGGAGCCGCTTCAGGCTGCGCCGGTGATCATTGAAGACGACTGTTTTATCGGTTCCCGCTGTATTGTGGTTGAGGGCGTTCATGTTGAAAAAGAAGCTGTGCTGGGTGCAAATGTGGTACTTACAGCATCAACAAAAATAATCGATGTTACCGGCACGGAACCTGTTGAGATTAAGGGAAGAGTTCCTGCCCGCTCGGTAGTGATTCCCGGAAGCTACACGAAGCAGTATCCTGCAGGCGAATATCAGGTTCCCTGCGCGCTCATCATTGGTCAGCGAAAGGAAAGTACAGATAAGAAAACTTCTCTGAATGACGCTCTAAGGGATAACAGCGTAGCCGTTTAACTGCAAGCTTCTATGCCGATTCCGAAAAATATTTTTCAAACTTTTAAAACCGGTGATCTTCCCTGGATCACACGGTTTTATATTTCCCGGATGAGGAAGAAAAATCCGGGCTGGAATTATCATTTTTATGATGACCGGCGCATCCTTAATTTCTTTGAAGAGGAATTTCCGCCGAGATATCTGAAAGCCTATAAGAGCCTGACCATTGGAGCCGCCAAAGCCGATTTCTTCCGTTATGCGGTACTGTACCGTTATGGTGGAGTTTATCTGGATATTGACAGTTATGTGAAAACTCCTTTCGACAGGTTTCTGCAGGAATCTGATGAGTTCATCATCACCCATGAAGGAAATCCCGGACTTTACTGTCAGTGGGGACTGATTTCGGCCAGGGACCATCCTTTTCTGAAGAGAACCTTAGAGAAAGTGGTTGATAATATTGAAACGCACCGTTATCCGAACGATGTTCACCGGACGACTGGACCCACTGTTTATACCGAAGCCATTAATGAAGTGCTGGCAGAAAATCCTGATACCCCGCACCGACTTCTTGGAACAGATTTTAACGGTCACCTGAAATTCAAATATAAACTCGGCCGGATTTTTCTTTATGGCAGGAAATCAGAACACTGGAAGAAAAAGCAGATGTCTCAGGACATCATTAAACCCTCAGGCGAATGAAAATAGCCTTTGACGCCAAACGGTTTTTTCACAATTCGTCGGGTTTAGGGAATTACTCCCGCGACCTTGTGCGGATTTTAGCCACCCATCATCCCGAAAACAGTTATTTTCTTCTGGATAAAGCGCCAAGCGAAAAGGGAAGTGAAATCACCGCTTTACAGGGAGTTTCGGTTGTGCAGACGCAAAAGAGTTTTCTTTCCAGGCAGCTTAAGATGGGTCTGGAAGCTCAGCAGGCCGGCGCGGAAATTTTTCACGGGCTTTCGGGAGAATTGCCCCTCAAGTGGAACTCTGATTCAGCCATAAAAAAGGTAGTGACCATACATGACCTTATATTTCTGCGATATCCAAAATATTATTCGTGGACGGACCGTAAGATCCATTTCTGGAAATTTAAAAAAGCGGCAGAAAATGCTGACCTCGTCATCGCGATTTCCGAACAAACCAAACGCGACATTATCAGTTACCTTAAAATTCCGGCGGAAAAAATCAAAGTAGTCTATCAGGGTTGCCACGAGGCTTTTAAGTCGAAGCCTGATGAAGATTTACAAAGCTCATTAAGAGGGAAACATCAGCTGCCAGAACGTTTTATTCTGAGTGTCGGTACCATCGAGGCCAGGAAGAACCTGCTTAATACGGTAGCGGCTGTTCAGAACACTGAAATTCCGTTGGTGGTGGTGGGCCGTAAAACGGGTTATTATAAAAAAGTGGAGAAGTTCATCAGGAAAAATAGAATGGAGAAGCAAATCCTGTTTCTGGAAGTTTTGGATATGTCCCAACTTGCTGAACTCTATAAAATGGCCGACATCTTTGTTTATCCAAGTTTATTCGAAGGTTTTGGAATACCGGTGATTGAAGCGCTTTTTTCAGGTACACCAGCTATAACCAGCAATACAAGCTCACTACCGGAAGCCGGTGGTCTGGACTCCATGTATGTAGACCCACTAAGCGTGCCTGACCTGAAGTCCAAGATTCTGTTCCTGTGGAACAGTGAAGCCGAGCGTGAGAGACGGGCGGAAAAGGGCAGGGAATATGCCGGGAGGTTCGCCGACAGCCGTGTAGCGGAAGATCTTATAAATGCTTACGAAAGCCTCCTCAACAAAAAATCCTGAGCAAGACTCAGGATTCTTTATTTATCTTTTAATCATTATTTTTTTTGAAGAACTCTGACCTTTGGTCTGCAGCTTTCCTATATAAACGCCCGTAGGTAATGCGGTGACATCTATTTTCTTGGTGTCCTCTGTCTGAAGCACAGCCTTACCAGTCATATCAGTAAGTTCAAAGGTCATCTTACCGGATTCTGAACCTGAAGTTTTAATTTCAAAATAGTCCTTTGCGGGATTTGGATAGGCGGTCCAGTCAGAACCTGCGTTCGCGGAAGTGGATTCTGCTACGGAAAGTGAGGTAGAAGCCACTGCAAAATGCTGGACTGCCCCTAGGGCGGCCTTGGTTACATTAAACAGGAATACGGGATCCATATTGGAAATAATGTCGCCTGAAGTATGAGGATAGGGATTAGTATTGCCATAACCTTCGTAGAAACCTGTAATCACTTCGCCGTTGTTCTGGAAAGGCATATAATCTGAAGAATACGCCGGAGCCACGCCGGTATTGGTTTGCAGAGGCGAGTATAACGCCACACAATTCTTAAGCTGTTGGGTCACAGAAGCCGAAGAGGCGTTGTTTCCCACAGGAGAATTGTTGGTATCCTGCTCACAGAAAATCGTGTTGTGTGTCTGACCCGCAGTGCCGCCTACCTGATCCAGGTTGAAAACCAGCCTGATGTTCATCTTGGGGCTGGTAGCGTTCACTACATTGTTTACGTAGTGCTGACTGCCGTACAGGCCCTGTTCTTCACCGGAAAAGTGAATGAACCTGATGGAATATTCCGTAGGTACGTCTTTCAGGATACGCGCCATTTCCAGGAGCGCGTTGGTGCCGCTGCCGTTATCATTGGCGCCCACACCGTTGATGGTATCGAAGTGTGCGATAACCAGGACGTAGGTATTCGGGTAAAGGGTTCCGGTTTTGGTGACCACCAGATTTTTTGAAGCGAGACTGCCCACGGTGAAGGGATCTTCCACAACCTGGGAAATGGAGTAGCCGAAGGAGGTATATTTACTTTTCAGCCAGTTCAGTGCATTGGCATTATTGGCACTTCCCGTAGTTTTGGTTCCAAAGCTTACAAAGTCCTGTAATCCGGAGTTAATGTTGCTTTGTGAAACCTGGCTCACGCGCGCACCGTAAGCGGGTATGAAAGTCTGGGCCTGTGCCCATGTAACGGACAGAATTACAAATAGATACTGAATTTTTTTCATGAATGAAATTGTGAGGCAAAAATATAAAAAAATCCCGAACAGGGTTCGGGATCAGATATTGATAACAAGATTTTACATTATTTAATTTGATCTACAACAGCTTTGAACGCTTCAGGGTGATTCATTGCTAAATCGGCTAAAACTTTTCTGTTCAGTTCGATGTTGTTTTTCTTAAGAGCACCCATAAACTGAGAATAAGTCAGTCCGTGTTCTCTTGCACCAGCGTTAATTCTGGTAATCCAAAGTGCTCTGAAGTTTCTTTTCTTCTCTTTTCTGCCGCGGTATGCATACTGCATCGCCTTTTCTACGGCATTCTTAGCTACAGTCCAAACGTTCTTTCTTCTTCCGAAATAACCTTTGGCCAACTTCATTACTTTTTTTCTGCGGGCTCTGGAAGCCACCGCGTTTACTGATCTTGGCATAATTTAAAATGTTTTTTTTGAAAAGGGCGTCCGCCGCGGCGGATCTTTGGTGCACCGTTTCAGGGTTAAATTTGTTGAATTTTTGAATTCTTATAAACCGCTTTGATTTATAAAAACTACTTTAACGCTAATTGGCGAAGTACGCTGTTCTTGTCCACCTCGGCCACGTAAGAAGTTTGCGTAAGATTTCTCTTCTGCTTGGTTTCTTTTTTGGTCAGAATGTGGCTTTTGTAAGCACCTTTTCTTTTAATCTTGCCGGTTCCGGTAAGCTTAAAACGCTTCTTAGCACCTGATTTAGTTTTTAATTTTGGCATTTTGCTTAATTTTATCTGTTTGTTATCAATATCTGTTTGGTCTGTTTCCCATGTCTGCCGGGGCAGGGCATAGTTTTCAGAATGCAAAAGTACAACAATTAGTTGTAATGGGAAAGGGTATTGGTAATAAGGAGGGATATTTAGGGAGGGTTGTTAATTGAAATGTTTGGCGCGGCCTCAGGCCGCGCCAAAAACCATCGGACTAATGAATTGCGTTCTAACAGTTTTCAGGTGTTATGTTCCTAACGCCTTCTGTTTACCTGCTGAGTTTCATTTGGCAACTGAAATAGGGTGTTTTTCCTGTATGTTGTAAGTGTAGAACTTTATAACTTGGTTATTAACTAATAATTATGAACCCTAAAAACACAAACCATGAGAAATTTATTGCTTTTCATTTTATTTGTATCCGTATCATGCAAGAAAACAGAGACTGCAGATTCACTGCCCTATGATGAAGACTTTTATCGAGATAGCGCTATGATTACGGACGAAGTTGATATTATTGAAGAATCATATTCAGATGTTTTTACCTTAGAGCAGTTTACAGATCAGTTTACGAAAACGGTTGTACCTACTGATATTGATCTCGAAGAGCCGCGAAAAATAAATGTGACAAGGGAATTGCTTAAACTTTTTGATCCCAACGAGTTTGATTGTGGATGTACCCCAAAACTTAAAGAAAAAATCCGTAAAATGGAAAATAATGGTTATCTACCAAGTGAAATACGGAAAAATATTCCAATTACATTAGAAGGTGCACATCTTGCGGGTACTGGATCAAACGTGTTAGTTCATAGCTTTAAATTAAAAGATAATACCGGAACAATTTCTGATAATTTCTTTAATAATTTATCTCCTACTATCGAAAATTACAACTCTCTAAACCATCTAGTTGTTCTAAATGAAGGCTACGATAATTTATACTATAGCATGGATTGTAGTGGCTACCTAGCTGGTGTGATCGGCGTAGTTGTGGGAGTCAATAGTGCGGAAATGAAAACATCTGCAGCGCAAGCTGCAAAAATAACAAAATCTCTGGTTGTAATCAAGGGTTTATTGTATTCACCCTTATATCAAGCGTTGAAAAATGAGGGAATTTTCAATGGAAATAAAGTGTTGCGAAAACAAGTGCTGGCGTCTATAATAAATAAAATTCCTAAAACATATAACGATAGCACACAAGTACTAGTGGACTCAAATTATGAAGTTATTTTAACTTCCAACGAAGGTGATTCCAGTTTTAATGGAAAAGCAGAGTTGAAAGGTAGTGGGGCGTATAATTTTATTTTTGGTAATGTTAATTCAACACTTAATGCAAGTGGAAGTATTGGTCGTACTAGTGCTTTTTCTAAGTTCAATACTTATGTACTAAATAAAAATATTAATGATCACCCACTTGAAATTTCCTTAGGAGAAATTAGGAAAATCATTGAAGAAATATAAGAATGCCTTTTTACGATCACATAAATCCACACCTAGTATAAAAAAGAGTAAATGAATTTCGCGACTGAGTGAAAGCTATTCAACCATTTCACTGAGTTATTTTACGCAGACTTTTAAATATAATAACGACTTATTATTAAAGAACTAAGGCCTGGCTCCGAGTTCACTGTGGGACAGGCTACTGATCCATCCCTGGGCAGTGATAAACTTAATAAGGAATATTACAGGGTAAACCCTTTTGTTGGTATTGCATTCAATCTAAATAATAATCCATTTACAAAGAAAAATTAAAACATAACTAAAACTATTCAAAATGAAAACTTTAAAACTGATCATCCTGTTATTTTTGTTAACTTCATGTTGGAGATACAATAAACCACTAAGTGAAATTCCAAATGAAAATGTGCCACCCAATATCGCCAGAATATTTGTAGATAAAAATGGTGATTTTTTTCCAGTGAACTGGAAAACCTTACCATACTATCCTTTACGAGCCTCAAGTAATAATTTAGGAACCACCCTAATCGATACTGAAGAGAGCGTGTTGAATAAAATAAAACAAATTAGTGCTAACAAAGAAAGAATATTTATCCTTGTGCATGGATATAATAATGACGAAAACGATGCTCAAAATAATTACAGAAAATTGCAGCAAATCATTCAAAATAATTCAACTAAAGATTTATTCATTGAGTTTCACTGGGATGGTTTAATTGCTAAGAATTTAGGCAGTACCAAGATATGGTTTAATGCAGTGGGCTACAGCCAAATGGCGGGACAATTTGGATTGCGAAAAGTGCTAAACCAGATATCAAATAAACAGATTTATTTGATATCACACAGTAGAGGTGCATCAGTCATATTAAGTGCTCTTAGTAATCCACCATACAATGAAAAATTTGCTACTGAAACAAATGAGTTTTACTCAATTGATGTATGGAATGTAGAGCCGTTATTAGAGAATAATAACAACATCACTACAATATTCTTAGCACCTGCGGTCGGCGAAATCGATTTTACAGTTCCACGCAATCCAAATAAATATAGAGAATTTTCCCGCCAAATTAAAGCTATGCATATTACAGTAAATAATACAGACAAAACACTTAATAAATATTTAAATAAGCCCGAGATTTTTAATTCTACTCTATTGGGGTCTAACAAGAAAGCTTTTTTAGCGCTGAAGCCACACTATCCAGTGCTTGCCATGACTGACGTGTCTGGTTTGGAAAGTCATAGTTTTAGTAAATATCTAAGTCATGATGGTTTTATAAAGATGCTAAATGAGTATAATATCAGCACAAATAATCCTTAATCCGGTGCGTCAAAACCTGTCTCAAGAAGAATTAAACAATTTAATTTATAATTTACCACCCCAAAACTTTTTCCTACTTTTGAAAGGTTACAGAAACCTATTCAAACATTTTAATGAGCAATTTTACACAGACGTTTAATAACATAGACGACTTACTATATAAGGATTCAGGAGCTGATTAGGAGATTGATTATATCGAACAGTCCTCCTGGATTCTTTTTTTACGAGACCTTGATTCCCTGGAAAAGGATAAGTAAGATTAAGCGACCCGCTCCCAGTGAATTCCTTCATTGATTCACATTTTTGACAGAGGTTTCTGGAAGATTCGGGAACGACTATCTTTCGGAAGATAATGTACTGACAGACAAGATTGGAACAAAGTCCTATTTAAAGAACTAGATTTATCCGCGATTCATTTCGTGCTGTTATCCATTTAAACAAAAAAAGAGACTCCTTCAAGTCTCTTTAGTATTTTTTAGCAATCAGCCAAAGGCCAACCGCAAACAGCCAATTTATTTCGCCGGCTTCTTAGGGCTCATCATCATAATCATACGCTTGCCTTCAAGCTTGGGCAGTTGGTCTACCTTGCCTACGTGCTCCAGTTCCTGGGCCAGCTTAAGCAATAGGATTTCTCCCTGATCCTTGAAGATGATAGAACGTCCTTTGAAGAAAACATAGGTTTTCAGCTTGGAACCTTCTTCCAGAAACTTCTCGGCGTGCTTTTTCTTGAATTCGTAATCGTGGTCGTCGGTCTGTGGTCCGAAACGGATTTCCTTAACCACCACTTTTACCTGCTTGGCTTTAAGTTCCTTGGTTTTTTTCTTCTGCTCGTAAAGGAATTTCTTGTAATCCAGAATCCGCGAGATATACGGTTCTGCCTTGTCCGAAATTACAACAAGATCCAGTTCCTGTTCCTTAGCAATTTCCAGTGCTTTTGCCAGCGGATAAACCCCCGGTTCCACGTTATCGCCCACCAAACGGACTTCACGAGCCCGGATTTTTTCGTTGATCTGATGCAAATCTTCCTGCACCCGTCTTTGTGGGCCTCTACCTCGGTAATTAAATTTCTGTGCTATTGTTTTAAATTTTAAGTTATTCTTTATTCAAATATCCGGAATTACGCTCCGAACTCAGCGTTGAGTGCCGAGGCCTTCTTAAAATAAGTGATGAACTCTTCAGTGGTCATCGTCCCCAGGTCACCTTCGCCACGCTTTCTTACAGATACCGTGCCGGACTGTTCCTCATTTTCTCCTACGATAAGCATAAACGGATATTTGTTGATTTCCGCGTCGCGGATCTTTTTTCCGGTCTTTTCGTTACGGTCGTCAATTAAGCCGCTAATATCGTGATTTTCCAACAAATGGGAAACTTTTTTAGAATATTCTAAATATTTTTCTGAAATCGGAAGAATAATAAACTGATCGGGTGCCAGCCAAAGTGGGAAATCGCCCGCCGTATTTTCCAGCAATATGGCAATGAAACGTTCCATGGAGCCGAAAGGTGCACGGTGAATCATCACCGGTCTGTGCTTTTCGCCATCATTTCCGATATAAGTCAGGTCGAAACGTTCCGGCAGGTTATAATCCACCTGAATGGTTCCGAGCTGCCATTTTCTGCCCAGGGCGTCCTTCACCATAAAGTCCAGTTTCGGACCGTAGAAAGCGGCTTCACCATATTCTACAACGGTTTTAAGGCCTTTGTTTTTTGCGGCTGTAATGATGGCCTGCTCGGCTTTTTCCCAGTTTTCATCGCTGCCGATGTATTTTTCCCTGTTCTCCGGATCCCTGAGTGAAACCTGGGTTACAAAATCTTCGAAACCAAGGTTGCGGAAAACATACAGTACAAGGTCAATTACGCCTTCAAACTCGCTCATCAGCTGTTCCGGGGTACAGAAAAGGTGGGCATCGTCCTGGGTAAATCCGCGCACTCTTGTCAGACCGTGAAGTTCGCCGGACTGCTCGTAACGGTACACGGTTCCGAATTCTGCAAAACGCTTGGGAAGGTCACGATAAGACCACTGACCCACTTTATAGATTTCGCAATGGTGCGGGCAGTTCATTGGCTTTAGCATAAACTCTTCACCTTCGTTGGGCGTCTTGATTGGCTGAAAACTGTCGGCGCCGTATTTATCCCAGTGACCTGAGGTTACGTAAAGTTCCTTGGAACCGATATGTGGTGAGATTACAAATTCGTAACCTGCTTTTTTCTGCGCGTCGGAAAGGAAATTTTCCAGTTTTTTCCGGAGTGCGGCACCTTTTGGAAGCCACAGCGGCAAGCCGGCACCTACTTTTTCAGAAAAAGCAAAAATACCAAGTTCTTTTCCAAGTTTCCTGTGGTCGCGGCGCTTAGCCTCTTCCAGCCTCTCCATATATTCGGTAAGGTTTTTCTGTTTCGGGAAGGAAATTCCGTAAACACGCGTAAGTTGAGGATTCTTTTCATCACCCCTCCAGTAAGCTCCGGCGGCGTTCAGTACTTTTACGGCCTTAACGATTCCGGTGGACGGTAAATGACCGCCACGGCAAAGGTCTGTGAAGTTGTCATGGCTGCAGAAGGTAATCTGACCGTCCTCCAGGTTGGATATCAGTTCTGTTTTGTAAGGATTGTCCGCATATTCCTTCAGCGCGTCGGCTTTGGAAACCGGATAGAGGCTGAAGGTGGAGTTCTTTTTGGCGTTCTCCAGCATTTTTTTCTCAATCTTCTCAAAATCCTTTTCACTCAGGGTTTCATCACCAAAATCAACGTCGTAGTAGAAGCCGTTTTCAATGGCCGGACCAATGGTAAGTTTCGCGTTTGGGTAATAATCCAGGATGGCCTGCGCCAACAGGTGAGCAGAGGAGTGCCAGAAGGCTTTTTTACCAAGATCATCATTCCAGGTTAGAAGCTGAACCGTGGCGTCGGCATCGATGGTTGTTGAAACTTCAACCTGTGTACCGTTCACCACCGCGGAAATTGTGTTTCTGGCCAAACCTTCCGAAATAGATTTTGCCACCTCGAGCGGTGTTACCGCATTCTCAAATTCTCTGATGCTTCCGTCCGGAAGAGTGATCTTTACCATATACTTTAGACAAAATTAAGATGCAAAAATACGAAAATCCGCATCATGTGCATTGCCGAAGTCAGATAAATTCGATACAGTTAGGCAGGCCGACTTACAGTGCCAGGCTGCGGAAATAAAAAAAGCGGAAACTAACTTCCGCTGTGCTCATCATTATTGTGGGTTTTCCCGTCTTTATGTGTTTTTGAGGTCTCCCGTACTTCTTTTTTCATGCTTTCACCACTTTCTACTTTTTCCGAAGAGGCGGGCACGTTCTGGTAATCCTGATTTTCCTTCTTAACATCTGCCTTGCCGTCTTTGGATACGCTGTTGTTTTTATCTTTTTCCATAGTTATACATTTAAGTTTGAAAAGCTGAAAATTCGGTGCCAATCTTTGATTTGACTGTAAATTTCAGTTATAACTTTGAAAAATCCGAGAGATCCAGAGTTTGGGTTTCATCTTCAATGCTGTAATCCAGCGCTTTTGCCAGCACAAATATTGAGTTAAGATTATCCATCAGCTGTTTCCGGCCCTCGCTGCGAAGCCTGTTCTGATCTACGCGTTTGTATGCATCGTCCTTGGCTGCTTTGGTAACCTTTTTAATCTGTACGTCGTCAATCCTGTTAAAAAAGGAATCGTCCATAGCCTGTATTTCCACCACCGGGGTGATGCGGATATCGGCAGGCGGAATTTCTTTGATGACCAGCTTTCTGTTTACCGAATCGACTTCCATCACCAGCTTGTTCAGATTATAGGAAACCTGGGCATTGGTCCTGGTGAAAGCCAGAATCTGGTTTTCCGACATCTTACGCCCAAATACCTCATAGGCTACCTTGGTTTTCTGCATTGTGGAGAAATCCTGTTCCATAACCACCATCTTATTCATCTTTGTAATCTGGTTTTTCAGTATATAGTAATCGTTGCGGGTTTTTTCTTCCACAACGGTACTGAAACGCCGGAACATGAGAAAGAGCACCAGCATGGCGGCAGCTCCGATCAGGATCCCTTTAATGATATTATTATTTTTCAATATAAAAAATGTTAATCTATTTACCTTTCATGATCTGCAGCAGGTCACGCTCCAGCCAGCCGGAAATCGGGG
This sequence comes from Chryseobacterium sp., assembly GCF_008831505.1. Classification (NCBI taxonomy): domain Bacteria; kingdom Pseudomonadati; phylum Bacteroidota; class Flavobacteriia; order Flavobacteriales; family Weeksellaceae; genus Chryseobacterium; species Chryseobacterium sp. The sequence goes on along the minus strand of NZ_CP044507.1, from coordinate 1,451,657 downwards.
ATTCGGTGATTCTCCCGAGTTCTGCAGAACCTTTTTTTACAATTACGGTCGGAACTTTTTCAATCTTATAGGTCGCATGTTCACCTCCGGGCGTATGTTTATTTCTGTCGGCGGCAATGATCGTCAGTTTTTCATTGGGGAAATTAATTTCATTCAGAATCTTAATAAGTCTTGGAAACTCCCTGTGACTGTCGGGGCACCATGTTCCCACGAAAACAGTCATGCTGGTATTGTCCCAGTTCTGTGCACGGAGCTCGTCAAGAGACTTTGTATCTACGGCGTATTCCAGATATTCCTTACCGAACCACTCGTTATAGGGTGCATTGTCAAACTGTGTTAACATCTGCGGTCCGAGCAGAATTTTGCCGTCTCGTTCGGTAACGGTTTCTACATTTAACTTAGGGTTGGTTTGTGCCCGGCAAGCCTGAATGTTCAGCATTACGGCACCTGTTATAAAAAGAGAGGTGATAAACTGTTTCATCTTAATTTTCTAAAATTCGTTTTAGGTCAGCAGGGGAGTAGTGTACGTTTTTCAGTACTTTATTGTCCGATTTACGGTAAACATTAAACTTATCGCCGGACTTCTCATAAAAACTATCTTCCCCTTTCTCTGTGTAAAAAGCCACGGTTTCCAATGCCTGGGTTTCATCTGCACATGCCTTGGACATGTTTGAGCGCTGCACCTCGGCAAAGAGTTCCGGAAATTTTTCGCCCAGACCAAATTCCAAAACCGCGCCACTAAGTACATATTGCAGGTCGCAAAGCGCATCAGCCACTTCCACTATATCGTTATCTTCAATCGCCTGCTTAAGTTCGTTCAGTTCCTCCTGGAGCAGAGCCACGCGTAAATCTGCCCGCTCTCTTGCAGGAATCTGTGGTTTGTCCAGCACCGGTGCGTTAAACGTTTGATGAAACTCAGCTACCATATTCAGACTGTCAATTTTATCCATTCAATTAAATTTTCCCAAAGGTAAAGATTCCGGCAGGTACCTGAAATAGTTTGACTGCCATTTAATAAGTCTGTTTCGGTTACATTAACACCGGACGACGTATCATTCGCAGAACTGCATTGGGAATATCCGGCCGTCAGTATTATACATGGTTCCTGTATAACAGCCGCGGCCGTCGGCCTCTAAAACACATTTTGCACTTAGTACCCCATTTGTATACTCATTCAAATGCAGGTTATTGCCGCTGATGCTACCACGCAGGTCGTAGATATTCCGGGGCTTTGCATTATTGTAGTAAGTTCCCGTCACCGTGCTACTATTTGGATTAAAAGTTAATGTAAATACTGCCTGCATTTTCCCTACGGTACCGTTCATGATCTTTTCCACCTTCTGTACGTGTACGGTAACTGCAGGTTGTACTTTGTCCTTACTGTTTTCTGCCCCTAAATTTCCCGATCTGAGCGTATAGATAAAACCACCTACCGCGGTTACCAGTGTGGCAATAGCAGTAATTGTAGCTGCCAGAGAGGGTTTGCCGGAAATATTTTCTGTTGCCATGGCATTTACTTTTACTATATAAATGTAATAATTATTTGAAATTCAAAACCTTTAAAATAGTGAGTTGATCTAAACAACAAATGCGGCTCTATCTAAATGGAGCGTTTTTCTTTAATACATAAAAAAACACCCCAAAGAAGGAGTGTTTATATCTGTTTTAGCTGATTTTATTATTTGGAGATCTCTCTTCCAATAACCAGTCTCTGGATTTCAGAAGTTCCTTCGCCGATTGTACAGAGTTTGGAGTCCCTGTAGTATTTTTCTGCCGGGAAATCTTTAGTATATCCATAGCCACCAAAAATCTGCACTGCATTGTTCGCAATACGTACACAGGCCTCAGAAGCGTAAAGTTTTGCCATCGCGCCTTCCTTGGTCATCGGCTTTTTGGCATTTTTAAGGTTGGAAGCACGCTGGATCAGAAGTTCAGCTGCGTCAATTTCCGTAGCCATATCAGCGAGCATGAAATTGATGGACTGGAAACTGTTGATCGGCTTTCCGAACTGATGTCTTTCCTGAGAATATTTCAGGGCTGCTTTGTAGGCACCACGTGCAATACCAAGGCTTAACGCTGCGATGGAGATACGACCGCCATCCAGAATTTTCATTGCCTGCTTAAATCCGGAACCAACTTCGCCAAGACGGTTCGCATCGGGTACTCGCACATTGTCAAATATAAGTTCCGCTGTTTCGGAAGCCCTCATACCCAGTTTATTCTCTTTTTTTCCTGAAGTGAATCCGGCCATTCCTTTTTCCAGAACAAAAGCCGTGGAGTTGTTTTTTGCTCCTTTCTCACCCGTACGGGTCATGACAACTGCGATGTCGCCGGAGATGGCGTGGGTGATGAAGTTTTTAGCTCCGTTGATGATCCAGTCGTCACCGTCTTTTACTGCCGTTGTGCTCATTCCGCCGGAATCAGAGCCTGTGTTGTGCTCGGTAAGGCCCCAGGCACCGATAACCTGACCGGAAGCCAGTTTTGGCAGCCATCTGTGTCTTTGTTCCTCATTACCGAATTCATAAATATGATTGGTGCAGAGTGAGTTATGAGCTGCAACTGACAGGCCGATAGAAGGATCTACCTGCGAGATTTCGTCCAGTATGGTTACATATTCATGGTAGCCAAGACCGGAACCACCGTATTCCTCAGGAATTACGATTCCCATGAAGCCCATTTCGCCAAGCTGGTGAAAAAGTTCAACAGGAAAAGTCTGACTTTCATCCCACTCCATGATATTTGGTCTAATATTTTTTTCAGCAAAATCTCTTGCAGTTTCTGCTACCATTTTGATGTTGTCTTGCATCTGGATATCCATAAATTTGTTTTGTCGCCAAATATACTTAAAAAGTAGCCGAGTAGGAAATTATATTTGCCGTATAATCATTATCCTTTTGTATTAAAGCTGAAAAACAGTTTAGCGTAAGCTGTAAGGTTGCGGTCTTATCTTTTAGCTGCTATATCGCTGAAATGAGTAATTTTACCCCTTTAAATTTTCAATGAAAAAAATTGTCTTTTTTGCCTGTTTTGCGCCAGCGGTACTTTTCGCGCAGGTTCCTGCGGGTTATTATAACGGAACTGCCGGCCTTTCAGGTTATGCATTAAAAAGCAAAGTGCACGAAATAATATCACGCAATTATAACTGGAATTATGCCGATTTGCCCGCTTATTACGGTATAACCGATCTGGACAGGTATGACGACCATGGGTCAGCCAACAATGATATCCTGCTCGATATTTATTCTGAAATTCCCGGTGCACCGGATGCGTATGAGTATACGGTCAGTCAGCTGACGGGCTCAGCATCAACAGAAGGAGTGGGCTACAACCGTGAACACATCATTCCGCAAAGCACTTTTGACAGTTATTATCCGATGTATTCGGACCTGCACTTTGTGGTTCCCACAGATGCACGCATTAACCAACTTAGAAGTAATTATCCGCATGCTGTTGGTGGAGGTTCAACTTTCTACACTTTTACAAACACATCCAAGATCCGTAGTGACAACACCCTCGGCTATGCTTACAGCGGCAGGGTGTATGAACCTGTAGATGAGTACAAGGGCGATGTGGCACGAATGATCCTGTACTTTGCAGTAAGGTACGAATCCAAGCTACGGTCATTCAATTATTTAGCGGGCTCGGGACCGGCAAATGATACCAGCGTCCTGAACGGTACAGCAGAATATGCTTTTGATCCGGGGTATCTTGAGATGCTGAAAATGTGGCACAGCAGTGATCCTGTATCTACGCGCGAAACAGAACGTAACAACGCGGTGTACAGCATCCAGAAAAACAGAAACCCCTTTATTGACAATCCCGGCTGGGTAGATTTAATATGGTCCGAAACTCCGGATGCGCTGCCTCCTCAAGCGCCGTCCGGTCTGGCGGTAACAGCAACCGGTGCACACTTTGTAACTTTAACCTGGACACCCAGTGCGGATGCTGATGTTTTGGGATATCATGTTTATATCAACGGCAATCCGATTCCTTTCACCACAGTTAAGGGTAATACAGTTACTGTAGACCGCCTGACTCCTGATACCGCTTATACATTTACAGTTCGGTCCTTTGACAAAGGTTATCTGGAATCAGCTGTCACCAATCCGGTTTCAGCAACGACACTTTACAGCGATTCCTACGCGAAGGATCTGATGATCACCAAATTCATTGACGGCAGCGGTTTTAACAATGCCGTAGAGATCAGTAACAATAAAGGGCATGAGGTAAACCTGAACAATTATAACTTAAGGATACAGTTCTACAATTCGGTGAACGGCAATTACTATTTTTCCGAATCATTTCAACTGGAAGGAAAAGCAGCAGCAGGTGAAACATTTGTAGTGCGGAATCCGCGCGCAACCTTTAACTGTTACAGCAACGAACAGGCTAAATTTGTCACTGCTTCAGATCCGCTTACCTTCACCGGTACGCAATATGTGGAACTTGCCTACAAGGGTAACACTACTGTAGATGTCGTTGGCACAAAAGACACGTTCAACAGTCTGGGAGATATTTCCCTTTACAGGCAGTACGCAAATCAACCCAATACGCTTTTCAATCCTGCTGAATGGCAGAATTATCCAACCGATTACTGCCAGAATTTAGGTACTCTGACTGTCGCTGATAATTTAGTCACCAACTCTGAGGCAGGAATTTATCCGAATCCGGTGCGGGACCTGCTTTATCTGAGGGATGTAGGTGATAAAGCCACACATGCGCAGATTTTTGACCTTTCCGGCAGACTAATCAGGACTTTAAAGTTCTCAAACCAGAAGGAGAAAAGTGTTGATGTCTCAGAGTTGCCGTCAGGGGTTTATTTTATCAGGGTAAACACAAAATCTTTCCGGTTCATCAAGCAATAGGAAGTCCATTGTCCCTCCTGGCTGCCTGCTCCCTGATTTTTTTGGCGGATAATCTGAAAAACCTGACCACCAGCATCACCGCGGAGATCGTGAGTCCCAGACCAAGAGCTATCCACATCCCGAAAGCACCCATTTCCAGGGTGACGCACAGGATGTAACCCAGTGGAATGGTAATGACCCAGTAGGCTATGAAGGTGAGAATACTCGGGATTTTTACATCCTGGATCCCCCGCAGGATTCCCAGTGCCGTAACCTGTACACCGTCTGACAGCTGAAACAGTGCTGCGATGATCAGAAGTTGGGACGCCAGCATTATAACTTCTACATCTTCTTTCCGGGTAAAGAAGGTGGGCAGCACATCGCGGCCGAAGATAAAGAACAGTCCACAAACCGTCATATAGATAAATGAAAGTTTAAGGTTGTTAATACCCAGAGCACGCAGTTCCACAAAGTTCTTTTCGCCCATTTTACGGCCAACCATTACTGTAGAAGCAACACTGAAACCAATACAGAGGTTGAACGTGAATGAGGCCATGCTGAGTGCAATCTGATGAGAGGCGATATCTGTTGCGCTTACAAGTCCACAGATAAACGCGGCGCCGGCAAACGCTGTAACTTCAAAAAACATCTGGAAAGCGGTAGGTAAGCCCAGTTTGAGCATCCGGCTGAACATTTTGCCCCGCAATTCATTCAGCTTAAGAGTGAAAGCGATTACATAACGTCTTGTTGTTTCGTGCTTTCGCAGAATGAAATAGAGCAAAATCATCATAAAAACACGGGCTATTAGTGTAGCAATCGCCGATCCCTTTACCCCCATAGGTGGAAATCCGAACAATCCTTTTATTAAAATATAGTTCAGGGCAATATTAACAACGTTTGCAATAATTGTAGCCACGGTAACTCCAACGGTGTAACCCAAACCTTCAGATACCTCCCTTAAAGTTTGAAAAGCCATGAAGGGCAAAACACTCAGTGCCATCATTAAGAGATAGTCCTGGGTATCGGGAATGATTTCGGCCGGTTGGTTCAGGAAGGGCAGAAGGGGAATAAAACCAAAAAGCAGCAACATAAGGAGCAGTCCTACAGCGATGTTAAGCACAAATCCGTGGCGAAAAACTGAATTGATGCGGTGGTGTTTCTTTTGCGCGTGTGCTTCTGAAACAAGCGGCGGAATAGCAAATGAAATTCCCAGTCCGAATACGAATACAGAGAAAAAAACAGCATTTCCCAACGACACTGCGGCCAATGCTTTGGCACCCAAAAGGTTACCTACGATGATATTGTCAAAAAGCTGCACAGAAACCTGCCCCAATTGGGTGAGCATCACGGGAACTGCAAGGATAAGCGCTTCTCTGGTGTATTTTCGGTTAAGGAGCATTAAAAAAAGTTTGCAGCAAAATTACTGCAAACTATGTTTATAAAGTGATTTGTAACGGCTAATTATTTTCGTACGAAGGCGGCCACATCATCAGCCGTAACCGTACTTCCGCCCAGAATGATAAGACGCTCAACAATATTGCGGAGCTCGCGGATATTCCCGGTCCACGAAAATGCTTCCAGGCTTTTCAGGGCACCCTCTTCAAAGACTTTTGGTGCGGTTCCCTGTTCGTCTGCCAAGGATTTGGCGAAATATTCAACCAACAGTTTAATGTCTTCCTTTCTTTCGTCCAGAGGGGGTACATAGATTTCAATGACAGAAAGACGGTGGTAAAGGTCTTCCCTGAATCTGCCGGCTTCAATTTCTTTCTGCATGTTTTTGTTGGTTGCGGCAAGTACGCGCACATCCACTTTTATTTCCTTGTCACTACCAACCGGTGAAACTTTACTCTCCTGAAGGGCGCGCAGCACCTTAGCCTGAGCTATAAGACTCATATCGCCAATCTCGTCCAGGAAAATGGTCCCATTGTTCGCAAGTTCAAATTTTCCCTGCTTATCTTTTATGGCTCCGGTAAATGAACCTTTTACGTGCCCAAAAAGCTCACTTTCAATCAGTTCTGAAGGAATAGCCGCGCAGTTCACCTCTACCATTGGTCCGCGGCTTCTTTCACTTTGTGAATGTATGGCGTGTGCTACCAGTTCCTTACCAGCACCGTTAGGTCCTGTTATGAGTACGCGGGCATCTGACGTGGCAACTTTAGCAATCATTTCGTGGATTTTCCTGAGCGCGGGACTCTCACCAATCATCTGGTACTTCTTGTTAACCTTCTTCTTTAATGTTGAATTTTCTTTCTGAAGATTTTTATTTTCCTTAGCCAATTTTTCCTTATCCAGCGCATTTTTAACACTGGTTATCAAACGGTTGATGTCAATTGGTTTGGAGATGAAATCGTAGGCTCCCTCTTTCAGACAGTCCACAGCTGTATCAATGTCGGCATGGCCGGAAATCATTACAAATGTGGAATCCGGTTTTACCTGCAGCGATTGTTTCAGCAGTTCTGTTCCCGAAAGCTTCGGCATCTTAATATCTGATATAATCAGGTCAAAATCCTCTTTCTCAATATACTTAAAGCCTTCAAGCCCATCGGCGGCTATAGTAAATTCATACGTTGGCAATTCATCTGACAGAATACTTTGAAGCACGCTGGAGATAGCGGTTTCATCTTCTACGATAAGGATTTTCTGCATAAGAGCTGGATTGGATTAATTTTATTATTAAGTTTGGATATGTAACAAAAACCGTTCCCAATGGCCGGTAAATTTGACAGGAATAATTCAACCTCCGGTCTATCACTGATAATCGCGTGCACCGCAGATGGCCGAACCCACACGCACTGAGTTGGATCCGCACTCTATGGCCAGTTTGTAATCACCGCTCATACCCATGGATAAGATTTGAATTTCCTTCTGGACCGCCAGCTGATCGAAAAGCCGCTTTAAGGTGCTGAATTCCCGTTTTACCTGCTCCTGATCATCTGTATAGGTGGCCATACCCATAAGCCCGCAGATTTTTACATTAGGGTAGAGGCCCTGAGTCCACTGGCTGAAAAGCTCCCTGGTTTCGGAAATTTCCAGGCCAAATTTGGTCTCCTCAGTAGCAATTCTTACCTGAAGCAGTACATTGATGGTGCGGTTGTGTTTTTGCGCCTGCCGGTCTATTTCCTGAAGCAGTTTTTCACTGTCCACACTTTCTATGAGATGGATAAATTCTGCAATATGCTTCACTTTATTGGTCTGCAGGTGTCCGATCAGATGCCATTTGATATCAGCGGGCAATTCCATCTGTTTGGTCAGCATTTCCTGTACCTTATTCTCACCAAAATGGCGGTGACCTAAATTATATATTTCCCGCACAGTATCTGCAGGATGGGTTTTTGTAACTACAACCAACTGTACTTCCGGTGGTAATTGTGTCCGAACATTGTAGTAACGGTCACCAATTGAATCAGAATTCATAAAAAAGGTGTTTTTCCTGTTTTCCAAACGCCAAATATACCATAAATTTGTTTTGAACACTAAAACACAAATGATGGGTAACTTAAACGATCACCTCCTAACGGATGAGGAGGAGCAGCAACTTGTGAGCACTTATAAGGAGGGGAATTATGCGTTGATAAATGCCAACCGTCCGGAGAATTCTCCCGATACGCTGGAATGCAGTTTTGAACTGGACATTGTACAGCAGTTCCTGGATTATGTGAAATCCCACGCCGAAGCACAGGGCATTACAAACGTCAGTATAACTGTATGCTTTGGGCAGTACCCAGGCGGTTATTTCAGCCCCAGAATGAAGCCTGGCAATACCGGTCATCAAACTGTTTTTCTGCGTGGTGACGACGGTACCAACGGAAGCTGTACACCAATAGACGGGCTGTCTGCACTGGATTTTTCAAACATTTGCCCTCCTTACTAAACAGACAGTTATGATGGATCTAATAAAAGATTTAGGCAGCACCACGGTTAATTTGCTGTACCTGGCCATTATTCTGCTGATGGTAGTTTACCGCAAATATCTGGGTAAACATATTGAAATCGTAATCGCGGCAATGAGCGTTACATTTATTACAGAGGTAACGACGATCGTTCTGCAGCGTCTTCATATTGTTCAGGTTACCACTATTTATTATGTAATTGGGATTATAGGCATCGTATACCTGCTGTTTCTGGTCTATTTTTATAAACTGATGCAGAATCCCCAACTCAGGAGGATACAGCTTGGAATTGTAGCAGCACATTTAATAAACTTTGCTTTGTCTGCCGTATTGGTGGAGAATTTCTTTTACGTATTTCCGGACATTACCAATTTCACGAGTATTTTTCTGATTCTGGTCTCGCTGTTTATCTTTCTGAATGACACCTTTAACTCTGATAAAATCCTGCTTATTAAGGCGTTTTACCCTTTTTTTGTAGCTGTAAGCCTTACTTTTATCTATGTTGGTCTGGTACCCATTCTTTTTTTCAGTAACAGGATAGATCTGGACACAGAAAAGCTCATTTTCTATATTATGCTGTATTCCATCAATATCATTGGATATTCAATTATGCTTGCCGGAATTTTTTTTGCGAAAAATCAAAAAAAAAGTATAATTTAATAGAATGAAATTTGAAGGTGCAGAACTGCTGATTATCTTTTCTTCTCTTATTATACTGATGGTCCTCAGCATGATGGTCCTGATTTACGTTGGGTTCCTCAGGAAAAAATCGCAGCTCATCCTGCAGGAGCAGGAAAAGGAGTTGAAATTTGCACAGGAACTGGCCCTTTCCCAGATTGAGATGCGGGAGCAGACGCTTCGGTATGTGGGTCAGGAACTTCATGATGATATTGGCCAGAAACTCTCTGTAGCAAAACTGCTTAATAACAAACTCAGTTCACAGCTGCAGAACGGTGACAGGGAATTTCTGAGAGAAATCAATGAACTGCTGGGCGAGTGCATCAGCGATATCCGTAACCTTTCCAAGACGTTTATTTCTCATCATATTGAGCACGTTGGACTTATTGAGTCAATCGAACGTGAGGTAGGCCGCATCAGGAAGCTGGATTTCATGGAAGTAAATTACATCCATAATGTGAAGGAAATCCAAATCGATCCTAAACATTCACTGATTCTGTTCAGGATCATACAGGAATGCCTGAATAACGTGCTGAAGCATTCACGGTCCAAGAAGCTTGACATAATCCTGGACGACTGCACCAAAACACTTGAAATAAGCATAATTGACCAGGGCATAGGACTGCCCGAAAATACCGGCAAAGACGGCAGCGGCCTAAGTAATATTACCAACCGCGCAAAAGTAATAAATGCCTCCTTTTCAATAGATTCGGTAAAGGACAAAGGCACCGAAGTGAAAATTGTTTATCCCAAAAACTGAAAGTATGTACAGGATTAAGATTGCCATCGTTGATGACCATAAAATGGTTTCAAAAGCTATTGAAGATATGATCTCTGCCAATCCCAAATATGAAGTGGTTTATAACTGCTGCAACGGAGATGATTTCATTGCCAGCTTAAACAGCCAGAAGGTGGATCCCGATGTGGTTCTGATGGACATTAACATGCCGTTTCGCGACGGTGTTGAAACTACCGCCTGGCTGCACCGCGAAAAACCGAAAGTTAAAGTGATTGCGCTTACTATGGAGGATAATGAGCATACGATTATCAGAATGATGCGTGCCGGAGCCAAGGGTTACCTTTTGAAAGATATGTCACCTGAGCTGCTGTTCGAAGCCATTGAGACGGTGTACAGTAAAGGCAGTTTTTATACGGATTATCTGACTCAGCGTCTGATGAAGGTGAAGAATGAAGAAGATACGGCTAAAAATATTCTGGACGAACTCAAGGCTAAAGAAAAGGAATTCTTACGTTTGGCTTGTACGGAAATAACCTATAAGGAAATTGCAGACAAAATGTGCATGAGCCCCAAGACCATAGACGGTTACCGGGACAGCGTATTTGCGAAAATGGATGTTAAAAGTAGGGTAGGACTTGTACTCTTTGCCCTTAAACATAATATGATTTAAAAAGTAAAGTGTATTAAGGTGGTTTACCTCTTTTCTAAGTACTGAAGTTCATTTAAATTTGAAAACAGAACACCAAAACACAAATGATGAATGGAGGCCGGCTTTGCTGGCTTCTTTTCATTAGCTGCCAATCGCATTCAGTCGCGGAAGCAGCAAACGCATCCCTTCCGTAGCATTCATTTTAAAGAAATTTTCCTCTGCGGCGAAACTGTTTAGAAGGTGAGGGTCTATTACGAAAAGTTCGCAACCGTCAGGAATACTGTGCAAAAGACCCGCCGCCGGATAGACCTGCAATGAGGTTCCGATAATGAGAAAGATGTCGGCTTCCGAAGCAATATGCTGTGCCTCTTCTATAGCCGGTACTTCTTCTCCAAACCATACGATGTGAGGGCGCAGCTGATTTCCATAAGCATCTGTATCACCAAAATTTAGGTCTCCTTCCCATAATATGGCATCACTTTGGGAATTTACCGGTCTCACTTTTTTCAGTTCGCCGTGAAGATGCAGTACCTGGCTTGAACCGGCCCGTTCATGCAGATCATCTACATTTTGGGTGATGATTTGAACATGAAAATCCTTTTCCAGTTCCACCAGAATCCTATGGGCTTCGTTAGGCTTTACGGTGTTCAGTTGGCGGCGTCTTTCATTATAAAAATTCAGCACGAGCTGCGGATTTTTAGCAAACCCTTCAGGTGTGGCAACGTCCTCAATTCTGTGATTCTCCCACAAACCGTTACTGTCGCGGAAAGTACGCACACCGCTCTCAGCAGAGATGCCTGCGCCGGATAGAACTACAAGATTTTTTTTCATTGGATGATTTTCATGAGATCAAGACCATTTTTCAAGGCGGCCGTCCCCCAGGTATTATTGAAGAAAACGTAAAAGTCTCTTCCGCTTTCCTCAATCTCTTCTGCAATTGCTGAAAGGAATTGGTCGCTGTATTCCGATTTAAACATAACCGGCACGCCGTGCAGCCTGTAATAGGCAATCTTCGGGTGAACTGTGATTATCTCATTGGGAATCCTGCCGGGATAACTGACTCCTGCGAACACAATACTCCGGTCTGCCAGAACTTTTGCAGCGTCACTGCGCCACCATGACTCATGCCGGAATTCGGTAACACTCGTAAAACCCGGCGGAATGTTTTTCAGGACTGTCTCCAGATTTTCAGGACTGTAATGGAAACCTGGCGGAAACTGATAAAGAAAGCCGGCCAGCTTTTCTTTTAATCCTGTCCGGATATATGAGCAGAACTCCAAAATATCTTGAGCCGAATTTTGCAGTTTTTGAATATGAGTAAAGGTTTTTGGCATCTTAACGAAAAACCTGAAATCTTCTGCTGACCGTGTATACCAGTTCTCCAGCGTAGTTACACGCGGTTTGCGGTAGAAAGTGGAATTGATTTCTACCGCATTGAACCGTGTGGAATAGTAGGAAAGCTCTTCCTTAGAGGCAAGGCAGTCCGGGAAGAAGATCCCTTTCCAGTTCCTGCCTGTAAATCCCGCACATCCTATATAAATTTTATTTCTCATATTTCAGGAGACCGTCAGTAAAGGAACTCCACTGAAATTCGCTGGCAATAAACATCCCACCAATGGCCACCAGTCCGTTTCGGATTTTCTCCAGCAGACTTACATCCTCTGTATTGGGAATCTCATTTCTGCCATGAACCTCGGCGCCAACGGTTTTGTCTTCCCGCCAGATCAGGAAATTAGAAGTAGCTTCCGGACCGAAAAAATGAGCGGTTGAATCTTCAGGTACGGTTGGATTTGCAACGGGCCGTACACGGATATAAGCACAGTCTTTCATATCTGATGTTTCATTATCAATCTCCTCAATCTGCACCCAGTCATAACCGTCAGGTCCGGTATTATGCAGTCCCGGAACCTTAATTGTAATATAATCGCCGACCAGCGGTTCCCTGAGGAGGAGGGTGCCTTTTGAATCGCGAAGCGCAAACTCCGCTTTTTCCTCACCTGCAAAAAGTTCCCAGGAATTTATATCGAGAAAACGTTTTTTAACAGTTTGAAAATGGGTACGTGCCAAATCAGGACTTTCAAAGCTTACCTCTGATTTAGTATCCGTTTTCGCACCTTTTTGCTGCGGTGGTATCTTCTCGTGCATCTGTAAGATTTGACTATTTACCGAATTCCTGCAGTATACGCTCATTAAAAGCCGGGATGTCGTCCGGTTTCCGGCTGGTTGTAAGATTTCCGTCGGTCACGACTTCCTCATCCACCCAGTTGGCACCTGCGTTAATCAGGTCTTTCGAAATCGCGTTAAAGGAGGTCATCTTACGGCCCTTTATTTCCTCAGCATCAATAATAGTTTGAGGTCCATGGCAAATAGCCGCCACAGGTTTGTTTTGAGTGAAGAAATCCTTCACAAACTTAACGGCAACTTCATCAGCACGCAGAGTGTCGGGATTGATTACTCCGCCCGGAAGCAGCAGTGCGTCGAAGTCATCAGCCTTAACTTCTTTTACGATATGGTCCACCTCTACGGAAGTACTCCATTCGTGGTCTTTCATCGCCTTTATACTACCGGGTTTCAGTGAAATAATTTTCACGTCGGCACCTGCCGATTTAAGCGCTTCTACAGGTTTGTCGAGTTCAGACTGTTCATAACCGTCTGCTGCAAGTACAGCAATTTTCTTTTTTTCCAGATTTGACATAGGTTTATTATTTTATATTATTTGGTGTTTAATTGTTCGTTATTTTTTATGGCTGATACTTTTACTTTTACATAGTCGAATCACCAATTCCTTTTTCGTAGCAATCAGCAATCGCGTCCTTTGGGAGTGGTGTGGTGCAAGTCCTTTACATTGATATCCACCGAATTTAACCTCAAAGAGTTCAGAATGACAGATACCGAGCTCAGGCTCATGGCCGCGGCCGCAATCATTGGGCTGAGTAATATTCCGAAAAAAGGATAAAGCAAACCAGCTGCAATCGGAATGCCAAAAACATTGTATACAAAGGCGAAGAAAAGGTTCTGTTTGATATTTTTCAGCAGCTGGCCGCTCAGGATGCGGGCTTTTGCAACGCCTGTGATATCACCTTTCAGCAGCGTGATCTCTGCACTTTCAATAGCCACATCCGTACCGGTGCCCATTGCGATTCCTACGTCTGCCTGAGCCAGTGCAGGTGCGTCGTTAATCCCGTCGCCTGCCATTGCCACGATTTTACCTTTCTGCTGCAGTTCCTTAATTTTATTAAGTTTATCTGCCGGAAGCTGTGCGCCGTAGAATTCAGTGATGCCAAGTTTTTTTGCGACGGCGCCGGCGGTATGTTCATTGTCACCCGACATCATTATTACTTCCACTCCATGTTGGCGAAGATGTTTTACCGCTGAATCTGACGAAGGCTTTATCCGGTCTGAGAAACTGAGAACAGCCAGAACACCGGCATCTTTGGCCAGGAAGGAAACTGTTTTTGCCAATCCCTGCTGCTGCGCAGCGTGCTCGGCCGCGGCTTGCGGTATATTAACATCAAACAGTTCAAGTAATGCCTGATTGCCCAGGAGGAGTACAGAACCATTTAACTCTGCTTTAAGCCCTTTTCCGGCAATATTTTCAAAATTATGAACAGCTGGCGGACCAACAGGCTTGTCTGTATTTTGATCACTGAATGCGGTCAATACGGCATCAGCGAGAGGGTGTTCCGAATTGCTGTTGAGTGCCGCCGCCAGTTCAAGAACCTGGGTTCTGCCGGCTCCATTAAATATGAAAATATCTTCCAGGCCAGGTTTTCCTTCCGTCAAGGTCCCCGTTTTATCCGTAATAAGTACGTCTACTTTATGCATTTGCTCCAGCGCCTCGGCATTTCTGATGAGAACCCCATTTTTTGCGCCCTTGCCAATGCCTACCATAAGGCTCATTGGTGTGGCCAGACCCAGCGCACATGGACATGCAACGATAAGTACTGCTACGGAATTGAGGAATGCCATTGTCATCCTGTTTTCGCCGCCAAATACCAGCCATCCAACAAAGGTCAGTATTGATACTGCAATCACAGTAGGTACAAAGATCCCTGAAACTCTGTCGGCGATTTTTTGTATGGGTGCCTTGCTGCGGCTGGCCTCATGGACCATTTTTATTATTTGTGCAAGCAGTGTCTCATCGCCTACTTTTTCAGCCTGCATGGTAAAGACACTGTTACCGTTAATCGTTCCGGAGCTTACACGGTCACCGGCGCTTTTTTGTACAGGTATGGGTTCACCGGTGATCATACTTTCATCTACCGCAGAGCTACCGTTGGTGATTTTTCCGTCCACAGGAATTTTCTCACCGGGCTTGACTTTCAGCAGGTCGCCTATTTTTACCTCTGAGAGCGGTACACGTTTCTCCGCGCCGTTTATAAGGAGTGTGGCCTCATCGGGTGACAGGCTCAACAATTCCTTTATGGCGCCACCCGTTTTCCTGTGCGCTGCCGCTTCCAACAGCTGACCCAATATGACCAAGGTCAGTATGACACATACTGCTTCAAAGTACAGGGGAATACTTCCGCTGTGACTCATCTCATGCGGAAAGATATCAGGAAAGAGCAGAGCCGCGAGACTGAACAGGAAAGCGGCCGCCACTCCCAGCGCAATGAGACTGAACATATTGAGGTTCCATGTTTGGAAAGAGATCCAGCCGCGCTTCATTAAGAACCAACCTGAATAGAAAAGAACAGGGATTGTCAGTAACAGTTCAAGTATGCCCTGGATCCGGTGTGAAAACGGAAAGCTGAAAATCATGCCTCCCATGGACAGTATAAAGACAGGTATTGTAAAAGCCAGTGCGGTGAAGAACTTCCTCCTGAGATTTTCATAAGTTTTATCCTCCCCAGCTCCTGATTTACCCGGGATCTGTACAAGGTTCATTCCGCACACCGGACAGCCCACATTACTGTCATACACCTTATCACCTTCGCAGAACATTGGGCAATAGTATTTTCCCGCATGAGCCTTCAGGTTTTCAGGCTCGGGGACCTCTGGCCTATGACCATGCGGTACAGGCTGTGCATTTGCAATAAATTCGGGTGTGATTTCTTCCAGGTGCATATGGCAAACCGGGCAGCCCACATCCGTGGTGTAGGTCCTGTCGGATTCGCAGAACATCGGACAGAAATACTGACCCACTTTGGTGCTGAAGCTTTCCGGGAGGTTTGTTTTTGAGAAGGTGGGCGCTTTATCCCGATAATCGGCGCGCTCCTCTATAGGGACGAGGAACATATTGCAGACGGGGCACCGTTTGCCGGGACTGAAATATACTTTTTCGCCTTCGCATTCCATCGGACAGAAATATACAGAACTTGGCGAAATCCTTTCGGAAGGGGGTACTTGCTGTGGTTTATGATGTAGGTTTTCCATTTTATTTATTTGAAAACCAAAGGTCCTGAAACTGGACGGGAAGCAGTTACAAGTACATAGATTATGCTTATAAAATTCAGATTTTATCCAGCGGGATGCGGCCGGAGCGGTTTTGTGACTTAAAGTCGGTTGGGCTGGAGCCTGTAATGTTCCTGAACTGCGAAGAAAGATGCTGAACACTTTTATACCCCAGTTTACCTGAGATCTCAGTGAGCGTCAACTCGCCATACAGCAGGAGTTCTTTCACTTTCTCCACTTTCTGGTGGATGAAATACTGTTCCAGCGTAGTGTTTTCCTGCTGTGAAAAGGTTTTTGAAATGGCGGTATAGTGTTTATGAAACCGCGCAGACAGAAACCCGGATAATAGAAAGTCTTCGGCGATGTCCAGTCCGGCAATCAGCAGAACGATTTCGTTTTTCACCTGACCGGTCAGTATTTCCGCCTGCGACCTGAGAAGTTCGAAGCCCTGTGTCTTCAATCCCTGCTCCAAACGGTCCAGATCCTGATGACTGAGTTCATTAACAGTTTCCACCACTCCCAGCTGTACTTTCTCCAGCTTTACATCAAGAAGATCAAAAATGTTCCTCACCGCTGCTATACAACGCTCGCAAACCATATTTTTAATATTAATCTGCATTACTCTTTTAGCTTCAGGCGGTCGGAAATGTATTCTATTTTTGTTTTTCCGTGGCGTGTAGGCTTCCCTTCCTCATTAACACCTACAAAGGTGATCCTGTCTATCGTAATAATGGTTTGGCGGGTCATCATATTGCGTACATGACAAGCCAGGGTGATAGAAGTATGGCCAAAACTTATGGCCTCAATTCCGATTTCAATAATGTCTCCCTGCTTTGCGGAACTTATAAAATTAATTTCAGAAATATATTTGGTGACACACCGTGGCGTTTCCAGCTGCACAATAGCATATAGCGCTGCTTCTTCATCAATCCACTGCAGCAGTCTGCCACCAAAAAGGGTATGGTTGGGATTAAGGTCCTCGGGTTTAATCCATTTTCTTGTATGATAGTTCACAGTCTTAAATTTTATTGATCCGGTTATTACTCTGTTCCTGTGCTGTTATTGTCTGATTATAAGTTTCTTCGAAATCTTTTGCCTTTCTGAAATGAAAACAATCATATAAACACCCTGTGGCACATTCAACCGGTAACTGTTTTTTCCTTTCTGCACCAATGCCGAATAAACAAGACGGCCCGAAAGGTCGGTAATATTAAGGTTTCCGGCTTTGGCAGATTCAAAAATAAAATCGCCGTTGCTCGGATTTGGATACAGGGCGGTGCTGATATTTTCCGGTTCAGCAACTTTCAGGACGGCACAGTTATAGGGTGAATAAATCACCGGACCAAGTGCCGGATCATCTGCCTGGTGTGAAATTACACTTTCGACCATGGCATCTGTGGACAGCTCCGTTTCACGCCAACAGTTAAACTTGGCCTGGATGGTATTCGGTGTGTTATTGAAAAGAGCGTAAAGGTTTCCACCATTACCGTTATCCTTAAAGATGTTCTGTCCCGGATTGATGTTCCCCGGTGCATCACTGCCCAGATTCACCTGAGCATTGGAGAGCAGGGTAATGCCCCAAAGATTCCTTCGGATCTGATTTTGGGTAACATAAAGCTGGTCACTGGTCGCAGACAGCGAAATGCCGCTTCCGCCGCTGTTAGGCAGGTTTTGGGAGTCATTGTCCTCAATGATATTTCCCTTGATAATTCCTGCGGAAGAACTTCCTGCCATCGTGATGCCATAACGGTTGTCTTTAATTGTATTGTTAAGGATTTTCACCCTGTTGGTGCCTCCAATCAGTGCAGAAGCCGAAATACCGCCCACCATCGTAAGCGCACGGTTACCCAAAATCGTATTATTTATAATCTTAAGCGAATCGGCACCACCGGGACCCATATTGATCTGCGGTCTGTTGGTATTGAGTTTTGAATTTCCGAAAAGGTAATTATTCTGGAAAACTGCAGAAACTGTAGCATTGGCAGCCGACGAAAATGCCGGATAATCATTCTGAAGGAACTGCGAATTCTGCACAATGGGACTTCCAGTGGAGAATGACATGGTTCCGCTGGTAACCAATCCCGCCTTGAAATCCCGCACGATGCAGTTATCCATCAGGAAATTACCTGTTGAAACCCGTATTCCGCCGCCGTATTCAAGGGTAGTATTACGCATGGCCACAGTGGAACCGGCATCAAACTGAATTCCGTTGAACACCGATAAAGCATTTCCAGAAGTTATTGTTAAACTTGTTGCTGTGGTATTATAGGTTCCGGCTACTGTTAATTTTATTCCGGGATTGATGGTAAGCGTGGTATTTTCGTCCATCAGGAGGGTATCTCCACCCGCTATGGTTACATTGGCCGTCATCGTGTACGAAGTACCGTTATTTACGAGTACCGTGGGTGCAGCGGCCGAAAGACTTGTTAAAGTGTAGGTTATTCCTGTGCCCGGACTGGTGAACTGCCCATTAAGAATGAGCGAAAGGCAAAAAGTAAAAAGTAAAGATATTCTTTTCATAACGATAAGTTTTAATGACCGAAATGGGATTGTGTATAAGCTGGAGCGCAGATTCTGCCGTCTGTGCGTCAGTGATGAAATTCAGGTAATAAAGATAAGGAATTTTAGCACAAGTCTCCCGGACACGGGAGCTACTGCTGTATAATGTGTTAAGTGTATTACTTACTGTTTTCTTTTTCCTTAATCAGCAGGAATCCATCAGAAAAATAATATTGGTTTGGATTCGCTTCATCATAAATGATGCTTGCGAAAATGATTTTGATCCGGTAGTTATTGAAATCAGCGACGGTTGAGATATCGCCTACGGGAATGCGTTCCTTTTGAGCAGTGTGGCTCGCCACCATACCTTTAATAAAAGGAAGAAGGTTATAGCTTTCGTCACTGTTGACTTTGAGTTCTAAAACCTGTCTTTTTCTGTCCCAGCGGTTGATGAAGGAAATCCTGTCTCCGTTAACTTGCAGCGCCTCGGTTTCATTTTGATTTTCAAAGCTGTTCAATTTGACAACATACTGGTAACCTTCAGTTGAATAGGGCTGTGCAGGAGCGTAAATTTCCCAGCGTCTGAATGTATTTAATTCCGGTTTCACATTTTTAAAAAATCCTGCAATCGGGCCGCTGATGTCCCGGTAGGACTTACCTGCGGCTGATTTATTTAAAATACGGAGATGCGGACTGTCCAGATATTTTTTCAGGCCAGTTTCATCATTTCTTTGGTAAAGGAAATTGAATTTATCGGCTATCTCACTTACCTGTTTGGAAGGTATTTGCCTGCTGAAGTCAATCTTACCCTTCACCAACAACTGATTGGAGGCCAGGAGTTGCGCAAGTTCATTTTGCTGACTTCTTTTTGATACAGCCAAAGCATTAAAATAGGGCAAAGTGAGAGACAGAAAAATGAGTACAAAAAGGGATATTGGTATGAACAGGATACCGGCTTTTTTAAAGATAATGAAATAAACGGCAACGGATGTAAGCCAAACAGCTATAAGAAGTACATAATAGCGTGGCTCCGTGTAACCGTACTCCAGAATGCGTGTAAAGATGGCGGTAAAAAGCAGCACGATAAGAGGTACAAGGGTATAATAGAAAACACTGCTGAAAGTTTTCACCCACGACTTCCCGCCTTCATTCTTAAGCGGGAACACCAGAAGCAGTGCCAGTATACCAACTACCGCGTAAGCGATGATCAGGTAGGATACCCAGCCGCGCGGTAACTCCCAGTTGATAACAATTTTTGCGGAGTAAAAATAAAGGATTACCAGGTATATCAGAAGGAGCGGGATGAGAACATATTGTGTAAAAAATTTCAGGATCTGAGGATATTTAGCATCCTGCTCAAGTTGGGAAAGCCCTCGTCCGCTAAAAAGCAGAAAGATAAAGCAGCTGCCGAAAATTGCTAAAACAGCGAAGGTTTTGGGGTACAGCAATTCATCAAGTTCAAGATCAAAGAGTTTATCTACAGCCAGTATTGCCAGCATAACGCCGCCGGCCAGGACACCTGTGAAAACCGCTGTCTGAAACAGATTTATAAATAGGTTCTTATTAAACTGCCAGAACTGAATTTCATCAGCCTTACCCATAAAAGCAGTAAAGGAAACCAGCAAATGGCTCAAGACGAATGTAGGAATCAGTATGAAGGCATACATCTCTGTGAAATCCTTTTCCTTTTCCGGCAGAATAAAATAATAACCTGAAAGAAGGACGAGTGCTGCCATTTCAAGAAGTGAACCTTTTCCGATACGTTGAGATAACATCCTGGCACTGAACAGCAGTGAAATTCCCAAACATGAAACGAGCATAAGTTTGGTGACCCGGAAACTGTTTGCTGAACCTCCAAGTTCAATAGCCGTTGCCGCAGAAGCTGCAGCGGTTACCGCCATAGCTATAATCAGCGGATAGCGGAATAAAGTGTCATCGGCAAGAGCATAAATTTCCTTGAGTTTCCCTTTCATGACCGTATTTTACTTAAAGATTATTTCTTTTTCTTTTTTTTCTTCTTTCCCGTTTTTAGTATTTCTTCAGCAATTTTAAAGCGTTGCTTCTTTTTCTCCTTCTTAGGTTTTACATCTGCTTTCTCGATTGGCTTCACGGATTGTGGCTGCAGAATTTTTTCCTTCTGGAGAAGGTTCAGTAATTCTTCAGGTGAGTTATTGCAGAACTGAGTCAGGAAATTCCTTAACAGAAATCTGCGGTAATCTTCATAGGGGATTACCACCTTGTATTTAAAGATCCGTCCCTCCCGGCTTGTAGAAAGAAATCCTTTCTCCACAAGTATTTTAAGATAGGTGGATACGGTATTTTGATGCGGTTTGGGCTCCGGATGATCCTCCATCACATTTTTCATATAAAAGGAGTCCAGTTTCCAGAGTACGGTCATCAGTTTTTCCTCGGCAGTGGTCAGGCTGTTTATGTTCATATCAGTTACTAAGCAGGTTGTCGGTATAAAGATAGGCAAAAGATACGGCGATAGCCAGCACTGCGCCCATCAGCACCTCATTGGGAGTATGTCTTTTCAGGATCACTCTGGTTACGCCTACCAGCACAGCAATCCCACACCAGACAAGTCCTACCAGCGGATCGAAGGTATAGAAAAGCGCAGCAGTGTAGAAATTAAGGGCAGTATGCATGGAACTTTTAATGTAAAAGTTGCTGATCTGCATCAATATAAGAAGCACAAAAAGAAAGAGGACCGTGAGGTCTACCTGACCGTCCAAAAGGTAGTTTACGGCAAGATAAACCAAAAGCGCCAGCGCAATCATCATATAGAGACTCTTACGCTGTTCACGGTTGGAAACGTCCATATTGCTGTAATTCCCTTTTTTATAATTCCAGTAAATCCAGATGCTTACAGGCAGGATCAATATAAAAAGGATGGGCATGAACTCCAATAAGGCCTGCTGCCAACCGTAATGCAGGTAACTGTAATATACATAATACAGGAAAAGCGAGGTAAGCGGATTGAAAAAATTGGATATTAACCTGGAAATGAGGATCAGCGGCGGGGTATTTGCGTTGGGTGGCGTCATAGGATGGAACTGCTTGGTAAAACTAACCATTTTACGGTGAATCTAATGTTATGCCGAGCCAAAGATTTTTCCTATTTTTGCCTGATAATTTTCGCTTATAATGAAAGAATTTTCAAAAGAAGTTTACCTGCAGTGGTACAATGACATGACCATGTGGAGAAGGTTTGAGGACAAATGCCGCTCACTCTATCTAAAACAGAAAATCAGAGGATTTTTACATCTATACAATGGCCAGGAAGCTATTCCTGCCGGATTTGCACATGCCATGGACCTTACCAAGGACAGCATGATTACCGCATACAGATGTCATATTCACCCCATGGCCATGGGTGTGGATCCCAAAAGGATTATGGCCGAACTTTGCGGTAAGGCTACAGGAACCTCCGGCGGTATGGGCGGTTCTATGCACATCTTCAGTAAGGAGCACCGTTTTTATGGCGGACACGGTATAGTTGGTGGTCAGATCCCCTTGGGAGCCGGAATTGCTTTTGCCGATAAATATTTTGACCGTAAGGCTGTAAATATCTGTTTCTTTGGCGATGGTGCGGCCAGACAGGGTTCGCTGCATGAAACCTTTAACATGGCAATGAACTGGAAGCTGCCTGTGGTATTTGTTGTAGAGAACAACCAGTACGCCATGGGTACTTCAGTAAAAAGGACGGCTAACCACGAGGACATTTATAAACTTGGGTTGGGCTACGAAATGCCGTGTATGGCGGTGGACGCTATGGATCCTGAAAAGGTGGCCGAGATCGCTTACGAAGCTATTGAAAGAGCCAGAAGAGGCGACGGTCCAACTTTTATTGAAGCACGTACCTACCGTTTCAGAGGTCACTCCATGTCTGATGCCGAGCATTACAGAAGCAAGGATGAGGTGGAACTTCACAAACAGGACGACCCGATACAGCTGATCAGACAGAGAATTCTTGAAAAGAACTGGGCTACTGAAGCGGAACTGGAAGATATTGACAACAAATCCCGTGCTTTCGTGGAAGACTGCATAGAGTTCATGGAGAATTCACCGTACCCGGATCCTGAAAAAATCTACGAGTATGTTTATGCTCAGGAAGATTATCCTTTCCTGGACAAGGTGGAAAATAACTAGTAATCAGACTATAAAGTGAGCCCGCAGCTTTTCCTGCAGGCCTTCACTTTCAACAAATATCACATAAATAATTATGGCAGAAGTAATTACAATGCCCCGTCTGTCCGATACTATGACGGAAGGTAAAGTTGCAAAATGGAACCTGAAACTCAACGATCCCGTGAACGAGGGTGATGTTTTGGCTGAAATTGAAACAGATAAGGCGGTTCAGGATTTTGAATCGGAAGTGAAAGGTGTTCTTCTTTATATAGGTGTTGAGGAAGGACAGGCTGCACCTGTAGATTCCGTACTTGCCATTATTGGTGAGCCTGGCGAAGATATTTCCTCATTAACCGGCAAAGGAAACAGCAACCCATCATCTGAAAAGGCTGAATCCGGTTCTGCATCAGGAATATCGGAAGATTTCAGGACTGAAAATGAAAATACAGCTGTGGAAACTTCAGAACCGGTTGAGAAGGAAAGCGGATCATCAAATGAGCAAGCTTCTTCAGCATCTGCCGACGTACCTGAAGGTGTGGAAGTGATTACCGTACCCCGCCTGTCAGACACCATGACTGAAGGGAAGGTGGCCAAATGGCATAAAAATGTAGGCGATGAGGTAAAGGAAGGCGACATCCTTGCTGAGATTGAAACCGACAAGGCCGTTCAGGATTTCGAGTCCGAATTTAACGGCACACTGCTGCACCAGGGTGTTGCTGAAGGCAATGGTGGACCTGTGGATTCCGTACTGGCAATCATCGGGCCTGCGGGAACGGATGTTTCGGCAATTCTTTCCGGAGGAAAGGCTAAAGCAGAAAATAAACCAACTGCTGAAAAGCCACAGGAAATTAAAGAGGAAACCGTAAAAGCGGAAGTAGCGCAGAATAATGATGGCAGCCGACTGGCTATTTCGCCTCTGGCCAGAAAAATGGCGGCCGAGAAAGGTATAGACCTTAAACAGCTTCAGGGATCCGGTGAAAACGGCAGGATTGTGAAAAAGGATGTGGAATCCTTCACTCCTTCAAAACAGCCGTCTACGTCTGGTCAGGAAAAAGCGGCGCCTCAGGCTTCTCCTGCAGCGAGAGTGGCTGCTGAGTTCGTTTCAGGCGAGACCACTGAAACTCCAAACTCACAGGTTCGTAATATCATTGCCAAGCGTCTGTCAGAAAGTAAATTCTCGGCGCCGCATTATTACCTGATGGTGGAGATCAATATGGATAAAGCGATTGAAGCCCGTAAGGAAATCAATTCACTTCCCGATACAAAGATTTCGTTTAACGATATGATCATCAAAGCTACGGCTATGGCATTGCGTAAGCATCCGCAGGTCAATTCTTCCTGGGCCGGCGACAAGATCATTCACCATGGCGACATCAACGTTGGCGTGGCAGTGGCAATTCCGGACGGTCTTGTGGTACCTGTGCTCCGTAACACGGATCATATGAACTATCTGCAGATATCTTCCGCAGTGAAGGATATGGCATCCAGAGCAAAATCCAAAGGTCTGAAAGCTAATGAGATGGAAGGTTCCACCTTCTCTGTATCCAACCTCGGAATGTTCGGTATAGAAACCTTTACCTCCATCATCAACCAGCCGAACTCAGCGATTCTTTCCGTGGGGGCAATTATTGAGAAACCGGTGGTGAAGGATGGACAGATCGTTGTAGGAAACACAATGAAGCTTTCACTGGCATGTGACCATAGGGTTGTGGACGGTGCAACCGGAGCTCAGTTCCTGCAAACGCTGAGAACTTATCTGGAGCAGCCGCTAACTCTACTGCTGTAAAAGTAATTTTAGATAAACTTATAAACCCTCCTGGTTCCTTATCCTGGAGGGTTTTTTACAAACATTCCAAAAAATATAAGTATTTTTGAAACCATGATCAGAGCAAAGAATATTCATAAATCCTACGGCGACCTGGAGGTTTTAAAGGGAGTAGACATTCATATTAAGGAAGGAGAAGTAGTTTCCATCGTCGGTGAATCCGGTGCCGGAAAATCTACGCTTCTGCAAATCCTGGGAACACTGGATATGCCTTCGTCGCCAGATAAATACGGTACTCAGATCGCTCTGGACGGTCAGTCCTACATCAATATGAATGACCGCGAACTTTCGCGCTTCCGGAATCAGAACATCGGTTTCGTTTTTCAGTTTCACCAGCTCCTGCCGGAATTTACGGCGCTGGAGAATGTACTGCTGCCTACACGCATTTCAGGCCGTAATGAAAAGGAGAGCCTGGAAAAAGCATACAGACTTTTTGAAGACCTCCATATTGCAGACCGCATTCACCACAAGCCCAGTGAAATGTCCGGCGGTGAAGCGCAGCGTGCCGCGGTGGCGAGGGCACTTATCAATTCGCCTAAGATTATTTTTGCCGATGAGCCTACAGGAAACCTGGACTCCAAAAATGCGGATGATCTGCACCGACTGTTCTTTGACCTTCGGGATAAGTACAACCAGACTTTTGTGATTGTTACGCACAACCCGAACCTGGCGGAAATAACAGACCGTAAACTGCTTATGAAGGACGGACAAATCCTGTATTAATTCTGAAACACCGCGCAAAACTTGATTTAATTTGATAACTTTATATCTTTAATTAAGTTACAGGTTTCAACAAAATGTCTCTTAAACACCTTGCTGAAGACGACCGGCCGCGCGAAAAATTTCTGCTGAAAGGTAAAAATGCCCTTTCGGATGCCGAACTTCTGGCCATCATCATGGGCAGTGGCAACCGCGATGAGAGCGCTGTAGACCTCGCCAGACGCATCCTGAAATCGGTGGGTGAAAACTGGCACGACCTGAGCCGACTGAGCATTGCTGACCTTTGCAAATTCAATGGGGTGGGTGAGGCTAAAGCCATTTCAATCTCTGCGGCGCTCGAAATAGGACGAAGGCGTGCCGCGCAGGAAGTTCCGGACCGTAAGCAATTGGCCAGCAGCCACGAGGCTTTCCTTTTTCTTAAACCTTACCTTGGCGATTTGCAAACGGAGGAATTCTGGGCCGTTTTCGTGAACCAAAACAACAAAGTGCTGCACTTCTGCCAACTAACGAGTGGCGGCATCAATTATTCGGTGGTAGATGTACGGATCCTTTTCAAAACGGCTTTGGAACAGTTTGCCACAGGGATATTCATAGCACATAACCATCCCTCGGGCAATCTGAGACCCAGTGAGGAGGATAAGAAAATTACCAAACAGGTTGCTGAGGCGGGTAAGCTCCTGAATGTAAACCTGATCGATCATTTAATCATCAACCAAAATTCGTATTTCAGCTTTTCAGACGAGGGTATATTATGATAAAACGGCTTACATACCCCGAAATTGATTTTGTTAAATATGCTGAATGTCTTGCAGATGCTTTGCAAAGCAATGTTTTTGCGCAAAAAGAAGTCCTGGATTTTTTATGTGAAAGCTGGGAACTGCTGGTGTATGATGATTATAAGTATGTAATGCCTTTGCCCCTGAAAAGCCGTTTGGGTCAGAAATTTATTACATGTCCCATTTTTTGTCAGCAACTTGGGATTTTCGGTCCCGATGACAATCCGGAAATAAACGAAGAGTTTTTTGATTATACCCTACAGAATTACAAAACCTATCTGTACTCCTTTAACACAGGAAACACTTTACGCAAAAATTTAACTTTTAGAAAAAACTATTTTATCCCCATCGGTCTGTATGAACGGCAGCGCCGGAAATATTCGAAAGGCAGAAAATCCGCAGTTAAGTCCGCGGGCCACCTAAAGTTTAAACAGGTTGAACAAAACAGTGAAACCCTTAATTTTGTGAGGAAATTCCACAAAGGGCTGGCCAAGCAGTCGGATCTGGAGACAATGATCAGTTTTATGAATTTTCTGGAGAAAAAAAATATGCTTAGGCTGTATGGTGCGTACCTTGAAGGGCAGCTACTTACTGTTTCGGCACTAATTGACGACGGAACATCAGTATATTTGCTGGCGCTGGTTACCGATGAAAAATTCAGGAATGAGAATCCAACTTCTTTTTTGGTTGATAAAATTCTTGAAAAGTATATTGGCAGCCGCAATTTCAGTTTCATGGGAAGCAATGTTCGCAGTATCGGCATCTTTAACAGCAGCTTCGGTGCGGACCTCCAGGAGTATCCGGTAATTCAATTTTCAAAAAAAGAACTGGCACTTAACTGTATAAAATCGCTGGTGAGGTAATTTTATGGCCAAATTAAGACCTGTTAAATGATGATTAAATCTTTATATCAAAGGATATTTTCGGAGAAGACGCGCTATAATTTCCATATCAGTCTTCGGAAAGCCAAAGCATTTTTTCTTTCAGGAAACAACTTTTACTGTCCCTGTTGCGGTAAGTCGGCCAGACGCTTCCTGGAGAAGGGGAACGGCATTGAAGTTCGCAGCAATGCGGTCTGTCCGCACTGTGGTTCGCTGGAACGCAGCCGTTTGCTTTATTTATATCTGAAAGATAAAACCAATATCTTTCTGAATGATCCCTCTATTTTACATTTTGCGCCCGAAGACGCCCTTAAAGTGCATTTTGCAGCGAATCCCAATTATACAGACGCGGACCTCAATCCCAATCTGGCCACTCATCAGATGGACATTACGGACATTAGGTTTCCGGATAATCATTTTGATTTTATCATCTGTTCGCACGTCTTAGGTCATGTTCCAAACGAGCGGAAGGCACTGCACGAGCTCTACCGTGTCCTTAAAAGTGGGGGAAGCTTATACCTGATGTCACTTATGGATCCTGATGCGCAGCTCACCGTGGAAAATCCGGAATTCAAAACCCCGGAAAAGAAACTTCGCCATTATGGTGAAAAGGACCTGGAGAGGCTGTACGGAAATGATTTTTCAGAAAGGATTGCAGCAGAAGAAGTGACAGTGGAGAGGATTGACTACCGGCTTCATTTTGCCGGTTCTGAAAGGCAGCATATGGCGCTGGGTAACGGACAGCGGGAAGTGATTTATCTGGTTACAAAAGAATGATTGCCGGCCCTCTGTCTATTATAATACTCCTGCGAATTTTCACCGATTACATCTGGTAAAATCTACCATTTATTTCTTACTTTTGCAGTCTCAAATTTAATGGATGTTCAACTTCGGCAGTTATATTAATTCACCGTACTTTCCCTATCTGTTTACGGTGGTGCTGGCTATACCTTTTCTCGTTCTGCTCAGGCAGTTCGTATTTGAGTATATTAAGATGAAGAACCAGGAACTCAAGATGCTTTCAG
Source organism: Chryseobacterium sp. (assembly GCF_008831505.1). Classification (NCBI taxonomy): domain Bacteria; kingdom Pseudomonadati; phylum Bacteroidota; class Flavobacteriia; order Flavobacteriales; family Weeksellaceae; genus Chryseobacterium; species Chryseobacterium sp. The sequence goes on along the minus strand of NZ_CP044507.1, from coordinate 1,423,606 downwards.
TAAAAGGCAATGCCCAGAACAAAAGCCAGGCTTACGAGCGTATGGTACTCTTTCTGGAAAGACTGAAACCTGCAAATCTGGTGACGAAATTTGACAGCGGCCTGGCCAGGCACGAATACCTTTACCTGCTGGAAAAATCCATTAACGAAGAGTTTGAGTACAATACATCACAACAGATTTACATCACCGCCAACTCCTGGCAGGACACGGTAGCATCGAAAAATGCTATACTGAAAATGCTGCATGACACTTATGAAAGTTTAGGTGAAAATGCTGACCTGTCGGATTTTAAGACCGTATTCCTCATGAATTACATGAACGGTCCCGATTTCATTTCTGAAAATATAGACGCACTGAGAAGAGAAGTTCTTCTGGTGACCTGATACTACATTAAGATAATTAATAATGATACCAAATTTTAAAGCACATCCATGGCATGGCATCTCTGCCGGTGCCGACGCTCCAAACGTTGTAAACGTTTTCGTAGAGATTGTTCCGAGTGATACCATAAAATACGAGGTCGATAAGGCCAGCGGTTACCTGAAGGTTGACCGTCCGCAGCAGTTTTCAAACATTATTCCCGCGCTTTACGGATTTGTTCCACGGACCTACTGTCATAATGAGGTACTGAAACTGGCGCTGGAAAGTGGTGCTGAAGACGTTACCATGGGCGATCATGACCCATTGGACATCTGTGTATTGAGCTCCCATAATATTCATGCCGGAGGTATGCTGATGGAGGCCATTCCGATCGGTGGTTTCAAGATGATTGACAAAGGTGAAGCGGATGACAAGATTGTAGCTGTGATGGTGGGCGATCACGCCTTCGGTCACTTCCGCGATATTGCGGAGTTGCCGCAGGCCGAGGTAAAGCGTTTGATGCACTATTTCCTAACATATAAGAACCTTCCGGATGAGCCGGCAAAGTGCAGGATTCAGGAAGTATACGGAGCCGCACACGCAAAAGAAGTGGTGGAAGCTTCCAGAAGAGATTATGCCAGCAAGTTTGGCGGTTAATTTTTAACCATATAGAATAAGTTGTAGACAGGTGTTATGCCTGTCTTTTTTATTGGTTGGCCGTCACATATCTTTTACGAATTATACCACTGTTATCATGTTTTTATTATCTTTAATCTTATTAACCAAACATTAAAAATAATAAGTATGATGGATTTGTTTTATTTGGTGCCTATTTTCGGCATCATTGCCCTGATTTACACTTTTCTTCAGAGCACCTGGGTGAGCAGGCAGGATGCCGGTAACGAGCGCATGCGAACGATCAGCGGCCACATCGCCGATGGGGCCATGGCATTTCTGCATGCCGAGTACAGGATCTTAACCTATTTCGTAATTATTGTGGCCATTCTTCTGGCACTGATGGGTTTTTCCAACAGTAATTCCCACTGGACCATCGGGATCTCATTTATAATTGGCGCCATACTCAGTGCTGCCGCCGGATACATAGGAATGAAGATCGCTACCAAAGCCAACGTTAGGACTGCCGAAGCTGCCAAAACCAGCCTTGCCAAAGCTCTTAAAGTTTCCTTTACCGGTGGTTCGGTAATGGGAATGGGTGTGGCCGGACTTGCCGTTTTAGGTTTAGGTACTCTTTTTATTATACTAAGACAGATATTTGCGCCCGATTCCGGTGTCGACAGCCACGAGATGGAACGTACCATCGAGATACTGACAGGTTTCTCCCTGGGTGCCGAAAGTATTGCACTTTTTGCCAGAGTAGGCGGTGGGATTTACACCAAAGCTGCCGACGTGGGCGCCGACCTAGTAGGTAAGGTAGAAGCCGGGATACCTGAAGATGATCCGCGTAACCCGGCCACGATTGCCGATAACGTAGGTGATAATGTAGGCGATGTGGCCGGTATGGGTGCCGACCTTTTCGGTTCTTACGTTGCCACGGTGCTTGCGACTATGGTTCTCGGACGCGAAACCTTCTCTCAGGATGCTTTTGGTGGTTTTGCACCGATCTTACTGCCCATGCTTATCGCCGGTACCGGTGTCATCTTCTCAATGCTGGGAACATTGTTCGTTAAGATTAACGATAACGACGGCGCATCTACCTCCAACGTTCAGAGCGCTCTTAATTTGGGTAACTACGGAAGTATCGTCATAACAGCTATTTCCTCTTATTTCCTTGTAAATTATCTTCTACCGGACACGATGGTATTGCGTGGACATGAGTTTACAAAGATGGGTGTTTTCGGTGCCATCATCGTAGGTTTGGTGGTAGGTACGCTGATGAGCATCATCACAGAATATTATACCGCCATGGGCAAGCGCCCGGTGAGCAGTATCGTAAGGCAATCCTCCACCGGACATGCAACCAATATCATAGGAGGTCTTAGCGTAGGTATGGAAAGTACGCTGCTGCCCATCATTGTGCTGGCCGGTGGTATTTACGGCTCTTTCCTTTGTGCCGGACTTTACGGTGTAGCTATTGCAGCTGCCGGTATGATGGCCACAACAGCTATGCAGCTTGCCATTGACGCGTTCGGTCCAATTGCCGATAATGCCGGTGGTATCGCCGAAATGAGTGACCTTCCGAAGGAAGTCCGCGAGAGAACTGACATACTGGATGCCGTAGGGAACACAACTGCGGCTACCGGAAAAGGTTTTGCCATAGCCTCTGCCGCGCTTACAGCACTTGCACTTTTCGCAGCCTTTGTAGGTATTGCAGGAATTGACGGCATTGATATTTACCGTGCAGACGTACTGGCCGGTCTGTTTGTAGGCGCTATGATTCCCTTTATATTCTCTTCGCTTGCCATTACAGCCGTAGGCCAGGCCGCCATGGCGATGGTGGAGGAGGTGCGCCGTCAGTTCCGCGAAATTCCGGGAATCCTGGAAGGTACCAGTGAGCCTGAGTATGAGAAGTGCGTAGCGATCTCCACCGATGCATCCATTAAGAAGATGATGCTTCCCGGAGCTATTGCAATTGTTTCACCACTACTGGTAGGGTTTATTTTCGGACCTGAAGTTTTGGGAGGATTCCTGGCGGGAGCAACCGTTTCCGGTGTACTTATGGGAATGTTCCAGAACAATGCCGGTGGCGCCTGGGACAATGCCAAGAAATCGTTTGAAAAAGGTGTTGACATCAACGGTAAGACTTTCTACAAAGGTTCGGAACCGCACAAAGCTTCCGTAACAGGAGATACTGTAGGAGATCCGTTTAAGGACACCTCCGGACCGTCCATGAACATCCTGATCAAACTGATGTCCATTGTTTCGCTGGTTATCGCACCAACACTTGCAACCATGCATGCCGATCAGATCCGCGATAACCGTGCGGCTAAATTACAGGCACTGCAACTGGCCACCAACGGTACTGCTGTTAACGGCGCACATGTGGTGGCACCTGCGGTGCCCGGAGCGCCGGGCGTAGTTGCCGTAATGCCTGAGCCTACAGGAATGCTTAATGCCGATGGTGATTTTGTTTATGATACGGGTAACATCACACCGGTAACCTTACCAAATGGCCAAGTAATTAATTTGGGTGAAAACAGCCGGTTGAACTATTTTGCTCAGGGACTCGCGCAAAATGACCGCACCTTGCTGGATGAAAACCGTTGGTTTACCGTAGAAAACCTGTATTTCGTAAGCGGCAGCAGTGATTTAAAACCGGAATCTCAGGAGGCCATTGAGAATATCTTCAAGATCATGGAAGCGTACCCCAATCTGAAAATCAAGATGGGCGGCTATACCGACAATACCGGCAATGAAGACACGAATATGAGACTGTCTAAACTCCGAGCCGATACTGCAAAGCTGAAGCTGATGGAATTAGGTATTGCTGCCGACCGTATTGAAACAGAAGGTTACGGACCTCAGTTCCCGGTTTGTTCCACAGACGACAGCGACGAATGTAAGGCGCTGAACCGCAGGGTAGATATCCGTGCACTGGCACTTTAAAATTAACTGAATATTGTTTAAGGAGCGTCACTTTTGGTGACGCTTTTTTTAACCCGTTGCGACACCCGCTGCGCAAAGTCTGACTTCGTCGAATCTTCGATTTCCTGACTTTGAGCAAATTTCTTCTCCTTAAAATTTCATAAAGGTTTATCTTTATCAAAGCACAGCCCCGCTGCCAAGCGTAATAGAAGATTAGATGAAGCTAACCCTATCGCGTGGTTAAGACATGAAATCGAAGATTATCCGTAACTTTTTCACGTAGTGGAAGGCCAGTATGAGTGTGAAAATATAACAATTATGAGGTATATAAGTGAGAAGACATTGGGAACTGCTCAAAGTCAGGAGACTTTGCGCAGCGGGGAAAGCTACATTTTTAATTATGGTTATTCTAACATATACTCTAAATATGATGAACTTATAATATTTTCGTAATTATTACGGCTTATGATATTATAATTTGTAGGAAAGTACAGCCTATTATTATATATTATATACGGATGTGGAAAACCTCTTGGTATTTTAATTGCTGAATTTTGACCCTTTTTGTGAAGTAAAGAATGGGCAACCCAAGGTCCAGTCTTAACCACCTCCAATTCATAATTCGTCGTTTCCCCAAGTACTATAAGATTATTATCTATTAAATTATTCTCTCCTTCGGAGATATCACGAATTAATATCTTAATTTCTACAGGTAATTGTGTATATTTCAATTCACGGTGAGAGAAATTCTCGATATTCACTTCTGATTTGCAGGAAAAACAAAATAATAACAGCAATACTAAATGTGACATTAAGTTTGATTCCATTTTCATAACCCTTTACTTTTTATGGTTAATATTTTCTACCTTTTTTTGCCAATCATTCGTCCTATTGTGGCTATTGTGAAAATCACCTGTCATTCCTTGCGGATTGTTTACTTCAATATTGGTGGTATTTGGTGTGTTATAAACTCTTTTTGCTTTGCCGAATTCTCCGGTATAAGGCATTTGTTTTCCTGTCCCAATGACAATAGAATTACCTCCGCTGGTTTGGACTGGATCTTTTGGATCAAAAACATTAAGGTGATCAACCCCCGTTGCGCAAAGTCTCCTGACTTTGAGCAAATTTTATCGCCTAATATTACATAAAACCATATCTTTGATCAAAGCACAGCCCCGTTGCCAAGCGTAATAGAAGATTCGATGAAGCTAACCCTATCGCGTGGTTAAGACATGAAATCGAAGATTATTCGTTACCATTTCACGTAGTGCAAGGCCAGTATGAATGCGAAAATACAACAATTAGGAACTATAGATAGTAAGAAGATATTGGAACGGCTCAAAGTCGGGAAATCGAAGATTCGACGAAGTCAGACTTTGCGCAGCGGGACAACGGTTAGAAGTATCAATCTAAATGCGGGTTATGAAGGAGGAATGACAAGAGGTAATACCAAAGATTTAACCCCTGCATTCAATCGTTTTTTACAATTCAGATGGATTAGACACAATCCGCAATTTCCTTAGGTATGGCAAAAATTATGTTCTATTTACTAATATTTTTAACTGTAACATCATGTGTTAATTGCAAAGAGTTTACTAAAGGGATTGCTAAAGAGAAGTGTATCATTGTGGTTAAAGGTCTTCCAACCCCCAATACGAAATTATTCGAGGTTACAGGATATGATCCTGTAACTCAAAAATCAATAAAGTGTGAAAGTGTAAGTAATTGGTGGAATCAATATAATAATGAGATTGCAGTAGGAGATACAATTGTCAAAAAGGAAGGAGAGCTGACCTTTAATATTCACAAACAAGACACTATAATAAGCCATGAATGGCACTGCTATGAAGACTGAAAAATAACAGTAACTGGATTTGGTTACTCTTATTTTTTTGGAACAACATCAAAGTCCAATCTATATGCTATTATTTTAATTGTATCATTTTCTTTTTGCATTTTAAAATGCTCTTTAGTTTGTGTAGAATCCCCGCTATCCCGCTGCGCAAAGTCTCCTGACTTTGCGCAAATTTCTTCTCCTTAAAATTTCATAAAGGTTTATCTTTGATCAAAGCACAGCCCCGCTGCCAAGCGTAATAGAAGATTAGATGAAGCTAACCCTATCGCGTGGTTAAGACATGAAATCGAAGATTATCCGTAACTTTTTCACGTAGTGGAAGGCCAGTATGAGTGTGAAATTTTAACAATTATGAGGTATAGAAGTGAGAAGACATTTGGAACGGCTCAAAGTCAGGAAATCGAAGATTCGACGAAGTCAGACTTTGCGCAGCGGGGAGGTAAGCCTTTTCCAATTAGGAAAAATAGAGCAAAACTATTTGTCATAAATCACATCGCCCATTGGTTAGATTAATTGTTCTTGCAGGTGCAAATCTTAAAATATTACGCTTCAAGTCCCATCGTATTTCAACATCTGAGAGAAAAACACTACATTTATTATTAGTTTCACCTATCAAATTGTCATTTTTATCAAAAACTTCGATATAAATTTTTTTACTAGTTATTCCTCCTCCACCGGGCAGTGCAAAAAAAGGTTTTTCAATATATAAATCCGCTCGAAATAATCCATGGGGACTTACATCAGACCGTAAAAACTCTTTTTGATTGAAGAGTTTGTAGCCCATTAAAACCAATACGGAAAGCGCAATAAGGAAATAGATTAGTTTTTTCATAAGAGAACTTTTTAACAAAAATAAAAAGTGAAGCCATAATTAAGATAGACTTTTTCAGAATTATTTTAAATAAAACAAGCGATAATTTACATCGTATTTATACAAATTCGAATATTTGTAGCAATCTTGTCCCCCCGCTGCGGCGCGATTCCTATCGCGTGGCTACAATGTTACAAATCTCCCGCTGCCCAGCAAAATCGAAGATTCCCCAAAGTCAATCCTTTCTGTTTTACAGAAACTCAGTTTATTAAAAGCGCGAAGTCAGCAGGCTATCAGAAGCTTCACATTTTTTGGTGATACTTTTTATTGCTTTACAATCGCTGCGGCGCTTAAATATTTCACAAAGAAAATTTTCAGCTGTTCTGCTGCCTGGATCAGCGTCTCATCATTCTTTGCAAAGCAAAACCTTAAGTGTCCCGTGTCCCTGCCGTCATGATAAAAAGCGGAGTAGGGTACACAGGCCACCTTTGCCTCACGGATCAGCAGTTCCGCAAACTCCCGGTCGGTATAAGGAAACTTTTGCCGGCAGAAACTTACGGTTTGAAAATAACCGCCTTCGGCTTTTTGTATAATTTCAAGAGGTAATCCTGTAAGCAGTTCACAAAACAGATCACGCTTTGCCAGGAACAATTCCCTGTTTTTATTTGCATCAAAAACTACCAGAAAACTTCCCAGCGCATACTGCGCATGTGCATTCACTGTGAATGTGAGGTATTGGTGAATCTTTCTGAAGGCTGTTATATACGCTGGCGGTGCGATGATGTAGCTGGCCTTCCAGCCGGAAATATGAAACATCTTTTCAAAGGAGTAAATGCTGAAGCACCGTTTTGAAATTTCAGGATGGTGCCAGGCACTCAGGAATTCGCGGCCGTCATAGCACAAGAGGTCATACACTTCATCAGAAATTACAATGATATCCGTATCCTTAATGAGCTCCCAAAGGAGATCCCAGTCGGTCGGATCCCAAACCTTACCGGTCGGATTATTAGGTGAATTGACGATGATGGCTTTTGTACGGGGAGTGATGGCTTGCTGTATAAGCTCCCAGGGAATTTCTGAATTGGGCATCTGTACAAAAACCGGCTGCGCGCGCCTGATTTCCACCGCCGGAACGTAGGTATTGTAACAGGGCTCAATAATGATCACCTCATCGCCGGGTTCCAGAAAGCTTGCAAAGGCCACATACATTCCGTAGGTGGCTCCCGGAACCAGCGTTACTTCATCTTCGGTAACAGAAATTGGTTTGGGCCTGCTCAGATTAAACCTGATCAGGTTCTCCTGCATAAGGGGCAGTACGCAGGCTGAAGCATAGGCATTCATATCATGATGGATGGCCTGCTGCAAAAATTCAGTCAGCCTGCTGTCCGGCGCATAATCAGGTGAACCCTGCGCAAGATTAATGGCGCCGTGCTGTTCTGCTTTCGCGGCAAGCTCCGAGAAAATATTCAGATCATTGCCCGAATGCCGGTCCTTAAATTCAATGGCCACAGTAAATTTTTTTCATATTACTTATAAAGGTAGTTAAAAATCTCAATCGGATTGATTTATAGTCATCTAATTGCCTGGAATTCAATACAGAAGTTATGCTGCGCATCGTATGTGATTTCTGATATTTTTTTATCTTTAGAAAAATTTAAAGACAATGAATAAAGCTTACCCGGCAATTTTTGCAGCATTTGTGCTTACCTCCTGCGCCACGGCAAATCTTAGCTATGAAGGGCGCGCCTTCAGGAGCAGCTCGGAAACCATTACTGAGGCGGATCTGAAAAGACATCTTTATGTTATTGCATCAGACGAGATGGAAGGCCGCGAAACAGGATCTGAAGGTCAAAAAAAAGCCGGGCGGTATATGATAGCAGAGTACAGGAAAATGGGAGTGTCTCATCCGGAGGTGCTGAAGGATTATTACCAGAAAGTTCCCAAGGAGGCACTGAACAGCCGCCGCAGCACATTGCCCGATTCTGAAAATATACTGGCATTTATAAAAGGCAGCGAAAAGCCGGAAGAGATCATCGTGATCTCCGCACATTATGACCATGTTGGAATCAAGAACGGCCAGATTTACAACGGTGCCGATGACGACGGCAGCGGTACAGTGGCTTTAATGGAAATTGCTGAGGCCTTTAAAAAAGCGCAGAAAATGGGTAAATCGCCGAAACGGTCTGTCCTGTTCCTGCATGTTACCGGCGAGGAGCATGGTCTCCTGGGCTCAAAATATTATGCCGACAATCCTGTATACCCTTTGGCAAACACAGTAGTGAACCTCAATATTGATATGATCGGTCGCAGCGATCCGGATAATGAGGGAAAGGATTATGTGTATGTCATTGGCTCCGAAATGCTGTCAACTCAGCTGAAGGTGATAAACGAGGCCGCCAACAATGCCACGCAGAAACTTGAACTTAACTATAAATATGACGACCCTAATGACCCGCAGCGTTTGTATTACCGCTCCGACCATTATAATTTTGCAAAAAACGGTATTCCTGTAGCCTTTTATTTTGACGGAGTGCATGCAGATTATCATCAGCCAACTGATGATGCAGACAAGATTGATTACAAACTGCTGCGTAAACGTACCCAACTGGTGTATGCAACCGCCTGGGAACTGGCCAACCGTGAGGACAGGATTGTGGTGGATAAATAAAAGCCCATATCAATTTCAAAAACAAAAGCCGTTTCATTTGCTGAAACGGCTTCTGTGTTTGTAGCCTCACCAGGAATCGAACCTGGATCTAAAGTTTAGGAAACTTCTATTCTATCCGTTGAACTATGAGGCCGTGTGGAGCGCAAATTTACAAAAGTTTTGAAAACGCAGGTGTCATTCCGGGTTAAAGTTTGCGACCAGCGGTCTCCAACTTTATATCAAAATAGAAGAATCCGCTCTTTAGGAACGGATTCAGCAGATAAAGACATCTCATTTTTTAATTAGACAACAACAAAAGAGAAGCCGACGGTGCTTCTCTCAAAATATATTAAGTTTAATAGTTTCAATCCAAAAAGTGCCTGGTGCTCCTACTTCCTATTAATTTATTGTAAATGTAGGATTTAAATCAATACGGAATATGAACAAAGTGTTAAAATTCACATTTTACTAACAACTTTTTGTGGATAACTCTGTATTTTCGACAGGCATTATTTTTCCGAAATTTCAAATTCCTTCTTCAGAAGGTTAATCAGTTCCTGTTCTGTCATACCTTTTTCAGATTTGAAATAAAAATGCACAAGTTCATCATCTTTAACATCATATCCTTGACCAATAGTTGCCTCTATAAGAAATTGTAAATCAGTATTAGTGGATTTGATCATGAAGATTTTATCATTATGCTTATCATGTGTTATAGAAGATGTATCACTGTCCATACAAAAAAGTCCCTCTATGCGCAGTTCATAATTGGCGGTCTTGATGTTGATGAGTTCAGTGTTCTGGTACACAAGATAGGGTACAGTAATTAGAACAAAATTGAAACATGCGTGAAAAATGACAGCCCAGATGAATCCCAGACGCAGACGGATATAACCCAGAAAGAGGCCCGTCACCGACTGCGAAAGTATAAGTATGGGCAGCAGCAAGATAAACAGCCAGTTCCATTCATTTTCAAAATTTAATGAATGAATCAAGCCGAACAAAACAGCAACCAGATAGAAAATGATTTTAAAATTCCTTTGCCAGAAGGAAGAGAACAAAGGTCGGCGCGCTATCTTATCGGCCAAGAGCACCAGATAGTTCCTTTCTGTTTTCAGTGGAAATCTGAAGACAAATTCCTCCCAAAGAGGTGCTGCAACGGCTGCCAGAAACAGCATAAACCAAATTGTTTGTGGACGCAGCCTTCCCTTATGTTCAACATCAAGCACATAGTAATCAACCAGACTGAGCACCGGCAGTATTACAATTACGTTGAATAGAATCGCGGCAAAAAACAGCACCGTGAAGATCCTGTAGCGGTCGGTGGCATTTACCGGCTCTGAAAAGCGGTCCCTGGGACTTTTTAAAAAATGTAAAAAAGCCTTAATTGTTTTGGTTATATCGTTTATCATTCTACAGTTTTTCCTTCAGAAACCTGGCCGTATGGGATTTTTTATCTTTTACAAGGTCTTCCGGCGTGCCTGCGAAAACCACCTCACCACCGTGCTTTCCCGCATCGGGACCAATGTCAATGATATAATCTGCCGACTTTATTATGTCCGGCTGATGCTCAATGACGATGACTGAGTGTCCCAGTTCAATTAAAGCCTGAAGTGAAACCAGCAGTTTATTGATATCGTGGAAATGAAGTCCGGTGGAAGGTTCATCGAAAATGAACAGGGTTTTATCCGTTGTAAATCCTTTCACCAGAAACGAAGCCAGTTTTATACGCTGCGCCTCTCCACCGGAAAGGGTAGAAGAGCTCTGTCCCAACTGAAGATAGCCCAAGCCGACATCCTGCAGCGGCTGTATCTTGGTTACAATTTTTGTTTCTTTATTATCTGTAAAGAATTCCAGCGCCTCATCCACAGTCATGTTCAGGATATCTGAGATATTCTTGTCGTCAAACTTTACTTCCAGGATCTCACTTCGGAAACGGGTACCGTTGCAGCTTTCACAAACCAGCTCAATATCGGCCATAAACTGCATCGATACATTGATGACACCTTCACCTTTACACTCCTCGCAGCGGCCTCCGTCCACATTAAAAGAGAAATGCTTCGCCTTATAACCCATCATTTTGGCAAGTTTCTGCTTCGTGAAAAGCTCACGGATGTCATCATAGGCTTTCAGGTAAGTTACAGGATTGGAGCGTGACGATTTACCGATCGGATTTTGGTCAATGAGTTCAATATTCTTTACCAGCTTTTTGGGGAAGTCTACACTGTCGTAATCGCCTTTCTTGCCACCCATGCCCAACTGGATCTGGATCTCATTGGTCAGGATTTCCTTCATCAGAGTCGATTTTCCTGAACCTGAAACGCCCGAAACTACCACCAGACTTTCCAGCGGCACACTCACATCAATGTTCTTCAGGTTGTTTTCCCGCGCACCTTTTATCTCAATAAACTCCTTGGCATTACGGCGTTTAGCGGGTGTCTTAATCTCCAGCTTGCCGGTAAGGTATTGCGCGGTAAGCGAATCTGAGGTCTGCAGTTCGTCAAAATGACCGGCAAAAACCAACTCACCGCCCAGATAACCTGCTTCGGGACCGATGTCAATGATATAATCCGCTGCGCGCATCACATCTTCGTCATGCTCCACAACGATGACGGTATTTCCCAAATCCCTTAAATTCTTAAGTACACCGATCAAATTTTCAGTGTCCTTACTGTGCAAACCGATGGAGGGCTCATCCAGGATATAGATGGAACCCACCAGTGAACTGCCCAGACTGGTGGCCAGGTTAATACGCTGGCTCTCACCACCCGAGAGCGTATTGGAGGTCCGGTTCAGCGTAAGATAACCCAGTCCCACTTTATCCAGGAACTCCAGACGGGTGGTAATTTCATAAAGCAGCCTTTTTGCGATTTCCGCATCATGGGCACTTAGTTTCAGCGATTTTACCAGCGGCAAAAGTTCGTCCAGCGGCAGTTCAATCATGGACTGTATATTGTGTCCGTCAATTTTCACCCATTGCGTTTCCTCACGAACCCTAAGACCTTCACAGGTAGGGCAAAGCGTTTTACCGCGGTACCTGGAGAGCATGACACGGTACTGTATTTTATAAAGGTTGCCCTCCACCATTGCAAAGAAGGCGTTGATGGATGGGAAATTGGCAGAACCGTCGCCTTTCCAGAGCAAATTGCGCTGTTCTTTAGTCAGCTGGTGATATGGTTTGTGAATAGGAAAATCTCCGCCCACCCATTTTATGAAGGATTTCTTCCATTCGCCCATGCTCTCGCCTTTCCAGGCCGCCACAGCATCCTCAAAAACCGACAGATTTTTATTTGGAATTACCAGGTCTTCGTCAATGCCGATCACTTTTCCATAACCCTCACACTGCGGACAGGCACCGTAGGGATTGTTGAAACTGAAGAAATGGACATTGGGTTCCATAAACTCCATTCCGTCCAGCTCAAACTTGTTGGAGAAGTCGTATACGTCGCCGGAATCAATATTTTTAAGTGAACAATAACCGTGACCTTCGTAAAAAGCCATCTGTATGGAGTCGGCAAGTCTCTGCAGGAAATGTTCGTCTTCCTCATACACAAACCGGTCAATCACCAGATGGATTTCCATGTCTTTCTCAGGCGTGAAGCCGAAACTCTCCAGATCCTCAATACCAGCCACATTGCCGTTTACTTCAAGCCTTGTAAAACCCGTTACTTTCAGCGAGTTCAGGGTTTGAGTAAAACTGTCCGGACTGAACTGCAGGGGTGCCCGAAGCAGAAAAGCAGTACCTTTAGCCTGTTTTATAAAGTTGATGACATCCGTTACGCTGTCTTTGCGCACTTCCCGGCCCGAAACCGGCGAAAATGTATGTCCTATCCTGGCAAAGAGCAGTTTTATATAATCGTAAATTTCGGTTGATGTCCCTACTGTGGACCGCGGATTGGATGAAATGACCTTCTGCTGGATGGCGATGGAAGGTGCCAGCCCTTTAATGCTGTCAATCTTGGGTTTCTCCAGTTTGCCGAGGAACTGCCGGGCGTAGGAGCTCAGGCTCTCTACATAACGGCGCTGGCCTTCGGCATAGATGGTGTCAAAAGCCAGTGAAGATTTCCCGCTGCCCGAGACTCCGGTAATAACCACAAGTTTGTTTTTAGGAATGCGTACATCAATATGCTTTAGGTTGTTGAGATGTGCATTCTTAACAAAAATCTCTTTCTTGATATCTATATTTTCGGATGTATCCATGTATGAATTTGAGGACTACAAAATTACATAAAATTTAGGTGTAAACGTTCCTGACTTTAGGCAACAGAAAAGGGTAAACCGTCGCAGGAACGGTATCCAATTCGGTGGGAATTAGTACTGTTAAATTTATATCTGCGGTATTTCCTGTATTCAGGATCACCCAACTTTATTTATCTTTGCCGCTTCCAATTCAGGGCTGTTCCGCAGGTAAAGATGCGGAATCTGTCACTATATTATAAATGCAGGTGTAAAATGAGGTTAAAATATTTTGGATTTCTGTGCCTCGGTATGATAAGCCAGATTTCAGCCCAAACCGGAGAATCTGAAATAAGTGAAGTTTTCATCCACGGCAAGTTCCTGGATCTGCCGGTTACAAAGGTGAGTGAGAACATTACTGTAATTAACAGAGAAGAAATACGCAGTTCTCCAGCTACAAGTGTGGAAGAAGTTCTGGCTCAAATCACAGGTTTCGATATCAGAAGGAGAGGCGGTAACGGTGTGCAGGCAGATATTTCACTGCGTGGCAGCAGCTTTGAACAGGTATTGATCCTCGTAAATGGTGTGCGGATGAACGATTCCCAAACGGGGCATAACTCCATGAGTGTTCCTTTTGATCTGGCATCTGTAGAAAGAATAGAAGTCATTAAAGGTCCCGCCGCCAGAAGGTTCGGCCAGAATGCGTATGCAGGAGTAATTAACATCGTCACAAAACCTGCTGCAGAGGATGCGGCTACCGTCTCTGCCAGCGGCGGCGATTTCGCCGCTTATTCACTGGGCCTGGGCGCTCATCTGAATTCAGAGCAGGTGGGCCATTTCGTCCAGATTAATTCTTCCGTTTCCGAAGGCTACAGGTACAACACTGATTATTCGATCAATAATATTTTTTATCAGAATCAATTTCGTGCGGCAAATGTAAATATGCGCTTTCAGGCCGGGATCCAGGAAAAGAAATTCGGCGCCAACGGTTTTTACGCCACTGCCGCAGCTAAAGACCAGTATGAAGAAACCCAGGCCTCTGTTGTAAGCTTAAGTGCCGACAGGAAATGGGACCGCTGGACCCTGAACTCCAATATTTACTGGCGCCGAGGGCAGGACATTTACGAATATGTACGCGGAAAGCCTGAAGTGTACCGCAATATTCACATCGGCAATAATATTGGCGGCGAGATTAACACTACCTTATTTTCGGTATTAGGAACAACAGGTGTTGGCGCTGAAATCCGTAAGGAATTTCTGGCCAGCAATAACCTTGGCCACCGGGAACGTTTTATTACCCAACTTTTTCTGGAGCATCATTTTTCTTTTTTTAATGACAGGCTGGATGTTTCACCCGGAATTTCATGGTCTGCTTATGACCGCGAAGGAAATTTTTATTATCCGGGCATTGATGTGGGATTTGACCTGGACCCAAACCATAAAATATACGGAAACGTGTCCAGAGTAAGCCGCATCCCTACCTTTACAGACCTTTATTACCTGAGTAAAACAGAATCAGGCAACCCATCTCTGCAACCTGAAGAGGCGGTTTCGGCGGAAATTGGATACCGGTATCACCGGAAAGGTGTGGACCTTAAAATCAGCGGATTTTTGCGGGATTCAGACAATTCAATTGACTGGATTAAAGCCGGCGAAAACGAACTCTGGCGTGCCGAAAATATTGGAAGCATCTATACGGAAGGTATGGAACTTGAGTTGCGGCAGCAACTTAAATCATTTATTCAGTCCTGGTCGTTGGGGTACACTTTTCTGAACAGCAGGGCAGAACAACCGGCAAATCTGTTATCACGCTATGTGATGGAAAACCTAAAGCATCAACTGGTAGCTAAAATGGAAAACAGGTTGCTGAAGGGAATCACAGCACAATGGGTATACCGGTATAATGAGCGGGTTTCTACGGGAAGCTACCAGTTAATAGATCTCAAGCTGAAATACCGTTATAGTGATTTACATTTATTCCTGGCCATCAACAACCTTACTTCCACTAAGTATACGGAGACCTTTGGTGTGCCTATGCCCGGACGGTGGTTTCAGCTGGGGTTTAACTACCGCATTGGTTTATAAGCAGCTTTCAAAGATTCAGTATTTTTCCTTTAGGTAAAGGTAGGCTTTCAGGTATTTGTTGAGCCTCTTCATATCTTTGTCCGTCATTGGTCTGGTGAACCGCCGCAGGTCCATATTGTCCCGCAGATCGTTGAGCTTTACCGCCACTGCCAAGTGTGACTTTTCAGTTTGTTTTATGAATTCGGTGTAATCCTGATCCGGCGGATTTTTCGTCAGACATTCAACTGCGAAAACGATGTGATTGGGAAAGCCTTCCTGCAAAAGGTAATCCAGCGTAATTTCCGGACAGTCTTCTATGGTATCATGCAGGACTCCTACAATTTTTTCATCATAGGTCTTACCGTAATCCATCACCCGCATAACATGGCCCACATAGGGTGCACCGAATTTATCGGTTTGGTTACGGTGGGCTTTGGTGGCAATCCTGACCGCCTTATTCAGAAGTTCTTCTTTCGTCATCACTTAGATTTCCACATTCAGTTTTTCAATTTTCTTACGGTTACCTACCACCCAAACAATATCGTCCAGCTGCAGGATTTCAGATGATTCAGGATTCAGGATGCGCTCATCTCCCCGCCGGATGGCGATCACAAGTCCGTCCGTTTTATCCCGTATGCCCGATTCCTGTATGGTAAGTCCTTTTTTAGGTGAATGATGATTGATGAGGATCTTGCCGAGTTTAATATGGTCAATATTTTCCTCTTCTATGACTTCCTGACTGTCAAATACTTCTTTAAAGATCTGGAACTGGTCATCGGTCGCAATGATGCCAACCTTGTCATAAGGCATCAGCACCTGATAGCGGTCCGGCGTATGGATAAGTTTGCCGCCGCGGCGTATATATCCGATGTTAATGCCGTATTTCTCCCGCCACTGAAGGTCTACCAGACTCTTTCCAATATATTCCGCCAGTGGTTTTACTTCCAGTTCAATGATATGTACATCCCAGGCTGCCAGGCTTTCTTTAATATTGGAAGTGCCTGCAAGGGTGGTTACCGCCTGCGCATCGCCCATTTCAGCACGGTCGTTGAGGTTGGTGATAAACCTGCTCTCGATACGGCTGTAAAACTTGTTGAGCCTGTTGGAGAAGATGACCATCAGCACGATTGCCACCGGAATGGTGATGAAGAAAGAGATCGTTGTGGAGGCGAACCGGTCCAGAAAAAAGCCTAAGATTCCGATACCGATTGAAAAACGGATAATTTCTATAATCAGCAGCGGACCGCGGCTGTATTTGGTCTTGGTCCACAGTTCGCGGTAAGCCACGGAATTTGGCCGTTTTACCATCAGCGCCCATAGGAAGGGAAGGATGAAAAGCACCGGTAAGGCATTGCCAATGATGTTTTTCAGACTGTTGCTTTCCAGGTTATCGTTGATGGCGGGAATGATAAAGTTTGCAAAAAGCAGATAAATGGCCATGATGATGATTCCGTTGATCACGATAATCCGAACATAGTTTGTAAGTATCGTCTTCCAGCTGTTTTCGGCCTGTATGTTCTGCGTGTTGGAGGAATAGCGGTTGATTTTCTCAATATATTTGGGCGGAACCACGCGTACCAGCCAGCTATAAAACGGTTCCGAGAGTTTGATAAGATAAGGTGTAGTGAACGTAGTGATGGCCGAAACACCCACCGCCACCGGAAAGAGGAAATCCGATATTACACCCAGTGAGAGTCCAAGCGTAGCCACAATAAAGGCAAATTCACCGATCTGCGCCATACTCATCCCGACCTGAATAGACTGTTTCAGTGGCTGTCCGGAGATCAGCGCACCTAACGCAGAACTGAAAAGTTTACCCACTATGGTCAATATGGTTACGATGAAGATGGGCCAGGCATAGGTGATCATGGCTTCATAGTCTATCATCATACCTACCGAGACAAAGAACACGGCTGCAAAAAGATCTTTTACAGATTTCAACGTATGCTCCACTTTTTCAGCCACGGTAGTTTCAGCGATGATGGATCCCATAACAAAAGCGCCAAGCTCTGCCGAGAAACCAACGTTCACCGCGATAAGCACCATGCCCAGACAGAGACCGATGGAAAGGATAAGCAGGATTTCATCATCAACCAAAGGTTTTATTTTCTTGAGCAGGGTAGGCACCAGGAAGATGCCCAACAGAAACCATAAAATGAGAAAGAACAGCAATTTAACAACAGTAAACAGGATCTGTGTGCCTTCAAATTCTTTTGTCACCGCAATGGTGGAGAGAAGTACCATAAGCAGGATCACCACGATATCTTCTACCACCAGAACACCAAAGACCGTCTTTGCGAAGTTCCTGGTCTTCACTCCAAGCTCATCGAATGCCCTGATAATGATGGTGGTAGACGAGCTGGCCAGCATACCACCCAGAAACATACTGTCCATGATGCTCCAGCCCAGCCAGCGCCCCGTATAGTAACCGGCTATGGTTATGAAAATAATCTCCACAAAGGCTGTCACTGAGGCCGAGCCTCCCACGTTCATCAGTTTCTTGAAACTGAATTCCAGTCCGAGACTGAACAGGAGGAATATCACCCCGATCTCCGCCAGGGTTTTAATATTGGCACTGTCCACCACGGACGGAAAAATGTTCAGGTTTGGGCTCACCAGGAAACCAGCAATGATATATCCCAGTACAAGAGGCTGCTTGATTTTCCTGAAAATAATAACGACAAAAGCTGCCACTATCAATATCAATGCTAAATCCTCTATCAGTTTCGGTAGGTGTCCCATTTGGCGTAAATGTGTATTTTCCCAAAAGTAAGAAAATGCTTAAGTTTTTCAAAGGATTAATTCACCAAAATTGCATTATAGTACTTCATTAAAGTCCGCCGCTTTCGGGTTGAAGTGCGGTTCACCAGTTATCCGGTACATGAAGTCTGCACTTTACGGAGTCCTCCCAAAATTCAGCTATTTTTTCCTGATGATATGTTTCATATTGACTGACGCCTAAAAAGTGTTTAACTTTAGTCTGTAATAATCCACAAATAGTTTACACCATGGAAAACCACATTCTTATTAACGAGTTTCCTGAGTATGTGCAGAAAATCGCAGAGCTGAAAACAAATGACGATACATTCCGTAAAATGTACGTCAACTATGAGGAGGTGAATGCCCTTATTCAGCATTATGAAGACGGCGAAGTAAATCACACTACAGATGAACACCTGACTGAACTTCGCAAGAGAAGACTGTATCTGAAGGATGATATTTATTCTTATCTGCACACCAATTGATTTTCCGGATTACAATTATTTCAGGCGGCTTTCATAGGCCGCTTTTTTTATGACTATACTTATGCGGAGCATTCGTACCATGAAATTCCCAGCAACCGCTTTTTTACCAGGGGTTTTGTATTTCACATTATTTCGCTTATTTTTGACCCCATGGAAAACTTCGTTGTTTCAGCCCGAAAATACCGTCCGCAGGAGTTTGATACTGTTGTTGGGCAGACGCATATTACGGACACACTGGAGCATGCCATAGAAGAAAACCAGCTTGCCCAGGCACTGCTTTTCTGCGGTCCGCGTGGGGTGGGCAAGACCACTTGCGCCAGGATTCTGGCCCGCAAGATCAACGAAAGAGATGGTGCCACTTCGGAAGATGGCTTTACCTACAATATCCATGAACTTGATGCCGCTTCCAATAATTCGGTAGATGATATTCGCGAGCTGATAGACCAGGTACGTTTCGCACCACAGGTTGGTACCTACAAGGTGTATATCATAGACGAGGTGCATATGCTTTCGTCTGCCGCTTTTAACGCCTTCCTAAAAACCCTGGAGGAACCGCCCGCGCACGCGATCTTTATTCTGGCTACCACAGAGAAGCATAAAATCATACCGACGATTCTATCCAGATGTCAGATTTATGATTTCAAAAGGATAACCATTGAGGATATCCAGCAGCACCTTCGCAAGATTGCTGAAGCTGAAAACATCCGGTATGATGACGACGCACTTTACCTGGTAGCGCAAAAAGCCGATGGTGCCCTGCGTGATGCATTATCCATCTTTGACAGGCTCTCCACCTTTACCCAGAAAAATATTACGCTCCAGAAAGCGGCTGAAGTCCTTAATATCCTGGATTATGACCAGTATCTTACTGTTGCCGACCTTGCGCACGAAAATAAGATTCCTGAGATTCTCACCGCCTTTAACGAAATTGTAAAAAAGGGATTTGACCCGCATCTTTTCATCGCCGGATTGGGCAGCCATTTCCGCGATCTTATGATGGCGCAGAATCCTGTTACGCTTTCACTTATTGAAGTAGGCGAGAAGACGAAGGAACGTTTCGGCGCCCAGAGCCAGAAATGGACGCCGCAGCAGCTTATTGACGGCATTGAAATCTGTAACCATGCAGATATTAACTATAAAAATTCGAAGAATCCCAGGCTGATGGTGGAGATTGCTTTGATGCAGCTTGCCAGCCTAACCGCAGCAAATAATTCCGTCAAAAAAAAAAATTCCTGATTTTAGCCCCCCGGCTTGAGCAGCTTCCGCCTCCCGCGTCTGAAAAACCAAAAGAGATACCGGCTGTGCCGGAAGCAGCGGTCGTTCAAAAGGCGGTAACTCCTGTAGTGAAGTCCAAACCGGCTACGCCCTCGCGGTTCAGCATTGCGCGCAAGCTTACCGTTGAGGAAGAGGAGGAGAAAGATACGGTGATTCAGGCAGATAAGGAAGAACTTCCCAACAGCCACTTTACGGAAACCGATCTGCAGACTGAATGGAAAGCCTTCCTGAATCAGATTCAGCAAAAAGATATTGTCATTTACAATGCCATCAGCGGTTTTAAAGTCCATAAGGAGGACGAAGACCTGATCCGCATCTTCTATCCTTCAGATACTGCCAAATCTGAATTTGATAAAGTATCCCATGATTTCCTGAACCACTTTCGGCACAAAGTACACAATTATACATTCCGTGTGGAATATAAGATGGATGCGGTAAACCTGAAGAAAGAAATCGTGACCAAACGCAGTCTCTTCGAAAAGTATGTACAGATTAACCCGGTACTGAAAGAACTTGATGACCTCTTTAAACTTGACCTTAGTTGATAACCCCATTTTACAAACCCATGCAGTTAACCGATATAAATAACGACTGGATTTCACAGTTCAATCATCCGCTAATCATCGCAGGGCCCTGCAGCGCCGAGAGTGAGACCCAAATGCTGGAAACTGCCGGCCGGATGAAAGAATCCGGGGCTTCGGTCTCTGTATTTCGTGCCGGTATCTGGAAACCGCGTACCAAACCTAACGGCTTTGAAGGCGTGGGAACCATTGGCTTGGGCTGGCTGAGGAAAGTAAAGGAAGAATTCGGCTACAAGACTGCAACCGAGGTGGCCAATATGCATCATGTACAGGCAGCCGTAAATGCGGATGTAGATATTCTTTGGATTGGCGCACGCACCACTGTAAATCCTTTTGCTGTGCAGGAAATTGCCGATGCTTTGAAAGGTACAGACCGGATCGTGCTGGTTAAGAATCCCGTAAATCCCGACCTGGCTCTATGGGTTGGCGCGCTGGAGCGCCTTGCCGGTGCCGGTATCCAACATCTTGGGGCTATACACCGCGGATTCTCCACGTACAGGAAAACAAACTACCGCAATATTCCCAACTGGCAGATTGCGCTTGATTTTAAAAACCAGTTGCCCAATATTCCGCTGATAATCGATCCCTCCCACATTTGCGGTAACCGTACCGGACTGTCGTCAGTAGCTCAGGAAGCCCTGAATTTGGGATATCAGGGCGTGATGATCGAGACTCACTGCAATCCGGACGAAGCCTGGAGCGACGCGAGGCAACAGATTACACCGGAAACCCTCGCCGCGCTGTTGAAAGGACTTATTGTCAGGAATGAGGAGTGTGCGGGTTTTGACGAGGAACTTGAAAGGTACCGCACCCTTATTTCTGACGTAGATTATCAGGTCATTGATCTACTTTCGCAACGGATGAAACTTTCTGAAAAAATCGGAATGCTGAAGAGTGACAATAACCTGACCGTTTTTCAGCCTGACCGCTGGAAAGCCGTTACAGAATACGCTAAAAGGAAAGCTGAAGAAACGGGAATGTCGCAGGAATTTATCGAACGCATATTCAAGACCATTCATGAGCAGTCTGTAGTGGTGCAGAATGACATCATGAAAAGCAAATAAACGCATTGTATGAAAGGACTTGTGATAAAATCCACCGGCAGCTGGTATCAGGTGATGGAGCATGACACCAGGCAGGTGTACGAGGCGCGGATCAGAGGTAAGTTTAAACTCATAAAAACACGATTAACGAATCCTTTGGCCGTGGGGGACCATGTGGAGTTTCAGCTGGAAAAGGACAGTGTAGCCTGGATCACAAAAATTGAAACCCGCCGCAATTACCTGATCCGGAAGTCTGTAAACCTTTCAAAAGAAGCACATATCATTGCATCCAATATTGATATTGCCTGTTTTATCTATACGCTAAAGTTTCCGGAGACATCCCTGGGTTTTCTGGACCGTTTCCTGGCTTGCTGCGAAGCGTATAATATTGAGCCACTCATCCTGATGAGTAAGATGGATACCCTGAACGAAGATGAAGCGGAAATAATCCGGAACATTGAAGAGATGTACCACAATATTGGCTACGAAACGCTTCAGGTGTCCTCTTATACCAAACTGAATCTGGATTTGCTGCAGCAGAGGCTTAAAGACAGGGTTTCGGTATTCTTCGGACATTCAGGTGCCGGAAAGTCTACTTTAGTCAATGCTTTTCAGCCCGGTTTGAACCTTAAAACCTCGGAAATTTCCGAAACTCATCTGAAAGGTAAACATACGACCACTTTCGCACAGATGCATTTTTGGGATTTTGGCGGAAGCGTAATCGATACGCCCGGTGTACGGGAGTTCGCTATGATTGATGTACTTAAGGAGGAGGTGCAGCACTATTTTCCGGATATCTTCCGGAAGTCGGATGAATGCAAGTTCTATAACTGTCTGCACATCAATGAACCAAAATGTGCGGTTTTAGCAGGCCTTGAGACTGGTGAAATCGAAGAAACCAGGTATTCCACCTATCTCAAACTCATGGAGGAAGCAGATGCGCTGGAGCAGGAAGGTTTTTAGCACAAAAAAACCCAGCCGAAGCTGGGTAAAAACTAATAACCATGAAAACTCAAATTAAACATGAGAATCTGATTTTAGTAAGCAAGTCGCGTGCCAAAAGTTGAAAAACGTTTAAATAAACTTTTCTTCTCAGGAATTAATTAAAAGCGTAAATTTGCACTCGAAAATAAATATATAGATATATGTCAGGAATCACATTTACGATGATCAAGCCAGATGCAGTTGCAGACGGGCACATAGGCGCAATTTTAGGAAAAATTGCTGAAGCCGGATTCAAAATAAAAGCATTGAAGCTTACTCAGCTTACTCTGAGTGATGCTAAGAAATTTTACGAAGTTCACAGCGAGCGTCCTTTTTACGGAGAACTTGTGGAATTTATGAGTTCAGGTCCTATTGTTGCTGCGGTTTTGGAGAAGGATAATGCGGTTGAAGATTTCAGAACGCTTATTGGTGCTACCAACCCTGCTGATGCTGCAGAAGGTACCATCAGAAAAATGTTCGCAAGAAGTGTAGGCGAGAACGCGGTACATGGTTCAGATTCTGATGAAAATGCACTTATTGAAGCTCAGTTCCATTTTTCAGGCAGAGAAATATTCTAAGTAAATAATTGGTAAATAAAAAGCCGTACTGTTCTCCATCAACAGTACGGCTTTTTTTTGACAATAAAATTCAGGCAAAATGCTGAAAAATTAATCTGCTTTATTGCTTGTCTGTGTCTTCAGTTTCGCTCTTTTCCGAGTCTGCTCTTACGGCCTCGCTTATATCTTCGCTTGCCTCAGTGCGCGAGATAAAATGGTGCGCGCCATATTTACCGCTGATCTGTATGGCCCAGATGATACCTCCAATCAAGCCTAAAATGATACAGATTCCAAAGACTACAGCTCCAGTCTGGCCTTGGTCCAGGTATTGGTACAGCGCGAATCCCAAAACAGTTCCGGCAATTAATGGTGAAAGAACGATTTTGAAGAAGGAGTAACTTTCAATGAATTTAGCAAACATAAGACCTGTTTATAGATTATACGCTTGTTCAAATGTTTAAGTTACAGTGTAAAACATTACATTGACAGGATGTCCTAAATCTTCAGAAGTTCTATCGTTTTTTCAGGGTTTTCACTGCTGAAAACAGCGTTACCGGCCACAAGCACATCGGCACCAGCGTCAAACAGTCTGGATGCATTGTCCAGGTTTACACCGCCGTCTACCTGAATAAGAGCTGTGGAATTGTTGTTAAGAATAAGGTCTTTGGTTTCAGAAATTTTCTTGTAGGTGTTTTCTATGAATTTCTGACCGCCGAATCCTGGATTCACACTCATCAGCAATACCAGGTCCACTTCAGAGATAATATCTTCCAGCATCAGAACGGGTGTTGAGGGATTCAGCACTACGCCCGCCTTGGCACCGCTGTCCTGGATAAGTCTGATGGTACGGTGCAAATGCACGCATGCTTCATAATGTACTGAAACCAGGTCGGCGCCGTGTGTAATGAATTCTTCAACATATTTTTCCGGCTCAACAATCATCAGGTGTACATCCACAAACTTTTTTGCATGCTGCTGCACCGTCTTCATCACCGGGAAACCAAAGGAGATATTGGGTACAAAGCGGCCGTCCATAATATCGATATGCAGCCAGTCTGCCTGGGAATTGTTCAGCATATTAATATCCCTTTCCAGATTTCCGAAATCTGCGGACAGCAGGGAAGGGGCAATCATCTTGTTTTTCATTTTATTTTACTTAGCGTGATATTTCAGGTTCATTTCAGGTTCTATGCGGAGTAAGGTTTCGTAGATGAGCTGTATCACATTGGCTACATCTTCTTTAGATACCATCTCTACCGTGGTATGCATATAGCGCAGCGGTAAAGAAATCAAAGCCGACGGTACACCACCGTTAGAATGGGCAAAGGCGTCGGTATCGGTTCCTGTTGCACGGCTGGCAGCGGCACGCTGGAACGGTATTTCCTTCAGTTTGGCGGTATCCACAATAAGTTGGCGGATGTTGTGGTGAACACTTGGCGCATAAAATACCACCGGTCCGTCACCACATTTTTGGTCACCTTCCTTCTTCTTCTCAATCATCGGCGTGGTGGTGTCGTGCGTCACATCTGTTACAATGGCGATGTTGGGCTTCAGTGTTTCCGCAATCATATGTGCGCCGTACAGTCCCACTTCTTCCTGTACTGAATTGGTGATGTAAAGACCGAAGGGCAACTTGTTTCCGTTTTCCTTCAGCATGCGAGCAACTTCCGCGATCATAAAGCCGCCAATCCTGTTGTCCAGGGCACGGCAAACGAAATAGCGGTCATTAAGCTCAAAGAATTCATCCGGATAGGTAATCATACAGCCTACAAAAACACCGAGTTCTTCCACTTCTTTTTTCGAAGTAGCACCACAGTCAATGAATATATTTTCAAGTTTTGGAACCGGCTCATCTGAGCTGATACCTCTAGTGTGAATAGCCGGCCATCCGAAAACCCCTTTCACTATTCCCTTTTCACCGTGAATGTGTACCACTTTGGAGGGGGCAATCATCTGGTCCGACCCGCCGTTGCGGATTACATAGATAAGTCCGTCGTCAGTGATATAATTAACGTACCAGGAAATTTCATCGGCATGGGCTTCAATCACAACTTTGAAGGGAGCTTCAGGATTTACGATGCCATAGCAGGTTCCGTAATGGTCAAAATCAATTTTATCAACATAAGGCTTTATGTAGTCCATCCATATTTTTTGCCCGTCATGTTCGTAACCCGTTGGGGATGATTGGTTTAGGTAAGATTCTAAAAACTTAAGAGATTTCTTGCTGAAATTCATTGAAAGGGAATAAAATTTGCGTTAGTTTGTGGATTTTTGAGACAGTAAAAATAATGAAAATATATCAGACCCTTTTGGTCTTTCTTCTCTTTGTTACCGTATCGGTGAAGGCGCAGGATACGGTTATGGTAAAGCCTTTAAGTGAATATCCCCAGGATCAGCTTAAGGTAGATGAATTCGGACAGAAATACTTCTATGATGAAAAGCAGAAGGCTAAAATTTATGAAATCAACGGCGAAACTGTGGTGATCATGGATGAACTGGTCCTGAGAAAGGGGCCCGGATTTAACAATCAACTGGACCGTAATTATTACTTTTTCCTGAATAAGAAACTGGCCCGCGTCTATCCTCTTTTTGTTACAGCACTTGCGCAGTACAATGGAATCCAGAGTGATATCGCGAACATGGACCGGAACTCACAGAAGAAATATATCCGGGAACGCCAGTCGAATCTTGCAAACCAGTACGAAAAGCAGCTGCGCGATCTGACAACCACTGAAGGTCGTGTTTTTGCGAAGCTGATGCACCGTGGCACGGGAAAAACGGTTTTTGAGATTATTAAGGAACTTCGCGGGGGTTGGAGCGCCTTCTGGTGGAATGTGAAGGGCAATATTGCCGAAGTTGATATAAAGGAGCCTTATGACCCTTACCGCAACCGTACCGATTTGTATATAGAGTCACTGCTGCATTCCAACTGGAATTACGGCTACCTGCAGCCCTATCCCGGTGCTCTACATTATAAGGTCAGAAAATGATTGCTGGTCATTTTCTCCCTTAACTTTTCAAAGGCAATCCTATCGATAGGCAGGGGGAAGATATTCTCCGAGTCTATAGACAACCATTCCACTTTTTCAATACAGGGATCCAGAATAAGAAAGTCAGTTTCGTCCACTATCTCCACGATGTAGTAGATGGTAAGCAGCTGCTCATTGTCGCGGAACCGCGAAACCTCAAAGTTTTCCTGGGTATATAAGTGTTCTATGATCCGGATCTTCGCATTCAGTTCCTCTTCAAATTCGCGGTGAAGGCAGTCCAGAACGCCTTCGCCATACTCCAGTCCGCCGCCGGGGAACTTCATCAGGTGTTGGCCTGCGTACTCTTCATGTAGTACAAGTACACTTCGGTCTTTAACTGCACAGGCATAGATGCGGACGTTGGTTTTGTTGATCATGTATAGAAGTTTGGATTAAAAATACATTATTTTTTTGTTAATGAGTTTTTCCAGGCGATGAGCATCTCACGTTTTCCCGGCGGTCCGGCTTTCTTCTCCACTTCAAAATCCAGGGCCTTTAAGATACGGCGCACAGAACCTTTGCTGGAATAGGTCGTTAATAGTCCGCCTTCAGACATTTTTTCGGCCACAGATGCAAATAGAGATTCCTCCCAAAGATCCGGCTGCACACGTGCGCCGAAACAGTCGTAATATACTAAATTGATTTTAGGGATTTCAACCGAAGGCAAAGCGTGGAAATCAACCTGTATTTTCTGAAGACTGAAATTCGGCAGAATTTCAACAGGAACTTCCCAGTCGGATTCATGAATTTTAAGGTACATTTCCTGCAGTTCACTGTTTGAAAAAAGGTCACTGTAGTCCAACTCTTTAATCTCCGCTTCAGTTATGGGATATTTTTCAAGGGTATAAAAGTTTATTTTATGATTTTTGTCAGTTTTTAAAAACTCATCAATAGTGACTAAAACGTTCAATCCTGTTCCAAAACCCAGTTCTAAAATATTAATTTCGTAATCATTAACTAATTTTAGTCCATTATCAATAAATACGTGTTTTGCTTCCTGAAGCGCACCGTGATGTGAATGATAGCCTTCATTCAATTCATTGATAAACAGTGTCTTACTGCCGTCAGATGTGACTTTAACCTCTCTTTTCAACTTATTTTTTTTCAAATTTAAACTAAAATATGTATATTTAAAAAATTATTTAGAGTTGTAAAACACGTTTAAAAAAATTAAGAAATGATAATCCAAAAAACCGAAAATTCAAGGATTTCTTCCTTTGATCCAGAAAATTACTCATTCGGAGACCACTTCACGGATCATATGATTATATGTGAATATGAAAATGGTGCCTGGGGTGAGGCGAAGCTCATGCCTTACGGTCCGCTGCCTTTTTCACCTTCCAATATGGCGTTTAATTACGGTCAGGCCTGTTTTGAGGGTATGAAAGCATATAAAGACAGTAATGACGAAGTTTATCTTTTCCGTGTAAATAAAAATTTTGAAAGGATTAACAAGTCAGCCAAGCGTCTGGCGATGCCCGAGATTCCTGAGGAGGTTTTTGTTGGTGGTCTGAAAGCACTTATGGACATAGACAGAGCTTGGATTCCTACCGGAGAAGGTAAATCACTGTACATCCGTCCGCTGATCTTCGCTACCGAAGAAGGATTGAAAGCAAGGGTTTCCAACAAATATATGTTCGCAATTGTGGCTGCACCGGCTACCAGCTATTACAGCGCACCGGTGTCGGTGAAGATTTCGGATTATTATTCACGTGCTGCCAGTGGCGGAGTTGGATTTGCCAAAGCGGCCGGTAACTATGCGGCATCTTTCTATCCTACCCAGCTGGCTAATGAGGAAGGTTATGAGCAGATTATCTGGACCGATGACAGTACGCATGAGTATTTTGAAGAAAGTGGCACCATGAATGTTTTTGTTAGGATTGGTGATACCATCTATACACCTCCAACATCTGAAAAAATCCTGGATGGGGTTACAAGAGACAGTTTCATTACTCTGGCTAAGCATAAAGGAATTGACGTTAGGGTAGAGCCAATCGCTGTGAAAGATGTTCTGGCGGCTCACAAAGACGGAACGCTTAAGGAAATCTGGGGAGTAGGTACTGCTGTCGTAACGACTGCATTCAAATCCTTCGGTTATCAGGGCCGGAATTTTGAACTTCCTGTACTTTCAGAACAAGAGAGTTATGCTCTTTCTCTTAAGAAAGCCCTTGTTGATATTCAGACCAATGCGGCCGAAGATCCGTTTGGCTGGAGAGAGAAGGTTGAAAAAGACGTTCTTCAGACAGTATAATCCATATAATTTACAGATTAGAGTCAGGCTTAGTTGCCTGACTTTTTGTTTTATTATTTGGGGCGAATTCCGTATTTTCGCCATGCTCACCGCATTAACAATAATAAACCAGTAATGTTCAGAAAATACTCAATTTTAGCAATAGCAGGATTAACGCTATTTAGCTGTACACCAATATATAAAAAGATGAATGTAGACAAACAAACGTACGAAGGTTTGAATGACGGGCTTTATGCGCACCTTCAAACCACAAAAGGGAACATGATTGTAAAACTGGAGGATGAAAAATCGCCTGTAACAGTTGCTAATTTTGTTGGCCTTGCAGAAGGTAGCATTCCCAACAAGTCCAAAGGAAAAGGGGTACCTTTCTACGACGGTACCATTTTTCACCGCGTAATTTCAGATTTTATGATCCAGGGCGGAGATCCGCAGGGAACAGGAATGGGCGACCCCGGCTATAAGTTTGCTGATGAGAAGAACGATCTGAAACATGATGTGAAGGGTGTTCTTTCAATGGCGAACTCCGGTCCGAATACCAACGGATCTCAATTTTTCATTACTCAGGTACCAACACCCTGGCTGGACGGTAAACATACCATATTCGGGAAAGTAGTGAACGGTGTTGAAGTGATAGATACAATAGCAGCTGTAGAAAAAGGACCACAGGATAAGCCTAAAACAGACGTTGTACTGGAGAAAGTTTCCATCTTCAGCAAAGGCGACAGCTATAAGAACTACGATGCAGCAAAACTTTTTGAAACTGGTAAGGATAAAATTCAGGAAAATAACAAGGTCTACCTTAGCAAAATGGAGGAGGAAAAGGCA
This sequence comes from Chryseobacterium sp., assembly GCF_008831505.1. Taxonomy (NCBI): domain Bacteria; kingdom Pseudomonadati; phylum Bacteroidota; class Flavobacteriia; order Flavobacteriales; family Weeksellaceae; genus Chryseobacterium; species Chryseobacterium sp. The sequence continues at coordinate 1,394,360 of NZ_CP044507.1, read as the reverse complement.
AAAAAAGAAGCTGAGTTCAAAGCCAATCAGCAAAGACTGGTTGATGAGATGGCAGCCGGTATGCAAAAAACTGCTTCCGGTCTTTACTATAAGATCACTAAAACTGCTGCGGGCAAGGAGCCAAAAGCAGGTGATATGGTAGCCGTACATTACGCCGGCCGCCTGGTGGACGGAACAGAATTCGACAGCTCTTACAAAAGAAATCAGCCACTGGAATTTCCGGTAGGAACAGGACGTGTAATAAAAGGTTGGGACGAAGGTATCCTGATGCTAAAGGAGGGTGAAACCGCCACTCTGCTTATTCCTTCGGAACTTGCCTACGGACCGAACGGTGCAGGTGGTGTAATTCCGCCAAATGCATGGTTGGTTTTCGATGTGGAACTGGTGAAGATCAAGTAATCAGAACAGAATAATACATACAGGCTGTCCCGCAAGGAGACAGCCTTTTTTTGTTGATTATTTGAAAAGATAATGAAGTTGTGTAATCTACCAGTTCTGGTCGATCATATAAACCATTTGAGCCATAGCCACGGCGCCGAGGTTTAATTCACGCCGGTTTACTTTATCAAAAGTATCCTGACTGGTATGGTGGATATCGAAATAGCGCTGCATATCCGGAACCAGTTCTGCCAAAGGTATACCCAGCTTTTTCAGTGGCGCTATGTCCTGTCCGGAAGTTTCCTGCGTAAAATCGTACACTCCGTAAGGCAGGAAAAAGTTTTTCCAGGCAAAGACCAGCCTGCGCCGCTGCGGAATCATGTCCAGTGAAATCCCGCGTGGAGAATATCCGCCGGCATCGCTCTCTATCGCAAAGATATGTTTTTCGCCTGATTTCTTAACGGCAGCAGCATATGTCTCGCCGCCATGAACGCCGTTTTCTTCATTGGCAAAAAGAACGAAACGTAAAGTATGTCTGTTCTTGATATCAAGTTTTTTAAAGACGCGAAGTACTTCCAGTACCTGCACCACACCTGCACCATTGTCATGTGCTCCTTCGGAAATATCCCAGGAATCCAGATGTGCACCTATCACGATGACACTGTTGTCCTTATTCCCCGGAATTTCAGCAATCACGTTATGATTAATCTTTTCGCCTTTTGTAGCGGAGGTGGTGTTAATCTTAACCATGACAGGCTGTTTCTTAACTAACTGTTCCAGTTCATCGGCGCTGCGTGCACCAATTGACAGTGCCGGAATCCTGTTCTTGTCCAGTACGTCGTAATATACACTTCCGGTATGGGGCAGATCGTCTGAAGCGGAGGTTGCCGAACGGGTAAGTACTGCTTTGGCTCCTTTGCGGCTGGCCAGAGAGGGTGTGGACCAGCGGTACTTGCCTGCAATAAGATAGGCTTCATTTGGGTTAATGATAGTTTGGTCGAACGCGTAATTAAAGAAAACAATTTTGTCCTTTACATCGCTTGGAAACATCTGTGAAAATTCTGCCAGGTCTTTGGCGAAAATGATTTCACCGGTTAAGTCTTTTCCTCCCGTACCCTCAGAGGTACCCAAAGCCAGTGCCGGTATGCTTTTCCAGTTCCCGCCCGCCGTTTTTATCTGAACGCTTTCGCGGCCGCGCTCCCAAACAGGCACCATCACATCCTGTCTGCGAATATTGGAACCGCCGTTCTCTGCAAATTTTTTTTCGGCCCAAACAACAGCTTTGTCGTAGGCGGGCGTCGCGGCAAAGCGGGGGCCAATTCCTTTCACAAGTTCGCGCAGGTTCTCATACGCATTGCTGTTCAGCATAATTTCATCGGAAATCCTGCGGAATTCGCCGGCGAAATCCGTTTTTGGCTGGGATGAAGGCTTACGCTGAGAAAATAAAATTCCACCCAAAAAGAGTGGAATGATTATTAGGGTTTTCTTCATTTTTATTTCCTTTCAGGACTCAAAAATAAGAAATTTACTTCATGTCATACATGACCAGCGCTGTAATGAGTTTGGGCTCAATGTAAGTGCATTTGGGTGGCATGCTGATCCGGTTGTCCGAAATTTTAAGCATCTCATTAAAGCTGACAGGATATACCCCGAATCCGATCTGACCTTCATGTAAGTCAACTTCGGCTTTCATTTTTAATATGCCTTCAACTGAGGAGTTCCCTTTCACATATCTTATCTGCTCCGAGCTGTCGGTATTTTCTATTCCGAGGATGTCTCTTAATATATATTTGTCCAGCAGATGGTGGTCCAGGTTGTCTTTGGAAATCTCGGGATTGCGTAAACTGTGCTTCACATGCAGGGAGTAGAACAGCCCGTCCATATACATTGAAATATGAAATTTCTGCGAAGGATAGTACGGTTCTTCACCTTTAACATGAATATCAAAACACTGTTCCAGTTTCGCTAAAATCTCCTCTGACGAAAGTCCGTTACGGTCTTTAACGACCCGGTTGTAATCATGAATTTTAATGGACTGGTTGGAAACAATGAAGCTGAAAATATAGTTGTAGGGCTCTGTACCTTTATGCTTCTTATTTTTCTCCTTATGATTTCTGGCGTTCAGAGCGGTGGAACCTATACGGTGATGCCCGTCGGCAATGTAGAAAGAGTCTATCTGCTCCAGTACTTCCTTAAACTGCTGCATTTTCAGGCGGTTGTCTATTTTCCAAACCTTATGACGAATGCCGCGGCTGTCATAATAATTAAGCAGGGGAACATTCTTTTCCTCATGATTCATCAGGAGTTCAACTTTCGAATTGGCCGGATACGTCAGGAGTACGGGTTCCGCCTGCAGACCCACTTTGTCCAGGTATTGGGCAAGTTTTTCTTTCTTTTGCGGAATGGTGCTTTCGTGTCTCTTGATTTTCCCGTCCCAGAAATCCTCTACAGAGACCAGGCCGAGCAGACCGCGGAAGACGGTTTTGTCGGGTTTGATCTGCTCATACAAATAATAAGAGGAGGCGTCCTGTATGAGTTTCTTATCCTCCAGGAGTTCCTCGAAATTGGTCCTTATTTTCCTGAGGTTGCGGTCTATATCTTTGGATTTACTCACCACATAGGGTTTGATCATCTGTACGTAGGAAAAGTCTTCCTGCGCTTTTCTGTTGATTTCTTCCTGTGTAAAATTGTCCAGCGGATGCGTTGGAAATACATCCAGATAGTCTTGGTGCGGACGTATACCGCGAAAAGGCTTAAATATCGGCATCGTTAGACAATTGAGTTCTTAATTGCGATGATCTGCTGCGCCAGTTCAGTGCCAATTTTTTCCTGTGCGTCCAGTGTATTGCCTCCAAGGTGCGGTGTAAGCGAAAGGTTAGGATTCATCAGTAACGGCAGTTCAGGTGTAGGTTCGTTTTCAAAAACGTCCAGGGCTGCACCGGCAATCCTGCCGGATTCAATGAAATCCAGAAGCGTTACTTCATTAATTACACCACCTCTGGCAGTGTTCACGATATAAACACCGTCTTTCATCATCTCAAACTGAGGCGTATCCAGTACATAGCCCTCTGTTTTCGGCGTATTGATGCTGATGAAATCGGTATCTTTCAGGAACCCGCTGTAATCAGTTGTTGAAGTTATTTCAAATTTTACAGTTTGACCGTCAAAAAAACTCAGGCTGAGTGTTTCCGTCCGCGGCTTTCTGGTGAGTACCTTCACCTTCATTCCCAGGGAAATTCCCATCTTAACCACTTCCTGACCGATGCCGCCAAATCCGATTACGCCCAGGGTCTTCCCTTCAAGCTCGCTGGCGTTGCTGTATGATTTCTTGAGCGCATTAAACTGTGTATCACCTTCCAGCGGCATCATCCGGTTGGATTCGTGCAGAAATCTTGCAAGGCTGAAAAAGTGAGCAAAAACGAGTTCGGCCACGGAACGCGAAGACGCGTTAGGCGTATTGATTACGTACAGACCTTTTTCAATTGCGTATTCAACATCAATATTATCCATGCCTACACCGCCGCGTCCAATAATCTTCAGTGACGGGCAGGCATCAATTAGATCCTGTCTTACTTTAGTGGCACTGCGCACCAATAGCACATCCACGTTATTCTCGTTAATAAAACCGCTAAGATGTTCCTGTGAAACCCTGGCATCTAAGAGCTCAATACCGTTTTCCTTCAGTTTATTTTCTCCTGCCTTGGAAATTCCGTCGTTAGCTAAAACTATCATTATTCTTGGAAATTAGAGGGTAAGTTAAAATTTATCGTGTTTACAGGCTTTTCATTACATCAACAAGCACCTGCACACTTTCCAAAGACATTGCATTATACATGCTGGCACGGTATCCGCCCAGGCTGCGGTGGCCGTTCAGTCCACTGATGCCGGCTGCTTTCCAGGCACTGTCGAACTGTTCTTTTTTGGATTCGTCCACAAGTTTGAATGAAACATTCATCACCGAACGGTCTTCAGGTACGCAGAACGTTTCAAAGAGCGGATTTCTGTCAATTTCACTGTAAAGCAGTTCGGCTTTAGCGTTGTTTCGGGCCTCAGCCGCAGCTATACCACCATTGTTCTCCAAATGCTGAAGCGTAAGCATGGTAGCATATACCGGGAAAACCGGTGGAGTATTGTACATGGATTCCTTTGAGATATGTTGCTCATAATCGAGAATTGAAGGAATATCGCGACCACTTTTACCCAGGATGCTTTTCTTAACCACAACGAGCGTAACACCCGCAGGACCCATATTTTTCTGAGCCCCTGCGTAGATCAGGTCAAATTGGGAATAATCTACTACACGGGAGAAGATGTCAGAACTCATATCGCAAACCATCAGTGTGTCCACTTTTGGGAATTCTTTCATCTGAGTTCCGTAAATGGTATTGTTGGAGGTGCAGTGAAAGTAATCATAACTGCTGTCGGCAGTATAGTCTTTTGGAATAAACGAATAATTGGACTCTTTGGATGATCCGATGACATCTACAGTTCCGAATTTCTTTGCCTCCTTAATGGCTCCAGCTGCCCAGGTTCCGGTATCCAAGTACGCAGCCCTACCATTTTCAGCCTTCATCAGGTTGAAGGGTACCATTGCAAACTGCAGGCTGGCACCACCGCCCAGATAAAGAACCTCATAATCGTCGCCCAAATTCATCAGTCTTTTTACGATGGCCCTTGCTTCATCCATCACCGCTACAAATTCTTTGCTGCGGTGTGAGATTTCAAGGAGTGAAAGCCCCATACCGTTAAAGTCCAGAATGGCTTCTGCTGATTTGGTGAAAACTTCCTGAGGTAAAATGCAGGGACCTGCACTGAAGTTATGTTTTTTCATCATTTAGTATTTTTGGTTGTGTATTTATGTTTCTTTAATGCTGGAGCGGGCTAAAAAAAGCCCACCAAAAATGAGCGGGCCTGTAATTATTCTCCGTGCAGGAAAGCTTTTTTCTCCAGTAAACTTTCTTCCGACTCTACATGATCCTCATCCGGTATGCAGCAGTCTACAGGGCAAACGGCAGCACACTGGGGCTCCTCGTGGAAGCCTATACACTCGGTGCACTTGTCAGTCACAATAAAGTAAACATCATCACTTACCGGTTCCTGGGGCGCATCAGCGTCTACAGTAAGACCGGATTTCAATACCACTCGGCCGGAAAGGGAAGTTCCTTCGGAAGCCTTCCAATCCACCGCTCCTTCATAGATTGCATTATTAGGGCATTCCGGTTCACAGGCGCCACAATTTATACATTCATCAGTTATTTTGATAGCCATAGCTATTACTTATTTTAAATTTGGTGCAAAGTTAAGAAAAAATAGCGCATACCGCGGGGGAAAACCAAAGTGTGCAGCTGATTTTTCACCATTACTCAAAGTAACTTTAATAAGGCTTAATAAACTGTGATGGAAACTGAAGCTATAATTCCGAACGTTTCGCTTCAAATTGGTTATTTTTGCAGCCGGAACGGGTTGAAACTATTTGGCCCCGCAATAATATCAAAATGAATCAAGAGAAGCAGATTGCAGGACTGTGTGCCGTGGGTAAATATATTCAGGATTTTTTGGAAAAGGATCCGGCCTCCTTTAACGAAACAGATCTCGAATTTGAAACCGTACTGAGCAAATCAGAAAATGAAAATCCGTGGTTTACACAGGAAAATCAGCGTTTTGCAATGAAGCAGTGGAGTTTGCTGCTGACCGAAGCAAAATTAAGGGCATGGCTCTCGGCATACCGTGTTGCTGCGCAACCCAAAAGAGTAGGTCTTATTCTGGCAGGAAATATACCAATGGTTGGCTTTCATGATGTACTGGCCGTTGTGCTGAGTAATCATATTCCCGTAATCAAATTATCCTCTAAAGACAGACAGATGCTACCGTTCCTGCTTCGTTTGTGGAATAAGAAGTCCGGTGGTGAGGTGCAATATGAAACAGTAGAAAAACTACAGGATTTTGATGCTGTTATTGCCACGGGCAGCAACAATACGGCAAGGTATCTTGAATATTATTTCAGAGACCACCTCAGCATCATCCGAAAGAACCGCACTTCTGTAGCTGTTCTGAAAGGGGATGAAAGTGATGAAGAACTTCAGCTTCTGGCAGAGGATATTTTCCGCTACTATGGTCTGGGGTGCCGTAATGTAACACGTATCCTGATGCCTGAAGGTTTTATGGTAGACAGGCTTTTTGAAAATTTCATAGGTTTCAGTGACGTAATTAACCATAACAAGTACGCTAATAATTACGAGTACAACCGTGCAGTTTATCTGCTGAATCTCGAAAAGTTCTGGGACAACAATTTTGTTATGCTGAAGGAAGACGACAAGCTGTTCTCGCCACTTTCTGTGATCAATGTTTCCCGCTATTCTGATCTGGATGAAGTAAAAAAGTTCCTGGCCGCTAATGAGCAGGATATTCAGACCGTGGTGGCTAAGGCAGAACTGGGACTTAACTCAATTGGTTTTGGCGAAGCACAGAGTCCGGGTTTGGATACCTATGCGGATAATGTGGATACAATGCGCTTTCTGGAGGTTATCTAAACTAAATTACTTTTGAAAAATTTAAAAAAGGACCTCAGCAAACGCTGAAGTCCTTTCTTTCTGTTATTTAAGTGAATTATTTATCGATTGAGCCCATCACTTTCTGGGCAAAACTGTTCAGTGCATCTTTCTCGCTCATACCGTTCTTAACATTGGCATGTGCTTCCAGAGCCCCGCAGATATTGGTGATCAGTTCCCCAACTACATTAAGGTCCTCCTCGGAAGTACCTCTGAATTCTGAAAAAGATTCCAGGACTTCCAGTGTGGCCTCCAGTTTTTCAGGAGTCTGATTCTGGTAGAACTGTCTTATTACCGGTAGTTTCATTACGCTAATTCTTTAAAAAGGTTAATTAGGCTGTCCTGCTGGTTAGTCTGTACCTGATTAACGAGCTCTCCAGCTTTGAACACCGCAAAAGTAGGCAGATTGTCCACCTTGGCTAATTTCCGGCTCTCCGGCAGTTTTTCAGCATCTACGTAGTAAAACGGAATGTCTTCGTTTTCAGCAGCCAGTTTCTTAAACTTAGGCTTCATAATCCGGCAGTTACCGCACCATGTGGCACCATACTGCACTACTACTTTATCGTGTTCTGCAATTTTTTCCTGAAGGATGTCTTCAGTTAGTTCTGTATACATGTCTTCAAAAATTTAAAATATTAGTTCTGGTGCTTTGCCAGGTATTCTGCAGTAGATTCGCGGTTGGCGTTCATTGCTTCTTTACCTTCCTCCCAGTTGGCAGGGCAAACTTCACCATGTTTCTGTACGTGCGTGTAAGCATCAATAAGTCTGATGTATTCCTTTACGTTTCTTCCAAGAGGCATATCGTTTACGGACTCATGGAAAATTTTCCCGGTTTCATCTACAAGATATGTTGCTCTGTAGGTTACATTAGAGCCTGTGAAAGTTTCGTTACCTTCCTCATCGTATTCAAAATCCTGATCCACAATTCCAAGAGTATTAGCCAGCTGACGGTGCGTATCAGCCAGAATCGGGTAGGTTACCCCTTCAATTCCTCCGTTTTCCTTTGCTGTGTTCAGCCAGGCAAAGTGAACTTCATTGGTATCGCAGGAAGCACCGATCACTCTTGTATTCCTTTTTTCAAATTCGCCAAGCGCATCCTGGAATGCATGTAATTCTGTAGGGCAAACGAAAGTGAAATCTTTCGGATACCAGAAAAGCAGGATCTTCTCATTGTTTTTTGTAGCTTCTTCAAAAATGTTGATCTTCAGATCATCACCCATCTCAGACATCGCATCTACAGTGATGCTTGGAAATTTTTTTCCTACTAATGACATAATTTTAATTATTTATTGTTGTTAATTTCGTAATACAAATGTACACAGTTTTGTCTATTAAAACAATAGATATTCATTTATAAAAACTATCAAGGTGATTAGGAAGGATTTATTTCTTCTACTGAACTTATCACTGTTTCCTCCAGGCATCTTTTTATCCGGCGCATCGCTTCTCTAAGATCCTGCTCTGATGCCGCGTAGGAAAATCTGAGACAATCTGGGCTGCCAAAAGATACGCCACCCACTGAACCCACATGTGCGTTTTCAAGGAGATACATGGCAAGGTCGTCTGAATTTTCAATTTTCCGACCGTTCAGTGTTCTCCCGATATAATATGATACATCGGGAAACAGATAGAAAGCTGATTTGGGCAACAGAACTTTGAAACCCGGAATTTCTTTCATCAAATCATAAAAAAGATCCCTTCTTTTGCGGAATTCGTCAATCATATATTTGTATTCGGCAGGATCCGTCTTCAGGGCAGTCATGGCTGCACGCTGAGCTACGGTATTGGGTCCGCTGGTCATCTGTCCCTGTATCTTTTCACATGCACGGGCCAGCCATTCGGGACATGCGGAGTAACCTATGCGCCACCCCGTCATGGCAAATCCTTTGGACATGCCGTTGATGACCGCTACCTGATCATAAATTTCGTCAAAAGCTGCAATTGATTTGGTGCTGGTTTCGTAGTTGATGTATTCATAAATCTCATCAGAAATCACGGTGATTTGCGGGTGTTTGGCTATTACTTCAGCCAGCGAACGTAACTCATCATAAGTGTAATAGCTTCCTGAAGGGTTACACGGTGAACTGTACAGCAGGACCTTAGTGCGGGGTGTGATCGCTTCTTCAAGCTGCTCTGCCGTAATCTTGAAATCGTTTTCGTAGGCTGTATTGATGATCACAGATGTTCCGTCCATCATTTTCACCATCTCATCATAGCTCACCCAAAAAGGTGCAGGCAGTATTACTTCATCGCCCTCGTTCAGTACCGCAGCAAGCACATTCAGGATGGCTTGCTTGGCACCATTGGACACACAAATTTGAGTAGGCTTGTAGTCCAGGTTGTTGTCGCGCTTAAGTTTTGCAGCAATAGCTTCCCTAAGTTCCAGAAAACCCGGTACCGGCGAATAATGGCTGAAATTCTGGTCGATCGCGTCGTGTGCAGCCTGTTTTATATTTTCAGGCACATCAAAATCGGGTTCACCCAGGGTGAGGCTTATGACGTCCGTACCGTTTGCACGCATTTCGCGTGCCTTATTACTCATTACAAATGTTTGGGAATAGCCCAGGCGTTTAAGCCGGTTGGATAGTCTGTCCATTGGAAATTTTGTGGTTCATACAAAGATAGGTTTTGTAAATTATTTTGCCGGCCGCAAAAGGAAAAGTATTTTTGTGCGAAGAATATAAATAATGCCTGCAGACCTTATCATCAAATATTTCCCGGATCTCACTGACACTCAGATTAAGCAGTTTGAAAAGCTGGAAGGCCTATATGCCGAATGGAATGAAAAAATCAATGTGATTTCCCGAAAAGATACCGACTCGCTGTATGAGAAACATGTGCTGCACTCACTGGGTATCGCCAAGATAATGGAGTTTGCCCCGGGTACCAAAGTCTTGGATATCGGCACCGGGGGAGGGTTTCCGGGCATCCCGCTGGCTATTCTGTTCCCCGAAACTCAGTTTACACTTATAGACAGCATCGGTAAGAAAATCACTGTAGTGCGCGCAGTTGCTGAAGCCCTGCAACTTGAGAACGTGACGGCAGTTCATGAACGTGCCGAAAAACTGAAAGAAAAATTTCATTTCGTGGTGAGCCGGGCGGTCACTCAGATGCCCGAATTCCTTCGCTGGTTGCGGGGTAAATTCGAAAAAGAGCAGTTTAACAGAAAACACAATGGCGTACTGTATCTGAAAGGCGGCGATTTGGGCGAGGAACTGGCCGGTTTGCGCTGCGAAGTCCATTCTTTGAAAGACCATTTTGAAGAAGAATTCTTTGAGACCAAAAAAGTGGTATATTTATCCAAAGGCAATTTTGCTTCCTGATTTTAGATTACATTGACATGCGCTTTTTGGATAAAATATTAACAGAGCTTCTGGAACAAAACCCTGATTTATCAGGGTTTAATATTGTCCTGCCGGGTAAAAGGCCAATTGTTTTCATCAAAAGGATCCTGATGGAAAAAGGCTATTCAGGATTTCTGCCTGCTTTCCATACCATAGAAGACCTGATTCTTGAAATATCGGGGATGCAGCGTTTGCAGGGCATTGGTCTTTGGCTCTTTGCCTACGAGGTGTACAGTGAACTTAACCTTAGTCCGAAGGACGATTTTGCAGGCTTCGTGAAGTGGTTTCCTACTGTACTGAAGGACTGGGATGATATCCTGAAGTTCTCCGACAGTGACAGCGCAGTACTTGAGTATATGTTTGATGAGGAACGCATAAAAGCCTGGGCTCAGGATTTGGGTGAGCAGGAAGAATTGCCGCGTAAGAAATACCTCACCTTCTGGAGGAATATGAATGTGTTTCTTCCTGTCTTGAAGCAGAAACTTCGCGAACGGAACTGGGCGACATCCGGTATGATACATGAGGCAGTGAGAAGTAAGATTGAACCCTTTGCGCAGGAAACGTCAAAGGTATTTGTGTTTTGTGGCTTCAATGCATTTACAAAAGTTGAGGAGCAGCTTGTGCGCAGCCTGCTTCAGTGGGACAGGGGTCAGGTATTTTTCCAGGGTGATGCCTATTATGTGGATGATGAGAAACAGGAAGCGGGAAAATTCCTGAGGGAGCACCGTAAATGGAAGGAATTCAATAACAACCGTGATTTCCGCTGGATTGAAAATGATTTCCGGGAGTCCAAAAAAATTAAAGTTTACGAAGTTTCCGGAAATGTTTCTCAAACCAAAATCCTTCCGGGAATTCTGCGTGGGATAAAAGACCGAGAAACAGACCTTTCCGATACCGCCGTTGTTCTGCTGGATGAAAATCTTTTGCCCGCCACCCTGGACGCACTCGCTGAAGTGGAGATCCTGAATATTACTATGGGTTTTCCGCTCAGAAATTTAGGTTTCAGTAACGCGGTGAAACACCTTTTCCATCTGCATAAGCAACTGGAATCAAAACCGGGTTCTTACTACTATAACGACCTGTTCTCAATTCTGGAGGAACTGCCCAATTCCGACGGTGACCTCAGAATAATTTCAGATTTCAAATCATTTGTAGAGTCCCGGAATATTGTTTATCTGTCCGGACGACTCGTTAGCGAACATCTGAAAAACCTTTCTTATTTCGGGCTTTTCCTTCCCGCATCCGATGTGAATGCGTTTCTGGACCTGATTATTGAGTTTTGCTTTAAACTTAAATTTAACGAACTGGACGATATTCAGTATGAAAACATCTCCCATTTTGAAAAGTCTTTCCGTGTGATCCGCAACCAGTTGGCGCCCTACCGTTTTCCGGTAAAGATGGAAACATTGGAGGTGTTGGTCAATCAGTTGGTGAATTCGGAAGCTATCGATTTTCAGGGAGAACCCTTACAGGGCTTGCAGGTAATGGGGCTTTTGGAGACGAGGCTGCTCAATTTTAGAAATATTATTCTGCTTTCCGTGAATGAGGGCAAACTGCCGCTGGGAAATACTCAGAATTCCTATCTGCCTTTTGATGTAAGGACTCATTTTAACCTTCACACCTTTCTGGAAAACGACAGTATTTACGCTTATCACTTCTACCGTTTGCTTCAGGATGCGGAAAATGTACATCTTCTGTATAATGCGCTGAGTTCCGGTGTGAATACCGGCGAAAAAAGCAGGTTTATCACCCAACTAGAATTTGAAGATCACTTCCATCAGATTGAGCATGTAGTGATCGAGAACGCTTCTAATCCCATGAGCAAGCAGCCGGTTATCATTGAAAAGACGCAGGCGGTGCTGGATCAGCTTGAAGTCTGGAAAACACGCATCTCAGCAACTCATCTTACGGGTTATCTGTATAATCCACTTGACTTTTACCTGACCAAAATACTGAAGACCAGGGAGGCCAGCCAGATTGAGGAAGAACTTTCTGTCATGAATTACGGAAACCTTGTGCATTATGCCCTGCAGGTCATTTATGAAGGTGTAGGCAATGAGGTGCTTCACGAGGGGGATCTGGCATTGACAGACGATCAGTTTCTTGAAGTGATTAATATCTCCATCGAAAATCTGAACCATCAGCCTGAATTCTACGACAAAGGGATGAACTATATCCATAAGAATGTGGCCCTGCGTGCGGTGAAAAAGGTGGTGCAGCACGATCTTGAACTGATAAGAAGCGGCCGTCAACTGCGTATTATAGCTCTGGAACATGAATTTCAGGATGTGGATTTCTACCTGGACGAAGACAGAACAGATAAAGTTTCCTTTTACGGGTTTATCGACCGCATTGATGAGCTGGACGGCGTGCTGAGAATCATTGACTACAAAACAGGGAAGAGTAAGGAGCTTAAAGTTTCAATAGAAGACAAAAACCGCGAGGATTTCTTCTTTAATGACTCCAAAAAACAGGCACTCCAGCTTTGCATATATAATTATGTCATGCAGCGGCTCCCGCAGTTTGCTGGGCGCAGTATTCAAACAGGCATCTGGAGTTTTGCGGAAGTAGGTAAGGGTGTTATTCCGCTTCATTTTGAGAAAGGGGAACTTCAGGACGCCATGGTTTCCATACGGAATCTCATCCTTGAAATCTTAAATCCGGAAATTCCCTTTACCGAATCGGTGCATGAAACTTTTGAGATTTAATTACTTTTTGATAAGTTTCTCCGTAAAGTGACTTTTGTCGGTTTTTACGGTAATTAAATAGACTCCGGGCTGCAGGCTGCTGACGTCCATAATTTTGTGGATAGGATTTGAGGTCATTACCAGACGCCCGGCGGGATCGTAAATCTGCACGCTAAGCAATTTTTCAGAAGTGCTGAAATAGATCCGGTCCGTTGCAGGATTTGGATAGAGTTTCACAGTATTCAAATGTGCTGATGATGTAGCCAGGTACTGCTGAAAGGCATTTCCAAAATTTAAGATTCCGTAACCCATCTGTACATTCGTATTTGGGTAAAGAGAGGCCGTCTGCCTCAGAAGCGTGCGCAGGTACTCACGGGAGGTACCGGGTGCGACTGCCTGCAGCAAACATGCAACACCACCTGCCGCCAGGGGCGAGGCCAGGGAGGTTCCGTTTGCGGCAGTTGTGCTGCTGTTGTAAACGGTTGCCGTGGCCGTTCCGCGGGCGCTTGCATCAGGTTTCACCACGCCCGCCGCGTTGGGTCCGTAGGAAGAGAAGGGAGAGGGGTTGCCACTCGCATCTACAGAGCCAATGGTGAAAACTTTCGGATTGTCGGCCGGTGTCCCAATGTAATGCCATGTCTGTGAACCGGAATTGCCGGCGGCCGAAACCACGAATATCCCCTTCTCGGCCGCGATCTGTGCGCCGCGCGCAATGAAGGAAGTGGTTCCGTTCATATCGGCGTAGGTATAGCTGTATCTGGGGTCGTCAAAAGTAGTGTAACCCAGGGAAGAGTTGATGACATCAACACCTTTACGGTCGGCTTCTTCAGCAGCCATAATCCAGTAAATTTCTTCCTGCGGAATTTCTACTGAGGCATCTTCTGTGGCATACAGATAAAGGTCGGCATCCGGTGCGGCGCCCACAAACGCCTGATCCAGATATCCACCTATTACACCCAGTACATAGGAACCATGTGAGTTTAGGGCAGTATTATAAATATCGGTAGTCTTGCTGATGAAGTTATATCCGCCTTTTATTTGACCGTTGGTCCAAAGCCTTTGGTAGGCTGTACCTGTATCAACGCTGGGAAATCCGGTATCCAGAACCGCAATTGTGATTCCGGCACCCGTATAGCCCGCCAAATGGAGATTCTTGAGGTTGATCTGTTCTGTCTGGACCAGTGCAGTACCGTAATTAAAATTGAAGGCAGGTGTTTTTGCTGTTGTCGCGAATTTATCCTGAGGTACCAGGCCTTTTACCGTGGCATGAGCATTTCTGGCAAAACTTTGTACAGACTGTACAAAAGGCAGGGTTTGAAGCTGTGCGATTTGTGCCGGAGTGGCCAGCACGGCAACGCCATTCAGCCACTTGGAATAATCTGAAATCGGGAATCCGAGGTTCTGGATGTTCTGCAGGTAAGCGGGCTCCACGGGTGCATCCTGGTCGTTAAGCACAATACCCTGGGCGAGCCGGCGGTCCAAGGATTTCTGCGTGAGTTCAGACAGCGGGTTGGCATAAAATGTTGCTTTGTTGGGCTTGTCCGCAAAGTATACAAAAACAAGTTCGGACTGCGCATAAATGCTGACAGACAGGAGCAAAATAAGGGTACAGCTAAACTTTTTCATAAATTTCTTTAGATATTTAAATATATGTAAATTTACGCCATATTGTATTTAGTATGAAGAAAATTCAGATGGTAGATCTGCAAACGCAGTATTTTAAAATAAAAAGCGACGTAGACAATGCAGTCCTTAATGTGCTGGAGTCGGCCGCGTTTATTAACGGCCCGGAGGTTAAATCCTTTCAGACTGAACTGGAAAACTATCTGGATGTAAAACATGTAATTCCCTGTGCCAACGGTACGGATGCCCTTCAGATTGCCTTGATGGCGTTAGGTCTGGAAGAAGGTGACGAAGTGATTACCGCAGATTTCACATTTGCCGCAACCGTTGAAGTGATCCATCTGCTGAAACTTAAGGCTGTTCTGGTAGATGTAGATTATGACACCTTTACAATTGACACAGAAAAGCTCAGGGCGGCTGTTACACCACGCACCAAAGTAATCATTCCTGTACATCTTTTTGGTCAATGTGCCAATATGGAAGAAATCCTTTCAGTGGCCAGAGCCCATAAACTGGAGGTGATTGAAGATAATGCCCAGGCAATCGGATCTGAATTTACATTTTCTGATGGCAGCGTACGCAAGGCGGGAACGATGGGAACGATGGGAACAACCTCCTTTTTTCCGTCTAAGAATTTAGGGTGCTATGGCGACGGAGGAGCTGTTTTTACCAACAGTGACGAACTGGCGCATAAGCTCCGCGGCATCGTAAATCATGGAATGTATGAAAGATATTATCATGATGAAGTAGGTGTTAATTCAAGGCTTGACAGCGTTCAGGCAACCATTCTGCGCAAAAAACTGCCGCATTTGGATGGATATAATGAAGCCCGCAGAAAAGCAGCAGACTATTACGATGAAGCCTTCGGCAACCATCCACAGATTCTTATACCCAAAAGGACAGATTACTCCACACATGTATTTCATCAGTACACGCTCCGGATACTGAATGGACAGAGGAATGCGTTACAGCAGTTCCTGGCTGAAAGAGAAATACCTGCCATGATCTATTACCCTGTTGCGTTAAGGAAACAGAAAGCCTATTATCAGGAAAGCAATCCGGAAGATTTCGTGAACACCGACCTGCTTTTGGATCAGGTTTTATCACTGCCTATGCATACCGAGTTGGAGGAAGAGCAACTCAAATTCATCACCGATTCAGTACTGGAGTTTCTGTCAACCGCTCAGGATTAGGCAGACTCAATAGTAAAATAATTGAAATCAGGGACACATAATTGCTGTCATATCAGGCCGCGTAGCCTTATCAAACCATTTTAAATGAAAAATTTTCCCCGTACTGAAAACGAAGAGGCAAGGTTGAATAAACTGGCCTATTATGATCTGCTTAATATGGCAAAAGATCAGGATCTCGATGTGTTTTCCGAGGCTGCCTGCCTTGTTACTGATTGTCCGGCATCACTTATTGGAATGATGGAGCGGGATGCACAAACCATACAGAGTTGTGTCGGTCTTGAATTCCAGTGTGTAGACCGCCGGAACACCGTATGTCAGTATACCGTTGAAAGCGGAAAAACACTTGTGATTAATGACACGCTTTCCGACGAACGGACGTCTTCAAACGAACTGATTGTCGCAGGGGGCATCAGATTCTACGCAGGAACTCCACTTCTGGACGATGAGGGGTTTGTACTGGGAACGCTTTGTGTTATTGACTTTGAACCCAGGACATTGACTGCCCGTCAGGTTGCGGCACTGGAGAAGATTGGCCAGGCGGCTGCCGTACAGCTGATGGCCAGGCGTAAGCAGACAAATGCAGAGTATTTCGAGCAATTGTTTTCAGTAACAAATAATCTTATTTGCGTTACCGACAATGATTATATTTTGAAGGATGCAAATGCGGCATTTTCCCGCACTTTGGAGCTTAAATCCGACGTTAAGGGTCAAAATTTTCTGGATATTCTGAAGGCGCACGGCAGTAGGCCCCTACCAGAAGATTTGCTGCTTAACGATAACGGCGAATACTCCTTCAGGGGTTACCTGCGCTCCGATTCCGGGGAAACAACCATTATTGAATGGCTGATTAAAAGTAACAACAGCGGCACAGAAGTTTTCTGTTTTGGCAGGAATATCACACAGCTTGTTCAGGAGAAACAGCGTTTGGAAAAATCGGAAAAGAAGTTCCGGAGTTTCTTTGAAAATGCCATTGGCCTGATGAGCATGCATGATATGGAAGGAAATATTCTGGCGGTGAATGAAAAAGGACGTCAGATGTTAAACTACAGTTCAGAGGAGGCGAAAAAACTCAACCTGCGTGACCTTGTACCCGAAACGCGGTGGGTTGAGCTCTCCGAATATCTGGACAGGATAAAGAAAAACGGCGAAGATTCCGGTTACATGGTCTTACATTCCCGGGAGGGACAGGAATTTATCTGGATGTACCACAATATGGTAGAGACTGATGAGAATGGGATGCCCTACGTGCTTAGTACTGCATTGAACGTGACTGATAAAATGGCCCTGGAAAAAGATCTTGTTTATACCAAGAAAATTCTGGAACAGACCAGTGCCGCGGCCAGAGTAGGCGGCTGGGAAGTCAATATTATTACACAGAAAACTTATTGGTCCGACACCACGCGGGAGATTCATATGGTACCACCGGATTACGAGCCGGACCTGGATTCGGCACTTGCTTTTTATACGGAGGAAAGCCGGGAAAGAGCAACCACGCTCTTCAACCGCGCTGTGGGTATGGGAGAACCCTATGATGAGGAACTGCAACTCCAGCTGCCTCAGGGCCGGTGCATTTGGATTCGGTCCATAGGTATTCCGGAATTTGAAAACGGCGTTTGCCGTAAAGTTTTCGGGATTGTTCAGGATATAGACCAGGCTAAAAGAACCTATATGGAGCTTGAGAAGAAGGAAGCGATGCTACAGTCTTTTATCAGCGATGTTCCTGTAGCCATTGCGATGTTCGATAATGACCTCAATTACCTCTCAGTTAGCAAGTGCTGGACAGATGAATTTTCCATGGACCCCAATTTCATTATCGGTAAAAATATTTTTCAAATTTCTCCGAACATTCCTGAAGATCGTGTACAGATCTACAAGGAAGCCCTTGTCGGAAAATCCTACAGTAATGAAAATTTAACCGTTCCCGTGTCCAATAAAGAGGAACCTCAGAATTACAATCTGCAGGTTGGACCCTGGTACCTGTCTGATGAGGTAATTGGAGGTATCATAGTCACCGTACAGAATGTCACCCAGCGGGTTAAAACTACGCAGGAACTGAAAACTGCCAAAGAAACTGCTATTCTTGCCAACAAAGCAAAATCTGAATTTCTGGCCAATATGAGCCACGAAATCCGAACGCCACTCAACGGTGTCATTGGATTCTCCGACCTCCTGCTGCGCACGCCCCTGAATGAAATGCAGACCCAATACCTCAATTATATTAATGAGTCGGGTGAAAGTTTGCTTTCTATCATTAATGATATCCTGGATTTTTCTAAGATTGAATCGGGCAAACTGGAACTTATGATTGACCGGACTCAATTATACGACCTGGTTAGTCAGGTGATGAACGTTATCCTGTACCAATCCCAGAAAAAGGATCTTGAACTGCTGTTAAATATTGAGCCCGGGCTGCCACAAATAGTTTTAATGGATGAATCCCGTGTGCGCCAGATTCTTATCAATCTGCTGGGTAATGCAGTGAAATTCACAGACCGTGGCGAAATTGAACTTAAGGTACAGCAACTGGACAAAGATCCGGACCGCATTAAACTAAGATTTTCTGTCCGTGATACCGGTATCGGAATTCCTGAACACAAGCAGCAGCGTATCTTTGATGCTTTCACCCAGGAAGACAGTTCTGTAAGCAAGAAGTATGGAGGTACCGGACTGGGACTTACTATTTCCAATAATATACTGAAGTATATGGGAACTTCGCTGTCACTAAGAAGCACCCTGGGAGAGGGATCCGAGTTTTATTTTGATATAGAAGTGCCGTATGAGGAAGGTAATATCAATGATGAGGAGGATATAGCCGCCCTGGGTATTGAGCGAGTACTTATTGTAGACGACAACGAAAACAACAGGATGATCCTTCAGCACATGCTCGCTTTTAAAGGTATTAATTCCCGACTTGCCTCGAACGGGATGGAAGCGCTTCAGATTCTAATGGCAGGCGAACGGTTTGATGTCATATTGATGGATTATCATATGCCGGTAATATCGGGCATTGAAACCATCGACAAGATTCGTGAACTCTTTAAAGAAAAGGAAGAAGTTTCGCCATTGGTAGTGCTTCATACTTCTTCGGAGGAACATGAAGTGATTAACTCCTTCCGAAAGAATGAGAACAGTTTCTGCCTGCTTAAACCCATAAAATCCCGGGATCTTTATCATACGCTGAAACAGGCTGTACATCAGTTGGATCAACAGGCTGTAAATGTAAAAACCGAAAAGGATGAGGTAACTCTGTCAGGTCTGAAGGTACTGTTGGTAGATGACAACCCCGTGAACATGGTCCTCAACAACCGAATGATGCAGTCCCTGGTGCCTGAAGCGGTTTTTACTGAGGCTACCGACGGTAAGCAGGCCTTAGAGCTCTGCCACAGTCAGTTCTTTGACCTCATCCTGATGGATGTGCAGATGCCGGTGATGGACGGAATTGAGGCAACCAGGATGATTCGGCAACTGCCGGGCCAACAGCCAGTAATAATAGGCGTCACAGCCGGTAACGTTTTGGGTGAAAAGGAAAAATGCCTGGACGCGGGTATGGATCATTTCCTGACAAAACCGTTAAGACAGGCAGAGCTTCTGGAAGCACTGAAAACACATATTTATGATAAGGCTGCAGACTGGCAAAATGGGGAAGAATCGGACCTCTATCTGGATATGAATCATCTGGAACAGCAAATAGGGGATGACAAAGACTTTCGTGAAATGTTTCTTAATCTGGTAATTCAGGAAACGGAAACTTCGGGAAAGGCACTTGCTGAGGCCTGTAGGGCAGGAAACGCAGATGAAGTAAAAAAGATTCTCCATAAACTAAAAGGCACCGCGGGCACTGCCGGATTGTTCAGTCTCGCTGATACCGCTGCCAGATGGGAAAATACCGTAGACCGTAATCCGGATTTCATCGCTCTGGACAGTGAGATCGCAAAGGCAATAACAAAGGGATTAGAAACAATAAAAAGATTAATAAAATAAACCAGACTATGACTATTTTAATAGCTGAGGATGATGAACTTATTTTAAGAACTATTGAACACAAACTGCAGAAGGAAGGTTACGAAGTGATTCTCACCAGAAACGGAAAGGAGGCAATTGATACAGTTATGGAGAGGAATGTAGACCTTGTCATTAGTGATATTATGATGCCTTTTGCTTCCGGGGTTGAAATACTTGCAGCTATAAAATCCGCAGGTAAGAACATTCCTGTAATTATGCTCTCCAGCATGGGCCAGGAAGATGTAATCCTGAACGCTTTTGGTTTGGGAGCAGCCGATTTCATTGTAAAACCTTTTAGCCCTAACGAACTGATGCTTAGGGTGAAGAGATTAGCGGCATCCTGATTATGTTGCTTAGTATTTCCCTCCATTTTCTCGTCATAGTACTCATCAGCCTGCTTGCTGTGGTGTTGCTGCTTATTTTTGCTGTACTGCTTTATGGATTGCTGCAGTACCGAAAGCAGGTTAGCATTGAATCGTGGTCTGCAGAGATTGACGCTGTAATTGCCGGGGCGATTGTAAATGGAGGCGAGGTCCCCGGTCGAATCAATAATTCCGGAATTGCCCAGCGTCCTGCCTACCGGAGGCTCATGCTGGAAAAATTAATCAGCGCCGAAAAGAAGTTTTCCGGCGGCGCAGGCCTCATCATACGGTCGCTTTTTAATGAAAATGGTTTGGAAAAGGAAAGTTTAAGTAAACTTGGCCAAAAGCGGACGCATCTTATTGCGGGTGGCATACTGGAGCTTACCGCAATGAGGGTAGGAAAGGCTTTGCCGGCCATCTCACGGCTGCTGCATCACCCGTCACCTCAGGTGTATCAGGAGGCACAGTATTCTGTAGTGACTTTCAATGGTTTTGAAGGTCTGAATTTTTTAAATGATGCTCAGGGAATACTGTCGGAATGGCAGCAGTTGCGGCTGCTCAATTCCATACCGGAGGTTCCGCCGGATTCTGAAGGCATGCTGCGCGAGTGGCTGCAAAGTGCAAATCCATCTGTGACTGTTTTTGTACTGCGGATCATCAGCAAATATCAATTGCTTAATATGTATGCTGATGTATTAGCCCTTTTCAGTCATCCAAACATACAAATCCGGCTTCAGGCCGTGGAAACTCTGCAAACACTGGAGAATGCAGAAACACTGTCGGATTATTTTTCATCATACGAAACCCAGCCTGATGAGGTGAAAGTTGAAATCATAAATTCAATTTGTAAAATGTCCGACATTCGCGCGGCCGACTTTTTCAGGCAAAAACTATTGGGTAATGACTCTGTAGCAGCAAGGATTGGTGCCGCAAAAGGTCTACACGGACTTAATCTGTCCGGAGAGTTGCAGTCCTTAGCTTCAAAGTCCTGTTCCCCTTCAGAATTGGTTTCAATTATTAAACACGTTTTACAGGAAAAAATATGACAGAGTTTTCCCACATTGTTTATGAGGTTGTAATATGGTTTTTCCTGCTTTATGCATGTGGCGTTCTGCTGGTGTACAGTTGGATGGGAATATATGCACTTGGAGCTATCCTGCGCTATAAGAGGGAAAACACATTTACAGATTACAATATTATTGCATCCAATCCCAATGCCCCTGTTTTCAGCTTAATTGCCCCGGCATACAATGAGGGGATGACGATTGTGGAAAATGTTCGTTCCCTGCTGTCCCTGTATTATCATAATCTTGAGATTATTATCGTTAATGACGGCAGTAAGGACGATTCCATTCAGAAACTCATCGATGCCTATGAACTTGAGTCTGTGGCTTTTTTTATTCAGGGCAATATACCTACGGCGGAGGTGCGCGGAATCTATAAAAGTAAAAACCCGGCATTTCATAAACTCATAGTCGTGGATAAGGCAAACGGAGGTAAAGCCGATGCGCTGAATGTAGGTGTAAATATTTCCAGCGGAGATTACCTGGTTTGTATTGATGTAGACTGTATTCTGGAGCAGGACTCAATACTTAAACTGGCGAAACCTTTTCTTCAGCAAACTGATAAGAAACTCATCGCCTGCGGCGGAGTAATCCGTCTGGCCAACAACTGCCGGATTGAGAACGGTAAAGTGGTGGAAGTCAATCTGCCGAGAACTTTGCTTGGTAAAACACAGGTCCTGGAATACATCCGTGCTTTCGTTCTCGGACGCATGGCGTGGTCCCGAGCCTCCGGACTTATTCTGATTTCAGGCGCCTTCGGCGTTTTCGACAGGAAAATTGTTCTGGCCTGTGGAGGATATGATAAGAACACAGTGGGCGAAGATATGGAACTTGTGGTGCGCATGCGTCAGTATATGGAGGAGCGCAATGAACCTTATGAAGTGATTACCATTCCGGACCCCCTGTGCTGGACCGAAGCTCCGGAATCCAAAGAAATTCTTGTAAAACAGCGTAACCGATGGATGCGCGGGACTATGGAAACACTTTGGAAGCACCGCCGGATGATGTTCAATCCCAAGTACGGCAAATTAGGCACGGTAAGCCTTCCGTATTGGTTCAGTTTTGAATTTTTAGGACCAATCATTGAATTTGCGGGATATTTCTTTTTCATCCTTTTCCTCATCCTCGGCATTATCAACTGGTCATTCTTTCTGATTCTCTGTGCTCTCGTTATCTCAGCCGGATTCCTCTATTCATTCTATGCCATTCTTGTTGATCTGGTGAGCAGGCAGGTCTACACCAAGCGAAAGGACTTTCTTTCCTTAATAGGGACGGCCCTTCTGGAACCATTTTACTTTCATCCTATTGTAGTGAAGGCAGGTGTTAAAGGTTTTATCGATTATTTTAAAAAATCACATTCATGGGGCGAAATGACCAGGCAGGGTTTCAGTCAGGAAACAAAAAACCTTCCGTGGGGAAAAAGGATGCTGGCTATCCTGAAATTTGGACTAAGGTCCTGGGGGGTAACTGCTGCTGTGTTTGTACTCATGTTTTTAATTTCAGTGGCTGCCGAATGGGCCTGGTACAGGTATGCAGTAGAAAGTTTTGAATCGCATCTTATCGTACTGAGTCTTCTTTTGGATAATACGCTGTTCCTTTTCAAAATCTTGTTTGGTACTGGTATTATTTATCTGCTGTTAAATTTTGTAAAAACCGGATGGGCCCGTAATCTCGCGCTGATTCTTTTCAGTGCCATGATTATTTTCCAGTTCGTCCTGTTTATTTATTTTTCGGAATCCGGCAACATGCTTGGTGCCGATGTACAGTATTACACCAAGGCTGAAATGAAGCAAACGTTGGATGCCAGTGGAATGCTCACTATGAAGAATATGGCGCTGATGCTAATTCTTACTGTAATCGCGGTAATCCCTTTTTACTTAGCAGGCAGAACTGCTTTTAAATCGCCGCTTGCCGGTATTGTAATTCTGTCCGTAGGACTTGTTTCGTTCCTCATCCCCAGACATCTTATCGATACGGATAAAATTAACGAATTCGGACAAGCCGCCGCAAAGAGTAAATGGGAATATTTCTTCAGTTCAAATATGAACAATGTGCTTGCCCGTCCTGAAATTTCAGAACTCTTAGGCAATGGAGGTAAGTTTAATTTGCATTCAGAAATGCTGGATGAAAATTATCCGTTTTGGAAAAAAGAAGATACACAGGATTTCCTGGGACCTCTGCTAAATAAGTCAGAAAAAGTTCCCAATCTCGTTCTAATTGTAATGGAGGGGTTTGGTCATGCATATACCTCGCCGGAAGGTTATATTGGTAATTTTGCACCTTTTCTAGACAAGCTGTCTTCTAAAGGGCTATCCTGGGAAAATGCCCTCAGTTCTTCCGGGCGTACATTTGCGGCTTTGCCCACGCTCACGGGATCACTTCCTTTCGCGCAGAACGGTTTTCTGGAACTCGAGAGAATACCGCCGCACTTTAACCTTTATAATGTATTGCAGCGGAACGGTTTCAGTACAGGGTTTTATTATGGGGGTGACAGTCATTTTGACAAGATGGACCAGTACCTAAAATATAGCGAAGTAGAACATATTATTGATGAAAAGTCCTTTGGACGGGGTTATTTAAAACTGCCATCAAAAAATGGGCAAAGCTGGGGTTATGAGGATCAGGCCGTATTTTCTAAAATGCTTCACTTTCAGGAAGAACAAAACCGTCCCTATTTTAATACGCTATTTACACTTTCAACACACAGTCCTTTCCTCATTAACAAGGCGGGCTATTATGAAAAGCAATTCTTTAGGATTTTGAATTCCGGAAAATTGAATCCGCAGCAAAAACAACTTGCCACTGAGCATAAAAAACAGTTAACCGCAATTCTGAATGCAGACGATGCATTGAAAGGTTTTTTTGAAGAGTACCAGAAACGTGCAGATTTTGCAAACACCATTTTTGTAATTACCGGAGATCACAGTATGCCGGAGATTATGCTGCAGTCTAAAATTGACCGGTTCCGTGTTCCATTGGTTATTTATTCAAGTTTAATCAAAGAACCTAAACGTTTTAATACCATTGTAAGTCATTTTGATGTGGCACCCTCACTGCTTTCCTATTACCGCAGAAATTATAACCTGAAAACGCCGTCCACCGTCGCATGGGTAGGTGAAGGTCTTAAAAGTACTCAGAGTACAAATGCGGCGGGGATTCCTATCATGAAAAGTAAGGACCAACTCCAGAATTTTGTTTTCGGAAACTATCACTTGCAGGACAAGCAGGTTTTTCACTTAACAAAGATGCAGGAGGACCCTGTATATGATGCAAAAGAGCGTAAAAGAATATTGAGTTATTTTAATAATTTCCGGGCTATGAACAGTAGTTTCACCTCATCAAACAAACTAATGCCGGACAGCACAGTGACTAATTTTTTCAGAAACCGGTAATTCCACCCCGTAAATTAACGGGGCCTTTTAATTAAAACCTTTTGGTATATCCTAAAGAAAGATCAAACTGATTCCCACGGGTATTGGCTCTGTATTCCTGATTAAAATACATAGCTCCTACTGAAAAAACGTTGGTTTTGTTTATTACAAAATTATAGTCTGCACCAATTTTAAAGGTTTTCAGTTTATAGTTTTCGCTCTCGAGCAAATTATTGCGGCTGTCGTCGGGACTTATTCCGGTTCCGGCCTGTACGGAGATATAATCGTCAGCACCTTTTGTGTAATATCTTACGGTTCCTGTGTAGGAATGTGAAATATTCTTTTCGTCCGGAGTAATGTACGTTCGAAGGTTAAACCAGAAATTTTTATAGTATTTACCTACTGCAGCCGTATAAAGCCAGATATTATCTGAAAAATAAAGCTGGCGATAACCAATTTCGGCCTCAAAACTTTTGGGCAGATTTGCATTCAGAGATAAGCCGGTTCTGTATTTTGGAAAAATGCCGACGTCATTTGAATATCCTGCGCCTACATACAGGTAAAATGTTTTAGAAAGTCGTGGATAAGCTTCCAGTTCAAGCTGAGTGCCGGTATCGCCAAATTTATTAGCCAAATTTCCTTTCAGAATAACGGAGCCGACAGGTGTTACCCTTTTGTAGCTAAGACCTGTTAAATGCCAGTCTTCAGCAAACTGTTTATCAAAATGAGTGTAGCTGTAAGTTATTCCGATCGCATTTTTGGCAGTAAGATCTCTTAGCTTTACAAGCATTTCCCGTGCTTCAGTATTTACTGGATTAATTGTTAAAACTTTATTTGCCGCTTCTTCTGCTTTCAGATACTGATTTTCGCTGAAGTATACTTTCGATTGCAGCAGCCATAATGTTTCTGAGTCAGGATGAAGTGCAGTGGCCTTTTCCAGGATTTCCAGTGCGCGGCCATTACTGTCATTCCAGTATTCCAGAGAGGCATATGCCAGAAAGAAATCGGCATCATCTTCCTGCTTACGCTCAAGTTCGGCAAAAACAGCCCGCGCTTGATCTACGTTCTTATTCCATGTATAGAGCCTCCCTACAAAGACGGAAATATCGGTGTAATCCGGTGAGATTTCCAAAGCCTGTTTTGCCAGGGAGATGGCTTTCGGATAGTCTTTATCTTCAAATGCGGCTGTGCGGGCCTGAATAAAAAGTTCGTCTGAACTTGGCTGTTGCTGCGCCAATGCACTTAAAGGCAACATACAAAATGAAGCAACGGCGATTGTTTTTTTGGGAGCTGAAATAAATGAAAAATAAGATGACTTCATGGGCGTGTTTTGCGGAAACAAATATATTGAACTTTTAGGATAGTAGAAGCTATGGTATCGCACGATGATATTCTCGCCCGGTAACATTTATAATATTATTTTTGCCCCTTAGCATTTTAAATGAAAATTCTGTATGTTATTATATTCCTGTTTCTGATGCGGGGTAATTCTGCCGCACAGCAATTCTCACTCAACGTGGTGAAAGCGGGCAAATCTGAATATGTTATTATTATTCCGGCAGAGGCTTCGGAAAATGAAAAGAAAGCTGCGCGAATATTGCAACGTTATTTTCAAAAGGTGACTGGTGCACTACTGCCTGTTTCTACTGTTGCGGGAGATAAGCCTGCGATCAGTATTGGCAGTACGGTTTCTCAGTCTGAAGTTTTATCCACCGATACATTTTCAATTTCGAATAACGGCAAAAATATAATTTTGGAGGGGAATGGCCACCGCGGTATTTTGTTTGCGGTTTACCATTTTATAGAAAACTATCTAAAATGCCGTAAATGGGCGCCAAATGAGCCTGCGGAATGTCCAAAAATCCGGGATATCCGTATCAACCTTCCGGTAGATATAATTGAAAAGGCTTCGTTTGACTACCGCGAGGTTTATTCAACAGCGGAATCGGACGAGGAATATATGGACTGGTACAAGCTTCACCGCCTGGATGATTACTGGGGCCTGTGGGGGCATTCCTTTTCTACCCTGGTACCCAACATATTTTTTAAAAAGCATCCCGACTATTTTTCTTTATCCAGAGGCAAAAGGACTTTGCAGCAATTATGTTTGTCACATCCAAAAGTCCTGCAGCTTACCCTTGAGAAACTTGAAATACTGTTCAAAGAAAATCCTGATAAAAAATTCTGGTCCATAAGTCCCAATGATAACAGCAGTCACTGCGAATGCGGACTGTGCAGTACTGTAAACAGGGTAGAGGGAGGGCCGCAAGGTACCCTCATTCAGTTTGTAAATATTATTGCTGCCCGGTATCCGGAAAAAACCTTCACCACTATTTCTTACGGGGCTACAGCGCGTGCACCACTTCGTACCAAACCACTTCCTAATGTCATTATTCTGCTCAGTAATATTGAAATTTTCAGGAATGAACCGGTCGAAACAGGGAAATCGGCGGCTGCTTTCAGGAACAATCTCAAAGACTGGCTTCAGATCACTCCTCATGTGTACGTGTGGGATTACTATACGCAGTTCACCAACTATCTCGCGCCCTTCCCGGATTTTCCCAATGCCGGTTCCAATGTTCATTTCTACAAAAAAAATAAAATCAAAGGAGTTTTTGCGCAACTGGGAGACCAAAATTACGTAGATCAGGTTGAACTGAAATCGTACATCCTTGCTCGAAAACTATGGAATGAAGAACTGGATAATGAGATGCTTTTTGAAGAATTTGTTAAAGGATATTATGGTGAAGTCTCTGTTTTTGTCAGAGATTATCTTCTGAATTTAAGGTCAAATGTGGAGAAGTCCGGCCGGAAGCTTGATATATATGGTAATCCTGTTAAAGAACATGATGCTTACCTTTCGTCAAAGCAACTGGCGCAGTATGAGGCACTTCTCGATCGTGCTGAAAGTGCTTCGGTCAGTAAAACCATTCGTGCCCGTATTCGCAAGCTTCGGCTCTCGCTGGACTACACCAGACTTCAGCAGGCAAAATTCTTCGGGAAAGATGCCCACGGGATTTATTCTCAAAGTCACGCCAGAAAATGGGAAATAAGGTCTGGTCTGAAAAAGAAAGTGCACGACTTTGGTCTTAGTCTAAAATCCGCAGGTATTACCCAACTATCAGAAGGTGGACAGACTGCTCAATCATATATCGAAGAATGGTCACAGATATTTCAAAAAGAAATCCCGGTCACCCTGGCCACCGGTGCGGCGGTTAGTTTTGAGAAACCCTGGATTCAAGATTATCCTGCAAAAGGAACTCGGACTTTAACGGACGGAATGTACGGTATGCATGATTTCAGCTTAAACTGGCTTCTTTTTGAAGGCAGCAATACAATCACTCTTGATCTTCGGCAAGAAACATATGTTACTTCCATTACTCCGAATTTTCTGGAAGACCAGAGACACTGGATTTTTCTTCCTAGAAAAGTCTCGATAACTGTTTCGGCGGACGGCCTGCACTATAATGAGTTGTCCTCTTTTCAATCCTCGGTAACGCAAAAGAAGAGTGTTACATCCTATCCTGTCACTTTTACTGCAGGTAAAAAAATAAAATACATAAAAATTTCTATTGATCCGTTGCCCCAATTGCCCGAGTGGAAAAGCCACCCAAGCAAGAGCCCGTTGGTTGCCATAGATGAGATTTGGGTAGAATAATTAAGTAAAAAAGATAGTGCTGAAATTCAGCTGTATTCGTTTGTTTATAAAAGATTATAACGATATTACCGGTTCGTTAGACGCATTTCTATTCAGCGATTAAGTAAAATAGTATCCGTAAAGTTAAAACAGCAGCAAATTTCCGTTAATTTATATTAATTGTCCGCAATTTTTGTTAAATTTAATTATGCAAAGCGGCAATATTGCTACTCCCTCAAATAAATTATCCGGACGCCAACTTTTCGTAGCTGTAATGCTGGTGCTTTTCATGCTGTGGCCGCCTCTTTTTCATGCCCAATATGCCTCGGTAATTGAAAATATTACCGAGAATGAAGGTCTACCCACCAATTATATCTTTAATATTACAGAAGATCACAATGGCTTTTTGTGGTTTGGTACAGATAAGGGTCTGGTGAAATATTCCAATGGCAAATTTCTGATTTATGATGCAGAAAATGGAGGGTTGCCCGGGAATTATATCCATCATGTGTTGCCGGACCAAAAATCGGGCATGTTTGTTTGGGCATCAGGGAAGGATTTGGTTTTTTTTAATACCGAAAGAAATAGGGTGACGCACCGTTACCGTCATATTGGGAAAAAAGGTTTGATCTACGGGCTTTTCCCATCGGATGTGAATCCGGATTTCGTCATATGTTCCAGTGAGAGTGAAGATTTTATTTATGCAGTGAGCAGAAATGACCTGACAAAGATCTACAAAATTCTTCCAGCATACATTAGGCAAAATGGAGGCAGTAAGAAGTATTTTGCGGTAGTGAAAGGACAAGAACTTTTGGTTGCTACCGACCGTTTCCGCACCGAAAAAGCTCCGGCAGTACAGAAAGGTATTACTTACCGTGTGCTTTTTGGAACAGGCATCATCCGTTCTATTAATGATAAAGTCCTGGACACCATAAATGAGAGAAACGGACTCGAAAGTCATATGTTAACGGATATTCATCAGACAGCCGAAGGTCATTTATACTTTTCTACGTTGGGCGGTGGTTTTTCCTATATCCGCAATGAAGGTCAGCGAAAAGCCTATCCGCTGGCAAACGGCAAAGTCAGATCTGTTGTGTTCAGCAATAATAAGTATTATGTACTTTCACGGGGTGAGGTGTTGGTGCTGGACGGTAAGAAAATAGAATCCAGGTTTGAGGTTGGAAGGGACGCGCTTACGCTGTTCGTGGACGGAAACAGATTATATGCAGGCACGTTCAACGGGCTGCAGGTGTATGTCATCAATAACGGAAAACTTAAGCTGGAAAGGATGTTTCACATTACCGACGGCATTTCTAAGATCTTTAAAACTCCCGATGGTAAGCTGGTCTTTTCAACTTATGGCAACGGACTTTTTAAAGAAAACGGCCGCGGCTTTAAAAATATCAGGCTACCAGTCTTTAACAATATTGAAAATGTTTTTGAAAGTTACGGGGGAAATTTTTTTGCCACATCTTATGAATCCGGATTCATTGAGTTCGACAGTGCAATCCGGACAGCGCGCAGTGTAAGCAGGAAAAACGGCTTGGAGTCCAACAATATCAACTATATTTATAGTGAAAAAGATACTTTGTGGGTTGGATCACCCTCCGGACTGACAGCCAGGGTGAATAACAGGCAGGTTCTGAATCTGGGCAGGAAACAGGGATTTTCAGGAAATTCTGTGAAAAGCATATTCCGCTGCAGGCAGGGACGCTTATGGGTAGTTACCAATACGTTGTTAATGGAGAAGACAGCGACGGGCCTGAAGCCTTTTGGTTCCTTTGGAGGGCATGGTGGCAGAAGCCCATACATAAGCTACGCAAAATATATTCCGGAAAAAGATGAACTTGTGATCGCAACCAGATTGAGGCTTTCCGTCTTTGCCATGAGCGAAATGATTCCCAGCAAAAAAGTTCAGCCCCCTTCTCTGGAATATATTGAAGCGGATGGCCGCATCATAAATTATTTTAAGAAAGTGGAACTTGAACCGGACAATATGCAGACTGTCTTCACTTTCCGGACGGTGGACAAAGATTTTCTGGATCAGTCCGGCCTTTATTATAAACTTGGTGCGGGCGGGTGGCTCCCCTTTTCAAACGGTAATAAACTCTTGCTTACACACCTGAACGCCGGCCCGCATCAGCTTCAGATCAAAAGCCGCAACCGGGACGGTTATGAGGAAATCTACCCTGGAGTAATCGAAATCCACGTTCAGCCTCCTTTTTACCGTAAATGGTGGTTTATCCTCCTTATGGTGACTATGCTGATTGGACTGAGCAGTTTTTTAGTTTATCAATACTACCGAACGAAATACGAGCGTAAACTGCATGACTCCAGGGTAAACGAAGAAATTGAGGAAGAGCGCCGGCGCATCAGCCGTGACCTTCATGATAATATCGGTGCGTACACGACCAGTCTTATTATGCGGATTGAGAACCTGGAACAAAAGCATGGCGACAGGAGTGCTGACCTGCAGGAAATCCGCGAAATATCCTATCATATTATGAGTTTACTGCGCCAAACCATCTGGGTACTTAAGATGCGCGAAACAACTGTTGAAAACTGTTATGAAGGCTTACTGAGCTACAGTACACGCTATTTTAAGACTGTGCCCCACATTGAGCTCAATATTTCTGAAAATATCGCCGTAAACCGCAGCATGGAATCGTCCAAATCCATCAGTGTGTTCAGGATTGTGCAGGAAGCTCTGCATAATATAGTGAAACACTCGGGTGCAGACAGGGTAGACATATATTTTGAATCAACGGACAAAATGTCGCTAACGGTAAAGGACAACGGAACAGGATTCAACGAAAGAGAACATTCCAACGGTTTTGGACTCAGCAATATGAAGGCCCGGGCTAACGAGATAGGTTTTGAGCTGAAAGTGAAAACAGGGCCTGAAGGCACAGAAATTACGATAGTAGAGCAATAATAATCGGGGACAAGCAGTATATTAGCAGTATAAAAACACAGATATGATAAAAGTTGCAATTGTTGACGATAATGCACTTAACCGAAATACCATCAGGGAAAAAATTACAAACAGCAATATTGTCATTGATTTTGAAGCCCGAAACGGCGACGACTTCTTCGGTCATCTGGAACGCATACCGTCATCAGATTATCCTCAGGTAGTGCTGATGGACCTGGAAATGCCGGTGCTGGACGGCATTGCTGCCATATCAAGCGCAGTGATCCGCTATCCTGGAATTAAGTTTATCGTGCTTACTATCTTTGAAGATAATGAAAGGATTTTTGAGGCCATCAAGGCCGGCGCCAGCGGTTATCTGCTTAAGGAAGATAAGGGCGTGAACATCATTGAAGCCATACGAAATGTGGTGGAGTATGACGGCATACCCATGAGTCCGGCCATTGCGCGGCGGGCTATGAAGCTGTTAAGCGAGGGCAGCCAGCCGGATCAGTCGCTGCAGTCACCAAAAGATTACCAGTTAAGTGACCGCGAAACTGAGATTCTGACAGAAATTGTAAAGGGACTTTCGCCGGTACAGATCGCCGAGAAACTCTTCATCAGCCCCAACACTGTGAGGACCCATGTAAATAATATCTACAAAAAGCTGCATCTCAATTCCAGAAGCCAGATTATCAATCTTGCCTATAAAAATAAATGGATTTAAGCAGTGATGAAATAATAAATAAAAAAATTACGTAATTATGCGTATTGGAGGAAATAAATGCAGGTGATACATTTGTTTAACCAATCAGATAAATATACCCAATTGGGTGAGTAATTTTTTTTCAATTTTTTTATTTTTGGAGAAGTGTCCTGAATTTTTCGGGACACTTCTTTTTGTATATTTGCCAAAAGCACTGATTTTATGACCATTCTTGTAACAGGCGGCCTTGGCTATATCGGTTCGCATACCGTAGTAGAACTATTAAATAATAATTTTGAGGTCGTTATAGTGGATGATATGTCCAACTCAGAACGGTTTATCCTTAATAACATTGAGCAGATCAGCGGAAAGAAACCTGCTTTTTATCCTTTCGACCTAAAAAGAAAAGAACTGCTCGCACAAGTTTTTGAGGCCCACGAAATCGCCGGCTGTATTAATTTCGCAGCGTACAAAGCTGTAGGTGAGAGCCAGGAAAAACCGATTGACTATTACGAGAATAACCTTTTCACATTAATCAATATCCTTCAGGAATTCAAAGTCCGCAATATCACCAACTTTATTTTCAGTTCCTCCTGTACCGTCTATGGTCAGGCCGATGTGCAGCCTATTGACGAAAATACACCAATGAAGACGCCGGAATCGTCGTATGGAAAAACCAAACAGATGGGCGAGGAGATCCTGAAAGATTTTGCTGAAGCCCATAACCGGAAAGTATCGCTTCTCCGCTATTTCAATCCGATTGGTGCGCATCCTTCCGGACTTCTGGGTGAACTGCCGCTGGGCATCCCGAACAACCTTGTACCGTACGTAACACAAACCGCCTCGGGCATTCGCGAAAAACTGAATATCTGGGGCAATGATTATCCCACCGAAGACGGCACCGCGATCCGCGATTATATTTATGTGGTTGATCTGGCCAAAGCCCATGTAAAGGCTCTTCAGAAACTTATCTCAAGCCCTGAGCAAAAGGTGATTGACATCTACAATCTGGGTACGGGAAAAGGCTCCTCCGTACTGGAAGTCGTTCAGGCTTTCGAACGTGCCAACAGTGTAGAAGTCCCTTACCAGATCTGTGACCGCCGTGCCGGCGACATCACCATCGCCTATGCCAATGCCAACAAAGCAGAGCGTGAACTGGGCTGGAAAGCCGATACGGCCCTCGAAGAAGCCCTGCGCACCACGTGGCAATGGCAGAAGTACCTGGAATCACGTCTCTAAAAAAGGGATTTTTTTATATTCTTAGTATCATAGGTGCAACATAGCCCTCAACTTAAAAATTACTATCTCCGAAAAATTAAGGATGGAAAGCTTAAATTGACTGTGATTAATGCAGTAGCGAGTAAAATTGTTTTTGAGAATTTCCGCAGTCTGTAAAAAAGAGATCAGAATTATGTCAAAATTTATGCGTAATTATTTGTTTTATCTTAAGATGCTCAGGGAACGATATTATAACATGCTATGGAGTGCAGGCACATGGGGATTGTGGCAAATTTACTATCAGTAATTCCTTATATTATCGTTATTTAACCCTCTTTACTTTTGCCTTGATGCAAAAGTACCAAAAGATCAAGATTTGAAGCTCGACTAAGAATAAACAAAAACCATAAAATCCCCATTACGGCCTCCAATTTATTTTGTTTTTTTTTAATGGAAGCGGCGAACCGTTAACGGTATCGGGCGGTAACAGAATTGTTTCTCAGCATTATTGCCGCCACTCGAACGATGGGTATTTGCCTCATTTTTATTTTATCTTTTTTCGAATCGACCAACCAGGCCTTCGGCGGGTTTTTTACTGACTTGTTATAAATATCAGCATTTAAAAGTTATACGAAAAATAGAGAAAATTAGTGTAAAAAAAAGTGGTGTAAGGACGTAAGCAGATTTCATCAAAAGAAAATTTTTGTTATTTAGTTAAAAATCTTCTATTAATCTAAGGAAGCAGAAGGCAGAATAAGGAATGGGTGTTTTAGTTTGTGTTGGAAGTAACCGTATTCATATGTTTTTTGGGGAAAGAATATAAAAAAGTTTTTTGTCAAAAAGTGGTTACTGCCTTTACTGCCACAAAATAAAGAAAAACAGTGCATTGAGTACTAAAGTGGCTGAGAATTATGTGCATTTATATTCAGAAAGGAAACATTTCATCATCTTCCTCACTTGAGGCAAAATCCTCAACTTCTTTCAAAGGATTATAATCGGGAAGCCAATCGGAATATTTGTGAAGGATGAGCGCAATATTGTGGAGGTAAAAGTGTTCTGAAAGTCTTATTTTAATACTCCCACTCACGAAGAAGTCCTGTAGGTAATCTGCTTGATATTCAGTGCCAAATTTGTAATTAGGAAAATGGTAATCCGCCCTGATCAACCAATCCTGGACGGTCTCGCGGTCAATTAAAGAAAAGGCAATGAACTCTTGCCAGAGTTCGCGGGCAAGGTTAGATTTTTCGAGAACCTTTGCCATAGGTTCGAGAATCCAGAGGTAGCGGGAGACCTCGTTTTTATACCGGTAGGATTTGTGGGTGAAAATGTCTCCTATGGAGTGAAGGTGACGATAAGTGCTGACCCACGGAACATAGAAATTTTTTGACAGAATACCTTCAGCTTTGATTTCCATTTCGAGTGCTTTAACCGCACGGCCGGACTCCTTCTGCTGCCGGATGTGGAGTTCTGTAGGCCTATAATTTACCTTGTCCTCCTCATAAAAGTGAATACCAATCCACTCTTCTGTGATTTCCCTGTCAAAAGTTTTGAAGCTGCTGCATTTGTAAATGTCAGTATAATCATCATCCGATTCTTCGAATACCATGCTCGTAAAACTTTCGCCTTCAGAATTTACAAAAGAATAACCTTTTTTACCCTTGTTGCAATTGGTACACATTCCCTGCACTGCTTTAAAGTCTGTTTTGTAATCCCGATTGTTCC
Source organism: Chryseobacterium sp. (assembly GCF_008831505.1). NCBI lineage: Bacteria > Pseudomonadati > Bacteroidota > Flavobacteriia > Flavobacteriales > Weeksellaceae > Chryseobacterium > Chryseobacterium sp. The sequence continues at coordinate 1,359,594 of NZ_CP044507.1, read as the reverse complement.
GAAGATCTTCAAAGTAGGATTTTAGTTCTGTCACAAAGGTTTCCTTGTGGACATCCTGGTAAGACTGACCATCATTCAGCAGGACGTCAAGCATATCTGCGTCCAGGTCTTCAAATGCTTTGAGTATGAGGAGTTTTTTGGACATGGGGAGGTTTGGTTAAAAATACTTTTAGAAAAATGGTATAAGGTTACTTCTATAGTTTAATTGCTTGAGATAAGTTTCCAGCTTTCATATCTATATTAAATTTAATTTTCTAATTTCTTTAGCGCTTTATTATATACCGGTAAAAATTGCTGATGGAAAATTTCGTTTCCATAGTTTAATATTATAAGGTTATATCTTGCCCGGGTGATACCGGTATAGATTAATTCAAAGAAGGTTTCCGCCATGCTTTCTGGGACATTCTCAATAATAAGATATACCAGATCCGATTCCCATCCTTTAAAGCTGTGGATTGTTGATAATTTTACCGTACCTCTGTTGGCCCAAAAATGAATTTTCTTATTATCCCGAATTCTTTTTGCATCAGAAGATAATGCATTTTCGCTGTATCTCTTCATAAAATTCTTTATATCGCGATCGTACCTGCTTACGAATGCATCAAAATCAGAAGGATTAATTTTGTTTTTCCGACAAAGGGCCGTATACCTCGTTTCAAAGAATTCAGGCCACTGGACCACTTGTGTTTTGCATATCAGTAATTCTGCAAGTCTTTTAAATCCGTCACTAAAGCTTTTTTCATTCTTATGGTTCAGCAATAAAAGCGCAACATTTATCCAGTGCTCTCTATTGTATTTAATTTCCGTTTGGCTGTAATTCATACCGGCTATAAGCAGATCTTCATGAGATTCAAACATGGTGTTGGTTTTTTCACCAGTACGGTGACGGTAATGTGAATCAAAATCCTTCAATAGTTTAATTTTTGTTCCCAAAATCGTAATGTCATTCGGGTGAATGCCTTTATTAAGACTGTTTTCATGAATGATTGTATAGAGGCTGGGAATGGCGTCGGAAGATGGTAAATACATATATTTAATGCTTCCATCCAGCTGCTCCTCGAACCCCAATGAGCCTACTTTACTTTCTACCCCTTTAAAATCCTTTTCATCATCAGCGGTATATTTCTCGGACAAGAAAACTTTCTGAAATTCAAAGATTAATTCTTTGACTATGCTTTGCGAACGATAGGATGTCTACAGTAATGAAGGACGCCCCTGCACATTTACAGGCATTTCCTTGCCTAATACAGGATTGCCATAGATATTCTGCTTGTCATCACCAAGTACCATATAATAGCCACCTTCTTCTAAAAAGTAAGTTTTGAGGATTTCCATCCATTTTGACTTATAATCCTGAATTTCATCGATCAAGATTACAGAAAATTTTTTAAGTTTATCTTTATGTTCTTCAAAGAGGAGCGTGTTGGAATAGTATGTATCTTCAAAATATCTTTCTGTCCTACTGTCCGGCCATTCATTAAATTCGGCGGGGACCGTAACATCAACCTGCAGATTGTTTAATTCGTTATTTATAAAAATGTGGTAGTTTAAGATCGTAAAAGCGGTCCAGGAAAAATTTTCCCGTACCTGGCTTAGCTTATCTTTCAGGTAGTTTCTTAACGTAATATTGTAGGAGAGAATCAGAATTTCTCCTTCAGTTCTTTTGTGAAGTTCCACAGCGCGGGCAGCGGGGACCGTTGTTTTTCCTGATCCGACGACACCTTTTATACGAATGTTTTTCCGTTCAGTGTCATATATCAACTTTTGCTGCTCGCCATTATAAGTAAAGTGTTTACCATCTGTTTTTTGGTGGTAGGGAGGAAGCATAAAGCGCTTAATCTTTGTATGTAAATGCTCCGGAAAGTAGCTCGTCAACTGACCAGGGGCAAGATGTCGCCGGCGCAATAGCGAAAGAAATTTTTGATCATTTAGAGAGTCTGACCCCAGAAGCAGAATGTTATACTTTAAAAAAGTGAGATATTTAGAGTCTTTTTCGAAGGGACGGACCAATAATTTATCTAAAGCATCTTCATTAGCATTGTGAAAGTAAACTGCACAGGATATCATATTTGCATTCCTAATGTCACTTACTTTTAAGCTAAGCAGTTCATTAACATGCAAGTCAAACAAGTTATCTTTATATTTCAATACCTGCTGAACCGGTGATTTAATTAGGTATTTGCCATTATTAGCGAGCACTTTCCAATTTTTTGTCTTCGCATCGATTTCATAATGTTTCAGGTTGTAATCTTTTACTTCGATTATCAAGATCCCCTGATTTGGCTTGATGATAATTACATCCGGTCTATCACCATTCATATATGGATTAAAAAACACCTCATAATCATCATTAAGCGTTTTTTCCAGAAAATTTAGCAAATGCAATTCGCCCGGTTCAGGTGTAACTTTACCACGTAGAATATCTTGTATAGAAGGATAAAAAACAGCCATTTTTTCTAGATTTTGGTTAGGATGAAGCCCACAATAATTCCTATGAGAATCAAAATAAACTAGAGTGCGAAATTTGATTTCTTTTTCTCCAGTTCAGACCGCAACCGCTGATTTTCTTTATTTGACCATTCTATTTTTGCATTCAGCGAAGCGGTCTCGGAATTTATCGCAGCTTTCAGGTTTTTCTCGTATAAAGCTGCAATTTCTGCTTTATGTTTTGCTGTTTCAGCTGCCTGGGCTTTCAACTGCTTCTGATTATTTTCATTGATCTGGGTAATATGCCGGGCAGTTTCTTCCTGGAATTTCCCGAATTCTTTATTCTTGGTTCCTAACTGTTCTATCAGTGTTTTCACCTGTTCATCGAACTGTTTGGTGATGTCTTTTTAACTTCGTCGATAAGGATAGCGCGGGAGTTGGATTTTTCCTCCTTCAGTTTTTCGATGATTTTATGAAGGCCATCGCCGTAGTCGTGAGGAACATGGAATCTGCGGTCTGCCAGTTTATCGAGCAGACTTTCATCGACGGTGTGCCCCAAGGCAGTAATGGTAATGCTGTCGAGATTAATAAATTCATTGGCAAGATCCACATCACTGAATACATCAAAACTTTGGCGGTCGCCACCGCCACGCACTAAAGCAATGATATCAAACTGCATTGGTTTCAATGCCTGCAGTTTTTGAAGGATGGAAGTTGCGGAAGTGATATTGCAGGTGAAATCTGTGATTTCAAATTCACTGGAAGAAATGTTTAATCCTTCGTTAAAATCATGCTGGACTATGGCGGAATGTCCGTAAATATTTGCAATTCTTACTGGTTCGTTACGCAGTTTCTTTTCACGAATGAATGTTTCCAAATCGCGAGATCCTTTTTCGAGTTTTGCCTGGATTAAGTCGTACCTTTTTAAATCTTCTTCGGAAAACTGTCTTTCCTCCTGCTGTACAATTTCTTCTGCTGCAAAGCGCAGATCAATGCTTGAGTTCCGGACAGTTTTTTCAATAAAGCCTTTGAGAATATAGATTTCACCATTTGCCAATTTGGAGCGCAGCATACCGGATAATTTTACACTGATGCTGGTAGTATCTGATTCTGAATAAAAAAGATCGTAATAGTATCCGGCATACGATTTTCCCTGACCGGCGGTGTAACGGCCTTTTAGGCGGGTACTGCGTAATCGGCAGCTTTTAAACCACCATAAGCACGAAGCGAATTTGCGGAATCCCAAAGGTCTTTTTCCAGTTTTTTGAGTTGTTCGTTTGTCATTATCTGATAAAGTAATTAGTTTAACTGTTTGGTGTTTTATTAAATCATTTTAAACCGCAGGAATGAAAAGGAATTTACGGATTTAGCTTTTCCAATTCTTTAATATGCTTATTGTTTTCCTCCTTTAAAATAACTTTTACTGGATCATCTTTTTTAAGGTTCTTCTTATTCATTTCATTAAAGTGAATGCCGACTGTAATATTACGCGATTTTGAAACAAAAGTTCCCCAACCATTGTCTTTCACGGCACTAACAAAACCTTCAATCCACTCTTCAGAAGGTAGGTCTTGCCAAAGTAATTTATTCAATTCAATGTCGGCATTTTGTTTGAGATATGTATCATACCAAATTAAAAAGTCACATAGTATAAAAACCAGTGTATTAAGGAGGTATGGTGTATTTACAGACTGTCTATAAGATTGATAATCGTAATTTACAGTCTGATCTACATCGGAAGTATGAGAAGCAGCACCTGTTGTTTGCAAAAAATTATTAAGATTGTCAGCAAGAATTTTAGGCAGATGTGCCTTTTTACAGATCACTTTACAGTTTTTCGCCGGTTGACCTGCAAGAAATCTTCGGCTGTCCGTTAAGTTAATCTTTCCTCTATTGTCAATACATTTTTCATGTAGTAAACCATTTTTAGCGGCATCTCTCAATACATATTCGTATAAGATCCGCATTGTGTTAAAATAAATTGATGACTCCACTTTGAAATCGTTTGTTTCCACAGACCGCAAAATATTTAAAAATGTTTGGCTATCGGCTTGCGGTAAGTTGATTCTGCGACAGGCATCAAAAACAGCTTTGTGCCTGAATTCTGTTTGAGTATTAATGAGTTTGTTAATTTCGAATTTAATATCCTGAAGGAGTAAATCATCATCGTTCACCTTTGTATAATAAGTTGTGGGACTAGAACCAAAGGCAATATCCTGCTGATATAATTTCAACTCTTCCCGAAACTCAAAATTATCAATATTGCGGGGTGCACCAGTATATACAAACCAAGGAATCACTCTTTTTTTACGTAGCTCAAGAAGTTCTTTAAGTGAGTTTTTTAAACCTATATTTGATTCACCTATTTCCTCTGTTGTTTTGTTATAGCCTGTCGCATCTAAAATCACAGCTTGAATTTCATAATTATGATCTCTTTTAAGAGTTTCCATTCCATCAAAATGGAAGCGCTCTTCAATAAGTTCAATATCTTCCATTTTCGCTAACGTTTTGAAATGCTTTAAATTCGCATCATCGAATTTATCATCTATCCAAAGTACTTTATAATTCATAGGACGATATATTTACAGGGTTAAGGAATCTAAAGGAAATGTGAAACCAACGCCAAAAGTATATTCGTCATCTAGTGGAGTATCATAACTATACTGAAAAGGAGTTCCGCCGTTGCGAATAATTAATTCTTTCACAATTTTACCCCCTTTGCCTGTTTTAGCATGCGCTCCCTGTTTACCGCCATCGGAAAAGTAATCTGATTCCGAAATCTCAGAACGATTGCCGTTGTTAAGAATCTCCACAGTAACAGTGAAATCTTTTGAGTTAAGATTCAAATCGATCAAGAATTTATTGTCACCAATATTATCTCTAAATCTTCCGTGGGTAATTGCATTTTCTACAATATTGTCAAAGACTCTTTCAATATCCCGTCTGTTAGCGGAGATCATTATCCCTTGAATATTGTTCTCTCTTTTGTAATTTCCCAGATTAGGAAATACAAAAGAAAAAAGGTTTTTATATTTTTCCTGCGAAATTTTAAAGTAGTCGTTTAGAAAATCAAGTAATTCTATTTTTTCAACCAAACCAAATGATTCATTTGAGGAATACAGTTCATTCAATTTGGTTCTCAACTCAACAAAGTTTTTGTAGGTGGACATTATTATGTCCCTAAGAGAATCCTTATCACCAGGAATCAGGGGCTGGACGAGTTCTGCAGGATTTTTCTCGCAATACTTCTTAAGGAGGGCCAGTTGGGATCCTACGCCATAAAGTTCGCCATTACGTAAGTCATGCAACTGCCATTGAAAATCGTTTGTTCTTTCTTGCAGTAATTTATTAATCGTCTCTTCTAACTGAAAGTTCTTGATCTTATCAAGATCAGCCTGTCTGCGGGCTGCTTCTACTGCTGTTCTTTGAATCAAAGACGAATTTTGCGCGTGTAAAGAAGGTATTAGCACTTGAATCTCACCCAGGTCCTCAATAGGCAACCGTACAAGTGCTGCTCCGATAGCCCTTTCATTGATTTGCTTTGCTACCAAATCTGAATGTAGTTGACTAACCAAATAAGATAAGTTTATATCCTCGGAATATAATTCCAAAGCAACTACATCAGGTGATACATATACAGGACTATTTTCAGAGGCCGGCACATAAGTGGGCTTTAATTTTATTCCTAATCTGGAAAGCAGAAGAGCGGGTTTGTCTAACTTCCTAACTCCTCTAGGCAATTCCTGAATCGCAATACTATTGATTTCTTTGACATAAGCAAACGGATCATTGGCCATATCTTTAATTGGCAGATAATGACCCAACTTAGCATTTGATGAATCCAATTTAAACACCTTAATCATCTTTGAAAGTGACAAGAGTTCGTAGTCTGCAGGGATTTCTGTTAAGGGTAGCACGGGAAAATATTTATAAGTTTGAAAACTGTATTTATTTACCCTAAATTCCTTTATATTGACCCATTTGGAAAATCCATCGATACAATTTTTATTTTGGAATGATTCTGCAATCTTCGCGATATTCGCATCATTAAAGTAATTGGCAAATCTTGTAGATTCAAATTCATCTTTGGCATTGATCACAAAAACCCCTTTATTATGATTGTTATGATTTTTTTGCAGAATTAAAATATCTGTTCTAATTATGGAAGAAGGGAAAATTTTTTCCGGTAGAGAAATCACAGCGGTCAGGAATCCACTTTCAATTAAATACTTACGAATTTTCATATCTGAATTGGATCTGAAACCAAACCCGGACGGAACAATAATAAGCGCGATACCATCATCTTTTAATGCCGATAATGCATGAAGTATAAAGGCACCGTCTGCTGATGAATTAGAAGGAATACCTGTTAGATCATTCCAACGATCGTAAACATCAAATAAGTCATTTTTATGACGCCAATTTCTAATACCAAATGGTGGTTCTGATACCAAGACATCAAATTTAGACACCCCTTTGTTTTTAGTAAAGGCGGGTTTTACAAGTGTATCTCCACTTTGAAATGAAAAGTCTTCAATACCATGGATTATAAAATTCATAATGGATAGAGGTAAAATATCACTCAGAACTTCCTGACCATAATAGGAGACTTTTTGACTAAATTTCGTCCCTACCGATAATAGGAGTTTCCCTACTCCCATAGTTGGGTCATACAATGAAATGTTTTTATTAACCAGTGATAAAGGTATAAGCTCACTTATTAAAGTGGATAAAGATGTAGGAGTTCCAAAGTAGCCTGCCATTTGTTTTTGAAAAGTGACGTCTTGATAGAGGACATACGCAAAAAGTTCCGTCAAAACCGAAGCTGTAGCTTCTATTTCGTAAAATTGAGGGAAAAGGTTAAAACTATAAATAATTTCATAGACGAGCTTAGAAATATTACCATCCTTATTTTTATTCTCCAATATTTGGAAAAAATTTCTTGATTCGACTGCGCTGAAATGCGAATTATTTCGCTCCAATTCTGCAAAAAATTCTTGTAAATAAGAAAGCGCTTTGTCAGGCCTATTTAATATTTCTAATTCGGTACCATTATTCAGTTGCTGGTTGAAAGTTACTGTTTTATTAGTATCAACTGTTGCAAGTGAAAAACGATAAAAAATAACTGATAATAACAATCTCCTAAATTCAAAGTCATCTAGAGAAGATTGTCCTCTTGCAATTTTCGCAAGGGTCTTTTTATAGAAATTGGAAATATCATTATTTTTCATAGTTATTATTTCAGACTATTTTTGTGTTCTTAGATTTAATTTATTCAATTCCAGCATTGTACCTCAAAAATCTATTTCTTTTTTAACTTCCTTTTTTTCTTCTTCGCCGGTGCGAGCCAGGAAATTTTTGGGAGTTTGAATCTGTTCCATGGGAAATTGATGGCGTTGTCGGGGAGTGCTATGGTCGTCTTCAGAATCATTTGTGTCTTGGTTTATAATGCAAAATAGAGAATTAATTATGCAGTGCAAGTGCACTGCGAAATTTTTCTTTAAAAAGCTTCATGGTTTGGTTGTCAAAACGCGGCTTGGTCATGTCTCTCTGGATCCGGGTAAGGTCTTCCTGAGAAATTTGGGTCATTTTATCCATTAAAGATGGAGTTGCCAGAATGTATTTCAGGATTGCCAGAGCGTCCCTTTCCAGAATGTAAGGAAGCAGTTGTTCCTGGGGCTGAAAGTGCTGTGCTAAAAAGTGGAAAGAGTTTACACTATCCATACGCACGCACTCATAGAGAGGTGAATTGTAAAGACGCTCCACAGGAAATAATGTATGTTGTATGAAATATGCAACAATCTCTGCCTGGTCGCCATAGATCGCGGAGAGGAAACCCTGCAAGCGCAATCTGGAGTTACCCGGTTTTTTAAGTTCGCTTTTAAACTTTTCAAAGTGACCCCAGCGACAATATTCATCGAAAAGGTTTAGCCTTTCCCGACTTTCTTTTACTTCAAAAATGCCATTGCTAACATTAATGACAAACTCATGCTTCATCAATTTTGTAAGCTCAATGAATGCCAGGGATTCCACAAATTTCACATTGCCAGGGTAGTTGATATAGAGGGTCTTGGGGCTTATGACTTCCATACCAAGTGTGGCGGCACATATGAACGCCCGAGCTTCTTCGATGGAATCATACCAGTTTGCCTGAGCGAGAGAAGCTTGTGAAAATGAATTTTGCATGATGTTGTGTTCTTGTTGGTGCAATGATAATACGTTATTGTGCAGTGGAAGTGCACAGATAATTATTATTCATTTCGACTAATCTTTTTTTAATTCTCTCAACCATTTCAGGCGGTTCCAGGACGGTCATATTTTCACCATGAAAGAGAATCGTGGATTCCAGTTCAAAATTCAATCTCACTTTCAGTGTGAGGATGTTTTCTTTTACATCCTGTGAGCCATGTACTGGTTTGGACTTAATATAGGGAAGGATATTATCACTCAATTTAATTTTAACTTCAACAACATCTTTAGTAAGATCATTGCTGACTCCGATGATATTTTTGAAATATTCGGCAAAATTCATTGAGCATTCTTCATATACCTCATTACAGGAATCCAATTTTATAATTCTGTCGAGTGCAAGATTCTGAATTTTTTCTACATGGTGGTTGTGACCAAAGAGAAACCAACGGTTATTGTATTGTTTGAGGTAATAAGGAGAAACTGTAAAAATATTTTCCTTTTCTGCGCTAAAACCTTTATAGGTAATTGCCAAGCACTGCTTATTAAGGATAAACTGAAATAATGGATTGAGAAATTCGAGCCCTTTTAAGAATTCATTATCTTCGAAACTTATGATTTGCTGTTTTTGCTTTTCTGCACTAATACCAGATTGCAGTTTTGTCAGCAGAGAATTTACCCAGTCGAAACCCGGTATATTATTCATACGACTCAGCGTTTCCAAGGCTGCCTGCAGGGAATCCATCTCTGCAGGGTTTAGTGGTTTTTTAAGAATTGTAAATTCAGGGTCTGAATATCGGTAAAAAACCATGCGGCCATCCTTCACACTTTCGATTGGTGCGTCGTATCCCGCCTCACTCTTCATGAAATCCATATCGTCAAAAATCTGGCGACGGGAAACAGTGGTTTCCTGTGCATAGTGGTCGGAAAGAATATCGGAACAATAATCAATTAAATCATCGATGTAGAATTTTCTGTACTGGTTTGCAAAGCATTTGTCCAAAGCTTTGTATCTTATTTGCGCATTTTTGTTCTGGGCCATTCAATAAATTGGTGTTAATCTCAAATATACAAAATGCAATTGAAAGCAAAAGAGGAATCCGTAAAGGGAGTAAGTAAGTAAGTGAATTTGGACAAAAGATTTTTTTATTTTTTGGTTTTGAGTAAAGGTCTTAATACGAATACTTTAAAAGCAAATAATAAAGGGTGGAGATTTTGTTTCCAGGTTGTTTTGTCCGGACTTTACATGTTTGAGAAAAACGATAATAAATCCAGCTGTTCGTCTTTAATATTATTATACAGGGTATTTATTTACCATTGGTGCATCCATATTGAAGATTTATATATTCAAAGTTAGGAGTTTAACGCAAAATTTAATTTAGATCGGGGAATTCAAAAAAAAACGCCACGAAATCCCGTGGCGTTCAATGTAAATCAGGTGTCAATGTTAGTCGACGTCACATTTTAATAGTGACCTTTCTCTACAAAGTGGGCAGCGATTTTTTCAGTCAATGCGATTACGTTAGGCTGGTTCGTGTATTTTGTAAATCTTCTTAAACCTGAAAGCATCATGCGCTGTTCGTCGCCTTCGGCGAAGGAGACAATGCCTTCCTTAGCAGCCATAATGATCTTTTCCACAGCTTTATAAAGGTTCAGCTGGGCCATAGCCACTTCCACTGACCCGGCATCGAAATGTTTCTCGGCCCTCAACACCGCCGATTCTGCCATATAGATCTGGTTCAGGATTTCTGAGGCGTTCAGCAACAGATGCTGCTGTTTTTCAATATCCATCATGTACTTCTGCAGGGCAGCTCCGGAAACCATCAGGAATACCTTCTTCAGGTTGGCGATTACGGCTTTTTCTTCGCTTAACAGTTCAGAGTAATCCGGCACTTCGAAAGACGGGATTCCCATCAGTTCCTTACTGATGGCCATCGCCGGTGACATCAGGTCTGGCTGACCTTTCATGGCGCGCTTGATCAACATTCCTACCGCAAGAAGGCGGTTGATTTCGTTGGTTCCTTCGTATATGCGGCCGATACGTGCATCTCTCCAGGCCGCTTCCATTGGGGCATCTTCGCTGAAGCCCATACCTCCGTAAATCTGTAAACCTTCGTCTGCAGTTTGCTGCGTAAGATCTGAAACAAAAACTTTAAGGATAGAAGCTTCCACTGCGAATTCTTCCACGCCTTTCAGTTCTGCCTGCTGGTGATCCATTCCGCCTGCAACCAGTTCGTCAATTTTATCCTGTACATCTTTTGCTGCACGATAAGAGCCGGCTTCTGAAACGAAAATTCCGGTTGCCATTTCCGCGATTTTCTTGCGAACTGCACCAAATGTTGAAATGGAAACACCAAACTGTTTTCTTTCGTTTGCATATTTCACAGCATGCGCCACAATTCTGCGCTGTCCGTCGAGGTTGGCTGCAGCAAGCTTGATACGGCCTACGTTAAGTGCATTCAAAGCGATTTTGAAACCGTTGTTTCTTTCACCTAAAAGATTTTCAACCGGCACCTTCATGTCGTTGAAGAAAACCTGGCGGGTAGAAGAGGAGCGGATGCCCAATTTGTGTTCTTCCTCGCCGAAAGAAAGTCCTTCTGTACCTTCTTTTTCTACGATGAAACCCGTGATGTTTTTATCGTCATCAATTTTAGCGAAAACAATGAAAATTTCAGCAAAACCTGCATTTGAAATCCACATTTTCTGGCCGTTGATGATGTAATGTTTGCCGTCTTCAGACAGTTTTGCTTTGGTTTTACCAGAGTTTGCATCTGAACCTGCATCCGGCTCTGTCAAACAGTAAGCCCCGAATTTAGTGCCTGTAGCCAAGTCGGGCAGATATTTGTTTTTTTGCTCTTCAGTACCGTAAAGAAGGATTGGTAAAGTTCCGATTCCGGTGTGTGCACCGAAAGCTGTAGCCAAAGATCCGTTACCGCCGGAAAGATAGTCGCAGGCAAGCATAGTAGTTACGAAGCCCATCCCGAGACCGCCGTACTGTTCCGGTACGGTAACGCCCAGGAAGCCCATCTCGCCCAGTTTGCGCATGCTTTCTTCCGTCAAAGCGTAATCTTTATTTTCGAATCTCTCGTGATGCGGTACGATTTCGCGGTCGATAAATTCCTTTGCAGAATCGCGCATCATCTTTTGCTCGTCAGAAAGATCTTCTAAAGTGAAAATCTCCGCAGCAGGTGTTTCCTTGATAAGGAAATCACCGCCGATTAGGGTTTTTGGTGTGGGGTTCATATTTTTAGATTTATTTTAAATTTATATTAGAGAAAAGAAGAAAGAACAAAGAGAAAAGATTTAGAGAAGGGTTTTCTGAAATCCCGATATCATTTTTTGCAAATCTGTTATTTTAAGTTCAAGCATCTCCAGTTGTGCTGGGTCAAGAAAATTTCTGTTGTAGGAGATTATTATCTGTGTTTGCAATTCAAAAAGGGATCCTAGACTTATTTCCAAAAAGCGGTTAAAATCCTTATCTGAACTTCGGCTTGAGCCTTCTGCAATATTAGAGGCAATTGAAACCGCACATCTTCTTAACTGGGATTTCAAACCAAACTCTTCGCCTTTAGGGAAGCTATCGGTCAGGCTGTAAACATCATCGGCAAGATTAAGTGACAGCTTCCAAATATTCAGATTCTTAAAATTATGTTTCATGTTCTCCTCATTAATCTATCTCTTTTCTCTTTCTTCTTTCTTCTTCCTTCTTATTTTAATTAAAGGAGTTCAAATATACTCGCGGCTCCCTGTCCGGTTCCTACGCACATGGTGACCATTCCGTATTTATTGCCGCGCCTGCGCATTTCGTCAAGAAGCTGAACGGTGAGTTTGGTACCGGTACAGCCTAAGGGGTGACCAAGCGCGATGGCGCCGCCATTTACGTTCAGTATTTCCGGATTCAGATCCAGTTCTTTCTGAATTGCCACCGACTGGGAGGCGAATGCTTCATTCAATTCGATCAGTTCGATGACTTTCAGTTCCAGACCTGCCTGCTTCAGCGCTTTTGGGATAGCATATACCGGTCCCATGCCCATGATTCGGGGTTTCAGTCCGGCCGCTGCGTAGGAAACCAATCTTGCTTCAGGTTCCAGGCCTAATTCCTTCACCATTTCTTCGCTCATCACGATCACGAATGCCGCGCCGTCTGACATCTGAGAAGAATTTCCGGCAGTTACAGAACCTCCGTTGGCAAACACCGGGCGCAGTTTGGCTAAGCCTTCCAGTGAAGTATCTTTTCTCGGACCTTCATCCACTGAGAAATCGAATTTTTTGGTCTGCATCTTCTGGTTTTCGTCCAGAAAGTTGTATTCCACGGGAATTGGCACAATCTGATTTTTAAATCTGCCTTCTTCGTTGGCTTTCAATGCCTTCATATGAGATTCATAAGCAAACCGGTCCTGCTCTTCACGTGAAATCTTATACTGTTTAGCCACCTCTTCTGCTGTATAGCCCATTCCCCAGTAGTAATCCGGGTTGGTTTTAGCAATATCGGTCTCCGGCACCGGTTTGTAACCTCCCATCGGGATATAACTCATGGATTCCGTACCGCCGGCGATAATACAGTCGGCCATACCGGCCTGAATTTTCGCGGAGGCAATCGCGATCGCCTCTGAGCCGGACGCACAGTATCTGTTTACCGTTACCCCGGGAACTTTGTCGGTATGAAGGCCCATGAGAGAAATCAAACGTGCCACGTTCAGGCCTTGCTCGGCCTCCGGCATTGCGTTACCGACGATAAGGTCGTCAATCCGGTTCTTATCGAGTTGCGGTACCGCGGCCATCAGTTTTTCAATAACCGTTGCGGCCATCACATCAGGACGGGTGAAACGAAGGGAGCCTTTCGGCGCCTTGCCCACAGCCGTTCTGAAACCTTTTATTATATATGCTGTTTTCATATCTGTAATATGTACAATGTATTATGTACAATGATTTTTAAGATTTGTATTTATTAATAAGCTTTACCAACATATTTTGGATGTGTCTTAATTCATTGAATATCTTTTCAAATTCGTTTTGCGATAAATATTCTAAATTCTTGGCTACGATAATCTGTGTTTCAAACTCAAAGGAAGAAGCTAAAGAGATAGAGAGAAACTGTAAAAACTGTTTACTGGAATCCCGGCCTGCACCTTCCGCAATATTTGAAGAAATTGAAATTAAGCTTCTGCGTGATTGTGATGTCAGTCCGAAAATTTCTTCTTTCGGGAAATTTTTTGAAACCTTATAATACGCTGTTGTAAGTTCAACCGCTTTTTTCCAAACATCTAATTCCCTGAAATTATGCATAGCGCTTTTTCTTAAGACATTTAACTACTTTGTACTTTTTACATTGTACAATTAATTCCTAAGCGGCTTTCCCTTCTGCAGCATGTACTGTATTCTTTCGAGGGTTTTTCTTTCGCCACAAAGCTGGAGGAAGGTTTCCCGTTCAAGATTAAGCAGGTACTGTTCGGTTACTACCGTTGGTTCTGAAAGATTTCCGCCTACAAGCACGTTGGCCAGTTTATCAGCGATGAGTTTGTCGTGTTCCGATATGTACTTTCCCGTCAGCATTTGGTCGGTACCTACATAGAACATTCCAAGTGCATCTTTACCCAGGACTTTTACATTCTGTTCAATCGGTTGGGTATAGCCGTGCTCAGCAAGACTCAGTGCAAGCATCTTGGCCGTCCTGATCTGACGGTTCTTATCAACCACAACAATGTCCTTATGTTCTTCCAGAATACCCATGTCATAAGCTTCATGGGCTGAAGTGGCCACCTTACCCATAGCGATATTCATGAACATATCACGAAGGCGGTTGTTTTTTACATCGTCTTTCTGGAATTCTCTGGATGTGCGCAGTGCAAATTCCTTGGTGCCGCCGCCGCCCGGGATTACACCCACGCCGGTTTCTACAAGACCGATATAAGTTTCAGCTGCCGCAACTACTCGGTCCGCATGCATGGTCATTTCACAGCCGCCGCCTAATGTCATACCGTGAGGGGCAACAATTACCGGAATTGAGGAGTATCTGACTCTCATCATGGATTTCTGGAAATAGGCGATAGCCATATTCAGGTCATCCCAATCCTGCTCAATCGCCATCATAAGAATCATGGCCAGATTGGCACCTACCGAGAAATTAGCACCCTGATTTCCGATCACGAGACCGTCATATTCCTTTTCGGCCAGGTCAATGGCTCTGTTTAAACCATCCAAAACTTCCCCGCCAAGCGAATTCATCTTGGAACGGATTTCAAAATTGATAATACCGTCACCCAAATCCTGAATAGCCGATCCTGAATTACTCCAGAGCGTTTTGTTTTTCCTGATATTGTCCAGGATGATAAAGGCTTCTTTTCCGGGAGTATTTCTGTAATCGCCGGAGTTTTGGTCGAAATAAGTACTTAGGCCTTCATCATAAACTTTATAGAAAGTTTCCACATTCTTCACCCAGTCCGAGACTTCGTAGCCCGCTTCTTTTGCCAGCTCAATCCCTTTCTGCACGCCAACAGCGTCCCAGATTTCAAACGGTCCGTTTTCCCAGCCAAAACCGGCACGCATGGCATCGTCGATTTTGTAGACTTCATCCGAAATTTCGGGCACCTTATGTGAAACATAACCGAAGAGCGCGCCCAGAGACTTTCTGTAAAGTTCACCAGCTTTGTCCTTTCCTGTAATCAGTACCTTGAAACGGTCAATGGGTTTGTCAATGTTTTTGGTAAGCTCAAGAGTGGGGAAGTTGCTTTTTTCCTGAAGCTCATACTCCATGGTTTCCAGGTTCAGACCTTGGATTTCCGATTTGCCCTCCGCATTCTTGATTTTTTTGTAGAAGCCCTGTTGCGTTTTAGACCCAAGCCATTTATTGTCAACCATTTCCTGGATATACTCAGGCAGTTTAAATACATCATTCGAGTTGGAAGCTTCGGTTCCGCTGGCGCTTACACCATTTGCTACCATCACAAGAGTATCCAGTCCTACAACGTCTGCGGTCCTGAATGTAGCCGATTTTGGTCTGCCAATCACAGGGCCTGTAAGTTTATCGACGTCGGTTACCGAAAGGCCAAGACCTTTCACTTCATGAAGCAGGTTCATCATGGAGAATACCCCGATCCTGTTGGCGATAAAAGCCGGTGTGTCTTTGGCAAGAACGGTGGTTTTTCCGAGGAATTTGGCACCGAAATCCATATAGAACTGCACAATTTCCGGATCTGTTTCCGGAGTTGGGATGACCTCCAGAAGCGGCAGATATCTTACCGGATTGAAAAAGTGGGTTCCGGCAAAATGCTTCTTGAAATCCTCACTTCTGCCTTCCACCAGATGATGGATTGGAATACCCGAAGTATTGGAAGATACCAAAGTTCCAGGCTTACGGAACTGCTCGATTTTTTCATAAACCGATTTCTTGATGTCCAGTCTTTCAACTACAACTTCAATGATCCAGTCGGTGTTTTTGATTTTCGGCAGATCATCGTCAAAATTACCTACGGTAATACGTTCTGCGAACTTTGGTGAATAGAGAAGTGCCGGATTTGCTTTTTTAAGTTTCTCAAAACTTTCAGTGGCAATCCTGTTTCTTACAGACCTGTCTTCTTTAGTAAGGCCTTTCTTTTGCTCGGCTTCGCTCAGTTCAAAGGGCACAATATCCAGCAGCAACACCTGTACACCTATGTTGGCGAAATGTGCTGCAATGCCGGAGCCCATGATTCCAGAACCAAGAACCGTCACATGTTTGATCCTTCTTTTCATATTAATTTGTTTTGTGTAACTTCTGTTTGGATTCAACTGTTTTTACAGCTGCTTTTTGTTATTCAGATTGTTGGCAATCATCAGGATGTCACTCATGACTTCCTTGAAGATATCCATCTTTTCGGGTGAAATGCGGTCCATCACTGCCTTGTTGAAGTTCACCACAGCTTCCTTTGAAAGGTTGCGGCTCAGAAGACCTTTCTCGGTGAGTTTAATAATGACTTCGCGTTTGTCATTGGACGTTTTTTCCTTATAAATGTACCCATTATCCTCCAGCAGTTTAATAATTCTTGTAAGCGAGGTAGGTTCAATGGCCATTTTTGGGCCCAGGTTGGTGCTGCGGGTTCCTTCCTTAGGGTCAATCTTAAGAAGTGTAAGCGCCTGCACAGCGGTGGCATCATGAAGATTGGCCAGCTCTGAATACATTTTTGAAACGGCCAGCCACGTAGATTTGAGGATAAGATCTACATTTTCTACTTTTTCCATATTCTTGTTTTCCATATCTCCCTTTATGTGGTTTTACACAAATATAAAGAAAATATACTATGCATGCATAGTAAATTTTTGTAAAATATGTAATCAACTGGACATCAATATGTTAATTTATATGACAAACATATTAATGGCGCTAAAAACAGCAAAATTCGAAAGCTAAGGATATTAAATCAGAGCTGTTTTCTTAAAAATGCTGAGATGTCGCTAAATGAGGAGCATTTTTCCTGACTATTTGAATGTGAAACAGTCCAAATTGAGCCAGAGAATGTAAAATGAAATTGTGAAAGGTCGGCCTTGAAGTTTTTCTGAAGGTAGGAATACAGCATTTCCTTTTGAAGTGCAGGCGCAATGATTTGGGGAGGTACAAAACCTGAGCTCATATGGAAAAGCTGTGGATTCAGTAATTCATCATGTTTCAGCAGGATTTCTTCGGTAATTCCGCTGTCCATGTGTCCTGCATGTACCAGCCACATCTTATCGGCAAACTCCTTCGCCAGCCGCCAGTCATGCGAAGAGAAAAGGATGAGTTTCCGATGCTCCCGCGCCAGATTCCTGAGCAGTTTGAGGATGATGATCTTGTTTTCCTCATCCAAGTGCGTGGTGGGCTCGTCCAGGATAATCATAGGTGAATTCTGTGCCAGCGCCCGCCCGATAAAAGCCTTCTGAAGGTTGCCGTCCGAAAGTCTCTGCAAGGGAAAATTGCGGTATTGTGCCAACTGGAGACTGTCAATGATTTGATTCACTTCAGCTTGATCTTCTTTTGTTAATTCAAAATAATAAGGGTAGTGTATGTATTTACCAAATGCAATAAGATCAGATAGCGTAAAATTTGACGGCACACGGGATTTTGAGAATACAACGGCAACCTTCTCAGCCAACTCCCGCTTTGAAAAAGATCTGACACTCCTCTTGTCCAGCAGAATGTCTCCGCCAAGTAAGGGAGTCTGATTCAAAATGCTTTTAATAAGTGTGGTTTTTCCCACACCGTTATTGCCGATAAGCAGACAGATTTCGCCCAGCTCAAGTTCAGCAGTTACCTCATTTAGTAACGGGGTTTTATAGCCTACTGTACAGTTATCGAGCTGAAGAAACATAAATAATTTTTGGTTTTTTGTTGTTCGGATTAACTTGTTATTTTTTTATTCATCAGCATCAGCAGAATAACAGGAATTCCAAACAGGGAGGTGATTACATTCAGCGGAAAAAGGGTGAGTTCTGAGGCGATTGAAAATACGGACATCACCAAAATTCCCAAAATCATATTAAGGATCCACTGCTGCCAAAGCCGGGAAGGGTTATAGATCATCCGGCTGAAATGCGGAACCACAATGCCGATAAAAAGGATGGGTCCCAAAAAGGCGGTAACCGAAGCCGACAGCAGGGAAGAGCCTACAATGATGAGCAGTTTGAGCCTGCCAAGGTTCACGCCAAAACTTTTTGCATAGGCACTGCCCAGCGCATTGCCTATAAGTGGTTTTACAGACTGGAAGCTTAATGCCAGGCCAATTAGGACAATTCCTGCCAGCACCCATAGTTGCTGCGATGACACCTGACTGTTGGCGCCAAAACTCCAAAGGATATAACTTTTCAGGCTTTCATTTTCAGCGTAAAGCTGAAGTACGGACACCACCGCACCTGCGAGGGCGGAAATCAGAAATCCAAAAATAATAAGGAAAGATTTGTCGGTAAAGCGCGTGCTGAATGCCAAAAGAACAAACATCAGCAGTAAACTTCCGCCAATTGCAGAGATACTGATGAAACTGTTCTGCAGGAATTCCGGAATGAGGTAATCCCGGGATAGAAATATATAGAAGGCTACACTTAAACTGGCCACTGACGTAATACCCAAAACTGACGGTCCGGCCAGCGGATTCTGAAAGTATTCCTGCAGCAGGAATCCCGATGTGGGAATGGAAATACCGGCAAGCAGCATGGCTATTACTCTGTTGATGCGTAACTGCGCGATCTGCGCATTTGAAGCATCAGGATTAATAAAATCGGATAATTCCAGATCAATATAGCCGATGTTCAGGTTGATTACGGCGGAAATCAGGATACCCGAAATGATAATGATGCAAAGGTTGCTGAAACGGAACATATATCTGTAAAAAACCGGGCAACTGAAACAATGCCCGGAATCTGCTTTACTTAAATGAGTTAATCTTGGTATCCAGCTGTTCTTTAGTCATCATACTCATATACTCGTCGGTCTGGCCGCGCTTGCGCATAAAGGTAAAAGGGATTCCGCTGCCGTCCCAGTTTTTGAAATTACTGCTGAAAAAATCCTCCTGAAGCAGGCTGCCGTCCAGCAGAACTACATTCTCGGTAAGGCCGTTCACTTCAGCAAAATTCTTCACGTCCGTAGGCCAGTCGGTCTTCTGGTCTAGGCTCACGAAGGTGAACTTTACGGGCTGTCCCTTCAACTCCTGCATTTTTTCTTTGAAATGAGGCATTTCCCTCATGCAGGGTGCGCACCAGGTAGCGAAGAAATTGGTTACATAGAGGGTGTCATTGTCCTTTTCCGCCAGGAAGTCTGAGATCTGTGCAGGGCTATATTCAACAGGATTATAGATTAATGCCGGTTCGTTGGTCTCCGGTACAGTAATGCTGTCTTCAGAATAATCAATATTGTCTGCTACGGGCTCTTTTTTATTACAGGACGAAACGGATACTGCCAAAACCACCATCACAACTAACTTCTTCATAATTTTTTTACTATTTTTGGATATAGATTATGGAAAACCAATCACCTTACGCCAGGCACTATGATTTTCACCGGCTAAAAATAAAGAAAAAGCGGCAACTGACCAATTCGGTCTTTGCGCTGGAGTTTACAGTTCCTGCCCATCTGAAGGAGAATTTCCGCTATCGGTCCGGTCAGTATGTAACTCTGAAGTACCGGCATAACGAGCAGGATTTCATCAACGATTTTTCCATGACTTCGGCACCGCACGAGCCAGATCTGGCACTTGGCATAAAAATCAACTCTGAAGACAGTTCTACCAAAGATCTTTTTGAACAGTATGAAGAAGGTGACGAAATGGAAGTCTCCGAACCCATGGGGAGATTCACCCTGACTTCCAAACCACATGAGTTCCGTACTGTCATCGGATTTGCGGGTGGCATTGGCATCACACCTTTACTCAGTCATTTTAAAAATATCCTCTATACGGAACCACGTACAAGACTTTTTCTTTTCTACGGTAACCGACGCACGGAAGAAATTGCCTTTCGGGACGAACTTGATTCTCTTGCAAAACAATCTGGCGGCAGGCTGCAGGTCTTTTATTTCTTTTCGCAGGAACAGACGGCGGACAATCTTTTTAAAGGCCGGCTGGATGAGCATAAACTGAAACTGATCATCAACCAGATCTTACATCTTGATGATACCGATGAAGAAAGCACCATTTGGGACGCCGTGGATGAAGTCCTTATTTGCGGTAAAGGAGAAATGATAAAAGCTCTTGCCAACGCCTGTTACCAAAACGGGATACAGAAAAGAAATATTCATTTTGAACTTTTCGAAGAGTATAATGAGGATATTTATCCTCAGGAAAAGGATTTTCCGCTGGTTGAAGACATTGACCTTCAATTCCGTATGAACCGGCGTACCTACAGTACTCATTTGCCTGATAACCGGACAAGAATACTGCAACAGCTGCTCATACAGGGTTTTCCGGTACCTTATTCCTGCAAATCGGGAATCTGCGGCAGCTGTATCTGTTCACTTGAAGAAGGGGAAGTCGATTTGCTGGAAAATGAATATCTGACAGAAAAGGAGGAGCAGTCCGGTAAAATTCTAGCCTGTATGGCTGTACCACTGAGCAGAAAAATAGCACTCAATTTTGATTTTGAAACCCCGTTAGCATAGACCTAGCACCTGAATGTTGAGCAGAATCCTGAACATATTGCGAACTTTCTTTTCCCTCGTGGAGGTTGGGATTCTGCTGATGATACTGGCTAATATCTGGGTATTCTCGGTGACGGACGGACGCACTTTCAACAGGATCTCAAAGGTTCCGCCCCGTGAAACGGCCCTCGTACTGGGAACTTCGCCCAAAATGAAATCGGGCGCCGCAAATCCATATTTTTTAAAACGTATGGATGCTACAGCGCTCCTTTATCATCACGGTAAGGTGAAAAAAATTATTGTAAGCGGCGAAAAGAGTAAAGGGTATGATGAGCCGGCAGCAATGAAACGGTTTCTTGTCTACGAAGGCGGAGTTCCGGAAAAGATTATCACTGAAGACCCGAAAGGTTATAATACACACCGAAGCATTATCAGATGCAAAGATGTTTACAAGGTGAATGATGTGATCATTGTGTCCCAGGGTTTCCATAACCTTAGGGCGCTTTTCTTTGCCCGAAACAACAACCTTAACGCGCTCGGGTTTGATGCCCAGGACGTTTCCCGGCCCGAAAGCTATTACCGGAACCAGTCCCGGGAGGTGCTTGCACGCGTTTTGGCTGTCGTTTACTTTATTCTGGGAATTTCTCCGGAATAAATCACTTAGAACGGATAACCGAATGCAAAGTTCAACGTAGGTTTCAGCGGCTGTATCTTGTTGAATCTCCAGCGGTCGCCTTCAGGCTTATTCGGGTCATAGATTTTATATGCAAGATCGATGCGGGCTGTGATATACGCCACATTGATCCTAAGACCCAAGCCGCTTCCTACACCCATCTGCTTCAGGAATTTGCTGAATTTAAACTGATCACCAAATCCGGTATTCTTCAGGCTCCAGATATTTCCTGCATCTGTAAATACAGCAACCTCATACATTTCGGTAAGCGGCAGGCGGTACTCCACGCTTGAGGTAAGCTTTACATTGCCCATTACAAAAGTACGGATGCGCTCATCAAGCTGTGAATCGGCGGGTCCCAGACCACCGAAAGGACGCCACGCTCGGATGTCGTTGGAACCACCGTTAAAGTAAGACCTTACAAACGGCATCTGGTTGGAGTTACCATAAGGAACTCCCAATCCCACAAACTGCCGCATGGCGAGTGTTTGCTTGCCAAAAGTCAGGTATTTACGAACATCTATATCAAATTTCACAAACTGAGAAAGAGGAAGTTTGAAAAGCGTTTTCTGCTGTCCCGTCGTAATGCCTTTTTCGGCTTCGGTTCCGGCAACCAGACTTAGTAAATTTCCGGCAACTTCGACTTTCCCATTAAAGTAGAACGGATTTTCAAATTCCTTTTTCCCTATTTCATTATAAATGAAGTTGTAGATGAATGATGAAATGAGGACATCCTGCGTTTGTCTGTCCTTGTTGACAAGTGATTGTCTGAAAGTGTTATAAGTGTTCAGTTCGTCGGGCGACAATGAATTTACAAAGGCCTGATCGTTCAGGATGATTGCTGAAAATTCATCTGATGAAATCTCACCCTGCTCAAACTGGGTGTAAAGTGAGGGCGAATATTTCTGGAACACGAAGTTTCTGACATCACCATCACGTGGGAAGTATTCGTAATACCGATCTTTATTTCGGGTAAGACTGAGCTGCGTATTGAAGATGGTGAGGCGGTGTGAAATCACGTCATTGACGTTTGCAAAATAATTAAGGCCCGTATTGAAGTTTACACGGTCCATACCTATGTTTTTCTGGAATGAGGCCCCCAAACTGACGGATGTGGACGGTGAGTACCGTTTCGGAATCAGTTTATAATAACTGAAGGGCAAAAGCAGTCTGGGGAAACTTAAATTAGCATTTGCGGAAAATTCGTGCGCCCACACACGGGTATCCAGATCCTTGGAGTTGCGCACACGGCCTGCAATCCAGGACACCGAAGTGTTCAGGTTTTCAGCACCACCAAAAAGGTTTCTCGTAGTAAGGTCCACAGAAGGCGAGGCAGCCAGATTAAGCAGTTGGGAATAGTTAAGGTCAGCCGCTACTTTCAGTTCATATTTAGGCAGTGGTTTAAGGAGATAAAGGACATCCACAATGCTGTCGTTAGGTGCTGCAGTTCCGCCACGGCGCAGGGAGTCACGGGCCTTGATGAGGCTGAAATTGTTCATTGCCTGGAAGTTCCGTCTTGTAAGGTCCAGATTTTTCTGGTCGTAAAGGTCACCGTTTCTCAGGATTACAGCACGCCACAGGGCGCTGCTTTTAAACTGATCGTCAAGCATATGGAAACGGATGCCCCGCAATGAATCTTTAACGGTATTCTGAGGGAAATCATTTGCATTTTCAACCACTGCAACATCAATATTACCGATGGTCGCGGTTTTATAGGGGGTATCCAAGGAATCTTTATGTATTTCCATGGTAACCGGTACATTTTTTCGGCTGCTCAGGGTATCTGCCATAAAGAAAATCTCCTGGCCGGAACTGTTGAACTGATAATAACCGCGGCTGCGCATCAGATCGTTAATCCTCTTTACTTCGGCTTCCAGTTTTTCCTGATCCAGGGTAGTCCGGGACCGTATAGTGCTGGCGGTAAGGTTTTCTTCGTAGATGGATTTTATCCTGGCGTCCGGGATATCGTAATAATATTCACTGATCTTCGTGGCATCTTTTGGAGTGATCAGATAATTGACCTGTGCCTTTTTAGCAGCCGAATCCAAATCGTGACTGTAGGCAGTCTCAGCATCCCAGTAACCGCGGTACACTAACCTTTTGCGTATGGAATTGGCACTGCTTTCACTTTTACTGGGGTCCAGGATAACCGGTGGCTGCCCGACATTATGAAAGAAACGGTTCATAAAAAGGTTTCGTCCCACATATTCCGGATGACCATATTTGATGAACAGGGAATCCCTGAGTTTCTGATCCCTCATGTCAGAAGGGTAGGTCATGTATTCATTCAGGATGGTATCGTATTTAGGATCGGCCAGGTTATACATCCACAAACCCGCAGGAAAGAAAAGCAGCTGCTTTTTATTTGGTTTTTGGGTCACATAGTCCGGCAGTTCATTTGCCAGGACTTCCGGCCCGTCGTACCGGAAGTTGTTTTTTGTGAGAAGGTATTCACCATCCGGCACTTTGCGCGTAGTGCTGCAGGCATAGAGAAAAAGGACAACGGTTGCAGAAGATAGAAATATATGATATTTTTGGAGATATTTTCCTGAATGGTTACGGCTCATACAATTAAGATATTACAGTCCCTCGACAAAAAAAAGTACCGGCAGAAGCACGGTTTATTCGTGGTTGAAGGTAACAAAAATATACGTGAACTGCAGAGTTCACGCTATAAAATTAGAGAAATATTTTCCATAAATCCAAGTGAGCTGCTGTGGGCTGGTCAGGCTGTAGAAACCATAAGCGAACAGGAACTCAGGAAGATCAGTTTTCTGCAGCATCCGCGGGATTCTGTTGCTTTGGTCGAAATTCCTGAAGCTCAGTTCTTGCCGGACATTAACCTTCAGCTCGTGCTGGACGGTATACAGGATCCCGGCAACTTCGGCACCATTATCCGTTTAGCCGACTGGTTCGGAATAGAACAGGTGGTCTGTTCGGATGATACTGTAGATCAATATAATCCAAAAGCTGTAATGTCTGCGATGGGATCTTTTAGCAGGGTCAATGTGGTTTATACCGATATTAAGGCTTTTCTGTCTGAATCTCCCAACGTAAATCTGGGCACTGATATGGAAGGGGAGAGTATTTACTCCTTTGTCTTTCCGGAAAGGATGAACATCGTGCTTGGAAATGAAGGCAGCGGTATGAGACCTGAAACCGAAAGCTTAATCCGGCACCAGATCACCATTCCGCGTTTTGGAACGGCGAAAGCTACTGAAAGCCTCAATGTATCCATGGCAGCCGGAATTATATTAGGGCAGATTTTTTCCGCAAAAGAAGGTTTAAAATAAATTCTGGGTCGCTACATCAACCTGTTGATCCATTTCAATTTGTCTTCAGTGTAGGGCGGATATTTCAGGTTAGGTTCTCCCCACGTGGCTCGATCCATCACCGCTTTCTGATGTGAGAATGTATCAAACCCATATTTCCCGTGATAGTTGCCTATGCCTGAATTTCCTACGCCGCCAAAAGGCAGGTTGTCATTGCTCAGATGCATGATCACATCATTGATACAGCCGCCACCGAAGGAAAGCAGGGAGGTGAAAAGTTTTTTTTCGTCTTTTTGGCTGCTAAAAAGATAGGCCGCAAGCGGTTTTTCCTGCTCCAGCACCATGTTGATAGCCTCGCGGTAATATTTAAAAGTCAAAACAGGCAGTAAAGGACCGAATATCTCTTCCTGCATCACACGGTCATTCCAGGAGATATTGGTAAGGACCGTAGGCTCAATATATAGATTTTCGGCATCAGTGGCGCCGCCGTGATAGATCTTCTCCGCTTCAATCATTGCAGTTAACCGGTCAAAATTTCGGCGGTTAATGATGCGTGTATAGTGCGCTGCGTCCGGGAAGTACTTAAATTTGCTTATGTAATTACGCAGATATTCCAGGAATTTATCCTTTACCTTTTCGTCAACAAGAATATAATCAGGCGCAACGCAGGTCTGGCCGGCATTCAGAAATTTTCCCCATACAATTCGTTTGGCAGCTACGTCAAAGTCGGCACTTGGAGTTACGATTGCCGGCGACTTGCCGCCGAGTTCAAGTGTAACAGGAGTCAGATGCTTTGCGGCTGCTTCATAAACAATCTTTCCCACACGCGTGCTTCCTGTGAAGAATATTTTGTCGAATTTATGCCTAAGGATTTCAGTGGTTTCCTCGACACCGCCTTCAGCGACAAAAAGATATTCCTCCGGAAACTCTTCATTGACCAGTCTTGCCATCAGCGACATCGTGTTAGCGGCAATCTCGCTGGGTTTCACTATACAGGTATTTCCCGCAGCAATAGCGGCGACCATAGGAGAGAGTGACAGCTGATAAGGATAGTTCCAGGCACCGATCACAAGCACATTCCCTAAGGGCTCGCTGTATATCTTACTGGTGGCAATCTGGTTCACCAGGTTGGTACCTGCGGTGCGGGGACCGGCAAAGCGCTTCAGGTTTTTCAGGTAATAATCAATATCCTTCAGGACAAAGGAAATCTCTGTGGTGTAGGTATCGAATCGTGATTTACCAAAATCTTTCGCAATTGCTTCATACAGGAGTTCATCATTTTTCTGAATCAACTTTTTAAGTTGCTCCAGTTTATGTTGCCGGAAGCCAAGATCCTTTGTCTTATGGGTGCGGAAAAATTCCCGCTGTTTTAAAATAATCTGTTCAAACATGGACAATTTTTTTTGCGTAGAGATAAGATCAAGGAGGCAAATTTTCTGCCAGTTGGAGGCTGTTAGTGCAGAAGTTATTCTTCTGACTACTAATAAAACCTCTTTGCTGATGAATCACTGCGTTTTAATACTTTAAGCAAAAGGATACAGATAAAAAAAAACCACAACGCGAACGCTGTGGTTATAATTTATACCGAAGTACAGTTTATGCTTCTTCAGAAGTTTCTTCAGCTGCTGCTTCAACTTTCTTAGGCTCAGCTTTTGGAGCTGCCGGAGCTGGAGGTGCATCAGAAACAACGTCGAACTCGTAAGTATACTCAACATCACGGTGCAGTCTCACCTGAGCGGCGAATTTACCTGTTCTCTTAATGTTGTTACCAGGAATCTTGATGTATTTTCTGTCGATATCAACACCTGCCTTAGCCAATTCTTCAGCAAGGTTTGCATTGTTAATGGAACCGAAAAGTTTATCACCGGCACCTACTTTGGTAGCGATGGTAAGCTGAGTTTTCTTCAGCTGTTCAATTTTAGCTGTAGCATCGGCTACCAGTTTAGCTTCCTCTTCTTTTCTGGACTCAAGAGTCTCAGCAAGGGCTGCTTTGTTTTTTGGAGTTGCCAGAAGTGCATATCCTTTTGGTAAAAGGAAGTTCCTTGCATAACCCGGTTTCACACTTACAGTATCAAACTCAAGTCCTAAGTTCTCAACGTCCTGTTTTAGAATAATATCCATTGTTGTCCTTTGTATTTAAGTTAGGTGCAGTTGGCTGCAACCAACAATTGTTTTTTGTAATAATTATAGATCTGTCTTACTTAAGCATATCTGCTACGTAAGGCATAAGAGCCAGGTGTCTTGCTCTTTTAATCGCAGAAGAAACTTTTCTCTGGTACTTCAGTGAAGTTCCTGTGTATCTTCTTGGAAGGATTTTCCCCTGCTCGTTTACGAACTGAAGAAGGAAATCTGCATCTTTGTAATCAACATGCTTAATTCCGTATTTTTTAAATCTGCAGTATTTTTTCTGAGATTTTGTATTGATATCAAGCGGGGTAAGGAATTTTACTTCTGATTCTCCTCCTGCTGAGGCTTGTTTAGCCATATCGTCTATTGCCATGTCCTGTAATTTTGAGGGTTAAAAATTAAGCTTTCGCAGTTTTCACTTTAGTTCTTCTTGTAACTGCATAATCGATCGCATGCTTATCCAGCTTAGTGGTAAGGAAACGGATTACTCTCTCGTCACGCTTAAACGCCAGTTCCAGATCAGCTACTACATCTCCTTCGCCTTTAAATTCAATTAAAGTATAAAATCCATTCTTTTTCAGTTGGATTGGATACGCCAGTTTCTTAAGTCCCCAATTTTCCTTGGCAACAATTTCGCAATTCCGTGAAGTCAGAAGATCTTCAAATTTTTTCACTGCTTCCTCCACCTGTGCGTCAGATAGAACGGGAGTTAAAATGAAAACAGTCTCGTAGTTGTTCATAATGTTAAAAATATTGTTAATTATTTCGAGGTGCAAAATTAGTTTATTTTATTGAATACACAAAGATTCATAATGTTTTTCTCTTTTTCCGCCGCATATTTTGTAAGTCAATGCCCGGATCGCTGTCCAGTTCCTGCAGGTAGGCGATTTTAAGGCTGTCATATAGTGATTTCCGGCTTACAAGCATTGAAATCAATGATGATACCATGCCTGCCAGCATAAGGTAAAAAATAAGCGAATGTCTGTCGGTCATTTCCAGAACCAGGATTGCGGATGTAAAGGGTGCACGGGTGATACCGGTAAGAAAGGCCACCATGCCGGCCAGGATTACGACATTGGTCTCGTTGCTCTGCAAATCCATTATCCCCGAGAAGAACGCTCCGAAACTGGCGCCCGCACTTAAGGCGGGTGCAAATATCCCGCCCGCACCTCCTGAGGTAAAGGACAGCGCCGGTCCTATCATCCGTAGGAGAGGTACATACCAGGCTTCAGATTTATTGTCGGAGAACAGCACCCTGTCCATAATACCTTTTCCGGAACCCAGGACTTCCCAGTTTACAAAGTAGGCGAGGGCTGCAATGATCCAGGCACTGATGATAAGGAATATTATATTTTGAGTTGGCGTCTTCAGTTTCCGTTTCCACCTGTTGATACGCAGCATCACGACCGACAGGTTACTGCTCAGCAGGCCGCAGACCACAGAGACCGCAATTACCGGAAAGATGATTGACACGGTTACTCCCGCGGTTTTCGGATAACCAAGGTAAAGATAGGAACCGGCCAGCCACTGTGCCGTGAGTCCGGCAATAATTACAGCGGTAAAGAGCGCGGTCTTGAAATATTTAAGATGGATTTTGGCGAGTTCCTCCACCGCGAAAACGATTCCGCCCATAGGCGTGTTGAAAGCCGCCGCAAGTCCGGCCGCCGCGCCGGTCATGATCATGTTTCGGATGGAAATCCGCGGCCACCAGTTAGGCAGCAGCTGGTTAACGAACCGGAAAACTGAGCCCGCAATCTGAATGGTGGGTCCCTCGCGGCCCACCGCGCCGCCACCAAGGACCAGCACCGTACTGGAAAGGACTTTAATTAATACAATTTTAAAGCTTAATAGAAACCTCAGCTTATGCCGCTGTCCCGGTGTGGCCAAATCTACTGCTGCCATCACCTGTGGGATGCCGCTGCCTTTGGCATAGGGTGCGTATTTCTGTACGAGCCACCACGACAGTACGAAGGCTGCAGGTGCCGCTGCAAATATGGACAGGGCATTCCATTTAAGCATTAACTGTAGGAGGTGTTCGGCCCATTCAAAAATTTTGGCGTACATCACTGCAGCCACACCGGTCAGAAATGAGGCTATCCAGAACGGAACCGCCTGAAGCATGCTTCTCTTCAACCGTTGGTTTTCAATATTGTCAAAAATATGTTTAAGCCGGACACGGCTGTACCGTATAAGTTTTTTGACCATAAAAGACCAGAATATTTTTAATAATTTGAACTGTTATCAGCAATAAAAATAGGTGTAAAATACAAAAGGTTACCCGCAGTGACGTTTGGACGGGGAACATCTTCCGCCATTCATTAACAAAAAACCTCCGGGAAACCGGAGGCCTGTATCTCTAACTTTCTGAATTAAATTTCAGTGTTCAAATCCCAGTTCTGCAGGTAATCGTGAACATGTTTCAGGAACATTCCACCCAGCGAACCGTCTACTACGCGGTGGTCATAAGAATGAGACATAAACATAAGGCTTCTTATTGCTATTACGTCTCCGTCCTTGGTTTCAAGAACTGCAGGTTTTTTCACAATAGCTCCAACAGCAAGAATTGCAACCTGTGGTTGTGGAATAATAGGTGTTCCCATAAGGTTACCGAATCCGCCCACATTTGAAATCGTATAGGTGGCGCCCTGAGTGTCCTCCGGTCTCAGTTTTTTGTTTCTTGCGCGGTAAGCCAGGTCGTTGATGGCCTTGGCAAGTCCTGAAAGGGAAAGTTGGTCTGCATTCTTGATTACAGGTACAATAAGGTTACCGTCCGGCAGGGCAGTAGCCATACCGATATTGATGTTTTTCTTTTTGATGATTTTATCACCATCTACAGAAACGTTGATCAGCGGGAAATCCTGAATGGCTTTTACAATAGCTCTCACGAAAATCGGCATGTATGTCAGTTTTTCGCCCTCTCTTTTCTCAAAGATATCCTTATGCTTTGTTCTCCACTTCACGACATTGGTTACATCCGTTTCTATAAATGAAGTAACGTGCGGTGAAATTCTTTTGCTGTTCACCATAGCGTCCGCAATGATTTTGCGCACACGGTCCATTTGGATTACCTCGTCGCCGGCACCTACCGCTACAGGAACGGCAATTGGAGCCGCGGCTTTCTCGGGTGCTGCAGCCTTCGGAGTCTCGGCTTGCTGTGGTTGTGCAGAACTTCTGTTGGCAACATAAGCCAGGATATCCTCTTTTGTGATCCTGGACTCCAGGCCACTACCTTTTATTGATTTAAGTTCGCCTTCAGAAATATTCTCCTGCTGAGCAATATTTTTTACCAGAGGCGAAAGATAAAGGTCTCCCGAAAACTCGTGGGCAGATGCGGTTAAAGGTTTTTCCAGCTCCTTAACCTCCTGCTCCGTCAGCTCCGGAATTTCTGTTGCCACTTCCTCACGGGATTTAGGTTCCTGAGGTTGCTGAGCAGCCTCGCCGGCGCCGGAAACCTCCATAATTGCAATGGCTTCACCAATCTTGGCAACTTCATCCTTTTGCTTCAGAATCTTTACAATTTTCCCTGAAACCGGTGTCGGCACATCGGAGTCCACCTTATCCGTAGCGATTTCCACTACAGAATCATCTTCGTTTACAGTGTCTCCTTCATTGAACAACCAACTGATGATTGTAGCTTCCATCACGCCTTCGCCCATAGAGGGGAGTAACAACTTATATTCTGCCATCTTTCAAATTTAGATTTTTACAAATATATAAAATTATTCAAATATTTTAAGAAATCGGTAATTTCCTCTTAATGATATTCCACATAGATGCGTTCACCTACCTTCAGACCAAAGAGGGTTTTGGCGCCATTGCTGCTGTTTCCCTTATATATGGTAAGTTCCAGGAGGCCTGCACTGTTAAAGATAGCGGCTGGTTTCCCATGATATTCTGTCTCCTGATTCCAGTCTGTTACAATGTCTGTATAGCTCTTGTAGATCCGTGAGAGGGCAAGGTTCCTGAATTTTATGGTAAAGCTATCGTAACCTTTCATATTTTCGTCAAAGTAAGACCGGCTGATATTAGAGATGATATTTCCGAAGTTATCAATGTAAAGAACCTCGCCAAAAATAAGGTTGTCCGTGGTGCCGGCCTTGGGCAGGGACAGCTCTTTTGGCGTAAGATATTTTCGTCCGATGACTTCCGGCAGGCCACCGTTCTGGAGATGCACCGCTGCCGGAGCGAAAACATCAAGCGTAGTAAAGCTCACCACATCATCGAAGCGGGTATTGTACGTTATTTCATATACAGCCTCAGGCTGGATATCGGAAAAAATCAGACTCAGCACACCGTTGTCCGCGGCAATGAAATAGTGACCGTCTGCCCTGTAAATGATGCATTTCCGGTCTTTATGGAAAAAACTGTCCACGGAAATAATATGGATGCTGCCTTTGGGAAAAAAGGGATAGGCATTGCTCACCGTGTATGCCGTTTGCTGCAGGTTATAAGCCTGCATGTCGTGGGAGATGTCCACAATCCGTGCTTCAGGATTAAGGGAAAGAATTCTGCCTTTTATCGCAGCCACACGATAATCTGTATAGCCATAATCAGATGTTAATGTAATTAAGGACATTGGTTTGTACGGAAAAAATCAGGTGAAGGGCAAATTTAGCCAAAAAATACCTAAAGAGGGTCCTATTGTTGCAATAATACGGTGGGATATAAAAAATAATTTTAAATTTAGATTCTTAACCATAATAACATATACTGAATGTTTGAACTGAACTATGAACTAGAAGGTATTGATGCAAAAATATTCTATGGGGTAAACAATCAATACTTTAACCTGATAAAATCAACCTTTCCCACACTTAAAATTACCGGCCGCGACCATCATATATTTGCCATGGGCAACCAGGAGGCGCTGGATGTTTTCCGCACGAAGCTGGATGATCTGGTGAATTTCATCTCGCAAAACCATTCCATTACCCTTAAGGATGTTGAGAATATTCTCAATATTAAAGACGACAGTGAAAAGCAACTTGTCTTTGACACTGACATTATAGTGAAGGGCGTAAACGGCAAGGTGATCAAGGCCAAAACCACCAACCTGAAAAAACTGGTACGCGAAAGCGAAAAGAAAGATATGATCTTCGCTATCGGTCCTGCCGGAACAGGGAAAACCTATACTTCGGTAGCACTGGCTGTTAGAGCACTGCGGGATAAGGAAGTGAAGAGGATTATCCTTACACGTCCGGCGGTGGAGGCCGGAGAAAGCCTGGGGTTTCTGCCCGGCGACCTTAAAGAAAAGCTGGATCCTTATCTGCAGCCTTTGTACGATGCGCTTCGGGATATGATTCCGCACGAAAAACTGGAGGGTTTTATAGAAAAACGGGTAATTGAAGTAGCTCCGCTGGCTTTTATGCGCGGACGTACACTGGACGAGGCCTTTGTGATTTTGGATGAAGCACAGAACACAACACACTCGCAGATGAAAATGTTCCTTACGCGAATGGGGATGAATGCGAAATTCATCATTACAGGTGATCCTAGTCAGGTAGACCTGCCGCTGCGTCAGAAATCAGGTCTTAAAGAGGCTATGAGGATTTTGAATGAAGTAAAGGAAATCGGTTTTGTGCATCTCACCGAAGAAGATGTGGTACGCCATCCGGTAGTGCGCAAGATCATCAATGCTTACACCACCGAAGAAAAGCGGGTGAAGGAAGAGTAATTTTCAGGTACGGCCATAAACCTTATATCCTGCCCATTATTTATTATATATTGACCCTGGCAGCGGGAAAATACTTCACAAAACAGGCGGCAATTATTATATTTGCCCATCAATAATAAACAATGGATAAAATGAAAAAGCTATTATTATGCGCTGTTGTCGCGGTTTCGGCATCAGCTTTTGGGCAAAGAGCTCAAAAAGGGGATTTACAGGTGAATGCAGGGATCGCATTTCCACACCGCTATGCGGACAATGTAGGGCTTTATGCAGGACTGGATTATGGGATTCATAACGATATTACTTTGGGTATGGAAGCTCGGTTTGGCGCCAAGGATTATGGTTACGGTGTAGACGGCCGCTGGTTCGGATTAGGTTTCAACGGGAACTACCACTTTAACCGGATTATGCAGATACCTAATAATTTTGATTTCTATGCAGGTGCAACAATTGGATTTAACACCTTCGACTATAATCATCCGAATGACAAGGATTGGAGAGAACCTTACCGTTCCGAAGCCGGAGTGTCGGCGCAGGTTGGTGGCCGGTACTTCTTCAACAATAACTTTGGTCTCAACGCCGAGGCTAATGTAGGTAATGTGTTTAACGGGGGAAAATTCGGTATCACTTATAAATTCTGATAATTTAACACCACTAATAAGACCATCCTGCTCAGGGTGGTTTTTTTTTTTTTTAATTTTTCTAAAAAACAGTTGATATATCAATAATAGTTATAAATTTACCGCCGTTAAAAACAAACTAAAAAACATGAAAAAATTATTATTTTTGGGTGCAATAGCACTTTGTGGTGCGGTAAGCGCTCAGGAAAATTCTATTAAGGCTAACCCTGCTGCACTTTTGGGTGGTTCTGACCTTGTAACTTATGAAAGAAAACTTTCTGACAACATTACCGGTGTTATCGGAGCCGGAATCGGTGGTTTTAAACTGGGTGGCTACAAGTACGAAAGTTTAGGTGGTGGTCTTCAGGGACGTTACTATTTTGATGAGGCCCTAACCGGATGGTACGGTGCTGTAGTAGGCGATTATATCACAGGTAAAGTGGAAATGAATTCAGCCGGTTTCGGATTTACCATGGAGGGAATGGAAATGGACGACAGCATGAATTCAGACACAGATTTCTCTGCATTTGGTGGTGGTCTTCGCGCCGGGTACCAGTGGGTATTCGATTCCGGATTCACTCTGGATCTTAACGGAGGTGCTTCCTATAAGTTTTACGATTATAAGAACGATACTACGGTAGATGGGGACAACAGCACTTCAGGTCTTAAAGGAAACGGAATCCTTCCGTCCGGATCTGTAGGTTTGGGATATACTTTCTAAGCTGATCTACCAGCAAAACAAATTAAACCTGCTTCCACGGAAGTGGGTTTCTTTTTTTCGTTCCCTTATAAGAAGCGCGTGCGGATAATAATACATTTTTGCATACGGCGCCAAATGTGTGCACTGATATTTATCATATGCCCCGAGAGCGCACGGATGCGCAGTATTACTTAGTTTTGCAACCGTTTTTAATAATAAATGAAGAACATGAAAAAGGTATTATTAGTAGGTGCAGTAGCACTTTTCGGAGCTGTAAACGCTCAGATGGAAACTTCTGTTGAAGGTTTTGTAAAAGGTGACACATTCATCACCGGTGCAATTGGTTACACATCTGCCAAGCAGAACAATTTCGAAGAGAGCGCTTTCACTGTAGCTCCAAGTGTAGGTTATTTCGTAAGCCCTAACATTGCTGTAGGTGCAAGAGTGGGTTACACTAACGGAAAAACTGAAGACACTTTTGCTTCTGTTACAGTTAACGAGGAAGTAGAAACAGCTAATGCAGGTCTTTTCGGTAGATATTATACAACTCCTGCGTCAAGATTCTCTCTTTTTGGCGAACTTAACGTAAACTATTCCGCTGCAAAATACACGGAGAACAACGGAGTTACTTCTATGGCTGCAAAGTACAACGGTTTCAATTTCGGTATCGCTCCTGGTGTTAACTATTTCATCAACAAAAACTTCGCTCTTGAAGCTGCTGTAGGTGTACTTAGCTACTCTACTATGAAAGAAGATGTAGCTGGTGCTGAGGCTGTAGATACGTTCAACTTCGGTCTTAACTTCACTGATGTAACATTAGGATTGGTTTACAAATTCTAATCTGTAATATTTTCAAAAAAGGAATCCCGGGTCATCTGATCCGGGATTTTTGTTATCCCCCGTATTTATGGAAACAAAAATTTCAGTACCGCAAATTGTGGGTGAAACATGTTTTGAACTATATTTGCGCACTTAAAAAAATAATCATGAAAAAAGTATTTTTAGCAGCTGCCCTGGCATTATTCGCGGCAACTGATGCACAGACACGTTTTGGCCTGAAAGCAGGTTATTCCAATTCTGTTCTGAACTCTTCTGACGAAGCACAGCTGGAAGGTATCGGCATGGACAAGAAAGGGAAATCCGGATTTTATGCAGGTGCATTTGGTGAATATCAGCTTACTGAAAAGTTTGCACTTCAGGGTGAACTTCAATATGCGAAATTGGGTGGCAACTATAGCGGAAGTTTTGCGCAGGATGGAATGAGTTTTACAATGGATATGGGTTTCAATTTAGACCAGATCATTGTTCCTGTATCTGCAAAATACTACGTAATTCCTGCTCTGGGTCTTACTGCAGGACCATATGCAGCTTTTACTGTGGGCAATAATGTAACCGTAGACGCAAACAGTCCAAACCTTACGGCAGAAGAGAATTCAATGTTGAACTCACTTTTGGCCCAGTACGAAAATGAACTTACTAACGAATTTGACAGAAGCCTGGAAAAAACAAACTTCGGAATTCATATAGGTGCAGAGTATACCGTTTACCGTTCTCTTTTCCTAGAGGCCAGATATAACATTGGTTTGTCCAATTTGGAGAAAGATACCGATACCGAAACAAAAATGAATTTCTTTCAGGTAGGACTGGGCTGGAAATTTTAACCTCGTATTACCTATCTAATATTTTATAACTAAGGCTGCTCGTTTGAGCAGCCTTTATTTTCTTATATGTAAAAACAGGTTTTTACCTTCCGAACAGGTTACCGCCCATTCCCGGCATCTTCGGCATTCCTTTGCTCATCATTTCCATCATCTGCTTGCCCTGTGGCCCCTGCATCATCTTCATCATCTTGCCCATCTGCTCAAACTGCTTCATAAGAGCGTTTACATCTTCAATCTTTCTTCCCGCACCTTTGGCGATCCTGTTTTTCCTTTGGGTGTTTATAATAGATGGTCTCCTTCTTTCCTCAGGCGTCATGGAGTGAATGATGGCTTCAATATGCTTGAAGGCGTCATCATTGATATCAACATCCTTGATGGCTTTTCCAACCCCGGGAATCATGCCCATAAGGTCCTTCATATTACCCATTTTCTTGATCTGACTGATCTGCTGAAGGAAATCATCAAAGCCAAACTCATTCTTGGCGATTTTCTTATGCAGCTTTTTGGCTTCTTCCTCGTCAAACTGTTCCTGCGCTCTTTCCACCAGGGAAACAACGTCACCCATGCCCAGGATACGGTCGGCCATCCTTTCGGGATAAAACAGGTCCAGCGCCTCCATCTTCTCACCTGTGGAAATGAATTTAATTGGTTTTTCAACTACAGAACGTATCGTAAGAGCTGCACCACCACGTGTATCTCCATCCAGTTTGGTAAGAACAACACCGTCAAAGTTCAGGGCCTCGTTAAAGGTCCTGGCCGTATTCACGGCATCCTGACCGGTCATGGAGTCTACCACGAATAGCGTTTCGTTGGGCTTGATAAAATAGTGAACAGACTTAATCTCGTTCATCATCTGCTCATCAATAGCCAGACGGCCGGCGGTATCCACAATTACTACATCATGGTTGTTTTCCTTAGCAAATTTGATTGCGTTTTCCGCAATGGAAGAGGGGTTTACAGATCCTTCTTCAGTATATACAGGCACCTGAATCTGCCCGCCCAGAACTTTCAGCTGCTCAATAGCTGCAGGTCTGTATACGTCGCATGCAACCAATAAAGGTTTTTTGCTTTTCTTTTGTTTCAGGTAATGTGCCAGTTTTCCGGAGAAGGTCGTTTTCCCGGAACCCTGCAAACCGGCAATAAGAATGACACTTGGCTTACCGGACAGGTTAATTCCTGCGTGCGTGCTTCCCATAAGCTCCACCAATTCATCATGTACGATCTTGGTCATGAGCTGTCCCGGCGTAAGCGAAGTAAGGACATTCTGGCCCAAAGCCTTGTCCTGCACACGTTTGGTTAGATCCTTGGCAACTTTAAAGTTAACATCGGCATCAACAAGTGCTCTCCGGATCTCCTTTACGGTTTCGGCTACATTAATCTCTGTAATCTTACCGCGCCCGGAAATGTTGTGAAGTGCTTTGTCTAATTTATCCTGTAAACTGTTGAACATTGTTATTTATTTAAGATGCGCAAAAATACAGAAATTTGATGATATTTAAAATTGAAATTCCCCGCCCGGTCAATAATCAGTACTTTTGCAAAAATTTATGATGAACTCCGAAGATCCGGACCTGCATAAGAAGGAAATCAGCGGTGGTAAACACCTGCTGAATACAGGTTTCCGTCAGTACGGTATCTATTCCGGTATCGTTTTCCAGATGCTCGCTACCATGGGAATCGGTTTTTGGGGCGGTAAAAAGATCAATGACTGGCTGGAGGTAAGCAGCAATCTGCTGACCGTTGGAATCGGGTTGGCTGCTATGGCACTTGCACTGTATAATCTAATAACTCAGCTTAACAAAATTCAGAAAAATGAAAATAAACAGTAATACGCTTTACATTGTACTGTATTTCCTGATGTTCACCGTCCATTTTGGCGTTTTTCAGTGGCTGCAAAAAGGGCATGAAGCCATCTTTATCCGCTATTATATGTTCCTGACACTGCTTTTTGTTATGGTGATCACCGTACTGAGCATCATGAAAAGGATGTATCCGACATATATCGGATTTGGATTCCTGGGCATGGTAATGGTGAAGATGACTGGGCTTTTTCTGGTGATGAATCAGCTGGATCTCAGTTCGGTACCCAATTATAAACTCCACTTTGCGGCTCCCTACCTGTTGACACTTGTCCTCGAAACTTTGTATGCGGTAAAACTCATAAAAGATGTAGATCACGGAGCAAGTTCAAAAGATGAAAAAAATCAGTAGTCTGCTTTTTTGTATTCTGATTATTTATCCTATTTTTGCACAACTTTAAAAAGATATATGTAATGCTTAAAAGAGTTATCCTTTTAGTTGGTTTTTTATCTGTATTTTCCCTTTCGCCGGCACAGCATGATGCTGCAGCCATGGAGGCGCACCCAACAACTGAAGTAGTAGGTGAAGTGTCAGCCGCAGAACAGGAAAAGATAGAAAATCAGGAGTTTATTCAACATCACGTAAAGGATGCTCACAGCTTCGATATCATGGTTACCAAAGACGGCCGTCATATTGGTTTTCCGTTACCGGTAATTTTCTACGATCAGGACAACGGACTTCATGCCATGATGAGTTCTGCCTTTCATCACGGCGAAACTGTAGTTGAGAGTAAGGGAAGCCATTACAAGCTGTACCACGGTAAAATTTATAAGACGGACGCTGCGGGAACAATAACTTATGACGATCACGGTCACGCAACCAACGCCAAGATGCTGGATCTTTCCATTACCAAAAGTGTTCTGGCCATAATTTTCGTTTCTCTGCTGATGATTTTGCTGTTTACATCAATAGCGCGTGGGTACAAAAACTCTTTGGTTCCTACAGGTGCAGCGCGCCTTTTTGAGCCTGTGATTGTATTCATCAGAGATGATATAGCCAAGCCTAACATCGGATCCAAGTATAAGAAGTATATGCCTTATCTGCTGACGGTATTCTTCTTTATCCTTTTCCTGAATATCTTAGGTTTGATGCCTTTCGGTATCAACGTTACGGGTAACCTTGCTATTACTGCGGCCCTGGCTATCATCACCTTCCTTCTTACACAGTTTACAGCCAACAGAAATTACTGGCAGCACATTTTCTGGATGCCGGGACTGCCATGGCCTATGAAGATCGTTATTATGCCGATTGAAGTGATCGGAATGTTCATTAAACCGTTCGCACTGCTTATCCGTCTCTTCGCAAATATGACTGCGGGTCACATTGTAGTAATGTCGCTTATTGCTATGATCTATGTGTTCAAGAACATCATCGGAGGTATCGCATTTCCTTTCCTTACATTTGTACTTTATCTGCTGGAAATCCTGGTAGCTTTCCTTCAGGCATATATCTTCGCAATGCTTTCTGCAGTATACTTCGGAATGGCAAATGAGGAGCACCACCATGAGGAAGCTCACTAATTAAGAGTAAAGGAAAAAGTAAAAAGTAAAAAGTAAAATGGGCTTACCGCTAATAGCTAAAAGCTCGAAGCAGTTTTAAAATCAAGAAACTAATTTTTTAAATTATATATTATGGAAATCCCTAAGTTAGTAGGAGCAGGTTTAGTAGTAATTGGAGCAGGTCTTGGTATCGGTAAAATCGGTGCTGCTGCTTTGGAAGGTATGGCTCGTCAGCCAGAGCAGGCAGGTAAACTGCAAACTGCGATGCTTATTGCTGCTGCACTTGTAGAAGGTCTTGCATTTGCTGCATTGTTCGCAGTAAACTAAGAAATCTCAATTCACTTGCCGGGAACGGTTGGTTACGGCAAGTGAATTTTTTTTAAAAAATTAGAAAAAGAATTAAGAACAATATTTTATTATAACTCGTATGGGATTATTAGAAGACTTTTCATCAGGTTTATTTATCATTCAGTCGGTGATCTTTTTAATTGTGCTTTTGGTACTTCGCAAGTTTGCCTGGAAGCCCATTATGGACGCTGTGAATGAAAGAGAAGTTACTATTGTAGATTCTCTGAACCAGGCTAAACTGGCAAAAGAGGAAGTTCAGAACCTTAAAGCTGAAAACGAAATGATCATCCGCGAAGCTAAAATTGAGCGTGATAACATCCTGAAAGAAGCCAGAGAAATAAAGGAGAGAATCGTTGCTGAGGCTAAGGATATCGCTAAAACTGAAGGTGACAAGATGATTGAGCAGGCACGTCAGTCTATCCAGGCTGAAAAAGCAGCTGCGATGTCGGATATCAAGAACCAGATTGCTGTTCTTTCTGTTAATATCGCTGAATCGATCCTGCAGGATAAACTAAGCACAGAAGGTGCACACAATGCTCTTGTTGAAAATTACCTGAACAAATCTAACCTGAACTAAGATGCTTACAAGTAAAGTAGCAAAACGTTACGCACAGGGACTGCTCAATTTTACGCAGGAAGCCGGCACCACGGATTCTGTATACGCGGAAATGGGCGACCTTGCCAAGACTGTTGCCGGATCCAGGGAACTACAGAACTTTTTCGCTTCTCCGGTTATTGAAGGCAAAAAGAAAATCAGCATTGCATTGGAGATCTTCAAGGATTTTTCTCCTGTAACCCAAAGCCTTCTTCAGCTGATCATCAAGCAGGGACGTGAGCAGCATGTGCAAAGTATCGCTCAGGAATTCATTAACAAAGTTGATGAAATAAACGGTGTACAGCGTGTTACGCTTACTACAGCGGTTCAGCTTTCCGAAGAGAATATCAGCAAGGTACTTAAATCGTCCTCACTGCTAAATCACGACAATAAGTTTGAAATCAGCACAGTGATCGATCCTTCACTTTTGGGTGGATATATCCTTCGGGTTGGTGATCAGCAGATTGATGCATCCGTAAGGTCCAAGCTGGGCAAACTCAGAAAAGAATTTCAATTAAATTAAGACAAAAACAACCATAAAATGGCAGAAATAAATCCGGCAGAAGTATCAGCGATACTGAAGCAGCAGTTAGCAAATTTCAACACACAGAGTAATGTGGAAGAAGTGGGTACCGTACTTCAGATTGGTGACGGTATCGCCCGTGTATACGGTTTGGAAAATGTGCAGTATGGAGAATTGGTTAAATTTTCTTCAGGGCTGGAGGGTATCGTACTGAACCTGGAAGAAGATAATGTTGGTGTTGCACTTCTTGGTGAATCCAAGATGGTAAAGGAAGGTGATACTGTAAACCGTACCAACCGTATCTCATCTATTAAAGTAGGTGACGGTATGTTGGGCAGGGTAGTAGACACTCTGGGTAACCCAATTGACGGTAAAGGACCTATTGCCGGTGACCTTTATGAAATGCCTTTGGAAAGAAAAGCACCTGGTGTAATCTTCAGACAGCCTGTAAATGAGCCTCTGCAGACAGGTATTGTTGCGATTGACTCCATGATTCCAATCGGAAGAGGTCAGCGTGAACTTATTATTGGTGACCGTCAGACGGGTAAGACTACTGTTGCGATTGACACCATTTTGAACCAGAAAGAATTTTACGACGCAGGTGAGCCTGTTTACTGTATTTACGTTGCCGTTGGTCAGAAAGGTTCTACCGTAGCGCAGATCGTAAAAACATTGGAAGATAAAGGAGCTATGGCTTATACAGTGATTGTTGCTGCCAACGCATCCGACCCAACTCCAATGCAGGTATATGCCCCTATGGCCGGAGCATCTATCGGCGAGTTCTTCCGTGATACCGGAAGACCTGCACTTATCATTTATGATGACCTGTCCAAGCAGGCGGTTGCTTACCGTGAGCTTTCCCTTCTTCTTAGAAGACCACCGGGCCGTGAAGCATATCCTGGAGACGTTTTCTACCTTCACTCCAGACTTCTGGAAAGAGCTGCGAAAGTAATCAAGGATGACACTATCGCTGCGCAGATGAACGACCTTCCGGAATCCCTGAAGCCTATGGTGAAAGGTGGCGGTTCGCTTACTGCACTTCCGATTATTGAAACTCAGGCAGGTGACGTTTCTGCGTATATCCCAACCAACGTAATTTCCATTACTGACGGACAGATCTTCCTTGAAACCGACCTTTTCAACTCCGGTGTACGTCCTGCAATTAACGTAGGTATCTCTGTATCAAGGGTTGGTGGTAACGCTCAGATCAAGTCCATGAAGAAGGTTTCCGGTACGCTTAAGCTGGACCAGGCGCAGTACAAGGAACTGGAAGCGTTCGCTAAGTTCGGTTCCGACCTGGATGCGGCTACGATGAGTGTAATTTCCAAAGGTGAAAGAAACGTAGAGATCCTTAAGCAACCTGTAAATTCACCGCTTCCTGTAGAAAATCAGGTAGCAATGGTATACGCCGGAACAGAAAACCTGCTGAGAAGTGTGCCTGCAGACAAAGTAAAAGCGTTCATGAAGGAATACACAGATTTCCTAAGAACCAAGCATCCTGAAACAATGGCAGCTATTAAAGCCGGTAAGATTGACGGTTCGGTTACAGACGTGCTGAAAAGTGCTGCTGCTGACCTTGTAGGAAAGTATAATTAATATTCAAAGTGCCTGATCTGCAGTTATTACAACTGCAGGTAAGGATTCTTAAAATTGAGTTTATAAAAGAATGGCAAACTTAAAGGAAATACGCGGCCGGATTACTTCAATCGGTTCTACGATGCAGATTACCAGCGCAATGAAAATGGTTGCTGCTGCTAAGCTTAAGAAAGCTCAGGACGCTATTGTAATGCTGAGACCTTATTCCGAGAAGCTTACTGAGCTTATTGAGAATGTAAGTGCAGGCACTGAGCTGGAAGAAGTATCTACCTTCACAGCTGAGCGCGAAGTAAAGAGAGTACTTTATATTGTGGTGACTTCCAACAGAGGTCTTGCAGGAGCATTCAACTCGTCCGTAACCAAGGAACTGAATGTACTGCTTGGAAATGTGGATCATGAAGTGGAAATCCTTACAGTAGGTAAAAAAGCGTTCGACGCAGTTCGCAGAAGCCGCACCGTATACGGAAACCACAGTTCTGTTTATGATCAGTTAAGTTTCGATGTTGTAGCCAGTTTTACCGAGCAGGTAATGAAGGACTATTCCGAAGGCAAATTTGATAAAGTATTTGTTATCTATAATAAATTCATCAATGCAGCAACTCAGGAGGTGCGTACCGAGCAGGTTTTACCTATTGCTTTGCCGGAGAAAAGTTCAGATGTAAACACTGATTATATCTTTGAACCAAGCGCAAGAGAAATTCTGGAAGGTCTTATTCCTAAGTCCATCAAAACTCAGGTTTATAAAGCCATCCTTGATTCTGTCGCAGCTGAACATGGTGCACGTATGACAGCCATGCACAAAGCTACAGACAACGCGCAGGCGCTTAAGAATGATTTGGTGATTACCTATAACAAAGCCCGTCAGGCTGCAATTACCAACGAAATCCTTGAGATTGTATCGGGTGCCGAGGCACTGAATGCTAAATAGCAAA
Organism: Chryseobacterium sp.; assembly: GCF_008831505.1. Lineage (NCBI taxonomy): Bacteria > Pseudomonadati > Bacteroidota > Flavobacteriia > Flavobacteriales > Weeksellaceae > Chryseobacterium > Chryseobacterium sp. The sequence goes on along the minus strand of NZ_CP044507.1, from coordinate 1,316,825 downwards.
TCAAATCAAATATACAATAACCGCTTCATCACTGAGGCGGTTTTTGTTTTTTTAAGCTACAGCAGGTGAATGCAGAGCCCAGCCCGTCTTAATGCTTTGACATAGTTTTCACAGTTTAAATTTGTAAATTTTACCTACCTTTGCAGGTATAACTTTATTTTTCTAAATGGATTCGGACATAATCAAGCTGCTCCTGGCTTTGTTCTTAGTATTATTGAATGGCTTTTTTGTAGCAGCAGAATTCTCAATTGTTAAAGTTCGTTACTCACAGATCCAACTTAAAGCTGCCGAGGGTAACTCCATGGCAAAACAGGCTGAATTCATCATAAAACGTCTGGATGAATATCTCTCTGCAACACAACTCGGAATTACCCTTGCCTCACTTGCCTTAGGTTGGGTGGGCGAGAGCGCTATGCATCACATTATTGAAAAAATGTTCCTCTATTTTGAGGTTGCGGCCGATCAAACTACCATAACTACGGTATCCCTGGTTATCAGCTTCCTTATTATTACCGTGATGCACATTGTCTTTGGTGAACTCATCCCGAAATCGATAGCCATCCGCAAAGCCGAAGCGACTACCATGGCGATTGCCGTGCCGCTTCGTGTGTTCTACACCGTTTTCAAACCATTTATCTGGACCATGAATCAGATGTCCAATGCGGTCCTGCGGTTAATGAAAATCCATCCTGCTTCCGAACATGAAATCCATTCTACGGAGGAACTTCAACTGTTGGTGAAACAGTCGGCTGATTCCGGTGAGATTCAGGAGGAGAACTATGAGATTATCAAGAATGCTTTTGACTTTACGGATCATTCGGCAAAGCAGATCATGGTTCCTCGTCAGAATATTCTTTCAATTGATATTGAAGATCCTATTGACGAGGTCATTAACCAGATTATGGACAGTGGCTATTCAAGAATACCTGTCTATAAAGACTCCATAGATAATGTGATCGGTATTTTCTATACAAAGGAAATCATCCGGGAATATGTGAGGAGTAAAGGTGCTATTACACACCAGGATCTGGAGCGTTTGATGCGCGAAGCTTTTTTTGTGGTTGGCAGCAAGAAGATCTCTGACCTGATGAAGATTTTTCAGCAGAAAAAGCAGCATTTAGCTGTAGTAATTGATGAATTTGGAGGCACAGAAGGTATTATCACTCTGGAAGATATTCTTGAAGAACTTGTAGGCGAAATTCAGGATGAAGAAGACGATGAGGAAAAAGTAGTGGACCAGGTGGGCGAAAACACCTACTGGGTACAGGCTACCCAACCACTGGACGAAATTAATGAATTCCTTCCGAAGAAGTTTCCGCTTTCCGAAGAGGGTGAATTTAATACGCTGGCCGGATATATACTGCATGAACTGGAGGATATTCCGGAGGAAAATCAGGAGTTTGAGATGAACAGCTATCACTTCAAAATATTGAAGATGAATAATAAAAGTGTGGAGATGGTGGAACTGGTATACGATGAAAAAAATGTACTGGATGAACTTTCTGAAGAATTTAGCGAATTATAAACGCAAAAATCATGTTGAAGACCATACAACCCCCGTTAAACTATGAAAACCCGCAGCGCCAGTACGACGAAGATGTGTTACTGCTGGAAAAGGAAGACGAAGTAAATAAACTTATCCTCTGGAATGATGATTTCAATACTTTTGATTTCGTAATAGAGTCCCTGATTACTGTATGTAAACATACTGCGGAACAAGCTCAGCAATGTACCATTCTTGTACATTACAAAGGCAAATGTACTGTAAAAACCGGCTCCATGGATTTGCTTAAACCCATGCATGAACAGCTTACTGCGCGTGGTCTGACAAGCGAGATCGTCTGAAAGATCATAACGTCACTATCGACAGAACAGATCGGTTTTGCCTCATTCTTCATCAGATTTTGTCGAATTTTGAATTCTCAATATATAACTAAACCTAAAGAGCAATAATGGAACAGAATATTTTAGACTGTGTAATCATCGGATCAGGACCTTCAGGCTTTACAGCTGCAATCTATGCCGCACGTGCCGACCTGAAGCCCGAGCTTTTTACCGGTCTGGAGCCGGGCGGACAGCTTACCACCACAACCGAGGTCGATAACTTCCCGGGATATGCGGACGGTGTTACGGGTCCGCAGATGATGATGGATTTGCAGAAGCAGGCTGAGAGGTTTGATACTAAGGTTCATTATGAACTGATTACAAAGGTTGAATTTGCAACGCAGGTTGGGGGTGTTCATAAACTATGGGCCGGCAACCGGGAAATCTGGGCAAAAACGGTGATCATCTCTACGGGAGCCACTGCTAAATATCTGGGACTGGACGATGAGAAAAAATACGCCGGCGGCGGCGTTTCGGCATGTGCCACCTGCGACGGATTTTTTTACAAAGGGAAAGATGTAATAGTGGTGGGCGCCGGAGACACGGCAGCTGAGGAAGCCACTTATCTTGCAAAACTTACCAATAAAGTTACCATGCTGGTACGAAAGGATACCTTCCGTGCTTCTAAGGCAATGGTGCACCGTGTGGAAAACACACCTAATATCGAAGTGAAATTCAACCATGAACTGATTGGCATAGAAGGTGAGAATTCACTTGTCGAAAGAGCTGTGGTCATTAACAATATCACTCAGGAAACTTCAAAAATTGATGTTCACGGCATCTTTATAGCCATTGGTCACAAACCGAATACGGACATTTTCTCCGGACAGATCACTCTGGACGAAAACGGTTATATCAAAACGGTTCCAGGTTCCACACATACCAATCTGCCAGGTGTTTTTGCGGCAGGCGATGTTCAGGACCACATTTATAGACAGGCAATCACAGCGGCCGGCAGCGGCTGTATGGCGGCAATGGATGCCGAAAAGTATCTCGCAGAATTACATTAGCAGCTAACACATAGGACAGGATTATGATGAAATATCTCCTGATCATATTTTTAGGCGGAGGAGCAGGCAGCGTACTCCGCTTTCTTATTTCAAAAAGTACGCAGTCGCTCTGGAATTTGGGCGGTTTTCCGCTGGGAACCTTTACGGTAAACATGCTGGGATGCCTGCTTATTGGAATTTTCTCATCCACAATTATAAAAGAGCACAATGAGCTCAGATTATTGCTTATCGCCGGTTTTTGCGGAGGCTTTACTACCTTTTCAGCATTTTCCTTAGAAAACCTGGCACTGTGGCAGAATCAGAACTATTTAATGCTTACACTTTACACAACAGCCAGCATCCTGTTGGGAATGGTGGCTGTTTGGTTGGGATCGCATTTTCAGCTTTAAAACTATGCGGATTTATCTGATAATATTTTTATTTTTCGGGCGGAACTTCTCTTTTCCGCTGATGAGCTCAAAAAATAATTGAAAATCACTGATCAGCGTCCTTATGGGTGCTGAAATTCCTGTGGGTTTATTCTGCTCAAAAACATGCCCGAATGCCGGTAGGCCCAGCAGGGTGAGTGGCAAATACCATAGGAACCTTTCCTGTCCGGAGTATATAATGTATATGAGTATCCAAAAGGTGAAAAATATACCCAAAAAATGAAATACCCGGGTCATTGGTTTCTGATGTTGACTCAGATAGTATTCATAAAACTCACCGTATGTCATCTTCTGCTTTTCCATAATATTAGTTCTTTAGATGCAGGAGATACCGGCGGTGAAATTATCAGTTCAGATCACCATTCAGGTCACGCTGCAGTTTGCTGTTTTTCATGCCGTACATGAAGTAAATAATAAGTCCCACTGCAAACCAAAGACCAAACCAGAACCAGTTATTGTGCGTCATTCCTGTCAGTAGATATAAACAGCACGTAAGTCCAAGTAAGGGAAACAGGCTTAGGTTACGGGTAAACGAAAAATATACCAGGACAAAGTTGATAATAAGATAAATAGTTACCGAAATCCGGAATTCACCTTCCACAGGGTCACTCCATTTCAGCAAATTGGCGAAGAAATCCGGTTGCCAGTAATAGAACCCCGCCAGACTTACAAGAAAGAGAACAGGAAAAATATATTTCGAATTCACATAGGGCATGTGGAAACGACCCTGTAATTTTTCTTTTCGGGGCATGAGCAAGATTCCGCCGTTTACCAAAACGAAGGCGAATATCGTTCCTATACTTGTGAAATCCAGGATAAACGACTTATCCGTAAAAAGGATGGGCAGTCCCACAGCGATTCCGGTAATTATGGTGGCGAAACCGGGTGTTCTGTATTTTTCGTGGATGCTGGAGAACTTCTTCGGCAGCAGGCCATCGCGGCTCATGGCATACCAGATCCTGGGCTGACCCATCTGGAATACCAGAAGTACAGATGTAATGGCAATGATAGCGGTCACGGAAACAATATACTCCATCCACGGCAGGTTTCCGTTTTCCGGAGAGAAAATAAAGGACAGTGGGTCGCCTACACCTTCAAATTTGCGGTAATCTACAAAGCCTGTTAGGATTAAAGTTAGTGCAATATAAATCAGTGTGCTTACTACCAGTGAGATAATCATCCCGCGGGGCAAATTCTTTTGCGGATTTTTGGTTTCTTCAGAAAGCACACTCAATGCATCAAAGCCGATATAGGCAAAGAAAACGCCGGACACGGCAGCCATTACACCTGAAAAACCGTTAGGCATAAAGCTGCTGGTACCATTTTCACCCACGGGTGTCCAGTTATCGGAATCAATATAAAAAACGCCTACGCAGATAATAAGGATGATAACCGCAATCTTCAGAATGACCAGCATATTGTTGAAGTTCTTGCTTTCTTTCACGCCGATGTAAACCAGAGCGGTAATACAGATATTGATAAGAATTGCCGGAATATCTACGATGAATTTCCAGCCGGCCACCATAGGAGCGCTGACCCAGGCATTAATCAGATTCTTATTCTCGGAACCGTTTTCAAAAGCTTTCCTGGCTTCCGGATAACTGGTAGAAAGGTAATCGGGCACGATGAATCCGAGCCTTTCCAGAAATCCTGTAAAATAATCACTCCACGAGAAAGCAACGTATATATTTCCGAAAGAATATTCCATAATAAGCGCCCAGCCAATGATCCAGGCCATCAGTTCACCAAAACTGGCGTAAGCATAGGTATAGGCCGAGCCTGCTACGGGAATCCTGCTGGCGAATTCGGCATAGGAAAGTGCTGTAAAGCCGCAGGCAATTCCACAGATCACGTAGAGCGAAATTACTCCCGGACCACCACGAAAGATGGCCTCTCCCAGGCTGCTGAAACTGCCCGCGCCGATGATGGCCGCAAGCCCGAAAAATACAATATCCCAAACACCCAGCACACGGTTCAGACCTGTGGAATGATCGGCTTCGTTGTAGTGTTTTCTCCTGAAAAGTTGGTTCATAAGTTTATTTGATGAAAACAAATGTAATGAAATAACAGAAAAACCGCTTGCGGGAAGCGGTTTTTATTATAGCGAAATGATATTTAATAAATTAATTTTGAAGTAACTGTCTGATTTTTGATTTTCGGATCTTAATACTGCGTGTTAGAAAAAAACTCACATTTTTTCTTCCAAAATATCCTGTTACAAAGTCTTTTTTCTTTGCAGAAATTATTTCGGTAAATGTTCTATTGAAGGTTTCTTTCTGCAAATATATATATTACATGAACTATTCAATTAAATTATAATTCGTCTTTAACGTTATCCACATATTCACATTAACGAAAACACTTGTGCGGGTAATAAGTAATCAATATTTTCGTTGATAAAATAACCTTCCTAAATCTGAAAAATGAATTCGAAGAAATTGTTACTGGCCGGCGCCGTTTTTTATTTTGGTTTAGCCGAAGCCCAGCACTCCAGATATTTCAGCGACCGCGGTTCATACACCTATAACCTGGCCGAAAACCTGTATCAAACAAGGATTTTTAACGCGTCTCAATACGAATATGCCCAGCAATATTTTTATAACCAGAATCTTACTGCTTCCAAAAAAGAAGCTGCGCAGTTTTTTGACAATGTAATCGGTGTCATCCTTCAAAAAAACCATGCTGAAAAGGGACTGGCCGCCTTTATGAAGGAATATCCGGAATCCGCCTTCTTCGCGCAGGCCAATCTGCCGTTGGCCGATTACTATCTGGCCCAGAAGGATTTTGACAAAGCGCTGGAGACGCTTCAGAATGTAAATCAGTATCAGCTTTCCCGACAGGAAAATGCAGATTACATCCTGAAACTGGGTTATGCCAAATTCATGACCGGCGACAGCCCGGGCGCCATCCGTGCGCTGGAGGAAGCCTATGAAAATGGCGGCACAGAAAATAAAATGGAAATAGCTTATATGTTGGGTCATCTGTATTATGCAGACCGCCAGCACGACAAGGCATTTCAGTATTTTAACAGTGTAAAGTCTGATGAAAAGTTCGCCAAACTGGTACGTCCCTATTATGTACAGATGTACTATAATGAGAAGCAGTATGACCAGGCCATCGCGGAGGGAAACACCTTGCTGGAAGATCCCGGTATTTCTGAGGCGTATAAGGCTGAAGTCCATAAAATCATAGGGGAAAGTTACTTTATGAAGCAGGACTATTCCGCTGCGTACCCGCACCTCAAGAGTTTTGTGGAAAGTAAATCCAATCCAAGCGAAAGCGACCTTTACCAGATGGGATTTGTGGCGGCAGAGCTTCAGAAATATGAAGATGCTGTTTCCTATTACAACCAGCTCATCAACAGCAAGTCAGCGCTGTCCCAAAATGCATATTACCAATTGGGGAATGCCTATATCCAGACCGGCAGGAAGCAGGAAGCCCTATCGGCGTTCCGTTCCGCACATCAGATGGACTATGACAGTAGTGTACAGAAACTGGCACATGAGCAGTATGCCAAGTTAAGCTATGACGTAGGTAACCCGTTTGAGGCTGCACCAAAGGTGATTCAGAATTATATCGATAAATATCCTTCAGATTCCAAAACACCTGAACTTCGGAGGCTGCTGGTTAAATCTTACCTTTATTCGGGAGATTACCGCGAAACTTTGGCGGCCATTGATAAACTTCAGAACTCGACCCCCGAAACAGATAAGATCGATCAGGAAGTATCTTACCTTCTGGGAACTGAGGAATTTAACAAAGGGAATTATGATGCTGCAGAAAAGTTTTTCTTAAGAAGCCTTGAATTCAACATTAATAAAGAATTCAACAGCCGTGCACACTATTGGCTGGGGCAAACCTATTATCAGAAGGGCAATTATACATCAGCAATCAGCCATTATGAGAATGTACTTACGGGCCCGGCCTTTCCCGAAAAGCGGCAGTTGGCCTATGATCTGGGCTATGCCTATTTTAAGGCAAGGGACTTCACAAAGGCAAAACAGTATTTTGCAGAATATCTGAAGAATCCTGATCCGGACTTTAAAAGTGATGCTGAACTGAGACTGGCCGACACTCATTACGCCAATAACGAACTGGCAGATGCGATTGCCATCTACGACAGTGCCGGCAATGTGAACGACTATACCGTTTTCCAGAAAGCTCTTGCACTTGGTTTCCAGGGTAAGAATGCAGAGAAAATTACCGTTCTGAAAGGACTTATTTCCCAGTATTCCGGTTCTGAATATGTGGATGATGCGCAATATGAGATAGGAGTTGCCTATTCCACGCAAGGCGATTACGCAAATTCCAATGATTATTTCGGCAGAGTAATAAAAGCGAGTGCTGACCGTGATCTTGTGGCAAATGCCCAGATTTACAGAGCTCAGAATTATATAGACGGCAATGATGATGCTAAGGCACTGGCAGAATTTCAACAACTGGGTTCCCAATACCGCGGAACCGCGTTTGCCTCCAAAGTGGTACAGGCTTCAAGGCCGCTGTATATGAAGACAGGTGATGTGGCAGGCTACCAGGCATTTGCACAGCAACTTGGAGTGAGGATAGACGCTGCCGAGCTTGATGAAATTAATCTGGCTACAGCCAAGCAGCACTATCTGAAAAAAGAATATGCCCGTGCAATTCCTTTGTATGAGAAATACCTGAGCCAAAATCCTACGGGGGAAGGACTGTACCAGGCACAGTATGAACTGGGTGAAAGTTACTACCAAACCTCTGACAGCACAAAGGCTTTACTAACACTTCAGGATGTGGCATCGGTTCAGAGTGATTACCAGGAAGATGCGCAAACGAGAATTGCACAAATCTATATTTCACAGGGTGATTTTGCTGAAGCAAAAAAATACCTGAACGGCCTTGTGACATCAGGCAATGTGAACATCAGGAATTTTGCCAATGTGGAACTGATGAACATCTACGCAAAGGAGAAAAACTTTAAAGAAGCAGAGCGTTTGGCAGATCTGGTACTTGCCAACAATAAAAATGCACCTGCAGTAATGGAAAGCGCCAGGGTTATTAAGGCCAGAAGCCTGATGAACAGCGGAAAAGATGCACAGTCTGCGTATGCCGCGCTGGAAAAGTCATCTAATCCTGCGGTTGCGGCGGAGGCACTTTATGCTAAAGCATTCTATCAGAATAAAGCGAAAAGTTACAAATCATCCAACGAGACCATCTTCAAACTGGCCAACAATTATGCAGCAGAAGAATATTGGGGTGCTAAAGCCCTCGTCCTGATGGCCCGTAACTATCTTGGACTCAAGGACAACTACCAGGCAAGTTATACTGTGGATCAGATTATTGCCAACTACCAGGACCTGCCGGAGATTGTGGCAGAAGCACGTGAAGTTAAAAAACTCATTAAGTAAAAATTTCCATCAAAACGAATTAGCACACACGTCCCTTACTGATTGGGCATGCTGTTAAACTGACAATTATGAATAAGAAAGTTCAAATTATATCCCTTTTGTTTTTGGGAATCTCACAGGTTGCTTTTTCTCAGATAAAAGAGGAAAAATTGATTCTGGACCGCAAACGCGAACCTGAAGTAAGAAAAATAGAGAAGAAGAAAACATCTGTTGAAACCATCAAGAATTATCCGCCTGAAGAAAAAGCTCAGAATCCGGTTAATTATAATCTTACCAACGTTCCCGCAACCTCAGACTTTACCACTTCCACAATTGAAGGTGAAGATATTTCGCCTAAATTAGGATCCGATTATCAGAATAATTATCTGCAGTTCGGAATGGGAAATTTTGGTAAGGTACTCTTCGATGGTAATGTGTCCTACCTTCTGGAAAGCAAAACCGAAGTAGGCGCAGATGCTCATGTTCTCTCTACCAGCGGTTTAAAGGAAGACTATCCATGGGACAGCAATTCAAGCCGCGTGGATTTGGGTGCCTACCTGAATTCGTATGGTGAAAAAGGAAAATTTAACGCCAATGCAGGGTTTGGCTCACATGATTACAATTACTACGGTATCTATGCATTGCAACCCGATGCAAATAGCAACCTGAAGCAGCAGGTACAGAACATCACCCTGAGCGGCTACTACGACCACTATTCCAATGAAATACTGAATGATGTCCGACTGAAGACGTCGTTTCTCTCTGATAAGTTTGATGCGAAGGAAACTTATGGTGGTTTGGATCTGAACCTCTCCAAACATGGCATGAATTTCCCGTTGGACGGAGTGAAGCTGCATGCTGACCTGGGACTTGGTTTAGAAACCCTGGATACTCAGTTTGAGTTGCTTAACCAAAATAATTCAAATTACCTTGAAGGATATGCAGAGCCTAAACTTTCCTTTTACCGGGGAAAAAGTTATTTGATGATTGGCTCCGGGTTCAGTTTCCTGAATGGGAAAACCCAGGATAACCAGCTTACAGAGACTGTAACCACCAGTAAAACCTATTGGTTCCCAAGAGCCGAGATCTTTTTCGCAGGTTCGGAAAAGGCCAACCTGTATCTCGGAGTAGACGGTGGTCTTCAGCATAATTCATATGCTTCCATGTTGCGTGACAATCCGTACTTAGTGTCCGATCAGGTTATCCGACCTACCGAAACAAAATACAGAGTCTATTTCGGGATTCGCGGAGATATAAGCCAGGACTTAAAATATGATCTGTCTGCCGGCTTTGCAAAAGTGAACGATATCCTGTTTTACAGAAGCAATGGATTGTTTTCACCTGAAAATACCCTGGATCGCGCTGCCTATGATTTTGCCAATACCTTTTCGGCAACTTACGATAACGGATCTGTAAATGAGGTTAAGGCATCCCTGCAGTATTTCCCGTTGGAAAATCTCGTTGTGGACGGGAATATAAACTACAACTTCTTCAGGCTTAATAATTATGAAGACATATTGAATACACCACTTATCCGTGCAGAACTGGGTGCTAAATATACTCTGCTGGACAAAAAACTTTTACTAGGATTTAAAGGCTTTTTTGCAGGTGACCAGAAAACAAATTACTTCACCGTGGAACCGGACGACTTACAGCCGGCCAATTTTGAAGTCACTGAATATATGGACGGCAAAGTTAGTGGTTATGCAGATCTAAATATTTCTGCTGAATATAAAGCACACCGCAATGTAAGTGTTTTTGTGATGGGTAATAACCTGCTGAACAACAGATATCAAAGCCATAACGCTTACCGTGTTCTGGGCGCACAGTTTCTGGGCGGGCTGAAGGTCACCTTTTAAAAATCTGCACATTATAGAACACTGGCCGCTTCATCAAAAAATGAAGCGGCTTTTTTATATGTAGTGGATACAAAATCCGGCGAATTGGATTAAATTTGCCTAAACGATACTCAATAAACTATGGAAGACGTGTTCAGCACAAAAGACGCTCAGAATTATATTGACAGGATTAACAACCTGACCCCGGAGACCCAGCGGAAGTGGGGTAAGATGACGGTAGACCAGGTTTTGGCTCATATGAACGTACCTTACTCTTTTATCTTTGAACCTGAAAAACAGAAAAAGCCTGGTATGATAGCAAAGTTTCTTCTTAAGAATTTTGTAAAGCCTAAAGTGGTAAACAACATACCTTACAAACAAAATATCCCGACAAGTCCGGTTTTTATTATTTCGGATGCCCGCAATTTTGAAGAGGAAAAGAAAAAGTTAATTGGAAATATCCAGCGCGTCCAGCAGTTGGGCCGTGAAGCTTTTGAAGGTAAAACAAATTCAAGTTTTGGGATACTGACTGCTCAAGAATGGAACAATATGCTTGCAAAGCATCTTAATCATCACTTGCAACAGTTTGGTGTTTAATATTTTGCGCCATGTTATCCCGATTTAACTTAAGGTTCCTTACTTTCTCTCTGCTGTTTTTTGCGTGCAGCTCTGGCTTTGCTCAGAATTATAATTTAGAAGAGATCTGGATAAACAACAATCAGTATTATACCGGAACGATCAGTACGGGTACCGCGCTTCAGATTAAATTTAAAGAAGTGAAGCAAAGTGCAGAAAATAAGAACAAATATAATGTTTCGGGCTATTCCACGGTAAGAAATAATACAACACCTTTTAGAGGTCTGCTATCAATAACCGGGCAAGCAGCCGACGCTGCCTTTGTGACTGTAGTTGGGGATTATCTTCTTACTGAAGAGGGCAGCGGTAAACACACCGGCAGGTTCAGCGGAGATTTTAAAATCATCATAAGTATCCCAGGAGAAGAGCTCCGTACCCGCAGCCACCAAACTGAATTTACCGGCACCTGGAGAAATAATGATGGCACACTAGACTTCAAAACTAACTGGAAAAACCAATTACCATGATTAAAAAAATAATAGCTGTTCCGGCAGGTGTTCTGGCCGGCGGATTGGGTATCTATTTGATTGAGACCCTGGGGCACAAACTTTATCCGCTACCTGCAGGAATTGATCGCAATGATATGGACGCTATGGCCTCCTACGTGTCTACGGCGCCATTTATGGCACTTTTCTTTGTGATTTTGGCTTATGCCGTGGGCGCGCTGCTGTCCGGCTACATTTCTACAAAAGTTTCGGCAGACGGAAAGATGATTTATGCGCTTATCTGCGGTCTCGTATTTCTGCTGCAAACCATATACATGATGTACAGTATGCCTACTCCCGCCTGGTTCTGGGTAGCAGGTGTACTGGTATGGTCACTGGTGTGGGTAGGCTACAGACTTGCTGATAATTCAAAAATAATAAAAAGATAATATGGAACTTGGGGCATTTTCTGTAAGCCTGAATGTTCGTGACATTCAGCAATCGTATGACTTTTATAAAAAGCTGGGTTTTGAGCAAATGGGCGGAAACATTGACCAGAAATGGTTGATTTTACGAAATGGAACTACCGTTATCGGTCTTTTCCAGGGCATGTTTGAGAAGAATATTCTTACTTTCAATCCAGGCTGGGATCAGAATGCCGTTAATCTTGAAAATTTTCAGGATGTTCGGGAAATCCAAAAACAACTGAAAGCAGCCGGTTTATCTTTGGATAAGGAAGCTGATGAAAATTCCTCAGGACCGGAACACTTTGTTTTAAAGGATCCGGACGGCAATGTAATTATGCTGGACCAGCACCGCTAATTAGTATAAATACATGAAAATTCTAAAGATTACCGCTTATATATTGGCGGCATTTGTATTGATTTGGCTTCTGGCAGCAGCGATAATTTCCGGCGAATGCAAATTTGAGAAATCAACAGTAGTCAACGCACCGGTCGACAGGGTTTGGCAAAATACTAATAGCCTGAAAGCTATGGAATCCTGGAGTCCCTGGCAAGAGAAGGACCCGAATGCGAAGAAAGATTGGTCAGGCACCACGGGTCAGCCGGGCGAACAGCAGTGCTGGCAAGGTAATGAAGCGGTAGGAAAGGGCTATATAAAAGTGTTGAAAGTAGATTCTGCCATAAAAAGGATCGATATAGAAATGACGTTCCTTACTCCCTACGAAAGTAAGGCTATGGAATATGTAACAGTGCATCCAAATGGTCCCGGCATTAAAGCGGTATGGGGATTCACCTCAGAGATACCCTTTCCTTTCAGCCCCATGAAGCTCTTCATGGATCTGGAGGATCAGGTAGGGCCCGATTTCACCTTAGGTCTGCAGAAACTGAAGGCGTTATCAGAAAAACCCTAAATGGATGGCTGCCACACAATTAACTCAGTACAAATGAAATAATTAATATAAGAATTATGGCAACAGTAAATGTGTACTTAACCTTCAACGGTAATTGCGAGGAGGCTTTTAACTTCTATAAATCGGTATTTGGCGGCGAATTTCCATATATCGGGCGCTTTGGTGATATGCCTGCTGAAGGTAACGAAAAGATGTCCGAGATCGAAAAAAACCGCATTATGCATGTGTCGTTACCCATCTCGCAGGAAACGATGCTTATGGGCAGTGATACAGGCGGTGAATGGTCCGCAGGCTTCCTGCAGGGAAACAATTTCTCTATATCAATCAACACCGATTCGCGCGAAGAGGCCGACCGTCTGGCAACCGCGCTTTCGGAAGGTGGAGTGGTGACAATGCCAAACGCCGAAACCTTCTGGGGAGCTTATTTCGGAATGTGGACGGACAAATTCGGCATTAACTGGATGGTGAATTATGACGATCCTGAAAAGGTTCAACAATAAACCGTACTAACAAAAAAACTGCTGAGAAATCAAGCAGTTTTTTTATTACCTAAATCATGAAGCTTTCGTAAAATCATCAGTTTCTGATCCACTTCCAGAGTTCCTTCATTGTTGCCTTATTTCCGTACATTAAAATGCCCACGCGGTAAACTTTGGCCGCAATAAAAACCATGAGAAATGTGCTCATAATAAGCAGGAACATAGACAGCGCGATTTCCCACATCGGCACACCAAATGGTATGCGTGCCACCATGGCCACAGGTGAGGTAAACGGAATGATGGACAGCCAGAAACCAAGTGGACCATTAGGGTTGTTAATGATGGTTATGCTGCCGTACATGCCCACCATCAGCGGTATAATCGCAAACAGGGTAAACTGTTGTGTTTCGGTCTCATTATCGACCGCCGAACCGATTGCCGCATACATGGAACTGTAAAAGATATAACCAAAAAGGAAGAAAAACAGAAACACAGCAATGACAACAGGTACATTCATCTCCAGCAAAATGTGCGACACCTCTCCCGCGATTTGGGCAAAATCCACTTTCTCCACCACCTGCTCACTTCCGCTTGGCAGATTATCCTTCATGGCAGAAAATCCGGTATTCAGAAATAAAGCACCTAAAATAGCCATTGTAATCCATACGCTGAACTGGGTTAGGGCAACCAGGGTAACACCCAGAATCTTACCCATCATCAGCTCAAATGGCTTTACTGATGAAATAAGGATTTCCACCACACGGTTATTCTTCTCTTCCAGTACTGATCTCATAACACGTACACCATAAATAATGATGAACATAAACACAGCATACATCAGGACCATCCCAAGGCCATACTTCACACCGAAATCCAGGTCTGTATCTACCTGGCTCTTATCATTAACATTACTGCTTTTAAGTTCAAAATTTTTATCGAGCTGCACAATCTCCTCTTCATTGATATTGAGGTGCTTTATCTTGGCCTGACGTAAAACCTCCGATAAGTCGTCCACAATGCGCTGTTTGGTCTCAAAGCCAATCTTATCGTTCACAAGCAGTCTGGAATTCTTTTCCAGCATATCAAACCTGTTATCCTGCAGGGGTGCCAGGATCAGCAAGCCATTGGTTTCCTCCATGTCTTTCAAACTGTTTACCAGCTGATTTTCAGACGCGGGGTTTACATAAACATATTTCAGTTTATCATCCGATTTAAGTTTGCCGGCGAAGACTCCTCCTTTGTCAATTACATTAACAGTGTACTGGGTTTCATTAGCTTTCAGCATTACGGCAATAAAGGCACCGAATGCAATCATTATTATCGGAGCCAGAATAGTGAGGATAATAAAGGATTTCTTTTTTACCTGCGTCAGGTATTCACGTTTAGTGATTAAAAATATATTCTTCATGTGGAAGTTCAATGCTAAGGCAGTCTTAATTATTAATGGAAAGTTACCGTTTCAGGTGCGGCATAACAATCGCGCACAGCGGTAATGAAGACTTCATTCATACTCGGAATCTTTTCGTCAAAGGACCGTATTTTGCCAATTCTTACAAGTTCCGATATAAGATGATTCTGGTTTCCGCTATTACTGATGTCAAAGGAAATAAGCTCATTTGCTGTAGTGAAAAGGCTAATGTCATGAACCTTGCGGAAATTTTCAAACTGCTGTTGGTCCACATCCGAAAGCGTGACCCCGAAAATATTTTTCTTGAATTGTTCACGAACATCAAATACCTTTCCGTCCAGGATTTTTCTGGAGTTATTGATTAATGCCACATAATCGCACATTTCTTCCACACTTTCCATCCGGTGAGTGGACAGGATAATGGTCGTGCCACGTTCTTTCAAAGCCAATATCTGGTCCTTGATAAGATTTGCATTCACAGGGTCGAATCCCGAAAACGGTTCATCCAGAATAAGAAGTTTTGGTTTGTGCAGCACCGTAACTACGAACTGTATCTTTTGTGCCATCCCTTTGGAAAGTTCGCTAAGCTTTTTTTTCCACCACTGATCGATATTCAGCTGTTCAAACCAGTATTTGGCCTCATGCAGGGCCTCGCTCTTGGTCATGCCCTTAAGTTCGCCAAAATAGAGCAGCTGGTCGCCCACCGTCATGTTCTTATACAACCCGCGCTCTTCGGGCATATAGCCAATATCGCGGATATGGCTGGGGTTGAGCTTTTCACCGTTAATGAAAACCTCGCCGCTGTCGGCTTGGGTAATTTGGTTGATGATCCGGATGAAGGTTGTTTTTCCAGCTCCGTTTGGGCCCAGCAGTCCATAGATACTGCCGGTGGGAACATTGATGCTGAAGTCCTGCAGCGCGGTTTTCCGTCCCGCATCATATGACTTTTTAACCTGGTGTGCTTCTAACATTTCGGCGGTTAATTATTTTAAAATTTAAACGAGAAAGTTACGGAAAATAATGAGATAATGAAGGCTGATTTTTACCTGTAAGAAGCCTGACCTGTGCTGAAAGTACGGACAAATTAATAGAAAATCATACATCATAAAATAAATTTAGTTTTTATAAATCACTGTAAATTATTATTATATCCATTTACAAACGACTACAAACGATATTAAATATTTTTTAACCGAATAAATTTTGGCCACCGTTGAATCTTTGCATCAGAGATTTGAGAATAACAGTGAGTCTCTTATCTAAGTCTAACAATTAAATTTTAAAGTCATGTCACTAAGAAACAGAGTAACCCTAATCGGTCACACAGGAAAAGAAGTCGAAGTTATCAACTTTGAAAAAGGAATGAAAGCCAGTGTATCGCTGGCAACCAACGACTTTTATACCAACGCCATGGGCGAGAAAGTAGAGGAGACCCAATGGCATTCATTGGTAGCCTTCGGTAAAACCGCGGAGATTATGCAGAAATATGTGCAGAAAGGTAAGGAAATCGCGGTAGAAGGAAAACTCATGTACCGTTCCTATGAAAAAGACGGTCAAAAAATGTACATAACAGAGATACGCGTTGAAGAACTTGTTCTCCTGGGAAGTAAATAGAAGATTCTGAAGCCGGACGACTAAGATGTGGTCCGGCTTCTCCTTATATTGCAAGTACAAAAAACCACAAAAACACCAAATCATGAAAGTTAAAGTTTTAAAGGTCCGGATAGACGATGCCTTCATCCGCGCCGATCAGCAGAAGCTGGATAAGTTCCTGGCAGAGCACCAGATACTGAAGTTTGAGTCTGCTTTTATAAAGGAATCGGAGTGTTGGTCTGTAATCCTTTACTTTGAGGAGAAAAAGCCCATACTGAATGAAGAACCCGGCAAAAAGTACAGTGCGCCTGACGAAGATGAACTTAATCAGGATGAAGTGAAAATCCTGGATGCCCTTCGCTTGTGGCGGAATGAAAAAGCCAAAAACCAAAAGTTGCCGTCCTACTTTATTGCGACCAATAAGGAACTCCTTTCAATTGCCAAATACAAACCGGCTAAAAAGGAAGAGCTTCAGGACATCAAAGGTTTCGGTAAACATAAAATTGAAAATTACGGCGAGGAAATTATCAATCTGGTAGAGCTGATCTGACAGTGAAATCATTATAGCGTCTATCTTCGTATTTTCTTAGCTTATTTTCAGCGGACACCTGCCAGTCCTCAACAAATCATTATTTTTGCAATTGCAGGTGGGATAGATCCGCTGCCAATAACCTAAAGATTAGTAATGAAGCCAAGTTTAGCGAAAGGAACCCGCGATTTCAGCGCAGGAGAAGTCATCAGGAGACGACAGATTATCAATACACTTCAGAAAAATTTTGAACTTTTCGGTTTCCAGCCGCTGGAAACGCCAAGTTTTGAAAATCTTTCGACACTTACAGGTAAATATGGTGAAGAAGGGGACCGGCTGATATTTAAGATCCTTAACTCCGGAGATTATGCTTCCAAAACGAAAGAAGAAGACTGGAGTACGAAGAATTCGCAAAAACTGATTTCACAAATCTCTGAAAAAGCCCTGCGCTATGATCTTACTGTACCTTTTGCCCGCTATGTAGCCATGAATCACGGTCAGATGGTATTTCCGTTCAAACGCTACCAAATCCAGCCGGTCTGGCGGGCAGACCGGCCACAGAAAGGACGCTTCAGAGAATTTTATCAGTGCGATGCCGACGTTGTAGGTTCCGAGAGCCTTTGGCAGGAAGTCGAACTGGTGCAGCTTTATCTTAAATCTTTTTCGGAGCTTAGGATTCCCGTAACCATACACCTGAACAACCGCAAAATTCTAACCGGACTGGCTGAATATGCCGGAATCGCAGATCAGCTGATTGATTTTACAGTTGCGTTGGATAAACTGGACAAAATAGGGAAGGAGGGAGTTGTAAAAGAGCTCGTACAGAAAAATATCAGTCAGGCTTCGATTGATAAACTTGATTTCCTGTTCACTCAAGGTGATCATGCTTTGGAGAATGTTCAGCAACTAAAGACAAAATTTGAGGGAATTGAATCGGGACTTAAAGGTGTGGAAGAACTGGAATTTGTCCTTACCAGATGCTTTGAGCTAGGTATTTCCTCAGCACAGTTAAAATTCGACATAACCCTCGCCCGTGGGCTTGATTATTATACTGGTGCAATTTTCGAAGTAAAAGCTAAAGGTGTGGAGATGGGCTCCATTGGCGGTGGTGGCAGATATGATAACCTCACAGAAGTTTTTGGCGTAAAAAATATTCCGGGCATAGGTATTTCGTTCGGTCTGGACCGCATTTATCTGGTGATGGAGGAATTGGGCCTCTTTGAGGAAGATGAAAATACAGGTGTACAGTATCTGTTTGCCAACTATGGTGAGACAGAGGCGTTGGAGGCTTTAAAAGTAATTGCCCAACTTCGGATCAAAGGTATATCCGCTGAGCTTTACCCTGAGACTGCCAAACTTAAAAAACAATTTACATACGCTGAAAAGAAAGGTATTCCAAAGCTGGTTTTCTTTGGTGGCGAAGAAATTGCCGGCAGCAGAATTACTGTTAAAGATCTGAAGACCGGGGAGCAGCATACTGTTGCGCTTCAGGAATTTTTTAGCTGGAAGTAACGGATTTTATAGCAGATTGCCGTTGATGGCGGAAGAATAACAGCATTATATATGGATAATTATCTCAATATCAACCGGGACGCCTGGAATGCTAAGGTGGAGCATCATCTAAAATCAGACTTTTATTTTGTTGATGAATTCCTGGCAGGTCGGACCTCGCTCAATTCAATAGAGCTTGAAATTTTAGGAGAGGTGAAAGAAAAGGAGATTCTTCATCTACAATGCCATTTCGGGCAGGACTCTATCTCACTTTCCCGCATGGGTGCGCATGTTACAGGAGCCGATCTTTCGGACAAGGCAATTGAAGCTGCACGCGACCTCTCAATAAAAGCAGGAGTCAACACGGAATTTATAACTTCAGATTTATATGAGCTACCAGATGTACTGAGCGGGAAATTTGATATCGTATATACCAGCTACGGAACTATTGGTTGGTTACCTGATCTTGACAAATGGGCAGGCGTTATTTGCCATTTCCTTAAACCAGGCGGTAAACTGATCTTTGTAGAGTTCCATCCTATTATCTGGATGTTTGATGAAAATTTCACGCACATCAAATACAGTTATTTTAATGAGGAAACAATTGAGGAAGAGGAGCAGGGAACCTACGCGGATCAGTCAGCAGACCTTCATCAGAAATCCGTTACGTGGAATCATCCCACCTCAGAAGTTTTAACTGCGCTTCTTTCCAATGGACTTCAAATTACTTCCTTTCAGGAATATGACTGGACACCCTATCCCTGCTTCAGACACAATGAAGAATTTGAGCCCGGCAAATACAGAATTCCGCAGTTTGGGCACAAAGTTCCCCATGTTTTTTCACTGACAGCCATAAAAAAACTGCCTTCAAAATGAAGGCAGTTTGTGATTTCTCTGAAAAAAGTTGTTAAAGATTGCTGCTGTTTACATCAGACCTTACTTCTTCGGCTTTATTTTCGGCTTTGTTGGCAAATTCACCGGCTTTGCTCTGTACCTGAGATGCCATGTCGGAAGCTTTGCTCTTCAAATCATTCCCCAACTTTCCTAAGTTGTCCTTAGCTGTGTTAAATTTATCCTTAACCGCCTGCTGCTCTTCCGGTGTAGAGTTTTTGTATTTCCAGAAAGCGAGTGCCCCAAGGCCCAGCAATGCCAATAATCCATTTCTTCTAGTGCTCATAGTTTTAATATTTGTTTGTTAATAATAAATGTTACGCTAGGAACTGTAAATTCTGTGCCAAAGGAAGTGGAATATGTCTTAAATTTATATTAAAAAGATACTTAATTAAAAATATTTAATGCGTTACAGATTTATTACTTAAACATCATGTGTTTTTCTCCGTCATATGCAGCAAATACCATAGTGGGATGACTTTCCTGAAAATGGATATTTCCGTAACTATCTATTCCTATAGCCCCAGCAAAACCGTCAATTTCTGCCAGCTCACTGAATGTTCTGCGAAACGCTTCTTGCACCGAGAGCCCATCGCTTACGCGGGTAACAATTTTGGTAGCTGTTGCGTTACTTACTATATCTTCTCCAACACCTGTACAGCTCACCGCACAATGGCGATTGGCGTAATTTCCCGCTACTGTGGCTGAATCGGAAATCCTGCCCACCAACTCAAATCCTTTGCCACCGGTTGATGTTGCTGCTGCCAGCTTTCCATCCTTATCCAGAACCACGCAGCCTACAGTACCCAAACCGCCATTTTTCAGTTTCTCCTCATATTCTGAGCGCCGCTGCGGTATTTCTGTGGAATAATCTTCAATCCCATGTGCAGATGCGTAAATTTTCGCACCCTGGCCACCCAGGACACGGTCGTCTTCATCTTTCAGCAGTTCGGCAACCTTTATTGGATTTTTAACAGATTCAATATTGATGACACCCGAAAACTTTTGAGTTTCCCCATTCATTAAGGATGCACTCATCCTTATTTTTCCGTCGCTCTGAATTTGTGATCCGGTGCCCGCATTAAAAAGCTCGTCGTCTTCCAAAAGTGAAACTGCAAACACGGCGGTTTCCGCGGCTGTATGTTCCTTCAGGTAATCCCAACTGCGATCAATTATGTTTGTCAGTGACTGCTGTTTTGCTATTTTCGTTTCTGCAGTCTGGCTGCTTTCCGAGAAGAAGCCACCATGTATTATTATCTTCATTAGTTCTGTGTTTGGCAGTAAAACAGCAAGCCGGCTACTGTTGCCCATTTAAGGAGGGTATCGGACTGTACTGCGTGTTTTCAATAGTGAGTTCCTTGCTCTTTAGGTCAAATCTATCGTTTACCGACATTACGTGCACAACTAAATTATCTATGGAAATTGGTTCGCCCAGATTTACCTTTGTTAGGTTGGTATCTTTAATGAAGCGGCCATCTACAAGGATTACAAGTCCGGAACCTACCGCAGTCATGCAGTCGTCCTTAATGAAAAGACCCGTGTCTTCGCCAAGACCAATACCTAAGGTTCTTGGATTACTGACGACAGCCTGAAAAAGCCGGCCTATCCTTCCCCGCTGTACAAAATGTGTATCAACAATTACATTGTCTATGAAACCCAGTCCCTGAGTTGTTTTAATTTCGCCCTTAAGCAGTGCTTCACTGCTGGAACCCTGGTAGATCATATTTTCGGAGGCAGCAGCAGCACCGGCGGAAGTCCCGCAATAAAGGAAATCTGTCTCCTGGTATTTGATAAGTATGGCTTCATGGAAGCGCGTGCCTCCTAATATTGAAGTTAACCGAAGTTGGTCGCCCCCGGTGAACATAACGACATCAGCATTATTGGCACGGGCAACAATCGCATCAGAATTGGCTTGCTCACGGGTCTGGATGTCCAGTATATTAACATGTTTGGCTCCTAAAAACTCAAAGGCCTTCTTATATTCTGGACCTACGATCTGCGGAATCTGTGATGCAGTAGTGATGACCTCTATTACTGATTCTTCCTTATTTTTACTTTCATTGATGATCTTACGAAGGATTCCCCGTTCAAAGAAGTTCAGGTTTTTCTCTGCACTGGTCTCATATTCAGTTTCAGTGAAACTTCCTTTATTCACAGCTCCGCCGATGATCATTAATTTTCCTACAGGCTTCATACCTTGCAAATTTATATAAATTATAGCTGCTGCGTTACAGATACAGCAATTCTTTCCCACTGACCGCTAATTGTTTTTATCTGGTTACTTTTTGCCAGACTATTGAGCACATGTTGCGGTTGCCCATAAATCCACAAAAATTTCATGCACCAGCTCCAGTTTTCAAGGATTTCAATTATCTTTGATATTGAAAGCATTCAAAAATAAATAAACGTTAGCGTTATTACACATGAAAATCGAAAAAATACAGGCCCTTCGCGGACCAAACATTTGGAGTATCCGCCGCAAAAAACTGATACAGATGCGCCTAAATCTGGAGGAGCTTGAAAATTTTCCTACCAATAAAATTCCGGGATTCCGGGAACGTATTGAAAAACTTATGCCATCTCTATTTACCCACAGATGTTCAGAGGGTCATGAGGGTGGCTTTTTTCACCGTATTGAAATGGGTACCTGGATGGGGCACGTCATAGAACATATTGCGCTGGAAATACAGACCCTGGCAGGAATGAACACCGGATTCGGCAGGACACGCGAGACAAAAACACCCGGAATTTACAATGTGGTTTTCAGTTATCTTGAGGAAAGTGCCGGTCTTTTTGCAGCGGAAGAATCTGTGAAGATTGCCGAAGCGTTGGTGGCCGGTACGGAATATGACCTTGAAGCCTGTATTCAGAGTCTTCGTGAAATACGCGAGCGTGTACGGCTTGGACCTTCTACCGGAAGTATAGTTGAAGAAGCAGTTTCACGACGCATTCCCTGGATCAGACTTGGCAGAAATTCACTGGTTCAGTTGGGTTATGGCGTAAACCAACAGAGGTTCCAGGCTACGGTTACAGGAAAAACCAGTTCCATAGCCGTAGAGATTGCCTGTAATAAAGAGGCAACAAAGAAAATGCTGGAGGAAGCTGCCATACCTGTCCCTTCAGGCGATATTGCAGTGCAAGTGGAGGATCTGAAGAAAATCATAGATAAAATAGGTTACCCTATCGTGCTGAAACCACTTTCAGGGAACCATGGTCGTGGACAGTCTATAAATGTGCGCGACTGGGAAACTGCCGTCTTGGGTCTGGAGCACGCCAAAACCGTTTCCGAAAAAGTGATTGTCGAAAAATATATTACGGGTTTTGATTTCCGGATACTTGTGATCAACCACAAAATGGTTGCAGCTGCAAGACGGGTTCCCGCCCATGTGGTAGGTGATGGTGAGCTGAATATTTCCGAACTGATTGAAAGAGAGAATCAGGACCCGCGCCGTGGCTATGGACACGAAAATGTACTTACGGAGATATCCATTGATAAAGATACGTCTGAATTACTGAGCAGGCTGAACTATACGCCTGAGACTATACCTCAGAAAGGGGAGATCGTATACCTGAAGTCTACCGCCAATCTTTCCACCGGCGGCACCTCTATTGATGTAACAGATATGGTCCATCCGGAAAATATCACTATGTGCGAACGGGTGTCCAAAATTATTGGACTGGATGTTTGCGGAATTGACATCATGGCCGAAAATCTTACCCAGCCACTTAAAGAAAGTGGGGGAGCAATCCTTGAAGTTAACGCTGCACCGGGTTTCCGAATGCATTTGGCCCCCAGCGAAGGTTTGCCGAGAAATGTGGCTGCTCCTGTGGTCGATATGCTTTACCCACCCGGGAAACCCTTCACCATTCCCATTATTTCGGTTACAGGCACCAACGGTAAAACGACAACCACAAGACTTATCTCACATATTGTAAAAAATAACGGTTACCGTGTAGGTTTTACGACATCAGACGGTATTTATATCCAGAACACCATGCTTGCCAAAGGCGACACTACCGGCCCGATGTCTGCGGAATTCATCCTGAAGGACCCCACGGTGGAGTTTGCGGTACTGGAGACTGCGCGCGGGGGAATCCTGCGTTCCGGACTGGGCTACAGCCAGGCTGACATCGGTGTCCTTACAAACATTAAGGAGGATCATCTGGGTATGGACGATATACACAGTCTTCGGGACCTGACCCGTGTGAAAAGGGTAGTGCTGGACAGCGTAAAGAAAAACGGCTGGTGCATCCTGAATGCCGAC
The DNA here is from genome assembly GCF_008831505.1 of Chryseobacterium sp. Taxonomy (NCBI): domain Bacteria; kingdom Pseudomonadati; phylum Bacteroidota; class Flavobacteriia; order Flavobacteriales; family Weeksellaceae; genus Chryseobacterium; species Chryseobacterium sp. The sequence goes on along the minus strand of NZ_CP044507.1, from coordinate 1,293,210 downwards.
GATGAATATTCCATGAGACTGCTGCATGATCTGCCGGCCCGGGTTGCGCTGTTCAGCATGGATGAAAATAATCCTCATATGAGGAAGTACGCCAAGGAAGGTAAGGTTACATCTGTTTATGAAGAGGGATATGTGACAATAAAAAAGGGTGACTGGAAAATCAGAATTGCCAAGGTGAACAATATTCCAATTACCATGGAAGGTAAGGCCAAATTCATGATTGCCAATGTTCTGGCAGCCAGCCTGGCCACTTATCTTCATGGGTTTGAAATTGAAGACATCGCCAATTCACTGCGAACCTTTATCCCAAGTGCACAGCTAACGCCCGGCCGTCTAAATATTTTCAATTTTAAGAATTTCAAGGTAATGATTGACTTTGCACACAATGCTGCGGGTTATGAAGCGATTGAAGATTTTCTGGCTAATGTGGACAGCCCTAAAAAAATCGGAATCATTTCGGGAGTGGGCGACAGGCGTGATGAAGATATACGGGAGTGCGGGAAGATTGCCGGCAGGATGTTTGACCATATCATTATCCGAAATGAGAAACATCTTCGCGGACGTACAGAGGAAGAAATCTGCGGTCTGGTAATAGACGGAATACAATCTGCAGGAAAGAACCCAAGTTTTGAAATCATTCCTAAAGAAATTGAGGCGCTGAAGCATGCCATGAGTTTGGCAGAGGAAGGCACCTTCATTACAGCCTTAAGCGATGTAATATCCAACGCGATTGACCTTGTACAGGAATATCAGCAAAAAGAAATTCTGGAAGAAGGACTACACTGAAAATCCTTTTAACCAAAAAAATCCCGGAGTTTCTTCCGGGATTTTTTGGTTTTGATTAAAAGTGACTTTTAAATCTAAACATGATAATTTTGTTAAAGGCCATCATCATTGTCACCATTCTCTTTATTGCTGGACAGTACCGATACCGCTACCACAGCAACAGCAGCTACTGCAGCCACTTTCAGCAGGAAATTGGTTCTGTTGTGTTTCCATTCTGAACCCCAACCACGTTCTGCAAAAATATTAGGTACATGACCTTTTTTCAAATCATCAATTATACCCTCAACTTCACCCACACGGTCAGCCAGCACCAGGGGTAACCATCGTCCGTAGCTGGACTCGCTGTATTTAAAGGCAAATCTCCTCAGTTTACCATTCAGACCTTCCGGTGGAGAAGCCGTACCGAAAACAGCAGTCAGATTCGGCCGTTCCACAGATTTCAAAATCTCAACATTATCATTCTGCTGGGCCGGTCTTTTCCAGGCGTAACCTTCATGTTCTGCATTATTCCGGTTCTTCATCGGGTAAACAGGATCGTTTTCAGGATCAGCGTCAATTCCCCAACCTTTTATATGGCTATAATCTGCCGCTTCACTTTTCTTAAAGTCTGCTGGCTTTGTTTCGTCTGTAAGCATTTTGTAATTTTTTTTAGGTTAAACTGAAATCTTACGCTGTAGGAGGGATAAGGACGGTCTTGATACACCCGTCCAGCTTCCGCGAAAATATATGGTAGGCATCCGCTACTTCTTCCATTGGAATCCGGTGCGTAATAATCTCCTTTGGATTCAGAATTCCGTTGCGCACATGCTCTATCAGTTTAGGTAAATTTCTTTTCACCGCAGCCTGGTTGGCCCGTATAGTGATACCTTTATTGACCACATTACCAATTGGTACCAGTGCATCAATTGGACCGTAAACACCTACGATCGAAACGATACCGCTTTTCTTTACTGAATTGATCGCCCAATGCAGGGCAGTGGTAGAGCCGCCCTGCAGAAGAAGTTTCATTCCCAACAGGGTATTCATCATATTTCCTTTGGCCTCGCAACCTACGGCATCAATACAAACATCTGCTCCCAGGGAGTCTGTTTGCGTTTTAATGAAAACAACAGGGTCGCCGATGCTGTGAAAGTTGTACGCTTCACACTGCGCATATTTAGCCGCGAATTCCAGCCTGTATTCAAGTTCATCAATAATGATCACTCTTCCGGCACCAAACAGCCAGGCACATTTGGCAGCCATAATGCCTATAGGACCTGCACCAAAAACGACCACAGTATCGCCTTTCTGTATGCCCGCCATCTCGGCGGCCTGATAACCTGTGGGTACCACGTCTGTAAGAAGTACGGCATCATCCGGATCCATCCAGTCCGGTATAACAGTTGGTCCTACGTCTGCATACGGTACGCGGGCATATTCGGCCTGACCGCCCTGAAAGCCACCAGCAGTATGGGAATAGCCAAAGATTCCACCAACTGCCGTAGCCATGGGATTCGATTCGTGACAGTTCCCATACAGTTCCTGTTTGCAAAAGGCACATTTTCCGCAAGCGATATTAAATGGGACCATGACACGGTCGCCCACCTTAAGTTTTTGCACGGACGGACCAACTTCCACAACTTCGCCGATGAATTCATGTCCAAAGGTGGAGCCGGTTCTGGTATCCGGTACCAAACCATGGTACAGATGCAGGTCGGAGCCGCAGATACAGGATCTCAGTACTTTTACGATTGCGTCTTCGGGATGTTCAATCCGGGGTTCGGGCATGTTGCGGTCTGCGCGCACACGGAAAGGCCCGCGAAAGTTCATTGCTAACATAGTTCAAATTTTTTGTGATTGGATAACCGGATGCAAAAGCAGGACCGACGGGAACAGAATAATACTTATTTATGATTTTTTATGAACTTAACGGATTGATAATGTGAGGTCAAAATGGACGTAACTATACTTTTTGGTATTTAATAAGGCAACACGCCAGTATTCAGTACAAATGTTTATTTACTATACAGAAGGCAGCATATATCATGAAGTGGAATTAGGACATCATCAACGGATTTGCTAAATTTGGTAGGAAATCGCACTTAAACTGCTAATCATCCGACCATGAAAACCATAATCATCCCCACCGATTTTTCAGCGCCTTCAGAAAACGCGGCGTTTTACGCTTTACAGCTGGCGTTGAGGCTGAATGCAAATATTCATCTTTGCCATGCGCTGCGTCCCGAAGGACCGGATCCTTCCTTAGGCGGAATCTCTATGGCTGTAAAAAATTTCCCCGAGTTGCGGGAGGTCTGTATTTCCAGACTGCAGAAACTTACAGGTGAGCTTCAAAATAAGGCAGCTGAAATATTATTAAATTTCCCTGGCGTTTACCGTCCAGAAATCAGCACTAGCTGTGATTTCGGTGATGTTTCTACCATAGTGCAGAAAACTGCGGAAGCTAAGGTTGTGCCAATGGTGGTAATGGGAATGACGGGTGCAGGAAAACTGGACCGTTTGGTATTTGGAAGCAATACCCAGGAAATGATTAAGCGTACAAAGCTGCCGCTGCTTATTATACCCTTTGACAAAACATTTGAAGTTCCGAGCAGAATTGCCTATTCTTCTGAGATGAGTGCAGAGGATAAGCTAACCGCTCAGAGTCTGGCAAAATTTGCGGGTTATTTTAATGCGGAGCTGCTGGTGGCCCATATTCCTAATTTTGTAGAGGTTATTGATTCCCGGGAATACAGTAACAGGCAGAAAAACTTCACAAAGGATTTTGATGGCAGGTTTACATTCAAGTCAATAAAAGCAGATAATATAGATAGTGGATTGGAACTGCTGAAAAAGGAAAAAATTGATATGCTGGTAATGGGTCATGAAAACCACGGCTTCCTGGATAGGTTCATATTTGGAAGCTATGCGGCGCGCCATGCCTCAAAAGTAGGTTTACCGCTGCTTATTATTCCAAAACGCTTTGTACCACAGTTCTGATGAGTGATGTCTGCAACACGTTCAGTGTGCGGCAGTTACTGAAAGGGAGCGCTTATATATAATAAAACCACCTGAACGCGGTGGTTTTGGGCAATTGCTATTAAGTGTATTAAGTTACTGATCTATACGCGTAAAATCGCCTGCTTTATTGAATTCCAGTTTAATACTGTTATCCAGTTGGGCTTGCTGCCCATTACCGTCTGACTCCCAGCTAATAATGGTACTGCCGGGATAGTTTTTAGTCACATACTGAATTATCTTATCAGGAACTATTCCGGCGGGTAATGATTTTGTGCTCTTCACATCCGTAACTTCACCTTTACCGTTAAATTCCACATTGGTGCCGTCAGAAAGTGTGACCTCATAATTTTTACTGAACCCGTCACGTTCGGTTGAGGCCTGCGCAACAGTAGCTCCCGGAAATTTTGTGGAAAGCCATGTGTTTATCTGTTCGGGAAGTTCAGCAGGAGTCACAATTTTCTGTTCTTCGCAACTTAAAAGTGACAGTGCCACTACCGCCATTATCACCGAAATTTTCCTGTAGTTTATTAATTTCATAATAAAATCTTTGTAGTAAGATCACATTAAAAAAGGCTGCAGATTGCAGCCCTCCTTTTACTTTGTATCTTCTTCTGCGGCTTCGAAATTTATTGAATTGTATGCAGATTCTGTTAGTAAGGAATCAGCTTCCTTTTCCTCAGCCAGAGTTGCCTCCAGCAGAGTTACAATCTCACTTTCGCCCAAAGTATTGGCAAACGCCGCCAGGGTTCCGTATGATGCAATTTCGTAATGTTCAATTTTCTGCGAAGCAGCGATGATGCCGGCATCTCTTACAGGTCCGACTTCTGTTTCTTCCATTATGCTTTCACCTTCCTTTATTAATCCTTCAATCGCTTCACATTTCTTTCCTCTGCTGGATTCGCCTAGGATTTCAAAGATTTGCTCCAGTCTCTGTACCTGTCCTTCAGTGACCGTAATATGATCTTCAATGGCAGATTTCAGTTTAGGTTCTGTTGCGTTATTCATCATTTTTGGAAGGGCTTTCAGCAATGCCCTCTCGGCATAAACAATATCTTTCAAACCGTCTTTGAATAATTCCTTCAGTCCCTCGGCAGCTGAGGATTTTGCTTCTACCTTACGTGCTCCCTGACCGTTGCCGGCATCGGTTGTCTTTTTCATAATGTTGATTTTTTATGTTTGATTTCTGTTTTTATACAAATATCAGACCTAAAAAAACAGGGTTAAATGGTGATTTATTAAAAAAAACAGCGCTGTAAATGCAGATACAAATAGGGGAGCAGCTCCAATCTGCTTAAGTAACTTTGTGGTCGCGGATTTAAAAAAAAATAATTTAAACGACAGTTGCTGACAACTTACAGCTGCTATTTTAAATTTTTATCAAAACCTTTGCAGTCTGCCGCTTTCAGGGTATGGCCGCCGGTAAATTTGAGAAGTTTAGTATCCTTGTATTGTTCACCCGTTTCGTTATAGTCGCCAATGCCTTCTATAAGACTGCCATCTTTTCTCAGAAACCATATTTCACGGGTTGAAGTGGTTCCTTCGGCCTGGAAGGTATATTCAAGTTTTAGGGTATCGCCATCTGCCATGCCCACGAGGTCGCCAAATGAACTGTCCTTTTCGAAATTTTTATAATGCATCTTTCCCGTAACTGTACCCAAATTGTCGCTAAGGCGTACAAAAAGTGAATCTTTACCGGTAGCTTCCATATAGCAGTTTTCCGGAATGGCATCGATCTGAATATCACTTTCATTTACCGCCAGGGAATCGCGGTTGGAAACGTCATTAATCGTGTTTTCAGTTTTTTTCCCGCAGGACATTGTTACGGCTATCATGCCTAACACTAAAATTGATTTCTTCATAATTCTAAAAATAAAAGCTAAAATATAAAAAATAGCAGAGCTCTGTAAAAGTATGAATAGAAGAATGACTGAAACTGTTCCTTTTTTGAATGTGTTTCAGCATAGCTGTGATAAATGATATTAAAGCTGATTCAGTATTAATAAAGCACAATTTAAATCAGCAGCATATATACAACAGAAACGCCTATAATTTATATTATGTTAAATTGCGTGCATTCGCTGTATCATAACCCGCAGTTTTTCTCCTGAGTAAATCTGAAATTCTATCTACTTATAGATCTTTCCATCCAACACCTCTTTCCAGCGATCTGATTCTGCAAATTCTTTTATAATCTGATTTCTTTCGATCAGGAATTTCCGAATATAACTTGTGAGTATAAGCCTGTTAAATAATTGACCAAGAATCCCACCCGGCGACTCAAAATCAAAAATATCGGTCATAGTAGTTTTTTCACCGTCCTGAGCAAATTTATGCTGATGTCTGAGCGATCTGAATATTCCTTTTAGCTGCTCATCAACAAAATATACAGGATGATCCAAAGCCGTAATTTTTGTAGTCAGCTCCTGACGGATAAAAAAATGGGTGGCTCTCCAGCTAACGGTCTCATTCAGATTCATCAGTCCGCTGGTTTTTCCGGCAACAGCTTCTTCGTTCGTTTTCGCTGTTGAGAGTTTATGAAGATCCACACTCCGCGAAAGATCAAAGCATATTTCTATTGAAGATCTGATTTCGGTGCTGAGTTCAATCCTGGGCATCAGCGAAATTATTTTATCCTGAATTCCAGCTTTGCATTGAAGAAACGGCCTGTAAGATTTACCGGAACCGGATAAATATAGTTATTGCTGACGTCTGTAACCCATTGGTTAGCCACCGTGTTGTAAATATTAAAAGCATTGAAAACCTGAACGCCCAAGGTGAGCTCTTCAAAATTTTCCCAGAAGCCCCAGGCTTTGTTCTTTTCCTTAGGATCAATAAATACATAGGAAAGGCCAATATCCACCCTTTTGTATGACGGCAATGTTTTCTGATAGTCGTACCGGGTTTCCAGGCTGGGCTGTCCGTTACTGTCAAACATGATGGGTGCGCCTGTAGGCAGTCCCATAGCGTAAATACCGGTCAGATTGACCCGCATTTTTGGAAATTTAGGCATATAATCCTGGTAGAAAATGGCAAAACGGAACCTTTGGTCTGTGGCACGGGCAATGTCTCCCCTGCTGTCTATGTTTTCAAAAGTACGGGCATAACTTGCAGACAGCCACGAATCTACTCCCGGAACAAACTCGCCGAAAAGCCGGGTATCAATTCCATAGGCATACCCTTCGGCATTGTTTTTCCCTGAATAACGGATCCGCACGTTGTCCATAAAATACGGTATCAGGTCGTCCATCTTCTTATAATAAAGCTCGGTGGTAAGTTTGAAAGGCCGGTCGTACATGGAGAATTCGTAATCGTTACCAACAATTAGCTGCATCGAGCGCTGCGATTTGATTTCGAAGTTAAAACTGCCGTCCAGATCTTTAATTTCCTTATAAAAAGGCTGCTGGTAGTAAATTCCGCCGGCAACCCGGAAAAGCATATCCGACTTCCAGTCGGGCTTAATGGCAAACTGCGCGCGTGGTGAGAAAATGGTTTCCTTATTGAAAGACCAGTTGGCTACCCTCGCTCCGGCATTAAAATAGGCACGGCTCCGGCCCCAGTAAAACTTGTTGGAATACTGTGCATAAGCTGACATCCGGGTAGGTTCTATACTATTATCACCGGCAATATGGTAATAAAGTTCCATGGACGATGGATCCAGTACGCCCGGCAAAACCTGATCACGCGGTACACTGTAACCCAAAGAATCCACCAATCGCCACTCGTTGGTCAGGTCCCGCAGATTTTCTTTTTCAAATTTAAAACCGACTTCAATATTGGAGTTTACATTAGGCGAAAATCGTGTCCGCAACTGTGTTCCATAGGTTCTGACCATCAGGTCATTCCGCGCATGGTCTATCTGTCCGCCCACATCGTACGAGGTTACGGGATCACCTGTTACGGGATCAAAACTTTCAAGCACATAAGCGGAGGCGATACTGTAATACTCGCGCTCACGGTTCTGATAAGCAAAATTATCCAGAAGGATTCTCCATTTATCATTAGGTCTGTAGTTCAGGGAAAAAGTTCCCATCATGTTTTTGTATCTGTCGTCCTCGCGGCCGTTATAGAAAACACTTACTTTTATAGGTTGGTTCACGCTGCCAAACTCAACTTCCTTGGCCTTCGGAATCATTTCATAATCGTTTTGCGAATAATAACCGATAAACGACATGGAAAATTTTGGACTCACATGATAATTCAGATAGGACTGGAAGTCCATATATCTCGGATTGAAGTCCGTTTCTTCATTCAGTGTGTTTAATATAAGATTGGTATTTCTGTACCGTCCGGAAACCAGGGCCGTCAGTTTTTTGTTTCCTGTCGCAAAACCTGTTGAAAGCCTCCCTCCTATCATGCTGGCTTCACCGGATACTTCAAATTTTTCCGGCTCACGGTAATAGATATTAAGGGCCGATGACATCTTATCGCCGTACTTGGCTTCAAATCCACCGGCTGAAAAATTCACCGTGGAAACCATATCCGGATTGATGATGCTCATCCCTTCCTGCATGGAATTGCGGATGAGGAAAGGTCTGTAAATCTCGATATCGTTAATGTAGATCAGGTTTTCATCATAGTTGCCGCCACGGACCATATACTGTGAAGAAAGCTCCGTATTAGAGTTTACGGACGGCAGTGTTTTAATCAGCCCTTCAATACCACCCGAAACAGAAGCAATCTGGCCAGCCTGTCTGGCATTGACGCTTACATTGGTAACATCCTGGGTTACATTTCCTTTTCTCTGGAAAACCACTTCTTCAATGGTCTGTGTACGTAAGGTATCTTCCTTTTGGGAATAAAACATTAGAGGCAGGATGGAGGCTGCAAGGAAAATCTGTCTTCTCAAGTCGCGAATTTTAGGAACTAAATTTATAAAAATTAACTGAATTACAGGATAGCTTCGCGTATGCGCGTCAGTTTTTGCAGCAGATCATCCAGTCGGTCCAGTTTTAGCATATTGGCACCGTCTGACATTGCACAACTCGGGTCTGGATGAGTTTCGATGAAAAGACCGTCGGCCCCCACAGCGATTCCAGCCTTTGCTATGGTTTCAATGAGTTCCGGTCGGCCTCCTGTAACGCCGGAACTTTGATTAGGCTGCTGAAGAGAGTGTGTGACATCCAGGATCACGGGTGCATATTGCTGCATGGTCGGGATTCCGCGGAAGTCTACCACCAGGTCTGAATATCCAAAGGAGTTTCCTCTTTCAATAATCGCTGTTTTCGTGTTCCCGGAATCAGTAACTTTCTCTACGGCAAACTTCATGGCTTCGGGCGAAAGGAACTGCCCTTTTTTCAGCGTCACACATTTACCGGTTTTAGCCGCCGCAACCAACAGATCCGTTTGCCTTACCAGGAATGCCGGAATCTGGAGAACATCTACGTACTGCGCCGCCAGCGCTGCATGATCGTTCTCATGAATGTCGGTAGTTGTTGGAATATTGAAAGTTTCCCCCACTTTTCTCAGAATTTCAAGGGATTTTTCTTCGCCAATGGTCGTAAAACTGTCTACCCGGCTGCGGTTGGCTTTCTTAAAGCTCCCTTTGAAGATGTAAGGAATCTTATATTTATCGGTAATGGTAATCACTTTCTCGGCAATCCTGAGTGCCATGTCTTCGCCTTCAATAATACAGGGACCTGCGATCAGGAAAAAGTTGGTGGAGTCTGAATGATGGATGTTATTTAGATGTTGAATCATTTTGATAGACTTATAAGGTAATAATTGATAAGGGTTAAAAATACTAAAATTGAGTCTGTAGTAAGGCTTTACAATGTTTCAGTTCCTATAATTTATTTGAATTTGTTTGAAATCTTAACAAAAGTGTTCACATTGCGGCTGGTCAGTTTATCTTTCAGCGATTTCCGGCCCAATACCTTTCCAAACTGACTTTCCAGAGTATTCCCTTTAGATACCTGCCAATAGAATGTGCTGTTTACCACCTGCCCTTTTTCATCTTTACTTTTTGACGATTTATTGAAGATATCGAGCAATTCTTTTTCGATGTCAGCCTGTACCACAAAAATATAGGTGTGAAAATCGGCGTCAGCTTCAAAAGGATTTTGGGAAATCATGTCCGCAATTTCATTCTCATTCCGCAGAAACACATAAGCTTCATAATTGAAATGAGCGGACATGGCTTTTTCAAGTTCTGCTTTAATTATTTCAGGATTCTTTTCTGATAAAAAAAGAATGTTACCGGAAGCAAGTACAGATGTTACCTGCTCCATTCCAACTGATTCAAACACGCTGCAAACTTCTGCCATTTTCATGGAAGTCCCGTTTACATTCACTCCGCGCAGGAAGGCACAGTATTTCATACAGGTTTTACAAAAGATTTAAATACAAATATAGCCAATAAAAAAGCGGACTGAAGTCCGCCTGTGATTAATTGTAAGGGTAATTATTGGGTGACCCTCATCATTGCTCTGGTGATTTGGTCCTCCTTTTCGCTTGCATAGGTTGAATCGTAGGGCTTCATCACATCAAAAAGATAACTGTAAAACGGCGTAATCCGCTGAATCTTGGAACTTTCACGGTAGGCTTTTTCCCTGCCCATCTGCTCCAGGTTTTTGATGAAGCTGTTAAAGCGCTTGTCCACAGGTTCAAGAGATTTTACCAAATAAGCATACCCTTTATCCGGTTTTCCGGTCTTGTTATAAGCATCGCTCACCGCGGCTACAACCATGGAATATTCCATCGTGTTGGTACGCATCTGCCGTCCTACAAATTTTTGCTGCGCCGGAGTCAGACTGTTATAATAATCATATTCCTCAAAGATTCCCTTTTTCAGCTGCTCTGCCAACTTAAGTCCTTTTTGCTCCTCACCTGCTACGATATAGGCATAGGCAATGGAGCTCAGTGAACGCGGATCACTGTATTTGGAAACCGGGATTTCGCGGGATACCAGATCCAGGATTTCCAGCGCTTTCTGTTTCTGGCCCGATAGTGCCAGCGCTTCAGCAGCCCTGCCGGCAGAATTTCGGTAGCTCATGATATTTGAAGTAGAGGTCTGATCAAAATGAACATCTAAATCTTTGAAATTACCCCATCTGAAATTCTTCACCACATTATAAAGCGATTCGGGATCCACACGGCCCATTTCACCATCTTCTCTGGCCGAAGTTTTAATTGGAACCAGACGGTAACTGAATCCGTCATATTGCAGATAATCGTCCAGATAAAATATATTCTCGCTGTCATATACACCTCCGTTGGAGAAGTTAATCGTACGGTTCCAGTCGAAGTTGGCTAGGATATCCAGTAAGATAAGGTTGTTCTTGAACATCGTACCGCGTCTGTATTCAACCGTGATATGATCCACTGCTGAGGGCAAATCTGAAGCTTTTATAGCACCGGATTTCACCGCATTTGCTTTATTTACAGGAATCACGAAACGGGAAACAGGGATAAAGTTGAATTTCTCATATTTTTCCTGACCGAAAAGCATTTTCAGCATTTCATCTTTTTCAGGGCTTTTCATTTTAATAAATTCTACAGCTTCCTTTACGGTCATCGAATCCTGAGCGATGTATTTGGTAAATGGTGCGAATATACTTTCAGGTGCACCGTTCTGTATCTGGTTCTGAATGAAACCCTGCAGATTTTCGGCATCAAACACCACAATCTGGTCATTGGTGCCGTCGCGGTAGTCGTCATGCTTCAGTGTGCCGGGAACCGGGCTGGAATTATAGGTACGGCGCTTTACCTGGTCAATATTCCACGGAGTTGAAAGCAGGGTGAAATTAACCACCTTTACATCGTCGCGGAAGCCTTCTGTTTCCTGCAGACCCCATACAGGGTAAGTATCATTATCACCATAAACAAACAGGATATTGTTTTTAGGCAGTGATTTCAGGACGGAATGAGCATAGTCATACGCAGAATAGCGCTCACTTCTGTCATGTGGCACATAATTCTGGAAGCCCATCATAAACGGAATACCAAGAAGCAGGATTCCCACTACAATGTTGGCTGCATTGGATTTTACTTTGGACTGCAGATACCACAGGATAGCAGCAGCTCCCAAACCAATCCAAATTGCCAGGGCATAGAACGATCCCACCATAGCGTAATCACGCTCTCTTGGTTCGAAAGGTTTTACGCCGGTATAAAATATAATTCCGACACTTGTTAATACAAATAATGACAGCAGTGCATAAAAGCGGCCGAAATCACGGTTCAGATGAAAGAAAAATCCTATGATAGCCAGGATAAGCGGCAGGAAATAAAAAGCCACGGTACTGTCATTTTTAAATTTTGCCGGTAACCTGGACTGGTCTCCCAGGCGGGCATCATCAATAAAAGAGATGCCGGAAATCCAATTGCCGTTGGTGTTTTCCATATTTCCTTCCAGGTCATTCTGCCTTCCGGCAAAATTCCACATCAGGTATCTGAGGAAATAATAACCATTCTGAAAACTGAAGAAATAATCGAGGTTTTGCGCCAGCGAGGGTTTCTGAACATTAATCAGATTGTAGGGACGCACTTCCAGGTAATCCGATACGCTTATGGAGCCGTCTTCATATTTTGCACGCAGTTCGTCAAATATTTTGCGTGCCTCAGGACTGTCGGCAATGTCCGGGTTGTCATAATTAAAGGAAAAATCAGGTGCACCATACATACTGATGTAATTGGCCATTACATTTTTATCATCGTTGAACATCCTCGGCATAAAACCCACATGGTTTGGCGAATACACATAATTAAAACGCTCGCCTACGATACGGTAGCTGCCCGACTGTTCGTCCTTTTCATAAATATCGCCGGTTTTTTTACTTTTGAAACTTCCGTCCTCGTTTTTAAGGATACCGTTAGCGTCCAGACTGGCTGTATAGTTCTGACCGTAGAAGGTAGGCCAGTCACCGTACTGTTCGCGGTTGTAATAATCCAGCATACCGATGGCGGTATCCGGATTGTTAAGGTTCATTGGCGGGTTTGCATTGGCGCGTATCGGAATCACGAGCCAGCAGGAAAAACCAATGATCATGAAAACAAGGGAAAGTGATGCGGTCTGCAGAAGCCTGTTCCCGGATTTACCGCTGTAGTTAAGGAGGAAATAGCATAGCGCAGTCATAAGGATGAATGCAGCTATTGTCCCGGAATGGAAAGGTAAACCAAGGCCGTTCACAAAGAATATTTCAAGTTTTCCAAACATGGTCATGATCACCGGGAAGACGATTTTGAATACGAGAATCAGGACAATGAGCGTAAGGACATTTGCCACGGCAAAGTTTTTCCAGGTAAACTCGTAATTGCGCGCATAATAAATAAGACAGACAGACGGAATTGCCAGCATGGCCATCATGTGAACACCTACGGAAAGACCTACCACAAAGAAGATAAGGATTATCCATCTTTGACTGTCGGTTTGGTCATATTCATTTTCCCATTTGGTGATCAGCCAGACAATCAGTGCAATAAACATGGACGCCATGGAGTACACTTCACCTTCCACTGCCGAAAACCAGAAAGTATCAGAAAATGTAAAGCACAGGGCTCCAATGGCGCCGGCAAAAAGGATTGAGATTTCCTCGTGCACGGTCACTTCTTCAAAATCTTTATTCAGCAGGCGGCGCACAAGATGTGTAATGGTCCAAAACAGAAAAAGAATAGTAAAAGCACTGAACAGCGCCGACATTGAGTTGATGATGATTGAATAATTGGCACCGTTTCCGAAAGCGAACAGTCCCGCCACAGCTCCCACAAGCTGGAAGAGTGCTGCACCCGGCGCATGGGTCACTTCGAGTTTTACCGCAGAGGCAATATATTCTCCGGCATCCCAGAAGCTTAAATTAGGTTCAACAGTTGAGAGGTAGGTTAGAAAGGCAATTCCAAAAATTACCCATCCCAACACCGTATTCCATTTCTTAAATGTCCAGTTTTTCATAATAATTTACAAATCATGCGAAAATAGTATTTTTCCGGCATTTATCCTCCGTTTGTTCTCAGATAAAGTGATGGTGTAATATTTGCTGGCAGCCTGCTACTATGAAAAGAAACCTCAGTCTTAAAAGCATCAGGAAATTATTTCCTAATACTTTTTTTTGTATTTTTGTCGATGATTTTTTTGAGAAAAAATATATTTAATGAGTAATGTTTACGATAATATTCTTGGCTTAATCGGAAATACTCCATTGGTGAAACTTAATCATGTGACCAGGGAGATCCCGGCAATGGTGTACGCCAAACTTGAGTCCTGTAATCCCGGACATTCCACTAAAGACAGGATTGCCCTCCATATTATAGAAAAAGCTGAAGAAAAAGGAATTCTGACTCCTGAATCAGTAATCGTAGAAACCACCTCCGGAAATACAGGATTTTCGGTTGCTATGGTTTCCATTGTGAAGGGTTATAAGTGCATACTTGCCGTTAGTGACAAGACGAAAGCGGAAAAAATTGCCTATCTGAAAGCTCTGGGCGCTCAGGTTTATGTTTGCCCTGCAAATGTACCTGCAGACGATCCGCGCTCTTACTATGAGGTAGCCAAAAGAATTGCTTCGGAAACTCCCAACTCCGTTTATATCAATCAATATTTTAACGAGCTCAATATAGATGCCCATTACCAGACTACCGGTCCCGAAATCTGGGAGCAAACTGAAGGTAAAGTAACTCATGTCTTTGCCTGCACAGGTACGGGCGGTACACTCTCCGGATCTGCTAAATTCCTTAGGGAGAAAAATCCTGACATCAAGATTATAGGTGTAGATGCAGACGGGTCCATCCTTAAAGGTTATCATGAAACCGGTGAGATTAATCCACTGGATATCAAGCCATATCAGATTGAAGGAATGGGTAAAAATTTGATTCCTTCGGCATTGCTTTTTGACCAGATTGACCAGTTTGTAAAGGTGAATGACGAAATGTCGGCCTACCGTACCAGAGAAATTGCACTGAAGGAGGCAATTATGGGCGGTTACACCTGTGGTGCCGTAACCCAGGGACTGATTCAGTACGCTCAGGCTCATCCTTTCGGACCCGACGAGGTGGTTGTGCTGATCTTTCCGGATCACGGATCAAGATACATCACCAAGGTATACAGCGACGAGTGGATGGCTCAGCAGGGTTTTGTGAACAATTGCGTACATAACTACGACGAAGTTTTCAAGACCGAATACATCAAATAAGAACATCTCTTTTATACAGCCTTTTGCAGTGCGCAAAAGGCTTTTTTTTACGTATCATTTTAGCTAACTTTGCAGCCAATATTTTTACAATAAACCCAAATTAAATGGTAGATATTTTTGAACGTATCAAACAGAATCCCGGACCCCTGGGACAGTTTGCAGATTACGCAGAAGGTTATTTTGTATTTCCTAAACTGGAAGGACCTATAGGACCCCGTATGCAATTTCAGGGACGTGAGGTTGTTTTCTGGAGTGCCAATGACTACCTGGGACTCTGCAATCACCCTGAAGTGCTTGAAGCCGATGCAAAAGCCGCTGCGGAATATGGAATGTTTTATCCTATGGGTGCGCGTGCCATGTCCGGCGAGACTGCACAGCATCAGCAACTGGAAAGTGAACTGGCGGAATTCGTTGGAAAAGAAGCTGCCTACCTGCTTAATTTTGGTTACCAGGGAATGGTATCTACTATTGATGCGCTTGTTTCCCGTCATGATGTAATTGTTTATGATGCAGATTCTCATGCCTGTATCGTAGACGGTGTGCGTTTGCATATGGGTAAAAGCTTTACCTTCAAGCATAACGATATAGCCAGTCTGGAGAAGAACCTGGCACGAGCTACAAAAGTTGCCGAAGAACACGGCGGCGGTATCCTGGTGATTACAGAAGGTGTTTTCGGGATGCGCGGTATGCAGGGTAAACTGAAGGAAATATGCGACCTTAAATCCAAATTCAATTTCCGCCTGTTAGTTGATGATGCCCATGGTTTCGGTACTTTAGGGAAAACGGGTGCGGGTGCCGGTGAAGAACAGGGCTGCCAGGAGCAGATCGATATCTATTTCTCCACTTTTGCCAAATCAATGGCAGGATTCGGCGCATTTATCGCGGGTGACAAAGAGATTATCAGAATCCTTAAATATAACTTACGTTCACAGGTTTTCGCTAAATCGCTTACCATGCCGATGGTAATAGGTGGCCTGAAAAGACTGGAACTGCTGCGTACAAGACCGGAGATCAAAGATAAACTTTGGGAAAATGTAAACAAGCTGCAGAACGGTCTGGCTGAAAGAGGCTTTAACCTGGGTAATACCAATACATGTGTTACGCCGGTGATGATGCAGGGATCTACTGTAGAAGCGACAATGCTGGTGAAGGACCTGCGTGAAAACTACGGCATCTTTACTTCAGTGGTCATCTATCCGGTGATTCCAAAGGGAATGATCCTGCTGAGACTTATTCCTACTGCCTCGCACACAGATGCTGAAATCAACGAAACGCTGGATGCCTTCGATGCCATTCATGATAAACTGACTTCCGGCGTGTATAAAGAGCAGGAAAGAAAACTTCTGGAAGAACAGGGCCTGTCTTTTAAGGCAGATTAACCCAACCCGCTCCTATTTAACTGACCGTCTTGCTTTGCGAGACGGTTTTTTTGGCTTCAGACCGGTCATGAATGTAAAGACCTGAAACTGCTGCAACCGCTGTATTGCAGTTGAATAAATTTTGGCATAACTTAGTTCAGCATCTGAAAACCAATTATCATGGCCATCTTCATCATCAGCAACAGGGAAATCTCACAGGTCAAAGAAGGAAACAAGACGCTGTCCAAATTCTGTTTCGAAAGCCAGACGGGGACATCCAGTTTCCGCATCGCAAAATACCTGGGCTATCAGCCGCCTTCGGCGGAAGGAATGCACAAAAAGGAATATAAAAAACTCCTGAAAACACATTCAGACAGCGCACATGAGATACTTTCTGACTATTTTGACTATGATTATCTTCCCGTAAAGGAAGTACTTCTGGAACTCAAACATAAGGGAAAAGCCTCGCCGGACAAACTTAACCGGCTGCGCGGCAGCCAGCGGATGTTTTATGAGTTCTACAGTTCCATGCTGGAAACCAGCGCCGGAAAGCGTGGAGATCTGCTCGTGTTCATTCATGGGTATTCTTATACGTTCAGTGATGAGCTGGAAGCCATTGAGACCTTAAAAAGGCAATACATAGACAATCCCGACTCTCCGGTGCAGAACCTGCTTTTGCTCAGTTGGCCGGGGTCTAAATCGCTGTTCCCATATACCTATATCGATGACAAAAGAAACTCCATAGACGCGGGTATGGTATTTTACAAGATGATGCTGAAGTATAATGAATTTATTAAACAGGTATTGGCCGATCCCGAACTTGATTTCTGCGGTCAGCGCATTCATCTAATGGCTCATTCTATGGGAAACCGGCTTCTGCGGAGTGCACTTATCTGCATGAAAAGCAGCAGTATTATGAAAGTCCTGGACCAGGTGATGTTGCTGAACTCCGACATTTCCGTCAATTCATTTGACAAAGAAGATGAGTCGCTATACAAACTGACCAAACTGGCCAACCGGATTTCGGTCTATATCCATAAAAGTGATGATGTACTTTCCATCTCTACTCTCTCCAAAAATATCCTCTCGCCCAGGCTTGGCAAATACGGACCTGCTGGTATAAATAATCTGCCTGACAATGTTGTAATTGTAGACTGTTCGCACACCAAAAATGACCTGGGGAGCAAGCTGCATGATATTGCAGACCACTGGGGTTATCTTACCAGTACGGAGGTGCAACGTGATATCCTGGCTACACTTAGGGGTGAACATGAAGAACTAATAGCACACAGAAATATCCACAAAAAGCACGACCGCTACTTTCGGATTGGTGAAAGTCAGGCATAAAAAAAGCTCCATCTCTGGAGCTTATTATTATTCGGATTCAGGATTCAGTCATTCTGCCAGAATGATGCCCTGGTTATTATTGAATTCAATAACCCCGCTCTTCACTTTGAAAGAGTAAACGTTTTCCTTTTCGTTCTCGCGAACAAATTTCTCCGCATACTTTTCTCCGATGGAATCTGTAAAGATTCTGATCTTTCCGTTAATCAGTGAGGCAACAATGGCAGCGTGGTCCTTCTTGATATGGAAATCACCGTTCTTCCCGGGAAGCAAAACCGATTTCACTTCGCCTTCGAAGACTACAAATTCCGGAGTTAAAATTTTTATGTTCATGTCAATCTAGATTTGAAGATTTCAGATTTCAGATTTCAGAAAGTCTGAGATCTGAGATCCTGTGTCTGATTAAGCGTTTTCTGCCAGCATTTTCTGTCCAGCTTCAATAGCTTCTTCAATGGTTCCTTTCAGGTTGAAGGCTGCTTCAGGATACTGATCCAGCTCACCGTCGATGATCATGTTGAA
This sequence comes from Chryseobacterium sp., assembly GCF_008831505.1. NCBI lineage: Bacteria > Pseudomonadati > Bacteroidota > Flavobacteriia > Flavobacteriales > Weeksellaceae > Chryseobacterium > Chryseobacterium sp. The sequence goes on along the minus strand of NZ_CP044507.1, from coordinate 1,275,083 downwards.
GCCTTTGATGGTATCTTTAATATCTACCAATGCTCCTTTCAGACCTGTAAACTGCTCCGCTACGTGGAATGGCTGAGAAAGGAAACGCTGTACTTTTCTTGCACGGTAAACAACCAGTTTATCTTCTTCAGAAAGTTCTTCCATACCAAGAATCGCGATGATGTCCTGAAGGGCTTTGTAACGCTGAAGGATTTCCTTCACTCTCTGTGCTGTATTATAGTGATCTTCACCAAGGATTTCCGGCGTCAGGATTCTGGAAGTTGAAGCCAATGGGTCTACCGCAGGATAGATACCAAGGGAAGCAATCTTTCTGTCAAGTACAGTAGTAGCATCCAGGTGGGCAAATGTAGTTGCCGGAGCCGGGTCGGTAAGGTCATCCGCAGGTACGTAAACCGCCTGTACAGATGTAATGGAACCGTTCTTTGTAGAGGTAATCCTTTCCTGCATCGCACCCATCTCAGAGGCAAGCGTTGGCTGGTAACCTACCGCAGAAGGCATACGGCCAAGAAGTGCAGATACCTCAGAACCCGCTTGGGTGAAACGGAAGATGTTATCAACAAAGAAAAGTACGTCTCTTCCCTGTCCCTGTCCGTCACCATCACGGAAATATTCTGCAATCGTAAGACCGGAAAGTGCTACACGCGCTCTTGCTCCCGGTGGTTCGTTCATCTGTCCGAAAACGAAGGTACACTTGGAGTCCTTCATCTCTTCATGATCAATTTTGGACAGGTCCCAACCTCCATTTTCCATGGAGTGCATGAACTCATCACCATATTTAATAATGCCGGATTCCAGCATCTCTCTCAAAAGGTCGTTTCCTTCTCTGGTTCTTTCTCCTACACCGGCAAAAACCGAAAGACCACCGTGACCTTTTGCAATATTGTTAATCAATTCCTGGATCAATACCGTTTTACCAACACCGGCACCACCGAACAAACCAATCTTACCTCCTTTTGCATAAGGTTCAATAAGGTCAATTACTTTAATACCTGTAAAAAGAACTTCCGCAGAAGTGGATAACTGATCGAATTTTGGCGCTTCTCTGTGGATCGGAAGACCACCTTCTTTGGAAACCTCGCGGATTCCGTCAATAGCATCTCCAACAACATTAAAAAGTCTGCCGTATACTTCCGCACCTGTAGGCATGGTAATCTGGCGTCCCTGTGCAATCACTTCCTGACCTCTCTGAAGACCATCAGTAGCGTCCATTGCGATACATCTTACCATATCTTCTCCAATATGCTGCTCTACTTCCAGAACCACTTTGCTGCCGTCGGTTTTAGCGATTTCCAGTGCGTCGTAAATATTCGGAAGCTCCTCTGCTCCTTTGAAAACTACGTCGATTACCGGACCGATAATTTGCGAAATTTTTCCTTTAATTTGGTTTGCCATTGCTAAATTTTTTCGTTGTGCAAATATAATCAAAGTTCCCAAATCTGCAATTGGTTCAAAAGAAGATTTTTATCATATTTGCACCATCAAAAAGTCACCCTTTTGAAAATATTTCGGAACTTTAACGAACACCAGGAAAAAACGCCGCTGGCGCTTTCTATTGGTATGTTCGATGGGGTGCACCGCGGTCATCAGACCATCATTAACCAGCTTAATTCTATTAGCCGTGAGAAGGGGTTTCAGACTGCCATCCTCACTTTTTGGCCACATCCGCGCACAGTTTTTAACCCAAATGACGACCTGAAACTGCTGAACACCATTGACGAGAAGATTTATCTGCTTGAAAAAAATGGTGTGGAGCATCTTTTCCTGAAGGAATTCGACGAACAGTTCCGCAATCTCAGCGGTGCTGAATTTGTAAAGCAGATCCTGGTAGAGAAGTTGAATGTAAAGCACCTGATCATTGGTCACGACCACACCTTCGGCAAGAACAAAAGCGGTGATTTTAACCTTTTAAAGGAAATGTCCACCGAATGCGGTTTTGAAGTGCAGCAAGTTGAGGCGGTGAATTACCACGACCGAAACATCAGTTCCACCCAGATCAGAAATGCGCTGGCCGCAGGAAATGTAAAGGAGGCCAACGAAATGCTGGGTTATGTATTTTCAGTCTCAGGAACAGTGGTCAATGGAAGAAAGATAGGACGCACCATCGGTTATCCCACGGCAAATATAGAGACTGATCCCTTAAAACTTCTGCCCAAGAAAGGGGCCTATATCGTGGAGGTCTTTGTAAAAGACCAGAAATATAAAGGCATGCTGAGCATCGGCACCAACCCTACGGTGAATGGTACTTCCCTCTCCACCGAAGTCTATATCCTTGATTTTAATGATGATATTTATGGTGAAGAAATTTCAGTAAACTTTCGTGAATTTCTGCATGATGAGATCAAGTTTGACTCGGTGGAAAAGCTGATTGAAAGGCTGGATGAGGATAAAAGGCTGACCGCTGAATTTCCTTTCTAAAAGTTCTTGTTAATTCCCAAAACCACATGTCTTGGCATCAGGCGCTGTGTATAAATGCTTTCGCTCACGTTTGTTAGTGAATAGCGCTGAATGGTGCTTGAGTTCAGCAGGTTGTTGGCGCGGAGGAAAACATTGGTTTTTAATTTCTTGATCATATAATCCGCTTTAATATCCAGAAAACGAGTGGATTTCTGCGGCGTATTGCCAAAATGATAGTATTCAAAATTTCCCTGGATCCTGAATTCACTGCTGAAGTTGTAGTATAGATTAAAAAAACCTTTCTGATCCAAATAGTCATTCGTGAACGAAACAGATTTCAATCTGGAAAATGTCCAGTCATAGCCCAGCTCATAATTGATTTTCTTAGTCCAGCCGGATTTCATTTCAAAACCTACTTTTTTGTTGGAAAATGTACTTTCTACCAGTTCCTGCCCGTTAATGCTGTTTTTATAGCCCGAAGACATAAATCCACCCAGCAGGCTGAAGCGTGATTTTACAAAACGTACATACCTTCTTACCTCCAGATTGGCAAAGAATGTATCATTATCCTCAACCAGAATGGTCTGGTTGAATGTGTAGTTTTTGTTTACCAGTGAATTGTTGGACATAAACCGCTCCAGACGCATATAATTTACACTGAAGTTCAGATTTTTAGTGAGTTGGTCGCCTAAACTGTAGGACAATCCGAGGCTGTAATCGGGAAGCAGCTGAAAACCGGCCGTACCTTCGGTAAAATTGCGGTTGCCCAGATAGATGTAGTTCTGCAAAAGATTTTCGATTGCCAGCGGTGTGAACCGCCGGTTTCCGTATAAAGTGAAACTTCCGGTCTTTCGGTCCTCAAATCCGATATGGAATCCCGGTGATACAAAAAGCTCCGACTGCAGGGTACGGTTGAAGTCTGAAGATACCAACTCGGACAGCAGGTCCAGGGTGTATTTCCAGTTTTTATAAGTGTGGATGAATTTTCCTTTGGCAAAAACGCGGTTCTGTTTCAGATACATATCATTCTGGAATTCAGCACGGTTAAATACAATGCTTTGCAGGTCATTATTAAATAAACTGATCTCCGAATTCAGTTTTTCGGATCTGTATTCATCACCCAATTGAAGTTCAAGGTATTTACTGTCACTGTATCTGTTCAGATATGATATTTTTGCTCCCGCAAAATTCAGCTGTGAATAAAGCTGCTGACGGATCCGCCTGGCCTCAGGATTTCCTGTGACATAGGTAAACACTTCATTTTCATCGGTGAAATTATAGGGTCGGTCATAATAATAATGTCTGGCGACCGCCACTAAAGCTTTGGACGAATCCAGTTTTTTAGTGTAGGATATTTTGCTTTCTGTACTTGTGAGACGGTTGTTACCAGACTGCTGATTCAGTGCACCGTTAAAGATAAAATCGTTACTGTTTCGTTCGTGTACCGAGGAGGTCTTGTTATAAAACTGCAGATTGGCATTTTTGCTGAATTCCCTGCTCAGTTCGAGCTTCCCTACCAAATTGCGGATGTTCTGCTTCCATGTTTTACTCTCAATATTGGTAAACTGAAGTCCGTCGTACATAAAACGGTAAGTATTATCCGTGTAATTCCGGTTCTCAATGTCGTTGTAAACAGTTACGAATTTCAGTTTCCAGTCATTACGGAAATTGTAGATATAGTTTAGTGATGCCAGCTGGTCATCATTGAAGTTCGTGCGGTTATCACTGAACTGACTGTTTTTTTGATGAAGCCGAATCACAGGATTGATGCTAAGGTTACTGCCAATATTTTCTGCATCGGTTTCCTGTGCTGGATTCATAAGGTAGGCCACGCCACCCATTTCGTTCAGTCCCAGGTTGTTCCGGTTGTAGAGCAGATAGAATTTGCGCCTTTTTGAGAAATTCATCACATTGAGTTTGACCTGATGCATGTTTTCCACATAGCTGGTGGTAGCAAACAGCGCATTTCCAAACCATTTTCCCTTGGCATCTTCCTTCAGCGTGAGGTTTATGGCCACCCGTTCATCATTCTGTACGTCTTTCAGGAGCTTGTTGCGGGAGTAGTTGGTGAGCACCTGCACTTTGTCCAGTGATTGGGAGGGCATGTTTTGGGTAAGGGTTTGGTAGCCGCGTTCGAAGAGGTCATCGTCTTCAATCATTACGCGCTCCACTTCCTTATTGTTAAATTTTATTTTGCCGTCACTTTCTACGGTAATTCCGGGCAGTTTTTTAAGCAGTTCTTCCACATTCATTTCTGTGCCGGAGGCGAATTTTTCTGCGGTATACTCCACAGTATCTTTTCTAATACGGACCGGGTTTTGTTTTGTAACAATAACTTCCTGGATTTCGTTTTCCGGAATTTTGGAGATTTCAACTTTCTGAAGATCGATTCTTTTATTCTGATGATCCAGAACTACTTCTATACTCGTTGGATGATGGTTAAAAGCGGCAAGCTGCAGGGTAAAGTTTCCTGTTTTCTGTGTAGAAACAGAAAAACTTCCGGTCTTATCGCTAAAACCGAAAGTTTCAATTTCATTTGCCGCATTAAAAAGAATAACGTTGGCCCGAACAATTGGCTGACCATTTTCGGCTACCGCAATTCCTTTAATCTCTGACTGTGCAGAAATTTTTATAAACAGTATGGTGAAAAGTACACATAAATGCTTCATTAATATTATTTAATATCGCTTGCTATTGAAAGGGAATTTCCATCTCCAAAAAGCGGATACATGAATTCTGCTACGCACCTTCAGGAAGGTTAGATGTGTGCATATACAGTGGATCTACAACATCGTTGAAGGACAGAAAACTCTACGTACATTAAAAATATCATTTCTTTTTAGTGTCGTTCCATTCATGATGCCTTTCAAACTCACCGCTTCGAAAGTGTGGTATCCCCTGAAACTGCGTTCCGGAGGGATATTTGGACAGCTGCTGTGACTGCAGCTCCATTAATCCTCTGTTCTGATGTTCGATTACTGTTTTATAGTCTACGGCATCGGTCCTGTTTTTTGAGAAAAACTTTTTAACTCCCGGCACATTATCATATTCGGAATTCACAGAGATTCTATCGGCAATAAATAAAAATAATTTCTCTGAGTCCCGCGCTTCCAGGATTACGCCCGGAAGACCATGCAATTTCCACGGAAATGCCTCAGCATTCAGTGCCGTTGTAAACCACACCTCCCACTTGCGGCCCCGAAATTCCGCAGTTGCTTGGGTACATTCATAACCCAGAATGGTTTTTTTATCACCTGATATTACCCAGTTTAAAGCACCAACCTTATCTGCGGCAAATTTACTTTCAAACTCCGGAACGGTGGTAAAAAAGTAAGGTAAAGCCTGATAAAAGGTATCATTGGTTTTATCGTAGCTATATAGGTAATAGGGATTTAGTAAATCAGGGTTTGCCAGCACGTCCTTATATCCATACTCACCTTTTTTACCGTCGCCAATCATGAAGGTATTCTCTTGGTCATTGGAAAAAGTGAAAGCTTTAGCTCCCTTATTGTTTCCGAAAGTAATATATGAATATTCAATTAAAATCCCCTGGGCCTCAGTTAATTCAGCAAGACCCAGGAGGATTAGCAATATGATGTACTTTTTCATATTATACACAATCTTTATGCTTCAAGACTCGTACAGGGCTTGAGTGGGCCTTGCGGAGGAGGTAGTTGTATGTGATTTTCGGTTTGAGAAACGGAATTTTCAGGCTGCCCATCACCGCACGGAAAAGCTACCAATGGCGAAAAGGTCGTGCCAACGTTTTTACCGCAGTGATCAGTATAAACTGTGACCGTTTGGTGATAGCAAGTCGAAATATCGAGAATCGCGGGCAAAGGTCTATTTATACCGGATGACGTTGGTGTTGCATTTGTCAGTCCATAAGTGGCGAAGAATGCAGTTAGATAGATAATTTTTTTCATAACGTTTTTAATTTTTTAAATTTAACTTAAACTGTTTATTCTAATATTTTGGCCATTATTAAGAATACATCAAAGAAAAAAAAAAAATTAGGTCCCGCAAGCATTATTATATTAAATAATATATAATCTGCACATTCACTACATATCGTATAACTCTAACTGCTTTTTCTTTGTCAGTGATTTAAAGATAAGTTCATACGAGTGATCGATCAGTATTAGGATCAAATCCTTTTTCAGGCCTTCGCACACCACCGAGTTCCAGTGTGTTTTGTTCATGTGGTAGGCGCCAGTGATCTGAGAATGCTGGGCACGGAGATCGGCGGTCCATTCCGGGTCAGTCTTTACGGAAATAGTCAGTGGCTGCTGCTCCAGCGGAATAAGGAGGAACATTTTTCCTCCCACTTTCAGTACTAAAGTTTCCTGATCGAAGGGGAAAGTTTCTTCCACTCCTTTTTTTGCATTGCAATACGCCAGTATCTCGTCTATTTCCATATTGAAGTCTCAGTCATCAATATTAATTAAAAATCCGTAAATTTCAGTCATCAGAACTTACAACTGCAGATCAGAATTTATGAAAGCACTCATTATAGGAGCCACCGGCGCCACCGGAAAAGATTTGGTAAACCAACTGCTGCAGGACAGCGGATTCACTCAGGTGGATGTTTTTGTGAGAAAACCGCTGACGTCTCAACACCCAAAACTTAGCGTACACGTTGTTGATTTCGATAAGCAGGAAGAGTGGAAACGCCTGGTGAAAGGTGATGTGGCCTTTTCCTGTATGGGCACCACACTGAAGAACGCCGGCAGCAAAGAGGCGCAGCGAAAGGTTGATTTTGATTATCAGCTGGATTTTGCCAAAAATGCGAAGGAAAACGGTGTAGACGATTTTATACTGGTGTCCGCCTATGGCGCGAGCCCAAAATCAAAGATCTTTTATTCCCGAATGAAGGGTGAGCTGGAGGAGGAAATAAAAAAGCTGCATTTCAATAAACTGACCATCTTCAGCCCCGGCATGCTGGACCGACATGATTCGGAACGTACAGGTGAAGTGCTGGGTGGCAAGATCATTAAATTCGCCAATAAGTTCGGCATCCTGGAGCAGCAGAAACCTTTGCCAACTCCCGTCTTGGCTAAAGCCATGATCAATGCAGCCGGGATTAAATCCAACGGCTATTCCAAGATCAAACTGGGCAACATTTTCAGTTTTGCAGAAAAAAAGAACGGCTGATTGCCGTTCTGTGTATTATTTAAGGTGCTTTGTAATGGCGCCGTCGGTTGGTTTGGTGGTACTGATGTACGAATCTATTAGCTTACCGTTTTCATCAACAAGAAACTTAGTGAAGTTCCAAAGGATGGTTGTATTCTTTACACCGTTCAGTTCTTTTTGGGTCAGGAACTGGAATAAAGGTGCGGTATCATCTCCTTTTACAGATACCTTGGCCGCCATTGGGAAGGTTACCCCAAAATTCTTCTGGCAAAAGGCACCGATTTCTTCGTTTGTTCCCGGTTCCTGTCCGCCGAAATTATTGGCCGGGAACCCTATCACCACAAGTTTATCCTTATAGGTATTTGACAGTTCTTCCAAATCGGCATACTGCGAGGTGAAACCACATTCTGAAGCCGTGTTCACGATCAGGATTTTCTTACCCTTGTAATCTGCAAGATCAATCTGGCCGCCGTCCAGGCTTTCCACTTTGTAATCATATATACTTTTCATAACATTTGATGTTTCCGGTGACTGTTCCTTTTTCATATTGGTGCAGCTTTGCAAAAACGCACCTGCGGCAAGAAGGAAGATGAATATTTTTTTCATAGGGTTAATTTCTTAGAAAAATGAGTATTGCATATAGTCTCTTCTAAAACTTAAAGGTGTTTTCCGGGAACACCCTGTTGGTTTCAATTTTATTGATCAGGATGACATAATCACTGTCCTTTTTCGCAGACGAAGATTCTATGCGGAATGGCATCATCAGGCTGCCAACTTTCTTATAATCGCTGTACACCAGGCTTTCGTCTTTCTTTACTTCCTTCAGCAACTGGTAATTTTTTGTATCGAAATAATAAAAGCTGGTATTTACATTTTTAGTAAGCTGTACTTTGTGGCAATAGGTATTTCCTACTTTCTCCTTTCCAAGATATTTTGCCTCAAAACCTTTACTTTCCCAGTCTATGAAATCGTTGTCGAAGCTTTCCGCAATATAATTCGGATATTCCTGCAGCCTGTTGTTCGCATAATTCATGGCGTAACCTTTTTTACCGTCATATCCTTCAATTGCTGTTTCCTTTTTGCCGATGATGATGGAAGTCTTGCTAAGATTAGGTCGTTGCTGGTAAATTTTAATTGGGTACTCGTCATTAATTCCAAGGGTCACCCTGCCCTGCAGCATTACAGTATTCAGGAGTTTCCAGTTGGTCAGTCCGCCGCTCAGTTCAATGTTTTTGTCAATGATTTCCTTCGCTGTTTGTGCATTTACCAATCCACACATCATCATCATCAGCACTGCAATTATCTTTCTCATTCAGTCAATCAAATATTTTTCAAATATATACTATTATTTACAGACCTTTCCGTTGTGCTTCCAGGATTAGTTTTGCCTTTTCAAGGTCTTCCGGAACGTCTATTCCCACGCCCACAAAATCGGTTTCGATCATTTTGATCTTCATGCCATGCTCAAGGTAACGTATGCACTCAATTTTCTCGGCAGATTCCAGCGGGCTCATGGGCAAACTTGCAAACTTAAGCAGCGCCGACTTCCTGAAGGCATAAACGCCGATGTGCTTAAAATATTCTGTGGCATAAGATTCATCACGCGAATACGGAATGACAGACCTGCTGAAATACATTGCAAATCCGTTCAGGTCAGTGATTACTTTAACGTTATTCGGATTCTCAACATCCTCCTTTTCCGAAAGTTTAATCTTTAGGGAAGCGAGTGAAATCCGGTGTTCAACATCATATTTGAATACGTTAATAAGCTGGGTCAAAGGTTCAAGTTTCAGGAAGGGTTCATCGCCCTGCACATTTACCACGATATCACAGCTTATATTCTGTACAGCTTCAGCAATACGGTCACTTCCTGTTTCATGAGTTCCGGTCATCACTGCTTTTCCTCCAATTCGGGCAATCTCGTCAAAAATGATTTCTGAATCCGTAGCCACAAAAACTTCATCAAAAAGACCGGTGGAGATCACATTTCTGTAGGTGGTAGAAATGACGGTTTTGTCGCCCAGCAACTGCATCAGTTTTCCGGGAAAACGGCTGGCTTCATAGCGGGCGGGTATTACGGCGATAATTTTCATGAGGATAAGGAGCCATAAGCTTTAGGCTTTAAGCATTACGCTGTGGAATTGTAATAATCAATGATCTAACTATGTGGATAAGGTGTTCAATTTCTTTACAGATTAAGGTCTGCTTTGACTTGACGAATCTTCTGATCCAATAGTTGCAGCTTTGAGTTAAACTCGGCTTCCGAATCTAAAGTATCTTTTACAGAGACATAAAACTTGATCTTTGGTTCTGTACCGGAAGGGCGAACGCAAACTTTTGTCCCATCTTCTGTATACCATATCAGCACATTTGATTTCGGAATATCGTCCATTACAGACTTTTTGGCTGTAGTCACATTAACCATGGACTGCTCCTGAAAATCTTTAATCTCGGCAACCGGTGACCCCGCGATTACTTTCGGCGGGTTTTCGCGGAAGTCACGCATCATAGTTACGATCTCTTCGGCTCCGGAACGGCCTTTTTTGACTACGTTGATAAGCCCTTCATAGTACATCCCAATCTCTTTATAGATCTCGATCATGTACTGGTACATTGTTTTGCCGTTGGCTTTGCACCAGGCAGCAATTTCGCAGGCTAGAAGAATTGAGCCGCAGGAATCCTTGTCGCGAACAAAATCACCCGTCATGAAACCAAAACTTTCCTCGCCGCCGCAAACAAACTTTTCTTTACCTTCAAAATCACGGATCATCTTTCCAATCCACTTGAAACCGGTAAGGCCTACCTTGCAGTCTACACCGAATTTCTCAGCAATATCAAAAAAGACATCGGAAGTCACGATGGTGGAACCGATGAATTCCTTTCCTGTAATCCTGCCTCCTTTCTGCCACTGATCAAGGATGTAATAGGTCAGAATTGTATTACACTGATTGCCGTTCAGCAGTTGCATTTCGCCGTCCAGGTTGCGTACCGCAATGCCAAGCCTGTCGCCGTCCGGATCGGTACCGATCACAATATCGCCGTTGGTGATGCGTGCCAGGTCCATGGCCATTTCCAGCGCGGCCGGTTCCTCAGGATTGGGAGACTCTACCGTAGGAAAATTACCGCTTGGTATCATCTGTTCCTTTACAAGGTCAATTTTGGTAAATCCGGCTTTCCTTAATGCTTGAGGAACAGTGGTGTACGTGGTGCCATGGATAGAGGTGAACACGATATTCAAATTATCGTAACCTGTTTTATCTTTTTGGTAGAGAGAATTTTCTATGCAGGCGTCAATATAGACATCATCCTGCTCCTCTCCTATCCACTCAATAAGTTCGTCGTTTCCGGTAAATTTAATCTCCTCAAATTTCACTGCGTAGACTTCCTTAATAATGGCCGCATCATGTGGCGGAACAATCTGCGCACCGTCGTTCCAGTACACTTTATACCCGTTATATTCAGGTGGATTGTGCGAGGCTGTTAATACGATACCGGCATTACATTTTTTATCCCGCACGGTAAACGAAAGCTCAGGTGTAGGGCGGTGTTCTTTAAAAAGCAGTACTTTTATACCGTTAGCTGTAAGTACATCAGCGCACATCTTACCAAATTCTTTGGAATTGTTACGTACGTCGTAGGCAATGGCGACTTTAATTTCCTCAGCCGGAAATTGGGTATGAAGATAATTGGCAAGTCCCTGTGTGGCCTGGCCGAGCGTGTAACGGTTAAGCCTGTTTGTACCCACGCCCATGATGCCACGCATTCCACCGGTGCCGAATTCGAGTTCGCGGTAAAAGGAATCCTCAAGTTCTTCGGGGTTTCCGGCAATCCACTGTTTAATAATGGATTGGGTATCATTGTCAAATGTATCGGTGAGCCAAAGCTGAGCTTTTTCTAATGTAGTCATTGTTTATTTGTGTTTGTAGTTATGAATGATGTTATAGGTTGGAAGATGGAAGTTGGAAGATGGAAGTCCAGATTTATTTACTATCCACAAATTGCAGCCCTACTTCAATTGGTTTCTGAATGCTATAATTTGATTCATCAGATTAAAACTTTGATTGTATAAATTAATAAAATTACCCTCATATTTATAAGTTCTCCTATTTGCTTTATATAGACAGGTCACCACTTCCGCCAGCGAACGTATAGCATATCCCAGGAACTTTCGGAATTCGGCAGCTGACTGTAAAATAGAACCTTCCGAAATATTTAAAGCAATAGAATCTGCTGCTCTTCGAATCTGGGAGGACAAATTATAATTTCATCTTTTGGAAAAGCGGCTGCCATATGATGAATTTTTTCTCCGAAATCCATGGCCTTTTGCCAAATAATTAATTTTTCAAATTTAAAACTTATGGTTTAAGGTTAGACCGGTTATTTTCTTCCTTCTCCCGACTTCCATCTTCCTTGCTCCATTCTACCCTACTCCAGTAACTTATTCTGCACATTTGCCGTTTTGTCAATTTTAAATGCGCGGATAGGGTCATTATAGTAAAGGAACTTAGCCGTATTACCAATCTTTCCTTTTAGTGAGTCTTTTACATTTACTTCCGCGTAATTCCCGTTTTTGGAGTCAATATTCAGGTTGGTAATCATCCAGTAAGGTGCGATCAGGTTGGCAGTATCTGCTATCTTAATCACAGCGTCGCGTGTTTGTCCCTGAAAATTGGCGCGGCTGGTATTCATCAGATCAATTTCGGCCCGGCGGGTATTGACCGAGCCAATGAACTTGGCATTATCTTTCAGGCTTAGTTTGAAATTATCTGTTTTTATCTCACTGGAAAGGGTCATCTCGGCAGAATCTGCTATTGAAATACTGGCGGGACTGTACCTTGAATAAATGTTAATATTGTAGAAATCAACTTCCTGGGTTTCCCTTTTTTCCTCAATATACAGTGTTTTATCCTTCACCTTAATCCGCAGATTATCCAGGATGTTCGGATAGGTCTCTACATTAACAAAATTATCCGCTGACCGCAGGTAAAAGACCCGGAATTTACCTTTCAGGTCAAGTTTTGTAAATTCCTCCACCTTAATATCCCGATTTTCAATATCGCCTTCGGGTTTAATTTTTCCGCAGGATAAAAGGCTAAAAATCAGAATCAGTAAACAACCGTTTTTCATACTTCACATTCGTATAGTTACGCTAAATTACCTGGTCAATGTGGTAATGCTTATTATCCCGGGTGGTCCGGATAATCATTTCGCCCAGGAACCCTGCAATAAACAGCAGTGACCCCAGAATCATCATGGTAAGTGCGATGAAGAAAAAAGCATTGTCTGTAAGCAGGTGCCCATAAACGCCCCGCGATACGTCGATGAGTTTGGAAATGCCAAGCCACAGTGCCGAAAGAAATCCAATTATGAACATGATGGTTCCCACTGCACCGAAAAAGTGCATAGGTCTGCCACCGAAACGGCTTACGAACCAAAGGGTGATCAGATCAAGGAACCCGCGCACGAAACGTTCCGTCCCGAATTTGGAAGTTCCGTAAGGTCTGGCCTGGTGCTGAACTTCTTTCTCGGTGATACGGCGGAAGCCTGCATTGGCTGCCAGTACAGGAATGTAACGGTGCATATCGCCATAAACATCAATAGATTTTACAACCTGCTTTTTATAGGCTTTAAGTCCGCAGTTAAAATCATGAAGTTCTACACCTGAAACTTTGCGGGCCGCCGAATTAAAGAGTTTAGAGGGCAGGTTTTTAGTCATTACATTGTCAAATCTTTTCTTTTTCCAGCCTGAAACGATATCGTAATCCTCTTCTTTCACCATCTGATAAAGTTCGGGTATCTCTTCCGGGAAATCCTGAAGATCCGCATCCATTGTAATAATTACATCGCCGTGCGCCCTTTCGAAGGCGGCATGTAAGGCCTGGGATTTACCGTAATTTCGCGAAAACCGTATGGCATTGATCTGCGGGTGCTGCACTTTAAGGTTTTCTATGATGCTCCAGGACAGATCGGTACTGCCATCGTCTACAAACCAGACTTCATAGGTCAGATTTGCTCCTCTGCATACTGTATCAATTCTGGAAAAAAGTTCTTCCAGGGATTCCTCTTCATTTAATAAGGGGATGATGATGGATAAATTCATTGATTTGAAAAAAATGGAATAAATTATTTAGTGGTTCTGCCGCGGAAAAATGCTCCGAAAAACAGGGATAAAATTAAGTAAAAAATAAGGATTGCCGCAAAGTAGGAGGAAAATAGCCTGAAGGTAAGCATGTCCTTGTCCTTTACACGCTCCGGTTCAAAACTTTGGATGCGCTGGCGGTATTTGATCTCCAGTTCTTCAATATCTTCCTTTTTTGCCAGGACCTGTTTTGCAGATTCGTACTCTTTGTTCAGTTCTGCCTTCTGGCGTTCCACATACTGATAATTCAAAAGATCTTTGGCATCTGTATCTACAAAGTTCAGGAACACAAACATAGATACTACAGAGAGAAAACCTCCCACGAACATCGGTGTAAAGGCTTTGCTGAAGGCCTCCTTGAAAGAAATTGTACCTTTTGATTTCCAGTAACTGTTTACTGATAGATACGCGAATATGCAGTACAGCAAAGGCAGTACGAAGGCATTGACAATAAGACTGTTGTTAAAATAATCCACACCGCTTATAAGGTAGACGGTGAAGAAAAGCAGCATCGTGGTAACGAAGAGAATGATACCCAGGGTAACAGGATTTTTGGACATAAATGCAATTAAAGTTTGAAGTTTTATAAATATTTGTATATTTGCAGCGGCAAGTCCTACACAACCAGCTCCTGTGAATCCTCCAGGGTGGGAACGCAGCAAAGGTAAACGGTTGTAGCGGTGTGATGTAGATCGCTTGCCATTTTTTTATTTCCTGATTTCAAGGATTTCGCCAAGTTTCGGCAATACCAACTCCACTCCTTTTTCACTGAATTTTGACTTAGCCAAATCATGGTTTATCTTGATGGGTTGAAAAGTATCAAAATGACATCCGATTACTTTAGGAGTTTTAATTAATTCTGAGGCTGCAAATGCTGCTTTTTCCGCACACATAGTGTAGTGTCCGCCAATGGGGAGGATGGCTACATCAATTTTTCCAAAGAATTTAGGCAGGATTTCCATCTCGGCAGAAATGCCGGTGTCGCCCGCAAAATAAATTGTGGTATCTGGTGTTTTCAGCATATAGCCTGCAGGTTCGCCACCATATCTTCCGTCCGGAAATGAGCTGGTGTGACTTGCCGGAACCATTGATATTTCCAGGTCATCTATTTTAGTGGTACCGCCAAAGTTCATATCTATAGATTGCGGATGTTCAAAATAAGCGCAGATTTCCGGTTGAGCGATCACCTGTGCTGCCGGGTGGTGGTACAAAACTTCCTTCACATCGGCGGTATGATCTCCATGGGCATGCGTGATAAGAACATAATCGATGGTCTGAGCTTCGAGGTCAAAACCGGATTCGGCTTTACCAAAGTTATAGAAAGGGTCGCTAAGGATATTTTTGCCGTCGTACGTGAACAGAAAACAGTTCTGTCCAAGGTATTGAATTTTCATTTCTATATGTTTTGTTGGTTGGTTAATCTAATCTTGACATTTAACAGTAAGGTAGCGTTCCTAAGGAACACTGCGCATTATGTTTTGCTAATGGCTGTACAGGTCGCATTCCTACGGAACGCCCATTTCAGCAACTGCAAAGATACAGTTCCTGAGTAACAGCCTTCTTAATGACTTCGCATGATCCTGTAATTGCCTTTTATTTTTCGTCTAAAAGTAATTCAGTCCGAATGCGATCAGAATACTCATAACCAATGTAAGTATGCCGATCTGCTTCAGAAACGGATCCAGCTCCTTTGGATCTTTTACCTGCATAATTCTTCTTCTTAGTGCCATCATGGGAAACATTAAAATAAAGAAAATATAGGCATAGTAATTACCGCTGTTCTGCAGCTCATTCATCATCATAAATACCAGTACAAGCAACAACGGCAACTGCAGCAGGACAATTTCATACACCATCGCATATCTGTAACCCATTTTGAGCGCCAGAGTTTTCTTACCGCTTAGAGCATCACTCTCTATATCACGCATATTGTTGAGGTTAAGCACGGCAGCGCTCAGCATTCCAATGGCCGTTGCAGGTAATAGCATGTCCCAGTGGAAGGTCTTTGTGAAAAGGAAATAACTTCCGCAAACAGCGACGATACCGAAGAAAAGGAAAACGAAGAGGTCGCCAAGACCCAAATAACCATAAGGCTTTTTCCCAACTGTATATCCCACGGCAGCCAGGATGCAGGCCACTCCAAGCGCTGTAAAGGTGTAGAATTCATTCATTAGGTTTTCCCTGAAGAAGGCCAGGTAAAGCAGCGCAACAGTCGCAATGAACGAAAGTACGGCGAAAAGGATCACCGCATTCCTCATTTGATGCGCGGTTATACGGCCGGAGCCCACTGCCCGTTGTTCCGCCTCATGGGACCGAAATTCGTCAGTTCCTTTAATTCCGTCGCCATAATCATTGGCAAAGTTTGAAAGGATTTGGTATAACAGAGTTACGAGCATCGCCAAAGCAAAAATTCGCCAGTCCCAGGTGCCGCCTTCTTCCATAATCCGCCATCTGGCGATGAAGGAGCCCACGATGATTCCACTCATTGAAAGTGGCAGCGTACGGAGCCTTGCGGCTTTTATCCAATCTATCATAAAATCTTATTCATTTGTAGTAATTGATAATTTACTGCAGGTGTCACATCCAGCTTTTCGAAGTGCTTTCTACTTTATACAGGCTATAATTCACAAGTTTCCGAAGCTTGCTGTAGCTTGAACTTCTGAACGAAATCCTGCCACCCGCCGTAAAGAAAGTTGCGGACCCAAGATCACTTTTGTTCTGCCAGAAATACTGCTGGAGTTTAATTGCCTGGATTTTTTCCGTTTCTATGGTCTTCCGTTTAAGGTCCCAAATACCGGACTGCACCATGATAAAGTCTTCATTATAATAAAGTCGGCTGTTTCGGAATGCCATTATAATACCTGTTTCTGCGGCCAGGAGGTAGGCTGCCAGAAGCGGAAAATAGGATGTATCCAAAAATATGACAAAAATAATTACGGGTAAAACTATATAAAGCAAATGTCCGATAATAAGTTTGCGAAGGTCGGGCCGTAACATTTTTTTGAAAACTGGCATGCGGTTCCACAAAAATTCCAGTAAATCATTTTTTTCTTTCGGACTGCAACCAGGGATCGTTGTATAGCTGTCCCTGCTATTCACTTCTCCTGAAATCTGGCTGACGCGAAGCTGGAGGACGTTCACCTTCTTCTGCAAAAAATTCTGTATTTCGGTCACCATCTGCACTTTACTTTTGCTGATGATGGCATTTTTGGTGTTCAGCAGGCCGTATTCCAGCGACAGCCTTTCCCCGCCTTTAAAAATTTTCATGCCATAGTAAATTACCAGATTGGTCACCAAATTCACAGCTATACCCACAATGAAAAGCATGAAGACAAGAAGGAATATAGCAATGACCGGTACCTGATGAAGCAGAGCGGCATTGATGTTTTGAGATGCGCTTCCGGAAATAAACTCTTCCAAAGACTGTTCACGGAACAAATCCAGGACACTTTGCCCCACATAGATCATAATACCGATAAGTCCCAGAAAACTTTTGAGATAATTTGCGGTGAGGCCATATTTTATCAGAGAAGTTACAGAGATCTTTATAAGTTCGGGTGAATCAACTCTTGATGCAGATGTTGAGGCGGTTGACAAAACATCGGTGGCCAACGTTTGATACCCCATCAGATAATGCTTCAGGTCACGCGCATTCTTAAGTGAAATGGCATTTACTGTAACTTCCTTCTTGTCACTGCCGGGACTGTCAATTTCAAGTTTGTAAATATTCAGTAATCGGTGAATCAAAGGTTGGTTGATATTCACTTCCTGAATCTTATTTTTTTCGATACTGACCTTTTTCCTGTTAATGATGCCACTGTTAATGATTAGCTCTCCAGTTTGCTCACTGATACTGTAGGAAAAGTTGCGGTACTGAAGGTAGGAGACCAGGAACATGACGGCCAGTACGCCCACTGTACCAATAATATAAAAAACAATACTGCCGGGATTTTTATCACGGATAAAAAAAAGCACATATAAAGGCCAGGCCGCCTTGAGGAACTTGCCGAAATTAATAAGCGTTAGCAAAAGAATTCCAATTTTGGACTGACGCCTGGGTGTGCTAAACGCTTTATCCATCTTCCTTACTACTTTCGATAATTGCACCGCTTCCCTTTTCTCCCACTACATCGGTAGCTGATTCCGGCGTTGCCAGTGAATCAACAGTAGAATTTTCACTGTCAATTTTTGCTAAAATCAGCTGGTTAAAGTTTTCAGCGATATCCCCGGGAAGTCCGTTAATTGAAAGGTCAGATCCGCCGGCACCAGCCGTGAATACTGTGACGGACTTCAAACCCAATGAGCGGGAAAGCCAACCTTCTTCCAACGCCGTATGCTGTATTCTGTTGAACGGGATAATAACGATCGTTTTGCTGATAAGACCAAACTGATAGATTACGTCGCGTTCGCGGAAAGCATATTTTCGCTGTCGGAATGCCAGAACCTGATAAATGAAGTTGATTACAACCAAGGCTGTAATTACCACAGGAACAATCCAGGCCAAATCCGGAAAAGAATTTTTCAGAAAAAAGTTACCCACTCCGGCAGCGCCCAATAAGATCACGGAAAAAATAAGGGTGTTCAAAATGATCACCTGCAGGTACTTTTTGGAAACCGGTGTCAGCACCACCTCCTCAAACCTTGGCAGGTCGTGATCCAACACTTTATCATTAAAAAAATGGGACATTCACAGGGATTTGAGCATTATGAAATCCACTGGTTTTCTCCAAAATCAGGTTTTCTTTTTTCAAGGAACGCGTTTCTGCCTTCCTTTGCTTCTTCAGTCATATAGGCTAGTCTTGTAGCTTCTCCGGCAAATACCTGCTGACCCACCATGCCGTCATCAGTCAGGTTCATTGCAAACTTCAGCATTCGGATAGACATGGGTGATTTTCCAAGAATTTCCTGAGCCCACTCATAAGCAGTATCTTCCAGTTCAGCATGCGGAATCACCGCATTTACCATTCCCATCGCCTCAGCTTCACGTGCAGAATAATTTCTGCCCAGGAAGAATATTTCGCGTGCCTTTTTCTGACCCACCATTTTAGCCAGGTAAGCCGAGCCGTATCCACCGTCGAAACTGGTTACGTCGGCGTCGGTTTGTTTAAAGATGGCGTGTTCTTTACTGGCCAGGGTGAGGTCACAAACCACATGAAGCGAATGACCGCCGCCCACTGCCCAGCCGTTTACAACAGCGATGACAACTTTAGGCATAAAGCGGATCAGCCGCTGCACCTCCAGGATATTAAGACGGTGACGTCCGTCATCGCCCACATAACCTTTTTCGCCACGTGCTCTCTGGTCACCGCCACTGCAGAATGCATGACCACCATCTTTTGCACTCGGTCCCTCACCGGTGAGCAGGACAACACCTACTGACGCATCTTCAGAAACATGATAAAAGGCATCATATAATTCAGAAGTTGTTTTAGGGCGGAATGCGTTTCTCACTTCAGCTCTGTTAATAGCTATCCTTGCCACGCCCCCTCTTTTTTTATAAGTAATGTCTTCGTATTCCTTAACGGTGGTCCAGTCTGTATTCATCGGTATATTTTGCGGTAAAGATATGGAATTTGGAATGCGCTTACAAGGATTACCTAAGGCCGGGAATAATGAGAATTCACAAAAAAAAGCTGTGAGCAAAATATTGCCGCACAGCCTTATAAAAATGATTTTGCCTGGAGAAGGGCTTTCCGCCATGTACGAAAAGCATAGGAAACATTAAGAATTGGTAATTCTACGTGAATTGCCGGAATCATTGAAAGTGTTGCCCATGCGGGCACATTTGTACAGGTAAAACTCAGTCTTAAACATACGCCTGCACCGGGCAATCTCAGCTTCCTGTATAATTCTGATCTCATCCTTAATTACCTGTTCACTTACCCTGAACTTCTTTTTCAGCTCATCATAGCAAAGAAGATTTACATTCTCGGTAGTTGAAATGTTTTCCATCAGGAATTTTCTTAAAGTGGTTTGTGACATATAATATTTGTTTTTGATTTATGAGGGTAAGATAGTGATAATATATCAATTATGCAAATTACCCCAAGTATTAATTTAATAGAATGGGTTTAATACTTTTGAGCAAACCACTGCATCAAATTATATACCAGCGAAGGCTTCACCCATTCGCCAATTACTTCTTTGAAGAAAAATAGGACTATGTGGTAGCTGTGGTTGCAGATATATTATAGCGCATCCTCAAATATATGTTAATTATCTTGTCTATCTGTTAAAGATTATGTAAACTTTGTAGGAACCAAATAAATGCTATGATATGACTTCTATGAACTATATTGGATTTTTCCAAAAGCCGGAAGTGCTGCAGAAAGCCCGGAACAGTTTCGAAATAGCCGGTTTCAAACCCAGTGCGCTCGTTGTTCAGGATTCCGAAGACCACCCTCTTATGCTCTGCGTAAAACTTAATGATGAATACGAGCTCCAGATGGCGAACAATAT
Organism: Chryseobacterium sp.; assembly: GCF_008831505.1. NCBI lineage: Bacteria > Pseudomonadati > Bacteroidota > Flavobacteriia > Flavobacteriales > Weeksellaceae > Chryseobacterium > Chryseobacterium sp. Next base: position 1,254,958 of record NZ_CP044507.1, on the reverse strand, counting down.
TTTCAAATTTTACGGTGTAACACACATAGATCAGCTAAGCACAAAAATTGATAATGCCGAAGAACTGAGGCGCATTATTTCAATACATTCGCGCCAGCAGATTTTCACACCTAAGGCAATTGCCACTCATAAACATTTTCATGAAGGGATGAATGCAGAAATCCAGTCTTTCCCCAACGAATGATAATCAAGTCAAGCCTGCGCCAACACGCAGGTTTTTTTTTGCATCTATTACTGTAATGTCCGTGGTTAGGTAAGAATTTTGTACTTTCGTCTGCTAAAGCAGGGCAACGATGGTATATGATTTAGAACAGGAAAAACAGGAAATTCTGGCCAGATATAAGGACCTTATATCCAACACGTACCGAACACTGGATGAGGAACAGAATAAGCTGATTCGCAGAGCTTTTGACATAGCTCTGGATGCACACAAAGACCAGCGGCGCAAATCCGGCGAGCCTTATATTTATCATCCGATAGAAGTGGCCAAGATTGTTGCCAATGAAATAGGCCTTGGAGCCACATCCATTGCCTGCGCGCTGCTCCACGATGTGATTGAAGATTCGGAATACACCCATGAGGATCTGGAAAAACTCTTTGGCGAAAAGATAGCCAAGATCGTGAACGGGCTGACGAAGATTTCGATCATGAATCACCAGAACATCTCCATCCAGTCCGAAAATTACCGCAAACTCCTGCTTACCCTCTCCGAAGATTTCCGGGTAATTCTTATAAAAATTGCAGACCGCCTTCATAATATGCGTACCCTGGAGAGTATGCGCCCTGACAAACAGAAGAAAATCGCCTCGGAAACAGTTTACATCTACGCACCCCTTGCTCACCGACTGGGTCTTTACAATATTAAATCAGAGCTTGAAGATCTTTCACTAAAATACAACAACCCGGAGGTTTACGCAGAGATAGATGAAAAACTGGAACTTGCCAATGAGCAGCGGCATAAGTATGTAGATGAGTTTACAAAGGAGGTTTCTGAAAGGCTGAAGGAAGAAAACCTCAGTTTCACCATCAAGGGTAGAGCAAAAGCCATTTCTTCAATTTACCGGAAAATGGTAAAACAGGGTGTGCTTTTTGAGGAAGTGTACGACAACTATGCGATCCGCATCATCTACAAATCCGACGCAAAAAACGAAAAATTCCTGGCCTGGAAAATATACTCCATTGTAACGGATTTATATCACAGTAATCCGCAGCGGATGCGCGACTGGATTACCCAACCACGGTCTACCGGGTATGAAAGTCTGCATCTCACGGTTCTGGGGCCAGATAAGAAGTGGATTGAAGTACAGATCCGTTCTGAACGTATGGATGATATTGCCGAAAAAGGAGTGGCCGCTCATTACAAATATAAGGAAGGCTACCGGCCAAATTCGGATGAGAAAAATTTTGAGAAGTGGGTAACCAGCATCCGCGAGGTTCTGGAAACGCAACAGCACCTTACAACAACAGAGCTGCTGGACAATATTAAACTGAACCTGTATTCCAAAGAGGTATTTGTATTTACGCCACAGGGTGAAATCAAAATCCTTCCTGTAGGTTCAACCGCTCTCGATTTTGCATTTTCCGTACACTCAGACCTAGGTACACGCTGTCTTGGCGCCAAAGTGAACGGCAAACTGGTTCCTATTTCACATGTACTTCAGAATGGAGACCAGGTGGACATCCTGTCTTCCCAAAACCAGAAGCCCAAAGCGGACTGGCTGGACTTCGTGGTTACATCTAAAGCCAAATCCAAAATAAAGAGTTATCTTAATTCCACAAAAAATCATCTCGTTGCTGAAGGCAAGGAAATCCTGCAAAGGAAACTGAGGCACGCCAAGATCAACTTTAACGATGATGAGGTGAACAGGATGCAGAAATTCTTTAACCTGAAAACCTCACAGGAACTTTTTCTCTTTTTCCAGGACGGTACGCTGGATACCGGTGATCTCAGAAAATACATTGAAAGCAAGAGCGTTTTCAATAACCTTCTGAACCGTTTCCGCAAGTCTCCAACAAAAAACCTCGCTTTCGAGGAACCCGCGCAAACCAATCTTGATATGATTGTTTTTGGCAAAGATGAGGAAAAGCTTAATTATACTTTCGCCAAGTGCTGTAATGTGATTCCCGGCGATAAAATCTTTGGGTTCATCACCATTTCAGAAGGAATTAAGGTGCACAGCGATAACTGCCCTAATGCAATCAATCTTCGCGCTCAGTACGACTACCGCGTAATGGAAGCAAAATGGGTGAATGCGGAAAGCTTCATGAACCGGATCAAGATTGAAATTGAAGGTCTGGACAGAATGGGAATGATTAACGACATTACTCAGGTCATCAGCAACGCCATGAGTATAGATATGAAAAGCATGACTATTGCCTCAAACGACGGGATCTTCACGGGGAGCATCAATCTTGAAGTTAAGAACAGAAACCAGCTGGAAGAAACATTTAAACAGCTTAAGAACATCAGCGGAATCTCTAAGGTGAAGCGGATATAACTATAAATCAGTATGAATTTAACCACCTATTTTCAGAATTTTTTTCAAAGCAGCCAGTCATCTGGTATCTTACTTCTTTGTTGTGTTGTAATCTCACTTCTCCTGGCGAATTCCTCTGCCGGTGAAGCTTTTGCCAACCTGCTTCAACAGCGGTTAGGGCCTTACAGTACAGCGGTATGGATAAATGATGGTTTAATGGCCATATTTTTTCTCCTTGTGGGTTTGGAAATAAAAAGAGAGATCATAGAAGGAGAGCTTTCGAGTTTTAAAAATGCGTCGCTGCCCATTTTCGCTGCCGTTGGCGGAATGGTAGTACCTGCAGGCATATTTGCTTTCTTTAACGCCGGTACTGAGTATGCCAACGGGTGGGGTATACCCATGGCCACAGATATTGCGTTCTCGCTGGCGATTGTGGCAATGCTTGGCAGCAGGGTGCCGGCTTCCATCAAGATTTTCCTGGCAGCACTTGCCATTGTAGATGATTTGGGTGCAATCCTGGTAATAGCTATTTTTTATACGGAACAGATTCACTGGATGTACTTACTTTACTCGGCACTCGTCATAATCCTTTTGATTGCGCTGAACAGGTTGAAGGTTACACGCCATATTTACTATATCCTACCGGGCTTATTTTTATGGTATTTTATGCATCACTCAGGCATTCATGCTACAATTGCGGGTGTTATCCTTGCCTTCACTATTCCTACCAATGCTTCGGATACTGAAATATCGCCACTGGAAAAGCTGGAGCACAGCCTGCACACACCGGTAAACTTTTTCATAATGCCCATATTTGCTCTGGCCAATACCAATATACTGTTCAAAAGCGGAATGGTTGACGGTCTTTTCTCAACACTGGGATACGGAATAATTTTAGGACTTGTAGCGGGAAAGGTAATCGGAATAACACTTTTTTCAGGTATTGCCATCCGCACGAAGCTGAGTTCGCTCCCTGCCGATAGCAACTGGACACAAATGGTTGGCACAGGATTCCTGGCCGGAATTGGATTTACGATGTCCATTTTTATCGCACTTCTGTCATATAAAGGACAGGTGGATATTCAGGATGAAGCAAAATTTGCGATACTGATTGCATCATTTTTATCAGGACTTACAGGCTATCTTATTCTGATAAAGTCCGGGCAGAAGCAACTTTCAAATTAAGGTTTGGAGGAGTTTTCGGCAGAATTGTTGGGAAGGATAATCTGATGTTCTTCAATCACCTGCTTTGAGTCGGAATTAAGTACCTGTTTTGGGATTTCCTTCTGCAGCTCATCAGCGATCAGTTTGTCCAGCCTCACACGGCGAATGGCCAAATTGAGCTCGTTTCCAAAAAGCAGCAGATATACATTTACATTCACCCAAACCATTAACAGGATCATGGTTCCGATTGATCCATAGAGGACATTATAGGTGGCGAAATTCCGGGCATAAATCGCAAAGAGATAGGTGGTGAGCACAAAAAGCACCGTTGTAAGCAAAGCACCGGGTACAGCCTGCTTAAATCTTGTAATCTTAACGGTCCCTACCCAATAAAAAAGGGCCAGCAGGAAGAAATAGAAAAGCGGAAAGGAGATAAAACCGATGATCCTGGAAAGGTTTTCCACAAACCAGGAAATATCGTAGGACGGTTTAAACCATTTCAACACAAGTTCAGCGTAGTACACTCCAAAGAGTGCCAGGAAAATAACGCTGATGAAGGCTATGGTAATGAAAAATGCGGTGATGAACTCTTTAACATCGTGATGCTTTACATCCGTATATTCATTAAAACCGTCAATTAATGCAAAAGTGCCGTTGGTGGCAAAAAACAAAGCCAGTACAATGGTAATTTTACTAATTGAGGTTGTATTGGGAATGATTGTATTTTTAATATAGCTTATTACATCCTCCTCTATTCTGCCAGGGAATATCTGGTGCATGAGCACGTCAAAAATATAAAACTGCAGCCTGTCATAATACGGCAAGTAAGGCATTATGGAAAGCAGGAAGAGGATAAAGGGAAAAAGTGAGAAAACAAAGTTCCAGGAGATGGCGCCTGCCGTCCGGCCTATCTTATTTTTGAAAACCCCCTGAATATAAATTTCAAACATTTTCCACAGCGATACCCCCAGAAAAGGTATATGGATGCCGTCCAGGAACTGATGAATTTTTCTTATGAAGCGTGGGGTTCTAAACGTCATTCAACTATATTTGCAGAACAAATATAAGCAATGCGAATCAATTTACTGTGTATCGGCAAGACTGCAAGTGCCGAAATTAGGGGTCTTCTGGAATATTACCGTATACGCCTTCCCCGCCACTGGAACTTTGAACTCATTGAAATTCCGGATGTAAGAAACGCCGGAAATCTGTCACCGGATCTGCTGAAAAAAGAAGAAGCCAAACTTTTTTCAAACCAAATTGAACCTTCGGACATCACTGTGCTGCTTGATGAAAACGGGAAACAGTACAGCAGCCGTGAATTTGCAGCTAAGATGGATGTGTGGATGAATTCATCCGTGAAAAAAATCAATTTCCTGATTGGCGGTGCCTATGGCTTTGCACCTGAACTTCACCATCAAGCCAATGAAAAACTTTCACTTTCCAGGATGACGTTCACACATCAGATGATCCGGCTATTCTTCGTGGAGCAGCTTTACCGTGCCGATCAGATCCTACAGGGTAAACCCTATCACAACGACTGAAATCCAGGCCGTTATTTTGTTGCACACTTTTTCAGCAGATCGTTGATCAGATACTTCTCAAAACCGGTTTTCAGTGCTTTTTCAAGGTTCAGACAGGCATCTGCAGCACGGTTGGTCTCAAATTGAATCCGGGCTTTTGTAACGTATGAGAGTGAGAATTTCGGATCCAGTTTAATTGCTTTTTCCACATCTGCAGTAGCTTCCTTATACTTCTTCTGCGCCAGGTAAACCGATGCACGGTTGTTGTAAAGCAGACTTTCAGGTTTTTCAGCGATCAGTGTATTGTAGTCCTTAAGCGCATCATCCAGTTTACCGCTGTTCATTTTAAAAGTAGCGTAATTGGTACGTGCTATGAGATTATCCGGGGCAATGGAAATGAGATGCTTATAATCTTTTTCAGCCAGATCATTTTTTTTAAGTTCTTCATAAATTTTGGCGCGGGTAAGGAAAAGATCAGCATTTTCAGGGTCCAGAAGCAGACCTTTGGCGGCAAAATCCAGCGCATTTTGTTTATTACCCCACTGGGCATGCATTGAACTTAAATTAACATAGGTATCCAGACTGTTAGGATCGGCCTTCAGTGCATTCTGATAGGAAGTAAAAGCCTGCTGAGTCTTGCCTAGACGGCGCTGTGAGGTTCCCAAACCATTGTAGAACTGAGCTTTCAGCTTGCCAATCCGCTCCTTATCGGCAAGTGAAGCATAGGCTGTTTCTGCACATTTATAATCGGCTTTTTTGAAGCATTCATCCGCCGCTTTTGAATCCTGCAATTGGGCTGGAGCAAGTGCCATCGTGCCTATTGCCATAAAAGTGTAAATTTTTCTCATTGCATTCAGGTTTATTTCTTATTCATTACTTTAAGGCTTAATGTTGCAAATAGACCCCCTAATAAATAACCTACACCCCCTCCCATTAAGATATCCATCGGAAAGTGGACGCCCAGGTAAATGCGGCTGTAAGAAACTATGGCGGCCCAAAGGAAAAGGAAGTACGGAAACCATCCGAACTTTCTCTTCAGCATGAGCGTCATAAAGTTAGCAATAAAAAACGTATTGGATGCGTGTGCCGAATAGAAACCAAAACTGCCGCCACATTCCACTTCCCGCATCAAAGTTTCAAGCGCGGGATCATGGCAGGGTCTCAGTCTGGCAATACCCACTTTAAAGATTCCTGCCAGCTGGTCGGAAACCGCCACGCCTAATGCGATGAAGACAAGCATATAGAGAAGCGCGCGCCATCCATAAGTTCGCAGCAGCACAATGAGAAAGACAAGGTAAAGCGGAATCCAAATCCACTTTTCAGAAATCATGAGCCAGAAATTGTCAAAACCGACACTTCCGAGTCCGTTCAGGAACAAAAAAAGCTCTTTATCTGCGGCTACTAACTCCTGCATTGCATTATCGGCTTACAGGGCCCTGGTGAGTATCGGAAAGCTGATCTTCCTTTGCCTTGGCCGTAAGATCCAGATCGCGTCTTAAATCATGGGTGGGATCATATTCTTTGGCAGCTTCTTTCACCTTTTCAATCTCGCGTTTAATTTCCGCAACAGGATTATCGGTTTCCTTCAAAATTTCGGTTTTTATATCCTCCATTGCACCTTTCATTTTCCGGACACCCAGTCCCAGGTCACGTGCGATAGACGGTATTTTGTCCGGACCAAACAAAACGATAATTGCGAGTATTACTACAATAATTTCAGAGAAACCTAATTCCATGGCACAAAAATACAAAAACTAATAACAAATGTCTGCGGTAATGCAGCCTTAAACCTTTAATGAGAATCGGCGCAGGCTGTATGGAAAAAAACAGCATCTCACTTTTTAGATTTTTTCCGGTGAAAAACGTAGTACACAAATCCCGCACTGGTAGCCATAAATAGAAAACCCAGGAAGAAAGGTGCGCCCGGGAACTGGAAAGGCGCCTGATCATGTGTAAAGAAATAAAACACGTTCGTCATCAGTGGTGGTCCAATGATGGACGTAATGCTTACTACTGATGTGAGTGCACCCTGGATGTCGCCCTGCTCGTTGGCAGGTACTTTGGATGAGATCACAGACTGCAGTGCCGGGCCGGCGATTCCACCCAAACAGTAAAGCATTAAGATAGCGAACATCATCCATTCCTTATAAGCGAATGCGAAAAGCAACATACCTGTAGCATAAAGCATAATACCGTACAAAATACTGCGTTCGGTCCCGAACTTAGGATGTATACGGCGAATCAGAAAGCCCTGCACAACAGCAGTCATGGCTCCCATAACTCCGAGCGAAATGCCGACCATCTTCTCATCCCAACTGAAGCGGTACATGGTAAAGAAGGCCCAGTTTGTCTGGATGGCATGTGCGGCGATATAAACCAGGAACCAGGCCATCATCAGATAAAGGATGGCTGGGTAGCGTCGGATATTGAAAAGTGTGCCCACCGGATTGGCACGTTTCCAGCTGAAATTGCGCCGGTGCTCCTGACCGAGACTTTCAGGAAGTACAAAGATACCATACAGGAAGTTCAGTAAGCAGAGAATACCGGCTGCTATAAACGGAACACGTGGACCAAACTGTCCCAGCAGTCCGCCAATCACAGGTCCCAGGATGAAGCCCAGACCAAAGGCAGCGCCTATCATCCCAAAATTTTTAGCCCGGTTGCTGTCATCAGAAATATCAGCGATATACGCGCTGGCAGTGGTAATACTCGCACCTGTAACTCCGGAGAGAATCCGGCCCACGAACAGCCAGAATATAGTTGGTGCCCAGGCCTGGATGAAGAAGTTTAGCGCAAAGCCCAGTAGCGCAAACAGGATAACGGGCCGCCTACCGTATTTGTCACTCAGGTTACCGAGAATAGGTGCAAAAAGAAACTGCATAAAAGCGTAGACAAAGCTAAGCCAACCGCCGTACTGGGATGCCACGCTGAGATCAGCGTCATGAATGAGTTCCTGGATGAGCGATGGTACAACCGGAATTACAATCCCCCAGCCAGTGATATCAACCAAAAGAGTAATAAATATAAACCCTATGGCTGCCGATTTTTTATTCTTTTTCACAGCTGCGAAGGTAAGAATTATTGAATACTGTGGAAGCAGCTATTTTTTCAAAATGAGCAGACAATTATATTGCTGCATATACATCAACAAAAAAAATGTCCCCAAAAAGGGGACATCGGCACTATATGATAAACTATTAATTGCGTGTTGAACCTGTGTTCTCCTCTACGGCAGGCTTCTCGGCAAGGGCTTTAGTGCCCTTTTTCTTCAGAAGGTCGTAAGATACTGCGGAGGCTATAAACCATGTGGAATATGTTCCGAATCCTACTCCTATCAGAAGTGCAAACATAAACCCTCTCAGGTTCTCACCACCAAAAATAAAGATGGCCAGGATTACAAGGAAGGTTGCAAAGGCTGTGTTAAACGTCCGGCCCAGCGTGCTTGAAATCGAGTCGTTGAAAAGGTTCTCCAGTGTCAACGATTTCTTTTCCTTCAGATACTCACGAATTCTGTCAAAAATGATTACCGTATCATTGATGGAGTAACCCAGAACTGTAAGCAAAGCCGCAATAAAGTCCTGATTGATCTCCATGCTGAACGGCATCATATTCCTGAGTAAGGAATACACACCCAGGATCACGATCGCATCATGCACCAGAGAAGCAATGGCTCCGGTGGAGAACTGCCATCTTTTAAATCTTAAAAGAATATAAAGGAAGATACCGATAAGTGCGATAAACAGTGCCAGGGCACCACCCGTCTTAATATCATCGGCAACGGTAGGGCCTACTTTTACGGAACTGATGATTCCATAAGCAGCACCGTCATCTCCGCCTTTGAAATTTTGAATTGAGGCATTTGCCGGTAGGTATGGTTTAAGACCTTCAAACAGTTTCTGTTCTACGGCCATATCAGCTTCTACGGATTGCTCATTGATCATATAATCCGTAGTAATCTTCAGCTGGTTATCGCTGCCGAATGTTTTTACATCAACCGCATTCTGGTCTCCATCCTTCGCCACAAAGATCTTTTGCAGACTCTCATCCGCATCAACCGGATTAACGGATTTGTCGAAACGAACTACATAACTCCGCCCGCCGTTAAAATCTACACCAAATTTAAATCCTTGTGTAAAGATTGATCCGAGACAGATTACTGTAAGTATGGCCGAGAAGATATAGGCGAATTTTCTTTTGCCGATAAAATCGATCCACGTATTGCGGAACAGATTCTTGGTCATCGGTGTCCAAACTGACAGTCCTTTGCCTTTTTCAAGACGGTTAAAAATCATCACCCTTGTTAGAAGTACACAGGTAAACATAGACATCAGGATACCGATACCCAATGTAACAGCAAAACCTTTAATTGGTCCCGTACCGAAAACATAAAGTACAATTGCTGTAAGGAGTGAAGTGATGTTACCGTCAATAATAGCAGAAAGGGAGAAATTGAACCCTTCTTTGTAGGCTTCCTTGATATTTTTACCCAGGAAGAGTTCTTCCTTGGTTCTTTCATATACAATTACGTTGGCATCAATGGCCATGGCCATGGAAAGTACTACCCCCGCAATACCGGGAAGGGTAAGCGTAGCATCCACCGAATCCATAATACCCATAAGGAAGAACAGGTTGATGAGCATTGCAATAACCGCGTAAACACCGGCGCCGCCATAATAAAATATCAGGTAAACAACGATAATCAAAAAGGCGATGATGAAAGACCACATACCGGACTGGATAGATTCAGCACCCAATGATGGCCCTACCACTTCTGCCTGTACGATTTTAGCACCTGCAGGAAGTTTACCTGCGCCAAGAACATTCACCAAATCCTGGGCCTCTTCCTGAGAAAAGTTTCCGGAGATCTGAGTTCTTCCGCTTGGGATGGCTTCGTTTACATTAGGAGCGGTATATACCACATTGTCCAGGGTAACAGCAACCGGCTTTCCAACGTTTTTCTCAGTCATGGTTTTCCAGTCCTTTGCACCTTTGGAATCCATCTGCATGTCTACCACTACTCTGCCTAAGTCGTCATATCCTATGTTTGCAGATTCTACGGCACCATCTACGGGAGCTTTCTGCGAGGCATTTCCTCTAATTGCATACAGAACCAAATTACCTTCGTTGCCTGCATCCGGTTTATATCCCCAAAAGAAGTTGGTATGCTTGATATTGGCTGGTCTGGCTTTTTTTGCAATCTCGCTGTTCAGAATTTTATTTACTGTTGCGGTATCACTAAGTTTTATATTACCCACACCGTTTGCAGCCATTGTATTGAGCTGCAGCAAGTTCATCAGGTTTGTTGTCTTCGGTACGCCTATAGAATCACCTTTAACCGCGATAATTTGTGAAAGCTGCTCAAAATAAGGAGCCACTTCCGGAAGTTGCTGTACTTCCCAGAACTGTAGTTTTGCAGAAGTCTGAAGCATTTTCTTTACACGGTCAATATCTTTTACACCCGGCATTTCCACGGAAATACGACCTGTGCCGGGTACACGCTGAACGTTTGGCTGCGTTACCCCCATCTTATCGATACGGGTACGGATTACCTCATATGCGGTACCGGTAGACAGTTCAATTCTGTTGCTTACGATTTTTTTAACTTCCTCGTCGCTGGTGTTAAACCGGATCTCAGTAAGGTTTGGATTGCCGAAGATTTCAGGGTCGGCAAGTTTAAGGTTAGCACCTTTCTCTTTATTCACAGCGTCAAACTGCACAAAAAAGTTATCTATGTAGGAACGGGTTGAGTTCTTCTGGACTTCATCAGTACGGTTCAGTGCCTCAATCAGGATAGGGTTTTCTGAATAATTGGTCAGGTTACTGATGAGATCTCTCTGGTTAATTTCCAACAGTACATTGATACCGCCTTTAAGGTCCAGACCAAGTTTCATTTCTTTTTCCTTGGCTCCTTTATAATGGAGTTTTGTAAACCCAAGATTAAGGGTATCCTTGGAGAGCCTGTCCAGCTCTTTCTGATATTTCACAGGATCCCCTGCCGAAATTTCTGTAGCCTGCTTCTCAACTTTACCGGCATACCACGTGGGCAGCAACTCGTTGATGCAGATTAAGCCTAGTATAACCGCAATAAGCGTTATAAATCCTTTTCCTTGCATTATAATACAACATTAAAATTTAGTCGGCAAATATAATGTTTTTATTAGCACTTTTCACATTATTTTAACATTTCAACTTCCTTAATTTAGGGATTTTTGAAGGACTTTCAAAAAAATGTGCATTATATTAATTTTCAGTATCCTGATGTAAAACAGAAAGGTTTATATCAACATACCTTCATAAATAATTATAAATGACCTTGTTATGAAACATTTATACACGTTGGTGATTTGTGTCGGCGCCATGCATATCCAGGCTCAAACTGTGCTGCTACAGGAATTCAGTACCGGCTTCTCGTCGCCGGTGGAGATCGTGCATGCAAATGATGCACGTCTGTTTGTGGTACAGCAAACAGGCCAGATTAAAATTGTGCAGCCTTCCGGAACAGTGAATCCAGTTAATTTTCTGGATATCAGCACCAAGATCAATTATGGTGGAGAAAGAGGACTTCTGGGGCTGGCCTTTCACCCTCAATATGCGGCAAACGGTTATTTTTTCGTGTACTACAACGACTTGTCCGGTAATATAACGGTAGCCCGTTACAGTGTAAGCTCAGGAAATGCTGATACTGCAAATCCGGCATCGGAAAATATTATACTGAACATTCCCAAGCCATTCTCCAATCATAACGGTGGCAGCATGCACTTCGGCGCAGACGGATATCTCTATATCTCTACAGGTGACGGCGGCAGCGGTGGAGACCCCAACAATAACGGACAGAACAAAAATGCTTTACTGGCCAAACTTTTAAGAATTGACATCAATGGTGCTGCGCCATATAATATTCCGCCCGGTAATCCTTTCGTCGGCACAGACGGCGCCGATGAAGTTTGGGCTTACGGCCTGCGAAATGCCTGGAAATTCTCGTTCGATCATACTGCCGGAAATATTCTGATTGCGGATGTAGGACAGAACCAGATTGAAGAAATTAACAGAATGCCTGCATCACAGGGCGGACTGAACTACGGATGGCGGTGTTACGAGGGTAACACTGTTTATAACTCAACGGGTTGTGCGGCCGCAAATACTATGACGTATCCGGTTGCGGTTTATAACCACTCCGGGGGTAAATGCTCAATTACGGGCGGCTATGTTTACCGCGGTTCTCTCTATCCGGCATTTAGCGGAAAGTATTTCTTTGCAGACTATTGCTCGGCTCAGATTGGAATGATGAGTCCGGACAATACAATCACATGGACAACGGCTTTCAGCGGAAACAACTTTTCTACCTTCGGTCAGGATGCTCAGAAAGAACTTTATGTGGCGTCCATCAATAACGGAAAAATTTATAAAGTTACGACTACCACCCTCGGCACTCAGGAAAACGTGGCTGGTGGAGTTAAAATATATCCGAATCCGGCCTCAGGAATAATATCCGTACAAGGTGTAACCGGGACAGATCGGACAGCAGATTTTACGAATGCTGAAGGCCGAATGGTGCATAGAACGAAACTTAACGAGGGCGGCAGTGTTGATATTTCGCGTTTGGTTCCGGGAATCTACTTTGTAAATATTTACGCGGATAATGTGAAGGTGTTTACGGAAAAGTTGATGGTGAAATAAGAAATTATTGTATTATAATTGCTCGGGCTCTGTTGTTATCTTTCGCGGGCGCCTTCTCCATGATTTTGATGTTGTTATCCTTAATCTCCACCAAACCGTCGTCCTGCATTTAGGTCTGTGCGTCAAGCGCAGTCGGTAGCTTCCGAAACGCAGTCTGCTAGTCGACACATTAAGCGCATGATAAGAATCACCTGTAAGATTGATTAAAAATGGTTAATGTTCACGTCATTTTCTTTAGCAATCCTATAAAAATCTTTCTCCTTCTCCCCTTTCTTCATTTCATTAAAAATAATTTGTATCATTTGTTGTGAATCTTTTGTGTACTGTGAACCCTCTTTTACGTAAATTTTATGTGCTTTAATAATATTAGTTAGTGCATTTTCGTAATCTTCTAAGAACGCAAAACTTCTCCCTAAACCATAGTATCCTTCAGCATAATTTGGATGAAATTTTATCAACTTTTTAAAATACTCACCTGAGGTTTTGTAGTCGTGTTTTAGACTATACACTACTGCAATATTCATTAACGCAAAATCTCCTTCCGGAAAAATGTCTAAGGATTTTTGATAAAATTGAATAGCCTCTTCATATTGATCGATTTTCCTATATGACATTGCAATATCATCTAAAGCTAAGACGAAATTAGGATCATTTTTTAACGCTAATTGAAAAGCTTCAATTGCTAATTTATAATTTTCTGCATCCATAAAATCTTTCCCAATTTTATAGGAATTTGTTGCATTTAAATTTTCGGAATACCGATAATACAGTTTGGTCTTTTCTTCAAGTAGAGCATTTTGATCAATACTGCAAATTAATTTTACAATTGAGTCAACTTCAGATAAAGTATTCTTCATCCCATCAACAGTCGAAATTTTCTTAAAATTCTCTTTACGATCAGTTTCTATTAAAGATTCTGTCAATGATTTGGAGATACATTCTATGTAATTCTCATCATTTAAGGTCCTTATTTCTTTGACACATTCGCAAGCTTTTTCCGCCGCTTTTTGCTCTAAAGTCTGACCATAGAAATTAAAACTTACAAATACAATGATAAGTGGTATTGCTTTTTTCATAGAGTTATTTACGTTTTTACTGAAAGTTGAACATTTCAAATTTACTTTATTAAATATCAATTTCAATAAAAAAAGCAACTTTTACAAGTCGCTTTTTCATTTCTATATTGGATTCCCAAATTAAATCGTCATCGAAAAAATGCGCGTTTCGGGTTTTTTCCTCATCATTCTCAGGTCAAAGGTCATCGCTACATTTCTCGTGAATGCGCGGCCCTTTTCCGTGATCTTAATCGCGTTTTCAGAGATTTCCACCAGACCGTCGTCCTGCATTTCCTGAAGTGCTTCCAGGGCATTTGGCAGTTCCGGGAACGTATTCTGCCAGTCCCAGGAAGTTTCCAGCCGGCACATGATGTTCAGGATATGCTGGCGGATGTTAAGGTCTTCCTCATTCAGTATATGTCCGCGGAATACCGGTATTATACCTTCGTCCACACGTTTCTGATAATCCTCCACAGTCTTTTCATTTTGGGCAAAGGCATACCACGAATCGGAGATGGCACTCATACCTAGGCCTATCATCAGTTGGGTCTTACCGGAAGAATAACCCATGAAATTCCGGTGGATGTTGCCTGAAACCATGGATTGATAAAGATCGTCATGCGGAAGCGCGAAGTGATCCATGCCGATTTCAATATATCCCAGTTCTTCAAGTAATTTTTTGCCGTTTTCATACAGTTTGCGCTTTTCCTCGCCGCTTGGCAGATCGTTTTCATCAAAACCTCTCTGACCCACACCTTTAATCCACGGCACATGGGCATAGGAATAGAAGGCCAGACGGTCAGGCTTCAGTTCCAGGGTACGGCGGATGGTAAATTCCATCTTTTCCCAGGTGTGGAAAGGCAGCCCGAATACCAGGTCATGGGAAATACTGGTATACCCAATCTCACGTGCCCAGTTGGTCACGCGCTCTACATTTTCAAAGGGTTGGATTCGGTTGATGGCTTTCTGAACCTGTGGGTCATAATCCTGTACACCAAAACTGCAGCGGCGGAAACCAAGGTCATAAAGCGTCTGAAGATGTTCGCGCGAGGTATTGTTTGGATGACCCTCAAAGGAGAATTCTGGATGCTCAGCAATTTCTGCCTTGGCGAATATGCCTTCCAGAAGGGTTCTCAGATTTTCCGGCGAAAAGAAAGTAGGCGTACCGCCGCCCAGGTGGAGTTCCTTTATTTTGGGTTTGGAATTCGGCGTCAACTGATCCGATGCAAGCAGGTCCAGATAAAGGTCCCATTCCTTCAGCACGCTTTCCAGGTAAGGAGTTTCTACCGAGTGCTGTTTGGTGATTCTTTTATGACAGGCACAGAAAGTGCAGAGTTGTTCACAGAACGGCAAATGAATATAAATCGAAATCCCTTCGGCCTCATTGGATTCATTGAAGGAGCGGATCACTGAATTCTGCCAAAGTTCAGGCGTGAAACTCTCCTCGTCCCAAAACGGAACAGTAGGATAAGAAGTGTAACGGGGACCCGGAATATTATATTTATCGATGAGTGAATTCATTGGAATAAGTTTGATGAAAAGTTCAGCCAAATGGCCAATCGTTTTGAAGTGCAAAAATACGAAATAACTTACGGCGGAAAAATTAACGGTAATGAGATTTGGCAGGCTACAGTTTCAGAGTCATTCGCAATATCCTGTTTTTGCCGGCCAGAACAATCGTGTTGCGGTTAATCCACCCGCAAACATATAGACCCTTTTCATTGGATATGGTGGTCCATGTCTTACCAAAGTCTCTGGATAGTTCCACGTTTTGGTCGCCTGCAGCAATGATATCCTTACCCTTAGAACCCGGGCGAATCCGGACGCAGGTTTTGTAACCGCCATTCTTTCCGGAAGCCTGGACTGTCCACGTTTGGCCACCGTCCTGCGTAGTCGCAATATTATTAAAGTTTTCGCTTTGTTTGGTATAGTCACCGCCCACGGCAATTCCGAATTTGTCATCATAAAAATCAATCGCATAAATGCCCTGTGACGAACTTCCCTGCACAAACGGAGTATTATAAACAGACCATTTCTCTGTTCTGAAATCAAGTCTGAATATCCGTGAACTTGCACCGCCCGTCGCAATCCAGAGATAGTTCCTCGATGAGGCCATATTGGAATTACTGGCTGCAAAAGCCGCTTCACCCTTATTCATATTAACCTTGTCCTTACGATCAATGATATACCATTTGCCATTTCCTTGTCTGTTAAAGACCGCGAGTTTTAGGTTGAGATCCGTATCGGGATCACTAAAGGCATATCCCAGATCATCGTTTACAAAATGCAGCGCATCGTAAAAAGCGGTTTTGGCAGTGTCCCGAAAGACAACCTGTTTTGCCAGTGTCCTTTTATTTATCTTGAACATTAAAGCTGGACTCTCAATATTAATGGCATAAAAGTCCGTTTTGTTCTGTCCCAGCGTGCGGAACTGCAGTTTGTCATCGGCCAGAACGATTTGCTTTTTGTCCTTACTGTCTGCAAGACTTACATAGCCAAATTTTGAATCCGTTCCCGTATACCAAACCTTGCGGTCCCAGATTTCCAGGGCACGTATTGATATATTGTCTTCAAGCAGGATATCCGTTTTTACCTGCTGTCCGCTTACGCAAGAGCCGGTAATTATGAAAAGGCTTAAAATTATTTTCTTTAGCATCTGATAAAATTAAAAAATCCCACCATATGGTGGGACAATATATTAATCCGGGTTGTTAATTTTGGAATGTTTCCGTCCGTATAGGAAGTAAATCAGGAAGCCTAGTCCCAGCCAAATGGCCAAACGCTCCCAGCTTTCAATTGGCAGTCCTACCATCAGGGTCACACAGATGAGTACACCCAGGATCGGGACTAAGGGTACCAACGGTACACGGAATCCGCGCACAGCATGAGGATTTGTCTTACGCATCACGATAACGCCGATACAAACAAGTGAAAACGCAAACAGGGTCCCGATACTCACCATATGTCCCAGGTCGGATACCGGCACAAACCCGGCAAACAGACTAACAAAAATCATAAAGATAATATTTGTTTTCCAGGGTGTTTTACTCTTTGTATGAAGGTCCGAAAAGAATTTAGGCAGAAGTCCGTCCACACTCATACTGTAGAAAACGCGGCTCTGCCCCATCAGCATAACCAGCATCACTGAGGTATAACCTGCGATAATAGCTATGGTAAGTGCAGAATTGATAAATGTATATCCGGTACGCGCAAATGCTGTGGTTACCGGACTTGCGTCGCCCCTGAAATTCACATAGTTCTCCAGGCCGGTAAGTACGTAGGAAAACAGTACATAGAGAAGCGTACAAACGACCAATGAACCAATAATTCCTATAGGCATTCCTTTCTGTGGGTTTTTGGCTTCCTGAGCTGCTGTACTTACCGCATCAAAGCCAATAAAGGCGAAGAAAACCACACCGGCACCTCTCAGGATACCACTCCAGCCATATTGCCCGAAATAATCACTCTGGAAAAAGTCGAAAAACCCCATGGAGCCCTGTCTGACCATCTGTTCACCTTCATTAACCGGGATGAAAGGCTGGTGGTTTTCCGGATTGATAAAGCCCCAGCCCAGAAAAATAAATACAAGGACAACTGTAACCTTCAGGATAACAAGTATATTGTTGATTAATGCTGATTCTTTAGTACCTTTTATAAGCAGAACAGAAAGCAGGCAAACAATCAAAATAGCCGGAAGATTCAGGATTCCCGGCGTTTCATCCCATGGTCCGTGCAGTAATTCAACAGGAATTTCAATGCCCACACCCAACAGGAACTTGGCTACATATTGTGACCAGGAGGCAGCTACGGTAGCAGCACCCAGCGCATACTCCAAAACAAGGTCCCACCCTATGATCCAGGCGATAAATTCGCCCATTGTCGCATATGAGTAGGTATAGGCACTACCGGCCACCGGAATCATAGAGGCAAATTCTGCGTAGCATAAACCCGCAAAAGCGCAGCCCAGGGCCGCCAGGATAAATGAGTAAACTACGGCCGGGCCGGCATTATCGGCAGCAGCAATGCCGGTGAGAGAAAAAAGGCCGGCACCAATAATGGCCCCGATTCCTAACGCCACCAGAGATGTGGCACTTAAGGTTCTTCGAAGTCCTTTTTCCGAATCTTCCGCTGTTCGGAGCAGCTGACTAAGGGATTTTGTTTTCCAGAGGTTTGACATTAGCAAATTTTTAAGAATTTACGAAAGTATAAAAAATTTGCAGTAATTAACATTTTTATGCCTGTTTTAATACCCCTTTCTATTATAAAAAACAGCATTTCCAATCTAACCTCTACCAAAATACCAATCTTTCTCTTTAATGCCTGCTGTTGCTTTATGCCATTATTTTTATCTTTGGCCTGCATGAATTTCCATGATCTTTTCCTAAAACCCTATGAGAGTTACGAAACCGGCCAGATCGTGCTGGAAGCTTCGGCAGCTTTTTTTGGACTCCTGAGCGTTCTGTTTTCAGTAAAAAAAAATATCTGGGTTTACCCCACGGGCATCATATCTACCGTCCTGTACGTCTACATCCTTTTTCAGTTTGGTCTATGGGGTGATATGCTTATCAATGTATATTACAGCATCATGAGTGTCTACGGCTGGATTCTTTGGGCCAAAAGTTCCGAAGACCATATTCATGTAAACGTTTCCTGGACCACGAAAAATGAATGGTTATTTTCTGCGGTCCTTTTTGCTGTCAGTTTTTTTCTCATCATTTTAGTATATTACTATAAACCCTTGCTGGATCAGGTTTCCGAAAATCCGGAGGCAGGACTTCATCACCTGGACTGGGCCAACTGGCTCGACATACTTACGACCGCGATTTTCCTGGTAGGCATGTGGCTTATGGCGAAACGTAAAATCGAAAACTGGATTTTCTGGATCATTGGCGACCTGATCTGCGTTCCGATGATGCTTTATAAAGGCCTCGGAATTACCTCCATTCAATATTTGGTGTTTACAATAATGGCTTATGTGGGCTATCTGGAATGGAAAAAGGGAATGCCGTTACCCAAAAACCAGCCCCAAAAATCACCGCAACTATAATAGGTAAGCGAATTTTTACTCTAATTCAGTAACTTGCACAGGCGCAAATCCACATCAATATGCAGAATATACTTCAGTTTTATAAATACCAGGGCACCGGTAACGATTTTGTGATGATCGACAACCGGGACCAGGAATTCCCGAAGAATAAAGATCTGATAAAATACCTGTGTGACCGCAGATTCGGAATTGGCGGCGACGGACTGATCCTTCTTGAAAATGATGCACAGGCCGATTTTAAAATGGTGTATTATAATTCCGACGGGAATGAAAGTACAATGTGCGGAAACGGCGGCCGCTGTCTGGTAGCCTTTGCCCACTTCCTGGATCTTTTTGAAGAGAAGGCAACATTTACTGCTGTGGATGGTCTTCACGAAGCTTCTTATAGCAAGGGAAATGTGAAACTGAAAATGATTGATGTGGCAGATATCAGTTATGATGGAGAGAATACCGTCCTCAATACAGGTTCTCCGCATTTTGTAATGTTTGTGGATGCGGTGAAGGATTTCCCGGTGTATACAAAAGGAAATGAGATCCGTAATAATGACACCTACTGCTCCATAGGTATTAACGTTAATTTTGTAGAAAAACTTTCAGACCATTCCCTGTTTGTGCGTACGTATGAACGCGGTGTGGAAGACGAAACTTTCAGCTGCGGTACGGGCGCTACTGCCTCAGCCCTGGTTTTTATGAAGGATACAGGTCTTACTGCGGTTGATGTGAAAGTCCTAGGCGGAAACCTGAAAATTCATGCCCGGCAAAGCGGCAGCACCTTCTCCGATATCTGGCTGGAAGGACCGGCAGTTCAGGTTTTCAGCGGCAAGATTTCAATTTAGTGGCCGCGAATGGCCGGTTTAATCGTACAGCACATTACCAAATAATGGATCCATCGCCCCTTTTTAATAAGATGCAAATTTTAGAAGCGCTGCGAGATCAAATTCACTCAGTTGTTCAGCGTAATCCGGCAACAGTGGAAAAATGGGCCTCGGGCCTGGGTCTTCAATTTCAATCTGGAAATGAACCCGATGTTAGTGTCTGCTTCGCCCAAAGTCCTGAGATCCGCGACGAGTACCGCACCTTTTTCACCGTCAGAGATCTTATTCACTATTTCAGCGCGATCTTATATTTTGAATTGTCAGATAATTGCCCGGTGGACATACAAGATATTAAATTGGAGCACATCCCGCCACCTCTTTCTGCTGACGAATTTTGGACTGTAGTTCGGAAAGGTCGGGAACTGCGTCATTCAGGTTCGCAGTAAATCCCCTTCACCTGCGCCCCAGCCACATCCTGCCGTTAATTAAAACGCAGATTCCAAGTCGTGGCACAAATATCTTCACAGCGGCACAAATTTCGCTTACCGGTCTCAAAATGAAATTAAAAGGCCAGAAGCATGATTCAGAACTTCCAATTCCTCAGAAGTTGACCACTGATTACATTAATAGATGCAATCAAAGTGGAAAAAGCCCTTAACTAACAAAAAATACCGCATTTTTGCACTCGCAAATTCAGCTTGGTCAAACTCAGCTTAAATATTAATAATGAAAAAGACAGCAGCACTCTTTATCCTGGCCGTGGTTATTATAGCAGGCTTTTTTGGTATCCGTTTTTATAAGAAATATTTTGGTGATAATGTAGCCAAAGAAGGCTATTTTCATATTCCTACCGGCGCCAACTTTAACCAGATCCTGGACTCAATATCACCTTACCTGCACAACAGAGAGGCTTTTGTTGATGTTGCCAAAGACAAAAGTATGGACCGCTTCTTCCACGCCGGGCGGTACCGGGTAAAGGATGGCAGCAGCAACACTGATCTTGTAAATATGATCAAAGCCGGAAACCAGACAGAAAACACCTTTCGTATCGGTGATTTCGGTGATGTGTATCAGATGGTGGGCCGTGTTACGCGCAAAACAGAGACCGACTCGCTTCAGTTCGTTTCCGAACTGAACAAAATAGCCGTGCAGAAAGGGCACAGAAATGCCGAAGACCTTAAAAAATATTTCTTCATAGACACCTACCAGTTCTTCTGGACCGTTACCCCAAAGGAATTTTTCAAAAAATTTGATGACCAGTACCAGGACTTCTGGACTGCTGAACGCATTCAGAAAGAAAAAGAAAGCGGACTGACGCGCGACCAGATTTATGCTCTGGCCTCCATTGTGTACAAAGAATCCGGTGGCAAACCCGACGAGCAGAAAACCATTGCCGGCCTTTACCTGAACCGCTACCGTAAAGGTATGAAACTGCAGAGTGACCCCACGGTAATTTATGCAATTAACAAAGAGACAAATTTTACTACGCCTATTCGGCGGGTTCTTTATAAGCACCTGAGGCATCCCTCTCCATATAACACCTACGCAAATGCAGGTATTCCACCCGGGCCGATCTGCATCACTGATAAAAATTCAGTGGATGCCGTTCTTAATGCAGAAAAAAACAATTACATCTTTATGGCAGCCGATCCTGACCGTTTTGGCTATCACCGCTTTACGGCCAGCGATGCTGAACATGCCAAAAATGCACGCGACTATCAGACCTGGCTTAATTCACGCGAGATAAAATAGCTTTAACACAAATTAACAGCTCGCAGCTTTAACAAAACAGCTGGTTAAGCGTCTTATTAGTCAAGTGAATTTTCAAATCTTCACTGAACTACAATATTTTTTTGGAATATTATAAAACAAATGGGCACTAAAATTGGAATTTTGCCCCTGCTAATTATTTTACAAAATGGTAAAAACAGAAATTAATCAGATTCTAACCAGAAAAGTCCTCGGACTTACCTTCGTACTCTCGGCTGCCGCTTTTGCGTTTGCCCAGGAAAAAATAACAGTATCTTCTACGGTGGTGGATAAGCAAAATAACCCCGTGCCCTATGCCTCGGTAACATTTACCAATAAAGCCAATCCCGCTTTCAGTGATGCCGCTTTGGCAGATGACAAGGGTTTTTATACGCTGCAGCTGGTACCGGGAAATTATGACATTACTGTTGATGCCATTAATTTTAAAAAGACCACAGAGGCCAGACAGATCACTACCGGAGGAAACATGCCCGGCATTTCCATTGAACAGGAAGAAACCGGATCTGTTACCGCGCCTACTCAGGAAATTGAAGGGGTAACCCTCACGGTACAGGCCACACGGCCCTACCGTGTTGAACTTGATAAGAAAGTATATGATCCCAGCACGGATATCATTTCGAAAGGCGGTAACCTTCAGGATGTGCTTACCAACGTACCTTCTGTTTCTGTAGAAACCGACGGTACTGTATCCATGCGCGGTAATTCCAATGTACGTTTCCTTATCAACGGTAAACCTTCTGCACTTCTTGGTATCGACAGTGGTGCTAATGCACTGCAGTCCATACCCGCTGACCAGATTGAGCGCATTGAAGTCATCACCAACCCTTCATCTAAATTTGAAGCCAGCGGTACCGCCGGTATCCTGAACATCATCCTGAAAAAGACCAAAGGAATGGGCTTCAACGGCAGCGTGACCGGAAGTTTAGGGTGGTTGCCCAGCACTAACCTTAACACCAATCTAAGCTGGAAAAAAGGCAGCTGGACCTGGTTCCTGAACGGTGGTGGCGGCTACCGTGAAAGTGAGGGCCGCAATGAGAGTGATACGCGTTTCTTTGATGCTGTTACCGGTGCAACTACTTCTTATTTTGAGCAGAATTCACTCAACAAAAGCGAGAACGACAATTACAACGCTACCGCAGGATTCTCTGTAGACCTCACCGACCGGACCTCTTTTAATTTGTCTGCCATGGGTAGGGCTTACAAAAGCTTCAGCGATAACAATGTAGACAATATCAGCTACAATGCTGCACGAATGGTTGATGGTTTCACACAGACCAATGCATTGGGGAACAGCAGAAACTTTACCATTCAGGGAGATGCAGGTCTGGATCATAAATTTAATGATAACGGTCACAATATTTACCTGAGCGTAAGTGTTCAGCAGAGCGACAACAGGTCCAATGAGGACTCTAAAGAGCTGGACAACACCGTCTTCCGTTACGGTTCTTTGGGGAACAACCATACCATCAATAAAACGGTAATCGGTAAGTTGGATTATGAACTTCCTGTCGGTGAAATGTCAAAAATTGAAGCAGGCTACCGATTCGACAGCAATAATAACGACTATGATTTCCTGAACAGTGAAACCAATGCAGCCCTGGCTTATGAAACAGTTGATGCATACAGCGGAAACACGGTCTACAGTGAAAAAATTAACGCGGCCTATGCACAGTTCAAGAGCAAGATTGATAAGTTTGGTTACCAGTTGGGTCTGCGGGCGGAACATTCAGATATTGGCATCGACTACCGAAGCCTGAGTGGAAACGTATCCAGCAAGGATAAAAATTATATCGGCTTTTTCCCGAGTGCCTTCCTGAGCTACGACCTGGGCAGCACCAACAACCAGCTTTTGCTTAACTATTCCAGAAGGATCAACAGACCCCGCTCCTGGTTCCTCATTCCCTACCCGACTTCCCTGGCCAACCGCCAAAACCTTTTCCGCGGTAACGAAGACCTGAATCCGGAATATATAGACTCTTTTGAACTGGGTTACGCTTTCCAAAAGCGTAAAATCACTGTCAACCCCACGCTCTATTTCCGTTCTACAAAAGATGAAACAAGATTTGTGGTGATGAGTGAAAGTCCGGGTTCCAATGTGCTTATAACAAAACCGTATAATATCGGGAATGACCACCAATACGGACTGGACCTTAACGCGACTGCCGATATCCTGCCATGGTGGAAGATCATGGCCAGCGCCGACCTGTTTGGGTATAAGTCCGAAGGGGAGTACTATGATGCCACCACGATGACTGAGCCTTTATCATTCGACGGTTCGGGTTTTTCCACAAGATTCAGGCTCACCAATACATTTAAGGTGGACAAGACCTTGAATATGCAGCTTCAGGGCTTTTACAGAGGCGGACAGGAAACCGCTTCCAGCGTTACCAAACCAATGTATGTCCTTAATTTTGGTGCCAACAAAACGGTATTGGACGGAAACGGTACCCTGGCCTTCAATATCCAGGATATCTTTGGAACCCGTGGCCGCGAATACACTAGCTTCGGCCCCGGCTTTGAAAAAGAGTCCATGATGCGCTGGAACCCGCGCTCCTTCAACCTCTCCTTCACCTACCGCTTCAAGCAGGGCGAGAAAGTGGATCAGCCAAAACGCAAAAAGGACATCAACAACAACTCCTCGGGCGACGACGACATGCAGGGCCCAATGTAACACAGATCAGGACGAAAGTCCTGATTTTTTTTTGGGTTATCTAAGATCACCAGCAAAGACTGTATTTGTCCTCCCTAAAATCTGATATGTAAGAAATTCTGTGGAAGTTTAATTTCAATATGTATATTTGAGATTCACACAAATGATGGAATGGCAACGAACAAAAATGCACAAATAAGATATAAGGCTCTGGACAAATGTTTTTCAAACTAATACAGGAATTTCTACATTAATAATTTAATCACGTACTGCTCTGCTGTTCTTTCAGAACATTATAGCGAGGAAATAACAATTTCCCGCCGTCAGATTTTGAAAAACATCGAGTTTATGCGTAGTGAGGCGTGATTTGACGCACCCATTGAAAGTTATCAGCAAGGTAAGCAGGTCTATTACTGTTATCAAACCCTGATTTTTCCATTCTTAAAATGCCACTGTCTCCGGCAGAATTTAATTCTTTTCAGAAAGTTCTTGTGAAGTATTCATCCCCAAAAACAGTTTTATTGTAGAAATTTAGATCGTAAGTCTAAAAACTCTTTTAACTTATCTGCATCCCAACATTCTAATTTATCTAGATTAAAGCTTTGCGGCCAAAATAGAAATGAACGAACACTCCACTTTTCCCATTTCAGAAAATCGTCTTTGGTAAATAAATTTCTTACACTGTAAAGTTTGTAAAAAGGAACGACTAACGACCAATAAACGAATTGAAATGTAACAACAAAAAATGCATTTGCTAAAGTTAAATTTGAATTAAGACTAAACAATTGATAATAACCGAAAACAGCTATTGGAAAGTTGATTATTAGATTACCTGCAATAACGTGCATTAATGGTATGATTTTCATATTTACTAGATATTTTAAAATTAATGTAGTAGTTGTTTATTTATAAACCATTAATTCTTTATTCCTTTTTTGTAATAAAATAAATGCCAAATTATTCACATCCATTGATGTACATTTACCTGCTTACGGATTATTTTTTTGAATTCATTTCATCCTTTCAGAATAAAATGATATATAGACTTTCTCAAAAATTTTCTCTTCGGTAATATGTTAATTTGAAATATATTATAGTTTTATACATAAAAAACTACTGCTCGTGGAAATATTTACTTTAATATTTAAAGTTCAATCAAATTTGTGCTACTTGAGTATTTATTTTTAATAATATCTCCTTGCGTTTTAATATATTCACGTAACTTTACATTAATACCTGGAACATAGGAATCCAAAACTTCTTCACTTAATTCATTAAATGCTTGCATGGGATTTTTAGTATATGTCGCAAATACATTTTCAAATTCTTGCTTTGACATAAATTTAATCTTTTGATTTGAGAAAATAGGAGTTATAAATGAATTACTTTTATTACTCTGAATTTTCTCTAGTTCCCAATTATAATTAAACTCATTGTCGTGAATCTTCACAATTAAGCCTGGCAGGCCGTGAAATTTATAAGGGCCATCCTGAATCGGTATTTGTGTAGTAAACCATGCAATCCAATTACGTCCACCATATTGAAGGTTAGCTTTCTGGCAGATATAATTTTGTTCCGTGGAGATTTCATTTGTTAATTTCCATTCAAGTTCCACTGGTTCTTGGTAAGCAATCATTAACGGATTCAATCCATTCAAAATATGATCCATATAAATTATATTCTTATTTTCTAGATTCTTGTTAATTACAAATGTAAAATTGACATCAATATCTGTATCGTAATCAAGTATTTCACCGGATTGTTCAAACTTATTCTTACTCGACGTCAAAATTGAATCAGCCTTTAGCATTTCATTGTCAAAAAATGTAGAATTTAAACCATGGACGTATAAGGTCATCAGACAACTTTTCTCAAGTGTCGAATTTTGTTGAGGTTTAAAAGTTAGAATATATTGAACTTGATACATATTTTGGGCAAACAATATTGAGGTAATCATACTAAAAATGATTAGTAAGAATTTATTACCAGAAGTAAAACATTTATTTTTTTCCATGACCTTTATTATAAAGTTTAGGCTATAATTATATACATAAGAGTAGGATGTTTTTAACAAGTTCCATGTACATGTATAACTGTTTATAGCTGACAAGAACCGTAGCGTACAATTATCATTATTATAATCAAAATCAACGAAATAGGTTAACTGGACAAAAAGATATGCACATTGTCTAAAAGAGATTATTTTTTTGGTTGGCAGGAGCACGAGCAAGCGCTTACTATAAGTGTTCCATTACATGGGCTACATGCACTGCTTGCATCGGTACATATTTTAATTGCGGCTGACGCAACTACCGCAACAACGAAAACAGCACAAGGTGGACACGCTTGACTGAAATAGACTGATGTAGAAGAATTGTCAAAATAGTTAAGCAAAAATTTTGATGTTAAATTGCGTCCTTGAATAGTTGATTTAAAGATATATTTTCCGACTAAAATATCAAATGATACAAATGAACCTGATTTATCTACGTTGAAATTAGCCATCTTATATTCTGTAGAATTGCCTCCTATGTTAGTTGTAATAATAACTTCACCCTTATCATTAGATGTAGTTTTATATGAGGCGCTTAACAGTTCAGGATTAATGTTAAATGGACTAAAGAATGAATAGCCATTATCAGTACAATTGCTTTTTTTAAACAAAAATCGACCGGTATTTATGTTCTTAACTTCGTAGTTAGCAATTCCAAAGTTTTCAACAATTGGTTCATTACCTTTAAGCATTGTAAAAGATGTAATAAAACATACCAACATTAAATAAAAATAGATTGTTTTCATGACTAAATTTTTTAATTAAACTTTATTTATTAAGAAATACTTGACTTAACTAATTTTTAGAAGAATTGTAGCTTAATTCATTTGTAGTGTTGCAAGGAAAATAATTTTCAGATTAGGGTAATTCAATGCCATAAAATTCTATGTTATTCTAGTTGATTTTTTTTATGGGCGCTCCATGCATACAGTTTTCCTACTACTATGACGTAATCGATATTCAAATGTACATACTATAATAAGATTATAAAAATTAATAAAAAACTATTTTGTACGTAATATAGCGTATAAAATACTTAATATTACATCAAATCATTTAACTTCTTTAGTGTCTATTTTACCAAGAAGAGAACTTTTGTATAATTGCAAAAGGGATTTTTAGCAGGATACCAAGTAACGTTTGCATTACTTCCCTGCTGCGCGAAGCGTCCTCACATCGTGCCGGAAAATAAAAAATTACAGGTCCATTGTTCCGGAGCCCAAAGTGTAGTGTAGACACTTCAACACGGCTGCTCATAATACCCAGACGTGATCACGGACAGCAGATAGAGTGTCAAATATGCCGTCAGAAAAACAGCAATATTCTTTTTAGGCTGGTAACTGTTTCTTTCTAAGTATCTCCATTACGAATTCTGCCCGAACAGATTGCTCCACAAATAGCAGATTTGCCCTTTTAGAGCCTTGTTGGTAAATGCTCTCAATTTAATCCATATTGAACCTCATATTCCGCTCCGTAAAATACCGTTGATTATAAATATCAGTATAGGTCCGACTAATATTGGAAAGCATAACTGCTACAGCAACTGCAAATTAAAATCTGCTATGACCTTGCAAAAAAATAGTTATCTTTAGAATTCACTTTAAAATCCTAACGAATGGGCGAAATCATCAAGGCAATTTGTTACTGTGGTTTTCAGTCAAAGAAACTTAGTTTCTGCGCAGGTATGGCCGATTTTGAGTATTCATGAACCTTCTAACCACCTAACCACCTAACCTTTTAACTTTCTAACCTTTTAACTTTAGATAACTGCTTTCCGGGCTCTGAAATCTGACGTCTGATGTCTGAAATCTCGGCTCTACCTAGCCACAGCGACACAGAGAAAGCACAGAGGGCACAGAGGTTGTGAAATATGAACCACAATTCTGGATTTGCGGACCATATTTTTTTTATCCTACTATATCCTTTTAACCTCCAAATTCTCCGCCTTCTGACCTGCTACCTACTCACCGACTTAATGCATGGGACTGCGGATGGTCAGACAGAATTGTGATGAAATATGTCACCCCTTCGGGGTTTTCTGGTGATGCATCTGTTAAATCTATAATCATGTCACCCTTTCTTGGTTAAGCTGACGCCTAAACCTACAGAAAAGTTTTTCAATACAGCAACCTTCTAACCTTCTAACCTTCTAATCTTTTAACTTATTAACCTTTTAACTTCAGGTAACTACTTTCCGGGCTCTGAAATCTGACGTCTGATGTCTGAAATATGGCCCCCCGGCTTTTGGTTGCTCAGAACAATTTGGTTCCAGCTTATAAATCTTTTTACTTTTACCTTTAACTTTATTCTTTTGCCTTGGCTCCTGGTTCTACCTAACCACGGAGACACAGAGCAGCCATACAAACCACGATGATTCTAAATTGTGAATGCAAAATTGTGGATTTCCAAACCGTGAACTTTCAGTCCTATTAATTTTCTAACGACCTTTTAACCTCCCAACCTTTTAACTTTCCACCTCTCCCCTCCAGAATTCCTGAAAATCCAAAACAAAAAACCACCCGCAATCAGGTGGTTTGTAGGCCCATGAGGAATCGAACCTCAACCTAAAGAACCGGAATCTTTAATTCTATCCATTAAACTATGGGCCCGGCTTTAATTAATGTTTGCAAAAATAATGTTTTTTATCGAAAAACCGCCTTAAATAATTAGGCGGTTTCACGAAATACATCTAGATTTTCATCGTATAGGCCTATACCCAATTATTCAGTGATTACAACCCGTGTTCCCATCGTATGCGCATTCATCTGTGGCGCGTAATAGTTCTGCAGCGTCGTAATTCCGTTGCTGAAGGTTCCTGAAGCATTGCAGATATAGTCATACTCAAACACATACTTCCCTTTCGACATAAATTCAATATAGAAATTGGTGGAGGCATCCTTCGTAGACTGATAATAACCCAATCCGTTTTTCCACTCGTAGCCTGAAATTACATTTAAAGGTTCGAATCCTGCCGCGCGCATGTCTTTCAGATGGATGAATTCCATATTTCTGTCGGTGTTCAGAATCATTTTTACGGTAACTTTATCGCCAACTTTCAGAGGTGTCGAGGAAGTTATTTTCTGAAGTTCCTCACCGTTTACTGTCTTCACCTTTCTGTAAAGTTCTTTGGTGATGGAAATGTACGATTCGGAAGACTTAATTTTGTCAAGATCTTCATAATACTGCCAGAAGAGTCCACCCTGCACAACTCCGGGACCGGGTTTAGTAACAGTCAAGGTTCCTAACGTTTTGTCAATCTGTTCAGGCTTTACAGATGTTTTCACATAACCGCTGGCTTTCGTATCCGGGTTCACAACTTCCTTCCCTCCCCAAATAATTGTCGCCTTATCACTTTCTGCAGTTGTCCACGATTTTCCGGAATTCAGGATCGTGAAGATCACTTCGGCCGTTCCGCGCGAACTTCCCCAGGAATTGACTTCCTTCTGTGTCACGAGCCAGATTTTCATTTCCTCAATGAAATCGGTATAGTTTGGAGTGAGCTTGTTAAAGGCTTCCAAAGCGCCGGCATGATTCACCGTTTTGGATGAGTACCAGCCCCAGTCATTCAGGTTCTGTTTCCAGTAAACGCCCTGAGTTTCGGTATCTGTAGAGGTTTCCTTCAGATACGTAAGGAATTTCTTAGACTCAGCCTTCATTCCATATTTATCAAACAGCAACGCCAGACGGTGCAGGCCAAAGAAGGTGAAATCCGTG
Organism: Chryseobacterium sp.; assembly: GCF_008831505.1. Classification (NCBI taxonomy): domain Bacteria; kingdom Pseudomonadati; phylum Bacteroidota; class Flavobacteriia; order Flavobacteriales; family Weeksellaceae; genus Chryseobacterium; species Chryseobacterium sp. Next base: position 1,225,013 of record NZ_CP044507.1, on the reverse strand, counting down.
ATTTTCTCCGTTTTGGCTTTCGAAATCACAGCATTTTTTAAAGATGTTCCTTTGGCTTTCAGCGGATACTGTGTTTCCCAGTAGCTGCGGGTATCCAGATAATCCAGCAGGAAATTATTAACTACATTTTTTTTGTCAATATTCCCATACTTATTGACTTCCTGATCTACATAACCGATAAGTTTTGAAACCAGTTCTTTCTGTTCCGAACCCTGATAATCGGCCATATTTCCTTTCAGCCATTCATTGATACGTCCTAAATTTTTAAGGATGTACAGCGAAGTATAATAGGAACTTGGATAACCCTGATACCACGAGAAGCCTCCGTCGGGATTCTGCAGTTGCTTCAGTTCTGCCCAGTCGGTCTGAATCGAGTTCCGCATTGTATTCGCATCGAAAAGACGCGCCAGTTTTTCCATCTGCTCCGTCTCATTTTTACTGTCGAAAACCCAGGGAGTTTCTTCGAGCAGCAATTGTTTCAGTTCCTGATTTTTCTCCAGATTTGAAGTTAATAAACCTTTCTGCTGATATTCATCAAAAACCGTTTTAAGTTTTGGATTGGCTTTAAATATTTCCGAGGCCAGAACATCCGCAAACCATTTGTTGAACACCACATCGGCCGAACCGTTCTGGTCGTTTTTGAGGCTTGGCAACGCAAACATAATTTCCCATATTGGGTTTGTCGTCAGTTCTAAAGTATTGGCAACGTTCGTGGCGGTTGTTGAATTATTTTTAGCTAAATTTTCAAGGGTGAACGTTTTCGTCTGGCCTTCCTTCACATAGATCGGCACCGCATCGGTCACCAGCATCCTGTTCGGCAGAACGGCAATGGCTTTCTGTTCCCCATCGGAGAAGTTGCCGGCCTGCGCCACTACTTTAATAATAATTGAAGAAACATCGTTCGGTACTTTTAACTTCCAGTTTACAACAGCATTTCCGTTTTCTTCTAAGGAGAATGCGCTCGAATTATTACGAATTAACCCGAATCGATCCGAGATGTCCTCGTTTGTAAACGCATCTAAAATCTGAAGTCGTGCGGTGCCATTTAAACTCTGGGTTAGCAGACTCGAAAGTTTGGACTGCAAGTTCAGCTCGTCACCTTCACGCAGGAATCTTGGGTAATTTGGTGTAACTGAAAATTCCTTCTGCGTCACAACTTCTTTTTCTAAAGTTGCCGCTCTGGCGTCTTTCGTATGCGCCAGGAACATGAGTTTCCACTGGGTCAATGCTTCGGGCGAGGTAAATTCAAAGGTGACATTTCCGTCTTTATCGGTCATTAAATTCGGATAGAAAAATGCGGTTTCATTAAGGTTTTGGCGGACGGGGATTTTATCCATCACCTGAACATCATTTCTGTCAGGAACTCCGTCTGCATCCTTAGCCATCTGATTTGCAACTGGTGGCGCGAACGCCGATCTTGAATATCCCAAAACCACAACCTCTTCAATTACCTGGGATTCTGCAGTATCTGATGTAGACCTCACTGCTTGTGCACTTTTCAAAACTGTCGTGCTGTAACGATTTTCCGTACGTCCATAAACGCCCCCATCAAACCATCTGAACTGCGGGATACGAACGCCTTTTTGGTTAATATAGGGAATCCGCCTACTGTAATGCTCCCGCGCCAACTCTCGGTCTACATCATAGGATATCATTCTGAAATATTTCCGGTAAAGCTGTTGCCACGAATACGTATTCACAGCAAACTGGTCCAGAGACATATCATACATGTTTGCCAAAACTTCGACATTCACTTTTTCTTTGTCATCACCTAAAACCCTCACAGTCCATTTTTCTTTGGAATTGGGCTGCAGTTTGTCGCGGAAGGTCACCGTTTCAATTCTTAATGGTTTTTTGTCGGAACTGATTTTAAGGTTAATGCTTTCTGTCTGCACGTCATTGAATGCCACCACCTGAAACTGAACATTGACCTGGTCGATGCTTTCGTCTTTAGGAAAGGCAAGGTCGTATTCCAAAACGCCGTTCTTAAGCTTCCGCTGCTCAGTGATGGTTTCCCCGTTTCCATTTTGAACATAAATATTAACCAAAGCATTCGGAACTGCCGAATAAACATAGACTTTCGCTTTTTCGTTTCTGTTGTATTCCGTTTTTGGCTGGATAACCTTCAGGAAAGGTTTCTGAGTATCAACAAGGAACCTTTTGTCGAAAACTTCAAAGGTTTTTTCGGTTCTAATGGTGTCTTTTCCTTCGATGTTATAAAGTTCAAGTTTGTATTTACCGGCAGGTAAAGAACCAAGATTCAAGACATCAGATTCAAGACCATTATTTTTATCTTGATTCTTGGTTCCTGGCTCTTGCATCTTTTCAAGAACAACTCTTTCAGTCATCCGATCTTTCTCTTCCTTCGAAAAATAATCGTGCGGGAATTTCTGGATGAATTCCTGTTTTGAAAGTGTAGGCAAATCCTGTACTTCATTTTGGAAATTACTTCTGTAGATCCGTTCCGGCGGCAGCAGCTTCGACAGTTTAACTTGATAAGGTTTCTTTAAGTATTGGTCGTTGTAGTTCTTTGTTTCAACCTTAACCTTAATATTTTCATCGGTGAAGCTGTCTTTTATATCATCAGCTTTAATATAATGCGACACGGAGGCGACTTTCACATTGACTGTCTCCGACTGGGTTTCACCATTGATATCAGTCACGGAAGCATTGATTTCATAATTATCCACCTGGATCCCCTCCAGCGTCTCATCCTTTTTAAGGTCGATCCTGATCGTGAATTCACCTTTATCATTGGTTTTTACATCACCTAAAATGGAATTCTCATTGTCGGTTCCGCGCGGATACCACCAAAAGTACATCCAGCGGATATTCTTTTTCTTAATTTCGTAGTTCACCGTAGCATTGCTCAGCGGAACTCCCGAAAACATCATGGCCCTGCCTTTGACTTCTAAGGTCTGCCCATATTTATATTCATCTTTTACAGGCTCAAAAGTCACCTCAAATTTCGGACGCTTGTGTTCTTCAACCTGAAATGACTTGTAGCTATGAACGTTGCGGTCATTTATTTGCAGCGAGAAATTCCCGTTTAATTTACCGTTTGGAAGCACAAAATTTCCGTGATAGGAACCGAATTCATTGGTCGTGAAATTCTGCGAGGTGATTTCTTCACCATTGGCATCGTGGAGCGATATTTTTTGTGAAACTCCGGTCGCAACCGATTCTTTTTCATTAAACAATTTTGTGTTGATCACTTTAAAATAGATGGTTTGTCCGGGTCTGTAAATTGCACGGTCTATAAATATTTGTGCTCGGTCCTGCTGTTTTCCAGATTCGTTTTCGCCGTAATATCGGTTTCCATAGACCTGCATCAGGTTAAAATCATTGGTCTTTGGCTGCTGAATCAGATAATAGCGGTAATACTCTTTACTTCCGGAATCCGGAAACCGAAAATTAGCCGTTTTATCCGTATTTTGGTTCGTTACCGTCACGGTTTTCGCTCCGTTGTACTCGTAGATTTTCAAGCCTTCACTGGAAATGGACTGTCCGTTTTCGCGGTTCACCAGCTTCAGCTGATTTGCAAGCGGCTTTCTGTCATCCTTTTTATCATATAAAATACGGGATTGGGTCGCAATGAAATAAAAATGTTCCCGGATGGCGCCATCCACAACGTATTCAGCCAGGTAAATTCCCGAAGGCAAAGGCTTAATTTCAAGTGAAGTTTTGATTGTTTTATAGTCTTTCAGGTCCTGAAGTTCGAACACGTCTTTTCGGACCAAAGACTTTTTAACCGCTGCAAAACTGTTTTTATCGTAGGAATTGCGCACATACTTCATAAAGTTCTGTACATCGTCCTTTACTTCATAAATATTTAACGAAAACTGGCCTACATTCTTAGCCTCGGCAACCAGATGGATCGGCCAGTTGCTCTGCGTATGGCTCTCAAATTTAATAATGAGCGAAGGATTCGTGATCTGGTTTTCGCGGTTCTTAATATTATCGAGGAATTTAGATTTCGGATACTGTTTCTTTGCAGATTCTGCCAGTTGCAGCGCCTCCATAAACTTCTGCTCCGCACTGCGCATGTCCATCATTTCTGCGATAATAAGAACCTTGTAATCACTTTCTATAGGTGAATTAACAAGATTCTGAAACTGTTCCAATTTATCCTTGCAGTTCAGGAACTGACAGTTATAGTTAATTTTTTGATGCTGGAAATAAAGTTTTGCATTACCCGCGTTTTTCGCAATCAGTTCATCATAATGAGTTAATATTTTCTGATGATTAACTTTGAGTTCATTTGGAGTAAAAAAGTTACTGTTCTTTAAAAACTCAATTTGATTCACCGCGTTCCAGTCAAATAGCGTCGGAAAATACTCCAAATCTTCTGTGCCCTCAAAAATATCTTTATACCTGGCGAGTTGAATCTTCTGCAAATCACCTTTTTTTGCTTCCAACTCAGCAAACTTCTTCTGTAAGAAATTCTTGAAATCAAGTTTACTCCAGGTTTCTATCTGCGAAAAATCCTGATTGTTGATGTTGGTGCGCTGGTTAATTTCCCAGGCTTCATTCTGATAATAATCCGAGAAAAATTCAGCCAGAAGCATATCAAACAGCAACTTTTGCTCTCCTTTCAGTTTGTCGCCAAAAGTTGACAGCTTAGTAAAGAATTGGCTGGCCGAATCGTTGTTTTCATCGTCCTGTGTTTGGTTCACAATGCTGAATTCGGCTTTCAGCGAGCGTATAAGCTGGTTGGCATTATCGTCTTTCATCGCCTGTTTTTGGATTTCTAAAATGATTGGGAGGTTGGACTTAAATTTACCTGATTTATAGTTTTCGGCAACCTTTTTCCATTGGTCGTCATAGTATTTCTGACCAAAGAAAGGTGAAAAGACTGCAGTGAGCAGCAGAAGGATAAAAACCCGGATTAACTTTTTCATAGATCTATAATTGAATGTAACTAAGATGGAGCCGGCATTTATTGGTTAAATTTGCACCGATGCAGTTCTTAAAAGTAGCAAAAAAATACTTCATTGACAGTCAGCTCTACGTTTCACTTATGGGAACTGCGTTGGCTGTGTTCTTCATGCTGGAACAGAACGTATTGCGCTGGCCCACGGTACTGCTCATTTTTATCACCTATTTCAGCGGCTATCTGTATACCAAATACCAGAAGCACCGGCACTTTAACAGCATCCTTATTTTTAATATAATTTGCGGACTGATTTCGGGAGCACTTATTATACTGAATCACAATGAGGTGCGGTTGCTGAAATGGCTCTGCATCGTTGCTCTCGGATTGCTGTATAACTCATTTTTCCTCGACACTTATATCCGCAAAATCCCGCTTCTCAAGGTGTTTTATGTGGGATTTACATGGGCCCTGGTTAATTCCTGGCTGATACTGCCCTACTTTCATCCCGGCATATTCATAGTGAGCCTGCTCTTCGTAACTGCGCTGGTCCTTCCCTTTGACATACGCGATATGAAACACGACGACGTTGTGACGTTTCCCCGGCTGATTGGGGTTCAGAAAACGAAGTACCTGGCAAGTCTAATGCTTACCGCAGGTGCAGTTATTTCAATTTTTACGCTCCAAACAGAATTTGCTGCGGCTTTTGTCATCACCAACGTCATCTCCATGATCTTCGTTTACTTTTCTGAAAACACCAATAAGGATGCGTACTTTTCTTTTGGCGTAGAATCGTGTTCAGTGCTGCCACTTTTAATTACCATATTAATGAAGTATTTTTGACAAATGGTTATCCAAAAGCTTCAACTCATCCACTTTAAAAATCATCCCGAAAGAAATTTTGAATTTTCACCGCAAATCAATTGTTTTGTAGGCAATAACGGCGCGGGAAAGACCAACGTTTTGGATGCGCTGCACTACCTTTCGGTGGGCAAGAGTTTTCTTGGAAACACAGACCAAAACAATATTGAAAGTGGTGAAGATTTCTTCAGCATTGAAGGGATAATTTCTGATGGCGAAAAAGAAAGCATTATCAAAGTTCAGATGCCGCGCGACGCCAAAAAAATCATTAAGAAAAACGATAAGACCTACGACCGCATGGCCGATCATATCGGATTTCTACCCAGTGTTATCATTTCACCTTACGACTCGAACCTTATTTCCGATTCCGGTGAAAGCCGGCGCAGGTTTCTGGACGCTATGATTTCGCAGACCGATTCAGATTATCTGTTCAATTTGATTCAGTATCAGAAAACCGTTCAGCAACGGAATGCACTGCTGAAAAGTTTTGCAAAAAACCGATATTTTGATGCGGAAAGTCTGGAGATTTATGATGAACCGCTTGTTAAATTCGGCAGCCGTATTTTTGAAAAAAGACGCGCATTCACCGATTCCATTCTGGGGCTTATCCAGAATTATTACGAAATCATCTCAAAAGGGAATGAAAAAATAACGGTGGAATACGGGTCAGATCTTATTCATCAAAATTTTGAAGACCTACTCAGCACAAATCTGGAAAAAGACAGGGCTCTGACCTATACCTCGCGCGGGATTCATAAAGATGACCTGCTGTTTAACATGAATGGACAACCTCTGAAAAAAACAGGCAGCCAAGGTCAGCAGAAATCTTTCCTGATCGCGCTGAAACTGTCGCAGATGAACCGTATAAAAGAGCTTACCGGCAAAACACCAATCCTTCTGCTCGACGATATTTTCGACAAGCTGGATGACACACGCGTGGCACAGCTTATTGAACTTGTGAACCGTGAACATTTCGGCCAGATATTCATTACCGATACGAGTAAAGAAAGAACTGAAGCGGTAGTAAGAAAAATTAATGAGGAATCTAAAATTTTTGAAATCTGAGCTGTGGTTCGGGTTTTCGGGGCGGCGGGTTAAGGCATGTGTAAAGTATGCAGTCTCGATTTTTGATTGTTTTTATTTGAACAGCAGATTATGAGTTACCGCAACCTGGATATATACAGGATCAGTTTCGCTCTGTTTATTGAGCCGCACAGAGCTTCGCTGTTTCTTTCAAAATATGAGCTTTTTGAATTAGGCAGTCAGCTGAGACGTTCCTCAGATTCTGTTGTCTCCAACATCGTTGAAGGTTATGGAAGGAGAATATATAAAAGGGAATATGAGCGATTTCTGATATTCAGCCCTTCCAGTAACGATGAAACCATCGCCCATTTGGAAAAAATCAGTCATTTATAACCAAACCTGAAAACTAATTTTGAAAATGTGCACTCACAATATGACCTTTTAGGCGGTAAGATAAAATGGGTTCGTGAGAACTGGAATACTTAAAAAATCAGTTCCGCAACTCGCAACCCGTAACCCGTAATCTGTAACCCGAAACCCATAACTCGTAATTCGCACCTCAAATCCTGCATCTCAAAACCCCGAACCCAATGAAAAGGAAAAAAAACAGAGAATTCCAGTCCTCAGAGCTTGTGAAATCTTTTGCCAGAATCCATGGCTTTGAAGAAAAACTCATGGCATTTGAAGTGAAGGATTATCTGCACGAATATCTGAATGACGATCTGTTTCAGGAAATTGAATCCGTTAATCTAAACAGGAAAGTACTGCAGATCAAAATAAAATCGCCGCTTCTGAAGAACGATTTCAGAATGCGTAAAACATTCTTCCTTCAAAAATTTCAGGAAAAATTCGGTAGCGAAAACTTTAGCGCTCTTGAGATTTTGTAGGGATTGTTTTCTCCATCATTTCCTTGGCCCTACTGTCCAGGAATGACCGTATGGGAAAGAAAAACCTCAGAGGATTCTTCAGGAAATACCTGAATATTTCCCTGTAGATTTCCTTCACTTCCCCGAAATTAACTTTCCGCGAACGGAATGCCAACACCATGGACAGACCAAAACTGACGGCAAAATTAAAGAAGCCAATCAGGAATACGGTGATCAGCGAAATCCAGAGGGTATACGCTGTTACAGAAAAGTCAAGACCATAAAGACCGAGGGCAACATTTCCTGCTGCAAACGTGATGTGCCGGATGTCCAGGTCGAGACCGAGAAAGGACCCTATTGGACCTGTTGCGCCAAGGAAAATACCGAACCATAAATTGGAGACGATACCGGGCCAGTTTCGGGCATAGTATCCGGACGCGGCTTTAGCTACTTTAGGGCCTAACACCTGCAGAAGAAGAGGATTTTTGGCTATCCTTTTCGGAATCTGATAAAAAACGGCGTTATTTGCTACGTTACCCGAGATGATTCCTGAAATAAAGAGATAGAAACCTGCAATGCAGGCATGCAGTATGGCTTTTGAGTTAAAGGGATCGTGGTCGTTGAGTAATTTTGCCGCTTTCTCTGTGGCAAAATTTTCCTGGAAAAGCACATCGAGACCGTAGATGATGGCCAGCGCAACAGGAAATGACCACAGCACATTGCCCACAAAGGCAATGAACTGTGAGCGAAAAAGTTTAGAAACCAAATGGGCAAAATCTGAATAATTTTTCTGTGTATTTTTGCCTTCAGACAGCACTTTTGCCATAGTGGCGGCCGTCATTGCAGGTTGCTTGGTGGCCAGCGTAAATCTCATCAGGAAAATCAGTATGAAGCCCATGGCATAATTTACCGAGTACAGTACGGCATGCGCAAAATCACTTCCCGGAGCCAGTCCGTAGAAGAGTTTCAGCACGACCAGTGCCCCTACGATTACCCCACCGCCACTGGCCATCCAGAACATCCGGACATAATCGCGAAAGGAGGAGGTGATATAATGAGTACCTGTTTGTGCGGTATGGTTCGTAATAAGATGGGACATGAGCGTGCTGCTGTCGGCCACCAGTTCTCGCAGATTATTCTTATGGGATTTGTACTCCATAATGTTGAACACCAAATCCTTTGATTTCCGGCTCACATCCTTTTCGTCATCAATAACCAGAAGGTTCAGGATATCCTGTATCCGGTTCAGCTGCTGGCGGATTTTCAGGAGTGACTGATTAATTTTTCCGGATATACCGTACTTCGAGGAATTCTTGAAGGCAATGTCTGTAAAATTCAGGCACTGAGTAAGATATACTTTAACCTGTTTAAACTGGGCATCCTTTGATTTAAGTTCAAAATCCGGGTTTTCCCGGAATTCTTTGGTCAGGACATCCATCTCATCCTGCAGGGCCAGAAAGGGATTGTCAAAATTCTTATACTCGGGTGCCATATTGGAAACCTCCACATCCAGGGCATTCCCGATGACTCTCCAGGCCAGTATATTCATAGCAAAGAAGAGTTCGCGTCTTACCGTTTTTTTGGTGATGAGCCGCGAAATTTCGAGCATGTGGAACAGCTCATCCATATCTTCCTCATGCACATTACGAAAGTAAGTCAGGTCGCGCGCCGTACGTACAGACACGTAATCAATGAGGTACCATACCGTATCCTCACTCTCTACCGGCGGCAGGACCTTGTTGAGCAACCTTTTACGGAACTCCGGAAAGAAGGCATTCTCCGACAGGATATTTGCCTCCGTAAGTGACAGGTTAAAGGTTTTCCCAGCGAAAATATGATGGATATAAAACCGGAAATGCTCCAGAAGGTCGGGATTTTCGCGGAGTACATTCAGTACCGCACTGAACTCGGTCTCCCGCATGCTTTCCAGCAGTTCATGCAGCGGATCTAAGGATTTCGTTTCATTCCTGAAACTGAAATACTTTTTTAATACCGCATGAAATGTGGTTTTACCTGAATTGAAGATCTTCATTGTATGCAAAGATACTATTTCAGCGTCACATTGTTCATCTGCTTCATAATCCAGCTGTGGCGGTTGCGAAGATATTTGGAGGGATTGTGCGGATCATATTTCCTGGGATTAGGTAAAATGGCAGCAATCCACGCGGCTTCACTTTTTGTGAGGTCTTTGGCGTTTTTTCCGTAATAGTAGTGTGCGGCCGCCTCAATACCGAAAACGCCGCGCCCCATTTCAATTGAGTTCAGGTAGCGGTCCAATATGACTTCCTTGCCCCAGACAAGTTCAATAATGAAAGTATAGACCGTCTCAAGGCCTTTCCGGAACCAGCTTCTCCCCTGCCACAGAAAAACGTTCTTGGCGGTTTGCTGCGAAATGGTACTTCCGCCCTTTATTTTCTTCCCTTTTTCATTGTCTTTGTAAGCTTTTTCAATCGCTTTATAGTCAAATCCGTTATGGATGAAGAACTTTTGGTCCTCTGCAGCGATTACTGCCTTTTTAATATGACTTCCCATATCGCCGTATGCAATATAATCGCGTTCCAGTTTTCCGAACGTCATGATACCGCCTATCTGCGTAGCGGTTATAGGAGGATTGAGAAATTTGCCCCACACAATAAAGAGTATATTGGCCAGGATAAGGATAAAAATAAACTTCTTAATTTTTCTGAACATAGATTTCAAGCGGGCTTTACATAATTTCCCCAAAGGGAGAATAATTTGCAAAAATAGAAATATTAATCACTTAAGCTCTTTGAGGTAGGTTAAATTATAACCGGGAAGAAGATCTGGATGAAAGATCATGATGTAATCCTTAAGTACAAGGTCGGCACGTACAACGCCGCTTTCAAAATAATCATTGGACCGCCCCCGCTCCTTCTGGGTTACGGTATAAATTTTACCTGAACGGAACACTTCCATTTTTGAATAGTTCGGATTTGCCTGCAACAAATCTCCCCGCGACTGGTGATTCCCGGCATTGACCCATATACGGGCATTCTGCGATTTTGAAAAGACTTCCTCAAAACTTCTGACTTCGGCAGCTGCACCTTTACTACCGGCGTTGATGTAGGAGCCGCCGGCATCCCGTATGAAATGTGCGGTCATACTTTGTCCTCCCGGCAGGTACCACTGACTGCCGTACATCTCATTTGCCAAAACCACAGGCCTTGTCTTTTCACCCGAAACCAATAAGGCGAGTGAATCATACGTTTTTTTAATATCCATGAATTTTCCGGCGGCTTTGCGTTCCATCCCCATGAGTTTCCCAATGAGCAACAAATACCTGGAGCGGGACAACGGCTCTTTTTCAAGATATTCGTCCAGGAAGATTACCGGAATACCGTTCTTCTCTAACAGGTCATAAGTACTGCTGAATGTTGCGATCCTGTTGGTAAATACCGCATCAGGTTTCAACGCGATAATCTTTTCTACATTATACTTCTGTTCATTACCTACATTCAGTATACTGTTATTATTTATTAGGGCCTGTACCCGTGGTGAGTAAATATATTCCGGACTGGAGATCCCAATGATCCTGTCTTCCAGACCCAGTTCGGTGAAGTATCCCACCAAACTCGCGTTCAGTAATACCACTTTTTTAAAAGGCAGCTCCGCAAGAGGGAAACGGTAGGCCCACGCTCCTGAATGTAATATCAGGTCAGCGGAATCCTCACGGTATTTCAGCAATTCTGAAATACGGGTCCAGTCCTCCAGCTTTGTTTCGGGCTTTCCCGTACAGCTGAAAAGAAAAAAAAGTGCAATTATTTGAAAAATTTTTGCTTTCATTTGTCAAAGGAATCAAAAAATTGCTATATTTGCAAACCGAAAAACACGGCCTCGTGGCGCAACTGAATAGCGCATCTGATTACGGCTCAGAAGGTTACAGGTTTGAATCCTGTCGAGGTCACTAAAGTCTGCAAGTAGAAACTGCAGACTTTTTTTATGGAGTGCACTGGCAGTCAGCATAATTGTTTTTAAAAAAATTGGTACATTTGCTTCAGATACAAAAACACAGAGGCTGAAATGAAGTTCTTAACCTCTTAAAAAAAGATAATGAGAAAAACAGTTTTACTTCTAACCACATTATTTTCATTCACTGCTTTTGCACAGATCAAAGTGCTTAAGAACGACAACCTGATCCAGATAGGGAAAGAAAATGCTGTTGCGCTGTATAAAAAACAGAATAAGTATACCTTCAATTACCAGGACATCAACACAAGTAATCTAAATACCTTTCGGTCATTTTATTTTCATGACCTGAACAAAGATTTTGAGCAGCTTTACAAACTGGTTTCCGACGGTTTTATAGACATGCCAATGGGTGAGGTCCAGCTGGAACTTCCGAACGATATAATTGGTCTTAAATACGCTCACAACTACGGGCAGACTACGGTTCAGTTTATTCACTACATCAACAAAAGCAAAAAGTATATCGGCAAAAGCCAGTTTCTTACGAAGGCTCAGGTTGACAGGGTTTTTGGAAAAGATAAAGCGAATATTGCTTCAAGAGAAAATGAAACCATAAAACCTTTGGCCGAGACTGATTCCGGTACCACAACCACGGCCACCAAGAAGAAAAAATAATCCAAATAGAAAAACCTGTTCATTCTGAATGGGTTTTTATTTAAGTTCAAAAACAGCCACAATGTCTTTAGAGATCAGCAGTCTAACCAAAAAGTTTGGCAACCAAACCGCATTAAACAACATCAGCTTAAGCATAGGAAAAAACGAGATCATCGGTCTCCTGGGACCCAATGGTGCCGGTAAATCAACTCTGATGAAATCTATTACAGGAGTATTGGCCATTGAGGAAGGTGAAATCAACTTCAACGGACTGAACATTGCTGATAACGAGACTGAAAGTAAACGCAGAATTGGTTTCCTGCCTGAAAATAATCCGCTCTATCCGGAAATGTATATCCGCGAATATCTGTCCTTTGTTGCACACCTGCATAAAATTCCTAAGGAACGGATTAATGAAGTGATAGAACTGGTAGGCCTTACACCGGAAAAATCCAAGAAAATCTCACAACTTTCCAAGGGGTATAAGCAACGTGTGGGTCTGGCTCAGGCCATCCTGCATTCTCCGGACCTTCTTATTCTGGACGAACCCACCAACGGGCTGGATCCCAACCAGATCATTGAGATCCGCAATGTAATCCGCGAGATAGGCCGTGAAAAAACGGTGATCCTGTCTACACATATTATGCAGGAGGTGGAGGCCCTCTGTACCCGTGTAATTCTCATTCATAACGGAAATATCATCCAGGACTCACCTGTAGATGAATTTAAGGGTAAATTTGCAAGCCTGGAAGAAGCCTTTGCGAGCTATACCTCCACTAATATTTATAGAACTCCTGAAACCGAAAGCATCGAAACTGAATAGTTTTCGTTTATATCAAAGACAAAAAGGAGCGGGAAAATTTTCCCGCTCCTTTCTTTTTCACACTGCAGACACCTCATTCTGTAAGATGTCGCTGTGAATATTATTAAATGTGGATCACCTCACCATAAGCAGCTGCAGCAGCCTCCATTATAGCTTCGGAAACTGTTGGGTGCGGGTGTATTGATTTAATGATCTCATGTCCTGTGGTTTCCAGTTTACGTGCTACAACTGCTTCTGCAATCATATCTGTCACACCTTCGCCTACCATATGACAACCCAGCCATTCGCCGTACTTGGCATCGAAAATCACCTTTACAAAACCGTCGGTATTGCCGTTTGCAGTTGCTTTACCGCTTGCAGACAAAGGAAATTTACCCACTTTAAGTTCGTAACCCTGTTCCTTAGCCTGCTTTTCGGTAAGACCCACAGAAGCAACCTCAGGGCTGCAGTAAGTACAACCGGGAATATTGCCGTAATCGATCTTTTCTACATGAAGACCTTTAATTTTCTCCACACAGGTAATACCTTCGGCAGAAGCTACATGCGCAAGAGCCTGCGTAGGAAGGATATCACCAATAGCATAGTAACCGGCCACTGAAGTTTCATACCATTCGTTTACTAAAACCCGACCTTTATCAGTCTGAATGCCAACTTCTTCAAAGCCCTGACCTTCAACATTGGCAGCAATACCTACAGCAGACAAAACAATATCGGCTTCCAGGGTAATGTTTCCTTTAGCAGTTTTCACATTTGCTGTAACACCGGCTCCGGAAGTATCCACACTTTCAACAGAAGCATTGGTCATGATTTCAATACCGGCTTTCTTAAGTGATTTCTCCAGATGCTTGGAAACATCTTCATCTTCTACCGGAACAATGTTCGGCATATATTCTACGATAGTCACTTTTGTACCCATGGAATTATAGAAATCTGCGAATTCCACCCCAATGGCACCTGAACCTACTACAATCATGGATTTAGGTTGCTCCGGCAAACTCAAAGCCTCACGGTAACCGATCACTTTCTTACCGTCCTGCGGAAGGTTAGGAAGTTCACGCGACCTTGCGCCGGTGGCAATGATGATATGCTCTGCTGAATATTCAGCAGCTTTACCGTCCTTATCTGTTACGCTTACTTTCTTACCCTTCTGAATCTTCGCGGTTCCCATGATAACATCGATTTTATTTTTCTTCATCAGGAAGGAAATTCCACCACTCATCTTGGTAGCCACTCCACGGCTGCGCTGGATTACCTTTGAAAAGTCGAAACCCGGATTTTCAACGGCATTCAGGCCATACTCCTCAGCATGTTTCAGATAATTAAAAACGTGGGCTGATTTCAGCAATGCTTTGGTTGGGATACATCCCCAGTTAAGGCAGATACCTCCCAGGTTTTCTTTTTCTATAATCGCTGTTTTAAAACCAAGTTGAGAAGCGCGGATGGCAGTTACATAACCACCGGGACCACTACCGATCACAATAATATCGTAGTTCATGAATTAATAAATTTAATGCGAATTTAAGGAAAATTTCTCAACGGAGCTTAATAGCCGTTTCAATTTAAGATCGTCCAAAAAAATTAATGTTTAACGTTTCATTTAGAAAGCCATTGCTTAAGAAATTCAATTTCCTTTTGCTGCGTTGCGATAATATCGTCGGATAGTTTAAGAAGTTCCGGCTGCTTGCCAAATTTCTTATACACCTTTGCCATCTCCACGGCACTCTGGTGATGTGGAATCATCTGTTCCGCATAATCCCTGTCCACGTCATTATGTACTGGTACCGAAGAATTCATCATGGACGCCATTGTTGCTTTCAGTTCCCTCTGGAACTCTGCACTGTTTGCTGAACGTTCCGTCAGATTATCGAACCTGTCCATCATTTTTATTTCTTTTTCCTGCGTTATAATCACATTCCGGGCAAAGTTTTTCAGTTCTTCATCTTTGCCGGTGCGGATTAGTATTTCGGACATTTCCACGGCTGCATCATGATGATCCGACATCATTTCAGCATAGTCCTCATCATTATTTCCGGAAAATGTTTTTGAATGCATCTCATCCATGATTTCCTGCATTTCCTTCAGAATTTCATTAGGCTGTGCAGTTTGATTTTCACCTGAGACGGGAGCCTGTGTCTGCTCAGTGGCTGTTACAGTTTCGTTTTGGGCTTTCTTTTTGTTTTCGGAGCAGGACTGTATTAAAAGCAATACGGCCAGGGTTGAAATAATCTTTTTCATATTTTGATGATTGTAAAGGTTAGTTAATTCAAAAAATTTTAACCGAAAGTACAAAAAATCAAAAACAAGAGCGGACAAATAATGTCCGCCCTTAAAGTTGCTCAATAGTAATTATTAAAGTCCCGGAAATTTAGCCGGATTGCTTTCGTGGAACATGCTGTAAATTTTCTCAACCATATCGTCCACACTTGGCTTGCTGAAATAATCTCCGTCACTTGCATAGGCTGGTCTGTGATTTTCCGCACAGATGGTCAGCGGATCAGCATCCAGATATCTGAAGGCTTTCTGCTTCTCCATTACCTGCTGCATGATAAAGGCCGATGTTCCGCCTTCCACATCCTCATCTATCACCACCAAACGGTTGGTTTTCTTAACACTGTCAGCGATCTCATGACTTAAATCAAACGGAATAAGCGACTGAACGTCTATTACCTCTGCAGAAATACCCACTTTTTCCAGTTCCTCAGCAGCTTCCATTACGAGTCTCCAGGTAGATCCGTAGGTTACCAAAGTTACATCTGAACCTTCTTTGGTCACTTCTATTTTACCCACGGGTACAGTAAATTCACCAAGGTTTTCCGGCTGTTTTTCCTTCAGGCGGTAACCGTTCAGACATTCCACGATTACAGCAGGCTCGTCACTCTGCAGCATTGTGTTGTAGAATCCTGCCGCTTTGGTAAGGTTACGCGGCACAAGTACCAAAATACCTTTGGAAAGGTTGATGATACCTGCCATTGGCGATCCTGAATGCCAAACACCTTCCAGCCTATGGCCACGCGTACGTATGATTACCGGCGCCTTTTGTCCCCCGCGGGTTCTGTACTGGACGGTAGCCAGATCGTCGCTCATACCTTGCAGGCAATACAGGATATAATCCAGGTACTGAATCTCGGCAATAGGTCTGAGTCCGCGCATTGCAAGACCAATACCCTGACCCAGGATGGTCGCTTCACGTATTCCGGTATCTGCGATCCTAAGTTCACCGTACTTTTCCTGAAGACCTTCCAGACCCTGATTCACGTCACCAATATTCCCTGCATCCTCACCAAAAACAAGTGTTTCCGGATATTTTTCAAATATTTTGTCAAAGTTATTTCTAACTACCACACGCCCGTCTACTGTTTCGGAGTTTTCAGTAATAACCGGTGGCACTTCCTGAACATTGGTAGCTTTCCACTGGGACTGCGAATAAAGGTGAGAGGAGTAATTATCTTTCTCCACGGCAAATATTTCGTTGTACTTCGCCTCAAGTGCCTGTCGTTCTGCAGAATCTGTGCCGCGGCTTAAGAACAGAGCTTTACGGACCAAATGAAATATATCTTTTTTCGCAACCGCAATAATTTTACCGAATTTTGAAAGCTCGGACTCGATATCAGCATGCTTTTTCTGAAGAGCTTCAACCAGAGGCAGAACACTGCTCTTAAGGTCAAGAATAGGCTTCTGGTAGTTTTCCCAGGCCCTCTTCTGCCCCTCCTTTACAAACTTCTTAGCTTCTTCATCAATCCGGTCCAGTTCCTCAGCGGTGGCAAGTTGTTCTTCATTACCTTCAATATCAATCGAATAGTCCAGAATCCACTCGCGGAACTTGCTTAAACCATCAAATTCGCCTTCCCACTTCAGTCTTTCCTCGTTCTTATATCTTTCGTGCGACCCCGACGTAGAGTGACCCTGAGGTTGCGTAACCTCAATCACATGAACCACTACCGGCACACTTTCGGTTCTGGCAAAGTGCTCAGCTCTTGCATAAGCATCCAAGAGTGAAGGATAATCCCAGGCTTTAACCTGAATAATTTCGCAACCCTGATTCTCGCCTTCTTTTCTCTGGAAGCCGGAAAGCATCTCAGCGATATCTGCCTTAGCACGCTGGTTCTGCGTAGGTACGGAAATTCCGTAACCATCATCCCAGATAGAGACAATCATTGGTACCTGCAGTGCGCAGGCAGCATTTAGTGCTTCCCAGAAATGACCCTCAGCAGTAGAAGCATCACCAATGGTACCGAATGCCACTTCCTTACCCTCATTTGAAAATTTTTCGGAACCGTCAAATTTCACTGATTTATATACTTTGGAAGCCAGCGCAAGACCAAGTAATCTAGGCATCTGTCCTGCTGTAGGAGAAATATCTGAAGAGATATTTTTCTGTTCCATCAGGTTCTTCCAGGAGCCGTCTTCATTTAAACTCCTTGTAGCGTAGTGACCGTTCATCTGGCGGCCTGCTGACGCCGGTTCACGTTCTATGCTGGTATCTGCGTACAGCTGAGCAAAAAAACTTTCGACCGTAACGGCATCAATTGCCATTGCAAAAGTCTGGTCTCTATAGTAACCGGAGCGGAAATCACCATTCCTGAAAACTTTAGCCATTGCTAACTGCGGCAATTCTTTTCCGTCGCCGAAAATTCCGAATTTTGCTTTGCCTGTAAGAACTTCACGTCGGCCCAGATAGGACATTTCCCGGGAGATACGTCCCAGTTTATAGTCTTCAATAACAGACTTCTTAAAGTCCTGAAAGGAGATTTGCTGTGTTTCTATGTAGGTGGTTTCCATAAATATGAATTTGGACAAAGATAATAATTTTTACAAATTACAAATCAGCAGAAAAAAGCGGATAATTTTAAACAGAATGCAATGCGTTACAGTATCCGCACTACTTTCAAATTTTCACTATCATTTATGCATTTATCACTGCCTTAGGTCATAAATACTGCCGTTGAAACTCAATATTTTCAAAAATAATGACAGTCCGCATTTGGTGAAACCCATTAGCATAAACAGTTTCAGTTATCTCCAAAGAAATATACAGCATACTGACCGCACCTGTCCGGATTTCAAGTCCTTCAGACATTTAGCGGGAAGATTCTTCTAATGCCTTGACATCAGCCAAACGCTTTGATTAAATTGCGAGACATCAAGTGAATTATTTCTTGAAATAATATGCTTATTATAAAATTCTTTTTACATAACTTTATGTTACGTAAAATATTTTTGCTTTCCAAGAGTGTTATACTTAAAATCCTAAGCTTTAAAACATGTATTTCCTGTTCCGGGAGTAAGCTGAAAATCCCATTTAAAGAGTAAGCGCAATAAAAATTAATAGCTATGGCAAAACTTACTTATGCAAAATTAAGAGATGATCTTATTGCAAAAAATGCGACGTGGACCGCAATGGAAACCGAAGTTTCAAGACTGCCTAATCTAAAAAGAAAAGCCTTGCTTGGCGTAGAACTGCCGGCTGGTTTTAAAATGCCGACTGCCACTGCGTCGGTCTCTGCAGCTGCTCCCATCGCCGGACTTCCCACTAAAGTAGATTGGCGCAACAGAAACGGTAATCATGTAACTTCAGTTAAACAACAGGGCGGCTGCGGTAGCTGTGTATCCTTTTGCTGTGTTGCCGTCACCGAATCGATGGCTTCCATAGAACACGGCCAGCTTCTGGACCTTTCGGAGGCTGATTCACACTTCTGCTCATCTCACGGAGCTTCCTGCGGTGGCTGGTGGCACGACCAGTGTTTCAATCAGATTAAGAGCCGCGGTGTATGCGATGAGGCCTGCAACCCCTACACAGCAGCATTCTCCGGTAACGATATCTGGAACGGAACTCCCTCCTGCAAATCCTGCACAGATCGCAATTCCAGAGCTGTGAAAATAACAAATATACATACCGTATCTACAGTAGCGGCAGCCAAACAGTATTTAGCCAATACCGGTCCGCTGGCCGCCATCATGGAAGTGTATACCGATTTCTTCAGCTACAGTTCCGGTGTATACCGTAAAGTATCAGGTGTTTTGGAAGGTCTGCACTGTATACAGGTCATTGGCTATGATGACAGTGCACAGTGCTGGATCTGCAAGAATTCGTGGGGTGCCAATAATTTCGGTGAAGCCGGCTTCTTCAAGATTGCCTACGGACAATGTAAAATCGATGACTTTGCTAAAATGGGCTGTACAGGAGTAAAGCTGCCGCAAAAAAAAGGCTGGAAAGGCTATGAAAGTTTGGGTGGAAAGATCACCAGCAAACCAAATGCGGTATCTTGGGGTGCCAACAGGATTGATGTAGTGGCCCGAGGTCTGGACAGTGCCGTGCATCACAGATGGTGGAACGGCTCGGCCTGGCTGGGCTGGGAAAGTCTGGGAGGCCTTATTCACGGCGCTCCGGCCATAAGTTCCTGGGCGAGTGGCCGACTTGATATATTTGCGGTAGGCACTGATTATCAGCTACATCATAAATGGTATCAGGGCGGATGGAGTAACTGGGAAGCCCTTGGAGGGCAGTTATCAAGCGAACCGGCCGCGGTAAGCTGGGGTCCCAACCGCATTGATATTTTCGCGCGAGGAACCGATTCTGCATTGTGGCACCTGTGGTGGGACGGCAGTTGGCACGGCTGGGAAAGTTTAGGCGGTGTGCTGACTTCAGCACCTACGGTATGTTCATGGGCAAGCGGTCGTCTGGACATCTTTGCACGCGGGACAGACAACAAACTTTGGCACCGCTGGTTTGATAACGGCTGGAGCAACTGGGAAAATATGGGAGGCGAACTGTTCGACAGTCCCGGTGCTGTTTCCTGGGGTAAAAACCGGATTGATGTCTTCTATCCCGGCAGGTCATACCGGATGATGCACCGCTGGTGGAACGGTTCCAGCTGGAGCGGTGAGGAAGACCTTGGTGGAAAACTTTCCAGTGGTGTTGGAGTTAGTTCCTGGGCGGCCAACCGTTTGGACTGCTTCGTAAGCGGCATGGATTCCGCTATGCATCACAAGTGGTACGACTAATGACTTTTTGCAGGAGACCGTTATTCAGCGGTTTCCTGCTTAAAAACCTCAATTATGAAATTCATTTTTATTATGTTGAGTTTTGTTACCTGCATAAACTGTATGCAGTCCAACAAAATGAAAGACAGAAACTCAGAAGCTGCTGAAGTGGAACAAACAGACAGAAGAACAATGAGTCAAGACATTATCAAACTAAAAACAGGCGAATCTACTGATTTGCTGGTTCCCAGTCGGGGCGCAGTTCCTGTCCGTCTGCACTTCGAAATGGAGCCCGAAGAAATACTGAAAGTGGAAAGGCACGAACTTAAAACAGAACAGATCCCTGCAGATGCCAAACCCGGAGACCCGATGCCGGCGTACTATCAGATAACTGCTTTAAAAAAAGGTGAAGTGCAGCTCGAATTTTTTGAACTGCCAATTGGTGCACCGGAAGACCGCAAAACTACAGTAAGGAAATATTTAATTTTGATTGAGTAAATTACACTAAAACCTCAGTCGCGGAGGTAAAATTCAACGGACGTGAGAATTACGATGTAGGAGGTGAGCCTTAATTCTGCTAAAATTTCCGCTCAATTACATAGTCCAGCATCAGATGCAAAGACTGCTTCGCTTCTGAATCCGGAAATTCATCAAGAATAAGTTTTGCTTTTAGTTGATAGTCCTTCATCACCTTCATTGCATAATCCAGACCTCCGGAGTTTTTTACAAACTCAATAAGTTCCTTAACTCTTTTTTTGTCGTTGTTATAACGCTTTATAGTGTTGAAGAAATATTTCCGGTCCGCATCTGAAGCCGTTTTCAGCGTATGAATTAAGGGCAGTGTCATTTTCTGCTCTTTAATATCAATTCCAACCGGTTTACCGATGAAGTTGGAAGATAGATAGTCGAAAAGATCGTCCTTAATCTGAAAGGCCATACCTGTATAGGTACCAAATTCCATCATCTTGCGGGCAAGTTGCTCATCTGCATCATTGGAAAGGACACCAATTTCGCAACAAGCTGCAATTAGAGTCGCGGTTTTCTGCCTAATGATTTCATAATACACCTCTTCGGTAATATCCAGTTTACGGGCTTTTTCCAACTGCAGCAGTTCGCCCTCACTCATTTCGCGGATGGTTCTGGCAATTACTGACAAAAGGTCAAAATCTTTATGGTCGGTTGAAAGTAATACGGATTTGGAAAGCAGATAGTCGCCAACAAGAACGGCGATCTTATTCTTCCACAGTGCATTGATTGAAAAGAAGTTACGGCGTTTGAAACTCTCATCTACAACATCATCATGAACCAGAGTAGCCGTGTGTATCAGTTCAATCATAGAGGCCCCACGGAAGGTCTTCTCATTCACAGAGCCTACGAGACGTGCACACAGGAAAACAAACATGGGCCTCATTTGCTTGCCTTTGGTAGTAACGATAAAACGGGTCACTTTATCGAGCAGGGGAACATTGCTTTGCATGGATTCATAGAACTTCTTCTCAAAAAGTTTCATTTCATCTGCAATGGGTCTCTTAATTTCTTCTACAATATTGGCCAATTTCTTCCGGTTTGTGGATGACAGATTTTGCTTTACAGCAAATATAATTCAATTATTAAACAATTAATATACATGCGGCAAATTTGTACATTTGATCTACTAAAAACACAGATATGAAAACAAAAATTTTAACCTTAGGAATGCTTACAGTTCTGCAGTTCGCAGCTGCCCAAACCGGTGGCGGCGAATTCAAGTTCCAAAACACGGAATGCCTGTCTGAAGAAGTCCGAGCCTCGATTCAAAAAATGATCAAGGCCAATCAGCAAAAACTGAGAATGGAAGGCAAGTTAACATCTAAGAACACTCTTGTTACACCCCTTTTCACCTGGCCAGTGAAGAAAAGTGCTTCCGCCAGCTATAATGAAGTATGGAGCATATCCAATTATGTGGATCACAATGCGGGATACCCGAACCAACTTCAGGATTATAATTGCGGAACGCGTACGTATGACACTTCCGGCGGGTATAACCATGCCGGTATCGATATTTTCACCTGGCCTTTCGGCTGGTATCAGATGGACAATAATCAGGCAGAGGTTATTGCGGCTGCAGCAGGAACCATCATCGCAAAAAGCAACGGTTTCTACGACAGGAACTGCGCCTTCAACAGCAGCAACTGGAATGCGGTTTATGTTCAGCACAGCGATGGCAGCGTGGCCTGGTACGGACACCTTAAGAACAATTCACTTACATCCAAAAGTGTGGGACAGAGTGTTAATGCCGGCGAATATCTTGGAATTGTGGGAAGTTCCGGCAATTCTACAGGTCCGCATCTTCATTTTGAAGTATATAACAGCAGCAACCAATTAGTTGATCCCTATCAGGGTACCTGTAATACCTGGCCCTCGGCTACACAATCCTGGTGGCAGGTACAGAAAAATTACAATAACCCAAAAATTAACGCTGTGTCCAGTCACAGCGGTGAAGTTGTTTTAAATAACGGATGTGGAGTTCAGGAAAGCACTTTTTTCAAAAACCAGTTCAACTCGGGAGAAGGAGTCTATATATACGCATTTCTTTCAGATATTGCTGTTGGTTCGCCTGTAAACATCCAGCTGCTCAGGCCTGATAACTCAGTTGCCTATAACCAATCCTTTAATATGCCGCAGTTTTATACTGCGTCCTACTGGTACTGGAATTTTATTCCGGCCACATTTAACCAGACGGGAAACTGGAAAGCGCAGATTACCGCAGGCGGATCCACGCAATTACATACCTTCAGCTATGGCGTTCTGAATACCGCAGAAGAGGTACCAGAGGGTTCTCAAATAAAAATTGTTAGTCCCGTGAGGGATCATGAACTGCTGATTGAGTATAATGGAAAATCCAACCAGGAATTCACTATGGAAATATACTCAATGGAGGGCAAGCTGGTTACATCCGGAAAGGTACATTTAAGAAAAGGTATAAATAAACTCCCTTTTCATGCCCCGACAGGAAACTATATTGCTAGAATGACCTCAGACATTTATGAGCAAAGCTTTAAGATTCTTAACTATTAAAACCCACGAAGGCCGGATCTATTTTCCGGCCTTTATCTTTTCATGAGGCACAAAGAAAAGACTTGGCTTTACAGTTCCGAAGGGAGTCCGGAATGCTTCTGCGGAAAAATATACTCCGCTTTCATTAACCTCAATTCCTTCCACCTGACCTAATGAAAACGCTGTTCCCAGGTAATATTTCTGAGGTTCTTCAGCAAAAAAATATCCGGGTCCGGATTCAGTGAAAGTAGTCATGAACACTTCACCCTTTTTTGTGTACCCGACCAGATAGAGCTTTTTATCAAAATAAGCGGCATCGGTCACCAGAAATCCAATATCATAACGGGCCACTTTTTTTGCCGTCTGACTTCCCGAAATCGCAGGATCCACTGTGTAATGGGTAGTTGATTGTGAAATCCACTCCTTGGTAAAAATATGCAACTGACTGTTATGGAAGATCATGGCTTCCGCATCATAGTTATGGCGGTGAAGCCGGGAACGGAAATCGGTTTGTTCAGGATAAAAAAAGTGAAGCGTTTTCACCGAGTCTGACGGTGACGTTCTGTCAAATGGCAGGTTATATATTGATAAATCTTCTCTGGATCCTGCATTATTGCCAAAATCACCTATATAAAAAGACGTGGAGTCGCCTGCAACAGCTTCCCAGTCAGTGTTCTTCAGCGTAGTGAGAACTCTATGCTCAATCGCTCCTGAATCCGGGTTCAGCGCGAAAAGTTCAGCTGAATTGCCACCGTCATTAAGTGTATACAGTTTCCCATTTAAAATTGTGAGCCCTGAATTTTCGTTCAGCTGATGCGGAAGTTTTGAAATCCGGTATTTATTTAAACCAAGAAAATTCAGCTTTTGGGCATACAACGGTTGTAAAACGAGCAGTAAAACGAGTATAAGTCCTCTGATCATCGTAATGTATTTAAGAGCAACCTTATTTTGATAAAGTCAAGAAGAAGACCTGCCAAAAGTAAAAAACTTCCCAGCAGCAGCGTCTTAATGCCCAGGGAACCGTACAGTAATCCACCGCACACACCACCGGCAAAGAACATCCAGATGATGGTAAGCCGCAAACGGATGGACTTCCAGAGTTTTAAACGTCTTAATTTTCCTTTATAGAAAAACAGCTGCGCAAACTCAATTCCCATATCGGTGAAAAGCCCGGTAAGATGGGTGGTTCTCACCACCGCATTGGAAATGCGCGTAACCAGTGCATTCTGCAGTCCCATAGCGAAAAGTAAAGCATAAGCAATAAAATCCGGGTTTTCCCTCATCAGCTGAGTGCCGGTGAGAGCAATTATTCCCAGAATTACAGCCTCAGTGAGCGCAGGCACAACATAAATAACATTTTCGCGCCGGCGGGTGTAGAACTCTACCAGCATACTGGAGAAAAAAGCACCGGCAAAGAAAAAGAAAATATAAAGTCCGGTATGGAAGGCCTGCGACAGGTTCTGTTGAAAAGCTTCATCAACAAAAAAAGCAAAGTGACCTGTTACATTGGTGGTGAGTTTTTTTACCGCTAAAAAACCAGTAACATTCACCAGTCCGGCTACAAACCCAAGCAGTGAGGCAATGCCGAGATTATGACTTTCGGTTCTGGCTCTACCGCGGTGAATAAACATTACTCACTGGATTTATTGGCCAATTGCCCACAGGCGGCATCAATATCTCCACCACGGCTTCTGCGGATGAGCACGGTAATTCCTGCTTTCTCCAGCTGACGTACATAATTGTCTTCGGCATCCTTGTTACACTGGTCGTATTTCCCGTCACCTATTGGGTTGTACTGAATTAGATTCACTTTGGAGGGTACTTGCTTACAGTAGCGAATGAGCGCCTTAATATCCTCGTCCTTATCGTTGATTCCTTTCCAGACACAATATTCATAAGTAACTGTATTGCCTGTCTTACTGTACCAGTACTGAAGCGCTTCCATAATGTCAGTCAGGGGGAACTTATCAGAAAAGGGCATGATTTCGTTCCGCTTTTCTTCAATGGCGGAATGAAGTGACAGGGCCAATTTTACCCTGAGGTCTTCATCGGCCAGCATCCTGATCATTTTAGGAATTCCGGAAGTTGAAACAGTAATACGCCGCGGCGACATTCCCATTCCCTCAGGCTCGGTGATCTTCCTGATGGCTTCCACTACGTTTTTATAGTTCATCATGGGTTCGCCCATGCCCATAAATACGATATTGGAAAGAGGTCTTCCGAAGTAGGTCTTACTTTGCTGGTCTATAAGTGCTACCTGGTCCACGATCTCAGCCACGTCAAGATTACGCATCCGTTTCAGACGTGCTGTGGCACAGAACTCACAGTTCAGTGAACAACCAACCTGTGAAGATACACAGGCCGTCGTCCGGCTTTCGGTAGGAATCAGTACCGATTCCACCAACAGACCGTCGTGGAGTTTCACGCCATTCTTAATGGTTCCGTCTTTAGATTTCTGAAGAAGATCTACAGAAACAGGGTTAATTGTATATTCCTGTGCAATCCTGTCGCGGAGATCCCGGGACAGATTGGTCATCTCATCAATGGAATGGAGGTTCTTGCTCCACAGCCAGTCATAAACCTGTTTTGCACGGAAAGGTTTTTCGCCAAGGCTGACGAAATAGTTTTGCAGTTCTTCCAGGGATAGGGTGCGGATGTCCTTCAATTGATTTTAGATTTTAAATTATAAATTTTGGATTAAAAACGGTGCTCTGCATTTAATCCAAAATTTAATAGATATCTTAAATGCTCTTATAATATGAGCATTGCATCTCCGTAGGAGTAGAATTTATATTCATTCTTAATGGCTTCCTCATAAGCATGCATCAGGAAATCCTTACCTGCAAAGGCTGCAATCATCATCAGTAATGTAGATTTCGGTGTGTGGAAATTGGTAATCATGGCATTAGCAACTCCAAACTCGTGCGGTGGAAAGATGAATTTATTGGTCCACCCCTGATAAGGCCCGATCCTTTTGTTTGAGGAAACAGAAGTTTCCAGTGCACGCATTGTGGTGGTACCTACGGCGCAAACCCTTCTGCCCTCTTCTACTGCTTTGTTAATGATATCTGCATTAAGCTGGTCAATGATGGCCTCCTCAGATTCCATTTTGTGCTTGCTTAAATCCTCCACCTCAATCGGGTTAAAAGTTCCGAGTCCCACATGCAGAGTTACTTCGGCAAAATCAATACCCTTGATTTCCAGTCTTTTCATCAGATGTTTAGAAAAGTGCAGACCTGCTGTCGGCGCAGCTACAGCACCTTCATGCTTTGCATAAATTGTTTGGTAACGCTCAGCATCTTCGGGCTGCACTTCCCTTTTAATGTATTTTGGAAGCGGAGTTTCGCCAAGTTCTTTCAGTTTAGCGCGGAATTCTTCGTAAGAACCGTCATATAAAAACCTAAGGGTTCTGCCTCTGGAGGTTGTATTGTCAATAACTTCAGCCACCAAAGCTTCATCTTCAGTAAAGAAAAGTTTGTTACCTATTCTTATCTTTCTCGCCGGATCCACAAGAACGTCCCAAACACGTGTTTCCTTATCAAGTTCCCTAAGCAGGAAAACCTCAATCTTTGCTCCTGTTTTTTCCTTATTACCATACAGCCGGGCCGGGAAAACTTTAGTATTGTTAAAGATGAACAGATCTTTTTCATCAAAATAATCTACCACATCCTTAAACAGTTTGTGCTCAATAGTCTGGTCCTTACGGTTAAGAACCATAAGTTTGGCTTCGTCACGGTGTTCTGCAGGATGTTCAGCCAGAAGTTCTTCCGGCAGGTGGAAATTAAAGTCTGATGTCTTCATAAAATTTACGGATTTTATTTAAAAATTTAATCCGCAAAGATACGGCGTAAAATACCGAAAGTCAAATAAAAGAGCAAAGGGCTGTAAGCCAGCTGCTTGAGCTTACAAATTGTCTATTTTTGGAACTTGGGGTATTATGAAAAATATACTGACTGGAGTCTCCTTAACGATCCGGGATTTTGTAGAATAGTCACCTTTGGGTTGGGTGCCTTCATAACTTATGATTCGGTAGCAGCAGGGCAAACCCGCCAGTTTATCAATCAGTGACTGCTCTACGGCAGCCGTTACCGAGGGATTGTCTACAGATGTGGCCAAATTGGTATACAGTGCTTTTTCAAGTTTTATCCTGAATATATACTCAGGCTTACTGTCTCTTTCTTTACGGAAAACCTTTATTTCATATTCCAGCGGTGCTGTTTCCGAAACAACTGTCGTCTTTACAACATTGTTTTTGACCTCTGCGTGCGTACGTGCAGAGGATTCATACCGGTACGAATTGGAGTATACCGGCACAAGAGAATTTTCTTTGCTGTACACATTGAAGTAGTGGAGCAAACCAGTTTCAGGTTCATATATTGAGGTTAAATATTTGTAACCGTTTCTTTGCAGTTTAACAAAATTACCTGATTGGGAATTTACCAGCCAAAGGGATTGTGAAGACTCCCGGTTGCGGCCTATGCTGTGTTCTGTGCTCACTTCCTGAAGAAGATCAAAGGAAATTTGCTGTGCCGGAGAAAATGCGGACAGCCAAACAAGGGAGCTAATGACTAATTTTCTCACGAGCAGGATAGTAAAGTTTTAAATGAAAAATTAAACATATTTCTTGATAAGGGCCCAGGCTTCCAACTTTTTTTCGAAGCCAATGGTATGCAATGGACTTGTGGAGGGAAGTACAAAGATAGGAAGATCATAATCTTTGCCCACCATCTTTAAAAGGTTTTTATGCGCTTTCTGTCCATTACAGAACACCGCTTTAATATTAGGAAACTCATTTAACAATGCGAGGATATCATTACTTTCCTCATTACGGATCTGTGTATCAAGGCTGCCTTTCCGTTCGCAGGTTTCGATCACGTCCCACAGCGCAATTTTATTATCTGTCAAAAAATCAATCTTTTGCGCATAATTTAACGTAAATTCGCCGCCGAATAAATGAAAGACAATTTTCCAAAAGTGATTCTGCGCATGCGCGTAATACTCCTGTTCTTTAAGTGACCGGACTCCAGGAACCGATCCCAGGATGAGGATTTCCGAACTTTCTGAAATAATTGGCGGAAACGAGGCTATTCTAAGGTTCATGAATCGGTTTTTAAGTCAGTTTGCAATGCCGGAATTAGGTTGGAATAATAAATGTAAGAGTAAATCTATTAAAAATAACAATTATGAGAAAGTTGACCCTAATGTTCACAGTAATGAGCTTGTTCCTTTTGTCCAGTTGCCGGGACATTATTAATTCCGTTCTGGATGCCATCCCTCCGTTTGATGCGCCCTTTTCGGCAACAGTTACTGTTCCTTTTGCCGCGGTAAGCAGTACCAACTACACCACTACCCCACCCATTGACATGAATATTGATCTGGACCAGAAAATAAAGGAAATTTCACCAAGCCAGTCCATCAACAATATTAAATCGGTAAAGATGAACACGCTGGAGATGCTCTATGTAAGTTCACAGGCGGGTGCAAAGCTGGATGCCATCAAAAATGCAAGAATCTATCTCAGAGCACCCAACCAACCGGACGTGCTTATAGCTACTGCTTATAACAATACGAACCCGGATGTTATCACATTTACAGTAGTGGATCAGGAACTGCTACCCTACTTTCAGACAACCCAAAACTCCCTGATCGTTGAGATCATGGCCAGTGCACCCACTATAGACTTCATTACCCTTACCATGAACTCAAGTTTTAAGGCTAAGGTTCAGCTGTAGAATTGAAGAATTGAACAGGTAGGGTATATTAACAAAGGTCGTTTCTGAAGTTGCGGCAGCGACCTATTTTTGTTTTGACACAACAGAAATTACATTCCCATGAGTTTTTTTACTCTTTTAGTTTTGGGTAAAGTCACCGTGAAGTTGATTCTCTTTGCCTTGTTAAATTTGTGAAAGGTAGATCCTGGCATATAACGTATGACATACTCACTCACCATATATTTCTTTGCAGGATTAAGCTTTGCACGCAATTGGGTAACGATATGCGGTTCCACATGCGGGGCTCCGTCGATAATGAAAAGATTCAGCAAGTCATCTTCACTTTCCGTCAGTTTAAGGGTTAAGTGATATCTTTTGGTTGAAGTCAGATGCATCTTTACATCATAAACCATTGGCTTTTCTGCCTCGATGGTGAACCCTGCTTGGGGACGGTATTTCTCTTTGTAGCGTTCCGTGCGCATATACTCCAGGCGAAATCCAGTATGCAAATAAAGCGGCTCCATTACAACCTTGAAATAGTGTCTTAGTTTGCGCGGTCCATCCTGAATTATGGCTGTCAGTTGGTTACCCTGAATTCTGTCGAACATAAATTGTATGTCCGGATTTTTAGAGTTTACCGGTCTTTCCCGAAATTTAAGCGTGAAATTTGAATCCCGGTACACCTGATAGGTTTCGCTGTTCAGATGATTTTGTTCGGTGGTAATCAGATAATCAAATGTGTATTGCTGTGCGAAAATGGCGACCGAACCAAAAACTCCCGCTGCAATTAGTGATCTTTTGATAATTCCTGTCATTATTATATTTGTAGTTTGCCGATCAACTATAAATGAAGGCGCTATTGCCCATTAAAGTGTTTCCTTCAGCCATTCAAAGAATTCCCGCTGCCACACCAATGCATTATGAGGGTTCAGCACCCAGTGGTTTTCATTGGGGAAGTATACGAATTTGCTTTTCAGGCCGTGGAGCTTTGCAGCCTGGAAGGCCTGCTGTCCCTGTTCATATCCTACACGGTAATCCAAACCTCCCTGAATGATCATAATTGGCCTGTTCCACCTGTCCACGAAGTTAGAGGGATTGAAGTCGGTATAAGCCTTCGGCAAAGGTTTGTCGGTAGGTTTTCCCAGATCCCAGTTGGCAAAGAAAAGTTCCTCGGTTGTGCCGTACCAGGATTTCATATCAAACAGACCGTCGTGTGCAATGAAAGTCTTGAAACGGTCCTGATGCATTCCGGCCAGCATAAATACACTGTAACCTCCGTAACTGGCACCAACTGCGCCCACACGGTTTTCATCAACATAAGGCAAACTGTTGGCATAGTCGGTAGCCGCCAGATAGTCCTGCATTACCTGCCCACCCCAGTCTTTGGAAATCTGTTCGTTCCACTGCGTTCCCCATCCGGGCATCCCGCGGCGGTTAGGAGCCACCACTATGTAGCCGTTAGCCGCCATGAGGGCGAAATTCCAGCGTGTGCTGAAATACTGAGTAAGTGCAGACTGCGGTCCACCCTGACAGTACAGCAGTGTAGGGTATTTTTTATTAGCGTCAAAATTCGGCGGGTAGTGTATCCATACTCCCATGTCTTTGCCATCGGTTGTTTTAACCATATGTAGCTCAGACTTGCCCGGCGTAATCTTAGCATAATTTTCCTTATTGACATCAGTTACCTGTTCCATAGCACCCGATTTCAGGTCAACAGAAAAAAGATCAGCATTGTGATTAATGTCCACTTTGGAAACCAATAGGGAATTTTTACTCTGTGCGTAGATACTGTTTACATCGTGGTTACCTTTGGTAATTTGCTGAATTTGGGAGGTCTTCGGATTCAGCGAAAATAATTGCCGTGTACCGCGGTAAGCAGTGGTAAATTAGATGGTCCTGGAATCTTTAGACCAGAAGACCTCGCCCACTACACTCTCATCCCAGGCCTGGGTAAGATTGGTTGTCTTTCCACTCTTCCAGTCCATTACCTTAATGTTATTCTTGTCTGCCTCGTAGCCGTCCCTTGCCATGGAAAGCCAGGAAAGTGATTTGCCGTCGGGCGAAAACTTAGGAGCCACATCATATCCTTTATTGCCATCAGTCAGGTTTCTTGTTACTCCCGTAGCCAGATCGTACGCAAAAATATCTGTATTCGTAGACTGAGCATATTCAGCACCGCTTAAAGGTTTGGTCACATAAAGCAGCTGAGATGAGTCCGGGCTCCATATAAAATCTTCAGCACCCCCAAACGGGCGCTGCGGAGAATCCCAGGGCTTGCCTTCCAGCAAATCCTTCGCCTGATCCTGACTTTGGGAAACATCTGCCACAAATACATGATTGTACCTGCCCTCGCTGAAGTAATCCCAGTGACGGTGATTCAGGTCAGTGTAGATATGAGCTGTAGTTTTAGGAACATCAGAATATTTGTCTTTTCCAAGTACTTTTTCCACCAAAACTTCACGGCTGAAAGCTATTTTCTTTCCGTCCGGTGAAATCACAACATTGTCGGCATTGGCAAGCGTATAAAAATCAGCCCAAGTTTTGCCGGCGTCTCTGGACAGGTAAATCTTATCACCCTCCTGCGCGTAAAGACCGTTCTTATCCCACTGTATAAGGCTTTTCTTACCTAAATCCACCGCGGTAGCCTCACGGTTACTGATGTTGAGGAAATAATTGGT
This sequence comes from Chryseobacterium sp., assembly GCF_008831505.1. Lineage (NCBI taxonomy): Bacteria > Pseudomonadati > Bacteroidota > Flavobacteriia > Flavobacteriales > Weeksellaceae > Chryseobacterium > Chryseobacterium sp. Next base: position 1,193,580 of record NZ_CP044507.1, on the reverse strand, counting down.
TTTATTGTTTTTTTCGGTCTTCAGATCGGTTTTTCCAACACTGTATATCAGCGACGAATGGTCTGGAGAGACGGCAGTTACACCTATTTTGTTAAGCGTCCACAAAATCTCCGGAGTCATTACTTGCTGCGCATTCATAAGAAAAGGGGCGGCTAAAGCCAGCACGGTATGTTTCAGTTTCATATTTCTGATTTGAAAAAGGGTAAATTTATTAATTAAATCCCGAATTTAAAATTTAGTCTGTATCACAGAGAACTGTATTGCTGCAAAAATGAAAAACCACTAAGTATTGGCGGCAATTTAATGGGGGGTCAATGAGCAGATTTTGTTATTTTTGGAAAAACAGAATATTAAAGAATGGCCAACCAGTTTAATCCGAGAGACATCACGTGGCTTGCCTTTAATGAGCGGGTCCTTCAGGAAGCGATGGATCCACAGGTGCCCCTGCATCTGCGTATCCGGTTTATCGGCATATTTTCAAACAATCTTGATGAGTTTTTCCGGGTTCGCGTAGCCGGACTTAAACGGGCTATGGATTTTAAGCAAAAATTCATCACCGAATCCTTCTACCAGCCTCCCAGTAAAATTCTTCAGAAAATAAATGAAATTGTCATCCAGCAGCAGCTGGCTTTCGACAAAACCTGGAAGAAAATCCAGGCTGAAATGGAGGAACAGAAGGTATTTATACGGACACCCAATAAACTGACGCCCGTACAGGAAAAGTTTGTCCGGGAATATTTTGATGAGGTTGTGGAGAGTAATGTAATCCCACTGTTGCTTCACGAAAACACGCCTATGCCCTATATGCGCGACAAATCGCTTTATCTGGGCATCGCCATGAGGCGGAAGGAATGGCAGTATGAATGTAAATTCGCGATGATTGAGGTTCCTTCCCGCGTGTTGGGCAGGTTTGTCCTTTTGCCGGGTGATGATGAGAAAAACGTAATGCTGCTGGAGGATGTTATTACCTTCAACCTGCCGCATATTTTCTCCTATTTCGGCTATGATGATTTTGAGGCGCATTGTTTTAAGGTAACCAAGGATGCAGAATTTGACCTGGACAATGATATCCGCACGACCCTGGCAGAAAAGATTGAGAAGGGAATAAAGGCACGGCGGAAAGGAAAACCTACGCGCTTCAGTTTCGACCGGAATATGGATAAGGCGCTCCTTGAATTTTTGATCAGAAAACTGAATCTCACCAAAAAGGACAGCATCATTCCCGGAGGCAAAATCCATAATTTCAAGCATTTCATGGATTTCCCGGATGTGTTTGCTGCCTATAGGAAGCCCGAAGAAAGAACCTCCTTTGATCACCCTCAGCTGAAGGACAGCCGTGTTACGGATGTTATCCTAAATACCGACGTGCTGCTCACCTTTCCCTATCACAGTTATACGCCGGTAATTGACCTTCTGCGTGAGTCCGCAATGGATCCGCATGTAAAATCCATACAGATTACGGCCTACCGGCTGGCCAGCAGCTCAAAGATCATTAATGCCCTAATTAACGCGGTCCGAAACGGAAAGGAGGTAACCGTAATGCTTGAGTTGCGGGCCAGGTTTGATGAAGAATCCAACCTGAAGTGGAAGGAACTGCTGGAACAGGAAGGGGTAAACGTGCTGTTAGGCATCCCTGACAGGAAAGTGCATGCGAAACTGTGCATCATCAAGAAAAGGTATCAGGGTAAAACATTGCAGTACGGATTTATAAGTACGGGCAACTTTAACGAAAAAACAGCCAGGATTTATGGTGATCATTTGCTGATGACTTCAGACCGTGCGGTTATGGCCGACATGAACAAAGTATTTAATGTATTGCGTAAACCAAAAGAAGATTACCTGCCGGCGCTCCAAACCTGCAAAAAACTCCTGCTGTGCCCAGTATTTATGCGTGAAAAAATTGAGGAGCATATAGACCGGGAAATTGAGGAAGCCAAAGCAGGACGCAAAGCAGAAATGGTCATTAAATCCAATTCGCTCAGTGACCGGGGACTGATACAGAAACTTTATGATGCAGCCAGAGCAGGTGTCAATGTGAGGCTCATTATACGCGGAATTTACTGCGCCGTAAATCAGAAAGACTTTAAAAAGAAAATCCAGGCAATAAGTATTGTGGATGAGTATCTGGAACACGCCCGGGTCATGTATTTTTACAACAAGGGCGCCGAGGACACCTATATATCCTCGGCCGACTGGATGACGCGGAATCTGGATTACCGAATTGAAGCCGCCGTAAAGATTACCCAAAAAAACCTGAAAAAAGAAATTAAAGACCTTTTGGATATTCAGCTTAGCGATAATGTGAAAGCCAGGATTCTGGACAAGAACCTGCGGAATGAATATGTAAAGAAAGAAGGAGCCGAAATCCGTTCTCAGCTTGAAATTTACCGCTACCTGAAGCAGAAAGGAAATAAAATTTAAGAAAAAAAACGATGAGAATAGCCGCAATAGATATTGGCAGTAACGCCGCACGCCTGCTGATAAACGAAGTGCACGAAAATTCTGCCGGCCATGCAGAATTTACCAAACTGAACCTGCTGCGCATCCCACTCCGTTTGGGAATGGACGTATTTGCCAAAGGCGTAATAGGTCCGGAGCGCGAAAAGATGGTGGTGGACAGCATGAGGGTCTTCGGGGACCTGATGAAGATTTATAAGGTAGAACATTACCGCGCCTGCGCAACCAGTGCCATGCGCGATGCCAAAAACGGCCGGCAGATCATAGCTGAGGTGCGGGAGGATTCCGGAATTGACATCGAAATTATCAGTGGGGATGAAGAAGCCGCCCTGGTATACGAAAACCATGTAGCAGAAGGTCTTGCGGAAGATTCGGCCTATCTGTATATTGATGTGGGTGGAGGCTCTACTGAACTTACCTTTTACGAAAAAGGCAAGATGAGGTATAAAAAATCCTTCAATATAGGTACCATACGTTTGCTGAATGGGCTGGTTACTGATGACCACTGGAAAGAGATGAAAGAGGAAATCCGCAGAAACATCAACTCAAAAGATCCGGTAGTGGCTATCGGTTCAGGAGGCAACATCAATAAAATTTTCTCCATGAGCAAAACCAAGGAGGGCAAGCCCATGAGCACCTCCTACCTCAGGAAATACTATAAAGAGCTGAGTGAACTCACAGTTGCAGAACGGATGACGAAGTTCGGGATGCGTGAAGACCGTGCCGACGTGATTGTTCCGGCTCTGGAAATCTTTAACCATATTATGCAGTGGTCGGAAATCTCAAAGATTTTTGTGCCTAAGATTTCGGTGGCCGACGGACTGATACACAGTATCTATAACCGTATCCAGGCTGAAGGCAAGGAACAGAAGCGCTAAGAGAACCCATTAATTTACCTAATTAAGTAAACATTTAATCATCAAATATGAAAAATCTAACATTTACCGGAATAATAGTTATTGCTGTCCTCGGACTGATCTTTCTGGGAGTCATGCTGTACGGGTACCCCACCTATCGGGTTTGGTCGCAGGAAATGGAGGGTAAAGCCGAATTTGCTAAAGCTGAGCAGAACCGGCGGATCAAGATTGAAGAAGCCAAAGCTAACCTTGAAGCTGAAAAACTTAATGCTATGGCTGAGGTGGAGCGTGCCAAAGGAGCAGCTGCGGCAATCAAAATTGAGAACGGTGCACTGTCTGAAAAATACATACAGTACCTGTGGGTAAGGCAGCAGAACAATCTGAACGATAAAACGGTGATCTACATCCCCACCGAAACTAACCTACCTATTTTGGAAGCGGGCCGTGCGCCGGCAAAGGCGTTACCTAAAGTTTCAGAGTAAGATAGGAGTAGGGATTTTTGCGTTTTCAGGAGGCCGAATTTTACAGTGGGTTGTGTCATTCCGCAGGAATCTCTGGCAGTTTGCTCTTTGTTCTTTCTTCAAGTATCTCTTAACCACAAAGAGCACAAAAGTTTTTACACCAAGGACACAAAGAGTTGGGGGTCTATGTATGAAGAGAGATATCTTTGTTCTTTCTTCATGCATCTTAACCACAAAGAGCACAAAGCCTAACACAAAGGGCACAAAGGGTTATTACATATATGCCATACCGGAAAGAGAAGCACCGCCTCTGTCTCCGCAGGAATCTCAGGCAGTTTGCAATTATTCAGTCGTAATGAAATCTACATTTGGCAATTAAAATGTCATCATCCTGATACTTATATATCAGTCTGTGCTCCTCATCAATTCTGCGGGACCAAAATCCGGAATACTTATGTTTTAGGGGTTCGGGTTTACCAATACCTTCAAAAGGATTTCGGGAGATGTCCTTCAGCAAATCATTGATGCGCTTTAATTTCTTTTTGTCCGTCTTCTGCCAATATAAATAATCCTCGCAGGATTCATCGACAAATATATATTTCATACTATTCTTCGGTCAAATCTTTGGAAAAGGAGTTTCCACTTTTTAGCTTTTCAATGGCAGCATCTAACCTCAATTCATTTCTCCGCGAAGACAGTTCATAATTAGTTGCCATTAGGGAATTATATTCATCCAGTGACATGACAACTATTGCAGAATCTTTACCGCGGTTAATAATTAGGGTCTCGAAATTTTTCGCAACTCTGTCCAAATAAGACTTTATGTCTTTCCGGAAATCTGAAACACTGGCAATGAGCATATATTTAAATTTGTACAAATATACGTACAATTTCTCATTAGAAGAATTGACATTTAAAACTCATTCTGCTATAGCTTTCCTCAGGTTAATGGCAGAGAAAGCACGGGTAAAGTTCTTACAATTACCTTTATCAGCGGACAGGCCGGTTTATTATTGCAGTACAGATGATTAAGCGAAATGCGAACCATCTTAAAGCACCGTTCCCGGCTCTACTTCATAAGGTTCCCGGCCCTGTTCGAAGATGCGGGTATGCTCGGTGCCTTCAGTTGTGATGCGGTCGCCAATGCGGCGGATCCAGTTGCCCTCGCGGAGACCTACGACTTTCAGGTCGTTTTGGGTCAGGAACTCAAGGATTCGGGTTTCGCGGGTTTCGCCGTTGTGCTTAAGGTCAGGGCTTGGATCCAGGAAGTGCGGATTTATATTGAACGGTACCAGTCCCATACAGCTGAAGCTGGGCGGGTAAACAATGGGCATATCATTGGTGGTTTTCATGTTGATGCCGCCGATATTACTGCCGGCGCTGGAACCCAGATAAGGTTTGCCGCCTTCTACATTCTCCTTCAGGAAATGCATCAGGTTTTCTTCGTGCAGAGTCTTAACCAAAAGAAAGGTGTTGCCGCCGCCGGTAAAATAGCCCTTGGCCAGGTTGATGGCTTCAGCTTTATCTTCAAACTCGTGGAGTCCGCGGACTTTTATGTTCAGTTTGGCGAAGAATTCTGCGGCTTTGGCGGTATAGTCTTCGTGCGAGATCCCGCCCGGGCGCGCAAAAGGAATGAAGAGAATCTCATCGATTCCCTGAAAGAGCTGTTCTATTTCGGTTTTGATGTATTCCAGGTAATTGCCGCCGTAAAGCGTAGAGGTTGAGGCAAGGAGAATGTTCATTTGGTGAGTGGTTTGTTGGTGATTGGTGGTTGGTGATTGGTGACTGGAGGTTGAGTATTTGAGGATTTGAGGGTTTGGGATGTTGGCTTTCAATGTAGGTTGATGTCTTCTGCTTATGGAGCAAGGCTTATGGCTTACAGCTTACAGCATATAGCTTATAGCTTATAGCTTACTACCGACAGCTACTCCCGCAAATTTACCGAAATTATTTGGCTGGTGCACCCCGCAGCGTGGAAAGAATTACGGCACCCACTCCCAGCCCGGATTGCAGCGGAAATCCTTTTATGCCAGGCCCTGGAGGCGGGAAAAGATTGCAGCGGAAAGCCGGACGGTCAGTCCACAGAAATCCCAATCTTGTTGCTCCTGATAAATTGGATTATCTTTGCCGAAATCAAATTTAAAGTAATGAAATTTTTTATTGACACAGCCAACCTGGACCAGATTCGCGAAGCCCAAAACCTTGGAATCCTGGACGGGGTAACCACCAATCCTACCCTGATGGCCAAGGAAGGTATTGCCGGAACCAATGCCATTATGCAGCACTACCGCACGATTTGCGATATTGTAGACGGCGACATTTCTGCCGAGGTCCTGAGCACGACGTATGAAGAAATGATAAAGGAGGGCGACGAGCTGGCGGCCATACACCCCAACATCGTGGTGAAGATCCCAATGATTAAGGACGGTGTGCGTGCGCTGAAATATTTCTCCGACAAAGGCATCAAGACCAACTGCACGCTGATATTTTCCTCCGGACAGGCGCTGCTGGCTGCTAAGGCCGGTGCGACGTACGTTTCGCCTTTCCTGGGAAGACTGGATGATATTTCCACTGACGGCCTGGCGCTGATAGACGAAATACGCACGATTTATGACAACTACGGCTACGAAACCCAAATCCTGGCTGCCTCCATTCGCCATTCCATGCACATTATTAACTGTGCAAAGATTGGTGCCGATGTAATTACTTCGCCACTTGGCCCGATACTGAGCCTGTTAAGCCACCCGCTAACCGACAAAGGTCTGGCGCAGTTTGTGGAGGACAGTAAGAAAATGGCGTAATGCTTTTTATAAAATTTGAAATTCCCGGAACGTGAAGTTTCGGGATTTTTTTTAGGGCTTACAGATTGTACATATCTGCACTGAAAAATTAAATCCGGGTAATCAGCGAGATCTGCGGGATTAATAACGCTCAGTGAAAATCTGTGAAATCAGTGTGAAATTTCCGCGCACAGATTACACAGATCTGCACAGATAAAATTAAATCTGCGTACTCCCCCAAATCTGCGGGCTTTAAAAAATTCTGTGAAAATCTTTTAAATTAGTGTGAAATTTCCGCGCACAGATTACACAGATCTGCACAGAATAATTACATCTGCAGGCTGAAAAAAAAGAACGTAATGACCGTATTTAAATCATAAAATCCCGGAAGTGTCCCGGGATATATTGTTATTTTGTAATAAGTTCAAAGCGGTAAAGATATTTTCGTATACCGTCAGTTACGTATTCTTGTTTAATTTCCTTGATATTTGTGTCGTTCAGAAAGGTCTCTGCATCTGCAGCACTGTCGGTTCTCTTCATCACTTTGTCGCGTGGTACCTTTTTGCCGTCCATATAAAATGTGGTATGGTCCGAATTAAGCGGTAATACAATATCTCTCCTGTTAATTTTATCTTCATTTAAGAGTTCACCATTCAGGTTAAATGTGTAGTTGCTCAGCGCATTGGTGCGGAAAAAGTTCATAAAAAAACTGGAAGAACCGGCAGATTCACTCACAATCTTTTCAATTTTAGAAGCCTCTTCTTTAAGATCTGCTGTTTCTTCCGCTGTCAACGGCTGAAGATTATAATTTCTACCGGGAAAATAGTTGTCTTTATATTTTGAAGACTTCACTAAGTCCTTAATCCTGGCGTCCATCTCTGCCTTTTTTCTTGCTGTATTTTGCGCCTGTTCGTTTCTTTCTTTTTCAGCTTTGTCGAAAAAATTCTTTAATTCACCGTTATTCCGTTTTATAATAGAAGCAGTTGACTTCGGCACAGGGTTTAGTGTTGTATCTTCTTTTGGCATGTTAAGGTATCTGCCAATGATAGCTAAAGTTTTTTTCGTTTCTTCATCTGCACCTTCCTTAAAAACCGAAAACGCTGCAGTCTTTCCAGATTCAAATATTTTAGAAAATGTCTGGTTTGTAGATCCAAAAGAATACTTTTTATCATTTCTGTTAGCTAGATAAAATTTTATAAAATCTTCGCGAAGAACTTCTTTTCCATTAACTATGAACAGATTTTCGTCCGTCGCGCGAAACAGGTTTAAAGCCATTGGATCATATGACTTTACAGTTTTGCTTTGCTTTTGACTGCTTTTGACTGTATCCGCCTTGACTCCCTGAACATCAGTTACGGACGTGCCGGATACTGCCTCTTCTGATATTTCTGTTTTTTCCATTACTGCGACTGCTTCCCGCTCATCAATAATCTTGAGGATGTCCGCATTGAGTTCCGCAATCTCGATGTTTTTTGTATTGACAGCATAGGCAAAAGCCATTGTAAATACCAGCGGCAATGCTAAAATTCTGTGTAGGTATCCGAATTTAGTTTTGGGTTTCTGTAACATTTTTAATCGTTTTTTAAGGTTAGAACTTAGGAAGGGATTGATAACTGGACTACTATTACCGGAAAAATGACTTGCAAGCAGCATCTGTACAAAGGCTTTTGTATCCAGATTTTTTACCGCCTTATTATCTGCCAGGTATTCGTGAATAAGATAGATTTCCTTTTTAATCAGCCAGAAGACCGGATTAAACCACAGAACGGAGCATACTATTTCCATAAACAGTTTGTCACTGCTGTGTTTCTGCTCTATATGCACCATTTCATGTTTAAGGATTTGCTTTCCCAGATCTGAATTCAGCAAGATGCTGTTCTTCCAGAACAGTGATTTGAAAAATGAAAACGGGGCGTCTTCCAGATCGGTATGATAAAATGAAATTCCCCGCAGTTCCTCCTTAGGAAATCTGCGCCTGAAGCTCCTGATTTTAAAAATCCCAACTGCTAATTTACTCAGCAGAAAAACGCCAACTGCGCCGGCTGAGAGCAAACTGATACTGAAATAAATCGGGTCGTTCCCTTTGGAGAATGAGCTTTCAGAATAATGCAAGCTGCTCAGCAATAAGTAGATATTGCTATTCACCTCCAGAGTGAAATACGAGATTTTAAGAAGTGGAAGCAGGAGACTTACCATTACAGCAGCCAGCAGATAGAAGCGGTTGTAATGGTGAAAGGTACGGTTTTTAAGGGCCAGATGATAGTAGGCGAACAGCACTGCCGAGCACAGGATCATCTTACTAATGTAAATCAATACAGTTTCCATCAGTCGTTTTGTTTCAGTTCATTCAGGAGCATTTCCAAATCTTCAACAGTGATCTCGTTTTTTTCCACCAAAAAAGAAACTGCATTCGTATAAGAACCCTGAAAGTAGCTTTTTACAAAACTTTTTATGGATTTACCGCTATACTGCTCCTTGGACACCAGCGGAAAGTATTTATGCTGCCTGCCTAAGACTTTATAGTCTACAAAGGACTTGTCTTTCAAAACCTTTAAAATAGTTGATACGGTATTGGAATGTGGCTTGGGTTTGGGATACTGATCAAGAATATCCTTGAGAAAGCCCTCACCAATTTTCCAGAGGTAATGCATTGTTTGCTCCTCGGCTTTAGTAAGTTGGTATTTCATATAACGATTTATATAGTGATACAAATGTATACGAATAATCTTTATGTACAACTATTTTTATAGTTAAATAAAAATATTTTAAGTGAACGAAGCTTTGGTAAAAGCATTGAGGGATTCTTAGAGACCGTCAGATGACGAATCTACGCAAAATAATAAGCCCAGCGTAATCCAGAAATCTGCGGGTTTAAAAAATCTGTGAAATCTGCGAGAGATTTTGCGCACTGATTACACAGATCTGCACAGAATTATTACATCTACAGGTTGTACAAGACGTAATGACCATCCTTAAATCATTAAATCCCGATACATAATGTTTCGGGATTTTATTGATATTAATTTTAAGAGTAAGAAGTGGGAGATGCAAAGGTTTATGAAAAGACTCTATTCAGTAGCTGTCCATAATGCAGATAATTTCCTAGGTATTAAATTTCGAACACCCTTGTATACAATTAAAAAAGATTCTGAATTAGATGTCCAGTTATTATTCATGTTCATCAAATAAAAGAAACCTTCATGGATAAAACGTTCAATTATGGCAAGGTTTTAAATCTCGAAACTGTCGATTTTTAACAGAATTTTGTTTTCGTTTAGATGTTAAAGAGTGCTGGGCGAAAGAGTCTTATAAAATGGCAGTTCAGTTTAAGAAATATAAAAAATAGCTATTTCCCAATACATAATTTATAAACACTAACAGTCAATGTATTATGAACAATAGATACAAACTAGATACAGTAAGTAGCACAAGTAGGAAAATACTACCACAACCATCTGAGAAGTTTATTTTTAAAGGTGTAAAGATCTGATGAGGATTAATCCTAGTAAAGAAATTTGGATCAATCTCAAAAGTTGTGTGTAGATTAAAATAAGTTTTCGATTTTTGCAGTAAACTTTTACTACATTGGATAAGGTTTTATACCAGTTGGATAAAGAAAACAATAGCGGACATAAAATCAAAACATAAATTCAGCATCATATTTCAGATGCAGTGTTCCATTTTGAAAAAATATCGGATAAGATGAATGAATTAGAAAGACTTTATACAGGAAGAAAGGATAAGAACAACAACAAGATTTTTGTAGGCGACATCGTGCGGGTAACTTACGGCAATGCAGATTCAAACTTTTCTGAAAATGAACTGGTAATTTATAAGGACGGTAAATTTCTGCTTGATCATGAGGATGGACAATCCACTTTCGATTCACCACACTTTTCCTTAGAAGTAATTGGAACCCTGAAAGACAATCCTGAACTCTACAACGCCGGTTTCCGAATCTAATTTGACAGTTCATCAGAATCATTATAATTTAAACAGATAGTCAGATATAATTGTTTATCCGATGAATAGAGATTATAATAAAAAACAAAAGTTAAAAGGATTTACGTATCAAAAAGAGAACCCGTGAATACGGCAGAAATAAGAATGGCAGTGAATGCTCAGTCACTGAATATATTTAATTTTACGCAAAACAAAGGTGATATGTGTTACTACGTTGATTCAAGCCTGACAAAAGCTGAAATAAAGAAAATTTATAATATAGGTTTTGAAGGAACCGATTACGTTTCAGAAAAATTCCTCAACGGTTTCGGGCACTCGTTGCTTCAGGTAATACTGGATGATAATTCAGAGACTGCTACCTCCGCGAACTGGGGACTGATACCGTTTTGGTCAAAGGACAGGAACATACAGAAACAGACGCTCAATGCTAAGATTGAGACAATAGCGGAGAAGCCGTCATTCCGTGAAAGTATCAACAGACGGTGCTTGGTTTTGGTGAAAGGATTCTACGAATGGAAATGGTTGGATGATAAAGGGAAACAGAAGCATAAGCACTATTTAAAACTGCCGGATCAGGATATAATGGCGCTCGGTGGAATTTACAGCAGGTGGCACGATAAACTGACGGGTCAGGAACTTACCACATTTTCAATAGTGACTACTCAGGCAAATGAACTGATGGCGCAGATACATAACACCAAACACCGCATGCCGGTGATACTGCCGGGTAGGATGCAGCAGGAGTGGTTAGGGGAGAGAGATATCCAGGATTTTGCATTTCCCAACCATGAAGCCGAACTTATCGCACTAAATCTTGATGAACCTTTAGAACCGACAACACTTTTCTGAAACCACCGCCCACCACAGCAAGTAGCATAATGAACATTCAGTATGCGCGCTGCCTACTACAATATCATTATCCATTCCTATTCTAACTAAACAGAAAGAGTTAAATTATTTTTTGTTAAATTAGCACCGTGAAAACTTTTTCCTTTTTTCTTTCCTTATTCTTCATGGTACTCACGATGGTACCATGCAGCGATGCTGCGAAAGGTTTAGGCGAAAAAGTTTGTTTGGCAGAAAACGTTCATTTAGAGCAAGGTCAGGATCAGCATGCTGATCTTTGTACGCCTTTCTGCGTTTGCAACTGTTGTGGAATGTCAATGACTGTCATGCTGCTGAAAAAATTACTCCCTGAGAAGATTGCTCTTTTAATTAAAGACACTCTTCCTGAAAAGAATTACAACTACGCAGTCCTCCATACTGTCGGTATCTGGCAACCTCCCAAAATAGGTTAATTCTCTTTCCTTCGGTTTGCTTCCGTAGGACATTACGACTATCTGATAGTCGCTCATTTTCGTAGACAATACGGAACATGCTTTTCTTGTCAATTAACCTTAATTTTTACAAATGCTATATAAAATTATACAGTTTAGTGTAAAGAACAAGCTCATAATTGGGCTCATGACTTTCGCACTAATCATCTGGGGCGTGTATAGTGCTACTAAGCTCCCTTTGGATGCTGTACCTGACATCACCAATAATCAGGTTCAGATCATAACCAGTACACCCACATTAGCAGCTCAGGAAACAGAACAGCTGGTAACCTATCCAATTGAACAGAGCCTCGCCAACATTCCCGGAATTACCGAAATGAGGTCTATTTCACGATTTGGATTGTCGGTGGTTACTGTAGTCTTTGATGAGAGCGTGGACATTTACTTTGCCCGTCAACTGATTACTGAAAAACTGAAAGAGGCCGAGGAAAATATTCCACAAGGTATCGGTACGCCAGAAATGTCTCCGGTATCCACAGGCTTAGGAGAAATTTATCAGTATGTTATTCACCCTAAAAAAGGGTCAGAAGACAAATACTCTGCTACCGATCTGCGAACCATGCAGGATTGGGTCGTCGCCCGCCAACTCTACGGTACACCTGGTGTAGCTGAAATTAATAGTTTCGGCGGTAAGCTTAAGCAGTACGAGGTGGCAATCAATCCGTACAGACTTAAAGCAATGAATGTGACCATTGCAGATATTTTCACCACCCTTGAGAAAAATAACGAAAATACAGGTGGTGCTTACATCGATAAAAAACCCAACGCTTATTTCATCCGTGGAATCGGACTTATTTCCTCTTTAGATGATATTTCCAATACCGTTATTAAAACTGTTAATGGCATTCCGGTACTTATAAAAGATGTTGCAGAAACCCGAATCGGCAGTGCTGTAAGATATGGAGCCTTAACTTATAATGGCGATAAAGAAGCGGTAGGGGGTATTGTTATGATGCTGAAAGGCGAAAATTCAGCGGATGTGGTGAGCCGGGTCAAAGAAAAAATGAGCACCATACAAAAATCGCTGCCGCCTGATATTATCGTGGAGCCTTTTCTGGATCGAACGAGTTTAGTGGACCGTGCTATACGCACCGTAGAAACCAATTTGGTCGAAGGTGCACTCATCGTCGTTCTTGTGTTAGTTCTGTTTCTGGGTAACTTACGGGCCGGGCTTATTGTGGCGTCGGCAATACCACTGTCACTTCTTTTTGCGCTTGGAATGATGAATGTATTTGGCGTTAGTGCAAATTTGATGAGTCTTGGTGCTATTGACTTTGGACTTATTGTAGATGGTGCCGTTATTATCGTTGAAGCCACTCTACATTTTCTTGCTGTCCATCACCGTTCCCAGAAACTGTCTCAAGATACGATGGACCAGGCTGTGCAGTCAAGTGCAAAAAAGATGATGAGTTCTGCGGTGTTTGGTCAGATCATTATCCTCATTGTATATCTCCCGATTCTTTCACTTCAGGGGATTGAAGGTAAAATGTTCCGCCCAATGGCAGAGACCGTGTCTTTTGCAATTATAGGGGCATTAATACTCTCGCTGACCTATATACCAATGATGTCCGCCTTATTCCTGTCTAAGAATATAAGTGCCAAAAAAACTTTTGCAGATAAAATAATGGCGAAGATCCGCAATTTTTATCTACCCCTTTTGCAGAAAGCGATTGCGTTTAAATATGCGGTGGTCGGTGCAGCGGTGGCATTCCTCGCTGTTTCACTATTTTTATTTTCCCGAATGGGAGGCGAATTTATACCGCAGTTGCAGGAAGGCGATTTTGCCGTCCACTGCATACTGCCACAGGGTACCTCACTTTCACAAAGTATAGAGACTTCTATGCAGGCAAGCCGAATTCTGAAATCTTTTCCAGAAGTGAACACGGTGGTGGGTAAAACCGGTAGTGCCGAAGTTCCCACAGACCCCATGCCGCCCGAGGCAACTGACCTTATTGTGACCCTGAAACCCAAAAAAGAATGGAAGGACAGCAATAAATCTTATGAGGATTTGAGCGCTGAGATGATGGAGAAGCTTGAAATGATTCCGGGAGTATTCTTCGAAGTATCCCAACCAATACAGATGCGCTTCAACGAGTTAATGACGGGAGTGCGCCAGGACGTAGCGGTTAAAATATTTGGTGAAAACATAGATACCCTTGCGAAACTGGCACCGGAAGTTGCCAAAATAGTACAAACAGTAGAAGGTGCCACCGAACCACAAATTGAGCAAACGGTGGGTTTGCCCCAGATAACCATTACTTACGACAGGGCGAGGCTGGCCTCTTATGGATTGAATATTGAGGATATAAACCATACAGTGAGCACAGCCTTTGCGGGCGAAACCGCCGGAGTAGTATTCGAGGACGAAAGGAAATTTAATTTGGTCGCACGGCTCGACAGTGTGAGCCGAAGTTCTATCGACGACGTGAGTAACCTGTTTATTCCAACTGAAAACGGCGTGCAAATTCCGCTTTCTCAGGTAGCAAAGGTTGAATATAAAGACGGACCGGCACAAATCAGTCGTGAAGATGGCAAGCGCCGGATTGTTGTAGGCTTTAATGTAAAAGATAGAGATGTAGAAAGTGTAGTAACTGAAATTCAGAGCAAACTTAATGATGCAAACATCTTACCCGCCGGCTATTACTATACATATGGTGGAACATTCGAAAATTTGAAGCAGGCCTCTTCACGATTGCAAATAGCAGTTCCGGTAGCCTTAGCTCTTATTTTTCTTTTACTGTACTTCACCTTCCGTAACTTCAAAGACAGCATACTTATTTTTACCGCAATACCAATGAGTGCGATCGGTGGGGTCTTTGCACTGCTGATTAGGGATATGCCTTTCAGTATTTCAGCGGGAGTCGGCTTCATTGCGTTATTCGGGGTGGCAGTACTTAATGGAATTGTTTTAGTCAGCACCTTCAAGGATCTGCAGAAATCCGGCGTTAACAATATTATCAGGAGAGTCATTCAGGGTACAACCACCAGGCTTCGTCCTGTGTTGATGACCGCGGCAGTCGCATCATTCGGATTCTTCCCGATGGCTTTTTCTACGGGTAGCGGTGCCGAAGTTCAAAGACCATTGGCAACAGTAGTAATCGGAGGTTTGGTAACAGCAACCTTCCTTACCTTATTTGTCTTGCCTCTACTGTATATCATATTTAATTCTAAGAATCAAATCAAAAACAAATTGAGAAATAGTAAAAACAAATCGTATTTAACGCTGATAATTTTACTGTGCTCTTCCGTAGGTGCACTCAGTGCGCAAGAAAGAATTTCACCAAATGAAGCGGTGAAAATAGCGTTGGAGAATAATCTGCAGTACACTGTAAACACTGCCCAGGTCAATAAAGCCCTACTGGAAACTAAAACTGCACGTGAAATTCCCAAGACTGGGATCTTTGTAGAAAACGACGATATGAGACCAAGTGATCCGGATGGCGATTTTAAAATTGGAATCCAGCAATCCATCCAGTGGCCCGGATTATATAAAGCAAAAAGAAAATATTTTGAGGAGCAGTTGAAATTTCACAAGCTGAATAAAAACATGCTGGACGCGGTGATAAAAAGGGAAGTAAATACAGCTTTTTACCAGCTTTGGTACCTTCAGGATGTTGGTAAACTCTACCAAAAACTTGATGAGTATTATACTTCCATGTACGAAGCAGCTAATCTTCGTTTTAAAACTGGCGAAGCTGCCGGTCTCGAAAATATTGCAGCGGAAGCACGGATGAAAGAGCTTCAAGCTCAACGGCAGCAGAATCTTCAAAATATTGTAGCACAGCAGCAACAACTCAGTCTGTTTCTTGATAGTCAGGCGCTATACTTGCCGGTAGACACAAACTTGCAGAAATTGGATTTGGAGGATTTAGCGTCAGACAGTTTTCATCCTTCACTGGCACTGCAGCAGCAGAATATAGAAATCGCACGGGCTAATATAGATGTTCAGAAAATGCAGAATAAACCTGACTTTTCGGGAAGGGTATTTTCCCAGAGATTATACGGAATGAAGGATCCGATAACGGGCTTTTCTGTAGCGGTAGATTTTCCCATTTTTGGAAAAACTGCTTATAAATCCAAATTGAAGTCTGCAGAAGCCGAGGTCGAAATTCAACAATCTCAGTTGCGTTATCAGCAAAATCAGTTCGCGGCACAAACCCGCACCAGCTATACCGAAATTCTGAAGGCTGCTGAAATGCTTAAGTATTATGAAGGCATAGGTTTAAAGCAGGCAGATCAAATTTTTGATGCGGCAATGCTGAGTTACAAAGCTGGGGAAATAGGGTTTTCTGAAATGCATCAGTTTTTTACCCAAGCGATAGATATCAGAAAAAACTATTTGATTGCTCTGAACGAATACAACATGGCAGTAATACAATACAACTACTATATTAAAAATTAAGGATCCAAAAGAGAATATAACATGAAAAAATATATCACCCTTATGTTTGCAGTCTCTGTCTTGTTGACAGGATGTAAAAAAGAATCGGAAGTCACTGAAACCAAAGCAGCAACGGAAGTGGAGAAGCCTGATGAGCATGAAGAACCTGGTGTGGCACATTTCACCGAAGAACAGATTAGGACAGTTGGAATTCAAATGGGAAGTATTGAAAGTAAGGAGCTTTCTAATACCATAAAAGTGAGCGGTATGCTCACGGTGCCGAATCAGAATAAGGCATTTGTCACGCCCTCATACAGCGGTATAGTACGCTCCCTGTATGTACAACCTGGAAGTTATGTATCAAAGGGAAAAGTTATAGCAACCATTTCAAACCCCGATTTAATCGTGATGCAGCAGCAGCTTCAGCAGGTTAATGGTCAGATCAGAATGGCAGAACTGGAAGTTACCCGTGCCCAGCAGCTTTATAAAGGAAATGCTGCACCGCTAAAGAAATTTCAGCAGGCACAGACAGATCTTGCAACATTAAGAAGCCAGCGCTCCGGACTGCAGAAACAGCTGGGCAGCATTGGGGCTGCTCAGGGTTACAGCTCGTCCCTTTCTGTTCGCGCGCCCATCAGCGGAACGGTAAGTAAAGTGATAGCGCAAATAGGGAGTAATGTGGACATGGCTTCGCCAATTGCCGAAATTGTAAGCAACTCAGCGCTTCATTTGGATATCTATGTATA
This sequence comes from Chryseobacterium sp., assembly GCF_008831505.1. Lineage (NCBI taxonomy): Bacteria > Pseudomonadati > Bacteroidota > Flavobacteriia > Flavobacteriales > Weeksellaceae > Chryseobacterium > Chryseobacterium sp. The sequence continues at coordinate 1,176,598 of NZ_CP044507.1, read as the reverse complement.
TGAAAAAGATCTGGGTAAAGTACAACCGGGGCAAACCATTCACTTTACATTAACAAACAGTCCAGGAAAGGAGTACGATGCAAAAATAACTTCAATAGGTACAGCCTTTGAAGGAGAAAGTAAAACTGTTCCTGTTCACGCGCAAGTCGTCGGAGACCGGACAGGTCTTATTGATGGCATGAATGTTACCGCAGTCATAAGTCTTGATAATCAAACTGCTGCATCCGTTCCTACCGAAGCTATAGTGAATGATAAGGGTCAGGATTTTATCTTTATTATACAGAACGAGCACGAAGAAGAAGGAAAAAACGAAAAAGTATCAGCTTTAAAAAAGGAAAGTAACAAAAAAACAACTGAGGAAAAGGAAGTAAGCTTTGAGAAAATTCCGGTTGCTAAAGGAGTTACAGATTTGGGCTATACTCAAATTACACCTTTAAAAATAATTCCCGGCAATGCTAAAGTAGTAGTTAAAAATGCCTTCTTTATCTTAGCTAAAATGAATAATAAGGGAGAGGAAGGTCATGGACATTAAGAAAGTACGTCCAAATAAGAACTACAATATACTATTAAAATATAACTTATGTCAAATAATAAATTACATACACATACTTTCGATGAGAATGGCAATCAGTTGTGCTGCACGCCTCAGGAAGGTAAAATTTATAAAGATGCAGGAGCAGAAAAGTTAGTCCAGGACAGCTGCTGTACAACCAGTGATAAAGCGAATGCACCGCTCACGCAAAAGACAGGCGTGACTGACAGCCATAAAAAGGACGCTGGGCATAACCATGCTGATGAACATACCGACGATGATGGTCACGATCACTCTACTCAGGGAAAGTCAACTTTTCAAATGTTTCTGCCTGCAATTATTTCATTCGTAGTCTTAATGGCAGGCTTGGCAATGGATCACTTGATCCCTCAATCGTGGTTTAAAGATTGGGTGCGTATTGGTTGGTATGCAGCGGCATATCTTCCGGTAGGTTTACCGGTTCTGAAAGAAGCGTTTGAAAGTATCAGGAAGGGAGATGTATTTTCGGAGTTTTTCCTAATGTCCATCGCCACGATTGGGGCTTTCGCGATTGGTGAATATCCGGAAGGGGTTGCGGTAATGCTGTTTTACTCCGTGGGCGAAGTATTCCAGACTCTAGCGGTTCAGCGCGCAAAAGGTAATATTGCGAAACTGTTAGATCAGCGTCCCGATGAAGTGACCATCTTGGTGGATAACCGCCCACAAACGGTAAAAGCTGCGGAGGTTGCACTGGATTCGGTTATTCAGTTGAAACCGGGAGAAAAACTGGCCCTGGATGGAATTTTAATTTCAGACAGTGCTTCGTTCAATACTTCAGCACTTACTGGCGAAAGCAAACCGGATACAAAACAGAAAAACGATATCGTCCTTGCAGGAATGATTAACCTGAATACGGTAGCAAAAGTGCAGGTCAATACCCTCTACAATGATTCGAAACTTTCAAAGATTCTGGAATTGGTACAGAATGCGACTGCACAGAAAGCACCCACCGAATTGTTCATCAGGAAATTTGCCCGCATCTATACCCCAATCGTGGTATTTCTCGCTGTGGCAATCTGTCTGTTACCCTATTTGTTTGTCGATGAATATATTTTCCGGGACTGGTTATATCGCGCCCTTATATTCCTGGTAATATCCTGTCCATGTGCATTAGTAATTAGTATTCCACTAGGATACTTTGGTGGCATTGGTGCCGCTAGCAGAAATGGTATTTTATTTAAGGGGAGTAACTTTTTGGATGCGTTAGCAGAGGTCAAAAATGTGGTAATGGATAAGACCGGAACCATGACTGAGGGCGTCTTTAAAGTACAGACCGTCAATCTAAAGCAGGAATTTGACCGGGATTTAATTCTAAAATTAGTGAATGTAATCGAAAATTCATCAACCCATCCGGTTGCAACTGCCATTCACGATCATCTCGGTGAACCCGACCATACTGTAATTCTCGACAATGTAGAAGAAATAGCGGGACATGGCCTGAAGGGATCGTATCAGGGAAAAGAGTTGCTCGTAGGAAACTTTAAACTGATGGATAAATTCAATATCCAATATGATGTAAATCCAAACGATATTGTAGAAACATTGATTGCCATTGCTTATGAAGGAAAATTTGCGGGATACCTTACCATTGCGGATAGTATCAAAGAAGACGCTGCCGAAACTGTACAGAAACTTCAAAGTTTAGGAGTAAATGTTACAATGTTGAGCGGTGATAAAGCAACGGTGGTCAAAGCTGTGGCAGGAAAACTGGGCATACCTAATGCTTTTGGCGATTTATTGCCGGAAGATAAAGTGAATAAAGTCAAAGAAATAATAGCACGCAATGAAACGGTTGCATTTGTTGGCGACGGTGTCAACGATGCTCCGGTTGTAGCTTTAAGTGATGTTGGCATAGCGATGGGTGGCCTTGGGAGTGATGCCACCATTGAAACCGCTGATGTGGTAATTCAGGACGACAAACCTTCAAAAATCCCAATGGCCATTAATATTGGCAAGCAGACTAAAAAGATTGTTTGGCAGAACATCGCGTTGGCCTTTGGAGTAAAAGCAGTGGTCTTGGTATTAGGAGCAGGGGGGTTAGCCACGATGTGGGAAGCAGTCTTTGCAGATGTGGGCGTAGCATTGCTTGCCATACTAAATGCGGTAAGGATTCAGAAAATGAAATTTTAAACAAAGCGGACTTCGGTCCGTTTTATTTTGTGCGGTGATGACGTTGGCAAAGTTTTCAGATAAAACTGCTATCAGCCACTTCTATCGACTTTAACTTCAACCCCTATCAGATTTTACCATATGCATTTGGAATCAGTACTGTTTCAATACCTTACAGCCAGATCATTGATAATTTGAAAAATAAACAAAAATTACAAGCTCTTCTGGAATTAAGGTAATGAAAATTATTTACTTTTTCTTCTTACCTTCTGTACAGTCCCTAAACTTACATTGCAAATTCTAGCGGTATCCCTAAGAGAGTTGCCCTTTTTGAGGGATTTAATGACCTCTTTGTATTTTGCTAGAAACTCTGCATCTGATTCAACTGAACCTTTTTCCCTGCCTTTGTAAACCCCCTTTGCCTTCGCAATTGCGATTCCTTCCCGCTGACGTTCAAGCATGGTTTCGCGTTCCATTTCGGCAATACTAGCCATTACCGAAATAATTAGATTGAATGCCGGATTTTCCTTTCCGCCCACCATCGATTCAAGACCAAGATTGTCAACTTTGAGCACAACCTTCTTCTTTTTGAACAGTTCCAATGTAGTCAGAATGTCGTATAGGTTACGGCCAAGCCGATCAATGGAGGAGACGGAAACATACTCCACTGAACCATCCTCGATCTTATGCAGCAGTTTTTTACCTTCTGTACGCTGCGCAAAAGGAATGGTGCCGCTGACAACATCCATAAATACTGTTTCTTCCGATATTGATTTAGCTTCTTGCCTTCCAGCTTTTTGGTTTGAAGTGGAGACCCTTATATATCTTGCTTTCATATGATAAAGCACCCCACCTGGCAGGGTGCATATTTTAGTTAAACATTTCTGAAGTAATATCCGTTGCTTGTGGAATAATCCATCATAATATCACGTGCTGTACGTTCCCAATCTATGTAGATGTATGAAGGTAAATCCTTTGGTATGCAGCAGGTATCGATCAGTAGATTTTCGGCAAAATCTTCATCAGAATCATATTTTCCGGAATAACTTTCCTCAACCTGTTCTAAAATTTCGTCTATAGAGTTAAAAGATCCGCAGCAGTCGGCATACGCTTCGATAATTTCGAGATCATAACCTGATTCCTGTACCCTTACCCATACCTCATAAATTTCGATTGAAATATGTGATTCGGACACTAACCCCAAACTTTGGAAAAGTGGGCTGATTTCCCAGGATACAAAATATCAACAAACAGAATGTATATATTCTGTACGATCTAAAATTAATCTAGAAACATGCTGTGGAATTTAATTATATATTACGGTGTAAATCATGAATTTACACATTACCTGCATGTATTTTATATACATTGCAAAACTGTTTCTACTTTCCAATACAGAACTTAGAAAAAATATTCCCCAGTACCTCATCGTTAGTGAATTCGCCGGAGATTTCGCCCAGGTATTCCAGCGCATAGCGGAGTTCGTAGGCCAGCAGTTCGGTATGGAAACTCTGGGAAACGGCATCCTTTACACGACGTACGGAATCCAGCGACCGAAGAAGGGCCTCATGATGACGCTGGTTGGTGATGATAACATTGTTTTCAGACTGTTTCAGACCTTCCACATAACTGATGAGTTCATTCTTAAGCTCCTCAATGCCTACTTTTTCGCGGGCAGATATGGACAACTGCGTGACTTTATAGTCCGCATTGAAAGCCGAAAGCAAATCGCGGTCAAAACTTTGGCCTTTTTCCGAAGAAAGATCAGATTTGTTATGCAGAAGTACGACTTTCAGGTCTTCACGGTAAACTTCTTTTATAAATGCAGCCACCTCCTGCGACGTACTGTCGAATTCATCATAAAGGTAAAGGAGGATTTTGGCAGCGGCGATCTTCTCGTGCGCTTTCTGCACCCCAATGGCTTCTATGACATCGGTGGTATCGCGAATTCCTGCCGTATCGATAAAGCGGAACGCAGTACCCCTGATGTGAAGTACTTCTTCAATCGTATCACGCGTTGTTCCCGCAATGTCGCTTACGATTGCCCGCTCTTCTTTCAGCAGGGCATTTAGCAGGGTCGATTTTCCAGCATTGGGTTTACCAATGATGGCTACCTCCACCCCATTCTTCACGGCGTTGCCATAACGGAAACTCTCAACAAGGGAGCGTAATTTCTCTTCAATGCGGTCCAGAAGCATATTTAGGGCAGTACGGTCGGCAAATTCTACATCTTCTTCAGCAAAATCCAGCTCAAGTTCCACCAGGGAGGTGAAATTTAATAAATCACTACGCAGGATTGAAATCTCATCCGTTATCCCGCCTTTTAGCTGGTTCATAGCAATTTTGCGTGAGGCTTCGTTTTCGCTGGCTATCATATCAGCGATGGCTTCTGCCTGCGACAGGTCAATCCGTCCGTTCATAAAGGCACGCATTGTAAATTCACCGGCTTTTGCCATCCGTGCACCGTTGCGGGTAAGGACTTCCAAAATCCTGCCTGCAATATGAGGTGACCCGTGAAACGAGATTTCAGCTGAATCCTCAGTGGTAAAGGTCCTGGGTGCGCGGAATACTGAAACCATAACCTCATCGATGGTCTCGTCGCCATCGGTTATAAAACCGTAATGCACCGTATGTGATGCTGCGGTCTGCAGCTTTTTTCCCTTGAAACAGCGGTCAGTAACAGCAAGCGCCTCAGGACCGGAAACACGGATGATTCCGAGTGCGCCAACGCCATTGGCCGTGGCAAGTGCGCAAATCGTGTCTTTATTCATTCAGCAAAATTACGAAATACGGATTACGATGGCGAACTGCAGGACAGGAAAAGCGCTCACAGGATGGTAAAGGTTATCAGGAAAGCAAACCCTATATACAGACGTTTGACGTTGGAAAAAATAAATTTAATGTTATTTAGAGCTTATAGCTGGTTTAAAGCAACGCGGACCTTTTTTTTCTAAATGACAAAAATATCAGCAAAAACAGGTATCCGAACCTGCAAAACAAATAGGTAACTTTACTGAAAACAAACACATTAAACCATGGCAACCAGATTAATCAACCGCTACCATTTTCTGGTAGACTGGGGCGGTAACAGAAGCGAGTTCCTGCAAGTTTCCGGACTTGAAATGGCAATTGAAGTCATCGCAGTACGTGAGGGCAGTTCTAAAGTTGAGTCCGAGAATAAAATTCCCGGTATGTTGAAATTTTCAGATGTTTCCTTAACGCGTACCATTCAAAAAGGTGACAATGATTTATTCAACTGGATAAATACCCGGTCCTTCGGAACCGTGGAGCGCCGGGATGTACGCATTTCGCTTTTGAACGAAAGGCATGAGCCCATAATCATCTGGAAATTACGCAACTGTTTTCCGGTAAAGTATGTGGGACCCACCCTGATTAGCAGCAGCAGTAATATAGCAGCCGAGACTTTGGTTATTACTCATGAGGGTCTGGAAATTGAGTCCCTGGCTACACAGGAGAAAGGCAAAATGTCATAGATCAGTCACCGGACAGCACTGAGAATTTAAATAATAAAAAAACAGGGCCTTACTGAAAGGCCCCGCATCGTGATAATTGAACTGTTTTTATATTTAAAGCTTTCCTCAATGGTAAGCTCCATTGAAGTTATATGATCTTTGCTAAAGACTATAGCGGTTTTACCTGCTCCAGGAACCACTCTCTTACCCCGCCCTCAAGATCTTTTTCCAGTTTTTCGCGGCACCAGGAATGATAGTTGTTGAGCCATTCTTTTTCCTGAGGTGTCAGAAGATCCAAATCCAGTACCTTCCTATCGAAGGGACAAACTGTTAAAGTTTCAAATTCATAGAAAACACCTGAGTCAGTCTTCTTCCACTCCCTTACGGCTACCAGGTTTTCGTGGCGGATTCCATATTCATTTTCCAGATAAAATCCGGGTTCATTTGAAACTACCATGCCGGGCAGCAGTTCCTGGTCGTTCATGTCTTTGCGGATATTTTGCGGACCCTCGTGCACATTCATAAAACTGCCGACTCCGTGGCCTGTTCCGTGAGCATAATCCTTACCTTCTTTCCAAAGCGCCATCCTTGCGAATGCATCCAGCTGTACACCCCGTGTCCCCCGCGGAAATTTAACCATTGATAGCTGTATCATGCCTTTCAGCACCAGCGTACAGTCGCGGCGGAATTCGTCCGTAACAGCGCCTAATGCCAGGGTGCGTGTAATATCTGTAGTGCCTTCCAGGTATTGTCCACCGGAATCCACCAGAATGCTTCCGTTATCTGTAACTTCCTTACTTCCCTGCTCCTTCGCTGAATAATGCACAATAGCACCATTGCCACCATAACCTACAATACTGCCGAAACTTTCGCCCACAAAATTTTTGCCTTCCTTGCGTAATTCCAACAGCTTTCTGCCTATGGAATATTCCGTCATAGGTTCTTTACCTGCATTCTGTGTGAGCCAGTAAAGGAATTTGACCATGGTTACCCCATCACGCTGCATCACTGTACGGAAACCTTCAAGCTCGGTTTCATTTTTCTGAGCTTTCATCAGGTTTCCGGGAACGGGAGCTTTAATGATATTGTTCTGAGCCTGCAGAGCTTCAAAAATTGATTGGTTGCTGTTTGCTGAAATGAGGATTTTATGATCGTTGATTTCTTTCAGATAAGCGAAAAAAGAATCGTAAGCTTTAATCTCCACACCAGCTTCTTCCAGTTGTTTTACGGCCTCTGGCTGGAGTTTTTCAGTATCTACAAAGAGTACCGCGTCGTTTTTCGTTAAGACAATATATCCCAGGAAAACAGGATTGGCTTCTACATCGCTTCCCCGTAAATTGAGTGTCCAGGCTACATCGTCAAGACTTGAAATAATGTGTACCGATGCATCCATCTCCCTCATTTTTTGACGAATGTCCTGCAGTTTTTGCGAAACAGATCTACCGGCACGTTCTACAGGGTGAACAAAAACAGGATTTTTTGTTTGGTCAGTAACTCTGGCTGTCCAGATCTCCTTTAGCAAAGGCCTGTCTATAACTCTGATGTTCTTAGGTGCCAATTTCTGCTCTAATGCTGTCCAGCTGGTATTGCTTGTAGCAAGTGCGTTCACCGCAACAGTGCCTCCTTCCGGAAGTGCAGAGATGATCCAGTCCATATAATGAGGTGTTCCTTCTACCCCATCCTTCATGAGTTTTATACCCGAACCCTCCAGTTCGGCCGGCGCCTGTACGAAATACCTGCCGTCGGTCCAAAGTGCTGCCTCATCTGCCGTTACCACTACAAATCCTGCTGAGCCAGTGAACCCGGACAGCCAAGTACGCTCCTGCCACTCCGCAGGAAGGTACTCACTCATATGAGGATCTGCCGAAAAAACGATGAAACAGTCTATATTTTCCTTTGCCATTGCCTGACGAAGCAGGCTAAGTTTGTTGTCCGTTGTCATATATTTCATTTAATGCTATAAAAGTACGCAAAAAAGCACATTTTTTAATTTCGGCTGATTAAATCATACAGTCCTCTGCTTAAGGTTACACGTTGTTCAAATAACAAATTATCAACATTTTTATAAATTTTCCCAAAAGACTTGCATTTTGATAAATATTTTATTATAACTTTGAATGTAGAACTCCTAAAAACATCATCTTATGAAAAAACAGTTATTTTCTATTCTCGCTTTGATTCCCGGGCTGTTTCTAAGTCAGTACAGCAACGGCCCTCTAAGCACCGGTGCCACCACAAAATCTGGTGTTGCAGCACCGGCAGGTTACACGTGGTCTGAGGCTCAGAACAATACAGGCAATACTACTGAGTCTAACACTAATTCCGGCTTCGGATGTCAGAAAGTAGGAACCACGACCAATAATTTCTGTGCAGACGATTTCGTAATTCCGGCAGGCCAAAGCTGGAATATTACTTCCATTGCTTTGTATGGCTATATCACCGGATATGTGGGGTCTACTCCTCCCGGAATGAGAGCCCGGGTTAAAATCATGAACGGTGCTCCAAATGTGGGTACACCAACTGTAGTTTTTGGAGATGATACAACCGACCGGTTTTCCAGTGCCGAGGATGCTTTGATGTACCGAATTTTTAATTCACTCTATCCTGCGCCGGGAAGTGCGGTGGGTACTACAAGGAAAATTTGGAAAGTGAATACAACCACACCCGTAACTCTGTCCGCAGGTACGTATTGGATGCAGTTCCAAATGGAAGACATCGCTTCTGTAGCTACCGTGTGGACTCCTCCTGTAACAACGGTTGGACTTCGAGGACTGCCCACAGATAACGCACTGCAGAATACAGGAACCTGGGCTGCAATGGTAGATGCCGGAACACCTGCATCAGCACCAGATTACCCACAGGACCTACCGTTCATTATTACTTACTCAGTTCTTGGAACCAATGAAGTCCTGCAGTACGACAACCGTGTTAAGGTCTATCCCAACCCCACCTCAGATTTCTTCACTGTAAGCCTACCGGAAACGTCCAACAGGCAAAAGGTGACCGTTACACTAACCGATATGTCCGGAAGGTTGGTTAAAGAATATCTGGCTGCAGACCGATACGATGCCAGGATGCTGGCCCCGGGAACCTATCTCGTGAAAATTCACACAGATGAAGGCATAAAAACTTCAAAACTGATAAAAAAATAAACAAAAGCTCCTTCGGGAGTTTTTTTATGGTTAAAAATTTCGATTCAGACCCCCAAAGTGAAATCATTTTTGACTTGCATGGCAAAATGACTATCTTCAGCATTTCAAAATTAATTTCATGAAAAATTACAGTAAAATAGTAATGATTTCAGCGGCTTTAAGCTGCACGTTTACATGGGGTCAGACCTCGCGGGAAACCACAGTCGGTTCCATTATGACCGAAACCTATAACAATTCAGAGCTGGAAAGATTGGCCTATGAGTTATTGGATGGAATTGGCCCTCGTCTGGTAGGAAGTCCCAAAATGCAGCAGTCCCACGACTGGGCAGTTAATCAGTTCAAAAAGTGGGGCATTGAAGCACGGAATGAACAGTGGGGCGAATGGAAATCCTGGGAAAGAGGTCCTTCATATATTGAAATGGTGCATCCCTATGCGAAATCTTTAGAGGGGATGCAACTGGCCTTTAGCCCTGCCACTCCATCACGAGGAATTACCGCAGATGTGCTGATGCTGCCGATTTTCGGCACTAAAGAAGAATTCACGGCCTGGCTACCCAAAGTTAAAGGAAAACTGGTAATGGTTTCACCCTATCAGAGTTCCGGGCGTCCGGACTACAACTGGAAGGAATTTGCTACGCCGGAATCTTATGACCGAATGAAAAAGGAATCGGAAGAGGCCTCCCGACGTTGGCAGAACTCAATTAAGGTTACAGGTGAAACATCGAGAACAATGAACCAAAAGCTGGAAGAGGCAGGTGCCGCAGGAATAATTTCGTCTAACTGGTCCCGTGGATTTGGAGTGAACAAGATATTTTCGGCAGGCACTAAAAAAATTCCTGTTGTGGATATTTCCCTGGAAGATTACGGTCAGCTGTACCGTATGACACAGCATGGCACAGTGCCTAGGATTAAGATTCAGGCAAGCTCCAAAGACAGAGGCATGGCGCCTACCTTCAACACTGTTGCCGAAATAAAAGGCACCGAAAAGCCGGACGAATACATCATCATTTCGGCGCACCTGGACTCGTGGGATGGCGGAACCGGAGCTACAGATAACGGTACCGGGACCATTACCATGATGGAGGTTGCGCGGATTTTGAAAAAGGTTTATCCTAATCCTAAAAGATCAATAATTGTAGGCCTTTGGGGCAGTGAAGAACAGGGCCTGAATGGTTCGCGCGCCTATGTTTCGGCACATAAAGACCAGATGCCAAAGATCCAGGCAGTATTTAATCAGGACAACGGAACTGGACGCGTTGCAAACATCAGCGGACAAGGGTTCCTTCACTCCTATGACTATCTGAACCGCTGGCTGAATGCTGTTCCGAAGGAACTTACAAAAGATATTAAAACTACATTTCCCGGCACACCGGGCGGTGGCGGTTCGGACCATGCTTCTTTTGTGGCCGCAGGCGTGCCAGCCTTTATGCTGGGATCACTGAACTGGAGTTACGGAAATTATACCTGGCATACCAACCGCGATACCTATGATAAAATTGTTTTTGATGATTTGAAAAGTAATGTGGCACTCATCGCCATCCTTACCTATATGGCCAGCGAAGATCCTGAAAAAGCCAGTGGCGAAAGGATTAAACTGCCTTTGGACGAAAGAACGGGACAACCGATGAAATGGCCCGAACTTCGTGAACCCACGCGGAAAGGTGGCCTTGACTAGCCTCTTGTCAACAGAATATTTTCAAGCGCTTACCTGCCGGGTAAGCGTTTTTTCATTAAGCTGTCATCCGCTTCATTATTTTTCAGCGCTATACTTATCCGGTGTAAACACTAATCTTTTGGTCAGCTTATACAGTTCGAACCATAGAACGGAAGCAGCCGCAACGGCCAAACCTGTGAGGACCTGCTCATAATTGAGACTTGCCATCCTGAAAAAGGTCCTTACCTCATCCACATACAGCATCGCTGTTAAAACAGTTAAAGTAGCAGCAGTGACGTATACAAGTAATCGATTACGGTTCCGGAAACTCTCAAATACTGAATAATAAAATGAACGGTTAGACAGACTTAACAGGATATTGGCAAATATTAAGGTTGTAAAAACCATGGAACGTACGGTTTCTTCGTCACCACCCCTGCTGTGGGTAAACTGATAAACGGACAGAACACCTGCACTGATAACCAAACCCTGAATGACACTGATACTAAGCTCCCGCCAGGTCAGAAAGGTTTCCCTAAGGGGCCGCGGTTTCCGCAGCATGGTATTTTTCTCCATAGGCTCATTTTCATAAACAATGGAACACGTAGGCCCCATCACGAGTTCGAGGAAGATCACGTGCACAGGCGTAAAGATCTGCGGAAAAGCCCATCCCAGAAACAAAGGCATCGAGACAGTCAGGATGATCGGAATATGAATGGAAATAATATACTGTACCGCTTTCTTAATATTGCTGTAAATCCGCCTTCCGGCTGCAATGGCAATAAGCAGTTTGGACAGGTCGTCATTAGTGAGTACCAGCGACGCGGCCGCCCTGGCTATTTCGGTTCCTTTCACCCCCATAGCAACACCGATATGGGCCGCTTTAAGTGCCGGACCATCATTAACACCATCACCCAGCATCGCCACAACTTCCCCATTTTTTTTCAGCGCATTTACAACCGCCAATTTGGCTTCCGGAAACATTCTGGCAAATAATACCTTATCATCTGCTCTCCGACGGAGTTCATTCTCGCTCAGCCCTGTAAGTTCTTCTCCTGTTATATAATGGCCGGCATTTACAATACCGGACTGTGCGGCAATGGCACGGGTGGTTACAGCGTTATCGCCGGTGATGACCTTCACCTTAATACCGGCGTCATTAATCTTTTTAAATACCTCCTGAATGCCTTGTTTGGGTGGATCCTGGAAAACCACAAAACCCAGAAATTCAAAGGGCAATTCCTGCTGCTTTTGGGGAAACTCTTCAGCCGCGAACATGGATTTTGCGACACCAAGAACCCGATACCCCTCTTTACCGAAATCATCAATCAGTTTTCTGAGTGATGAAAGGTCGGCAGAAGACAAACCTGAAACCTGCAGAAGGGCCTCGGGAGCTCCTTTTGCGGCAATGATTCTCTGTCCGGATGTGTTCCGGAAAACATGGGTCATCATTGGAGGTTTTCCTTCAAGAGGATATTCATGATACATCTGATAAGCGCTCCTCAGATCTATAACCGCCGTCTTGCTGTAAACCTTGTGCAAAGTCTTTTCCATGGGGTCAAAGGGAATGGGCTCGCTGCTCCACATGGCATAACTTACAATTTCCCGAAGTCCCAATGCATCAAATTCATCCTCCGTATACGTGCGGTTTTCATTAAAGTTATAGATTAATTTCAAATGCATCGAATTTTCGGTTATCGTACCGGTTTTGTCGGTACAGATAACGGTAGTACTGCCCAGCGTCTCCACTACGCTGCTTTTCTTGATGATGATGCCCTGCTGCATCAGTTTCCAGGCTCCCAAAGCCATGAATGTGGTGAAAGCGACAGGGATCTCTTCGGGCAAAATGGACATGGCGAGCGTCAGACCGTTCAGCAGTGAGTCAGTAAAACTGCGGGTGTGATACCAGTTAACAGCACAAACCAATAGAAAAACAATAGCGCCCAGAACGGCCATACCTTTTACAAATTTCTCAATCTGTTGCTGCAGTGGGGATTTCTGTTCTGTAATGGATGATAATGAATCTCCGATCTTTCCTATTTTTGTATCTGCTCCTACCGCCTCCACTTCAAAAACAGCCAGCCCGGAAACAGCAACAGTGCCACTGTACACTTGCGAATCTGCTTCACTATTATCCTTTGATACGGTAAAACTTTCTCCGGTCAGTGATGCCTCATTAACCGTAAAGTCATTGCTGTAAACAATTCGTCCGTCGGCATTGATCATCTGACCTTCAGCGGCAATGCAGAGATCTCCGACTACAATTTCGTGTGTAGGTATCTGGATTACAGTCGAATTGCGGATTACTTTGCTTAAGGGTTCATTAAGCCGCTGCAAAGCTTCCAGCGCCTTTTTACTGCGGTTGTCCTGGTAAAAAGATATTCCTGAAACCAAAACTATGGCAGCAAGCATAAATAATGCCTCTCCGTAATTTCCCACTACAAGATAAATTACAGCAATCAGCATAAGCAGAATAAGCATTGGCTCTTTCAGGATATCCGTGAGAATCGTGAACCAGGTATTTTTCGGAGCTGCGGTCATGCTGTTATAGCCATGAGATTCACGCGACATAGCTACCTGTTCAGCGGTCAGTCCGGTCAAATTTTTTGGGAGTTGCATATCCATAGTAGAAAAAATTGCCTCATCCTAAAGTTACCTAAAAAAGTGTAACGCGTAATATGAAACTTATCACAAAGGTTTAATTTGAAGGTTTAAACAACAATCATAAACAAAAACGCAGGAATCTTCCCCACTGAACACACTTTAGTGCAGTGACTGAAAGCTACAGAACTTTTCTTCGGAAATTCCCCTCCTCCGGAGGGGTGGCAATTCGCCGCAGGCGTAATTGACGGGGTGGTCTTTTCAGAAATGAAGATCAAAAGCTAAATCATTTTGCCCTGCGGGATACTCAGTCCCGCAGCTCAATCCACACAGGCGCATGGTCGCTTGTTTTCTCCCAGCCTCTTACGGTTTTATCGACTCCGGCATTAATAAGTTGCGGCAAAACTTCCGCGGAAAGCAGAAAATGGTCAATACGCAGCCCCGCGTTACGCTCGTAGGCTTTCCGGAAATAATCCCAAAACGTATAGATAGTCTCGTCCGGATAGAGATGGCGTACTGCATCTGTCCAGCCCTGGTTCAAAAGATTTTGGAATGCCGCTCGTACCTTAGGCAGGAAAAGCGCATCCTTTAGGAATTTTTCTGGCTTATACACATCATTTTCAGTTGGCATCACATTAAAATCCCCAATGATAAGTACCTTCTTACCGGAGGTTACCAGCATTTCTGCATGTGCATCCAAACGTTCAAACCATTTCAACTTATAGTCAAATTTCGGTCCCGGCACCGGATTTCCGTTAGGCAGATAAATACAGGCAATAACTAAATCTTTAATTTTTACTTCCAGATACCGGCTGGCATCATCTTCAGTATCTCCCGAAAGACTGAGTCTGCTGACTTCCGGCATCCCGACACGTGAGAGTACCGCTACACCGTTCCAGCTTTTCTGGCCCAACCAAACGGATTCGTAACCTGCTGACTGGAATTCCGCTTCAGGAAACTTTTCCTGAGGCGCTTTCAGCTCCTGCAGACAGGCAATATGTGGCTGGGTTTCTTCCAGCCACCTGAGAATGACAGGCAGGCGCCCGTTCACTCCATTCACATTATAGGTGGCTATTCTCATGGATAGTTATTTATTCAAAGGTAAAAGTTACGTTTTAATTGGACACATATTTGATGTAACGACCGCAAATCAGCAATTATGAGAGCAATTTGGAATGGCGCAATCGGATTTGGACTGGTTAATATTCCCATTAAACTTTATTCGGCTACCGGAGAAAGCAACCTCGACCTGGATATGCTGGACAAGGAAGACCTTTCAAATATTAACTTCAAAAGGGTGAATGCCAATACCGGAAAAGAAGTGAAGTGGGAAAATATTGTTAAAGGCTATAAACTGGAGGACAATTACGTAGTGCTCACTAAAGAAGATTTTGAGGAAGTCAATCCTGAAAAATCAAAATTATTAAACATTAAGCAGTTTGTTGATGTTCATGAAATAGACAGTGCCTACTTTGAATCTTCCTATTTTCTGGAACCCCAAAAGAATGGCGAAGAGGCTTACAAACTGCTTTTAAAGGCCTTACTAAAAACCAAAATGGCCGGCATAGGTACTTTTATTCTTCGTGAAAAAGAGATTTTATGTCTCGTGAGGCCTTACGAAGACAAAATTTTGATGGTGAACCGTATGCGGTATCCGGAAGAACTCCGAAGTTATGAAGACCTTAAAATTCCGGGCGGCAAGAATCCTCAGGCTGAGGAATTGGAAATGGCAGAATCGCTGATCAAACAGCGCGCAACAAAATTTGATCCTTCAAAATATAAAAACACTTATAACGATGATCTCATGAAAATCATCGAGGCCAAAGCCAAAGGAAAAGTGAAGAAACCCGCTGCCAAAGAAAATGTATCGGCTAAAGCTACAGACCTTATGGCGCAGCTAAAGGCCAGTCTGGAAGCCGGAAAAGCAAAAGCGGGATAGCTAACTCAATAAACAGTAGGTGAAAATGCCATTAGAGGAATATAACAAAAAGAGAGATTTTAATCAGACGGCCGAACCCAAAGGTAAAACCAGCAGAGGGAAGGGTAAATTGAGATTTGTCGTTCAGAGGCATGCGGCCAGCAGGCTTCATTATGATTTCCGTCTGGAGATGGATGGTGTGCTGAAGTCCTGGGCAGTTCCGAAAGGGCCTTCACTAAATCCTCAGCATAAACGGCTGGCAATGATGGTTGAAGACCATCCTTATGACTACCGCACATTCGAAGGAACTATTCCGGAAGGAAACTATGGCGCCGGTGAAGTGGAAATTTGGGACGAAGGCACCTATGAAGCTCTTCAAAAAGTAAAAGGAAAAAAGGACGATACACTTATGCAGGCTCAGCTCAGTGAGGGTTCGCTCAAATTTATACTGCATGGTAAAAAGCTGAAAGGTGAATTTGCCTTAGTGAAGATTAAAAACAGTGAAAGTGGTGACCCATGGCTGCTCATTAAGCACCGTGATGAGTTTGCAACTGACAGTTATGACGCTGAGCAAAACACCGAACCTGATTCCAAAGTAAGTGCTTATTTGGCTTCAAAAAAAAAAGCAGAAAAGTAACTCCTGAGCCTGCCAAAACCCCACCCTCCAGAAATTACTCAAGCACGCTTGGCGGCGGAAGAAAACTTTCAAAATTCATCACACCGATGCTGGCTGACTCGGCTAGTGAACCGTTTAACAGTGACGAATGGGTGTTTGAGATAAAATGGGACGGATACCGTGCCATTGCAGACCTTCGTAAGGATGTTCAGCTTTATTCGCGGAATGGCCTCTCCTACCTGGAAAAATTCAGAAAAATTGCCAATTCCCTAAGGTTCCAGGAACATGAAATGGTGCTGGACGGTGAACTGGTGGCCTATGACAACAAAGGACAACCTAACTTTCAGTGGCTGCAGCGCATTGGCGAAAACCCCAATATTACTGTAGTGTACCAGGTGTTTGACCTACTGTATCTGAACGGGCATTCCACCGAGGCACTCAGTCTTCTGCAGCGTAAGGAACTGCTGGAGGAGGCACTCACTGAAACAGAATTCGTAAAATACCATGACCATGTGGCGGAAAAGGGTAAAGAATTTTTTGCGGTGGTTCAAAATATGGGTCTGGAGGGAATGATAGCGAAAAAAGCTGACAGCACTTATGTGCCGGGTGTGCGGAATAGCGACTGGCTGAAGATAAAAAGTCAGAAAACCGAAGAAGTTATTATTTGTGGCTTTACTGCACCGAGAGGTAGCCGCAAGAATTTCGGTTCACTGATTCTCGGCAGATACCATGATCACGGTCTGATTTTCTGTGGGCATACCGGAACGGGATTCAGCGAAAAGGCATTGACTGATCTCTACAAAAAGATGAAACCTCTGATTACAGAGGAATGCCCTTTCACCACAATTCCAAAGACCAATGAAAAACCTACATGGTTAAAGCCTGAACTTGTAGCTGAAATTAAATTCACTGAGCTTACCGGTGATCATATCTTCAGACATCCTGTATTTCTGCATTTACGTGAGGATAAAGATGCGCAGGAAGTGAATTCTGCAAATAATGAAATTAAACAGCCGGAAAAATCAGCGCGGCCTGTTCCTTTGAAAAAGTCCATTTCTCACCGGGAAAATGAACTGCGGACAGAATTTGGAAATCAGGAAGTGAAACTGACCAATCAAAATAAAATATATTTCCCAAAAGATCAGGTAACCAAAGGGGATGTGGTCGCCTACTACCAAAGTATAGCCCAATATATCCTGCCCCATTTGCAGGACCGCCCACAGTCCATGAACCGCTTTCCAAACGGGATCAGCGGCATGAGTTTTTACCAGAAAGACGCTTCAGACGATGTACCGGACTGGATCGAAACTAAAAAAGTCCATTCGGAATCTACAGATAAGTTCATTAACTATATCCTGTGTAATGACAGAGCAACAATGGCGTATCTGAACAACCTGGGATGTATTGAATTTAATGTGTGGACCAGCCGGGCACAAACCACGGAAAAGCCGGACTATCTGGTTCTGGACCTTGACCCTTCTGAGAACAACACCTTTGAAGAGGTTATCCTGACCGCCCAGACGGTTAAGAAAATCATGGATTTGGGGAAGATAGAAGGATACTGCAAAACATCAGGCAGTTCCGGGATTCACATCTATATCCCCGCAGGCGCAAAATACAGCTTTGACCAGGTGAAGAATTTTGCTCATATCATAATGCAGATGGTCCAGAAAGAGCTGCCCCAACTTACAACTCTGGAGCGTGCCCTGCAAAAGCGCGATAAGGCAAAAATCTATCTCGATTATCTTCAAAACCGCCGCGGGCAGACACTTGCCAGTGTTTACAGTCTGCGGCCCAGGAACGGTGCACCCGTTTCCATGCCTATAGAATGGGAAGAACTGAAACCCGGTTTGAAACCCACGGATTTTAATATTGAAAATGCCCTGCACCGAATTAAGGAAAAAGGTGATCTGTTTAAGCCAACTCTCGGTACGGGTTTCGATATGCTGGAAGCGCTGTCTTTATTTGAAAACATCTAAGGAATCCCAGTTCGTTAATGAATAACATTTAGCATTACAATTGGTTGAATTTTTGCTGAGTAAAATCTATGAAGAAGCAAGACTATTCCAATCATATCCGTTTTTACGCACCGCATCATTTTATTTATCTGCCTCTGTTATTTATTCTTCTGGGGACAGGCCTGTGGATGAGTTTTGCTTCTACGGATCAACAAATTATCTGGATATTGTTCTCTGCAGTTATTTTCCTGCTCACTTATCTGGCTGTAATGATCAGACAGCATTATGCGCTCACCCTGCAGGACAGACTGCTGCGTCTGGAATTTAAGCAAAGGTATTTTGAACTCTTTGGTAAAAGGTCGGATGACGTGGAAAATCAACTAAGTTTCGGACAGATCGCTGCGCTTCGTTTCGCACATGATGGAGAGTTCCGTGAGCTACTGGAGATGGCGTTAGCTGATAATACTTCGCCTAAAGAAATAAAGAAAGCAATTAAAAACTGGAAACCTGATTATAGGAGGGTTTAAGTTTTAAAATAAATAAACCATTAAAAATCACTGTTATGAAAAGATTTGCATTATTAAGTTTAGTTGTTTTCGCGCTTCTCACACTTACGGGGTGTGAAGCTATAGGAACCATCTTCGAAGCCGGAATGTGGTGGGGAATCATCCTGGTAGTAGGAGTTATCGGCCTTGTTCTGTGGATGCTTACTCGGGGTAAAAAATAGTTGAGAAGAATCGTAGCTTATGCAGAAAGATACTAAGAAAAAAGTCAGGCCGCCTCAGAAACAGCGAAAACCCGGACTGGAAAAGAAAATGGTACCCAAGCCTGAAAGTGAACCGGCTTCGAAATCACTTAAACTTGAAGGTAAAATAGCAATAATCTCCGGGGGTGACAGTGGTATAGGTAAAGCAACCGCATTGCTCTTTGCTTCGGAAGGGGCAAATATAGTGATTCCTTATCTGAGCGAAACCGCTGATGCAAAGGAGACCAAAAAAGAAATTGAACGCCTCGGACGAGAATGCCTCATTATAAAGGGCGATTTAGGAAAGGAAAATCACTGTCGTAAAGTGGTTGACAAAACTATCGATACATTCGGACAGATTGATATCCTCGTTAACAATGCAGCCAATCACTGGGAAGCCACCTCTCTTGAGGAGATTACAACAGACCAACTCATGACAACGTTTCACTCCAATTTCTTCTCATTATTTTGGCTCACGAAATATGCGCTGAAGCACCTGAAAAAAGGCAGCTGCATCATCAATACTACTTCCGTTACCGCATATCGCGGCAGTGACCATCTGCTTGACTATGCCGCCACCAAAGGAGCAGTGCTATCGTTCACCCGCAGTCTCTCAGCTAATCTTGCTGAAAAGGGAATCCGGGTCAATGCCGTGGCCCCGGGTCCCATCTGGACACCGCTGATTGCCTCTACCTTCTCGAAAAAACAAGTCTCAGAATTTGGCAGCGATGTACCTATGAAGCGTGCCGGACAACCAAATGAAGTGGCCACCTGCTTTCTTTTTCTGGCATCGGAAGATGCCTCTTATATAACCGGTCAGGTTTTGCATCCTAACGGAGGTGAAATTGTAAACGGCTAACTGGAATATCATGAAGACAGAAATTTCCGAACTTGAGGCAGTAAGCAGGATCAGTCCCTCCAAAATCGTAAAGATCATGAAGGATCCCGTTAAATCTGCAAAAGCGGTCCAATTGGTTTATACCACCGACCGGGAATCGGAAGGGATAGAACGCCGGCTCTGGGGCAAAAAATTCCGTTATTTTAAAGGAGATGAAAAGATAAAGGACCCGGAACAAATCCAGCGGATTAACAAATTAGCCATACCGCCAGCCTGGGAGAATGTATGGATTTGCGCCCTGGAAAACGGACACTTACAGGCAACAGGTGTAGATGCGAAACAACGCAAACAGTACCGTTACCACCCCGTCTGGACAGCGCTTCGGAACCATACTAAGTTTTACAGGATGCTGCAGTTTGGTTATGCGTTGCCCAAAATCAGGCTTCAGCTGGAAAAAGATTTGGCTATCCGCAAGCTGGAGAAAAGAAAAGTCCTAGCTGTTGTGGTGAGCTTAATGGAGCGAACTAATATCAGAATTGGGAATAATGTATATGAAAAACTTTACGGCTCCTTTGGTCTAACCACCCTAAAGGACAAGCATGTAAATGTTAAAGGCCAGAAAATCAGCTTTTCATTCAAAGGGAAGAAAGGCGTATATCATGATATCGACCTTAAAAATTCACGTCTGGCGAAGGCTGTTCAGAACTGCCGTGACATCCCGGGAAAAGAACTGTTCCAATACTATGATGAACATGGACAGCGACATCCGGTAGATTCAGGAATGGTTAATGAGTATATAAAGGAAATCAGTGGCGATGATTTCACAGCAAAGGATTTCCGTACCTGGTCCGGAACGGTAAACGCACTGATTGCCTTCAGGGAAATTGGTGAAGCCGAAAGCAATTCGGACTATAAATCAAAAGTAAAGGAGGCCCTGGAGATGGTGGCAGCCTCTCTTGGCAATACGCCTGCTGTCTGCAGGAAATATTATGTTCATCCGCTGGTCATCAATCTTTATGAAAACAATTCCATAAAAAAATATCTGGATGAATTGGATGCGATTGAAATCAACGACGGAAAGTCAGGACTTACAAAAGAGGAAATGATAGTGATGAAAATGCTGGAAAATGAAAAATTAAAACATTAAAAAAATAAATTATGAAAATTGAGATTCAGGAAAATGAAATTTACCTTGTAAAATTAGGACCCTCCACAGAAGAGAACAGAGTGGTAAAACGGGAAGTCACCTTTGAGATTAACGGTGTACAGTTCAATAGGGAAATTTTGCTGGAACCTAACGGGACCGGTGATGATTACGATGACCCGGAAAGTTTCTACATCAGAAACAAAGAGATGGTGGATGCCAGTCTTATAGATTACCTTTCGGATCACCAGCTATATGATAATGACTAATACTGAAAGAAGGTCGCGCCGTTAAGCGGGACCTTCTTCGTAATATTTAGCCTTCCTTCAGCGTGACCGCTCATCTGATATTTAAAGCAGTACAAGTGGGCCACGCTGAAGGAAGGCCTTTTTTCTTATTCCTTCACAGGCTGAACTTCGGCCTTTGGCAAAGATTCAAACAGTTCCGGAAATATCGCAAGAATGATGAAATACAAGATGATCATAAGGGCAATTGTGCCCACTGCGACTAAAACACCGGTTGGCGGATTATTTTTTTGAGTTGCCATACGTTTATTTATTAATAGTTAAACTGCAAACTGCAAAAGTCGTTCCTATTTGATTACGGCCCGGGAGGCAAAGCTTAACAAAAAACCTTAAATTTGTAAATAATAAAAAACATAAAAAAATAAATAATGTCTAAAGCAAAAATCTACTACACTCTTACGGATGAAGCTCCAATGCTGGCAACGCATTCTTTCCTGCCCATTGTAAAAGCCTTTACAAAACCGGCCGAGGTAGAAATTATGGTACCGGATATTTCCCTTGCAGGCAGGATTCTGGCAAATTTCCCGGAAGTACTTACTGAGAGCCAGCGAATTCCTGATTATCTGGCCCAACTAGGCGAACTGGCCACGCAACCGGATGCAAATATCATTAAACTTCCCAATATCTCCGCTTCCGTACCGCAGCTGCAGGAGGCGATTACTGAACTTCAAAAGCAGGGCTATGCTTTGCCTGATTTTCCTGTGGATCCAAAAAATGCTGAGGAGGAAAACATTGCTAAAAAATATGCTAAAGTCCTTGGCAGCGCGGTAAATCCTGTGCTAAGAGAAGGTAACTCGGACCGGAGAGCGCCAAAATCTGTAAAAGACTATGCAAAGGCCAATCCTCACCGCATGGGAGCGTGGTCGGCAGATTCAAAAACAACGGTCGCACATATGGAATCAGGCGACTTCTACGGTTCTGAAAATTCAACAACAATAGAAAATGACGGGAAATTCAGAATTGTATTTACCGGAAACGATGGATCATCTAAGGTACTCAAGGACTTTGCGCCGCTGAAAGCCGGAGAAGTAATTGACAGCTCCGTAATGAGCATCAGTGCACTTAAATCATTTGTAGAAAAGGCCATTGCCGAAGCCAAAGATAAAAATGTACTCCTTTCAGCCCATCTGAAGGCTACAATGATGAAGATTTCTGACCCCATCATTTTTGGTGCTATTGTAGAAACATATTTTAAAGATGTTTTTGCAAAATATAAGTCGGTTTTCAGTGAACTGGACATCAATCCGAACTTTGGTCTGGCTACACTTTTCGAAAAAATCGCCGGCACACCACAGGAAGCAGACATTAAAGCAGATATAGAGTCAGCCATTGCCAACAGTGCACGCATTGCAATGGTAAACTCTGACCAGGGAATTACCAACTTCCACGTCTCGTCGGATGTTATTGTTGATGCTTCAATGGCTGCACTCGTACGCGGTGGCGGAAAAATGTGGAACAGCGAAGGCAAAGAAGAGGATACCGTTTGTATTATCCCGGACCGTACTTATGCAGGATTCTACGCGGCTATCATTGACGATATGAAAGCCAATGGAGCCATTGACCCAACAACTTTCGGATCTGTACCAAACGTTGGCCTTATGGCTCAGAAGGCTGAAGAATACGGATCACATGACAAAACTTTCCAGGCCACTGCAGAAGGAACGGTTCGTGTGGAAGATGAGAACGGAAATATTCTTCTGGAACAGAAAGTTGAGAAGGATGATATTTTCAGAATGTGTCAAACCAAGGATGCACCTATACAGGACTGGGTAAAACTGGCAGTAAACCGCGCAAGGCTTTCCGGCACCCCTGCTATTTTCTGGCTGGACAAAGGAAGGGCTCATGATGCCCAGATCATTGCCAAGGTGGAAAAATATTTGAAAGACCATAACACGGAAGGCCTGGACATACGCATTATGGATGTGAAAGATGCCATGCTGGAGACCTTGAAAAGAGCCCGCGAAGGCAAGGACACTATCTCTGTTTCCGGAAATGTCCTTCGCGACTATCTTACAGATATGTTCCCAATCCTGGAACTTGG
Organism: Chryseobacterium sp.; assembly: GCF_008831505.1. NCBI lineage: Bacteria > Pseudomonadati > Bacteroidota > Flavobacteriia > Flavobacteriales > Weeksellaceae > Chryseobacterium > Chryseobacterium sp. Next base: position 1,153,473 of record NZ_CP044507.1, on the reverse strand, counting down.
AACATCTGCCAAAATGCTGTCAATAGTGCCGCTAATGAATGGCGGTGGGCTTTTCGAAACCGGTGCCGGCGGGTCTGCACCTAAGCATATTGAGCAGTTCATTGAAGAAGGTTACCTGAGGTGGGATTCTCTTGGTGAATTTTTGGCACTGCAGGCTTCTCTGGAACACCTGGCCCAAACACAGGACAATAAAAAAGCGCAGGTTCTATCTGATGCGCTTGACACCGCAAACGCAAAATTCCTGGCTACGGACAAGTCACCGGCAAGGAAACTGGGCGGGATTGATAACCGCGGTTCGCACTTTTACCTGGCGATGTACTGGGCTGAGGCTTTGGCCAGGCAAACTGCTGACAGTGCGATTGCCGAAAAATTTGCACCTGTTGCGAAGGCTCTTCAGGAAAATGAAACCAAGATCAATGATGAACTGCTGGGTTCTCAGGGTAAACCTCAGGAGATTGGAGGCTATTACCATACAGATACTGAAAAGACCTATGCTGCTATGCGTCCTTCAGCCATCTTGAATCAGATTATTGACGCCATATAAGCAAATATACTCTGCATACAAATAGCGCGGATGCCATTCCGTGTGTCATTCAAGCTTCCCGGTCCGCTCCGGGAAGTTTTGTTTATACCGCAAGCTGTATTTTTGTAAGGTGCAAAGTATTGCCCCAGACTGTGCAAAATGTATTCTGGGTAACGAAAACATGCTGCGCAACAAATAAGTTCCTGACTACTTCGCTTTAAAATTTTCCAGGTTGTATGTAAAGCGGAAATGGATTATTTTTAGGACGCAAAACCTTTCTGAATCTAATAAATAATCCAGATTGGACTGAAGCAGATGGGTTTTACGGAGCGCTGTCGGGCTGCAGGGCCAGTTGCATACAATGAGGGTTCACAATAACGCATTCCTGAAAATATTAAGTTAATTTATGAAGCTATTTTACCTATTTATAGTGTTTACGCTGTTTACTTCCTGTGTTTCGGTAAAAAGATACAACGAAAGACTGAGAACTCCTGTTGCGCCCGAAAAACTTCGTGCCGATGTAGATTACACCTACGCCAGCTTACAGGAACTTCACCCCAAACTGTACTGGTATATCTCCAAAGACAGTCTGGACAGACGTTTCGCGGAAATAAAGAATAATATTAAGAAACCTATGACTCCTGCGGAATTCTACCGTCTGCTGGCACCGGCAGTGGCAGATGTGCGGCAGGGACACCTTCGGCTGGTACTTCCCGAAAGACGGCTGGATGCTAAAGAGAGAAAAGCGCTGAAACTTCAGAAAGGCCTGTTCAGCCGGTATGAATTTCTGGTGGAAAATGACCGCGTGTTTGTAAAGGAGAATTCCGATAAAGTACCGGGTATGGAAGTGGGGACAGAAATACTGAAGATCAATGAGGTTCCGTTAAGTGAAATGCTTGCACGTTACAAGCCTTTAAATAACAGTGACGGTTATAACACTACTTTTTTAAGATATTCAATGGCAAGACGCTGGCCCCATTTCTTCACAGCCGAAAACGGAATACTTGATTCGGTGAAACTGGAGACCAGGCGGGACACTGAAATAGAAACCTTCTGGCTTAAACGTGAAAGACAGACGCTGATTCAGAAGAGAAAGGAGGAGCAGAAAAACCGGAAACTGACTAAGAGCGAACAGGGAAAAACAAAAGACTACAACATCGTAACACGAAGTTTCAACCGTGACCTGCAGTTTCCAACTCCAGACAGCATTACAGCATACATGAAGATCAAAACCTTTTCCGGAACTTTCTCAAGACGTTTCTACCGGCAGAGCTTCCGAACATTAAAAAATTCTCCTGCGAAATATCTTATCATTGATATGCGTGACAATTTGGGAGGGTCATTGGCCGAAATAAATAACCTCTATTCCTACCTGGCACCGGAAAAATTCAAGTTCATTAAAGATATTGAGGTTACTAAGCCCAGCTCTATGTTTAAGGCAGATTATTTCCGGATGGTTCCAGATATTACCAAACCAATTGCTGCCGCTGCCTATCCCTTTTATCTTGTGGGAACCGCACTTTCACTAAAGAGGACAAGGGAAGGAACTTTTCTGCGGAACAACGGTATTTTCTCTATAAGAAAGCCAAAGAAAGACAATTTCAAAGGTAAAATTTATGTTCTGATAAACGGAAGCAGCTTTTCGGCGGCTTCCATACTGCCATCCAAACTTAAAGATTCAGGACGGGCGTTTCTTGTAGGTGAGGAAACCGGCGGCGCAAATGACGGTACAGTGGCCGGCAGGTACTCCACCCGAAAACTGCCGAACTCAAAATTAAAACTGCCCGTTGGTTTGATGCTTATACAACCCGATATTGAATTTTCCGGAAAAGGCAGAGGTGTCATTCCTCATCATGAGATTGTTCCGGATCTGAAGGAGGTCCTGCAAAAAAAAGACATCCAGCTAGACTGGATTCTGCAGGATATCAAAAAACATTCTGCACAAGCCGGCCAGCCGGACGTCAATTGAAAAATTTGCTTTAAAATTCAAAAATAAACCCGAAATAAGGCAGCGGCGTGGAACGGTCGTTTTCACCTGTTTGCAGTTCGTAATACTGCTGATCCTGCGGAGCCGTAGGGTTGGCAATTATACCGTTGCCCTGTGCATCACGCTGCAGATTAACCACGGGCAATGCACTGGGGCTTGCAGAACCATAAGCATTTACCAAATCTACATATGCGGTGAGTTGCCACTTGTTGAAAATCCATTTCTTCTCGCCACGGATGTCCAGCTGGTGCGACAGGTTTCCGCGGGAAGTGTTCAGCAATGAAAAATTCTGTACCGGACCGTTGGCTACGTTCCAGATGTTGACAAGGGCGCTGCGCTGCAGGTCGTATGGAGTTTCCGGCAGTCCCGACTGCATCCGGAATCTGGCTCCAACATTCCAGTTTCTGCTGAAGTATTTTCCAGCTGTCATCGTTAAGATATGTCTGGAGTCCCAGCTTGACGGCAGTAAGATTCCGCTGGCGTTGGAAAACCGGGAATATCCGAAGGTATAGGCTGCAATTCCGTAGAAATTGTTCAGTGTCCGTTTTTGAGCGAGGACTTCCAGACCGTAGGTCTCACCAAATCCGCGGGAATCCAAAGGTTCGCTGCCCACTACACCAAAGTCACCGCCTACATTAGCAAGTGATATTTGGTTTCGAAGAGAGAAAGGATAGTTTTTATACTTTTTATAGTATCCTTCTACTGTAAAACGAAGACTGTTTGGCCCATTATATTCCATGCCACCAACAAGATGTGTATTTTGTATGTATTTAAGGGTATTTTTATTTGTCAGGACACCGTTTTGCGTAAAGCCGAGAGCCGTGTAAACCGGTAGCTGGTAGTAGATTCCCGTATTGAAATTAAGCGCCAGCCTGTCGGTGAACTTATAACTGAGCGAAAGCCGTGGCGATAACTGCTCCAAAGGATTATTGGTATTATCCGAATAGTTGCTGGCATCCATCCGTAAACCGGCGGAGATCTGTAAGCGGTCATCAAACAGTTTTCTGGCGGCCTGGAGATATAAACCGTATTGAAGAAGGTTAAAATCAGATGATAACTGATCAAAATTAACAGTGCTCTGAGTTACATTTCTGCTTACAGAAGCATTATAATACCGGGCATAATTGATATTTGCTCCACTGCTGAGCTGATAATCTGCAATATTGAAATTGCGGTCAACGCGGAATTTATTTTCGCTTTCCTGTGAATTGTAATCATACAGAAGATTTTGTGGAACTTCAATATTGCGGTAGTATTTAAGAGCCTGGTTATCCAACATATTTCTGCTAAGGGTAAACAGCCAGTTACCGTTTTCGGCCAGATGCCTGTAACCCGCGCCTACAGTGTAGTTCCATTGCGGCGACACAGGAAGCCGGTCAATTAACGTCAGGTTCGCGAGTGTGGGTTCAGCATCTTCATTGAATTTAAAACTGTCTTTGGCACCCATACCCAGAAAATATAACTCGTCACCGCTTTCAAATTTCTTTGACACCTTAAAGGTCGCGTCATAATAGCTTGGAAGAAACGGCAGACCAATGGCTTTGAACAGCAGTTGAAGGTTGGATTTACGCACACTGAAAAGACCGGACCAGGTCTGGTCCCTGGAAAGCGGACCGTCGGCCATCAGTTGCAGGTCATCCAGACCCAGGATCACCTTATAGCCCAGTTTGTCTTTCCTGGCGGATTTAAGGTTAAATTCAAAAAGCGATGAGAGTACTCCATTTCGCCTGGCCGGAAACGCACCACTGTAAAAGTCGACATCTTTGATAAAATCAACGGTAATGATGCCGCGTGGTCCGCCACTGGCTCCCTGCGTTTGGAAATGGTTGATCACAGGAACCTCAATACCGTCAATATAGAATTTATTTTCAGCCGAGCTTCCGCCACGTATGAAAAGGTCGTTCCGGAAGGTCGCTGTACTTCCTACCCCCGGAAAACTCAGGATCGCTTTGGAGACATCACGGTTGGAACCGGCATTTTTCTGAACTTCTTCACTTGTGATATTCCGCAGGGACAGCGGGCTCTCAGCGGTAGTTTTATAACTTTTTCTTGTAATTGTAATTTCTTCAATCTGATTTACCGATCGTATAAGTCCTACGGAAAAGGTAAGGTTTTGGTTAGGTACCACATCGATGTCATTTAATGAAGTGGGCGTATAACCTCCCGCAGTAACCTCAAAAGTGTAAGTACCGGACGGAATGTCTGCAATAATAACATTTCCCTCACCGGTAAAAACGGCACCTTCCGAACCAAGCATCCGTACCGAAGCGGCCAGTGGTTTTTTCGTGAAATCGTCAAATACATTGATATTGATGCTGCCCACCTGGGCAAAAGTAAAAGCTGATAACAGCAATAACAGAAAGGAATACCTAAATCTCATCTGAAAAAATTTATGCAATTTACAAATAAACGTCCCTACAGAAAGGGACGCCTATCAACATTAACATTTAAACTATAAAACTATGGCAATATCACTTTATCCAGAACGTGAATGATGCCGTTGGCACACTGTACGTCGGTAGCAATCACATTCGCCATGCGGTTATTGGCATCTGTGATTTTTACCCCACCAGAAGTAGTTATATTGAAAGTACCCCCCTGAAAAGTGGTTACATTCATATTATTCATGATATCAGTTGAGGCAACATTAGCTCCGGCGACCACATGATATTTCAGTGCATTTTCCAAAGTTGCAGTAGGCACAGATCCAAGACCCGGCAGATTCAATTCGGTTAACAGTGACCCAAAGGCTGCATTATTGGGAGCAAAGACGGTAAAAGGCGCGCCTGCATTTCCGCCCAGGATTCCCACAAAGTCAGGCATGTCACTTCTTGTAAGTGCAGAAACCAAGGTGCTGAAATTAGGATTTGCAAGAGCATGCGTAACAACAGTTGGCAGTCCGATTACATTATCTACTTTATGTATTACGCCATTGCTGGCCATAATGTCGGCTTGCGTCACTGTGGATACACCATTAAGTTTTACTCCGGAAGCAGTGTTAACGAACATGCTCAGGTTTCTTGTTGCCGAAGCACTACCTTTAGCCATTGTGGAAACATAGCCCGTAGATATCTGTGAAGCCATTACTTTCGAACTCAGTACGTGGTTCAAAAGAATTTCTTTCAGTGCAGCGGTGGGTACATCATTTAAACTTGCAAAGCCATTTGCCGAAAGAAACTGAGAGAAGGCTGCGTTAGATGGAGCGAATACGGTGAAATTCCCTGACTCATTCAGTGTGGAAGCTAGTCCCGCTTTATCAATTGCGGCCTTCAGATTGGAAAGATCAGGATCTGAAGCAGCAAGCTGGTAAATACTTGAGGGCATTTCCATTTCATTGTTACTGTCCTCACAGGCAGTGGTAATCATTCCCACGAACAGTAAAAAAGCAAAAATTTTGAATAGATTTTTCATAATAAGATATTTTTTTAGTTACTTGATGAAAGGCAATAATCATACTATTTTTATTTTTTTAGTATAGTATTTTACTATTATCATCATTAATAGGATGAAGAACTGTCACCAAATTATATATGGTGAGGAATTGTTAAGTGTAACCGGCGTGAATTCCCCTCCTCCGGAGGGGTGGCAATCCGCCGAAGGCGCGATTGACGGGGTGGTCTCTGATCATCGCAATTCCGTAACTTTAAAAAAACATTGTGATGTCCGAAAAACGAATTCTAACCTGTATTGAGGGTATTCCCATCTATAGAAACTTTGTGAAAAATCTTCCTTATAATCCTAACTTGATACCTCTAACCAGGATAAAAAGAAAACAAAGAATCTTATCTGAGGTACTGTTCTGGCAGCAGGTCCGGAACCGGGGTTTTCATGGAATTGATTTCGACAGGCAACGGATTATAGGCAGTTATATAGTTGATTTTTATGTGAAAGCCCTTGGGCTTGTAGTTGAGATTGACGGCAGTACACATGATCCTGAAAAGGAGTATGGTTCAGCCAGAATTGCTTTCTTAGAAGTCTTAGGTCTAAACGTTTTTTTAATCAGTGATTGGGATATGAAGCACCAGCTGAGAAAGGTTATGAAAGATCTGGAGAATTTTATCATTGAACATTATGGACCATAATCAATACAAAAACGGGATGGTTCATTTGCATCGCTGCAATATAAACCACCCCGTCGGACCGGCCTAAGGCCAGCCGCCACCCCTCCAGAGGAGGGGAATTTTCAGCTATAATAAACGGTCATCCACAAAATTAGGTAAGGTAACTTTCAGGTTTGGCTCCATTTCCATGGCTCGCTTGATTGCGAAAACTGCACCTTCATTCCTGGCCCAGCTGCGGCGTGAAATACCGTTATTCACATCCCAGAACAGCATTGATTTGAGTCTTCTGTCGGCATCATCGCTCCCGTCGAGCAACATACCAAAGCCACCGTTTATAACTTCACCCCAACCTACACCTCCACCGTTGTGTATGGAAACCCAGGTTGCACCGCGGAAACTGTCGCCAATAACATTCTGAATGGCCATATCTGCAGTAAACCGTGATCCGTCGTATATGTTTGATGTTTCGCGGTAGGGCGAATCGGTTCCCGAAACATCGTGATGGTCCCTTCCCAAAACTACCGGTCCAATCTGTCCCTCTTTAATGGCCTTGTTGAAGGCTTCGGCAATTTTCATCCGGCCTTCAGCGTCCGCATAAAGGATCCGGGCCTGAGATCCTACAACAAGTTTATTTTCCTGTGCACCTTTTATCCATTTTATATTATCTGCCATTTGTTGCTGAATCTCTGCCGGTGAGTGATGCATAAGTTCATCCAGGATCCGGGCAGCGATATCATCGGTATTCTGCAGGTCGGCCGGGTCGCCACTTGTACACACCCATCGGAAAGGGCCGAATCCATAATCAAAGCACATAGGCCCCATAATGTCCTGAACATAACTTGGATAGCGGAAATCAATACCGTTTTCGGCCATAATATCAGCACCAGCACGGCTGGCCTCCAGTAAGAAAGCATTACCGTAATCAAAGAAATAGGTACCTTTATCAGTGTGGCGGTTAATAGCTGCGGCATGTCTTCTTAAACTTTCCTGAACCTTCGCTTTAAAGAGTTCCGGATTTTCAGCCATCATCACATTGGCTTCCTCAAAGGAAATGCCTACCGGATAATAACCACCCGCCCAGGGATTATGAAGTGATGTCTGGTCGGAACCGATATCAACTGTTATATCTTCCCGGTCAAATGTTTCCCAAACGTCCACTACGTTACCCAGATAAGCCAGGGAAACGGTTTCATTATTTTCTTTTGCATTTTTAACTCTAGCCACAAGGGACTCAAGATCTTCATGGATTTCATCAATCCATTTCTGCTCATGTCTGATTTTGGTGATCTTAGGATTAACCTCAGCACAAACTGTGATGCATCCGGCAATATTTCCGGCTTTAGGCTGTGCACCGCTCATACCACCCAGCCCCGATGTTACGAACAGTCCACCGCCTGTGGGTTTGTTGATTTTTCTGAATGCGTTCAGCACTGTAATTGTTGTTCCGTGCACTATACCCTGCGGGCCTATGTACATATAACTTCCTGCTGTCATCTGTCCGTACTGCGAAACGCCCAGTGCGTTGAATTTTTCCCAGTCGTCGGGCTTGGAATAGTTGGGGATCATCATACCGTTGGTAACTACCACGCGAGGTGCGTCTTTATGCGACGGGAAAAGCCCCATAGGATGTCCCGAGTACATCACCAGCGTCTGCTCATCAGACATCTCCGAAAGATACTTCATGGTGAGCAGATACTGCGCCCAGTTTTGAAAAACGGCACCGTTGCCACCATAAGTTATAAGTTCATGTGGATGCTGTGCAACTGCATAGTCCAGATTGTTCTGGATCATCAGCATTATGGCTTTGGCCTGCTCAGATTTGCCGGGATAATCGGTTATCGGGCGCGCTGTCATCTCGTAATCCGGCCGGAAACGGTACATATAGATACGTCCGTACGTCTCAAGTTCGGCTTTGAATTCAGTCAGGAGTTCGGCATGAAACTTCGGTTCAAAGTACCGAAGCGCATTTCTTAAAGCAAGTTTTTTCTCTTCCTCACTGAGAATCTCTTTGCGTTTAGGTGCGTGGTTAATACCGCTTTCATAAGGTTTAGGTTGAGGTAGTTGCGAAGGTATTCCCTGCTGGATCTGTTCCTGAAAAGTCATTAATTTTTGATTTTTTCAAAAATACAAAATAAAAAAGTCCGCTAAAAGCGGAAATTGTTAAATCGGGGAGAGAGGAAAAAATGGACTCATGATTTCTGCACCTCTTCAAACACCACTTTGGGATTCAGTTTTGCTATTTTCTGAATGAAATGCCCTTCAACTTCGGGAGTGATGTACAGGTCGTTTTTGTAAGATGCGAAAATAATCAGGCCATGCCGGGTAGTGCCGTATTTATGAAGCCCGCTCCACATCGTTTCGCCCTTTCTTATTTTAGTGATATTGCTTACATCAGTCTCGTAGAGTTTTACGAAGCAGTACACTTTCAGCAGAGATCCTTGTAATATAATCCTAAGCTGGAAAATGGCAGCAGTTAGCAGCATTGCCAAAAGCATCACCATAAATCCCATAACCATTAATACCATCAGATCACCTTCGGTCCAGCCATAAATGCCAAAGCCCAAAAACAGGAGGCCTATGCCTGCATAAACCATCATAAAAACTTTGTAATTTTTCGGTTTTTATAGGTGAACTTCGTCATAAAGATAGATTTTCATCAATATAATCAAAGAAAACAAAAACCCCAACTTCAGGTCAGGGTTTTTAATAAAGAAGTCTTAAATGTCATCTTCGGCCTGGGAACTGTGCATATTGTTTTCCCACGCATCATTGTAGGCTTTCTTTTTGTCATCCCACGCGTCCGGTGGACAGTCATTTTTTGCTCTTGCCATAAATCCTTCCTGGGTAGCATTCTGTTTGGTATCTCTCATTTCGCGTTTGTATTCGCGTACATAGTCGTCGTAGTTGTCCAGATTTTCCGGCCTTTTGTCTATGTTACGGTCGGCATTGTTCACATCCTGTGATTTCTTAAAATTATTAGAATCCATACTATATATTTTGTGATTATTGTTAATGTATTACGTTTGGTCATGATTGTCGCCGCCCAGACTCCAGTAATTATTTTCTTCATCTTCGGAGCCAAGTTCCTGCTGATCATCGTCCAGCTCTGAACCGGGAATATCCAGGTCAGAAGCCGGATCATCTGCTGCAAGTCCGGCTATAAGCTCGCTTTCTTCCACAGGATTTCCGTCTCCATCGATAGGAATATGTTCTTCGTTTTCGAAAATATCTTCCTTAGGCGGATAGTTCAGCTTTTCCAGATTTTGCTCCTGTTCCGATTTACTTTCTTTTGCCATAATTCTATATTATAGTTCAAAGTTAATGCATCAGTTATCGGACGTATTACAGCCTACCCAAAAAAAATTACAGAATAAAAATCACTGATTGGTATTGCTAAGCATCGGTACGAACTTATAGGCGCCGAATTCTTCTTTTTCGAACTCCTTCTCGGATCTTTTTGTAAAGCGTGTCAGGATCTGCTCTTCGGTTTTACCTAACGGGATGACCATTTTGCCACCTACTTTAAGCTGATGCAGAAGTTGTGTGGGAAGGAGTTCAGCACCGCAGGTCACCAGGATTTTATCAAAAGGCGCGAAAGAAGGCAACCCGGCAAATCCGTCGCCAAAAGTCTGGAAACTTGGACGTAAGTGCAGCTCCCGCAGTTTGCGCGTAGAAAATTCATACAGGTCTTTTTGTCTTTCAATGGAGTAAACCAAAGCTCCCATAGATACCAGCACGGCAGTCTGATAACCACAACCTGTGCCTATCTCAAGAACTTTCTCGCGTTCGGAAAGCTCAAGCAGTTCAGTCTGCTCTGCTACGGTGGAAGGATGCGAAATTGTTTGCTTGGCTAAGATTGGGAATGCACGGTCTTCATAAGCGAAATCCTCAAAAATACTTTCCAGAAAAAGGTGCCTCGGTACGGAATTCATCGCTGTAAGGACGTTTTGGTCACTGATGCCGATTTTTTCCTTCAGATAACTTACCAATATTTTCCTTTTACCCTTGTGTACAAATGAGTCCTGCATGAGACAAAAATAGCGAATTTTGCTAATGTTTACCACTCTCTCATCACTTTACAGAACATCATTTGCCGTTTTAGCAGTCCGGACACATTGCTTATCTTTACCGAAATTTATTTCTATGCTGAAAGCGGGTTTAGTGGGCGCCGGACATCTTGGGAAAATTCATCTCAGACTACTTCAACAGTCACCAAAATACGATCTGATAGGTTTTTACGACGCCGATCCGGAAAACGGCCTGAAACTGGAGAAGGAATTTGGTTACCGCTATTTCAGCAACCTGGATGAATTGCTTGGGCAGGTTCAGATGCTTGATATTGTTACCCCTACCCTTTTTCATTACAGTTATGCAAAGAAAGCCATTGAAAACGGTCTTCATTTCTTCATTGAGAAACCTGTGACCCAAACACTTGAGCAGGCCGAAGAAATCCTGCAACTCTGCCGTGAAAAAAACATAAAGGCACAGGTAGGCCACGTGGAACGGTATAATCCTGCATTTACAGGTGCCCGAAATTATATTGTGGACCCCATGTTTATAGAAATTCACCGGTTGGCGGAATTTAATCCACGCGGCACCGACGTTTCTGTAGTTCTGGACCTTATGATCCATGACCTGGACATCCTTCTGAGCATCGTAAAATCTCCGGTTAAGAATATTTATGCGTCAGGTGTGTGCGTGGTTTCTAAGTCGCCCGATATCACCAATGCACGTATTGAATTTGAAAATGGCTGTGTGGCCAACCTCACCACTTCCCGGATTTCAATGAAGTCTATGAGAAAATCCCGTTTCTTCCAGAAAGATGCCTACATCTCGGTGGATTTCCTTGAAAAGAAAGCGGAGGTAATTCGTATGAAACCCGCACCGGATATTCCGAATGATTTTGACATGATCATTGAAAATGCGGAAGGCGAACGAAACCAGATTATTTTTGAGTATCCGAATATCCAGACCAATAATGCCATCCTGGACGAACTGGAAAGTTTTGCAAATGCTGTTACAGCCGACCGACCCGTGGAGGTGTCGCTTGAAGACGGGACAGAAGCACTCCGGGTGGCTTTGGAAATTGTAAGACTCATCAGTACAGGAAATGATTAAAGCTACTATATTCCTCAGTTTATTGCTGACCGGCATTTTCAGCCAGGCTCAAAGTCTGAGGACTGAGCTTGAAAATATCATCAGGGGCAAGAAGGCTACCGTAGGTGTTGCTGTGCATAAACTGGACGGCTCCTTCAACATGGAGATTAACGGAAAAACGAGGCAACCCATGCAGAGTGTCTTTAAATTTCATATCGCACTTGCGGTTCTGGATGCGGTGGACAAAGGAAATTTAAAACTGGATCAGGAAATTTTCATTGCTGAAAAAGATTTGTTAAAGAACACCTGGAGTCCTATACGCAATAAATATCCGGATGGAAACATTTCACTTCCGCTTAAGGAAATCATTCGCTACACGGTAGCCGAAAGTGACAACAACGGGTGTGACCTTCTGCTGCGCCTTATTGGCGGGACTGAATCGGTGCAGCGATTTATGGACGATAAAGGAATTACGGATTTTTCCATAAAAGCCAATGAAGAGGAAATGCATAGGGACTGGAATGTGCAGTATGCCAATTATACCACAGCCCGCTCCATGAACCAGGTACTGAAGCAATTCACTCTGGGTAAGATAGTCTCTCCTGAGTCCACTCACTTCCTGATGAATGTGATGCTGAACACCAAAACGGGACTTAATAAAATAAAGGAACAACTCCCGCCTGGTACTCCGGTAGCCCACAAGACGGGCTCATCCGGCAAAAACGGCGCAGGTCTTACCGGCGCTGAAAATGACGCCGGTATTATCACCTTACCCAGCGGAGAACAGTATACCCTAAGCGTATTTGTTTCCGATTCCATGGAAACAGATGCCGTGAACTGCAGACTGATCTCGGACCTGTCAAAAAAAGTGTGGCAGCATTTTAGCGGCAATTAACCTTATGAATATCACTCTAAACAAGCGATCTACTCTGCTCGGCCTCAACTTTAGTAAGAGGTTATTGAGTTTAATTTTCATTCTTGCTGCCTTCCTGGGATTTGCGCAGCAGAAATGGGATATTAAATTCTATAACGAAATTAACGGTCGTGAGGTTGAAATATATGCAGACAATAATGAATTTATGCCAATGTCTGCGGTGTTTGAATTTACCCTTAGCAATATGACTTCCTCATTGGCAAACGGACATACGGTGGTTATCCCTCCGCTTACGAAGAAATTCCTTGTCTCCAGAGTTACAGTGAACAAACCCAACTCCGGAAACAGTTTCAGTTATACAAATACCTATAACTTTGGTGATGTAACAGCATCTGCACATGACGACAGCTATATTTACTGGCTGCCCTTTGAAACCGGCAAGACCAAGCTCATCTTTCAGGGGTACAACGGCAAATTCTCACACCAGGGTGCGGCAGCACTGGATTTCTCGCTGGAGATGGGCGATAAGGTATCTGCAGCAAGAGACGGTATGGTGGTGGCAGTAGAACAAAGTAATAACCGCAATTGCCCCGACATCAGCTGCGCCCGCTTCAATAATAACATACTCATTCTGCACAGCGACGGCAGTTTTGCAGATTATTCTCACCTGAAGCAATACGGAAGTGTTGTAAAGCCTGGCCAAAAAGTGACACGCGGGCAACATATCGGATACAGCGGCAACACTGGTTTTTCCAATGGACCGCATCTTCATTTTTCAGTTTTCCATAACACGATAGACGGAAAAAGGAAGTATATCAAAACACGGTTCCGCACTACCGGACAGGAAGCTGAAATACTGGAGGAAAAAAAGAGTTACCACAAAAATTATTAATTCAAGATAAAAAAACCTATGAACAAGAAAATCGTAATCATTGGCGCCGGAACTATGGGAAACGGTATTGCACATACATTTGCACAGACCGGATACGAGGTAAGTCTGGTTGATGTTTCCCAGGACGCACTGGACCGCGGACTGAAAACAATCACTTCAAACCTGGACAGGATCATTGCCAAAGGAAACCTTACCGAAGATCAGAAATCAGCGACACTCAACAGGATAAGCACCTTCACGCAGCTGGAAGATGCAGCAAAAGAGGCCGACCTCATTGTCGAGGCAGCAACCGAGAATATTGACCTCAAACTGAAGATCTTCAGGCAGATGGATGAACTTTCACCCGAAAACTGTATCCTTGCTACCAATACATCATCGATATCTATTACAAAAATTGCCTCGGTAACTTCCAGACCGCACAAGGTGATCGGAATGCATTTCATGAATCCCGTACCGATTATGAAACTGGTGGAAATCATTAAAGGCTACTCCACCTCAAAAGAGACGTTTGACGAAATCTATGAACTCAGCAAAGCTCTGGGAAAAGTGCCTGTAGAGGTTAATGACTATCCCGGTTTTGTGGCGAACAGGATTTTGATGCCTATGATTAACGAAGCCATTGAAACCCTTTATAACGGAGTGGCCGGCGTAGAGGAGATCGACACGGTGATGAAACTGGGCATGGCGCATCCTATGGGCCCGCTGCAGTTGGCAGATTTCATCGGGCTGGACGTATGCCTGGCCATCCTGAATGTAATGCACGACGGTTTTAAAAATCCAAAATATGCCCCGTGTCCATTGCTTGTAAACATGGTGACTGCCGGGAAGATGGGTATAAAGTCCGGTGAAGGCTTCTACGATTATTCAGAATCGAAAAAAGCGGAAAAAGTAGCACGGGCGTTTATGAAATAACTTGAAATCTCATGCGAAAGCGGATTCTGGAATACAGAATACAGATATTTTTGATCATCACCAGCCTGGTGATGATCTTTCTGCGTTTCCTGCTGAACGAAAAAGGCAGGATGAATTATGATTCGGTCCGCTTTCTTCGCACAGCACATCTGTTCCCCGAAATTGATAACACAACCACCCCTATGGGCTATCCTCTGGGCATCAGGTTTTTCACATATTTCGGTTTAGATGAATTCTGGGCCAGTAAATTGCTGGGGGTACTGGCATTTGGTATGATGATCTGGTTTGCCTGGATAAAGCGGTACTACTTCCGGGAGGCGTTAAGTATAGGCGCCCTCTTCAGTTTGGTTTCCATTTTCTCTTTTACAATGAGCGAGGCCATGATGCTGCCATTGGTTTTTATGCTGTTTTATACAGGACGGCAGGTAATAATCGGACAACTGCAGGGTTGGAAAGCTTTATTTTGGTTAAGTGTGATGCTTATCCTGATTTTCAATGTCCGGTATCCGGCTCTTTTCTTTATGGGGGCGTTTTTTCTTTTCGGACTGGCCAGTATCCGGAAGACATATGGCAAATTGTTTATAGCCTCTGCAATTGCTGCAATAATTTTTGTGGTTGTTTACAAGTTTACTTTCATTGACTATTTTAATGAAAAATATGTAGATACCTTTCTTGAAATCGGTCTGCACCCTACTCCGAAACTTTTGGTGGAACTTTATCAGGGGCTTGCCACCACCTTCAATCCGTTTATTCATATTGCCAGCCCGGGTGGAGGACTGCTTAATTATTTGATCTATGGCATTGGCACCGCAAACCTCTTACTGCTTGTTGTGCTGCTTATAAAAATGGGAATATCTGAAACTGAAAAATTCCTGCTTGTATGTGGCATCACAGGAATTGCCTGTTCATTCTTCATCCAGTATTTCTACGGAATTACACCCCTTGATTACAGGCTGCTGGCTCCGTTCGCATTGCCGTTATGGATGCTGTATTTCAAAAAACTCTACAGGATTGCTGGGCTTTTTGCGTATTCCGTGCCGGTTCTCAGTATAGGTACAGGCGCTGCATTCATTTTTCTGTCGGGAGCCAATTATCTGGAAAACCGTAAAGAAATACGCGAGTACCTGAAAAGTGAACAAAAGCTTGAGACAGATATTTATTATTACATCAATGACAGCATGAGCAGCCGGCAGTTGCAGGTCGCAGAACTCATAAGCAGCGTGAACCCGAAAGTACGCTATACAAAGAACGCCGCAGATACGCTGAAAAAGGAAACACTGACACCACACCGCGTACTGTCAAAAATTAAATTAGACGAGAACGGCTATCAATAAATTTATTATCTTTGAGAAGTTTAAAACATTAAGAAAATGAAATTACCTAAGTTTTTATTAGCAGATAATTCCGAAATGCCGGAAGACCTTTTTGTAGTTCACACAGAATATCCGAGATTTATCCTGAATGTGGAGGAAGAAGAAGTGGAGTGGTTGGACGATCTGGAAGGCGACGATGAGGAATCTATGGCGGAGGAGGCCACCAAGGTGGTTGAGCAGGCCTTCACATGGTGCGATGAGGAACTCGCTAAGTATGATGACGAGGAAGACGAAGAATAATAAAAAATGGAACTCAGCTGAGTTCCATTTTTTTATTGCATCCTGTTGAATTTAAGCAGCAGTAAACCGTTCTGGTAGAGTTCCAGAGTATTTCCTGAGACCCTGTATTTATTTACCTTCGAAAGCATGTTGAAAAATGATGTTTCTGTTTCCATAGCTTCACAAGCCATCTTTGTAGATCCAATTTTTGTAGCGGCAAAAGTCCCTGTGCCCGGTTCAGTCGCAAGCTCACCAAAATAATTGTTGCAGCCACCCGTGCCCGTGATTCTGCCCTCCTGCACATTCAGCGTAGGAATTTTACCTTTCACATTATCGGCCAGTTGCCAGTGTGTTTCATTCAGCGAGGGTTGGTTGGCCGTACTCAGCAGTGTATTTGCTGTGCCGCAGGATATCAGTGCGGCAGAAATAAGACCGGTAACTATATATTTTTTCATTTTACTCTCTTTTTTAAAATTAAACTTAGAAAGTTCGCAGACAGCTTCTTGTAGTCACTTACCGGCTATCCCCGTAACTCCGCGTTAAATTCTTTCTGAAAACTCTTAATCAGCGAATTCATTACCGCTGTAATTTCTTTTTCCTCCAGCGTTTTTTCCTCACTAAATAATTCAAAACTCATCGCGTATGATTTTTTACCGTCAGGAAGATTTTTTCCTTCATACACATCAAAAAGGCTGACATTCCGCAAAAATGCTGACTTATTTCTAAGTGCAAGTGTATGCAGGTCACCATAAGATACCGATTTATCAACCAGCAGTGCCAGGTCCCTCCGGATCTTATTGAATCTTGGCAGGTCAGCGAATTTAAAGGTCCCTTTGTGACGGAGCTCCTGCGCAGTATCAAGTTCAATTTCTGCATAGTAACATTCCTGGTCCACATCGGCGTCCTTAAGCAGCCGGGGACTTACTTTCCCTAAACGCGCAACAGTCCTGCCGGCGGAAACAATCTCCAGTGCTTCGGAGAAGCGGTCATCGCTGAGCGGCTTTTGTTCCAGAACAATGCCCAAATGACTCAGCAAAAGATTTACATAGCCTTTAAGATAATAGAAGTCGGTAGCAGATTTCTGCACCAGCCAGTTCTCCGCTTTTTCGCGGCCTGTAACCAGGAGGGCCAGCTGTTTTCTTTCTTCGTATTTCTCTTTTTTATGATAGATATTTCCAAGTTCAAAAAATTTCAGGTCAGCAGATTTACGGTTTATATTGTAAGCCGCATTATCCAGCATGCCTTCAAGAAGTGATTTGCGCATATAAGCCAAATCATTACTCAGAGGATTAAGCAGTTTTACCGCGTTTTCCGTGTCCTTTACACTGGTCAGTGAATTATTCATCACCTCATTAAAACCATTACCCTGCAAGCTTGCCGCCCAGGCGTTTTCCAATTGTGCACGGTCCTGAACACCTAATTTAACTGAAGAAAATGAGTTTTTCTTAGGCGTTTCTATTTTATTATAGCCGTAAATCCTCAGAATTTCCTCTATCACATCCACCTCCCTGGTTACATCCGCGCGGTAAGCAGGAACGGAGATCTCAAGACCATTCTGGATATCGTTCAGGACTGTGATTTCCAATGCTTTTAAAATTTCTTTCACCTTCTCGCGGTGGATCTTCGTTCCGAGCAGCTGTTCGATACGGGAAAACCTTAAGATAATATAATGGTCTTCAATTGATTCAGGATAA
This sequence comes from Chryseobacterium sp., assembly GCF_008831505.1. Lineage (NCBI taxonomy): Bacteria > Pseudomonadati > Bacteroidota > Flavobacteriia > Flavobacteriales > Weeksellaceae > Chryseobacterium > Chryseobacterium sp. Next base: position 1,135,841 of record NZ_CP044507.1, on the reverse strand, counting down.
TGTTCAAGGATACTGCCGGTAAGTCTGCCGCCGGCAAGTTCTTCAAGCATCTTCACGGCATATGTAAGGGCTGTTAATGTCATTGCAGGATCTGCACCTCTCTCAAAGCGGAAGGATGCATCAGTATTAATGCTGTGTGCCTTTGCTGCTTTTCTCACCGCCACGGGATTGAAATAGGCACTTTCCAAAAACAGAGTCTTGGTAGACGCGGAAACACCCGAATCCAGGCCTCCCAGCACACCGGCGATGCATAGCGGATTACCATTAGCGTCCTTAATCATTATTTCGGAACCGTTCAGCTTGCGCGAAATACCGTCCAGCGTCGTAAAGTCAGTGCCTGGATGACTGTGACCCACCACCACTTTTTTACCTGCAATCCGGTCGGCATCGAATGCATGCAATGGCTGTCCGAAACTGTGAAGAATATAATTAGTGATATCTACCACATTATTGGTAGATGCCAAACCAATGCTCTTCAGTCTGTTTTTAAGCCACTCCGGTGATTCAGCAACGGTTACACCCTCGATTACAGCACCGATATAGCGCGGACAAAGTGCAGAGTCTTCAATTTCAATCTGAAAATCATTACTTCCCGTGAACAATATGGGTTGAAGAGATGCTTTTTCAAATTCCGACTTTAAGCTGTTGGTAACAAGGAAGGCATTAAGATCGCGTGCCACCCCATAATGCGACATGGCATCTGTCCGGTTGGGAGTAAGTCCAATTTCATAAATATGGTCTTTTTCAATATGGTAATAAGCGGCCAGCGGCGTACCCACCTCAAATTTGGTACTGTCCAGAACCATGATCCCATCATGGCTGTCCCCCAATCCGATTTCATCTTCGGCGCAAATCATTCCCTGTGATTTTTCGCCACGTATCTTAGCCTCCTTAATTTCAAAGGAACCTCCGTCGCGGGTATGAATAACTGTTCCTGGAACGGCTACCGCCACAGTTTGACCGGCAGCCACATTAGGCGCACCACATATAATCTGTACGGGCTCACCACCGGTATCTACGGTTGTTATACTCAGTTTGTCGGCGTTGGGATGTTTTTCGCAGGTCAGCACTTTACCAACCAAGATACCTTCCAGCCCGCCCACTATATTTTCAAATGTTTCAATGCCTTCTACCTCCAGACCGATATCTGTAAGATAATCAGCAGTTTTTTCGGGTTTCAGTTCAGTTTTTATATAATCATTCAGCCAATTGTTCGAAATCTTCATCTATTACTCTTTGATTAACGTATTGTCGAGTACAGCCCCGTCTGCGGTTTATGTGGGCCCTGCATACTGATTGCAAATATCGGGATTTTTTTCAGACTAAATTTTAGTTACACCCCACAATTGGAAGCAGAAGATCTTTCGAAAAAGTTTCCGGCACACTATTTCAGGCTCCTGAGCTGAAATTATAACCTTTCAGCCAGTTCTTTAACTACTTCAAATCCTTTTTCGAAACCTGTTCTCATATGCTGCTCATACATTTCCGCGGTTTGAACTTCACCTACCAGCTTTGTAAAGCCCTCCAATTCAGTTAGGAAATATTTTTCCTGTGCACCGCTCCATTCCATCACCTCACGGGAATGAATATCCTCCACCCCTTCGGTAAGCAGACCAAGATGTTTAAAAACCACCTCATAAGGCTCGCGAAGACTTTCAATGGTAGAAACCATACCATTCCCACCCGAAGCATCCAGGAAATATGTGCGGCCATCAACTTTCCAGTCTGAGCGGTATTGCGATCCTTCACTGAAGAAACGGGTCCATTCTGTATAGGTTCCGGGATTCCAAAGAACATCCCAGATTTTAGCTGCCGGTGCTTTAATTTCAATTGCATGTGATAGTGTGACCATATTATTTTGTTTTGGTTTATTTTTCAGCCAGAATTTTAATCTGCTTCAGCGCTTCCGGCATCCTGCTGATGAAGAAGCCCACAAACTCTTCCAGTGCATTTACCAAAACGGTAAGTTCTGTTGTGCTGTTTAGGGTTTGGAGAAGATATGTTTCAGTAGAATCAGTCCAGTCCTGCGGGTCTTCTGCTCCATTATGCAGCCAACCCAAATGCCTGAATTTCATTTCGCGGAATGGTTTGTTCACCAACACCAGATTATACATTCCGTTATTCCCGGCATCGAACATCCGTACGATGCTGCCTTCATCCAGGGAACCTTCGTACCTGGAGCCCTGCTGGAATGCGGACGTCCACTGACTGTAAGAATCCTGATTCCAAAGAGCATCCCATACTTTTTGAGGCGAAGCTTCAATAATGATACTAAATTTAAGTTCCTTCATCATCTTCTGCTAAGAACTGTAAGCCTTTTCAATTTCAGCGATTTCAATTTTTTGCATCTGCATCATGGCATGGGCAACTTTTGCCCCTTTGCCACGGTCGGCACCATTCAAAAGTTCCAACAGCCTCCGGGGTACTATTTGCCAGCTCACACCAAATTTATCTTTTAGCCAGCCGCACATTGATTCCTTACCGCCATCTGCAGTGAGACTGTTCCACAGGCTGTCGGTTTCATTCTGGTCAGCTGTCATTACAACAATTGAGATGCCTTCACTAAAGTCAAACTTGTGATCATAGGAGCTGTCCATACAGAAAAACGAGTACCCGTCCAGTTCGAAATGGGCATGCTGAATATTTTGCGGAATTTCATGGGATTCATTACCCACACCATCTCCATATTTCAATATTCTGCCCAGGCGGGAACCCGGGAATATACTGGTGTACAACTGCATTGCCTCCATAGCCCTGCCGTTATTTTCATGAAGAAACATTAATGTTGGAATAATCTTTTGGTTACCCTGCTTCTCTCCCAGGTACAGTTGCCACGTCACACCATAGCGGTCACGGACCCAACCATACATTTTGCTCCATGGATATTCACCAAGCTCCATAAGGACTGTACCACCCTCTGAAAGCGCCTGCCAGAAACTGCTTACCTCATCTTCACTTTCGCAAAGAACCATAAAGGAAATCGACGCATTCTTTTCAAACTGCGGTCCCGCATCAAGTATCATGAATTTTTGACCGAAGAGGTCGATGTTAATGACCATCCCGGCATCAGCACTTATCACACCCGAAAAAGTATTACAGTAGAAATCTGCAGCTTCGCGGCCATTTCCGTTAAACCAAAGGCAGGGGAAAATATTGTTTTTCATATTTGAATTAAGATTAATCGTTTTGCTTGATCTGCGCCAAACGGAATTTAACTATCCGCTTTATGAGTGTATAAGGAATTTCTGCGCTCAGTGGAAACTGCACTGATCCTTTGCCCTGTTTATAAGCAGACAGTTCGGTAGTGAACTTTTCATGGGCATTCGGTGTGGCATAAAAACCGATGTGTTTTGCAAATGCACCAAAATACACAAGAGGCTTACCGCAGACATAATAGCCGGCCAAACCGTAAGAAAAGCGCTCTTCGGCTCCGTTTGCATTCTCCAGTATCACCCTGCGGATTTTTCTCAGTATATCCTGTGTGTCAGCCGGAAAACTGCTGATATATTGTTCTACCCTATCCACTGTTAATCTGCGTATTGCTGAAGTGAATTTTTAAAATGTAAATATACAGGACGATAGCGCTCAAGTTCTTCCTGCGAAGTATACCGGATTCCAAATATCTTATTAATCCCGCCGGTTTCAGAAGTAGATTCATAAGAACGGAAGTAGGCTCCGTTATCGGCCTTTATTGTCCACCTTTCTACAGTCAGTCCGTTTTCGGTGGTTTTTACAGATTCAGTTTGTGTCTCGCCGGGCTGCAAACTTATATCGGTAGCGATTCCACTCCACTGTGGCGAGAAGATATAGAACTGAACTTTACCGTCCGGTGAAGTAAAAACCGCACTGTCATAACCTTCGCTGCGGGTCGCAGACTGCAGTGAATGTGTAACTGAAAAATTGGCCGGGATTTCCACGGTAAACCACGCACCGTTGTACTTCTCATACTTTATGATTCCAGCAGAACCGGAATCGACAGGCAGCGGCTCATCCGCAGTTGGAGTTTGTGTGGTACCCTGTGAATTATTAACGCTTTTCTGATCACATGCTGTCGCAAACAGGAACAGCGCCGCTACTGAAAGAGTTTTAATGGTTTTCCACATATTTATGGAAGTTGTTGAGGATTGCGTACCAACCGTCACGCTGCATTTCCCGTGAGTTCTGTTCTTCCGGTTCAAAAATCTGTATTACTTCAGTGGTTTTTTCATCAATCTTATTGAAGTAAACTTCCACTTTGCGACCGTCTGTAAGATGATATTTAATGGCTTCAAACAGTACTATATCATCATATATACCTTCGTAGTCAAAACCAAAAGTGCCATCCTTCGCCTCCATACGTATCTTAAGTTTGCCTCCAACAATAAGAGAGTTCTCGGCTTTGGTGCAGTGCCACGTATCATGCGCATAGCTCCACTTGGTGATGTGTTTTGGGTCATTCATATAATCCCAAACTTTTTGAACAGGTTCCAGAATGGTAATATCGATCTTAATAGGCTCCATATTTTTCTTTTAAAAGTATGAAAAATTGCCATAGGTTCCAAGCTCACCAACTTTTTCATTTATTTTAACAGGTTCTGCGGGCCTGCTGCGGTTGGAAACAACCCCAAATTGCCTGTATTCCGGCTAACTTAGAATAATGGCCATATTCAAACCGGAAACGTTTGGAGATCCGCTACCATTCTTTACACATTATAACTGTCATTGTGATTAATCATCCAGTATATACCAAAGCGATCCCGGAAGCTTCCGAAGTAATCGCCCCAAAACTGATCTTCCATGGGCATTTCTACTTCGCCACCCTCGGAAAGTGCATTAAAAAGACGGTCTGCCTCTGCACGCGATTCGGTGAAAACAGAAATATAGTTGCTGTTGCCTGCCGAAACCCACTGTCCCATGCTGGGACTTACGTCCGAGGCCATCAGCAAATCATCGCCTATTGGCAATGCGATATGCAAGATGCGGTTTTTTTCATCTTCAGGAAGATTCTCATTGCCCGGCGCATCGCCCATCCGCATAATTCCACCAACGAATTCACCTCCAAAAACGCTCTGGTAATGGGTAAATGCTTCCAGTGCAGTGCCGTCAAAATTCAGATAAGGATTCAGTTTTGCCATGATTTATAATTTAATTTATTAGTTGTCATTACTCTTGTCAAAAACCATATAACTTTCCAGGGAGGTTATTTTTCCGTCATGGACGGTATATATATCAGCAAAGTGAGACTGTTCCACTTTTCCGGCCCTTTCAGTACGGATATTTCCTGCCGCCACTACAGTATCATCTTCGGCAACTAAGGTTCTTATCTCCATTCCAAGGACTTTATCCGGTCCGCCACGGTCCATAAATTCACGCAGGCGTTCCCTACCTACTAGTGTGTCCATGCCGAAGCCCGGCCAGTTCACCCGCACATCATCCGCTAAAACCTCATAGGCTTTATCGTTGTCCGCAAACAGATTATTGAAAAATTGTCCGGCGATTTGTTTGTTGTCCATGATTTGATCTATTAGTAAGTTGAAATATTCAGTAATTCAGACTTTCATCCAGGTCGTAGCTCATCCCATTTAAGCCCAGCAGTTTTCGCATAAGCCCTATCTGACCCAGCAGATAATCTTCACGCCCTATGCACATGCCAATCATATTAAGGACGTTTTCCTTCACAAAAGAGATTCCCATTCCAAAATGACAGGGAGCATCCAGATGTTCATCTGTTACCTGCAGAAGTTTATGATAAACTTTCAGCGAAATCAGCGCGTGATTTTTTCTTCAGTATTTCCAGTGAGGGATAGTTGAGGCTTTGGTCCAGTGCACGACCCTCACGGAACAGTTCGCCGTTAGGATCTTTATCTTCCAGTCCCAAAAGTTCCGCCAGCCAATAGCGGCAGTTCACAAGGTTACCGGCCATCCAAACTACATGGTTAGTCCGTTGGTCAATACGCTGCAGGGCAATTTCTTCAGAAATACCGTCGAGTGCATTTGTAAAACTCTGCGAATGCATCCTGAAAGCAGGAACTATAATTTCAAGTTTGGTAGAATTGGGTGTGTCCGTCATTTCTTTACTTTAACATCAATCAAAGTTAAGAATGGCAACAGAAAACTGCGCTTGTCATAGGACAAGAAAATTATTTTGTGGAAATCTCCTTTCGGATCCTGCTAAGGGAAGTATCTGTAATCCCAAGAGACGTGGCGATATGCTTTAGCGGTGCCTGTTGGATAATTTGGGGTTTTTCTTTCATCAGTTTTAGGTATCTGGCAGAGGCTGTTTCTGTAATCATATCCAATGAACGCTGTTTCATGGTAAAAACCTGATAAGAGAACCAGGCTCTCCCCCATTCCCTTAAGCCTTCCAGGCGGTGGAAAAGTTCCTGAAATTTTTCATAATCCATTCTGAACAAAGTGCAGTCGGTGACCGCCTGCACATTTTCAACTGAGGGAATTTTCTGAAAAAGGGATGACGGTATGATAACGATTTCATTTTCAACAAAAAACTCGGTGGTAATCTCTGAACCTTCCAGACCATTTACAAAGGCCCGCACCAAGCCCTTCTCAACAACATAATAAGCCTCAGCAATCTGCCCTTCAATCAGCAATATCTCGCCTTTAGCGATGCTTACCTCATGGTGAGCATCCATAATTTCGCGCAAATTTTCTTCGCTAAGAAGGAAATGGGAGTAAATATGCTGCAATGAGTTTTTCACAGATATAAAATTAAAACAATGAAAGCTGAATACCGCCCCGATCCACAGACTTTTTTGCATCTCCAAAAACAGTCTTTCCGCCATACTTCCAGGAGTTACTGCGCTCGTCCTCAATTACTTCATTTAGATCAAAAGAGGGTGTAAAATCCTTTTCTGCCCGGGAAATGATGTGGTGCAGTTTTTCTACGGATTTTAATTTGTCGGTAGTACCCAGTTTTGATCTTTCAATTCCTTTCTGAAGGATAGCAACAGTTTCATCATAAATATCCAACGGAACAGGAAAAGGATGTCCGTCCTTTCCGCCATGAGCAAACGAGAATCTGGCGGGATCTTTGAAGCGCGAAGGTGCACCATGTATGACTTCACTTACCAGGGCCAGACTCTGCATGGTACGCGGCCCCACGCCTTTCAGCAGTAAGAGTTCTTCGAAGTTTTCCGGTGGGACTTCACGTGTCATGTGCAGAAGCGCGCCCAGCCTTTTCATATTGACATCAGAAACACGGACGCCGTGATGAGCGGGCAGGATAAGCCGGGAAAAATCATGCAGCATACTGTCATTAGCGGTCCTGGAGATCTCCATTATGCCGGCCCTGTTGTCTGCCGCACGATCTGAGGTAAGATTCAGGATTCTGCCACGGTTAATTCCGGCAATTCCGGTGTGCGGTTCCTCAACAAAAGACTTCAGATTTTGGGAATGCCAATGATAACGGCGCGCAGTTTTGTCCTGCGTATTCATGCCCTGCTGTATCACGGCCCACCGACCACCATCATTCAGGATGAAATTGTGGGTGTACAGTTGATAGCCATCCTGAATGGCAGTGCTGTCCACTTTTGCAGAAAGTTTGCTGGCCCTTACAAGTTGCTTACCGTTTAGACCGGTACTTTCAGAAATCCTCATCAGTTCGGCGGGAGTTTCCAGAGAGAATTTACCCTTTCCGCCCGCAATATAAATACCGAATGTTTTTGAATTAGGGTTTATAGCTCTTTTCAGCGCACCCATTACGGAGGTCGTTATACCGGAAGAATGCCAGTCCATACCCATTACAGCACCAAAAGACTGAAACCAAAACGGATCGCTAAGGCGCCGGATCACCTCATCTTTTCCGTAATCACTTAAGATCACCTCAACCACTGCAAGTCCCAGTTTGGACATACGCTCATAAAGCCATGCGGGAACCTGGCCGTAGTGAAGAGGTAGATCTGCTGAGCCCGAGCGTTTCATACTGTAATGACAAAAAAAACGCAAATTGCTTTGCGTTTACCTGTACTGTTTTAGTGTATTTATTTTAGAGCGTTCAGCGCTTTTTCATAATCAGGTTCATGTACAATCTCCGGCACCTGCTCCGTATAGATTACTTTGTCGTTTTCATCGGTAACGATTACTGCTCGGCTCAGCAACCCTTTCATCGGTGAATCTGCAAGGGTAACACCCAATTCATCACCAAAGGAAGAACGGAAATCCGATAAGGATTCAACATGATCCAAGCCTTCAGCAGCGCAAAAACGGCTTAAAGCAAACGGAAGGTCTTTGGACACATTGATGACTATAGTATTCTCCAGGCCTGCGGCTTCTTCGTTAAATTTTCTGGCAGAAGCAGCACAGATTCCGGTGTCGATGCTTGGGAAAATGTTGTATATCTTTCTTTTTCCGGCATAATCCTTCAGACTCTTTTCATTCAACTCACCATCCACCAATGAGAAATCAGGCATTGTAGCTCCTACTTCGGGCAAATTGCCTACTGATTTGATACTGTTTCCTTTCAATGTTATATCTGCCATAATGATAGCTTTTAATTATTTGTTTAACTCAAATTTAGCTCTTTAAAACATGCTGCCGACTAAATTAAAGGTTAAATTAATCTTAAAACTGTTTCACCTGCTAACAGAATCATCACTCCACAGGTTGAAGACCCAGCTGTTTTCCCTGTGCAATCACGAAGTTGCGGGCTTCGGATTTATCATTTCCAATCTCTCCTTCCAGGATCGCTTCCTTCACCTTCTCTTTGAGTATGCCAATCTCACGCCCGGGTTTCAGGTTGAATAAAGTCATGATTTCCTCACCCGTAATGGGCGGCTGAAAGTTGCGGACCTGGTCCTTTTCCTCCACCTCTTTTATTTTAACCGCGACGTATTCAAAATTCTTTTTGAATTTTTCCTGTTTATGTGAATTCTTGGTGGTAATATCAGCTTTGCAAAGCGTGAAAAGATCCTCCAAGTCTTCACCCGAATCAAACAGCAAACGGCGCAACGCTGAATCTGAAGTTCCGTCATCGATAAGGGCTATTGGCCTTGAAGACAGTTTTACAAGTTTCTGTACATATTTCATATCTGCTCCCATGGGAAGTTTTAACCTCAGGAAAAGGGATTTCACCATCTTGGAGCCCAGAAATTCATGACCGTGAAAGGTCCACCCGATTCTTTCAACAAATTTCTTAGTTGGTGCCTTGCCGATATCGTGCAGCAGAGCTGCCCAGCGCAGCCATAGTTTATCGGTATTTTTAGAAATATTATCAACAACTTCAAGTGTATGCCAGAAGTTATCTTTGTGGGTTTGGCCTTCAACCTCCTCAATCCCCTTCAAAGCTGTAAGTTCCGGCATAAAATAATCCAGCAGACCGGTATCTGCAAGAAGTTTAAGTCCAACAGAGGGTCTTTCAGAAAGCATGATTTTGTTAAACTCCACCATGATGCGCTCCATGGAAACAATTTTTATTCTGGCTGCTTCGCGCTTTATCGCTTCAAGTGACTGCTTTTCAATCTTAAAGTTTAAGGTTGATGAAAATCGAATGGCCCGCATCATCCTTAAAGGATCATCGGAATACGTCTGAGAGGGCTCCAGGGGAGTCCGGATAATGCGGTTTGAGATATCTGATATACCCTCGAAAGGATCTAGAAGTTCACCGAAATTTTCTTTGTTCAGCGAAATCGCCAGCGCATTGATCGTAAAGTCGCGGCGTTTCTGGTCATCTTCCAGTGTTCCGGATTCCACATCAGGTTTCCTGGAATCCTCGGAATAGCTTTCTTTCCTGGCACCCACGAACTCCAGGTCCAAATTATCATGGCGGAACATGGCTGTTCCGTAGTTTTTAAAGACAGAGACTTTAAGTTTCGGATTAATAGCCTTAGCGACGGATTTAGCCAAATCCATCCCGCTACCTTCCGTCACGAAATCAATATCCGTGGGCACTTCGCGCCCCATCCAGAGGTCACGAACGTATCCTCCGACAATGTACACAGACTGGTTTTTCTGATGTGCTACTTCGGAGATCTGTTTAAATAACTTAAAATTGATATTTTGGGTAAGGTTGATGTTCATTACAAATAGCGTATGCGGAGATTCTGCAAAGGTATCCAAAAGCTTGCAGGGAACAAATTTTATAAAGTTGGGTTGGAGTCCGGAATTAAGACCGGATTTTTTTTATCTGCCGAAACTATGTGTCCTAAACTATGAAGCAGATTTAGAATATAACCTACTCTCTGATTACCTTCACACGGCTGTCCGGCCAGATCCGGATTACCGAAGATCCTGGGTATTCGGAAACCACATCACGGTTCTCATGTGCTACAGCGTCTACAGCCTTGATGATTTCCTCGGAAATATCGGAGAATTTCATTGGAGATTTATCGCCGCTGAAGTTTGCAGAGGTTGAAACCAATGGCTTATTCAGTTTGCCAATTAATTTCTTAAGGTAATCGTCTTTAACCAGACGGATGCCTATACTGCCGTCTTCAGCCAGCAGTTCTGCAGGTAAGCCTTTAGGATTATCGTAGATCAGAGTGACCGGCTTTTCGGAAAGATCCATGATATCCCACGCGATCTCCGGCACCTCCACCAAATCCTGCAGACGTTTTTCAGATTCAACAAGAATAATGACGGATTTGGAACGGTCGCGGTTCTTGATTTCGAATATTTTCTGAATGGCCTCCACGTTTGTAGCGTCGCAACCCAGGCCCCAGATGGTATCGGTAGGATAAAGGATTGTCCCGCCGGAATTAAGGGCGTCAATAAGGTTTTGCATAATGTAGATATTGATTAAATCCTATTATAAATTTTTGACTCTCTTCCGCATTCTTTTTTTATCTTAGATTATCAGTAGATACCGGTTTGCATTTATGCCTATCAATAGAACGGGCTTTAGCCCGTTTTACATTTTTTAAGCATGAATTGGCTTTAGCCAAAACCTATTAATCAGTATTTTTAAAATTATATTATTCCATAATTTCTGAATATTCCTCTGAGAATGACTTCTGCGCGTGATGCTTCTCCTGATTTTTAATATAATTTCTCACCTGATCAATCATCGATTCCGAAACAGAAACTGCAAAGTATTCATCCTGCCAATTAAATTTTTCCGAGGTCAGATTATTTTTGTTAATCCAAAATGAAGATTCTCCTTTGATCAACTGCACGACTTTTTCTACCGTCTGATTGGAACTTAGAGAAATTAAACAATGACAATGGTCAGCAAATCCGTTTACCATTTCCAAAAAAATCCCTTTTCCGGCCGCGTTCTCCTTTATATGTTTCCATACTTTTATTCTCAACTCCGGAGAATTGAGCAGTGGTTTACGGTTTAATGTAGAAAAAACCAGATGGATATATATTTTTATAAACGGCATAACTGAGACAAAAATATGAATTTATAGGTTTTGGCTAAAGCCAATGGTGGGATTAATTTTTTGAAACGGGCTAAAGCCCGTTCCTATTCATAAACCAATTTGGTCCTCTTTTGAATCTTGATGGTTTTTTTTAAATAAACGGGCTAAAGCCCGTTCCTATTCATCATTTAAATTATTGTTACGCTGTGGTTGAAATTAACACCTTCATATACGGGCTAAAGCCCGTCCAATTCATTAACCCATTTGGAGTTTTTATTTTGAATCCTGACCGTTGGTTTTCTTAAATGAATTCAAAAATATACTGAAATTTTAAGAACTCCAGTGTAAATTATTTGGAATGTTTAATTTTAACGATAATTATGGAACAGAAACAGAAAGATCCTTTGCATGGAAAGCGCCTGGATGCGATTTTAGAGGAACTGGTAGAGTATTACGGCGGATTTGAAAATTTGGGAAAGCAGATCAATATCAGATGTTTTACAGATAATCCAAGCATCAATTCTTCATTAAAGTTTTTAAGAAAAACGGACTGGGCAAGAACGAAAGTGGAAAGCCTGTATCTGTTTGTTTTAAGACAAAAAAAGAAAAACGTAAGAAAAGATCGGTAATATTAATCCAGGAACTTCCCGGAAACATAAAACCATCTGTCATTCACTTTTTTAAAGAGGGAATGTTCGTGATGAAGTTGGGGTTTGCCGTCATCGTCGGTATAAAATGCTTTGAATTCTACCTGATCTGAAGAGGGTGTTCTGATGATTTCGAGTTTGGTCCATTGGTTAATTTCTCCCCAATCCTGCAGATCTTGTGTGTTGTGAAATTTCCTTTTCGCAGGCAATGTCGTTTCCATTAAATATCCACCGTTCGGAATCGCAAATGCAGAAAACCGTGACCGCATTAGCGCTTCCGCGGTGGGCGCACTTTTTTCGCTGCTGTGATAGGGCTTGCAGCAGTCCATATAATCTTTTCCGGAACAGCAGGGACAGTTCATTTTTTTTTATAAATTTCGGCTAAAGCCAATTTGCAGAGACAATTTATAAACGGGCTAAAGCCCAGTCCTAATGTCACCAGTTTTAAAATTATAAATACCTTTCATTGATGATATTCAGATGGTGAATATTGTGCCCAACGATTAATTTACCTAAAGTTTCCACAGAAATTTCGTTTCCATTAGCGACACCCGTTTCGGCGAACTGCTCAGCATTTAAGTTCCCGAAAAAAAGTACCGATGATCTTCTCACCACATCAAATTCATCTATGAGACCTTTGAGATTTCTTTCTTTTGAATAATGTTTTGCGTACAATTCCTCATCCCAACCCGGAAGTTTGGTTTTGTCTTTTCTGGCAAAGCGCAGGGCACGGTAGGCAAAAATCCTTTCGGCATCGATGAGGTGCTGCAACAGTTCTTTCAATGTCCATTTTCCTTTGGCGTAAGCATATTCTGAATGTTCCGGAGTTAAACTGTTGAAGAATTCCAGGGTTTTTACACCGGAAATTTTCATTTCATCAATCCACTTTTCCGATGGAATTAAATCGAGATAACGCTGAATGTATTTTTGGAAATCAGTCATAGGAGTTTTATAAAAAAACCTTCAGCGATTGATATCCCTGAAGGTTTTTATTATTTGAAAGCTCTTTCGAGGTCGGCTATAAGATCCTCACTGTCTTCAATACCAACACTTAGTCTTACCAAATCATCTGTAATCCCTAACTCTGCACGTTTGTCCGCTGGAATAGATGCATGTGTCATCAGGGTCGGGTGGTTTGCCAATGACTCTACACCCCCCAATGATTCTGCCAGAGTGAAGACTTTTACATTCTCCAGAAATTTTACAGCGTCTTCTTTCTTACCGGATTTAAAGGTAAAAGACACCATTCCCCCAAAATCCTTCATCTGCTTCTTGGCAAGATCGTACTGAGGATGTGATTCCAGGCCCGGATAAATCACCCTGTCTACCGCCGGGTGGGATTCCAGATATCTGGCTACCGCCAAACCGTTTTCAGAATGGCGCTGCATGCGCAGTGCCAGGGTTTTGATTCCTCTCAGAACCAGATAGGAGTCGTGCGGACCTAAAATTCCACCGCTGGCAAACTGAATGAAATGAAGTTTCTCGCCAAGTTCTTCCGTTTTGGCAATCAATGCGCCTGCTATCACGTCGGAGTGTCCGCCCAGATATTTTGTAGCCGAGTGCATTACAATATCAGCACCCAGATCAATCGGACGCTGCAGATACGGCGTAGCAAAGGTATTGTCCACAGCCACCAAGATATCCTTTCCTTTTACCAGCTCGGTTACGGCTTTAATGTCCACCAGTTTCATCAGTGGGTTGGTTGGTGTTTCAACCCAAATCAATTTCGTTTTATCGGTAATCAGGTTAGCGATTTTGGAAACATCATCAAAATTCACAAAGGTGAACATAAGCTGATATTTGTCGAAGAGCCGTGTAAACATCCTGTACGTTCCGCCATAAAGGTCATCTACTGCAATAATCTCGTCGCCGGGGTTCAGAAGTTTTAAAACACAGTCTATCGCGGCAAGACCGGAGCCAAATGCCAAGCCGCGGGCACCGTTTTCAATGCTGGCCAGACTGTCTTCCAAAGCCTGCCGTGTCGGGTTGGCGGCTCTGGAATATTCGTAACCGGAATGCACACCCGGAGAACTTTGTGCAAAAGTCGATGTTAAAAAAACAGGAACATTAACAGAACCTGTGGTAGGTTCATGCTGCTGTCCTCCATGTATTACTTTAGTGTTGAAATTCATATTTTCACTGTTTTTCAGCAAATGGATTTACCGGTAAGCATTTCCAATCTGCAAATTATTACTATTTCTAAGCTGGCCGAGTCTTTTAGCCACAGGGAAACGATTTTTACATCCTGATCGCCGATTTCACAGCAAACTCTTCTGCCATGTCTTCCATCCATTGAGCAACATCTTCTTCCCCAGTAGCGGTTTTGTAAGTGTTACTGAGTGAAATAAGCATCTGGTGCAGGAACATCTTCATCTGATCCACCGGCATTTCCTTAGTCCAGAGATCGATTCTCAGTGCTTCCATCGTCTTATCGTCCCATACGGAGATCATAGCTGCTTTGGTTTCCTGGGCTTCAATTCCGCCGTCCTGGGCATTCCAGGTCATCTTTTCGGGAACATGGTTTTCGTCCAGTTCCACATCAAGGGTAATCTGAGTCTTCTTCATTATATAAGTATTGGGGAAATCCTCTTTACTGACGGAGAATATTCCCTCGCATTAATTTTTAGGTTTGTATTCTGATTTGTTAAATAAGTCGGTTGCGCTCATGGACAGAAAATCACTTAACGGAGTTTCAGGATTCTTACTGTAAAATTCCCTGCAAATCTGCCATCCGGTAAAGACACCCACGCGTGGCGACGACTGCTTGTCCACATCAGTATAGAATTTGGAGAAGGGGCCCGGATTAATAAAACGCTCAGTAAGCCTGGGGTCTGGGCTGAAGATATAATCATTCTCAATAAAATAATCCCAGATGCTCGCTTCGCTGGCCTTGCTCCATTCATACTGTTCGGCTGTCGCATTCATCTTAAGATGATCCGGCAAATGAGGCAGGAAAGCATCCTGCAAAGTCATGATCTTACCATTATATACCATTTGATCCAGAAATTTCTGGGATGTCTTGTCAAATGGGACAATACTGATGGCAATGGCTTCCGAAGTCTTCGGAATAATATTTTCAGTATTCATGGAAACCTTGAAATACTCTTCAATACCTTTATAATATTGATTCTTGCTTCCCATAAATCCAGAGATGTCAATGAACAGAAAACCCTGTTGCGGATCGTAAATCACCGGTTCCTCATACATCTGCGTACTGGATGAAAAGGTGTAAACCTTTGGATTGGTAAAATTTGGAAAATGGTATTTTACCCGAGCGAAAAGAGAAGTCAGATCTGTTCCCAAACGGTTCAGGTCGACCTTGGCGGCTGCCTCACGGTACAGTTTTGCCTCCTCGGGATTATTACGGCGTTTTACGAAATCTTCATCTGTTACCGAACCCTGAAACCAAGGATATTTTTCTTTAAACTGCTCCATACTTACCGCAGGCGAGAAAAATTCTTTTGAAATGTCAGTAACAGTAACTTTTGCAGCAGGCTGTTCCACCTCTACATCCCAAATATTTTTATTTTCCTTATTACAGTTTTGAAGAACACTTAAAGATAAAACAACAGCTAAAGCGCCTAAAGCACCGCGGATGCTGGACGGTTGTTTTATTGAATGTAATCTATTTCTGACGTTCATTATTTTCAATTTCGGGGCTTTGCCACGGCAGTGACGATTAATTTTATATTTTTACAAAAATAATGAATTTTTAAGGACTGTCCTATTTAACATCCGTCTTAAAACATCTATTATGCAGACTGAAAAAGTTACCGAAAAAATTGTTTCCTGGCTACGCACCTATGCGAACCAGGCTGGGGTGAAGGGTTATATCATCGGTATTTCCGGAGGTGTGGACTCTGCTGTGGTCTCAACGCTTTGCGCGATGACCGGTCTTAAAACAATGCTGCTTGAAATGCCCATTCACCAGAACGCGGAGCATGTAAGCCGTGCGTGGGAGCATATCAATGACCTGAAAAGCAGATTCGATAATATCGAGGCGCAGACAACAGACTTAACTTCTTCCTTTGACGAGTTGTACAGCTCCTTTAAAGCGAATGAGACGGATTCTCCAAATGAGAAACTTGCTCTGGCCAATACGAGAGCACGCTTGAGGATGTTAACCTTATATTATTTTGGTCAGACCAATGGACTTCTGGTTTGCGGTACGGGAAATAAAGTGGAAGACTTCGGTATAGGTTTCTATACAAAGTACGGCGATGGCGGTGTGGATGTTTCCCCAATTGCTGATCTTTATAAAACGGAAGTTTACAAACTTGCCAGGTCGCTTAACCTCGTAGAATCGATTCAGAACGCGATACCCACAGACGGTCTTTGGGACACAGAGCGTACAGACGAGCAACAGATAGGTGCTTCCTATCCGGAACTGGAAAAAATTCAGAAAGAATGGGGAACCAAAACTGAGGCTGACTACAGTGGAAGAGATCTGGAAGTCTACCGGATATTCAGTAGAATGAACAAGGCAGCTCAACACAAAATTCAGCCTATACCGGTTTGTGACATTCCGGAAGAATGGCGTAATTGAAATGCTCACATATCTAACTATTTAAAAGATAAATAAGACAGATCAAATTTACGTCTGCGGCTACTGTTTATGCGGAAAGATCATATAAAACTATTCCTTATCTTCATTATCGGACTGCTGAGTGCTTACCTGATCCTATATTATTTAAGTGCAGATAAGGTCGAAAGCGACAAGAGTGCTTCAGTTTCACAGACTGAAATAAAAACCGGTCAGAACCCTGCACGGGAAAATGTTGATGCACTTACTGAAGCCGGCAGGGTAACCAGTTATGTAAAAACCAATAAGGAACTGCCGGATTTCTATTTAACGAAAAACGAAGCGCGGGCTTTGGGCTGGATACCTTCGGAAGGAAACCTTTGTAAGGTACTGCCGGGAAAAGCAATTGGAGGCGATAAGTTCGGAAACAGGGAAAAGCAACTTCCCCAGGGTAAACAGTACTTTGAAGCAGATGTCAATTACAGTTGCGGTAACAGAAACGGCCACCGGATCGTTTATACTAAAGAGGGTGAGGTCTGGTTAACTACCGACCATTACAAAACATTTAAGAAACAGTGAATATTAAGATTAAAAAATAGAAAATCAGGAGATGGAAAATATGAAAACGGTCCATATTGACTTTAGCGATATTGGTGATTTTGAGGATTTTTATGCTCAGGTAAAAGAAAAAATGGCGGTCCCGGCAGATTTTGGCGACAACCTGGATGCTTTTTATGATTTCATAACCGGCCAGGCGGAACAGCCTGTACATCTGGAATTTGTGAATATGACCGTAGATCAGCTGGAAACTTTTGAAGATTTGCTTCTGACTATGGAAGATGCTGAAGATGAAGTTGAAGACTTTGGTTTCTCCTATTATCTGGAGCAGTATGAGGAGGACTGAGCTGCTTAATTATAAAAAGAACGCGCCGGCAGGCGCGTTCTGTGTTTAAGATGTACAGACCGTGATTAGTTGCCAATCACCTCAGAAATAGGTTCTCCAATGTTTCCACTGGGATTTTCAATTTTCAGGATTTGTGCCAGTGTAGGAGCAATATCCGTCATGTGGTAGGGTTTTGTACTCTGTCCCTTCTTTACTCCCTTACCCATAAAGATTAAAGGAATATGCGCATCATAGGAATTCCATACGCTGTGGGTGGTTCCTTTTTTCGCATAATTGGGCAGCATACCGTCATGCGAAATAATCTGAATATCACCGCTTCGCTGCCAGTTATAACCGTTGATAATTCTTGATTTAATAGGTTCCGGGATCGCCGCCGACCCTATTTTAGCCAAATCTACCGCATAAAGTACACGGGGATCCCTGTTCAGTCGGTTGATGATATTTTGTTTAATGTCTTCGGCATCCAGTTTATGCTCCCGTATAAGTTGCTGATTCAGGTAAATCTGATAATTGTCTATGGCCCAAATCAGTTTTTCATGCGTGTACTTCGCTTTAAGTTCTTCTTCCAGATTTTTCTGTAAGCCATCGTCAAAAAGCCCTGTAAGCATCTTGTTCGCCTCCATATAGCCCATTGCATGTGCCCCACCGTGATCTGCCGAAAGGAAAACCAGATAATTATCCTTCCCAACTTTTTTGTCCAGCATGGTGAAGAAATTTTCAAGGTCTTTATCCAATCTCAGGTAAGTATCCTGAATTTCAATGGAGTTGGGACCAAACGAATGTCCCACATAGTCCGTGGATGCAATATTGACTGCCAGGAAATCGGTTTCCTGATTGCGGCCCATGCGGTAAGCATCCAGTGCGGCTTCCGCAACCTTAAGGGTTAGTGTGTTCCCAAAAGGTGTAGTGCGGATAATTCCCTTCTTGGCGGCAAAATCGGCTGCCAGATTAGTGTAAGGAAAAGTAGGCGTCTTTGCGCTGCCCAGTAATTGCTCCCAGGGAACATCGTCGGCAGTACTTTCTGTGTACTGCGCTATAGGCAGCGAAGTGTCCCAACCGTTTGCTACGAGTTTTGCACCCCAGTTCTGCGCATTGAAATCCTTCAGCCACTTTGGCAAATCATTCATATAATAGGAACTCGTAACAAAATGACCCGTACCTTCATCGTACCAGAATGCGCCTGTTGGATTATGTCCAGCCGGCAGAATGGAGGCCCTGTCTTTCAGCGATACCCCTACCACTTTAGACCTGAAGTTGGTTGCTATTCCTAACTGGTCAGTAATCGTAGTACTCCAAAGTTGATGTGGGGAGTGTGCGCCGATCCTCTCGTTGCTGGCGCCAACTCCTTTTACAGAATTATCTGTGGTACAATAGACATTTTTCCCCGTTTCACGGTCTGTCCAGTCATTTCCTGCAATCCCGTGAATGGAGGGCACAGAACCTGTATAGATGGAGGTATGTCCCAATGCTGTAACCGTAGGAACATAATTAATCATCACATTATTAAGGTTAAATCCTTCATTCATAAGACGTTTGAATCCCCCGTTGCCGTATTTCGATTCATAACGGTAGAGAAAATCCCACCGCATCTGATCCACAACGATTCCCACTACCAATTTGGGTTTCCCGGTTCCCACATCTTTCGGCTTCTGCGCGTTTAATGTGAATACAGAGACAAAAACAAGAACAACAGCACTAATTTTTTTCATGAAATTTTGAATTGTATTAGGCTGCAAAGATAAGAACGTTGGAGCGGGAAACTCTGTATGAAGCGATAACAAATTGTTAAGGATCCACCTAAAAATTAGTTGAGAACAAAAGCCAGTTTCAGACCTCCCAAAAAAAGGTGATAAGGCCAAAAATCTGCTAGTAAAAAGCTCCTAATTATCATTATCACATATAAACAGTATTTCAATGTTTCAGGTAAAAGTTTCGCCATTTACAGGCTTTTACCCTGTAATTTTTATTTACTTTTAACCTCATTACGCATATTTTTCTCTCAATTAAACAACCTGACTGGTGGGAATTTAGGATTGGTGTGCGCAACATCTGCTATGTTTTGGATCAAAAAATAAAAAAAATAGAAAATGACGAAAAAAAACATAATCGCGGAAGAAGCCGGCACCAAAGCAGACCCGGAACTTTCGCAGAAACGAAACACAACTATAAAGCAGGAACGCAAACGTGTTTCAACAACTAATAAAGAAGCCAAATCTGCAAGCAAAGTCAGCTGCACCAAAATAAGGACTCTGCCCATGCGGAACGGAAACAAGATCCGTATGCAGTTTACAACGCAGTTTCTGCAGCCCAGCGACTCTTTGAAATCAAAGATTAAATTCCTTAATGAGAAAATCTTTTACAGTGAGGAAGAGGTGGGCGGAACAAAGCTGGAAAACCCTGTTGCCGTTTCAGATCCTGCAGACTGCGCAAACCTCATTCCCGGCACACTGTTCACCGGAAATGAACTGCTTGAATACGGAAGGATAGAAATACCTGAAATTACCGGGCATAAAACAGTCACTTTACGGGCAAGACGCAGCAACAGCGGCAAGATTACAGAAAGCAAAATTGTGCAGGTAAACGGCAACAACTTCCGCGAAGAGGTAACAGCTGCCATTTCCCAACTGATCAACTCGTCTGAATTTCCGGATGACGTGCCGGAAACACATTTGCAAAGTGCAGAAAGCACAATTGAGGATTTCCTAAAACTCAAGACTGCACCCTCGCTGTTTTTTATGGACGCAACTGATGCAAATAGCACTTTTTCGACTGCATCGGCGGCGAACTACTTTTACCTGTTCTCCTTCCGGCAGAATTACGTGAATATCAGCGGTCATCCATCGGTGGATTCTCTCGCGGAGAAAATACGGGCACGCGACGACTGCTTCTTTATTGAGGAGGTGGAATACGGACGTCAGCTTCTTATCATTTTTGAATCCCATATCAGACTGGATAAATTCGGAATAACCCCTACCGGAACTTTGAACTGGGAAAAATTCTGTTCCCGACTTTCCGCAGAACCTGAGGATTCCAACCTCCTCAGACAGATTTCACTTCGTGTTCATGCCGCAGGAAAACCGACCTATATAGAAACTGATGCCAAGAAAGCAAAAGCTACAGTGGACGAATATTTTTCTGCATCCTTCCAGGAATTTCCGCTCATTCCTGTCTCTTTGAGAATATCCGATCTGGAGGGAAAGCCGGTATGCCTAAAGACTGAGGTTTTCATCAGACAAAAGAATAGTTTTACAACCCGGAAGATTCGTGTATCCATAAAATCAATTACCCTACTTCCCTCCGAAGACGCCGTGCGGTCTTATGAACAGCTATCCGGCTGCCTTTGCATTTATATCTACAACGACAAAAACCGGGTAATGCTGGCAGATGGTAAGGAAATGCCTTCCTATCTGGAATCACTAAATCCTCCGACCACGCGCATCCGTTACGGCAGCACTGAACTTCCAATAAACCTGAAACCGGGATTGACTTTGGATCATACCTCGTCGGTACTAAACTGCAAACCCGTTAGCCTTGTGGTGGACAATCTTCAATACAGGATAAAAATTTATCCGGCAGGAAGTAACGGAGACGGTTTCACAGGTGTGTCCGGGAAGCAAACTGACAGTTTCGACAAAACAATTCGTGAACTCATTCAGGAAGGAATTCTTGAGAAAACCTTATTTTTCAACGAGGGAAACTCGCAGGTGGAAGTCACGGTCAATATCTGCCCCTGTTGAAACATTTTCTCAGTAAAAAAGCCTTCCCCAGATACGGGAAGGCTTTAGATCTTTTTTGTACGGCTAATTAGAATTTCAAATCCCCGTTTACTTCTCTTACGGCTTTAGCAGCTGTAGCGAATTTTTCTTTTTCCTCTTCAGTTAAGGAGATGTCAACAATTTTTTCAACACCGTTCTTTCCGATTATTGCAGGAACGCCAAGGCAGATATCGGACTCACCATATTCGCCGTCCAGCATCAGCGAACAGGGTATCATCTTTTTTTGGTCGCAAAGGATTGACTGTACAAGTACTGAAACTGCAGCACCCGGTGCATACCATGCAGATGTTCCCAGGAGTTTGGTTAGTGTAGCGCCACCTACTTTGGTTTCTTCTTCAACATAAGCCTGCTTGTCGGCATCCAGGAATTCAGAAACAGGAACACCATTTCTTGTTGCCTTGCTCATTAACGGAAGCATTCCCGTGTCGCTGTGAGCAGCGATTACCATTCCGTCTACGTCAGAGATGGGGCAATCAAGCGCCTCAGCCAATCTATATTTGAAACGCGCGGAATCCAAAGCTCCACCCATACCGATGATTTTATTTTTTGGAAGACCTGATGTTTTATGCACCAGATAAGTCATTGTATCCATAGGATTGGAAACGACAATGATAATAACTTCCGGAGAATGCTTCACAAGATTAGCGGTAACTTCTTTCACGATACCTGCATTGATACCGATAAGTTCTTCCCTTGTCATTCCGGGTTTTCTCGGGATTCCGGAAGTGATCACAGCTACGGTAGATCCGGCAGTCTTGCTGTAATCGCCTGTAGTTCCGCTTACTTTGGTATCAAAACCATTGAGGGAGGCTGTTTGCATAAGGTCCATAGCCTTTCCTTCGGCAAAACCTTCCTTAATGTCTACTAAAACTACTTCTGAAGCAAAATTTTTCATAGCAATATATTCCGCGCAACTTGCGCCTACTGCTCCTGCTCCTACTACGGTTACTTTCATAATATTTTTTTGTTAATTTATCTGATCCATATGGTGAGACATAACCGGAACACCGGCTGCTTAAAAGTGCTACAAATTTATGAAATTCACCTGCGGTGACCAACTTTACCCGACTATTTTATACTTAATTATTTATGCACCGATGGACTTTACTTAACATGCATCAAGGTCTTTGGAAACATTCTTGCAGTACATTTGGATAAAAATCCATAAAGACAATGAGTTTCGCAAAACAGCTGCATACCGGTTATACCGCGCGGAAATTCAATATTGACAAAAAGAAGACTGAAGAATTCATAGACAGCCTGTTCCGGTTCATTTTCTATCTGGAAAAGAACAGTTGCGCACAGCTTTCAGAAATAGAAAGACGACTCAAAAATTTCAAAATACAGTTTGAAGAAATCCTGGTTTCAGCCAGTAACGGCAGAAACAGCCATGACACCGGTTTTTTCTTTGATACTTTTCCTCAGGTTTACCAGGCTCTTGAGGATGATGCGCGTTTCATTTACGAAAACGACCCGGCTGCACAGAGTGTGGAAGAAGTAAAATTTTCCTATCCCGGTTTCTTTGCGATAGCTGTGTACCGTCTGGCACATGAACTGGTGAAGAACGGCGTACCGCTTATCCCACGGATCTGGACCGAATATGCACACAGTAAAACAGGGATTGATATTCATCCGGGTGCGCGCATTGGAAGAAATTTTTTCATAGATCACGGCACCGGAATCGTAATTGGCGAAACTACTGTAATTGGCGACAATGTAAAACTCTACCAGGGAGTCACACTGGGTGCGCTCTCTGTAACAAAAGAGCTTCAGAACAGGAAAAGGCATCCCAGCATCGGGGATAATGTAGTTATTTATGCCAATGCCACGATTCTTGGTGGGCAAACAGTCATCGGAAGAGATTCGCTTATCGGCGGAAATGTGTGGATCACTGAAAGCGTAGCTCCCAACTCGGTAGTTTTTCATAAAGGGCTTGTAACCGTCCGCAACAAGATACCTGAAAATGAACCCATCAATTTCATTATTTAAGAGGAAGCTAAACATTTAAATTAATCTAACAAAACAGCTATAGTATGAAACTGAATAATGTACTGGAAGCCATTGGAAATACTCCAACAGTAAAGCTTAACACTATTTTTGATAGCAGGGCCGAGATATGGATGAAGCTTGAAAAGCAGAATCCGGGCGGCAGCATAAAGGACCGGATCGCTCTGGCGATGATTGAGAAAGCCGAGAGGGAAGGTAAAATAACAAAGGACACCCTCATTGTAGAACCTACATCCGGAAATACTGGAGTGGGACTGGCTATGGTTTGTGCGGTGAAGGGTTATCAACTGGTGCTTGTAATGCCTGAAAGCATGAGTGTGGAACGGCGGAAACTCATGTCATCGTATGGTGCGAAGTTCGTACTAACACCGCGCGAGCAGGGAACTTCCGGCGCTGTAAAGAAGGCTGCGGAAATGGCTGTAGAACTTGATAATGTCTGGATACCGCAACAGTTTGAAAATGATGCCAATCCGGAAATTCATGCAGCAACTACCGCCAGGGAAATCCTGGAAGATTTCCCGGAAGGATTCGACTACTTAATTACGGGAGTAGGCACTGGCGGTCATATTTCAGGTGTTAGTGCTGTTTTAAAGAAAAAGTTCCCCAACCTGAAAAGTTTTGCGGTGGAACCTATGGACTCAGCTGTGATATCAGGCGGGAAACCCGGTCCCCATCCGCTTCAGGGAATTGGAGCCGGTTTTGTACCGGCGGTGCTGAATACCGACATCCTGGACGGAACAATTTCTGTTGAAAAGGAGGAAGCTTTTGAATTTACAAAACGGCTGGCCCGCGAAGAAGGTATACTGGCTGGGATTTCAACTGGGTCATCGCTGGCGGCAATAAGTAAGCAACTCAGCGAAATTCCGGAGGGTTCCAGAATTCTAACCTTCAATTATGATACCGGCGAAAGATATTGGTCCGTAGAAGGACTTTTTGAAGAGTCTGTATTCCAATATTAAAGGATATTTAAAAATATTTTACAGCAAATCCTGCCGGTCGGCAGGATTTTTTATGAATACATTTTCTGGCATTTGGGACAAACATATGTTTTTCGCTTAACCTTCCCCATTTCCTCAATAATAAGTTCACGCTTGTCTTTGGGGCAAATTTTGCGTCCATATATGAGGGTTTTTTCCTTTACCGTATCGGACTGTTCCAAAAACTCAAATGCGTAATTAACCACCGTCTCAATAAGGAAAACCAGTTTTTTCTCCGGGATATCTTTCACCAGGCTTGCAGGATGAATCTTGGCTCTGTACAAAGATTCAATCCGGATAATATTGCCCACACCGGCAAATATTTCCTGTTCCATGAGCACATCTCCGATCATTCTCTCTTTATATTTATCCTGAACCGTGCTCAGCACCAATTCGCCGTCATAATTATCCTTAAGGATATCTGTCCGGTAATTAAAGTGATCCTGCGGTTTTCCTTCTATTCTTTTAGTATTCGCTATGTAAAAATTAATCTGCGCATCATCAAAATGAAGGTAAAAACTTGCATTAGACTTCTTGCGCTTGTTAATGAGCATGCTTCCAAACAGACCCAGATGTACGGTTACAAAGAAATCCCTGAAAACAAAAATAAAGTTCTTTCCGTAGGAATCAATGTCAAGTAACTGCTGACCTTCAATACCGGTTTTATCCATATCGCCGTAACCGCCTGCTTCGGTAACAGTTTTTTTGCGGAAACGGTTCAGTTTATTCCTCAGGTTTAAAATGGTAGGTCCTTCAGGCATTATTTTTTATTTTTGACATTGGCAGTTTGGTTATAATGCTGGCGCGCAGCAATGCTTGCATTATAAATCTTCTGACGGACTTTCTGCATCCTGCCTACGGGTTTGAGCTCATCTGCATTTTCAAAAGGGTTAAATGACAGGTTTTCGTAGGCCATTGTCCTGTACTCACTTATATCCTGTTTTGGAAGGATAATACGTCCAACTGTGACAAATTTAGTGGATCTTTCGGACCAAATCTTCAATAAATTGTTAACGGGGGTTTTCCTTTCAGTGGTACCAACCTGCACCTGAAAATCGAGGCTAAGCTCTTCCGCAGAAAAATATTCAAACAGTTTTTGGGTTTGGTCCATCAGTGGTTCTTCAGGTGTATTTTTATGTTTTGTGGGTTTCAGCCTTATTTTCACCACCTTATCCCCCAGCCTGTAGCAGCCCACCGAGTGGTAGGCATACGTAGCGATAAATCTTTTCTCAATATCCAGTACCCGCAGTGTATTTCTCAGAATCGACAGTACTTGCCTGTCCCAAAACAGAGACAATCCTGCCAGGACAAGTCCGGGAATCTTTAAAAAGGAAAGCCCATATATCTTACCGCGCGATATAAAGAACCTGTTGGCGTTAATATGGATATTAAGGAATTTAGAAACCGAATTCGTGATAAATACAGGAAGGTTTACAAGAGGAAACCTGGCACTGACAGGTAACCTTTTATTGTATATTTTCACCGAACACCCATATAAAGGATATTCGGGGCCATTTTTGAGAGTAAAGAAATTTGGATGGGAGTAGCGGATAATCACTCCCAGATTATTTCCCTGCAGCAGCTCGGAAATGTCGCCCGCATTATTCTTTACGGGAATAAATTTGCCGCGTACGTAACCGAAAGCCTTGGCATGCGCATTACGTGTAGCATATCTTTTGCCGTTCACTTTTGCTGACAGAAGGACTGCTCTTTTAGTGAGCTTGACATCCTTATCCAGTAATTCCTGCTCCTTAGGTGTGAGCCGGTCCATTTCCGGCGAATAGTAAAGTTCCTTTGCCATAGTTTTTTCAGATGATTTCAGCAAAAATGAAACCATCCGGAATTAATCCGGCAGTCCAAGCAGGAAATGGTATGCTTTCTCTGCACCTATCAGAACCTGGTCATGTTCCTCTTCGCGAACAACATCATTTAAAACAAATCTAAAGTTTTTCCACATAGAGCCTGTACGTTCGCCGTAGCAGCGAAAGTACGGGAAGGTTTTGTCTGAAAAATGCGGATTCCCTTCCAGTTTCTTAGCGATCATCGTACCACCGAGCGTGGAACCTTCCATCACGTAAAGAATTCCCAATGCTTCCGCTTCACAATTGACCTCAATTTCATGGATGTCGTCGCCTGAAGAAATCACGTCTTCCCTTTCCAGATCAAAAAGGTGCAGTTTTCGCCGGTGCCGGAGCATCAGCATGTCGCCATATTTCTCAGAAAGTAAGCGGAAAACTGGTTGCTCAAAAGTTTTTAGAAAAATATAATTGAAAGTAAGCAGCTTCCTGTAATCGTCCGATGTGTAATCATCCTGAAAGATTTTAGAGGAGTTGAATTTCAGCTCCACACTGTCATGAAGCTCCTTGGTTTGATGCTTTAAGATATCTGCTATCATGCTTTTCCCGGTGGTTTTAAAAAGGTAAGGTGGAAAGAGGTTCCCTCATTTTCCACACTGTCGAAAGTGATCAACCCTCCTAACCTGCTCATAATGCGATAAACGATGGAGAGTCCTACTCCATTACCGTGAAATCCTTTGGAATTACTCATACGGTGGAAAATTCTGAACATATGCTCTTGATCCTCTTCGGCGATTCCGATGCCATTATCCTTCACCGTATACACTACCGTGTCGTCCACCACCTTGCCGTTAATCAGGACCCGGGGCTTATCTGTTTTACTGGAATATTTCACTGCATTTCCTATGATATTCAGAAATACCTGGATCAGCATAATCTTATCAGCCATAACAGTTGGACATTCATGGACTGTAATCTCAGTTTCAGGGCAATTCAGCGTAAGCTTCACGTCATAACATATCTTTTCTATCAGTGAGCGAGTTTCCACTTCCTCTACGGCTATCTGTGCAGACTTTGCCCGGCTCAGGTCCAGAACTCCCCTCATCATAAGTTCCATTCCCATAATTTCATCCAGTATACTGGTGACACGTTTCTTCACATCGGGGTTCTTACCATGCGACTTTTCCAGAAGCTGTGCATTCAACTTCATAACAGTAAGCGGGGTGCCCAGGTCGTGAGAGATCGTGTATGAAAAACTATCCAGTTCTTCATTCAGATTCTTCAGTTCGCGGTTAAGTTCCTGTACACGTCTGAATTGCGAATAAGTTGTTTCCAGGATTGTGGCAACCACTTTTTTGGCCGCAAACACATCTTTGTTCTTCCAGGGGCGGGATTTACCTTTTATATCCTGAATATAAGTGGCGAATGACTTTCGTGGCGATATAACCATTTGCTCTATGCCGTCTTTCACTACCGTTTCCATCTGTTTGGACGGATTACCTGCCCAAAGGATTTGGGTATCGATTTCTTTGCGGAACCAGATAAGAAGCTCATTACGCTTGTCATCCGTAAACCCGAACATCACACCGGCCGCATTCTCCAGATTACCGAGATTTCCCTGTTCCGAATCGGAAAAATCGTTGGTGGAATAAAAGTTTTTCAATGGATTTTCGCGCGCATATTTTACGATCTGCAAAATATCCCTGTCTGACGGGACTTCACCGGAAGTTCGGATATGGTCGTGTACAATAACTGCCAGACCATCCGCATCGGGATACCTCCGCATTTCATCTATATTGCTGAAGAGCGAATCCTCCAGACTGTCACAAGCCATCAGCCTGCTTTTAAGGCTGCCGATCTTGTTTTCCAGCTCTATGCTGTCCGACAGCATCTGCGCAGATTTATAAGAAGTATACGCATTTGCTGCCATCACGGTGAAAACTTCTGCACGTATCCTGTTTACCAGATCTATATGCTTGGGCTCCAAATTCTGGCAGGTAACCATGCCCCATAACTTGTTATTGATAATGATTGAAGTGCTGAAGCTGGAGGCCACACCTGTATTTTTCAGGTATTGCCCATGTACAGGCGACATGGCGCGCACTGAAGAATAGGTAAGATCTATCGGTTCCGGATCCTTACTGATGATGGGCACCGGCTCCGAATAGACATCACTGAAAATACGCTTTCTTTTCTTCAGATAAAGTTCCCTTGCCTGGCGTGGAATGTCTGATTCCGGATAATGCAGGTGCATGAAACTCTCAACACCGTCCTTTATTTTCTCGGCAATAACTTTCCCGCTGCCGTCTTCCAGGAAGCGGTAAATCATCACACGGTCGTAATCTATGGCTTCTGACACAGATGACAGCAATTCGCGCCAAATTCCGGCGGAATCAACGGCATTATGAATGCGTTCGTATTTTTTGGAAACAAAACTCCTCTGTTTAAAAAACTCGATTATGGGCTCCATCTCCAGATATACCACGCCATTGTAGCGGTAAATGGTAAGATGATAATGAGCACCCGCAACCTCAAATTTATCCAAAAGGACATCTGTATCAGTCATTCCAGCGATGTCCAGCGATGAAAGCACAGGTGAAGAAAGCAATGGTTCAAAAACTTCCTGTTTCTGCTCAAGTGTTTTACCAAACACAGCCTCATCTATAGGAAAGAGCTGAGTTAAATTCTGACTGTAAAATTTGATTCCTTTGGTATCTGCTTCCAGACCGAGCAGGTAACCGAAATCCTGTACATGACCTGAAATGTGGATCATTTCTTGGTGGCAGTCAATAAAATTCATAGATTATTAATGATAGGTATATGAACAAAGATAATCATTTAATTTAACATAATATACTACTGCTCTTCTTCAAAATAGAGTCTGTAATACTTTCCCTTCTCATCCTGACCGGTTTCAATAAGCTTACGGTCGCCATGAACATAAATATGAAAGTTCTTGTCCAGTTTGATCACACTTTTATAACTGCGGCTTTGCTTCTTAACAGCCGCTTCATTAATGGCAAAATCTTCAGCAATGGACACCTGCATATCCTGTTCGTATTCCGATTTAAAATTACCAAAACTTTCAATAACATTGTCATCTTCCAGCACCTCTTTTGTAAACTGGTCATAATCAAACACTTCCCTCTCCTTAAAAAAGTTAATTGATTTGTTAAGGAAATCTGCCTGATCGGCTTTGGTAGTTTCAAACTCCTGCGGCAGCTGTTTCGTGATATATTCTTTATAAACGGCAAGTGTTTCCTGGGTATGAAAGTATTCATCATCGCGCTGTCTGACCTTCAAAAAGTCCTCAAACCAGTAATACATATCGCCGTTTTTGTTATTATCCACGACCTTCACGGCAAACCCGGTGTCTTTTCCGGAATTATAGATCAGCGCGCCCTTATCAAGTTTGGACAGCCCAATACCGTAATCTTTCTCAACGTCGAATGCATCACCGTTCGGGAAGATTTTCAGGAAAGGACTTTTGTTTTCGGTCTTAAATATTCCGATCGAATCTATTTTATTACCATCTGCATTTTCCTCACCTTCAAAATAGACAATAAAAAGTTCGCCCGTCTGTACCCTGGGATTTTCTGTGATGTCATACAGATGCTGGGCGATATTCTCGGATTCGTAAACGAATTTCGAAGGGTCTTCAAAAATTTCAGAAACTGAGCTGTAAACCGGATTATTTACCAGATAAGTATCACTGTAAAAGCGGAAATGCTCTTCAGATTTAAAGGATTTCAGGAAATAATCTTCCAGGATTTCCTTCATTTCCTCTTCCGGTCTATAATCTTCCTGCGAAAGCACAAGGGCTTCCTGATTGATTTTGTTTCCTACCTTATGTATAATTATCCTGGATATCATTATTATTCAAATTTTAGAGGGCAAAGATATCGCTATTGCCCGAGCCATGGAATTATTTTAGGTCAAAAACCGGGTTATTACGCGCCGGGAAAGTTAAACCAAAATCCCACTGCAGTGGTCACTGTCGCTGCCGGTAGCCGAAGACAGTACATTATTTTCCTGCCGCAGCCGCAAAACGGCCATAAAAGCGAAAATCAGCGCCTCTTTAAATTCCACTACTACGCTTTCCGGTACTGTTAATTTACAGCCGCTTCTGGCAGCTATTCTTTCCAGAAGATAAGTATTGTAAGCACCACCTCCTGTTATCAGCAAATTATTCACTTTATAGTTTTCCAGCGCAAATGAAATCTGGATTGCCGCATGCTCCGTAAAAGTGGCCAGGGCATCGCGGGCAGAAAGTGGTTCAAGCAGCGGCAAAACCTGCCGCTCCACCCATTCGGCACCCAATGACTTGGGGGGAGACTGCAAGTAAAAACCGAGTTCGTTCAACTTTTGCACAACCTTGTGGTCTGCCGTTCCGGTGGCGGCCAGTTGGCCACCGAGGTCAAAAGGCTTACCCACCAATTGGGCAAAACGGTTAAGTACAGTATTCACCGGACAGATATCAAAGGCAATGCGCTGACCTGCGTACTCCAGTGAAACATTGGAAAAACCGCCCAGATTGAGACAGGCTCCATATTCAGCAAAAAGTAGCCGGTCTCCAATCGGAACCAGCGGTGCACCGTTTCCGCCACGCAAAACATCGGCACTGCGGAAATCATAGACCACGGGAACATCATTCAACATTTTTATGGCCCGCCCGTCACCAATCTGCACGGTGAATCCGCGCTCTGGCTGATGAAAGACCGTATGTCCATGAGAACCGATGACATCCGGCGGCGTTAAACCATTTTTTTTAAGAAAGAGGTTCACCTGTTCTCCCAAATATTTGCCGTAAGCTGTATTCAGCGCAAAGAGGTCCTCTGCTGAAATCATCCGCGCGCCGCCTAAATCCTGTTCCCAGGCAGCGGGATATTTAACGGTTTCACAGTTCAGGATACGGTATTTCCAGCCGTCAGCGTGCTCATAACTGAATGACGCGTGACAGATATCCAGACCATCCAGGCTGGTACCGGACATGAGTCCAAGTGCATGGTAAAGCATACTAAATTTTATTTAAGGAACTTCTTTGGTCCACCCTGGCAGACGGGCCTGCTATTTTTTCTGCTCGGGAATCTTCTTGGCGTTGATGTCTCCTGCATTGTTGAGGAAGGTATACTCCGAAAAATCGTCCTTAGCCCTCATTCCGTTGGCTGCCACGAGAGTGGAGCCATCTTTGTTTGTTACATACACCGTGTCGGAGGTGTAAATTTCCTTTTTTGCCTGATCCCAAAACACAGTCTGCATGGCAAA
This sequence comes from Chryseobacterium sp., assembly GCF_008831505.1. Taxonomy (NCBI): domain Bacteria; kingdom Pseudomonadati; phylum Bacteroidota; class Flavobacteriia; order Flavobacteriales; family Weeksellaceae; genus Chryseobacterium; species Chryseobacterium sp. Next base: position 1,104,653 of record NZ_CP044507.1, on the reverse strand, counting down.
CATCTGTCCTTCACTCGTGACCACCTTCACATTACCGCGCGCTTCATAAAAACGCTTCATTTCGGTCATCTTCGCAAATTTTGCAGTGATCCTCCCGGGTTTGGCTGGGTTCTTACGGTCGAAATACTCAATATCAATACCCTTTCTTGCCACCACGTAGGGTGTGTCGATAAGTTCAAATTTTTCAATAAGCGGTGCAGTTGCCCGCATCTTAACCCTTCCGGAATCACGCTGCACAATTTTAGCGTCGTAAATCACCTGCGAAGGAAAGTTTACCTTCTTTGTCTTCGAATTTACGGTGGTAAGATCTTCCTCGCAGGATATAAAAAATATAGCCAGACCCAAAAGGCAGGCTATACTTTTAAATTTCTGACCGCAAAGAAACGCTTTCATTTAGTTATAAAGCCTTTTTTGGAACCAACGGTCTGCAAAGTTGAATCCTACTTTCAGGTTAATATAATTCTGGTTCACCAGGTTATTGTTCAAAGTTCCTCTCTTGCCCAGTTCGACCGCGACATCAAGACCACTCATACGGTTTATTGAGGTGTTTTTGAATGGTAACGTTGCACCGAAGGTCACACCGAATCTGTTAATATCCGTATCGTTAATATGGAGATTACCTTTCTCATAAAACGCACCGTAACGGTAAATTATCCTTTTAAAATAATTCCGGAAGTTGTTAACGTTGGGCAGAATCCAACCACCGGCGGCAACCCTGTATGAATCTTTATTCAGGAAATCCTGGCCCACGAACTGAATGGTCTCACCTCTCCTGTAGTTAACCTGAGAACCTATAAACCAGCGCTGATTATGTCCGAAACCAAGACCCAGTGAGGCTTCCAAAGGCAGCAGGTTATTGGCTGTAGTGTTTGTTTGTTCTATAATGCTTACGTAATTCTTAACTTCGTTGCTGTTATAGAAATAGGTACTGTTTATGTAGGTAGATTCCATCTTACTGCTGTTGCCAAAAGTGGTTGTGGCGCCCAGCGTAAGTTTTCTGTCATTTTCAAATTTTTTCTGATAGGTGGCGCCGGCAGTAAAGTTAAAATTGTTTACACGGTTCCTGGTTTCGTAACCGTTGATCAGCTCGGCATTAGAGGAAACCAATTCGTCAATATCATACAGATTTCCAAAATAGAAATTGGTCCTTAAGCCTAATGCAAAAGCAGGCGATATTTGGTAGGATAACGCAGCCTGAACCGTATTAAGCGATCCCTCTCCATGGTAGGCATTGAGTTTTACCGATCCGTCTGCTTCGGTCTGGGAAACCACCACATCATAACTTTTGGAACTGTAAGGCTGGTAGCCCAGTCCAAACTTCACTTTCTGTGACAGCGGAAAAGCGATAGAAATATTGGAAAGGTAAGTAGAGTGCTTGGTTACCTTGTAATCATTGTAATCTGAGCGGAAGAAATTATTCTCGTTGGTTGCCTCTACCTTGATTGCAGTAAGCTGCAGGTTTTCGTTGGCAGCCGGATTCATAAAGTTGAAACTGCTGTTGAAATCTGTGATATAGGCAGTGGTGAGTCCGGCCATCCCAGTATTTTCTACCGTGTTGTCATATTTTACATCTCCAATACCGTAAGCGGCGTAGGGAGAATTTCCAATATTCTGAGCGTTTAGGAAAAATCCCGCGGTAATGAAGGACAGGGCGAAAATATGTTTCATTCTTAATTTTTAAAATAATGCGCAAATATCCTAATTATAACTGAAACCAGGAAATTTCCTTTGGTTAAAGTTTGTTAAGTGATTATCATCGTAAAACCTGGTTCAGACCCTTCCAACTGCCTTACGGGAACTCCCGGATTACAGCAAAAAGCCTATCTTTGAAACATGGATTGGGACCTTATTGCCGGACAGCAAATGCTGAAGGATCAGCTCAAAAAAAGTATACAGAATCAACGCATCAGCCATGCCCAATTGTTTTTGGGCAAAGAAGGATATGGCACCCTGCCGCTGGCGCTGGCGTATGCCGCAGAAATCCTGGAGCAGGAAAAGCCTACTGCGGCGCAGCGTGTATCGCATCTTAACCATGTGGACCTCCACTTCAGCTTTCCCGTTTTTACAGCGAACAGGTCTTCACTGTCCCAACAGTTCTTTTATCAGTTCAGGGAAATGATACTTGCCAATCCATACTCCAGTTTTGATGACTGGAGCAGTTTTTTGGAGTCCGAGAACAAACAGCTTTTTATCTCGGCCGATGAAGTTGAGGAGCAGAATAAAAAATTCGCCCTAAAAAGTTTTGAAGGCGGCAGTAAGATACTTATTATCTGGCGCGCCGATAAACTGAACGTTCCTGCCTCCAACAAGCTGCTCAAGTTTTTGGAAGAACCGCCGGAAAAGACAGTAATCCTTCTCACAGCCGAAAATGCTGATGATTTACTGCCTACTATCCTGTCGCGTACACAGTTGGTTCAGGTTCCCCGCCTGTCGGACACCGAGTTGGGTGAATATCTGTCAAAGAACTTCCAAATGTCAGAAGACCGGCAGAAATCAGTCATTCACCAGTCGCAGGGCAACCTTAACACCGCCTTAAAACTGATGCAGCAGGAAGGCAGCACCGAATTTGAGGAACTCTTCGTGCAGTGGGTACGCGATGCTTTTCAGGTAAAGAAAAGACCGGAATTCCTGAAGAACATCATTCTTTGGGCACGTTCCATTGCCGGCTGGAACCGGGAAAAGCAAAAAAATTTCCTGGAGTACTGCGCTGAGATGTTCCGCATGGCCATGATACAAAACTACGGGGCACAGGAACTTGTGCACAAAAAAATTGAGTCCGGTAGTTTTAACTGGGACAGCTTCAGCAAATTCATTCATGGCGCAAATATCGAAAGCATCATTACCGAAATAAATGAAGCCGACTATCACCTTCAGCGCAATGCCAATCCACGGATTGTGTGGACGGACCTGGGGATCAAACTATCACGCTACATCCATAAAACTGCGTAAACAGGAAAGCATCAGCTCTTATAAACATCATTCCAAAGCTCACGGTATTTCTGCTTGAATTTCTCTTCAGCGGCACGCGGGAAAGGGAATCCCAGGTCCTGCACAAATACGAATGTAGCTGCCACCTCGGCGGCATCCGGATTCACCCGCAGTTTATGATACTGTTCCAGCCAGACATCGTAATGAGTGATCAGTTCCTCGGCATCACCGGTCAGTTCCGGATAGATCAGGTAGGATTTTTCCAGCAAGAGGTCCCTTATCTTTTGGTTGGAATCCTTAAATACATTTACCTCAAGATACAGGTTTTTGTCTGTATAGCGGCTCAGCGCTTTTTTTGTTCTTGTGAAATGGTAGTTTAACGGACCATACAGCTCAATCAGTGCTTTCTCTTTCCACTGCTGGCCTGTTTTCCTGCGAAGCAAATTCATTTCAAACTGGTTTTTTATTTCAGCCGTAATCGTCTCCGTCCTGCGCTTGAAGACAAGACCCAGAACGGCAGAGATAACAGCACCGCTAAGCAAAGCTGTAAGAATGGTTTTCAGTAATTCGTCCATGCGCAGTTACTAAATTTAAATTGAAGGAATTAAACACCGCCTGTATAATCATTCTATTTTTATTCTACCCTATCCTACTGTGGGTTCATTTTCATCTTTAAGGATTTTTCTTTCCTTAAGTGCGACCAGCATTCTTTCGGTTTTATATTTCTCCCAGTCGAAACGGTCCAGAAATTCGAGACCGGCCCGAAAACCTTTGTTAAACAGTTCAGTCTTTTCCGCATCCTTCATAAAGAAGTTAAGCCAGCTGCTTGGACTGCAGTCTACCGTCTGGATGCTGTGTTTGCTGTAGAAGGTGTATTTAGTAAGGAAAGTTTTGTCATTATAACCGCGCAGTGTATCAAAAATATTCATCAGGTAACTTCCCGGACCTTTAAGTATTTCTTTACTTCCCAGACCATTTTCGGCACCCGCCTCACTGCTGTCCGTCAGCCGCACGCCGAATACAGGAATTCTGGGATAAAAAATATCACTTTCGTGAAAAATATCTATAGGGAAATTGGAAATGCTGCCGCCATCTATGAACACGGCTTCGTCAAACACTCCTTTCGGATCGGCATTCAGCCTGAATTTCCAGGCGCTGATAATTTCCGGCTCGCTGCGGTTAATCCTATGCACCATGGGCTCAAAAAAATAGGGAACAGCCATCGAGGCCCTTACGAATTTAGCGGGGCTTATATCGCAGATGTCTTTGTGTGTCCAGTAAAGATCAGCCATCTTCGGAAATTCTACCTTAATCCGGGAATTAATGTCAGTGGTTATGACAGTATAGTCGGACCGCAGCAGCATAAACGGATTGTTTTTATACAGCTCGGTATTCTTCATAGTTTCAAGAAAAGTCCGGTACCGGTTTTCGTCGATGGAAGCGGCTTTTTCAGCATGGATTTCTTCCACATGATTCAGGGCGTTAAAATAATATTCTGAAGTATTGCCAAAACGGTAATTAAGATTAAGTTCCGCGCCTTTCTTATTATAGACCGCATTAAGTTCTTCCACGGTCTTTATACCGAAATGATCCAGTGTCTGTTTCAGTTTGCGCTCAAAAGCATGACCTGGATTAAGACCGACACGGTTTTTGCGGAAGAGGTCATAATAATAGCGCACCCCGAGAGCGACAATGACGAGTATGGTAAGCGGTACAAGATAAAACCAGATGGAGAACGGACGGAACAGCGTGACTACGGGGAAAAATATGATAATAAGTAGAAGGAGAACCAATAAATACACGCTCCGCTTAAGCAGTTTTGGATTTTTAAGCAGAATGCCGGCCATCGTGCGCACAATGGATTTACCGTCCATAAAATCAACAAAATTCCAGTTAAAAAGAACATCCTTTATCGCAGAACTTTTATTTCGGGATCGGTCACCCAGTGCGGCTATAAGAATAGTGTTAATGGCGCCCGCACTCGTTCCGGCAATCCTCAGGAAGCGTATACCGAAAGTCTCGAGGGCATAAAGATAGCCCACCAGAGCGGTACCCCACACACCGCCGCCCTCCTGGACAAAATTGATATACTGATTACCCTGAGCATCCAGTATATCCGAATATTCCTTTGCCGACAAACGTTCATGCATCGCGGTAAGCATAGCCCTCGATTCCCGGTTGAGCGTATTGTCCTGCAGCAGCTGGTTCAGCTGGTCAGTTTTCATGGTTATCGTTTTTATCCAATGCGGGTAAGGCATTGGGTGTCATTACATAACCAAAATTAGGAATAAAAGAAACGCCCGCATCCGGACGCTCAAAAAAAGGGTGTTTTTCCTGTTACCAGCGTTTCCTGAGCATATACATATAGATGATCAGCACCACCAGACCCATGCCTGCAAGTGTAAGGACATAACCATACGGACTCTGCAGTTCCGGCATATACCTGAAATTCATACCGTAAACACCCGCGATAAAAGTGATGGGAAGGAAGTAGACTGAAAACTGGGTCAGCAGTTTCATCACACGGTTGGCTCTCTGGTCACTGAGTGCCAAAAACATGGAGATCAGGCTGTTTACTTCTGCACTCAGATGATCAAAGTCTGAGTTTACATCGGTGTATTTATCATTCAAATCGGCTATCTGTACAGGTTTAAGCTTCAGCCCGCGGAATCTGTGTATCCATTCAGCCGACATACTGAGCAGGCGTGCGTTCAGGCTGGATTTCCGTTTCAATAGGTAGAGTTCGCGAAGCAACTCATTATTTACGGTGCGCTTGAGAAATACCTCTCGTTCCAGTCCGTCCAGGATCTGCATCAGCGCACTGTATTCATCATTGTAGCTTTTCATCACCTTCAGGGCCAATAACAGCAGAATATTTTCTGCGGTCACTATCTCTGCACTGTCTTTGGCAGAAATTTCCTCAAGAGTATCAGTTACAGTAGCTGTCCTCAAACGGTGCACAGTGATAATTTTGCCCGGCAGCAGGAAAACACTAAGTTTTGTGGAAACATCACTGATGCCGCCCAGGTTTTGTCTTTCGGCATCAGTATTCTCCCGCATGAGAATAAATCTGATTTCCCCGCTCTCCTCATATTTAGGAAGGTGGTCCGGATCCACCGTATCTTCCAGCAGCATCATGTCTATGCCAAACTTTGAATGCAGAAAATCAAGGTCGGTCAAATCAGGCGCTTCTACATCGATCCATTCGCATTGGCTGTTTCTGAAAACGGAAGTAAAGGGCATAGGCTGAATATTAAGATGAGAGGGTCAGGAATAAATTGATAAATTTGTCAAAAATAACGAAACTAATGATCAAAAGTATCATAAAGGGCGTAGGTCATTATGTCCCCGAAAATATAGTCACCAATGACGACCTCTCCAAACTGATGACCACCAGTGATGAGTGGATTACCGAAAGAACCGGAATCAAGCAGCGCCACCACAGGGAAGAACGCAATGATCCTGAGGAAACTACGGCGTACCTGGGTTTCAAGGCATCACAAAAAGCCCTTGAAAATGCAGGAATGACTGCCCAGGATATTGATTATATTATATTTGCTACCCTCTCTCCTGATTACTATTTCCCGGGCAGCGGTGTGGTATTGCAGGACCTTCTGGGCTGCGGAACCATCGGCGCGCTGGATGTACGTAACCAGTGTTCGGGCTTCGTATATGCCATGAGTGTGGCTCATGCCTTCCTGAAGTCCGGTATCTACAAAAATATCCTGGTCGTAGGCGCGGAAATCCATTCCTTCGGACTTGATTTTTCCAATGAAGGCCGTGGCGTTTCTGTGATTTTTGGCGACGGTGCCGGTGCCGTAATCCTTTCCGCTTCCGAGGATGAGAACGCCGGTGATATCCTTTCTGTAAATATGCATTCTGAAGGAAAATATGCCGAGGAACTTTGCACGCTGTTCCCCGGCACCAAGTACGGCTGGAGCGACCGCATGCGTCTGGAGCCGGAAAGTATCACCAGCCGTGAAATCTACCCTATTATGAACGGTAATTTTGTTTTTAAACACGCCGTTACCCGTTTTCCGGAAACCATTACTGAAGCGTTGAAAAAAGCCGGCAAAACCATTGACGACCTGGACATGTTTATCCCTCACCAGGCCAACCTCAGGATTGCCCAGTTCGTGCAGCAAAAAATGGGACTGCCCGACGATAAAATATTCAACAATATCCAGAAGTATGGAAATACCACCGCGGCTTCCATCCCGATCGCGCTCAGCGAAGCCATTGAGCAGAACCGAATAAAGCGCGGCGACCTGGTTTGCCTGTCCGCCTTTGGCAGCGGTTTTACCTGGGGCAGCGTGTTGTTTCAGTACTAAAAAGGAAAAGGTATTGTCAATTAAAAAGCCGGCATTCAAACGTATGAATGCCGGCTTTTCATCTTTAATAATGGAATCTATCTCACCAGTGTAGAATCGGTGCGCACCTCCGTACTGTCGCCCGCAGCCACTGCCGAATCACCAAGGTCATTCACCATTTCATTTTTATAATGATTCTCCTTAAATTCTTCTCTTTTTTCTTTTTCCTGTGCACAACTGCCAACAACTGCAGCTACGGCTATAAGTACAGGGACGATAAGCTTTTTCATAATTTATTTCTTTGTTTTGATTAAAGCAAATATACACTTTTCCGAAAAAGACGGCTAAAAAAAATCCGCAGCCTGAGCCGCGGATTAAGTATAAAATTTAAAGGTCCTAACCCAGATAAGGATATTTGTAGTCTTTTGGAGTAACGAAAGTTTCCTTTACGGAGCGTACAGAAACCCAGCGCAAAAGGTTCATCTTGGAACCGGCCTTGTCGTTCGTCCCGGAGGCACGTGCACCACCAAACGGCTGCTGACCTACAACGGCACCGGTTGGCTTGTCGTTGATGTAGAAGTTACCGGCTGCGTTTTCCAGGGCTTTGTAAGCTTCAGCAATCGCGTAACGGTCTTTTGCAAAGATGGAACCTGTAAGTGAATATGGTGAAGTCTCGTCAACAAGTTTAAGGGTTTCAGCCCAGTTGGCATCATCATACACATATACAGAAAGGATTGGCCCGAAGATCTCCTCACAAACGGATTCGTACTTTGGGTTTTCAGTAAGGATGACGGTTGGCTCTACAAACCAGCCTTTGGAATCGTCGCATTTACCGCCAAAGATCACTTCAGCATCTGCCGCCTGCTCTGCTCTTTCAATATAGCCTTTGCATTTGTCGAATGAATTTTTGTCGATCACAGCATTAACAAAGTTGGAAGGATCTTCAGGAGAACCCATCTTCACTGTTTTCAGCTGAGCACCCACCACTTCCTTAACTTCATTCCAAAGGGATTTCGGGATGTAGGCACGCGAAGCTGCTGAACATTTCTGGCCCTGATATTCAAAGGCACCTCTAACCATAGCCGTAGCCACTTCCTGCACGTTTGCGGACGGGTGAACCATGATGAAATCCTTACCACCGGTCTCGCCCACGATTCGCGGGTAGGTTCTGTAGTTTTCAATATTATTACCGATCTGTTTCCACATGCTCTGGAATACAGACGTAGAACCTGTAAAGTGCAGTCCGGCAAAATCGCGGTGCGCCAGTACTTTCTCGGCAGTTTCCTTACCCGGTGTAAAGATCATGTTGATGACACCGGCCGGCAGTCCGGCTTCGTGCAGGATATCCATGATGATTTTTGCAGAAAGCACCTGCTTGTCGGAAGGTTTCCAAACCACCACATTTCCAAGCATGGCCATACATGTAGGCAGGTTTCCGGAGATCGCGGTAAAGTTAAACGGAGTTACGGCAAAGCAGAAACCTTCCAGCGGACGGTACTCTGCCCTGTTCCAGATTCCGCTGTCGGAAACCGGCTGCTCGCCATACATTTCGGTCATAAACTCCACGTTGAAGCGCAGGAAGTCAATAAACTCACAGGCAGCATCAATCTCAGCCTGGTGCACATTCTTGGACTGGCCAATCATGGTAGCCGCGTTCAAACGGTCTCTGTAAGGTCCGGCAATAAGGTCGGCGGCCTTCAGGAAGATGGCGGCGCGCTGTTCCCAGCCCAGGTCGTTCCACTGTTGGCGTGCAGCCAGGGCACTTTTGATGGCCTGATCCACATGCTGCATATCCCCTTTATAATAGAAGCCGAAATCATGCTGATGGTCCTGCGGCGACTGAAGCTGAACCTTGTCTTCGGTTTTCACCTCTTTGCCGTCTATGATCATTGGGATTTCAAATTTCTCCTTCCACATTTCCTTATAGGTTGCGATCAGGGATTTTACTTCCGGAGAGCCCGGCTCATAGGATCTAACCGGCTCGTTTACAGCAAACGGAACCTGCGAAATGGCTTTTGACATATTGTAAATTTTAATGAATTTGTAAAGAATACAAAGTTACGAAATTTCCGCTGAGCGGAATGCTACTTAAAAGATTGAAAACACTGCTATAATAGGAACTAATTGAGATACAGGTTTGCTTAACAGTAGGGATTTAAGAAAAGTGTTATAACACTTAGCGATTATTTAACTTGAAAAACTTACCGTATGTTCAGGTAAAATTATAGTCGTATCATTCGGGGGTACCTTTTTGATTTGATACTATAGGTCGGACAGTCCAAAAACCCTTTGCGCATTTTGGATATGTTAATATTTACTAAAAATTCCGGTAATCCTATTTAAACAACCAAAAATACGCACTTCAAATACAAACGTAAAGCTTTAATAATCTTATGGTTATTAAAGAATGTTGATTTTTTAACAAAAAACTTTAGGTCATCATATAATATACATATATTTACGTGTTAGCGGTAATTGTACAAGACATACCCACAATGACAGAAACAGAACAATTTTGCCAAATATTACGAGAACGTTCTGCTGAAAATGTTTCGGCTGGTCGACTACTTTTTCAAAATAGACTTTATGGACAACTTATATCAGTTTTAAGACAAGAACTCGACTCTTTAGTTCGAGCAGTTTTTCTATTGAGTAAAGACCTCTCCACAAGACAACATTTTATAACACAAACATTGCAAAATACAAAATGGACACTCCCTAACTCAAGGACAGTAGTTACAGACAGAAATATGGTTGACTTAACAGACAGACTTCACGGTTGGACAAATTCAGTTTATAAATTGGGTTGTGCATTTATTCATTTGTCACCAATGGCTGACTACCGAAACTCAAACCCATTCCAACAGCTTGATCAAACTGAAATAATTGACATAAAGCAACATTTACATAACTATCACGGCTTCCACTTGAATGACGATTTGAATATGGACACAGTTAGTCCATATTTATTACGAGTTCTTGACAAAGTGTCGAGCAACTTAGAATGTTATATTGAATATTTAGAAAATAACCAAGTAAGTAGTATTCAAACCTTATGACGGGAAAAAGAACTACCGCTAACAAGGTATTGCCAAAAGCGGGGCTGAACGGCTTCGATTGAACATTTTTGCAAGGTTCAACATTTGTTCTTCGATTGAACTTTCGTGCTAAATATCCCCGCCTACGGCAATACCAAAAACGTTGTAGGAAATGCCACCAAAAAAACCATACAAAAAAAACAAATAAATAGAAATTTATGGCAAGAAACGTCGCAAAAGTTGGACCTCGTTATTCTTCACAACCTTGTTATTGGTGTGGACGAAATATTAAATATGGGAAATCCGTTTATCCAGGAATAGTTGATTCTTTAAAAGGAATGCTTAGTTTTTGGGATGCAAAATGGGTTTATTGTTCTGAAAGATGTAAAAAAGCACATACTCGAAGTAGAAAGTAATGGATTCAATTGATAAAAATAACTGCGAAAATTTTATAACTGACCAAACTAATTTCTTAAATGGTATCTTTAAGAAATCTACAGATTTGAAAAATGAATTTACGCAATCTCTTATATCAAAAACATCAAATATTTTTGATAATGTTAATTCAAAAACTTCAAATTTTATAGATGATACGCATGATAAATTTATCATTTCAAAAGCAAAAACTTCTTATTCCACGCAAGAAAAATATTTATCATTTACGAATAAAATAACAGATATTACAGAAGACATAACTTTTAAAAATTTATTTTATAATTCACTTGATTTATTTCCTGTAGTTGAATTAGCACAATATTTTGGAAAAGATTTTAAAACTAAAACTTTTAAAGAAAGAATTATTCTAGAATTAATTTTATATGCTCTCAATATATTTGAAAAACACAAAAACGCAGTCTTGAAAGAGATTGAAAATGAAAAAGAAGCAAAAAGATTAAATAAAAAATATAATAAGGACGAGAAAATAAGAGCAATTATAGCAGAAACAAAAAAAGATTTAGAAAAATTGCGGAGTAATAAATATTACGACCAAATTCCTGAATTTTTGAGAGACCATAAAGAAGATATACCAAATAACAAAATATTTTCTATTTTAACAAGATTTTTTAAATTATAATTATTCCTATTAACAATGGATTTATTTTTAATCGTTCAAAATATCGCTCCATCATACAATTCAGTGCAAAATGAGATTGAAGAAATTATTAAAAGTAATCCAAAGAAATCTAAGGATGAAATCGCTAACATTTACGGAGACCGTTTGATAAAAAATTATACTTCAATTGGTGTAGTATCTGCATTACCAAGTGCGATACCAGGAATTGGAACAGCAGTGCAAGTTGCAACTGAAGTAGCATCTGTATCAGGCGATTTATTGTTAATGTTGCGTTGGATGTCCGCAATGTGTTATGGTGTTGCATTTATTTATGAAAAAGATATACAGTCTGATTTCAGCAAAGAATTTATCAAAATTTTGGGTCTTTGGTGCGGAGCATTAAAGGTTGCAAAGGATAGTGCTACAAGAATAGGAACAAAAGTCGCTATTGTTCAGTTTAATAAACAAGTTTCAGGAAAAGTTTTTCAAAAAATTAATCAAAAAGTAGGAACAACAATTATTACAAAATTTGGGGCTAAAAGAGGTGGAATAGCAATTGGGAAATTAATTCCTTTTGGAATTGGTGCTGTCGTTGGTGGCGGATTCAACTATTTTACTATGAACGGTTTCAAAAGACAAGCAATAGATTATTATAAAACAGATGAAATTAATGATTATTTAATTATTGAATCATAAACACGCTAAAAAGGCACTTCCTACAACAAGGGTTTTGCAATAGTGGGGCGAAACTGCAAAGTTCAACGGTAGTTCTTCGATTGAACTTTTGTGCAAAATTGAAGATTTGTGCTTCGATTGCCCCACCATCGCAAATCCCCGAAAACGTTAGTGGCAATGCTAAAAACAAAGTAACCATAAAGAATTTGAGTAACCCTAGAAGAAAGTTTACTGAGAATGAAAAGTTAGTTCTGTATTCAGAAGTGGGAGGAGTATGTCCATTATGTTCTAACGATTTAATGTACGAAAAAAGCAAGACTAAAAATAAAAATTTTGAAATTGCTCACATTTATCCATTAAATCCTAAGCCTGAAGAGTTGATAGTTTTAAAAGATGTAAAAAGATTGAATTCAGACATAAATCATTTAGACAATTTACTTTGTTTATGTAATGGTTGTCATACCAAATTTGATAATCCTAGAACAAAGGAGGAATATGAAGAGTTGTTTACATTAAAATCAGGCTTGATTAAACTCGCAAAAGAAAAAAAACTTTGGTCAAATAGCACATTAGAAAACGAAATTTCTGAATTGATTAATTGTTTAGTTACAACAGATTTTGTGTTTACAAATGGAGATATATTATCATATAATCCTAAAACAATAACGGAAAAAACAAATGCAACGATTACAGTTCTAACTAAAAGGAAGATTGAAAGAAATGTTCAAGACTATTTTAGCTTTATTAATTTTAAATTTTCAGAAATTGACAAAATCAAACCAACTACTACTGAAACTATATCAACTCAAATAAAGCTTCATTATTTAAAATTAAAAAAAGAAATACCTGATTATAACCAAAAAGAAGTATTTGATGCTATGGTAAATTGGTTCCAAATAACATCTCAAAATAGTTCAAAAGAGGCGTGCGAGATAATTGTTTCATATTTTATTCAAAATTGTGAAGTATTCGAATGATATATCCAAACAAACATATAAAAGTAGAAGAATCAATTATTTACAAAATGACTGCATTGTTGGAAGATTACAACTTAAAAGTTATTGGGATAAATGAACTTTACAACAAAACAAAACACAAATTCAACAACATCGATGAGTTTATCTATTCTTTAGATGTTCTTTATCTTCTTGATATAATTAATATAAATTTTGAATTAGAATTAATTACTTATGCTAGTAGAAATTAAAAATATAAACTTCACAGATAAAAAAATTATCTTCTCACAAGGGCTGAATACAGTTCTGGGTGATAGTTTATCGTCAAATTCTATTGGCAAATCAACCCTTTTAATGATAATTGATTTTGTTTTTGGAGGTGATTCATTCCTAAGCAAAGATTCTGGCACAGTTAAAGAATTAGGACATCAGACGTTCAATTTTCAGTTTCAATTTAATAACAAAAATTATTTTTATTCTAGAAATACAGAATTCTCAAATCTCGTAAGGATTTGTGATGAAAATTACAATCACTTAGCTGATTTAAAAACAGATGATTATTTAAAGGAACTTAAAGGCTTATACAATATTTCTTTAGATTTATCTTTTAGATCAATAGTAAGTGTTTATTCAAGAGTTTGGGGAAAAGAAAACAATAATGTAGATAAGCCTTTGCAATCTTATTTGAAACAGTCTGAAAAAGAATCTATTGAAGTTTTGATTAAATTATTTAACTCATATGAATCTATATCAAAACTGAATGAACAAATTAAAATAAAATCTGAACAAAAAAGAGCTATTGATGCTAGTCACAAACAGAATTTTGTTTCAAAAATCAATAAAACACAATATAATGAAAACCAGAATGAACTTAAGAGAATAAGTTCCTCAATAGATGCTATCAAAGAAAATCTCCTGAGTTTTGTTGTAAATGTAGAGGAATTGACAAGTAAGGAGCTTATTGATTTAAAAATTAAAAAATCTGAGTTAATAAAAAGACAAGCTGAAATAAGTAATAAAATCGAAAGAATTGAACTTAATCTGAACAAAAAAAGCGTAAAAAGTCAATATTTTAAAAAACTTTCTGAATTTATTCCTTCAACTAATGAAGAAAAATTGCAAGAAATTGAAAATTTCCATAACAAGATTAGTGAAATTTTGAATAGAGAGTTAATTGCTTCTAAAGCAAAATTAGAAGAGGAATTTTCACTTTATGAAACTGAAATTAATAATGTTAGTATAAAAATAAATCAATTATTAGAAAATATTGAAAGTCCAAAGTTTGTAATAGACAAACTTCACGATTTAACGATTCAAGAAGAAAACATTAAACGCACTAATAAATTTTATGTTGAAAAAATTGAAACTACAAATATTATTAAAGAACTTGGCGTATCATTAGATAATTCAATTCATTCTATATTAGTTGATATTTCAAGTCAAATAAATACCGAATTAATCAGAATAAATGAAATAATTCATTCTAAGGATAAGAAAGTTCCTTATCTCAAATTAAAAATAAATTCATACACATATAACCATTCAGGAGATGATGGAACAGGAAAATCCTATTCTGACTTAATTGAATTTGATTTAGCTATTTTAAACCTTACCCAATTACCATTTTTAATTCACGATTCTCCTTTCTTTAAAAATATTGGAGACTTAGTTATGGAAAATATTATAAATTTCTATAGTAAATTTGAAAAGCAAATTTTTATTTCAATTGATGGAATCAGCAAATATTCTAATACTACACAACAAATATTAGTCAAAAACAAATCGATTCAATTATCCGATAAACACCAATTATTCATAAAAGATTGGAGAAAAAAATAAGCACTGCCACTAACATCGTATTGGCGAAATGGCGGTTTAAGGGAGAAATTGAAAGTTTCTCCTTTTTTTGTCGCAACAACCTTTTATATTTCCTTTTTTCATAAATTTAGAAAATAATAAAAGGCTGTTGCTTAGCTTAGTGCAAAATTGAAAATTTTGGCTTTCTAACCCGCCACTATCGCCAATACGCGGCCCGTTGTAGGTAACGCCACTGACAGTCTTGCCGCTGATAGTAAATCCCGAAAACAGCCTTCTTTTCTCCCGAAACCAACCTGAAGCCGTCCACACTCATGAGCTTAAACTGGATAAGCATGCAGCGCACTTTGCGGCCGGATTCAAGATCCTGAAAAATGGCGCTACCTACAACACGGCATTTCTGTAACCGGGGCTGAAGTTTACCTCATGAAGACTTTCGCCGACTGTTCTTTTTGTTATATTTACAAAAACTTACCTTAAAAGTCCCGGCTACAGAAATGCCCGGGACGATGTGCAAAAGTTTCCGCTCCGCTCCAACTTTTGCACATCGGAGCGCGGATTACATCCGCAGATGTGTTAAAGCGTTTTCGCTGCCGCAAAAACCTTCAACACATCTACAGATTAGCAAAATTCCCTCAGGAAAGCAAGCTTTCAGAGGAAACTTCGCCAATCCGCGCTCCGTTAGCTGCCATTTCAAAAAAAATCACAATACAATTTATGAAAAATTTAATTTTAACGATCTTTACTGCTTTGATTTTAATCTCTTGTGCAACTGTACCGTCTAAAAATTTGACTTCTGAAAACTTTAGTTTAAATGAAAATGAGGGAGCAATTGCTGGTGTAATTGGAATACTTAAAAGAACTTATTCATCAGGTTCTAACATTTATTATACTAATGAAGAAATAAAGACACTAATTGAGCAAGATAAAAATAATAAACAAAAGTTTGCTTTTCAAATTGGAACAGGAGCAAAAGCACCTCAAGCTATTGCAGATTTTGAAAAAAACAAAGATGATAAATATGTTTACTTTTTTTTCGTTTTAAAAGAAAAACCTGGAAATTATAAATTCAATGAGTATACATATTTCTTCAATTCTGGATATATACAAGAATTAATTGGATATCCTATTAAAGAAAACCTTGAGTTTAGTATTGAAAGGGGGAAAATAAAATATTTCGGTACAATGTTTTTAGATTCAAAAAATCGTGAATTAATTTACACCAATGAATTCAAAAATTCAGATTTACAAAAATTCAAAGAAAAATTACCACACATTAATATTAGTGAATAAAGAAACGTCAGCTAACATATTCTATGTCAATAAACAAACATAATTTCGATTTTTTTCAGGAGTAGTATTGGTGGGTTTTCACGTAAGGCGTATCTCTTTTGATAACCGCAAATATTCTGCTTACCAATTTACATTTCACATTGTTCAGTGCCAAAAGGCTATGTTTGCCCTCTTCTTTCTTGCGGTTAAAGTACAGCTTGAGTTCCTCATCGTGACGGATGGAGGTAAGCGAAAGCAGATGCAGCAGCGACTTCATCTTTTTGTCGGCCAAAGGATTGACGCGGTTCCGCCCCCGAATGCTGGTACCCGAACTGTACTCAAAGGGAGCAATCCCACAGTAGCAGGCGAATTTTCTCCAGTTTTTGAAACGGGTAAATCCTTTCGTTACGAGCAAGAAATAAATCGATCCGATTTCGCCAATACCGGGAATGCTTTTTAAAAGTTCCTGTTTATGCTTTAAATCTTCATCACTGCGGATCAGCTGACCAATCTTTTCATCCAGAGCGGCCAGCTGCTTCTTCAGAGCGCTCATGGTCTGCCTGTTGATGGCTTTGACCACCCTGTACACCTCGCGTCCCAGAAAATCCTCCGCCTCCGAAGTCCGGGAAAAGCTGTTGATGGCAGAAAGTATTTTTTCGCGTTCCGTATTTAGAATTTTTAATTGCTGGTGGAGTGTTTCCGGACCTGAACTAACCACAGTTTTATCACGGTTTCTCAAGCCATACAGTGCAATCTGCCTGGCATCAACACGGTCGCTCTTGCCTCGGGAAAGACCTTTGGAACGCTTGATTTCCAATGCGGATACTTCCGCATAATGCCATCCGTTTTCGTGTAAAAAGCGAGCTAAGGGATTGGAATAAATCCCGGTATTTTCAAACACTGTCAGAATCGGACAATCCTTCACATACTGTGCATTAATGTGGAAAAAGAGCTTTTTTAACGCTTCCGTAAGATTGCTTATTTTGCCTTTCTCAACAATTGTGCACTGTTCGTCCAGCAGACAATAATCCAAACTGAGCTTGGAAACGTCTATCCCCAGATAAAATTTAAAATTTTTCATAACTTTGATATTAGGTTACACAAAAGTGGTTGAATGATTTAAAATCTTTATTAGTTCTAATCTACTATTCTATCTTAATCTTATTCAACCTTAAAGCAAAACAGAGGACTGATATGTTAGATAAATCACTAATTTATGGGTAACCCTGGTTCACCTCTGTTTTGCTATTCTAAAGTTATCTGTTTTTCAGATTACAAAGTAAAGATTGGTAACTGTTGCGCAACCTCAGATTTCAGCGGCAAGGTCTGAAAATTCAATAAAAAACAGCCTCTTTTAAAGCGATTTAAGAGAGGTTTTACTTTTTCTCAAGACTGATTCTTTGGAATTTATATTGGCTTATACTGAATTTATGGGAGCCGTGAGCGAGCGGTTTCGCCAAAACCAAAACTTCCCTTATGGAAGGTTGATGATTTGGGCATTTCGGTACGCTTTTCGGGTGATGAATTTCAGGTGTAAGCTCCCCATTTTCAGTACACTTTAAAAGTAGAATTTTTTCTTTCCCTGCATAATTAAAATTATGAAAAATACCTTGCATATACAACTGTTTTTCAACTATTTATAACAATATAAATGCGGTTTAAGCTGCAGTCCACACTTTTTAGGTATATTTGATTCAAGTTGTGCAACAGGCACAAGGTATTGCTAAAAGCGGGGCTGAAAGACTTCGATTGGGTATTTGTTCAAGGCTCAACATTCGTTCTTAGATTGAACTTTTGTGCTAAAATCCCCGCCTTCGGCAATACCCAAACCGCCGTTAGCGGTCAGGCTATTAAAGGCAATGAAAATAAATCTATGAAAGATAATACAATTAATTTTAAACGAATATTAATTTTTTTAGTAATAGCTATTTCACTTTCCAATATATTTAGATTTGACATTTTTGGAACAAAAGAAATTTTGGAAATATTACCAACTTGGATTTATTTACTTTCTGTAATATTGCTTGAAGGAAGTGGGGTTTTTATAGGAGCTTTAATTGCCATTTACTTACTTCGTAAAAAACAGAAAACTGAAATTTCATTTTTTGGAACATCAAAAAGAAAAGGTCTGTTAATGTCCTTAATTCCAATAATATTATTGGCAATTATCGGAGTAAAGAATGAATACGGTATAAATGTAAATTTGTACGGCTTAATTGTTGTCTTGGGAAGTTTGATTTATTGCATTATGGAAGAGTTTGGCTGGCGTGGATATTTACAAGAAGAACTTAAAGACATTAAGCCTATAAAACGATATTTGCTAATAGGCTTCATTTGGTACTTTTGGCATTTGTCTTTTCTGACAAAAGCGACTTTATCTGAAAATCTATTTTTTCTCGGTATCTTGTTATTTGGAAGTTGGGGAATTGGACAAGTTGCAGAATCGACTAAATCTATTTTGGCAAGTTCCTGTTTTCATTTAATAATCCAAATAATGATGTTTAATTCATTAATCAAAGATGGACTAGATGGAACTCAAAAACTAATTATTTTAGGCGTTTCAATTTTTATATGGATAATTATTCTCGGAAGATGGAAAAAAGAAAATGAGTTGAAATTACTAAACGAAAAGCAAAGCCCGAACCGCTAACAAGCGTAATCGTTGCGCAACCTCAGATTTCATAGGGAAAATAGTCCACGCATACAACTGTTTTTTTAACTAATTATAACAATTTGAACGCATTTTAAGCTGCTGTCTACCCTTTTTAAGTATATTTGATTGAAGTTGTGCAACAGGCACAAGGGTTTGGCGTAATGGCGGGTGAAGTGCTTCATATGAACATTATTGCTAAATTTGAAATTTGGTGCTTCGTATCAACATTTGTGGTGAAAATCCGCCACTGACGCCAAGCCCCAAAACGTTAGCAGAAAGTGTATGAACAATATCTCGTTTCAAAATCAAATAGATGAAATAATCAAGGAAAATTTTCCTCACTTAAAACAATTAAAAAATCTTCTTCAACCAACTTTGATTTTTAACTTAGGAGAGAAAATTGAAACTGAAAATACCAAACTAAATGAATTAAATTTTCTGGGAAAAATTAGTTTTTCGGAAATAAAAGAAATTTGGGAAGAAAAAATACCAAATGGAGATTTGCTCTTCTATCTAAAGAAATCAATTGATCATTATCCTATAACTAAAAATGATTATAAAGTAATATTTCACAAAAATGCTAACACTGAATCCTCTAGAATTGTAGAATTCAATATTGACATTTCAAAAAGCTATACAATTCCTTCATATCAAGAAAATATTATATTAGATTCTAATATTAATGAGCAATATCGTGAAGAAATAGAAGAAATAATTACTGAAACAAATAGTCAAATCAATAATTACGAATATGATTTCGCACACCAGATCTTTGGAAATCCACAAGCAATACAAGGAACTGTAAAATTTCATTGGGCATTAAATTATCTTGGATTTCCTTTAAAAAGTGATTACTCGGAATTTGAATTGAATAAAATCAAGCAAGAAGAAGAAAATCTAATTCTTTTGTTACAACTAAATTTATCTGATCCTAAAATAGAATTTGAAGTTTTTGGTGACAGTGTTTTATATTTTGGAATACATAAAACTGATTTTGTAAACGAGAATTTTGAAAATATAATCTTGGAAGTACAAAACACTTAAAACAACACCTTCTGCTAACATGGTTAAGTGTTGCGCAACCTCAGATTTCAGCGGCAAGGTCTGAAAATTCAATAAAAACCACCTCTTTTAAAGCGATTTAAGAGAGGTTTTACTTTTTCTCAAGACTGATTCTTTGGAATTTATGTTGGCTTATACTGAAGGTATGGAAGCCGTGAGCGAGCGGTTTCGGCAAAACCAAAAACTTCCCTTTTGGAAGGTTCATGATTTGAGCATCGCGGTGAACCTTTCCGGTAATGGACTTTAGATAAAGAGTATAAGCATCAATGAACCGGGAAATCAGAACGCACAAAACTTTCAATAACAACATCACGTTTCCACGAATACAAATAATATCATTCCATCACTTGCCCAATTCTGCAATTTTTTGCAATTTCAGTTTTCAAAACTAAACTAATCCATGAAATTCTACTGGAGTATGCCGGCAGGGCTTAAAGTATATTTTAATGATGAAGTTAAGTCCTACGGGCAGCAAATGAAAATTGGTAATCTGCCTGCGGCCTGGCGGCATTTGGAGCGGGCACACGTGTTGGGACAGTCCTGGCCCCGTGAGCACAATTACAGCCACTGGCTGATGCTTAAATTTGGGATTAAGATAAAAGACCGCCGTGAAATCATCGGACAGATTCCCAGACTCCTTGTGGGTGGCGTAAAATCTTTTGTAGGGAAAATACCCGTCGGAAATACCGGTGGAGCCAATGTCCCACCGCTCAGACCCATGGAAATCCCGAAGGATCTGGCCTTAGTCCTGTACAGGTATAAAAAACCTTAGCAGTGCACAGCTTATCAATATGAAAAAGGCATTTACTTTCTTCCTGATATTCACAGTCTCTTATTGCCTGCATGCACAAACTGTGTACCTTGATCCGGATAACCGAAAAATTACGGAACAGGAATTTAACGGATATAAGCGCGCCAACCTGTTAATTGTGAAAAATGACTCTTTGAATCTTACAAAGGCCATGTTCCGCTCCAACCGCTCGGAAGCCGGAACCTTTGCAAATTACACGGAGTTGAAGAGCAGTATTGAGTCCAGAACAGGCACTTTGATTGATGATATGAAGCCCGTAATCGTTATCTACCATCCCGGCCCAGACAGATGCAACTCTTCCGGAACTGCAAATACACCTTACAAAATAAAATGGTTCAAAGATCTGGAAAAGGAAACATTAAAAATAGCAGGAGTAAAGCCGCTTTATTTTTATAAAACAGAGAAAGGCATAGTAAAGGAGTTATAATCTATCGCCTGGAAAAAGGACCCGAAAGCAATCATAGAACATACTTTTTTTGATTTTCATTACCCGTGCAGTTCATTTGTCATCTTTAATTCAAAAGGCAAATACAGCTCATATTTTGGTGAGTTTTCTCAAGCTCAGGTTCTTGTGCAGCTCGCCGAAATGCTAAAGGAAAATTAACCAGTTTCCTTTTTACAGGATTTATTCGTGACCTAATTCTCCAATTTCCCGGATGAATGCCTCCACACTTTCTTCTGTGGTGGCCCAGGACGTAATAATCCTTATAGCAGATTGATCCGCATTTATTTTTTTCCACACATAAAAATCAAAATGGGTGGACAGTTTTTCTATCTGAGTGTGAGTGAGTACAGGGAAAATCTGATTGGTAAAAGTTTCTGACAGAAAAATACAGCCGGCCTGCTGAAATACCTTTTTTATCCGCATAGCCTGGGTGTTGGCATGCCGTGCGAGATCGAAATACAAATTATCGCGCAAAAGTTCCTGAAACTGTATGCCCAGAAGGCGGCCTTTGGCCAGCATTCCACCTTTCTGTTTGATGTGGAAGCCAAATTCATCCTGCAAAGAGGTTTTGTTGATGACGATGGCCTCGCCCAGCAAAGCGCCGTTCTTGGTTCCGCCCAAATAATAAACATCGGTAAGCCGGGCTACATGTTCAAGAGTGAGATCGCTGCCTTCAGCAGTTAAAGCATTTCCCAAACGTGCACCGTCCATAAAAAGGCAGAGCTCCTGCCGGCGGCAAAAGTCAGAAAGTTCCTGCAGTTCACTTTTTGTATAGAATGTACCCACTTCGGTGGCATTGGAGATGTAAACCATCTTCTGCTTCAGCTGGTGCGGTTTATTGGTATGCTGATCCAGCACGTTTTGGACATCCTGCGCACGCAGTTTTCCGTCAGCTGTAGGAACGCCGTGAACTTTATGTCCGGTGGCTTCTATGGCACCGCTTTCATTGGTGAAAATATGACCTGTGTCTGCTGCGATTACACTTTCGTGCGGCCTTAGCAGGGCAGAAATGACAATAATGTTGGCCTGCGTTCCTCCGGAAACAAAATGCACGCGAGAATGGGGACTTTTGCTTACATCAAGGATCAGCTGTTCTGCAGCCCGACTGAATTCGTCTGAACCATATCCGTTCTGCTGCTGCAGGTTTGTCCTTACAAGTGCCTCCAGAATACGTGGATGAGCGCCTTCGGCATAATCATTTTTGAATGAATACTTCATTACGTAAAGGTAAGCAAGCCGCAGGAAATTAAGGTTAATTTGAAATACTGCAGGTTTAAAAATTAAAAGTTAGCTTTGCATTAAATATAATCTAACATTTTGAGAAACACCCATACTGAAGAGAATTACCTGAAGGCCATTTTCCACCTGGCTACGGAGACGCATAGCGTGACCATCAACGAGCTGAGCAAAATTCTGGATGTCAAAATGCCTTCAGTGAACAATATGATGAAGAAGTTTGCCGAGAAAAAATGGGTGATTTACGAAAATTATAAACCACTAATCATCACTCCTCTAGGCATGAGGGAAGCTGCCCTGGTGGTGCGCAAACACCGGCTTACCGAGATGTTTTTGGTGGAAAGGATGAATTTCGGCTGGGAAAATGTGCACGAAATCGCTGAACAGCTGGAACATGTGCACTCCACCCTCTTTTTCGACAAGATGGACGAAATCCTGAACTATCCCAAATTTGACCCGCATGGCGAACCCATTCCGGATAAGGACGGTAATATCATCGCTCAGGAACTTAAGAAACTGAGTTCCTGTAAAAGCGGGGATTCTGTGGTTTTTAAAGCAGTAACTTATTCGGACGATGACTTCCTGCATTATCTGAATGACAGGAGTATACAGCTGGAAATGCAGTTGGAGATAGTTAAAGTTGAAAATTTCGATAAATCTTTTCTGGTGAATACACCCGCAGGAACCGTACACCTCAGCTCCAACGCAACGGACAAGATGCTTGTAAAATAAAAAAGCAGTGCATCGCTGCACTGCCTGAACTGAATATAGATCAGAATTATTTTGCTTTAGCTTTCAAAGCATCTTCCTTGGCTTTGAATTCTTTATGCTTGGCTTCGTTACGGGTTGTCTGATACATACCTTTTAACAGAGTTACTGCATCCAGGTTATCAGGATGAGCCTGGTGCCATTTTTCCACAACTGGAATCGCGGATTTAAAACGTTCGCGTCTGGCATCCATTACTTTATTTGCCTCATCTACCTTTCCTGCTTTCCTTAAAGTTTCATATTGTGTGATTGTGGTATCGTCGTCTCCCATAATTAAGTACGCAAGATTCTGATAGGCATTTATCATTTTTGCATCCAGATCAATCGCTTTCTTAAAAGCGCTTTCGGCATCGTTTTTTAGAGCCGGGTCTTTGCTCTGTAGTACACCCAGATTGTACCAACTTACCGCATCATTTGGATTTTTGGCGAGGTAACTTTTTAGCGAGGCAGCAAATTCCGCCGTTTTACCAGCCTTATAATATGCATGACTTTGTAATTCTGACAACCGTACACTGGTAGGGAACTTCTTCAAACCTTTCTCAATAAATGCGATAGCTTCGTCGTACTTCCCTGCATCAGACAAAATATTGGCATATGTTTCATATAGTTCAGCTTCTATACTTGGCGACATTTCGGTCTTAAAATCACTGTAATCAGGACTTTTCTTAAGTGTCTCCCAAGTCGCTTTGTCTAAGTCGATGGTTTTTCCTGTAGATTTCTCCCTGGCCGTATATGTTGTTTGAACGCCTGTATATCCGGAGTTGATGAGCTCACCAAAGCCTTCCAGCGCTTTATCATTATCACGGGCATATGCGTAGCTAAGAGCGGAATTATACAGAAGCTGACCATTAACCTGTCCGGCGGCCTTGAGCAAGTCATATGATTCACGGAATTTAGCTCCTGCGACGGCATAATTTTTAGCGTTGTAAGCATCTATTGCAGCCTTATTACTGGACTGTATCAATGGATTAATCGCCACCGCGAGTTTATCTGATGTGGTTGTGGAAAACTTTTCTGCTTTCAGACCGCTGATGCCTGAAGCATCCGCCGCAGCTTTTCCAACAAAGTATACTTTGCTTTTACCTTCCTTGCCCACATAGATATCCGATTTTCCCAAATCATTAATCCTGGAAAGGTAGGCTGCACCTTCTGTCGATTTTCCTGTTTTTAACAGCGCTAACCCTTTAGCGTAGTAATACTGCTCCAAAAGTGCGGGTTCCAGCAACTGGGTCTTGCCGCCTATTGCAGACTCCGCTGCAGCAATCTGCGCAGTGGCTCCGGCAAAATCATTGGATTCCACCGCCTTTACCGCATTGGCTATTTCCTTTTTTTGCGCGGTTGCGAAAGTCAGCGAGACCAACGCAAGGCTTAAAAATATTTTTTTCATTGTTAATCCTTATTTTAAAATTCTGATAAAATTAATAATTAATTTTAAGAGTCAGTCTCTTCATCATCAGTGTCATCCTCTTCCGCAGTGTCAGTGCGCTCGTCCGGATTATAGTTTTTCTGCTCTTTCGCTTCCTCCTTTTCCACTTTGCGCAGGAAGCTTTCATCTCCCATATTGGTCATTGAGTTATCGCCTGACTGCGGCACATCACTGAACGCTACCTGGTCACTGATCACCGCGGCTGGCATGCCCTCACTGTCCAATGATTCGGCTTCTTCCACCTCCTTATCCATTTCCACTTTGGCAATGGCCGCAATTTCGTCATTCCCTTTCAGATTAATGACCTTTACTCCCTGAGTGTTACGGCCCATGATGCGGAGTTCGTCTACACCCATGCGGATGGCTACACCGGATTTGTTGATGATCATCAGACCGTCGCCGTCCTTTACATTCTGGATCGCAATCAGGTTTCCTGTTTTTTCGGTGATATTAAGTGTGATCACCCCTTTTCCGCCACGGTTCGTGATTCTGTAATCCTGCACCGCTGAACGTTTACCGTATCCTTTTTCAGACACTACCAGCACACTTTCATTGGCAACGTCATTGGCTACGACCATTCCAATCACTTCATCATTATCTTCCAGAGCTATACCCCGCACTCCAATGGAACCACGACCTACGGCACGTGCCTTTTCTTCAGGAAAACGGATGCATTTTCCGTTCTTGGTGGCAATCATAATCTCGGAAGTACCGTCGGTAAGCCGCGCTCCCAAAAGCTGGTCATTATCGCGGATCTCAATGGCATTGATACCGTTTGTTCTTGGTCTGGAATACGCTTCAAGCGATGTCTTCTTCACCGTTCCGTTCCTGGTGATCATCACCACATTCATCTGGTTTACATATTCCTCATCCTTCAGGTCATTTGTGCGGATGTAGGCTTTCACCTTGTCGTCCGGTTCAATATTGATCAGGTTCTGGATGGCCCTGCCTTTTGATATTTTGGATCCCTCCGGAATCTCGAATACTCGCAGCCAGTAACATTTGCCCTTTTCTGTAAAGAACAGCATATACTGGTGGTTGGTGGCTGAGACGATATATTCCAGGAAGTCTTCATCGCGGGTAGTTGCCGCCTTGTTACCCACTCCTCCTCTACTCTGCACACGGTACTCAGAAAGCAAGGTCCTTTTTATGTATCCGGCGTGAGAAATGGTTACTACTACATTTTCGTTCGGGATGAAGTCCTCAATAGACATATCGCCGCCGGCATAATCGATCTCAGTCCTTCTCTCGTCGCCATATTTTTCCTTGATCTCCAGCATCTCAGTCTTGATGATTTCAAACCTGCGGGATTCATTGGCCAGGATATCTTCAAAATCGCGGATCATGTTCATGATCTCTTCATACTCGGCCCGGATTTTATCCAGTTCCATGCCTGTAAGACGGGCCAGTCTAAGATCGAGGATGGCCTGTGCCTGAAGGTCTGAAAGATCAAATTCAGCTATAAGCCCATCTTTGGCGTCGGCTGGGTTGGCACTGTTGCGTATAATGGCAATTGCCTTATCCAGGCTTTCCTGTGTAGCAATCACTTTCATGAACCCTTCCAGGATATGTGCCCTTTCCTTTGCTTTCTTCAGCTCATACTCTGTACGGCGGATAACCACTTCATGTCTGTGCTCCACAAAGTGATGGATGATGTCTTTAACATTAAGCTGCTCCGGCCTGCCGTGCACCAAGGCAATATTGTTTACGCTGAAAGAGGTTTGAAGCGCAGTATACTTGTACAGCAGGTTCAGGACTACATTTGGTATGGCATCGTTCTTAAGCTCGTAAACGATACGCATACCGCGGCGGTCTGATTCATCACGTATCTCATAGATTCCCGGAATCTTTTCCTCTTTTACCAAATCGGAGGTACGTGCAATCATCTCGGCTTTATTTACCTGATAAGGTATTTCGGTAATGATGATTGCATTTCTGTTGTGAACTTCTTCAAAGTTTACCTTGGCACGGATCACGATACGGCCGCGACCGGTGTGGAAAGCGTCGCGAACGCCGTCGTAGCCGTAAATAATTCCTCCGGTAGGAAAATCCGGTGCGATGATGTGCTTCATCAGATCATCTATAGAAATCTCGCGGTCGTCTATATAGGCGCAGATGGCATCTACAGTCTCAGAAAGATTGTGCGGCGCCATATTGGTGGCCATACCCACAGCAATACCGGAGGCACCGTTTACCAAAAGATTAGGTATCCGGGTAGGCATTACAGTAGGCTCCGTAAGACTATCGTCGAAGTTATTCTGGAAATCCACGGTATCCTTATCCAGGTCTGCCAGGACTTCGTCTGAAATCTTCTTAAGGCGTGCCTCGGTATACCTCATAGCCGCCGGTGGGTCGCCGTCCATGGAACCGAAGTTACCCTGTCCGTCTACCTGCGGATACCGCAAACTCCAGGGCTGCGCCATCCTAACCATGGCATCATACACGGAAATGTCACCATGCGGGTGGTATTTACCCAAAACATCACCTACAATCCTGGCCGATTTAAGATGCTTCCGGTTGGAAAATACATTTAAACCGTACATACCGTACAGAACTCTTCTGTGTACAGGCTTCAGACCATCTCTGACATCAGGCAATGCTCTGGAGACGATCACAGACATTGAATAATCAATGTAGGACGACTTCATTTCATCTACAATGCTGATCGGTATCAACCGTTCTCCTTCTGTATTCATATTTAACTATTAAAATGATTTTCAGCGCTTTAAAAAGGCTGTAAATTTTTATTGATTTTCAATTAATAATAACGGGCTAATTTACGAAAATAATACCGATTTTTGCGGCTTAACCCGGGAGCAATCTTCATAAAAAACAGTTAAATAAGATGAGTATTTTAAGCCTTACCTTCCACTGCATTGAGTCTACTGTGCCGCAATGGGAACAATATGCCAGAACCGAACTGAAACAGTTGGCCCACAACCTCTATGATGTGGAAAAGTACATCCTTTCGGATGTTGAAAGTGAAATGCTGAATGAGGGGAGAAACACTAATCTGCTCCTGATTTTTGAAACGGTGGAACTGCGGGCCACATTTCTGGAAAATGAGTTTGAGAATATCCGTGAGCGGGTGGAAAAGCGCTTTGGCGACGAGGTGATGATTTTTAAGACATTACTTAATGAACTTAAAGAAACCGACGGCCCCACAGGCATTGGGTAAATCTAATTTACAGATAATTCTACTAAAGATCTAAAATGAAGCGGGCTCCCGGTGGGAGCCCGCTTTCTTACAGGTTATCTGTGATTTTTATGTTTTTTATAAGACTTTCCTTTTTTCTTTCCATCGTCCCATTTCCTGCTGTCCCAGTTGCCATTTTTCTTTTTCATCTGACCCGGAGCATAATCTTCGGCGTTACCGCCATACACTTTCTTGGCCTGTCCCGGAGGAAGATTTCTGTTGTTACGCGGATACACCGTACCTACCTGATTGCGGCCACGGGTGTTACTGTACACACCGCCTGAACTTATTACCCTTCCGTTTTGATACACATTACCGTTACGGTCCCTGTATACATCGCCCTGACGGTATACAGTACCATCCGGACTTCTGTACACTGTACCGTTATTTGGATAATTATTGGGATAGTTATTTCCGTAAGGATCATTTAGTGCGCCACATGAAGCCAGTGTAAAAGCCAGTCCTGACGCTAAAATTATTTTGAAGATGCTTTTCATTTCTTAAAGGTTTTAAATGTTGTAGGTATTGTTTTCAATCTTAATGCCAAAGACTGTCCCCGGCGATTTTTGGATATCAGCAATTCCTTAAAGTTAAACCTTAGTTTAAAAAAAAACAGTTTTTTTTGTGTCAAATCACAGAACTGCGGCGCTCCATCAGCAAGACATCGCGCCAGCGCCCGTTCATTTGCGCAATTTTTTCCCGGGTACCCACCACCCGGAAGCCCATTTTGGCATGGATGGCGATAGATGCAGCATTTTCAAGCAAAAATGCCCGACTGCAATGTCCAGAAGCCATGTTCTTCACTATCCAATATTAATTTTTTGAGCAATACTGAACCCAGTCCGCGTCCCTGCACCGCATTATCAAGGTAAATACTAACTTCAGCCACACCCCTGTAGCATTCACGTGTGCTGATGGGTTTCAGCGCGGCCCAACCCATCACCTTTTCACTTTCATCCTCTACTACCCAGCGGCAATCATGAAAATATCCCGCATCCCAGTTCTCCCAGTTGGGCGCTTCTTTGTCGAATGTGGCATTACCACCGTCAATACCCTGCTTAAAAATGCTGATAACCGAGTCACTGTCGGAGGATTTCATCCTGCGGATTTCGTAATTCATGACATTAATTAAGTTCCTTACGTAAAAATTTTCCGGTCAGCGATTTTGAGTTTTTGATCACCTCCTCCGGTGTACCTTTAGCTACAATCTTTCCGCCATGCTTACCGCCTTCAGGACCAATGTCAATCATATGGTCTGCCAGCTTGATGACATCCATATTATGCTCGATTATGATGAAGGAATTACCAAGGTCTACAAGTCTGTTAATGGCATCCATAAGCACTTTAACATCCTCAAAGTGAAGGCCTGTAGTAGGTTCATCCAGAATATACAGCGTATTGCCGGTCTGGCGTTTTGCAAGTTCCGTGGCAAGTTTAATACGCTGGGCTTCACCACCCGACACCGTTGTGGACTGCTGCCCCAGAGTGATATAACCTAACCCCACATCCTGGAGTGTTTTCACCTTGCTGAAAATCCGGGGAATAGGAGCAAAGAAATCTACTGCTTCATCAATTGTCATCTCCAGCACATCCGAAATTGATTTTCCTTTGTAACGCACTTCCAGCGTTTCGCGGTTAAATCTTTTGCCGTTGCAGGTTTCGCAGTGCACGTACACATCAGGCAGGAAATTCATCTCAATCACTTTGAGACCACCTCCCTGACAAGTCTCACAGCGCCCACCTTTCACATTGAAGGAAAATCTGCCTGGTTTATAGCCGCGGATTTTACTCTCCGGCAATTCAGAGAACAGGTTTCTGATATCAGTAAACATACCGGTATAGGTGGCAGGATTGGATCTTGGTGTCCGCCCGATGGGGGTTTGGTCTACATCTACAATCTTATCTATATGTTCGATGCCTTCAATCTTTTTATAAGGCAAAGGTTCCTGCACGCTGCGGTAGAAATGACGATTGAGGATGGGATACAGTGTACCGTTGATCAGTGAAGATTTTCCACTACCGGAAATTCCAGTCACCACCACGAGTTTTCCCAGTGGAATTTCCAGGGTTACATTCTTCAGGTTGTTTCCTGTCGCACCTTTCAGGACAATGCTTTTCCCGTTGCCTGACCGCCTTTGAGCAGGAATTTCAATCTGCCTTTTACCGGTCATGTAATCCGCGGTTACAGTATCGGCTTTCAGCAGATCGTCCGGATGTCCCTGCCATAAAACTTCGCCACCAAACTTCCCGGCGCGGGGGCCGATATCCAGCACATGGTCTGCTCCCAGGATCATATCTTTGTCATGTTCAACTACCAAAACGGAATTACCGATATCCCGCAGGTTCTTCAGTGAATTAATAAGTCTTTCATTATCACGCTGATGAAGACCAATAGAGGGTTCATCCAGAATGTAAAGCACATTAACCAACTGTGAACCGATCTGTGTAGCCAGGCGGATCCGCTGACTTTCGCCACCGGACAGCGTACGCGAACTGCGGCTCAGACTCAGATAGTCCAGTCCCATATCCAGAAGGAACTGCAGACGGGTTTCAATTTCCTTCAGTATTTCATTGGCGATCAGGGCATTTTTGCTTGAAAATTTCGGTTTCACCTGAGCCAGCCATTCCTTAAACTCTGAAAGCGAAAGGGCACTGATTTCGGCAATGTGACTGCCATCTATTTTAAAGCTCAGGCTTTCGGGCTGCAGCCGGGTTCCGTTACATTTAGGACAAATTTCTTCGGTTGTAAAATGCCTTTCCAGCAACACCGCGTCATAACTTTCTTTGTCATTGATAATATCCTGAATATATGCCACCAGACCTTCAAAATTCACCTTGATCTTCTTGGAGATTCCTGCATACTTAAGATCCTTACTTATTTCGCGGGACATCCCGAAATACATAAAATCCACCACCTCCGATGGAATATCCCTGAAAGGTGTGGTGAGTGACAGATTTGAAATTTCGAGGATATTCTTCAGTTGAGCGAGTACCCATTTATTGTTTTTGATATCCTCCAGCGGCAGAAGTGCTCCCTGACCGATTGACAACTTAGGATTTTCAACAAAATAATCCGTGTTAATCTTATTGATGACCCCAAGTCCCTTACAGTTGGGGCAGCTACCTTTGGGGGAGTTGAATGAAAATGTGTTAGGTTCCGGTAAAGCCAGCGATTGCCCGGAATCATCGTCCATCAGGTTTTTTGAAAAATACTGAATGTCACTGCCGCCAAGTTTCTGGATTCCGATAACGCCCTCACCCATATCCAGAGCCGTACGAAGCGATTTCTCCATTCGCCCTTCAGTTGCTTTTTCGCCAATGATCCAGCGGTCAATTACAATATCGATATCATGCGTTTTGTACCTGTCCAGTTTCAGGTCATACTCCAGATCCTGCAGGACACCGTCAATACGTGCCTGACTGTACCCTTTGCGCGCCATCTGTACAAACAGTTCATGATAGTGTCCTTTTCGGGAGCGCACAACCGGGGCCAATAACAATATTTTTTCGCCCTGATAATTTTCTTTAATGGTTTCCAGGATCTGCTCTTCGGTATAACTTACCAGTTTTCGGCCCGACGTCAGGGAATAGGCGTCGGAAACCCTGGCAAACAGAAGTCGGAGGAAATCATAAAGTTCGGTTACCGTACCTACGGTGGAACGCGGATTTTTATTTGTTGTTTTCTGTTCTATAGCGATCACCGGAGACAGTCCTTCAATCTTATCCACATCCGGTCTTTCCAGTCCACCCAGGAACTGCCGGGCATAGGCCGAAAAGGTCTCAATGTAGCGGCGCTGGCCTTCGGCAAAAATAGTATCAAATGCCAGGGAAGATTTTCCGCTGCCGGATAAACCTGTAATCACTACAAGTTCGTTACGCGGGATGCGGACATCAATGTCCTTTAAGTTGTGTTCCCGTGCCCCGTAAATTTCTATATATTCTTTCTTTTCGCTCATTATAAATGCCGCTTTCGTTATTGAAAACAGGAAGATGCAAAAATACGGAAATTAATGAAGAACGGCATAAGAGTTATACAGCGCCGGGAAATGCGGAACCACGGACAAAAGTTGGACGGACGCTGTGAATTAACGTGTAAAAAACACAGTTTAGGTTTACCTAAAGTAACATCCTACTTCTTTCGGCGGGCTTTGCTTTTCGCTTTTGCCTGCCCGCGGTTCGCGCCGGGCTTCGTTTTTGGAGGATTCCTTTTATGCGGACCACCCCAGTTTTCCTTTCTGTTTTTTTCTTTTTTCTCGTGAAATGCACCGCCTCCCTCTACAATTTTCACGGTATGTGCATTTTTCATCACAACCTCATCCTGTTCGGACGCTATTTTTGTGGGATTTACCTTCACAGTTTCAGGAAATGGAAGTACTTCAAGCTGTCTGTCCATCAGAACCTCTATATCAAAAACAAGCGGTTCTTCTTTTTCGGTGAAGAATGAAATGGATTTACCGTCTTTGTCGGCACGTCCTGTCCGACCAATACGGTGGATGTACTGTTCCGGGATTTCCGGGATCTCAAAATTGATAACATGAGTGATATCTGAAATATCAAGACCTCTGGCCATTACATCAGTTGTAATAAGACCGCGAATTTCGCCGTCCTGAAAACGCTTCATGGCTTTCAGCCTGTAATTTTGAGATTTGTTGGAGTGAATAACATCAAAAGCAGCAGGAAACAGCTCATCAATTTTGGTAAAGAGAAGATCCGCGTGTTTTTTATTGTTTGTAAACACCAATACCCTGGACATTTCTGCATCTGCTTCCAGCAGGTACTGAAGCAGGTTTACTTTGGTGTTAAAATTACGTACTAAATAGGAGGTTTGGGCAATTTTCTCTAGCGGTGTTCCCGATTTTGCCAATGAAATTTCAACGGGATTTGCGAAATATTCGTCCAGCATAGCATCAACGGCCTCTGTCATCGTTGCCGAAAACAGAATATTCTGCCGTTTGGCTTTCATCATCTCGAAGATATGGGTAAGCTGAGGACGGAATCCCAGGCTCAGCATCTCATCAAACTCATCGATAACCAGTTTCTGCACTTCCTTCAGGGAAATGGCATTATCTATAGCGAGGTCCATTACACGACCCGGAGTTCCTACCAGGATATCGCAGCCGTCGTTAAAGAGGAGCTTTTGGGTGTTTATATTTTTCCCGCCATAAATCCCAATGATCCTTGCCGTAGTATTAGCAGCCAAAGATTCCAGAACGCCGGTAACCTGAACTACGAGTTCACGTGTAGGTACGAGAATCAGAACCGTTGGATTACCCGTTTTGTTGTACTTCCACATTTGCAGAACCGGCAGCAGATAAGCCAGGGTTTTACCGGTTCCGGTCTGGGCAATTCCCATAATATCGCGGCCGGAAAGTATGGCTTTAAAGCTTTTTTCCTGAATGGGCGTTGGTTCAAATAGATTAAGGTCTGCCAGAGCATCAAGTAACTTTCCGGACAGATCAAAATCTGCAAAAGTGGTTTTCATGGGTATTCTAAATTAAAAAGCGCAGAGACAGCGCGTGGAATGTGGTGCAAAGCTACTGAAATTATTTTTTAGCGTGTTTTAAGCTAGATCGGCGTCAAGTGGTATGTTATTTTTTGTATTTTTAAAAATAAAAGAATTGACTGACTTGCTTTCCTTATTTAATTCAAAGAAAAGAAAGAAATCATACCGCGAGGTCTCACTGGTCCTGTCGGGGGGTGGCGCCCGCGGATTCGGCCATATAGGTGTCATAGAAGTACTTATAGAAAAAGGGTTCCATATTCACAGCATTGCAGGTACCTCCATGGGTGCGCTTATAGGTGGTTTGTACGCAATGGGTAAACTGGAAGATTTCAAAACCTGGGTAACCCATATGGGGAAACTTCAGGCTTTGGATCTGATTGACCTGTCTATACGTCGACGGGGGCTTCTAAAAGGAAATAGGGTATTCCGTAAGATGAAGGCACTTTTCCCAACTGTAAATATTGAAGATCTTGAAATTGGCTTTTCAGCGATTGCAACCCAACTTTATGCAAAAAAATCGGTATGCATCAATAAGGGTGATATTTACGACGCCATCCGGGCCTCAGTCGCAATACCGACTATATTTTCTCCGGTGGAAATTGACGGTGATGTTTATGTTGATGGTGGTGTACTGAACAACATTCCTATAGAGTATGCCCGCAGGAAGAAGAAAGACTTACTGATTGTGGTAGATGTAAATGCTTTTATCGAATATGAAGGCGCGAAAAATTCAGCTGTGGATTTGGGCTCAAGCATAAATGTGCTTTCGCACTCACTTAGTCTTCTCATTGAAGCTAATGCCAGAAATTCACTTACCGCTTTTCCGCCAGACATCTTGATTCAGCTGTCGCGTGAGTCCTGCAGCATGCATGATTTTTTTAAAGTTAAACAGCAGATTGAATATGGCAGGCAATGCGCTGAAAATGCCATCAACGAATTTCTGAAAGATGATTGATGATGAAAATTAAACACCTCCTGCTCACCGCAATACTCATTTGCATTTCCTGTACAGATAAAAAAGAAACTGTGCAGAAGGATGTAGTACCGCATGATAACGAAACTACAATAAAAACGGCAAAGAAACTTCCGGAAAATCTGGAACGGTGGCTCAAGTTTTATAAAGCGGAAAATCCCGATTTTTCAGCAGACAGTTTTACCTTACTGGACAGCGCTGACCTTAAATACAGTCCATCTGCGGTGAAAGCTAATTTTGAAGAAGATTTCAATCCGATAT
The DNA here is from genome assembly GCF_008831505.1 of Chryseobacterium sp. Taxonomy (NCBI): domain Bacteria; kingdom Pseudomonadati; phylum Bacteroidota; class Flavobacteriia; order Flavobacteriales; family Weeksellaceae; genus Chryseobacterium; species Chryseobacterium sp. Next base: position 1,070,271 of record NZ_CP044507.1, on the reverse strand, counting down.
ATGAACCCTTCCTGGTGTACAGTCCGGACAAATCGAAATATATAGATTTCGACAGTTACCACTGGTTTACTGACGAAAACGGAAATCCCGGATTTGAAGCAGACCAGCAGGTTTCGCTTGTACATCTGCCATCCAAAACTGTGCGGCAGCTCTCCTACTTCGGACCATCATTCACCATTGAAGATGCGTATTGGGAAGGTGACAGTGCAGCTGTACTTTTGGGAAATACCTACGAGAAAGTACCTTTTTACATTCGGTATAACTTTAACAGAAATATGACTTACACTTACAGATCTGCCGACACACTCAAAGTGACCCGATCGTATACCGAGGAAAGACTTAAGAAAAAGGGAATCGGCAGAAAATAAGATCCTTCGGGATTAAATGATAGGCCCCGAGGCAGTAACCCCGGGGCTTAATAATATAAATTTTGCAGTTTTTATTCCCACTCAATCGTTGCAGGCGGTTTGCTGGATATATCGTAAGCCACACGGTTGATTCCGCGTACTTCGTTAATAATACGGTTGGATACGTTTTCCAGAAATTCCCACGGGAACTTACTGAAAGTGGCAGTCATAAAGTCAATAGTATTAGCGGAACGAACTACAGCGGTATATTCATAAGTACGCTCATCGCCCATCACTCCTACCGACTTCACCGGCAACAGTACCACAAAAGCCTGAGACACCTTCTCATACAGGTTATTTTTGTAGAGTTCTTCTATGAAGATGTCATCTGCTTCCTGAAGGATCCTCACTTTCTCCTCGTCAACCTCACCAAGGATTCTGATTCCTAAGCCGGGGCCCGGAAACGGATGCCTCATTACCAAATGATGGGGAATCCCGAGCTCCTCGCCCACTTTGCGGACTTCATCTTTAAAAAGTTCACGCAGTGGCTCCAGAAGGTCCATCTTCATTTCCTCCGGCAATCCGCCAACATTGTGATGTGATTTAATTACGGCAGAAGGTCCTTTTACAGACTGGCTCTCAATTACGTCGGGGTAAATGGTACCCTGCGCCAGGAATCTGGCACCTTCGAATTTATGAGATTCTTCATCAAAGACGGCCACAAACTCATTGCCAATAATTTTACGTTTTGCTTCAGGATCAGAGACTCCCTTCAGTTTGCTCAGAAAACGATCAGAAGCATCCACCATATCAATCTTCATATGGAAATGCTCACCATAGTTCTCCATCACCTTACGGCCTTCATCTTTGCGAAGCAGCCCGGTATCCACAAAAATGCAGGTAAGCTGGTCTCCAATCGCTTTATGTACCAGCACTGCAGCTACAGAAGAATCCACACCTCCGGAAAGGCCCAGAATCACCTTCTCATTGCCAACTTTTTCCCTGATTTCGGCTACGGTTTTTTCAATATAATTGGTGAGTTTCCATTCCCGCGGCGCTTTACAGATCTTAATTACAAAATTTTCAATCATGCGTGTACCTTCTTCAGTGTGTGAAACCTCGGGGTGGAACTGCACGCAGTAAATCTTTTTATCTTCGTTTGAGATCGCTGAAATTACATCAGTCGTAGCGTTAACATTAAAGCCTGGCGGCACAGTCTGTACTTCATCAAAATGGCTCATCCAAACAGTAGAGAACCTGCTTACGCCGGCCAAAAGTTCGTTGGACTTATCGATTTGCAGTTTTGCTTTACCATATTCGCCTTTCACCCCTTTCTTCACCTTGCCACCCAGAAGATGTGTGGTAAGCTGCATTCCGTAACAGATACCGAGTATAGGAATATTTTGATCGAACAGCGCTTTGTCTATCAAGTGGGCGTTCTCTGCATTTACAGAGCTGGGGCCACCCGAAAGTACGATACCTGCGGGTTCTTTTGCAAGGATTTCCTCCAGTGGTGTGTTATAGGGAATTACCTCCGAATACACTTCCATTTCGCGTATGCGGCGGGCTATAAGTTGATTGTATTGGGAACCGAAGTCCAGAATAACGATACCGTTCTTCATAGTGTCTTAAATAGTTTGCAGTTTATATTAAACAAAAAAACGTGAAAACTCACGTTTTATTTATTAGAATTTCGCGATATCGTCCCGATAGAAAGCGTAGTCGAACTGTATCGTTTTCGCGTCACTATACACTTTCTTCCTGGCTTCTTCAAAATCTTTCCCTGTAGCAACAAGGTTAATTACCCTGCCGCCGGCTGTATATACACCACCAGCTTTGGTGGAGGCGCCAGCCAACAGGACAGTACTTTGAGTTGCTCTGTCCAGGTGTGTAATTTCGTAGCCTGTTTCGTACTTCCCAGGATACCCACCGGAAGCCATTACAAGGCAAACCGCTTTTTCATCTTTAAACTTGAGTTCAATATCTTTTCCTTCGATACAGTCGTTAATGGTGTCCAGCAGGTTATTTTCCAAAAGCGGAAGGATCACCTGAGTTTCAGGGTCCCCGGAGCGCATATTATATTCCAGCAGGTGACAGCCCTTATCGGTAACCATAAGTCCGAAGAAAATAAATCCTTTGAACATCAGGTAATTGTCTTTGAGACCGGCGATGGTAGGTTCCAGGATATACTTGCGGAAGTCCAGCTCATGTTCTGCCGTAAACTCAGGAGTTGGTGCCACACTGCCCATACCACCCGTATTTGGTCCGCGGTTTCCGGCACCCACACGTTTGTAGTCTTTTGCAGCAATACATGGGAACAGGTCTTTACCGTTGGAGAAACAGATTATCGACGCCTCAAAGCCACGAAGATATTCCTCTATAACTACCTTGATACCGGCATCACCATAAATCTTGTCGATCATGAAGTCGTGAATGGTCTTCATAGCTTCATCCTTATCTTCGGCTAAAACTACACCCTTGCCCTGAGCCAAGCCTGAAGCTTTAATTATCAGCGGATATTTAGCAGTTTCCAAATAAGCCTTAGCTTCTACATAGGAATTAAAGATTTGGGCATCCGCTGTTTTCACACCGTAGTCCTGCATGAATTTCTTGGAGTATGCCTTACTGCCTTCCAGTTTTGCCACTTTTTTTGAGGGGCCAAAAATATTGAGTCCTGCTTTGGTAAACTCATCTACAATGCCACTCACCAGAAATGCCTCCGGACCTACAATCGTAAGGTCAATAGCTTCTTTAGTAGCGAAATTCACCAAGTCCTGGTTATCGGTTAAGGAGATATTTTTGCCAATCTGCTCTGTTGCGGCATTTCCTTTGGCGAAAAATATTTGGCTGATCCTGCGGTCTTCAGCAAGTTTGCGGCCTATTGCAGCCTCGCGGCCACCGTTTCCTATGATTAGTACTCTCATATTAAAGTTTATTTTTTAGATGATACAAAATTACTCTTTTGGTTGAGTAATTCAAATTCAGCAATTAAAAGATTACGCCGTTTAACCGCACTTTTTAGTGGAAAAAGTGGCGCATACCAGTAAACAGCATTGGAATACCGTGCTCATTTGCAGCAGCAATGCTGTCCTCGTCGCGCATACTTCCGCCGGGCTGTATAATGGCTTTAATACCTTCGGCCGCACAGTAATCCACCACATCGCGAAATGGGAAGAAAGCATCTGAAGCTAGGACAAGATCACCGCTGAACTTTTCCTTAGCACGCTGAACCGCGTGTTCTGTAGCCCAGATCCGGTTTACCTGCCCACCGCCGATACCCAGTGCCTGTACCCCGTTTGATACTACTATAGCGTTGGACTTCACGTATTTTACCACGCGCTGAGCAAACAGCAACGCTTTTTCCTGCTCTGGTGAGGGTTTTGCCGCAGTTACTGTTTCAATTTTATCTGAAAAGTCACTGTCTGATCCCTGAACCAGAATTCCGCCGTCCACCTTTACCCAAGTTTGCGCATCGGATACGGGATTTTTGATCTTAATGATTCTGAGATTTTTCTTTTTCCTCAGGATTTCCAGGGCATCTTCATCAAAATCCGGTGCCATTACAATTTCGAGGAAGGTTTTGTTAAGTTCCGTGGCGGTAGCACCATCCACTTTAAAATTCATGCCAATAATGCCACCAAAAATGGATACAGGATCACATTCGAACGTTTTGGTATAGGTTTCCAAAGCTGAAGTTCCGACTGCTACTCCGCATGGCGTGGAGTGCTTTACGGCACAGCAAGCCATTTCTTCTTTAAACTCATTAACTACCTTCCAGCAAAGATCCATGTCACGCAAGTTGTTAAAGGAAAGTTCCTTTCCGCCCAGGATTTCAAAATCCTTCATGGCACCATTTTCGGTAGTAGAAGCGTAAAAGGCCGCAGACTGGTGCGGGTTTTCTCCGTAACGGAGGTCAGAAACTTTTTTATAGGAGGCATTCAGGTACTGAGGGTATTCCTCGTCCAGCAACATTCTGGAAATTGCCGCGTCGTAAGCGGCAGTCAGGTTGAAAACCTTTCCGGCCAATTTCTTTCTGGTTTCAGCTGTTGTATTACCTGTTTCAGCGATTTCATGCTTAACAAGATCATAATCCTGAACATCAGTAATTACGGTAACCGAATTGAAATTCTTGGCTCCTGAACGCAGCATAGACGGTCCGCCAATGTCGATGAATTCCACTTTTTCGTCCAGTGAAATATCTGCATTTGCATTCTCAAAGAAAGGATACAGGTTAACGATAACCATATCGATAAGTCCGATTCCGTGCTGTTGTACGGTGGACATGTGTTCCTCACTGTTTCGCACCGCAAGTAAACCTCCGTGAACTTTTGGGTGAAGTGTTTTTACACGGCCGTCCAGCATTTCCGGAAATTCCGTTATCTCGTCAATCTGAATTGGATTGAGTCCCGCTTCCTTCAGGTGTTTAAAAGTACCACCTGTGGAAACTAGTTCATAATTCTGTTCTTCTAAAAATTTTGCAAAACCGATAAGTCCGGATTTATCCGAAACTGAGATCAGCGCTCTTTTCTTTGACATCTTTCTTTCTTTACTTTTTATTTGACTGTCCCAATGTCTGTCGACCGGACGTTTTTCTAACTTTTTCGGAACAAATACGAGTTGCCGTCTCAATATAATGCCACTTTATTCAACTGTCATACATTGGAATAAATTCCCATGCAGATATCGTTCGTTCCTACGGAACTCACGTCCCCAAAACCTTATTTATTGCCTTGGGGAATATTTCATATTCAATCCTATGTACTTTTTCGGCTAAACCCTCTACAGTTTCATCTTCCGCAACTTCAAATGATTTCTGAAGGATAATTTCACCTTCGTCAATCCCCGGCGTTACAAAATGAACCGTAGCACCGCTTTCAGCTTCTCCGGCATCAAGCACAGCTTGATGTACATGATGTCCCCACATTCCCTTTCCGCCAAACTTCGGCAGCAATGCGGGATGAATATTGATGATTTTTCCTCTGAACTTTTCACAAAACTCTGTGCTCAGTATAGACAGAAAACCTGCAAGGATCACCAGATCCGTATCCCCGGGAACTACCTGAGCCAGTTTTAATGAAAATTCCTGACCTCTTTTAATCAAATGCCGAGGAATTCCATGTTTTTCGGCGCGCTGCAGTCCTAAACATTCACGGTCTGCGACCACCAGGGTAACCTTAGCATCCGGAATCCCACCATTTTCGGTGCAGTCTATGATGCGCTGAAGGTTGGTGCCACCTCCGGATACCAATACAACGATATTCTTCATAAAGGAGTTCGAAACTTTATAATTGGTAAGCGCCTGAGTAGTTGAGTACTATTTTCTCTTCACCTTCGGTAATCTCTCCTATTTCATAGGCATCATCCAGAAGGTTCAGGACTTTTTCCGAATGGTTAGCATCAATAACGATCACCATACCAACACCCATATTAAAGGTACCGTACATTTCAGTACGCTCTATATTTCCGCGTTTTTCAAGCTCCAGCATAACAGAAGGAATCCTGATTGCAGATGTATCGATCTGTGCAGATAATCCGTTCGGAATGATGCGCGGGATATTCTCGATGATGCCGCCACCTGTAATATGTGCGATACCGTCTACCTTAACTTCCTCCAGCAGCTTGTGTACTGGCTGATAGTAAAGTCGGGTGGGAACCAAAAGCGTTTCATAGAGCGGTTTGCCTTCAAACTCTTCGTTAAAGTCAGTGAATATTTTTCTAACCAATGAGAATCCGTTACTGTGAAATCCAGAACTGGGCAGTGCGATTATTTTATGACCAGACTTTATTTTGGAACCGTCGATGATGTTCTCTTTTTCCACAATCCCCACGCAGAAACCAGCCACATCGTAATCGCCTGGCTTGTACATACCGGGCATCTCGGCGGTTTCGCCGCCGATCAGCGAACATTCATTGTCCTTGCAGGCCTTCACCATGCCCATTACGATTTCGGCAGCTATTTCAGAATCCAGTTTCCCGCACGCGAGATAGTCCAGGAAGAAAAGAGGTTTTGCACCGTGACACAGGATATCATTGGCACACATTGCGAAACAGTCCACACCAATCGAGTCATACTTCTTAGAATCGAGCGCTACCTTAAGTTTTGTACCCACGCCATCTGTTCCACTCACAAGAACCGGGTTTTTATAACCGGCGATCTGGTAAAATGCTCCAAAACTTCCCAGGTTGTTCAGGACATTCTCATTATGGGTTTCTGCCACGGCAGATTTTATCTTATCAACGGTTTTGTAGCCTTCTTCCTTATCTACACCGGCGGATTTGTAAGTGTTACTCATGTTCATTAGGTTATACTAAAGCCAAATAAAAAAGCCGACAATCATACAGACGTCGGCTCACTATTATTTTTTGGAGGAGATTGCGCATCCCAAATCCTGGAATTTTTCACTTAGGGAATGTAATCTCTGCGGCTTCAATGTTAAAAAATTTTGTTCTGCGAAAGTAAGATTTTTTAGCGGATTTAAAAAATGGATTCAAAAAAAATTACGCTTCGTTTTAATTCATTTATCTATTTTTGCTGCCAAATATACAGACTATGGCTTCAGGATTTTTTGCGATTTTAGATGATATTGCAGGGTTGATGGACGATGTAGCGGTAACGGCCAAAGTGGCTACCCAAAAGACCGCCGGAATTTTGGGCGATGACCTGGCCGTAAACGCCGAAAAAGCGACCGGCTTTCTGGAATCAAGGGAAATTCCGGTTCTGATGAAGATTATGAAAGGTTCCTTCATTAACAAGATTATCATCATTCCTGCGGTCTTTCTGCTTCAGTGGCTGTATGCGCCTGCAATTACCATTATCCTGGTTTTCGGAGGATTTTACCTGGCCTATGAAGGTGTTGAAAAGATTATTGAATTTCTTTTTCACAGGAATAAAAAAGGTGAAGAAGTTATTGAGGAAAATGTGGCGGATGATGCAAATGGGGATGAACTGGAAAAATCCAAAATCAAGTCGGCGGTAACAACGGACTTTATTCTTTCGCTGGAGATTGTAATTATTGCGCTTGCCTCTGCAAAAGAGGGATACGAAGCCCTGAAATCACAATTTAACCCATTGCTAGTTGAAATTGTTTCGGTATCTATTGTGGCCATCATCGCTACGATAGGTGTATACGGAATTGTAGCTTTAATCGTTCGCATGGACGATGCCGGATATAAAATCATCAAGAGGTCGGGAAAAGATAAAGGTTTTTTGGTAACGGTAGGAACTTTTCTGGTTAGTGCACTACCGTGGGTTATAAAAGGACTTGCGGTAATCGGTACCGTAGCCCTGATATTGGTGGCCGGAGGCATCTTTGTCCACAATATTGACTGGATCCATCATCATTTTCTTCCAAATGCCAACTCCTTACTCCGGGATACACTGGCAGGTATAATAGGCGGAATCATTGCCCTGCCCGTGTTTCATTTCGGAGGGAAAGCACTCTCCATACTCAAGAAATAATAGTAGTACTATATATAAACAGAGAAAGCGGGTGAATTCCCGCTTTCTGTATGAATTGGCCAGACTTTAATTGGTAAAAAACTGCTTTACTGTCTCAATCTTTGATTTCAGTTCAGTCAGTTTTTCCGCATCAGTAATTCCAAGTCCTTCTTCGAATCTGTCCCTGAAATTGGGTAAAGAGAAGGTTTCAATTACGTTGGCACCGCTGAATGGCGCGCGTTTCAAAAATACTTCAATTACATTCTTGCCGCCACCGTTTCCGGGCGCAGTTGCCATCAGGAATATTGGTTTGTCTCCAAAATGCTTACGGTCTTTAATGCGCGAAATCCAGTCGAAGACATTCTTAAAAGCTGTTGAATAAGCCGAATTATGTTCAGCAAGCGACATAATGATAAGCTCGGAGCTGTCTATTTTAGCTGCAAAATCTTTTGCTAACTGAGGAATGCCATTTTGCAGTTCCCGGTCATGTTTGTAAATGGGCATCTCGAAATCATTAAGGTCGAGGATTTCTACATCATCTTCATTGAAAAATAAAGTGACATAAGAAATCAGTTTTTTATTGATAGATACTTCGGAATTGCTTCCTGCGAAAGCCAGTATTTTCATATTGAGGTTGAGGTTCAGGTTAAGGCTGAGGTTGAGGTTCAGGTTGAGGTTCAGGTTGAGCTGAATAATTCAGTTAAATATAAGCGAAATCAGATAACCATTGGGACTTCCATCAGTAAAATTTCTGAATCTTCAAGGGTTTCCAGTTGGAAAGCGTCTGTTTGCCAGATTCCGAAACCGTCCCGGGTTTCCAAAACCTGATCCCCGATCTTTGCGGAACCTTTCAGAACAAAGATATACACGCCGTTACCTGCTTTTTTCAGACGGTATTCCCGGCTGCAGCCTTTTTCAAAATTGGCAAGATGAAACCAGGCATCCTGATGAATCCAGACCCCATCATCCTCGGGATCAGGCGAAAGGATCTGTTGGAACGCATTTATTTCCGCATTTTCACTGATACTGATCTGGTCATACCGCGGCTGTACATTCATTTTGTTTGGAATGACCCAGATCTGGAGAAATTTCACAAGTTCATCCCTGCTCCTGTTGTATTCGCTGTGCTGCACACCCGTTCCGGCACTCATTACCTGAATTTCGCCTTTGCGAATAACGGCCGTGGTTCCCATTGAATCTTTATGTTCCAGATCACCTTCCAGCGGAATGGAAATGATTTCCATATTGCTGTGCGGGTGCGCGCCGAAACCCATGCCGGAGGCTACCTGATCATCATTGAGAACGCGCAGCGCGCCAAAGTTCATTCTTTCGGGATTGTAATAATTGGCAAAGCTGAAACTGTGATAGGATTTTAGCCAACCATGGTCTGCAAAACCTCTTGTATTTGCTTTGTGATATACTGTTTTCATATATTATTGATTTATTACACAAATTTACCGCTCGTAATCCAGTAGAACATTGACTTAGGTTAAGTTCCGTCTTCCATTGATCCGGCGCGTATTGCGACAGAGATGCCTTAACTGTGAATTGCAGTCAGCACCAGATCTCATCAAATCCGTTATTTAAGTTGATTAAGATAACTGTCCTCCAGTGGAGCCTTTATTTTTACAACATCGTCCACCACATCATTGGGCACCGTCACAGAAAGCACATACTGCTTAATTTTCCATTTGTTTCCCACCCTTTCAAGCACTCCGGAACCACGGCAGATTTTCATCTGTGTATCCAGAATCTCATCAAACCAGGCCAGCATGCCGTCTTTGCTGAAATAAATATTTCTTTTCACTGACCTGAAATTCCAGGCTTTGCCTTTATCAAAATAAGGTTTGGAATACGCCATAAACTGCTTCTTATCCCAAACTTCCGCAGCATCTGTTCCTATAAATGTGGACTCTTCCGCAAAAAGGTCAAAATAGCTTTTGAAATCTGCCTGAGCAGCAAAGGCATTAAGGTCGTCCAGAACTTTATTAACGTTTTTTTTCTGGACATTTTCGTAGAAGCCTTTATTCTGGCCGTTTACTGAAGTAAAGAGTCCAATTATCACAAAGAGTACCGTAATCAGCTTGATTTTTTTCATGACCAAATTTTTAACTGTTATTAATTCAACTTTAAAAGTAGGAAAGTTTCTTCTATACAGTATGTAATTCAATATCAATTGGCAGATAATTCTTGAATAAAGATACTCAGAGAAAACTTTGGCTGAAGACTGAATAACCGGCATGGGGTTCCCGCAGCATTTATGAACTTTATTTCAGCAAAACCGGCAAAAAAATAATTAACATTATCTGTCTAATCTCATTTTCTGTCCTGCCTGCCCTATTTTTCACGCGAGAATTAATCACGAATCCACATCAGAAGCCTATCTTTGCAACTTCAAACAGCTTCAAAGAAATGTCAGATAAAAAGTTAATCACGGCCGCACTGCCATACGCTAACGGCCCCGTACATATTGGCCACCTGGCTGGTGTTTATATTCCTGCAGATGTATACGCGAGATTCCAGCGAAGGTTGGGAAAAGACGTCGCATTTATCTGCGGATCCGATGAACACGGTATTCCTATTACCATACGTGCTAAAAAGGAAGGCGTAACTCCTCAGGATATCGTGAACCAATATCATGAGTTGATTAAAAAATCCTTTTCTGACCTGGGAATTTCCTTTAACGAATATTCAAGAACCACTTCCAGGAGACACCGTGAGGTAAGTCAGGACTTTTTTAAGACACTTTATGATAAAAACAAGTTTACGGAAGAGGTATCCGAACAGTATTATGATGAGCAGGCCGGTGAGTTTCTGGCTGACAGGTATATTGTAGGCACCTGTCCAAAATGTTCTAACGATGGTGCCTATGGTGACCAGTGCGAAAAATGCGGCGCCACGCTTTCACCCTCAGAACTCCTGAATCCGAAATCGATGCTTAGCGGTAATGTGCCCGTGCTGAAAGAGACAAAAAACTGGTATCTGCCACTTAATGAATATGAAGATTTCCTGAATGAATGGATTATTGAAGGTCATAAAGATGACTGGAAACCAAATGTATACGGACAGGTGAAATCGTGGCTTACAGACGGTCTGAAGCCACGCGCCATGACGCGCGATCTGAACTGGGGAGTGCCTGTGCCGCTGCCAGATGCCGACGGGAAAGTCCTTTATGTTTGGTTCGATGCTCCAATTGGCTATATAACATTTACCCAGGAATGGGCTGAGAAAAACGGCAGGGACTGGAAAGAGTTCTGGCAAAATGAAAATTCCGATCTGATTCATTTTATCGGCAAGGACAATATTGTATTTCACTGTATTATTTTCCCGGCAATGATGAAGGCGCACGGCAATTACATTATGCCTGCCAATGTTCCCGCTTTTGAATTTCTGAACCTGGAAAACGAAAAAATATCAACCTCGCGCAACTGGGCAGTCTGGGCACACGAATATGTGCAGGAATTCCCTGGCCAGCAGGATGTACTGAGATACGCTTTATTGTCTTCAGCACCCGAAACCAAAGACAATAATTTTACATGGAAAGACTTCCAGACCAAGAACAATTCTGAACTGGTAGGGATTTTTGGAAATTTCATTAACAGAGTCGCGGTCCTGATCCACAAATACTATAACGGCTTTATTCCTGAAGGTACTTTAGGCGAAACGGAGCAGGCAGAAATAAAAAAAGCGGGTAGTGAGATTGAGATGTATCTGGAAAAATTTGAGTTCCGCAATTCACTTTCGGCACTTATGAATCTGGCGCGCTACGGCAACCAGTTCCTGCAGATAGAGGAACCCTGGAAAACAATAAAAGAAAACCCGCAAAAGGCTGCCAATTCACTCTTTAATGCAGCACAAATCGCAGTTGCCTTGGCTCAGTTTTCTGAACCGTTTATGCCTTTCACTTCCGAAAAGCTATTGAGAATGTTCAATTGTAATCAGCTGAACTGGCAAGACCTTAAAGACCGTGAGCTGATGATAGAAACCGGTCACGAGATTAATGAGGCCGCACTTTTATTTTCAAAAATAGAAGATGAGACGGTGGACTTCCAAATCCACAAACTGGAACAGACCAAAGCGTCAAATAAAAAAACAAATCCTAAAGCCAATCCCATGAAAGAAGAAATACAGTTTGAAGATTTTACGAAAATCGATTTAAGAACTGCAACCATCCTTACTGCCGAGAAAGTGGAAAAAGCGGACAAACTTCTCAAATTTACCGTAGATACAGGTGTTGATGTGCGCACGGTTGTATCAGGTGTTGCTGAAAGTTTCACACCTGAGGAATGTGTAGGAAAGCAGGTAATGATATTACTGAATTTGGCGCCAAGAAAAATCCGTGGTATCGAATCACAGGGTATGCTGCTGCTGGCCACCAAACCGGATGGTAAACTGACCTTCGTGACTCCGGAAAACCAGGTTGAAAATGGCGTAGAGGTTTCCTAAGACAATATCATAAAAACAGTAAAGGCAGGTCGCGGTGACCTGCCTTTTTCTTTATACAACCCGGCGGGATGCCTTACCACTCGGAAGTATTTTTAATTCCCAGCTTTTCGGGTTCAAAGACAGGGTCCCGGCCCTCCTTCTTCTGCTGTTCGTAATCTTTGAGTGTAATCAGTGCTTTTTTCTGAAGTATAAGTACTGCGATCAGGTTAAGCCAGGCCATCAAACCAACGCCAATGTCTCCCAGTGCCCATGCATTGCCACCGGTAGTAACAGAACCGAAAACCACACTGGTAAGGAACAGGATTCGCAGTGTCCAAAGAACCGCAGGATGCATTTTTTTCTCTCTCAGATAATAGAGATTGGATTCAGCAATAAAATAATAGGCAAGAATGGTGGTGAAAGCGAAAAATAGAAGCGCTAAGGCTACAAATCCATGGCCTAAGGCCGGAAAATGAGCCGAGATGGCCGCCTGTGTAAAAAGTGCTCCCTCTTCCACTCCCGGCAGGTTATGTTGAAGGAACCCACCGTTGCCGTCACTTACATTATACATTCCGGTGAAAAGAATCATTAGGGCTGTAGCTGTGCACACAAACAATGTATCAATATACACCGAGAAAGCCTGCAGTATTCCCTGTTTTGCCGGGTGGGTTGTTGCGGCGGCAGCGGCGGCATGGGGAGCGGTCCCCTGGCCGGCTTCATTAGAGTAAATCCCCCTTTTTACGCCCCAGGCGATTGCCGAGCCCAGGATTCCGCCGAAAGTTGCTTCGGCACCAAAAGCTGATGAAAGGATCAGTTTAATCATGGCAGGTAACTGTTCAATATTAAGCCCGATGATCACCAAAGCCATAAGAATATAGGCTCCAGCCATGAAAGGAACTGCTAATTCTGAAAATTTGCCTATGCGTTTTACATCTCCTATAATAATGAGTACAAGGAAAAGTACAACACCAAGCCCCACCCAAAGCGGGTCAAAGTCAAATGCGCTGTTCATACTCTGCGCAATGCTGTTGGACTGCACACCCGGCAGGAACAGCGCGCAGGCCACAATTGTGCAGACTGCAAAGAGTGCGGCGTACCACTTTTTACCCATACCCCTCTCAATATAATACGCCGGGCCACCCCGGTAATTCCCGTTTTTTTCAACTTTATAAATCTGCCCCAGGGTTGCCTCTATAAAGGCTGTGGAACTTCCAAGGAAAGCAATGGCCCACATCCAGAAAACCGCACCCGGCCCACCCATTGCAATGGCTGTAGCTACGCCGGCTATATTCCCTGTACCAACCCTGCCGGCAATGGCAATGGAAAACGCCTGAAACGGCGAAACACCTTTATCACTTGAACCTTCGGTAAACAACTGTGAAATCATGTCCTTCATAAACCTGACCTGTACAAATTTGGTTCGGATGCTGAAGTAGATGCCTGTACCAATGCACAGGATAATTAAGGCATTGGACCATATAAGGTCATTAGCTGTTAGAATAACTTTTTCAAAAAATTCAGCCACAGACAGTGTTTCACTCATATATCAATAATTAAGAGCGTAATAATACAACTTTCTGTTTTTTCTGAAGGCAAAAAGTTTAGCAAATACAGGTATGGTATAAACCCTAATACCACAGAAACCTCTATGACCCGGCTATATATCCTTCAAAAATATGATTACTGTCAGCATTCTGTAATTCACCAGCCAAACAAAATATATTGCAGGATAATTTGACTAAATTTGGGTATAAAATTACTTAAGATGATTACTGTAAAAACATTGTTTACAAGACTGTTTCTGCCCGCCCTTTTCTTTACTGCGATTGTTTCCTGCGACAGCCGCGACGACGAGTTTTCAAATGAACAGTATGTAGGAGCCTGGGACTGGGTGGCTACAACAGGTGTGAATGTAAATGAAAATCCCACAAATACCGGCAAGACCGCGCAGTTAATTCTGACGCCCGAAGGAACCTACACGATAAAAGAAAATGATATCGTTCAAAGTCAGGGAAATTATTCGCTTTACAAAGGTGTAACCTCTACAGACCATGTGGAGAAAATGTATATCGACTTTTCCAATGATCCGGATAAAATGGTGAACAGCGTAAATGCGACCGACCTCTCCCTGGGTGACGATTCGGTGAATGGTCTCACTTACCATTATAAAAAGTAAACCCTACTTGCCAAGAACAAACACGGCCGGAAGCTTATGAAGTTCCGGCTTGTTTTTTTGCCACTCCTTAATGCTGAGCGTCCTGATGAACTCGTTCTCAGGATCATTGATGTTTGCTGCGACACAAAGTTTAGTGTTTGGAGCCAGGAATTTACAGAGATCCTCAAAGAGTGCATTATTCCGGTAGGGAGTTTCCATGAAGATTTGTGAGTAACCGGTTTTCTGCACCTGAGATTCCAGCCAGAGTATTTTACTCTTCTTTTCAGACCGGTCTATGGGAAGGTAACCATGGAAGGTGAATTCCTGACCGTTGAAGCCACTGGTTATAAGCGCGAGAATAATTGAAGAAGGTCCGTTTACAGGGATGACCTGAATTTTGTTTTCATGGCACCATTTCACCATAAGGTTTCCGGGATCCGCAATACAGGGAAGTCCGGCTTCGGACAGTAAACCAAAGTCCTGACCTTTCCGTATAAGGTCCTGTGCCTCCTTCAGGTCGGAACTTTCAGAATATTTATCCAGAAGATATAGTTTCAGGTCAGCCTGCTTTTTCCCAGGTGCAAAAAATTTGATGACTTTACGCGCGGTCTTTTCATTTTCAACAAAAAAGAAGTCCGTTTTCATGATGTACTCCTCAACTGCAGGCGCAAAATAGGATGAAGGCGAATTCTCGGAAAGGTACGCAGGTATTAGAAAGAGCATAATTACTTTGCTTTAGAGGTAAGTTTATTACAGATCGCTTCGGAAGCCTGGTTCAAGAGTTCAAAAGTTTCGCGGAAGCCCTCAGCATCACTCCAGTAAGGATCCTTAACTTCACAATTATTTACATCCATACCGGCAGCTTCAAGAAAAAGTGATACTTTGTTTCTCTCTTCCTCACTGTCTGTGAGTTCAATTACGTCGTGAAGTACGGTCCTGTCCATGCAGAAAATGTAATCATAGATCTGAAAATCGTGCGGCGTAATGGGTCTTGACTTTTGTGCGGAGATATCAATTCCATATTTATGAGCGACAGCGACCGCACGCTTGTCCGGCTGTTCACCTTCATGCAGCGAAATTGTTCCAGCTGAATCGACCACAAAATGTTCCGGCAGTTTAGACGCCAGGATTCCCTCAGCCAAAGGACTGCGGCAGATGTTTCCCAAACATACGACTAGAATTTTCATGAATTTTATGTTTTAAATTTAAAAAAAACCCTTTCAGCTGGATTAAAAGTTGAAAGGGTTATTATTCTATGAGTACGGCAAAAATCTTAATGCTTTAATTTTTCCGTAAGCTCCTTTACATATTTCTTAATTTCTTTGTCAATCTTCGATACATCCTTAATCGTATCGCAGGCATACATTACTGTGGAATGGTCTTTACCACCCATTTCCTCACCAATTTTGGTGAATGTGGCATTGGTATATTCCTTGGCAAAATACATGGCAAGCTGTCTGGGTAAGGCAATCTCACGCTTTCTTGTTTTGGAGAGAAGCTGATCGCGCTCTATGCCGAAATATTCGCAAACCACCTCCTGAATATAAGGAATATTGATGACTTTCTTCTTGGTGGATGAAATCTTGCTGATGGTTTCCTTCAGCAGTTCCAGGGTGAGATCCGATTTATAAATGGTGGAGTAAGCGATTACAGAGTTTATCACACCAATCAGGTCCCGCACGCTGCTCTTCACTTCATTGGCCAGGAAATCCAGCATATCATCAGACAGTTCAATACCGTCGCGGCTCAGTTTGTCGATGATGATCTTTCTGCGCGTGTCAAAATCCGGCGCTTTAATCTCGGCGGTAAGACCCCATTTAAAACGGGAAACAATACGTTCCTGGATATCCATAATATCCACAGGTGCGCGGTCAGAAGTCAGTACGATCTGTTTACCGTTTTGATGGAGATAGTCGAAGATGTGGAAGAAACTGTCCTGTGTAGCCGATTTCCCCGACAGAAACTGGATATCATCAATAATCAGGACATCCACCATCTGGTAAAAATTGGCGAACTCCGTCTGTTTGTGCGCTTTGGCGGCAGAA
Organism: Chryseobacterium sp.; assembly: GCF_008831505.1. NCBI lineage: Bacteria > Pseudomonadati > Bacteroidota > Flavobacteriia > Flavobacteriales > Weeksellaceae > Chryseobacterium > Chryseobacterium sp. Next base: position 1,053,861 of record NZ_CP044507.1, on the reverse strand, counting down.
ACGAACTGCTGTATAAATTTCTCGGACGAAAGGTAGAGAACCACTTTGTCCGGCAGTGAATTTTTCACTTCGAGACCGATGGCATGGCCAAGGTGGGTTTTTCCCACACCATAACCTCCGTGCAGAAAAAGTGGGTTAAAAGCGGTTGCACCCGGTCTTTTGGCAATTGATTTTGCCACGGTGGAGGCAAATTTATTGCTTTCACCTTCCACATAACTGTCAAAAGAAAAGTCGGCCTTTAAGTTGGAGTCGATATTAATCTTCTGGATGCCGGGCACCACAAAAGGATTAACAATTTTGTCCGATGAAAAATGCTGAGGCATTGTTTCCTGCGGCTTTGGTGCCGGCGTGGATTTGCCTTTTACATTTACCGTAATTGGCTTTTCCTTTCCGGCAGGCCTGTTTTCCATTACCTGGTACCACAGTTTTACGCCTTTCCCGATGTACTTTTTGAGAGCAGCCGAAAGAAGGGACAGGTAATTGTCCTCAATATATTCCTTGTAGAAATCGCTCGGAACCATCAATGTAAGATTGTTATCAACCAGGGAAACCGGCTGAACCTTATCAAAAAGTAAATCGAAAGAATTCTCGAGCTTTTTCAGGTTGGAAGAGTCTTCGGCAGCGTTGAGATTGTCCCTCATAAACTGGAGGCATTTCTCCCAAATCAGTACTAAATTTTCATTCATTTGTTCAACTTCAATTAGGCCTCTTGTTATTAATTTTTATCGGGAAAGCAAAGATGGATAATTTAATCATTAAAAAAAAACTGTTGTACCCTTGATTATTAAAAAATATATTTGTATGTCTAAAAGAAGCCCCTTAATGATACACTCAACTAACACATTACGAGTACGTTACGCTGATACTGACCCTATGAAATATGTGTACTACGGCAACTATGCCGAATACCTGGAAGTGGCCCGCGTGGAACTTTTCCGAGGTATCGGAATGTCGTACGATGAGATTGAAAAGCGGGGAATCTGGCTGCCTGTTTCTGAGTTCAAAATTAAATATCTGCAACCTGCAAGATATGACCAAATTCTGACCATCCACACTTACGTGAAAAAAATTCCGGGAGTCAGAATCGAATTTGAATATGAGATTTTTGGCGAGGAGGGTGAACGGATTTCTGAAGCCAGCACAACTCTTTTTTTTCTGGATTCGGCAAGAAATAAAATTGTAAAATGTCCCGATTTTCTGATGCAGCTAATTCTAAATCACTGGAAAGACGAACAAAATACCGATTAACGGCTACAATGCGGCAATCGCATTAATTTTTGCACAAATAATCTAATAAATCAATTGTTTTACTATTTTTGTAAAAGAAATAAATCAAAGCTTATGAAAAAATTATTTTACTTCTTCGCCATTTTTGCTTCAGCTACTGCTTTTGCCCAGCAAAATTCAGGCAAGCCTGTGGTTCTTGTAGACGGAATGCTGGCCTCCAGCAGCCTTGTTGCACAGGATAAAAAGAATATTCAGACTACAAATAACTATAAAAGCGGAAACCTGCCGCAAAATCTTAAGAGCTTTGAGAGCCTGGCGGCTAACGGTATTACCGCAGTGAAAGTAAAAGAAAACTATTACGACAGAATTTCGCTGAAAGAACTGAACCAGGGTTTCAAGCTTGCAGATAACTCACCCGTTAACTTTGACGGTAATATCATCAGCAATACAGATCTTATTGTATTGGGTAATGTTCTGGAACATATGGAAGTCACTGAGGTAAACGGTAAGAAAATGCTTTCCATCTCGACTACACCGAAAAGTACTTCCGCCTCGGCACTTAAGTAACCTCTATTTCTTAAGGTAAAAGTCAGCGTCCTCAATGGGCGCTTTTTTCATGCCCTACAGCCGGATTCAATACTTCCCTTTCCATTTCCTTTGGAGTTCGGACTCAATTTTATTTTCAGTGGAATTATTTCCCGGTTTATAGAACTGTGTGCCTGAAATTTCCGCCGGCAAAAATTCAAGGTCCACAAAATTACCGGGATGTGAATGCGCATAGTCATAATCCCTGCCATAATCCATTTCCTTCATCAGCTTAGTGGGCGCATTGCGCAAATGCAGAGGAACGGGCAGGTCACCGGTTTTCTTCACAAAAGCCATGGCTTCATTGATTGCAGTATAGGTAGAATTACTCTTGGGTGAAACTGCCAGATATACGGCGGTTTCACTGAGGATAATCCTCGCTTCGGGATTGCCAATCACATTCACCGCCTGAAAACAGTTGTTAGCGATCACGAGGGCATTGGGATTTGCCAGTCCGATATCTTCGGCTGCCAGAATAAGCATTCTGCGCGCAATGAATTTTACATCTTCGCCACCTACCAGCATTCTTGCCAGCCAATAAACGGTTGCATTGGGATCCGAACCGCGCATGGATTTAATAAAGGCCGATATAATATCATAATGCTGCTCACCATTTTTATCATACAGCGCCATGGTTTCCTGCAGAACTTCCAGTACATCATCATTGGATATATCAGACTTGCCGCTGTTCAGGAAACTGTTCAGCACATTTTCAACCGAATTGATGAGTTTACGGGCATCACCACCGGAATATTTTATGAATGCTTCGTTTGCCGAAATACTGAAATGCGTACCGTGTTCCACATTATAATTATGAAGCGCGGTTTCTGCCAACTCCTCAAGCTTTTCGTAGGTCAGTGATTTTAATACGTAGACCTGTGACCTGGAAAGTAATGCTGAAACAACTTCAAAACTGGGATTCTCCGTAGTAGCACCTATAAGAACGATCCAGCCTTTTTCTACCGCATGCAGAAGTGAGTCCTGCTGGGATTTGTTGAATCGGTGAATCTCGTCAATAAAGAGAATTGGTGACTTACCTGAAAAAAGATTCTGCTTCTTCGCCTCATCAATAACTTCACGGACATCTTTCACTCCGCTGGATACTGCCGAAAGTTTAAAGAATTTCCGCCCCGACTGAAGGGAAATTATTTCAGCCAGCGTTGTCTTGCCGGTGCCCGGAGGACCCCAAAAAATCAGTGAATTCAGTGTGTCATTCCTGAGCATTTTGCGGATGGCGCCGTTCCGGCCTGTAAGATGCTCCTGACCCAGCACCTGATCCAGATTCTGGGGGCGCATTTTTTCGGCCAGCGGTGCATTTGCATTCATAAATTGTTAATTAAGTTTCAAAGTTAATGATTCTCACCAAAAAGGAATTCTTCACAAAGGTTTCAAAAATTTCAGTCTGTTGATTAATTAAAGTATTTTTGCACTGCTTTGAAGTTGAACTTTAACAAAATCACTACCTTCCCTTTACTCCTGCTGATCCGTTTTTATCAGTGGTTTATATCACCATTACTGCCCAAAAACTGCCGCTACGAGCCTACATGCTCACAGTACATGGCTGAAGCACTGCAGGTACACGGAGTTTTCAAAGGCCTTTGGCTGGGCGCAAAAAGGATTGCAAGATGTCACCCGTGGGGAGGCGAAGGTTATGATCCCGTGCCACCAAAAAAATAAATAAACGATAAAAAATATGCTTACACTTTTATACACAACCTGGGACCCATCTACAGGAATTCATTTGGGACCGATAACCCTGCACTATTACAGCCTGATGTTTGTGATTGCCTTCGGCCTGGGCTATTACCTGATGACTAAGATGTATAGGATTGATAATGTAAACCTGAAATATGTGGAACCAGTATTCACCTGGACTTTGGTAGGTACCATCCTGGGTGCAAGAATCGGGCATGTTGTTTTTTATCAGCCTGAGCTTTTCAGGCAGGATTTCTGGTCGGTATTCCTTCCGATTCAGACTGTTCCGGAATTTAAATTCACCGGTTTCTCTGGTCTTGCCAGTCATGGTGCAACCATTGCCGTAATTCTTACTACCTTGTATTATTCTTACAAAATTATTAAGAAGAACCCGCTTTGGGTTTTCGATAGGATTGCAATTGTAGTTGCCATCGGGGGAGCTTTTGTGAGGATAGGGAATTTCTTCAATTCTGAAATCATCGGCAAGCCGGCACCGGAAAACTCACCTTTTGCAGTGCTGTTTCCGCAGCAAAGTACGGAGTATGGCGCAATTGTACCCAGATATCCTACCCAACTGTTTGAAGCTACCGGTTATGTGCTGCTTTTCATCCTCCTTTGGGTACTCTACCGTTATACCAACCGCAAATACCAGCAAGGATGGTTATTCGGACTGTTCTTTATACTGCTTTGGGCCATCAGGTTCTTCGTAGAATTCCTGAAAGAACCTCAGGGCGACGAATTCATCCAGTTTGCGGGATTAAATACAGGACAGGTACTGTCTATCCCATTTATGATTGCCGGAGCAGTGATTATGTGGTACTCGCAAAAGAACAGGATCACACAGGCCGAAAATGAAAAGCCTGATTAAAATAAATGCCTCTCATATCGGGAGGCATTTTTTATAAAACTACTTCAGTTCTGTAATCCGGATCAATCCTTCATTTTCATGATACATCATGCAAAAAATCTTGTCTGCAAATTCGGGACACTGATCTGTTTTTATAAATTTCGCATTTACAACTGCACCTTCTTGATGCCTGCTGAGGATTTCTGCATTGCAAACCAGCCAGTCCTTCGAGTCCACGCGAAGATATGTTCCGGTGCAGTCCCGCGTTACAGTGGCTGTTTTAGCAGCACCACTGGCAGCACATGACCATAGTGCGGTTGTTACAAACGCTGAAAATAAAAGCTTTACTAATTTCATTTCAATTTTTTTCTGAAGCAGTATCAAAATTCACACCTCACTTGCCAAAGCCAGAAAAACATTGCCGATTTCATCAAGCAGATCAGTAGCCAGCATGGCTTCCTGCGACTTTTTTTCGGCTGCCAGATCTCCGGCTTTTCCATGAATCCACACGCCCAGTACAGCTGCCTGTTCCGGGCTGTATTTCTGAGCCAAAAGTGCTGTAATCATTCCCAAAAGAACATCTCCACTACCACCCTTGGCCATACCGGCGTTACCGGAAGTGTTATAATACACCTCTCCGCTGGATGTGATGACCTGCGTATGATGGTCTTTTAATACAATGCAGATATTCAGTTCTGCCGCCATTTGTTTGGCTAAAGAGGTACGATTGAAAGAGTCGGAAGTCTTGCCGAACAGACGTTCAAATTCCCGGGGATGCGGGGTAATGATGCTTTGGGCGGGAAGCAATCGGAGAAATTCCGGATTTTCAGCCAGAATATTGAGGGCATCTGCATCCAATGCCAGCGGCTTACGCCATCTATGTAAAAAGTCACGCAGTGCCGCTGCAGTTTCCGGATGTCTGCCCAGACCGGGACCCACACCAACCACGGTGTCTTCACCGGCTTTAAAAGCTGTGAGATGAGTGGTGCCAAAGGCTTCAAACATTGCTTCAGGACATGCAGTCTGCAGAATGTTATATCCGCAGGAAGGTCCGGCCGATACCGTAATGCCGCTCCCAGTCCTTAACGCACCCCGTACCGCGAGCACCGCAGCACCGGTCTTACCGTAACTTCCGGCAACGATCAGGCTTTTTCCAAAATCGCCCTTATTTGAAAAGGAACTTCTTCGATGGAAGGATCTACGTATTAATTGCTCATCCACCGTAAATTGCTCAGAGGTTTCGGCCTCATAAAAATCTTTGGACAGACCTATATCCAGTACGACAACCTTACCGCAAAAAGTTCCGGTCTCAGTGTGTAGAAAAGTCTTTTTCTGCGATTGAAAAGTGAGTGTATAATCTGCGCTGACAACCACAGAATCAGGACCGGAATATTCGTCGGCACCCAGACCGGATGGCAGATCAACTGATACCTTCATGTTGTCGAGCGCATTTAATTTAAGGACAGCGCTCCTATAAACGCCTCCAAGATTTCCACTGAAACCGGCACCAAAAAGTGCATCGATAAAGATTACACTCCCATCCAGCCAGACATTCGGGAATTTGTTCAGATCACTTATAGTTACAGCAGATTCCTGTTGCAGCGCTTTTAAGTTAGACCTGGCATCTTCGGTTTTAAATGAGCTTTGCAAATCTGCAAATACAGTGACTGCAGTACCTTCAGCGTTAAGTAAACGTGCGACAGCAAGACCATCGCCTCCGTTATTTCCGGGTCCGCAGAGTACGCAGTATTCCACACTGCTTCCAAAACGGTTGATGATCCAGGCAGTACAGGACTTCGCAGCACGCTCCATTAGCTGAAGTGATGATATCTTTTGATTCTCAATGGTAAAACGGTCCCACTTCCTGATCTGGTTTGCCGAGAAAATTTTCATTATAATTTGAATATCTAAAAATAATGATTTAAAAGTAAAAATTTAGGAAATGAATCTTTCAACTTATCTGAAACATGGTTGTTCTCAGTAATATTTCATTAAATTTGAGTGAATAAAAACTTAAATTATGGGCTTTATACAGGAATTTAAAGAATTTGCATTCAAAGGAAATGTGATGGATTTGGCAGTGGGTGTAATCATAGGCGCTGCGTTTGGAAAAATCGTAACCTCTTTGGTGGAAGATGTCATCACACCACTTATACTGAATCCAACCCTGGAAGCGGTAAATGCGGAAAACATCGCACAGCTCTCATGGAATGGTGTAAAATACGGCAGTTTCCTGTCGGCAGGCATCAGCTTTCTGTGTATCGCAATGGTGTTGTTCTGGCTCATTAAGGCAGCCAACAAGGTAACACGCCCAACGCCGGCCGCGGCGCCAGGACCAACGAAGGAAGAACAGCTGCTCACCGAAATCAGGGATTTACTGAAGGAAAAAAGCACCAACCAGTAATACACCTGCTTCCGTAGTAATTAGGGAACCTGAAGTATACTGCAAATCTGCTGGGCCAGGGACAGACCAATTCTGTCCTGTGCTTCCAGCGTGGATGCTCCCGTATGAGGCGTTAATGATATGGCCGGATGACTGAGTACAGCCTGTGACGGAGTAGGCTCATCTGCGAATACATCCAGGCCCGCAAACCTGATCCTCTCGGAATCAAGTGCCCGAAGCAAAGCTTCCTCATCTACCACACCTCCGCGCGAACAGTTGATTACTGCCGCACCCTTCTTCATTATGCCGAATTCCTTATCACCAATCACAAAACCGCCTGCCTGACCCGGAACATGCAAGGTAATAAAGTCTGCGTGGCGCAGGACTCCATCCAGTGGCTCGGTTTCAATATCCACATTGATAAACTGGCTGTTGTAAAATTTGACTTTGATGCTGGCTCTGCCCACATTACTGTCGGCAGCTATAACGCGCATTCCCAGGCCAAGTGCAATACGGGCTACTTCCTGACCAATCCGGCCCATACCAATAATGCCGATGGTCTTTCCGCGAAGCTCAATGCCTTTTTCATAGGATTTCTTAAGTTGAGAAAAGTGCGTATGTCCACTTACAGGCATCTGCCGGTTGGAGTCCTGAAGATAGCGGCATCCCGAAAAGAGATGGGCAAAAACCAGTTCCGCAACCGATTCGGAAGAAGCAGCAGGTGTATTGATGACATGAATCCCTTTTTGCCTCGCATAATCCACATCTATATTGTCCATGCCTACACCTCCCCGCCCAATGATCTCCAGCGTAGGACAGCGGTCAATAAGTTCACGCCGCACCTCCGTAGCGCTGCGTACAATTAAGGTGCGGATGCTGTTTGCGTTGATGTATTCTGATAAGAAATCCTGTGGGATCTTTTCTGTGATTACCTGGAAACCTTTGGATTCCAAAATATCAATCCCGGACTGATCCAGTCCGTCATTAGCTAATATTTTCATAGTCGTATTAAATATCCGGTTGGGGAGCAGGCTTTGAAAGATGACTTCCCTGCAATTAAACTCTGTCAATTTTAAAACCTTAAAAATGCTGCCGGGTTCAGATTCGCCTACAATTTTACAATAATTACTGTTGCCCAGTACTCCAACTGCTAAATTATATTTAAATATTTCCCCAATCGCCTTATATGTCCTAAATTTGTAAGGATGGAAGAACATGTTGTGCTGGTTTCTGAAAAGGATGAGGTTTTGGGAACCATGGAAAAGATGAAAGCTCATGAAAACGGTATTCTGCACCGTGCTTTCTCGGTTTTCCTCTTTAATGATAAAGGTGAAATGTTGCTGCAGCGCAGGGCTTCAGGAAAATACCATTCGCCTGACCAGTGGACCAATGCGGTGTGTTCCCACCCCCGACTGGAGGAATCATATCTGGAAGGCGCACAGCGACGGATGAGGGAAGAATTGGGAATACAAACCACTCTTGCAGAAAAGTTTCATTTTATTTATAAGGCCGATGTTGGTCAGAATCTTTGGGAACATGAGCTTGATTATGTTTTCACAGGTACTTACAATGGAGAAATTCATCCAAATAAAGATGAGGTGAGCGCAACACGATTTATTACAATGGAAAAGCTCGATATGGAAATGCAGGCCAATCCGAACCAGTTTACGGAATGGTTCAAAATAATCCTGGAAGAATACAAACACCATCTGTAACTTTTTAAGAAATGGCGGAATAGGTAGGGATTTCCGCGACCGAATATGAATAATCTGAATTAAATAATTAAGCAATGACTAAAAGAACTGCGCTGTTTGACAAGCATGTGTCACTAGGAGCGAAAATGGTACCTTTTGCAGGATTTGATATGCCTGTACAATATTCCGGTGTTACGGAAGAACATTTTGCAGTGCGCGAAAAGGTTGGGATTTTCGATGTGTCCCATATGGGTCAGATTTTCGTTGAGGGACCGACAGCTAAAGATTTGTTACAATATGTAACTACCAATAATTTAGATACACTGGAAACGGGTAAAGCGCAATACACCTGCCTGCCGAACGGCAATGGAGGGATTGTGGACGATCTGATCATCTACAAAATGGCAGATGAGAAATATTTCGTTGTGGTGAACGCTTCCAATATTGAAAAGGACTGGAATCATCTTGTAAAGCATAACGGGCGTTTCGGTGCAAAACTGACCAACGCATCAGACGATATGTCGCTTATCGCCGTGCAGGGTCCTAAGGCTGCTGAAACACTTCAAAAACTTACCGATACCAACCTTGCAGATCTGCCTTACTACCATTTTACCGAGGGAACAGTTGCAGGAGTGCAGGACGTAATCATTTCCAACACGGGATATACCGGAAGCGGAGGTTTTGAGATCTACTTCAGAAACGGTGATGCGGTGAAGATCTGGGAGTCTTTAACAGAGGCTGGTGAAGAGTTTGGTCTTATTCCCTGCGGACTGGCGTCCAGAGATACTTTACGCCTTGAAAAAGGATTCTGCTTATACGGTAACGATATTGATGACACTACATCACCTTTGGAAGCGGGGCTTGGCTGGATTACCAAATTCGACAAGGATTTTGTGGATAAGGAGCGGCTTGCAAAACAGAAAGAAGAAGGAATTACCAAAAAACTTGTTGGTTTCGAGATGCAGGAAAGAGCCATCCCAAGACATGACTATCCCGTAGTAGATGCGGAAGGCAATGTGATTGGCCGGGTGACCTCCGGAACCATGAGCCCAATGAAATCAACAGGAATTGGCCTGGCCTATGTGGACAAACCACATTACAAGACAGGAACGGATATCTATATACAGATCAGGAACAAGAATATACCTGCTAAAGTTGTGAAGACACCTTTCGTTTAGGTTCTTCTGCTGAATTTAAAGCGCCGCCCGGAAAAATTCCGGGCGGCGCTTTTGTTTCCTGCGTAAATCTATTTAATCTCAATGGATTTAATATTCTCCATCGTAACATCCTTTTTCGGAACGGTAATCTTCAGGATACCGTCTTCATACGCTGCTTCAATATTCTCGGGAGCCACATTATCCGGCAAGGTGAAAGATCGGCTGAAAGAACTGTAATTGAACTCCCTTCTGGTAAAGGAACCGCTTTCATCCTTTTCCGAATGTTCTTCACGTGTTTCGCTGCTTACCGTCAATACATTTCGCTCCAGGTCAATCATGAAATTCTCTTTCTTAATTCCCGGCGCCGCAACGTGTATTTCAAATGCATCCTTCTGTTCCAGCACGTTTACCGAAGGTAATGTGTTCTCGGAAGGTGAAAATCTTTGTCTGTTGAAATCGAAAAGATCTCTGGTAATGAAATCATCAAAAAAGCTGTTTCTTCTGATAAGATTAGACATGATACATCAATTTTTTGGGTTAGACATCAAGTAATTATACCGAAGAGGACACAAAAAAAATGCCCGCAATAATCTGCGGACATTTTTACAGTTTATACTGAACACCAGGTATTTATGTCAGAAATCAGTCACAATTTTAAAAAAATTCTGTGAAAATTTGTCACTTTAACGCACATGCTGAAAACAGAAATCATTACCGATCCTTGTTTTGCGCTTGCAGCGCGTTCCTGCCTGGGTAGTCCCTCGGCAGCGGCTGGCGGAATTGGTTCCTGAAACCTTTTTCGGCAGTGATTTTATTCCGGAGATCTGGCGGTATGGCGGCCGGCAAATTCTGCATGGAGTCAGTCCGCTCCGAAGCGCATTTTCAATGCCCGAAACAGAGGAAACATTCCTGACCATTCGGCAATTAGAGAGATGGTACTTTGTACCCGAGGGAGTTCGGTAAACACTCTGGGCAGCGACCGAAATACCGGTGATCACCAATATCAGCCACAGCAATTTCACATTAATCGGCAAAATAAGACCTTAAGGCCTCAAGGTTTTTCTTGTCGTTGCCTATGAAAATCTCGGTGTCCGTCATGAAAACGGGACGCTTAAGAAAAGTGTAGTGATCCAGTATGAGTTCTTTATAATCTTCTTCAGTAAGCTTCTTGGGGTCAAGTTCACGAAGTTTGATCTGATTGGATTTTTTGCTGAAAAAAGCTTCATAAGAGCCGGCAAGCTTATGCATCTGCTCCACCTCTTCTTCTGTAATTGGATTTATCTTAATCTCGCGAAGTTCCCAATCTTTCAAATTAAATTTTTTCAGGATTTTCAGGCAGGTATCGCAGGTTTTAAGGTAAAAAACTTTTTTCATCTTGCTAATATAATAAAAAATAAATGCGCGGCGGGAAAAATAATGGAAAATTTTCATTAAAAAAGCACCCATTTCGCGAAAAAAAAGGATGCTTTTCATAAGATTTTAAATATCCCTACTGTGGAACTACCAGAACCTGACCCGGATAAATTTTATTGGGATCTGAAAGCATTGGCTTATTGGCTTCAAAAATTTTGTTATAGGCATTCGCATCACCATAAACTTCCTTTGCAATTTTTGATAATGTGTCGCCACTCTGGACAGTATGAAATTTCGGCTGAACAGCTGCTGCGGCAGGTGCCGGCGTCTGAGCTGCAACAGGTGCAGCCTTAACCGTCATCCGGTCATTTACACCGTCAATACCTTCCACATTTCCGGCCGCTACATAAATTTTTCCTTTCTCGTCCCAGTTCTTTGCCTCACCCTGGATGGTCACCTTATCATCGGCCACCGTAAAAGTAAGTGCCGAAATATCGAAACCATATTTGGCCACATGATTCTTCACCTTCAATGCCTGTTCTTCCGGCTTTTCGCCACCGCCAAAAATTTTCTCACCTACGTTTTTTAAAAATGATCCTAAACCCATTGTTTGTAATATTTTAATGTTAAATACCAAAGTCTATCTTCAGCATGCTGTACTTATCAACTTCTATGCTTAATATCGTTAATAAGGTGTTAAACTTGGAGGAAAACTGTCTATTTACGGGACTACCAGCCGGTTTAATCATTAACTTTAAATTAAATATTGAATTATGGTAAACACTCCTATCAGTTTTCAGTTCATATCCGAGCCCAGTGACGTTAACTACGGCGGCAACGTGCACGGCGGCAGCGTAATGAAGTGGATAGACCAGGCCGGCTATGCCTGCGCAACCACCTGGAGCGGAAATTATTCGGTAACTGTGTATGTAGGCGGTATAAGGTTTTATGAACCAATCAAGATTGGTGAGATTGTAAAGGTGGAAGCCCAGGTCATTTACACAGGAACTTCAAGCATGCATATTTCCATCAACGTATTTTCCAGGAATCTTAAGCAACCGGATTTCGACAAGAAAACGCACTGCATCATCGTGTTTGTGGCTGTGGATGAAAACGGAAAGAAGCTACCGGTGACCAAATGGGTTCCCGAAACCGAAAAGGAAAAGCAGAATGAGGCCTACGCCATACGGTTGATGGATTTGAGGCAGCAGATTGAGGATGAGATGAAGCCGTTTCTTTAGTTGAGAACGGGGGTAGCATCCCACAACCTGTGTAAGTTGAAAAGTTATTCTGAAAATTTTGAGCCCTCAAAGCTCAGAAATTTTCAGAGGACAATTTACTTTCCTTTAAAACACCCACCACTTTTTAAAGCTACATCCGGCAAACCCCTATTTCATGCAGAAGTCCTTGTCCGTCCGCGTAATCTATGGCATTGCTGTACCTGTAATCCTCCCCACGGACAACCAATCCCGCTTTAACAGGATTGATATACACAAGCTGATGTATAAAATTATACTGATTGTGCACGCGATGTAACAGCGCGGCAGCGGGGGGCCAAAAAGTCAGCTATTTACTATTTTTCTGCTATACACTGATACTCGGGCAAATTTTATTTTTCTACGATTTTTTAAAAAAATTAAATAATAATAAGGATGTTATACTTAGCACTACATAATATATATTTATTTCGATTGCATAAAAAAAATAAATAAGTCCTTCATATTTTTCATTTTTATTAATCAAATGCATATAAATACCAAAACTGAAACTTAATAATAAAAATAATACCATTGAAAAAATAATTAATTTTGGAATATAAATTCTTTTAAAAATTATTTTGATTAGTATTATTATTAATATATATATTCCCAATACCAAAAATCCAATATCCTCGTTTTCCATACATATTTTCCTATCTTATTAATAATATTCTCAGACATGATTTGTAAGCATGATTTTTTATCTATTATATATTCTCACACATTTTTTTTTGCATTCCTATGAGTAATATCCTTTCCAATATAAATATTAGGCCTTGAACTCATTTGCCGCCTCTTTCCAAATTTCTGCTACATCATCTTCAAAGCCCGGTTTTACGGTAACAATTACTCTTGCCAGTCCTACTTGTAGGAAGCTTCGAACTTTTTCGGATTAAAAAAAACCGCAATCCAACGCAGAAAGTATTACTAATAAATAAATTACTCTTTTCATAAATTAAATTTTTAACAAAGATAAAGTCTAGCAACTATGAAGATAGACTTTGGTTCTATTTTAAACAAAATAATGGATAATTTACTTCATATTTGTACAAATTAGGATACTTGTAACAATCTTGTCCATTTTGGAATCATACCGATAATCCCTATAGCCTCTATTAGAAATTCCCGCATCTGTGCCGAATTTATATGTCCTCGTCCATCCGCGTAACCCGGGGCACTGCTCTACCTGTAAGCCTTCCCCACGGAAAACCAATCCTGCTTCGACAGGATTTTGATGCACATAAGCTAATGTATAATATTAGACTTATCGTGCACGCAATGCAATCGCGCGGCAGCGGGAGGAGCTTACACAACAACATAACTATAAAATTTAAACACGACACTTTTTGTCGCATTACCTTTCTATCTTTGATTTACAAAATATCAAAAATGAAAAAAAATCTGACTCTTTGTTTTTTTTATTGTGCAGTCACCCTTTTTTACACACAATCCTCTTATTCATTAGGTGTGCATATAGGAGGTGGGGTTAATATTTACAGTAATAAATATGACACAGATGAAAATCATTTTAAGTTTAATTCACCTATTTCTGGCAATATCGGAGTAAAGTTGTTAAAATATATGGATGAAAAAAATGCTTTTTTATTAGAACTAAACCATTCCCGAAAAACGATAGAATTTAATTATGATTTGAATGAAAAGGAAATACCGTATAAATTAAAAGATAACATAGGGCAAAAATACAGCACGATTTCCATGCATGTTGGCTACAGAAGAACCTTACCCTCCTTTAAACTGCAAAAATTTTTTGAAGTGAGTGTAGGAGCCGATTATAATTTAAATGTCATCGTTTCAACAAGAGGAAACGGAGAAGGAACAGATGTTGAATTTTCCGAGCCTATTTTGTATACCAATTTTTATAATACCAACCTAGATGAAAAATCCTATACTTTAAGTGCAAATCTTGGTTTTGGGGTAAATTTCGGTTCAAGAAATCAGTATGAGTTTGGAGCGATCTTTAATATACCTTTCCAAAAAATTCAGGAAAAAACTTCCCATTACCAATATGAGTGGGAATATCAAGACAAAATATTTATCCATAGGTTGGATTATTTAGGGGAAATTTATTATCCAAATATGAAACTCACGTACTACATTTTTTAAATAATTACAAACGCCTCAGGGCGTTTTTTTTTGAAAAAAAGTAGCTTTGTTTTATTTTAAACTTTTAAATCATGATCAAAAAAACATTTCTTCTTTTACTGTTTTTTGCCTTTTTTGGGGCTTTGTCACTGAAGTTTACAACTTATATTTAAACTTCTTATATAACTTCTCACCATAGGTTTCCATCTGTTCAAATCCCTGGAAATTATTAAAGTTTTCTTGATTCATATCAAATAATATTTTCCCTGTTTTATCATCAATAATAATTGTTTTAGGCTCAATAGGTTCGTCTTGCAAGCCATTCATTTGGATTATCCAATAAGATTTATTGGCATCAAAGATTCTGGAAATTCTTATTGTTGAATAATCATAAGTGTCCGCAATTTCTGTAACATCATAATAACTCATTTTGAAATGCTTTTCGTGATCAATATGCTGTAATAGATTTCCAAATTCATCATAAACATACCAATTGCCAGCTGGATAATAACCATTTGGCGTATTAATCTGATGCCTTATCATATGAACATTTTCATTAGGGTAAAACTCTATTGTAGTTTGCAAATTTTGGGTAAATTCTTTTGCACTATTAAAATGTTCTTTTCTTCTTGGAATCGCTTTTTGTATATCATCATCTTTCCTCCCTCCAATCAAGACCAATTTGCCATCTTGATATTTGTAACCAAAATCATTGTATTCAAGAACTAATTCGTTATCATTTTTTTTTAATAACTTAGAAGAATCTTTAGTTTTTTCAAATATTCTTTCATTCTCTGCTTTCAATAAATCACTTAAGTTAGGAACTTCTATATTTTCTTTAGTTATATTTGGTATATTCATTTTAAGATGTTTTTTTTGTTTTATAATAATATCTTTATGCTGAGCGCTGCAACTTGTAAAAATTAATTGCAATACGACTATAAGAATTGACTTTTTCATTTTTTAATATTTTTTCTCGCCATTAACCATTGCCAATGAAATAAAGACCTTGTATTTGTTCCTATGTTGTGAGAATAATCTAGCAATTTATCTATCCCCCCGCTGCCGCACAATTGCCTCGTGTAGCCACATTAATACTAATCATATCATAAAAAACCACTATTCCAGCCAGAAGTTCTTGTCCGTCCGCGTAATCTATGGCTCTGCTGTACCTGTAATCTTCCCAAAGGAAAACCAATCCTGCTTCAACAGGGACTTGCTTTTATCGCGAATGTTTTTCAAATATATGATTTTGCAGCTGGATTATACACAGTATAATATATTTTGTGGGCACACACTCAGGAGGCTTTGCGGCAGGGCAGCTGGCAATAGCCCCTTTTTCGATCTTTCGGTTTCAAGTAAGCGTGCTAAAAAAGTAACATTCTTAACATTTCGACATTAAAATAGATTACTTTTATTTGAAATTTAAAAAACAACACACCATGAAAAAATATTTATTTGCAAGTGACGGACTGTTCTTGTGGAATAGTCAACGAGGTACTGAACTGATTGAGATGGTAGAAGTTCCTAATAATAACTTCAATTTTCTTGCTCGTGCAGCAAATGAAAATGAAAAACCGGAGCAGCATACTGAAATTTTACTATTCCAACATTATGGCTACTAAGTTTTTAAAAGTGTTTTTTGCGGCATTGATATTATCCATGCTACAAAGTTGCCCTGGCATAGAAGAAGAGTGTAATGACTTTTCGGTGCCCGTGCCTGATTTAATTACGATAACCCCTTTAAAACCAACGTACAATCAGGGAGAGGAGATAATTTATAAACTCACTATTCCTGCTCAAAATGATTACTTTGGCTCATCTATTAATCTTTATGAAAAAACAGGGGATACAAACTCATGGTATACTGCCAGTTCTACCTATCTTTTTGATGGTAATACTGTGGTTTATTTAAAAGGGAGTAAAAGAAACGGTGCAGAAAACTGGCATAATGTAGCCTATAATTCTTCCAACGGTAATTATGAATTGGAAATAAAAGTGAAACTAAACAAAATAGGAAATTATTCTATGTTTGCTGAAGATATGATAGATTTTCAAGGCTCTCCTAAATGCAATAGATACGGAATAAAAACAAATATATTGGGTATGAATTCAGACCGAAGAATAGAATTTACCGTACAATAATGACAACTTTAATAAAAATGCGAAACGGTTTGGTGGTGGAGCCGGGAAGGAACAACGTTTGATCCCTCTGTCCATAGAAGCGGAAACAGTAACCCGCTAAATAATATTCTTGATGAAGTAAATATTCAATCGGTAAGCCAGTACAATCTAGCCCCTATTTTTAGCAGGCTCCCACCGCTGCCGCACGATTGCATCGTGTGGCCACTTTTAAAGCTAAAAAAATCAAATATCCGGAAAACCACTAATCCAGCCAAAAGGCCTTGTCCATCCGCGTAATCTATGGCATTGCTGTACCTGTAATCCTCCCCACGGAAACCAATCCTGGTTCAACAGGATTGATATACGTAAACTAATGTATAATATTAGAATTATCGTGCACGCGCTGCAATCGCACGGCAGCGGGGATGTTATTCTTTATCGTAATCCAGTTCTTTATAGGTTGAGAAATAAATCAGGTTCAGTGTAAGGATTACGATCAATAATGCTGAAGATGAGTTGAAATATTCCAGTGGCTCTTCCAGAAAGGAATTCAAAATCCGTCCGAAGACTACAAGTCCGATAATACTTTGAAGAGAATAGGCCCAGGTTCTGTATCGAATCTTCTTTATTCGTTCATCTTCAATTTTTTCCTTTGAAATATTTATCAACGCCAGCCCAGTTAATAACAAAGTGACCGCGATCCTAAAGTCATGTTCAATATCTGGAAACCAGCCTTGCGTTTGGAGAATAAAATCAGCCACTGACAATAGGATTACAGCGACCCCAACCATTTTAAAACCGTTCGGAAGCAAATACACATCTCTTTTAATAAATTGAGTACTCATAAGGATAAGGCATTGTAGGCAAGTTACTTTAAATCAATAGAGAACTTACTGTTGGGTTAAGATCCAACAAATCCTTTCTGAATTAAGAAAGGATTGATTTGTTGAAATATTTTGTTCTAACTTATCTCGCAATATTCACGGATCTCGTTTCGCGGATTACGGTTACCCGTACCTGACCAGGATAGGTAAGTTCGTTCTGGATCTTTTCGGAGATGTCGTAAGACAGCTGTGAGGACTGATCGTCATTCACCTTGCTGCTTTCTACCATTACCCGAAGTTCACGTCCAGCCTGGATGGCGTACGCGCTGGAAACACCGTCAAAGCTCATAGCTGCAGCTTCAAGGTCTTTTAAACGCTGGATGTAGGACTCCAGCACCTGACGTCTGGCGCCCGGTCTGGCACCTGAAATCGCATCAGCCACCTGGATGATTGGCGACAGTAGTGAAGTCATCTCTACTTCGTCGTGGTGCGCACCGATAGCATTCACTACCTCTGCATTTTCACCATATTTCTCAGCCCACTGCATTCCTAACAGTGCGTGTGGAAGCTCGGATTCCTGCTCCGGCACCTTTCCTATATCGTGCAGTAACCCTGCTCTTTTAGCCATCTTTACATTCAGGCCAAGCTCTGCAGCCATTGTTGCCGCAATATTGGCCACTTCACGGGAGTGCTGAAGAAGGTTCTGGCCATAGGAAGACCTGAATTTCATACGTCCTACGATTTTAACCAATTCAGGATGCAGTCCGTGGATTCCAAGGTCCATAATAGTCCGCTTACCTACTTCAATGATCTCCTCTTCGATCATTTTCTTGGTCTTTTCAACCACTTCTTCAATTCTTGCCGGGTGAATTCTGCCGTCTGTTACAAGTCTGTGCAGAGACAGTCTTGCGATTTCACGCCTAACCGGATCAAAACAGGAGAGCAGGATTGCTTCGGGAGTGTCGTCAACAATAATTTCAACTCCAGTTGCAGCTTCAAGGGCACGGATATTACGTCCTTCCCTACCGATAATGCGTCCCTTGATCTCGTCTGACTCAATATTAAAGACAGATACAGAATTCTCTATGGCCTGTTCCGTACCGATACGCTGTATCGTTTGAATGACAATTTTTCTGGCTTCCTGCTTGGCGTTAAGCTGCGCTTCTTCCATGATGCTCTGTACGTGAGCCTGCGCACGGCTTTTGGCTTCGGCCTTCATCGCTTCCACCAGTTCAGCTTTTGCGTCTTCGGCACTGTAATTGGCAATTTTCTCGAGGATTTCTACTTTCTGAGCGATCACTGCATCAAGATCCTGTTGTTTCTTTTCCAGGATTTCGTGCTTTTTCGCATAATCAGCAATCTGTCTGTCCAGGTCTTTTTCAAGTTTTCCTGTCTTGCTGAGTTCATCATTCAGTTTTTGCTCTTTGTCGCGGATTCTTTTCTCGGCATCCTGCATCTTCTTTTCACGGCTCTGGATCTCAGAATCGTGCTGCGATTTCAACTCAAGGAATTTAACTTTTGCCTGAGATTCCTTGTCTTTGCGTACTGCTTCGGCTTTCACATTAGCAGTTTCTATAACGTTTTCGGCATTCTTCTTTGCATCTTCCAGAATGAACCTGGCTTTGGTGTTCAGTGAACTTCGGGAAAAAACCATACCCAGCACAGCCCCAATGACCAGTGCGAGAATGCCTACGATAATAACAGTTGTTGTCATATTGCGTTTTATTTGTCTAGTTATATGTTATTTTAAATGTTTGAAATAAAAAAAGCCCACAACAGTTCAGTGATTTAGAGTAAACTCCTAATCAACACGATTTGAACTGATTTCCAATGTCTGTAATCCGCGGTTGCGGCACGCCATTCACTGGACTTTTGTTCGGTAATTGTTTAGCGTTGAGTTTACCTTTAATGTGTTAGAACTATTGTAGGCAGTACTTATCGGAAAAGAAAAATCTACTTTTCCAGGTCTTCCAGCAGCTGGCTGATCTTCAAAAGCCTTTCGTTGGAAGCATTTATATTTTTCTCGTTGTTCTTGGCAGAAACTTCAGCACTGGTACCCAGTTTCAGGGCACACATTGCCAGCGCATCCTGCTTATCTCTGACATCGAAATTAAGTTCAAAATCTTTAATCATTGCTTCAATCTGCTTCCCTACCTTGCGGAGTGTTTCCTCCTCAGCGGCAGGCACATTCAGCGGATAAACCCTTCCGGCCACATTGATGGTGATTCGCCTCACGTCCATTACAGTCCACTGTTTTGAAGCTCTGCAATACAAAAATCCACTTCCTTGATCAACCGGTTGATATGACTCTTCATTAGCCTGTTATGTTCGGGATTTCCTGCTATTGCTGAATAAAGTTTTATTTTCTTCTGTTCTTCTGCGAGTACTTGGTTTTTTTTCCGCTCTTCATCATATTTAAACTGCAGCTCTTCGTGCTCTTTTTCCAGATCCTTATATTTGGTATAAAGATTACGGTAATCCTTACTAACATTAGAAATTTTTCTTTCTAATTCAGAAAAATTATTTTCTAATTCTTTTAGCATTCCGCGTCTTTAAAATTCTAACATTTAAGCAAAAGTATAAAATTAAATTGAAATCAGGTACTTTACCCGGCAGTATTTTCAGGAGAAAGCATAAAAAAAGAAGGCTAAATAAACCTTCTTTCCTATAGATTGTATAAATTGTCTTATTCAAATTTAAGAATAAACATAAAAGCTCTGGATTGTGCCGTGCTAATTGATTTTGCCCAGTACGGTGGCGTTGCCGGATCATCGGAAACCATTTCATTATTCAGGAAGAAAGTCCCTCTGAAGCCCGGCGTCAGTTTAAACCGGTTAAAGTAAATCTGAACACCCATTTCCGCCGACCATGCAAAATTATGTGTTGTGGAACGGAAAACACCCTGAAGGTTGTCGTCGCTGTTATTTGCATTGGACTGCAGGTTCATAATGTAATTTACACCTGCGGCAGCATAGGCGCGGGTATTGTACCAGCGGTCGCCGTGTACCTCGATCATCGCAGGTATATCCAGCATGGTTGCCTTGATGTTGCGAACCTTATCTGCTTCAGTAAGCTGTTTTGGAGTAAACGGAGGATTGGTAAGCGTACCCGCGGAATATTGGTCATTGCTCTGAGTTTCAAAACGAAGCTCTCTCTGAATGAACTGCAGTCCCGGCTCCAGTCTTAAGTCAAAATGGTCGTTAAGGCGCATCTTACCAATCAGGCCGGCACCAAATCCGTAGCTGGGCTTGGAGGTTACGAGATTGTGGTTAACATCCATCCCGTATCTGGGATCCAGTACCAAACGGTAATCATACATTGCCCCATTAAGATAAAAGCCCCAGCTGAATTTCTGTTGGTCAAAACTTTCCAGTTTATCCATCCGGTTTCTTGTACGGAACTGCGCATCTGCAAAAGTGGCAAATGCCAACGACGACAGGACCAAAGACTTAAATAAAATTCTGTTCATGTGTTATATTAATTTTTACAACATCCCGCGCTGCCGCCGGATATCACTTGGTAGCTTTATAAATTGTGGCAATGCCTAAACTCAGCTTCTTAAATTCAACATTTTTAAATCCTGTTTCCAGCAGGATATTCTTCATCTTCTCTCCATACGGAAATGCATTTACCGAATCCGGCAGATAGCTGTAAGCTCTGTGATCCTTAGAGATCAGCTTGCCGATTCTGGGCAGGATATTCCTGAAATAAAACATATAAAACGGTCCCAGGAAGCCTTCCACCTTAGAAAATTCCAGTATGTACACGCTTCTGTTCTCTTTAACAACCCTTCTAAGTTCAGCGAGCCCTTTGTTCAGATTTTCAAAATTACGGACCCCGAACGCCACTGAAACCGCATCAAAGCTGTTATCTTCAAAAGGAAGGTTCTCTGCATCACCTTTCTGCATGGAAATTCTGCCGTCTAAATTAAGTTTTTTTATTTTAACCAGACCAACATTTAACATTTGCTGAGATAAATCCAACCCTACGACCTCGGCCTGTGTTCCTTTATGGACTGCAATCGCCAGATCTCCGGTGCCGGTAGCCACATCCAGAACCTTTTCCACGGAATCCTTCTTCATCCACTTTACAAGTGTATTCCGCCAGGCTACATCAATTTTCATCGAGAGTACATGGTTCAGCAAATCGTATTTGGGAGCGATGTTGTCAAACATATCCTCCACTTCACTTTTTTTGCTGGCATCCGAATTATAGGGTTTTATCTGTTCCAAATCTGTTAATTAAAATTGATAATAATCTTTGTAGTAATTCAGGAAATCCTGTTTACGGAATATTTTGGTGCGAGCTTCCACTTTCTGTATGTTCTTGATCACCGGGTCATACCGCTCGTCCAGATTGTAATAGAAATCCTCTGTATATAAGCTGTTGAAGAGCTTAGGTGCACCGTGGTACGCCTTGCCGTCAATCATTGTAGTACCCAGAGCCAAAAGCAGAGAATCACGTTTCAGGTCATAACCATAATACTGGGTATTGATGTAATAATCCTGGTGACTGATGTTAAGCAGACCACGCACTTTGTTTACAGTAAAGGCAGAATCGTAAATCATGCTTTTCTTCTCATCATAAACCTTTATCCGGTTCGTGCCTTTAGGCAGGTCCACTTTTATATACTGCCCTGCAGTGATAATACGTTCAGCATCGTCATTAATCCTGAAATAATAGATCTCAGGAGTAGGATTGTCCACCAGGTAATAGTCTTTCTTGGAAAGGAAAAGAAAATAGACCCCAAACGCCATAATTACGAATAAAACGGAAATTATAAAGCCTGTAAGGGCGGGGTTTTTTTTCATTGTTTTTCGGTGATATTTCTGCAAATTTAGTAATATTTTTGGTTCTGTCCTGTTAGATTTTAATTCTTACATTTGCAGGTATATTTTTATTTAAATGCCGAGTACAATAATAATAGGTTCAGGAAGCTATCTTCCGCCAAGAGTAGTAGGTAGAGACCATTTCCTGGACAGTGAATTCTATACCGAAGAAGGCCAGCGCATCGATAAACCAAATGCCGAAATCATAGACAAATTCGTAGAAATCACGGAGATCGAGACCCGCAGATATGTGGATGACACCCAAATGAATTCCGATATCGGTCTTATCGCGGCTCAGGAGGCAATAGAGGACGCGCAAATCAATCCTGAAGAACTTGATTATATTATTTATGCCAGTAATTTTGGTGAGGTAAGCGAGAGCTCACGCTCTAACTTCATGCCTAATATGGCCGCCCGTCTGAAAAAGAAACTGGGCATCAGGAACAGAAAGTGTATTACCTATGATATGATCTTTGGCTGTCCGGGCTGGGTGGAATCCATGATTATGGCCAACCACCTAATTAAAGCCGGTGCAGCGAAAATGATCCTGGTGGTAGGTGCCGAAACGCTGAGCCGCGTAACTGATCCCTACGACAGGAACAAGATGATTTTTGCTGACGGTGCCGGTGCCGTTGTAGTGCAGGCCACTGAAGAGGAAAATGTAGGTATTCTGGAGCATAATACCATCTGCGATAATGACGCAGAACTTAATTTTCTGGAAAATGCACCTTCACTGAACAAAGAAGCCAGTCAGATTCCGCTTTATGTTCGTATGCAGGGACGGAAGATCTACGAATATGCGTTGAAGAACGTTCCCGCTGCAATGAAAGCTACCCTTGACAATGCAGGGTTGGAAATATATGATATCGATAAGATCCTCCTGCATCAGGCCAATGCCAAAATGGACCATGCAATTATAGACCGTCTTATGAAACTGTACGGGCACAGCGATTATGACCGCATTATCGCCCCCATGACCATTCAGTTTTTGGGCAACTCATCCGTGGCTACTGTTCCTACCATGTTCAATATGATCAAAAAAGGTAAAATGAAGGGTCATAAGTTCAGGGACAAAGGCAACATCCTGCTCGCTTCCGTAGGCGCTGGTATGAACATCAACTGTATTGTCTACCGTTTCCCGTAAAAAAGATCACATAAATCAATTTAGGCACAAATTTTTCTGATTTTTGTGCCTTTTAGTTTTTATCCCTATGCAAAGGAATTTTCTGATATTCACTGTCCTTATCTTCTTTCTGGAATTTTACGTCTTTCAGGCTTTCCGGAATATTTTTGACAAAGGCGCAGCTCGGAACATGTACTGGATCATTACCATACTTACCTATACCACTCTGGTTTACCTTATTCTTACACTGGACCGCGCTGACCGTGAGCATCACCGTATACAGATCATCGTATCTGTTTTTCTGATCTTTGTTCTTCCTAAACTCTTGGTGGTTGTAATGTTACTAATAGACGACATACTGAGACTTTTTCAGTTTGGTTATCAATTCGTGACCTCTAACCCTACGTCGGAATATCCGGAACGCCGGAAATTCCTGAGCTTGGCCGGTATAGGTTTATTCGGACTGGCGGCAGGGCTCTTTGCCGATGGAATTATATTTGGAAAGTACCGTCACAAAGCGCGTAAGGTAAAGCTTAAAATTCCGAATCTCCCTTCAGGACTTAAAGGATATCGAATCGTGCAAATTTCCGACCTTCACAGCGGCAGTTTTTTTAACCCTGAGAAATTAAGACCCGCGATTGAACTGATCAACAGTCAGCAACCGGATCTTGTGCTGTTCACCGGTGACGTAGTTAATAACTATGCGGAAGAATTCTCACGGTTTATCCCGCTTTTTTCCGAGATTAAGGCACCTGACGGTAAGTTTGCGGTTCTGGGCAATCATGATTACGGAAAATATGGCGAGTGGGCGTCTGAAGAAGAACAGAAGGCAAATGTTCCCAACCTGATCAAACTTCTGAAAAAAGCCGGTTTCGAAACCCTTCTAAACGAACACCGGAAACTGACCGTTGCAGGTGCGGACCTTTTCGTGATAGGCGTTGAAAACTGGGGCATCAAGCCTTTTCCGCAATATGGAGACCTTAACAAAGCGACCAAAGGCATACCGTCCGACGCGATAAAAGTCTTGATGAGCCATGATCCGTCACATTTTGATGAAGTGGTGAAAAAGCATCCATCCAATGTGCAGCTCACCGTCTCGGGCCATACGCACGGAATGCAGTTTGGGCTGGACTTGAAAAACATCAAATGGAGTCCCGTGCAGTACCGTTATAAGAAATGGGCAGACCTATATGAAAGTGAAGGCAGATATCTCTATGTGAACAGGGGATTCGGTGTGATTGCCTACCCCGGACGGGTGGGTATAGATCCCGAGATCACCGTGTTTGAACTTAGTTAAATTTTAAAGGGACCGCAATATGCAGTCCCGTCTTTTATGGCAAATATAAAAAGTGTTAACTTAAAGTATTATTTAATTAAATCCTCTTCTCAACTGATTTTCTGATAGTTGATTTAGATTATTTAAACCAAATTCTATTTCTCTAATTTTACTTTTAGGTTCTTAAGCATGTCCTTTGTCATATCCGTAATATCGAATTCATAGTTCAGTCCCCAGTCTTTTTTTGCCACGCTGTCATCAATGGATGAAGGCCAGGAATCGGCAATTGCCTGACGGAAATCCGGGTTGTAATCAATTTCAAACTCAGGCATTTCTTTCTTGATTTCTGCTGCAAGCTCCTGGGGAGTAAATGACATTCCGCCGAGATTATAAGAGAAACGAACCGTCAGATTTTCGGAAGGAGCCGACATGAGCTGGAGTGTGGCGTTGATCGCATCGTCCATATAAAGCATAGGCATAGCAGTTTCTTCGGAGATAAAGCTGGTATAGCTGCCTTTTTCCACAGCTTCATAGAAAATTTCAACGGCGTAATCCGTGGTTCCACCTCCGGCAGGTGTTTTCCAGGAAATAAGTCCGGGATAACGGATGCTCCTTACATCCACACCATATTTATCAAAATAATATTCGCACCATTTTTCACCGGCCATTTTGGAGATGCCGTAAACAGTTGTTGGGTTCAAAACTACGTCCTGCCCTACATTATGCTTGGGAATTCCTTTACCGAAAACTGCAATAGAACTTGGCCAGAAAATCTTTTTCAGCAAACCTTCCCGCGCAAGTTCACAGAAATTGAGCAAAGGCTCTACATTAAGTTTCCAGGCAAACAGCGGTTGCTTCTCGGAGGTTCCGGAGAGCAGTGAAGCGAGATGATACACAGTTGTAATTTCGTAGTCCTTCACCACCTGCCTAACAAGTTGAGTATTGGATACGTCCATCCTTTCATAATAGCCTGCAGAGGTAAGGTTTTTGTCGTAACGGTCCAGTCCGGAAGCTACCACATTTTCGGCGCCATGAATTTCAACAAGTCTGTTGGTGAGCTCAGTTCCAATTTGCCCAAGGGCACCTGTAATCAGGATTTTTTCCGTGTAGGACTCCATGCTTTTTGTTTAGAAATTAGATACCGGCAAATTTAGAAAAATTGAGACGTTAATAAAAGTATTCTTTACTTTTGATAAAACTTCCTGTGATGAAAAATATGCTTTTGTTTATTCTGTTTTGGCCGGTTATCACGCTTGCGCAGTTCACCGAAATCAATGTGGTAAAGGAAGTACGTACTAAAGATAAAGGTGTGGTTGTAAGCGCTCATCCGCTAGCAAGTGAAGTTGGCGCAGGCATATTACGGCTTGGCGGCAACGCTTTTGATGCAGCCGTCGCAACCCAGCTGGCTCTGTCAGTGGTTTATCCGCAAGCGGGAAATCTGGGCGGCGGAGGTTTTCTGGTCGCGGTAAAAAGCAGCGGCGAAAAATTCACCCTGGATTACCGCGAAACTGCACCGGCAAAAGCTTCACGGGATATGTACCTGGACAAACAAAACAATGCCGATACAGACCTGTCCCAAAACGGCAGGCTTGCCGTTGGCGTACCGGGTTCTGTAGCAGGAATGTTTGCTACTCTAAAACACTGCAATCTGCCGATGGATGTCCTAATACAGCCTGCCATAGAGCTTGCAGCGAAAGGATTTACTATAACAGCGCGTGAAGCAGCTTTGCTTAACCGCGAAATGCCTCAATTCAATAAACACAATAAAATTCCGTCCGTATTTCAGAAAAGAGGGTTCTGGAAGCAAGGAGATTTGCTGGTCCAGAGGGAACTGGCTGAAACACTGACAAGTATACAAAAGAATGGCGCCAAAGGATTCTATGAAGGCAAAACTGCAGAATTGATTGTTGCCGAAATGAGACGGGGCAACGGCATCATTGAACTGCAGGACCTGCGGAATTATAAAGCTGTTGAACGGCAACCCCTGCTTTTCCGTTATAAAGAGAATGAAATAGTATCCATGCCTTTGCCTTCAAGTGGCGGAATATTGCTCGCGCAAATGCTGAAGATGTCGGATTTTGAAAACCTCGGAAAGTTTACTCATAACTCACCTGAAGCTGTCCAGATCATGGTGGAGGCTGAGCGCAGGGCTTTTGCTGACCGTGCTGAATTTATGGGTGATCCGGATTTCAGTGAAGACAGGACCCAAATGCTGATTTCTGAGGAGTATCTGAAGAAACGCTGGGAAAATTTTGACAGAAATTTCGCAACTCCGAGTGCTGCTGTAGGTAAAATCACAGCGCTGCCTGAAGAATCTGCGGAAACAACCCATATCTCAATACTGGACCGGGAAGGAAATGCGGTATCTGTCACTACCACACTCAACGGATTATATGGAAGTAAAGTGGTTGTAGCAGGCGCAGGATTTTTCATGAATAACGAAATGGATGACTTCTCAGTTAAACCCGGAGTGCCCAATATGTTTGGAGCTGTAGGAGGCGAAGCCAATGCCATACAACCGGGTAAAAGGATGCTGAGCTCAATGACACCCACTATTGTTATGAAGAAGGGTAAACCGTTCATCATTGTAGGAACACCGGGCGGTACTACAATTCCAACCTCCGTGTTTCAGTCGATCGTAAATATTGTAGATTTCGGGTTAAACCCATCAGAAGCCGTAAATTCGCCCAAGTTTCACCATCAGTGGCTGCCAGAGGGCGTCCTTGTTGAAAGGACGTTTCCAGAAAAGACAATAGAGTCACTGATCAAAAAGAATTACAGTTTTGTTAAAACGGAACAGATTGGCAGGACAGAATTAATCGTCATTGATGATACGGGAATGACGACAGCAATTGCTGACAGTCGCGGCGATGATTCTGTAGGTTTAGAGTAGAATTAGTTTATATAATAGATTGAATATAGAGCCCTTATATTTTAATGTCTTACATGGCTAATGTTCTCCAAACAGCAAGAAATTATTTTAAATGGATTTTAATACTTGGTCTTTTGCCATGCATTCTATCATTTCTGCTGTATCTTCAAATCAACGATATCTCACAGAGCAAAGATGATTTCAATATATCAACAGGAAAAATTGACATTGTGGGCTTCACAGAAAGAGTTCATAAAGGGAATGCCTACAAAAGACTTCCTATTAAAAGCAAAACTAAAGTTCTTTTTGTTAAATTAAAAGGAAATGGCAACTTGTATTCCTTCTTATCAAAGGATGAGAAGCAATATGACAAGATTTTCTCCATCCTTAACGAGGACGATCTGGTGAGAATTTACCACAGTCCACCCGTTAAAACTCAGAATACCATTGACATTATTCAGCTTGAAAAAGATGATGATGTTTTAATTGACAAATCTATTTTTGACGAAAAAAGGTATGGACAAATAAAAATCACTTTAATAATTTTAGCCGTGTACTTTGGCTTTCCGCTTTTATTTTTTATTCTATCGGTTATTGAGCAACGAAAAATACATGGTAAGCAATAAAAGACTTTTCTTGAAGTATGTTTCGGGCAAATTTTGTTACGCACCGGCAAGTTTTCGCAGCATCCCGTTAAAAATAAGCCCGTGGAACGGCAGGACTGCATACCAGTACAGTCTGCCGGACAAACCCAATGGCCTGAACGTTGCCTCCTGATGCAGTACTCCATCTTTTATTCTGAATTCGAGCCAGGCTTCGCCCGGAACTTTCATTTCAGCAAAAAGTAAAAGCCGTTTTTCTTCCTTACTGGCATAAAGCACCCTCCAAAAATCTACAGAGTCTCCGGCTTCCAGCTCACTGTGATTCCGCCGGCCCCGCCGAAGTCCTACACCTCCAAATATCTTATCAAGAAAACCACGGATCCGCCACAGGAAATCGGCATAATACCAGCCGGTCTTGCCGCCAATACTGAAAATTCGCTCCAGTGCAGAATCTTCATTGTCAACCGTCATGGAACGGACATCTTTGAAACAGCCTTTGGACGGCACTTCAAGATATTGCCAGACATTACGAGCATGAAAGGTCCCACTGAATGAATCGTACCAACTGGACAGCACATCATTCTGTTTAATCTTGTCAAAAGCCATCAGAATCGCCTCGCGGTACGAAAAAAGCTGAATACCAAGATCCTCAGCAAGCGTATTGTTACTGGCTATTACGTTGATCTTCATACTATCCACCAGGTTCTTTGCCAGGGGATAACTCGTACTTGTAATAAAGTAAAGCCAATAGGAGGACAGCTTGGGCGTCATTATCGGCACCATGTAGATGTGCCTTTTCAGTCCGCGTACCTCCGCATATTGCAGCAGCATTTCTTTGTAAGTCAGGATATCGGTACCCGCAATATCATAATTTTTGTTGAAAGTAAATTCCTTGCCCAGAACACCCACCAGAAACTGGATCACGTTCCGGATTGCGATGGGCTGACATTTCGTGTTCAGCCATTTTGGAGCAATCATTACCGGAAGTTTCTCTACAAGGTCGCGTACGATTTCAAATGAAGCACTGCCTGAGCCCACTATGATTCCGGCACGCAGACTCGTAAGTGCATATCTGTCACTTTTAAGCGACTCTTCTACCCTCTTCCGCGATTCCAGGTGCCTGGAGAGTTTCTGTTCGTTCACTATTCCGGTCAGGAAAATGACCTGCTTTACGCGAGTTGCTTCCATAGCCGTACGGAAATTATCGGCGGACTGCTGCTCCTTTTTGGCAAAATCGCCTTCGCCTGAAGACATGGAATGCACAAGATAATAGGCTGCATCTAGATCTGCAGGAATATTGTCCAGCGTGGCGGAATCCAGGAAGTCATTCTGTACAACCTGCAGACGGTCCATGTGATTCTGGTAAAGCCTGGTACTGAATCGCTTGGGATCGCGCACGGAACAAACTACAGTATGCCCCTCTTCCAGAAGCTGTATGAGTAAACGTTTGCCAATGTAACCTGTGGCACCGGTAAGAAAAATTTTCATTTAGAGAAGAGTTTCTGCAGTATTCTGTATCGGCTTTCAAATATGAAAACCACACGCTTTTTTACAGCTTCACCTGCAAGTATGTCGCCAAAGATGCCTAAGGGCATTTTAAAATTCACTATGTCTTTCATCAGGACACGTCCGTCACCGGTTTCGGTAAAATGGTGCTCATGATGCCACATGGCATAAGGACCGAAGCGTTGTTCATCCACAAAAAATCTCTTAGGGACAAAGTGTGTAATCTCGGTAATCCAGTTGCTTTTGATTAATGGAATTATTCCGATTTTATAGGTAATAATCTGTCCCTGGTACGTATGCTGGCCCGGACTGTTGGTAATACTGAATTTCATTTCTGAAGGGGTGATCCGGTCCAGATTGCCTGGAACAGTGAAAAACGCCCAGGCTTCATCCAACGATATAGGAAGTTCCTGCTCTGAAGTTAGGGTGTAGATGCCGGACTGTTTAACTACTTTAAGCTTCATTTTTATAGGGTTAAAGGTTTCTGCCATCTCAGTTTAAAATATTCGAACACCAAAACGATACCGTACAGCAGAGCAAAACAGTAGAAACTGTCCTCCAGTGGCATAGTTCCCACACGGATTCCCAGATTCTCAGCATCATCATAAAACACCACGGGCTCAGCTGAATAGTTGCCGGTTAGGGCATTGTTAACAAAGAAAAAAGGGATGTATATGATGGCAAAACTTAAATAAAACCGCGAAGCAAATTTCCACCGGAAAATCAGCTGAAAAAGCGTCAGCAATGAGAAAAGACCAAATGCGGTGACAGTATAGATCTTATCTGTGTTAAGAGCAGCAATGGCCGCGCTCAGAACAAACAGGAAAAGGGAGATATAATGAGTGACAGATTTACTGAGTACAAGTTTTGGGAGAAAATACTCCATTGCGTAATGGATAAAGACGCTCGCATAAGGTATAAGAAGAAAGAAGAGGTATTCCTCCAACGGCATCCCTATAATGCGGAGACCAATAAGATAGTCATCATTAAATCCCCAGACACCCATTTCTGTGAACCAGATATCCCAGGCAATAAAAAACAGTCCAACAATGAATATCGCCGAAAAAAAAGGTTTCCAGTATTGGATGAAATGCATTCTTTTTCGTTCGAAACTGAAAAGAAACGGAATGCAGAAACTCAGAAGATCAAGTAACAGATAGTAGTAATGCTGCAAGACGGATAATTATTTTGTTGATGATTTTGCTTCGCGGAAGTAGCGCAGCGGCACGAACAGCATGCCGAAACATTCGCCGTCTTCCTTTCCCAAATGTTTATGATGAATCTTATGTGCTTTTCTCAGTGCCCGGAAATACCAGTTATTGGTTTTGTCGAACCACTTGAAACGGCGGTGAATAAGGACATCATGCACCATGAAATAGCACATGCCGTACAGAAAAACGCCCAATCCTACAAAGAACAGCCAGTTGAGGCCATACCAGCTACCAAAATAACATAATAGCATACAAGGAACAGCGAATACAACGAAAAAGAAATCATTTTTCTCGAAAACATGCGGATATCCGGGCTGATGATGGTCCTCATGAAAATACCAACCCAGCCCGTGCATAATGTACTTGTGCGTAAGCCAGGTAATCCCTTCCATACCTACAAATACAGCAACAGTAATTAAAATATAAAAAAGAACTTCCATTATTTACATCTTAAAATATGACTTTATTTTCCTTATCAGGTAAGCATCTGAAGTGCGTTTCATTTCAGATAAGATAAACTTTCTGTCCGCGGCCAAATCGGAGCGATAACCTAATACCGCAGGTGCCTGATCCTGACTCATAAAACGTATAAAACGGATCTCCAGATTTTTTGGATCCTTCCTCACCGCTTCCTCCAGCACTTTTTGACCTTTGCTGAAATAATAATACTGGGTGATGGGATTGGTTGAATGTTTGGCCATCAGAAAATTTCCAAGAGCAAAGAATGCCAGGGCAATAGGTTTACGACTTGAATCATAGCTCCTGCGGGAATCTTCAAAAAGCGTTTTGGAGGCCGAATCCGAATGCTCAGCCTGCTGCATAAGTTTACGGAACCGCTCAAGATCCTGACTACTGGCCAGCACAAACGAACTGAACAAAACTAAGGCAAATAACTTTTTCACAGCCGCACCAAATTTAGGTTCTTATTAAGCAACATCTCGCCAAAAAGGTAAATCTTCCTTGCATTGGACACCCTGATTCTTTTGGTGAGCAGCAGTGCCGGCTCGGTATTCCTGATCTTCCGGAACAGGTTCAGATAATATTTATAAGCCATAAAAACGGCCACCCTACTGGAAATAGGCAGCATTTTAATGCCAATGAAGGCATGAGCGAAATCTCTGGCAATGTCTTCCTCTATCCTCTGTTTGTCGCCCAGGCTGAACTTACTGAAATCCACCTCAGGGAAGTAGGTTCTGTTCAGGTCATTGAAATCGGCTGCAATATCCCGCAGAAAATTTATTTTCTGAAAGGCCGCACCCAGGCTTTGAGCATACGGCTTCAGTCGCTCATATTCTTCGTCGTTTCCGTCCACAAAAACCTTCAGACACATTAAACCTACCACTTCAGCACTTCCGTAAATATATTCATTATAGCGCAAATCATTGAAATCCCGTATATCGCCAAGGTCCATACGCATGGAATCTAAAAATGAATCCACCAAATGAGCAGGGATGTTTTTTTCATGCAGGGTGCGGCAGAACGAGTGCAGTATGGGATTTAAAGAAATCCCTTTGTCGGCTGCGCTGCGGTAACAGGATTCAAATTCTGCCAGAAGCTGGGCCTTATCATACCCGTGGAAAGTATCAACAATCTCATCGGCGAATCTCACGAAACCGTAAATATTGTAGATATGCTGTCTGATGTCAGGTTTAAACAGTGTGGACGCCCATGCAAATGAGGTACTGTATTTTTGCGTCACCATCTTTGAGGACAGGCCGCAAACTGTGTGGAAAATGTCAAGATTATTCATAGGTATACTGTGGGTGATTTGGTGATTTGTGTTCTTTACAAATATACTCAGCGACAACTTTTCCCGAAATAAGCGCGGGCGGAACTCCGGGGCCCGGCACCGTGAGTTGTCCCGTATAAAAAAGATTGCTTAGTTTCCTGTTGTCAATTCTCGGCCTCAGCACGGAAGTCTGCAGAAGCGTGTTGGCAAGACCGTAGGCATTGCCCCTGCAGGAATGATAGCGCTCTTTGAAATCCTGCACACCGAAACTCTTCTTAAAAGCAACAGCGTCCCGCAGGTCTTCACCCGTGTTTTTTCTGATGCGCTCCAGAATCAGATCAAAGTAGCGGTCATGAATTTCCTGCGAATCCTGAAGGTCCACAGCCACGGGAATGAGGAAAAAGCCTACTTCCTTATCAGGATCGCAAAGCCCCTGATCTGTTTTGCTGGAGAAATTCGCGTAAAAAAGAGGTTTTTGGGGCAATGCACCGGTATCATAGATTTCACGGGCATGCTCCTCAAAATCGGTGTCAAAGAAAAGGTTATGATGCTGCAACTTCGGCACTTTTCTGTTGAATCCCACATAATACAGGAACGATGAAGGAGCAAAAGTCTTCTTCTGCCAGTAAGATTCTGAATAATTCCGCAGGCCGCTGTGGAGTAAAGTTTCGGTATGGGCGTAATCGGCGCCGGAGATCACAACATCTGCATAATAAGTGGAGTTCTGAGTAGTTACGGATTTCACCTTGCTTTCCTGGCAGTCTATCGACTTCACCTCTTCATTAACCTTAAATGCTACCCCAAATTCAACCGCCAGTTGATGAATTCCCCTTGCAACCGCGTTGAAGCCACCTTTCGGATACCAGGTGCCCATGCCGAAATCCGCATGGTTCATAAAGTTGTAAAAAGCAGGAGTATCCGACGGTTTTGCGCCCAGAAAGAGCACGGGAAATTCCAGAATGCTGCGTAACTTAGGATTCTTAATGTTGCGGCGGACAGTTTGTGAAATATTCTGAAAAAATAAGGGAAGACGTGCAGCTGTTTCCGGACTTACCAGTTCAAGCAGGGATTTACCGGGATTGTACACAAGGTCCGTCATGGCTACTTTGTAATTAGCCTCTGCTTTTTCCATAAACCTGCGAAGATGAGCGCCACTACTGGGTTCTAAATTTTCAAATGTCTGGATAATGCTTTCAGGATTATCCGCGATGTCTATGTAATCATCTTCGCCAAAATATACCCTGTAGGCAGGTGAGAGCTTTTCCAGTGTATAATAATCCTCAACCCTGCGGTCAAAATCAGCAAAAAACCTTTCGAAAATATCAGGCATCCAATACCAGCTGGGTCCCATATCGAAGCGGAAGCCATCGCCTTCCAGCATGGAAGCGCGTCCGCCGATCTGCTCATTTTTCTCCAGGACCGTTACCTCATAACCGGCCTTGGCCATATAGCAGGCACATGATAAAGATGAAAAACCGGATCCAATGATAACTGCTTTTTTCATAAGGGCTAAAATCAATTAGTACAAAAGTATACTTTTATACTTACTTTGGAAATATTTTTGACTATCTTTACAATAAGGAAAATCAATAATAAATATACTGTTTTTTTAAAGTACTGAATCACAATCTTTTTACAGGCGTCCATCTGCTGTATGGACTGCTTACGCTGCTGTTTGGCATCTGCCTGTATTCTCAGTATCTTTGCAGAGATTAATTTATATACAGGACCACAAGTTTCCTATAATGAGACGGTCTGAACTTAAATAAACGATGGAACTTCATCTTATCATTGAAATTCTGACAGAACTGGACCATTTTCAGAAAAGTCATCCACAAAACCAGCAAAGTCTGGAAGATTTCCGCATGCACCTTAACCAAAGAGCTTACCAAAGAGAGACTCCCAGGAATCTTTCTGAAAAATTTGACCTTAAGGTATATGATCTGGAGAATGAAATCGCCAAGCAGGTGATCATGCTTGGACGTTATTCCAAACAGCTTATCCGAAAATCACTGGAAAACCATCCTGCCCTGGCAAATGAGGATTTCACTTATCTGTTCCGGATGATGGATTATGAGAGCCTGACGAAAATGCAACTCATTGAAAAAAATGCGCACGAAAAGCAGACGGGCATTGAAATCATTAAACGTCTGGTAAAGAACGGCTTGTTTAAGGAAAGTCCTGATGAGAATGACAAGCGCAGCACACGGATTTCAGTAACGGAGAAGGGCCGCAATGTTTTTTTAGACTCCATGCAGGACATTACCAAAGTTTCCAGGATCATGTGTGGGCAACTCAGCCTCAAGGAAAAAGAAGCACTTCTTTCCTCACTTAAAAAACTGAATACTTTTCATCACACGGTTTACTCCAACTTCAAAAATGAAGACACCGATGAAATTATGAAAATGCTTTAAACTCCTCAAAAAAACCTGTCTGAAAATTTACACAACAATTTTCAGGCTTTTTGGCCATATTTTTATATGCACTGGCGAAGGTATTTTGACACCCTCACCATCCAGATGCCAGACATTACTATCGACCTCAAACCGGATTTCCGGCACGGACAGATATTTTATGTACTGATTTGGAATGAGTTTTTTTGAGAACATTCGGTATGCAAAAACCGGTGCGTGTATGAAAGGGAATTTCCGCACCAGGGCGATCTCCAGCAGTCCGTCACTATGGCTGGCGTGAGGTGCGATAAAGGCATTGTTACCAAACTGCCGGGTATTGGCCACGTTAATCATCAGATATTCGCCGTTGCAGTCACTGTATTTTTCTTCAAAACGTACCTTGATGGGTCTGTAACTCCTGTATTTTGCCACGGAAGTGCGGATGTAATTGGCAAAACCACGGGAGGTCTTCTCAAATGCCTGTATTACTTCGCCGTCAAAACCGGTACCTGAAACATTGACGGAAATCCTGCCATTCACCGTGAAAGTATCAATCTCCTCAACATTGCCTGCCTTTATTTTACCCAGCAAGTGATCCAGGCTTGAAGAAAATTTCATCTCACGAGAAAAACCGTTACCTGATCCTGCCGGAATTACAGCCAGGAGTTTTGAAGTGTTCAGCAGGTTTGAAGCTACACTGGATATGGTACCGTCTCCGCCAACTGCAACAAAAATATCTGCCTCATCAAAATTTTCCAGGATGAAATCATGTGTTGACTGTACCGACTGGGAAATATGGACAAGGGGATCCGGTATCCGGGCCTTTAGTTGTCTGAGAAAGTGGTCTGCACTGTTTTTTGCAGAACGTGGATTGATTATAAAAGCGGTGCGCAACATAGCTGCAAATGTAGATAAAGAAAAGCTAATTATTTGGCCGGTATACCCATGCGTTCTTTAAATTCTGGCTTCAGCGCTCCTGAAATCCTGGACAGCGGCAGTGCTATCTGAATTATTCCGGAAGCATAGGGTGCTATTTCATACTGCCCGTAAACGAAAGTAAGTGAATCCTGATCAAAAAAGAAATTTTGGGTATAGGTTAAAGTTGCCGGTTCGAAAAGCTCACCTTTACGCGAACCCAGATGTGCAAGCAATAGCTGATTCCACGGAACTGCTTCTAGATCAACAATATCCTCCAGTTTGATATTTTTTTGCTGAATAATATCGGCTGTCCTGTAATTCTCATACGCATACCCATGTGCGCCGCCGGTGTATCCATAACCGGTATACTGAACAGTCAGTAATCCGTGGTAATTACCGTGAACTTTCATCGCAGAATGCTGATCCCATTTTTGAGACCGTTCGGGCATAAAATCGCGGTAATCTGTACGGGAATCTACAAAGTAGCTGTGCATAAGGTCAGATGCGGCTTTCTGTACAGTAGTTTTAGAATAGTTGGGCAATACATTACCATCCTGGAAAAGTACATCAGCATAAAGAGTGTCCAGAACGGCCTTTTTCAAACCTTTGAACAGCAGCACATTCTGGCTGTATTCCAGCGTAAGCGTTGGGGAAATTACAGCGGAATCAGCGATTTTAAGCGAATCCACAGCAAAGGATACCTTCTCCCTGGCCGCTGTAGTATCCGTTTTGTTATATGAAGTGTCCGGCAGAGATTTTTCCACAGTTTTCTTGTTGCAGCTTGCAGAGAGAACGCCTGCAAGTGTCAGCGTACAAAGTAATTGTTTCATAGTCGTCATCTGAATTGAAATGCAAAAAACCGTCCAAGCCGGACGGTTTTACATATGGATCCAACTTAAATCAGACGTCAATACGTGCGTATTTAGCGTTCTTCTCAATGAATTCTCTCCTTGGCGGTACTTCATCACCCATTAACATGGAGAAGATCCGGTCGGCCTCACCTGCGTTGTCTATTGTTACCTGTTTCATCATACGGTGATCCGGATTCATTGTGGTTTCCCATAATTGTTCAGCGTTCATCTCACCGAGACCTTTATAACGCTGTACATCAACCCCTTTTCCGTCCGGAGACATTTCCAGGGTGTAATCTTCCCGCTCCTTTTCGTTCCAGGCATAAATCTTCTTATTACCTTTCTTCAGGAGGTAAAGTGGCGGCGATGCGATATACACGTAGCCCTGCTCTATAAGCTCCTTCATATAACGGAAGAAGAAGGTCAGGATCAGTGTGGAAATGTGTGAACCGTCCACATCGGCATCGGTCATGATCACTACCTTATGGTATCTCAGTTTAGAGAGATTGAGTGCTTTGCTGTCCTCTTCAGTTCCTACCGACACACCAAGAGCCGTATAGATATTTTTAATCTCCTCATTATCGTAGACCTTATGGATCATGGATTTTTCCACGTTCAGGATCTTACCGCGCAACGGAAGAATCGCCTGGAAATGACGGTCACGGCCCTGCTTGGCAGTTCCACCTGCCGAATCCCCCTCCACCAGGTAGATTTCTGAAATCGCCGGATCCTTGGAAGAGCAGTCTGCAAGCTTACCTGGAAGTCCGGCTCCGCCCATAGGTGATTTTCGCTGCACCATTTCACGTGCTTTCTTGGCAGCCTGCCGCGCTTTAGCCGCCAAAACTACTTTCTGCACAATCATCTTGGCTTCATTAGGATTCTCTTCCAGGAAATTGGTCAGCATTTCGCCCACGATCTTATCTACAGCTCCTGCGACCTCGGAGTTACCCAGTTTGGTTTTAGTCTGACCTTCAAACTGAGGCTCCATTACTTTCACCGAAATAATGGCTGTAAGTCCCTCACGGAAATCGTCGCCGGTCACTTCAACCTTTTCCTTGGCCGGTATACCCAGTTCATCGGCAAATTTCTTCAGTGTCCTGGTAAGTGCACGTCTGAAACCTGTAAGGTGTGTACCTCCCTCGTGGGTATTGATATTATTTACATAAGAATGTAAGTTCTCGTTAAACGACGTATTGTAGCGCATGGCCACCTCCACGGGAATATCATCCCTTTCGCCCTCCATGAAGATCACATTATCCATGATGGCCTCGCGGTTGCCGTCGATGAATTCAACAAATTCCTTAAGCCCGCCCTCAGAATAGAATGTTTCCTGCTGTAAGGATCCGTCTTCATTCTTTACCCTCTCGTCTGTAAGGGTGATGGAGATACCGCGGTTCAGGAAGGCCAGTTCGCGCAGGCGTGCGGCCAGAGTATCATAATTAAACAGTATTTCCTGAAAAATAGTTTCATCCGGTTCAAAGAATACTTCCGTACCTCTCCCGTCTGTTGTTCCAATCTCCTTCACCGGCCCCAGGGCTGCCCCACGTGAATATTTTTGCTGATATACCTTGCCGTCACGGTTTACGGTTGCCACAAGAGACACGGAAAGTGCGTTAACAACCGAAACACCCACACCATGCAAACCACCGGAGACCTTATAGGAATCCTTGTCGAACTTACCTCCGGCACCAATTTTGGTCATTACCACTTCCAGAGCTGATTTCTGTTCTTTTTCGTGGAAATCTACCGGAATCCCACGACCGTTGTCCTTTACGGAAATGGATTCTCCCTCATGTATGGTTACCGAAATGGTATCGCAGTGTCCGGCCAGTGCCTCGTCAATGGAATTATCCACAACCTCATAAACCAAATGATGAAGACCCCGTAAACCTACATCACCTATGTACATGGAAGGTCTCATCCGCACGTGTTCCATACCCTCCAGGGCCTGAATACTGCTTGCTGTATATTGTTTCTGACTCATACTGCTTGTTTTTGCCGCTGCAAATTAATGTGCAGCAAAATATTTATTTAATGTATAATTTAGTGATTGTTTTTGCGGTTTGCAAAGACCTACAAATATCGCGATTTTTACCCGGATATAAAAGTTAAAAAGTGTTATTTAAAGTAATGCTGTAAACCCGGAACACGGGAGTTATGTGAAAGGTACAGAGACCCTTTAAACAAAAATAACGGACCGAAGCCCGTTATTAAATTGATGGAGTGTATTAAACCAGGTAAATCAGGATTTCATCAGCCGATTTTTCAACCTTAATCATTTCAAATTTCGTAAGGTTTTTGGTCGCTTTATCCCATTTCTTACCGGACAGTTGTGCACGTTCCTTCACTTCGGAAAGCTTCATGGCTTCTTCCTGAGAGTTAAGTATTTCCAATATCACCTTTTCATCCTCCCCCAGCTCAACTTGCGGAACTGTTTTTTCGGGCTTCATCTGAGGAAAGAAAAGTACTTCCTGGATAGAAGCGTTATTGGTCAGGAACATAATTAACCTGTCCATACCGATCCCCAGACCTGAAGTTGGCGGCATCCCGTATTCCAGGGCGCGCAGGAAATCATTATCTATGAACATTGCTTCATCATCCCCCCTTTCAGAAAGTGCAAGCTGAGATTCAAAACGTTCGCGTTGATCAATTGGGTCGTTAAGCTCCGAATAGGCGTTGGCCACCTCCTTTCCGCAGATCATCAGTTCAAAACGTTCGGTAAGGCCTTCTTTACTGCGGTGCTTTTTGGTTAATGGAGACATTTCAACCGGATAATCAGTGATAAATGTAGGCTGAATGAAGTTACCTTCACACTTCTCACCGAAAATTTCATCGATGAGTTTTCCTTTGCCCATGGTTTCGTCCACCTCAATACCAATCGATTTAGCAAAATCGTAAAGTTCTTTTTCGGTTTTTCCTGTAATGTCAAAACCTGTAAACTTCTGGATGGCTTCCGTCATGGACACCCGTGGATAGGGAGCTTTAAAATCAATCTGGTTCTCGCCGAAGGTAGCAGTAGTGGTACCGTTTACCTGAACCGCACAGAATTCCAGCAGTTTTTCAGTGAAGTCCATCATCCAGTTATAGTCTTTATAGGCCACATAGATTTCCATCGCCGTAAATTCCGGATTATGGGTACGGTCCATGCCCTCATTTCTGAAATTTTTGGAAAACTCATAAACACCATCGAAGCCCCCAACAATAAGTCTTTTCAGATAAAGTTCATTGGCAATCCTTAAATACAGTGGAATATCAAGCGCGTTATGATGCGTGATGAAAGGCCTGGCAGCTGCACCACCGGGAATAGACTGAAGGATAGGTGTTTCTACCTCAAAATAGCCTGCATCATTGAAGAAGGTACGCATGGCGTTGAAAAGTTTTGTACGCTTAACGAATATCTCCTTTACATGTGGATTTACAGTAAGGTCTACATAACGCTGTCTGTAACGCAGTTCTGCATCATTAAATGCGTCATGGACCACTCCGTTCTCATCGGTACGTGGCTGCGGCAGCGGACGAAGGGATTTCGTAAGAATTTTGAAATTCTTTACCATTACGGTTTTCTCACCCACCTGAGTACTGAAAAGTTCACCTTCAATACCGATGATATCACCGATGTCCAAAAGGTGTTTATAAACTTCATTGTACAGGGTTTTGTCTTCACCTGTACAGATTTCATCCCTGTTAAAATAAACCTGAATCCTGCCTTCGGAATCCTGGAGCTCAGCAAAACTTGCCTTACCCTGAATCCTTCGGCTCATTAGTCGTCCCGCAATCTGCACCTGTTTACCTTCACTGAAATCGTCCTTTATACTTTTGGTAGTTGCTGAGATTTTATACTCCTCTGCCGGAAAAGCGTCAATACCCATTTTGGTAAGGGTTGCCAACTTTTCTCTTCTGATGATTTCCTGTTCTGATAACTGCATGTTTGCTTGCTTTTTAAGAGGGCAAATTTAGTTAAATTTCTGCAGTAAACGGAACAGCTGGGCATAAAAAAAGCAGCCGTACGGGCTGCTGTATATTGCTTAGCTAAGGCCTAATTTACCCGCAGACTCAGAATGTATTCCACCATCTTCTTTGCATTGTCACGGCTCATGCCGGGATGGGCAGACATTGGGACACTACCCCACACACCGCTGCCGCCATCAATTATTTTGCCGGCAAGCAGTTCAAGGTTTTCCGGACTGTTATCATATTTTGCCGCAATTTCAAGGTAGGAAGGACCGATAAGTTTACTGTCTGTTTTATGACAGGTCATACAGTCGGTTCCTTCTATAAGTGATTTACCTTCTGTTATTCTGGCCATGGGATCTTCCGCCTTAATTTCCTGAACCTTTTCCGGCGCAGAAGCTGGTGGTGCGTCAAAATCAGGAACAGAAGAAGTCTCTTTTTTAGCGCATGAAGTCATCAGCAGACCTGCAACTATACAGGCCATAAAAAATTTATTCATTCCCTGACGGCTTGGATTTATCTGTGGCTCCTGTAGAAGTAGTTCCCGCAGGATAGGGCTTAATTGTATCTCCGCTGGCATTTGGTCCAGGACCCTCGAAGGTGGAAGTTGCAGTGGGTTCGGAGATGGTTTGTGTTGTATCCATTTCAGAAACTTCCGGCTCGGCAAGCATCGTATTGCTGTCCTGCTTGTAAGTACTGTCTTTTTTGCTGCAGCTGGCTGCAATAAGTGCCGTGGCGAATGTTAATGTAAGTAGCTTTTTCATAATATCAAATTTGGACAAAAATAGGACATTAGGTTTTAATTTGCGGCTTTACACATAAAAAGAGCTCAAGAATTACACCTTATTTTTAATTGTAATAATTATAAATTTATCAGGCTCAACAATTTAGAGAAAATGCTTCGTACCTTTGACCAGTGAAACGGCTGACTGTATATTTATTTCTAACTGTTTACCTTCTCTCTTTTACGGAGGTGCAGCAAATACTGAGACTGCCCAACCTTGTTTCGCATTTTCTGGCGCATCGGATTAGCAACAGCGACACGACCGTATATTCCTTCTTAAAGATGCATTATGTTGACGAACAGAGTGTGGATTCCGACTATGAGCAGGATATGAAACTACCTTTTAAAACTCACGAAACAAATACAGTAGTCGTAAACCCACTCACTATCCCGGAAGATTTCACCTTTTCACTCTTATATCCTGCCCCATTCAGGGAGCGAAAAGTTATTCCCTTCCGAAATTTCATTTATGCTTCCAATACGCTGAACAGCGTGTTCCGCCCACCGGTTTTTGTTTAAATATTGTAAAGATGAATCCTATTCAAGCACTGAATTGAGGAGGGGTTTGCATTTCTCATTATTTAAACTTTAAAACAGTCAAAATGAACAACACACATCTGCATTTGGTAGTAAACCATTTGCCAATTATATTTCCTGTAGCAGGAATCATCCTGCTTCTTATCGGTATTTTCACAAAAACCGAAGTTTCAAAACGTAACTCCTATTTCATTTTCATCCTTGGTGCACTTGCCTCAATTGCTGCTATGGCCACTGGCGAAGGCGCTGAGCACGGCGTAGAAAACCTTCCGGGCGTGACCGATAGCCTTATTGAAACCCATGAAGAAGCAGCTGAACTTTTTGCCGGTCTGTCTTATGTCTTGGGCGGAATAAGCACAGTAGCGCTTTTTGCCAGTTTCAAAAACTATGCATTTTTCAAGTTCATGTCTTTTATCGTAGGAGTACTTGCCCTCGCGACACTGTTTTTCGCTCAGAAAGCCGGCACAACGGGCGGCGAAATCCGTCATACGGAAATCAGGAGCAAAACTGCAAGTCAAAACTCCGGAGGAAACGCATTGGAAACGGAAGACAATCATGATGATGATTAATGTCATTTTAAAGCATTTGAATATCCTAAGATTCTTAAAATGAGCTTATTGGTTCGTAAATTTACTTAGGTGATTATTAATTTTTAAAGTGAAAAAATGCTAGACAGAATCATCAATTTTTCCATAAAAAATAAGCTGATCATCCTCCTTATGACGCTCGGCTGGATTATTTATGGAATAATAGAACTCAGAAAATTACCCATAGATGCGGTGCCGGACATTACCGACAATCAGGTGCAGCTCATCACCGCATCTCCCAGTCTGGGCGCTCCCGATGTAGAACGCTTCATTACTTTTCCTCTGGAACAGTCGATGAACAATATCCAGGGCATCAAGCAGATGCGCAGTTTTTCGCGCTTCGGACTCTCTGTGGTGACCATTGTTTTTGAGGAAGATGTAGATACTTATCTCGCACGGCAGCAGGTTTCGGAACGTTTACTGAATGTCTCAAAGAATATTCCCGAAACGCTCGGAATCCCCGAAATGGCCCCAATTTCAACCGGTCTTGGCGAGATTTATCAATACATCATCCGGCCAAAAACAGGTTATGAGCACCGCTACGATGCCATGGAACTGCGCACCATTCAGGACTGGATCGTGAGAAGACAGCTACTTGGAACCGATGGTGTTGCTGATGTTGCAAGTTTTGGCGGCAACCTTAAACAATATGAAGTTGCAGTAAATCCCGCGCAGCTTAAATCAATGGGAGTTACGATGCAGGAAGTTTTTACCGCACTAGAAAACAACAATCAAAATACCGGTGGAGCTTATATTGAAAAAGGACCCACGATTCTGTACATCAGGACAGAAGGTCTGATAGGGAAAATCAGGGACATTGAAAAAACGGTTGTTAAAAACCTTCCTGACGGTACACCAATCCTAATTGAAAACTTAGGAAAAGTGCAGTACGGAAATGCAATCCGGTACGGTGCAATGACCTACAATGGAAAAGGTGAGGTGGCCGGAGCAGTTGTAATGATGATGAAAGGCGCCAACTCCAATGAAGTGATAGGTAAGGTAAAAGCAAGGATTGAAGAAATCAGGAAAACCCTTCCGGAAGGCGTGGTTATAGAACCTTTTCTGGACCGGACCAAAATGGTGAATAACGCCATCAGTACCGTTTCTAAAAACCTCATTGAAGGTGCCTTAATCGTCATCTTTGTCTTAGTTCTTTTTCTCGGAAACCTGCGCGCCGGATTTATTGTTTCATCCGTCATTCCACTGTCCATGCTGTTTGCGTTCATCATGATGAACTTTTTCGGTGTCAGTGGAAACCTAATGAGTTTGGGCGCTTTGGACTTTGGATTAATTGTGGACGGAGCGGTGATTATCGTTGAGGCGATCCTGCACAGGCTCCATGGACCAACATTACAGAACAAAAGTTTACTTACCACTACCGAAATGGATGAAACGGTGCAGAGTTCTGCCGGGAAAATG
Organism: Chryseobacterium sp.; assembly: GCF_008831505.1. Lineage (NCBI taxonomy): Bacteria > Pseudomonadati > Bacteroidota > Flavobacteriia > Flavobacteriales > Weeksellaceae > Chryseobacterium > Chryseobacterium sp. The sequence goes on along the minus strand of NZ_CP044507.1, from coordinate 1,010,022 downwards.
ATGAATTCCGCGGTATTCGGCCAGATTATTATTCTGATGGTTTATCTTCCGATTCTCACCTTGGAAGGTGTTGAAGGGAAAATGTTTAAACCGATGGCGCAGACAGTGATTTTTGCCCTTTTAGGCGCGTTTATCCTTTCGTTAACCTATGTTCCGATGATGAGTGCGATGTTTCTGTCAAAGAAAATATCGCACAAAAAGAACTATGCGGACCGGATGATGGAAACGCTGGAAGCCGCTTATGACAGAATTCTTAAAACAGTTCTGAAATATCATAATCCGCTGTTTTTTAGTGTCTTGGGTCTTTTCTTCTTTTCTGTTTTTATCATGACCAGACTGGGTGGCGAATTTATTCCTACGCTTCCCGAAGGTGATTTCGCGGTGGACACGCGGGTTTTACCCGGAAGTAACCTGAAGACGTCAGCTGAAGCTGTTTTAAAAAGTCAGCAGATCCTGCTGAAAAAATTCCCTGAAATTGAGAAAATCGTAGGGAAAACAGGCAGCAGCGAAATTCCGACGGATCCGATGCCAATCGATGCAAGTGATATGATGATTATCCTGAAACCCCGCGAGGAATGGACTTCAGCCAAATCTTATGATGAACTCGCCGAAAAAATGTCTGTGGAACTCAAGAAAAATCTCATCGGTATCACCTATTCCTTTCAGTATCCGGTGAATATGAGGTTTAATGAACTCATGACCGGTGCCAGACAGGATGTGGTGTGCAAGATTTTTGGTGAAAATCTTGACTCTCTTAAGGTTTATGCTGAAAAACTGGGCGAAATCTCCCGGAAAATTGAAGGAGCCGAAAACATTTATGTGGAACCGATCTCCGGAATGCCGCAAATTGTAATTGAGTATAACCGGGCTGCACTTTCACAATTTGGACTGAACATCGGCGATGTAAACAGGTTGGTAAACACCGCTTTTGCGGGCCAAAGCGCGGGTTCTGTTTTTGAAGAAGAGAAAAAATTCGATCTGGTGGTCCGTCTCGACGGTGAACTCAGGAAAAACGTAGATGATGTGAAAAACCTGCTGATTCCGACACCTACAGGTGCGGAAATTCCTCTGAGTACCGTAGCTCATGTAGAAATAAAGGAAAGCGTAAACCAGATCCAGCGCGAAGAGGCACACCGCAGAATCATCGTCGGGTTCAATGTGAAAGACCGCGACATACAATCCACCGTTACCGATTTGCAACAGGCAGTGGATAAAGATCTGAAACTTCCCGTGGGCTACACCATCAAATACGGCGGAACGTTTGAGAATCTTCAGCAGGCACAGAAACGTTTGGGGATCGCAGTTCCGGTAAGTCTGGCATTAATACTTCTCATGCTTTATTTCGCTTTCAGTTCTGTGAAATATGGACTGATTATTTTCACGACGATTCCTTTATCTGCGATTGGCGGCATACTTTCACTCTGGCTTCGCGGAATGAATTTCAGCATTTCTGCCGGAGTTGGTTTCATCGCTCTTTTTGGAGTGGCAGTACTTAACGGAATTGTTTTGATTGCCGAATTCAACCGTCAGAAGGAAATTCATTCTGATCTGAATGAAGTGGTACGGATTGGCGGTAAAATGAGACTGCGACCAGTACTAATGACGGCGCTGGTTGCATCGCTGGGATTTTTGCCGATGGCTCTGAGCCAGGGTGAAGGTGCAGAAGTGCAAAGGCCGCTTGCTACAGTAGTTATTGGCGGCTTGCTGCTGGCGACATTCCTTACGCTCTTTATTTTACCAACCGTTTATATCTGGTTTGAAAAACATTTTCAAGAGAAGAAGAAAACCGTTAACCTGGACTAATAAAATGAAAAATAATGAAAACTAAATACCTCCATATCCTGTTTCTGCTGTGCTTTCTCAATTTTTTTTCGCAGACACCGGTTTCTCTTGAGACCGCCTATGAAAAGGCAGTGGAGAACAATCTTCAGGTAAAGTCCGGGCAGCTTAAAATAGATTATCACCACCGGATTAAAAATTCTGCTGCCGTTGTAGACCCCCTGAACATCACCGCAGAAATCGGGCAGCTGAATTCTGCGTATGCAGATAACGCCATTTCTGTAAACCAAAAGCTGCGGTTACCCAAATTCTACCAAAGTCAGAACCAGGTTTTGATGGAGGAATGGAAAAATGCCATGCTGACGCTGGAAGTACAAAAATTACAGCTGAAGCGTGAACTTGCACTGAGTTACAATAACCTGAATTATCTGGATGAAAAGCAGAAACTGCTTGAAAAAGCCGACAGTATTTATTCCCAATATTATCAGCGGGCAGACCTTCGTTTAAGGGCAGGTGAAAGCAATATCCTGGAGAAAACAACGGCAGAAAACTACCGTAGTCAGGCAGAAATTCAGTTGCAGAATCTGGGAAAAGACCGTGAGATATCGCAACATCAGCTCAATTATTTAATAAATGATGCCCAGTATTATACCAATCAGAAAGGCGGTTTTTATATCATGGAACTGATGTCCGATGGAAATTATGACGGAAATGCAACCGTTCTGAAACAGTATGATCAGCAAAAAAACATTGAAAATGCCAAACTCAATGCCGAAAAAACCAAGCTGTTGCCGAGTGTTAATCTCGGGGTTACCTCTGCCACACAATATGGATTTGGAGCGGATGAAAAATTCTACGACCGTGGGAAACGATTTCAAAGTGGGCTGATTGGCCTGGACTTGCCTTTGTTTAACACTGCGCAGAAATCCATAATAGAAGGCCAAAAAATCAATCAGCAGATTGCAGAAAACAATTATCAGATTGCTGTAAAAAATCTGAAAAACCGGTATGCTGTTACTTTTGGCGCATACCTGAAACTGAAATCAGAACTTGAATATTACAGAAGCAAAGGGCTGAAAAATGCTCAAACCATCTTTTTTACCGCAAACCTGCTTTTAAAGGAGGGTGAAATCAATTATCTGGAATACACGATGCTCGTCAACCAAAGCCTTGAAATCGAGAACCGGTATATCGATGCCCAAAAACTGTTTAATGAAAAAATAATTGAGCTGAACACTCTGAGAGCCGAATAAACTATTCACTTAAATCAAAATTATCAAATGAAAAAATTCACAACACTACACCGCATCATCCACTGGACCATTGCCACCGCAATGCTCGTGCTCTTTGCCACGGGATTTCTTAGAATGTTCTGGATGTCTAAAAAAACCATTACCACTGCCGTAAACTCCGAACTGGAGGCGCAACAGATGCAGCTGCCACAGGAAAGCGTGCTTGCTATTGCAAAAAGCATCATCAACCCAATGTTTGAGTGGCACGTCAATTTCGCCTATGTCCTTGTAGCCGCCTATATCATAAGGTTAATCTACATGTTTGCGAAAGGAATCCGGTTTCCGAACCCCTTTTCCAAAAATACAAATGGAAAAGACCGACTGCAGGGAACCGTTTACCTCATTTTTTATGTACTTCTCATTGTGCAGATTCTAACCGGTTTTGCGCTGAAATTCGAATTGGCCGGCGAAGCAACTTTAGAAAGAGCGGAAGAAGTGCACAAATTTGCGGTTTACTGGCTTCCAACCTTTGTAGTGCTGCATTTTATGGGAATCATCTTTGGGGAACTGACGAATAAAAAAGGGATTGTTTCCAAAATGATCGGCGGCGAACAAATAAACCTGCCAGAATGAAAGAATTTGCAGCAATCATCCTTAAAGGCTTGCTGGTGTTTTCCTGTTCCAATGAGAAAGAAGCACAAGAAAAGGCAACTTTTTCCGTATCGGGTAATCAGATTACGCTTACCGCGCTGCAACATAAAAATGCAGGCATAGAAACCACAACGCTGGCGAACCAAAGCATTGCAAACAAAATCATGCTTCCCGGTCAGATCAGTGTTCCGCCACAGGCCATGTCGGGGGTTTCATCGTCATCCGGCGGTATTGTGAAAGCGGCTAGATTTATGCCCGGAAATTATGTTGCAAAGGGACAAACACTGGCGGTTGTTGAAAATCCCGAACTGGCAAAACTTCAGCAGGATTATCTGCAGGCAAGGTCCGCGGTCGGATATGCCCAGAAGGATTATGAAAGACAGAAATACCTGAATCAGTATCAGGCAAGTTCAAATAAAGTAACTCAGCGTGCGATGAGTGAGTTGCAAAGCCAAAATGCAGCAGTGCGGGGAATCTCTTCACAGCTTCGTTCCTATGGAATTAGTCCTGAAGGGGTAAGTGCAGGAAATATTCAGAAAAGTACTGCGGTTACCGCACCAATTTCCGGATATGTTTCCACTGTGAATGTTAGCGTTGGCCAGTATGTGTCCCCCGCCGAGGTGCTTTACACGATTGTGAACAGCAATGTTATCCATTTGGAACTGAGGGTGTTTGAAAAAGACTTGAATAAACTTTCTATTGGACAGAGGGTGTACGCTTTTACCAACCAAAATCCGGATAAAAAATACGCTGCCGCCGTGAAACTCATCGGTAAAGATTTTTCTGCAGACCGAAGTGTCATGGTACACTGCGACTTAATCGATAAAGATGAATCACTGATTCCAGGTACGTTTATGAATGCCGAGGTTGAGGTGAATGCAGAAGAAGGTTTCGTTATTTCTGACGATGCCATAGTTACGTGGGAAGACCGACAGTATATTTTTGAAAAAGTGAAACCACTCACCTACAAAATGTTTCCGGTAACCGTGGGGAATTCTGAAAGCGGATATACCGAACTGCTGAATTTTGACCCTAAAAACAGCAATAAAAAGTTTGTAATTAAAGGTGCATATTCCCTGCTGATGGCCCTGAAAAATGTTGAGGAATAAGAAATTTAACGGAGAAAATAATCAGAATATAACAGGACTTTGATGCTCAACCAGGCAAAGTCTTTTTTTATATTTTTGCGCCATGAAGATTCTGATTCTGGACAATTACGACAGCTTCACCTATAATCTGGTCCAGATGACCGAGCAAATCCTTGGTGAAAGGGTTCAGGTTGCCAAAAATGATGAAATAAGTGTGGCCCAGGCAGCGCAATTTGACAAAATAATTCTCTCACCAGGTCCTGGAATACCATCCGAAGCCGGAATACTAAAAGAACTGATCCGGGACCTCCACCAGGAGATTCCAATGCTTGGGATCTGCCTGGGGCTGCAGGCCATTGCAGAAACCTTTGGCGGAAAGCTCATCAATCTTCACCAAATTTATCATGGTGTGGCTTCGCCTGTTATTATCCTGAATACCGAATGCAAACTTTTTCAAAGTATTCCGCAAAATTTTGAAGCCGGACGCTACCACAGCTGGGCGGTGCATCCGGACACATTTCCGGAACCACTTGAAGTAACTGCCGTTGATGCTGATGGTATTATAATGGCGCTCCAGCACCGAAGCTATAATCTTCATGCCGTGCAGTTTCATCCTGAAAGTGTGCTGACAACAGAAGGTAAAAAGATCATTTCTAATTTTCTGTTGGATTAATATTCACTGCATAGGATAATAAATATTAAATTTGCACCTTTAAATGTGATTATGACAGCAACCCAGAACAGAAGCCTGAAATTCAGTGACCTTGGTTTAATGGATTATTTGCCCGCTTTCGATTACCAGGAAAAGCTGATGAAGGAAATCATCGACATTAAACTGGCTAACCGCGAAAAGAGTGAGGATGACAGAGAGGAAACGCCTAATTATCTTTTGTTTGTGGAGCATCCTCACGTGTACACCCTGGGAAAATCAGGAGACGAGCACAATATGCTGGCAAATGCTGAAAAACTTAAGGAAATAAATGCCACCTATGTAAAGACCAACCGGGGCGGCGACATTACTTATCACGGTTTTGGCCAACTCGTAGGCTATCCGGTTCTGGACCTGGACAATTTTAAATCCGACATCTTTCTCTATATGCGAAACCTGGAGGAAGTAATCATCCGCACGATCGCAGAATATGGCCTGAAGGGTGAACGCAGTGAAGGACAGACAGGCGTTTGGCTGGACGTGGGAAAACCTTATGCACGTAAAATCTGCGCCATGGGTGTTAAGACTTCAAAATGGGTCACCATGCACGGTTTCGGCCTGAATGTGAACACCGATTTACGTTATTTTGAATATATCATTCCCTGCGGAATAAAGGACAAGGCGGTCACCTCGCTACAGCGCGAACTGGAAAGGAAATTTACCGGTGAAGAGATTGCAGAGCTGAAGGAAAAAATCAAAAACCACTTCACCGAAGTATTTGAAGCTACGCTTACCTAAACTCCACCACCTTCAGATTACTTAAAAGGTTTTATACCCTCTGTAAACCTGCACAGCGCCTTCAAGTAACGGAGCAGCCAGCCTGCGGAACTCCATAAGATGTTCGCTTACATTATGCTGCCGGTGATGTTCTGCCGAACGCCAAAGTTCAGCGATGAAGAAAACGCCTTTCTGATCTGTATCTTCCACCAGGTCGTACTGCAGGCAGCCTTCCTCTTTCCTGGTTTCGTAAACAAGTTTGTTCAGGATCTCTACCGCGTCCATCAGATAATTCTCCCTGAAACGGAACAGGGCAACAATATAAAGTTCTTTCATTTTTTAAATCTGCGCACAAAAGTAAGCAAAAAGGTAAGCCCTGTACGGTGTCAGCATGAATAAAATCCTTATGTTCGTGGAAATAAACACAGACTTTACAGATCATGTTCTCAAAACAGGAAGCTCAGCAGTTAAAACAGGAATTCTGGACCGCCTTCGGCAAAAGTTTTCCGAGAAAATGGATCCTTTACGATACCAAGATCAAGGATTTTTCCTTTAAATTTTACGCCGACAATAAGAAAGCCGAGGTCTCACTGGATCTGGAAATGAAGGACGAACTGTTCCGCAATGCCTATTACGAGAAAATATGGTCTTTGGAAAACATGCTTGAAGAACATGTGGGCGAGTTTCAAAAAGACGAATTCTACACCCTTGAAAACGGCAAAGTAATCTCCCGGATTTGGGTTTCAAAGGAAAATGTTTCCATCTTCAACAAAAACACATGGCAGGACATATTTGAATTCTTCGTGGAAAAAATGGAAGCTTTTGAACGCTTTTACTACGAATATGAGGATTTTATAAAGGATGTATAACCTTTTATTTACGCAAACCTCCTCTTTCTGATCAGGTAGAATAAACCGCCCAGGATGCCGATGATGGCTAAAGGCAGGAGCAAATTAAACCACTGCCAGTAACTTTTTTCTTCATCTATCCGTTGGCGGTCCAGAAGCCGCGATTCAATATTGCGGTTGCGGAGTTCCATAAGGTTGGCATCATCCAGAAGGAAATCCAGCGCATTGCTCAGGAACTGTCCGTTGCCATAGCTTTGTTTCGTAAGCAGATCTTCACCCAGTGGAAGTGGCTTTCCTTTAAGGACCTGGTTGCGACCTACGTCGCCGTCCGAAATCACGATCATTTTATTGTCTGCACTTTGCTTTTTAAAACCCGGATAAGACCTGGACTCAATACGGTTGGCATATGCCGATGTAAATTTGCCCTGAAGTGAGACCGCAAAGATTTTAGGCGTGCTTGGCTTTTCGAACGCAGCTACAGAGTCGGCACTTACGATTTCGGAAAGGGAAACATAGTTAGGCACCGGTTTCACAGAAGTCCTTTCACTGCTTTCAAAAAGCACCTCGGTTTTAATGCCGGGGCGTCCTAAAGTATCAATTGCCGTCGGGAATTCAAATTTAACCGGATTAATGTTCTTGGTGATGGGATTATTTTTTTCGGCGATGCCCAACGGGAAATAAGGCCAAAGAAATGAACTGTACTGCGGATTACCGGCTACCTCACCGGAAACAATTCGCAGGAGAGCCGACTTTTTCATGTCCTTCACCAGACCCGGATTTATACGGACACCATAATTGAAGAAGAAATCATTCATATTGGTCTCAATGGGATAAGCCATAATCTTCTTCGACCTGTAAAGTGTATCCATTTCAGCATTCACAGCGTCCATCATCCACAAAGTCTTACCGCCGTTCATAAAGTATTGGTCCAGCACCACCTTTTCACCGTCTGTAAAAGGTTTACGGGGCTTCGCGATCACCAGAGCGTCCATTTGCCTGAGTCTCGGAACATCTGCCACGGTAAGTTCGGTTCCGTTCTCCGGAATTATGGGTCCTGTATTGTAATTCTGAAGCGCCATCTGCATAAAACCCTGAAATTCTTCAGGTCTGAGTTCATCCTGGTTTATCAGGATACCTACGTTTTTGCGGCTGTCGCGTGTGATGTCTTTTATATTTGAAATCAGGCTGTACTCCAGGCCTTCAATGGATTTGCTGAGCTGTTCTGCCGGCTCCAGCCCTGCCTGGTTTACGATAAGCGGAATTGATGTTCCGTAAGTCTCATATTTCAGGACTGCATATGGGAACATAACGATCTGACGGATCTCGCCGTCCTTCATATCAGGTAAAACCGATGGCTGCAGACCCATGGCCATCAAAGTATCCTGCGAAATCTTTGTCTTTATAGGGTCAATGAATTTATAATCGATTTTCGGATTGATTTTGCGGAATTCTTCCAGCATAAAACGGGTTTCATTCTGAAGCTGTCTGAAACTTGCCGGGAAATCACCTTCCAGATAGACTTCCACCATCAGTGGTTTATCCACTGATTTCAAAACCTCCTGTGAGGATTCCGAAAGTGTATAACGTTTCTCCTCAGTAAGGTCCAGCCTGAAACTGAACAGACCGTAGGCACCTAAAAGCAGAATCACCGCTGCAATGATATATAAAACTGTATTCTTTTGCATTTTCATCTTCATAACAATTACTTATTCTTTTCAACAAAAACTTTAGACAGAGAAAGACAGATAACGATAACCAGCAGGAAATAGCAGATGTCGCGGAGATCGATAAGCCCTCTTGTAAAACCAAGGAAATGCTGATAAAAACCCACCTGAGACAGAATATAATCTGCACCGCCAAGAAGTTTGTAGCTGGCCAGCTGTTCAATACCGAAATACAGGATAAAACACATAAAAACTCCCAGCAGGTAAGCCATGATCTGGTTTTGCGAAAGTGCCGAGGCCAGAATACCGACCGCCGAAAATGCCGCTACCAGAATGATGAGTCCAAAATAGCTTCCCATTGTTGCTCCCATATCCAGATTTCCCTGCGGTACTCCCAACACATAAACCGTATACAGATAAACCAGCGAAGGTAAAAGACAAAGTGTACCAACGAACCAAACGGCAAGAAATTTAGCGGTCACGATTTCGGAGATGCGTACGGGCTGAGAGAAAAGCCACTGAAGTGTACCGCCCTGTCTTTCCTCTGCCAATGACTTCATGGAGAGCGCCGGAATGACGAACATCAAGAGCCAGGGTACCAATACAAAATAACTTTGCAGGGTAGCGGTACCAATATCGAATATATTTGAATCATTTTCAAAAAAGAATAGAAAGAGAGTCCCGATTAAACTGAATGCCGCAATGATGACCCACGCGCTCCAGTTGCCGAAATAAGTCCAAAGTTCTTTTTTAAATATTGCTGTCATTTATATTGAATTATAATGAGGATTTTATGCCTTAATCTTTTTTTTATTTCTGTTCACCAACTTTACAGTGAGCATAATGGCCACTACCAATGCAGCAAAACCAGTCAGGAGCTGCCACCAATATTCAATCACCATAGATTTTAATATTACGGTGAATACAACTAAGAAAAGTATGAAGGTCGCAATTTCGTTGGCCTGCCTCAGTTTAATATTGGCGGTTGGAAAAGTGTCGCCTGCCAATGTCTTCATTTTGAGAACCTGTTTCCATGACCAGTAATGATACAGACCGAGCCCAATCAAAGATGTCAGTTTCAGATGAAACCAGGGCGTCTTCATCAGCCCAAAATTCAGAATGATGAGGGTAAGACCACTCAGCAGCATAATGACTCCCGCGGGAACTGTGATGATGTTCCATAATCTGCGCGTCATGAACAGGTATTGCTCGCGCAGGATCTTCTTCTTTTCCTCCTGAAACTCGTCAGTATCTTTATAGTACACAAAAAGTCTGACCAGATAGAAAAGTCCGGCAAAATAGCTGACCATAAAAATGATGTGAACGGCTTTGATGACGGTGTAGAGCATCCAAAAAATTTAAGCGCAAAGATAGACTTTTTATAGCAAAAAAATGGTGCGGCCAGCGCCACACCATTCGTTATCTGTCAATTATAAACTTAGATTACACCAAGTTCCTTACCTACTTTGGTAAAGGCTTCTATGGCTTTATCCAAATGTTCTTTTGTATGAGCAGCTGAAAGCTGTACACGGATTCTTGCTTTGTTCTTTGGCACCACAGGATAGAAGAATCCAATTACATAAATTCCCTCTTCCATAAGCATTTCGGCCATTTTTTGAGACAAAGGTGCATCGTAAAGCATCACCGGAACAATGGCTGCATCCCCGTCCGGAATATCAAAACCCCTGGCCTTCATTTCGGTGCGGAAATACTCAGCGTTTTCCATTACTTTATCACGGAGCGAGGTATCTTCGGAAATCATGTCAATTACCTTTGAAGCTGCGCCTACGATTCCGGGAGCCAAAGAATTTGAGAAAAGATAGGGTCTGGAACGCTGTCTCAGCATATCGATAATCTCTTTCTTTCCCGAAGTAAAGCCACCTAATGCTCCACCCAGCGCTTTACCTAAGGTAGATGTGATGATATCTACCCTACCCATTACCTCATTAGATTCGTGGGTACCGCGGCCGGTTTTGCCTATGAAACCCGTAGCGTGAGAATCGTCCACCATTACCAGGCAGTCATATTTCTCTGCCAAGTCACAAACCCCTTGCAGGTCCGCAACAATGCCGTCCATTGAGAAAACCCCATCGGTAACGATGATTCTGAAACGGTGGTTCTTTTCGGAAGCCGCCTTCAGCTGTGCCTCCAGGTCTTCCATATTATTGTTTTTGTAACGGTAGCGCGCCGCCTTGCAAAGACGGACTCCGTCTATAATGGATGCGTGATTTAATTCATCTGAAATAATTGCATCTTCTTCGGTGAAAAGCGGTTCAAAAACACCACCATTAGCATCAAAACAGGCGGCGTACAGAATGGTATCCTCCATACCCAGAAATTTCGAAATCTTGGCTTCCAGTTCCTTATGGATATCCTGGGTTCCGCAGATGAAACGTACGGAAGACATGCCATAGCCATGACTCTGTATCATATCCTGTGACGCTTTCATCACTTCCGGATGGTTTGAAAGTCCCAGGTAATTGTTTGCGCAGAAGTTAAGCAGTTTTTTACCGTTGGCCTCAATTTCAGCAGACTGCTGCGAAGTGATGATCCGTTCGGTTTTAAAAAGGCCGTCGTTCTTTATATTGTTAAGTTCCTGCTGCAGGTTGTCCAGATACTTTTGTGAAATCATTCTTATTAATTTTAGATGGGCTAATTTAAGAAAAATAGAGGCAGGATACTAACACTTGGGCATTCGTGGCAAAATTTCTAAAACAATAATTCCGCACTTTACCATGGTTAGCTTAAGATGTTAATCCGTTATTCCGCTATTATTTTTTGATGAATTTATAGTTACCGTCCCCAATTGCAAGAATATAATTGCCCGGAACCAGTTCGGAAATATTCAAAGCTTTACCCGGAGTATAACTTCCCACTTTTACCAGCTTTCCGTCCGTTGCGAAAATTTTAAAATCCGCCGGACGGGTTAACCCTGAGATGCTGATTTCATTGCCGGCCGGCACCGGATACACGGATAAATTTTCCTTTGCGCTTTCGGCTGTTGAAAGTGATGCATCCATCACTACCGTTGAATTCTTTTCCAGAATCTGATGTTCATAATTGAACTGCACAGAAGCTACGGTGAAGTTGAGCGGGAAGTTAAAGTACTGCCCGTTTGCGGTGTGTTCAGGCTTCAGATAAACGACCTGGCCGCCCGTACCGTTCACCTTAATGGGAAGAGGCATTTCATAGAAACTTACTGAAGGATGACTGGTAGTCTGCAGCGCCTGAACAGTGATGGACTGGTTTGCGTTCTGCTTCCATCTGATATTATAGGTAGGATAACCCTGACCGTACACCCAATCATTGAAGAATCCGGTGAAATCTTTTCCTGTAGATGCCTGCAGTGATGCGTTAAGGTCGGTGGTACGCACATAATTATATGCAAGGTTAGGCCTTTGGTGATAATCTTTCACTGCCTGATAAAAAACCGGGTCGGTGAGCACCCACTTCAGCATCCGGACTATATAACCACCTTTGGCATAGCTTAATCTTCCGTTAAAAATGGCATTTACACTTCCCAAATTGGCATCTGCAACATAAACACTTCCGCCCGTGGCCGAAGTGATGTAATCCTTTTGGTCCTCCAGATAGTTCATAAACTGCACAGGTGTCAGAATGAGTTTCTCGTTCACAAGATGCTCGCCAAAGGTTGCGAAGCCCTCGTTGAGCCAGATGTCATTCCAGGCGCCACAGGTTACTTTGTCGCCAAACCACTGGTGTGCCAGCTCATGTGCGATCAGTTGCTTTGAAAATCCGCCCATTGATGACATGGTCTGGTGTTCCATTCCGCCACCAAACTGAAACTGCATATGACCGTACTTCTCGTTGCGGAAAGGATAAGCGCCAAAATAAGTTTCAAAAGTGTTCATGGCCTGCTTGGTCCACTCAATGTTGGCCATTGCGGTTGCGTCATTTACTGTTGAAGGATAAATATAATTGACGAAAGGAAAAGGTGGCGAACCGATTACATCATTCAGTTTCGTGTAGTTGGTTACAGCAATCGCTATAAGATAAGCAGCCGTTGGATATTGAGTTCGCCAGAAGGTGCGCTTTTGACCACCGGTCAATGCAGTTTCGGACATCAGCGTACCGTTTGAGGCCACATTATACTGGGCTGGTGCGGTAATTTTTATGTCAAAGTTTTCAATTTTGTCATTAAGGCTCTGCTTGGTCGGAAACCAGTCCTGCGCGCCGTAAGGTTCGGAAAGTGTAGAAAGCAAGGCTACCCCATTCTGGGAAGTGGTGGTGAATGCATTATAGCCCGGCGCCGGTGCACCTGCATAATGTATGCTCAATGAATCAAGCACACCGGCAGGACGAACAGTGGGAAAGTCAATCCTCACCTCGTTGCTGCCAAGTTGCTGGAAGTTAAGGTTAGCACCCTGATAGACCACCTGCGAAACAGTAAGCTGAGTGGTAAGGTCAAAGTAAATACTGGAAATATTCTGGTTTGGAATGAAATGCGAGGTCACACTGCCGGAAACCTGATAAACCGCGGGGTCCACGCTTATGTCCATACGCTGGTAGCGCAGGTCGTAATTCAGCGTGTTGGGGTTTATATTACCTACATTCATCTTATTGAGGAAGGCCTTCTGTTCTTTACTTATCAGCACTGAAGTTTGGTCAGGAAGTATCTGGGCTTTCAGCTGGGAAGCCAATATAGTAACGAGTAAAAAAAATATCTTTTTCATTCATAAAAATTAAGGAAATAAAGATATAAAAAAACCTCCCGGTTGGATTCCGGAAGGTTAATATTCATTTTAATAATATCATCAAAGATTTAAGGTGGGCGCCAGGATACTTTCCATACGCTGTTTCACCTGGTCCACGGAACCCGCGTAGTTATTCACCATTAAGGAAAAAACAAGTGTCCGTCCTGTATTGGTTTTCAGATAGCCGGCCAGTGTCTTAACTTTATTCAGAGTGCCGGTTTTAGCAAACACCTGTCCGTAGCCACTGCCCATAAAAGATTTTTTCAGTGTACCGGTCTGTCCGGCAATAGGCAGTGAGTCAAAATAAATCCTATAGTAATCCTCCTTCATCAGATCGGTAAGATATTTCACCTGCGCAATTGGGGTAACATGGTTATTTCGTGAAAGTCCGCTTCCGTCATAATAATTTAAACCTTTCATATCAAAACCTCGTGCGACCAAATGCGCGTTGACAACCTCGCGGCCCGACTCCAGGGTTTGATCACCTTTTTTCTGAAAACCCGACATTCTCAACAGTGCCTCGGCCAGGGCATTGTCACTGCGCTGGTTGGTATCATAAACGATCTCAGCTAAAGTGGGCGACTTGTAGAAGGTGATGAATCTTCTCTCCTCTGGATTCAGGTCGGTTGTGCGGGCCTCTACCTTTCCTGTAACGGGAATGCCTTTTTTCACCAGTGCAGTTCTCAGTGTATTTGCAAGTGAATAGGGAGCATCCGGCAGTTTTGTGGATAGTGGACTGCCTTCAAATTTTTCCGCATAAACCATCTTGTTGATGTAGGGCGAAACATAGAAATAACGTTTGCTTTCCTTATCAAAAGGGCTGGGTTTCTTCGCAATCAGTTTTTCATTCGCAGGATTGATATTCGCAGTGGTGCCCACCGGCAGATAATAATTATGGTGCTCCAGCCAAACAATGTTTTCGGGAAGTACCGCTCTTTTATTTTCCTTGAAGACGGCATTCTGGATAATGATCCCACCGTTTACCCTGCGGATTCCCAGGTTTTGGACTGCTGAAATAAAGTCGGCAGAAATCCGGCTGTATGTGCTGGCACCGGCTTTACCGGTACCCAGTGAAGGGTCGCCGCTACCTACGATATAAAGGTTCCCGTTCAGGTTGCCATCTGCATCTAACTCACCTGAATATTCCAGCTGGGTAATCCAGCGGAATTTGTCACCAAGCAGGCTCAAAGCAGTTTCGGTGGTAAGAAGTTTGGTAGTGGAGGCCGGAATCAGGGAGGCTGTCTCGTTATAGGAAGAAATGACTTTACGGGTTTTTGGGTCATATACCACGAATCCCCAGTCAGCGTTCCGAAGAACCGGGTCGTTCATCATACCGTTCAGGTTAATGTCGACAAGCTCTTTGGCAGAAAGTACTACTTTTTCAGCAGTAACGGATGTATTGGAAGGAAGGCTGGTGCTCTGGTTTTCATACATTGTAGGATACTGCTTCACGGAACTGTTGCCCGACTGTGCAGCCATCAATGCTGAAAACATGACCGAGACACCGGCGATATAGTTTTTCAGTTTAATCATCATAAATATTGTTCACTTTATTTTTGATTAATGCTTTATCTTATGGTTAAAGAACTTCTGCGAAGTTTCTAAATCAGCTGATCAATGCGCCAAAAGTATTAAATAATATTGAATATCAATCATTTAAAAAACCTAAAAGACTAAAAATGCTGTTAAAAAATGTTAATAATCAACATAAATGTGACGTTTTACATTTCGATAAGCCGCGATTTCCTCAAATTCAGCGATACTTTCCCTTATATAATTTTTAAAAATCTTATAAGATTTTCCACGGGGTAATTTGATTAAAATCTGGTACTGATACATCAGGTTGATTTTGGCCAGCGGCGATTTCTCGGGTCCCAGAACACATTCTGCCGGTAAATATTTACGCAGAATGGAACCCAGAAACTGTGATGACCGGTCTGTCTTGCCTTCGTTACGGTGCTTAAGTTCAATAAGGATGGTTTTGGTAAAAGGCGGATAATTGAATTTTTTCCTTTCCTCCAGTAAGTAGGTGTAGATTTCACGCGGATCATTTTCACGGATCAACTGAAATATGAAATGCTGTGGATTATAGGTCTGAATCAGTATTCTTCCCCTACCGGATACACGTCCCGCGCGTCCGGAAACCTGAGTAATGAGCTGGTAGGCTCTTTCTTCTGCACGGAAGTCCTGCACATACAGCATATGGTCCGCACGCGGGATAGTTACCAACTCTATATGGTCAAAATCCAATCCTTTGGAAATCATCTGGGTGCCTACAATGATGTCCGTTTCGCCACTTTCAATCTTTTCGTAGAGTTTCTCATAGGCAAATTTCCGGCGCATAGAATCCACATCCATGCGTTCAACTTCCGCATCAGGGAAAAGCCGTGAAACTTCCTCATGGATCTGCTCCACCCCGACACCGCGGGTATTCAGATTTTCCGCGTTGCATTTCGGGCACTTGCTTGGTTTGGAAGATTTATTTCCGCAGTAATGACATTTAAGTTCATTGGAATACTTATGATAGGTCATGATCACATCGCAGTTGCTGCAATACGAAACATGACCGCAAGTCTCACATTCCACCACGTTTGCATAGCCGCGACGGTTGTGCAGAACCATCACCTGATTTTTATGCTGAAGATTTTCAGTAATCTCATCGAGTACCTGCTGGGAAAAGTTGCCACTAACCTTTTTGCTCTGCTGTGCCTCTTTAAAATCTATAATTTCAAACTGAGGCAGATTCACCTTGCCGAATCTTTCGCTTAACGTGACCAGCTTAAGCCTGTCGTTTTGGGCCAGCCAGTAACTCTCTACCGATGGAGTGGCCGATCCCAGAATTACCCGTCCGCCATAAAGCTCGGCCAGTATGAGACTGGCATCCCGGGCATTGAAATAAGGGGCTACCTCACGGGGACGGTAGGCGGTATCATGCTCTTCA
The DNA here is from genome assembly GCF_008831505.1 of Chryseobacterium sp. Classification (NCBI taxonomy): domain Bacteria; kingdom Pseudomonadati; phylum Bacteroidota; class Flavobacteriia; order Flavobacteriales; family Weeksellaceae; genus Chryseobacterium; species Chryseobacterium sp. The sequence continues at coordinate 993,678 of NZ_CP044507.1, read as the reverse complement.
TCAACTACAATCAGTCCAAGATTGCGGAACGGCAGAAAAAGCGAGTTTCGTGTTCCAACCAATACCCTGATTTCGTTGTTGCGGATACGGCGCCACACTTCTACCCTTTCAAAATCCGACAGTTTCTGATGGTAATAACCTAATGCCTGACCGTATTTCTTTTCCAGACGCATCGCAGTTTGCTTGGTCAGCGCAATTTCCGGAAGCAGCAAAAGAACATTCAGACCGGCCAAAACAGTCTCCTCGATATTCTCAAGATAGAGATGGGTCTTGCCGGATGAAGTTACGCCATGCAACAGCACATTCTTACCTTCCTCAAACGCTTCAGCTATTTCCTTACGGGCGCGCATCTGCTCACCGCTCAGCTCTTCCAGCTGTTCCGTTTCACCTTCATATGATTCCAGGCGGTCCACCTGCAGAAAATATTCCTCAACAAGGTTCTTTTCGAGAAGGGATTTAAGTTGTGCATGCGCAAAATTACCATCGTCCAGAATATGGGACTTGCGAAGCTGAGCTTCGGGGTTTTCGGTATGCATCTGGAGGATCATCAGAAACAGTTCCTGCTGTTTGGGCGACCTTTTCAGCTGGAGAAGGATTTCCGGCAGATGATTCCGGACGGCTTCAGGATCCTTAATTCGCACATAGGCTACTTCTTTGGCCTTATACTTTTCTGTGATCTTCTCATCCACCTCAATATACTGTAAGTCTATCAGCGAATTAATGGTCTTGATTATTTCCTTTTTAGGAATAAACGCCTCAATCTCAGAAAGATTAATTAACTGTCTGACCTCCAGGGCCTGAATCAGGTACATTTCGTGTACATCTAGATTCTGGAAGTCTACAACCACATTAGGCTTCATTTTAAGATAGGTTTCACTTTCCAGCTTCAACGAACCGGGGAAAGCCAGCCTGTAAATCTCACCCAGATTACACAGATAATAATCGGACATCCAGGCCCAGAAATCAATCTGTTCCTGTGGTAAAATGGGAGATTCGTCCAGTATACTGATGATTTCTTTCGGCACAAATGCGTCCTGAACTTCATCATGAATCCTGAAAACGATACCCGTATAAATTTTTTTTCCGCCAAACGGCACTAAAACGCGCATTCCGGGGCGAAGTTGATCCCCGATGGCTACCGAAACAGTGTAGGTGAACGTTCCGTGCAGGTTAAGTGGAAGAATTATCTGTGCAAACTTCAAGGTAGTGCTTGTGGAATTGGTGGTGACTGCTGAAAAGTAAATCCAAAAATAAGGATTTAATATAAGTTTTACCGGCTTTTGAGCATAAAAAAGAGCGGATCCTGCTCCGCTCAATTTTATAAATTACTTAAGTTGATGCTATATCTAACTGCCTTTTCTTCTTTCCAGCTCTTTAGAGATAAGTGCCAGCTCACGGCCTGTCTGTCCTGCTACCGAAGTATTTTCCTGAGCCCGGCGTGTAAGGTAAGGAACGACATCTCGTACGGGTCCGTAAGGCAGATATTTAGTGGCGTTGTACTTATTTTCGCCTAAATAATAAGTAATATTATCACTCATGCCGTACAGCTGGCCAAAGTGAATTTTCCCGTAATCATTTGGCAGTGACCGGTCTCGCATCCTATCCATGACCAGCTCCGTAGACTTTTCATTATGTGTACCGAAAAAGGCGGAAACGCGGTCGGTGTTCTTCATTACAAAGTCGATGGCAGCGTTAAAATTATCATCGGTAGACTGTTTGTCAGGCTGTATAGGATCCGGATAGTTCATCTCTGCGGCGCGGGCTCTCTCCTTTTCCATGTAGGCACCGCGAACAAATTTATAACCCAGGTAATAGTTTCCTTCCGTAGCCCGTTTCAGGTCCTGCGCCAGATATTCCAGCCGTCCGGTGCGGTACATCTGAATGGTATTCCAGACGATGGCTTTTTCCTGGTTAAACCTGGACATCATATCATTAACAAGATCATCCACAGCGGTCTGTATCCAGGTTTCCTCGGCATCAATCATGATGACTACATCTTTCTCATACGCCAGGCGGCAAACGTTTTCATAACGCTTAACCACGCGTGCCCACTCTTCCTTTTCACTGGTCGTCAGTTCCGTTCCGGCCTGGATTTCCTGATAAATGCCCAGACGTCCAAATGCGGTAGGTTTAAAAACCACGAAAGGAATCGCCGGATTACCTTCGGCAAAATTAATGTTGTGCTTAATCTCCTCACAGGTAAGATCAAAAGTCGCTTCATCCTCTTTTCCTTCAATTGCATAATCGAAGATGCTTCCTATATGGTGTTTGTATAACTTGTCAACAACCTGCAGGCTTTTCTCACGGGTCTCGCCCCCGGCAAACTGCTCGAAGAGAGTGGTACGTACAATGCCTTCCACAAGGGGAAATCTGTTGTGAATGGTGAAGTTGAGAGCTTTTATACCTAAACTTGTAAGCGTAGGATGCTCAATGGCTTTAAACATCCAGTAGGCTTTTCGGAGCTGGTCGGTGGATTTATCCTGAAAAGCAATCTTTGTATCGTTGAAGATGGACATAAAATGGGTGGAATTATTACGCAAATTTAACAATAGTTTGCGGTATAAAAAAGGTTAATGCTTCAATATAATCCCGTCTGCAAGCATAGCCAGTATGCCCACGAAAATCCAGATCCGCAGCGTATTAAGTGCATAGGACCGGGACCTCTCTCTTTTGAGCTTCATTTGGAAAAAAACTGCTGCCAATACAATCAGGCCCAGGAGAAAATACCAGCCCATAACCCGCTCCAGCCCAAGCCAGTCCGTAATAATCAGTGAAACACCAAAGGTGAATCCCAGGAGGACGGAAATGACTGCTGTTGTAGTTTTTTCGTTGAAATGGTTGGGAATGGTCATATATCCGAATAGCCGGTCCGCTTTTTTTGTGAGGGTATCCTTTATGATGTCCGTAAGCAGCAACATAAGGGTCAGATAAAGCGCCATCATAAAAATCTGAACGGAAAAAGTACGGTAGTAAACCAGCATCCCAAAAAAAGGATACAGTGTAAGCGCTACGAATGTGACATTGTTAATGACAAGCATTCGGCTAAGGCGGTGACTGTACAGCCACATCAGGAACTGGTAAATGAGGAAGAAGATTACAACCCGCGCTGAGATAAGCAGTGCGATACCCAGCGACAGCGTATTAAGGATCAGATAAGCATACAGAAAATACTTCTGTTTCAGGAAAGCCTGCAGCCTGCTCCGGAAAGGTTTCACCAGGCGGTCCTTCTCGCGGTCATAAAACTGATTGATGATGCCACCTGCCAGAATGCTGAGTAAACTGCAGAAGATAATAGCGTGCACACGAAAATCAAAAACAAAGGCACGCAGACTTTCTTCCTGGTTAAACAGAAAAAATGTGGAGACATACAGCGCAAAAGCCAGCAGGACAGTCATGAAAAAACGCGCTCCCAGAAGGAAGCCCGTCAGCTGTGAAATTCTGTAGATTACAGGTTTTTTTTTCATAAACAGTCAGAGGGCAAGCCGGTAATCATAAAAAATCAGGTTGATGATCAGAATCTGTAAATCACTTCTTTATTAAAGCCACTCAGCATCTTTTCGGCTTCTTCGTAATCCCGGGTAAATCCAAGGATGTAACCGCCGCCGCCGCTGCCGCACAGTTTAAGATAGTATGCGTTGGTGTCTATACCTTTCTTCCAGATATTATAAATGCTCTCAGGAATCATTGGTTTAAAATGCTCGTAGGCCCAAACTGAAAGATTCTTCAGGTTTTTGAAGAACGGATTCATTTCCTTTTTCAGGAAAGCATCAATACAGGCATTGTTATAGCGGATAAACTCCTCGCGGAGTGTTTTACGGAAGCCTTCGGTTTTCATTTTCTCAAAGAATATCTGCACCATAGGGCCGGTCTCTCCTACCATGCCGCTGTCGATCAGGAAAATGGCGCCTTTTCTGTCATCTGTACTGGCCGGAATGGTAACCTTGTCTACACTCTCCCGGTTCTCAATAAGTATAGGCAGATTCATATAACAGATCAGCGGATCGATACCGGAACTGGTGCCGTGGAAATAACTTTCCAGGATACCAAAAACCTTTTTCAGGTCTTTCAGCTGGTCTTTGGAAATACTGTCGGGATGATACTTTGTAAGCGAATATCTTTCAAAAATTGCCGCAACCAGGGCACCGGAACTTCCCACACCATATCCCTGCGGTATATTACTGTCAAAGAACAGGTTGTTGTCAAGGTCTTTTTGAAATGCCTCAAGGTCAAGCTGATATCCATCCGGCAGTATAACCGTGTTCAGATAAGAAGCATAAAGCCTAAGGTGTTCATTGGATTTTTTCTCAAAATCTGTAGGTAATGCTGAAAACTTAAGGGTACCCTTATAGAAACTGTAAGGCACTGTAAGCCCCTGAGAATCCTCGATGATACCGTATTCACCGAAGAGAAGGATTTTCGCGTAAAATAAAGGATTCGTCATATTAAATTAAGGATCACATTTCCAATTGCAAAGATACAAAAAGCAGAGTGATTTTCTGCTAAGCATTTAGCAAAAGGCAAGCCACAAAATTATCAGTGTCTAAACTATAAAACTTCTTTATCCGTATTCACCTGGATCTTCATGAATCTGATAAGAATAAGTCCGACGGCGAAAAACAGGGTCATTGAAAGCGCGGCATACCGCATATTGTCGAACCTGTCTATCAGGGTAGCAAAAATGAAGGTTCCTAAAATAATGGCCAGTTTTTCCAAAACATCATAAAAACTGAAATATGTGGTATTGTCATTGCTCTCCTCCGGCAGTAATTTGGAGTAAGTGGAGCGTGACATGGCCTGCAGACCACCCATTACCAGACCTACAATTGCTGCAACACCGTAGAACTGATATTCTACATATGGATTTTCCTTGTTCAGGAAGTAAGCAGAAAGACAGGCCACCATCCAGAGGATTACAGCTATTGAGATTACATTTTTGTTTCCGATCCGGCGTGAAAGCCTGGAGAATATAACAGCGCCAATGATGGCTTCAATCTGAATAATAAGCAGCGTGGCAATAAGCTTACCCTGTTCCAGGTTGATTTCGCTTTTACCGAAAAGTGTTGCCATGAGGAAGATGGTCTGCATACCCACACTGTAAAAGAAAAAACTGGAAAGGAAATATTTCAGGTTGGCATCTTTAAAAAGTGTACGCCCCACCTTAAAAAGCTCATTAAAACTCTCTTTGGCAACATCCAGATAAAAATTGATATTGTCTTTCAGCACCTCAAAAAATCCACCCTGCTCTTCGTGTTTTTTGAAGATATTCTTATAGTTCAGCAGCACCAGATCCTTGGGTAGCTGATCTTTGATCAAGCCAAACTGCGGCAGATGGCGGAAGGTATACTGTGCAAAACCAAACCACCAGGCACCTGTAAGCAGGAATGAAATCCGGGTATAAAGTTTTGCCTGTTCCGCATCTTTAGCAAGCACCTGAATCAATATAAGACAGATAATGACCAAAACTACGGATCCGATATACCCGTAAACATAACCGCGGGCCGACAGTGCATCCTGTTTGTCACGTGTGGCAATATCCGGCAGGAAGGAATTGTAGAAAACCAAACTGCCCCAAAAGCCCACGCTGGCAGTTATGCTGAAAAGAAGTCCCAAAAAGACATTGTTCATACCGGTGAACATGGCCAAACCCATACATGAGGTGGCACCCAGGTAGCAGAAGAACTGCAGGAAGGACTTTTTATTCCCAATCGTATCAGCCAGTGATGACAGGAAGGGTGAAAGCAGTACTACAATAAAGAAGGAAATGGTGAGGGAATAACCATAAACAGCGTCGGGATGGTAACTTTCGCCGAAAACAGTAATCTGGTTTCTAACCGGGACCATTATGTACTCACCGGTTTCTTCAACAAAAACCTTTTTTTCCGTTATCGTGGTCAGTATCGCATAATAGATGGGAAATATGGTAGAAGTAATTACCAGTGAATAAACCGAATTAGCCCAGTCATAAACCGCCCAGGCTTTCATGATTTTCGGATTGTTCTTGATCCTTTTGGTCGTGGTCAGATTTGTTTCCTGCATGGAGATGAAATATTAACAAAAATAAAGAAACCATTAAGAATACGGTTTAAATTAACTGTATTTCTTAATGGTTTAATGAAATTTAAAGTGCCTCTTACTGCATGTTTTCGATAACGATAGCTGATGCTCCACCGCCACCGTTACAGATAGCTGCAGCACCGTACTTACCACCGTTTTGCTTCAGAACATTAATCAGTGTCACGATGATTCTGGAACCTGAACTTCCCAGTGGGTGACCCAAAGATACGGCACCACCGTTTACATTCACCTTAGCTTCATCCAGTCCCAGGATTTTATTGTTGGCAAGTCCTACTACGGAGAATGCCTCGTTAAATTCGAAGAAATCAATATCCGATACCTCCAGACCTGCTTTCTTTAGGGCCACGGGAAGGGCTTTTGCCGGTGCAGTGGTAAACCATTCAGGCTCTTGGGCAGCGTCAGCGTAAGAAACGATTTTAGCCAGAGGCTTAAGCCCCAGCTCATTCATCTTCTCACCGGACATCAGGATAAGTGCGGAAGCACCATCATTAAGTGTTGAAGCATTAGCTGCTGTTACTGTACCGTTCTCTTTCTGGAAAACCGTTGGCAAAGTGGCGATTCGGTCGAAATTTACCGATTTATATTCTTCGTCCTCAGCAAAGATAACAGGCTCTCCTTTTCTTTGCGGGATCTCCACAGGAACCACTTCATCACTGAATTTGCCGTCGGCCCAGGCCTGTGCGGAACGCTTGTAGGACTGAACCGCAAAATTGTCCTGATCTTCGCGCGAAAACTGATGTTCTGCAGCACATTTTTCTGCACAAACACCCATATGTACTTTGTTGTACACGTCGGTAAGCCCATCCAGTACCATACCGTCCTGCATCTTTACATCGCCCAGTTTAGTTGCATTCCTGGCATTAAAATAATGAGGAACTGCTGACATATTCTCCATACCACCGGCAACAATAATGTCCTGATCGCCGGCTTTAATGGACTGCGCACCCATCATTACAGCTTTCATACCGGAAGCGCAAACTTTATTGATGGTTGTTGAAGGGGTTTCGTTGGAAAGTCCAGCCCCCAAAGCCGCCTGACGTGCAGGTGCCTGACCTTCGCCGGCCTGCAGCACATTACCCATATATACTTCCTGAACCTGCTTTGGATCCAGGTTAATCTTATCCAATGTTCCTTTGATTGCTGCAGCACCAAGTTTTGGAGCCGGAACCGTGGAAAGGCTTCCCATAAAACTTCCGATTGGTGTTCTTGCAGCAGATACGATGAATACTTCTTTCATTTTGTTAAATTATTTGATTGACGGCAGTAAAGACAGCCATTTTATTGATTTTAAGAAGCCGCAAATTACGAAAAAAAACACACTCGTCCGGAGTGTGTTTTTCATGAGTTTAAACGGCCGGTTAAAGTGTGATATTCACGAATTCCACACCAACCTGAAGACCGAATTTGTTATTAAGCTGTGTGTCTTTTTCAAAAATGGGCGTAAAATCCTTCTTTAAGAACAGATGAATACCGCCGTAACCGAGACTGAATTTACCGCCGAAAAGAAATGGGCTCACACCGTCAGTCACTCTTTCCTGTACCACAATTTTGTTACTGACATCGGAGGAATACCGGTATTTGATCCGGTTGCCAACTTTGACTCCTCCGTAAATGCCCAGACCCACACGGAATTGGCTCTTTGTTGCGTCCAGATATTCTGTACCTTCGTGCTCCAGGTACTTGGGATTTAATACAAAGTTGACGCCCACAGGAACTTCAATATAATCAACGGCTAAATTGGAGTATTTTATTTTTCCAGCTTCAAATGGAGCGATGTAAAGATAGTCTTCGGTCTGTGCGAACACGCGATCCGGGCCCAGATCGTAAATGTCTTCCCTGAAACCTAAACCATAGTTGATGAACAAAGGGCTTTTATAATTTCCTAACTGATTCTCACGGCGCAGCACAAAATTCCAGGAAATGCTCTGTCCCAGGCGAACCTCAGATTCATCATTAAAAAAATTAAACGGGGCATCGCTGTTGGTTAAGGTGGGTATACCAATGCTTACAGCCAGATCAGAACTGTTCAGTAAATCTCTTGGATGTTTACTTTTTTTAGTTGCATGTTTTACACTCACACTAACTTCTGAAGTTTCGGACTCTTGATCAGTGTCTGAATTTTGCATTGCAGAAGCTAAAACATCGTCAGTAATCTCATCCAATGCTTCCCTTTCGGCATTCACTTTTTCGCGAAGGCTCTGCTCATAGCGGTCCGCAATTTCCTTACGGGTTTTCTGCTTTTCAGCTTCAGTAATTTTGCCTTCCTTATATTCTGAATCCAAACTGTTAAACTCGGCATTCATTTTCATCTTTTCGGCTGCAACTATACTGTCTACATTAGCCGCATGCTCTTTCATCTTTTGACCGAGCGTTGGAGTTTCCTGAGCAAACAGCACCGCAGAAACTGACAGCGCTATTCCCGAAAGTAAAATTCTTGTGTTCATCGTGGTTATTATTGTTTTTTAGTTTATGTTACTTATTTAAAGTTGTGCTTAAGGATATAAACACACTCATCCACCGGCAAAAAGTTATCTGCCCATTATTTGTCTTAACTCTATATTGAAAAAACACACCTGTGTAAGCGTGTTTTCAATAAAGAATTTCAGGAAGAGATTCAGCCTTTGGCTTCTTCGGTCATTTTTGTATACTGGAATACCAGCCAGCTGAAATAGTCCCACTTCACTGATTCTGCAGGATACTTTGCCATAAATTCTTTGTTATCGCCAAAGAGGAAATTGTAATGCTCTTCAAAATCCGCTTTCTTCAGCCAGATCACACGGTCACCTTTTCTCACATAAAATGATTTGGTTACTCCGCCGCCTACCTGAGGGCTGCTGATTGGTCCCATAGAAAAAGATACACCGGTAGTTTCTGAGGCCACAGGATCTGCATAAACCTCAATAATGCTGCTGAAATCGGGGTTGATAAGCTGCATCAGGTATTCCTTTTCAGCTTTTTTATTTTTCAGGGAAACAGTCTGGTTACGCAGATAAACCTCATCTTTCTCTGTTATTTTCGAAGGGCTTTTCCTGCTCCAGTTACTGATCTTGTTGAAATAGTTGGCTGTACGCATCCCTTTTTCAAAACCGGAAACAGGCAGGTACATCTCCGCAATATCCTCTGCCTTATAAGTTTCATCTTTACCGGTAGCAGTATTTCTGATCTTTACGGAATAGATCTGGCCTTTTTTGCGGTCCATATCGCGGGCGTTTCCCTTTACATTCCCGGCATCTTTTAAAATGATCCGTGTTTCCTTTTTTGGCGAGAATCCGGTGAACATTTCCCCGAACATGTAGTTGTCCATCTCCTTGATTTCTTCCTTACTGTATTTCACTTTTTGGGCGAAGGACAGACCGGAAACCAGCATCAGTGTGAGTGCTGTTAATTTAAGTTTCATCATGATTATGTGTTTTTCAGGTTTAGTGTTTTACAGCGCCCAGCGCTTCTGGGTTATGTTTATGCTTGAAAAATACGGCAAAGAGAATGGCCACTACGAGTGAGTAAAGTGCGAATGCAAGCCAGATCTCATGCCACATTTTGCCACCGTCCGGGTAGGTAAAATATTTCTGGATCATCCAGCCACTTACCAAACTGCCCATTATAGCTCCAAAGCCGTTCGTCATCATCATAAAAAGTCCCTGTGCAGATGAACGGATCTTATAATCAGTAGTGGTTTCTACAAAAAGTGACCCTGAAATATTAAAGAAATCGAAGGCCATACCGTAAACGATGCATGAAAGGATAATAAGCCCCAAACCGAAACCTACCGGAACACCATAGGCAAACAGACCAAAACGAAGCACCCAGGCAAACATTGAGAACAGCATTACATTTTTGATACCGAACCGTTTCAGGAAAAATGGAATCGCAAGAATGAAAAGAGTTTCGGATATCTGCGAAATCGACATGATCAGCGTGGATCTTTTCACTACAAAACTGTCCGCATATTCCGGGATTTTCCCAAAATCCGACAGGTAGGTGTCTCCATACATATTGGTAAGTTGCAGCGCGGCACCCAGGAACAGTGAAAACAGGAAGAAAAGGGCCATTTTATAATCCTTCAGCAGCGAAAAGGCATTGAGTCCCAACTTTTCAGACAGCGAAGCGTCTTTTGAGATTAAGTTCTGTGGCGGGCACTTAGGCAGGGTAAATGCATAAATTCCCAGTAGGACTGCAAAAACAGCAGCAATATAGAACTGGTTTCCTGAATCCTTATTACCCGAAAGGTTGGTGATCCACATAGCCACAATAAAACCAATGGTCCCCCACACACGGATAGGCGGAAACACCTTTACCACATCATAATTATTGTTCTTCAGAATATAGTATGCAATTGAGTTCGAAAGTGAAATCGTGGGCATATAAAACATCATTGCCAATAACATAACCCAGAAGAATTGATCCGGTGTTGTTATCTGAGGCAGGAAAAACAGGGTGATGCCGTAAAGGATATGCAGAATTCCGTATAGCCTTTCAGCATTCATCCAGCGGTCTGCAATAATTCCGGTTAACGCCGGCATGATGATGGAGGCAATTCCCAAAGTGGCAAAAACTTTTCCGAATTCTTCGCCACCCCACTGTTTTGTACCAAACCAGTACACACCAATGGTGATAAGCCAGGCTCCCCACACAAAAAACTGCAGAAAACTCAGGACGGTGAGTCTTAATTTTAAATTCATAAAAATAGTATGATTATTCAATTTTCTTTTTCCTCCTCTTGATCTCCTCCTGAATTTCCATGGCGGTATCAAAATCCTCATCCTTCACCGCATCTTCCAGCAGTTTCTGAAGGTCATCCATAGAGAGTGAGCTCAGCGACTGATCGGCCACCAAATCACTGAATTCGGGATCTTCGGACTGCTTTTCTTCTATTTCAAGCAGGATTCCGGCTTCACTAAGAACCTCTTCAGTTGTAAATATAGGCGCATCAAAACGTACGGCCATAGCTACGGCATCTGAAGTTCGGGCATCCAGGACCACGGCCTGCCCCGTTTCTTCATTCAGAAGATTTATATTTGAAAAGAAAACACCGTCTACAATCTGATAGATGATGACGGAAGCAATAGAATGCTTTGTGTCTGTTATAAACTTGGCGAACAGGTCATGCGTTAAAGGTCGGGGCGGATGAATGTCCTTCTCAAGACCCAAAGAGATGGACTGTGCCTCAAAATTTCCAATCACCACCGGAAGTTTCACATTGGTTTCTTCATGCTCCAGCAGCAGCGCATAGGCCCCAGACTGGGTCTGGCTGTATGAAATTCCGCGTATGACGAGTTGCTTTAAATCCATAAGCACAAATATAATTAAATTTAGTATTCATTCTGAAACTTTGGTTTCAGGCCAACAAATAAAAAAGTCCGGACTCAGCCGGACTCTGTCTGTAAGAAGGGTTTAATCTACCCTTTCAATGCTTTAATTTTCTCTGTAAGCGCAGGAATGATCTGGAAAGCATCGCCCACTACTCCATAATCTGCCGATTTGAAGAAAGGCGCTTCTGCATCACTATTAATCACAACAATCGTCTTGGAAGAGTTTACCCCTGCCAAGTGCTGTATCGCTCCAGAAATCCCTACAGCGATATAAAGGTTAGGCGCAATTGCCTTACCGGTTTGCCCCACGTGCTCGGAGTGAGGTCTCCAGCCAATGTCGGACACTGGTTTTGAGCAGGCTGTAGCGGCATCCAAAGTGTTCGCCAGATCCTCAATCATTCCCCAGTTTTCCGGACCTTTCATTCCGCGGCCTGCTGATACTACAACTTCAGCTTCTTTTAGGTCCAGTTTACCGGAGCTCTGTTCGTGCGACAGAACCTTAGTATCTTCGTTTGCAATCGTCAGGTCTTTTACTTCCTCGGTTCCTGCCACAGCATTTTCCTTTACACCGAAAGCATTCTGGGAAACAGTGATTATCACACCCTGCCCCTCAGCCTTTGCATGCATGTAACCCTTTCCGGAAAAAGCTTTTCTTTTCACCTGAAACGGAGATGTGCTTTCCGGAGCCTCAAGTACATTGGTAATAAGCGAGAAATCTTTCATCACCGCCAGCATGGGTGCTACCGAAGAAGCATCTGTAGTGTGTGGAAATACAATCACATTTCCGTCTGCCACTGCGTTCATTGCCTCGGCATAAGCACGCGCACTGAAATTCTTAAGTCCGTCATCTTTTATGTTGATGACTTTATCTGCACCATATTTATATAATGAATCTGATGCGTCAGTCGGGTTCACGGAAACCGCGGTCACTGTATCGCCCATTTGGTCAGCTACAGCTTTAGCGTAGGAAACAGCTTCAAAAGCGGCTTTTTTATAAACTCCGTTTATATTTTCTGCATATACGAATATTGCCATTTTAAATCTTTTTAAAAATTAATTTTTCTGAATTAGATCACCTTTGCCTCTTCGTGCAGCAGTCTTACAAGTTCGTCAATATTATCCGGTGATACCATTTTTACCGCAGCTCTTGGCGGTACGGAATCGTAAGAAACACCCTGTACTTTTACCTGAGCAGAAGTACCTTCCTGTACGTTTAAAGGTTTTGTCCTTGCCGACATAATACCTCTCATGTTTGGTATAATAAGCTCTTTCTCGTCTACCATACCTTTCTGACCGGCAATCACCGCAGGTAACTTTACCGAAATAGTTTCCTTACCTCCTTCAATTTCACGGACAGCCTGAGCTTCAGCACCGTTCACTTCCAGACCAACGCAGGCGTTCACGAATGGCCTCTTCAGCAGCTGCGCCACCATTCCGGGAACTGCGCCACCATTATAATCAATGGATTCCCTTCCGCAAAGGATAAGGTCGTAACCACCCGCTTCAGCAACAGCAGCTATTTCCTTCGCTACCGAAAAACTGTCCTTTGGCTCAGCGTTAATCCTAACCGCATCGTTTGCACCAATAGCAAGCGCTTTGCGGATTACAGGCTCAGTGCCGGCATCACCTACATTAAGTACCGTTACCGTAGCACCCTGCGATTCCTGCAGCTTCACCGCCTTGGTTAATGCAAACTCGTCCAGAGGATTGATTACCCACTGGATCCCGTTTTTGTCCAGCGCGGACTTGTCTGCTGTAAAATTAATCTTGGAAGTAGTATCCGGAACACTACTGATACACACTAATATTTTCATGTTGAAAGTTATTTATGGATTTAGAACCTGAGGGCTCTGGTTATGAAGTTTATTTTGGCTAAGATAAAAAAAATAAATATTATGCATGCATAGCACTATGCGGAATAATATTTATCGCATAATTAACTGTTTGGTTTAGAGGGTCTAATCTCAATCTTACTCGGTAAGGTGCGCGGATTCATTTTTAGAATATCCATTATGAGTTCACCCAAATCTTTGGGCTGGATCTTCCAGGCATCTTTTTCCGATGGTTCGTTTCCGTTAAAGTTGGTGGATACTGATCCCGGCATAATGGTGGACACTTTAATATTGTACTTACGCAAATCGATCATGGCGGCCTGCGTAAAACCTACCGCACCGAATTTTGAAGCGTTGTAACCGGCACCGTTTTCAAAGAAGTTGGTTCCGGCCAAACTTGAGATGGTAATATAATAGCCTTCCGTTTTCTTTAGCTCATCTACAGAGGCTTTAAGAGTGTGGAATATACCTGTCAGATTGGTTTCTATCATGCTGTTCCAGTCCTCCAGTTCCATTTGGTCTATCGGTTTGAATACTCCCAGACCCGCATTAGCGATCACATAATCCAGTCTGCCGAATTTATTGATGATTTCGGCCACGGCCTGCTGCTCGTCCGCAAAATTCCGAACGTCTGAAGCAATGCCGAATGCCATTGTACCGTCATCAGAAAGGATTTTCGCCGCCTCTTCAGCATCTTCCTGTTTTCTGCCGGAAACCGCTACTCTGATTCCGTTTTTTATTAAAACTTCGGCGATACCGAAACCAATACCTTTGGTTCCGCCCGTTATATAGGCCACTTTATCTTCGAACATAATATAAATTTTGGTGGCCTAAAGATAAGAAAAAGGCCGCAAGCGGCCGGTCATCATGTGCTAATATTTTACAGGACAGCTTTCAGCCTTTCAAGTCCAAAATCTGAGAAGTACTATTTATCAATGCTACTGAACCAAATTTGCTCTCTCTCTGACATGAAAGCAAAAAAAACGCCCCATATAGGGGCGATTAATTGTCTGGAAACTCTACTTTATAATAATCTTTTCAGAAAATTTACCATTATCGGTTTCCACAACAAGCATGTAGACACCGGCCTGCAACGAACTTACATCTGCTGCATCTCCGTCCGTCTTAATTACCATGCGTTTTCCTGAAAGATCATAAACCGATATCCCGCTCAACTTTCCTTTGTAGCGGATATTCAGAATATCCGTTGCAGGATTTGGATAAACGGCAATCTGACCCTCATTAGGCTTTACATCTTTTACTGCGAGGATGCCAGCAAGCTTATAAATTCCGCCGGAGGTGGGTGTAGTACTGAAACTGCCGCCCCATATTGATGTTGCATTTAAAGCAGCAACACTAACAAAAGCGTTGGCATTTTCAATAGGTGTCCACGTACTGCCGCCATTATAACTGATGTTTGAACCGTCGCCATTACCCACGGCAACAAGCGTATTTGTAGTACCGGGAACATAAACGATACCGTTTGACTGTGGTATTGTAGCCAGGGTTGTCCAGCTTGTTCCGCCATTTGTTGTGCCTCTTACAATGCCATTATTATCCAGAATCCAGCCTGTAGAAGCGTCTTTCAATGCAATCGTCCCACTGGAAGCGGTTCCGCCAAAATCGGTAATAGGCGTTGAAACAACGGTCCAGGTAAGTCCTTTGTCTGCCGATTTGAAAATTCTGCCCTTGTTTGTACCTGCCCATATATTATCACCTGCAACGGCACGGTTATGTACATACCCGTACTCACCTGATTGAGTTGGGGGTACAGAAGAACTTGTAAGTTTGGTCCAGTTGGTTCCGCCATTAGATGTTACATAGATTTCCATTAAAGTTCCTGTGGGATCACCCATGGTTACTCCGTTATTGGCGTCCCAGAAATGGACAACATTTACAAAAGAAGCAGCCAAATTGTAGGAGGCTGTAGTTTGCTTGGTCCAGGTGCTTCCGCCGTCTGTTGTTTTCCAGACACCTCCACCGGCACCCCCGGCAGTTGGCGTAGCAGTAACCCAGGCAGTTGTGCCGGAAACAGCTGTTAGATCGGACACCAGATAAGAGGAGTTTCCAATGTTTATTGATCCCGGGGTCCATGTTGTACCACTGTTAACAGTCTTTGAGAAAGTCTGGAAATTAGCTGCTGTAGCAGATCCGTCATAGCCCAAAGCCCAAACTGTGTTGGCGTCGACTATTCTAACCGGGTTTGCACCCGTTGAAGGTTGAAGAAACCCGGTATTCTGCTGAGTCCAGGTCTGTGCGCCTAAACCTATTGAGGCGGCAGCAATAATGGGAAGTAAAAAGTTTTTCATATAAATGTAAATTATTTACAGTAAATGTATATAATTATTCATTTACTTACTACTTTACCAAACTATTTTTATAAAAAAAAACACCTCCTGGTGGAGGTGCCTTTATATATATTTAAATCCCATAACTACACATATAATCTGCATAAAAAAAAGCGCTCCTTTACAGAAGCGCTTTCAATTGTAAATACAACAGTTTATTTCTTAATAAATTTCTCCGTAGATATACCGTCTTTAGTCTCAACATTGATCAAATATGTTCCTACGGGAAGAGCGCTTACATCTACTTTGTCGCCATCAACATTTACTTTGATACTTCTACCAGACATATCTATTACAGAAACCGCATTGATTTTGGAGTCGGTTTTCACGTTCAGGATGTCGGAAGTTGGGTTTGGATAAATCGCAAGGTTACCTTTAACATTTACTGTGTTCACCACATCTCCCGTTGAAAGTGATGCTGCATTTCCAAACTGTGCCATGATATTATCTACACCGATTACATTACTGACAGTATTTGTAGCTGACGAATTATTGTAGAAATAAATATCTTCAGCGGTCATTCCTGTGATCAATGAATAACTTGTGCTGGTACTTGATGTAGAACCTGCGCCTGCAGGATGTCTCCAGGTAGAAACACCTGTGGTAGCATTATACTCATAAATAAGAGTATACCACGTATTAGCAGCTAACACTACACCTGGTGCTGCAGCCAGATTAAAGGTATAGGTTACCGGACCCAGTGGAGTGGTCGTAGTAGGTGGAGAGGGTGGTACTAAATTATTAGCGGTTGCAAGTCCGGTTAATGTTTTAGTGGCATAATTATACACATAGCCGCCGATGGTGCGGGATGTTGTTCCATCCATGCCCCAAACTCTCATTTGCGCTGTTCCTGCTCCGGCAGAGTTTCCTGTATACAACTCGAACTTCACCTGTACAATGTTGTTTCCTGTCGCTGCGGTCACGGTAGACAATTGCGCCGCTATACGTCCGTTCAGCGCAGTATCTGTGGCGTTAAAACTATTATATCCCGCGATCTGCAGTGATTTTCCATGCGGCGCATCAATAGTAGTTACCTGATAATCGGCATTAGCGCCCCCTAAAGTAAGCCATCCGTTTTGGCCGGCCGCTGTACCGGCAACATTCGTTCCCAGATTACCCGTTGTTAAAGCGTTAAAATTTTCGTTAAGAATTACCTGTCCAAACATCATCATTGTTGCAGAAGTAAGCAACAGAGAGGATAAAACTTTTTTCATATTTTTTTAATTTCTTTAATTTCCGGCTAATTTAATACAATATTAAGACGTAGGCCAATTTTTATCATATATATTCGTATCGACCTTGAATAACTTGGATGATACAGAAATCATACACCGTTACAGTTTGCGGCTTAGATAGTCTAAGCTTTAAAAATAAAAAAACCGGGCTCGCCCGGTTTTGATTTCAACTATTTCTTAATAAATTTCTGAGATACCTTTCCGTTATCCGTTTCTATATCAATCAGGTATGTACCATCGGCCAAACCTCTCACGTCAACTGCGTCTCCGTCTAATGTTGCAGGTACCTTTCTTCCGCTCATATCATATACAGCGACGGATTGCAATTTATATGCACCGTCAATTTTAAGGAAATCAGTTGCCGGGTTAGGATAAACGGATAATTTATTTCTGGAAACTTCGCCTGTAGCCATCGTAGATCTGGTTACCTGGAAGCTATCAATTCCAATAATATCTGAATTAGTACCAGTTGGTCCGGCGCTGGTTACAAAATATCTAAAAGCGAATTTGACAGGCACCGGTGTTGAGCCAACTCCTGTAATATTAAAAGTATATTGAGTCCAGGTTTGCGGATATACAAAACCTGTAAGCTGATTCGGATTTACAGTAACTCCAAGGTTAGTAAAACTGCCCACATCGGTTGGACCCGTACTTGGCACTACTGTAGTAGCTGCTGAACTGTAGCGAACTTCCAGCCTGTCAGCATAGTCTACTGTCCCGTCAGTTCCTTTTCGGGTGTAAAAAGTTACCACGTCACCATCCTGTACATTTACAGTCGGAGAAATAAGCCAGTTACTTATGGTTCCGGTATTGGTACTCGTATAATTTACCAATGCAAAAGAATTCTGACCCCCTGCCTGTCCGGAAGGAACCCCTCCGATACCACTGCCAAAAATTGAATTGGTCACGGTACTTGCCGTGGTATACGTGGCCTTGCTCCACAATGTAGGAGTGGCAGGAGGCGCTGTACTTTGGTTGGTCCTGGTCCAGTCTGTTCCAAAATCGGTATCGAAACCATAACTGTACACAGTAGTTTGTGCACTTGCAAATG
This sequence comes from Chryseobacterium sp., assembly GCF_008831505.1. NCBI lineage: Bacteria > Pseudomonadati > Bacteroidota > Flavobacteriia > Flavobacteriales > Weeksellaceae > Chryseobacterium > Chryseobacterium sp. The sequence goes on along the minus strand of NZ_CP044507.1, from coordinate 975,828 downwards.
AAAACGCCGCTAAAAAGGCGCAAAGTAAAATTTTTCTCATAATTTTTATATTTTATTTAAGCTAAAACTACTAAATATTATGAGATCGGCAAAATCTTATAACCCATTTATTTTACTAAAAATAAAAAGCCGGCAGATTTTGCCGGCGCAATTACAAGAATTCCAGATTATTATCCTTTCGCATAGTTCTGAAAGAACAGCGGGATACTTTCTATGCCTTTGTAAAAATTATAAAGCCCATAATGTTCGTTAGGCGAGTGAATCGCGTCGGAGGCCAGACCAAAGCCCATCAGTACAGATTTAGCCCCAAGGACTTCTTCAAACATGGCCGTAATCGGGATACTTCCTCCACTGCGGAAGGGCAGCACCTCTGTTCCGAATGCAGTCTCCATGGCTTCTTTGGCCGCTGCAAATTCTTTTGTATCGCTCGGTAAAACGTAAGGCATACCTCCGTGATGTGGGTTCACTTTCACCTTTACATTGGCGGGAGCAATCTTTTCAAAATACTTTGTAAACTTTTCGGTGATCTCCTCCGGAGTCTGATACGGAACCAGTCGCATGGAGATTTTGGCAAAAGCTTTAGACGGAATCACGGTCTTGGCTCCCTCACCAGTATAACCTCCCCAGATTCCGTTGCAGTCTAAAGTAGGACGGATGGAAGTACGCTCCAGCGTGGTGAAACCTTTTTCACCTTCTACTCCGCTAAGGCCGATTGAGGATTTAAAAGCTTCCTGATCGTCCTTCAGTTTGTTCATCAGCGCACGCTCATCTGCGGACACCTCCTCTACATTATCATAAAAACCGTCAATGGTGATGTGACCGTTCTCATCTATGAGGCCGGCAATCATGCGGCTAAGGACATGAATCGGGTTCGGAACCGCTCCGCCATATAATCCGGAATGGAGATCTCTGTTCGGTCCTTCCACCTCTACTTCCACATAGCTCAGGCCGCGCAAGCCTGTAGTCACCGTAGGCTGCTCCGTGGAGTACAGGCTGGTATCAGAAATCAGGATACAGTCGCAGGAAAGTTTTTCCTTGTATTCATTTACAAAATCGCCCAGACTTTTGGAACCCACTTCTTCCTCACCTTCAATGATGAATTTTACGTTGCAGGGTAACGTATTGGTTTTCATCATGGCTTCAAAAGCCTTGATGTGCATGAAGAACTGGCCCTTGTCATCTGCTGCTCCGCGGGCGAAAATGGCCCCCTCCGGATGGAGGTCTGTTTTTTCCACATAAGGTTCAAAAGGCGGTTTGTTCCAGAGTTCGAGCGGATCCGGTGGCTGCACGTCGTAATGACCGTACACCAAAACCGTCGGAAGGTCTTTGCCTATCAACTTTTCGCCATAGACTACGGGGTAGCCTTCGGTCTCGCAAATCTGCACTTCATCTGCACCGGCGTTTCTAAGGTGATCGGCACAAACTTCAGCACATTTCAGGACTTCATCCTTATAAGCAGGATCTGCGGATATAGAGGCAATTTTAAGCAGTTCAAAAAGTTCGTCCAGATAACGTTCTTTGTTTTCGTTAATGTAGTTGAGTGTTTCTTGCATGTTACTTTGAGTTGTGGGGTTGTTGAGGTGTTCAGGTGTTGAGGTGTACAGTCGTAAAACCGTTAAATTGCTAAATTGTTAAAAGCTTAGATGGTTAAATTTGGTGATTGGTGGTTCGTGATGCGGGGTTCGTGATGCGGGGTTCGCGATCCAGAGCTTAGGGTTCGAGGTTCGACACTGTTGCTTGTTGTTTCGTTGCATCCTGCATCTTTGTTCTTTATTCTTTGTTCTTGTTCCTGCTTCCTGCTCTGTAAAAATAAAAAAAATGCCCCGCGTAGGCAAGGCATTGGTCTTTTTCTGTTGAGTGCAGTCTGCGGATTAACGGGTCTGGCCTGTCTGCACATTTGCAGAGTCGCCTATGATTCCGGATTCCGGTGCAGTAGCCAGGGTATCCGTGGCAACAGGCGCTGCAACTGCTGTCTCGGGCAGCGGTGCTCTGTTTTCGTGAGAATCATAACGGTCGGCGCCCTTTTCCAATCTCAAAATGCCCTGATTTCCACCTGCCTGTACTTCCTTACAGCTCATAGCCAAGCCTGCAACAAACAATACCAATACCAATTTTTTCATAATTATAATTCTTCCTGGATTATTGGCACCAAAAATAAGAAATTTTGACTCCTTTAACCAAAATTTTAAACCGATTTCAATATTATTTTACCCTTAACGGACTGCGTAAATATCAGATACCGGCTGCCACCGTCGGAAATCCTGTACTTTTTTCTGATTTGGTCCGGAGTCAAAGGATGGTTCCTGGATACGATATTAAATTTTTCACCCTTTTTTATTGATTTACTTTCCACGGTTTCCACCCGCAGCACTCTGCCGGAGAAATTTTCTATCCGAACCTCGGAGGTGTACAAATGGGTATTCGGATGCAGTTTTTTCAATCCAAATCTTGAAGCTAGAAGGTTGAAAGCGCCGCTCTTCAGGACAGCTGTGCTGGGCAGATACAGAAACTGTTCGGGTTCGGCATACTCCGGTGTGCATTCAGCTTCTTCACCTACCAAAAATTCAAATGCAGGTTCGGCGGTTTCCAGGTTGATAGCTTCAATAACCGGAACTGCTGTGGTATCCGGATGAAGATGAAGCACCAATTCCCTGACTTCGTTGCGTACTGCTATAATCTGTATTTTGCTGATGTTCCGGACAGCATCCAACAAATAGGATATATCAATGAGCGGTGAAAGTTTAATGATGATATGATTTGAAATCCTGAACAAATCTTCCTGAATCTCCATCAGGTTGGGCGAAAGGTCTTCCAGCAGGAATTTTTTGTTCTTATTTTGGTCCCTCCGCGCCGGATCCAGATAAACCAGATCAAATCTCTCACGGTTTCGCTTCAGAAATGATTCCAGCGAACCATCAACGAAATTTGCCTTACGACCCAGAAGCTCCCAATTATGCTTCACTATTTCAATCAGTTCCGGATTTTGTTCAACAAGTGTAATCTCACTGAAATTCTCCGACATAAACCAGGCATCGATACCGAAACCACAGGTAAGGTCCAGAAATTTTTCACCCTTAAGGTCCCGGGCTTTAAACTGACCCGTAGACTGGGAAGAGGCCTGCTCCAGGTTGAGTCCCGGCGGAAACTCTATTCCTTCTTTCAGCAGAAAAGGAAATTTTTTTGTAGCCACTTTGAGACCTTTTACCTGCTGAGCGATTTCCTGCATGGAGTAATCAGGGAACGGGCTCCTGCGCAAAACTAAAGTGGGCAGATCGGTGGCAATATTCGCACGGATGTAATCCTGAATCTCTTTTCTAATCATGATCGATAAAGGCAACAGAAAAGGGTGACCTTATAAAACAGAATACCGACTGAAAAAGTATCAGCACCAAAATTATTCAAACATCTGCGCAAGCCTTACCGCACGGAGTTCATCTGCACTGTAAAGTTCGCCGGCCTCCCTTGTCTTTTCCCGTTTTGGGTACATATTTACACCGATCACTTTCAGACGTCCGTCTTCTACCCATTTCTGTTCTTCAAGAGCCTGCGTATAGATCAGTTTTTGCAGTTCACCCTTCTTCATCATATCGGAATAACCACCGGCCTGCTCCATTTCAATGAAAAATGCCCAGGCTTTTGCTGCCAACTGCCGAGTAAGGTCTTCTACATAATAACTGCCGTTGGCACCGTCTTCAAAAACATTTATGATACTTTCGTAAGCCAAAACAATCTGCTGCTTAAACGACACTTCTGTGGATAGGGAATTTCCGCTGTCCAGCATATAGTCATTGGAAAATACCGCATCGGCACCACCAATCATGGCAGCTGAAAGTTCTACGGCGGAACGGATCAGGTTGTTTTCCGGGTCATTTTTGGATTTGTTCCGCAGGGAGGTTTCCACAAAAATATAAGGTACGCTTTGGAGATCAAATTCTTTAGCCAACTGGGCAAAAACCAGTTTGAAAGCGCGGATCTTCGCAATTTCGAAGAAGTAGTTGGCACTAACCGCAAAGCGGAAGACCAGTTTGTCCAAAACTTCAGGACCAAAAGCTTCAGCCAGATCCTTTGCCTTAGCCAATGCGATGCCCAATTGCTGGTATATTGCAGCCCCGGAGTTCTGATGCAGGGAAACATCAACACAGATATTCCTGTTAAAAGCTTTTGCCAACAGTTCCGTTCCCAACTGCCGATCCATTTCGCCTGTAGTTTCGGAAAAAACATCTATAAGTGAGTAGTAACTGTTAGTTTCTTCCGGCGAGATGTGCTCGGCAAGTTCCTTATTGTTGATGAAAATGCTTTTCTCTTCCAGGTTTTCAACATTCATATCCAGCAGAAAGGCAATAACATCCTGTTCCAGGCTTTCGTTGTACCGGGACACCAACTGGGTAGACTCCTCCACTTTGGGCAACAGCGACAATGGTTTCTGCACCGCCTCGTGGTAAGGCCTAACGGTGATTCCCTCCAGGTTTTCTTTCTGCAGAACGGAATAGATGTCTTCTGTTTTAAGCTGTTTCTGAACTAAGTTTTCCCAGTCGCTGAGTGTGGTCTTTGCAAACATTCTGATGGTTATTTGAAATATATAATTCTGTTAGGGTTGCTTCTTTACTTTGGAACTGTCTACCACAAGGATGAAGATCTCTTCATTAGGTTTCTTCATGAAATAATTTTCACGGGCATACTTTTCCTTTTCATCCTTATTGTTCATGAGCCGGCGGTAGAATTCGTCATTTTTACGGTATTCGGACTGATAATAGGCCAGTTGCTCCTGATATTTATTAATTTCACTGTTCAGTTCATTGATAACCAGAAATGATGTACTGTCGAAAAAAACCATCCAGACCAGGAAACTGAAAACCGTAACGAAATATTTATTAACAATATATTTCCGGACGAATTTTTCCAGCGGCGATTTTGGCCTGATGGGCTTTATTAGCGGGTCATTCTTAGCCATGTCAGTGTACTTTTTTAAGTGAATTATTAATGACTGTTGAAAGAAAGTCAATTGCCACCGTATTGTGTTTCATATTGGGTACAATGAGATCAGCCTCATTCTTTGACGGTTCAATGAACTCATGGTGCATAGGTTTCAGGGTATTCTGGTAGCGGTGCAGAACTTCCTGCAGATCGCGGCCTCTTTCCTGCGTATCGCGGCGGATGCGGCGGATCAGCCTTTCGTCTGAATCGGCATGTACGAAAACCTTCAAATCATATTCCTTCAGCAGTTCAGGATGGGTAAGGACCAGAATTCCTTCCACAATAAGGACATTCTTTGGTTCCACAACAACATGGTCACCGGTCCGGGAGTGGGTAACGAAAGAATAAATGGGCTGTTCGATGTGCTCATTGTTTTTCAGCATCTGAACGTGGCGCAGGAGAAGTTCAAAATCAATGGATTTTGGATGGTCGTAATTCAGGACTTCCCTTTCGGCAAGGGTAAGCGACTGGTTATCATGGTAATAGTTATCCTGCGAAAGCACGTTCACGCCTTCAGTATTTAACTGTTGCATAATCTTATTGACCACGGTAGTCTTACCCGATCCTGTTCCGCCTGCGATTCCGATAACCAGCATAGAAAAGTAAATTTTTACAAAGATACTATTTTCAGAAAGTGAAGCGGCAGTACAGCGTAATTTTTCGGGCAGAGATTTGATTTTGAGGACACAAAATCCTGCAGGAGAATGCTCAGAGGTAAACGAATAAGAAGGGCTAAAGCCCTTCCATTTTCTTAATCACCTTTTTGAGGTTAATGCCTTTGCCCAGAACGGGTTTGAAAATATCGCCCTCACTTTCCATTCGCTCCAGCGCATTAAAAATGGTAAAATCCTTCATCTTCAAACCTTTCTTCACTTCGTCCCAATGCAGCGGCATTGACACAGTCGCCCCGGGTTTGGGCCGCAGGGAGTAAGGTGCGGCAATAGTGGCATGCGGACGGTTCTGCAGAAAATCAAGATAAATCCTGCCTCCGCGTTTTTTAATAATTCTTTCAATTGTTGTTAGTTTGGGGAGCTCACCCTGTACAATTGTGACCAAAAGGCGCGCAAATTCCTTTGACTCTTCATAGGTATATTTATTATTGAGCGGAATGTAGATGTGGAGACCTGTGGAACCGCTGGTCTTGCAGTATGAGGGAATATCAAGGTCGTCCAGCAGCTGGCGGGTTACCTGCGCAGTTTTGATGACGTCATTAAATGAATTCTTATCGGGGTCCAAATCGAGAATGCAGTAGGTGGGATTATCAGGCTTCTTTATAGTGGAATTCCACGGGTTCATCTCAATACAACCCAAATTCGCCATATAGAGCAGTGATGCTTCGTCCGTACCAACCAGATATTTTCGGGCACGTTTATCAGAGTCGCTGGTATAGTCAAAAGTTTTCACCCAAGAAGGAGCGCTACCAGAAACGTCTTTATAATAGAAACCTTCACCCTCTATACCGTCCGGAAAGCGGTTCATACTTTGAGGTCTGTCTTTCAGATACGGCAAAATAAAAGGAGCGGCGCGGTAATAGTAATTTATCAGATCGCGTTTTGTAAGTTTTTCATCGGGCCAGAATACCTTATCTAAATTGGTAAATTTCAGTTCATGGCCGCCAACCTTTTTTACCTGGGTTTTTTCTTTCGGATTCAGCAGGGTCCTCCGCCCCGGATCTTTCCGTGCAGTAACCACCGGCTCTGCTTCAGGAACGACTTCCTGCACCGGTTTTTCCTGTTCCAGAACCACCTGCGCGGCTTTTTTATCGGACCGCATTCCTTTGAAAGAGGGATGGCGCATTACGCCGTCTGATGTAAGCTCAGTGTAATCCACTTCACAGATAAGTTTAGGTTTTAACCAGGTAACAGTGGCGTTGGGTGGATTGTGGCGGAAACGGGATGGTTTGTTTACATCAGGTTCCAGAGTGAAAGGATGCTTATCCGTAATCAGCGGTTTAAAGAGATTCATCATTTCCTTTTGGGTCTTAGTATTAAAGCCGGTGCCTACCTTACCACTGTATACGAGTTTCCTGCCCTCATAGACACCCACCAACAAGCTGCTGAACACTTTTTTGGTACCGTCATTCACGGTGAATCCACCTATTACCACCTCCTGCCTTTTGTTGGCTTTGATCTTAAGCCAGTCTTTCGTTCGGTTTTTGGTCTGGTACACACTGTCCTTACGCTTGGCCATTATGCCTTCGAGATCCATATTGCGGGCAGCTTCCAGAAATTCAATACCCGAGGTATGAAACTCCTGACTGAGCATAATCCGGTCTGATTTGGGCAGAATCTGTGACAGAACCGCGCGTCTGTCGGTTAGGGGGAGTCCTTTCAGGTCCCTGCCCCGATACCACAGCAAGTCGAAAACGTAGTACACCAAATCGCCGTCGGAGTCACTGCGCCAATTCTGGAGTTTGCCGAAGTCCGCTTTTCCGTCTTTGTCCAGGACCACAACCTCGCCATCCAGCACCGCATCCATTTTAAGTTTTGCCAGTTCTTGCTGCACGGGATAAAATTTTTCGCTGAAGCTTTTATTATTGCGCGATTTCAGGGTCACTTCACCCTCTTTCATAAAAGCCACCGCACGGTAACCATCCCATTTCACTTCGTAAAGCCATTCGTCACTGTCGAAGGGTTTATCCACCAGTGTAGCCAGCATGGGGGCAAGCTCCGTATAAAAGGGCTGCTCAGGGGCCTTCGCCAGCAATTTCTCCACAGATTTCGCAGGCTTCTTTACCGCAGGTTTACTCTTTTCGGTTTCGGCAGTTTTCTTTTTTGAAGTTTTGGAGGCAGTTTTTGCTTCAGTTTCGTCTTTAGCTTTTTTGGAATCCTTCTGACCGTACACTTCCACCGGGGCCTCTTCCATTTCCGCTATTGTTTTATCAGAAAGTACCGAACGGTTTTTTAGAGTTACATCTTCAGTGTCGGCATATTTATCGTTAAGCTTCATCAGCAGCCAACCGTTATCACCACGGCCGTGCGCTTTGACCAAGGCAAATTCGCCCTTTAGTTTTGTGCCGTTAAGTGTAAATTTGATTTTCCCCGCTTTCAGTTGTTCCAACAGTTGCTGCTCCTGTTTCTTACGGCTTTTTGCGGGTTCAGCAGGCAGATAAGTGCCCTCATCCCATACTATGATGGTACCGCCACCGTACTGGCCTTTCGGAATGGCACCTTCAAAGTTACGGTAATCAAAAGGGTGATCTTCCACCATCATGGCCAACCGCTTTACTGAGGGATCCAGTGAGGGCCCTTTTGGAACAGCCCAACTTTTCAGCACGCCGTCCATTTCCAGCCGGAAGTCGTAATGCAGATGCGAGGCATCGTGTTTCTGAACCACAAAATGAAGTTCCTTTCCGGTGGATTTCCCACCAAACGGTTCTGGTGTTTTATCTTTAGAGCGTTTCCTACGGTATTCTTCCAGTGCCATAATTTTTGATTTAAGTGAAACGTGATAAACCCCGCCAAAAATATTGGCAGGGCATTAAGTGAATATGACCATTATTTGCTGTAGCGCTTTTTAAGGTAGTCTTCCAGAACTTTTCTGTCGTTTGATCCGGTCGCTCGCATGGCACCGGTTACAGCCTGTGAGCTTACGCCCATCTTTTCCTTAAAATACTGAATTTCGTAGTTCTCCGAACCGCTGACCTGGTTACGGTCCTGTTTACCTTTTTTGTTTTTATTATCAGCCATAGTGTTGAATTTGGGAAGGGAGTACAAAAAGTTTGCCTGTGCGGATTAGAGAGGATGAGGAAAGAGAAAAAGAGAAAGAGCCAAGGCAAAAGTAAAAAGGTAAAAGTGAGTCAAGATGCAAGATTTCAGATATCAGACATCAGATTCTATATGTTAGATTTTAGAGGTGAGATATTGGAATGTACCAATGTACCAATGTAGCAGTATAGCCATGTAGATGTGTTGCAGTTGACGATTTGCAGTTTTTCTTTAAGATTCCGGAACCCCGAAGGGGGTGACATTATAATTACCCAGTTACAGCGATTTATTAACCACAAAGGGCACAAAGTTTAACAAGGGGCCCAAAGGGACGTTGATGTGGCGGAGTGTTTGAGTATTTGAGTGTTTGAGCGATATCACAAAGCCCTATCAAGGATGTCTTTGCGAGGAGCGGACGAAGGAAGCGACGCGGCAAGCCCAAAGTAGATTCTGTTAGCAGGTTAGAGGGTTAGAAAGTAATGTTGTTGAGGTGTAAAGTTGTAAAGTCGTTGAGTAGTTAAGGTGTTGAGGTGTAAAAGTGTAAAGTTGTGGAGTAATGGAAATAAGGTTCCGTAGGAACATCATCTGTGTAGAAGGGAATTAGGGAGGAGAATGGGCGTGCCGTAGGTACGCTATCCTGAATGAAGACTCAGGGCAAGAGTAAAAAGAAGCAAGTTGAGGTCTATGTAGATCGAGGTGATCCCTACGGATGACAAAAGTGAAAAGGTTGTTGAAGTAACCACTGAGACACGGAGGAGGCGCAAAGGACACAGAGGCCTTCAAGGTAGCAGTATGTTTGAGTGTTTGAGTGTTTGAGTGTTTGAGGCGAGGTCCGCTGTAGGCAGAAGAGATCCCTACCGGATGACGGAGGAAAATAGCCAAGGCAAAAGTAAAAGGTAAGTCAAGAACCAAGAGTCAAGATGCAAGATTTCAGATATCAGACATCAGATTCCAGATGTTAGACTTTAGATTAGAGGTGAGATATGGGAATGTAACAATGTAACAATTTACTCAGCCCGCGACCGGTCGGTAGTCAGTTAGGGATATTTTTAACCGCCGGGAGAACCAAGACCAGGATTTTAATTTATGAGTTATAGATTTAAGCTCTGTTGCCTCTGTGTAGCTTCTGTGCGCTCTACGGTTAATTTAGAGCCCGCTTAAAATACGGAGATGCGGGACGAAGATGCAAGACCTCAGAAGTCAGAGGTTTGCCATCAGCGTTCAGAGACTGACGAAGCAATTCAGGATCCAAAATTCAAGATCAAAAATCCTGAATTTAACGTTCCACACTTAGTACCCCCTGAAGATTCTTTAAGGTTGGATTAAACGCTTACCTTCAGCCTGTCTACATTCAGTATTTTGTAGGTTAGCTCCCGCAGAAGTTCAGCATCATCGGTCTGGTTGGCACCAAGCCCTTTGTTCTTGAGATCGGATTCGCGGAGCAGAGAAATGACCCGGGTAGCATGTTTTAAGGGATAGAAACGCGCCGATTCGGCAAAATCCTTTATAAAGTAGGGATTCACATTCATAGCGGTAGCCATAGCCTGTGGACTCTGGCCTTGCATGGTGTGATAGATAATGATGTTTGAGAAATAATTGTACAGGTTCCCAATAATCATTGGAAAAGGATTAGTCTTGGGGCTTTTGCCCATGAAAAAGGCGATCCTGAGGGCGGCCGCCTGGTTTTTGTTGGCCAAAGCTTTCTGAAGTTCGAAGACATTGAAATCCTTGCTGATGCCTATGTGGGTTTCCACCAGTTTTTCGTCCAGCTCCTGACCTTCCTTCATCACCATTTTCAGTTTACCCAGTTCATTGGCAATACGGGAAAGGTCGTTGCCCAGGTAATCTGCCAGCAAATGGGAGATATTGGGTGCGGTCTTTATTTGATTGGCTTTGCACTCGTCGGCAATCCATTTGGCAAGCTGATAATCCTTTACGGGTTCGCTCAGGAAAATCCAGTTGTTACTAGTCAGGATTTTAGTAACTTTTTTCCGGCTGTCCAGCTTCTTATGTTTATGGGCAAAAACCAAAACGGTGGTAGGCACAGGATTTTCAAGATAAAACGCAAGGGATTTCAGTTCATCCTCACCCAGTTTAAGGTCCTGAGCTTCTTTTACAATGATGAGGTTCAACTCGCCAAACATAGGAAACTGCTGTGCCAGGGAAATAATCTCCGGTATCGAGGTATCTTTTCCGTAGAGCACTGTTTGCCCAAAGGATTTCTCGTCCTCGGTTAAAACATCGTTTTCCAGACTTTTTACAGCGATGTCAATATAATAAGGCTCCTCACCGTGAAAAAAATAGACGGGAAGAAGTGCTTTATTTTTAATATTTTTGAGCAATAATTCTAAATCTTTCATACCAGTTTGCAACTGCCAAAACTTAATTTTCGGGAAGACTATAACTTCCGTTTCAGGAGAGACAAAGATAACTTATTTATTTATGACCTTACCCGGAAAAGCTACCTTCTGCTTACTCCGGAAGAATGGGTCAGGCAGCACTGGATCCATTATTTCCTCAGCAGCAAAGGCTATTCAGCATCGGCATTAATATCAGAAAAGAAGGTAGTTCTGCACGGGCTGACCAAACGTGTAGACCTGCTGGTAACGGAGAAAACCACCCCTAAAATCCTGGTAGAATGTAAAGCGCCTACGATAACGCTTACTGAAAAAACTTTTGAGCAGACCGCGCGCTATAACTCGGTAATCGGTGCACCTGAAATAATACTGACGAATGGCCTGCAGCACATCAACGCAAGATATTCCGATAAAGGTTACGAGTTTTATCAGTTTGACTATTAAAGCGAAAACCCTTTAAACTAACCGGGTTTGGGTCCGAATTCATACAGAAAGCGAAAGCCAGTCATTTTAATCAGCTGAATTTTTCAGTACATTTCTTTCCAGTTCCAGCAGTTTCTGCTTGCGCCAAACGCCCCCGCCATATCCGGTAAGGGTGCCGTTGCTTCCGATTACACGGTGACACGGAATGACGATTGATATCCGGTTCATCCCATTGGCATTGGCCACAGCACGTACCTTCTTTACATCCCCTAAAAATTCAGCCTGCCTGCTGTAGGTCCAGGTGTCACCATAAGGTATTTTACGCAGAACCTCCCAAACCTTTTTCTGGAAATCTGTGCCTATAGGCGAAAGCGGCACTGTAAAGACTTTTCTTCTGCAGTTAAAGTATTCTGCCAACTCCCTCTCAAGCAAGTCAAAGTGGGGATTATTTCCCGGCACTACTCTGCCGTTCAGCGCAGTAGCTATTTTGGTAAGCGTGGATTCCAGCGTGGAGCGGTCGCCAAATTCCAACATACAGATACCTGCCTCAACCGCCGCGGCATACATGGTTCCCACGGGTGTTTCAATCCTCTTTAAGTCGATTACTTTCTGATACTTTCCGTTAGCCGGTGAGGTGCCGAAGATTTTACTGAATCCATCGCCGAATCCGCTAACGCTTTCAAAACCACTGTCGTAGGCAGTATCCAGGACACTGTGACCCTGCTTCAGCTTCTTTACAGCCGAATTCAGACGGTGCATCCTTTGGAAAGCCTGAAAGGTCATTCCATGGTGTTTTGTAAACCACCTGCGTACGGCTACGGGTTCCATCCCACGGGCAGCTAAATCGCGGTCTGCAATTTTAACTGATGGATCGTTTGCGAGTTTCTGAAGTATTCCGCTGATGCCGGCTGGAGTTTCGTCCGGGTTTTCCAGAGGTTTACAGACTTTACAGGGACGGTAGCCATTATTCAGCGCTGCATGCGTACTGTGGAAGAACTCCACATTTTCCGCTTTGGGCTTCCGGGCCCGGCATGTTGGCCGGCAAAAAATCCCAGTGGTCTTTACGCCCATCCAGAAAACTCCTTCAAAGTCAGGATTTTTATCCACCGAAGCCTGGTACATGATTTCGTTTGTAAGCTGCATTTTTTTCATTTAACAATACAAAACTAAAGATAAAACAGCAACCACTACAACCGCAAAACGGACAGGTAATTTTAAAAAAAAGCCGGACAACATTGCCCGGCTTTATTAAGATCGTTTTAATATATTAATGACGATGCTGTTTGGGTGGCTCGGGCACGCCCGGTTTGGACAGATCGTCCATCTTCTGGGTCGCTGCCATGGATACCACGAGGTCATTCAGCATTGTACTGGCCGAAGTAGGTGTATTAGGTAAAAGAACGAGGTTGCTTCTGTTGCTTGCGCCAATGGAGTGAAGTGTGTCATAGTGTTGTGTAATGATTATTAGTGCCGATGCTTCCTGGGAACTGATGTTGGCGGAGTTCAGCATTTTTACAGACTCTTCCAGACCTTTGGCAATCTCGCGTCTCTGGTCGGCAATACCCTGCCCCTGAAGTTTCTTGGATTCCGCTTCCGCTTTAGCTACTGCTACGATACGTATTCTCTGTGCTTCGGACTCGTACTCGGCAGCGGTTTTTTCACGTTCGGCAGCGTTTATCCTGTTCATGGCATGCTTCACCTGTTCGTCCGGATCGATATCTGTTACAAGAGCCTTGATGATGTCGTATCCATAACTCTGCATCGCTTCCTGCAATTCACCTTTTACAGCGATGGCAATATCGTCTTTACGCACAAAAACATCATCCAACTTCATCTTTGGCACTTCTGCCCTTACTACATCAAATACATAAGAAGTGATCTGATTTTCAGGATTCTCCAAACGGTAAAAAGCGTCTGCCACCTGCTCCTTAATCACCTGATACTGTACAGACACTTTCATACGAACAAATACATTATCCAGGGTTTTTGTGTCGATGATTACATCAAGCTGCTGGATCCGCAGGTTCATCCTTTTTGTCACCTGATCGATGTAAGGAATCTTGAGGTGCAGTCCGGACTGCCGCACCGAATGAAATTTTCCGAGTCTTTCTACAATCGCAGCCGTAGCCTGCTTCACCGTAAAGAATGAGGCAAAGAGCGTGATAAGCGCGAGAAAACCAATAATACCTAAAAAAGCCATGTTTTAAATTTTGTCTGTGATTAATAGTTGTTTGAGCATAAAGATAGAGAAAAAAGCGGTTTTTTCCACATAAATTCCGGTATAAAAGTGAATCCGATCTAAACCGTCATTCCGATCTCGATTCCTTTAATCTTGCGGTATAGGTCGGTGGCAAAGTTGTCTGTCATGCCCGAAACGAAGTCTATTACGCCCAGAACCTTCTGGTAATCGCTGCCGCTTTCGTAAACGAACTGCTGAGGCAATAGTTTCAGGGCCATCCGGTCATACGATTTTCTCTGGTCCTTAGGTTTTACTACAGCAGGCACAAAATGATCCAGCAACTCATACATGACATTGTAGCCGGCATTTTCAATTTCAACTACAGCCTTATGATTATAAATCTTTTCAATCGAGAAACTTTCGATTTCCTGGAGGGATTTATTATCCATTTTGTAAATGTCAAGCAGTGATCTGTCCAGGGTTCCGGCTATTATTTCGCAAAAATTTGCCTGGTATAGCAGTATCGATTTATTGATCAGCGAATTGATCACTTTCGCTCTTAAGTAAGATATTCTTTCGTTGGCATTCGTCAGTACGGCCAGCTTGTCCTCTACCCTTCCGGTATTCTGATTTTCTGAGCGGATCAATTCAAAAAAAAGATTTTCACAATCGGAGGTTGATACAATTCCGAGACGATGTGCATCTTCCATGTCGATGATGTTATAGCAGATGTCATCGGCAGCTTCAACAAGGAAAACAAAAGGGTGTCTTTTATAAACAACAGGCTCTGAACTTTCGGAAATCATACCTACAGATTCCGCAATATCAAGAAAGGTGGACTTCTCGTTCTGGAAGAAACCAAACTTCTTCCGGTGCAATACACCTTTTTGCCGGGCTACCGATTCGCAGGGATATTTGGCAATGCTGGCTAGAGTAGCATAAGTAAGCTGGGTGCCTCCTTCATCCTTTCCGTTTTGCTGATGCGTTAAGACCCTTATCGCATTAGCGTTACCTTCAAAATTAACCAGGTCCGCCCATTCTTTTTCGTCAAATTTTAATTTTAAACCAGGTTCATTTTTTTCAAAATAGCTGGCAATGGCATCCTCCCCGGAATGCCCGAAAGCGGGATTCCCCACATCGTGACAAAGACAGGCCGCCGCAATCACATTCTGAAGGTTATGCTGATAGAAATTCTGTGCAGTTTGGTCGAGTTGGTCACTATATTCCGATGAAATAAAATCGCCTATGGCGCTGCCCAGGCTCCGTCCGACGGATGAAACTTCCAGAGAATGTGTAAGCCGGTTATGGACAAAGACACTTCCCGGCAGTGGGAAGACCTGCGTCTTGTTCTGCAGCCTTCGGAAAGCCGCTGAGAAAATAATTCGGTCAAAATCCCTTTGGTAATCGGTTCGTGATGCGGAAGTAGCGGCTATATTTCCTGTACGCTTATTAGTAAAAATGCTGTTAAGGTTCATTATCCAAAAATACGGAATTTTGGACGCAGGCTAATGGTTTAAGATTTGAATTCAACCTAAAAAAACAGCTATATGCCGGAAGGACCGTCCATATTAATCCTGAAAGAGAAAGCTCAAAAATTCATAGGCAGGAAAATCATTTCTGCCTCCGGAAACGCAAAGGTTGAAATGGACAGACTGCCGGGATTAATCTTTAAAGAGTACAGGATTTTCGGGAAGCAGTCGTATTTGCTTGTCAGTCCTTACACCATCCGGATTCATCTCCTGATGTTCGGCTCCTACTCTGTTGATGAAAACATAAAGCCGGAGCGCCAACTAAGACTGCACCTACAGTTTGAGAACGGAGACCTTTACTTCTACTCCTGTTCCATAAAACTCCTAGACATTGAAGTTTTGAGGGAAATTGACTGGGAAGCAGATGTGCTCAGCGATGACTGGAAACCCCTGAAAGCCAGAAAAAAACTTAAAGCGCAGCCGGAAACCATGGTTTGCGATGCCCTGCTGGACCAAAATATTTTTTCAGGTGTGGGCAATATCATAAAAAATGAGGTACTGTTCCGCATTGGCGTTCATCCCGAAAGTTTGGTAGGAAAACTCCCGCCAAAAAAGCTTTCGGCACTTGTTTCTGAGGCCCGAAACTACAGTTTTGATTTCCTGCGCTGGAAAAAAGAATATGTACTGAAGAAAAACTGGTTGGTGCACACAAAGACAATCTGTCCCAAATGCGGACTGCCACTTACCAAAAACCACCTCGGAATAACCAAGAGGCGTTCCTTTTACTGCGAAAAAGACCAGAAACTGTATGTTTGATAAGTGTTGAAAAAAAGTTCCCGGCCTTCGGCCGGGAACTTCAATATAAATTAGCTTAAACCTATGATTACATATAAGCTTCAATCGGCTCGCAGGTACAAACCAGGTTTCTGTCGCCATAAGCTTCATCCACTCTGGATACTGACGCAAAGAATTTATGGTCGCGTACCCACTCCAGCGGATAGGCAGCTTTCTCGCGGCTGTATGGTTTGTCCCAGCTATCTGAGATCACCACCTGCTCTGTGTGAGGTGCATTTTTCAGAACGTTATTTGCCGGATCTGCTTCGCCATTGGCAACTTCGTCAATCTCCTTCTTGATGCTGATCAACGCTTCCGCAAAACGGTCAATTTCGGCCTTACTTTCAGATTCTGTAGGTTCAATCATCAGCGTTCCGGCTACAGGGAAAGAAACTGTAGGTGCGTGGAAACCATAATCCATTAAACGCTTGGCCACATCAGCCACCTCAATACCTAAGGATTTGAACTGACGGAAATCTACGATACACTCGTGGGCTACGCGGCCGTTCTCGTTGCTGTAAAGGATCGGGAAATGCTCGGCCAGAACTTCTTTCAGATAGTTGGCGTTCAGGATGGCATGTTCCGTAGACTTTTTCAGTCCGGAGGCGCCTAACATCTTGATGTAAGCATAAGAGATATTCAATACCAGCGCGGAACCATAAGGTGCAGCAGAGATGGCGTCAATAGATTCCGGGGTACCGATCTTGATATTAGGATTGCTCGGCAGGAACTTCACGAGGTGAGAAGCAACACAAATGGGACCTACACCCGGGCCACCGCCACCGTGAGGAATAGCAAAAGTCTTATGAAGGTTCAGGTGACAAACATCCGCACCGATAAGTCCGGGGCTTGTAAATCCAACCTGTGCGTTCATGTTGGCACCGTCCATATACACCTGTCCGCCGTTATCGTGAACGATTTTAATAATTTCTTTAATGTTGGCATCAAAGAAACCGTAAGTAGACGGGTAGGTAATCATTGCTGCAGAAAGGTTGTCCTTATGCTGTTCTGCTTTGGCTTTCCAGTCCTCAGGATCAATTTCACCGTTCTCCAGATTTTTACAAACAACAACCTTCATTCCAGCCAACACTGCAGATGCCGGATTGGTTCCGTGTGCCGACTGCGGAATTAACACGATGTTACGGTGACCTTCACCATTGGCTTTGTGATATTCGCGGATAACCATAAGTCCCGCATATTCACCCTGTGCACCGGAATTAGGTTGCAGGGAGGTTCCCGCAAAACCTGTAATTTCAGCCAGGTCCTGCTCCAGTTCTTTAATAATTTCCTGATAACCGCCAGCCTGCTCGGTGGGAACAAACGGGTGAACGCTCCCCCAGCCGCTCCATGAGATCGGAAGCATTTGTGCTGCCGCGTTAAGTTTCATTGTACATGAGCCCAGAGCGATCATGGAATGTGTAAGAGAAAGGTCTTTTCTCTCAAGACGCTTGATATAACGCATCAGTTCCGTTTCCGTATGATAACTGTTGAAAACCTCTTCCGTAAGTATGGCATCCTTTCTCAGTAAGTCGGCGGGGATGCTGTGATTTTCCTTGATCTCCAGTTTGAACGCCTGTTTTTGCTTGAAATTTGCAAACGCTTCTACCAGACAGTTTAGTTTTTCAATCGTAGTACTTTCATTAACTGAAATACTTACTATACCTTCAGAAAAATAATTCAGGTTGATTTTGCGGTCACGCATCAAACGCATCAGGTTACCTTTTTCGTCTTCATGGATTCTCATCTTCACCGTATCGAAGTGAGGTTCCTCTACAACATCGTAACCCAATACAGAAAGGGCATCAGAGAGTGCATTGGCTTTGAAATGGATTTGGTCTGCAATATAGTTCAGGCCTTTTGGTCCGTGATATACACAGTACATACCGGCCATTACGGCAAGCAGAACCTGCGCAGTACAGATGTTTGAAGTCGCCCTTTCGCGCTTGATATGCTGCTCGCGGGTCTGAAGTGCCATTCTTAAAGCTCTCTTTCCGTAAGCATCTACCGATACACCGATTATCCTTCCGGGGATATCACGTTTATATTCTTCCTTACATGCAAAGAATGCGGCGTGGGGACCACCGTATCCCATTGGGATCCCGAATCTTTGAGAAGTTCCTACAGCACAGTCTGCACCCATATCAGCGGGTGATTTAAGTTTCACCAATGCCATCGGGTCACAGGCTACTGCCACCTGAAGGTCCAGCTCCTTATACGATTTGATATCATCAGTATAATCCAGAACAATTCCGTTCTTACCCGGATACTGCAGCAATACACCAAAATACTGATTGCTGAACTGGTGGTTTTTGTGATTTCCCTCTACGATCTCAATTCCAAGACCTTCGGCCTTCGTACGCAGTACCGCCACAGTTTGAGGCAAAACAAGATCCGAAACAAAGAATTTCGCAGCTGATTTCTTCTGCTCTTTGGTCCTGTTGGAGAAAAACATGCTCATCGCTTCTGCAGCTGCTGTACTCTCGTCAAGCAAAGACGCGTTGGAAAGCGGGAAACCTGTTAAGTTGGAAATTACTGTTTGGTAATTAAGCAGGGCTTCAAGCCTACCCTGAGCAATTTCAGCCTGATAAGGCGTATAAGCCGTGTACCATGACGGATTTTCAAGAATATTCCTTTTAATAGCCGCCGGCAACAGGGTATTGTGGTATCCGAAACCGATGTAATTAGTATAGTCGGCATTTTTAGCAGCCAAAGCCGTAGACTGACGGATCAGTTCATATTCAGAGAGCGGCTCGGAGATGTTAAGTTCCTTTTCCGCCCTAATGGAAGCCGGGATGGTTTGTGAGATGAGTTCATCGATACCGGACACACCGATTCTGTCCAACATCGCTTTTTTGTCGTCCTCATTCATAGAAATGTGACGGCTAACAAACTGCTGTGTATTCATTTTTAGTTAAGATTTATTTAATGGGGAGTATAGGATTGTAAAATTACGGATTTTATGCATTTTGGGCAACCCTGTATTTAATCAGTTAATCAATAGCACAAAGCTTATTTATAATTAGTCTAAATTAATTATATTTGCGCTATGAAAACAGGTATTGTTCCTTTCAAGATAGCCCCGCTACTTCCGGCAGGTTCTTTTTCAGAAGAAATGTACTGCGGAAAAAAGAAATGCTGCAAGAAATTTAAAACCGGAAAGCGCTGCAAGAAATGCCCGGGAAGGCTGAAACTGGCCTAGAATTCCTGCATAATAAAATAGAGTGCTGCAGCCAGTAGCAGGACGGCCAGCAAAATCCTGATCCAGGCTGAAGTGTTACTCCGCAGCGCTTCAGCCTTATTTTCCTGCTGAAAGACTTTTTCAACATTTTCCCGAAACCGTTCACGGTCATTCTCAAAGACTTCAGTTATTGTAATTCCCTTCACCGCCGTTTGGCGCGTTAATGAATTGGCGGCATGAAGGATAATGACAAATTTCCCGTTCTTGAATTCTGTAATCCTGAAAGTACGCTCGCCGTAGGCCTTTTCCAAACCAAAGGGAACGATCTTCACCACGTCGGCATTCAGCGTATTCCACTTAATAATTACCTCCTCGCCTTTCACCGCATGAACCTTGTTACTGGTGAAATTCTTAACGGTTGGCGGCAGCGAACTGCGGCTGCTGCCTCTGCCGGAAACTATATTGTGGTCGTAATTGCGACGCATTTGCGGATCACTCAGCGTTTCGTAGGCTTCCTGGATTTCCATAAACCGCTGCGCGAAGAAGGGGTCATTGTCATTCTTATCAGGATGATATTTCATGGAAAGTTTCCTGTAGGCAGTCTTGATGTCTTCGTCGGAAGCATCGTCCTTAATTCCCAGAAAATAATAGTAGTCCTTCAAAAGCTAATATGGTTTTGACAAAAATAAAAATTAAAATTGAGGAGCTCATTGAAAAATAAAAAACCCGGTCGCCCGGGTTAAATTTTATGTTTCTGCGCAATTACATGCCTATAACCGGCATAGACAGCATAAGCAGATTCTCACTGTCTTCCAGCCCGTCCACAGGTTCTATGATGCCCGGTCTGTTGGGTTGGGACATTTTCATTGTAATATCATCGGCACGAAGAACGGACAACATTTCTGTCAGGAATTTTGAGCTGAAGCCAATGTTGATGTCCTCGCCATTATAATCGCAGGGAATCTGCATATCGGCTTTGTTTGCATATTCCGTATCCTCAGCATGCAGGTGAAGCACATTTCCGGAAAGCTTGAAGCGAACCTGATTTGTAGATTTATTGGACATGATGGACGCACGGCGGATTGCACCCAGAAGCAGGTTGCGGTTTATGGTAAGTACATTTGGATTTTCCTTCGGAATAACCGCTGAATAGTTTGGATATTTCCCGTCGATCAAACGGCAGATCCAGATATTATTTCCAAAAGTAAATTTGGCCATATTGTCGTTGAACTCAATAAGAACATCGTCGTTTGTACTGGCCAGGATATTCTTGAAAATGCTCAGAGGTTTCTTGGGCATAATGAATTCCATAGGCTCGGATACGAGATCTTTTCTTTTGTACACAACCAGACGGTGAGAGTCTGTAGAGACGAAATTGGTTTCATTTTCGCCAAACTGAAAAAGTACACCCGTCATCACCGGACGCAGGGAATCGTTGCTGGTAGCAAAAAGCGTATTGCTGAGCGCTTCAGAAAGGACACCTGAAGGCAGGGACACACTCTGGGCGCTTTCGAATTCGGGAATCTCGGGGTAGTCTTCCGCATTATCCAATGCCACAGAGAAGTTATCCTTTTCGTCCAGAATTTCCAGAACATTACCGGCCGCATCGGCCGATTCCTTTACAGAAAGGGTAAGAGGCTGCTCGCCATAGGTCTTTACAAAGTCCTGAAAAATCTTGGCCGGTACGGCAAATTTGCCGCTGTCCTCTGATTTTACTTCAAGGGAAGTAATAAGGGTCGTTTCGCCGTCGGAAGCGGTAATCTTCAGACTGTTGTTCTCTAATTCAAAAAGATAGTTTTCTAAGATGGGTCTTGACTGGGAGGTTGAAATTACTCCACTAACGGTCTGCAGGGCTTTCTGCAACTCTCCACTTGACACAATAAACTTCATCTGTACAAATTATTTGGACAAATATAATGAATTGGCTTAAAATTGAGAAACTAAACCGGATTACTTATCAACAATTTTGATAAATCTCTATCTTTGAAATTCAAGATCAGCAATGCGAAAACCCCCACTTTATAAAAGCTTTCTAAATGCCCTGCGCGGTATAGGTCACATGGTGAAGCACGAAAGGAATTTTAAGATAGAGCTGGCCGCTCTGGCGATAAATATTGTTCTGATTTTTTTCCTGAAAGTTAACCCGGCTGATACAGCTGTTATACTGCTGATCTGCAGTGCAGTTTTGGCAGCAGAACTTATGAATACCGCGGTGGAGAAGCTCTGTGACTTCATCCACCCCGAATTCCATATCAAGATTGGCCTTATCAAGGATATTTCCGCCGGCGCAGTAATGCTGCTGGCTTTAACTGCCCTGATTATCGCCCTGATTATTTATCCAAAGTACCTTTGTGAATATTTTATCTGAAATATTCAACTCCGTTTTTAAAGATGTTGTGGTAGTTCGCAGTCGGGATATTTCTGAAAAGTCCTTCAGCAAAACGCTCCGGGTGTCCCATCCGGCCGAAGATCTTACCTGATTTACTCGTTAGCCCCTCAATACCAAAAAGTGAATTGTTCGGGTTATGAGGCATTCCATGTGCGAGGTTTCCGTTCAGGTCTATATATTGCGTTGCTACCTGACCGTTCTGATACAGTTCTGTCAAAACTTCCTCCGAAGCCATGAAGCGTCCCTCGCCATGCGAAATAGGAATCGTATAAACCTGATCCTTCATACCACGCAACCACGGTGAATTATCATTTAACACCTTTACATCCACCATTTGGGAAATATGCCGTCCAATCGCATTATGTGCCAGTGTCGGTGAATTTTCATCAAGGTCACGAATCTCGCCATAGGGAAGCAGCCCGGACTTAACCAAAGCCTGGAAGCCGTTGCAGATTCCCACGATCAATCCGTCGCGTTCCAGCAACCTGTGAACTGCATTTCTCATTTTATCGTTTTTCAGCACATTCACAATGAACTTGGCCGAACCGTCCGGTTCGTCGCCGGCAGAAAAACCACCGGAGAAGGCCAGGATCTGAGACTGTTCAATTTCTTCAATCCAGGCATCCAGACTTTCATTCAGCAGGTCATGATTCAGATTCACCAGTGGTAAACTTGACACTACGGCACCTTCCTTAAGGAAAGCATTCTGCGTTTCGTACTCACAGTTGGTACCCGGAAACACCGGAAGAAATACTTTTGGACTTGCCAGGTTGTGCTTTCGGATACTGAAAGATTTAGTCTCGCCGGATTTCATATCTGAATCAATTTCCACTACCAATTTTTCCTTTTCGACTGTTGGAAAAAGCTCCTCGAAAGTTGCGCTCCAGGCTTCAACTAATTTTGAGATTGAAATTATTAAACCATTAACCGATAAGCTGTTGGAGTTATTTACTTCACCTATTTTTTGAAGTTGGCTATGACCGATTTCTGAGCTTGCTTCAATCACCAGACTACCGATATTTTTGCTGAGTAAATCTTGCTCATCAAGGGTAACTTCCGCTCCAAGCATGTTACCGAAACTCATCTTTGCAAGTGCCACTGCCGCTCCGCCATCCTTAACTGTTTTTACGGAAACGATGTTACCGTTTTTAATGTTGTCGTGTAAAAATTCAAAGACTTCTTTCAGTGATTCGTAATCCGGCAGTCCGTTTTCCTGTGGCTTATGCCTAAAGTAATAAAGGCTGTTTCCGGCCTTTTTGAACTCAGGGGAAATGATGTTCCTTTTATGACCGTTCGAGCATGCAAATGAGATCAGAGTGGGCGGAACGTTAATGTCCTGGAAACTGCCGCTCATGGAGTCTTTACCGCCAATAGCTGCCAAACCAAAATTCATCTGGGCATCGTACGCTCCCAATAACGAAGCCAGTGGTTTGCCCCAATTCTCAGGAACTGAACCAAGTTTCTCAAAATATTCCTGGAAGCTCAGACGTATACTTTTATAATCGCCGCCCATGGCCACGATTTTAGCTACACTTTCCACTACGGCATTTGCAGCGCCGACCATTGAGTTTTGCGAGGAAATATCAGCATCAAATCCCCAGCTGGCCAACGAAACGGTTTCTACATCGGAGGCACCCAATACAGGCAGTGTCTGTACACTTCCTTCCATCTCGGTGAGCTGATACCTGCCACCGTAAGGCATGGCCACGGTAGTTCCGCCCACGGACGCATCAAACATCTCCGTAAGCCCTTTTTGTGAGGCCGTATTCTTATTTGCCAGCGCAGTCAACAGATTTTCCTCAGAAAATTCCGGAGTATCATTTTTCACCTCCTGAAGGTGGGATATTCTTGCATCCTGACGTTTCGCACAACCGTTGGTATCCAGGAAGTCGCGGCTCAGATCTACTATCTGCCTGCCCTGCCAGAACATCTTCATACGGCCGGAATCCGTTACTTTGGCCACTTCAACCGCTTTTATATTTTCCTTCTCGCAAAAACTTATAAAGGCATCCTTATCTTTTGCATCAATCACGACTGCCATACGTTCCTGGGATTCTGAAATCGCCAGTTCGGTACCGTTCAGACCTCCATATTTCAGCGGAAGGATGTCCAGATTGATTTCAAGCGACTCAGCAATCTCGCCAATCGCCACTGAAACACCACCGGCACCGAAATCGTTCGATTTCTTAATCAGTGTGGTTACCTCAGGATTTCTGAAAAGGCGCTGAATTTTACGCTCTTCTACAGGGTTACCCTTCTGAACTTCGGTAGAAAGTGTATGGATTGAGGTCTCGTCCTGCTCTTTGGAACTTCCTGTAGCTCCACCAACCCCATCACGACCGGTAGCACCGCCCAGAAGGATTACAAGGTCGCCTACCTGCGGCTGCTCGCGCTTCACGGCATCTTTTTTCACAGCACCCACCACAAAACCTACTTCCATTCTTTTAGCTTTATAGCCTTCGTGATACACCTCATTTACAAGTGTAGTAGCAAGACCGATCTGGTTTCCGTAAGACGAGTAGCCGTTGGCCGCCTGCTTGGTGATTGTCCTTTGCGGCAGTTTCCCCGGTAAAGTTTCAGAGATTGGCTCCAGCACATCGGCTGCGCCGGATAGCCGCATGGCCTGGTACACGAATGCACGACCGGATAACGGATCTCTAATCGCGCCACCCAGACAGGTTGAGGCACCACCGAACGGTTCAATTTCTGTTGGATGATTATGGGTTTCGTTTTTGAAAAGCAGATACCAAGGCTCTTTCTTGCCGTCGAATTCGGCTTCAATTTCTATTGTACAGGCGTTGATCTCATCTGAAACCACAAGGTTGTCCAGTTTTCCGGTCTTATGGAAATAACGGGCACAAACCGTGGCCAGGTCCATAAGCGATATGGGTTTTGCCTCGCGGCCCAGGATTTTTCTTTTTTCAAGATAATCGCCGAAAATAGCTTCCAGAGTCGATTTAAAGTCACCAGTAAACTGAATATCGGTAAGTTCAGTTTCAAATGTAGTGTGACGGCAGTGGTCGCTCCAGTAAGTATCGAGGACCTTCAGTTCGGTTTCTGTAGGATCGCGTTTTTCGGACTGGAAATAATCCTGGATAAACTGCAGATCATCCAAACCAAATGCGAAGCCATGGTCTTGGTAGAACGCCTTTAACTCTTCTTCAGTAAAATCTATAAATCCGGAATGTGTAATAACGGGAGAAGGCTTTTCCTCTGCAGGAATTTGGAGTACTGAAAGGTCTTTTTCCTGACTTTCCACACGGTTGATCAGATGGTCTTTCACTTTATCCAAATCTGCCTCAGAAATTCCGAACAGCTCAATCACTTTTCCACTGCGGACAGTCGAAGTTTCATTTCCGGTTAGGAGCGCGATGCACTGCTGGGCAGAATCGGCGCGCTGGTCATACTGTCCCGGCAGAAATTCCGTAGCAAAATGAAGCTGTGCTGCAGGATTATTTTCGTGCAGGATATCGGTAACAGGATCCACGAAGGTGTTGTTTACAACGAGTTTGAACCCGTCCTCATCCACACCAAAAATATCGTAGATATTATACACTTTTACGTCCTGGATTTCCGGAACCACATTTTTAAGTTCGCTGTATATTTTTGGACTTTCAACATCGAAAATTCCTCTTTTTTCTACGAAGATTCTTTTTTTGTTAGACATTAGATGTCAGATTTTTAGATTTATAGATTTTGGCCGAAGCCAATATTTTTTTTTGCAGAATGTGATAAAGTCCGGCCACGTTGACGGTGAATTGCATATTGCGCCAGCGTAAATAAATTACCGCATTCAATGCTGTAAAAAATGCAGCCCGGAGACCGCATTTTGTTATTTACACTTTCAAATCGGCTTCCATGCCGATAAGTCCGGCATATTTATCCAGAATTGGCTGCACTTCATTTTTAACAAACTCTTCTGTCTGAATTGGCGCGAAGCCAACAAAATTCTTAGGATCAAGAACTTCCATCAGTTTGGATTTGTCCATTTTCAGGCTGGTATCATTCAGAATGCGCTCCAGCAGGTCATTTTCCTTACCTTGCTCCTTTACTTTCTTTGAAGCTTCCATGGAATGTACGCGGATTGTTTCGTGGATTTCCTGACGGTCACCGCCGGCTTTCACCTCTTCCATAATGATATATTCAGTGGCCATAAACGGCAACTCATCCATGATATGTTTATTGATGCGGTTTTCATAAACCACGATACCGTTCATAATATTGTTCCAGATAAGAAGGATAGCGTCCACCGCCAGGAAAGACTGCGGAATAGCGAGTCTTTTGTTGGCCGAATCGTCCAAAGTCCTTTCAAACCACTGAGTTGCAGCTACCATTGCGGAGCTTGAACTCAGTGACATTACGAATTTGGACAGCGCACCAATCCTTTCGGAACGCATGGGGTTCCTTTTGTAGGCCATCGCCGATGAACCGATCTGGTTCTTCTCAAAAGGCTCTTCTATTTCCTTTAAATTCTGCAGAAGTCTAAGGTCATTGGTGAACTTATGTGCGGATTGAGCGATATTGGAAAGTAAGGCCATCACCTTTGCATCGATCTTACGGTCGTAGGTCTGACCTGAAACACCGAAAACCTTGTCAAAACCAAAACGCTTTGAAAGTTCTGTATCCAAATGCTTCACCTTAGCATAATCGCCTTCAAAAAGTTCCAGGAAACTTGCGGCAGTACCGGTAGTTCCTTTTACCCCGCGGAATCTAAGCGTTTCTATAAAAAACTCAAGTTCCTCGAAATCCAGGATCAGAGACTGCAGCCATAACGTAGCACGCTTCCCCACAGTAGTAAGCTGAGCAGGCTGGTAATGCGTAAACCCAAGTGTAGGAAGGTCTTTATATTTCAGGGCAAAATCCGACAGGTTTTTAATCACATTGACCATTTGCTTTCTCAGCAGGAGAAGCCCGTCTCGCATCTGGATGAGGTCGGTATTATCGCCAACAAATGCAGACGTTGCACCCAAATGGATAATTCCTTTTGCAGACGGTGCGGCATCACCATAAGTATGCACATGAGCCATCACGTCGTGACGGAATTTCTTCTCGTATTCAGCCGCTTTTATATAATCGATATCTTCAGCATTGGCCTTCAGTTCTGCGATCTGCTCATCTGAAATCTCAAGACCCAGATCCTTCTCAATCTCTGCCAGAGCGATCCAAAGCTTACGCCAGTTTCTGAACTTATTGTTTGAGGAAAAATTGTAAAGCATTTCCGGGCTTGAATACCGCTCTTCCAGTGGATTTTTGTACGAGTCCATTCTTTCTTTTTACTTTTTATCGTCACAAAAATACGGATTTTTAGCGGAAAATAATGGCTTAAAGCATAACAAAAGGGATGAGGAAAGGACTTTTAACAGCAACTGTAATATGGTACGGAGTCCAATACGGTTGCATGTTCAGATTTGGCGTAATATTTGAGAGTGCACCTTAGTTTAAAATAGATATCATGAAAAAGATCATACTTTCCGCAGCTCTGCTAATGGGCACCGGTGGTGTTCTGCTTACTTCCACACAATCCTGCATGGCTCTGGCAACTTCAGACCTCGGACTTTCTGTCATCAAGAGGGTTCTGTTGGGAGGCGTGACGCAAATGGGCAATATTTTCGGCAATAAGCAGGCTTTCCTGCAAAATGACCTGATTGTGCGTGCACTGCCCGAAAACCTTAGAAGTGTGTACAATCTACTTGAAAGGGTGGCCCCGAATTTAGCAATGCGAGGCAAGGAGTATGTGGCTGAAAGTGCTGCATATACTGTAAATATATCACAACCTATCCTTCAGAATGCAGTAAACAGTCTGAATGCGAACGATGTATCTCGGATTATGCAGGGCGGCCAGGGGATTGCCACCCAGGTTCTGCGTGAAAAAACAGAACAGCAACTGATCCAGGCCATTATGCCGAAGGTGGATGAAAAACTGAATCAGTTCGGCATCGTACGATCTATTAACACTGCTTTACAGGGTACCAATATGCTGGGTAGCCTTTTTGGCGGCCAAAGCAGTTCAACCAATCTGGGTGGTAACGGTTTAAGCAGGCTGGCATCCGAACAGATGGTAAACGGAATCTTTAACATTATTGCTGATTATGAGGAGAAAAATAAATCCAGCATGTTAGGCGCCTTCAGCGGCAGTGCAGGATCAATGAAATAATACTATCTTTAGGGTCCTTTTTCAGGACCTTTTTTCATTAATAAAATTAACAGAATGGACCCATTATACGCCGATACCAGCGGACAGAATCAGGATGAATTTTACGAGTCGCTCAAAAGCAAACTTGAAGAGAATCATAATTTCCCTGAAGATTATCTTTATAAATTCATTTTCCCGAATGACAATCTGAAACTTACGGAACTGTATCAGGTCTTCGACAAAATCAAGTACACCATTTCTACACGTGAAAGTAAGAACGGCAAGTACATTGCCGCCAGCATGACCGCTTTTGTAATGGATGCCAACCAAGTGATTGACCTTTATAAGAAGGTGGCAAAAATTGACGGCGTGGTAATGCTTTAACATATGAAAATCCTGGTGACCGGGGCATCCGGACTTGTAGGCAGGCAGCTGGTACCCGAACTTCGTAAACGAGGACACTCTGTAAATATTCTGGTACGCAGAAAGCCAAAAAACCCGGATGAATTTTATTGGAATTACAAAAAACGTGAACTGGACAAAGGCGCCCTGGAGGGTGTAGAAAGTATCATTCACCTGGCTGGGGTATCTATTGGTAGAAAATGGACATACGAATACAAACAGGAGCTGATTTCCAGCCGGGTGGACAGTGCAAACTTTCTGTTTGACATTTGCACACTTGCAGATCTATCATTAAAGTCTTTCATTTCTGCCTCCGGAATCAATTATTACGGGACATTTACTTCAGACCGGATTTTGGATGAAGATTCAGATATTGCTAAGCTGGATTTCCTGAGTGATTTGTGCAGAAAATGGGAAAGTGCCGCACTGCATTTTAATAACATTGCCAGCCGAACAGTCATACTCAGAACTGCACCTGTGCTGTCGGCACGGGGAGGTACACTGGAAAAACTGAACATGATAACTGACCTTAACCTGGGCAGCGGCATAGGTAAAGGGACTCAATGGTTCAACTGGATACATCTGGATGATTTAGTCAATATGTATGTTGAAGCGGTGGAAAACACAGAGTTTAACGGTATTTACAATGCAGTGGCAGATGACATACCTACCAATAAGGAATTTATGCGGAAGCTCGCTGAAGCCCGGGATAAATTTTTCCTGCCAATTAATGTTCCCGCTTTCCTGTTAAGGCTAGTAATGGGCGAGATGAGTGAAATTATCCTGGAAGGCACACGTGTAAGCAATAAAAAAATCAAATCACAGCGATTTGATTTTAAATATCCTGAACTTAATGAGGCTTTTAAGGCGCTAAACAACTAATTTTACTTATCAAGGAAAAACCTAACGTTTTCCACTGGTCTTGCGACCATGGCAACCGATCCTTTTATTAAAATCGGTCTTTGCATTAAAGACGGATTCTGACTCAGTACATGTATCCACTCTTCTTCCGAAAGCTGCTTGTCTGCAAATTTCTCTTTGTAGAGAGTTTCATTTTTCCGGATAAGACCGTCAATATCTGTGTTGAGTTTCTTAAGAACGGTACGCAGTTCAAGTTCGGAGAGCGGATGTTCCATAAAATCAATTATTTCAAAAGGAACATTATTTTCGTCCAGGTGTTCCAGGATCGCCCGGGATTTGGAACAGCTGTTATTATGAAGGACTTTTATCATGGCTAGCAGTATCTAACGGTTATATATTTCTAAAAAAGGCCATGCATTTCTGTTTCGATGCGCTGCAGGATATATCCAAAATCCTCAGGTCTCTCCACAAAATCCAAATCATCAACTTCAATGATCAGTAACTTTCCCTCTTTATATCCGGAAATCCAACGCTCATACTTCTGGTTCAGCTTGGACAGATACTCTATACTGATGCTCGCTTCGTAATCCCGGCCGCGTTTATAGATCTTTTTCACCAGATTGGGAACATCTGATTTTAAATAAATCAGCAAATCCGGTGCCGAAACGAAAGAACGCATCAGGTCAAAAACCGCGGAATAATTGTTAAAGTCGCGGTCCGAGAGCAGATTCATGTCATTTAAATTTTCGGCAAAAATATGAGCATCTTCATAGATGGTCCTGTCCTGAATCACACTGCGGCCACTGTCGCGGATTTCCTTTACCTGGCGAAAGCGGCTGCCCAGAAAATAAATCTGAAGAGCGAAACTCCATTTACTCATATCGGCATAAAAATCCTCCAGATAGGGGTTATGGTCTACGTCTTCGAACTGGGTTTCCCAGCCGTAGTGTTTCGCCAGCATCGTGGTTAGTGTTGTTTTGCCTGCACCAATATTTCCTGTTACCGCAATATGCATTATTAAGGGTTGTGATTAAATGTTATAGGATATTAAAGACCAATAATATAGACGGCGCTGAACAGCCATTGCACATTAATGGTTCCGGACGGGGTAAAGATAGAGGTTGTTGCCTTTGATTACAAAGTAACGTGTTGAGTTTTTATCCACAATCGATGCACCAGGCACGCGAAAGATTTCCAAGGTCTGTCCGTTATCTAATAAAAATACGGAATCAGCGGATATGATGTATATCCGGTCGTTTTCGCGCCGTAACCGTTTACCTTCTTCAAACGGCAGTTCAAGTATTTTTTTTGATCTCATATTAAAAACAAGGAACTGATGTTGAGTAAGGATATAAATTCTGTTTTCGAAGACCAGCAGGTCGCGGACACCATCAACAGGAAGATACAGCGGAATATTAAGTACTGACCTGCCATCGCGAAAGTTGAAGCGTATCAGGCTTTTTGTAGTCTCATCCAGCAACCATACAAACTGCTGATCTTCAGCATAAGCTGCCTTAATATATCCGAAGTGATTACGCAGATCTACGGTTTGGATTTCGTTGAGGTTCTGGTCATAAAAGCGAAGTACCTGTGCATTTTCGGAAAAGCTGGGAATATTAAGCGGATTCTGAACGGACTGAATCCGGAAAGGCAGTGTAAGCATCAGCCGGCCCTTCTGTAGGCCCAGTGAATCATACTTGGTAAGACTGAAGTCCTTGTTGCGGTACAGATAGAAATTTCCGTAATCATCTGCAAAAAGTTCCTTTGTTTCCCTAAGCTGCACAGTGTCCATAGGCAATAAATGCTGCGCGTTAGCCGTGCAGCAAATAAGCAAAAGGATGAACTGAAGTGCTTTTGAAAACATATCTTAATTCGGTTCCTGAACCGCCAGAGCGCTGTTATTGGACGGCGATTTCATAAATTTTTGGCCAGTTCTTACCAGTGATGAGCATATTGTTTCCTTTGAAAGCGATCCCGTTCAGGACATCATCGTCGCCGGTCGTGTGCTTTTTAGCGATTTCGGTAAAGTCAAATTTGCCTGTCACCTCTCCCGTTTTTGGATTGATTTGCAGGATGATGGGCTTTTGCCAAACATTCGCATATACATAACCATTGTGGTATTCAAGTTCATTCAGGCGGTCATAGGCACTCGTATTTCCGGCTACGGCCACATACCTTACCAATTTCGAAGGATCTGAAACATCCAGAAAGTAGAGGTTCTTGGTACCGTCTGAAGCAATGAGATTTTTACCGTCGTAAGTAAGCCCCCATCCCTCGCCCATTACATTGGGGTATGGAAATTCGCCCAGCAGTTTCAGCGTCGCTTTGTCATAAATGAACCCTTTCTTATTTTGCCAGGTAAGCTGATAAACCTTATCACCTATAATGGTGCTGCCTTCAGAAAAGACATCAGCCGGCTGATCTGTGGAGGCCACAGGTGCAGTGCTTCCAAGAGGATATTTTAAAATTTTTGAAGACCCATTCTGTCCGTCGGACTCATAAACCATATTCCCTTCCAACTGGAATCCCTGTACAAAATTAGCCACATCGTGCGGATACTCTGCAACTACAGTGTAAGCTAACTGCTTTTCAGGGTTCTTGGCAAATACATTTATAGTGGCATCCTGATTTAATACCTCGCCATTTTTCTTTTTGATATTAAACGTAACCGCGTTATCACCGAGGGTAAAAAAGTTAGGATCAACTACGAGCGCAGAAGTTTCCTTATCGCCGAAACTTATGGTTATTTCCGAGGCATTCTCCATGACTTCAGCGGGCAACTGCAGTTTATCTCCAAAATGATAACCTGTACTTTCCATCTGGAGATTGTACTCATTCAGCGTATTAAGAATTTCTTTATCCTTGTTACAGGCCGTAAGCAGTAACAGCGAAAGCACCGCAATGGCGAATTTACTTCTCATCCTATAATTTTTTTTCCAAAAATAGTCATTTTAAAGGACATAAAAGCCCAGCCGGCCATGGCAGGTACTGTGCATTCGTGACTGACCTGTTACACTGTCAGCAACTGATAATCAAAGCAGTAATAGAAAATATTTGAAAAAATATGTCAGGCTATGCAGTTTTTATTTTTTAATTTTACTTAGCAATGATTGCTCTTCTTCTTGCACCACTTCATTTCATTAACCTATTAAAGCATTATTATGAAACAAAATCTACTTCTTAAAGGCCTGCTTTTATTTGGAACCGGCCTTGTCATCAATTGTTCATCCCGCGACTGCGGTCCCGCGCCGGCCAAATGCGCAGAGGTTCCGCCAACCAATGAAATCTGCTCAGCTAATTTCACCAGGTGGTTTTACAATGAAGGCACCAGTAAATGTGAACAGATAACCTATACCGGGTGCTCGCAGAAGGGTTTTGAAACTTTACAGGAATGTGAAGCCTGCAAATGCAGGTAGTTCCCGGAGTATCGTTTAGCTTAAATACTGTCCGCGATGGCGCGCTTCATATTGGTTTAAGCCATCCTATTTCATTCACCCGTAACCAGGACATCCACCAGATCCTGCAGAACCCGTAATGCTACAAATTGTGCAAAATCATTACGCTGAAGATGTGGCAGATAAAGTTTTTGTGTTTTTTCAAATGTTCTGGTGCGGATGGAGTAATAAACAGTACCTACTTCATTATCGAATTCATCTGTGGATGGACCGGCAACTCCTGTTGTGGCAAGAGCAATATCTGTGTGAAATAAATTGAGGCAACCTAAACTCATTTCCTGCGCAACTTCTGCTGAAACGGTTGTTTTTTCGGAGATGGTTGTTGAAGAAACGTTCAGGATTTCGATTTTTTTGTGGTAATCGTAAGGAATGATTCCACCCAGAAAATAGGCCGAACTGCCGGGTACGGAAGTAAGAAGCCGTGCCAGTGCCCCGCCTGTACAACTTTCTGCTGTTGATAGGGTTAAAATACGGGCCAGCAGGATTTCCTTCAGGATTTCCTGAATTTCATTACCCTTCCACGAAATGACGTTTTTTCCTATCAGTGGCTGAAGTTTTTGCACTTCCGACTCCAAATTCGCGTTCAGGACTTCCAGATCCGGCCCGTTGGAGTTGAGCCGCAGCTTGATCCTGTTGCCCACAGGCAGGTACGACAAAGAAATGGATGGCGGCAGCGCCAGTTCCCAACTTTCAATTTGCGCAGAAAGTAAACTTTCCGGAATCCCCACTACCGTAACTGTACGTGTAACCAGGTGGTTAACGGGATTTCGTTTCGCCAGGAAAGGTATAATCTTATCTGTAATAAGGGGTTTTACCTCATACGGAACACCAGGCAGACAAAACACCAGATTACTGTCCTGGTCCATCATCATGCAGGGAGCGGTACCATTCTCATTCTGAAAAATCCGGGCGCGCGACAGTACCATAGCCTGAGGTCTGTTAAGTTCCAGGAGGTGCTCACGCTTCCGCTTAATGAAAAGTTTTTCAAGATGACTGAAGGTGGCAGCATCCAAAACCAGCTCATCATTAAAAAACTGGGCAAATGCCGTTTTGGTCCTGTCGTCCTTTGTGGGTCCCAGACCACCTGTGGTAATCACCAAATCAGCGGAATTACATGCCGTTTGAAGTGCAGCTTTTATTGTTTCCACTTTATCTGCAACGGTCAGGATCTGAATTACCGGAATCCCAATCATTTTCAGCTGGCCGGCAATGAAGCTGGAATTGGTATCTACGGTATCTCCGGAGAGTATTTCATCGCCAATGGTAATCAGAACTGCTTTCATCAAATAAAATTATGGTTCAAATTTAAAGTTTTCCCGGAATAAACGGCGTGCCAGGAAGGTGAACTGTATTTAACTAATTGTTAGAATTACTGCTCTTGTTTCTGTTCCTGATTCTATCTTTTATTGGTTCAATTATTGTTGATGAGTGAAAATCACTTGTTGAACACTAAATTCCATAAAAATGATTACCGTAATTCCTGATGTACCCGAAAATGTAGCGGCATTTAAAGCCACCGGAGAAATCTCACAGGCCGATTTTGAAAACCTTGTTTTTCCTCATGTAGAGGCAAAAATAAATGCATTTGATGAACTGAACTATCTGCTTTTACTGGATACCGACCTGGACAACTGGACGGCCGGCGCCTGGTTTCAGGATGTCCTTTTAGGCATGAAAAACCTTACCAAATGGAACCGTGCGGCGATTGTAACCGATAATAAGGGTGTACAAAACTTCACAGACATCTTCAGCGTCCTGATGCCGGGTGAATTCCGGTCTTTCCCGAAGGAGTTTCTGCAGAATGCTGTATTCTGGTGTGCGAACGGAGATGAAGTTGACGGGGATTAATATCACAAATTGCCTATAAAACAGTTGCGCCGAAACTCCGTTTCGGCGCAACTGTTTTATGTAAACTCACAGCAACCTATTTCAGCACATCTGCCAAAAATGCTGTCATCTCCTTCCATGATTTTTCATCAGCATCGCTGTCATAGGAAATCGGAATGTTGAATCTTTTTCCGGTGGCTGTAGAAGCAGGGTTTGTAAAAGCATGGAGCGCGCCGGGATAGTTTACAAATTTGTAATCAATCTTTGCACTGTCCATCTCGCTTTTATATCCGGCAATCTCTTCCTTTGACACAAAAGTATCCGCTGCACCGTTCAAAACCAGGTATTTCACCTTATTGTTCCTGGCCCGAATTCCGGTCATAAGATTCCCGTGAAAACTCACCACTCCTTTGAAATCGCTGTAAGTTCTTCCCATATTAAGCGCCTGTGCGCCACCAAAGCAGTAACCGATTATGGCCATCCGGGTATGGTCTGCATTTTCTGTGATAATTACCCTGTTTTTTGCGGCATCAAACATCCTCCGGGCATCAATCGGGATCCTGTAGAAGTGCGAAGATAATTTCTGTGCCTCTTCCGGCGTCTCCACCACTTTGCCCTCACCGTAATAATCTACCGCCACGGCATAATAACCGAGTTCTGCCAACTGCATTGTGCGGTCTTTAATATAGTCATTCAGTCCCCACCACTCCGGCAGCACAAATACTACAGGCAGCGGTCCCGGGAGATCAGGATTATAAGCTGCAAATGACCTGTGAGTTATTCCATTGATTCCGTAGGAAAGTTCTTCGCTTTTTATTGAAGTTTTTTTGTCTGAAGTTGCCAGGGCAGAACTTTCAGTTGTTGTTTTCTCAGCGCATGAAAAAGTGAGGAGCGACAACAGCGCCCACAGGTAAACAGGAAATTTCATATTAAATTGTATTTAGTGAACTAAAGTTATCCATTTCCAGAATATTCCGAATAATTTTTTACACTTAAAACGATGCAAAAAAAAGGCTGCTTTTTCTGCAGCCCATTATTTTTTCCTCCTTAATGAATATGCTTTTCGGCATGGTAGGAACTCCTGACCAAAGGTGAACTCTCTACATGTCTGAAGCCCAGACTTCTGGCAAAATCACCAAATTCTGCAAACTCTTCAGGTGTCACGAACTTTTTAACCGGCAGGTGTTTTTTAGTTGGCTGCAGGTACTGGCCGATTGTAATGACATCCACATTGGAGTTTCTGATGTCTTCGATTGTCCGGAAAACCTCATCACGTTCTTCACCCAGGCCCAGCATCAGACCTGTTTTGGTCCGGTTTTGCCCGGCTTCCTTCAGATAACGAAGTACTTCCAGACTTCTCTCGTATTTTGCCTGTATCCGCACCTCGCGGGTAAGCCGTTTCACAGTTTCCATATTGTGTGAAATCACTTCCGGCGCCACTTCTACCAGGCGGTCAATATGCTTTGTAATTCCCTGAAAATCCGGAATAAGCGTTTCCATCGTGGTACCCGGAGAAATCCGGCGAACGGCATTCACTGTTTCGGCCCATAGTATGGAGCCCATATCCTTAAGGTCATCCCTGTCTACCGAAGTAAGCACTGCATGCTTGATCTTCATAAGTTTAATGGACCTGGCCACTTTTTCTGGTTCGTCCCAGTTTACATCCAGCGGTCTTCCGGTCTTTACGCCGCAAAAACCGCAGCTGCGCGTACAGATATTGCCCAGAATCATGAATGTGGCCGTTCCTTCGCCCCAGCACTCGCCCATATTAGGGCAGCTGCCGCTCTGGCAAATGGTGTTCAGTTTATATTTATCGACAAGGCTACGGAGTTCACGGTAATTTTTCCCTGTAGGAAGCTTTACGCGGATCCATTTAGGCTTTTGGATGGTGGTATCTACAACAGTGTCGTTCATCATTAAAAATAAAGTGCAAAATTACGAATTTAGAAATTGACTGGTCAATCCTCATACTCATTGGTTTTCAGCAGAGCCGAAAGTACTTTCTTGGCCCTCATGATCCTCACTTTTGTATTTGAAATGGTGAGGTTCAGCTCTTCGGCGATTTCCTTAATGCTTTTTTCCTCGAAAAACCTCAGACGGATTATTTCCTGATAATTAAGGTCCAGAGAGGCAATAACAGCCAGAATCTGCTTCTGCTCCTCTTCGGAAATCAGAAGTTCTTCGGGTGACCGTGCAAACTGGTCGCGGATTTCGTCGAAACTGTTTACAGCATCTTCATTTTCACGGTTTTTTCTTCGCCAAAAATCAATCACTGTATTCTGAGCAATGGTGAGAACCCAGGTCTTGAACTGGAAATTAGGATCATAGAGATCGAGCTTATTCAGGACCTTGGAGAAAACATTTACGGTAATCTCATCGGCATCAATCTCATTTCTGACTTTCTTCATCACAAAAGAAAAAACATCTACCCAAAAAAGGTTGATGAGGTGAGTCTGTGCTTTCTGGTCCTTTTGCTGTGCGCTGCGGATGAGTGTGATTAGTTGTCCGTCTTTCATTTCATGGTAAAAATACAAATTTAATAACGATGGTGTGTGACCTGTGGCAGCAAAAACATGGCCGAATTCCTTACCATTATATTTGTTATTTTTGATGAAATTACTTTCAGATGAAAACCCCGATTTTTCTGTTCATGCTGTGTTCCCTAGGTTTGGGAGCGCAGAAATATACCAAATCAGATTCGCTGAAGGGATCTGATAACGTCTACAGAAATTTCTGGGATGTTAAAAAGTATGAACTTACCGTAGAGGCCGATTTTGACAGCAGGATGGTCAGCGGAAGTAATATTATACATTTTGATGTAACTAAAAAGGTAAAAGACCCCATATTTCAGATTGATATTCAGCAGCCGATGAAAGCAGAGGTTCTTCAATCCAATTTCAAGATCATCAAGACGGAGCGCCAGGGAGACTTCCTGTGGATTCACGCGGGCGGAACTTTTGAACCTACCAAAAACTACCGGATTGAAATTTCCTATTCAGGAAGTCCTACCATAGCACAGAATGCGCCCTGGGACGGGGGCTGGGTATTCAGCCGGGATGATGCCGGTATGCCGTTTATGAGTGTGGCTCAGGAAGGAATTGGCACGTCGGTGTGGCTGCCTGTTAAAGACCACTGGGCTGATGAGCCTGACAACGGGGTACGGATGAAAATCATCACCCCAAAACAACTGGTGGGTGTAGGAAACGGGCGGCTGATCAAGACGGAAACCGCAGGTGATAAGAAACACTTCACATGGGAGGTGAAAAATCCTATCAATGCGTATTCCATAGTTCCTAATATTGGGAATTATGTGAATTTCAAAGATACCTACAGTGGTGAAAAAGGTCCGTTGGACCTGGATTACTGGGTTCTGCAACAGAATCTGGCGAAAGCGAAAAAGCAGTTCACACAGGTAAAACCCATGATGCAAGCTCTGGAGTACTGGTTTGGACCCTACCCTTTTTACGAAGACAGTTTTAAACTGGTGGAAAGTCCGTATCTGGGCATGGAACACCAGAGTAATGTGGCCTATGGAAATGGCTACACTAACGGTTATTTGGGCAGGGACTTATCAGGAACGGGAGTCGGTTTGAAATGGGATTTCATCATCATCCACGAAAGTGGACATGAATGGTTTGCCAATAGTATTACAGCCAAATATAAAGCGGACATGTGGATTCATGAAGCGTTCACCTCCTATTCTGAAACGCTTTTTACTGAAAATTTCCTGAACCGAAAGGAGGCAGATAAGTACGTGCTGGGAACAAGACAGAACATTCAAAATGACCTGCCTGTAATTGGTGATTACGGCGTAAGGAATACGGGCAGCAGCGATATGTATTTTAAGGGTGCCAATATGCTGCACACCATCCGGACACTGATTAATGATGATGTAAAGTTCCGCAGTATCCTGCGTGGACTAAATAAAAATTTTTACCATCAAACGGTAACCACAGGGCAGATTGAGAGTTATATCACTGAAAAATCCGGCCTGGACCTCAGTACGGTTTTCGACCAATACCTGCGCACCACTAAAATACCGGCTTTAGTTTACCGACAGAAAGGAAAGATGCTGGAATTCCGTTATGAAAATGCGGTGAAAGACCTGCAATTACCGTTAAGGATCAACGGGAATCAGCTGATCTTACCTACCGAAAGATGGCAGCAGGTTGAACTGAACTCTTCAGTTCCCGTTACCTTCGACAGAAATTATTATGTGGAGTACCGAAAAACAGACTGATTTCTATTTACGGAGAATTACCCGAAAGGTGGTTCCCTTACCGAGGTCAGTTTGCGGAATCCGGATGTCCCCGCGATGGTATTCCTTTACCACGCGCTTGGCCAGACTAAGTCCCAGCCCCCAACCTCTCTTCTTGGTTGAATATCCCGGCTTGAAAACATTGGCAGCCTGTCGTGCGGTGAGTCCGCAACCGGTATCGCGGAAGTCCACGATGATGTTGCGGCCGCGCTCATAGGCAAGAATCTCAAGCTTTCCCTGTCCCTTCATCGCGTCAACAGCGTTTTTAACCAGATTTTCAATGACCCAGCTCAGCAGAATGCGGTTATGGGGAATGATAATCTGACGCGCAGGGAGGTTAAGTGTAAAATCAATCCTGCCGGAAATGCGTTTTTTCAAATAATCATAGTTCTGCTGGATGGTCTCGGAAAGGTTCATATCGTTCAGCTCCGGAACCGAGCCAATTTTTGAAAAGCGCTCTGAAATAGTCATTAAGCGGTTCACGTCTTTTTCAATCTCAGCGGCTTCCTGGGAATTGGGATTATCCATCCGCATAATTTCGACCCAGCCAATCATTGACGAGAGCGGAGTACCGATCTGATGTGCGGTTTCCTTGGCGAGGCCTGCCCACAGGAATCCTTCATCTGTTTTCTTAATCGTACGCAGAAACCAGAAGGAGAAAAGCAGATAAGCAAATATGAAAAGACCAAGTAAATAAGGTGACCACCGCAAATCGTTGAGCAAACGCGAATTGTCATAATAAACAAACTGGTTATTTCCGTCCGGAAACTTGAGTTCGATGGGGGGATAGGTTTTACCCATGTTTTTTGCTAATTCGGCTATAGCAGCGGCATCATTTTCTATATCGGCTGGAATGTTTCCGTGGAACATAGGTTTGTTCTCACGGTCAAGTATAATTACGGGAATGGTGCTGTTGGAACTTGTAATCTTCAGAAGTAAATCCTGAACTTCAGGATCCGGGGCGATCACATTTTGCTGAAATTTTATCGCGCTTGCAAATAAATCAATCCTCTTAATCTCTTCCTTACGCAAGTAATCAATCAGCATTACGGACGAGATCACGATTGCCGAGGTCACTATGGTGAGTAACCCAAAGACAAACCACTGGTTGAGCCTGGAAAGAAAAGGTCTTTTCAAGAATTTTCTATTTTAAAACGTTTAAAACTTTGTAAAGGGCATCACTTACATTTCCACCCTGATAATTGTTGATAATAATGGAATATACGTATTTATTGCCGCTGGTTGATGTGTGATAGCCTGCAAAGGATTTAATGTTTTTGATGGTGCCACTCTTCATCTTCATACCGTTCTGCTCCGGAAAGCCATCAAAATAGCTGCTGAACCAGGGTTGTTTTCGGGACCAGAGCAAAGCCTGAACCTCGGCCCGGGCAGAAACGTAATTCTGGGGAGACAGGCCACTGCCGTCGGCGAAATTAATCATCGCCCCATTGATACCTTTGTTCTTCCAAAAATCCTTCATGAAATCAACTCCCTCATCAAAGCTTCCCACACCTCTTTTCTCTTTTGCCATGGTCTTCACCAGGGTTTCGCCGTACAGGTTTACACTTTTTTTCAGGAACCAGTAAACGATCTTGTCAAGCGTTGGCGAATGCCATGTAAAAAAGACTTTTGATTCCGGGGCCTTTTGGGTTTTGAGCCCATTAATCAGTTGACTGCTGTTCGTTATAACATTACCGGTGAAGGAGATTCCGCTTTCACTGAGCCAGGATTTTATTTCCATACCCAACTGCATGGGTGGATTGGGAAGTGCTCCCGAAACCGTCATCGCTTTAGCCGGTAAGGTACCGTTTATCAGGGCTACCTCGGAGTGCGGTGCGGTGAAAATAAGACTTTGGTCTGAAGATCCGGCCACTTTTACCTCATTGACCCACTTCACATTGTGGAGGGGAATATTAAAATCTTTTATTGCGCCATTCCGTAAATTTACATCAAACTGGTTTTCGCGCCAGTTTACACTCCAGACGCCTGCACCGTAATAGTTTCCCATATCATCCCAGGGCCAGCCACCGGGAACGGTTTGAAAATCAAAATAAGTATCATCAATGATTAAATCGCCGGCAATGCTGCTAATTCCCTGTTTTTTCAGCGCCTCAATAAGCTGGCGGCGGAAATCTTCCGGTTTATGACCGTCGTAGCGCCAGCTACCCAGGGTTGGATCTCCGTTGGAGCTTACAAACAGATTGCCGTCAAGTTTACCGGAACTAACAGTTCCCGAATAGGAGGCTGTAGTTTTAAAGGTGTAGTTTTTACCTAAAGTTTCCAGCGCAGCTGCAGCCGTAAAGATTTTCTGGGTTGAAGCGGTGGACAGTCCTTTATTTCCCTGATATTCATAAATGAACTTGCCGTTTTCATCAGCCACATAAAAAGACAGGTTCGCTGAATAGGCTGCCGGCAATTCCATCAGATTTTTTGTAGCTGCATCCAGTTTCTGCGGTATTTCCTGCGCATAAAAAACCTGGCCTCCCAGCACAGCGGCAGCAAGCAGGTGCTTCTTTTGAATACTAATCATAGTCAAATATAGTAAAAGCGGTGTCAATATCAGTTGATCCTTGATCTGTGCAAATGAAAAACCCCTCCAGCCGCAGAGGCTGAAAGGGTTTTCTGATAAATTTTGAGGCATTAATTTACACTTACAACCTCAGTAATTTCGGGTGCATACTGTTTAATTGTATTTTCGACACCCAACTTCATTGTCGAAAAGCTCATAGGACAGCCGTTACAGTTTCCCTGAAGTTTAACGATCACCTTGCTGCCTTCCACATCAATCAGCTCTATGTCTCCCCCATCCTTGTTCAGGAAGGGACGTATGCTCTCCAGTGCTTCAAGTACCTTGGTTACAGTGGCTTCGTGTACGATATTACTTTCCATATTTTTTGTCGGGGTGGTGTGCTGTCTCCAGACCATCACTCCCTTATTATTTTGCTTTTGGTGAACAACCGGCCATTGTTGTGATCTTTACGGCCTCTGTAGGCGGAAGGCTTTTATTTCTTTCCACCAGACTTTCAATCATACTTTTAGCGGTTTCAACGTAGATATCTGCAATCTTAGAATTTTCCTGCAATGCGGCCGGACGGCCCACATCACCCGCTTCACGTATACTCTGAATCAGAGGTATTTCTCCCAGAACAGGAATACCGATATCTTCTGCAAGGTATTGGGCACCCTGTTTCCCGAAGATGTAATACCTGTTCTCAGGAAGCTCCTCGGGTGTAAAATAGGCCATATTCTCTATCAAACCGAGAACAGGAATATTAATACTTTCCATCTGGAACATGGCGATACCCTTACGCACGTCGGCCAGAGCCACATGCTGCGGTGTACTTACAATCACTGCTCCTGTTACAGGTACTTCCTGGATGATGGAAAGATGGATATCTCCGGTTCCCGGTGGAAGGTCAATCAGCAGAAAATCCAGTTCGCCCCAATGGGCATCACGGATCATTTGGTTAAGTGCTTTTGAAGCCATTGGCCCACGCCAAACCACTGCCTGGTTGGCTCCGGAAAAATATCCGATGGACAGCATCTTTACGCCGTAATTTTCCACAGGCTGCATCAGGTTTTTACCGTCTACCTCCACTGAAAGTGGTTTTGCACCTTCAGTATCAAGCATTGTTGGAACCGATGGACCATAAATATCCGCATCTAAAAGACCAACTTTGAAGCCCATGTTTGCCAATGTAACTGCCAGGTTAGCGGCAACTGTTGATT
Organism: Chryseobacterium sp.; assembly: GCF_008831505.1. NCBI lineage: Bacteria > Pseudomonadati > Bacteroidota > Flavobacteriia > Flavobacteriales > Weeksellaceae > Chryseobacterium > Chryseobacterium sp. The sequence goes on along the minus strand of NZ_CP044507.1, from coordinate 933,653 downwards.
TACCCACGCCTCCTTTACCGGAAGCAATGGCGATAATATTCTGAATTCCGGGAATCTGCTTTCCTTTGATCTGATTCTGCTGAACTTCCGTAGGGTCAGGTGAAACAATCTTTAACTTCAGCACGACATCCTCTCCAAACTGAGAGGCAAAAGCCTGCTTCATAGCCACTTCCAGTTTTTTCTTTTCGTGCATTGCCGGCGAGTGTGCGGTCATATCTATATACACTTCATTGCCCATAACCTGAAGGTTATTCACGAGGTCTTCTACTTCAATCTCTTTCAGGAATTCCTGAACGTTTGCTTTCTTCAACATAATATAATCTGAATATTGAACCGCAAAGTTACGGAATAAACGCCAATTTAGACTTAATAAAAATAAGGATTTCCATCCAACCTAACCGATGTCATGTGACCGCAGGAAAGTGAGGCTAAACAACTGATGCTAAGTTGCCGGATAAGCTGATCAACATCACTCCTCCTCAAAGTTCAGTGCTGCCTGCTGGTCAAACTCACCTTCCCATTTGGCAATGACTACAGACGCAAGACAGTTTCCGATCACATTAACAGAGGTACGGCCCATATCCATCAGTTCATCAATCCCGAGTATAGCTGCTATGATGAATACCGGCAAACCGAATTGGTCGGCAGTGGCGATCAGGATAATTAAGGAAGCCCTTGGAATCGCAGCCACACCTTTACTGGTGATCATAAGCGTAAGGCAAATGAGCAGCTGCTGACCGAAGGAAAGATGCATCCCGGCAGCCTGCGCTACAAATATGGACGCTAATGACAGGTAAAGCGTGGTTCCGTCCAGGTTGAAGGAATAACCGGTGGGAACGACAAAGGATACGATTTTCCGGGGAACACCAAATTTCTCCATATTCTGCATTACCACAGGCAGCGCCGCATCGGAACTTGTAGTTGCGAAAGCAATGGAAACCGGCTCCTTTATAGCCTGTATAAACTTTTTGATTGGCACCTTCATATAGAGCGCAATAGGCAGGAGTACCAGCAGCAGGAAGGCAATCAGTGCGCAGTAGAGCGTAAGCAGGAGCATAAAGAGATACTTCAGGATGTCAATACCCATATGTCCTACGGTGTATGCCATGGCGGCACCCACACCAATCGGCGCAAAATACATGATAATGTGCGTGTACTTGAACATTGTTTCCGCCAGACTGTCCACGAAATCCACCATCGGTCTTTTTTTGCGTTCCGGTAACTGAGCCAGTCCGATACCGAAGATCACCGCAAATACAACAATCTGAAGAACCTGATTATCGTAAATTGATTTGATGATGTTCTCAGGAAATACATCACGAAAGAAAGCGGTTGTCTTGAAAAGCCAGTGGTTATGCTCCGGAATGGCTTCCAGAGCACGCTGATCTGCTTCCTTAACCGCTGAAGCAGTGGGAAGATCATGGTGAGGAATTTTAGAAGCGTCAATTCCCACACCGGCCTGCGATATATTAATGGCTGCAAGACCGATGAATAGGGCGATAGTAGTGGCAGTATAAAAGTAAAGTAATGATTTCCAAGCCATTCGCCCCACCTGCTTAAGGTCGGAATGACCTGCAATTCCATAAACAAGGGTTGCAAAGAGTATAGGTCCTACAATGGTTTTTACCAGCCTGATAAAGCCCTGGCTCAGAGGTTGCAGAGAAAGCGCTACACCGGGGTAGTCCCGTCCCACAATCACACCTATTACAATACTTACCAGGATCCATGTTGTAAGGTTTTTTCTCTGTATTGCATAAGTAACCATCCCCAGCACAAAAAGCAGGTGCCCAAAAACAAGATAGTCGGGGGGAAGAGGGTTTAACAGATTAATTCCATGAAGCAGTACGGCAAACGTAAGTGTAAAATAAGGAAATATCCTCAGGAGTGTAGGACTCATATAATTTTTATAATAGCTACAAATATATAATTTTTCATCAGAGTGTTAACAAACATTAAAATGCCCTGCGCCTCAGCCGGCATGACAAGACCCAGCAAAGCAACAGTTCGGAACTACGACCTTAAAATTTAAGAAACATTTAGCCTTTAGCTGAAACAACAATCAGATAAGTATTACTAAATTTGAGATCATTAATTCTTAACATTAAATAAAATACTATGAAAAAAACATTTGCGATGGCTGCCATGGTGCTGGCTATATCTTTCGGTTCAGTTTCCTGTAAGAAGAAAGTTTCCGATGCAGAACTTACGACCCAGGCAACAACAGTGGTTACCAGCAACCCCGGTGCAACCGTAGAAGTTAAGGACGGTACGGCCCATTTGAGCGGAACTTTCCCGGATGAAGCTTCCCGCGACGCGATGATCAGCCAGCTGAAAGCGATTTCCGGAATTAAGGATGTAATGGATATGACCCGTATTGAAGCGCCTGTAGTTGAAACGGTGTCCGCAGTGGATCCGGCAGTTCAGCAGAAAGTTCAGGATGCGGTAAAGGATTTCCCGTCTGTTAAAGTAGAGGTTGTGAACGGAGAACTGACCCTTACAGGTGATGTATCGCCAGCTCAGGCCAGGAAGATTAAAGAATCGGTAGATGCGCTTCAGGCAGGTAAGGTAAATTACAACTATAACGTTAAATAAGAAAAAATATGAGCGCATTACAGGACAAATATGCCGGTGTAATCTCAGCAGCACAAGCGGCGGGAATTTCCGGTTTACAGGTACGCGAACAGGACGGTATACTTTATGTTTCGGGTTCGGCAGGCAGCACCGCTGCCAAAGATGCGGTATGGAACGCATTGGGTGCCATAGATACAACGTATTCTGCATCAGACATCAATCTTGATGTCCAGGTTACAGGCTTGGCATCCGGTGCCAACCTTACAGTAAATACAGAAGAATCCAGCCTGAACATCAGACAGGAACCATCTACCGAGGCAGCGATCATCGGGAAGGCTTCCAAAGGTGAGTCTGTGACGCTTGTGGAGCAGTCTTCAGATGACTGGTGGAAGATCAGAACGTCGTCCGGAGAGGAGGGCTATGCTTACGCGCGTTATTTGAAAGCATAACGTCAGCCTAATAACTACTTTGCAATCCCCGAAAATTCGGGGATTTCTTATTTTTCGATCGTGCGGAAGGTAAGATTGATTCGCGGGGCGGATATCTTTTTGGTCGGAGGCAAACGGTGCAGCCAAAAACTCTGGGTCTGGTCTTTCATTACCAATAAACTACCATGTTCCAGAACCAACTCCACTTTCTGGCCGGTGGTTTTATGCTTGAATGAAAATTTCCTTTCGGCACCCAAAGTCAGGGAGGCAATCGCGCCGTTTTTCTTAAGGTCCTTCTCGCCGTCGCTGTGATAGGCCATGCCTTCTTCGCCACTGTGATAAAGGTTCAGCAGGCAGGAATTAAATGTTTCACCGGTTTTCTGTTCCGCAATTTTTTTCAGTTCCAGAAGATCATTGGTCCACGCCAATGCAGTTTTTGTGGATTTGGAATAGGTATATTCAAAACCCTCATCACCATACCAGGCAACCTTCCTTTTGGTTAAGATTTTTTTGCCAAAAATGACGGCTTCATCATTTTTCCATACAATTCCTGTCAGCAATTTTTCATAATATTCATCTGCCTGCGCGCGATCCAGTACTTTGCCAAAATAAAGTACCGTACCGTCCTGTGGCAGCAGATTTTTTTCCGGATCAAAATTATCGTCAAACAGATTCAACATCATTCCGCAAATTAGTATAAAAATAAAAACTTCCCGGGAGCCCGGAAAGTTTTAGGTGCACTATTTTAGAAATTTCTATTTATTCACGTGATAATAGGCCAGCATCTTATAGTAGAGTTTGGCCGCTAGGAAAGCGGTTGGTTTTGGCATGGGCGAATCCATAAGTTCTACTATATCAAAGGCTACCACATTGCATTTTTCAAACACTTTTTTAAGCAGTTCCAAAGTTGGGTACCACTGCAGGCCACCCGGTTCCGGTGTTCCTGTGGAAGGAGCGATCGACGGATCGAAAGCATCCAGGTCAATGGTGATGTATACATTACCGGAAACCTTGGCCAGAACATCATCTATCCAGTTGGGATTAGTGGCGATCTCGTGCGCCCAGAAACACTGACCTTCCGGTACATACTGCATTTCCTCAGCATCGCAGGAGCGGATCCCAACCTGCACCAGATTCAGTTTCTGCGCAGCTTCAAAAACCGCACAGGCATGATTGGAGGTGGAACCGTGAAACTCAGGTCTTAAATCTGTATGCGCATCCAGCTGCAGAACGGTAAGATTCTCATACTTCTCGCCCACTGCACGGATGGAGCCGATGGAAACCGAATGTTCGCCGCCAAAAAGTGTGAACAGTTTGCCATCATTCTTAATCAGTTCTTTGGTTTTCTGATAAACGGCGTCAGTCATTGCCTCCGGAGAAGAATTTTCAGAAATCTCACCCGCCAGATATACCCCTTCCAGGTAAGGCTCGGTGCCGGTTTCAATATCGTAGAGTTCCATATTTTCGGAAGCATCCAGGAAAAGCTCAGGTCCTTTGTCGGCACCCTTGCCCCAGGTTGAAGTTCCGTCATAAGGTACGGTCACAAGCATCACTTTCGAGTTTTCCAGAGTAGCATTCTCTTCGGGAATAGCGGCGTATGTTCTCATTGATGGTCTTCTTTTTTAATTTGTTTTTTCGGATGTCAAAGATAATAAAATTGCGGTCAATGGCAGCCGTTCATGGTGACTGTTGCCGGATATACATTATGCCGTAGGCTTCGTTCCCTATTATTTTAATAGTTTTGCAAAAAAAATTGCAATGCCTTTAAAAGCTGTTTTATTTGATATGGACGGTGTTATTGTGGACACGGAACCTTTACACAGGAAAGCTTATTTCCGGATGTTTGAGGATTTCGGGATTGATGTTTCTGAGGAACTCTTTACCACCTTTACGGGAGCATCTACAAAGAGGGTTTGCACCACACTCATTGACACTTTTGGGCTGGAAGCCGACCATGAAGATCTGGCACGGATAAAAAGACATCATTTCAAAAACTATTTTGATACTGACCCGGATTTCGACCTGATTCCGGGCGTAAAAAGCCTGATTGAGAATTATTATGAAAACGGTGTTAAGCTCGTACTGGCCTCGTCGGCACACATGAACACCATCAACTGGGTGTTCGAAAAGTTTGAGCTTGAGCCCTATTTTATCGGTAAAATTTCCGGTGCGGATCTTCAGGAATCCAAGCCTCACCCGGAGATCTTTGAACTCGCGGCTGACATGGCCGGCGAACCCAGAGAACACTGCATGGTGATTGAAGACTCAACAAACGGGATTGAGGCTGCGCATTCGGCGGGGATTTTCTGTACGGCTTACCAAAGCGCACATTCAAAAAATCAGGATTATACCAAAGCCAATCTGTCGGTTTTCGATTTCTCGGATATTGAATTTGAGAAGGTGCAGAAGTATTTTTAGAGGCTATTAAGTGATTTGCTACATCTTCTATAGCACTCATGTGGCGAATTAGACTTAGCTAACAGCAGTAAATTATACGCGTTGGCCTGTCATTCCGGAGGAATCTAAACTGAGCAAGGAGTAATTAGTGGAGATTCCTGCGGAATGACAAACAGGCGCACAAAGTGAAGAACAGACTTTCAGCCCCAATTGCAGCGAATGACAAGGAGGCTGCTGTCTGGATGTGAGTGTAATCCGATCAAAATGCAATCGAAACGGACATTACTTTATTTCTATGACTTCTGTCATTCCGGAGGAATCTAAACCGAAGAAGAAGTAATTCGTAGAGATTCCTGCTGAATGACAAACAGGCGCACAAAGTGAAAGCAGACTACCAGCCCCGTTTGCAGCGTAAATCCTTTTAGATTTTGTTGGCGGCTTCGTCGCCCCCAACAAAATTCAAGATTATACTAAAGCCCACATTTCGGCTTTTTTTCGGGTATTGAATTGAAAATATGCAGAAGTATTTCAAGAAGTTTGATATGTATGGAGCGTTTACGGAACCTGTCTTAAACTAACTGCGGGCACAAATCAGGTTAATTCGAAATTCTACCATAATTTTACTTATAGAATTTATGGAACAATGATATCAAACAGATAAACTTCTTTATCTAACGGGTTATTAAATCTCGAAGTGATCTTTTTAATCAGTTCTTCCTGCTGCTTAATTACAGCTGGCGAAGCTGTTTTAAAATTATAGTGGAACCTGTCGCCCCAAATATTTTTGTACATTATGCTGTGATGTCCAGGATTCTTTAGGAACTCCTGAATCTGCTTCGCATACTTTTCTTTGGTAATGTTGGCTTTGGGTAGTTTAATCTCCCTGATCTGATTGTATTTTTGGATTCCGACAAAAGATATTTCATAATCCATGTCACTTGAAATTGCTTTAAAGACCATTCCAGGCAGGCCGGAAAAAATATAAGGCCCAACAAACAGGGGCACATCCTCTGTATAGAAAATAGCCCACTCCCGACCTCCTGCATTTGTCCATGCCTGTTTCATGGAATAATTTCCCTGTTTTTCCATATTCGTCTTCACCAACTCATAAGTGAGCGCAGGTTCTTCATAGGTATAGGTGACATCATTAAAGTCAGCTGAAACCCATGATTTTTTTGTCCCAAGATCTTTGTAAACCTCAAACTTTAAATTTGGACTTTCGTAGCTGTCTGAAAGCGCAGGATCATTGGCCTGCACCATAGAATCAAGTTTCTTCTGATCCAGGCTGTAGAACCGGCTTGTGTGATTATTGACCTCCAACATCATGTACTCAGTTTTTCTCTCTTTGAGATCAGCAACCGGCTGGTAGCTTACTTTATAAAGTATTGAATAGGATTGTCCAAATAAAAATGAACTTACAACACAAAGGAATAACGTAAGTAGTGTGGAATATGGCTTGATAAGGAGTTTATTAATAAATCTAAACCGGTGATGACGAATATAAGATTAATTACACAAACAAAACCAGCCTATAATGTCTTTGAACTAAGTTTTCAATTGTCGTTTCACTGAAACCATTATTAACAGCGCGGTGCGGTTGAATACCTGAGGAATGACATTATCTTGGCTCAAATTACTGATAAATTGAAGATTATCAAAGTACCGATTAATTCCTCCGTCAGAGAAGGTAAACTCCGGATCTTAGCCCGGATTGCAGTGGAAATCCTTTTAATATTTGGGTTACGGCGGCGAAGCCGCCGCAACCCAAATATTAAAAGATTGCAGCGTAAAGCGGGATCACAAATGAAAAGGAGCAACTCACGTGTTGCTCCTTATTTTAATATCCTAAAAGTTTCAAAACCTCCTCGGGCTGCTGCTCCTCGCGGAAGACTTCGTACGTAAAATTGCCGTCTTCATCCTTGTTGATTAAAATATGCTTTGGCTGCGGCATCAGACAGTGGTGAACTCCGCCGTAGCCTCCTATGGTTTCCTGGTAGGCTCCCGTATGGAAAAATCCGATATACATGGGCTTGGTCTCACTGAAGACCGGCAGGTAAATGGCATTGGTATGCTGCTCGGAGTTGTAATAATCATCCGAATCACACGTGAGTCCACCCAGAAATACACGCTCATAGGTATCGTCCCAACGGTTAAGCGGCAGCATAATAAACTTACGAGAGATAGCCCAGGTATCAGGAAGTGTAGTCATGAAGCTGGAATCAATCATATTCCATTTTTCCCTGTCGTTCTGTCTTTTCTGCGAAATCACCTTGTAAAGATGTCCACCGCTTTCACCTACCGTAAAGGAGCCGAATTCCGTGTAGATATGCGGTTCTTCCACCCCTTCTTCCTCACAGAATTTCTTGATCTGCGAAACGATTTCATTCACCATATACTGGTAATCATAATCAAAGTTGAGTGAGGTTTTGATGGGGAAACCGCCACCGATGTTAAGTGAATCGACTTCAGGCGCAATTTTCTTGAGTCTGGCATATACCCGTAGACATTTATACAGTTCGTTCCAGTAATAGGCAGTATCCTTAATTCCGGTATTAATGAAAAAGTGCAGCATCTTGAGCCTGGCATTGGGATGCTCGGCAATTTTCTGGCTGTAATAAGGAATAATGTCCTTGTATCCAATTCCAAGCCGCGAGGTGTAGAACTCAAATTTAGGCTCTTCTTCCGAAGCGATACGGATGCCTATGTTAAAGGTGGTATCGATGCTTTCGGTAAGCTTGTCCAGTTCGCGGTAATTGTCCAGTATAGGAATGATGTTCTGGAAACCGTTGTTGATGAGGTCTGAGATCTTTGCCAGGTAATCATCGGTTTTAAAACCGTTACAGATAACCTCTACATCCTTGCCGTACTTGCCTTTGTTGTACAGCGAACGGATAATGTCCATATCGTAGGCAGATGAAGTCTCCAGTGAAATATCATTCTTCAGCGCTTCCTCTACAACAAATGCAAACTGGCTGGATTTGGTACAGTAACAGTATACATAGCCTTTCTTATAATCATTTTTTTCAATAGCTTCCTTAAACCAGCCTTTTGCCCGCTGGATATTGGTAGAAATCTTAGGTAAATAATTAAATTTCAGCGGGGTACCAAACTCCTCAACAATATCCATAAGCGGAATATCGTGAAACTGCAGACTGTTCTCAACCACGTTGAATTCTTCAGTTGGGAAATACAGGGTCTGGTCAATAAGTTCTGAATATTTAATTTTCATTATATGCTGTCGGTTTATGGAATTACAAAATGCAAATGTGGTAAAAAAAGTTGATTTTTAAGAGCAATCGGCTCAGTTATCCGTCAGCGCTGCCGGCTGAAATACCTGTTGCCAGGCCGACGAACAGTACCAGCGCACCATTTTCAAATTTTATTTCAACCAAATCGTCTGCAGCGTGGTTTCTTGTGCCGATGCGGTCTGTAATCATCAGTTTTTCTTCGTTCAGAGGCCATCTTAATCCGTTTGTAGTGATCTGGTTTGCTTCGGGATAGGGGTATAGCGAGACCAGACGGTCTTTTATGCCGTTGAGCACTGTGTATTTGTCCGCAAAAAAGTAACTGGAAAATTCATCATAAAAGGTAATTTTTACCCGGTCTTTGAAAAGGTAAGCTACATGCAGATTTCCGAGAAAGTGGTCCATTTCGCCACCACTGCCGCCATACACATCTACTTTTTGAATTCCGCGTTCCAGCAGAATTTCCAGCGATTTCTGAAAATCCGTTTTGTCCTGATCCGGTGTATGGATGAATCTCTGACTGTAAATTTCTTCGTCGCTGCCCGTATGACTGTCAAAATCACCTGAAATAAAGTCCAGCAGGTTCAAAGCAAAACCCTTTTCTTTCAGATAATGAAAGGCACCATCAGAGCAGGCAACCATATCGTACGCAGCAGTTTCCGGCAATTGCTTAGGTGGAACACCGTTGATGAAAAGAAGTGCGCGATTCATTTATTGGCCGCGGTCGTTGGGATTCCAGTATTCTTCCGGCTCACACTGAATTTTTGATACATATCTGGCCAAAACAAAAAGATAATCCGACAGGCGGTTCAGGTATTTGATGAGTTCCGGTCTTACCTCTTCGTGCTCATTAAGGAACACCAGACTGCGCTCAGCCCGGCGGCAAACCGTACGGCAAATATGCAGCGAGGTGGCACCTTTACCACCACCCGGAAGTATGAAATACTGCAATGGCTCCAGAGCAGCTTCAAATTCATCCATCCACTGTTCCAGTTCTTCAATTTCTGTTTCAGAAATCATCAAAGAGAGTCTTGACTTTCCGTTAGCCAGCGTAAGTTTATCGGTGGGCGTGGCCGATTCTGAACCTACCGTAAAAAGGTCAAACTGAATTTTCTTAAGCTGATGAAGTATACCTTCGTCCGTTATCTCAGCTTTGGCAAAGCCTATAAATGAGTTCAGCTCGTCTATTGTCCCATAAGATTCAACCCGCGCTGAAGCTTTGGAAACGCGTGTCCCGCCGTATAGGGAGGTTTCGCCTTTATCACCGGTCTTCGTATAAATTTTCATACCCAAAGATAAAGTTTTAAAATGGAAATCTTAAGTTGATAGCCTACTTCATTACCTCCACGAAATGCCATACCGTCTGGTCCTTGGGATGATAAATAACGGTGCTGGAGTTTGGAAAACGGCTTATTTTATAATATTCTATTGTTTTATCGGTCCTAAGTTCATTCAGAAAGGAAACATTAACCAATTCACCGGGGATGAATTTTTCAACAAAAGCGATCTTTTCGATGATGGATGCGCCATCAACTTTCTTATACTCTTTGGAAGACCGGCTTTCATCGGTTGTCGGCTGTTCTGTAAGCGACTGCAACAGTAGTTCCTTCTCCGGAGTTTTATACTTAAAGACATAATATGGCGAGCCACTGGGTGTTACAATCTTTTTGCCGGTTATTGGACTCAGTTGCAGGTCATTTGATCCTATAAACACACTGTCAAAAGCGACATCCTCTGCCTTCACTACCCTGCTCACCTGTTCGGTGATTGTTTGGTGCACGGTCTCCATGGCTTTCTGCTGAACCTGCTCCTTAGTATCTGTTACAATAGTCGTTACGCTTTCCTCAATTTTCTGGCAGGAAAACAGCATCATTGCACCTACAGCCAGCACCGCGTTCGTATTAAATATTTTCATGTCTGGATTAAACGTAATTTTCAGTCTTTTATTGGTTATCGCGGAAGGAACTCACCAGTTTATCCAGATTGAGGCTTCGGGCTGAGGCATCAAAGATCTCGCGGTAGGTTCCGTTCATGTTCACCAGCTGCTCATGATTACCACTTTCAACCACTTTCCCCTTTTTCATCACATAAATCATATCACTGTCCAGAATCTGCGAGAGTGAATGGGAAATTATGATCACCGTCCTGCCCTCCTTAATCGCATCGAGTGAATTTTTGATCTGTTCGGTGGCAATGGCGTCCAGGCTGGCTGTTGGTTCGTCCAGGAAAATAATTGGCGGATCCTTCAGGAATAGCCGGGCGATGGCGATGCGTTGCTGCTGTCCGCCGGACAGCTGCGTTGCGTCATGCTGATAGCCTTGCGGCAAATCCATAATCTGGTCATGCAGGTAGGCTTTTCTGGCAGCAGTTTCAATCTCTTCAAAAGTGGCCTCCATATTACCATAACGGATGTTATCTTCAATGCTTCCCTGGAAAATATGGTTGCGCTGCAGCACCAAACCAATATCGCCGCGAAGAAATGAATTTTCATACTGATTCAGGTTAATGTTATCGAGCGTAATATTCCCCGAATCCGGCAAATAGAACTTACAGAGCAGATTGATCACTGTTGATTTTCCCGCGCCGCTTAAACCTACCAGTGCCGTTGTTTTGCCGTTTTCAATACGCATTGAAACATTATTCAAAGCCTTTGTACCATTGGGATAACTGAAATCTACATTTTTCAGTTCAAAATTGCCTGAGATATCACTGTCGATATGTGTTCCGTTGGGCTCGGTTTCATCATCAGCATTTAAAATGTCGAAATATCCTTCAGCATATATGAAGGCATCATTCATATCGTCGTATATGCGGTGCAGTTGCCGGATGGGCGAAGACACGTTATTGAACAGCATAATGTGCAGCATAATGGCCCCGATAGTCATTTGCTGGTCCAGGACCAGGTATACAGTAAGCAAAATGATAAGTACAACACCAAACTGCTCAATGAAGGTTTTTAAACCGTCATAAATAAAATTGGTACGCCGGGTGTAGAGTTGGCTTTCCATAAGCTGCATCTGGAGGTCAAACTGTTTTTTACCCTCAAATTTTTCGCGTACAAAACTCTTGATCACCATAATAGAGCCTATCAGATTAAGAAGTCCTGAGGTCTTCTGCTCCCGCTGATTTCTCAGCGTACGGCGCACACCTGAAAGTCTTTTGGCCTGCAGCGCGCTTACATAGAAATATATGGGCACCACCACCGTGGAAACCAATCCCACATATACATTCTGCATGTACATGATGATCAGGGCGATAATGGCATTTGAAAACAAAGGCAGGATATCAATAAAAAAATTCTGCACCAATTTTGTCAGGCTTTCGATGCCGCGGTCTATGCGGGTCTGCAACTTTCCGGTTTCGTGATTTTCATCGTTAAAGTAAGCGATCCTGTAACGGAGAATTTTATCAATCGCAGTTTGGGCCAATACAGAACTTACATTAATCCTGATTTTTTCGCCATAGAATTTCTGGCCGAACTGAATGAAAATGTTGGCCAGCTCCTTGCCCAGCAAAATAGCGGTGATGACCACCAGAACATGAATACCTTCACTCATCGGATCCGGAAGATTTACCAGCGCAGTAACTTCGTCCACGGTATACTTCAGCACCAGCGGGTTTACCTGCGCCGCCAACGCCCCCAGGAAGGTGAGGAACAGCGTACCGTAAATCATAAACCGGTAAGGCGATATAAACGGTCTCAGCTGTTTATAAATGCTGATCAGGTTGGTGGTGCGGGCAAATGGTTTCGGCATCAATGTCAAAAAAGGTTTCAGAAAATTCCAAAACCTGAAATAAACAAAAATTTGACCAAAACAGTTTTAGTTTTTGTAGCTGTAGCTTGTCAGATAGTGCAGTTCGGGACGGCTGGCAGCGCTGGATTCAGCTTCTGCCATTTCCATTGAATAGCGGCTTGTTAGTTCCTTCTTCTGGAAAAGAAATGAATTGTTCGCATTTTTATCAACCACATTGTTGAAAATGTGTTCAATCTCTGAATTGGCCAGCGAAGCAAAACTCATATCTTCAAAGCCGTACATCAGCCTAAGATTGTCCAGTCCGGAAAAATTTTCATCAACAAAATCCCTGAACTGGTTTTTAGTATCAAAATTACCTGCCCAGATATTGTATACGTATGATTTGGTGTGTTCCTTATTCAGGATGTCCTGATATACAAAGTTCTCCCCCAGATAAGCCTCCCGAACCAGAGGATCATTTGCCAGATCATGCGGCAGACCTTCTTTCAGGATCTTACCTTCAAACATAATATAGGTTTTGTGGGTAATTGCAAGGGTTTGCTGCACATTGTGATCAGTAATCAGGATGCCTATGTTTTTGTCGACAAGGCTGCGGACTATTTTCTGGATATCCTCCACCGCAATGGGGTCCACTCCCGCAAATGGTTCATCCAATAGAATAAAGTTGGGACTTGTAGCCAGACAGCGGGCAATTTCGGTCCGGCGTCTTTCACCACCTGAAAGCAGGTCGCCACGGTTCTTGCGCACATGCTGGAGAGAAAACTCCTCAATAAGTTCGTCGCACTTCATCTGCTGTTCCCTTTTGGAAAGCTTGGTAAGCTGAAGAACTCCTAAGATATTCTCCTCCACAGAAAGTTTACGGAATACCGATGCTTCCTGCGCCAGGTAGCCAATACCCTTCTGTGCACGGCGGTACATCGCATCTGAAGTAATTTCCTTATCGTCCAGGTAGATTTTTCCGGAGGTTGGTTTCACCAGACCCACAATCATATAGAAAGAAGTTGTCTTTCCGGCACCGTTGGGACCTAAAAGCCCTACAATTTCACCTTGTGAAACCTGCACAGAAACGCCTTTCACCACCTTTTTCGGTCCGTACTCCTTAATTAAATTTTCTCCCCGTAAAATCATGCAGCAAATATAAATAAAAATGGTGCACGACTTCAGTAAGCACAAATTTTTGAATATATCGGCACAAGCCTTAAATATTTGTGCAGAAATTCAATATTATTGTTAATTTTAAATAAAAAACCATGGAAACCTACGGCTACAATAATCCCGATCCACAAAACAGAAATCCCAATTACCGCTCCGACAAGAAACTGGCCACAGGCATCTTCGCCATCATTTTGGGTGCTTTAGGCATCCACAAGTTCTATCTGGGTTATACAAGTGAAGGTATTACGCTGTTGCTTTCCACGCTCATTATCCTGCCACTGCTCACCATCATTACCTGCGGGATTGGGAGTGCCTTCTATCCTGTAGTTTTTATCGTACCTCTTATTGAAGGTATTATTTACCTTACGATGAGTGACGAGCAGTTTGACCGCACGTATGTTCAGGGAAGGAAACCCTGGTTCTAAGCTTAATTTTATTCAATTTGGACTTTGTCTGGACATTAGATATCAGAGGTTAGAGATTAGAAGTTAGAGATTAGAAGTTAGATTTATTCAGAAAATGAAGTGTAAAACTTCCCTGCAAGCTGAGAGAACCTACGTACACGCCGTGGTTAACCGCACACGAATAGTATACACACTGATTATATAGATATATTTAAAAAAAATACGGATACAAATCCGTCAAATTGTTATTTACAGTAGATTTCTGTCTATTGAGATTCCTGCGGAATGACAAAGAGGCTGTTTTCCTGATGTTGAGGTAAAAAGCGGACAATCCATTCAGATTTTGAATTTTAAACTGTGGATTTTGGATTTACTCAAATTAAAATAAGAATCTTCTCTCCGTGCACTTTGTGAAAACCTTTGTGGACTTTGTGGTTAAAGTATTTAGATTTCAGACATCAGATTTCAGACATCAGATTTCAGATGTTAGATTTATTCAAAAATATAGTATAAAAACCTCCGTGCCCGCTGAGAAAACCTCCGTACACGCCGTGGTTAGCGGCATAAAAGGCCAGTAAATAAAACCGCGACAGCGGCGAAATGTAAACTATTTATTTTGAATTAGTAACATATATCTATCGAAGTGGAAAATTTAACCAAAACTAAATATATGGGGATAATATCCCTACTGTTCTTTACTTTAAGCATTTTGAATTATTTCTTGGGCTATATGGGAATGGTCCAATGGCTTATACTTGATATTATAAATTTCGCGTTATTCGTTTTTTTACTTATTCATACAAGAGGAAAAATCAAAATTTCTTTAACAGTAACTATACTGATTATGATGCTATTAATAGTAATAAAAGACTGTTTTTTGATACAATCAGTGAATTCAATGTTTGAAGTAATGTGATTTCAACATATTCCAAATAAAAGAGGGCCTCCATAATTGAAGACCCCTCTGTAATTTGTGGTGAGAATTTATCCGTTCAGCAGGATGGCCGCTTCCTTGGCCGCATAGGTAAAGATCATATCGGCGCCGGCGCGCTTGATACAGGTTAAACTTTCAATAACCGCTTTGTCATTGTCCAGCCAGCCGTTCTGTGCCGCCGCCTTCAGCATGGCATATTCGCCGCTTACATTATAAACGGCAATCGGCAACTCAATGGTTTCGCGAACTTTGGCTACGATATCCAGATATGGCATACCCGGCTTAATCATAATGATATCGGCACCTTCGGCTACATCTTTCAATACTTCATCAATAGCTTCGCGCGAGTTATGAAAGTCCATCTGATAGGTTTTCTTGTCCTGCGGAATTTCCTGTGCATCCACGGGTGCTGAATCCAAAGCACTGCGGAACGGGCCATAAAAAGAACTGGCATATTTTGCTGAGTAGCTTAAAATGCCTACATCAGTAAAACCGCCTTCTTCCAAACCAGTACGTATAGCGGCCACCCTGCCATCCATCATATCACTGGGCGCAACAATGTCGGCACCGGCCTTGGCGTGAGAAACAGCCATTTTTGTAAGTGCTTCGTTGGTAGCGTCATTTTCAACCTTTCCGTTGGTTATAATACCGTCATGACCGTAAACCGAATATGGGTCCAGCGCTACATCGGGCATAACCACCATTCCGGGAACAGCATCCTTGATCGCTTTGATGGTATCCTGCATAAGTCCGCTGTCATTCCAGGATTCTTTTCCGGTATTGTCTTTCAGGTTCTCAGAAACCTTCATATAAAGGTTCACGCCTTTCACTCCCAATGAATACAGCTCGCGGCACTCCTTTACCGTTAAGTCCAGAGTCCTGCGGAATATTCCGGGCATAGAAGGAATAGCTTCCTGTTTGTTCTGGCCTTCCATTACAAAAACCGGCATTACCAGGTCGTTGGTAGTAAGGACAGTTTCCTGTACTAAACTGCGTATGGCGGCGCTCACTCTGAGACGTCGGTTCCGGGAATATATCATCATAATATAAATGTAAAAGTGGTATTCTTTTTGAAAGTACAAATTTACCAATAGTTAATGATAAAACTATTGCAGGTTAAAAGAAGTTTCTTATCTTCGTAAAGTATTGTATTAAAAAATGAAAAAACTTTTACTTATTATATTATTTTTTGGCCTTGGCTTCAGCTCCACTTTAACTGCTCAAAGCCGCGAACCCTTTGGCATCAGCCAGAAAAATGATGACGGAACTTTGGTGGCCTATCCTAATCCTACACGCGATATCCTGTTGGTGAAAGCAAAAGATCCAATGGTAAAAGTGAAGTCGGTTTCCTTTTATTCCATTCTTGGCACTCAGGTGGCAAGCTATAATGTGAATATGAATGCGGCGGAGATTAACCTTGGAAACCTGAGACCCGGCAAATATCTGATGAGATATACACTGAGCGACAATACTCAGAAAATTAAACAAATCATTAAGCAGTAAATACCACAACTTTACAGTATACTTATAAATATCCGTTTCCGAACGGATATTTTGCTATATTTGATTGTGATGAAAAGCTTTCAGAAAGTACATTCAATCCTGTACGTAACAGATCAAGCCACAAGCCGGGATTTTTACAGACAGATTCTTGGTTTGGAGCCTGTGTTGGATGTGCCCGGAATGACAGAGTTTCAGCTTTCTGATTTTTTCACCCTGGGCTTGATGCCCAACAGCAGCATAAACAAAATTCTTCACGGGAAAACACCCGACCCTGCAAGCGGAACAGGAATTCCGCGTTGTGAACTTTATCTTTATCTTGATGATATTGAAGCTGAATTTCAGAAAGCCGTTAATCTGAATGCTGAAATCGTAAGTGCACCTTCCGACCGCGACTGGGGAGACCGTGCATGTTATCTGGCTGATCCTGACGGTCACATTATTGCTTTCGCCAAAAAACTTAAAACTTAAGCACATGAACAACTGTCTGGAATGCAGCGAGCCCATACACGGCAGATCCGACAAGAAATTCTGTTCGGACGCGTGCCGTAATGCCTTTAACAATAAGCAGAATAAAGACGCATCGAATCTGATGCGCAATATCAATAATAAACTGCGAAAGAATCACCGGATTTTAGCTGATCAAAAGTTCACCGAAGGCAAAGCGAAAACCACCCGCAGTAAACTTTCAGCCGAAGGTTTTGATTTCGAATATTTTACAAATCTGAAAATATATAAAAACGGTGCAGAGTACCGTTTTGTCTATGATATTGGCTATAAATTCCTGGAAGAAGACTGGATTTTGCTGGTAAGAAAAGAATGATTACTTTTGCCCACGAATTCGGGATGTAGCGCAGCCTGGTAGCGTACTTGCATGGGGTGCAAGGGGTCGCTGGTTCGAATCCAGTCATCCCGACTGATAAAAAAGAGCAGTTCTTACCACTGCTCTTTTTCTGTTTATTGATTTTCCATTCCAGGCATAAAAAAGGACTGAAATCCAGTCCTGCGTGTCTATTCTCCTTCGTTAACCAAACGTATTTTATCTTCAAATATTTCTATCTTCTTGTCACGGTACAGGCCACCGATGGCTTTTTTGAAATTCTTCTTACTCATCTGGAGTTCCTGCTTAATTTCTTCCGGCTCGGATTTGTCTGAAAGATACAGAAGACCGTAATTGCTTTCCAGTTTTTCCAGGATCACCTGCTGGAATTCGTCTATATTATCATAACCTTCAGGCTGCAGGGAAACATCGATTTTTCCGTCCTCGCGAATGGTTTTAATATATCCCACCTCATCAGAAAGCGGAAAAAGCCGCTTATAAACATCGGAAGTATAAATTAGCCCTATGTATTTTTTGTTGATGATCACGTTCCAGCCCAGTTCGCTTTCGCCCATGATAATAAGATTCACCTTGTCTCCTTTGCGGAAGGGCAGATCTTCATACTGCGGATTCCTCTTAAACTTTGTGGTACCGGTTATCAGGCCCAGCTTTTCATCCACATATACATAAACGAGATATCGTTTACCTTCCAGGATTTTCAGCTTCTGCTGCTGATAGGGAATAAAAAGATCCTTGATGATGCCCCAATCCATAAATGCACCGCTGGGCAACGCCTGCACACATGTCATCACGGCAAACTCACCGATTTCTGCGGTCGGCTTTTCGGTAGTCGCCTTCAGTCTGTCGTCGTCCTGATATACGAAAACTTCCATGTCACTGCCAACTTCAGCATCTTCTGAAGCAAAAATCTTGGGAAGGAAAGCCCTTTCCCCGTTTTCGTCTTCCAGGAAAAGTCCGGAATAATTTTTCTCTGCAATTTTAAGAATTTGCGTTTGGCCGATTTTCATATATAAAATAATAAGCTGTAAAGGTATGAAATCTAAAGGAACAGATATTGCACCTGCCGGACTATGCCTTCTACCGTCATCAATAAATATTATTACAAACCCGAACTGCGGATCCTGACCATTGTCTATAATTCAGGCTCAGTTTATGATTATCTGGATGTTCCGCAGGAGGTTTTTGACGAATTCAGGGCGGCCTACTCCAAGGGAATCTTTCTGAACCGCGAAATCAAACCAAGATTTGCTTATCACAAACGGAGCTGAGCTCAAATTTCATCTCATTAAATCAGATCAACTTCGCATAATGGCTATATAGGCTAGTAGAACAAAGAAATTCCTGCATTAAAACGGAGGTTAGGCGTACCGGAATAATCGGTTTGATCCTGAAACTCACTGCTTAGCGCATATAGTGCCGCAAAACTGGTGAAAATCCTGAGGTTTGTTCTGGCAGTTAAAGGACGGTAAAAGTTCAGGGTAAGTTGCGGACCTAATTTAGTAGTTGATTCAAATGCGTGATCAGGCGCAATCACATTATTGAAGATCAGGTCACTGGAGGATGCCGCTGTATAATTCAGGCTTTGACAGAGGGGAATATAGGCTTCAGCGCCCGCTTCCAGGTTCAGTATAAATTCTGTTGAATGAAGGAGGTCGCGGTTTGCTGCAAACTGTAAATCAAAAGATTTGATGTACTTATAGGTAACTCCTAAAAGGTCTGTTGCGGAAAAATCTGAGTATGACGCGCTTGTATTTAAACCCAGAAGCACACGCTTCCGGTCCTTCCAGACCACCGCGTTGGAAAGTTCTGCCCGGTCCAGGGTCATACGGAAATTCTGACCCTGCTCCGGCACACTATAATTATCGCCGGTAATGCTCTTCAAATCTAAATTAGTAATAATATCTTTTTCAGCACCTCTCCGCAACCACTGCACTTGTGCATAGTAACTTTTTAGGCGGTATTTCATGTTTTCCAGACTTTCCTCGAAATAGACAGCTCCACCTGCATCTTTTGTAAATAAAGTCTCAATCGATTTTGAGTAGCCGGAATTAACAGTTATCAAATCATGCTCACCTTGGAAAGCATAACCGGCACCGTAACCTCGGTCAAAAGTTTTGTAAATGAAATCACTGTAAGACGGGAAATTAATTATCCGGCCATAACCCGCCGAAAATCGTACGAAAGTATCCGGAAACGAGGGTGCATTAATGTATTCGTTCACTGAAATTATATCGTGCTCTTCTGTCTTGCGGCCTAAATGTCCAAAAAATGAGATTTGATGTTTTCCCAAATTAAAACCAACAAAAGCTTTTCCTGAGTAATCGGCGGAGGAGATGCCGGGGCGGGGATCAGTATCCCGGAAGGAACTCCGGTTTCCGTAGTTTACAGTTGCGCCAAAATCAAAAGAAGAAAGCCTGTAACTTGCACCACCGGTTACTTTGTACTCCTGTGATTCCCAGTCACCGGCTTTTGGTACCAGCAGATAATTTGGATTTAGAATCATATTATTCTCCGTGCGCTGGGAAGTCAGGTTGTAGGCAAGTTCTTTTTCCTTTATGAAAGCGTAATTGAAACTGCCAAAAAGCCGGAGATTCTGATGAATGTTAAAGATACCGTCTGTTGCAAAGCCATATTCAGTGATTTGCCCGGCGGTTTGGGTACGTTTCAGATTGAGATCGCGGCTGCTAAGCATTAGGCTGGTTTCTGTAAAATCGGCCAGCGGTAAATCTGTGTATTGCACCGGATTTGTCTTCAGGTGATCAAACTGAGGCCTGTAAATCCGGTTCTGCATCAAATTCAGGCTGTCCTTCTCCTGTGCGGCTACAGCCAGATAGGACAGAATTAGACTTAGTGTTAATTCCGGTTTATATCTCATCATAGCGCAAAGCCACGCGGGTTGGCCATTGAAAGTTTAACAAAATCATTTGCGGAATTGTTGGTGTCTTCCAAAATACGGCGGCCATCCGGCAAAACCGTTTTTGTTTTCCTGATGACAGACTGGGAATTAAAGGCTGCATCCGTATTGATAAAGGAAGCATCAACCGCGGAACCGAGCATCTTTGGCCGTTGGGAATTGGGATTAAAGTGCTGCAGCTCTACCCCGTCTATTATTACAGAAACAGGAATCTGTTTATAGAATCTTGTATTGGTCCCAACAACAGCTACTGTAGGATCGGCATAATCGGGCAGCGCATCGAAATCATTCATCCTGAAAATAGCGAAACTGTCGCGGCCCAGATTATCGATCAGAAAGTCATTATTACTGTTCCAGTAGCCTGTTTTTCCCCAATAGGCGATTGTAAGATCTTTTACAGCCGGGTTCTGGAGGTCGTATTTATAAACCGTATCTCCGATGGAGAGTTTGAAATCACCCAGATAAGCTTCAAAATCTGCAGTGCTTAAATCAACAGTAAGTGATGGATTCAAAACAGTGACCGGAACACCGGTGTTATCTACCAGCGGCGCTTTATGGTTGGAGCCGTTCTGTGCAATTACGAGTGACTGCCCGGGTTGGAGTGGATACTGTGTTCCGCTGCCCGGAACCTGCAGTACATAATCCGCATATACATAATCTGTATTTGCAGAACTTCCGGCAGTCATACCCAGAGATTTGCTCCAGTCGAACTGACCGTTTGCAAGTGATGTCGCATTTACGGTCATATTGTTCTTGCCATATAACTGCGCGATGAAAAGGCCGTCGGCATAGATCACCTCATTGGAATTGTTATAGATCTCAATAAACTGATCCCGGAACGAGGCTCCCTGCGTTGCGTGGGATCCTGCATAATACACCTGCTTGATTACCAAATCGCCCAGCCGTGCAGATTTAATCTCAATTGATGTAGCAGTTACGTTCGCATTTACGATCACATTTTCCTGTACCCCATTAAAATGTACCTCAGGTACCGGTGAAGTGTATCCGAAAGCAGAAAGGAATTCTGCCGCAGGCATCGTTTTGGAGACGGTAACTTTATAGCTTCCCGGAATTACGGTTGCAAAAACCGCAGCACCGTTATCTCCGCTGGTTGCTGTATAGGTATCACCCGAACTGTTATTCACCAAGGTGACCACCGCGTTCTTGGACTGTTTATTGCCAAAGTAGCTGTCGTACCTTACCTGAACGGTAAAGGTTACCGGCACAAGGTTTCCGGAGCCACTGCCGGAGCCAAAATCATCACTCCTGCATGAAAACAGCATCAGTAAAAGGAAAATAATACTTATAATTTGCTTCATATTCACAAAATTAAAATTCGTACTCTATCTTGGCTCCGAAGGACAGATCCAGCAGGCCACCTTTTGGTCTTACTTTATATACTCCGGACTCAAAATAAGTTTCGGTTTGCTTTAGATCCAGGAAATTATTTGCGTAAAAGGAAAATTTAAATCCATTCCGGAAATCCTTGGATATTTTGAGATTCATATTGTGGTACACTTTATCCAGGCTGGTATTTACCTCATCTACATTTGCGGTTTTTATATGTGCAAACTGTGAAGGATCATCAATTTGCTGCTGAGTAAGCTCCACCATGTTTAAGTTGGTATCGATATAAGCATACAGCAGGCGCGGGTTACGCACAAACGCATCATCAACTATAAAATGCTGGGTGCGCAGCGTGACCAGGAGCCCGGCGCCCGGCAAATGGTAATTGAGGGCAGCCCCCACCATCATCTGGCGGTATTTACTTGTAAAAGAGCGGTACAGACCGTAGATTTCATCTTTGGTGAGGTCTGTAGACCTGAAATATTTATCGGTTCCGGAGTTGTTTGTGGTCTCTACATAACTTCCGTTAAGATTCAGTGAAAGGTTGTTTACCGGCAAACGGTTAAAGTTCATCATAAATTCCAAACCTTTATCGGTAGAGGTAAGCGCATTAACAATACGGTTCTGCAGAAAATAATAATCGTCATAACCCGTAATCTGAAAGGCAGGTGTATTGGTGCCGTCCGGCTGCACCGTAACTTGGGCTAAATCCCTTTTGGCTGCGAAACTTTCGTTCGTAAATCCGTCCTGCAGTTTGTTGTAATATGCCGTAACACTCACATTTCCGAAGGGTAAACGGTAATCCAATCCCACCTCTGTGCGGTTACTTCTGCTGGGCTTAAGGTCCTTGTTGTCCGAATAGTCTATGAAAGTCTGTACGATTCCGAAGTTGTAAACTCCGGGTACACGGACATCAGTCAAAATCATATCAAAATACCGCGGTCCCGTATAAATCATATTGATTCCGGGTGCTTTTGAAGCGATACCAAATCCACCACGAACCTTTAGATCTTTCCAAAGAAGATAAGAATTAAGCCTGGGCTGCAGAATGGTGGTTCCGGCCTGACGGTCCAGCCTGGCGCCCGCGTTCAGATTAAAAACAAATTCACCAAATTTCTTGAATATATTGTTTTCTGCAAAAAGAGAAAACTGATATTCCGGCCTGACATTTTCGCCGAAATTATACGGTCTGAAGGCCTGTCCACCACCCTGGAAGGTAGCAATAATGGTTTCGGGACTTCCCAAACGGCCCGCTCCCCGGTTGTCACTGCCGCGTGCCGAGATACCCACGAGGAAATTATGGATCCAGCCTTTTTCGGTTTTCAGATTCTTTTTTACATCGGCAGAAAAAAACATGGAGACCGGTTTACCTTCCACTTCCTTGGTCTGGCGGTATACTACGGGCGAATAAGTTCCCAGGTAAACGCCTTCAACCAAACTGGTTCCAACAACTTCCCCACCCGAATTGTAGATACTGGACTCATGGGTGTTCTGATAACCCTGTGAATAACTTGCGCTTACATTCAGGTTATCTGCCAGCGCCGTCTTTAGACGCCAGTTGAAACGGTTGGAGATCATGAAATCCCGTTTTCTGTTGTAAACGATTTTTTGGGTCTGGTCCTCGGCTTCAAAGTTGGCATCGTCCAGATTATTGCTGTAATTTACCGAAAGTGAATTGCTGATATTACGGTTTCGACCATAAACAGTCCATAACAAATTAGTTCCAAGACGCTGATAATTGTTGAATTTGGTACGCGGATCAGAATTGGAACTGAGGTAATTGAGATTTACATTCAGGAATCCTATCCGTTCGGTAAGTTTAAAACCTTTATTCAGGTTGTATTCCTGGGTACCTTCACGAACTGCCAGGTAAGCACGGTAAGGAGTGCTGCCGCTTTTTTGGTGAATGTGGACCAGGCCGGAAGTAAGGTCACCATAACGTGCTGAGGGAATACCCTGAACCACCTCCACACTTTCAATATTCTCAACAGGAATCTCCCGCAGGTCCGCGCCGAAATTGGTATTGGAGAAATATCCGTTATAACCGTTGGCAACCCCGAAACCAATAGTATTGGGTGAAAATACAGATCCCTGATACAGAAACGAGTTGGAGTTAGGAGCGTAATTTCCTACGTAGCTCTGCATATTTTCGTTGTTGGACACAGGTATACCGTCTACCACCACCGCAGTTCCGAAAGATTTATTACCGAAACCCTCCATTCCGTTTGCGGCGATCGCATTTGGATTCACCGAACGGAAAACAATGGGTTTAAATTCATTGAGCCTCAGGTCCTGAAGTTTCTGCCCGGGCAATTGCTCCAGCACATCGCTTATTGAAAATGCCTGAATGTTCTTCAGCGCTTCTTCCCTGATTTCAATTTCGGAGTAGTGTTTTTTCCTGGCTGTAAGTGTTACTTCTTTAATCCGGACTGAAGCTACCTGCATTTCCACTGTAATTTTCCCGGAAAAAGGCTGTAGGAAAGTTCGCTTTTCTTCCAACAGGCCAACGCGTGAGAAGACCACCGTCTCACCGCTGCTGTATTGTAATACGAAATTACCGGCATTGTCCGTCACCGTCCACACCCCTGTATTTTCAACCATCACCCGAACGCCACCAACTGGTTTGCGTGTATCGGCTTCCACTACCACTCCACTGAGTTGTGCGAATAAAGGGGTCGGTAATAAAAGTAACGGCAACACGAAAATGATAAACCTTACCACTGCCATCAAACTGATTTTTTAAATGATATTAAAATTCCTTTTGCTAAGTTTGACTGAAAACCCCGCAATGCTGTATCAAAATCTCTGGAGAGTATCAATGTCATAAACGCATATAAGTAATAGGAGAAGTTAGTCATTTGTTTCAGGTCTGTAAAGACGCTGCAAATGTAAAATAATTTCCCTTATTTTTAATAATTCTAAATAAAAATTTGAAACAAAAAAAAGAGGCAATGCCTCTTTAGTATTAATTCTCAACGCAATATCTCAGAAAGGATAGCCGATTGCGATGTTGAGGATCAGATTATCACGGCGCCAGGCACTGCTTCCAAAATCAATCCTGTCAAAAGCCCAACGCTCATCCTCAGCATAATAAGGAACCCTAAGTGGCATGGCCAGGTCCAGGCGCAGAATGAGAATTGAAAAGTCCAAACGCAGACCGATCCCTGCTCCTACTGCCATCTCTTTAAAAAAATCACCTGAAAATTTACCGCCGGGTCTTTCCGGGTCTTCATTTACAAGCCAAACATTTCCGGCATCAGCAAATATAGCAGCATTAAGGAATTTATAAAGATTCGCACGGTATTCCAGATTCATCTCCAATTTAATATCTCCGGACTGATCAAAGAAAAAAGAGGCGTTCTGCACGCGCGGATCATAACTGCCCGGCCCAAGGGTCCTGGCCCGGAATGCCCGTATGCTGTTGCTTCCTCCCACAAAGAATTGCTTTACATACGGAATGGTGGTACTGTTTCCGTAAGGGTAGCCAAGACCCGCAATTACCCGGGAAGCGATTGAGGACTTATCGCCCACCTTTCGGTAATAACGGAAGTCATGCTCCATCTTCGCATACTGACTGAAAGGAATGCCGAAAAGCTCTTTCTGGCTACCCTCTTTAGCATTGGCGCCAGTTACAAGACCGGCAATGTTTCCCGCCAGGTCCACGCTACCTTTATAATATACCGTATTTTTTTTCGGAAGCATGGTGTTGGTGTAAGTATAAGTGTACGCAGGTCCGAAGATTAACTGTTTGTCTATCACGCGCTGAAGCGAAGGGTTTGCAGGAATTCCCGCCGCTGGATTACCTTCAATCTGTTCACGGTATTTATCACTCACATTTTGGGGAGCCACCAGCGTAACGTCCAAAACCTTGAGGTTATGCTCTTTCCTCTCATTTTCCTTCCACAAATAACCGAAGGAGGTATTGAAATTGTGAAGTGTATAGAGTCCTGTCCGGCTCAGGTACTCATAACCCAACTCTATATTGGTCCGGGGTACAAATGCGCTGGAAGATTCAAACCGGAAAGGCGCCACAATCCTGGGAATAGAAAGCTGTGCATTGGCACCCACCCTGATAATATTATTGGCATCTTTGGGGCCGCCAACCTGCACGTCAAAAGCACCATACACCGCACCTTTCAGCTGTTCGGCACCACGGAAGAGATTTCGGTGGGTCCAGTTGAGGTTAACCTCGCCGCCCGTATAATTGGCAGAACTCGTCTTACCTAAGGTTTCCAGTCGCAAGGACTGAAAAGGCCTTGGCGTAAGCAGATAATAGGCATCAAATTTATGGTTGAGCGAATCTGAAACGATGAATTCATTCTTTACGAATTTAAAAACACCCAGACTGATCAGACGGTTGAGCGAGAGGTTATGGTCTTTCCTGTTATAAAGGTCACCTTTGTCAAAGTACAACGCACGGTCAAATATTTTGGGCTTAAATTTATTCTCAGGGTCAATGATGTAAAGGTCGTCTATAACTTCCACCGAATCCGTATTATAGGGAATACCATATTTTCCCAGCTTGGCGTCAGCAATATTGTAGTCGGGAAAAACGATGGTTTTGTCTATGGTAAACTGCTCTTTGGCAAGTTGCGGAGTATTGTCTTTCAACTTTATGATAAGCTCTACTTTTGGATCTTTTGTTACGGTACTGTCGGCCTGCACCACAATATTGTCCGCGCCGAAATAATAGAAACCTTTGTCTTTAAGGTGTTCATCTATGCGCTCGCGTTCCGCTTTAATCACATCCAGATCAAAAGGATTGCCCGTCTTCAGGAATGATTTATCCTTAATAGACTGTATTTCTGCATTGATGACAGTTGAATCCTTCGGGTAGGTAACGTTGCTGATGAAATACCTTGCGCCGGGTTTCAGGGTGTAGGCAACTTTTGCCCGTCTGTTTTTCGAAATGGTATCCGAAGATGCACGTGCATTGAAGAACCCTTTGTTTTCAGAATAATTAACGATGATCTTTTCATTGAATTCACGATCCACATCCCCCAAAAGCACCGGTTTTTCACCAATTTTGTACTTCAGCCAGTTACGGAGTCCCTTTTCCTTTTTTGGCTCCTTTGTTATGTTATAGATATAAAGCTGAGGCCGCAAACCAAGAAAGGAAGAATTGGGTTTTGGCCGCAACTGATCCTTGAGCGCATCTTTCAGATTGGATTTTTCCTTTTTGCTTAAGGTATCGTTTACGATGTCGATGGTGGCGCCTGTGTAAAGTGTTTCGCCTTCTTTCAGAAAGCGCGTATTACTGCACGATGAAACCGTTAATGCTAAAGCTACGGCAGCTGCAGGCAAATATAATAAACTGGATTTCTTCATTATTTTGAAGTCGTGTTTTCGGTTTTGTTTTTTGTGTCTCTCTGTTTGCGGCTTCTTTCAAAAATCTCCCTGAATTTATCGTAATCCAAAGTAATAATGAAGCCCACGCCGGTTTCAATAACCTGCCCCTGCAGGGCGACCTGATAATCATTCTTGCGGTAAGCACGCAGCATATATCTGCCGTCTTTGGACAGGCTGTAATCCAAAGTTACATCGCCGGCAATATTAGTGGTTTGCTCATTTTTCCGGGTATCACCTAAAATGCCGAAATTATTGCCTACTGTCACTTTCAGGCGGTCATCGAAAAGTCTTTTGCTCAGATCCACATTGAGGTCTGTACGCTCATTTCTGTTTCCGCTGGAATAATCCTCAGTGGATTCCAGGTCAAAATTAAGTTCTACCCCTCCTACCAGATCTTCAGCCAGGTTATTTAACTGCTCGGAAAGTATCCTGCTCACACTTTGCTTCGCAATTGTGGAAGCAGAGAGTCCGGTCTCGCTTTGGAACGGATTTTCGCCAATGAAACGGTTCAGTAGAAGCAGCGCGAAAACCTGCTTGTTCATCTCAGCTTCTTCGCGTCGGAGCTGGTCCAGCTTAGCTCTCGTATTGTCTAATACCGTGGCTGAAACCGAACTGTTTTCCTCATCCGTTGTAATATCAAAACTAATAACCGGTTTCATGAGTTCTCCCTTCATCATCAGCAGGGTATTAAAAGGAATCCGCTGCTTGTATTGGTTGAGTTCAGTGCCGGTAACGCCGGTGAGTTGCTGCTGCAGCAGGTCCAGTGGTGCTGCATCGGTTTTGTATATGGCCGTCACATCCAGGTCAGCAGTGGTTGGTTCACCCGTCCAGGTTATCGTGCTTCCCTTTTGAATTTCAAATTTTCTTCTCAGCAGACTTACCGACATTTCGTAGGCACCCTGATCAACTTCATAAACACCTACAAGCGTGGTCTTTCCTGAAGGATCTATCCCGCCGGTCAGCTGTGCTTCACCCTGAAGTGCCACAAAATCTCCGTTGGCTTTGTCAATGAGCAGCGAGATCTTTGCTTCTTTGGTCACTTCAATGTTTACATTTACGTCCAGGCCTTTTATGTCACTTTGATTTGTGAGTGAATCTGCCGTAACAGTTTCCTGAAGGGCGATCTGGTCCTGGTCTATGAATTCCACTATACCTTCTCTGTCTTCCATTGCAGGTGATGACTGGGGTAATACAAATGTGAAATCTGTGACATCCGTTACAGCTATACTGCCATCTACCCTTGGCAAGTCAAGATCACCCCGGATACGGAGGCCGGCATCTACAGCAAGTACACCGTACATCAGTTTGTCATTATCTTTCCTGGAATCTACCACTTTGAAATCATCTGCATCAACATCAAGATTAAATGCAAATTCCCTGTATCTTTCAGTTAAAACTGACCCGTCAACCCTAATGGCATTTCCGCTTTCATCTTTAAGCTGGAAATCATTAAAATCAATCCCGTTTCTTGTAAAACTGATTTCATCATTGATATTTTTGAACTTAGTTCCCAACTGTGTGATCCCAAGACCTACATTATTAAACCTAACATCACCAAGAATGGAAGGTGCATCCAGATTACCTGCAATTTTGAGATCGCCGGAAAGATAACCTTCTGCATTTTCAATGGCATTGAGCGATAGCCCCTGAACCGTCTGCATCTGCAGCCTGTCCATATCCAGATTCATATCCAGAATGCCGGACGATGTATTATATGTCCCCAGAAGCTTAACATCATTATCATTACCGGAAACCTGTACATCGGCTCTCAGCAATTGAGAAGTTTCGCTGTTCACTTTTACATCCACATTACCCACCGGACTTCCGTACACAAAGAGGTCTGTTACCGCCAAATCCGAAGTGAAGGACATATTGTTTTTAAGATCCCGCAACTGCGCAGTACCGTTGATATTTCCCTTCGCGAGAAGCGAATCTTTTTTCAGGATTTCTGTAATGGATTCTATTTTGAAATCACGGATGGTTACATTGAGCGGACTGTTGGGAACATTGGATTCGGACTGCAACCGAATTTCACTTCCGGCGTTGGAGACCGCAAAATTATCAGCTACAATACCACGGCTGCCAATTCGCAGAGAATTGCCCGGTGCAACCTGCCAGTTGGTGTAATCCAGGATCAGTCCATCGGGATTAAGGCTGATTTCCGTCAGTTCGCCTAATTTCTCTGCGGTTCCGGCCAGTAAAAATTTGGTGGCATCCTTTTCATCTTTGGTTGATGCATTATAAGTGATAAGATTGTCCTTCACATTACCGTTCAGGTTTACCTTCATCAATGCGATACTCTCATTTTTGAATTCGTCGAGACTTACATCATATATCAAAGCATCACCAGCATTATTCACCGAAATCACACCACCTCTAATATCATTCTTTCCGTAGCTTACCTGAGGTATCTGACCATTTATCTGCAGCTGTCGGGTATCTGCCACATAATTTCCAGTAAGAACAACAGGTTCAAAGGAATTCAGTTCAGGAACAAAGCGGCGCAGCAAATCGTCATCCTTAATCTTTGCGCTGAAGGCGAAGAACTGGTTTGGATCCACTTTTGAAGCCGCAGCTCCCGGGCCTTGAAACTGATAATACTCATTTACCGTCTGCATTAGTGAGCCGAATATCTGCGTCAGTTTGTATTTTCCTGTCAGATCTACATCTGCTATCTGAGACTGCAGATTAATACTGTTACTGTCCGGTGTAGACCGCGCTGTGAGTGCTACTTCCTGCAGAGGATAGACATCCTTTGTATCTGAAATGGAAAAATTCCGCAGATAGAGGTAACCGTTTGGTGCGTCAGGGTCCAGACTCGTGAAATCACCAGCCAACTCACCCGCAAGAATCATCTGATCCTTATAAAAACCCAGTTTGTTGAGGTCCAGTTTCTGGATATTACCATTTACCCTGATGCTTGGATTATTTTCTTTGTAAACTCCTGAAGCACGCAGTTTTAAATTGGCATTCGGATCTTTGGAATCCAGGTTAATAACGTAAGCCCCACGGTTCACCGTGCCTGCAAGGTTCATATTCCTGTAGGTATAGCCGTTATAATATACAGAGGCAATATTTCCCTTTAAATTGGCGATGGCCCGGTTTGGATCGAAACTCTGGCCCTTAACAGCAATCTGCCCTGTGACGGAACGCAGGTCTTTATTCTGTATAATTGTTCCGATCTGTAGATTTTGCAAATTAGCCACGACATCATAGCGCTCCTGGTTTTTACGCCTCATGTCCAAAGCGGCCCGTATGGCGGCATTACCAAGAGTCGACGTTAATTTCAGGTTGGCATTTACGACCTGAGTACTTCCTTTAGCGATACCGGAAATCCTGAAAAAAGAGGGTAATGTGATATTAGCCGGCAATGTATTTTTAGGTAGCAAGTTTGTAACTGTGCGGGCATCGGATGAGAGTTCGCGGATGTTCAGGTCATAGAGAAGATTGTCCGGATTCATGGCATTCTTTACATTTCCCGACGCGTTGACCTTCAGCCTGTCAATCCCGGAAAGCTCCAGATACTGGATCTGCAGGTCATTCAGGCTGCCCCTAAGCCTTGTATTTACATTGACAACCGAATTAGGATATTTGTTAAACGGAACGGTATTCTGCAGGGATGGCACCAGCATCAAAATATCTGAAAATCCTACCTTTGAGTTGCGAAGATTTGCCGATATCCGTGCCGCCCCCGGATTGGCAGACAGCTGCTCAGTTGAATTGTAGTTCAATACCAGTTCATCGCGCAGAAGTGTCTTTGAAGTCTGCAAATAAAGATCCTTCAGATAAGCCTGTTTCTCACCATAAACAAAATCGGTTTCAAAACGCTGAATATCCAGTCCGCGACCTTCTTTAACCACCGCCGAATTTACCGTGCCGGCAAATGTTCCATCCTTCATCTGGAAGTTCCGGACCTCCATATCCAGTTTAGAGAAATTAAGATGGTTGAAATCCATACCGCGCCTCGTAACTGGTATTGCCGTATTATCGTACACCACGCGGACATCGTCAAATGTTAATCTGTTAAGCTGAAGTGCGAGAGGCCTGTCCGTGTTCTGATTATTTTTATCTGTGTTATCTTTGGTTGAAGCGCCTTTGGAACCCGGCATAAACATTTTCGCATTAATGTCAGCACCTTTCAGTGTCACATTATCTACAACAAAATCACTGTTCTGCAGGTCCAGTTTATTTACTTTCGAACTGAGTTCGGCGAATTTGACCTTACCGAATGTTTTTGTGTTATCATCACCATAATCAATATCGAAATTTGTCAGTTTAATCCTGTTAAGCCCCAACTGCATAGGCTTGCGCCGGTTCAGTGAATCAACAGTCTGTTCTACCTCCTCCGCAACTTCCTCCAGCAAATCCTGCTTTAAACGGAGTCGCAGTCCATCCATGAGGATGTCATTTACAGCATAGGAATTGTTCTGAAGGTCAAAAGTCCTGACGCGGGTATCAAAGGACTTAAAATATACACTCAGATCGTTGCGGGCCTGAAGATCCCGAAAGTTAACTCCAATATCCTGAAGCTTAATTTTGTCCAGTGAAATAATAAACGGCTTGGATTCACTCTCCTCAGCGTCCTTAGTGGCGAAAGCCTCCAGTATATAATCGAAATTAAAGTTACCGTTCTGACGGCGGATTACATTGGCACGTACTCCGGCCAGATCAACAGAGGTCAAATCTGCCGTACTTTTAAGAAGTTTGGGAATATGAAGACCAACATCCACTTTCCTGGCGAACAGCAAAGTATCTTTGTTCTGGTCCTGGAGGTAAAGATTTTCCATTACCAGGCTGTTGGGGAACGCCACAAAAACGCGTTCCAGTGTTACCTTGGTGTGAATTTTTTCCTCAAGATAGTTTACCAGTTTGACTTTTAGAAAATTCTGGACCGCCGGCAGCTGCAGGCTCAGGACTGCAAATACCACCAGAATGATGAGTGATCCTAAAGTTATACCGGCATATTTAAGGACTTTTTTAAAACTTTTCATGTGATATCAGACAATTTAGCAACAGTCGTGATGACAGCTTCATCAAAGATATCCTAAAAAAATTACAATTTATTCTCTACTACACTTTTATGAAACATTTTTTTTCAAAAAAGTTAATGTAAAACAACCAGACCCACACTCAGTAAAAAAGCTGAAGTATGCGCCTGGTTTAAGCAAAAAAGTAAGTCGGTAATTTTTTTATCATATCTTCAATTGTGACAAGCATGAAAACATCAGACCAAAATGGTCAGGAAGTGCGATAAAATCACGAATTTTTTAACATTTCAGCGGGCTGTAACCCGTGCTTATATTAAAAATATTAATGCTTCTTGTGCATTTAAATCAGTTAATGTTAAATTATACGATCTATCATCGCCAGAACTCATCTTTATAACCGTCGGTTTGAGGTTGATGAATAAGGTCCAGCTGTTTGCCTACTTCCGCGAGTTCGGGTTCAGTGAGAATAGTTTCAAAATGGGGAAACAAAACCCTTTCCTCAAAACGGATGTGCTCCTGAAGAAGTTCCGAAAATTCCATCAGGAGAGTTTCCCGGGGATCATCCGTAATACGGTTTACCAGGTGTTCAATTTGCCTGTGCTCATCCAAAGCCTTCATTGTAGGCGCATCTTCTCTTTTAATGAAAAGCACTTCCTCCTCTTCCTTAAAATGAGTTTTGAGGTGAGTGTTCCAAAAATAATCCAGATAAACGGAAATGCGCTTTGGGTCAATGTTTTTGCTTAGTCCCTGACGGATTTTCCAGCTGCACAGGAGACCGAAATGATGATCACGGGACAGCGGGACGATATTGGAATTTCTTTTCATTTTTATTTTCTTTAATTCGGTACAGTCATCAGCAGAACGGCTTAACAGGTCATTTTAGAACTGACTCAACATTTTTTGCTAAAGTTTTGAAACGGACCCCACTATCCTGTACAACAGTAATTGTTAACTGACCTGTTTTACTGACATTGGAATCCTGCACACTACCGGATTTCCCCTTATGTGTACCTCCGGTCACCCGGCACTGATCGCCGTTCTTTATAATTGAAGGTTCTGTTGAGTTCATTTCAGTCTTGCTTTCAGTAAATCTAAGCAAAATTCTGATTCTAAATGAAATCAGATTTATACAGCGTTCACAAGGAAGGAATACATATCGTACGGCGTCCCGTTAAACGCTGGTAGTATTGTCAATATTTCAATAAATTTGCAAAAAATATTCTTGAAAGATCTTCTCTTAATCACTCCCCCTTTTACCCAGCTGAACACGCCTTACCCCGCCACAGCCTATCTGAAGGGATTCCTGAACACAAAAAACATCTGCTCATTTCAGATGGACTTGGGTATAGAGGTGATTCTTGAGCTTTTTTCAAAGGACGGACTGGCGAAAGTGTTTGAAGGTGTTAGTGATGTATCCGCTCTCTCAGAAAACAGCAGTCGGATTTTTGCAATGCGCGATGAGTATGTAAATACCATAGATCAGGTGACGCTTTTTCTGCAAAACCGAAACCCTACCCTGGCCAGACAGATCTGCACAATGAATTTCCTGCCGGAAGCCTCGCGGTTCAATGCGCTGGATGATCTGGATTATGCATTTGGTAACATGGGACTGCAGGACCGGGCAAAACATTTGGCCACGCTGTATCTAGAAGACCTTTCAGATTTTATTATCGAAAACATTGACCCCGATTTCGGCTTCAGCCGTTACGCAGAACGCATCGGCCAAAGTGCCAATTCATTTGATGAACTGTATGCGAAACTTCAGGGTAATCCGACCTTCACCGACCAGTTTACATTAAAAATTCTGAAGAAAAGAATTGATGAGATTCAGCCGAAGATAGTTTGTTTTTCCGTGCCTTTTCCGGGAAATCTGTATTCAGCTTTCAGAGCTGCCCAATTTATAAAACAAAATTATCCGGAAGTGAAGACGGCCATGGGCGGCGGATTTCCCAATACGGAACTGCGCGATCTGAAAGATGCCCGAGTATTTGAGTTTTTTGACTTCATAACACTGGACGACGGCGAACTGCCCATCCAACTGCTTCATGCGCACGTTTGTGGTTTAACACAGAGTGCGGAGCCAGAATTTAAAAGGACATTCCTGCTGCAGAACGGCGAAACTGTTTATAAAGACAATTCTATCCGACCTGATTATAAAATGGCTTATACAGGCACACCTGATTACAGCGATTTGCTGCTGGAAAGCTATATCTCGGTAATTGAAGTGGCCAACCCTATGCACAGTTTGTGGAGCGACGGAAGGTGGAATAAGCTTACGATGGCACACGGCTGCTATTGGGGCAAGTGCACCTTCTGCGATATTTCACTGGACTACATCAAGACCTATGAGCCTGTTTCGGCCAAAATTCTTGTAGACCGTATGGAAATCTTAATTGCGGAAACCGGGGAATCAGGTTTTCATTTTGTTGATGAAGCTGCTCCGCCGGCACTTATGCGTGAGGTAGCGCTGGAAATCCTGAGACGAAAACTGGTGGTGACCTGGTGGACCAATATCAGGTTTGAGAAAAGTTTTACCGGCGACCTTTGTTATCTGCTCAAACTTTCCGGCTGCATTGCCGTTTCCGGCGGCCTGGAAGTGGCCAGTGACCGCCTGTTGAAACTGATTGACAAAGGAGTTTCGGTGGAGCAGGTAGCCAAAGTGACGCGGAATTTTACCGAAGCCGGAATTATGGTGCATTCCTACCTGATGTACGGTTACCCTACACAAACGGTGCAGGAAACCGTAGATTCGCTGGAGATGGTGCGGCAACTATTTGAAATAGGTATTGTACAAAGTGGCTTCTGGCATCAGTTTGCCATGACAGCACATTCGCCGGTAGGAAAGAATCCGGAGGAGTTTGGCGTACAGCCTGTACTTCAGGACATTCGGTTTGCGAATAATGACGTTCAGTTCACAGACAAGACAGGAATCGATCACAGCCGTTTCAGCGCGGGTTTGAGAAAGTCGATCTTCAATTATATGCACGGAATAAATTTTGACCTGCCACTGCGCGAATGGTTTGATTTCAAAATTCCAAAAACAACTATTCCTCCCACTTATATCCATGACTGCCTGCTGGATGAGGAGAATTTTACTTTTAAAGGAAGCTCGAAAGTGATTTTCACAAATACAAATCCGCAGGCTGAACATTACAGTAAAACCAGGAAAGGCCAGACCACATTATTTACACAACTGACCTTTCACTTGAAAACCAACAGAGTGACTGTGGAACTGGAAGAAGCTAAAGCGGGGTGGTTGATGAAAGTTATGGCCGAAAATCCTGTTGAAAATGCCCGCAAACTCACCCTGCAAGAGCTGAAGAGCAACTTTGAGGCAGAATTTGAGGATTTTGAGCTGTTTTGGTTTTCAAAACCGATGCAAAAACTCAGACATAGCGGGGTGATACTGATTCTTTGAGCAGAATTTTTCACGCAGATCAATATATTATATAGTTTGCAGATGACGCGATTGCGCAGATGTTTACTGTGAATATCGGTGTGATCTGTGAGCAATCTTATTCACGCAGAATATTATATTTTATGCCCGCAGATTACGCGGATTGCGAAGATGATATCTGTGAGTATCTATGTGATCTGTGAGCGGTATTTTTCACGCAGATTCACGCAGATTATTATATTTTATGCCCGCAGATTACGCGGATTGCGCAGATGATATCTGTGAATATCTGTGTGATCTGTGAGCGGTATTTTTCACGCAGATTCACGCAGATTATTATATTTTATGCCCGCAGATTACGCGGATTGCGCAGATCTAATCTGTGAATATCTGTGTGATCTGTGAGCAATATTTTTCACGCAGATTCACGCAGATTATTATATTTTATGTCTGCAGATTACGCAGATTGCGCAGATGTTTACTGTGAATATCGGTGTGATCTGTGAGCAATCTTTTTCACGCAGATTCACGCAGATTATTATATTTTATGTCTTCAGATTATGCGGATTGCGCAGATCTAATCTGTGAATATCTGTGTAATCTGTGAGCGGTATTTTTCACGCAGATTAGCGCAAATTAACTTTTTAATGCCTGCAGATTACGCAGATATTCTACTCTCAAGACTCAACGATTCCTATCCCAAACAAAAATCCGCCTCAATTGGGTATTGAGACGGATGATTTTATTAGCGATGGCTGTTTGCCTCTGATTACATGTGTATCGCAATTTTTGCGGTAGCGTCCAGTGCTGCTTCCTTGATGGCTTCTGCAAAGGTTGGGTGCGCGTGCGACATTCTTGCGATATCTTCGGCACTTGCACGGTATTCCATGGCGGTTACAGCAGCAGCGATCATATCGGCCGCTCTGGCGCCGATCATGTGTACTCCCAAAACCTCGTCTGTCTTCTCGTCGGCAATGATTTTAACAAATCCGTCAACATCGCCTGAAGCCCTGCTTCTGCCTAATGCACGCATTGGGAAACTGCCCACTTTAATGGCTACACCTTCTTCCTTAAGCTGCTCTTCCGTCTTACCAACAGCGGCCACTTCCGGCCAGGTATAAACTACGCCAGGGATAAGGTTATAATTGATGTGTGGTTTCTGTCCGGCAATCTGCTCGGCTACAAGTACTCCTTCTTCAGACGCCTTATGTGCCAACATAGCTCCCGTAACCACATCACCGATTGCGTAGATATTGGAAACGTTGGTCTGCAAATGTTCATCCGTTTTCACGCGACCTCTCTCATCCATATCCACACCGGCTTTTTCCAGTGCAAGGCCGTCAGTATAAGGTCTTCTGCCCACCGAAACAAGAACGTAATCTCCTTCCACCACTACTTCAGCACCTTTTTTATCTTTTGCAGTTACTTTTACAGTGTCGCCACTTCTTTCAACCGCCTGCACCGCTGTGGAAAGCATGAATTTCATACCCTGCTTTCTGAGAACTTTGTTAAGCTCCTTGGACAAAGCACCATCCATTGTAGGAATGATCTTATCCATAAATTCAACAACAGTAACCTCTGATCCTAATCTCTTATAAACAGAACCCAGTTCCAGACCGATGACACCACCGCCGATGACCACCAGATGTTTTGGAATTTCCTTAAGTTCCAGAGCTTCTGTAGAAGTGATCACTCTCTCCTTATCCAAAGTGATGAATGGAAGTGAGCTGGGTTTGGAACCTGTTGCGATAATGATGTATTTTGAGTCTAAGGTTTCAGTGGAACCGTCGTTTTTGGTAACCTTAACCTGAGTGGAAGATTCAAAACTTCCCACCCCTTCGAAAACGGTGATCTTGTTTTTGTCCATCAGGAAGTTGATCCCTTTGGTGGTTTGCTCCACTACTTCATTTTTTCTTTCAATCATCCGTGCAAGATCAGCTTTTGGCTCATCGATGATGATTCCGTGAGAGGCAAAGTTATGTTTTGCGTTTTCAAAATGTTCTGAACTGTCCAGGAGCGCTTTGGAAGGAATACAACCTACATTGAGGCAGGTACCGCCCATGGTGGGATATTTCTCAATGATTGCAGTTTTTAAACCCAACTGTGCGCAACGGATTGCAGCTACGTAACCACCGGGACCTGAACCGATAACGGTAACATCAAATTGACTCATTTTATTTTGATTTGATAATTAAAAATTAAGTGGCACAAAATTACGAAAATTTTGAAGCAAAACTTGTACGGATACGCACAATTAACAAATGTAGGAAGCGACAAAAAATCAAAACAAAAAAAATTCCGGCACCCAGGAGATGCCGGAAAAATTTATCTTTCTTCAGCGTGAAGCCAAAGGCATTAATTGGCTACATCCGAAATAAATTTGATACGGAGCATACGAACCTCATCATCACTAAGGTCGTCACCAAATTCATTGAGCAATACTTTCATACTGTCACTTTCGGAGCCTTTCATAAAGTCCATGAATTCCTCTACAATATCCTCATCAAAATTCTCATCGATGTAATAGTCAATCTTAAGTTTGGTACCCTGATATACAATACTTTCCATTTCCTTAAGGAGGTCGTGCATACTGAGGTTCTTCGCTTTGGCAATGTCTTCCAGGTCAATTTTCTTATCGGTACTCTGGATGATGAACACCTTGTGGGATGACTTGTTTGCCACCTGCTTGATAACCATGTCCTGTGTACGTTCAATATTGTTTTCCTCTACATACCTGCTGATGAATTCAGCGAATTCCTTACCGTATTTTCTGGCCTTGCCCTCGCCTACGCCATAAATCTTACCGATTTCCTCAATCTTAATCGGATACTGAACAGTCATATCTTCCAGACTGGGATCCATGAACACCGTGTAAGGCGGAATTCCGTGTTTTTTAGCCACCTTTTTACGAAGATCTTTCAGTTGCGCAAACAGGTTTTGATCCAGTCCACCACCCTGCTGACCCTGCATTTGGTCTGAATTGGCCTTAGTCTGTGCAAGATCGTACTGCCTGTCTTCGGCAATTTGGAAAGCTTCAGTATCTTTCCCTGAAATTACATTCGAACCTTTTTCGGTAACCTTAAGAACCCCGTAGGTCTCAATGTCTTTTTGGAGATAATTCTGAACGGTAGCCTGACGGATAATTGATTTCCAGAAATTCTCAGGTTTATCCCTGCCCATGCCGAAATGTCTTCCGGATTCCAGTTTATAAGATTTGGTAACAGAATTTTCTTTACCGACAATCACCGAGATGAGGTCTTTAGTTTTAAATTTTTCATCCAGCTCTTTCACCATCTCCAGGACCATCTTCAGCTCGGCCGTAGCATCCACCAACTTGGGTGGATTTACAGAGTTGTCGCACATTTGCGCTCCCTCGCCCTTTACAGGATCAAACTTTTCGCCGAAATAATGCAGTATGTACTGGCGGCGGCTCATGGAGGTTTCCACATAACCCACCACTTCGTTCAGCAGCTGCAGGCCAATTTCGCGCTCTGAGACAGGTTTTTGGGCCAGGAACTTTTCCAGCTTCTCAATGTCTTTGGGATCGTAGAAAGCCAGGCAGTGACCCTCGCCACCATCCCTGCCGGCACGGCCGGTCTCCTGGTAATAACTCTCCAGGGATTTTGGAATATCATAGTGAATAACAAATCGTACATCCGGCTTGTCAATACCCATACCGAAAGCGATGGTAGCCACAATTACATCAGCCTCCTCCATCAGGAACTTATCCTGATTGGCTACCCTGGTTTTCTGGTCCAGACCCGCATGATAAGGCAGTGCGTTGATTCCGTTCACCTGCAGCAGCTGAGCAAACTCTT
This sequence comes from Chryseobacterium sp., assembly GCF_008831505.1. Taxonomy (NCBI): domain Bacteria; kingdom Pseudomonadati; phylum Bacteroidota; class Flavobacteriia; order Flavobacteriales; family Weeksellaceae; genus Chryseobacterium; species Chryseobacterium sp. The sequence goes on along the minus strand of NZ_CP044507.1, from coordinate 894,610 downwards.
CTACCTTCCGGCGGCTCAGGCAGTACACAATTCCGGACTTCCCTTTATGCTGATTTATGAAGCGGACAATTTCCTTGTCAATGTTGACCTTCGGGCGTACTTCATAAAAAAGGTTAGGCCGGTTAAAACTTTCCTTAAACACTTTCGCATCGGTCATTCCAAGTGTTTTCTGAATATCGTCCTGCACCTTAGGTGTAGCAGTAGCGGTAAGCGCAATTACGGGAACATCGGCAACTTTGTCAATGATCAGCTTCAGATTGCGGTATTCCGGGCGGAAATCATGGCCCCACTCGGAAATACAGTGCGCCTCGTCAATGGCTACAAAGGAAATCTTAACCTCCTTCAGAAAGTCAAGATACTCTTCCTTGATGAGTGATTCGGGGGCAACATATAATAATTTGGTTCGTCCTGCGGTAATATCGTCGAAAACCTGCTTGGTTTGGGTCTTGTTAAGCGATGAGTTCAGGACATGGGCTACGCCGGGATCCGAGGAGAGGCCGTTCACGGCATCTACCTGATTTTTCATCAGGGCGATCAGCGGTGAGACTACGATTGCGGTTCCCTCCGAAATAAGGGCGGGCAACTGGTAGCAAAGGGATTTTCCGCCACCCGTAGGCATAAGCACAAAAACATCATTGCCTCCCAGCAGGGTAGTGATGATTTCTTTCTGCTGACCTTTGAATTTTGAAAATCCGAAATATTTTTTAAGTTCGCCTGTTAGTTCGGCGGAAGTTATTTTCATCTTATTATTCATTTTAAGACCGTAAGCGGGCTTTACCACTAAGGTCTTTCTACATCCACATTCTGTATTCAGTAAACGTAATTCGTTTAAAGTTTTCTAAATTTGCAAATAAGCCAAAGTTAACAAATTAAAATCACAAACTCAATCTATGGAGTCGATTTTCAACGCGTTAACACAAAAAAATAAATGATATAAATCATATCCAAATTCCATCCCAAATATCTGAAAATGAATCCGGAAAAAATCCTCGATATTGCCAGGTCTGCAGTAAGCATTGAAATACAGGAACTCGAAAATCTTAAAAACCGTCTGGATCACCATTTCCTTAAAGCCGTGGAGATTATAAACGGCGCTGCAGGAAAACTTATTGTTGTGGGAATAGGCAAATCTGCCCATGTAGGAAATAAAATTGTAGCTACCCTTAATTCTACCGGTACACCGGCACAGTTTCTTCACGCGTCGGAAGCCATACACGGCGACCTGGGTGTCATTCAGAAAAGCGATGTGGTGCTTTGCATTTCCAACAGCGGCAATTCGCCCGAAATCGTAAACCTGCTGCCATTTCTGAAAGAATATTCGTCAGCCCTTATTGGCATGACCGGAAATCCCAATTCTAAACTGGCTGAATTTTCGGAGGTCATCCTGGACTCTTCTGTAGAAAAGGAAGCCTGCCCCATAAAACTGGCACCCACCAGCTCCACCACCGTGCAGATGTCTTTGGGTGACGCTTTGGCCGTTTGCCTAATGGAAATTAGTGGCTTCCGCGAGCAGGATTTTGCCAGGTTCCATCCCGGTGGCAGCCTGGGGAAAAACCTCACCGCCCGCGTAAAACAGTTCCTTTCTCCGCAGAAACCACAGGTTACCGAAGATGCCGGCATCAGAGAAATCATTATTTCAGTAAGCGGTTCCTCGCACGGAATTACAGTGGTCACCCGTGACCAGGAAATCGTTGGTGTTATTACCGACGGTGATCTGCGCCGTATGCTGATGCGCGAAGAAGATGTCTCGAAAGTCACTGCCAAAGAAATTATGAGCCACCATCCTAAAAGCATCGACAAAGAGGAACTGGCCAAAGTGGCTATGGCTATCCTTAAAGAGCGGAATATCGGGCAGCTGATCGTTACAGACCAGGGACAGTATTTTGGCATCATCGACATCCACAGGCTACTGGATGAAGGCATCAATTAGTAACTGGTTTTCCTGAACCCAGCCTGCCTATTATCCCGCAGAAATCAGTATTTTTGCAGCTTCCGTTTTCATATGCTGAATGCCGGAACCCAATAAAATGAGCGAAGGAAAAGACATGTCCTTTATGGGACACATTGGCGAACTGCGCGGCCACCTGATCAGATGTATCATAGCGATAGTCATAGGTGCGCTGGTGGTAGGTTTCAATATTGAATGGATTATGGACCAGGTATTTTTCGGTCCGGTGCGAAATGATTTTCCCACATTTCAGGTGATCAATATGCTGTCCAGGCAAATGAGCGGTGTGGATGCCATGATACTTCCGGATGATTTTCCGGTTCGTGTACAGAAACTCTACCAGCAGTTTAATGTGATGATGTCCGTCTCCTTCCTGGGTGGCGTGGTACTGGCCTTTCCTTATATTGTTTGGGAACTCTGGCGCTTTATATCACCAGCTCTCCGGCCTCAGGAAAAAAACAATTCGCTGATGCTGATTAACTCCGTATGGATCCTGTTCCTTCTGGGCATTCTTTGCGGATATTATCTTATCCTGCCCTTTGCCATCAACTTTGCCGTACTTTTCAAAATTTCTGATATCATTGAACCTCTGTATGACCTTTCTGATTACACGGCCCTGTTTTTCCAGATTGTTCTCGGTATGGGAATCGTATTCCTATTTCCGGTGATCGTCTATTTCCTGACAACCATCGGCATCCTGACGCCAAAATTCCTCAGGACTTACAGGCGACATGCCATAGTGCTTATTATGATCATTGCAGCGGTTATTACGCCGGCTGATGTCATCAGCATGATGATGGCTGCTATCCCACTTCTTATTCTTTTTGAATTCAGTATCGCACTTAGTGCACGCACCTTTAAACGCCTGCAGAAAACTGAAGTTTTGGCCACCCGGAAGGCAGAGTGATATCCGAACCAAAATTTCAGGCTGTTATAACATTATATTTACCCAAAATTTTATAGAAATGAATCCTTTTATCGAAGAACTTAAATGGCGAGGACTTTACGCAGACATGATGCCCGGAACTGATGAACAGTTGAATAAGGAAGTTACGTCGGCATATATAGGTTTTGACCCCACAGCGGATTCACTGCATATAGGAAGTCTGATTCCGATTAAAGTTCTGGCCCATTTCCAGCAGCACGGCCATAAGCCGATTGCTCTTGTGGGCGGTGCCACCGGTATGATTGGCGATCCGTCCGGCAAATCCAGCGAAAGAAACCTCCTGGACGAAGCAACACTGAATCATTATGTAGACTGCATCAAGGCGCAACTTTCAAAATTCCTCAACTTTGAAGGTGAGGAAGAGAACAGAGCCGAGCTCGTGAACAATTACGACTGGATGAAGGAATTCAGCTTCCTTGATTTTGTACGCGATGTGGGCAAGAACCTGACCGTTAACTATATGATGGCCAAGGAATCAGTAAAGAAGCGGATTACAGGCGAAAACGGTGCCGAGGGGATGAGTTTTACAGAATTTACTTATCAGTTACTGCAGGGCTATGATTTCCTGCACCTTTACAAAAACAATAACGTGAAGCTGCAGATGGGCGGCTCGGACCAGTGGGGAAACATCACCACGGGAACGGAACTTATCCGCAGAAAGGTACAGGGCGAAGCCTTTGCCTTAACGGTTCCGCTTATCACCAAGGCTGATGGCTCCAAATTCGGGAAATCTGAAAGTGGCGAGAATTACTGGCTGGATCCCAAAAGGACTTCTCCCTACCGTTTCTACCAGTTTTGGGTAAATGCGACCGATGAGGATGCCGAACGTTTTATAAAATTCTACACCTTCCTGGGCAAAGAAGAAATTGAAAGTCTGATAGAGGAGCATAAGCAGGCTCCCCATGAAAGGAAACTTCAGAAAAAACTGGCGGAAGAAGTGACGGTTTGGGTACACAGCCGCGAAGATTTTGAAAAAGCAGTGAAGGCCTCGGATATACTTTTCGGGCGTTCTACGGCAGAAGACCTTAAAAATCTTGATGAACATACCTTTCTTGAAGTGTTCGACGGAGTGCCACAGAAGGATATTTCAAAAGCGGAACTGATCGGATCCAACATCATTGACCTTATCTCTGAGAAATCAGGTTTCCTGAAGTCTAAAGGTGAAGCCAGGAGGGAGCTGCAAAGCAATTCCATCTCCATCAATAAAGACAAAGTAGACGACACGTTTGAAGTTTCTGAAGCAGATTTAATTGACGGGAAATTCCTGCTGCTGCAGAAAGGAAAGAAGAATTATTTCATCGTGAAAGCAGTGTAAACACACCATATAACACCTATAAAAGCCGCAAATTTTTTGCGGCTTTTATTGTATGCATAGTGTAAGGTGGAGCTACAGACCATGATTTTACTGTATTCGGCGTAACTTTATGGCTTCATATATTCTTTCATTTCATGACCATCCTTATTTTTATTGCAGTCCTTTGGTATTCCGGACTTTTTTTCCAAACCTTCTTCCTCCACCGCTACGCCGCTCATCAAAGTTTTAAAATGTCCCGTTTTGGCGAAAAGCTATGTTATGTCCTCACCTGGATCACACAGGGATCCAATTATCTTTCGGCTTATGGCTATGGTGTCATGCACCGCATGCATCATGCCTACGCCGACACTGAAAAAGATCCGCACTCGCCGAAATACGACCATAACCTTTTCACAATGATGTGGCGTACGAAATCCATTTATCAGCAGATTAACCAGCAAAAGGTAGCTATAGAAGAAAAATTCACCAAGAACGTTCCGAAGTGGGAAGCGTTTGACCGCTTTGCAAGTTCATGGTTTTCCAGACTTGTCTGGGCGGCCGGCTATACCGCCTTCTTTTATATTTTCGCTACGGCCTGGTGGCAGTGGCTCTTACTTCCTGTTGCTTATATGATGGCGCCTATTCACGGCGTGATCATCAACTGGTTCGGGCACATTTACGGCTATGTGAACTTTAAAGTTTCAGATACCTCTAAAAACCTTTTCAGATTCGACTGGCTGATGATGGGCGAAGGTTATCACAACAATCACCACAAACACGGCAGCAGAGCCAACTTTGGCGGCGTAAGATGGCACGAGATAGATGTGACCTACTACATTATGCTTCTGCTGGACAAAATGAGGCTTATTAAGCTGAAGCCAGTCGCAAAAGTAGAGCGCGAACTATAAATTAAAACAGTCAATTTAAACTCCCGGAAAGAACATTTCCGGGAGTTGTTATTTGCTTTGGATTGCTAATCTTTTATTTATTGAAATCCACCACCGTCTTGGCCATCAGGTTGATACTTTAGCGGTATCTACAGTTTTCTGTTCGTCACTTGCAAAAATCCTTGCGATAAGTCTGGAATCCATTTACACCTTCACCGGTTGTAGCAAGAAGTACTGCTCCTACAGAACTGTTTACGATTTGCGGCTCCTTTCCCCTTTCATCTCGTCTCTATTTGATTCCTATATGCTTCAATCAATAAATATGTAAATTTCATTTGAATACATCTCCTCGTCTTTATCCAAGTATTGTCTTTTAAAAAATGAGAGCTTATCTGAGTAATTAATGTATTCTAAAATATCATTTCCCACTTCACAGCGAGATAATTCGCGAACGTAAAAACTGTTAAAATATTCTTTAGTAGTAAAATGCAGACTCGGAGGAGTATAGCGATCGATGTTTTCTTCTAGCCAATCGAGGGTAATATTATTAATTTCGATCTTACACTTGGTAAATTCCAAATCTATATGTAAAAAAGGTATTAGAGAATCAGGTTTTCTTTTTTTATTACTAATAATATTGAGAATAGAAAATGACACCCTAACCCATTGATTCCGTTCCAAATTCATCAAACTGTCAATTTCATCAATATGTAGATTATTCCCACCCCAATTAGAAGCAGAGATGGTATCTGCCCACTTTGCGATACTTGATTGTATCATTTCATTATTAAGGATCGTTCCAGCCATTTTTTTTAAATCTTTTTCTTGGCTCTTGTTAAACCACTTGATTTTTCATGTCCTCCAAATACCATCACAAGATAAAGAAGAACTGTCCAAGAATGTATTTCTTCTTGAGGCAAATCCAGAGTCCCCGCTTCATATTCTACGACAAAAAACAACTCCCGAAAATAAATTTCCGGGAGTTTTATAATGACGAGCTAATTCTTATTTATTAAAATCCACCACCGTCTTGGCCATCAGGTTGATACCTTTGGCAGTATCAACAGCTTTCTGTTCACCGTTTACAAAAATCCTTACAATCAGTCTGGAATCGGCATCTACACCCTCTCCGGTTGCAGCAAGATGTACAGCTCCTACAGAACTGTTCACGATTTGCGGCTCACTGGACCAGGTAGTTCCGGGAACATTGAACTTGGTGCTTTGTACTGTACCTACCTGAGTAACCACCGCATTGATGTCTACCAGCGGAGTTGCCTGTACGGTAAAGGCTACGCTCAGCGTTTCGTTCGGGTCTTCTTCACGCTCCTTACAGGAGGAAAAAAGGCTTAATATAGTAACTGAAGCTATTAACGGTAACGTAAAACTGATCTTTTTACGGGAAAGAAGCGTTCTTTTCATGCCAAATTTTATTATTAACGGTCAAATATAGGATTTTTTGATAATAAAGTTTGACATTCTGAACATTATTTGCAATTAAATTACACCTTATTCCGGCCTTAATGACAATCCCCGGGCGTGGCAACAGATTTGAGTATATTCGCAGAAAATATTTTATGGACCTTCAATACCTCATACGCGAACCTCAGCATATCACTCCGCAAACCACCATTCTGTTTCTTCTTCACGGCTACGGCAGTAATGAACAGGACCTTTTCTCATTTACACCCACCTTACCCGACGATTGGATCGTGGTAAGTTTTCGGGCGCCACATTCCACTGAATATGAAGGTTATTCCTGGTATGATATCGATTTTATGGACCCTGAAAAATTTGTAGATACTGCACAGGCCAATGCTTCGCTGAACGGAATCCTGGATCAGATGCTCCGGATATCCAACCAATATGGACTAACCGACAACAAAACACATCTGTGCGGATTCTCGCAGGGCGGAATTCTTAGCTATGCACTTGCGCTACGTTTGCCTGAACTGTTCAGCAAAGTAGCCTGTCTGAGCTGTTACCCTGAAGAAAAACTTCTCGGCGAAATTGTTAAGGACAAGAAAAAACTGGAACACCTGCGTTTCTTTATCTCACACGGCACCGACGACACTGTAATCCCATTGGAATGGGGCCGCAAAGCCGCAGATCTGTTGTACGACCTTAGCTGCTACTTCACTTTCCGCGAGTATATGAGCGGTCACGGCGTGAACCAGAAGAATTATATGGATCTGATGGAATTCTTCAAAAAGTAAGCAAATGTATACTTCTCCACATTTCTATATGAGAAGTCGGCTTCTTTTGAGCTCAAAATTAATTTGATTCAGGAATTGAAACAGGATGGCGGCGATTATCCGCCATCTGTGGACCGTGGCCGGCTATTTATCAAAGTTGTTGGGATGGCTCCTGTTGATTTCCTCTACCGTTCTCATGACTTTCTCCTTTAGTGATTCCTGATATTTTTCCAGTCTTTCTGCAACTGCATCATCTGAGGCGCCGATGATCTTAGCGGCCAAAATCCCGGCATTCATGGCACCGTTCAGCGCTACTGTAGCCACCGGAATTCCGGAAGGCATCTGCAAAATGGACAGGATGGAATCCCAACCGTCAATGGAGTTTGAAGATAATATCGGCACGCCGATTACAGGAAGTGTGGTACAGCTGGCCACCATACCCGGAAGGTGTGCGGCGCCGCCTGCTCCGGCAACAATTACCTTCAGTCCGCGGCTTTTTGCAGATTTTGCATAGTCAAACATGCGTTCCGGCGTTCTGTGCGCCGAAACCACCGTAAGTTCATAGTCTATATTCTGTGATTTCAAGAAATCTGCTGCCTGCTGCATAATGGCCAGATCGCTCTGGCTACCCATAATTATTCCGACCATACCGAGAAAAAAGATATTTATTTTGAAGGCTTAAAGTTAGGAAAATTTAGCAAAAAAAGACCTCATGCCGTGTGGAATGGCTACTTTTGCAGCGTGAAAATCAGCGCAGATCTCCGGCTCATCATAGCAGTTCTTACCATCGCCATCGTTTGGGGAACCACCTTTCTCGGCATAAAGATCGGTGTGGAAACCATCCCGCCCTGGTTTGTAGCCGGATTACGGCAGCTGCTGGCCGCACTTATCCTACTTCTTTTCCTGATTGCGCGCGGACAGTTAAAATGGATCGGACGCCGTAACTTCATGGTGCAGATCACCCTTTCGTCGCTGATGCTGATCGTTGCCAACGGTCTTACTACCGTGGCCGAAGCTCATATTTCAAGCAGTCTGGCCTCCCTGGTAAGTTCAATGTCACCAATTGCCGTTTTGCTTTGCAGTGTTATTTTCGGACTGGAAAAATTTTCTTTCAGATCGGTTGCCGGGATACTTTTTGGCTTCAGCGGCGTGCTGTTTATCTTTTGGAACGGAATGTCAGATTTTGGCAATCCGGACTATCTTTTCGGAATTATCCTGCTTTTCCTGGCCATATTCGGTTGGGCAGGCGGAACGATCTACACGAAGAAAATTCAGTTCCGCAACGATAATCTTTTTCTAAACCTGTTTTATCAGTTTGCCTTCGCCGGAATCGTGCAGCTAATTATCGCCTTCCTTTTTTCTGAAGAAACGGATTACCGTTTATGGTCGGCCCGAAGTATTGCAGCAACGGTTTATCTGGCCTGTTTTGGCTCGGTGGCTGCTTATTTTGCATTCAATTATGCGCTGAAGAGACTGCGGCCCACGCAAATATCCATGCTTTCCTACGTCAATACGGGTATTGCCATCTTCCTGGGCTGGCTGGTGCTGAATGAAGAAATCACAGTGAAGTTTATCATTGCAGCGATACTCATCATCACCGGAGTCATCATCATGAACTACCGGCCCGGAATGCTTAAACGGAAGTAACCTTCACCATCGACTTAATGCGGATCAGTTTTTCCATAAGTTCCTCGCGGTTAGCTGCCAATACATTGATGTGGCCCATTTTTCGTCCAGGTTTAGTGCTGGTTTTTCCGTAAAGGTGTACATAAGTCTGTGGCAGTTTCATCACCTCTTCCAAACCTTCATATCTTACCTTACCGGAATGGTTTTCATCCCCCACAAGATTCAGCATGCCCGAGTAGCCCATTGCCTCGGTATCGGCCAGCGGTACATTCTTCAGGATCCGGCACAGCTGCTCAAACTGCGAGTTGGCATTTCCTTCCTGCGTTTGATGCCCGGAATTATGCAGCCTGGGCGCAGTTTCATTTACCCAAACTTTACCTTCTTTATCGAGGAAGAGTTCAATGGCAAAAAGGCCGGCAGAGTTGGCGGCTTTAGTGAACTGCGCGGTAATGTCGATGATCTGCTTTTCCACATCCTCGGAAATATGTGCCGGACAGATGTTGAAATCCAGAAGATTCAGTTTGGGATCGGCCACCATTTCAGTTACCGGGAAGGTTTTCGTTTCGCCGTCCTCGCCAATCGCCACGATGATGGAAAGTTCCTTTTCAATATCGACAAGAGCTTCCAGTACGGAGGGTACATTCCAAAGTTTCTGCAGATCGTCTTCCGTACGTATGACCTGTACCCCTTTACCGTCGTAACCGCCGGTATTCATTTTCTGTACAAACGGCAAGGGGAAATCTACTTCGGATTTCTGCTGAATAATCTGGAATTCAGGACTTGGGATACCATGCTTTTTGTAGAATTTCTTCTGCAATATCTTCTGCTGGATGATCCGGATGATTTCGGGACTTGGGCAAACTCTGATGCCTGAGGCTTTAAGTTCAAAAAGTGCATCCACATCCACATGCTCAATTTCAATGGAAACCACATCTTTCCCCTTCCCAAAGTTGAAAACCGTCTCATACTCATCAAATTTGCCCTGAGTAAAATCGGAAATGGTACTGCAGGGCGCGTCGGCTGCAGGATCCAGGGTAAACCATTCGTCGTCGTATTTCAGACCTTCCTGAATTAACATCCGTCCCAACTGTCCGCCACCTAATATCCCGATTTTCATAATTTTTGAATTTTAATTGAAGAGAAAGATGCCGGTTTAACATACGTACGTTGCCGGCAGCGCAAAAATACAAAAGGAATCCCATAGGCACCAAGGTCCACAATGAATAAAATCGAGCAGAAAAGCTTTAAATGCGGGTTTTTTATTTTACTTTGCAGCTATTAAACTATGGAACTGTTTCTAAACGTATTGTCCGCACTGCTTATCCTGCTGAGTGTACTCCCTTTTATAAGAAATCAGCACTGGATTTTCCGCGTGCCGGAATTTATGAAAATTCAATTGCTCATCCTGCAGGCTGCGGTTTTTGGATTCAGCATTGTACTGGTAAGCAAAGACATTTGGTTCTGGGTATTAAATACCATTCAGTTCGGTCTTATGTGTTATCACCTTTATGTTCTGATTCGCTATACAAAATTCTATAAGCGCAAGAAAACTTCAAAAACTTCACAGTCCTCTTCGAAGGTAAAAATTCTGTCTGTAAATGTGCACCAGTTCAATACTGAATTTAGCAGATTTCACGAACTCATTGCGAAACATCAGCCGGATATCTTCATTACCATGGAGACGGACTCAAAATGGGAAGAGGCCAACCGCAAACTGGAAAAACAGTATCCCCACACCCAGAAGATGACACTGGACAATACCTACGGTATGCATCTGTATTCCAAAATGCCGCTTCAGAAGTCAGAAATTCACTTTTTTGTGGCCGATGATATTCCAAGTTTTGAGTCGCATTTCAAGACGGAAGATGGGCGGGATTTCATTCTTTTCGGTGTGCACCCGCCGCCGCCCAGCCCCACCGAAGAACGAACCTCCAAAGAACGGGACGGGGACCTGCTTTGTGTGGCCAAAAAAATCCGGGGAACAAAAACTCCGACACTGGTCATTGGCGATTTCAATACCGTAGCCTGGTCGGATACCTCTATCCTTTTCCGCAAAACCAGCGAGCTGATTGATGCGCGTGTAGGCCGCGGAATTCTGGCAACATTTCACGCTAAATACTGGTTTTTCCGTGTACCGCTGGATCTTCTTTTCCACAGCTCGGATATTTTTGTGGACAGGCTGGAAACCCTGGAACATATAGGTTCGGACCACTTCCCTATTCTGTGCGAATTTCATATCGATCCGGTAGCGAAACAAGTGCAGAAAGATGAAGTGAAGACGCTGAAAGAGGAAGAGAAGGAGGTAGTGGATGAGCTTATAGTTGAAGGCCGGAAAGAGGAGTCCGACAACCGGGACAGAACCGAACATCCGCACTGAGCCGGGCGCATTTTAACACAACTTTCTAAGCTTCGTAAAATTCAATGGGCAGAGCGTCTGGATCCTGAGTGAAGAAGAATTTCTTTCCGGTAAATTCATCCGTCCGGATATCTTCACAGTGCTGGATTTTGCCAATCAGTTCAGCACGTTTTGCCTGAAGATCTTTTACACTGAAAGCCAAATGCCTGAGCCCGCAGCTTTCTGGCCTTGACGGACGGGGCGGCGGATCTGGAAATGAAAATAGCTCAATTACATACTGATCACCGATGCCCAAATCCAGTTTATAGGATTTTCGCTCCGCACGGTAAACCTCACGCAAGACCTGAAGTCCCAAAATTTCGGTATAGTATTTTTTAGAAACTTCATAATCTGAGCAGATGACTGCAATATGATGGATTTTCATCAGATGTTTCTTTAAAGGAACGTCATCACATCCTTCACAACTCCGTTATTCTGAGTATGCTGAAGTAATTCAGCCTCTATAAATTCCTTTATTAGACCTTCAGTGCCATTATTTGGGAAAAGCAGATGAACATTTGCTCCGGCATCAAGCGTAAAGAACAGCGGTAAACCTGTGGACTTCCTGAATTCCCATATTTTGTTGATGACGGCCAGTGTTCCGGTTTTCATCAGGATGAAGGCAGGTTCACTCATCATCATCATCGCATGCAGGGTAAGTGCTTCGTGCTCCACCAACTTAATGAAGCCTTCCATATCTCCATTTCGCAGGATTTCCTTCAGCAAAGTAAAATTCTCATGTGCCTCCTGAAATCTCCGCTGCGCGTAAGGATTGGTATTCATAAGCCCATGCCCTACAGTGGAACTCACGGATTTTTCACCCTCGTGAATCAACAGCACCCAATCGTTAAAATCTCGAAACACAGGATGAACCTCACTGTCGGGATAGCGGACTGCGAACAGGTCACTGCTGCCATCCACCTCGGATGTATTGCCCCATACTACGAGTCCTTCAAAAAGGCTTCGGCAGGCACTTCCGCTCCCCAAACGGGCCAGGAAACTGGCTTTCTTCATTTTATATTCAATCCCCCTTTCACCGGAGAATGCATCATCAACTTCCATCAGACATTTGGCAATGGCTCCAAAACCTGACGCGGAACTCGCGATGCCGGAACTGTGGGGAAAAGTATTTTCTGTGCGGATGATGTATTGTCCCTGCAAAATCCAGGGCAAGTAAGGCTCAATGCTCCTGAAGTATTTCTCAATTTTATCAGCAAACTTAAGCTCTTCATTGCCGGACAGGAAGGTCTGTACTGAAAAGTGTCCGCCCGACGAAAATTCAAGTGTAGTGTTCGTCCGGCAGTGGTTCAGGGTATAACTGATGCTTGGATTGGCGGGAATTTGCCTGGAATATTTACCCCAATACTTGATAAGTGCAATATTAGACGGACAGCTGGCCGAAACTGTGATGTCTTTTATATTAAAGGTCTTTTCTGACAAAAATTCTTTTTCCATTATTAATAATCCTTTGGATTTAACCCATTTTAGCATCGTACATGCTTTCAATAAGCGATTCGTATTTTCTGAGTAAAATATTCCTCTTTATTTTTAAAGTTGGGGTAATTTCACCGGCACCAATTTCAAATTCCGACGGCATCAGTTCAAATTTCTTCACTTTTTCAAAGCCGGGAAGGCCGCTTTGTATCAATTCAAGTTTTTGATGATAGAGATCTTTAATCTGCTGTAGGTTCACAATTTCTCTCCATGATGAAAATGGGATTTTCAGTCTGTCCAGCTGCTGTTTCAGGTTTTCAAAATTGGGCACAATGAGGGCGGTCACATAGGGCTTACCCTCAGCCACCACCATCACCTGCTCGATAAGACTGTCATTGGACAGCAGATTCTCGATAGGCTGCGGGGCTACATACTTACCGTTGGAGGTTTTCATAAGATCCTTTATACGGTCTGTAATCGTAAGGTTGCCCTGATCATCAAACTCGCCGGCGTCACCTGTCTTAAACCAGCCGTCTTCGGTAAAGACTTCCGCCGTTTCCCGGGGTTTGTTATAATAGCCTTTCATAATACCGCTTCCCTTTGCTAAAATCTCATTGTTTTCGCCGATTTTAAGTTCCGTATCGCCCAGAGGAATACCCGCCGAGCCGTGCCTGTACTTTGTAAACGGAAAAGCAGTAAGTGTAGCTGTAGTTTCGGTGAGTCCGTAGCCAACGGTCATGTGCATTCCGATTGCATCGAAGAAACGCGTGACTTCCGGTGATACAGAGGCGCCACCACAGGCCATAAACCAGAGTTTGCCGCCCATCTTATTCTTTATTTTTGCGAAAACAAGACGGTTGGCAAGGGCATTTTTCAATCTTAAGCCAGGCGATACACTTTTCTCCAGCCGCCTGCGTTCAGCCATTTCACTTCCTACATCCAGCGCCCAGGCAAAGATTTTCTTTTTAAGTGGAGATCCTTCCTGCACCATATCGTGCACACCTGAATATATTTTCTGGTAGAAACGCGGTACCGCACACATCATGGTGGGTTTTACCTCGGTTAGAGTATGGGCGATAAGTTTGGTGTTTTCCAGGAAAGTCACCTTGGCACCACCCGAAAGAGAAAGCAGCGTCCAGCTCCTTTCGAAGACGTGGGTAAGCGGCAGGAAAGCCAGCGAGTGCTCCCTTTCAAAATCCCGGAACTTAAAAAAATCGAAATGTGCTTTGAAGCACTTTTGGAAGTTACCGTGGGTAAGCATTACGCCTTTAGGCACACCGGTTGTTCCGGAAGTATAGATAAGAGTCGCAAGATCATCCTCTTCTTTGGGGCAAATCTCAAATTGTGGCGAACTTTTTTTGATGAAATCCTCAAAATAGGAGCTGCGGTCCTTCTTGATCCAATCTCTTTTTTTGGCAAGAATAATATGCTCTAATGCCGAACCCTCCTGCATAATAGCGTAACACGAATCATACTGTTCCTGATTGCCGGCCAGCACTATTCTGGCTTTTGAATCATTCAGGATGTAGGCCGCCTGTTCTTTATTGTTGGTTGAATATACAGGTACGGTAACTGCGCCCAGACTCAGGACAGCAAGGTCCATTGTAATCCATTCTGCAGAGTTATCTGAATAAATAGCTACACAATCGTTCTCGCCGATTCCGGCTTCACGCAGTGCATTCGCCGTTTTGAAAACCATATCGCGGAATACCGGCCATTTCAGTTCTCTCCATTCTTCCCTTACCTTAAAACCGATTGCGGCTTTATACGGGTAGTTTCTTGCATTGACATTCAGGAATTCAGCGATATTCATCAGTGATATTATAGTTTTTTTTATGCGAAATATAATTTGAAAGGTGAAATTCCAGACTTTCATTCACCGGAATAAAGTCCCAGTTGAGTTGCTCGGTGATCTTTTTATTGCAAACATGACTGCGGGACCTCACTGTCTGCAAATTTGTCCTGTTCATTATACGCAGCGCCGGGAAAAGGCCTCCAAAAATAAGCTGTAGAAAATAACCGGCATCCAGGATAGTTCCTGATAACACTTTCGGCTTCGGCTTGCCCAATCTACGGCGTATCCTGCGAGCAATATCCGCATATGTACGGTTTTCAGAACTGACGATAAACCTTTCACCGAATATATTCTCTTCCATCAGTCGTACCGAAATTTCAGCTACATCGCGCACATCAACATAAGAAGTGCTGCCGGGCATGGCATAAGGATATTTTTCAATCGTTTTAAAAAGTTCTCCACTGCTGGCATTCCAGTTACCGCTGCCCAGAATAATGCCGGGGTTTAGAATTACAGTATTTAAGCCTTCTGCCGAAGCGCGCCAAACTTCCATTTCCGACAGGTGTTTGGAAATGGCGTAATGAGAGTGGTTGAGTTTGGGATTGAAATCTGAGTCTTCATCCATCAGTCCTGTCTCATTCAGACCGTCCAGGACTGCTACTGAACTGATAAAACAGAAGTCCTGAACTGAAGAATTTTCGCATGCATAAAGCAGATTGGCAGTTCCCGTTACATTGGTGCTGTAAATTTCTTTCTCATCAGTAGGATAAAAACTCACCTTCCCGGCACAGTGATATACGCTGCTAACCCCCGTTACAGCGGCTTCCAAAGAATGAATATCATCAAAATCAGCATCAATCCACTCAATTTTGTCAAGGTATTCATCAGGACTGTCGGTGTAGTAACTGAAGGACTCTCGGACTTCGTCCAGATCGCTTGAAGGACGCTTCGCAGCACGCACCTGATATCCCCTGTTAAGGAGTTCCAAGAGAATGACCCGGCCCAGAATCCCTGTTGCGCCTGTAACTAAAACCATATGTTGCTTTGATACTTTTGCATCAGTATTTTTTAATATCGAATATGAAATCCTTAACGACTTCATTGAAATCGGTTGGGTTTTCAGCCTGGACCCAGTGTCCAGCGTTGGCAATGGTCACTACAGAAGAATGAGGAAACTGCTGTTTTATTTGAAACTCGTCCTGAGGCAGGATATAGTTCGATTTGGCACCACCGATAAAGAGCGTTTCACCGGTAAACACCCCAAATTTAATGGCATTGGATACAAACTGGTCATATTTATTGGAAAGCGTATCCAGGTTAAAGCGCCAGGCTAATTTTTTATCTTCGGTCCAGTATAGGTTTTTAGCCAGAAACTGAATGACTGAGGTTTCAGGAATATATTCCTTAAGTGCATCTTCCACTTCCTGCCTGGAGGTCATTTCTTCAAAATTTACAGTCTGAAGGGCTTTAATAATTCCCTGATGATGCGGAGGATAAGCCTTGGGAGCGATATCAACCACAATCAGTTTCTCTACTTTTACCGGATATTTCACAGCAAACTGCATCACTGCCTTACCACCCAGGGAATGACCGAGAAGATTTACCTTTTCCAGCTTATGTGCTTCCATATAGTGAGCAATGTCATGAGCAAGATCGTCATGGGACATATCCTCGGAGTGGAAACTTTTGCCGTGGTTTCTTAAGTCGACAAGATGAACGGGAAAGAAATCGCCCATAATCTTTCCGAAACTGGCCCAGTTGTCCAGCATTCCGAAAAGACCATGAAATACGAGCAATGGGATTCCGGATTTATCCTGTCCGTATATCTTCGAGTGGAGAATATTCATTCTAAAAAATTTTGATTCAAAAATAGCAATAAAATTGCCCCTGTTACCACTTAGCCAGCCTTTTCAGATAGGCCTGAACTGTATTTTCCATGCCCATGTAAAGTGCTTCGGAAATTAAAGCATGTCCAATGGACACTTCCAACAGTCCCGGAACAGTATCAGCAAAGTATTTAATATTGTCGAGGCTTAAATCATGACCGGCGTTCACTCCAAGTCCGTTAAGGTGAGCTTCTTCAGCGGTCTTCACATAATCCTGAACGGCCTGCTCCCTGTTCACCACATAGTTTTTTGCATATGCTTCCGTGTAGAGTTCAATACGGTCCGCACCTGTTTCGGCGGCATATTTCACCATTTCAGGATTGGGATCCAGAAAAACTGAAGTGCGAATGCCTGCGTCTTTAAATTCCTTGATTACTTCTGTCAGAAAACCACCGTACTTTATGCAGTCCCAACCGGCATTGGAGGTTATGGCATCATCAGCATCCGGCACCAGCGTTACCTGTTCGGGTTTAACCTCGAGAACCATATCAATAAATGCCCGGTGGGGATTTCCTTCAATATTATATTCAGTTATAACCAGCGGCTTCAGGTCATACACGTCTTTTCGGGTGATATGCCTTTCGTCCGGTCTTGGATGGATTGTAATTCCCTGCGCGCCGAATTTCTGAAGTTTTACCGCAGCCTCAGTCACACTGGGCAATTCTCCACCTCTCGCATTACGAAGTGTGGCGATCTTGTTTATATTTACACTGAGTTTAGTCATCGTTAAAGTTTAAATTTTGTTAAACTGCATTACCTCCAGGTCAAACTCACGGGAAGCTACAAGCAGATGGTCAAAAATATCAGACTGAATCTCTTCGTAGTTGGTCCAGACAGAATCATTTGTAAAGCAGTATATTTCAAGCGGCAGACCCTGCGGCGTATTTTCGAGCTGCCGAACCATCAGAGTACCTTCCTGATCAATATGCGCACTGTTTTTTAAATAGTTGAAAGTATATTCCCTGAAGACCCCAATGTTGGTAAGCTGACGGCCGTTTATAAGAAGATCGGAATTCTGCAGACCTGCACGTTCGGCGGCAATTTCTTCTTTTTTCAGTTTAAGGTAATCTGCCACTAAATTAATTTTGGACAGCTTATCTATATCATCAGGGCTCAGGAATTTAAACGATTTAATATTGAAACTGATGGACCGCTTTATACGTCTGGTATTGCTCTCAGACATCACCTGCATGTTTTTAATCTCCGTAGACAGAAGATCGTAGGTAGGAATTGTAGATTTAGTCTTATCAAAATTCTGGATTTTTGTCGTCAGGAGGTTTATTTCCTCAATCGTACCTTCCAGGTTATATTTTGGGATACCGATCCAGTCGCCCACTTTGAGGTTCTTGGAGGTTGCAACGTGCAGGCTCGTCATAAAACCAAGGATAGTATCGCGGAAAACAAGGACCAGAACAGCGGTGATGGCTCCCAGACTACCTAAGATAGTGGTTCCCTGAATTCCGAAGATTACCGAAATCAGCACCACTATAAAGATGAAGATTCCGATGGTCTTTAGGGTCTCGGAAATGGCTTTCAGCGCCACAATCTTGTAATAATCCTTTTTGTAGAAAAAGTAATTTTCTACAGCCTTCATTGCACGCAGGCCCATTCTGGCAACGGCAATAATTGCCACCACATTATAAACCCTTTGCAGGAAACTGAAGGTCTTATCATGATAATCATTGAAAAAGGCCGTGAAAAGAATGTTACCCAGCAGGAGCGCAATGATGTTAGCTACGGAGCGCGTGATTCCGGAAGCGTGCACCGCTTTCAGGAAGGGATATTTTTCCCCGTCACGATAACTGGAGAAAATCGGAAGCAGGATCATTTTTATCAGAAGATCCAAAGCAATTACGATCCCGAACAGCATCAGAAACTTAATCAGAACCTGCACCTCCCACATGTCAGAAATATTTTCCGCAATAAACCGGTGGATCGTTGATACCAGATCTGCCAGTAAAGTCTTCGTTTGCTGAATTTCCTCTTTCATTCTAGCAAATTTACTAAATATTAACCATCATTATCGTTAAACTTAAATCACATTCAAATAGTTAATTGAAAAAATCAATAATAATATAGAGGTAATCCAACTATTTGTTTACAACATTATTAAAAAATATTTATATTTGTTATACAAATCACAATCATTAACTTTTAAAAATCATTCTATGAAAAAAACAATTTACCTTTTTCTAAGTATTATGCTGCTGTCACTGTACGGCTGTATACGCAGTGATGACAATATTGTTGAAGTGACCAACCCCACTCCGGTAAGCACTAAAAAAGGCAGCGTGAGCGGTAAGGTGATGGCT
Organism: Chryseobacterium sp.; assembly: GCF_008831505.1. Taxonomy (NCBI): domain Bacteria; kingdom Pseudomonadati; phylum Bacteroidota; class Flavobacteriia; order Flavobacteriales; family Weeksellaceae; genus Chryseobacterium; species Chryseobacterium sp. The sequence goes on along the minus strand of NZ_CP044507.1, from coordinate 875,895 downwards.
AAAAACGGAACCAAGCCCATAGGTGGCGCCCTGGTTTTCACCTTTGACGGCCAAAACAAAATTTACCGCACCTTCTCAAATGCAGCCGGTGATTTCACACTGGAGGCACCGGAAGGTCAGCGTACCATTCATATCCAGACGGGTGATGGGTCAAACTTCCGCTCCGAATTCACAATCAACGTACCGAAATCCGACAATGTTGTTGCCCCACTGAACGTAACCAAACTTAATCAGGTAGCCAATATGGCCTATGTTAAAGGCAGTTATGATGAAATTGAAGATATCGTGACGGGCCTTGGTTATCTGGTGACAGAAATTGATTATAACGACCTGAAGGTAATGAGCACACTATCGCAGTATGATGTTATTTTCCTGAACTGCGGTTCACGTGGACAAAGTCATTCCGGTACTTCAACACCAAATAATGACACCGAAATCTATGACAACCTGGCAACTTTTGTAAGTAATGGTGGCAGCCTCTATGCATCAGACTGGGACGTGGCGTACCTACTGGGTGGGAATAACAACACACCGGCCTGCAATACCGCCGGCGGTTTTATCCCGGATGCATTGATGTGTTCCACCAGTACAGGTTCGGCTACTACTTATACCAACTGTGCTGTGAGCAATGTGAACCTGGCAAACGCTTTAGGTTTCAATACGCTGGACATCCAGTACGATTTAGGTTCATGGCAGAAAGTCATCAGCTACGATGCAGCCTTCTGGGAAGTATTGGTACAGCGTAATAATGAAGCACTTATGCTTCGTACCAATAAATTCCACAGCACCGGCGCACCTGCCATGCCTGTCGGAAACTCGGCGAACAGTGGCTGGATTACCATTTGTCATGACGACAACGGAACGCCCGTTACGCTAACCATCAATCAAAATGCACTTCAGGCTCACCTGGGTCATGGTGATTCCGTAGGCTCATGTACAGGTGTTTCAACAAGCGGAAATATCTATTATACCACATTTCATAACCATGCAACGGGCAATATTGGAAATACTGCCCCCATCCTTCAGTATGTAATTTTAAATCTTTAAATAAAATTATCTTACTGCAAAACGGAGAGCGGCACTTAAATGGCTGCTCTCTTTTTATTCATCAATTATTATACAATATGGATTACGAACTTATATCCCTCATAAGTATTATACTGCTTGTTCTTGGAATAGCAGGCACCATTCTGCCGGTTCTTCCGGGACTTTTACTAAGCCTGTGCGGTGTGCTAATTTATAAATTCGGGACAGGTTCAGATCTTTCTATGGCCTATATCTGGATATTTTCCCTCCTGACGGCAGCTTCCATAGTGCTGAATTACGTGATACCTGCCAAAACCAACCGAAAGTATGGCGGCACCCGTTGGGGAAGCATTGGTTCTGTAATCGGAACTTTTGTTGGTTTCTTCCTTCCTATCCCTTTTGGTTTTCTTATCGGTATGTTTGCCGGAGTCTTTATCGGTGAGTTACTCCATGATGCCGGCGACAGGAAAAAAGCCTTTAACTCTATGAAAGGTGCATTAATTGGCTTCATCATCGGTACCGGCTTTAACCTGATGGTTGGTGTGGCAATGTTTTTGGTTGTATTGTGGGACATCATTAACCCATAAATATTAACCAATGTACAACTTACTTCTCACCGGAATTATATCGCTTTCAATATTGGCATGTTCTGCACAGGAAAAACACCTTCAGGAAAAAAAGCCGCTTCCTGAAACGGAAAAGAGCAATGTCACAAGTCCTGCAAAGAATAAAGCAAAGAATACCGATACCAATATCCCTAAAGAACCCAAACGGGTTGAAAATAAAGAAGCTGCAGCAAAAATTCAAAAAATGGAAGGTGTTCTGTATTTTAAAGAAGGAGAATCCATGTTTCTCAAAGATCATGATATGACTTTCACCTTCACAAAGATGCTGGAGGACAGCCGCTGTCCGAAGGAAGTAAACTGCGTCTGGGAAGGCGTAGCGACAGCAGAGATTGAACTGATGGGAACCTATACCCGTCCGGTTAAAGTGAAGCTGTCCACGCAAAGTAATCCGCAGCGAGGTTATGATAATAAAGCTTTCTTTAACGGTTACAGGTACACCCTGGTAGAGGCAAATCCCTACCCGACTGCAGGAGCAGGATTTGCGGCAAATTCCGGAAAATATGTCATTGGAATTAAAGTTGATAAAGTCGCACAGAATTCGGTAGAGCCCTCTGTAAGGTAATTACCATTGAATCTGGGGTTGGCCGTGGCGAGCAAGCCAAGCGTTAACCTGCGAAAAGGGCCGGCTGCCGTAAAATCCGCGGTAGACCGAAAATGGTGAAGGATGCGCCGACTTAATAATCAGATGTTTGGAGGAATCGATAAGTTCCTCCTTTTTTTGTGCGAAGGCACCCCATAAAACAAAAACAACTTTTTCTTTTCTGGCTGAAATCTCACTGATGATGAAGTCTGTAAATCTCTCCCAACCTAAATCCTTATGTGAGTTAGGTGAATGCGCCCTTACCGTCAGCGTGGCGTTGAGCAGAAGTACGCCCTGCGTAGCCCAGTCTTCCAGGTCTTTGCGGGTACGTTCAATTCCTAAATCAGACTGGAGCTCTGTAAATATATTCTTTAAAGACGGCGGCGTAGCAACACTTTCGGACACCGAAAAACAAAGACCGTTGGCCTGTCCGTCATTATGATAAGGATCCTGACCGAGAATAACGACCCTTAGCTCATTAAACGGAGTAAGTTCCAGGGCACGGAAAATCTGTTTTTTGGGCGGAAAGCATTTTGTATCTGCATATTCTGACTGTACATCCTTCCAGAGCTGTTCGAAGTAGGTTGAGTTTTTTATGGGTGCAAGTATTTCTTTCCAGTCCGCCATTTGCTTATAATTTGACTGCAAATTTGCAGATTTTATTTTGGTAGTTGCCAGGTTGTCCGAATTTTGTTGAAGTATGTAGTGCACATCCCCAATTGCAGGCCAGAAATTTTTAGGGAATATTCTTTGATGTTAAGTTACGGGTTTAACGGTGAGTTTAGGTAATCATATCGCCTGCGGCCAGCCTTACCTACAACTATTAACTTATATTTGCACTGTGCTGATACAACAAGAAGATTTAGACGAATTGGAATTCCCCGCGCTTTTAGCGGAAATTGCTCCATTTGCATACTCTCACAAAACGCAGGACCGGATTATGGAGCTGCGTCCATTGGCGATAGACGATGCTGAGCTTACGCTGAAGAAAACTGCAGAATTCCTCACCAGTTTTGAAAGTCATAACATCATTCCGTTTAATGAATTTGAAGATATTGACGATGAACTGAAACTTATGGTTATTGAAAACTTCCGGCTGGATGCGAAATCTTTTATCAAAATAAAGAATATTACGGCGCAGATTGGAAGGCTGCAAAAATTCTTACCCAATTTCGAGGAGACCTTTCCGCATCTGACGGCTGAAATCAGGAAACTTGAATTCCGCAAAGAAATCATTGACAGGATTGACAAGGTCTTTAACCGGTTCGGCGATGTAAAAAGCGACGCTTCTACCCTACTTAAAGAAATCCGGACCGAAATACAGCATTCAAGAAAAGCCATTCAGGAAAACTTTAACCGTGCCCTCACCACCTATGGGCAAAGTGACTTTCTGGATGAAATACGCGAGACCATTATTGAAGATCAGCGTGTATTGGCAGTAAAATCAGGCTTCAAGAAAAGAGTTCCGGGGCGGGTTTTGGGAATTTCGAAAACAGGTTCCATTACTTACATTCAGCCGGAAAGTGTGCTGAAGCATTATTTTAAGCAGCGGGAAAGTGAGGAGGAGGAAAAAAAAGAACTGGACCGCATTCTGCGGAGACTGACGGCTGAAACGGCAGAATTCCAGCCCCAACTCAGCGAATACCAAATGTATCTTTTCGATCTCGATCTTACTCGCGCAAAAGCAAAATTCGCTGAGCAGATTAACGGAATTCTCCCCAAAATAAACCGTCATCCTACCCTAAGACTGAGGGAGGCTTATCATCCGCTGCTGTTTTTAAGCAATAAAGCAGAAGGGAAAAAGATATTTCCCCAAACGCTGACTCTTACGGAGCACAACAGGATCCTTTGTATTTCCGGACCCAATGCCGGCGGAAAATCAATCACACTAAAGACGGTGGGTTTACTGCAGCTTATGATTCAGAGCGGTATCCTGGTCCCGGCGCATCCGAAGTCGGAGATGTTTTTCTTTGACAAAATAATGACAGATATCGGTGACAATCAGTCTATTGAGAATCACCTTTCCACTTATTCCTCGCGCCTCAAGAAGATGTCGGGCATCATTAAGGAAGCCGACGCCAAAACACTGCTGCTCATCGACGAATTTGGAACCGGTTCGGACCCTGAATTGGGTGGTGCCCTGGCCGAGAGTTTTCTGGAATATTTTTACGGAAAGAAGAGCTTTGCCATCATCACCACCCACTATACCAACATTAAACTTGTTGTGGAACAGCTGCCGAATGCAGAAAATGCCGCCATGCTTTTCGATGAGAAGAGTCTGGAACCACTCTATAAACTGGAAGTAGGTCAGGCCGGCAGTTCATTTACTTTTGAGGTAGCCGAGAAAAATAAAATCCCACAGTTCATCCTGAGATCTGCCAAGAAGAAGGTTGAAAAGGATGTGGTGAACCTGGACAAAACCATTGTAAAACTGCAGCAGGAAAAATTTGAGGTAGAGAAGCTTCGCACCAATCTTTCGGAACAGAAAGACTCGGTAACTGACAAACGCGATCATTTGCAAAAACTGAATGAGCAACTGCAGCAGAAACTCTTCAACTTCCAGAAACTGTACGAGGAAGAGCACCGCAAGCTGCAGTTCGGAAATAAGATTGAAGGCTTTATAGATGCCTATATGAAGGGGAAATCCCGGAAAGATGTTGTGCGCGATTTTGTAAAGATTCTGGAGCAGGAGAAATTCAGAAAGCTGGGTACGGATAAGGATGAATCCAAAAAACTGCAGGTTGTAAAGCGCAAAATTACCCAACAGTTAAAAAAGGCTGATATCCAGGAAAAAATTGCGGAAGCCCACGAAAAGATTGTTGAAAGGAAAAAAGAAGAACGTGAATTATGGCTGAAACCCGGCCAGCGTGTTAGGATCACGGGCAGCACAAGTGTGGGAACTATTGAGAAAGTTTCCAAAAACAAAATAACCGTAAATTACGGCACTTTCAAAACGACAATCAGCGCGGATGAACTTGAAAGAATTTAGCCTGTGTCAGATCCTGAATTCCCTAATAATCCTTAGCTTAGCTTCACTTACAACTGTATAACATGAACGAAATAATCTGCCCCCACTGTAACAAAGCCTTTAAAATTGATGAAGCCGGATTTGCCGATATTGTGCGGCAGGTACGCGACCATCAGTTTGAACACGAACTTAAAACCCGGCTGGCGCTGGCCGACCGTGAAAAAGAAAGCGCCGTAAAACTGGCGGAGGCTCAGGTAAGGCAGACACTTCAGGAAAACCTGGCAAAAAAAGACCGCGAAATTTCTGAACTTAAAGCTCAGAGCGAAGTGGCTCTGGCCGAAAAGATTAATCAGAAAGAAGCTGAAATCCTGAAACTGAAATCCATCATCGATAATGTAGAGATTCAGAAACAACTGGCCGTTACTGAAGCTGTGCAGAAGATTGAAAAGGAACGCGATGCACTGGCTCATGAGGTGCGTACCAAGGATCTGGAGAAACAGAATCTGGAGGGATCCCTGAAACAGCATTTTGCCACCGAACTTCAGAATAAGGAAGCCATCATTAAATATAAAGATGATGAAATAGCCCGCATTCGTGATATGAAACTCAAACTGAGCACCAAAATGCTGGGCGAGTCCCTGGAGCAGCACTGCGAGATCGAATTCAACAAACTGCGCGCTACGGCTTTCCAGAAAGCCTATTTCGAAAAAGACAATGACGCACGTTCCGGCAGTAAAGGTGACTACATTTACAAAGAGTTTGATGATGCCGGCAATGAAATCATTTCGATTATGTTCGAAATGAAAAATGAATGCGACGCAACAGCTACAAAAAAGAGGAATGAGGATTTCCTGAAAGAACTGGACAAAGACCGTAATGAGAAGAAGTGCGAATACGCTGTTCTTGTTTCATGCCTGGAGGCAGAAAGCGAGTACTATAATTCCGGTATCGTAGACGTTTCCCACCGCTACAGCAAGATGTACGTGGTAAGACCCCAATTCTTTATCCCCATCATCACCTTACTCCGCAATGCAGCCATGAACTCCCTTCAGTACAAGGCTGAACTCGCCCTGGTGAAAAGCCAGAATATCGATATTACGAACTTTGAGGAGAAAATGAACAAGTTCAAGGAAGGATTTGCGCGGAATTACGATCTGGCCAGCCGAAAGTTTAAGGATGCCATAGACGGCATTGACAAAACCATCCATCAGCTTCAGAAAACCAAGGAAGCACTGCTTTCTTCGGAAAATAACCTCAGACTGGCCAATCAGAAAACTGAGGATCTTACAATCAAGAAACTTACGCACAACAATCCCACTATGAAGGCTAAGTTTGATGAACTGAAAGAAAATCCAGGCGAAAATCCGGATTTATTCTGATCTAAGCTGATCAGTTAAGAATTGTCAGCTGCTTAATTCCCATTGTTTATTTCCGTCATAATTTCCGAAAACAGATGTGCGGATTTGAGCCTATCCTGAAGGTTGAACATTGTAGAAACAACGATGAGTTCATCTACGCCGGTTTCTTCCAGGAACTGCCTGATTTCCCTTTTCACAGTTTCGCGGCTTCCCACAAAGGAGTATTTCAGCATTTGCTGCACCGCCGGATGGTGGAACATCTCCTCCAAATCGTTCGTCATGGGTCCGGGTGGATAAAGCGGATCTCGGGCACCTGTAAGTATGCCAATAAACATTCGAATCAGCGACGTAAAGAGTTCCTGCGCTTCTTCATCAGTATCTGCGACATATACATTCACACCAGCAATGGTGTAAGGCTTTTCCAAAAACTCTGAGGGCTGGAATTCGTCGCGGTAAATCCGGAGCGCACTATGCAGATGCGTGGTCGCGAAATGGCTGGCAAAAGCATACGGCAGGCCTTTTTGAGCCGCAAGATGTGCGCTGTCGGTACTGGAACCTAATATATAAACCGGAACGTCAGTTCCTTCGGCCATAGGTACGCGTACCTTAGCGGTTTTATTGTCGGCTGAAAAATACTGCTGAATCTTTGCCACCTCTCTTGGGAATGAATGTGCGGCCTGCATAAAATCCGAACGGATCTCACGGGCGGTTTCCTGGTCGGTACCGGGTGCACGCCCAAGTCCTAAATCAATCCGGCCCGGATATAGGTGTGCGAGTGTACTGAACTGTTCAGCAATGATAAGCGGGGCGTGATTCGGAAGCATAATTCCGCCGGAACCCACTCTAAGTTTCGTGGTGTTTTCGGCTACATAGCCAATAAGGACCGAGGTAGCGCTGCTGCCTACGGACTCGGAATTATGATGTTCTGCAAACCAGAATCGCTTATAGCCAAGTTCTTCGGCCTCTTTTGCCAGAACCAGAGAGTTGTTTAGAGTTTCCTTAGAACTTTGTCCCTGCGAAACGATCGCGAGTTCCAGGATTGAGTATGATATTGTTCGGTTATTCATATTTATCATTTTCAGTGTATTGAAATGGTTCTGCAAATTTACCAAAATTAACTTACTTTTGTATAGTGCTTTCAAAAGGTAAGCGCTATATCTATAATAGATGATTATGGCAAAGAGAGAATGCAGCAATTGTCTGGACACTTTAGAACCGGTACGTGAGGCCCTGAATGTTATAAATGGTAAATGGAAACTGCCAATTATTATCTCTGTTTCAGTAGGTAATGAGAGGTTTAATGCCATACAGGAAAGTATCCCGGGGATCAGTGCACGTGTGCTGGCCAAGGAACTGAAGGACCTGGAGCGCCACCAGCTCATACGCCGTACGGTTTCGGATAATTATCCGTCGCGTATCATTTACAAAGCAGAAGCGTACGCTGACACCCTGACGCCGATTATCTATGCCCTGAAAGACTGGGGAATTAACCACAGGAACAGAATGTCGGTTTCCGACAATTTTTGTGATGATATAGAATAATGGCTGTTTTACTGTCGTGCTGTATCTGAGGATGTAAATCAAATAGATTTATTAACTTTAGGTACGCTGGGAACGGCGTTCGTGAGAAGGTGATTTAAAATTCACTCAATTGAAACTTTCGGAACCGTCGCAAAATTCCGCAATGATAATGTCGAACTTTTAAAACAAATGCCATGACTTACCCACTAATTCCAATAGGACTCATCATCATATTTATCATTTACGTGATTTACCTGGCCTTTGTGAAAAAGGACATGCAGATGTTAAGGTCTGTGCTGTACCCGGGCCTGTTCTTTATCACCGTTTGGGCGCTGATTTACTATTTTATGCTGAGGTAATATGCCTACTTAATGCGAGACAGAAAAGTGATCAGATCGCCTTTCTCACAAAAACCATATACGCCATATAGAGCAGTGGCAGCGACATAATGCCAAGGAAACGGATATTACTTAATGCCACTTCCGGCAGCAAACCTACGGCATATACAAGTCCGAAAGCTGCACCTCCGAGGTGAGCAGCATGTCCGATATTGTCGTGAGGTCTTGGATTAAGCATCATATATACGGAATAGGCGAAGTACAAAAAGCCAAATATATAACCCGGAATGGGTATTGGGATAAAGAAAAAGTATATACCCAGATCCGGAATCATTGCTATTGAAGCAAACAAAATCCCGGAGACACCGCCACTCGCACCAATCGCCGAATACCAGGGTTGGGCTTTGTACAGATAAAGGGAAAACAGGTTGCCTAAAAGTATGGAACCAAAGTAAACGATTAAAAATCCAATTTGGCCAAACGCCTGCACCACGATGGGCCCAAAAAAGTAGAGCGTCATCATATTGAAAAGCAGATGCATCATGTCTCCATGCAGGAATCCTGCGCTGATCAGCCGGATATACTCCCGGTTATTGGTGATCGCTCCTACATTGAATTTATATTTCTCGAACAGCGGCTGGTTGCTGAAGGCTATGAAACTTATAAGGGCCGTAGCCGCGATAATTATAATCAGTACTAAACTCATATATTTTTCATTGATGATGCGGTAAGCGGCATCAGATTAAATTACTCCCCGAACAGATTTCCGATGGCACCTTCCTCGGGGTAGTCTCCATTGGCCACATCGTGGTCTATAAAGGCCACACTGTCTTCATTCTGTTCTACCTCGTCGAAACCGGGATTCATTTCCTCCGGCTCAGGCAGGGTGATGTTAATGCTTTTCACCTTGCTTTTCGTAAGCTGGTTACCAATGGCTTTTATGCCTTTTACCGAGATAAAATCATCGATAATGATAGTTTCGGGGTCGCGCTGTTTGTCTTTTTCTTTGGCAAAAACAATCTCTGCCTGTGCCCTGTCCACAGTAATAATCTGTTCAATAAAAGTTTTGGGATGATCTGAAGGTACAAAATGCTGAATATTTGGGGTGTGGTCCAGCAGGAATCTTTTGATGAAATAAATACCTTTCTCACCGTCAAAATAAATACAGGTAATTGGCTGTTCCGGAATCCACTTCTCCAACACCAGATATTCATCGTCAAACCTGTTCATCAGGTCAAAGGAAACCAGTTTCGCCTCACCGTTACTGTTGATGGTAAGGATGCGGTCGTCGCCTTTGAAGCTTCCCAGCAGCGTACCGCGTGCATCCACATTGAGGCGGCGCACCGTTTCATCAAACCAGATTTTTCTCGGAGCCAGGGTACTGTGGCCTTCCTCCTTCAGATCGATTTTCTTGATGGTATATTTTGTAACCAGATTTCCGCGTGAGGCCCGGCCTTTAATGGCCAGCTCGGAAAAATCTATGTCAATCCTGTTCTTGCGTACGCGCGCATTGGGCTTCAGCAAGACCGTCACCAGCTCTGCCTCACCGTTGGGATTGGCAGAAAAATAGAGGAATTCGGATCCTTTTTTCTCAGAGGCAAGCGGATAATCGGTGTTACGCGTAATGCTTGTCACCGAGAAACGCTTCATATAATAAGGGCCGTCGCGTCCCTCGCGGTAAATGGTATTGTAAACAGTGCGGGTGTCGCCTTTTTTCCAGATGCCTACGTGAACAATGTCTTTGCCGATAAAGGTCTTGGCTTCAACTTTGACGACTTTCATGGTTCCGTCCCGACGGAAGGTAATGATGTCGTCAATATCCGAACAGTCAAAAAGGAACTGGTCCTTCTTCAGCGACGTTCCAATAAATCCTTCAGCAAAATTAGCGTAGAATTTTTCATTTGCAACCGCTACTTTGGAAGCATCAATCGTATCAAATATCCTGATCTCGGTCTTTCTTTCGCGGTCCTTACCATATTTCTTCTGGATGTTCAGGAAGTAGTCTATGGCATACGGAATAAGATGTTCCAGATTGTATCTGCATTTTTCAATCTTATCCTCGAGCGCTGCTATGGTTTCCTTAAATTTATCAAGGTCAAACCTGGAAATCCTCTTTATCCTAATCTCGGTAAGCCTGACAATATCCTCTTCTGTTACCTCACGCAGCAGATGCCCGGTGTGCGGTTTGAGGCCTGTATCAATAGTCGTAAGAACTTCTTCCCAGGATTTAACTTCTTCGATATCGTGATAGATCCGGTTTTCAATAAAAATACGTTCAAGCGAGGCAAAATGCCAGCTTTCCTGAAGTTCATGAAGTTCAATCTCAAGTTCCTTTTTCAGCAGAGATACCGTGTGGTCGGTATTCATGCGCAGGATTTCGGAAACACTCAGGAACATTGGCTTGTCACCCACGATTACACACGCATTAGGCGAAATGGAAACCTGACAGTCGGTGAAGGCGTACAGTGCATCAATGGTCTTGTCCGGAGATACATCATTGGCAAGATGAATCAGGATTTCCACTTTATCCGAGGTATTGTCTTCAATCCTTTTTATTCTGATCTTACCTCTTTCGGTGGCCTTTACTATACTGTCAATAAGGTCTACGGTGGTTTTGGAGTAGGGAAGTTCGGTAATGACCAGCAGGTTTTTTTCACGCTGAACAATCCTGGCTCTTGCGCGTACTTTACCGCCTCTTTCACCATCATTATATTCGGCTACATCCAGTAAACCACCGGTAATGAAATCCGGGAACACCTGAAACTTTTTGCCCTTCAGATGCGCAACTGATGCACTGATCAGTTCATTAAAGTTATGCGGCAGGATTTTAGTTGAAAGTCCAACCCCAATACCTTCCACCCCCTGTGCCAGGAGCAGCGGGAATTTTACGGGCAGGTCAATAGGCTCGTTGTTCCGGCCGTCATAAGATTTGGACCATTCGGTAGTCTTTGGGTTAAAAACAACCTCGAGAGCAAAGGGTGTTAGGCGCGCTTCAATATAACGGGCGGCAGCGGCAGAATCGCCGGTGTAGATATTTCCCCAGTTACCCTGGGTATCGATGAGCAGTTCCTTTTGCCCAATCTGAACCATCGCATCGGTAATGGAGGCGTCACCGTGAGGATGATACTTCATTGTATTCCCAACGATATTCGCCACCTTATTGTAGCGGCCGTCTTCCAGCTCACGCATGGAGTGCATGATCCGGCGCTGCACAGGTTTGAAACCGTCGTAGACCGACGGAATGGCCCGGTCCAGAATTACGTAAGAGGCGTAATCCAGAAACCAGTCCTTATACAGCCCTGATACTTTCCTTAAACTTTCCCCTTCATGGAGGTTTTCTTCAGTCATATATTGGTCCGCGCAAGCGCGAAATTAATTCTGTTTGATAATGGATGCTGCAAATTATACGTGCACATCTTCCAGTTTTTCCTTTTTGTCAATTTCCGGATCTTCAACTACCAGGTTTTCAAGGATAAAGGATTGCCGGTCCGGAGTATTTTTACCCATATAGAATTCCAGGATTTGCTCTATAGTCTGATCTTTACCGATTACCACGGGTTCAAGCCGGATGTCCTTGCCAATGAAATGCTTAAATTCATCGGGGGAAATCTCACCCAAACCTTTAAAGCGTGTGATCTCCGGATTCTTGCCGAGCTCATTCAGCGCTTTTATCCTTTCGGCATCGGAATAGCAGTAACGCGTTTCTTTTTTGTTCCGCACCCTGAACAAAGGTGTGGAAAGGATGTATAAATGCCCGTTCCGGATCAGATCCGGGAAAAACTGCAGGAAAAAGGTGATCATGAGCAGCCGGATATGCATACCGTCCACATCGGCATCTGTGGCAATGATTACCTGGTTGTAGCGCAAATCCTCCAATGAGTCTTCAATATTCAGCGCAGCCTGCAAAAGGTTGAACTCCTCATTTTCGTACACCACCCGCTTAGTAAGACCATAGGAATTCAGCGGTTTACCGCGCAGTGAGAAAACAGCCTGGGTTTCAACATCCCGTGACTTGGTAATAGAACCGGAGGCCGAATCTCCTTCGGTAATGAAAATCTGGGATTCTGCTTTCCTTTCTGCCTTCTGGTCATTATAATGCTGGCGGCAGTCACGCAGTTTTTTGTTATGAAGTGATACTTTCTTCGCTCTCTCGCGGGCCAGTTTCTGAATACCGGAAAGCTCTTTCCTCTCGCGTTCCGAAACCAGGATTTTCTTGTGAACCGCCTCGGCGGTTTCCGGATTTTTGTGCAGGTAATTATCCAGTTCCTTTTTAAGGAAATTATTCATGAAAGTCCGGATGGTTTCTTTTCCCGGCTCCATATCATTCGAGCCCAGTTTGGTCTTGGTCTGGGATTCAAAAACCGGCTCAATAACCTTTATGGAAACAGCCGCTATAATGGACTTGCGAATATCCGAGGCTTCGTAGGTCTTATTGAGATATTCGCGTATTGTTTTTACATAGGCCTCCTTAAATGCATTGAGGTGAGTACCGCCCTGCGTTGTATTCTGACCGTTTACGAAAGAAAAATAGGTTTCCGACTGCGATTTGTCTGAATGTGTAACCGCAATCTCAATATCTTCAGCCTTCAGATGGATGATAGGATACAGAATGTCGCCCTCCAGTTCTTCCTGAAGCAGATCCTTAAGACCGTTTTCCGAAAAAAAAGTTTCACCGTTGAAGATAATCTTGAGTCCCGGATTCAGGTAAACATAGTTTCGGAGCATCCTTTCTATATACTCTTTCCTGAATTTGAAATGCGGGAAGATCTCATGATCCGGAATAAAAGTAATTTCCGTACCGTTACGGTCGGAAGTATCCGCCTCGTCGTGGTTGTGGGTAACTACCCCTTTGGAGAATTCGGCAATCTTCATCCGGCCTTCGCGCACTGATTTAACTTTAAAGAAGTCAGAAAGCGCATTAACAGCCTTGGAACCCACACCATTCAGTCCCACAGACTTCTTGAAGGCTTTGCTGTCGTATTTACCACCGGTATTCATTTTGGAAACCGCGTCTACCACCTTCCCAAGCGGTATCCCACGGCCAAAATCGCGGATCACAGCTTTACCTTCATCAATCTTGATTTCAATCCGCTTTCCGGATTTCATTACAAATTCATCTATGGAATTGTCAATGATTTCCTTCAGAAGGATATAGATTCCATCATCAGCAGACGATCCGTCACCCAGCTTTCCGATGTACATCCCGGGCCGCTGCCGAACGTGCTCCTGCCAGTCCAGCGTCCGGATATTGTCTTCGGTATAATTAAAGTTGTTGTTTTCGCTCATATAAAATGCTGCCGGTATTGCATTGCAGCTTTAGCTCAAATTTCAGTAATTCACAAAAATACTGATATTTAAATTTTTATGCAAAAATTCAGCACCCTGATTAATGTCTTTTTAGCGCAGGTCCAGGGATTCAATAAAACAAAAAAGCAGGCTGTATAAACCCGCTTAAAATCCGTTTATTGAAAACCGGTCTTTAAAATCCGTCACCGTCCAGGAGATTACCCAATTTTCCGAGTACACTTCCTTCTTCACCTTTTTTTCCGGTTCCGAACTGGAGTATACGGGCAGCCAGTCGGGAAATGGGCAGGGTCTGTATCCAAACTGTTCCGGGACCGCGAAGCTGCGCAAAAAAGAGTCCTTCGCCGCCAAAAATGGAGTTCTTGATGCCACCCACAAACTGGATATCATAATCCACCTCTTTGGTAAAAGCAACGATACAGCCGGTGTCGATCTTGAGTATTTCGCCGGGCTGCAACTGTTTCTCAATTACGTGGCCGCCACTGTGCACAAAACTCATCCCGTCTCCCTCCAATTTCTGCATTATGAATCCTTCGCCACCAAAAAGCCCTGTACCCAGCTTCTTCTGAAATTCAATACCTACAGATACTCCTTTGGCAGCGCACAGGAAGCTGTCCTTCTGGCAGATTACCCTTCCACCCAGCCGCGAAAGATCCAACGCGATTATTTTCCCTGAGTAAGGGGCCGCGAAAGACACCTGCCTTTTCTGACTGGATATATTTGTATAAGCTGTCATGAAAAGATTCTCACCGGTAAGCAAGCGTTTGCCTGCCGAGAACAATTTGCCCATAAGACCCTTTTCATTACCGTCGCCAAACATGGTTTCCATCTGTATGCCTTCGGTCATCATCATAAAACTTCCCGGCTCGGAAATGACGCTTTCATTAGGATCCAGTTCAATCTCCACACACTGCATTTCTTCTCCATGTATCCTGTAATCGATTTCGTGGTTATTCATAGCTTTTTTAATTTTCGTATAAAATTACTAAAAATGGATATTATCTGAAATTTTGCTTAAAATTTGATCAAATTTAATTTTAGAATTAAGTACAGTAAAATTTCTTATAAATTTTTTATACTGATAATCAACCACTTAACAGGTAATAACACAATTTTATACTACTTTGTATTGCATATTACTGAATAAATAACATATCTTTGTATTGTTAAGTTATATCAGTTCAGAATTATTAACCAAATCATAACCTCAACTAAATGAATACCGAGAACACGAAAGCGCAGATGCGCAAAGGAATTCTGGAATTCTGCATTTTGAGTCTGATCCATGAGCGCGAGATGTATGTTTCCGATCTCATAGATGAGCTAAAGAAAGGCAGACTGGATGTGGTGGAAGGAACGCTTTATCCGCTCCTCACCCGACTGAAAAACGGCGAATTTCTTTCCTACCGTTGGGAAGAATCTACCGGAGGGCCGCCAAGGAAGTATTATCAGATCACCGAAAAAGGAAACCTGTTTCTGGCTGAACTGTTGACTACCTGGCGCGAGCTGAATGAATCTGTAAACCAAATCACTAAAAACAATCCGACAAGCGGGACTGAAAATCCGTTTCAAGCAAATTCTTAAAACTATGAACAAGACACTCTCAATTGGACTCGCCGGTTTCTCATTTACGATTGAGGAACACGCCTATATAAAACTCAGCGATTATCTGGCAGCCCTAAGAAGTTCTTTGGAGCCTACAGAAGCTGATGAAGTGATGCACGACATCGAAATACGGATGGTCGAAATATTTAAGGAAACCCTTGGCAGACGCGAAGTCATAAATGACGCAGACGTTGAAAAGGTTATATTCCAGATTGGAAAACCTGAAGTAATTGAAGAGCAGGAGGAAGCCTATTATTCTGAAACGAATAATAAAAACAGCCGGAAGGCTTTTGGCAATCCAGGTGCGAAACAGCTGTTCCGTGATCCCGAAAGGCAAAAAATAGCAGGTGTTTGCGCCGGTCTGGCACACTACACTGGTATGGACATCAGTGCGATGCGTGCCATTTGGTTAGGTATAGCCATCCTGGGAATATTTACAGCAGCAATTTCCACCTCACTGATTATACTGATTTATATTATCTTCTGGATTGTCCTGCCTAAAGCCCAAACGGCGGCAGACTTCCTGAAGATGAAAGGCAAACCCATGAATTTTGACAACCTGAAAAGTGAATCCAATAAACTGGTACAGTTTGCCAATGAATCCACGCAGCGTGTAGGGGAAATTTATACCGAGAACAAACCCTATATTAATAATGCAGGAAACGGCATCTGGAACGTAATCCGTTATATACTTGGCGGTATATTCGGGCTCATCGGTCTATCCATGCTGTTGGCCTCAATAAGTGTTTTCGGACTGGCAGGAACCAGTAATATCAATTTCTTTGATAATTTAGGATTTTATCTGCAGGACAGCAACCTGGGATTCCTGGCTATAGCCCTGGCATTCCTGACGGTGTTTATTCCGGCTCTGATCTTCTGCTACCTGGCCATTAAGCTGTTTTCGCCAAGAACTAAACTCAACAATACAGGTTATGTAATTGGCGGACTTGTACTGATCTGGATTGCTTTAGCCGCATTTACAGGAGCAAGTGCAATTAAATACAGCACGCAGTACAGCGGGAATAATGATGAAACAGAGAATGTAGCCATAAATACCACATCGGACTCCATAATGGTAGATGTGAAAAAAGTGGTGATTCCCCAGAATTTTAAATCGTATTGGGATGATATATATTCCGACGGAAAAACAATCTATAAACAGGACTATCCTGATATCCATGTACGCCGTGAAAATGTAGCCGCGCCATACCTGGAAGTGAAGAAGAGAGCAGACGGCTATAATCTGCCACTTAAGGTAAATATTCCCGTAGAAATCGTGAACAATAAGATACTGCTCCCTAACTACTATTCCTATCCCTACGAATACAGGTTCCGTGACTACCGGGTGGATTATGAACTGGTAGTTCCACAAAACATGAGCGTAATTGCACTGAATGATGAGCAGGGCTTTTCACTGAGTGATGACCGGGATGAAGATGACAGGTACGGAAATCAGAACACGGGCAGTAACAGCATCGTAGTATCATCAAACAATGCCGATTCCATAATCGTAAACGGCAAAAAGGTATCCAAAGAAGAGGCAGATCTGATGATTAAAAAGCTGAAGATAGATACCGACAGCATTAAGGATATCAATATCTCCATTAATGGCCAAAAAAAGGTAGTATCCATCAAGACCAGGTAAGAAAGTGATTTGGCAACGGGCAGAGTTTCAAGGCTCCCAGTTCAGGTTTTATCTGCCCGTTCCTTATCAGTCTGATTATTAATTAAAAAATTAGCATCACATGCTTTTTAATTATTAAAAATAAAATTGTAAATTCGTTCCACCAAAACCACAAAAATTTCACCTATGGTACAGCTTGTTTTAGAAATCGTATTTAAGATTGTTTATTTAGTAAGCAGTTTGTTTTAGGAGAGTTAATATTTCAATATATTTGTAAAGTATAGCCTTGCTGGTTATACTTTTTTTGTTTTTAACAATACACTTCATGAAGAAAATTATTGGTGCGCTGGCACTGAAAATGCTGGGCTGGAAAGTGGTTTTACACGGCGATCCAAAAGTTTTGGAACGCTGTATCCTCGTTATTGCTCCCCATACCCACAACATGGAATATATCCTGGGTAACTTCGCATACTGGGCATTGGGCAAACCTCTTAAAATTATCATTAAAGATGAGCACACCAAAAGTTGGTACGGTGGGATCGTAAAGGCTTTGGGGGGTATAGGTATAGACCGCAGCCAGAGAAATGATCTCGTAAAGTTTGTAGGCAGACTGTTCGAAAAGGAAAATTTCAGTCTGGTAATAACACCCGAAGGGACGCGCAGCTGGGTACCGAAATGGCGGAAAGGCTTTTATTATATGGCAATGGAGGCAAAATTACCCATTGTATTGGGAGCAGGTGATTTTAAACGCAATACCGTTTATCTGGGGCATACCATACAATACGAAAAGCTTAAACTAATGAGTTATGAGGAGGTACTGCAGCACATCTCCGACTACTACAAGGAATACGACATAACGCCAAAGGTCCCTGAAAACTGGAACCCAAATATCAGCTGATTTATTATGGAAGACAGCAAAAGAAATGAAATCCTGGACCGGCTGAACAACTGGGGTCGGGAAAATCTTGGAAAAACCCTCAATATACGGTTTACTGATGTTGATGATGAATCCCTAACTGCAGAAATGCCGGTAGAACCCCGTGTGCATCAGCCCTACGGCATCCTGCACGGCGGCGCCAGCGTGGCTCTGGCCGAAACACTTGGCTCATGTCTGTCAGTACTTCATGTAGATATGGAAAAATATGCGCCGGTTGGCACCAATATCAACTCCAACCATCTGCGTGCAATACGCACAGGCACCGTGACCGGAAAAGCCTCCTTCATACGCAAGGGGAATACAGTTCATGTTTCGCAGATTGAAATAAGGGATGCAAAAGGCCACCTTATCAATCATACCACCATGACAAATAATATCATTCTGCACAGCAAGCTTTCATAATGATCTTCCTCAAGTTCCCTTTCCAACCTGAAATTTTCACCGTACAGGGGCCGGAAAACGAGTTTCCGGTAAAGCTTGTTTCATTTGATGAAACTGAGACGGTGCGGTTTGGCGGTAAACTGATGAGGTTATCAAATGATGAAATACTGAGCTCGACCTTTCCGCGGGTTACAGGTGGACCGGATCCTTATTTTCGTTCTGAAAGTAAAGAAGAATACCTGGAAAGGGTGGCGAAAGTAATTCAATTTGTTAGAAAGAATGAAATTCCTAAACTGGTACTCTCCCGGCAGAAATATTTACCGTACAGCAAGCTTTCGGGCAGCGGGGAAATTGATTTTGGCAGAAGCTTTCTGAATCTGTGCAGATCTTATCCTAACGCTTTTGTTTATCTTTTTAATAAAGGGCCGCACTGCTGGATGGGCGCATTTTCTGAACTTTTAGGCAGATTTAACAAAAAGACATCAGTTTTTGAAACCATGAGCCTGGCAGGCACACTTCCTCTGGAGGAAGACTGGACAGATAAGGAAACAGAAGAACAGAGGCCAGTAACGCTGTACATTGCTGAAACGGTTCAGAAATACAGTTCTGAGATATGGATTTCTGAAACATACGATCATCATTCCGGAAACATCAAGCACCTGCGGACAGACTTTAAAGCCAAGGTAAAAAAACATGACCTGGAAGCGCTGATAGCTGAACTTCATCCTACGCCTGCCGTCTGCGGAATTCCGAAAGATTTCTGCCAAAAAGCAATTGCTGCATTCGAAAAGAATCCAAGGTCTTTCTATTCGGGATATATCAGGGTGGAAACAGAAAGTGAAATTCAGTATTTTGTAAATCTTCGGTGCGCGCGCTTCACAGCATCGGGTGTCCACCTGTACGCAGGCGGAGGAATTAATGCGAAAAGTAATCCCGAAAAAGAATGGCAGGAAACTGAACTGAAAGCCGGCGCAGTTTTAAATAACCTTGCAGTTACGGACGCGACCTGAGTTTGCTCCAGGTATGCAGAACAAATACCAAGAGAAGTCCTACGATACCTGCCGAAAGGGAAAATACGTATTTAAGATTATCATCATTCATCAAACCGATATTCCAGTCCACAGCATAGAGGTTAAAACCTATGAATAGGATAAAAAGGACCAGAAATATCTTATAATATAGCTGCATGATTATATATTAAAAATGAACGTAAGTTTGAAATAGCTGCGCAAAGTTAGCGGTAAATAATTTAATGGAGATGGCCAAAAGGATAATTCCGAAAACTTTTTCAATCACCTTTAGAGTTCCGGTACCTAATTTTCTTTCAATCCAGTTTGCGGATTTTAAAACAACATATACAAAAATTGTATTCAATACAATTCCGAATATAATATTGATATCGTGATATTCGGCCTTCAGTGACAGCGTAGTTGTAAGAGTTCCCGCACCGGCGATCAGGGGGAAAGCAATAGGCACAATGGAAGCTGAAGTAGCCTCAGTATTCCTCTGTATCTGCACACCCAGGATCATTTCCAGAGCTATTATAAAAATGACAAATGCACCCGCTATCGCAAACGAATTTACGTCAACACCAATAAAATTAAGGATTTTATTACCCACGAAAAGGAAAACAATCATTAGAAGGCCCGCTACAATAGCTGCTTTCTCTGATTCAATTTTACCGAATTTCTTCTTCAGGCTCACGATGATCGGGATGGATCCGATGATATCGATTACGGCAAACAGAACCATAGAACAGGTTAAAATCTCTTTCCAGGAAAAGTGTTCAAACATTACAGACGCTTTAATAATTTCGCAAAAATATGAAATATTTTTGTTTATTTGTTAATTTGCGAATATAAATTCCGGGTTTCTTCAAGAAGTTCCCGGATGTGCTCGGGGGTATGGACGGGTGCGAACTTTTCCATCTGGATTTTTTGCTGCAAAATACGGTAATTTTCGGCCATATTCTGCCCGAAGGACTGCTCCAGAACAACCTTGAAATCAGCCGTTGTGTTTGTTCCAAAAACCGCACGGAAAGCTGCATCCATTTCTGCCAGCGTTTCAAAGAATCTGTCGTACTGAGCATTATCTGCCAACTGCTGCAGATAAGGAACATATATATCCGTGTCCACAGCCTCCTTTGCTTTTAACTCCCGCTCTGTTTCGGCAATCGTACCTAAATCTTTTTGCTGTTTTGCCGAGCTGGCACCCGCATTTGTCCTGCGGTACTTTCGAAACCACAACAGGCCCAAAGCAGCGGCCAGCAAAAGTCCAAGGTTGATCCATACCGTCTTCCAGTTTACAGTTTTTCTTTCCTCTACGCGCAGATTAGTGGTTTTTATTACAGGATTGTCTACGGTTTCCAGCACGGTATTCGTATAATCATTCACCTTTTCAATGGGAGTGCGCGCTGCCAGTATTTCGTTGTGCGTAAGTGCATCCATCTTCACTTCCCGGCTGCCCAGGTCTACATATTTGCCCGTTTCAGGATTAAAGAAAGAGAATGCATCTGTGGAGACAGTGAGCGGCCCGGGTTTTTGCGGAATAATAAGATAATGTGCCGTAACCTCACCTCTCACTCCGGATTTGGAAACTTTTGTATTTGTAACAATCTTAGGAGTGTAAAAACGGTAGCTTTCCGATTCTCTGATCTTCGGCAGTGTCATATTGTCAAAATTACCCTCACCTCGTAAAGTGAGTGACACTTTCACCGGTTTTTCAACTTCGGCCTTTTCGCCGGAATGTGAAAGCTGGAGCTCAAAATTCCCTACTGCATCTTTAAATCCCGCAGGAGCGGACGGCGGTAAACTTTTAACCTTCAGCCTGGATTTATTTGACAGAATCTTTGAATTACCGGAGGACACCCGTGCACTTACCGGACCGATATCCAACCTCCCCGACTCCGAAGGATAAATCAGAAAAACTGCCAGTACCTGACTGGAAATATTCCCGGCGGGTTCGATTTCTGATTTTTCGGAACTGACCTTGCGAACCGTCAGTTTTATATTGTCAGGTAATTTTATGTCGCGGACTTTGCGGAAACTGTTGAGGTTACGGGAATAGGCGCGTAGGACAGCAACAGTAGGCTGGTTCTTATATACTTCATCCCGGTCCAGCTCCATATTCAAATAGATTTCACTGAAGCTTTTGTCCGCTATGACTTTCTTTTCGGATTCGCTGATGAAGATATCAAAAGGTTCGGTGTGATACAGTTTATCATTGACAATTACCGAAGCCGATCCGATCTTGAGTTTTCCCGTTTTTTTTGGTTTGAGAACATACTGATAAAGGGTCCTGTTCACCCTAAATCCTGATTTTGAGTCGATGAAAGTATTCTGTTCGGAACCGCTCGCTATAACTTCAAACCTGGAAGTATCAAACATACGCAAAGGCGTTTGCTGAATCATGTCCTTTCCGGCAATTTCCAGCAGAATGTTTACCACAATGGGGTCTTCTTCCTTAAAGTCGCGGGTATTTCTGTCGGTAGTAACAACCAGGTTAACCTGCGCATAAGAAAATGCCGCAAAAAAAATAAAAAGTATGGGATAGAATCTAGTCATTACCAATCCTTCTCGTTGCTCTCCGGCATCGAGTACGAATCCTTGTTCAGAATCTTTTTCGCTGTTTCCCGTTCTTTATCTGAAACCCGGTTCAGGATGGCCTCCTGCATGCCTTTGGGCAAAGCTCCGTTATTGTTTTGTTTATCTGGGTTGGGATTATTTCCACTGTTATCCTTGCCTTCACTTTCCGGTCCACTTCCGGCTCCCTGCTGTCCGTCTTTTTTCTGATCACCCTGCCCGGACTGATCCTGCTGTTGCTGACCTTCTCCACCACCGCCCTTGCCCTGGTTCTGCTTATTTTCCTGGTCTTTAAGTTTGGCGATTTCGTAGTTTTTACGTGTCTGCTCGTTGCGTGGTTCCTGCTTAAGGGACTGCTTGTAAAATTCTGCTGCTTTATCAGGCTTATTAAGCTGCATATAGGTATTTCCCAAATTATGCAACGCTGAGGCTTTATCACGCAGATTTTGTGAAAGCTCGCTGGCTTTTTGATATTCTGCGATGGCTTCCTCGTACTTTTTACTGCGGTAGAGTGCATTGCCAAGATTATAATGAGCGGTATAACTGTTCTTATCAGTTTTTACCGCTTCCATAAATGACGATGCAGCAGCTTCGAACTTATTATTTTCGTAAAAACGGTTACCTTCGTGCACCAACGATTTATAGCTTTTTTGGGCGAACACCCAAGTGCCGCAGAAAACTACCATAAATATCGTGATAATGAAGCTCCTAAAATGCATTTTACAAAAATATCCCTTTATCTGTTAATAAAAAGCCACACTTGCGTTAAAGTTAGGTTAAAAGGGGATTCATAGGGCTTTTCAACAAGATTCAGAGCTAAATATTGAGATCCCTCTTAGGATTCAGCAGGTAGATAAGCAGGAACAGCAAAATACTTACAGCGAGAAAATACTGATAAAAAAGAACGGAATTCTGCGACCGAACCATAGTGCCGGAACCCGCACCGCTTTTAGAAAGCGCATCTATGATCTGACCCGACGACTCCTCAAGATTATTACCGTCTATAAAGGCTCCGCCGGATCCCGACGCCATCTTCTCCAGAGCTCGGGTTTGACGTTGGGAAAGTACCGTCTGGCCGGTACGGTCTGTTTTATAACCCATCAGCTGTCCGAAGATATATTCCGGAACCGGTGCTCCCTGCTCAGTTCCTACTCCCACGGATATAACAGATATACCTTCACTTTTTGCCAACCGTACGGCCTTTTCCTCATTTCCTTCGTTATCCTCCCCGTCACTTATCAGAACCACCTTTCGTGACCCTTTTGGTACATTCTTGAATTTGCGGGCCGTTTCCTGCATCGCCTTAAGAAAATCGGTACCCTGGATTTTCATCATGCTGGTTTCAATTCCGCCAATATAGGTTTCTGCGGCTGTATAATCTGTAGTCAACGGCATAATGGAGGTGGCTTCACCGGCAAAGACCACAATCCCTACACGGTCATTAGTCATTTTTTCCATAGTCCGGATCATAATATTCCTGGCCAGGACCAGCCGGTTAGGCAAAACATCTTCGGCATTCATGGAATTGGAAACATCCAGCACAAACATGACATTGTTCATATTTTGCCTGGTTTCCACTTCCTCGCTACCACCACGTAAATCAAGCACCGCCAGTAGCAGGAAAGCAACTGCGGGAATATATAAGACGGGGAAATATTTCCTGAATACCGAGGCCGACTCGAAAAGACGCTCGTGAAATCTGGAATCAGCGAAATTTTGCCTTGCGCGCTCCATCCAGTTGCGGAAGCGGAAAAGCAACAGCAGCACCACCGGAAGCAGCAGCAACCACAACAAGTACCTGTAATCTCCTACACTAAGCTCTTTCCAATCCATTTTCTTAAGTAAACTGTTTGTAAAGCCACCATCTGAGCAGCGCATCTGCCAATAAAATCAACAATGCGAACCACAGCAGGTAAATGTAAAATTCTGTGTAATTATAGAGCTTTGCGGCTTTATTTTCAGATTTTTCCAGGCGGTTTATTTCTTCATAAACCTCACCAAGTGACTCTGTTGAGGTGGCGCGAAAATATTTTCCGCCGGTTGCTGCAGAAATTTCGCGCAACATAGCCTCATCAATTCGCACTTCCGTTTCCGTGAAAACCAAATCGCCAAAAATATCAGTGCCTGTAGGCATCAGCGCATATCCGTTCGTACCGATTCCCACCGCATACACCTTGATGCCGGCGCCCTGCGCCAACTGCGCGGCCAACAGCGGATTCATTGCGTTAGGTATAGTGTTCACCCCATCTGTCATCAGGATAATAACTTTGCTTTTTGCACGGCTGTCTTTCAGGTGGTTTACGGCTACGGACAACCCCTCTCCGATGGCAGTGCCGGGTTCCAGCTCAAGCGGATTAAGAACTGAAAGTTCATCTATAACTACCTGATGGTCGCTGGTAACCGGGACCTTGGTAAATGCTTCACCAGAATAAGTTACCAAACCAAGCCGGTCATTGGGCCGCTTGCCTACAAACTCGATGGCAATCTTTCGAAGCGCTGTAAGACGATCGGGCTCCAGATCGCGGGCCAGCATACTTAGAGAAACGTCTACAGAAAGCATGATATCAATCCCCTTGGTCTCGTCCCGGTCCTGAGAAACTGTAAAAGTCCGCGGCCTGGCCAGGGCAAGGATAAGTGCCGAAAGTATCAGATATTTGGAGATTTTAAGCAGAAAAAAAATAAACCTGGGTCCGCCACTCTGCGGCATTGGCAAAGTGGTAGGAACAGAAATTCCCTGATTCGGTCTTTTACGGATATCACGAACCAGCAATGGAATAAAAAGTAGAAACAGCAGTAAAAAATAGGGGCTGTAAAATTCAAAATTAAAAAAATCCATCATCATATCCGTCAATTATACACCAGACCTTAACTGTTCAGTTTCAAGATCATGGGAAGATCTCTTTACAAATTCCCGGATGTCATTGAAGTCTTTTTCCATCATTTCGCGGTCGGGAAAGGTCTTGGCGAATTTTACAAGATCACCCCTCAGAAAAACGTTTTCCACAATTACTTCATTCTCGGGAGAGATACTGTTGCTGCGTTTCATTACCTCAATCAGGTCGTCCGTAAGCAGGACGTCTGCCGGAATGGCGTACTGTCTGCTGATGAATTTTCGTGTTATATCTATAAGTTCTACATAATAGGAACGGTAGTCGCCACGCTCAATAAACTTCTTTTTCCTGAGTTCCTCCAGTTCCCGTATTGTTCTGTTAGTCATGACCTTGGGCGAGGTCTTTCGGGCTGCCAAATATCTGCGCACCAAAATTATTGTGATTATCAAAATCAAAAGCGCAAGGACTCCAATGATATACCATTTGTACATATCCCAGTAGTCTACCGCATCCAGAGTTACTTCCTTGTTTTTGCGGATGTCATTAATCTCATCGCCTTTCTGGGCAGTATTGACCACTTTTAATTCATAGGGAACAGTCCTCTGCACGCTACCACCAATATTAAATTCAAGTGCAGGAATGGTATACGTTCCCTCCTCAAAAACCGCAAACTGTATAATACGTTCATACCTTTCAGCAGATACCGCAACAGAATCCGAAATCTCTTCAAAATGGAAAGGCAGCAACTCATTCTCCGGCGCGGAATTCACCACTTTACCCTGTAATCCTGAAATATAAACAGTGTAGGTGCCCACTTCACCAAGCGCAAGAGTTTCCTTGTCCACCTTTGATCCCAGAGTCTGGGACTGCACCATGAACCCCAGTAAAATAATAACAAAGAAAACCGACTTTTTTAATATCATATCCAGCAATGAATCTACTACTTTTTCCGGAAATACTGATAAAGGTGTTTGGAATAATCCTCACCGGTATTCATACTTATTAAGCCCGCTGAGGCATTTTCAAAATCCTCCTTCACCACACGCTGTCTCTGTTGCTGTGCCTCAGCAAACTCATAGCGCCATCTTTTGCTCGACGTATTTCCCCAAACCTGCTGTCCGGTTTCGCTGTCCCGAAAGAGTGCATATCCTACATCGGGTATTTCCTTATCCTTATCATCATAGATCCGGATACCGAGCATCTGGTGTTTGCGAGCCACAATTTTCAGCGTGCGGGAATCATACTCATCGTTGAAATCCGAAAACAGAAAAACAAGCGATTTCCTTTTGAAAATGCCCAGCATATACTGCAAGGCAGTATTGAGGTCAGAAGTTGCGGGCACAAAGTCTGCGGTCAGGATATTGGAGATAATTGCCAGGATATGTTTTCTCCCTTTTTGAGGCGGGATCACTTTATAGACTTTATCAGCAAAAAGAATCAGACCTACTTTGTCATTATTGCCCGCGGCCGAGAAACCAACGCTTGCGGCAATCTCAGCTACAAATTCTTTTTTCAGCTGGGTTCTGGTTCCATAATTCATTGACGCCGAAATATCTACGAGAAGCATCATAGTGAGTTCCCGCTCCTCTTCCATTACTTTCACGAAAGGTTCCCGGAAGCGCGCCGTCTTGTTCCAGTCTATGCGCCGGATCTCATCGCCGAACTGATAAGGTCTCACTTCAGAAAAGGTCATCCCCTGGCCTTTAAAGGCGCTGTGATACTGGCCCATAAGTGTGGCTTCGGACTTTTTTCGGGTCCGGATTTCAATCTGCTTTACTTTCCTTATAATATCTCTGATCTGCACGCCTTCGGATAATTTAGAAAATTAGGGGGCCTGGATGCGTGCCAGGATGCGGTCCACCACCTCATCGGAAGTTACCTCTTCAGCCTCTGCCTCAAAACTAAGTCCTATCCTGTGGCGAAGGATGTCCTTGGCAACATCTTTCACATCTTCAGGAATGACGAAGGCACGGTTTTTCAGGAATGCCATGGCGCGGGATGCTATGGCAAGGTTAATGGATGCACGCGGTGAGGCACCGAAGCTGATGAAATTTTTCAGTTCACCCAGTCCGTATTTGTCCGGGTAGCGTGTGGCAAAAACCATATCAAGGATGTATTTTTCAATCTTTTCATCCAGATAGATCTGGTTGATGAGCGTTTTGGCCTCAACGATATTGTTCAGGCTGATTACCGGCCGGATTTGCGGCTGATGCGATGTTGCTACCATCTTCATGATTTGTCTCTCATCTTCAAGCGAAGGATAATCGATGCGGCATTTCAGCATAAAACGGTCACTTTGTGCTTCGGGCAAAATATAAGTACCCTCCTGATCAATAGGATTTTGCGTAGCCAGAACCAGGAATGGCTTAGGCAAGGCCATTGTTTCATCGCCTATGGTTACCTGTTTCTCCTGCATCGCTTCCAGCAAGGCCGACTGAACTTTAGACGGTGCACGGTTAATCTCATCAGCTAAAACAAAGTTGGCAAATATAGGTCCGCGCTTTATGGAGAAATCATTCTCTTTTATGTTGTAGATCTGGGTACCGATGACATCTGCAGGCAAAAGGTCAGGCGTAAACTGTATACGGGAGAATTCGCCCTGAACAGCATCAGCCAGCGTTTTAATTGCCAGGGTTTTAGCTAGGCCGGGAACACCCTCAAGCAGAACATGTCCGTTGCCAAGAAGGCCAATTAGAAGCCGGTCTATCATATATTCCTGACCGATGATGGCTTTGTTGATTTCCTGCTTTAAAAGTGAAAAAAAGTAGTTCTGCTCCCTAACTTTTTCTGTTAACTGCTTTATGTCTTCTGCCTGATGTAATTCTGACATATGATTTTTTGTATTTGACGGTAAATTTCTGATAATTTCACCACACCAATCAACACATTCGGTGCCAGCTACAAGTTAAAGTTTGTTAATCTTTGAACTGCGGATCCCAACAGGAACTGTTTTCTGTAGATAAGAGACGCATAAACTCTACAAATCTCTATTGTAACATCATTACAATTGCGTTTTCAGTTTAATACACTATTTTTGACAATTAAAGTTATTCGCAGATGAACTATCACTTTCAGGCCCACCGCCAGGTACGGAGTAACCTGCTTGAAATCCTGCAGGAAACCTCAATCCAGGATCTCACCCTGATTCCGGATGGATTCAACAATAATATTTACTGGAATATTGCCCACACCGTGGCTACCCAGCAGTTGCTGTGCTATTATCTGAGCGGAAATCCATTCAGGATAGATAAATACTGGATAGAGAATTATAAGAAAGGAACTTTGCCCAATATGGACCTGCAGCAGTCGGAGGTGGAGGACCTGGCTTTCCTGCTTACAGAAACTTCCAGGATATTGATGAAGGATTATGATGCCGATTTTTTTTCGGAATATACACCATATACCACCAGTTTTGGTCTGGACCTGAAAAACATTCAGGATGCAATTATCTTTAACAATATGCACGAAAGTCTCCATTTCGGATATGTGATGGCACAGAAGCGCGCCATCTTAGGAGAAAAATTTTAGTTATGACAGACAGGAAAGACGATTTTATATTCGGCCTTAGGCCGGTTATTGAAGCTATTGAAGCAGGTAAAACCATCGATAAGATTTTTATGCAGAATGCCCTACAGGGTGAAATCTATCATGAACTGAAGCAGCTGCTTGCGAAGCACAAAATCAGGCCCAACTATGTACCCGTAGAAAAACTGAACCGTTTTACAAGGAAGAACCATCAGGGCGTGGTGGCATTTATTTCAGATGTTCCTTTTGAAACTATACAGGATGTCCTTCCACAACTTTTTGAAGACGGAAAGACCCCTTTCCTGCTGATACTGGACCGCCTGACCGATGTAAGAAATTTTGGTGCAATATGCCGCACGGCGGAATGCACAGGGGTGGACGCCATTATTTTACCGGAAAAGGGCGCGGCGCCAATTAACTCGGACGCTATTAAAACTTCAGCGGGTGCCATTTACAATATTAAAATCTGTAAAGAAAAAAACCTGGCACATACAGTGGATTTCCTGCAGCAATCAGGCGTCATGGTGTACGCAGCAACAGAAAAAGCGTCAAAATTGGTGTACGACGCAGACTTTTCTGTGCCTTGTGCCGTTGTAATGGGTAATGAGGAAACAGGTATTTCCAAGGAAGTCCTGCATCATTCAGATGAGAAAATAAAACTGCCGATTGAAGGTAAAACCCAGTCACTGAACGTATCCGTAGCCTGCGGTGCAATTTTGTATGAGGCAGTAAGACAGAAAATAATCTCCGGAAATTAAATCCGAATATACCCGGAAGCCCGGAACTATATTATAAAAAATGGGAAAATATATCAAATCACTCTCAGCATTGGCGTTATTTACGGCCTGCACACTCAGTTCCGCGCAGATAAGGTCTGGAGAAGATCCGACAAAAATAAAAAGTAAAGGGTTTTCAAAAACAGCCAATCCTTTTACGCATTATCTTTATAAGAACGGTTTCCGAGATTATACGGTCACTAAGATTGAAACCAAGACCGAAACAGAAACCAAAAGCTATAACGAACTGCGCTTCCACAGCGTTAATTCGCAGAATTACACCAAGATCTTGATGTACAACGCATTTGGACCCTGGCACCGTGCCATGGAATCCACTGACAATAACTATACTTTGGTCTGGCGTGACGTAAAGCTTTTGCCGGGTTCCGCGGAAAAATTCACCGTTTTCACAAACGGAGTACGCAGTTTCCGGTATATGTATGCGGCAGTCAATGTATTTGATTCCGAAAACAGGGACTGCCTGGCCGAAGGTCATCCAATGCGTGAAAAACTGATCAGGCATTTTTCAGAAAAGATCTGGAACCTGGGCGACAGCAAGGCTTTTGACGAAGCCTGGAGCAGGTATCTACTCACACAAAAAGACAATTAAATACTATCAATTATATGAAAAACATCGTAACCCTTGCGTTGATATCTGCAGCGCTGGTTGCCTGTAAAAAGGAAAGTAAGACCATCACAAAAATAGACCCCACAACCGGAGATACTGTTCGCATTGAGGTTAATGCAGAAGATTCTGCAAAAGTAGCAAAAGAAATGGCGGCTATGGCCGCTATAAAAGACTCAGCGGGTGTATTTACTCAGACTCTGAAACTGGAGCAGGGAAAAACGTATCCCTTCATCACCCAGCAAAAAGATGTTGCCACCACCACTCTGCCCGATGGGAAATCGCAAAGTATGACGCGTGAGAATACGGATGAAATTAACTTCACTGTAAACAGTTTCAAAGATAAGGTGTATGACCTCACAATAAATTTTGTTTCCAAAAAAACCTCTCAGTCCGCGCAGGGCAAGACGCAGTCTGTGGATACCAAAGCGGCGGCACCGAAAGATGAAGCACTGAAAAACAGATGGGTAATAGACAAGGCCATGACTGGCAATAAACTCAACATGAAAATTGAAGAAAGCGGAAAGATTTTATCAATTACAGGCTTTGAACCTATCTACGCAAAATTCTCTACCACTGTGAACGGACTGACAAAGGATGCCAATGAAAGAAAGGCCATCCTGGAACAGCTTAAAGCTTCGTTCAATGAGGAAGTGCTTCGGGATCAGTTTTCGAAAAACATTTTCATCATGCCAAAAAAAGGCGCCAAAATCGGAGAAAAATGGACAGTTTCAGAAAACGCTTCACCAGACGGTAAAATTAAAATCGCTTCCCACTACACATTGAAAAGTGTGAAAGACGGTGTGGCTGAAATCACAGTTTCCGGCGGAATACCTAAGCAGCAGCAAAAGGAAACACAGGGCGGTATCACCCAATCGCTGAGCTCCGAACTATCACAGAACGGAACGTACCGCTTCGACGTAAACTCCGGTTGGATACTGGGTCAGAACATCAACGTGAAGACCGCTCAAAGCCAGACCTTCAGCGATGGCAAGAAGTCCGAAACCATGAAAAACACGACCAATTCCAATGTAATTGTAAATCCGGGTAAATAAAAGTTCATGAAATTCATTCTTTTAACGATACTAAGCACCATTATTATCTTTTTTGTGTGGAACATCATGAAAAAGATATTTTTCACCAAATTTTACGGTAACCTGCCGCCACGCCCCGATACTCATACCGCAAAAAGCGGCAAAGTTGAGCAGAAGGTAAAATGGGATGCCGAAACTGTTGATTATGAAGAGGTGAAAGATAAGGAATCAAATAACTGATTTATTGATAAATAGAGATAATGGCAAAGAATAAGAACCTCATTTACATTGCAGGCTGCCTGTTACTTTTCATCATACTTGGTTTTCTGTACGCCAATCCTGTAATTTCAGGGAAACAGCTGTTCCAGCATGATATTGTGCAGTATAAAGGCGGTGCCAAGGAACTGCTGGACCACCGCGAACAGCATGGCGAAGAAACCTACTGGAGCAACAGTATGTTTGGCGGGATGCCTACCTATCAGATGGGCTCGCAGTTCCGCGGAGACCTAATAAAGCAGGTGGATAATATTTTGATGTTCCTGCCCAAGCCGGTTAATTATCTCTTCCTTCTTTTTTCAGGGTTCTTCCTTTTGGGCATGGTTACGGTCCGCAACTGGAAATATGCGCTGCTGGGATCGCTGTTTTTTGGTCTTTCCACCTATTTCTACATTATTATTGCGGCCGGACATAACGGAAAAGTTCACACCATTGCCTATTTTGCCCCATTGCTGGCGGGTATCCTCCTCGTTTACATCCGGAGGAAATACATTTTAGGCTTTATTGTTACAGCTCTGTTTATGGGTCTTCAGATGGCTGCAAACCATCCCCAGATGACCTACTACCTGTTTATCGCTTTAGGCTTCCTCTTCCTTTCTGAACTTTTACGTGCAGCAATGGGGAAAACCGACTGGAGACATTTTGGAATTTCCACCGGTGTGTTGGCGCTCGCATTCGCGCTGGGCGTGGGAATGAATTCACAGCGGATCATGGCGAATGCCGAATACGTAACAGAAACCGTGAGGGGAAAACAGATCCTGACCAATGAAACGCATACGGCCGATAAGTCCGGGATGGACAAAGAAAGCATGCTGATGTGGAGCTACGGCAAACTGGAAACCTTTAACCTTTTCATTCCAAGGCTTATGGGCGGCGGAAGCAACGAAAAAGAAGGTGAAAAAATGATGGGCGACATCCAGCAACTTGTGCAAGAAAATGCCCGCTCGCAGGCCGAAGTAGATAATATTGTTAAAGGTTTGGCCAGTGCCACCTACTGGGGCGAGCAACCCGGTACTTCCGGCCCGGCCTATCAGGGTGCTATCGTAATTTTCCTGGCCATCCTTGGATTCTTCTTTGCATGGAAAAAATACCGTTACTGGATACTGGGCGCTTCTGTGCTTACCATTATGCTGGCCTGGGGCAGTAACTTTATGATCCTGTCTGACCTGTTTATTGATTTTGTACCTTTTTATAACAAATTCCGGGCACCCTCTTCCATTCTGGTAGTGGTGGAACTTCTGTTTCCCCTGGTTGCGGTTATCGGCTTGTACAGATTTTACAAAGATGAAGAACTGGACGAAGACTATAAAAAGAAAATCCTTACCACTGTAAGTAGTGTGGTGCTGGGACTTCTTGCTTTGCTGTTGGTGTTCGGCAAATCCGTCTTAGGCTTCCACACAGCCACCGAGAAAACATACCTCCCTCCCTATCTGCTGGATTATCTGGTTGATGAAAGATTCAAGATGTTCCGCACCGATGCCCTGAAAGCATTTCTATACGTTGGAATTTGCGCCGGAGTGCTGTTCCTTTCTTTAAAGAAAAAAATCGGCCAGAATATCGCACTGATTATCATCGGGGCCGTAAGTATGCTGGATCTGTGGAGCGTGAATACGCGCTACCTGAACGGTGAGAATTTTGTTGATGCGGCTTTCGCCGAAAATCCTTTCCAGACCGAAGTTTCTGAACTTATGGTTGAAAAAGTGGGCGATAACCGTGAGCTACAGTCGTTACTGATGAATGCGAACGTAAACAAAACCCTGGAAACCATCGCTGAACGGGACAAAGGACATTACAGAATTTACAACCAGACCATCAATCCATTCGGTGAAACCAACACCTCCTATTTCAAAGCCTCAGTTGGTGGCTATCATGCCGTAAAACTGCGCCGTTATGACGATTTGATTGGCGAATATTTCAGCAAAATGGATACGGTAAAGATTCCAAGGATCCTGAATATGCTCAACACCAAATATATGATCTTTGGTGATCCTCAAAACCCTGAAGCAGTTCCGAACCCGGAGGCCAACGGTAATGCCTGGTTTGTATCTGATGTAAAATTCGTGAATACTCCCAACGAGGAGATCAAGCTTATCGGTGAGGTAAATACGAAACAGACTGCCATCGTTTCCTCTGCAGACCGTGAGTATTTTGACGGGAAACCAATAGCTGCCGACAGTACCGGCATCCTGAAACTGACCGGCTACCGTGCGGATGCACTGGAGTTCCGCACGGAAAGCAAGACGCCACAACTGGCGGTTTTCTCCGAGATCTACTACCCGAAAGGCTGGAAAATGTTCATTGACGAGAAAGAAGTTCCATACATCAAAGCCAATTACCTGCTGAGGGCGGTTTACGTTCCCGCCGGAGTTCATACAGTTCGTATGGTTTTTGAACCGGAAGTAATACAGACCGGAAAACTGGTTTCAATGATTTGTTTTGGAATATTCCTGCTGCTAAGTATAGGTGGTATTTACTTTCTTTTCAGAAATAAAAACAACGGCAATCCGGCAGACTACGTTAAGAATGTAAATCAGTAAACTTTGGCGTTAAAAAAGATTCTTATCATCACCTACTACTGGCCACCCGCGGGTGGTCCGGGTGTGCAGCGCTGGCTGAAATTCGCAAAATACTTACCTGAAAACGGCTGGACACCTACTGTTTTTACGCCTGATAATCCCAGCTATCCAATTGTTGATGATACATTGGAAAAGGAAGTTTCAAAGGACCTTCAGATTATAAAAACTAAAATCTGGGAACCTTATCAACTGGCTGAGATCTTCGGTAAGGAGAACAAAAAATTTAAAGCCGGCCAGTTCGACGTGGGAACAAACCAAAACTGGAAGTCCAGACTTTCCATCTGGGTCAGGGGAAATTTCTTTATTCCGGATGCCCGCGTTTTCTGGGTGAAACCTTCGGTGAAATACTTGAGGAAATATTTGGAGCAAAATCATTTTGACGCAATAGTGACCACCGGTCCCCCGCACTCACTGCACCTGATCGGACTTGAGCTCAAAAAAACATTTCCAAAACTGACCTGGATTGCCGATTTCCGCGACCCCTGGACCGAAATCTCCTATTACAGACATCTTAAACTTACCCCCGCGGCCGACAGGAAACACCGTAAACTGGAAAAACAGGTTTTTGAAGCAGCTGACATCACTTTGGCTACGAGTTATACCGATGCCGAAAATTTCAGAAAAAAAGGAGCCAATTCCTTCTGTATTACAAATGGTTTTGATGGGATGGCAACGAGCAATAGAGAACGAAACCAGAAATTCACACTGAGCTATATCGGTGTTTTGGAACAGTTGAGAAATCCTGAAATCCTGTGGGATGTGCTGGAGGATTTAATAAAAAATGATATGGAATTCCGAAGCAAATTTGAACTCAAATTTGTGGGCCGGATTGATCATAAGATACTCTCGCACATTGACACTCTGGAGCTTAATAAATATGTACGTAACCTTGGATATCTGAACCATGCTGCCTCCCAGAATGAAATGCAGTCATCCGACCTCTTGCTCATCACCAATTTTCCGGATGAGCAGTCGCGCGGTATAATTCCGGGTAAGATTTTTGAATATCTGGCAACAGGAAACAGCATACTTTCATTTGGACCAGAAAACAGCGATGTAATGAGTATCCTGAATGACACAGGCGCCGGCCGGCATCTTCCATACCATGTTACTCCATCGGAAATCAAACAGTTTATTTTATCTGAATTTAATAAATGGAAAGATAGTGATGATGTCCCTGCGGAAAGCCGCGAAGTATCTAAATTCTCCAGGAAAAAACTTACTGAGCAACTGGCGAAGCTGCTGGAAAGTAGTGTTGGGCGATCAACTTTCTAGATAGTCCACTCGTCATTAATAACAGCAACAACATAATATCTGCCGTTAAATTCCTCAAAGACCAGCCGCAGGGAATTCCAGTCCATGCCACCGTACTTTTCTGAGCCCTCTATGTAATTTTCAGTAAAGGGAAGATCAGGGTAAATATCTTTCAGGTTATTCAGTGAGTTACCGGTTCCGCGAAATGTATTTTCATAAAATTTTGCCGAGGCGAAATCACGCTTATATACCCACTTTTCGAGGTAAGATTTCAGCGTAGTGACATACAGTTCACCAGTACCGTCTTTTTCACCAAAAGTAAACTTCACTTCAGAGTTTATATATCTTCGGTAATCGCTCAAGCTGAAGATCTTGTCTTTATCGGGCTTTACATAGGCGTACATGGAAAACCTCACCCCTTTTTCAGGATGGATAAATGAGCTGAGTTCCCAATATTTTTTCTGCTGAAGTAATTCAAGAAACCGTTCGTTTGTCTTTCTAACGGAAAGATTTTCCGAAACCGCCACCATTTTTTCTGAGCTGACCTGAAGGGTATCTGTTTTTACGACGGCTGAGTCATGAACGGAATGGCCCGTTGAAGATTCTGTACTGTCTTTTCCGCAACTGAGCAAAGTGATGCAGGCAATTATGAGCAGGAGTTTTTTCATAATGCTGAGCATGCAAAAACCATGGCAATCAGAAACGGAAACGTATGCCGGCCAACACATTCCTTTTAGCTGCCGGATTGTAAAAACGGTTGCCAAATGCATTGATATCATGGCCCAGACTGTAAGATTTATTGTAAAGGTTCATGACTGAAAGACTCAACTCCGCCTTAAAAACCGTGTTACTCCATGGGTAACTTACAGTAATATTTGAAATAAGAGAAGGTTCAGAAAAAACGGTATTGCTGTCATTAAGTGCGATTTCAGAAATGTAGAAGTGGGCCAAATCAATACCAAGGTTTCGGGCAAACTTCAATGTTAACAGACTTTGCACTGTTTCCATGGGTACGCCGGTAAGTTTGTTGCCGGAATAATCGTTTTCATTCTGTTTGTAGTCTATAAAACGGAAATCATAAAAACTGCCGGCCAGCCAAAACTTAACAGACTTCAAAAACGGAGTATTCATTTGAAACGGCTTAGTTTCTAGCACCGCTTCCAGACCCTGTTGCGACGTAGAACCCGCATTGATGAAATATTCCTGTCCACCTTTGGTCTGGCGCCGCACAATGGCATCTTTCAGACGAAAATCAAAGATGCCTGCTTCCAGATAAATACTGTTTCCAAACTGTTTGCGCATTCCAACCTCCACGTTCCAGCCATATTCCGCCGCCAGATCTGAATTATACTGCTGGGCCGAAGACCTCAGCTCTTCTATGGTGGGTGCCGAGTTGCCCTTGCTGACTTTGGCCCGAACAGTCCAATCCGGCATTATGAGATAAGCTATTCCGAGGCTCGGCAGAAATTCATTCTTCAATTGTCTGCTGGCTGCTACCGTTTCCGGTAAAATCCCTTGCCAACGGTATTGTGTCATGTTGAGGCTCAGTGAAGCATCTATAAAAAAACGGTCGGACAATTCTGCTTTCTGACTTAGGTAGATAAAGCCGCTCCGCGCAAAAATATCATCAAAGTTTTGAGCAGAGCCGGGAACTCCCGCTTCATTGTCAAAATTTCTGATCACTGATTTACTCCCACCACCTTCCGCACCCAACCTTGTCTGAAAAAAGTTCGCGCCAGCAGATGTTTCAAAATTCAGATACGTCCGGTAGGCCAAATTCCTTTCGTAACGCTGCTCATAATTCGTAATGAATGGATTCTTAAAATCATTGTAAGAACCCTGAACCGCCATGAAATGGCTGATCTTGGGTGTTATCCGGTAGCGATGGGAAATTCCTGTGAGCACCATATTATTATATATACCCGCCATCTGATCCACAGTGCCCGGTAGGGTTGCGGTACCGGGTCTTGCCTGGCGCCTGTCCTTGGTCATCTGTTCCAGTGTAAGGCCCCCCGGGGTTTCATAATGCAGGTTTGAACTCAGCAGCATAAGACCAATGCTTCCTTTGCCTGAATAGCTTAACCTGTCTGTAAGATAGATTAGCTTTCTTTCCAGAGCCGACTGTTCCCGGTAGGACTGGGTGGTCTGGTAGCCGCTAAATAACTGATAAGTGTGTTTCCCGAATTCACCGGCAAACCGGAGACTTCCTTTAAAATTATTAAATTCTCCACCGGAAATGCGAGCGCTTCTATCACTTTTCCCCTGCGTGTTTAACTGTACAGTGCCACCTGTGACAGAACCAAATTCGCCGCCTTCCGGACCTTTATATACCTCAATTCTGCTTATCATTTCCGGATCAAGGACGTTCAGGTAGGTATTACCACTTACATCGGTGAGAAGAAATTCTTCCAGATATACCTTTACATTGCGTACACCAAAGGGGGACCGTAATGAACTGCCGCGAACCGAAAGACGGTAACTGCCGGGCGAGCGCTCCTCCATACGGGCACCGGGCAGCAGGTTAACAGCCTCCATCAGCCGGTCGGGCGCATTTTGATTAAGGAAATTCTGCCCCGCGACGGAAACTGATTTTGTGGACGCGAGAAGTGCAACCGGTTTACGGTAAGCCTCAATACTTACTTCAGATATCAACTGTGCAGAATCACGGCTTTGTGCGCCCAGGGCAGATGAAAAAGCCGTACACAAAGCCACGGTAGAGGTGAAAATTTTATTCATGAAATTTGGTTACAGATTCAGGATAACATCCTTAACATATCGTTCTTAAAAATTTAAAGTAATACAATTTGGGCTTGATTAGGAAATTACTATCTTTATACCACAAAAACATACGATTATGAAAAATTTAATTTACACAAAAATGCGCGTTGGCTATAGGCTGATGTTCAGAAAATTACGGCAGCAGCTTTTCGTAAGAGGCACCGTTTAATACTAAAAAACTCCGGAAAATCCGGAGTTTTTTTTTATGAAGGTTTATAACCGTCCTTTAAGGTAACCGTACGGTTGAAGACCAGTCGTTCAGCCGAAGAATCTCTGTCTTTGGTGAAATATCCAATCCGCTGGAACTGATATGGCTGTCCCGTCTGCGCCTCCTTGAGGCTCGGCTCCGCAAAACCCTCTACAATTTTAAGACTGTCAGGATTTACGAATTCCATAAAATCCGATTCTTTTTCTGCATCCGGCTGTGGCACCGTAAACAGCCTGTCGAAGATACGGACTTCAATTGGCAAAGCATGCTTCGCCGACACCCAGTGAAGCGTTCCCTTCACTTTCCTAAGGCTTTCCTCAGTGCCGCTACCTGATTTACTCTGCGGTTCATAAGTGGCGTATATAGTTGTGATCTCGCCGTTTTCATCTTTATCCACACGCTCAGCTTTTATGATATAAGCGGATTTTAAGCGTACTTCACCTCCAAGCTTGAGCCTGAAGAATTTCTTATTGGCTTCTTCCTGAAAATCTTCGCGTTCGATATATAATTCCCTGGCGAAAGGTACCTGGCGTGTGCCGGCATCTTCCTGCTCAGGATTGTTTTCTGTTTCCAGCCATTCTTCACCGTCTTCCGGATAATTTTCAATTATAAGTTTCACCGGATCAACAACGGCCATTACGCGGGTAGCAACTTTATTAAGGTCTTCACGTACGGAAAATTCCAGAAGTTGGATATCTATCAGGTTCTCTCTTTTGGCCACACCCACCCTTTCAATGAAATTCCTGATGGATGCCGGCGTATACCCCAGCCTGCGCATACCCGAAATTGTAGGCATCCGTGCGTCGTCCCAACCGGTAACCACATTTTCAGCAACCAAACGCTGGAGTTTTCTTTTTGACGTTATCATGTACGATACATTCATACGTGCAAACTCCCGCTGCTTGTTCCGGACCGTATTTTCCTCATAAACCTGATCCAGGTACCAATCATAGAGCGGCCGGTGGTTTTCGAACTCCAGTGAGCACAGTGAATGGGAGATCTGTTCTATATAATCAGATTCACCGTGAGCCCAGTCATACATGGGATAAATTTTCCATTTATCACCTGTTCTGTGGTGCGGACGCTTCAGGATGCGGTACATAACGGGATCACGCATATTCATATTGGGCGATTTCATATCGATCTTTGCGCGCAGTGACATGGCTCCTTCGTCAAACTCACCGTTTTTCATACGCGCGAAAAGGTCCAGGCTCTCTTCGGCCGGACGGTTGCGGAACGGAGATTCTATTCCGTCTTCAAAAGGATTTTTACGCTGCGCAGTAATATCCTCTGATGATTGTTCATCCACATAAGCCTTGCCCTCTCTGATCATCTGAACAGCCCACTCATAAAGCTGATCAAAATAATCTGAGGCATAAAGTTCCTTATCGTATTTAAATCCTAACCAGTCAATATCTGCCTTTATAGCATCTACAAATTCCTGTTCCTCTTTTTCCGGGTTGGTATCGTCAAATCTAAGGTTAACGGGCGCATTGTATTTTTCGCCCAACCCGAAATTGATGCATATGGCTTTTGTGTGTCCCACGTGCAGATAGCCGTTGGGTTCCGGCGGGAAGCGGAACCTCAGTTTTTCTTTCGGCAGACCGTTGGCCAGATCCTCTTCTATAATTTGCTCAATAAAGTTCAGCGGTTTTTTTTCTTCGTCCATGGATATGATTGTTCCCACAAATTTAAGCAAAAAAAGGGTTTATAAAACAGTCCCACATATGAAGTACCAGCTGCTTTCAACAGATACATTCAGCTAATTCTTAACCTGACATAATATGGGATGACCAAAAAATAATAAATAGCAGTCTACTGATACAAAAGGTGCAATTTTTCGTACTTTGAGCCAGCAAAAAATAAATACATGAAAATTTTCATGACCGGGGCTACCGGTTATATAGGTTCGTACATAAAATCAATGCTGCTGGAAAAAGGCTTCACAGTGCATGCACTCTGCAGGAATCCAAATGATTTGGAAAACCACACAAACCTTGTTAAATTTATAGGCGACATTACCGATCCTGCTGCTATAGCAGAGGCTATGCAAGGCTGTAGCCGAGTTTACCATCTGGCCGCCTACGCGAAACCGTGGGCAAAAGACCCGGAAATTTATTACAGAGTAAATCTGGAAGCGGTACGCCATATTCTGGACACAGCACAGAATCTGGGTATTGGGCGTATAGTTTTCACCTCCACAGCAGGGGTACTGGGTCCGTCGGGCAACCGGCCTGTCCGGGAAAATGATGACAGGATAGGTGAAGTGATGAACGAGTATGAAGACTCCAAAACGCAGGCAGAGGAATTGTGCCTCCGTTATGTGGAAGAGAGAGACATGGATATCATCATTGTAAATCCGCCCAGGATTTACGGTCCTGGTGTCGATCAGGAAAGTAATTCGATTACCAGAATGCTGAAACTATTCGCTGCAGGAAAATGGAGGATCATTCCCGGCGACGGTGAAGGCATTGGCAGCTATGTGCACGTGGAAGATGTGGCCAGAGGTCACCTATTGGCCATGGAACACGGCCGGAAAGGGCACCGCTACCTGCTGTCAGGTGATAACCTTACATATAACGAGTTTTTCAGAATTATGAAGAAAATAACAGGCAAGGATCACCGGCTTTTTAAGGTACCGCTTCCCCTCATGTTACTTGGTGGACACCTGATGGTATTACGTGAGAAACTAACAGGCACACCACCGGCAATAACACCGAAATGGATCAGGAAATACAGCTATAATTACGCACTCGACGCTTCAAAAGCGCAGACGGAACTGGGTTACACATACCGTAACTTTGAAGAAGGATTAAAACAAACCTATGAAACAATCAGGAACGATGACTACAGACCGTAAATTCACACTGATAACGGGAGGCAGTTCAGGTATTGGTGCCGCCTTTGCCCGGGAACTCGCATCCCGCGGACATCATCTGCTGATTGTGGCACTTCCGGATGAAACACTTCATGCCTTCGGCCTGGAAATCCGGAAACATTATGCAGTAGACTGTTACACCTTGGGCGTGGACCTTTCCGAAGAAAGTGCACCTGCGGTGGTAGAAGAATGGGTACAGACAAATGGTTTCTGCATTAATATCCTCATTAATAATGCAGGCATAGGCTCAAAGGAAATATTTGGAAACCTGCCGCCAGAATTTTACAGGAAGCAACTGATGGTAAATGTGGTAAACACTACAATAATCACAAGACTGCTTCTAAACAATCTTAAAACCAATGGGCAGTCTTATATTTTAAACATGGGCAGTCTCGGTGGTTTCTTCTGCATTCCGGAGAAGGTAAGTTATGTAGCTTCCAAGGCTTTTATCCATTCCTTCAGCAATTCCCTGCGGTGCGAACTGAAGGGTTCGGGTGTACACGTGGTTCTGGTTTGTCCAGGTGGTGTTACAAGTAATCCTAATTCCACACAGATTATTTCTGAGATGAAGGGCCTGGCGCGAAAATCCGCCTTTGATCCTGAGAAACTGGCCAGGCTAACGATTGACCGCATGTTCCGAAACGATACAACAATAATCCCCGGATTGCTCAATAGGTCCTTTTTACATGCAAGCCGTTTTGTTCCGCCATTTCTGAAATCACTTGTCATTAACCGTCAGTTCACAAGGAAAAGCCGGTATGGCGCGTAAATAAAGTTGGACAGGTTTTGCTGAATATTAGAAACAGTATTTTGAGCAGAGCCATTCAACATAAATCTGTAATTTTATGTGATGAAGGTTTATTATAACGGCATATTTGGTCAGCAGGACATTAAACTGGTCCGCGATATCATCAACATAGTGACCCTGGACGAAATGTTTTCGCTGATCGGCTATTCTATCTCCGCTCATGCGCACAGAAACCTGTTTCAGATCTTCGCTGGAGGAAGTCCGGCAAAAGACGGCCGCAACATTTAAGGAAGACCTTTCCGCATGACCAGCTTCAGGTACGTGAGAAAAGAGGTGTTTTCACCTACTTCAATCTATATCCTGCGGTGCATCACGGGCTTCAGCGCAGGATATTTTTTAATGCTTACTTTTCCACGTTTCGACCTTTTTTGGGCACTCCTTTCCATCGTGCTGGTTATATCGCCTGAAGGTAAAGATACAGCGAGGCTGTCATTAGAGAGGGTGAAAGCTAACCTGATTGGAGCCTTTTCAAGTTTTCTGCCTGTCTATCTTCCATTTGGCACTTATTACAAGGTTTTGGCAGGAATTATCCTGGCAGCCCTCCTGTGCCGCATTTTCAATCTCCTTTCTGTCGCCCGCACTGCCGTGGTTGCTATAATCATCATCCTAATTGAGAAGCCGAATGAAGGTTTCATGGCACCGATAGACCGATTCCTCAGCGTGCTTTCAGGCTGCGTTATTGGCCTTCTTATCACGCTGACAACAGCCTATATCATTAAGTTGGCGTACAAACGCCAGCTGCTCATTGAATATAAACTCTTAAGATAGCGGCAATTAAGTGCACCAGAAGAAAAATTTAAAAATCCGTATCTTTTAAACCTCAAAAAAAGACCTGTAAAATGAATAGAGAAGCATATATAATAGACGGTACCCGAAGCGCGATCGGAAATTTCAAGGGCAGCCTTGCACCTGTTAGGACTGATGATTTAATGGCCTCCGTAATTAAAGGTTTAATGGCGAAAAATCCGGGGTTGCCGGCGGATAAAATTGACGATGTTATTATAGGCTGTGCCAATCAGGCAGGCGAGGACAACCGGAATATCGCCAGGATGTCACTGCTTTTAGCAGGCCTACCGGTTACAGTTCCGGGTGAAACCGTAAACAGGCTGTGTGCTTCCGGCATGAGTGCCGTGGTACAGGCGATGAGAGCCATACGTTCCGGTGAGGGTGATGTATTCATCGCTGGTGGTGTAGAAGGGATGTCGCGTGCCCCTTTTGTACTTTCAAAAGCTGAAGGTTCTTTTGCCACTGACCAGAAAATGTACGATTCCAGTTTCGGCTGGAGATTTATCAATCCGGAAATGGCTAAACTTTTCGGTACCGAAGCGATGGGTAAAACTGCTGAAAACCTGGCAGAAATGTATGGTATCTCCAGAGAAGAGCAGGACCAGTTTGCGCTGAATTCTCAGATGAAAGCCACTAAAGCGCGCGAAAGCGGAAGGTTGGCAGAAGAGATTACAGACATCGTAATTCCGCAGCGCAAAGGCGAACCTGTAGTTGTAAATACGGATGAATTCATCAAGCCCAATACCAGCCTTGAAGTTCTGGCCAAACTGAAACCTGCTTTTGTAAAAGAAAACGGTTCTGTGACCGCCGGAAATGCCTCCGGCCTGAATGATGGTGCTGCAGCGGTACTCATCGCTTCCGGCCAAGCTACCCTCAACTATGGCCTTAACCCACTGGCGAGAATTGTAAGTTCGGCCGTGGTAGGTGTGGAGCCGCGCATTATGGGAATTGGCCCCGTGGAGGCTACCAAACTGGCATTGAAAAGAGCGGGCCTGACCCTGGAAGACATTGACCTTATTGAACTGAATGAAGCTTTCGCTGCACAGAGCATTGCCTGCCTGAAGGAACTGGGAATCGCAAATGATGATGCAAGAGTGAACGTGAATGGAGGCGCCATCGCTCTGGGCCATCCCCTGGGCATGAGCGGAGCGCGGATCACCTACTCCGCGGCACTGGAACTAAACAAAACCGGCAAGAAATACGCACTGGCCACCATGTGTATCGGTGTTGGACAGGGGTATGCTGTAATACTGGAAAACGTAAATGTTTAAAAATAACCGAATTAACTAGTAAGTAAGGTGCGGAATTTTCTGCACCTTTTTTCATAAAAATATTCTACCGTAGTATAAAAAGTTTCTACTGTGTATATCATTAATCAGCGTAACATTCCCATTGAACTATGCACTTGGGTGGATCTATATTGACCGCCACTCTGTATTTTCAGTTAGATAAATTTAGCTAATGACTGCAAAATTTCTTAGCTTTACTTTACTAACCGCTGATTATGAAGAATTACCGTTCGCTTTGCCCGCTGGCCAGGGGCCTTGATGTATTTGGAGACAAATGGACCCTGCTCATTCTGCGCGATATTGCATTTTACGGTAAGACAACCTTTGGCGAACTTTCCAGGATGGAAGAAGGAATTGCGTCCAATACTCTGGCACAACGGCTGGAGAAGCTGGTAAACCTGGAACTTCTGACCAAGACAAACAGTGAGACCAATAAGCTGATTTATCATTACCGCATCACAGAAAAAGGCCTTGACCTAATTCCTGTACTCCAGAATATCCTGCAGTGGAGCGAAAAGCATTTGTTCGAACGCATGAATTAGCCTTACTGATTTATTTAACAATAAAAAAGACTGCTCCCGAGGAACAGCCTTTATATTTATAAGTGATGTTTATT
The DNA here is from genome assembly GCF_008831505.1 of Chryseobacterium sp. Lineage (NCBI taxonomy): Bacteria > Pseudomonadati > Bacteroidota > Flavobacteriia > Flavobacteriales > Weeksellaceae > Chryseobacterium > Chryseobacterium sp. The sequence goes on along the minus strand of NZ_CP044507.1, from coordinate 831,786 downwards.
AACCCAACACTTTAGCTACGGTAACACCAATATCTGCAGGAGAATCTACCACATTAATACCGTTTTCACGCATAATGGCCATCTTAGCCTGTGCAGTATCTTCGTCACCACCAACAATCGCACCTGCGTGACCCATCGTTCTACCCTTAGGAGCAGTTTGACCTGCGATGAAACCTACAACCGGCTTCGTAGAGCCGCTTGCCTTGTACCATCTGGCAGCTTCAGCTTCCAGGTTACCGCCAATTTCACCGATCATAACCACCGCTTCAGTTTCAGGATCGTTAATGAAAAGTTCCAGTGCTTCTCTTGTAGTTGTCCCAATGATTGGGTCACCACCGATACCGATAGCGGTAGATACACCGTAACCGGCTTTCACTACCTGGTCAGCAGCTTCATAAGTAAGCGTTCCGGACTTGGAAACGATTCCTACTTTTCCTTTCTTGAAAACGAAACCTGGCATAATACCGATCTTAGCTTCATCTGAAGTGATGATTCCGGGGCAGTTAGGCCCGATCAGACGACAGTTTTTATCAGCAAGGTAAGATTTTACTTTCACCATATCAGCAACAGGAATACCCTCAGTAATACAAACGATCACTTTAATACCTGCCTCAGCAGCTTCCATAATCGCATCAGCAGCAAACGCCGGCGGTACAAAGATGATGGATACATCAGCACCTGCTTTCTCTACAGTTTCGGCAACGGTATTAAAAACCGGTTTTCCCAAATGCTCAGAACCACCTTTACCCGGAGTAACGCCGCCAACCACGTTGGTTCCGTACTCAATCATCTGTTGTGCATGGAAAGTCCCTTCATTCCCTGTAAAGCCCTGTACGATTACTTTAGAATCTTTGTTTACTAATACTGACATGTTATATTGTTTAATTAATTACTTATTTTTTTGAACACACAAAAATACTCAATAAAATTGACTTTTTTGCCGTGTTACTCACTATTTTAACTAATGATACCGGGATTATCGCTTACCGCCTCTTATAAATTTTTAATCTTTACCTCTTTCCTTAAATACTGCCTGAACTCCTCGGCCAGCGGTCCGAAATACGTTCCTTTCGGCAGGTCCCGGTTTACACCGGATTTTGCGAGCAGTACCGTTCCGGAGGCTACACGTACGCCCGAGGCCATACCTACCTGACCCCAAACTGTTACATCGTCCTCAATGATACAGCAACCTGCGATTCCGGTTTGTGAGGCAATAAGGACCCGCTTTCCGATCACCGTATCATGACCGATCTGGATCTGATTGTCCAATACGGAACCTTCACCAATGATAGTTGAATCTGTAACTCCGCGGTCAATGCTGCAGTTATTGCCGATTTCAACACCGTCTTTTATTACCACATTTCCAACCGAAATCAACCTGTCGTAGTTGCCGTTCAGTTTTCTGTAATAAAAGGCGTCGCCACCAAGCACTGTATTGGCCTGGATAATTACATTATCCCCGATCACAGTACGGTCGCCAATGACTACATTTGGATATATTATGCAGTTTTTGCCGATCCTGATCTCATTTCCAAGGACTGCGGAAGGGTGAATACGTGTACCCTCGCCTACCTCGATATCGTGAAGTTCTTCCTGAAAGTTAGAGATTTTCGTAAAATGCGTATTGATTACATTGAAATCCCGAAACGGATCGTCTGAAATCAGCAGAACCTTTCCCGGCGGGCATTCTACCTCTTTATCAATAAGGATAACGGTTGCCGGCGAACTGAGTGCCGCATCGTAATATTTAGGATGGTTCACGAAAACGATCTCACCGTTTTTCACACGGTGAATCTCGTTGGTCCCGTACACCGGAAAGTCCGCATCGCCCACCATTCGGGCACCCGTTAGCCTTGCGATATCTCCTAAAGTCTGAGGTTTGTTAAATGTCATCTATCAATTTTGACTTTCAATCCGGCAAATCTTAAAACACTAAAGCGGTTACTTAACGCGCTCCAGATAAGTGCCGTCTTCTGTATTCACTTTAATTTTGTCGCCTGCTTCAATGAAAAGCGGTACCATTACGCGGGCGCCGGTTTCCACGATGGCGTTTTTCAGTGCGTTGGTGGCTGTATTTCCTTTTACACCCGGATCTGCTTCAATCACATCAAGGAAAACGGTTGGAGGGATCTCGGCGGAAAGTGGAGTCTCATCAGCATCTTTAAGGATGATGGTTACCTCCTCTCCTGCTTTCATGAACTGAGCATTTTCGATCATTTCCTTATTCAGGTAAATCTGCGCAAAATCGTCATTATTCATAAAGTGGTAGCCGTTATCGTCTTCATAGAGATACTGGAATTTACGGGTAATCACCTTCACTTCGTCAATCTTATGTCCTGCGGAAAAAGTGTTTTCAAGAACTTTACCGTTGGTTACGGACTTCATTTTAGTCCTAACGAAGGCCGGACCTTTACCTGGTTTAACATGCAGAAATTCAATGATTTTAAAGATATCGTTACTGAATTCAATGCACATTCCTTTTTTAATATCGTTGCTTGTTGCCATTAATTATTTAGTTTGTAAATTATTGTACTTCTTGGTGGTGTGGACTGATTATTTGTCCAAAATCTGTATTTGGAGAAGCTGTCGTGCTGCACGCACGTGTTCAACTGTTGCTCTGTTAGGGAAAGCCGGCATAAAATTATCAATATGCTCGCCAACAAACAGACCGCGGTTCAGGGTGTTAAAGTTGTAGGTATTGCGGTTAAGTTCAGAAACATTTAAATTGATTTCGGAAACATAAAATGAACTGAAATTGCTTTCACTAAAGTTTTTTTTCGCAAAGTGTAAAACAGAATTCACACTTTTCTTCGCCAGCGAATCGTTTGCCGCCTGAGTCACTAAAGACAACTGCTGCGAAAAAGCGATAACCGGTAAAAAGAATAAAATAAATGCTGCTGTTTTCATTGGTATAATGCTATTCCTTGCCGGTGCCGTATCCTTTCACAATACCGCGTGGCGAATTTTTTATGAACTCCAGGATCTCGTCGCGCTCCACGGTAGGCAGCATCTCTTTTTCGATAAGGCTTACGGCCTGTGAGACATTCATCTTCATCTGGTAGAGATAACGGTAAATTTTCTGGATTTCAAATATCTTTTCATTGGTAAATCCCCGTCTTCTGAGTCCTACTGAGTTGATACCGGCATAAGACATAGGCTCGCGTGCCACCTTGATGTACGAAGGAATATCCTTACGCACCAAAGTACCTCCGGAAATCATGACATGCTTGCCTACTTTCCCGAACTGGTGAATGGCCGAAAGTCCTCCAACCACAGTATGGTCACCGATTTCCACATGCCCGGCAATACCGCAGCCGTTTACGATGATCACATTATTACCGATAATGCAGTCATGGGCGATATGAGAAGTGGCCATAATCAGACAATCATTACCTAATTTGGTATAGCCCAGCGCCTTGGTACCACGGTTTATAGTTACCGATTCACGGATGGTAGTACCGTCGCCAATGATTACCTGAGTATCCTCACCATCAAATTTAAGATCCTGAGGCACTGCGGCAATTACCGTTCCCGGGAAAATACGGCAGTTTTTGCCGATACGTGCGCCATCCATAATGGTCACATTGGGTCCAATCCAGGTACCTTCACCAATTTCCACATCCGCGGCTATAGTGGTGAACGGTTCTACAATCACATTTTTCTTAATTCTTGCACGCTTATCAACGGCTGCTAACTGGTGAATCATCTATGCGGGAGTATTTTTGGCGACCTGTGCCATTAGTTCTGCTTCCACCACAATGCTGTCGCCCACGTAGCCAAAGCCCTGCATATGCACGATGCCACGTCTTATAGGAGAAATAAGTTCAATCTTGAAGATAATGGTATCGCCGGGAATTACTTTCTTCTTGAATTTCACCTTATCAATCTTGATGAAATAGGTTGAATAGTTCTCAGGATCGGGAACGCTGGCAAGTACCAGGATACCGCCGGTCTGCGCCAGAGCTTCCACCTGAAGTACACCCGGCATTACAGGTTCCTTAGGGAAATGTCCAACGAAAAACTGCTCGTTGAAGGTAACATTCTTCAAACCTACAACATGAGTATCTGAAAGCTCCAGAACCTTGTCGATAAGCAGAAACGGATAGCGGTGAGGCATCAGTTTCATAATACCGTTGATGTCGAAAACCGGTGGTTTATGGATATCGAAATCCGGCACGTTTTTCTTGCGCTGCAGCTTCCACTGACGGTTCAGCTTCTTGGCAAACTGCGTATTAACGAAATGTCCGGGCTTATTGGCGATCACTTTACCTTTCAATTTTACACCTACCAGAGCCAGATCACCGATTACGTCCAGCAGCTTGTGTCTGGCCGCCTCATTGGGGTGGTTCAGGGTCAGGTTATCCAGGATTCCGTTCGGGCGGATGGATATATCGTCTTTATTAAAGGCTTTTTTCAGTTTGTCTGCTGTTTCCGGAGTAAGTTCCTTGTCCACATAGACAATGGCATTGGAAATGTCGCCGCCTTTAATGAGTCCGGCATCAAGCAGCATTTCCAGCTCATGCAGGAAACTGAAAGTCCGGCTGCTGGCTATTTCATCTCTAAAATCGGAGATATCCTTTAGTGTCGCGTTTTGGGTTCCCAATACCTTGGTACCGAAATCCACCATGGTTGTTACTTCATAATTATCGGCGGGAATCATGGTAATTTCGGAACCGGTTGCAGGATCCACATAGGAAATAACCTCCTTTATCACCAGATATTCACGTATTGCCGTCTGCTCCTCAACACCTGCTTTTTCAATGGCCTCAACAAAAAATCTGGACGAACCGTCCATGATGGGCGGCTCGGCACTGTCCATTTCCAGGATGGCATTATCTATGTCGCAACCTACCAGAGCTGCAAGTACATGTTCGCAGGTATGGATACGCACACCTAACTTCTCCAGTGTGGTACCGCGGTCTGTAGTAGTAACGTGGTTCACATCGGCTTCCACATGCGGGTGCCCTTCCAGGTCGGTGCGTACAAAAACAAAACCGGTGTTTTCTTTTGCCGGTTTAATGGTAAGAGTTACTTCCTTGCCTGTATGTAATCCCTTTCCGGACAGAGAGACCTCCTCTTTAAGGGTTTTTTGCATATCACTCATTGGACTGTTCTTTTGAGTTATTTTCAAGTTTATTAATTCGTTTTATAATATCGGTAAAATTGCGGAAGTGTACATAATTCCGGCGGTAATCGCCGGCATTGATGGCCGGGGAGCCATAAAGAACTTCACCGTCCTTTGCATTGGAGTTCACCCCGCTTTGCGCCTGCACTTTCACCTTATTTCCAATATTGATATGACCAACAATCCCTACCTGGCCTCCAATCATGTTCCAGTCGCCAATTGTGGTGGACCCTGCGATACCGGCCTGAGCGGCAATCACGTTGTTTTTTCCGATATTCACATTGTGGGCAATCTGGATCAAATTATCGATCTTGGTACCGCGACCGATGATGGTAGAACCGATGGTGCCGCGGTCTATGGAACAGTTGGAGCCGATTTCCACATCGTCTTCAATGACCACATTACCAAGTTGGGGAATTTTTGAATAGCCTTTAGCTGATGGTTGAAAACCAAAACCATCGCTGCCAATTACAGAATTTGCATGAATGGTGCAGTTATCGCCTACAACAGAGTAATCGTAAATGCGGACACCACTGTCTATCCGGCAGTTTTCGCCGATTTTTACATTCTTGCCTATATATACCTGAGGATGAATCTGAGACCCCTTCCCAATCCGGGCTTTTTCTGAGATGTAAGTAAAGGAACCTACATAAACATCCTCGCCGATCACCGCAGTTTCGTGGATGTTGGACCCTTGTTCAATTCCGGTTTTACGTCCGCGCATCTGATCATAGATGTTCATCAGGACCTGAAAAGAAAGGTATGCATCCTCTACCGCTATAATTGTGGGACTGTACTTTTTATCCGAAAGCAGCCGTTCTGAAACGACCAGGACCGAACATGCAGTGCTTTCCAGATACGGTGCAAACCTCTCCTGCGCCACAAAGGACAGATGTCCTTTTTCACCGCGCTCAATGGGAGACACACCGGAAATCAGTGCATTTTCGTCGCCGATAATTTTTCCGTCTATAAAACCTGCAATCTGGGAGGCTGTAAATTCCATATCGTGCAAAGATAATAAAATCCCGAAAAGGCTGCTGTTCCGAACTTAAATATTTAACTACAGTCCGCGCGGAAAGGAAAGGATGTAACGCGTACTGGGCTCTACAATAAATGATGAAAGGATCTGTCCTTCAAATTCGTTCAGGAGCACTTTCCCGCCGGACTTCCCTAGCAGATAGATGGGCTGTTTCACCGGATTGTAAGGCAGAAGGCTCCTTGAAATCTGATGCACCAGTTTATCTCCGCAATCAATACCCAGACTGCTGTTGGCAGCCTTAACTTTTTCGTCAATAAAATCCTGGGAAAAAGCTGTCGAAGAGATGATGGTTTTAGGGAATTTACGCTTCATAAGTGCCGTGCAATAATAGGACAGCACATAATCATCGGCATCCTGCCAAAGCTTCATGGCGGCAATCAAATCAGTATCGTCCAGCTCGGTAAAACGGGCAATATCTTCCTCGGTGGCACTTTCAAATTCGTTTTTATAAAGGAAGTAATCAAGATTGGCTGAGGCGGGTAACTTCACTCCTTCCAGCACCAGCTGTTTTGCACGCTTCATGATTTTCACCAGCAGGAATTCGGCCAGCGCCGCGGTTTTATGATAGTACACCTGCCAGTACATAAACATGCGGGCCGTAAGGTAATTTTCAATGGAATAAATTCCTTTGTCGTCAATCACCAGTTCATCATCTGCCACATTCATCATTGATATGATTCGCTGTGTGTTCACATTACCTTCAGAAACGCCGGTGTAAAAACTGTCACGTTTCAGATAGTCCAGCCTGTCCACATCCAGCTGTGAGGAAATCAGCTGGTTAAACAACCGGCGGTGATAATTGCCTTTAAACATCTCAATGGCTGTGTCCAGCTGTCCGCTTAATTCTGAATTCAGCTTTTCCATGAGTAAAAGCGAGAGCTTCTCATGGTGCCAGTTGTCCATAAGCATACTTTCCAGGGCGTGCGAAAAGGGTCCGTGCCCGATGTCGTGCATCAGGATAGCTGCCATGGCCGACTGTTCTTCTTCCTTTGAGATTTGCACGCCCTTCAGCTTTAAGGTTTCCAAAGCGGTAAACATTAAATGCATGGCACCAATAGCGTGATGAAAGCGCGTGTGGGTGGCGCCGGGAAATATCAGGTTCAGAAGTCCGGTCTGCGAAATCCGGCGCAGGCGCTGCAGGTAAGGATGTTCAATGATATCGAACAGAAGTTCGTAAGGAATTTTTATAAATCCGTGTACCGGATCGTTGATGATTTTAAGTTTGTTCTGCATGAAGCCGGGAAATGAAAGCTTCAAAGTTAGCGATTTACAATCAGAGCGCTTCCATACAGAGCCGTATTTCAGACTGTGAACCACATTAACTGAACTTTAACGTTTTAGCCTTTAAAATTGGGCAAAACTTATGAAGCTTTGGTCGTATTTTTGACGCTATAAATTCAATACTAATGCCGGTTTCCGGCTTCAAATAAACTTACCCAATTTTATGTCAGGAAAAATACTATGGATTGATGATGAAGTGGACTTGCTGAAACCCCATATTGTCTTTTTAGAGAATAAGGGTTACAGCGTGACTCCTGTGAACAATGTGAATGACGCCTTAGAGCTTATAGACGCCGATAATTTCGCCCTTACTTTTTTAGATGAGAACATGCCCGGAATTTCAGGGCTGGAAGCCATCCCCATGATCAAGGCGCGGGACAACGCGATTAAGATCGTTATGGTAACCAAAAGTGAAGAAGAGCATATTATGGAAGAAGCCATAGGCTCGCAGATTGCAGATTATATCCTGAAACCTGTAAACCCCAACCAGATCCTGCTCTCGCTTAAAAAAAACCTCCAGGAAGATGAACTGGTGGAACAGCGCACCATTCAAAGCTATCAGCAGGATTTCCGCCAGTTGTCGATGGAACTTTCCTACGTAAGGACCTACGAAGAATGGGCCGAATATTATAAGAAAATCCTGAACTGGGAAATCCGCTTCGACAAGGTGGCCGATAATGAATTTGCCGACCTGCTGCAGAGCCAGAAAGAGGAAGCCAATATCCAGTTCGGCAAGTTTATCGAGAACAATTATGAAGAATGGCTGCACGGTGCCGACAAGCCCATGATGAGCCACACCGTTTTCAAGGAAAAAGTAAAGGCAGAGGTGGAAAAGGACAAAGTCCTGCTGCTGATGATCGATAACCTGCGCTATGACCAGTGGAAAATGATCGAGCCGCTCTTCACCAAGTTCTATAACAAAACCTCCGAGGATTACTATTACAGCATCCTGCCCACCGCTACCCAATACGCGCGGAATTCATTTTTTGCGGGCCAGCTTCCTTCGGAAATTGAAAAACGCTTCCCGGACAAGTGGTTTAACGATAATGAAGACGGCAACAAGAACGAGCATGAACGCGAATTCCTGGAAGACCAGATGAAACGTCTGGGCCTTTCATCAAAATCAATGAAATACCTGAAGATCCTGAACTCGGATTTTGAGAAAAAGGTTCTGGAGGAATTCAATCAGCATAAGAACAACGACCTTTTGGTGATCGTGTACAACTTCATCGATATCCTGAGTCACGCAAAGACCGATAACCACATCATCAACCAGCTGATCCGTGACGATAAGACTTTCCGTTCGCTTACCTATAACTGGTTTGAGAACTCGTCCTTACTGAAGATTGTGAAACTGGCGGCCGAAAGCGGGTTTAAACTCGTGATCACGACCGACCACGGCACCATCTATGTAAAGAAGCCCAGCAAAGTTGTTGGCGACAGGGAAACCTCGACCAATATCCGCTACAAGACCGGGAAAAGCCTTACATATGAGGACAATGACGTTTGGGCCATCAGCAATCCGGAGAAACTCTTCCTGCCAAAAGGCAACCTGAGTTCCAAATACATCTTTGCGAAAAACAATATGTTTTTGGCTTATCCCAAGAACTACAACCATTACGTCAACTATTATAAGGACACGTACCAGCATGGCGGCATTTCGCTGGAGGAGTGTATTGTACCGTTCAGCATATTGGAGCCCAAATAATTTTTTTTTCATAGTTTATTTGATTTTTGGGCTCTTGGGCGGAGGAAGTTTTTACTTCTTCCGCCTTTTTTTGTTTTAAGGGTATGCTGATAAAAGAAATCAGTAGGGGAAAGTAAAATTAAGTTATATTTGAATTTAATAAAAATAACACGTTAGTCATACATATCTCCCGCCCAGTGGTTGTATATGTATGATTTTGTAATACATATATACAAGTTAGCTGAAAGTTTACCAGTATGTTACATGAATTTTATTTGTATAAATTATATAATTTATATAATTTTATTATTCAAATTTTAAAAATTAATAAAAATGGAAACAAATGTAAACAATCAAGGTACAGCATTGGATTTTGAAATTCCAGCATTCTATAATGCATTTACTTTAGATAATTCTTTCGGAGGAATTAAAATAGGATTATATAGAAGTAAAGATGAAAGAAATTATTTTTTCACTCCACTCATTATTGTTGATTGGAATGATTTTGAAATACAATTAAATGAAAAAAAGGACGAGTTTGAAAATTTAGACAATCAACTAGAACTTTCTTTATTGATATATCATTCCGACAAAGAAATTGAGAAAAATATTGAATCAAAAATTATTGCAATTGAAAACGCGAAAAGAAGCAAAGATAAAAAAGAAAATATAACTACTACTGATATTTCTTTAAACCTACTTCCTTTTAAATTTTTCAAAGTTTATGCAAAAGTTGGAGAAACCAAACAATGGTTAAATGAAGATGATTTTATAAATATTACACCAGAAGATAATTTCACCACACAACTATCATTAATTAGTGAACGAGCATATGTAATTAAAGGAACATTTAAACAACTTAATAACTTCTTTAACAATAGACGTACAAATTTAATTTGGGCTAACTTATATGGAGACGGCTCTCCATATTCTACCACAACTATAAGTGCAATTGCTACTTTTTTTAATAATTCACAAAACATCAAAAAAATTATTGGTGATGAAGATTTAATTATTGAAAATAAAATAAAGTCATCATCATCAGGTGGTGGATTTGGAATTTCATTAGGTTCGTTAAGTATAGGTGCAGGAGCTACAAGTTCAGTTCTTTCAAATGAACAAAAGAAAAAACGCTTTTTAAATAGAACTTTTATTTCCGATATCATTAATGAAAATAAATCGGAAATAAGTTTATCTGTTGATGGAGATACAACAAAATATTCAGAATTAATAAAAGGATTTGTTGACAAACTTTTTGAAAACAAGCAAAGAATAGAGGTAAAGATTGAAATAACAAATAATAATTTAGTTAAATTGTTTAATGATCAGATTGAGTATACAATGTCTGCTAAAGAATCGGAAGAACTTCTTAAATCTAAACCTGTAATTGATAAAAGTGATAAAAACAAAGAATCTTTTACCTATGGAGGTATAAAGGGTGAAAAAGATACAGAAAATAACTTCAAGACTCAAGATGATATTGAATGGCAAAAAAAGGGAGCAGATATTATTCCTATTAAAATTGATTTGTATCTCATTAGTGAGTCACAGCTAAAAGACGAATTTTCCAATTTAGCAATTTTAGTAAATAGAGAATCTAAAAAAAATTCAATCACTCCATTTTTATATCCTGCGGTTTGGAATTCTAAAAAAAATAACTATAATAACGGTTCAATTACAGATAAAGACAACCCTATTGGCTCAATTCTAGCATTTGGAGGAAGTCGTGAAACTATTCCATTGGGTTGGCTTCTTTGTGATGGAGCAGAATTAGAAAAAAGTGAATATTCAGATTTAGAAAAAATTCTTCAAAATAATTGGGGAACTGCATCATCAGATACAAAATTCAAAATACCAAATTTGCAAGGTCAGTTTTTAAGAGGTGTAGACTATGATACAATAAACATTTCAGATCCTGATTCAGATATTAGAATTGCTAATGGAAAAGGACAAAGTCGTGAAGTAGGGAGCTTCCAAAATGATGAATTTAAATCTCATAATCACGATTATGATACAGATAATATTCCTGGAAATTCAAATAATGGAACAGGAAATGACGCTTCTAATAAAAATTTCAAAATTACACAAACAACCAATAAAGGAGGAAATGAAACTCGACCCAAAAACTACTATGTAAACTTTATAATCAGAGCACAATAAAAATTAAAAATATGGCAACTGGAACATTAAAAAACAATTCAAATGTTGATATCAGCATTTCAATAAACTGGAGTACAGGCGGAATTAAAAACGATATTATTAAACCTGCCGAAGAAATAGAAATAGAATGTGGAGATGATATTGCAATACTTTGCCACAGAAGTGATGGAGGAACTTATGGAATTTGTCCAACTGATTCTCGAACATTTCAAGCGGGCGATTATTACAAATTATTAGAGGATGGTGAATATGAAAATTAAAAAACCTTCAGCTAATAACTAAGCTTTCGTTTTGTCTGCAAGACAAGAAATGAAAGCCCGTTGAACGGAACATTCGGTAGCTTTTTCTCCCCAGTTGGTAATCTTATGGAGTTATCGTTTTTAGAATTTAGGATAATAGAGCAGTTTTTTAGAAGGACTGCTTTTTTTTTTGGCCTTTTGTGGTCTTTGTGGGTGTTTTCTGCTGTTTTTCTTCGCTGCAGAACACAGATTCCCTTACCCACAAAGTTTATTTTGCAGACAATGGTTGGATAACGAAAAGAAATTCCGGTGGCGGACCGAGACGCCCGAACACCACAGTGGAGATCAAGTTTACCTGCAAGCAGTTGCCACGCAAAATTCAATTCTCACTTCTCAGTCTGCAGTTTAAAAATTTGAATATCTTTAAAGGAAATTATTTTATAACGTCCGCGTGACGAATTTCAGAGTAGATCATCCCAGGACGCGCAACAAAGCCGGACGGTCGATATGCGGCAGCTAAAATAGACGACAATCAAACAAATGACACGAATTCTGAAAATACCACTTCTTCTTATCCTTTTGACATTTAATAGCTGCAAACAGAAAGAAACAAACGGAATCGAAATTGCCGAAACACTTTATGTTCATCAGGACTACGAAACCAATAAAGAATTGCGAAAACTAATTAAAGAAGCGTTAGACCAAAAAGAAAAAGCCATACCAAAATTAACTAGTTTTCCTTGTGGTGGCGGAGCAGGTTGTTATGACTTGGGTTTTGTGCTGACTCAGATAATTTACCTAATCGGAGAAAATAATTTTAATCAAATGGTTCTTCGACTTGACACCAATGAGATTAAAGGACTTCGGAGTTTAATCAGAGCAGGACTTGAATATGGCGACCATAACAATGACGGAAAAGTGGATGACAGAACAATTGAAAAAGAATTCCCGATTTTGAATACAACATTGAAAGAATAAAAAAAAGCCGACCGCACAACAGCGTAAATAACTAATGTCGGGGAAAGTGGTAAATTCAAGCTTAGAGCTTTTGAGAAAATTTTGTTGCAAGCCGACAGGAAAGTGCTTCGAAAGCCGCCACAACTCATATACGCTAACATTTGAGAAACCATCGTTGCATCCATACGACGTTTTCCCTACTACCGCCTTTGACGCATTCCGGATCGGAGCCTTTGGGCTCCTCCCCGAAACGGCGACAAAGCCGGGTGGTCATTACAGGAATGTTACCAAAAAACCACAAATAGATTATGAAACAAATTCGATTTCTATTTTTGATTATCATTTTTCTAAACTTGTGCAATAAAGTAGAAAATTTAAAATCAATTGGGAAAAATGACAAGTTAAATAATGCAATTGAACTCTTTATTGAATTTATGAGTCAAAATAAAAATAAGAAATCAATCACACTATATTCTTCAATCAAAAATGAAAAAATTTCTATCACCGCAGTTAATGATAGTCCAACCATTTACAGCGATGAAAGTGCAAAAAAAATATCAGAACAAGGAAAATCTAAATTTGGGTTTTTTAAATACAGAGGCTACGATATATTTATAAGTTCTGAATTAAAAAACATTTTCGATTTACAATATAAACCAATTGAAGACAATTTCTTCAGAGGAAAAATCAATGAGGAAAAAATACCTATTATTTCTGATTATCCTGTAATGTGGATTGAAATTGATACTAAAACAAATATATTAAAATATAATATACCTTCAGAGGGAATCACTTGGAAACAAATGAATTAAAAACATGCCGCTAATAACTTAGCTTATGCTTCACGTCATTCAGCTCCCTCGGGTCGTCTTGTCCGCAAGACACGAAATCGAAGATTTGTCGGAGGCAAACCGAAGATTCGCCAACAGTTCAAAGATTAAGATTTGCAGTGGGAGGAAGGACACGGGCACTGCCTATGTTAATATCGCACCTCCACAATCTTAAACTCCTTCTCCCCTTTTTCCAGTTTCAGTTTCACAGTTTCGCCCACTTTTCGGTCCATAAATATCTTCGCAATGGGTGAGGTAAATGCAATTTTTCCTTTGGCGATATTGGCCTCGTCCACACCCACAATTTGATAGTGCTGGATTTTTGGATCTGAATCTACGGTAAAGAAAACTTCTGCACCGAAACGGACTTTGTCTTTTGGCTGCTTTGAAAGGTCTACCACTTTCGCGCTGGAAATGCGTTCATTGAGCAAGTCTAATTTGGCATTGATAAAATTAACGGTGATGCGCTTTTCGTTTTCATCTGAGACTGTAAGACTGTCGCGCTCATGAATCAACTGATCGCGTTCTGCAAGTAACTCCGCGTAACCTACCTCAGTAACGTAATTCACTGTCCCGGCGGGTAAGTCGGCACGCGGCGGAACCATTGGCAAATCTTCCTGATCGCTTTCCTTTACAAAACCTCTGCTCATAATACATTCTTTTGAATTCAAATTGATTTCCATCTTCGCACTAAAATATAAAGTGCGGCAACGGCCCAAACCATGGTGAGCGTCACAATGAAAACCGTGTAGATATTGCTTAAGGAATAGTCGTCAACAAAAAATAAAGCTGCGGCAAATAGAATCAGTCCGGAGAATAACAAACGTGCAATAAACACCTTCTCTGTAGTTCCGACCGCTCGTTGAAGCTGGTTTTTTGACTTTAAAAGATACGACAGGGTGAAGATTCCAAGAATTAGTTGAATCCAGTAGAAGTATTGTGGCAGTTGCATGGTGACTGATTACAGTTATGTTACCTGCTAAGTTAAAAATATATGTCTAAGATCCTAACTTTTTCGTAATATCGCTCAGGACTCTGCCCTAAAAAAAGAAAAATAGTAACGGAAAATTTAATATCTACGAGTACCCGGGCACCAATGAAATGGCTGCAGAATATCTTCAGGCCGTTTTGGACGGGTGAATGAGAAGCGAGTTACCGCAGCCAATGGGAATCCTAGATTGAAAATAGGACATAAATAGATGAAAGAAATATATTCAAACAGGATTTTCAACTATATAGTCTTGTTAATATCTGTCTTAGGTATTATTGATACCTATATTAGCTCAAAAAGTGAAGTTGACTCCTTAAACATCGCTTTACTCAATATTGTTCTGATAGTTTTGCCGGGCTTGTCTGCTTTATCATTTTTTGTAAAAAGACTGAATACTGAGATTTACTCAAGGCTATTTATAGTCGGCAGCATAATTATGTTACCACTTTCAATTTATTACACTTTCCTTTCTGATTTAATTTTATATTCTTTTAGCAGAACATATCTAATATCAAACCCCATAATTCTAGCGAACTTACTAATTGGCATCATACTTTTCTATTATTCACTAAAGTTTTCTAAGCTTGCTAAAGTGCAAAGGGAAAGTGAATATGGAGCAATAATAATGATTTTAGGAATTTTTCTGTTGTTACTAACCATATCAAAATCTTTAGATCAAGAGCCGATCAAGGTAGTACAGTATATTATCGGATTACTACTGAGTGCAGGAATTACTTTTATAGGAAACAGCTTGAGGCTCAAAAAGCTTAGATTGAAAACTGCAGTCATCACCACAATTTTAATAACTTTAATAATTGTCGAAGTGACTTGATATGCAAATGCAGTTAAATATCCTAAACTTCACAATATATTTTAAAAAATAATTCTGTTAAACTTAAATCTAAAGGAATTTTGACAAAAGAAATATAGCTGTTCAGCGGATTGGGTGCAGATGAAAGAGTTTTCCAAAAAGCTGGACTTTTCGGGTTTCCACATAACGCATATAAAATGGATCGATCCACAAGAGCCGGAAACAATTGAAAGCTATGCATCCAGGATTATTCTGCAAATAAAAACAGTTAAACCAATTCTGATCGGACTGTCCTTCGGGGGAATGATGGCTGTGGAAGTGGCAAAACAAATCGACACCGAAAAAGTTATCTTAATCGCATCTGCAAAAACAGGAACGGAAATACCATTTTACTTCCGCATAGCCGGACAACTCAGGCTGCATAAACTCCTATCTGAAAAACTTTTAAAAAGGCCTAGCTTTTTCATAAACTGGATGTTCGGAGCAAATTCGGAGTCTGAGAAAAGACTTTTAAAACAAATCCTTGCAGACACCGACGGGACTTTTCTAAAATGGGCAATTGACAGTATCACGCGATGGAAAAATTATACATCCACAAAAAATGTGTTTCATATTCATGGAACACACGATAAAATATTACCTGATTGGTTTGTTAAATGTGACGCAAGAGTGAAAGATGGTGGGCACCTGATGACGCTTAATAAAGCTGAAGAAATAAACAGCATACTACATCAGCAACTGAAAAATTTCAGGGGAGCGCCATAATTCCTTCAACTAAAAAAAATCCGCCTAAAAGACGGATTTTATTATTTCTACAAAAAGTGTTTTACAGCATTTTAAGGTTATTCACCTCCAGGTCTGTAAGGATGCGCCAGTGACCACGCTTAATGTTTTTCTTGGTCAAGCCTGCAAACATGACACGGTCCAGCAACTCTACTTCGTATCCGAGTTTATGGAAAATACGTCTTACCACGCGGTTCCAGCCAATGTGCAGCTCGATGCCGATCTCATTCTTCGGCTTACCTTCAATATAGGAAATACTGTCTATTTCGGCTATGCCTTCTTCCAGACGGATTCCTTCAGCAATGGCGTTAAGGTCCGCACGGTCCAGCTTTCTGTCCAGCGTAACGTGGTAGATTTTCTTGGCGTTGAAGGAAGGATGCGTTAGTTTCTTCGTCATGTGCCCGTCGTTGGTCAGGAGGATCACTCCTGTTGTTGAGCGGTCCAGACGGCCTACAGGATGCACTTTATAAGGCGAGGCATTGGCCACAAGGTCCATTACGGTCTTCCGGGCCTTCTCGTCCTTTGTGGTGGAGATATATCCTTTAGGTTTGTTCAGCAGTACATAGACCGGCTTTTCCGGTGTAATGCCCTGACCGTCGAAGACTACTTTATCGGTTTTCTGCACCTGGTAGCCCATTTCGGTCACTACCTGGCCATTCACCTGCACGAGACCCTGTTCAATCAGCTCATCAGCTTCCCTGCGGCTGCAGATCCCACTGTTGGCGATATATTTATTAAGACGGATGCTCTCTTTCGGAACTTCCTTGGTTATCTTTTCAAGTCTTCTTTTCTGTACAAAGTTGCGCGTTCTATCGGCATCATCATTTCTGTTGATGATCTTACGGCCCAACTCTTTTCCTGCTGTGTTGCCACCGCGTTTGGCAGCCGGCATACGTTCAAAGTTGCGGATTTCGCCCTGGGTGTAAAGTCGGGGTTCGCGCGGCTGCTCCAGTTTTGATGTTCTGGATTTGCCGGCACGCGGCTGGGATTTGGCTCCCAATATATCGGCCTTCGGGCTGCGCGGTCTGTCGGCACCTGAAGACGGTCTTGAAGCTCTTGGTTTATCGGACTGGGGCGCGCGAGATTTACCTGCACCGGATGATGATTTGGAAGCTCCCGGTCTTTGGGATTTTCCTGATTTGCTGTTTTCGCGGCTCATATTACTAAAAAATTTAGGCAAAGATACGGTTTTTTGGGTTGAGGTGATTGCTAGTGGGTGGTGACTGGTGATTGGTGGGTGGTGGTTGGTCATTGGTTAATGGAGAGGCAGGTGTTAGGGAGCGGGTATGGTTCTGCATTCAGCTCTCTGCTCTCAGCTTTCATCTTTCAACTTTCAACTTTCAACCTTCAACTTTCATCTTACCACAAAGTTCACAAAGTCTTTTTCAAGGAACACAAAGAAAGCCGCAGAAAATCTCCGCAGCGCTATCTTTTATCTTTCCTCTTTCTTCCAAACTTTTTACTTTTTATTTTGGCCATTTTTCTGGCTATACGCACTATGCTTTAAGCTCCCTGCTTTCAGCTTTCATCTTACCACTAAGTTCACAAAGTCTTTCACAAGGACCACAATGAAAGCCGCAGAAAATCTCCTGGGTCCTATCTTTTTTCTTGGCTCCTTCTTCCAAACTTTTTACTTTTTACTTTTGCCTTTTATCTTCAATCTGAAATCTGAAATCTGAAATCTAACATCTGATATCTAACATCTGAAATATAACGTCTCACATCTAGACTCTAATCCCTAAATTTGCCAAAAAAAGATGTTCACCTTCGCTGATACTGACTTCTCACAACTCAATTCTACACTCCAGGAACTGCAGCCCTCCAAACTATTTATTTTGGTTGATGAAAATACGCATGAGTACTGCCTGCCCACCCTGCTGGGGAGTCTGGAAACCAAAGTTCCTTACGAGATCCTTGAGATAGAACCCGGCGAAGAAATGAAAACGCTGAATACTGCTGCACAGCTTTGGGAGATCCTGGCAGAATTTGAAGCCGACCGTAACGCCGTACTGATCAATCTGGGCGGCGGCGTCATCACAGATCTGGGTGGCTTTTTAGCTTCAACCTACAAACGCGGGATCCCTTTCATCAACATTCCCACTACCCTCCTGGGCATGTGTGATGCTTCAATTGGGGGCAAAACCGGCATAGACCACGGATTCATCAAAAACATCATCGGGACTTTCGCGGAACCAAAACTTACACTGATTAACCCGGATTTCCTGAGAACCTTACCCTTCGAACAGCTGAGAAGTGGATTTGCTGAGATGCTGAAACACGGTCTTATTGCCGACAGGCATCATTGGAGTAACTTGACTTCTTTACCAGAATTAAACGCAGATATGCTCCTTCCCCACATCAAACGGTCGTGTGAAATCAAGAGAGAGATCGTAAAAGCCGATTTTCACGAGAAGAACATCAGAAAAACCCTCAATTACGGGCATACAATAGGTCACGCGGTAGAAAGCAGTTTTCTTGCCGGCGGAAAACCCATCCTCCATGGTGAAGCGGTAGCGATGGGAATGATATGCGAAACTTACCTCTCGGCCCTTGAGGGATTGATTACCCACGACGAGGCGGAAACGGTCATCCGTAATATACAGAGGTTCTTCCCGCAAATTGAGATTGAGCAGTCTGCCTTACAAACACTGCCGCAACTTATGAAATCTGATAAAAAGAACTCCGGCGGGCAGATTAATTTTTCCCTGCTCACTGGAATCGGAGCCTGCGGATTTAACCACAATGTTAGTGAGGAAAATATTTACAATGCGTTGCATTATTATCAAAATTTGTCCTGATTTTTCTCCATTTTATAAGATTTTACAACCGAGTGATATTATAAAAATACGGCGCGCGCAGCAAGCATAATATTCTGATTTGTAAGCACTTATATTTTATAATTTTTAAACTATTGTTTAATTTAACAGTTACTGTTTCGGTTT
The DNA here is from genome assembly GCF_008831505.1 of Chryseobacterium sp. NCBI lineage: Bacteria > Pseudomonadati > Bacteroidota > Flavobacteriia > Flavobacteriales > Weeksellaceae > Chryseobacterium > Chryseobacterium sp. The sequence goes on along the minus strand of NZ_CP044507.1, from coordinate 812,941 downwards.
TGGCACACGGTTTGTGTACTTGGTTACCGTGAACAACTAACAACAAGTCCAGTTATAATGGGTGTTTGTGATAATTGTATAAGCAATGGCGTTAATTGTATAACGTGAACCCAAACAGAAACAAACACTATTATAAATTTGGCAAAAAATTAAGAAAAATTAAGACAATTAAAATTAAAAGTTATGAAAAAGTTATTTTTAAGTGCAGCCGTAGCAGTGAGTACACTTACATTTGCACAGCAGTTTGGTGTTAAAGCAGGTATGAACGTATCTTCATTATCTAAAGATGCAAACTTAAGCGATCAGGGATCAAAAATTGGATTTAACGCAGGTCTTTTTATGAATGCGCCAATTTCAGCTGATTTTTCTATCCAGCCGGAACTTATCTATACACAGTATGGTGAGAAGTACGATTATACGGTTCCCTCAACACCAGTAAGTGATGAAATGAGATATTCAGGAGCTACGCATCTTGATTATGTAGCACTTCCTGTGATGCTGCAGTACAACGTTACACCGTCTTTTTACTTGGAAGCAGGACCTGAATTCGGACTTTTGGTATCAGCAAAAGATAAAGCCAAGAACGAAACTACTGGTGAGACTTTAGCAGAATCTGATAACTATAAGGACAGTCTGAACGGATTTAACTTTGGAGCTGGTATCGGAGCCGGTTACTTCTTTACGCCAAACATCGGAATTACTGCAAGATATGTAGCCGGTTTTACAGACATCTACAAAGATGGCCAGAACTCAGGTGACGCTGTTAAGAACAACGTATTCCAGGCTGGTTTAGCTTATAAATTCTAAGCACACCACATAAATAAAGAAAGGTTGAGAAAATTCTCAACCTTTTTTTATTATTCGTCAGTGTAATCGGAACTTGGTCCGGGCGGCACAGGATATACTTCTGTAAAGCAGCCAAAACAGTGATTGGTACTGCCTAAAAGTATTTTCAGATTTTCCATACTCAGGAACTCCAGTGAATCCACACCCAGATAATCACGCAGCTCGTCCTTGGTCATGTTCGCCGAAATAAGATCGTCTTTGGACGGTGTGTCAATTCCAAGATAGCAGGGTGCTATAATAGGTGGCGAAACACTTCTGAAGTGGATTTCCTTTACACCGGCATCTTTCATAATCTTTACGAGACGCTTGGAAGTAGTGCCACGTACTATGGAATCGTCAATGATCACTACCCTCTTGCCCCTGATTTCGGAAATGATCGGATTCAGTTTCAGGTTTACGATCCTTTCGCGCATTTCCTGTGTAGGCACAATAAAGCTGCGGCCAATATACCTGTTCTTAATCAGTACAGGACGGAAAGGTATTCCCGACGCTTTGGAAAAACCGATAGCCGCCGGAACTCCTGAGTCCGGCACGCCAATAACGATATCTGCCTCTACAGGTGCCTGCTCCCAGATTTTCTCACCGGAGCGTTCACGGATTTCATGAACATTGATGTTCTCCAGCAGGGAGTCGGGTCTGGCAAAATAAATATATTCAAAGGCACAAATTCTGTTTTCGCAGTTTTCCTTCACAAGAAAGGATTTCAAACCGGTTTCGTTCTCACTTGTATAAACAATCTCACCCGGCAGGATGTCACGCACATACTGTGCACCTACGGCATCAAGAGCCACTGATTCTGAGGCCGCCACGAAAGTTTTTTCGTCTATCGCACCCAAAACCAGCGGACGGATCCCATTGAAATCGCGGAAAGCGAAAAATTTATTACGTGTCATTCCTACCACGGAGTAGGCACCTTCAATTTTTTCCATGGTGGCTTTTATGGCACCGCGAAGACCCAAATCCAGGTTTTTTTGGATCAGCCTCAGAATAACTTCTGAATCCGATGTAGCACGGAAAACCACCCCTTCCGCCTCCAGTTCCTTCTTGAGGGTAATCGCATTGGTAAGGTTTCCGTTGTGAGCAATAGACAGTACGATCTGGTCGTATTCATTCTTGGCGAAAAACGGCTGGTAATTGTATTTTTTCTTGTCGCCGGCAGTTGTATAGCGGTTATGACCGATTGCCGCATTGCCCATAAACATTTCCGGATCGCGGATTTCTTTGTACACATCCAGTACAAGACCTTCGTCCTTGATGTTTACAATCTTGCCGTCTTTCATTACGGAGATACCGCAGGCTTCCTGTCCGCGGTGCTGCAGGGCAAACAGCCCAAACTGGGACAGCGAGAAGGTATCCAGGTCGGTATCTGAATAGATGCCGAAAATACCACACTCTTCTGATGGCGCATCAAAAGGATCTTCGGCCTTCAAAAGGTTCCTGCCGTAGGTCCTTTCCTTAAACTGCGCTAAATAATCTTCCTTAAACTGTTGTAACTGTGTCATTTTTATAAGCCGGATTATTTATCCAGCACTTTTTTCAGTCGTTCATAAATTTCTACGTACGCTTCGGTCACCTCGCCCAAGTCACGGCGGAAACGGTCTTTGTCCAGTTTCTTCATGGTGTCCTTATCCCACAGCCTGCAGGTATCAGGTGAAATCTCGTCAGCCAGGATAATGCTTCCGTCTGCGGTTTTCCCAAGTTCAATCTTAAAATCAACAAGGATGATGTTCATTTTGTCAAAAAGTTCTTTCAGGATTTCATTGATGCGCGCCGTAAGACTGTACATATCTTTAAGCTCCTCGTATGTCGCCGCTCCCAGGAACACTGCGTGGTGATCATTGATGAGCGGATCTCCCAGCTCGTCTTTCTTATAGCAGATATCAAATATGGTTACCGGAGACTTGATGCCTTCTTCCACACCCAGGCGCTGCGCCATGCTTCCCGCAGAATAGTTTCTGACCACCATTTCCAGGGGGATGATATCTACCTTTACAACAAGCTGCTCCCTTTCGTCCAGTTTCTTTATGAAGTGGGTTTTAATCCCTCTTTCATTCAGATATTCAAAGATCAGGGTTGTAATGGCATTGTTCATTTCGCCCTTCAGGTCCACATTTCCGCGTTTCTGGGCATTAAAAGCTGTAGCATCGTCCTTAAACCTCACGACTACCTGCTCCGGATGGTCGGTGGCAAAAACCTGCTTGGCTTTTCCTTCGTATAACATTGCTCCTTTAGTCATCTTTCTTTTACTCTTTATTAATTCAACTTATCTTTCTTTTTACATTCGCACCAGAATACCCGTCATAACTGCAATACCAAAACTGAGCAGGGTTCCTACCAATACATATTCGGTGAGCTTACGCTGTTTGGCTTCAGCCAGATCACTGAAGCGGAACACAGATTTGGCGGCAATCATAAAACCTACACCTTCCCAGTGATTTACGATAATGAAGGTGAAAACCAATAAACGCTCCAGTATACCTATATATTTTCCGGCATGTGTAAGACTTTCCGTCTGTACTTTGCTGTGCTCTATTGCCACGGGAGTCCAGGCGGAGAGCAGCGTCTTGATCAGGATAGAAACGGGGGTGGTGAGAAATACCGCACCGGTAAGGAATATCAGCGTCTGAGGACTTAGAAGGACTTTCAAATCAAACTGATCTGTGGCGAATCCCACACCTGCTATCACCAGTGCGTGCAGCAGCTGGTCGGTAATGAACCAGGTCTTTTTCGTATTTGTCTTTTGAAGGTGGAGCTTCAGTGCATCAATGATGAAGTGACTTATACCCACAAGTGCCGCGATCCACAAGAGATCCAGATCCCAAAGGAAAACCATGCAAAGTGCTGTATGGATCAGGGTATGAAGATAGAGGTAAGGACTTGCGGTTTTCTTTGCTTCTTTATGGGCAACCCATTTGTTAGGCTGTAAGATAAAATCTCCGATGAGGTGAGCCAGTATGAGTTGAGTGATTATCATGCCTTAAGTTCCGAAATTCGTTTGCGGAAAATCCTGTCTGTCTGCATTATAAGGTCATAATTTGCGCGCTTCAGACGCTGGCTTACTGAAGACTGGGATATATTAAGCTGGCGGGCAACTTCCTCCTGGTTCAGGTTATTGTCTTTTATGAAAATCTGAACGATATCTGCCGAAACAGAGGACCAGTTGTCCAGGTTGGTGTTCATCCATTTGAAAGTAATATTCATTACTTCATCAAAATCGGGAAAGTCTGAAGCGATGCTGAGTGTCAGTTTCTCCGCTTTTATTTTCTCAAAGTTACGCCCGGAATGCACAAAGGCACTTCCTGTAGACTGTGTAATTTTCGGCGCTTTGAAATCCTGGTCACCAATACCGATAGACAGACGAACATCCAATCCTGAAATGCATTTAATCCTGGATTTTATTTCAATGGCCTTGCTGAAGGATTCAGAGGCATGCGGCAACAAAAGCTGGAACTCATCACCACGGTAGATTTCCCAAATTTCGCTGTTTTCCGGCCCAAAAATACCGCGCAGTGCGTGATGCCATGTTTCGGAAGGGATACTTTGAGAATTGATAATGTCTCCGGTGATAACCGCTTTCATGTGTGCAAAGATACCATAATTATACAAGAGGACAAATATAAATTCATTTGCTTATAAACATCAATATAAGCAAAATCACTTATAAACTCAAAGATAAGCTTGGGGCTACCAACTACTGTCGCGACGCTTTTCCAGCATACTGTCTATCGAATATCTACCGGGGCCGAAAGCAAAAAGCATCAGGTAAACCGAGAGATAGATCAGGCTGGCTTCACGCTTGGGAAAAGGATCGGAACTGTGCACAATAAGACCGGCCACGGCCATGGTAATGATGAGGAGAAAAACCGCAGGACGGCTGAAGAGCCCCAGAATGATGAATATGGAACCTACAAACTCCGCAATGACGGCCAGGATCAGTGAGAACCTTTCGCCCAGGCCCAGAAAATTGAAAAACTGAACCTCCTCACCGGAGGTAAGCTGCATGAGTTTAGGAAAACCATGCGAAATCATGGCAAAACCAATAAATATTCGTACCACCAAAAGTACGATATCTGCAATAAGCGGGTTTACTTTTACTGAACCGAAATAATTCATATAAAATCAATTTACGTTCAAATGTAACGAAAAAAACCCGTTAAACCTTACCCCGCCTAGCGGTAACCAAAGTTCTTCAGGTCACGGTCGTTCTTACGCCAGTCCTTCTTCACTTTCACGAAGAGATTAAGATGAATCTTCTTGCCGAAGAACTTTTCCAGGTCCAGCCTGGCCTCTGTACCCACTTTTTTGATGGCTTCGCCTTTGTGACCGATAATGATGCCCTTCTGCGTATCACGTTCCACATAAATAATGGAATCAATGAAGATAATACCTTCCTTCTCCTTAAACATTTCAGTAACCACCTCCACCGAATATGGGATTTCCTTTTCGTAGTTCAGCAGGATTTTCTCGCGGATAGCTTCATTCACGAAAAAGCGTTCAGACTTGTCGGTATACTGGTCCTTGTCATAATAAGGTGGATTTTCCGGCAGCATCGATTTAAGTTTCGGCAGAATTACATCGGTGTTGAAAGCCTTGAGTGCGGAGATCGGCAGAATTTCCGCCTTGGGAATACGTTCATGCCACTCCTCCATGATTCGTTCCAGATCCTCCTGATTGGACTGGTCTATCTTATTGATGAGAATAAGTACCGGCACAGGAATCTTATTGAGTTTCTCTACCAGAAATTCAAAGGGCTCCGATTTATCCAGAATATCCACGATGAAGAGGAAAACATCCGCATCCTGCAGGGAATCTTTCACAAAATCCATCATCTTCTCCTGAAGACCATATTTGGGATCCAGTACACCGGGCGTATCTGAAAATACTATCTGAAGATCCTCTTCATTATAAATTCCAAATATCCGGTGACGTGTAGTCTGCGCTTTCTGGGTCACAATGGCCAGCTTTTCGCCCATCAATTGATTGAGCAGCGTAGACTTTCCGGCATTAGGCTTGCCAACAATATTTACAAATCCTGCTTTATGCATTCAAACAAAAATTAAAAATTAACCGGAACGGAACGTCCCGACTACAAAGGTAATGATAACAATTGACTACTTTTTATATACTACGGGCAGGATTTCATTTTCCATAAGTCCGTATTTCTTACGCTCGGCTTCTGAAAATGTCCTGGAGTAGAAATTAACATCAACCCGGAAGCCTACGCTTTCCAGGCGGGCAAAATAGTCCATCCCATACCAGCGTACATGGTCGTACTGTCCGAAAAGCCTCTGTCTTTCTTTAGGGTCAGTTACCGAAAAATCCTCATAGGTTTCCGGAAGCGAGTTCTTCATCGGTACCTGCAATATTCCCCAGCCACCGCTCTTCAGCACACGGTAAAGCTCACTCATGGCCTTTTTGTCGTCCTGAATATGTTCCAGCACATGGTTACAGAAAACCACATCGAAGCTTTCATCATCAAATGGAAGATCCAGAATATCGGCCTTCACATCCACAATCGGCGAAAAAAGGTCTGCGGAAGTATAGTCCAGGTTTTTCATTTTTCTGAACCTTCTAAGAAATTCCTGTTCGGGCGCAATGTGAAGCACTTTATATTTTTTGCTGAAAAAATCGGTCTCATTCTGCAGATAAAGCCACATCTGACGGTGGCGTTCCAGACTCAGGGTACCCGGCGACAGAGCATTTTCGCGCTGTGTTCCGTAGCCATAAGGCAGGAACTTCCGGTAGGACCTTCCGTCTATGGGATCGGTAAAGCGGGAACCTTTGAAAAAGAGATAAATGAACGGGCGGAAAAAAATGCTTAAATTAATAAGCACCGGCCGGGGAATTCGGTTCAGAAGAAATTTAAAAAGTTTCTTCATTAAAAATCCAGCGTAAAAGGGTCCTCTTCATCACTTACAATGCCCAGCGCCTCGTAAATGTATCTGTAAGTAGAAAGCAATACAGGTTTACCGCCAATGACACATACATCATGCTCGAAATGAGCTGAAGGCGACATATCCAGTGAAGTAACCGTCCAGCCGTCATCGTGAAATTTCACCTTTTCAGTTCCCATATTCACCATGGGTTCAATGGCGAGCGCAATGCCGTCTTTAATGACCTTGCCGCTACCTTTCCGGCCATAATTCGGCACCTGGGGATCTTCATGCATTTTGCGTCCGAGTCCATGACCTACGAGTTCACGCACCACACCGTAACCATGCTTCTCACAGTGCTGCTGTATGGCATAGGAAATATCGCCTATTCTTTTACCGCGAACACACTGCTCAATGCCTTTGTAAAGGGATTGCTTTGTAACTTCAAGGAGTTTTTTGGTTTCGGGAGCTACCTCTCCTACCTCAAAACTGTAGGCATGATCGCCGTAGAAACCGTTCATATAGACACCACAGTCCACGGACAGGATATCGCCCTCCTTCAGTGGCGTATCGTTAGGGATTCCGTGTACGACCTCAGCATTCGGCGAGATACACAGGTTTTTAGGGAAACCGTACATTCCCAGGAAAGCGGGTTCACCACCATGGTCACGTATATATTCCCCACCCAGTTTATCAAGATGATTGGTCGTTACACCGGGTTGTATTTCTTTTGCCAGCAAACCGAGGGTTTTAGAAACCAGTTGGGCGCTATCACGCATCAGTCTAAGTTCGGGCAGTGTTTTCAGATGAATCATAAGCTTACCAGAAAAGTCCCTTTTTTTTGTCTTTTTTTATTTTAGAATAGGCCAGCACCTCGCCACCGTCCACACGGAATTCAATCCGCTGGTTGATGATATTGTAAATCTCGCCCCAACCCGGAAATCCGCCCAGGTTACGATCATCTATAAAGAGGTCTGCGTCAATTTTACGTGAGGCATTCTCACTGTCATAAATCTCTCCCTCAAAGCTGGAATTCACAGCGTAGAACTCCACGCCGTTCTTTTTGCAGAACTCCACGGCTTCCTCCAGAGATTTGCCGTGCCTGTAAGTCCAAAGGATCAGTCGGTAGCCTTCAGACTGCAGTTTTTTAAGCGTTTCGAAAGCAAAAGTTTTTGGTTTTCCTATTCCGGGATAAGCATCATCTACCACGGTGCCGTCAAAATCTATTGCAAGTTTTTTATTGTTAAGCATTCTAAAACATTCAATATTAAAGTGCGCAAAGATACAAAAAGAGCCGGAGAATCTCCAGCTCATATATTCAGTCAGACCTGCATCAGCTCTTTACCCATTTAAACTGATACTCCTGGTCGGGAGTAGCCAGTCTGTCGGTAATTCTCTGCAGTCTGGCAGGTAGTTTCATCAGGTACTCCTGGGCTTTCTGTGCCTGCTCATTCAGGCCGTCAATATGCTCAATTTTCCAGTCCTTCAGCAGTTCACTAAGGATGTTAATATAATCCTGTCCGGTGTACACCATAGCACGCTGCGCAGCATCTGAAAAATGTTCCCAAAGTTCACCTGCTTTCTGACCCGACTCGCGCATCAAGTGAGCCGGCATCACGATTTTTTTGCGCATCATATCTTCAAAGGCCAGCATCATTTCTGAAGGATCCAATTCAAAGATCCGGGTTACAAAATGCTTATAGGCTTTTGCATGCCGGGCCTCATCGGCAGCAATGACGCCGCACATCCTGGAAAGTTTGGTATTACCGGACTGCTTGGCCAGTGATCCTACCCTGCGGTGGGAGATATTGGTTGCAGTTTCCTGAAAACTCGTGTAGACGAAGTTTCTGTATGGGTCCATGGAGGTTCCCAGATCAAATCCATCCTGAATTAAATATTGAGTAGTGATCTCCACTTCACGCATATTCACACGGCCACAAAGGTAAAGGTACTTGTTCAGCAGGTCGCCATGACGGTTCTCTTCGGCCGTCCAGCTCCTTACCCACTGAGACCAGCCACTCTTCTGCTCCTGATCCACGCCGTCAATCCCCATAATCCAGGATTCATAGCTTGGAAGTGCTTCTTCGGTGATACAGTCGCCGATCAGTGTTACGAAAAGGTCATAGCCCATTTCCTGAGCGTAAGTCTGCAGTTCTTCCACATCATGTTTAAAACTTTCAGCAGAAGGATCCGGCAGGAAGTCGGTAGGCTGCCATATTTTTTCAACAGGAGTAAGGTACGAGGAAATAAAATCATCTACCTCCTTACCCAGATTCTTCATCACCTCCAGTCTTACCAGTTTGTTGTACATCTTAACTTTTTTATAGAGTGCAAATATAGGTCAAAATACTCTTATTTAATGCATAAGTCCTTTGATTATAGCGCTTACTATGTACAAAAAACCATGTTTCGCTCCGGACGTTTTCAGCAAATGCTAACAGTCCAGCGTGTCATTTCAGCAATTACTATTCCACCAGGATTTCACCCGTCATTGCCGGCGGCGGGTGAATACCCATCACTTTCAGGATTGTGGGTGCTATATCACCCAGTTTTCCCGGGGTTAGCTGCCATGTTTTATCCGGATCCATAACAATCAGGGGTACCAGGTTGGTAGAGTGCTGTGTATTGGGCGAGCCATCCGGATTGATCATATAATCTGAATTACCATGATCTGCCAGGATGAAAACAGCATATCCCTTTTCGTAGGCTGCCGTCGCTACTTTTTCAATGCACCGGTCTACGGCCTCAGCCGCTTTCACGGCTGCTTCGAAAACGCCTGTATGACCCACCATATCCGCATTTGCAAAATTCAGACAAATGAAATCGGCAGTTGTATCATTTATTTCCGGCAGTATGTTTTCCACAATATCATACGCCGACATTTCGGGTTTGAAATCATAAGTAGGGACATCCTTCGGGCTGGGACACAGGATTCGTTTCTCATTTTCAAACGGCTCTTCGCGTCCACCCGAGAAGAAAAAGGTAACATGCGGATATTTCTCGGTCTCGGCCACACGGATCTGTGTTTTACCGTGTCTTTCCAGCACTTCGCCCATTGTATCCTGAAGTACCTCTTCGTTGAACACCACCTTTACATCCTTGAAATCCTTATCATAATTGGTGAGGGTTACATAATAAAGGTTCTGTTTATGCATCCCAAAGTCCGGGAAATCCTTCTGAGACAGCACTTCGGTAATTTCCCTGCCACGATCTGTACGGAAGTTGAAGCAGATCACCACATCTCCATTCTCAATCTTAGTCATCGGCAGATGGCTCTCCTTCAGGCAAATGATGGGTTTCATAAATTCATCTGTAATGCCCGCCGCGTAGGACTCTTTCATTGTTTGCAGTACGTCACGCGTCCGGATGCCCACACCTTTCACCAGTGCGTCATAGGCCTGTTTAACACGCTCCCATCTCCTGTCGCGGTCCATGGCGTAATATCTGCCTGTGACCGACGCCAGGTGCCCGCCAGTAACCTTCATATGAGCCAGCAATTCTTCTATAAATCCAACACCTGAATAAGGATCACAGTCCCGTCCGTCTGTAAAAGCGTGGACAAAAGTCTTATCAGCAATTCCATTTTCAAATGCGGCAGTAAGCAGTCCTTTCAGATGGTTGATATGAGAATGCACCCCACCGTCTGAACAGAGTCCGATAAAATGGACGTTTTTATTGTGTTCGTTGGCATACTGGAATGCATCGGTGATCACATTTTCCTTACCCAACGTGGCATTTTCCACTGCCATATTAAGGCGGACCAGGTTTTGATAAACCACGCGACCTGCACCCAGGTTCATGTGCCCCACTTCCGAGTTGCCCATTTGGCCAAAAGGCAGTCCCACGGCGATTCCGCTGGCTTCAAGGGTGGTATTTGGAAATTCGCGCAGGCAGCGGTCAATGAAAGGAGTATTTGCCTGAGCCAGTGCAGATACTGCCGGATCTGTGCCCAGACCCCAGCCGTCAAGTATGGCTAACAATGCTTTTTTTGACATTATTTGATTTTTAATATCCTACAAATCTACTTATTTTATGTAGATTTGACATTGAAACGGAAGCGAATTGTTGCTTCCAGACGTAAAAACATAAATAAAGATGGATATACGGGATCAACTGAAAAATCTTTTTCCGGAACACGTAGAACAGGATTTTACAATGCCTGAAGAGAAATTTGTACAGCGCGAGCCTTTGCTCTGCAAATTCGAAAAAAAAGGCCGCAACGGAAAGCCGGTGACGGTTATTGAGGGATTTGAAGGTTCAGATTCGGACCTTAAGACAATATCAAAAAAAATTAAGACCACTTTGGGTATTGGCGGCTCCGAAAAAGACGGCACCATAGTCATCCAGGGCGACAACCGTGACAAAATTATGAAGATGCTGCAGGACATGGGATATAAAACAAAACGTGTGGGCGGCTGATGCAGAAACTATCACATCTTCTGTTATCTCTTTAATTTAAAACGAAAAATCATGATCAATAAACTTGCAGCTTCGGAACTTGTACTTAATGAGGACGGCAGTGTATACCATCTGAATCTTTTGCCGGAAGATCTGGCGCCAAAGGTGATCCTGGTGGGAGACCCGGACAGAGTGCCTAAAGTTTCAAAGTATTTCGACAACATTGAGGTCAGGAAAAACAAACGTGAGTTCTACACCCATACCGGAACGCTGCGGGGCGAGCGGATCACGGTGATGTCAACCGGCATTGGTACGGAGAACATAGACATCGTAATGAACGAGTTGGATGCCCTGGTAAATCTTGACCTGAAGGCGAAGGAATTCCGCAGTGAACATCAGTCACTGGAGCTTTTCCGTTTAGGAACCTGCGGCAGTGTAAATCCGGACATTGAGGTGGACAATATGCTTGTTACCCGGAATGTGGTTGGTCTGGATGGTTTGCTGCATTTCTATCAGGATTATTCCTTTGAAAACGAATTTTCGCGGAATTTCCTGGCTAAATTCCCTTATGATCAGATAAAACCGATGCTTTATTTCGCAGACTGGGCAGAGGATATTTCGGGCTATTATGCCGATGCAAAATACCACGGAAATACCGCAACTTTTCCGGGATTCTATGCGCCTCAGGGCAGGCAGCTCCGGCTTAAAGCCTTAGACGATCAGTTCCTGGAAACCCTGAATGAACTTGGAGTAAGCAATTTTGAAATGGAAACCTCAGCAATTTACGGACTTGCAAAACTTCTGGGGCACAAAGCCCTCACCGTTAACTGTGTTATTGCCAACAGACGCCGAGGAGAGTTCAGTGCTGACCACCAGAAATCGGAAGCCAATATGATAGAATGGGTTTTGGAACGGATCATTAAATAAAAAAGAGAGGATTTAAAAACTGAAATCCTCTTTCTATTTAGGGACATGATTTCTCGTATTCACCTAAAATTCCGAGAAACACCTCCATCTGACGCGCCTGCACCCTGCCTGCTACTTCATCAAAAAGATTACGGGTTTGTTTCCTGGCGGCCAATTCTTTCATTGTTTCCTTGAATATCACCTGATAGTCCTTTTGCAGTTTCTTATCCAGCTGCTGTTCTTTTATTACTGTCTTATCAAAGAAATCCAGGTAGTCATTGAAGGCAGCACACTTGCCTCCTACCATTCTGAATGCATCAACGGTATTTTCAATGGACGAACCCAATTTGAAACTGATCTGACTTTTAGGTTTTACAGCGAGCACAGCATACGGATCAGCGCTTTTCTTTAGGTAAAAGTTACTGTGCGTGTAGTAGCAAGACATATCTTCGCACCGGAAGACATTGGAACCATAAAGCTGAATCTTGCCGTCACGCAGGAGGAACTCAAACTCTTCATCGGTTTCAGCGCTTAGTTTAAAGTTATTGGTAACCTGCTTCACCTGAATCTTTTCCTGAATTTTAGCGATATCTGCGCCGTTGTAATAAACGATTCTCTTTACATCACGGGAGTTCAGCCTGCTCCTTTTTTTAGTTTCCGTGTCGGCGTACTGAAAGGCAGCAATTCTGTTGCTCAAAATAAAACCTCCCATTGATGTGGAGCGGGTTACTTCTGCTATAAAATGGCCGCGTACTGTACTTCCGTCCTCCATGGCGAACTCAGCAATATAATCCTTCTTGTCCGCATATTGCGCAAAGAAGTTGGAGGAAACCAAAAGCATGGAACTAACGAGTAAAATTTTCTTCATGTTTTATCTGATATCTGGTTATTTTTCTAAATTAAATTAATGCTTGCAGTTTTTCTCATACTCGAATACGATTCCCGTATACATTTTCATATAAAACTCCATCATATTTTCGGCAATGGTGTTATTTGTTGTGGCCTTCCCTTTCCTTCTTGCGCGGCCTTCCTTGATGCTCTTTCTAAAAATGGCCAGCCATTCCTGACTGTACTGTTTACGAAACTCGCGATCCCGAAGCTTATTTTGTAAAGACTCCAGATAAATATTAAAGTCGGCACAGCCTCCACCTACCATTCGGAAGGCTTCAACCATTTTTTCATCAACTTTTCCCATATTGAAGAGGTTCAGTCGATCATAATCTATAGGCATGATGGCAAAATCATCCTTAGCATTTCTGATGTAAATTCTTGTATTTGCATAGGAACATGCATTGTTGGTACAGTTATATGAGGTAGAGCCATAGATCTTTATTTTCCCGTCATACAGCAGTGGCTGCCAGGAATCATAAGCCTTATCCACAATTTCGCCTTTAATATTCACCGCCTTCAGCTGCAAACGCTCCAATCCCAGTATTTCATCCTCGTATTCATCCATGAACCTCACCTTCTTAACTTCTTCAGCATTTATCTTCAGTATTTTACTTTCTGCTTCAAGCTTATATTCGAAATTATGAATATCCGAACCTTCAATATAAGTATAGAGGCTTTGCGTGGGATAAGTATACCTATAGAACAATACCGGTTTTTCAGATCCATCATTCATTGTAAATACGGCCCGCGAGTAAATTTCCCTGTCACTTTCTTGTGCAGACAGTGACGACTGTGTCCCGATAAGGACGAAACCCAGTAAAATTCTCTTCATATTTTTGTTATATCAACAAAACTAACAATAAAAAGGTACGGTGCAACTTATTTTTTGCAATGACAGTCCACCAGATGATCATCCACCATTCCGGTAGCCTGCATATGAGCATACATCACTGTGGAACCTAAAAACTTAAATCCACGTTTCTTTAAATCTTTGGCAAGAGCATCTGAAACGGCACTCGTAGCGGGCACATCAGCCGTTGTAACGGGCCTGTTGATGAGCGGCGTGCCGTCTACAAAATCCCAGATGTATTCCGAAAAGCTTCCGAATTCCTGTTGTACTTCCAGAAAACGCCGGGCATTATTGACGGTGGCCAGAATTTTAAGCCTGTTACGTACGATGCCGGCATCCGACATGAGACCGGCAACTTTTGTTTCATCATAAAGTGCGATATTCCGGTAATCAAAATCATCAAAAGCCTTACGGAAATTTTCACGCTTCTTCAGAATGGTGTACCATGAAAGTCCCGCCTGGAAACTTTCGAGCACCAGGAATTCAAAAATAATATTGTCTTCATACACCGGCTTTCCCCATTCCTCATCATGGTACGTCCTGTAAAGCTCATCCTTCTCAGACCAGGGACATCTTTTTAACTCCATATTGTTCTTTTACTCACTAAGTAACAGGCGTGCAGAAATTAATTCGGCCGTAAGGGTAAATGTAGACATTATATCCATTTAAAATGCTGATCTCACAAAATGATTTTAATCTGCAAATGAAGAAATGCTAAGGTTAAATAGGTTTAACATAATATTAACGAAATTCGGAATATTAATTGTTGTATCAGAACTACCAAATCACAATTATTAATTTAAAAAAATCAAAAAATGGACAATCAAGATTACAACAAAGCAGAACACGCAGTAAACAGTGCAAAGTGGACCGTAAATGATTATGCAGACAGAGCTAAGGACTACATCCGCGAGCAAAAGCGTAACAACAGGGAAGCTACTGCTGAAGGCTGGATGGAGAGAGCCAAAGATAATGTTCAGGATGCCTGGGAAGATACTAAAGATGCAGTTTCCAGCGCATGGGAGAAAACAAAAGACTGGACAGAAGAGGCCTGGGAAGACACTAAAGATGCAGCCGATGACGCTGCAGATACCACCAGAGATACCTGGAGGGATACAACAAGATAATCAGTTAAACAGAGGGCCGAAGTAATTCGGCTCTCTTTTTTATGCCCCGAACAATTAATTTCTTACTTTTGTTATTCAAAAAATAAATTATGTCATACGGATTATTAAAAGGAAAAAAGGGGATTATTTTCGGCGCACTGAATAACCAGTCCATTGCCTGGAAGGTTGCTGAAAAATGTCATGAAGAAGGTGCTGAATTTATTCTGTCCAACGCTCCTATAGCCCTGCGCATGGGTGAGCTGAACGAACTTGCTGAAAAAACCGGTTCTGAAGTAATTGGCGCCGATGCAACTTCAGTAGAGGACCTTGGAAAACTCTTTGATGCGGCCGTTGAAAAGTTCGGTAAGATCGACTTTATTCTGCATTCCATTGGTATGTCCGTGAACGTAAGAAAAGGCAAGCATTATACGGAAATGAACTACGACTGGCTGGAAAAAGGCTGGGACATTTCCGCTGTTTCCTTCCACAAAGTAATGCGCGTGGCCTGGGAAAAAGACTGCATGAACGAGTGGGGTTCCATTTTGGCCCTTAGCTATATCGCTGCCCAAAGAACATTCCCTGATTATAATGACATGTCCGATAACAAAGCCTATCTGGAAAGTATCGCCAGAACATTTGGTTATTATTGGGGCGAAAAGGCAAAAGTGCGGGTAAATACCATTTCGCAGTCGCCTACCATGACTACCGCCGGCAGTGGTGTGAAAGGTTTCGGTGGCTTCTTTGGATATGCCGATGATATGTCGCCGCTTGGCAACGCATCTGCGGAACAGTGTGCTAACTACTGTGTATCCATGTTCAGTGACCTTACAAAAATGGTTACGATGCAGAACCTCTTCCACGACGGAGGCTTCAGCAATACAGGAGTATCGCAGAAGGTAGTCAACAAATATGACATGAACGCACCAGAATAATTATTCAGAATACAGAAATGAATCCGTTCCTCTCCGAACGGATTTTTTTTTATCTGGAAACCTTTGGAATCACAGGCAGGCTAAGATTGCCTGATTCAGAAACGCTCTGAACAGCAAACAGGAAATTGTCTTTGGAAAATGGTATAGTTGCCGATGTTTCACTGGTAAATATATCCTGGCGCTCTCAATAACTGCGGCTACTCCACTGCCGTCATCATTGGCGCCGGGCGCCGCTGTCTGCCAGTCCATCACATCCGAGGCTCTTGAGTCCAGATGTGCGCAATAACGAAGATTCTTTTGTCGGATGGGTCTGTACCTTTCAGTAATGCCACAGGATTCCCCAGACTGGTCCTTCTGCTGATGCGTTTACCGTCCGGCCGCACATCCTGATTTTGGAGATATACATGCATACGTCCATCTGAATTTGCGGCATAGGTCCTGAATTTGGACAGCACCCAGGATCTGGCAGCCCCAATACCCTTTACCGGATCGGATGTGGAACTCATGGTATGGCGTGTGCCAAAACCTACAAGTTTTTCTACATATGATCTGAGGGAGTCACTGCTTACTGAGTTCACAAGAAGATTAACCTCGGCTTCAATACCGGCTTTCTGGGATTTAAGTGTGAATGACACCAGGATGGTAAAGGTAAGAAGTATACGTTTCATAAGCTTGTGTTTAGAGATGCCGGTGAACACCGCATCTGATAAAAGTGCGCAAAATTAGCACAGCTGGGGAATGGATTCCTGAAAATGGCGAAAACTTTGGCGAGGCCGTAGAGAAATTATTCAACCTTAAATATTTCCTCACGTAGACGAAAAATCTTAATTTTAGCAAAATCAAAAAAAATTATGTCATACTACCCGCTTACCACTATTCCGGACTATTTCTTAATGGACAGCATGCTCACAGACGAGCACAAACTGATAAGACAGTCGGTTCGCGATTGGGTGGAGAGTTTCGTAATGCCAAAAATTGATGATGCGGCACAAAACCATACTGATATCCCCAACCTGATGAAGGAATTGGGAGCCATTGGAGCACTGGGGCCTTATATCCCGGAAGAATATGGCGGTTCCGGTCTGGACCAGATTTCCTATGGTATCATTATGCAGGAACTGGAACGGGGCGACTCCGCAGTACGTTCCGCAGCTTCTGTTCAGAGTTCGTTAGTTATGTTTCCGATTAATGAATTCGGTTCCGAAGAGCAAAAGAAAAAATTCCTGCCCGGATTGGCCAAGGGAGAATTAATCGGTGCTTTTGGACTTACAGAACCTAACCACGGATCAGATCCGGGCTCCATGGAAACCTATTTTAAAGACAACGGTGACCATTATTTGCTGAACGGTGCCAAAATGTGGATTACCAACGCCCCACTTTGTGACCTCGCAGTGGTTTGGGCTAAAAATGAAGACGGAAAAGTTCAGGGACTTATTGTTGAAAGGGGCTTTGAAGGTTTTACTACACCGGAAACACACAATAAATGGAGTTTACGGGCCTCAAAAACCGGTGAGCTTGTATTCAATGATGTAAAGGTGCCAAAAGAAAACCTGCTGCCAAATGTTACGGGTTTGAAAGGACCACTTTCCTGTCTGAATTCTGCGCGTTACGGTATTTCCTGGGGGGTTATCGGAGCGGCAATCGACTGTTACTGTACGGCACTGCAGTATTCCAAAGAGAGAAAGCAGTTTGGTAAACCCATTGGCGGATTCCAGTTGCAGCAGAAGAAACTGGCTGAATTCCTTACTGAAATTACCAAGGCACAACTTCTCTGTCTCCAATTGGGTAATTTGAAAAATGACCATAAAGCAACACCGGCCCAGATTTCAATGGCTAAAAGGAACAATGTAAAGATGGCTATTGACATCGCACGCGAAAGCCGTCAGATTATGGGAGGAATGGGAATAATGGGTGAATTCCCGATGATGCGCCACGCAGCCAACCTGGAATCGGTAATTACGTATGAAGGAACACATGATGTTCATCTGCTGATTACAGGTCTGGACATTACTGGATTCAATGCTTTTTCCTAGAAAAACAGCAAACAGAGCATAAAGTAGGGCTGCCGCACGCGAGTGTGACAGCCTTCTTTATTGCACAGTTAAATAACTGACCCCAGCATATTGTGAGTCTCAGCAATCATCAAAAAGAAAAGAACGACCTTAGGTGGATCCTTCTTTTCTATTTAACTAAGATCTTGTTATTTCTTTGATTTATCAAAAGTCCTGAATTTGAGATAAGAAACCAGAGCCAGCAGCAGCATTCCTCCAGATCCTATATACACCCAGGCCGGCACGGGAATCGGATCACCCGCTGCATAGGAATGAAGACCGCTCAGGTAATAGTTCACTCCAAAATAGGTCATCACAATACTTGAAATAGCAAACATGGTAGCTACATGGTAGGCCCAACGGCTCCTGAGCGCAGGAACCAAACGCATGTGCAGCACAAAAGCATAAACCATCACCGAAATAAAGGCCCACGTTTCCTTAGGGTCCCAGCTCCAGTATCGTCCCCAGCTTTCATTGGCCCAGATGCCGCCCATAAAGGTTCCTATCGTAAGGGCATACAGTCCGATCGTAAGAGACATCTCTGAAACTATAGTGAGTTCTTTCAGGCTTCGGTCGTTGTGTGCTTTGAAATCTTTCTTTCGGGCCAGGATGTAAAAAATCAGGCAGATTATCGCTATTACAAAGGACAAGCCGAAGAAACCATAACTGGATGTGATGATTGCCACATGTATAATAAGCCAGTATGATTTAAGTACAGGAACAAGAGGTGTGATCTGAGGGTCCAGCGCAGAGCCACCGTGTGCGAAGCCCATCATAATAACGGCTACCGTAAATCCGGCTGCCGGGATAAGTGCATTGGAATTCCTATAGAGAACCAATCCGGAGGTAATACCAACCCATGAAATAAATACAATGGCTTCATATCCGTTACTCCACGGTGCGTGCCCGGAAATATACCATCTACCCATAAGACCCAGTAACTGAAGTACCCAACCTATCAGACCAATAATAAGTACTGTTTTTATGATTTTATCCAGCACTCGGCTTGGGCGGAATAGGTGTACAAAGCCCAGAACTATAAGGATGAGCGCGATAAAAGTATAAAATATCAGCAGACGGAAATTAATGTCAACTTTTGTCATGAACACTTCCAGGTCCACCTTGGATTTGGCTGGAACTACATTTTTCCCCCAATTCTGCTGATAATCACTTAACTTCTTAAGTTCTGCATCGGCCTGAGACCAGTTACCGCTTTGCTGTGCCGCTACGACCGCTGCAAAATACGGTCCCATTACTTTCTGGCTTTCCATATCCGGTTCGAAGTTCTGGTCCAGCCAGGAATGCCAGGTGGAGTTAGGATCATTCTTTACAGGAACTATTCTCATAAACTGCCCGCTAAAGAATTCATTGAAAATCTGGACACGTTCGTTTACGGCAATTACCTCCTTATCATAATTACTTTGCTCAGCTGGTTTTTTCCGAAAAGCTAAGTTATAGTCTTCCTCAAGAACATACTTTAAATTTCCGGATGCGTCAGATGGGAACAGACTCATCAGGCTGGCGTAACCGTCATCGTTGGCTTTGGTCTTTCTTTTAAGTTCTTCACCACCTTTGCTTCCTATTTTGATCAATGGCACCATGGTCCAGCTTGGCGTATCTGTATTAACAGACAGGAACCACTGTTCAGCCGTCAGGTAGTTATCTCCCGTTCCTTTAAATTTATCTTTTTTATAAAGTTTTCTGAGCACATCAGTAGCCTGCGTGCTCATAGGTACAATACGGCCGTCATAATTCTGTACAAGAAGATAGGCAAATTTCTCCGCATGTTCGCGGGAGATGCGGGTTTTGGCGATCGCTTCGTCTGCACTGATCATCTTCATCGTGCTGAATGAGCGTGCCACAGAATTCTGTGAAGGCTGTTCCGGAGCTGGAGCTGTCACTGCATGGCTTTCCCCGGGTGTATGGTTGTGGCCATCGTCAGGCGAATGCTGTACCTGTACCCTCTCCCGGCTGCCATCGGTGGTACTGTGAGTTTCTATCTTCTGGGCATTGAGACCCAGCATTATAAAGAGCGCCACAGCACTGGCTGTACGGGTTTTGTTAATGTTCTTCAGCATTTTATTGAGTTTCCAGAAATGGGTTCCCTTCCAGAAGAAGATGACGAACATGGCTGTGAAGAGGAAGAAATAACCTATATAAGTGATTAAAGTTCCCCAGAAGTCATGGTTCACGGAAAGTACTGTACCCTGTCTGTCCTCATCAAAACTGGCCTGGAAAAAACGGTACCCTTTATGGTTGAGTACATTATTCATATAAATCTTGTAAGGGGTTTCCTTGCCTTCGTCAATAATGGTAACGTGGCTTTCGTAAGCACTTGGCGAAGAACTTCCGGGATAGGTTTCCATTACGAAATCTTCCAGACGCAGTGCGAAAGGCGTGGTATACACTTTCGGGCCGAAGCCCAGCATGATGTTCAATCCGTCTATTGAGATCTGTTTGAAGAGATTTGGATTACCCCTTTCCACAACCAGTTCTACGGTCTGTTTGGTTTTGGGTCCCTGCACTTCCATTGTCAGCGCATCGGGTAGAGACTGATCCTTCTTCTTATCACCTTCAAAAGCCATCAGTTTGCCTTTCTTCAGGCCTTCCGGCACAACTATACGGATATCGTTGATGGTGTAGAGACTTCTAAGTGCCAGCGGCTCGTAAACATTCTGTTTTACATTTCCACTATCCTGCGTTGCCATAACCATATAGTTTGCGTCCACAGGTGTTTTAATAAATAGTTTTCCGTTCTCGCTTTTAAATTCAATGGCGCCGTCTATAGGACGGTTATAGCTAACCAGTGTGCCGCCCAGTGATTTACTTTCGCCGGGTTTCAGGTAATAGTTAACCCTACCTTTATCTCCCGCCGATACAAAATGCAGGTATTCCAGGCCATTGGGATCTG
Source organism: Chryseobacterium sp. (assembly GCF_008831505.1). NCBI lineage: Bacteria > Pseudomonadati > Bacteroidota > Flavobacteriia > Flavobacteriales > Weeksellaceae > Chryseobacterium > Chryseobacterium sp. The sequence continues at coordinate 792,177 of NZ_CP044507.1, read as the reverse complement.
CCACCAAACTGTCTTTCTTACGCTGCACAAAGTCAATGGTCTTAACAGATATTTTCTGGTCGTGGAAGTTATAGGATGCTTTAAGGTTCTTGTTAAGAGGAGACATCAGATAGGGAATGTCCTGATAACGCAGTACATCTCCCTTGTCTTCTATCTGAATCTTCAGGAAATGCTTATCAGTTACAATCTCATTCGAAGTATCGCCCTCACGGATATGCATGATTCCTTCATAACTTATATAACGGGTGATGGCTCCGCCAATGAAGAGCAGTACAAAAGAAAGGTGAAAGATCAGCACCGGCCATTTTTCACGTTTCCAAAGTCGGTAGCGCGATATATTTCCAATGAAATTCAGGATGAGAAGAAACATTACAAGCTCAAACCATTTGGCTTCATAGATAAGGGCTTTTGCGGTAGGTGTTCCGTAATCATTTTCAAGGAAGGTGGCATATCCCATCGCAGCCGCGTACACCAGCATCAGCACTGCCATCGTACGTGTATTGATAAGGATGTTCTGGATTTTTTTCATTGTAAATCAGTTAAATTTTCAGCGCTAAAAGACTGAAATAATATTTTTTAGTGCATCAATCAGCAAAAATACACGCAATAAATTAGAAAAGCCAATCCGATAGCTGATATTTATCAATTGAATTTGTTGTTAACATTAATTTAATATTGAAATCCTGTCTGATGCTGAGCGTGAAGTTTCGTGCTTCACCATAGGACGGCAAAAACAGTTTCATTTGCAGCGCCGCGACAGCTAATCATACCTATTTTTTACTAAATTTGCCGGCACTGACCTATGGAAAAGAACACAAAAAACACAACAGCTGCCGTGGCAGAAAACAGCAGAATACTTTCAAAACCGCGAATATTTTTTGGAATTATATTATTGGTACTGTCACTTGTAATGGCAGGGTCCTTCGCTTCATACCTGATGAACTGGAAAGCGGATCAAAGTCAGGCTGGAACGATGCTGGACCGCAGTGTAAAATCTTCAAACCTTTTTGGAAAACTGGGCGATTGGTTTGGAAAAATATTTATTTTCGACAGTATTGGTGTGGCGGCATTTATCGTGGCCTTTCTCTTCTTTGTGGTGGGCATGCTCATTCTGAAGAAAAAATATTTCAAACCCTGGAAAACCATCGGTCATTCCCTGTTCTTCATTTGCTGGCTGCCCATTTTCTTTGGCGCAGTTACGCAGGGAGTCGGAACCTTGAGCGGGGTGTACGGTTTCCAGGTTGTTGATTTTCTGATCTCAGTAATAGGAATGGTGGGACTTTGGGCAGTTATAGGCGTCAGCATAGGCATGTATTTTATCTTGGAATTCAATATGCGTCCCAGTGCCATAAAAAGCAGACTGAATGATATTAATGACAAAACACTTGGCAAAATAAAAGGCATGATGCCCAGTTCATCTGAAGATTTTGAAGCAGATACCCAACTGGAGGAGTCGGCAGGTATTGGAGATGCACCATCCACCACAACTTCAGCCGAAGATGACGAAGAACCCCGCCGCATCAGCACAATAACCGAGCTGCCGAAAGGTTTTCCTGAAGTAGAAGTGAATACCGGCCTTCAAACCATAACTACGCCCAATAACACCTCTTTTGAGGAATTGGACGAAGCGGCAACCCACACTGTGACTCTCACACCCGGCACTCCTGTTACCGCATCGGCGCCGGTCTCATCCTTTAAACAGGAACCGGACAGTTTTGAATTTAAAGTGGAAGTAGCACGGGAGACCGATGAGCCGGAAGATGAAACCGACCTAAGGTCGGCAGATTTGGTGAAACAGCATGGGCTGTATGATCACACTCTAGACCTGGCTAAATTCCAGATGCCCACCATCAATCTGCTTAAAGATTATGGCTCCGAAGAAATCTCCATCAATAAAGAAGAACTTGAGGAGAATAAAAATAAGATTGTAGGACTGCTCAAAAATTTCAATGTGGGCATTGCCGAAATAAAGGCAACAATCGGACCCACCGTTACCCTCTATGAAATTGTACCTGAAGCGGGTATACGTGTTGCTGCCATCAAAAAACTTCAGGATGATATAGCGCTTAACCTTTCCGCCATGGGGATCCGGATTATTGCACCCATGCCTGGTAAGGGAACCATAGGTATAGAGGTTCCCAGGAAAAACCCCACAATGGTCTCCATGAGAAGCGTACTGGCTTCCCAGAAATTCCAGAATACGGATATGGACCTGCCGGTGGTTTTCGGTAAAACGATATCCAATGAAATCTTCATGGCCGACCTGGCAAAAATGCCCCACCTTCTTATGGCCGGTGCCACAGGTCAGGGTAAATCTGTAGGTATTAACGCGATCCTTACCTCACTACTGTATAAAAAGCACCCGAGTGAGCTCAAATTCGTGATGGTGGATCCCAAGAAAGTGGAACTGACGCTGTACTCGAAGATTGAACGGCACTATCTGGCAAAACTGCCCGATTCTGAGGATGCGATTATTACCGATACACACAAGGTGATTAATACCCTTAATTCCCTGTGCATAGAGATGGATACACGCTATGAGCTTTTGAAAAATGCTTTCTGCCGTACAATCAAAGAGTATAACGGCAAGTTTAAAGAACGTAAACTAAACCCGGAAAACGGACACCGATATCTGCCTTATATCGTTCTGGTAGTGGATGAGTTTGCCGACCTTATTATGACCGCGGGTAAAGAGGTAGAACATCCTATTGCGCGCCTGGCCCAGCTGGCCAGAGCCGTGGGCATCCATCTTATCGTGGCCACGCAGCGTCCGTCTGTAAATGTAATCACGGGGATGATAAAAGCCAATTTTCCGGCAAGGGCAGCCTTCCGCGTAATTTCCAGCATCGATTCACGTACAATTCTGGATGCTACAGGTGCAGACCAGCTTATTGGTAAAGGAGATATGCTTTATTTTAACGGAAACGAGATTCTGCGGCTGCAGTGCGCTTTCGTAGATACTCCTGAAGTAGAAAAAATTGTAGATTATATAGGTGCACAAAAAGGTTATGCATCAGCCTTCATGCTGCCGGAAGTTCCGGCGGAAGATGGCCAAAGCGGGCCTGCTGCCTTTGATCCTAACGAAAAGGACGCCCTGTTTGAAGAGGCGGCCAGAATTGTAGTTTCCACCCAGCAGGGCTCAACTTCCATGCTGCAGAGGCAACTGAAACTCGGATATAACCGCGCCGGCCGGATTATGGATCAGCTTGAAGCGGCCGGCGTTGTGGGTGGATTTAATGGGGCTAAAGCGCGTGAAGTTCAGATTACTGACCTGAATTCCCTGGAGCAGTTTCTGCAGGATTTGAAAAACTAGAAAATACAGCCTTGGCAATAATGGAATACTTTTTGAGTTTATAGTGGAGATTCAAACAAAAGTTTAATTTTATAAACAGACAAAAAATGAATAATATATTTGTGAAGCTGGCCGCAGGCGCAATGGTAGTAGGCACTGCCGCAATGATGCAGGCTCAGAAAATTGACACTAAGTCCCGACAGATCCTGGATGCGGTTACAGCTAACTATAAAGCCAAGAAAAATTCTTATTTCAAATTTACCTTTGGTTCCGGCATTAACGGGCAGGTAAACAAGACCGAAACCGGAATTTACTATGCTGAAGGACCCAAATACAAACTGAAAATCATGGGTACGGAGCAAATCTTTGACGGTAACAGGATATACAATATCAATGATGACGACAAGGAAGTAACCATAGCAAAGCCTAACGGCAGCGATGTGATGTTTTCGCCTACAAGTTACCTAACTTCCTATAAGAAAGATTTTAATGCTACTTATTCGGGTAAGAGAACAGTAAACGGCGTAAATACCGACTATATAAAACTGACACCGGTAAAAGCAAACGGTCTGAAACAGGTGAACCTGTATGTAGATACAGCCAATAAGCAACTAGTTAAGCTGGAACAGCACGGTACCAACAAAGATGTCGCGGTAATAGCCATCAAGGAGTATAAAGATAACCAAAACCTGGCTTCGGACATGTTTACATTCAACAGACAGAAGTTCCAGAATTACGTAATCACCGAACTGTAATTAAATAACAATCATAAATTTGAAAGTCACAAAGCAATTCTTTGTGGCTTTTTCTTAATTTTGAAGGATGTTTAAATTATTAGACCGTTATATAATAAAAACTTTTTTCGGTCCGTTCTTTTTTATATTCAGCGTCCTCTTTTTTATATTCATCGTCAACATCGTATGGATACAGCTTGGGCAGTTTATGGGCAAAGGCCTTAGCTATTGGGAAATTATCAAGCTGCTGTTTTACTATGGTGTAGGTGTCATCAATCTTGTGCTGCCGCTTACTATCCTGCTTTCATCCATAATGACCTTTGGAGAACTTGGCGAACGTTATGAACTGGCCGCAATGAAAGCTGCCGGAATATCACTGACCAGGGTAATGACTCCACTCTTCTTTGTGTCGGTTTTTCTCTCAATTATACTTTTTTTGTTTCAGAATAATATTACTCCGGACTTCCAGCGGAAGGCCAAAAATATGCTCTATAATATTGTACAGTCGCGGCCGGCTCTGAATTTTACACCCGGGCAGTTTATAGACCAGATTCCGGGTTATCTTGTAAAATTTGACAAAATCAGTGGTGAGAACGGTGAGAATCTGGAGGGTATTTACATCCACAAAAAAGCCAATTCCTACGAAAACCAGCAGTCCATACGCGCCCACCGCGGCAAGCTGGCACCTTCTACTGAAAACCAAAACTACCTTAAACTGATTCTCTTTAACGGATATGTTTTCGAAGACCAAATCGCTAACCAGAATTTTGAGGCGAGAAACAAACAGCCGGACCAGGCCATTAAGTTTGATACCCTAACCTCCCATTTTGACATCAGCGAAATCATAAACAAAGCCATTGAAGAAGAAAAGATCACCGATGACTATAGATTCCAGACTTATAACCAGCTTACCACAACTATAAACAGGACCAAGGACGAAAATACAAGGATGTTCAACAACATCAATGTGGACCTCGTGAGCCAGGTGAACCCTTATATGAGCTACATTGACAAAAAAAAGGTGCCGGCGGGCAAGCTTAAGGCACAGGTCAGGATGGATACGCTGAAGCAGGACGTCCAGCTGCGGGCACTGGCAGGCGCATACCAGAAAATTGAATCCCTGAAAGTGAGCATTCAGAACCGCGAGCAGCAAATGCTTCCCACTATTAAAAGCTTTAGCCGCGTAGTCCTCTATCAGCAGCGGATCATTGCCTATTCTGTGACGTGCATCATTTTCTTTCTGATTGGTGCCAGTCTGGGCTCCATTATCCGGAAAGGAGGTATGGGTTTGCCGGTAGTCATTGCCATCATCATCTTTATTGTATTTTATGTAATGAATATCTCGGTGGAAAATCTGGCCTGGAACGGCACGCTGAACCCATTTTTGGCCGCCTGGATTCCTAATATGATTCTCTTTCCGTTCAGTATCTGGCTCACCTACAAAGCCCTTACAGACTCGCAGTTATTTGATGCGGAGAAGTACAGGTCACTTTTCAAACCGCTGATCAGAATCTTCAGCAAAGAAAAGGAACATCAGCGTTATCAGTAATAAGAGATTAAATAAACTGGGCGGAGTTGCAAATTGTGCAGCTCCGCCCGGTTTATTCAAAATAATATCTGATTATATCAGACTTTCATAATATCAGCCTCTTTGGTTTTCAGGTGTTCGTCACAAAGTTTAACGTAACTGTCGGTCATGTCCTGAATTTGGCTTTCCATGTCCTTAATCAGGTCTTCGGAAACCCCGTCCAGTTTTTTCAGTTCCTTCATGCCGTCCTGTCGCGCATTTCTAACCGTAATCTTTGTCTGGTCGGACTCCCCTTTTGCCTGTTTGGCAAGATCGCGTCTTCTCTCTTCAGTTAGTGGCGGCACATTCAGAATAATAGTATCTCCGTTATTGGATGGGGCAAAGCCCAGGTTGGAATTTACAATTGCCTTTTCTATAGCACCTACAGCGCTTCTGTCCCAGGGTTGTATGGAAATGGTCATGGCATCCGGAACGGAAACGTTGGCTACCTGGTTCAGCGGTGTTAAGGCACCATAGTATTCTACCATTACATCCTGCACCATAGATGTGGAGGCACGGCCGGCACGGATTTTCTGGAAAGCATGGTCCAGGTGCTTAATTGCTGCATCCATTTCCTGCTTCACCATATCCTTAATCATATCCAATTCTTCCATAATAAAATATTTTAGTTAAATGATCTATAAATCTACGAGCGTCCCTATTCTCTCGCCTTCAACAATTTTAAGAAGATTTCCGGCACGGTTCATATCAAACACCACGATCGGTAACTTATTCTCGTGACTGAGAGTGAATGCGGTCATGTCCATGACCTTCAGGTTCCTGTCGAACACCTCATCGAATGTAAGGGAGTTGAATTTTTTCGCATCGGAGTTTTTTTCCGGATCGCTGTCGTAGATACCGTCAACGCGGGTTCCTTTCAAAATTACGTCGGCACCGATCTCAATTGCACGCAGAGTTGCGGCAGTATCAGTGGTGAAATACGGATTACCGGTCCCGGCGCCGAAAATGACTACACGACCTTTTTCCAAATGCCTTACAGCCCTTCTCTTAATGAATGGTTCAGCCACTTTGTCCATTTCGATGGCACTCTGAAGACGTGTTTTCACACCGGCATCTTCCAGGGCGCCCTGCAAAGCCATTCCGTTTATCACGGTGGCCAGCATGCCCATATAGTCGCCCTGTACACGGTCCATTCCTTTGGCCGCACCTGCTACACCACGAAATATATTTCCTCCGCCAATAACCACTGCTACTTCACAGCCCACATCTACGGCCTGCTTAATTTCCTGTGCATATTCTTTCAGCCTTTCATTATCAATTCCGTAGGGCAGGTTTCCCATAAGGGCTTCACCGCTCAGTTTCAGCAAGATTCTTTTATATTTCATTTCCAATAGGGTCTCAGGTGGGATTATAAGTCTGTTTTAGTGCTGCAAATATAACGAAATGACTATAAAACAGTTGGTAATTCCATCAGTTTAGACCAAATAATTTGCTAAAAATTTTGATAAGTATAGAAAAGAATTATTTTTGCAATAGATAACCGCATTTTGAAGAAGATTATAATTTCTGCGTTGCTCCTGGTGGGCATTACTGTGTCCGCGCAAACGGGTGAGAATGTATATCCTTTTCTCAATCTTCCGGTTTCTGCCCGGCAGGCCGCTCTGGGAGGAGATGCAGTTTCAGTACGTGACCATGACGTCAATTTTGCTGCGGTGAACCCTGCACTTCTTAACCTGGACATGCATAAACAAATTTCCGTGAATGCCGCAACTTATCTGGCAGGATCCAAATACGGTACTGTAAATTACGCGCATGCCTTCGAAGAAGGCCATCTGATTACCGCCAACGCCCGGTACATGGATTATGGCCGGATGCCCAGAACCGATGAAGCCGGTTTCGAAAACGGTGAATTCGGGGCCTATGACGCGGCGATCGGAGCGGGTTATGCCTATCAGTTTGAGGATGAATGGACCATTGGTGCCAGTGTAAATCTGGTGAATGCAAAAATTGACAGCTATACCTCCATGGCTGTCGCAGGAAATTTTGGCGTCACCTATCATTTCAAAAAAACGAATGAGACCATTGGCGTTGTAGCCCGAAATTTTGGTTACCAATTCAAATCCTTTAATGGAGAAAGGGAAAACCTGCCCTTCCGGGTAGACCTGGGATACACACGGATCCTTAAAAACTTTCCCGCAGCAATCACCATCACTGCACATGACCTTCAGCAATTTGATATTTCGTCCGAATATAACAGCAACGGCCAGGAAACCGGATTTGGCAGAAAAATACTTGATCATATTTCCTTCGGTGCCGAGATTTTTCCCGAAAGCACATTTAATATCCGTTTGGGTTATAATGTCAAGCGCGGCAACGAACTTTCTGTCGTGGACCAGCGCAGCTTTGCAGGTCTGAGCGCGGGTTTCGGTGTAAAATTCAACAGTCTCCGTGTCGATTATTCCCATGTTCGCTATCATGCTGCCGGGAATATGAATATGCTGGGTATTTCGCTGGACATGAGCGGAAACAGGTACTAAGCACCTTCCGCGCCCGCATTGTAACTGTTATTATTTCCGTAATATAAATTTTTGGCCGACTTTTGCATCATGAGAAAACCTGTAATCGCGATAGACGGATTTTCGTCTACAGGAAAGAGCTCCATCTCCAAAGCAATCGCTGCCCGGCTGGGACTCGTTCATATGGATACCGGTGCACTGTACAGGGCGGTAACTTACTATGCACTTCATCATTGCTTTAACAATGAGGAAATTGATTTCGGCTGCCTGATCAGTGAACTTCCTTCAATAAATCTGGAATTCCGGAATATTTCCGGCACATTGGTTCTCTTTCTGAACGGACAGGATATTACTGCGGAAATCCGTGAACCGGAGATATCAGGTTTTGTGAGTCTGGTAGCGAAACAGGCCGAAGTCCGTAACTACCTGTTGGACCTGCAGCGTAAAGGAGCAGCGGCCGGAGGCATAATAATGGATGGCCGCGACATCGGAACAGTGGTTCTGCCGGATGCAGATTACAAGTTTTTCCTGACCGCCAGTGTAGACGAGCGTACCAACCGCCGGCATCTGGAACTGACAAACCAGGGAGTCACCATCGACAAAATGGCAGTCCGCGAAAATCTGGTAACACGTGACAGGATAGACAGCGAACGCGAAACAGCGCCATTGAAAAAAGCGGCAGACGCCATACTGATAGACAACACAGATCTGAATAAGGAAGAGACTATATCTCTTATAACCTCCTACATAAAGGAGTTTTAACGTTTTTTTATGAGTGACATAATATCATTTGGTATGTATATTGTTGAAAATGAATTGTTCAATTAATACACTAACAATTTAAAATTAAATAAGATGTCAAAAAAAGGTAACAATGCAGCAGCGGTATTAGCAGGATTACTGGCAGGTGCTGCAGCAGGTGTGGTACTGGGAATGCTTTATGCTCCGGAAGAAGGTAAGGAAACCAGAAAGAAAATCAAGGAGAAAGCTAATGACCTGAAAGATCAGGCTGTAGACCAGTACGGTAAAGTTACAGAAAAAGCGAAGGAGAAGTATACTGAAGTGTCTGGTTTGGTAAAAGACCAATACGGTAACATTTCTTCCACTTTCAAGGAAACAGTAGATAATGTGGCGCACACAGTACGTGAGGGCTACGACAAATATAAAGACCAGGCAATGGCTCAGGCAACAGACGTTGTAAAAGATGTTGAAACTGAACTGGACGGTCTTAAGTAACACGTTTACAACTCCGCTATAAAAGGAACAGAAATGTTCCTTTTTTTTTAACTGAAACCCATTTATTATGCTGGACCTTTTAAAAGATTACGCCTTGAAGCGTGTTGACCTGCTTAAGATGGAAGCAACCGAAAAAGGTGTGCTTACAGTCTCGACCATTATTCTGGCGGTAGTGATGGCTGTTTTTGCACTTTTTTTTCTAATACTGCTCAATATCGGTATAGCACTTTTAATTGGTGCCGCTTTGGACAGTTATGCATATGGATTCCTAATCGTGGCGGGATTTTATCTCCTGATTATACTTGTACTGGTATTTGCAGGAAAATCCATCAAGGATATGATTTCCAATAAACTGATAAAAATGTTTAATACACCGGACTAATGGGTACGAAATACAGCAATCTGGAAGAACTAAGGCGAAAAAAGGCCCTGTTGAAGAAAGAGGTTTCTGAAATGGAAGACCTGCTAACTTTTGACAACACCAAAGAAAGTCTGAGCGCCTTCACTAATGGGTTCACCGATCAGTTCCTGAAAGAGGAAATAGATGAAAACGGCGAACGCACTGTTGTAATAAAAAAGGAAGAGATAATGAGGCGGATAAGCACCGGTGTGAAAGAACAGCTACTTAGCAGAAATGCGGTATTGGGTTTTGCCGATACTGCTGCGAAGTCCGGGGCCGTGGAAGATGCACTGAAATTGGGAGTAGTTGCCCTGGTGGGAAATTATGCCCGGAAGAGTCTCCGCAGTACCAGCTGGAAAAACAAACTTATCGGTGCAGCCCTAATTTACTTAGCTCCGTTTGTTTTAAGATTTGTACGCCGGAAACTCGAAGAATATCAAAAAAACAGAAGTGTTTCAAGTATGGAACAACTGATTTGATTCATAAAAAGTATAAAAAAGGCGGCTTTCAGTTTGTAAGCCGCCTTTTTTTATTTCCATTTATCAAGAAACGCCATCACTTTATCTTTGCTGTAACCCTTACCCTCCTCCAGTACCGCACTGTCCTGGGTATGGATTAGCTTGCCGTTCTTATCCAGAACAATGAAAACCGGGTAGCCATACTTTTCACCAGGATTTCCGTATTTACTGAATACCTCTTCGTTCTTGTTTTCTGGTGAATAGTTAAGATGATAATATAAGTAATTCTCATCAACAAGAGACTTAAGTTCCGGCGTTGTGTGGATATAATTATTGAAACGCAGGCACCAGATGCACCAGTTTCCACCCGCCTGCATAATAATATTTTTGTCCTCCTTCTGTGCCTGTGCAATCAGTTCCGCTATACGGGCTTCTGCGTCCTCCTCAGGTCGATATGGTTTGGGAAGCTTACCTTTTTCGGCCTCTGCTTTCATTTTTTCGGTAGCGGCGACTGTACTGTCTGCCACTTCAACATCTTTAACCGTTTTATCCGCTTCTGTATTTTTAGTACAGGCGGACCAAAGAAGTACCGTTAGCGCGATGGCACTGATATTTTTAATATTCATGAGTATAAAATTAACTGAAAACTAATGTACCTGCAAATTTCTGTCCATTTCCCTTTTAAGTAGTACATTTGCAAACCGCCCATGAATTTCATTTTTAACATTATTCTGCTCTTTTCCAGGTTACCCATGAGGGTTCTGTACCTCTTTTCGGATGTCATTTTCTTTGTCATCTTCTACATAATGAGATACAGAACGGCTGTCGTACTTCAGAACCTGAAAAATTCCTTTCCCGAAAAAAGTGAGGCAGAACTCAAAACGATAAGAAAAAAGTTTTACCGCAACTTTTCAGACTATCTGGTAGAAACCCTTAAAGCCTTTACCGTTTCCACCACTGAACTTAAGGTAAGGGTGCAGCACATTAACCGGGATGTTTTCCACAAGGCGCACGCCGAAGGCAAAAATATAATTATGCTCACCGGCCATATTTTTAATTGGGAATGGTTTACAGCTCTGGCTACCATGGTTCCCCAAAGCAGCTGCCGCCCAGTATACAGGAGGATGCAGAATGCTTTTTGGGACAAAAAAATAAGATCCATACGGAATGCCCACGGAAATTTGTCTCTGGAGGCTGGCGAAGTAATACGTGATGTACTGAAAACTCCCAATAACGGTGATACGATCTATATGTTTGTGGCAGACCAAACCCCCAATCATCATCAGGTGGACCTTGGCATCGGGTTTTTAAACCAGTCTACACCGGTTTTCCGTGGGTATGACAAATTGGCCACCCGCATGAACCTTCAGTTTGTTTACTGCGAAATGAAGAAGGTTAAAAGAGGCTTCTATCAGGTAAACTACCACACAATTGAACCCGATGGAGAAAGATTCGTGGAAAATGAAGTGGTTTTAAAGTTCCATAAAATGCTGGAAAACACCATCAAAAAAAATCCTGACAACTATCTTTGGTCCCACCGTAAGTGGAAATATTCCGGGCTCATAAAAAGCTTCCTGAAAACGGACTCCGTAAACAAATCAACCGCGTGAGCAATTTAGCTATTGTCATCCTGAACTGGAACGGCAGGAACTGGCTGCAGCAATTCCTGCCGACTGTAATAAAAAACTCCGCCGGTGCAGATGTTTTTGTAATTGATAACGCTTCTACAGACCACTCCGTAAATTATCTGCGTGAATATTTTCCGGCAGTTCACATAATCTGTAATAGCCAGAACTATGGTTTTGCCGGCGGATATAATGAAGGTTTAAAAAAAATAAAAACGGACATTTACTGCCTGCTGAATTCTGATGTTGAAGTAACAGAAAACTGGTTGCTGCCGGTCCTGAAACTTTTTGAAAGAGATGAAAACATTGCGGCCATCCAACCTAAAATCCTTGATTACAATACGCCTACTTCTTTTGAATATGCCGGTGCTGCCGGCGGTCTCATAGACAATCTGGGTTATCCTTACTGCCGTGGACGTGTATTTGAGGATACAGACACAGACCATGGGCAGTTCAACGATGAAACAGAAATATTCTGGGCTTCCGGTTGCTGTCTGTTTGTAAGGTCTTCAGCATTTTGGGAAGTTAATGGTTTTGATGAACGTTTTTTTGCGCATCAGGAAGAAATTGATTTGTGCTGGAGACTGAAGAATAAGGGTTATAAAATTTGGTACACAGGCTTTTCGGCGGTATATCATGTAGGGGGCGGCACCCTGAACAAGCAGAGTCCAATGAAAACCTATCTGAATATGCGGAATAATCTCACCATGCTGCTTAAGAATTTACCGCGTATCCAATTACTTTGGGTGCTGCCTGCCAGAATGATTCTGGACGGATTTGCAGCCTTCTATTTCCTAATCAGGCAGGGACCGGCTCATTTCTGGGCAGTGCTTCGCGCTCACTTTTCATTTTACGCGCATATTCCCGGCACTTTAAAGCGCAGACAAAAACGGCAGATCAGCAGTTATTTTCAGAGCAAATGGCTAATTTTCCGGCACTTTACAAAGTAATCCGGTGTCGTAACGTGTAGGAAACTACATTTTTTCCCGCGAAGGAACAGATATTTTATCTACATTTATATGGATTATGAATGTTGATGTCTATTTTATTATTACCTCTGTTACGGTAGCCATTCTGGCTCTCGGGATCTTCATCTACCTTTTCCAGCACCGTTTTTTCTTCCAGCCGGAAAAACTTCCGCCGGATTTCAAGTTTGCCTACGAACATCTGGATGCGGAGGAGATGTCTGTATCACCTGAACCGGGGGCTGTCATCAGCTATCTTCATTTTCATGTGGAAAAACCCAAAGGTGTGGTGCTCTATCTGAAAGGAAATACCAAAAGTATCAAGGGATGGGGAAAATTTGCCATCGATTTTACCCGCCTGAATTATGAGGTGATTATGATGGATTACCGTGGTTTTGGCAAAAGCACCGGCCGCCGCACCGCGGAATCAATGAAGCGCGACTCACAATTTATCTATGATATTGCCAAAAAACGATATTCAGAAGATAAAATCATTGTATACGGCCGGTCTCTGGGAAGCGGTTTTGCAGCACGTCTGGCCTCCAAAAACAACCCGAGAATGCTGATCCTTACCTCGCCTATTTACTCGCTGCAGCGCGCCATACAGCGGTATCTGCCCTTTATGCCTGCCAAACCTTTTCTTCGATATAATTTGCCCACCTTCCATTATCTGAAAAATGTTCGCTGTCCGATAAAGATTATTCATGGCAGCGACGACCGCCTTGTACCCATAAGTACCGCAGTGGACCTTTCTGAAATCAATCCCGACCTTACTCGGCTTTATGTCATCCTGCGCGCGGGACATATTGATGTGCATCAGTTTGAGGAGTATCACCGTGTCATGGAAGAGATTTTTGAGGAAAGAAAGGTCTTTATTGATGCCGGTAAGACCAGTTTGTCCTATTCGCACAGGAAAGAATAGAGCGTAAAGCGAATCCAAACAATTATATTTGCATAACTAAAATCGCTGAATGGAGCTTCTTATCATTATTCTTCTTGTTATCCTGAACGGAATATTTTCTATGTCGGAGATGTCACTGGTCTCATCCCGTAAATTCAAACTGGAAAATGCAGGCAAAAAAGGAAGCGGGGGTGCCAGGAAAGCACTACAACTGTCTGAAAATCCCACCAAATTTCTTTCTACGGTACAAATCGGAATCACACTGATCGGAATTCTTCTGGGAGTTTACTCGGGGGAAAACCTGACCACCGATTTCCAGAATTTCCTGGCCCGAATTCCTGCCCTGGAAGCCTATTCCAAACCTCTGGCCACCACCGGGATTGTCGTATTTATCACCTACCTGTCTATCTTGCTGGGCGAATTACTGCCGAAGCGCATTGCGATGACTTTTCCTGAGCGCATTATTACCATGGTGGCCAAACCTATGGACCTGCTGTCCAAAATTACTTCACCTTTCGTATGGCTGTTAAGCACTTCCAACAACCTTATCCTTAATCTTTTGGGAATCCGGAGTAATTCGGACAGTATCATCACAGAAGAAGAAATAAAATCAATCGTAAAGGAAAGTGCGCAGGAAGGGGAGATTGAGCAGATTGAACATAATATTGTGGAGCGGGTGTTTGAACTAGGCGACAGAAAGATCAATACTTTGCTTACCCACCGTACTGCGATGACCTTCTTTAATGTGGACGACAGCCTGGAAAAGATTTTGGCAGCTATTCGCGAGGACAAGCATGCCGCTTATCCTGTTACAAGAGACAATGATATCGATGATATTATCGGTATTGTGCTGCTGAGAGACCTGTTTCCGATAGATGATCCGGAAACCTTCAGTCTGGAGCAATATCTTAAACAGCCGGTCTTCCTCAATGAAAACTACTATGCCTATAAAGTGCTTGAAATATTCAGAAAAGAGCAAAACCATTATGGTATCGTCATAGACGAATATGGCAATACAGTTGGTATGGTTACCCTGGGTGATGTACTGGATGCTTTGGTGGGCGACACAGTGACCAGTGATAATTTTGACTACCGGATTACTGAAAGAGACGAAAACTCATGGCTGGCCGACGGGCAGTATCCCATCGTGGAATTCCTGAAATATTTTGACCTTGATTTTGAATTCGACAACCGTGACAATTATACCACCCTGGTAGGTTTGTTCCTGAATGCCAACAGCGGGACCGCAAATGTAGGCGACAGAATCAGGATTGAAGACCTGGAACTGGAGATCATTGACAAGGATGGCCAGCGGGTTGATAAAATTATGATTACCAGAGTGAACAACAAATAAAAATGACCAGGCTCCTTCAATATTTCCAGGAAAAGATCGTTTTTCTGCCGTCAACTTTGCCTCGAGAACATGCCTTCGATTTCGATGTCACTTTTGAGGAGCATTTATGGGAGACACCCTTTGGAGGGGCTATAAATGCCCTTCATTTCCGAACAGAGCAGCCTGTGGGAGTTATTGTTTATTACCATGGTAATGCTGATAACCTGGCCCGCTGGGGAAACATTGCCAAGGGATTAACAGATTATGGATATGATGTGCTGGTGATGGATTATAGGGGTTACGGTAAAAGTACAGGCATTCGAAGCGAAAACATACTTTATTCGGATGCACAGTTTGTATATGAATATGCGAGAAATCTTTATGGTGAAGAAAATACGCTGGTTTATGGCCGCAGCCTTGGCGGAGCTTTCGCCGTTAAGATGGCTGCCGACAACCAACCGGCATCCGTGATCCTGGAAGCCGCTTTTTACAATCTGCAGGATGTAGTGAACCGCTGGCTCCCCGGAAAGGTAACAGACAGGGTATCGCCAAAGATGACTTATCATTTCCTGTCCAATAAATATATAAAGCAGATATCTTCACCACTTTATCATTTCCACGGCACTAAGGACAATATTGTTCCTCTGAGTTCCGGTAAAAAACTTTTCAACGTCCTGAACTCTGCACAGCCTGACCTGTTGAAAAAATTTATTGAAATTGAAGAAGGACATCATGATGATCTGGACCGGTCGCCCCTATATCAGGCTGAAATTAAACGTATTCTTCAGCAAAAAAAATAACAACAAAAACCCGTACATGATAGATTTCTGCGCCATTGATTTTGAAACGGCAACTCATGAGAGGAATTCGGCCTGTGAGATGGGCATAAGCGTGGTAGAAAATGGTGAAATTGTAAGAACGCAGACCTGGCTTATAAAACCGCCAAGTTTTCCGTGGTTTCACCCCCGTAATATTGATGTACATGGAATTACGCCGGAGGATGTTCAGGACGCCCCCACCTTTGAGGAGATCTGGCACGAGGCCGAAAATCTGATGTACGGTAATCTCATGATCGCGCACAATGCCTCGTTTGATGCGGGAGTTTTACGGAGCTGCCTGGATTACTATGGTTTCTTTAAACCTAAACTGAACTACCTGTGCAGTATTTCGCTTGCAAAAAAATCCTGGAAAAACCTGCCGCGTTACGGTCTGAAAAGTTTAGCCGAGCAGCATCAGCTTTCATTTAACCATCACCGCGCCGGCGATGATGCTGAAGTATGCGCGAAACTGTCGCTGCTTGCATTCAATAAGCTGATGGTGACGCGCAATGATGAAATTCATGAGGTGATGAAAAAAAGCATCAAAGTTCTGTAACCACGTGGTTAGTTACTGAGTACCTGCGCCATCAGATTAAATTTCGGAATATCAATTTCAAGGGCTTCCCCCGTTTCCGTATTGATGCAGTAATATCTTCCGGTCATATTTCCTACGCCCGAACGGATCATGACGTTTGAGAAATATTTAAACTCTTCACCTACTCCAATCTCCGGAGTCAGTCCAATCACGCCGTCTCCGTTAACTTCGGTGAAACCAAAGCCCACATCATAAATAAGCCATTGTCTTTTGAGAAGTTTTACGGGATGCGGACTCAGATTTTCAATGGTGATATTATATCGGAAAACAAAACGGTTATCCGAAGGGAAACTGTTCTTCGCATCATATTCAGGTAGTACGGTCACCTTTATTTCAGAAGTAATTTTTGAGTACATGATAACTACTTTCACTACATATTACAAAAATCCCGCCTTTAGGTAGCGGGATTTGATATTTAATGGTTTTTGCTGATATCTTAAAGTTCCAGAGCCTTTCTTTCGTCTCCGTTCATCAGGATCTCCACCGGATTATCTATACCCTCCTTTACTGCTACAAGGAATCCTACTGACTCCCTGCCGTCAATGATTCTGTGGTCATAGGACATGGCTACATACATCATCGGACGGATAACCACCTGCCCGTCTACAGCTACCGGACGCTGGATAATATTATGCATTCCCAGAATCGCAGACTGGGGCGGATTGATGATGGGTGTACTTAGCATGGAACCGAATACTCCACCGTTGGTAATGGTAAAAGTACCGCCGGTCATTTCATCTACACTGATGCCACCTTCTCTTACTTTATCGGCCAATGATTTGATGTTGGCTTCAACACCTCTGAAGGTCATGTTCTCCGCATTTCTCAGTACCGGAACCATAAGACCTTTCGGACCGGAAACCGCTATTGAAATATCGCAGAATTCATAGTTGGTCTTGAAATCACCGTCTATTGAAGCATTCACATCAGGATACATCTGCAAAGCTCGGGTAACCGCCTTCGTGAAGAAAGACATAAAGCCCAGACCTACGCCGTGTTTCTGGCTGAATTCGTCCTTGTATTGTTTTCTGATTCTGAAAATTTCAGACATATCCACCTCATTGAAGGTAGTAAGCATGGCCGTTTCATTCTTTACGGAAACAAGTCTTCCTGCCAGTTTTCTTCTGAGCATAGAAAGTTTGGTTCTGCTGACCGCACGGCTTCCACCGGTTGATGAGGCCGATCCCATTGCAGGAACGGCAGCAGTTTCTGCGTCCTGTTTGGTGATCCTGCCGTCTTTTCCTGTACCTGAAACCTGTGAGGAGGAGATTCCTTTCTCATCAAGAATTTTCCTTGCTGCCGGAGACGGGCTTCCTGTAGCGTAAGATGCAGCAGCAGGTTTTTCCTCTTTCTTGGGTTCCTGTACAATTTCAGGTTTTTCAACGGTTTTCTGTTCAGCCTTTGGTGCTTCAGCATTTTCCGCAGTCTTATCTGCAGCAGCCGGCGCGTCAGTTGAAGGCTTGGCAGCATCCACATCAATAAGGCAGACAACCTGCCCAACCTGAACTACTTCCCCCTCCTCAGCTTTCAGCGTAATAATACCGCTCTGTTCTGCAGGAAGTTCCAATGTAGCTTTATCGGAATCTACTTCTGCAATAGGCTGGTCTTTTTCTACATAATCGCCGTCCTGAACCAACCAGGTTGCAATTTCAACTTCGGTGATGGATTCTCCCGGGGAGGGAACTTTCATTTCTAATATTGACATCGTTGATATTTTTGTTAAATTTTAAATCGATTAGGCAGTTACCGGTCTCTTTGCAGGTTCGTCCTTACGGTCAAAAACCCTGTTTATAATTGTATTTTGATTTCTTTCGAACATTTTGTGACTTCCCGGTGCTGGTGTACCGCTTGGAACCGGCGCAATAACCTCAATTCCCTGTTCGCGGAAATTCCTTAAAATATACGTCCAGGCACCCATGTTTTCGGGCTCTTCCTGAGCCCAGATCAGTTGTTTGCGGTTACTGTATTTTGCCAGGATTTCTTCTACCTTATCCTGTTGCAGCGGATAAAGCTGCTCCAGTCTTACAAGTGCTATATTCTCACAGGCCAGTTCTTCTTTCTTCGCCAGAAGTTCATAATAAAGCTTACCCGTACAAAGCACCAGTTTTTCCACTTTTGAAGCTTCGGCCTGGGCATCATCCAGAATGGGCTGGAAACTTCCCTGTGCAAGATCTTCCAGCGGCGACACAACGCGTGGATGTCTGAGCAGCGACTTTGGCGTCATCACCACCAGTGGTTTACGGAAATTGAATTTCAGCTGTCTTCTAAGCAGGTGGAAATAGTTGGCTGGCGTAGTACAGTTGGCCACTATCATATTTTCATTGGCACAAAGGGTAAGGAAACGCTCCAAACGCGCCGAAGAGTGCTCGGCACCCTGACCTTCGGATCCGTGTGGCAGAAGCATCACAAGACCATTCTGGATTTTCCATTTTTCCTCGGCGGCAGCCAGATATTGGTCTACAATAATCTGGGCACCATTAACAAAGTCACCAAACTGAGCTTCCCAAATCGTCAGCGTATTTGGAGAGGCCATGGCATAACCGTAATCAAAACCTAAAACAGCATACTCGGAAAGGTGCGAGTTAAATACGTCAAATCTGCTGTCAGAAATATGTTTCAGCGGGATAAATTCTTCCTCAGTATCTTCCGTTTTCACTACGGCGTGACGGTGGGAGAAGGTACCTCTTTCCACATCCTCACCGGAGATCCGTACGTTATTACCTTCTGTAAGAAGCGTGGCATAAGCAAGCCATTCACCCAGTGCCCAGTCCAGGGAGTTGGCCTCAATCATCTTTTTACGTGTTTCGTATAGACGGGTAATTTTGTTGATGAATTTCTTGTCGGACGGAAGTGTTGACATTTTAACCGCCAGTTCCTTCAGCTGACCCAGGTCATAAGTCGTATCCACCGAATTCTGCATTCCGCCTCTCGGACAAAGCGGGAAGGATTTCCAGTCGTCTTCCATAAAGATGTCCATGGTATTCCTTTCAATCTCCTTGGATGCATCAAAATCCTCATCAAGTAGTGCCTTAAATTCAGTTTCCATTTTCTTCAGCACCTCATCCGAAACGATATTTTCCTTTTTAAGCTCAGCCTTATAGATTTCCCTTGGATTAGGATGCTTGGAAATGGATTTATACAGGTTAGGCTGTGTAAAACGGGGTTCATCGCCTTCGTTATGACCATATTTTCTGTAACCCAACAGGTCTATGTACACATCTTTTCCGAACTGTGCCCGGAAGTCGGCCGCAAAGCGCATGGCATGAACTACAGCTTCCACATCGTCCGCATTGATGTGCATTACCGGAGATTCGGTTACTTTGGCAATATCTGTACAGTAGGTAGATGAACGTGCATCCAGATAGTTTGTGGTAAAGGAAACCTGGTTGTTCACCACTATGTGAACTGTCCCACCGGTTTTGTATCCTTCCAGCGTCATCATCTGGGCAATCTCATAAACGATACCCTGTCCGGCAATAGCACCGTCGCCATGAATAACGATAGGCAGTACTTTTTTGTAATCTTTGTATTTATCATCCACTTTGGCGCGGCAGATACCTTCTACCAAAGCCGCAACCGTTTCCAGGTGCGAAGGGTTGGGTGTCAGGTTAATGGAAACTTCCTCGCCGGAAGCAGTCTTCACTTTTTTGGATGATCCGAGGTGATACTTCACGTCACCGGAAAATACATCTTCCTCAAATTCTTTACCTTCGAACTCGGAGAAAATCTGCTTGTAAGACTTACCGAATATATTGGTCAGTACATTCAGACGGCCACGGTGTGCCATACCAAGTACCACTTCGTCCACACCTAACTGGGAAGACCGGCTGATGAGCTGGTCCAGCGCCGGGATCAATGATTCACCCCCTTCCAGTGAGAATCTTTTCTGACCTACAAATTTGGTATGAAGGTAATTCTCAAAAGCAACAGCCTGGTTAAGTTTATGCAGGATCTCAGTTTTCTCTTCAGCAGTAAGCTGTGCATGATTTTCATTCACCTGAAGCCATTCGCGGATAAACTTCTTCTCCTCCTCATTATTGATGTGCATATACTCCACACCGATCGATTCGCAGTATATTTTCCGCAGATGGTCTATGATCTGCTGCAGTGTAGCCGCGCCGCTGAGTCCTGTCTCGGCCGCCGAATTGAATTTTACGTTCAGATCTGCCTGTGTAAGTCCGAAGTTTTCAATATCGAGAGTTGGCTCATAATGTCTTCTTTCGCGTACCGGATTGGTATTGGTAAAGAGATGTCCACGGTGCCTGTAAGCTTCAATCAGATTCAGCACCTTAAACTCCTTTTTGATGTCTTCGGGGATTTCTGTACCGGTAATTCCGCCGGAAACTGCTGCTACACTTGCCGGCGCTGCCTGCTCCATACCTGCTTCTTCATCCGCATAACTCTCAAGCGCGAAATCAAAGCCCTGAAAAAAGGATTTCCAGGAAGGTTCTACAGAATCGGGATATTTTAAATATTGTTGGTACAGGTCTTCAATTAACTGCGAATGAGCAGCGTTCAGGAATGAAAATTTATCCATTATGACAGTAAATCTGTGTTAGTGTTTATAGTAAAATATAAACGTCAAATTTAATAAAAAAAAGCGAGTTGTAAACCGCTTTCAATCAAATTTATCTATCGTGGCGGTATACCTTCGTTTGCTACCTGAATACTGGTAAAATCAGCTTCATCCGTACGTTATTTTCCGTTTCGGGAATCTCCAAAAACACCTGCTGAAGATCTCCGTGACGGACATTTTCTGTTTTTGCGTTCTGAAGCAGCTTTTGTATGGCACGCACGCGTCCGCTGTACGAACCTTCGTAATAAATTACATAAGACAAGGTTTCGTTAAGGGTTCTGAAAGAAAAGCTGTTGTCCGAGATGCCTACTCTTTTTGAAAGTGGAATGCCCAGGAAATAAGAGATGTCCTTGTCTTTGAAATTATCGGCGTCGGTAATGAGAACCGCATATCCAAACTCATCGTCACGTTTATCCAGGTCATTCAGCACAAAATTATATATTTTGTTGTGGTTGAGCACAATATTGCGGAAAAGCGCATCTTTGCTGCCGGAGGACGAAACATTGATTCCCAGTAAAAGCTGGCCCTCCTGCTGTTCCACCATCAGGCTGTCATATTTTATACTGCTGATCAGCTCATCCTTCTCCACCTTGTTGCTCAGCAAACCATTGAGGTTGGCCATGCTTCTGTTCAGATTTTCTGTGAATTCATCTTCTGTCCACAGGTTGGTGATCCGCGTGAACAGTTTCTGTTTGGGCGTATGGATGTTCCAGATGATGCGTGTTTTTTGCGGCCCTGATCTGATGAATTTTATGTCGATAAGTGTGGGATTGCTTTCTTTGCCCTCAAAAACCTGCATGCGCAGGGTGCGTTCCGGGTTGTGATACCTGATGAACAGCTCACCACTCCTGTCATTTGCTTCATCTTTGAAACTTATCGCAGCATCCTTGCCCTCATAAGGCCGGTAGTATTCAATTCTCATGGTCCGCGACGAGGAAAAGTAATCATTCCAGCGCGTAAAATTCTGCAGACGGTTAAACTGCGGAAAAACCTTCTCGACAGGATAATTAATTTCTTTCTCTACCTTGAAGCTGTTACTTTCTTCAACAAAGTAATACATCACGGCGGCATAGATACCCAGAATCAGAACGATAACAAGGAGACCAAATTTGATAATTCGCATGCGCAAAAATAGGTAATTTTTCAGGCAAAAAGACATGCTGACCTACCTTCCGGTTATGAACCGGGAGGTGAATCTTCCGGAAAAAAAGATTTATGGAATATGGGTCCCGGCGGGTATCACAGCACCTTTTTTCAGCACTACTATTCCCTCCTTGATGGAATGGGTCTCAAAATCGCCGTCCGGCACATGATGCCCGCCGATAATGCGGACGTTATCGCCAATTGCGCAGTTCTTATCAATAATAGCGCGCTCTATATAGCAATATTTCCCAATACCCAGGTTAGGCCGGCCCTGCTGATCATTTTTTACAATCTCATCTGTAGGCTGATAGTAATCAGTACCCATAATATAGGAATTGACCACTGTGCTTCCTTTGTCAATGCGGGTACGGTTGCCGACGATTGAATTTTCAATCTTATCAGCCATTACGATACAGCCGTCACCAAAGACGGCTTTACTCACATAGGAACCCATAATTTTTGATGGCGGAAGCATGCGTGCCCTGGTAAAAATCGGTGAGGTACTGAACAGGTTAAATTTCGGGAAATCCTGACAAAGGTCAATATTAGCTTCATAGAAGCTCTGAATGGTTCCGATATCAGTCCAGTAACCTTCATACTGATAACTCATCATCTTGAGCCTTCCAATGGAAGCCGGAATAATGTCTTTACCGAAATCATCGCCGGAATTCTCCTCAAACAGGGTACGCAGAACATTTTTGCTGAAAACATAAATACCCATAGACGCCAGGTAATCCTTGCCTTCACTGTGGCTTTTTTCGGACACCTCAGATTTCCAGTCGACCAACATTTCCGGCAAAGGCTTCTCAATAAAAGAGGTGATGTTACCGCTGTCATCGGATTTAAGGATCCCGAATCCTGTCGCATCCTTCGCGTTCACAGGAATGGTGGCTATGGTAATATCAGCATCATTTTCGCAGTGGAAATCGATCATCTGGCGAAAATTCATCTGGTAAAGCTGATCACCCGACAATACAAGTATATAATCATAATCATACTTGCTAAGGTGCTTCATGGACTGGCGTACCGCATCCGCGGTGCCCTGATACCAGCTCTCGTTGCCTACATTCTGTTCTGCAGCCAGAATATCCACAAAACCTTTGCTGAAAATATCAAAATGATAAGAATTCTTGATATGAGAATTGAGGGACGCCGAATTAAACTGTGTAAGGACAAGAATCTTATTATAACCGGAATTGAGGCAGTTGGAGATCGGAATATCAACCAACCTGTATTTACCCGCAATAGGAACTGCAGGTTTTGACCGGGAATCCGTAAGTGGAAACAGGCGGGTACCGCGACCTCCTCCCAACACGATTGATATTACATTTGCTTTCATATTTATCTGTTTTTTCAGCTGCTTTAACTCAGCTTTTCATGCCGGTTCAAGAGAACCTATTTTCTGTATAAATCTACATAATTTTCCGCAGACTTGTCCCAGGAGAAATCGAAATTCATATTGGAACTTATTAAATGCCGCATCAGTTCTTTGTCGTGATACATATGAACCGCACGCTTTATGGCATGCACTGCGGCCCCGGCAGTTGCCTCCCCAAAATTAAGACCGGCACCGCCGGTAGTGATATCCTGAACCGTGTCCCGAAGGCCTCCGGTATATCTTACCACAGGAACAGTCCCGTAGCGCATGGCGTACATCTGATTCAGGCCGCAGGGTTCAACCCGGGACGGCATTAGCAGAAAATCGGCCGAAGCATATATTTTGTGAGACAGATATTCTTTGTATCCGAGATCCAGCGCAAAATTAGAGAAGTGAACAGCCAAATCACTAAGCCTCATTTCGGTATGATCTTCACCCGAACCCAGAACCATGATGTTTAGAGCTCCGTAGGTTTCCTGAATACTCTGAACAATGATATCCGGAAGCAAATCTGCTCCCTTTTCGCCGGCAAAGCGGCCAATGAAGCCAATCAGAGGTAAATCAGGATTTAAACCGTACTCCGCACAGAGTTTCTTTTTGTTTTCCCATTTGCCAGCAACAGCGTTGGCAGTGCTGTAATTTTTATCCAAATACTCATCCGTGGCGGGATTCCAGAGTTCGGTATCAATTCCGTTGATGATTCCGTAGGCTTTTTGTTGTTCCTGCTGAACGAGACTTTCCAGACCTCTAAAATTTTGGTAGAGCTCACCGAGATATCCGTTAGAAACAGCATTGAAGGCATGGCAACATTTAATCATGGTCGCCAGCGGATTGATAAATCCATCCCAGTCCAGGATGCGCAGATCGGTACTGCTGTCTATCCAGGGGAAGTAATCAAGCATTTCCCACCTCATTTGCCCCTGATACTCACCGTTGTGTATAGTGCCAATCGTTTTTACCCCCTTCAGGAAATAAAATTCGGGGCAGTTTTCAATCATAAAAGGAACAAGTCCGGTATGGTAGTCATGACAGTGCAGTACGTCCGGTCGGATTTTGGCTGTAGTTAACCAATGAAGCACCGCCTGCTGAAAGGCCAGGAACTGATAGCTTTCATCATGGTACCCATAGGGATTGTCACGGTCCAGCAACCCGGGGATCTGTATCAGATACAAACCAAAACCAAGCCTATCGCCTTCTTCCTTAAGTACATGAATTCGCAGCTGGTTGGGACCCTGATAGATGTGACCGTCAAATACAGCAGTAAAGTGACCGTCATGCACGTAAGGTTTATTGTACCAAGGCATTACCACGCTTGCAGTAATACCGGGCAATTTGTTCTGGTATTTGGGCAGTGCGCCCACCACATCCGCCAGTCCGCCCACTTTGGCTATGGGAAAACATTCCATGGAGAGATGATAAACATCCATATAATCTTTTTCGTGTTTAATTAAGTAGCCGGTTTACACCGGACTGTTGCAATTCATTCCTTTTTCTTGCCGGAATTACTTGAATTAGCAGCCTTTGCGGGCATATTTTTTTCTTTTTCAGAAGAAACCTCTGCCGGGCCGGAAACGCGGTTATCCTCAAGCGTCTTTGAATCGATTTTCTGTTCTGTCTTATCGCCCAGAACTGAGCTGGATGAAATCACCGCAGAGCCCGGCTTCTTAGCCATACTCTTCTTTACCGGTTTTTTTAATGTTTTTACAGCAGTTGATTTCGCCTGACGGGCAGGTTTCTTAGCCTGCTGAAGTTCAATGGTCTTCGCATCGATTTTCTTTTCACTGTCGGCTGTACTTTCGGAACCGGCAAACAAACCCGGCTTTTTATCTTTCTTAGGTGCTGTCATTTTTTCTGAAGTATTAATTTTCTTGTCAGATTTACTTAAAGCGCGCCGCCGACGCACCTCTGATGGTTTTTGTTGTTGGCGAAGTATTACCGCCGCCAGCGGGGGCAAACTTAATACGATGGCATTGGGCCGGTACATCCACTCATCATCCTCTTCGTCCAATACCAGCGCAGGCGCGCCGCTGCCGCCATACTTCGGGTCATCGGTATTCATCACAATTTCCCAGGAGGTACCCTCATTCACGCCGATTTTATAATCCATCACCCTGGGCGTCAGATTTAACACGGTCATCAGCACCTCTTCATCCCGCTGACCTTTGCGCAGATAAACAAAAACACTGTTGGCACCGTCATTAGCTTCCACCCATTCAAAACAGGAAGGAGCGAACTGGTTCTTATGCAGCGCGGGCTCAGCATGATAAAGCAGATTGAGGTCTTTCACCAGCTGTTGCATTCCTTTGTGATAATTATGCTCTAGCAAATGCCAGTCCAGTGAAGCGTTAAACTTCCATTCGGCGGTCTGTGCGAACTCATTTCCCATAAACAGCAGTTTGGCCCCGGGATGCGTGAACATATAGGCGTAGAGTGCCCGAAGGTTGGCAAATTTCTGCCATTCATCGCCCGGCATTTTATAAATCATGCTCGCCTTGCCATGAACCACCTCATCATGCGACAGGGGCATCATATAATTGGCCTTGAAAACGTAAGCCGACGAGAAAGTAATTTTATTGTGTTCAAATTTACGGTTAATGGGGTCTTCCTTAAAGTATTTCAGGGTGTCGTGCATCCAGCCCATCATCCATTTCATACCAAAACCAACACCTCCGTCATGAACAGGCGTTGTAAGCAGAGGAAAATCCGAGCTTTCCTCGGCAATTGTAAGCACGTCCGGAAAATCCCGGTAAACAGCTGTATTAAACTCCTGCAGGAAGGCTTTGGCCTCAAGGTTCACATTTCCCCCGAACATATTGGGAATCCATTCACCCGGTTCGCGTGCGTAATCCAGATGAAGCATTGAGGTTACTGCATCTACCCGAAGACCGTCTGCATGGTATCTGTCCAGCCAGAACATGGCATTGGAAATGAGGAAAGATTTCACTTCGGGACGGCCGTAATTAAACAGATGTGAATTCCATTGCGGATGGAAACCCTGGCGCGGATCTTCGTGCTCGTACAGATAAGTGCCGTCGAACAGGTGGAGTCCGTTGGCATCGCCGGGAAAATGGGACGGCACCCAGTCCAGGATCACTCCAATATTGTTTTTATGAAGCTCATCGATCAGGAACATAAGGTCCTGAGGTGCCCCAAAACGCGAATTGGCAGCAAAAAAACCTGTAATCTGATACCCCCAGCTGGGTTCATACGGATGCTCCATCACGGGCATCAGTTCCACATGGGTAAAACCCATCTCAGTAATATATGGAACCAGCCTTTCTGCTATTTCACGGTAGCTCAGGAAACGTCCGGGATCGTCTGTGCCGCGCATCCACGAACCCAAATGCATTTCATATACAGAAATCGGCGCGTCCAGACAGTTGTTTTTATGCCTGTTTGACATCCATTCAGCGTCATTCCATTCGTACCAGGTGGTTGATACCAGTGAGGCTGCCTGCACATTCTGTTCGAAACTAAGCGCATAAGGATCACTCTTTTCCAGCAATGCACCGGTTTTGGTCCGAATGGCATATTTGTACTTTATACCCCATTTAATGCCCGGGATGAATCCTTCCCAAATACCGGAGCCGTCCCACCTGGGAAACAGTTTATGCAGTTCCGGATTCCACGAATTAAAATCCGCAATTACGGAAACTTCCTCAGCATGTGGTGCCCAAACCGAAAAATAAGTTCCGGACTTGCCGTCCTGATCAGTTTCATGGGAACCGAACTTATCATATAACCGGCAATGCTTGCCTTCACGAAAAAGGTAAATGTCATGCGCGGTGAACCGTGAGTAGGGATATACATTCTGCATAATTATAGTACTAGGGTTGCTGAAAGGCCGTAAACCGGTTTGAAGTATTTCTTTCAAAAATACATTAAAATTTCCAGGTTTTGCTGCAAAACTGAGATGTGCTAACAAACAGCATCATCTTCTGCAACGGTTTTTTATCTTTACTTTTGAAACTGTAACAGCAGCTGATGAAATTCAACCTTATTTCTGCCGAAAAAGACAGCCGGCCTGTCTATATTACCGGCAACTTCAACAACTGGGATCCCCGTGATGGGGACTTTCAGCTGGAGCTCCTGGCTGATGGCAAATACACCATAGACATTCCGGACCACCTTCTGCCGGAGAACATAGAATATAAATTTACAAAAGGCGGCTGGGAAAATGTAGAAATTGACCGTTACGGCAATATCACGCATAACCGAAAGATCCAAAAAGCTGAAGAAACAGAAGACATTGTTGAGAAATGGCGTGAAAACTGGGCTCCTTTCAAAAAAGAATATTTTCCTGTTATTGAACTTATCAGTGATGAATTTGCCATACCCCAGCTACAGAAAACCCGCAAGATTTGGGCATTGCTTCCCTATAATTATTATAAAAGCAACCGCCGCTACCCTGTTCTTTATCTTCAGGACGCACAGAACCTGTTCCACGAAGGGTCTGAATTCGGAAACTGGGAAATAGACAGGAAATTATCTCTTCTGGCAGAATACGGCCGCGGCGAAGTCATCATCATTGCCATTGAAAACGGCCGTCAGGACCGCATCAACGAGTACATCCTGGAGCCCCATGCTCTTGCTGAAGATGCGGAAGGTAAAAAATACATACGTTTTCTCGCCGACACCCTTAAACCTTATATAGACCAAATGTACCGTACCCAACCGGAGCGCGAATTCACGGGAATTGGCGGCAGCTCGCTGGGTGGCCTTATCAGCATATATGGTGGATTTCTCTATCCGGAGGTTTATTCCAAACTGATGATTTTCTCTCCCTCGCTTTGGGTAAACCCCGATTATGATTTCCCGATGATGAACTTTAAATCGCCCTACAAAACCAGGATCTACATGTATGGAGGACTGAAGGAAGGTGGGGAGATGGCGGAGCGGATGAAGGAATTTGAAAAGCGCATGGAATGGTCGGAGAATCAGTACTCCGTCCAGTTTGAATTCAGGATGAGCTTCAACCCGGAAGGTGCACATCAGGAATTTTACTGGTCGCAGGAATTTCCGCGGGCCGTGGAATGGCTTTTCTTTGATTCCGGTGACGATCCAAAAGAATTTGCCGAAAAAGCGGCATCAGCTGCGAATACAGACACAGAGAATTTATAACTATCGATCATTCATGAATATTACTATTAAAAAACAGGCCGGTGACCAAAAAAACATCAGGCAACACTTTATTTTCGTAACCGAACAGCAGTGGAAAGAACACGGTAAACCTTATCAAAAATCCACCGGTGACCAGTTTTCAGCTAAGAAAGAGGAAACTTTCACTACGGTCAGTGATAATAAAGTGACCTTCTTCATAGGTCTTGGCAATGACCCTAAGGACTATGAAGTGCAGGAAACCGCAGCCCGGTTTTCGTGGAGTTTCCGGAACAAAATAAAATCTGAGCCTACACAACTCACCTACCTCAACCAATCGAATGATAATATTAAAACTGTGATTACCGGCCTCTTCCTGGGCACCTATGAATATCCCTTCAATAGCCAGCATCCGTTTCTTGCTGAACACTTCCAGTTAATTTGCGATGCAGACACCTACCTGCCTGATACTGTTCAAGTGGAAGTTATGGCTTTATGCGAAGGCGAATTTGCCTGTCGGGAATGGCTGAACAAACCTCAGAACCATAAAAAGGTGCATCACTTAACACAGTTTCTCTCTGAAATATCTGAGAAATATGGACTGAAGAAAACGGTCTTTAACCGGGAAGAATGTGAGAAACTGGGCTTGGGTGCATTTCTGTCTGTAAACCAGGGCAGTGCCCAGGATTGTGCATTTACCATTCTTCAATATAATTGTGGCGTAGCGGATGCAAAAACAATTGGACTGGTAGGCAAATGCGTCCTTTTCGATACCGGCGGTATTTCCATCAAATCATCCGACAATCTCCATTACATGAAATCCGATATGGGCGGTGCTACTGCAGTTATTGGTGCCTTGATCACGGCAGCCGAGAGAAATTTACCTGTAAATATTATCGCGGTCCTTCCGGTAACCGACAATGCCGTTTCGGCCAGCGCCTATGTTCCAAGTGACGTGGTACGCACTTATAACGGTAAGACCATTGAAGTCATCAACACCGATGCCGAAGGCCGCATGACCCTTGCCGACGGACTTTCATATCTGGCGGAAAATTACAAAACCGATATCATGATCGACCTGGCTACTCTTACCGGCAGTTCGGTACGGATGTTTGGCGGAACCTGCGGCGCTCTATTTACAAATGACCTTTCACTGGGAGCTCGCCTTCAGGAGGCGGGTGACCGTACCAATCAACGCCTCTGGAACATGCCCATGTGGGATGTCTGGTTAGACGATTTTCAGTCAGATGTTGCCGATTTCAAGAACATATCGCTGAAACCCGTTGGTGACTGTATTGTAGCCGCCAAATTTCTGGAACAGTTCACCGGTGGCCACCCAAGTTGGGCACACCTGGATATTGCAGGGGTTGCTTTCGGGTCTGTTCCCTACGCCAAAGAAAAAGCCGCCACGGGTTACGGCGTACAGCTGCTCATTAACTTTATGGAAAATATAAGTTAACTGCTTCCATAATTTAAAAAAAAGCAGTATTATTGATATATTTATAAATCAGCATGTTTTCAGGTAAAAAGGTGGTGATTTAAAATATAAACGGTTATTTTATTTCGTTTATTTCAGTCATTTCAGTAAAACACTGCACATGGAAACAAAAACGATTGTCTGCATTTCCTGTTATTTCAAGGGGTTCGATTTCATGGACGAACTCCATCTGCTGGGCAATAAGGTTATTCTGATTACCTCAGAACATCTGAAAGACAGGGCCTGGCCCTGGCATGCGATTACTGAATCTTTTTACATGAAGGAAGAAAGCTATTCAGTCTGGAATCTGGACCATCTTGTGCAGGGTTTCTCACATCTGATGCGGAGTACAAAAGTGGATGCCGTGGTGGCGTTGGATGATTATGATGTAGAGAAAGCAGCACTTATACGGGAAAATTTCCGCATTCCGGGCATGGGTCAAACCACGCACCGCTATTTCCGCGACAAACTGGCCATGCGGCAGCGCGCTCTGCACAATAATATCAGTGTACCGGAATTCACCGCTATTTTCAATGATGACGAAATAAACGGTTTCGTTGCCAAAGTGGCGGGCCCGTGGGTACTGAAGCCCCGCTCGGAAGCTTCAGCTACCGGAATCAAGAAAATAAGTGACCGTGACCATTTATGGGAAACCGTCAATAGTCTGGGGGAAGAAAGATATTTGTTTCTGCTGGAAAGCTTTAAACCCGGCGATGTCTATCATGTAGATAGCCTTACCTATCAGGGCAAAGTGCTTTTCACATCCGCTTCCAAATACCTCTCGCCACCTATGCAGGTTGCTCATGATGGTGGTGTATTCCGTTCGCAGACACTGAACCACACAACAAAGGACTTTAAAGAACTGGAAGCACTGAACAGAAAACTGCTTTTGGGATTCGGACTTATGAACGGTGCTACACACAGTGAGTTTATAAAAGGTAAAGCAGACGGCAAATGGTACTTTCTGGAAACTTCGTCACGTGTGGGCGGTGCGCACATTCCGGACTTGGTGGAGGCCTCAACAGGCATCAATATCTGGCGTGAATGGGCCCGTATGGAGGATCATCTGCTTAAAAACATACCTTATCAAATTCAGAAACCTACCGCTTTTGCCTCTGGTCTCCTGGTGGCACTTACAAATAAAAGAAATCCGGAGTATGCCGAATTTATGTGCGATGCCGTGTACAAGTTTCTCCCTATTGAAAACCATATCGGAATTGTATACAGGTCCAACGACGACCAACTGGTGAGGAAGTGTCTGGATGAAACCGCTGAGAAAGTGACCAGCCAGTACCTCTCGGTTATACCGCCAAAAGACAAACCGACTTCATAAACAATGATGCTCATAAGTTATATAATCCGTTAGCCATCTGCTTAAAACAAATGATATGACCAGCACCGAACATACAGATTACTACTCTCATATCCTGGGCATGAGCCTGAAGGTAGAAGTGACAGGACATTATGGTTATCCCATTCTTATGTTTCCCACATCCCGCGGCTCATACACCCAGAATCATGACTTTAAGCTGAATGAAAGCATCGATTTTCTGGTGAGCAGCGGCAAGGTAAAACTCTACAATATTGAAACCCTGGACTCCGAAAGCCTCTATGATAAAACCCTGAGTCCCCAGGACAGGATCTATATCTATGACCTTTGGGTGCAGTTTATGAGCCTCGAATTCATTCCTTTTATCCAAAAGTCACATCAGACCGCAAGGGTGGCGCTGGCAGGTGCGAGTTTTGGCGGCTATCATGCGGCAAACCTGGCCTTCCGGCGTCCGGATCTCGTTTCGCATCTGTTCTGCCTTAGCGGCGCTTTTACCATCCGGAATTTTATGGACGGTTACAACAGTAACCTTGTCTACTTCAACTGTCCGCGTGAGTTTGTACCTTATGATGAAGCCTGGAAATACAGACATATGCACATAGTTTTAAGCACCTCGGACCAGGACATCTGTCTGGAACAGACACGGGAAATGTCCGCTATACTCAGTGAGAAACAGATTGATCACTGGTACGACGAGCAAAAGTGGATTTCGCACGACTGGCCACTTTGGCGTATGGTATTTCCTACGTTTGTGGGAAGGTTTTTTGGATGAAACAGGCTGGAGGAAGTTTGATGATGTGAATTTGTTTTCAAAAATGATAATAGGAAGTTCTCATTCACTGAAATTAAAACAGATGGCAACGATAAGCAGGTTTGAAGATCTTGAGATATGGCAGACCGCGCGGGAATTTAGCAGGGAGGAATGTAGAATTACAGACCGAGATGTTTTAAGTCGGATGAAAGATTAAGAAGTCAGATGAAAGCCGCAAGCAGTTCAGTGACGGACAATATTGCTGAAAGATTTGAACGTGAAGACAATGCAGAGTTTAATCAAACACTCTACATCAGCAGAGGTTCAGCCTGGGGAATCAGATCGCAACTTTAGAGAGCGAATAATCAGGAATTCATAACTAAAAAAGAACTTACTGACCTTTTACAAAGACATGAAGTATTATGCGTGAAGATTAGGAATTTTATTGAATATTTAAAAACAATCGACCTAAAATGCTTTAAATACAAAAAACAATAACGGAGCGGAAAGTTGATTACAATTTTTTTTCAACTCCTTCATAAACGCTCAAACCCCTCAAAAATTCGAACATTCGAACAAATAAAATAAACCTAAAACACAAATATTATGGCAAAAAAAGTAGGAATATTATTCGGGATGGAAGACACCTTTCCATGGGAATTCATCAATAAAGTAAACGAACTGGGTAATGGTGAAGTAACCGCCGAACCCGTGATGATAGACAAACTTGAACAGGGCGCCGATTACGGTTATGCCGTGATTATAGACCGGATTTCGCAGGATGTCCCATTTTACCGCGCATACCTGAAGAATGCTGCCATATGCGGGACTTATGTCATCAACAATCCATTCTGGTGGAGTGCCGATGAGAAGTTCTTTAACAATGCGCTTATGTCCAAGATTGGTGTGCCGTTGCCTAAAACTGTGCTGCTGCCTTCAAGCTCCAGGCCGGCGGAAACTTCGGAAACATCTTTCAGGAATATGAAATTCCCGCTGGACTGGGATTACATCTTTGATTATGTGGGTTTCCCCTGCTATATGAAACCGCATGACGGTGGCGGCTGGCGCAACGTGTACCGCTGCACCGACAGGGAGGACCTTTGGCAGAAGCTGAGCGAAACCGGCGAACTTGTAATGATGGTTCAGGAAGAAATCGTATTTGATGATTACTACCGCGTGTACTGCCTGGGGCAGAAATACGTGCACATTCTGCCTTATGAACCCCGCAATCCCCACCATTTGCGCTATGCCACCGAACATCAGACCCAGGGCGCACAGCGCAAAAAACTGCTTAAAACCATTACGGATCTTACCCTGAAAATGAACAAAGCACTGGGCTATGATTTCAACACAGTGGAGTTTGCGGTTCGGGACGGAATTCCCTATGCCATCGACTTCTGCAATCCGGCGCCCGATGCCGACCGCAATTCAGTAGGCGAGGAAAACTTCGCCTGGATCGTAGAACATGCCGCAAAACTGGCCATTGAAAAGGCCAATGAATATGTGCCGGGCAAAACCAATATTGCCTGGGGAAATTTTGTTAAAGATGGGCTTGGTAAAAAATAATCCGGCTGATCCCAACTTTCTTGAAATCA
The DNA here is from genome assembly GCF_008831505.1 of Chryseobacterium sp. Lineage (NCBI taxonomy): Bacteria > Pseudomonadati > Bacteroidota > Flavobacteriia > Flavobacteriales > Weeksellaceae > Chryseobacterium > Chryseobacterium sp. The sequence continues at coordinate 758,429 of NZ_CP044507.1, read as the reverse complement.
GTCATTAGCATCACAAAAAACACAAATCATGCATAAATTTACAATTGGCGTCGAAGAGGAATACCAGATCATTGACGCCGAAACCCGCGACCTGGTCTCACACGTATCCAAAATCATTGAGGGCGGAAAAGCCACGCTGGAGGAGCACCTGAAACATGAGATGCACGAAAGCGTGGTGGAAATGGAAACCGGCATCTGCAACAATATCCAGGAAGTCAAGGCCGAACTTACTGATCTCCGCAAACGCCTCATTAAGGTGGCACACGAAAACAATCTGCGTGTAGCCGGCGGCGGCACACATCCCTTTTCACGATGGGAAGACAATCCCATAACCAAAGCAGAACGCTACGACAAGATTGTGAGTGACCTGGGCGATGTGGCCCGCTCCAACCTCATCTTCGGACTGCACGTGCACATCGGCATTCCGGACCGTGAAGAAGGTATCCGCATCCAAAATGTCATGCGTTATTTCCTGCCGCACGTGTACGCCCTTTCCACCAATTCGCCCTTCTGGGTAGGCAGCAACACAGGGTTCAAATCGTACCGCCAACAGGTTTTTGTAAAATTCCCGCGTACCGGGATCCCCAGCTATTTTAGTTGTGTGGCCGAATTTGACGCTTATATTAACCTCATGATCAAGACCGGAACTATAGACAATGCCAAGAAAATCTGGTGGGATTTGCGCGTTCACCCGTTCTACCCTACCATTGAATTCAGGATTTGCGATATGCCGATGCGCATAGAGGAAACCGTTTGTCTGGCTGCCATTATGCAGTGCCTGGTGGCCAAGATTTACAAACTTCACCAGCAGAACATGAGTTTCCGCAGTTACCGGCGGCTGCTGCTTACCGAAAACAAGTGGCGCGCTTCAAAGGAAGGTATCCATGCGCATCTTATTGATTTTGGCAAGGAAACAAGTGTTCCCTATGTGGATTTACTAAAGGAATTACTGGAGTTCATTGACGATGTGGCAGACGAACTTGGTTGCCGGCAGGAAGTGGAATATGCCTGGGAAATTATGAAAAACGGAACCGGCGCCGACCGGCAACTGAAGGTTTATGAGGAAACCGGATGCCTGAAAGCCGTGGTGGATTATATGATTGCCGAAACGGAGTACGGGATTACGCATCACAATGATCATCAATTAATTATATAGCCGTAATTTTGCAGGTCCAAAAAGAAGGATACGCTATGAAAAAGATAAGACTGGCCCTGCTGGACATGAACAATAACCACGCAAACCAGGGAATGCGGAATATTACGGAGATTGCCCAAACCTTCAAACAAAACTCGGATGAGGACGTGGTAATTGAGGTTTTCGACGTGCGGTACAAAAATGAAATGCCGCGGGTAGAGGATTTTGATATCTTTATCTCCTCCGGCGGTCCCGGAGATCCGCACCGCCAGGGACATGCCTGGGAACAACCCTATGCGGATTTCCTTACCGAAGTGTGGGAATACAATAGAAACAGCGCAGACCGGAAATTCCTTTTCCTGATCTGCCACTCTTTCCAGCTTGCCGCCATTCATTTTAAGCTGGGCAATATCTGTAAGCGTAAATCCTATTCTTTCGGGGTTATGCCTATCCATAAAAATGATCATGGTGAAAAGGATTTCCTGCTGAAAGGACTGCCGGAACCTTTTTATGGAGTGGACAGCCGTGCCTATCAGTTTATAGAACCCAACCTCCGCAAAATGGAGGAACTGGATATGAAAATCGTCGCTCTGGAAAAAGTCAGGCCGCACATCCACCTGGAACGCGCCGTAATGGCCATCCGCTTTTCTGATGAGATTTTCGGAACGCAGTTTCATCCCGAAGCAAATCCTGAAGGTATGATTAAAAGTCTGGAAATTGCCAAAAACCGCGAGGCTATGATTGAAAATTACGGTATGGAAAAGTATTTGGAAACCGTGGACCGCATGAACGATCCCGATAAAATCCTGCTTACACAGACCCAGATCCTGCCCCGCTTTCTGGAACATGCGGCAAAGGAAATCATCCGCGACCTCACTACAGCGTAACTCTACTGAAAATGACCGGCTAAAGCCGGTTTTTTTTATTCTGAAAGCTAAAAATCCATATATTTAAGTACCAAAAACACAAAGGATGATCGCAAAATACAGAGAACAGTTCAACAGGGAATTCAATGCGGAAAAATACAATCAGGTTATAGAAAGTCTTACCGAAAAAGGCGGCATAGAACCTCCGTTCCGGGTTTCCGAGAGTCCCGTTTTCCTGACGGAAGAATTCCGGTCCAAACTGCAGTCGGCGTGCGACAGTATTATCACGCAGATTAAAAATATGTCTGAAGCCGAACTGAGCAAAGCTGTTCCTGAACAGTATCACGTACCTAACGATACCGCCCAGCCCCATTTTTTCACCATTGACTTTGGTATATGCCAAAATGAACAGGGCGAGGTGGAGCCACAGCTCATTGAACTTCAGGCCTTCCCTACTCTTTATGGTTTCCAGCGCGAACTGCAGAACACCCTCTGTGAAGTCTATCCATTCCTGAATGAATTAAAACCCGAAATGACCGATGAGGAATACTACAGCGAACTCAACAAACTGCTTATCGGCAATAAAAATCCTGAGAACGTAATCCTGCTGGAAATCCACCCGCAAGAGCAGAAAACCAGTATTGATTTCTACATCACCGAAAAAAAGCTGGGCATCAGGCCCGTTTGCCTTACCGAAGTAAAGAAAAAAGGCCGCGAACTGTACTACGAAAAAGACGGCCGGCTGATTCAGATTAAGCGCATTTATAACCGCGTGATCTTTGATGAACTGGACCGTATGGAAAATTTGGTTACTGAATTTGACTTCCGCGATGATGTTGATGTAAAATGGATTACCCACCCCAACTGGTTCTTTAAGATTTCCAAATTCCTCCTGCCAAAACTCAACCACAAATACGCACCCAAAAGCTACTTCCTGACTGATTTCCCCGACACCGAAAACCTTTCAGACTTTGTACTGAAACCGCTTTTTTCCTTTGCCGGTGCGGGTGTAAATTTAAATCCCACCGAGGAAATCCTTTCTGAAATCACCGACCCGGATAATTACATCCTGCAGCGAAAGGTAAATTACGCACCCCTGTTTAAAGATATCAATGGCGATTTAGCCAAAGCCGAAATCCGCCTGCTCTACATCTGGCACCAAGGCGAAGACCGCCCCCAACTTATGGAGCACCTGGTGCGCATGACCAAAGCCGATATGGTAAATGTAGACTTCAATAAAAAAGACGCCATCTGGATTGGCGCGAGCACTGCGTTTTTTGGGGAACCATAATCTTACTAAATCCTGCACAAAGGGAAACCTGATAACTCTACACCAGATGGAAGCATTAGAACGTTTTAACTTTAAACCTGGAACTCACTGCAGGCAGAAAGTCATCTTCATACAGTTTGAAAAGGATCCCGAACTCATAAAGCAGGTGAAATCTGTGGAAGGCACCCGGTGGAGCACACGTAAAAGAGTCTGGTATATAGCTGATACCCCAGAAAACCGACAGTTCTTTAATCTGGAACAGATCAGACAGACCAGCAAGGAAGCAGAAACAGAGCTTCAAAAGTTCAAAGCACATCTGTTTTCAAGGCGCTATAGTCCAAATACTGTTAAAACCTACACAGATGCCTTACGTTCTTTTTTGCTGTTCAATAATGAAAAAGAAGTTTCTACGATCACCAATGATGATTTCATCCACTATAATACCCATTATATACTGAAGAACAACCTGTCTTCTTCTTATCAGAATCAAATCGTGAACGCTATAAAATTATACTTTAAAACCGTACAGGAAAAAAATCTAGACATAGAAAAAGTTCATAGGCCGCGGAGGGAAAAGAACCTGCCCAATGTGCTGAGCAAAGAAGAAGTGAAAGCCATTCTGGAAGCACATAACAACATAAAACACAAAGCGATGTTGTCCCTGATATACAGTTGCGGTCTTCGGCGAAGTGAACTCCTTAGTTTAAGACTGACAGATATTGATTCCAAAAGAAATATTGTAATTATAAAGCAGTCGAAAGGAAAAAAAGACCGGATAACACCATTATCTCCGAAAATCCTTCCCCTCCTTCGAGCCTATTATATAGATTACAAACCAAAAGTTTGGCTTTTTGAAGGAAAGCAGCCGCGAAGCATGTACTCTGAACAGAGTTTACAGCATGTGTTAAAACAGGCATTGGCAAAAGCTTATATTAAGAAACCGGTCACTTTGCACTGGCTGCGCCACAGCTATGCTACGCATTTGCTGGAGAGCGGTACAGACTTAAGATATATACAGGAATTATTGGGACATAACAGCAGCAGGACCACTTAAACCTAGCATCCTCGGTTCATGAAAACCTTTTAAAAAAATGCGATTTTTGAATAAATTTACACGCATGTAAGTACCAAAAGTTTGCAGCAGATTATAAGTCCATTTGATGAATTGTGAACAAATTGTACTATATTTGAGAAACAGATAAGTATCACATTTGTGATACATATCCCCGCAAAATTGTTTGAATATGTATCATAACGTGATACATATAAGTAAGTTATAGCCAATTTTGAAACCAGCCACTTAATTAAATAGAGAAATGATTTATAAATACTATATTTGCATCGGACGGGTAGCTCAGAAGGAAGAGCGTACAAGTCAACCTTGTAAGGTCCCTGGTTCGAGTCCAGGTCCGTTAATGCGATTTAGTAAATTTCATTAACGGACCTTTTTTTATGGACTTTAAAACATCCCTGCTCATTTATAGAGCACAAACAATTAACGAAAGGAAAATTTGGAAATCAAAGATAAGATTAGTTAAAAGCCTCACTCCGATAATTAGGCAACTAACGAATGTTGATTTCCAGAATATAGATCATTTTAAAACCCAAGAAAATCTATTGATTACTTGGTATAACTCCTCTATTTCTCCATTGTTAGCTATCAAGACTACTTCTACGGATCCAATTGTTATTAGCAATATAGACAATCAAATAACTGACTTTAAAATTCAATATTTAGAAAAAAAGGAGTTATTGAATTCACAATACAAAAATGACAAAATCCAACAGTTAGAAACTTTTTCTAAATATTTACTTTTAACATATTGTACATGGTCTGAAGCGTCATTTATTAAGCTTAAACACACACCACACGGTCTTGCTCTAAATGACAGGTTCCAAAATTATGGAAGGAATATTGAGACCAAATGGAAGACATTAATAGATAAAATCATAGATAGAATCCCGAATATTTATTCTGGTGATATATCTCAAATGAAATCAGAACTACAACAAATTTCAGAAGATTATATTGTGAACAACAGTTATATCAGAAATAAAATTGCTCATGGTCAGTGGGATGAAGCATTAAACTCTGATAATGATGATATCAATATTGTTTCAAGCCAAGATATGTCATTTGTTGATGTAGTGAAAATTGATTCTACTTTTGAAATCCACCATTTGTTCTTGGAGATATTAGAAAATATTAGTGAGTCAAACGTCCCAGAAGATTTAATCATTAAGAAAAACAACTCTTATTTAATTCTTAAACAAAAGTTAGACGACTTAATTAATTTAAGACAGAGCTGGGACATTAAGAGTCGAGCTACATTTTTGCAACAAAGAACTTTTGACACTAGAAATTTAATTATAGCGGATAAAATGCATTCAAAAGGAATCAGTAAGGAAATAATTTTAGAGATAACTGGAGTAAATAAATAAAAACTGGCTATAACAGGCGTTTGGCTCAATGGCGGGTGAAGTGGTTAATTGAACATTCTACCTCGCATCAAATTTTGTGGTGTATTGACAGTTTTGTGCTCCAAAATCCGCCCGAACGCAAAGCCCGAAACCGTTAGCAGATATTTTAGGACAGACTCCGAATGACACATCAAACAATACAAAAATAAGAAATGACAATAGGCGTAAATCAGACAGTATCACCAATAAAATTTTGTTTTCTAATTGAGCCTAACTCTGAAAGTAAATTTGAACGAGCGGTTAAAATTGCGTTTTCGTATTGGGGCGGAATTTTCAGCCCAATTTTACCGCTTTATAAAGAATTACCTGACGAATTTAAAAATGAATATGATATTGAGTATGACGCTTTAAATTACAATAAAAACACAATAGACAATTTTGACCCTGATATTATTCTATACGACAATTCTTTGGAGGTAGAATATATTAAGACATTAATTGGAGACAGGACTTTACTAACAATTGAAGAATTTCTTGCTGACACTGAAAAAGGGAATATTAAATACGGAATAAGTATTCCTGAACTAATTTCCAACATAATTGAAACAGAGTTTAAATTTGTTAGAAATGACAATTTAAAACTTTCGCTTCCCAACACACAAAATTCAGGATTATTCTTGAAATCGTTTATAGGTTGCTTTATAGATAGCTTTCAAACAGAAATAAGTAATCAATTAAAATCGTATCCATACTTTGAACAGCCCGAAATAACTTATGAAATCATTACTGACCATTTTTCAAATGAAAATATAAGTACTTTAGACATCAATATGCAAGAAATCAAGTCGTTTCCCGAAAGGCATTGGTTTAAAGGCGAAGGTTTATATTTTCTCAATGAGGCAAGGCTAAACGACATTATTAACTATTGGAATTTGAGAGCACTTGGCTGGAGTATTATTCCAATACCTCTAAGTCAAATTGACAACGCATATTTTGGTGGTTTTATAGAACGATTTAGTAAATTTCAATTAGAGAAATCAGAAAATCTATCAATTGCAATTATTGGTTTTCAAATCAGCGCAACAACGACACCTGAACAAAAGCAACAAATTGAGCAAAAGCTTCAAGCAATAAAAGAAAAAGTTGGTGATAAACTGAGTTTTGCATTTCAAGGTTGGTTTCCGAGATATTGGGCTGAAGAAAGGTCTGTATTAGAAGCAGACAAAGTGTTATGCGGAAAAACACAAATTAGCTCTGCATATTACCAAGTTGAAGTCCAAGAAAATCGAGTAAAGTTCAAAACCGAAAGTTTGCCATTCAAACTTAAATACAATTACAACCTCACAGCATCTCATAAAGTTAATCTTACTTTCAATTACTTTGACGAGTATTTGAACGATGCTGGACTGATATACGGAATAGAAACTATTGACTGGGTAAGATTAACCCATTCTTTCGGTCGGGATAAATGGCGATTATCTAAAACAGGTTTAAGTCACTACGTTAGACGAGAAGATGATGAGGTGTATTTTTATATTCCAAAAGCTAAAGATTTTTTCAAAGTATATTTTTCTAAAAGTGGAAACAAATTAATCGAAACGTCAAATGGTCGCTTAGCGAATGAAGTATTAAAAAATATTGGTGGCATAAGAGGTTCATACTTTTTACAAAACAAATCTTCACTTAACATACTTGGGTTGATTGAAGACGGAAAAACAGTACATCACCAACAATTAGTTGGAGAAATAAAGAAAAGTTTGAAAACTAAAAATAATGGACAAACCAACGCTTATATTAAAAGAATAATTGAGAACAAGATAATTGAATTTGGCTCAATTCTCCAATGTGAAGTTTGTCATCAACACGCTTTTTATCTTCCATCTGAACTAAAAGAAGCTATGACCTGTGCTATTTGTAGGAATAATTTTATTCTGCCAATGCACCAACCGACCGACATAAAATGGGCGTATCGTGGAATTGGACCTTTTAGTAAGAATAACAAAGTTGGCGGTGTAATAACTGTGTTTTTAACTCTTAAACTGTTTAATGAAGAATTTGCCGACACTTCAGGTAATATATCTGCACTAATCGGTTTTGAGCTTGTTAAGGATAAGAAAACAAAAGAGGTTGACCTTGCTGTTATGCTTCAAGAAAAACACAAAGACAGTATTCCACCTGACTTGGTTTTTTGTGAATGTAAAACCTACAAAAACTTTACATCTGATGACGCAGACAGAATGATTGAATTAGGAACAGAATTTCCTAATTCAATTTTAACCTTTGCAACACTAAATGACGAATTAACAGAAAATGAAAAAACAGAAATTTTAAGAGTTGTAAATAGTTTTAGGAATGGCTATGGACACCGACCAACAAATCCAGTTCTTATTCTAACAGCAAAAGAATTATTGCCTAATGATTTCTGGAGACATTTTTCCGAATACGAAAACGATGCTAAACCTTATCATAAATACAACGACTGGATTGGAAATTTATGTGAGTTTACAGTAAAGAAACATTTGAACGTAAAGACTTGGGGTGAAATACAAAGTGAATTATGGCAAGCGGAAATGAAGAAACGAAATGAAGCAATGAAAGACAAACAAACGACCGAATAAAAAACATCTGCTAACAGCACCTACCCAAAAGTGGCGGGTCAGTGGTTAAATCAAGCTTTGTGCTACTATCAAAGTTTCTGCATGGTTAACAGTGAAAGCTTCAAAATCGACATCTTCGGGTAGCTGCAAACCGTTAGCGGGCATTGTAAAGAACGACACCACCAAGAAAAAAATCAAAAAATGAGGGTAGAAACTCACAATATAAACGAAACAAAGATTGCCGAAGTAATTTCGGACGAAACTATAATTAGTACAACCGATGACGGATTAGACCTATTAGGAAATATATACTATCAAGGCTTTGACAGAGTTGTAATGAATGAAAAAAATATTACTCCAGACTTTTTTGAACTAAAAAACGGAATGGCAGGAGAAATTCTTCAAAAGTTTTCAACCTATCGAGTTCGCTTGGCTATAATCGGCGATTTCTCTAATTACACAAGCAAAAGTTTAACTGACTTCATTTATGAAAGCAATAAAGGCAAACATATCAACTTTGTTAATTCAACGACTGAAGCATTAAAAATACTTTCTTCCTAATGAATTCTAATAGTATAAAGATGACTCCAACTATTAAAGACCAAATGGTTGAAATACCGAACGGAAAAATTGAATTACGTGATGACAGAACAAAAGAGAAATGGACTGTAGAAATTGAATCCTTTTTGCTTTGCAAGTTTCCGGTAACGCAAGACTTATATTTTGAAATAACCAATGAAAACCCAAGTACTTTTAAAGGAGATTTACTTCCTGTCGAAACGGTGACATTTAAAGACGCAGTAAATTTTTGTAATGAACTTTCGGTTCAAAATGACTTAACACCCTGCTATTTAGTCCAAGAAGAAAACGAAGAAATAACCTTTGAAAAATCAGCGAATGGTTTTCGTTTGCCAACTGAAGCAGAATGGGAATATGCTTGTAAAGCTGGGACAACAGAAATAAGGTATGGAGAATTGGAAATGATTGCTTGGTATAAAGATAACTCGGAGAACAAAACTCATAAGGTTGGACTAATGAAGCCAAATGCTTGGGGTCTTTATGATATGTTGGGAAACGTGTGGGAATGGTGTTCAGACCTTTATGACACAGAAATTTATGGTTCTTACCGTATTTTTCGTGGTGGTGGTTTTTGTGACGTAGAAAGGAGTGTAATGGCAACGACACGCAGAAGAAGTCATCCATTAAAATTTAAAATTGACGACCTTGGATTTAGAATTGCGAAAAATAAATAGAGAAGAACAACGACCCGCTAACAGCAGCTACCCAAAATTGGCGGTTCAGTGGTTAAATAAAGCTTTATGCAATTATAAAGTTTCTTCTTTTTGGACAGTGAAGTATCCCTAAATCGCCACCTTCGGTTAGCTGCTAACCGATTTGCAACCAAGCTAAACAATGTCATTAGAAGGAAGAGATTTTAATCCAGATGAAAAGTAAAAAAATACTGCTCAATATTTTAATTCTTTTAAGTCCAATCTTAATATTTTCTATTTTTGGAGTAATTGGATCAAAAAATAGAAAAAAATTTTACGAAGCAGAAATAAACTCAAGTATTCTTGACAGTAATAATTGGCAAAAAAGAACAACTGAATACTTTTTAAAAGACAAAATTCAAATTAATATTTCAGTCTTAGATTCTGTTAAAATTAAAGTTGGTGATTCAATTTCAAAACCTGCTAAAGATTGGAATTACAAAATCTATCGAAAAGGGAGTGACAAAAGATATCACTTTTACAAAAACTATAAAATGGATAATTAAAATGGCTGCACATAACATGCTATTTCTATTAGCGGGTTTGAAGTACTTCATCAAGATTTTGTAAGCTCTCCGATGTCGCGGATTTGCAACCCGCCTTCATTGATACCTCAAAAGTTAGCAGTAATTCTATGAAAGTAACCTGCATTAAATGCGTAATTATAACTATTTTCCTTTTCACACTTTTCTCCTGTGAAAAAAGTGAAAATTTCGAATTTCTTAGATATGAAACTGGTGGATTTGGTTCACCAAGTTATACTTTTACACTTAAAAAGGACAGATCATTTGAAATGGAGATTCAACACAACCCTTTTAATGAAACAATTGACAGTTCTAAAGTTGGAAAATTCTATGGTAAAATTGCCGAAGACGAAATGTTACAGATTAAGAAATCACTCTACAAAGTAACCCGAAGCGGATACGACTATAATAATCCTGAATTCATTTTAGATGCCGGAATTCATGAATTGTATATCAAAACCGCAAATTCAGAAAAAGTTTTTCAAACCCATCATGCAACCGAAGACTTTAAAGTGGATATTATTGAACCTTTCCATAAAATTGCTGAAAAGCAAGTCAAATTTAAAATCGAATAAAAACACTAATAACTAACCTTCAGCTTCGCTCCCTCGGCTCCTTTGCTGCAGGTGTTCCTCTAACCTAATTCGGTCCGATGTCGCGGATTTGCAATCCGTGACCTTTCCTAAACATCGTACTAGTCCTATCCCATAAAAACAACAAAAACATCTAATGGCCTGCCTAAATCTGAATAATTTCTCGCACTGCTAAAATAATAATGCTCAGCCTCAGAAACAATCTTTTCCTTAACAGGATTTTGATGGATGTAATGTATTTTCTCTCTAATCCATCGGTTTGAAAATACTTCCTCAGCATGATAACCATCTTGCCAAACCTTAAAATTCTGTTCACGCGAAAGATGGGCATGCTTCTTTAAAATATTCCAACATCCACGCTCTTCCGCTTTCGGGTTCAGATTGAACCGTTTCAATAATTTTCTTAGAGGTGAACTTTTTAAAATCTCTCATTATTTCAGAAAGCAAATATTTTCCGTCGGCTCTGCAAAATAAATGTAGATGATTCGACATTAAGCAATATGCAAAAATTGACAGTCCTTCTTCAGCTTGACAATACCTTAAAGAATCAATGATGATCATCTTTTGGGACAACCTTGTGAAAACATCAACCCAGCCTTCTGTAGTGATCGTAATGAAATAAGCAGCATCGATATCGGTCGCTTTGTATTTTGATGACATCAGTTTTTTTTTTAAAGATAATGACAATTGGGGAACGGATTGCAAATCCGCGCCATCGGGATTTTATCGGAGTCCTCCTGCGTTGCCTTTCTGAATTTTATTTCTGATATCATTAATTATAATTCTAAACCTCACTTCTGATCCTACTCAAAGTTTCCTGAGAAATGCCAAGATAAGAAGCTATCATCCCCAGCGGCGCACGCAAAAGTATATCAGAATTATCTTCTAAAAGCTGAATATATTTTTCCTTTGCCGTCATATATTGCAAGGAATTGATGCGCCTTTCCATATTCGTCATCAGAAGTCCCAAAACACGGCGGCTGAAATTGGCTATGGTGAGCGAAGTTTCGCAGAGTTCTTCCATTTTCGAGTACCGGAAAAAGACAATCTCACTGTCTTCTATGGCTTCAATGGAATGCCGTGCCGGAATTTTCTCAAAAATGGTGTCTTTATTCGCGAGGATGCTGTTTTCGGGGTAAAAATTAGTGGTGATGTCTTTTCCTTTTTCAAAATAAAACGAGCGCAGAAGCCCTTTTTCTACAAAATACACCTTCCGGTTTAAAGTGTGTTGATCGCTGATAACGGTTCCTTTTTTAACAGATATTTTTTCGGTCTGGGTGTTCAGAAAACTGCGGATATCATCGTCGATGGTGATGTAGGTGGCAAGCATTTCGGGAAAAGTCATCAGGATTCAATTTGTACAAAAATAAAGATAATGCCCCAAAAAATGAGGCATTATTCACAAACTGAACATTAAAAATAAACTATTAAAAATCAATCTTTTGTAGCCAAGTGAAAAGTTCGTCATACACTTTTTCACGCACCGGTTTTTTGGAAAGCACCAAATCATGAATGCCGCCTTTAACGGGAATTATCGTCACATTTCCCTTTAAATTTTCAGCATTTTTATGAATATCCTTCACGTTCAGGATGATATCGGTGGAAGTCACTTCCTCATTCCAGACTTTTGGATAGCCCGATTTTTCAGAATGCATCACCAATACCGGAACCTTGAGTTCTGCGTTGCGGATGTCTTTCTGTGCACGGTGAATAGCGCGGATAAATCCGAAATTCACTTTCCAATTCGCATTGGGTTTCAGTTTTAAATTATAATTCCATTCGCCCTTAAAATCTTTATGGAGACTTTCGCCGTAAAAAGGAGAAAATCCACCGCCAATTTTCGTGTCAGGATAATGTTTTCCCAAACTACTGATGATGGGAACCCCAATTTTTTGTGCCAGAAACCCCATATTGAAATCATAAAACGGACTGTTAACCCAAAGTCCGGCAATGTTAGGGTTTTCAGTGTGATATTTCAAATAACGTGTCGTGATCAGCCCGCCGGTTGAATGCCCTGCCAGCAGAATTTTGTTATGATGTTCTGCAGCAATAATTTTTAAAGCTTCATCGATTTCGGCATTGTATTCGTCCAGGTTTCTGACATTATTAAAAGTTTGATGGGGCAAATACGAACGCCCGTATTTTCTTAAGTCCAAAGCATAAAAGTCAAACCCTTTTTCATTGAATTTTTCAGCCATTTCCGCCTGAAAAAAATAATCGTTAAACCCATGAATATACAACACAGCTTTATGGGTAGGACTTTCCGATTTTTTGCGGATGACTGTTGCGGTAACCTTCCCTTCGTAATCGTTTGGAAAATTCAATGTTTTCTGCTCAAAACCGTTTCCCAAAATATCCGGCGAATATGCCTGCGAGTACAAAAACCCCGAAAGTAAAATCAGCAGAAGTAAAAAGTTCTTTTTCATTGTCCAGTTGTTTGTTAACGCAAAGTTCCGGCTTCTTTCCAAATTTGGCTTTGACATTTATCAAAAAACGTCCGGGAAATTGCTTCCCGGACGAACAAACAAACTATAAAGAAATGAAAACTTTATATTTCTTGCGGTGTTGAGCCGTTTTCGTTGAGATTGTTTTCTGATTCTGTAATTTCATCAAAATCATCGCTTTCATCATCTTCTGAAAGCTGGTACTTTTTATAAAGTGAATTGATTTTAATTTTAAGCGCAACCCAGCCTAATACAAAATACACTAACGCCAGGATCAAAAGATGGATGAAATATTTTTGGGTTAAATAATCTGAACCACGTTCCACAACCATGATTTTCAATGCCTCGAGATAAGGGGTCAAAGGAATAATGGAATTGAAATACTGCACAAACTGAGGCATCGCCGATGTTGGCCACGTAAATCCACTTACAATGAACGCCGGAGAAGCAATCACCATCAGATATTGTGTCGCCTTCAGCGCATCAGGAACCAAAATACTGAACAGCACGCCCAAATTGGTTGATGCCACCACGAAAATTGCGGTCAGCAGGAAAAAGTTGGACACATTCACCGGTGACGGAATTTTAAAATAAAGACTGCACAGGTAGAAAAACAGGATGTTGAAATTGGCGAAAATCCACACCGGAAGGCATTTAATAGCCATCACCAAAACCGCATATTTGTGTTTACCGGCAAAATCACGTTTAAAACTGTCGCGCTTGAATTCCTCAGCAAAAGTCACTGCCATTGCCATCAAAATGACCTGCTGCAGTACCACCGCCATCATCGCGGGCCACATAAAAATCAGGTAATTACTCGTGGTGTTGAACAGCGTGATGTAATTGGCTTTAAACGGTTCGTACTGGCTTTTCGCAATTTCTGCATTCATGCCTTTTTTCTGCAGCGCCTTGATCTCTGCACCTGCCGAAAATGTTCCCAGGATCTGCTGTATCGCTTTCGTAGCAAAATTCGCGGTGAGGACATTGGATGTGTTGACGTAAACCGTAATTTCCGGATATTTTTTCTGAAGCATCTGTGCCTCAAACCGCTCCGGAATGATTACAACGGCGGCCGCTTCGGTTTTGATGACCTCGTCTTTCAGGGGAGCCGGTTCATCAATATAATTCAGGACTTTTATGGTATGGTTGTCCTCAAACATTTGGGTTACCTGGTCGGAAAGCGGCGTTTTATCGTGGTTGATGAGGATCACCGGAATGTTTTCAACCTTCCCTATTTTATACGTGAAACCGATGAGCAATGCGTAGAATGCCGGTGCCATAAAAAACACCGAAAGCATGGTTTTATTGGTAAAAAAGAGCCGGAATTCTCTTTTCAGTAAATATCTTAACTGTTTCATTTTTAATAGAATAGTAATTCCGTCACTTATTTTAAAACCACATTGGAGTTCACCAGAATAGTACCCAACTGGGCCCGATTATCCGGAATTACTTTAATCTCATAAACCGCATCTTCAGGATTATAATCCGGAAAAGCCGTCGTGATATCGGCGTATTTTGCCAGTTGTTTGATGGAAACAATGCGCCCCGTAATTTCTTTTTGGTTGTAATTCACTACCATTTTTACGGTTTTCCCTTTTTCATAAGCTGAAATTTTACTTTCCGGAACGGTGAACCTGAAATAAGTCGTGTCCGGAATATAGCCTGAAAAAAGCGCAAAACCGGCGGTAGCGAGTTCGCCCTTGTTCAAGGAAACTGTTTCGATTTCCATATCGTTTGTAGCGATCACATATCTTTCAGAATAAGCCACATTCGCTTCCTGCAGAGCACCCATCGCCTGATTAGCCTGTCCTTCCGCCATTTCTATTTTTTCGTAACGTGTACCAATCTGAACGTCGTGCAGTTCGGCATTTGCCGCATCCAACTGTGCTTTAGCGCCCTGATATTTCGCAAAGGCTTCATCATAATTCTGTGGCGAAAGCAGGCTGTCCCGGTACATATTCCTAGCCCTGTTGTAGGCTTTCTGCGCATACTGGTACTGCTCCTGAAGCCCTTTCTTTTTGGCTCTCAACTGTCGCATCTGGTCGGTGGTCGCACCGTTTCTTGCCATTTGAGCCTGTGCTTTGGCTGCGGAAGTTGCACCCTTTGCCTGTGCGATTTTTGCAGAAACTTCAGGTACATCCAGTTTTGCAAGCGTATCACCGGCTTTTACGGTTTGCCCTTCTTCCACATAAATTTCCAGGATTCGGCCGGTTACTTTTGGTGAAAAAGTGACGAGTTCTTTTCTGGTTTTACCTTCAATGGCACGTTCTGCGGGCTTGTCGCTGCAATTGACCAAAGTTAACAGGGTAAGGACAGAAAGTATTTTTGATGTCGATTTCATTTCGTTTGTTTGTTTTTTAATTTTTTTAAATAATTAAAGATTTTCAGGATTAAGGTTTTGTGTAGATTTCATCAGTTCAATGGCGGAAACTCTCTGATTGAAAATCGCGGTCTGCAGTTCCAGTTCGGCATTCTGTAAATCTGTTTCTGCTTCGATAAGTACCGCGGAGGTTTTGGTGCCGTATCTGAATTCCTTTTCCACCTGTTCCAAACCTTTTGCTGCAATCTGTCTTGCCTTTTCTTTCAGTTTAATTTGTGCGTTCGCGATGTTGTAATTGGTTTGGTTGTTGGCGAGGTTTAAGTTCAATTTTTTAATCGCGTCTTTCTGTTTGCTCTCCAGAATTTCCTTATCTATCTTGGCTTTCTCAATGGCATGTTTGCCTTCATTACCGTCGAAAACCTCCCATTTAAAGCCAATTCCTGCGGTAAACATGGGAAATACGTTTATGGCACCAGGATGCAAATCGAGTTTTTTTCCCGTACCGGGAAAAATTTCATCCGAGGTTGAAATTCGGTTGTTGTAAAGCCCAAAATACGAGAGCGAAGTCTGCGCCTGCACTTTCGGAACCCACCATCTCTCTTCGGCTTTAATTTTAAAATCTGTCGCGTTAATACCATGCTGAAGCGCTTTCAACTCTGCCCTGTTTTCAACGGTTTCGTTCAGAACATCGTAGTTTATCGGCTGAAGGTCGTGTTCAATCAGGGCAATACGCTCCCTTTCAATTCCTGTCAACAGATGGATCTGGGTGATCAGAAGATCCTTCTTACCTTCATATTCAATCATTTTCGAATCCAAAGTGGCCTGTGCAAGTTCGATTTTTTTGTGGTCGTAAGGCGTAATCAAACCGTAACCCAAGGCTTTGTCAGCAGTTTTTTTATTGATTTCCAAACGTTTTTTAGACTGATCCAGAACTTTTTTGGATTCGTAAACCAGCGACAACTGGTCGTATGCTTTGGAAATTTCAGTAATGACGTCGTCCTTGGTTTTCTGCATCATCACTTCTTCCGAAAGATTTTTCTCGCGGTTGGCTTCCTTCAGATATTTCACCTTTCCGCCTGAATAAATCACCATACTGGCTTCGGCCTTTGCAGAGGCGGAAAGACCGGAAATATTGAGATTATTGCTCAACTGTCCTTCAGGTACCACTGCTCCCGGAAAAACCGGAGGCACCGCCGGAACTTTAATTTCCGGTGAACTGATATGCGCCGAAGTGTACATATAACCTGTTTTGCCGGTAATCTCCACTTTTGGGAGAAACACATCGTTCAGCTTTTCGTCGTCGAGTTTCGTGAATTTGTTTTCTAAAACCTGCTGGTTGAGCGTTTCATTATTCTGCAGCGCACTGCTGATGAGTTCCTGCAGGGTAGGTGCCTGCTGCGCATAAAGCGTAAGCGGCAACGAAAAAGCTGCGCCAATAAGGAATCTGTGTATAGTTTTCATTTTCTGTTTGTTTGTAAAATTGAACGTGCAAATTTCGGCCGCTGCAAAATAGATTCCTTTGACAAATGTCAAAAAAAACCGGAACCCCAAATGTTCCGGTTTGTGTATTAAAATTTAAAATCATGAAATTGTTTTGGGTTAAACATTTCCGATTTTTGAAGCCAGGCATCAATGATTTCAAATGCCTTTTTTTCATCTTCGAGGCTTACCATTATTTTCAAAGTTTTTGCCGTCGGCGTCGTGGTGAAGGTCATATATTTGTTTTCAACCGTGTTTGCAATACCGGCATCGGCTAGTTTAGGTTTCACCGGCTGAATCTCCTGCTGTACTTCACTTTCAAATAATGGAACTTTGGTTTTGCTGGTTTAATTACCAGCGTTTCGTTGGGCTTGAAAAGCCAATAATGAATTGGAAAATCATGGGACCGAAATAAATAAATAAAAACGCTGAGATAAACGCCTGTTGGAGGGAACCTTCGGGAGCCTTTTTTCAGCATTATGGGTTTATCGAAAAAAATTTTAAAAATACTGAAGAAACTTCCAGAATGGTCTCTTTTTTGTAAGCCAGCTGTAGCCTTTTTAAATTGATCTTTACAAAGTTTTGCGAGTAGTGAAGCAACCAAAAATTAAGTTTGTTATTTTTTGCAGTATGGGATATCACCTGCAACGATAACAGCTGTTTTTCGATGGAAATTTATTCTTATCTCAAAAATAATTACTTCAAATTTTAATACTTCTCAAGACTTAAATCTGTCTTTTAGAATCATTGATTAGGTCATCAAACATTTGAAATTAATCAAAAAAAATAATGAACACATTTAAATTTTTAACCGTAGCAGCACTAACCTTCATTTTTGTTTCTTGCAGCGACAGTAAATCAACCGTTGAAAGTGCAAATAAAGAGCAGACAAAAACAGAGACACAGCAGAATAATGATTTTTCTTCAGGAATCTACACGGCAACATTGCCTTGCGCAGATTGTATGGGAATCGAAACCTATATTACCTTTCAAAAAGACAACAAAGCGGTTAAAAGTACATCGTATTTAGACAGCGACGGTACTTCTGAAAACGAGTATGGTACCTGGACAAAGAATGATGACATTATTGAAGTATCCATCTCAAATTCGCCGAAGGAATATTATCTGGTAAAACCCGACAAAACCTTGGTAAGATTGGATGCTGACAAGAAAGAAGTAAGCGGAGAATTAGCCAAAAATTATATTTTTAAAGAAGTAAATGCTTATACGCCCGCTCAATTGAACGGTACCTATAACACCAACGCCAGTGGGAAAGGATACAACCAAATTCTGGAATTGAAATCTGAAAATGACAGTATTTATTCAGTGAAAATTTCATTTACTGGCGCTGTGAAAGGGTGTACTTTTGAAGGCAAAGGAAAATTAGTGAATAATCAGATTGATGTTGATTTAAAAACCATCAATAAAGATTTAAAAGGTACGATGACGATTTTATTTAAGGATAAAACAGCGGAAGTATTTACTTCGAAATTTGAAGATAGATTGGCATTAAATTACTTTTGTGGCGGCGGTGCAAGTTTAGCCGGAGATTATTATAAAAAATAATATTAAGGGTTTTATCAGTAGCTGATCGATAAAAAACTTCGGTTGATCGCTGGTAGTCCAATAATGAAATTGTTGTTGAATGGAAGGTTATTTAGCATTATAGATTTTACCATAAAATTTTTTAAAAAAATTGAAGAGACTTGTTGAAAGGTCTCTTTTTTTGTACGTCGTTTTTAGCCGTTATTTTAATTAACTTTCTAGAGTAATTTTAAGCTGCCCAAGGAATCGTCTGAACTACTTTCTGCTGAACAAATTGTAGGTGGCCAGAACAAATGATGTTGATTTACGGTGATCCACATTAACGTTGTTTAACATCTTTTGTATTTTTAGTTTGATAGGGAAAACTTATTTTTGTTAGAAAGAGTTGAAGAAACTCTCAATAACATTAAAAATTTTAAATTATGGAAAAGTTTGCAATATTAGCAAGAGTAGAAGCAAAACCGGGTAAAGAGAATGACGTATTGGAATTCCTAAAGTCTGCCTTACCGCTTGCCGAAGGTGAGCCAGGAACCGTAAGATGGTATGCTTTACAAATTGGCCCTTCTACTTTTGGTATATTCGATACGTTCGCAACTACAGATGCAAGAGATGCTCACTTGAATGGTGAGATTGCAAAGGCTTTAATGGCCAATGCTTCTGAATTACTTGCTAAAGAACCTGTACTTGAAATGGTAGATCTATTAGCAGTAAAGTAAGCAATCGAACACAAATTTTTAATACAGTTAAATGGAGCCAGGAATTCCCCCGGCTCCATTTTTTTATATCATTTTGTGAAAGGTTGAGTCTTTGCTATGTTTACAAGATTTATCTTGATTTTTCAAATAAAATTTCAATTTAGCATAAAAAGAAGAATCTGTCTCACAACTGAGGCAGATTCATGATTTGAGGTTAAACTTTTCTGCTTACACTTCATTTTTATCTTTTAATGAATTTCTTAATATAGTCCTGACCTTCGTGCCTCACCTTGATGTGGTAAACACCCTTCTGAAAATAGGAAACATCCAGCTTTCCTTCCACAGTGTTTCCCGTCAGTATCAGTCGGCCCGCCGAATCCCAAACAGTAAAATCTATGGGGTCACGTTCGGAATTAAAATACAGGTAATCCAGCGTGGGAACAGGATAAATTCCAAAGTGAAACTCCTCCGGAGTAGTAGGAGGCTGGGCCGGGCCTGTGCCGGGTTGCCCCGGTGTTCCAGGGGTTCCAGGGGTTCCGGGTGAGGTAGGAAGACCTCCGCCAAGTTTCACGATTCGCCAGTAATCAAACCAGCCGCCGGATCCGTCCCAGCCGTGTGCAAAGGTCATATTAAGTCCTGCAGATTTGACGAAGATTCTGCCCGCGGTTCCGATCGAATGCCACGTGGCACCTCCATCGGTACTGTACTTGGACCCTTGTACACTGCCTGGATTAAAAGGTCCCCCCGTCGCAATCAGGATATCCGTATTAGGTATTTTTTCTAAATAAGTCTGTCTTCCGAAACCAGGATTGCCCACATATTGCTCAGTCGCAAAACCATCGGAAGTTTTATAGAGTTTGCCATCATTATAGTCTGAATAAATTGCAGAGTTATTGCCGGTAATCTGAAAATAACCTAAACTTTTTGTACCATACTCGTAATGGGCAGAATCATAAAGGGTTTGGGTAACAGTCCAGGTGGCTCCTTTGTCATTTGTCTTTATAATCTCTCCATCACTGGAGCCAAACCAGAAGGAATCATTATGATTATCATGGATATACCTTGGTATCTGGTTGGGCTTGGACGCCGTAAGCAGTATTCCTCCTTTGGCTATCCACGTTGCCCCACCATCACTGGTCCGGAAAATTTCAATTTTTTTAGCTCCCATGGGGGACATATCCGGCAAACATACCACTACACCCGTAAGTGCGTCCCAAAAATGAATCATATCCACCACCGTATCAAAGTTTTTTATCAGGTTCCATGTCATACCCCCGTCCTTAGTTTTAAACAGACGCCCATGCCCAATATTGGCCTGATATTTTGTTCCTAAAAATGCCACATTTTCCGAAACTGCCTGAAAGTCTGTAACAGAAAAGCTGTTGTCGGTTACCTGAAACACAAGTGGTACAACTTGCCAGGAACTTCCGGCGTCAACACTTTTCGTAAAAGCTACCCGGCCATTATCCAACCAACTGTTAGCCCAGATAACATGGTCATTTGCGATGCTAAATTGAATTGTATTGCTGCTAGGTCCAGTGGGATAAACAGGTTGCATCTGTTGCCAGTGGAACTGACCCAATGCAGGGTGAAGTAAGCAGGTAATGAAAAAAGAAGAAAGTAGTTTTTTTATCATAATGCTGTATTTGAGTTATTATCAAATATATGCAAATTATCAGATTTACTAATCAACTTATCAAATAAAATAAATTTTTAATGCAGACTGTATAATTCTTTTTTTTTAAGTGCATCATTTTGTCCGCGAAAAAAAGAATTGTCTATGTTGTGAGAAGAAATACCGGTTATGACAAATCCTTACTATTATATCAGACAAATTCATCCTGTTTAGTCACATAATTTTTGTAGATTTGGGCTAAAAGCTTTGCCTATGTTCACTAAAGAAATCCTCCAGAAAAATAAGATTCCGAAGCATATCTATAAAAAAAAGGATGTCCTTTTCCGGGAAAATGAACGGGCTTCTTCCCTATTCTACCTGCTGGAGGGCGAGGTTAAGATTTATAATACAGACTGCGAAGGCAAGGAATTCCTGATTACCAAGGTGACAGACCACCAGTTCATGGGCGAACCGCCCTTCCTGCTGAACGAGAGGTATCCGGCAACGGCCAATATTGCCAGCGATACTGCACTTGTCTATATTTTCAGCCAGGAACTCTTCCGGAAATTTCTGGATGAGAATCCGGATTATCAGTTTGAATTCCTGAAAGAAGTTGCCAAAAAAGCTTATGACAAAACCATCAAACTGAAATCAATCGTGCACCAGAATCCCTGCGAACGCATTACCGCTTTCCTCAGAATCCATAAGAAGAGCTGCGGCATTGAAGAGCACGAGAAAACAATCATCGATGTCACACGCAAGGAGCTGGCAAATTCTACGGGGCTGGCCATAGAGACCGTTATCCGGACTGTAAAAAGGATGGAAAGGGAAAACAAAATTGAACTCATCAACCATAAAATCTACTTCTGATGTCCCGCACACTCTGGCTTAAGTTTTCGGTTTTCAACTTTGTACTGGTAGCACTTCTGGGCGTCATAATGCGCTATAAAATCCTCTTTTCCCTACCCTTCCTGGACCAGAAACATTTGCAGGAGGCACATTCTCATTTCGCTTTTTACGGTTGGATCACCAATGTACTGTATGTGCTGATGGTCATCTATCTGTCCAAAGTAAGGCCCGAAATTTCGCTACGCAAATACAATATCCTGATTATCACCAACATAATCGCTTCCTATGCCATGATTGCCACCTTTATTTACGGCGGCTATTTTTGGGGTTCCATTGCAGCCTCTACCGTGGCACTGCTCACGTCATTTGCATTTACTTTCTTCTTTGTTATAGATGTAAAAAACCTGAGGGAGGCATCGAAGAAATGGTTTTTGGGCGGACTCTTCTTTGCTGTAATTTCTTCGGCAGGGGTTTTCAATCTGGCGTATATGAAAAGTTCCGGCAACATCACCCAGGACCTCTATCTGGCTTCCGAATACTTCTTCCTGCACTTTCAGTACAACGGATTTTTCATTTTCGCCTGCATAGGTCTTTTGCTGTATTCTTTGAAAGAGGAGGGCTCACTCATTAGCGAAAAGGAGAATAAACTGATGTTTTGGCTCATGTTTTTCGGATGCCTTATAGGCTTTGGCCTATCAGTGCTGTGGCTTAAACTTTCCATGCCCGTATTTGCACTTATCATATTGGCTTCACTGGCGCAGACGTATGGCGCAGTTATGCTCTTCCGCATTGTGAGGCGCAGCTGGACACACCTCATCCTGAAATGGTCTGCAGTGCAGCGTTTTGTGCTGATCTTTGCAGGATTCGCCTTCGCGGTTAAAATCCTGCTTCAACTGGCTTCTAATGTACCGGCAATAAGCCAGTTTGCATTTGGTTTCAGGAATGTCGTTATTGCCTATCTTCATCTGGTACTGCTCATGTGTATCGCCACTTACCTTCTGAGCCAGGTGCTGGCTACCAACTTTTTCATTATTTCCAGAAGTCTGATCACAGGCCTCAAACTGTTTCTGGCAGGCATTTTCCTGAACGAACTGATGCTGGGAATGATGGGCGTGTTTTCAATAAAGTATATAGCAGTGCCCTACGCCAACCATTTTCTGCTGGTCTTTTCTGTGCTGATTTTTGTTGCACTGTTCATTATTTTCGTGTCAATGAAAAAAAGACAGGAAGCTTAACACTTCATTGTAATGATAAAGCAGCTTTCAGAAATATGAAAGCTGCCACAACATTAAATATACACTATGAAAAATCTATTCAGGCAGTAAAACCTCATCCACGGCATATACAATACCGTTGGAGGCCGGCACCGCCCCCACAATGCGCGCTTTACCATTAATCACCGGTTTACCGTCCACCATTGTTATTTTTATGCTTTTTCCGTTCACCATTCCCAGGGTCTGTCCGTCACTCATATATTCTTCTTTTATTACACCCACGTAGGTATGATAGCCCAATACATCCGAAAGGTCATCTGCCTGCTCCGGTTTCAGCAGCCCTTCCACCGTTCCGGCGGGCAGTTTATCAAAAGCCGAGTTTAATGGCGCAAAAACAGTGAAGGGTCCTGCGTTACTTAGAGAAGTTGTAAGACCTGCAGCCTTTACGGCTGTAACCAGCGTGGACAAGTCGGGATTTCCGGCAGCCAACTGGACAATATTCGGACTGGAAACATCATCCTTTACGGCGTCCTGCCCGGCGCCAGTGATTTCACTGCCGGAAATTTCAGTTTTCGTTGCTGCGGACTCATTTTTTACGCAGGAAATCACTGCAAATGCGAGCAACCCTAATGCAATACTTTTTTTCATCACCTTGAATTTTATATAAATTTACGGTGAATTCTGTTGCTGTTCACATGACCGGAGTCATAATCACCCTGCTGAAAACGTGATCTTTATCATGATTTTCAGCTCATCAGCTACAGATCTTTTCTGTTAAACTTTATCAGTGACAAAACAAAGGGTACGGTAGCCCAGATAAGGAGTACAAGCATTGATACACCCATACCGCCTCCCGAACCGAAAACCTGCTGGAAAACCGCACCGGAATATCCCAGCATGGCTGATATATTAAGCTGAAGTAGAACGAAAATACGTGACAAACCTACAGGATTGAGTCCGGCCAGTGTGGCCATGATGCCCTCAATAGGATAATCGGCAAACTGAAACATCATAATCAGCAGGATACCGTCGTAAATAATACTGAAGAAAATCCAGATAAAGATTGAGATACCAATACCCTTGGCGCGGTCGCGGCTGCCAATAGCTGCCAGCATGGCAAAGGAAGTAAAGATGACAGACAGTAAAATACCGATCAGGATAAGTGAAAAACCGGTTTCAATGGAAGAATAAAGCAGTATAGGAATCCCGCAGCCCAGCAGGAAGGCCAGCACCAGCGCTGTAGAAAGCCCCAGGAAGATGTTGGACCAAACCTTCACCCGCGAAACTGGCTGACTGAGGAGCAGTTCGATAAACTGACTGCTGTTGTACACATATATTGTTGAAAAAATAATGCTTACCAGGGGTACGACCAGAAGAACCACATTAAGCAGGCTTAGCGTAGCCTTGGTATAATTGTTTTCCAGCCCCAGCACCGACCAGGAAATAATGAAAAGCAGGACCGTGTAAAAGATAACGGTTTTGTTCTTTAGGATATCAAAAAGGATGAAGCGTGCGATCTTGTTCATTTTTTCATTTCTTTTAGGATGCTGATGATGGACTCTGATATCCGTTCCGATCTATGCTCAGTCATAAGGTCTTCCACGGACTGCTGAACAATAACTTTGCCCTCATTCATAAATACAATTTCGCTCACGATATCATCCAGTTCACTAAGCAGGTGGGAAGTGATGATGATGAGTTTACCCCTCTTCCTTTCTTTGATGATCTTGTTTTTGAGAATCTCAGAAGCCAGCGGGTCCAGTCCCGCAGTAGGCTCGTCCAGGATGATGATTTTAGGATCGAACATAAACGCCAGCACCGCACTCACCTTCTGGGTGGTTCCTCCGGAGAGGTTTCCCATCTTCTTGTCGAATATTTTGCTGAGCTCGAAGGCTTCCAGAAGTTCCGTGTCCAACTCTGACTCCTGAATATTCCGGGTATCGCGGATCATACTGATGGTCTGGTTAATGGTCATATTCTCAGGATACCTTCCGATCTGTGGCATATAGCCAATATCTTTTCGATAATGGAAATCTTCTTTTACACTTTTGCCACCCACCAGAATGTCGCCGGTTTCAATAACATTAAGTCCCAGGATGCATTTTATAAGGGTAGTTTTACCGCAGCCGTTAGGCCCAATCAGCGCAATCGATTTACCGTTGGTAAACGATAGATTCAGGTTTTCGAGTGCGGTAAATCTGTTGAATTTTTTAGTGAGGTTTTGTATCTCTATCATATCTTTCAGTTAAATCCAAAAGGAACAGCTGCATCAGTTTTGCACTTTTCGCATCAAAGGCTGATCATCCACAAAATTTTCCGGAGTCAGGCTGGGAATCACCTTTTCGGTCCTGTCCAGCAGATCCACAAAAAAGGTTTTGAACAGGAGCATGATGGAAGGGTTGTTTTCCACCAGAACCGAGTAGAGGCTCAGCGGATGAAAGGGGACATCCCCGATTTTATCTTTGTCCAGATCATAACCTTCATATTTGTCCCAGTAATTTCTGCGGAAATCGTTCATCGTCATGGATCCGCTGGTACTCACATCAAAAGTGTTGTTGATGAAGTTATTATTAACCACGCGGTTTTCCATACAGTTGGAGTTGATCTTCATGCCCCAGCCATTGTCCTCAAAGGTATTGCGGAAAAGATCAATTTTGGTGGCGCCATCCAGGAAGATGGCTGTGGTATTATTCCGGAAACTGTTGCTTTTAATTTTGCTGAAACTGATGTCCTTCAGCAGCAAACCGTAGTTGGAATCACCCCAGTTGTTGATGAATTTATTGCCCACCATTCCTACATTATTACTGTACATTACAGCAACGCCGGCATTATTCCTATCAAATGTATTTCCTACATATACGCAGTCATTGGACGACATGAAATGAAGGCCATACCTTAAATTACGAACCGAATTGTTACGGTAAATGTAAGAGTCAATTACTTTTTCCAGGTAAATACCATCCTTATGACCCTGAATATAATTGTTTTTAATCCAGATTTCTTCACTCACCCACGCATGAATGCCATCGCCGCTGCGTTCCTCTGAACGGGCACGTGCAGACGTTATCCGGTTGTTCTGAATCAGACATCTGTAACCCCGCTGGATATAGATTCCAAAGTAATTATTTTCAAAGATATTGTCTTCAATGGTGGAATACTTACTGTCATATAGCCGCACGGCTCCTATGTTCTTGATTTCGTCTTCACCCGAGTTGATGATTTTAAAACCTTTCAGCAAAATATGATTAGCGCGGAAAGAAAGGATTTCGTACTTCATCTCTCCGTCCAGAACTGGCCGCCCATGGCCGATAAACGAGAGTGGATGCGTAATGCTGATATTTCCCTCGCGGTAAATTCCCGGGCCCACCAAAATACTGTCTCCGCTTTCTGAAGCAGCGAGAGCCTGGCGGATGGTGGGATAACGCTCACCTTTTCCCACCCGAAGGGTTTTTGAAAAGATAAATACAGGTAGGAGAAGAAATATCAGCCTAAGCATGTACAGATTATTTAGTTAAACTTGCACCGGTGGCTGCCGCTGCCTTTTGGGCTGCCGCTTTATCACGGAAAGCCTGAGTATTGCCACCCATAGGCGATTTTATGCTGCCGCCTTTAACAAATACAGCACGCGATTTTTCCAGGAACTGTCCGCTGGGGAAATCCACCACATAGGTTTTGGCATTGGCGGCCTTATCAGGATTTGAACTTTCGTACATCGTCATGCAACTCAGGTCGTCAAACTTATAGGCGCGGCCTTTATCTGTAATCAACTGGGCAGCATACTTCACGTCCGTGATGGTCATGCGGCAGTTATCGCACTGGTCTTTACCAACCGCGATGTCTTTAGGACCACTTTTTTGGCAGGACATAATAGCCAGTACTGAGGCTGTAATAAATAACGTTTTGCTGAACTTCATTTTTTTTATTTTTTAAGTTAAACTGAACAAAAAAGATCAGGTTGCTGAGGTCTTCCGGTACTCAACCCAGGCTAAGATAGCCAAAATAAGAGCAACGCCAAACATAATTCCACCACCAACGTTGGGGTAAGAATAAGCGCCGAAGTTCAGAAGTTGCTTATAACCTAGCAAAGGAGGCTGATAGGACATGCCGGGCACAACGATGGGCGCCGTGGGGTCCAGATCATGTCCGTAATCGTATTCCCAAAGCCAGAAATCCACCATAAACGCCACACCGAAGATGAGGAAGAGGACCAGAGTGATAAAAAGCCACAGTTTACGGTTGAATAAGGCAGTAAGAAAACAAAGCAAAGCGAAGAATGCAAGCGCATAGGGCAAAACCTTAAATTCCCAGAAATCCTCCGGCTGGATTGTCTTCATACCAATGTAGTGGTTCAGACCGTTTATGATTTCATATTCACCGGTAATTTTGTTAGGCCATAGATACATGGCCAAACCCTCGGGATATTGTGGAGCTGTTAAATAAATAGACCACAGCGGCACGAAGATAGAGACAATCAGTGCGCAGCCGCAAAAGACCAGTGCAATCCTCGTTATCTTTTTCAATGAATTGTTTTTCATTTCAGGTAAATTAAAAAGGGCAGAAACCTCTGCCCTCTTATTTAACATTATTTGGTTTCTCCGGCTTTCACGGGGCTTTGTGCATTGTCCTTCTTATTGTTCAGGGAATAGATGAGCGGCGTATTGCTTCCGGCCGGCGATACCCGGACATATCCCTGCATTTCCTGATGCAGCGCGCTGCAGAAGTCGGTACAGTACATTGGGTACATACCTGGTTTCTTAGGCATCCATTTTAGGGTACAGGTCTCACCCGGCATAATAAGGAGTTCGGCGTTCTGGGCACCCTTGATGGCAAAGCCGTGCGGGATATCCCAGTCCTGTTCCAGATTAGTGACGTGGAAGTAAACTTCGTCGCCCACTCTAATGCCTTCTATATTGTCCGGTGCAAAGTGCGAACGGATGGAGGTCATATATACGTGGACTTTATTACCTTCCCTTACCACTTTACTTTCGGCTTCGCCTTTGGTGGCGTAGGGATGCTTGTTGTCTTCAATCCGGAAGAATTTTACCTGATCTTTAAGCATGTCTCCCGGCAGAGCCTGTGCATAATGTGGCTCGCCAAAAGTCGGAAAGTCCAGCAGCAGTTTCATCTTGTCGCCACTGATGTCATACAACTGTGCCGACTGTGCCAGTTCAGGACCTGTGGGCAGGTAGCGGTCCTTGGTAATTTTGTTATAAGCCACCAGGTATTTGCCAAAAGGTTTGGCCGAGTCGCCGCCGGGAATCATCAGGTGACCCACAGAATAGAAGGTAGGCTGTCTGTCCAGCACCTTTAAGTCCTTAATATTCCATTTCACCACTTCAGACGATACAAACATGGAGGTGTAGGCGTTACCTTTGCCGTCAAATTCAGTGTGCAGCGGTCCCAAACCGGGTTTCTGTACTTCACCGTGAAGGGCAGCTTCATATTTGATTACTTTTACACCGTCAAATTCACCGGCGAAGTTCTTATCTGCGATCGCTTTGATCATTTTGTCAAAACTGAATACCGGAATAAGTGCGGCCAGTTTACCGGAACCTACAATATATTCACCGGTAGGATCTACATCACAACCATGGGGAGATTTAGGACATGGAATCATGAACATGGCGTCCTTCATATCCTCCACCGACAGTACAATTACTTCCTTTTTCATTGTTGAAGTAGCAGTGTGGGTGCTCTCATCGAATTTATTGTGGGCATACTCAGTCGTCACTTTCCGGCCTTTACCGGCTTTCACCAGTTCAGCTGCCTTTTTCCAGTTTACAGCCATAATGAAATCCTTGTCATTCTGCGATGCATTAACCTCCAGAAGCGTGTTTGCTTTTTCGGAATTATAGCAGGAAAAGAAGAACCAGTCGCCGGACTTTTTCTTGCCGGCATGCGAAAGGTCAAAGTTAATACCCGGCGCTTCAATCTGGAAAGAAAGGTCCATCTCGCCACTTTGCTTGTCGATTCCTATAAAGGAAAGCACGCCTTTGAAATTGGATTTGAATGATTCAATAGGGACATCACCGCTCTGATCGTCCGTTGGTACCGCGAAGCGTGTCCCTGCCACCACATATTCAGTGTTCTCGGTAAGAAATGGTGAGGAGTGATTACCGGCGGAGTTCGGAATCTCCAGGATTTCCACGGTTTTAAAGGTTTTTAGATCCAGCCTGGCTACACGTGGTGTGTTATTGGCATTGGCAAAAAGCCATCGGCCGTCAACTTCGCCATTGGTTTGCGACAGCGACAAATGGTGCTGGTCGTCCCAGGGTATGAATCCATGTGAGGTTTCCAGCATAGGTTTGGTTTCTTCACTGTAACCATAGCCGTTTTCAGGGTTTTGAGAAAAAACGGGGAGCACTTTCAGCAGTCTTCCGCTTGGCAGACCGTACACATTTACCTGGCCGTTAAAGCCACCGCTTACAAAGTTGTAATACTCATCATATTTGCCGGGTGCCACATACACTCTCTCGGCAGCATCGCCTGTTACAGCGGTTTCTGTTCCTTTGGGTTTACATCCTGAGACCAGAAGTAAAGCCATTACAGATCCGAGTCCAAAAAATTTAAGACTTTTCATTATTGATAGTTGAGGGGGTTTCCTTTTGATTTATTTGGCGCCGTCAATTTCGCGCATGTACTCCAGGATCTGGCGGGCTTCCGTATCGTTCAGGCCCTGGTTAGGCATCCTTACCAAACAAAGTTCCAGCTGTTTCTGAAGTTCCGGGTCCACATCGATCATAGGATCCGGGTTAGTGATGAAGTTCATGATCCATTCCGGAGTCTGTCTTTGGGTAACCCCTTTCCAGCCGGGGCCTACCAGTTTCTCCTCTGTGGGTTTATGACAGGAGGTACATTTCACCTCGGCAAGTTTACGGCCTTCTGCGGCCATAGCGGGGTCAAAAGTACTTACATCTACATTCTCATGCTTACCAATACCTCTCTTGGGATCATAAGCATTGGTGCCCGAACTTTCTGCGGTTGCAGTTGTTTCGGTGGAGGCAGTGGGCACTGAATCGGTTTTCTTGTCGCCGCCGCAGGACACCAGTCCCAGGGCCAGAAAGGCAGCAGCAATTGAGTGAATAGTTTTCATATTTAAATTATTTATACCCAAATGTAGCCACATCTGCCCGATTAAGAATATGATTACAGTCATATACTTTGTATGACATTTATCTCCATATTTGACGTCATAAGACAGGAGTTAATAAATAAATTTGATAAAAAATTTACAAAATGAAAAAGTATGTCACACTATTTGCAGCGCTCGCAGTCACAGCCTGCAGTAAACAACCGGTTAATACTGATGCAGAAAGTAATGTAATGCTGGAAGAACCGGTTGTGAAAACTGTTGATTCCGCCGCAGCGGGTAAACATCCCGGCCTTGCCCTTATTGAAGGTGCGGACTGCCTTACGTGTCACAAAGAAGATGCAAGGCTTGTAGGTCCTTCTTATCAGGAGGTAGCGGATAAATACACGGAGGGTGACCTGGAAATGCTGGCCACCAAGATTATTGAGGGTGGAAAAGGCAACTGGGGAGAAATACCGATGACGCCGCATGCCGGAATGAGCCGTGAGAATGCAAAGAAAATGGTGGAATACATTATGACATTAAAAAAATAATCCACTCCAATTACATTAAACAAAAAAATAATATGAAGAACTGCTTCCTGGTCCTAACATTAGCCGCTACTCTTTTCACTGCCTGCTCAAAGCCTGAAAACAATAATACAGAAAATGCCGAAAGTTCACTCGAGCAGGAAGCCCAAATTCTTAAATGTGAAAATGGAAGTACGCTTACAGCCATTTATTTTGCCGATGGAGACATGGTGGCCGTGAAAATTAAAAAGGATCAGGAAAAAGAAGAAAAGCTTTCCGCGCGTGGCACCAATCAGAATGGTGATCCCTTTTTTGGCAACAGCACCTATACCTGGGAATTGCTGGAAGACGGCAAGGCAGGACGGCTTACGCACAAAGACGGTTCGGACTGCATTTACAGGTAAGAATTACATTAAATAACTTAATTAAGCACTGCGTTCAGGTGGTGCTTTTGTTTTTTGTTAGGTCGTCATCATCCCAAAAAATGGTATTGATTGGCAAAACTGCCGCTGAAATGTCAATTTGTCACAATTTTTTGCTTGGTACAGATTTAGAGAAATTGACCTCAAATTGTAAAAAATAAAAATAGATACTATGAGTAAAATAATCGGAATTGATTTGGGTACTACCAACTCCTGCGTTGCAGTAATGGAAGGTAAGGATGCAGTAGTTATCCCTAATGCTGAAGGTAAAAGAACCACCCCTTCTATCGTGGCTTTTACTGAAGACGGCGAAAGAAAAGTGGGAGATCCAGCTAAAAGACAGGCTGTAACCAACCCGGAGAAAACAGTATACTCCATCAAAAGATTTATCGGAACACATTTCAAGGACGATGCCAGCGAGATCAGCAGAGTACCTTATAAAGTGGTGTCCGGACCTAACGATACTGTTAAAGTAAAGATAGACGACAGAGAATATACACCACAGGAAATTTCAGCGATGATTCTTCAGAAAATGAAGAAAACAGCGGAAGATTACTTGGGTCAGGAAGTTACCCGTGCGGTTATAACTGTTCCAGCATAC
Source organism: Chryseobacterium sp. (assembly GCF_008831505.1). Lineage (NCBI taxonomy): Bacteria > Pseudomonadati > Bacteroidota > Flavobacteriia > Flavobacteriales > Weeksellaceae > Chryseobacterium > Chryseobacterium sp. The sequence continues at coordinate 726,969 of NZ_CP044507.1, read as the reverse complement.
TTTAACGACGCCCAGAGACAGGCTACCAAGGAAGCTGGCGAAATCGCAGGTCTGACGGTTGAAAGAATCATCAACGAGCCTACTGCCGCAGCACTGGCCTATGGTATGGATAAAGCTCACAAAGACCAGAAAATCGCAGTATACGATTTAGGTGGCGGTACTTTTGACGTTTCTATCCTTGACCTTGGCGATGGTGTATTCGAAGTACTTTCTACAAACGGTGACACGCACTTAGGTGGTGATGATTTTGATGATGTGATCATCAACTGGATGGCAGATGAGTTTAAAGCTGAAGAAGGTGTAGACCTTAAATCTGATGCAATTGCCCTTCAGAGATTGAAAGAAGCTGCTGAGAAAGCTAAGATCGAGCTTTCCTCTTCCACACAGACAGAAATCAACCTTCCCTATATCACTGCTACGGCTACAGGTCCTAAGCACATGGTGAAGACACTTACCAAAGCTAAATTTGAACAGCTTTCCGCTGACCTTGTAAGACGTTCTATGGAGCCATGTAAAAAGGCCCTTTCTGACGCTGGACTTTCCATCTCAGACATCGACGAGGTAATCCTTGTAGGTGGTTCTACCAGAATCCCAATTATTCAGGAAGAAGTGGAGAAATTCTTCGGTAAGAAACCCTCCAAAGGGGTAAACCCGGATGAGGTTGTGGCTATTGGAGCAGCTATCCAGGGTGGTGTACTTACAGGTGATGTAAAAGATGTACTTCTTCTGGATGTAACTCCGCTTTCATTGGGTATTGAAACTATGGGCTCTGTGTTCACCAAACTGATTGAAGCCAATACGACTATACCGACTAAAAAATCCGAAACATTCTCCACGGCGAGCGATAACCAGCCTGCAGTATCCATCAGAGTGGGTCAGGGTGAAAGGCCGATGTTCAACGATAATAAAGAAATCGGAAGATTTGACCTTACAGACATTCCGCCGGCACCAAGAGGTGTTCCTCAGATTGAAGTAACTTTTGATATTGATGCCAACGGTATCCTTCATGTTTCTGCTAAAGATAAAGGAACCGGTAAAGAGCAGTCCATCAAGATTCAGGCAAGTTCAGGTCTTTCTGAAGAGGAAATCGCAAGAATGAAGCGTGAAGCTGAAGAAAACGCTTCTTCTGACGCCAAGAAAAAAGAAGAGGTGGAAGTACTGAACAAAGCGGACGGATTGATTTTCCAGACCGAGAAGCAACTGAAAGAATTTGGTGACAAGCTTTCGGCTGACAAGAAAGCAGCTGTTGAATCTGCGGCAGCGGAACTGAAGACCGCTTTTGATGCTAAAGACATGGAAAGCATCAAAACAAAAACTGAAGCTTTGGATGCTGCCTGGATGGCCGCATCAGAGGAAATGTATGCTGCGGGACAGCAGGGACAGCCGGGAGCCGAGCAGGCACAGGGTAACCCTACAGGAAATGCAGGTGCTGATGATGTTCAGGATGCTGATTTTGAAGAGGTGAAGTAATTACTTCCAGTCCTAATACAACGATCCCCGGGTGAAAGCCCGGGGATTGTTTTTTTTAATAACAAAAATCAGTCACGCTTTATGCGTACATCGTCTCTATCTTGTCTGTAAGTGCATTCATAAAATTCTGAAGCGGCTTCTCAACCATCATCTTGATAAACGGATTGAACTTGCCTTCAAAAAACATCTGAACCTCCGTTTGTGTATCGGAAACAGCATTCATACTGGTGGTAAGTTCAAAATCCATACTGGAACTTGCCGACCGCAAAACCGCCTTCTGTTCACTTACCTCACCCAGCTTAAGCGCAATCTCCGGCATGCCTTTCAGCGAAAATTTAAACCCGTCTGCAGTAGCGTCAAATTTCTGAAGGCCCTCCGGCATCAACTGCTTATAATTCTCAGGATCCTTAAGCAAATCCACGATTTCGGACACCGGTTTATTAAGTAATATTTTTCGTCCTTCTAAATTCATTTTTCTATTTTTGTAAGATTAAAGTCTTACAAATGTATAAAGTTTTTGTTAACGAAAAAAAATTAACAATAAGTAAGTATCCCGAGGATATTGAAAAAAACCTGCGTTACGAAGGCTTTGCAACTCTGGAAATCGCCGTAGACCTCCTGCAGAATACCTCCTGCCCCGAAATTAATGTCTACGGAGAAAATATTGAAGAACTTTGGGAAGATTTCACGCATATGTTTCATGTAATTGAGGCAGCCGGGGGAATCGTAACCAATGCCAACAAAGAGACCCTGTTCATTAAAAGACTCAGTAAATGGGACCTCCCAAAAGGTAAAGTGGAAAAAGGGGAATCCCTGGAGCAGGCTGCAGTGCGTGAAGTGGAAGAAGAGACCGGTTTATGTGAACTGATACTTGAATCCTTCATCAACAATACCTTCCACATTTATACCGAGAGAAATGGTGACCGTGTACTGAAGACAACTTACTGGTTCAAGATGAGTTATGTAGGTACGGGCAATGCCAAACCCCAAGTGGAAGAAGGTATTACAGCTGTAGACTGGAAAAGCGATGCCCGGATCAGGCAGGAAGTCTTCCCGTCTACCTTCCACAATATTAGGATGATCCTGAACGAAGTTTGGGAGAAAAATCTCTAAAGAACATCAAGCACTTTTTCCAGACCAATTCCTCTGGAGGCCTTTAACAGAATATTCTTCGATGTAACCGGATTGTCTTTAAGATAATCGGTAAGCTCTGCTGTAGTGCAAAACGACAGAGGTGATTTGGCAACCGCCTGAAACTGCTCTCCCACTGTAATGATTTGGTCGAATTCCATTTGTAGGGCCATATTGAGTATTGCTGTATGCTCAGCCAGACTCTCAGCACCAAGTTCACGCATATCTCCGATGATGATTGTTTTTGAGCCTTCAAACGATTTGAAATTCTGCAATGAGCCCGCCATAGAGCTTGGGTTGGCGTTATAGGTATCCAGCACCAGGGTTCGGCCGTCTTTTACCATCACCTGCGAGCGCATATTGGTGGGTTCATAATCTTCGATTGCCGCTTTTATTCTTTCCTTCGGAACGCCAAAATGAAGTCCCAAAGCCACGGCTGCACTAAGGTTGCTGAAATTAAAAATTCCCGTAAGCTGGCTCATAATTTCCGTACTGTCGAAACCAAGACCCACAAAATTGCCTTTACACAAAGGTGAGAATATATAATCGGCATTATCTGTACCGAAGCTGATGGCAGGCTGATATCCCTGGGTCTTTTCAACCTGCAAAGGATCTTCGTTATTAACGATCAGCGTTTTACCATTTGCCTTCAAATAATTATACAACTCCGATTTGCCGGCAATCACGCCTTCAAAGCCTCCAAAACCCTCCAGATGCGCTTTTCCGAAGTTGGTAATATAGCCATAATCCGGCTGAGCAATGGAGCAGAGTAATTCGATTTCTTTCTGATGATTGGCACCCATTTCTATTACCGCGATCTCATGCTCCGGCTTTACCGACATCAGCGTGAGGGGAACACCGATATGGTTATTAAGATTTCCGAAGGTGTACAGGACGTTGAACTTTGCTGAAAGTGCAGTAGCTATTAGTTCCTTAGTGGTTGTCTTTCCGTTGCTTCCTGTTAAAGCAATCACGGGTATGGTGAGCTTCTTCCTGTGCACCCGTGCCAGGTCCTGCATGAACTGAAGGGTGCTGGGCACATAGAAGATATTGCGCGAAGAATCTTCAAAATCCTTATTCTCTACAATTGCCGCAAGCGCTCCGTTGTCTACAGCTTCTGAGGCCTTAAGGGCACCATCAAAATTCTCGCCGGAGAATGCAAAGAAGATATCACCCGACCCTACTGTTCTGGAGTCGATGGATACCTTGTTACACTGCTGAAGATAGGGATAGAAAAGTTCTGGATTCATGGGGTCAAAAATAAATAAATCCTTCCGTATGAGGGAAGGATTTATTATTATTTATTACAACTAATGTTATCTTCTTGATCTGTTGTTCTGTGCGCCACGGGCATCCTGCGCTACACGGAAACCGATCCATCCATAACCGCCGCTCTGGCTTTTGAATCTTCTTTGTCCCGGATCCAGCCAGTATGCTGTATCCTGCCATGAACCACCTTTTACAACTCTGATTTCGTTTGTGATGGCTGAAGTTCTGGATGCGTTATCCTTTTGTACTACAACTCTTCCGCTACCGTCCACGAAGAAATTCTTACGCGGTGCATTGTACATGTTGAAATTTGCATTTGCTGCACTGTCTTCATCACCAGCTCTGAAGTTCAGTGAAGACTGTCTGTCGCCATCCCTGAAGTTACTGTAATCTGCGATGGTTTCTCTCTGGTACTGACCAGGCAGGTTTTTATACAGAAGTCTGCCGTCAGCAAGAGTGTCATACTGTATACTTCCGTCGTCTACACGAGCATAAGTTCCGTCACCATTTCTAAGGATTCTTTGTGGCGCGTTACCTCTGTAGTAATTGAAGTCGTTATAATCGGAATCGATAATCGGACGGTATACATCGGCAGTCCATTCGGCTACGTTACCAAACATACCGTAAAGTCCAAGGTCATTAGCCGGGTATTTCTTTACATCGGCAGTTCTTGCGGACCCGTCATTTTGCCATCCCGGAACACCGGAATAATCACCCGCTCCGTATTTGAAATTTTCCAGGAACATACCCTCATTACGGCCTTTCTGACCTCTCAGACGTTCAATCTCCGGAGTTTTTCCAAGAATATTGTTATATTCCCTGTTTTTCATTGTTCCCAACGCTGCAAATTCCCATTCAACCTCTGTAGGAAGTCTGAACTTCTGCACCAGTGGAGCTGCAGGAGACCTGTTGGCAGCCAAAATCCTTTGGTTGACATTTCTGTTCATACCGGATTTCTGAGCCAGTCTCTGCTCGTTAATATAGGCCTGCATATCCGGATCGTTTGATTTAAACTTATCCATATTGAAAGCAGATCCACCCACATTGTTGGATTCGTTTATATAGAGATCTTTAGCAATGATACCGGCATCCATTAATGCTTTCTCATTGGCTCTGTCTGTAAGCCATTCGCAATATTTATTCGCCTGAGACCAACTCACACCCACCACCGGATAATAATCGTATTCCGGAGATCTGAAATAGGTTTCAGAATAGTCATTTCTGGAAAGTTCGTTATCCCAAAGAAGTGTATCCGGCAGAGCACCGTTGTAGATTTCCCTGAAGCTTGGATCAGACGGTGGGAAAACATACTTAAGCCATGTCAGATATTCACGGTATTCATAGTTTGTAATCTCAGTTTCACCAAGGAAGAATGAACTTACCTGCATTCTGCGGGGCGAGTTATTCCAGTCATGCATTACATCATCTTTCACTAATCCCATTGTAAAAGTTCCGCCTTCCACATATACCATTCCTGGCCATCCTTTCAGTTTTTGCTGCTTGCCTGCGTAAAACCAACCTCTGTTATCGTTGGGTTTCCACCCGGTCTTGGATACGAAACTTTTCGTTCCGCCACCTTTACCGGATCCCCCTCCACAACTGGTAAGGACGAAAGCTGAACTTAATGCAATTAATGAAAACAACTTTAGTTTTTTCATAGTCGGTATAAATATTTTCAAAGTACAAAGAAATAATAATTTTATTAATTAATCAAGTAATGTTTTGATTTTTTTGAAACGAAAGCAATTTTATTTTATTGTATCGCAGGATTTTTTTAAAAATTTCGTTTAATTTGTATTCCTGAAAATTAATTCAAAAATAATGATCCGCAACCTTTCTTTTCTGTTCATTTTCCTCTTCACAGCCTGCTTTTTTTCGCAGAAGATAAGCATTAACTGGGAAGGAGCTAAGATCCGCGATTACGGGGAGATAAAAATGAACCTTCCCACCTTCAGTAATCCCGGCTTTTCATTTGACCAAAATAATATTTTTATCAATATAAAACACAGCGCAGGCGAAAAAGATTTAAAAATCTCGGGCATGCAGTGGGAAACAGTTTCTGCGAGGGACCTTTACGACCTTCAGAAAGACAACATCCTTCCTTTTGAAATTAAAGATGTGGCCTATACCAACCACAAAGGTACAAGGACTGCGCATATCAATGTTTCACTCTTCAAGTCGGAGAATGGACGGATCCTGAGACTTTCTTCCTTTAATATAGAGGAAACCGCAAAACTTAATCCCAACACCCAGAAAGTGGGCACCACAAACAACCCGCTGAATACAGGAAACTTCTATAAGATAAAGGTGGACCGTTCAGGGATTTTCAGGATCACTAAAGATTTCCTGCAGGCCAACGGCCTCAACCCGGCCAACATCAACCCAAAAAATTTCCGGATCTACGGCAATGGCGGTATTATGCTGTCTGAATTTAACCAGGACACAAAATATGATGCGCTGCAGGAAAATGCAATCCAGGTGGTGGGCGAGGCAGACGGTGTCTGGAATGACGGTGATTATGCCCTATTCTATGCGCAGGGACCTAATGGGTATAACCTTTATGATCCCACAAACGGAAACGGTTTCAAAAGGACCGATACCCGCACCGACCGCAGCAATAATGTGAAGAATCTGTATGATGACTTCTCCTACTATTTTATCAATTTCGATAAAGGTCCGGGAAAACGTGTCCAGGATTCAGACTTGCCGCTTACCGCCAATCCGATCACAAGGTATGATGACTATCAGGTTATAAATGATGACGAAAGGAATCTGCTTAAACTCGGTAAGATTTGGGTAGATGAGCCGGGCTTTACTGCACCCAAAACCTATACCATCACCACCAAGACCCCGGCACAACCCGGCGACCTAATTACCTACCGCACACAGGTGGTGGCCTATAAATCCCAGGGCAATACGCTAGCCTTCAACATCAACAATCAAAACAATTCGGTGCAGTCTGCGACGCCCGGGGGACTTGACTTTGTACAGATGAGATTCCAGGGCACACTGAATAATGTATCAGGCAATACCTTTAACTTTAACTTTACCCCTGATATATCAGCAAATCCAAACGGAAATTTCTTTTTTGATTATCTGGAAATCCAATACCGGGAAAACCTTTCCTTCAATGGCGGACAGATGAATTTCCGCGATTTCTCACTGCAGAGCGGCTCGGGTCAGGCCTACAGCTTTGCCATGAGCAATGCCAGTGCCGCGGAACAGGTTTGGGACGTAACCGACATCACCAATGCGAAGCGGGCCGTTAACAAAAACACAGGCAGTAGTACCTATAGTTTCGGCTATATCGCCAATGATCCCAACTTCAACAATGAATTTGTGGCTTTCCGTGCCGATGCTGCCTATACTCCTACTTATGTAGGCAAGACAGATAACCAGAACCTCAGCGCACTGCAAAATATTGATTACCTGGTATTGACCTCTCCTGAAATGATGACCCATGCCCAGCGAATGGCCAGCCATCACCAAACCAGGAACAATTTCACCACTGCAGTGGTTGACATCAATAAAATTTATAATGAGTTCAGCAGCGGCAGAAAAGACCTGACTGCCATCCGGGATTTCGTAACCCATCTGAACAGTCCGGCAGGTACGCTGAAATATGTGCTTATTTTGGGCGATACCACATATGATTTCAAGAACAGGATTCCGAATAACCATAATATTGTGCCTGCTTACCAGAGTGAGGAAAGCGGAAATTACGTAAGCTCCTTTGTGACGGATGACTATATCGGGATGACAAGCCCGCAAACCGCAACCCACCTGCCAAGCATGCTGGCCGACGTACCTGTGGGAAGGCTGCCTGCCGCTAACATTCAGGAAGCAAAACTGCTTGTTGACAAAACCCTTGCATACTATAATAATCTGCCGGGGCAGTCTTCGCCCTTTGGTATCTGGAGAATGAAACTTGATTTCGTGGCAGATGATGATAAAGATGGAGGCACCCCATTCCACACCATTATGGATGAAACCTTACAGGATCTTTTTGAGGCAGCTACCGACAAACCTGAGTACAATGTACGTAAACTGTACATGGATGCATTCCCGGCAGTCAATACGGCCGGCGGACAGCGTTACCCCCAGGTTAACCAAGCCATCGCAAACGATGTAGGAAACAGCCTGTATATGTTCTATCTTGGACATGGGGGCATCAATGGCTGGGCTCAGGAACGGATCCTTACTTCCGATGAGATTGAGGATTTCAACAATTTCTCCAATGTATACAGCCGCTTCCCGCTTGTCTCCACCATAACCTGTGAATTTACCCTTTGGGATGAACCCGGAACATTTTCTGCAGGAGAGCAGTTCATAAAACTGCCGTCGGGCGGTGCTGCATCAATGATTACCTCCAGCCGCGCAATTGATGTGAATTATGGAGTAATGTTTACAGACACTTTTACCAAAAGCATTTTTGAACTTAATGCCGGTGACTTTGATACCCTTGGGAATGCATTCCTGCAGGCTAAATTTGATTTTGGCGGAAATCCAAATCACCTTAAGGTAAATTTTCTGGGCGACCCGGCTATGAAACTGAGCCGTCCGAAAAAACTTCTGGCCATAGATAATGTAGAAACTCCCGTGCCGGGACAGATACGTGCGCTTGACTTTGTGAAGATTACCGGCCACATCAATAATGCCAACGGAACACTGAATACGAACTTTAACGGCCGCGTGGTTATCAATATTTACGACAAGCGACTGAATAAAACAACACTGAATAATGACGGCAGCCTTACACCGATACTCAACTATACTGAGGAAGGAAGCCCGATTGTTAAGGCCTCCGGGACCGCAGTAAACGGTGTGTTCACCGTTGAGTTTTATGTTCCCAACGATATTAATTACACCATGGGAACCGGTAGGATGCTGGCCTATGCCGACAATAAAGTGGAAGATGTGTTCATTAACCAGCCCGTTCAGATTGGCGGTATAAACCCCAACGGCATCAATGACAGTGAGCCGCCGAAAGTAAAACTCTATATGAATAACACCAATTTTGCTGACGGAGGCATAACGGATCAAAATCCGATGCTGCTGGCCTGTATTACAGATGATACCGGAATCAACTCCACCGGTGCGGGTGTGGGTCATGATATCGTGACTTACCTGGACGGACAGATTATTAATACTGTTGTCCTGAACGACTTCTATTCCAGCGGTGACGGCAACGGTTGTGTAAATCCCGGACTGGCCGATTACCAGAAAGGCAATGTAACTTACCCATTCCGCAACCTGGCACCCGGCGAGCATACGCTAACGTTCAAGGTTTGGGACATCAACAATAATTCGACTACGGAAACGTTACGCTTTATAGTGAAGGATGAAACCAACCAGAACCTGGTGATCAACAGACCGCTGAACTGGCCGAATCCGTTTACCAACAAAACCTATATCCATTTTGAGCATAACTGTGATGATATACTTGATGTAAACGTGCAGATCTACACCTTTACCGGTAAGCTGGTACGCACGCTGAGCCAACCTGTGGTGGCCGAGCCTTTCCTGCAGGGCTTCCGCACACCCCGACAGGCAATTGAGTGGGACGGACTGGATGATTATGGCGATGCTGTAGGTAAGGGAACTTACATCTTTAAAATATTTGCGCGGAGCCAAAATCAGGAAAAATGCAAAGGAGGAGCTACAGCAGTAGAAAAAATGGTATTATTGAGATAAAAACATCAAAATAATTTATATATTTGGAAATTAAATATAACTATATGGATTTTACAAAAAGACTTCTTTTAGGATTAGGTTTAGGTGTAGGCATTACTGCTTTTGCACAGGATTTAAGTAAAATCAGGCCGGTTCTTACCGGTGCGCCTTTCCTGAGAGTTGCTCCAGATGCACGTTCCGGAGGTATGGGTGACCAGGGTGTTGCCACCTCTCCTGATGTCTATTCTCAGTTCTGGAACGCGGCAAAATATCCTTTCTCAAGAAATTTATCGGGAGTGGGTGTTAATTACACACCTTATATGGGAAAACTGACCAATGATGTTTTCCTGCTCTACGGTTCCTATTACCGGTTTATTGGTGAGGAGGAAAGATCCACCATCGGTGCCAGTATCTATTATTTCAATATGGGTGAGGTAAACCTTACCAGGCTGGTAGATAACAACGCTGTTGCCGACGAAGGAACAGCTAAACCAAATGAATTTGCCATTGACGTATCCTACGCCCTGAGACTTGCAGATTCGTTCTCCGCGGCTGTTACCGGTAGATTTATTCGTTCCGACCTCTCCGGCGGATTCAACACAGACACGACACTGAAGCCTGCAAACTCGTTTGCGGTAGATATTTCTGGCTATTACACTACACCTCGTTTCTCCGGTCTTGGAGGAATGGATAATAAAGTCAATGCAGGTTTTGCCATCCAGAATTTAGGTCCTAAACTGGATTATACAGGTGATGAGGAATCAAGGACTTACCTGCCTACTATAGCAAGATTTGGTGCGGGTTACGATGTATACATTGATGATGTAAACCGGGTTGGAATCAGCGCGGAAGCTTCTAAACTTTTAGTGCCGGGTGCAGAGATTACAAGAATAGATCCACTTACCCAGCAACCCGTATATGAGGTTCCTAACGTAGGTGTGATGGAAGGCATTGGAAAATCTTTTAACAATCCAAAAAGTATCATGCTGTCCGGTGCACTGGAATATGCCTATGACAATGCTTTCTTCGTTCGCGGCGGTTACTTCCATGAAAGTGAAGAGCAAGGGGCAAGACAGTTCGCAACTGCGGGTATCGGTCTTAAATACAATGCTTTTGCACTGGATGTGTCTTATCTGATCAATATGTCTAAGTTGAATTCGGCGCTGGACAATACACTAAGGTTTGGTCTTACCTGGAATATTGGCGATGAATCAATGAATGCTACTGATTATTAATCGGAAAAATAAATTTTACTAAGACCTCCCAGTGAGGTCTTTTTTATTTGCTGAACGGCCGTCCGGTCACCTTTCCACACAATGAACTACACTTCTGAACTTCGAAAATTCATCACCAGTCAGTATCTTTACTCTGCAGTAAGGATTGCGTTGGCTATTGTGATTCCGAGTATGGTGTTGGCTTATTTTGGTTTGCTGAAAGAGTACTTCCTCTTCCCGCTGGGAACAAGTTTCGTAGGGCTCACCGATATGGCCGGACCGTTTATCCGCCGGCGTAACGCCCTGGCAGTTGCTGTCTGTACTTTTACTTTTGTAGCTGCATTAGGGATGGCTTCACACGGCCTGTTGCCCCTGGCCTACCTGGAAATCATTATCATCGGAATCTTTTTTTCAATGATTGGAGTTTACGGGCAGAGACTGGCCGCCGTGGGAGGTCTGACCCTGGTGGTTTTCTCCATTTTTATTGACGGCAACCTTTCCGGCGACCGGCCACTGAAAGATCTGCTTATCTTCACTGCCGGGTGCATTTGGTTTCTGCTTATATTTCTGGTGGTTTCCCGGCTGCAACCCTACAAGCTTGCCAGCCAGATGATCGGTGAAAACTATCTGCAACTTGCAGAATACCTTAAGATTAAAGCCAAATTTTATGGACAGGGAGCCCGGATAGACGACCTGTATCGTGAGGTGATAGCACATCAGGTGGTCATAAAGAACCTTCAGGAAGAAACGCGCGAAGTAGTGTTCAAGACACGGACCATAGTAAATGAAAGTACCACCACCAGCAGATTGCTGATGCTGATGTTCCTGAACTCGGTTGATCTCTTTGAGAAACTTTTTACCTCCGATCAGGACTACAGAAAAATTCACGAGAGTTTTGACGATGCTGAAATTCTGCAGGAAATACAGTCTTATCTGCTTTTATTGTCCGAAGAAATATCAAATATCGGAATCGCCCTGCAAGGCGGCGTAAAAAGCAGACCTCTGCATCCGTTTGTAACACAACTGGAAGAACTTCATGAAAAGTATTTTGATTTGCGGAACCGGGAACTCAATGCCGGCACCCTGGAAAGCTTCATGGCGCTGCGACTGATCCTGGCCAGGGTGAAAGACGTCAGCGAGGATGTTTCTGTAATCTACAAAGTATTTACGCAGGATCTCAGAAATGCCAAAAGTCTTTCCACCGGACTGGACTTTGATAAATTTGTTCCCAAACAGGAGCGGCTGAATATCGGGGTGCTGCTGAACAATCTGTCATTGAAATCAGCGCATTTCCGGCATGCGGTACGGATCACCTGTGCACTTTTACTTGGTTATACCATCGCCAAACTGAGCTTCCTGAACATTGGCCATTCTTACTGGATCCTGATTACAATCATAGCCATTATGAGACCGGCCTACAGCACTACCAAATACCGGAACCTACTTCGCCTGTACGGCACTGTGGCAGGTGCTGTGGCGGCGTACATCATCCTGATCTTTGTAACAAATGAGGCTATACTCCTAACTGTTCTTTTCACATCAATGATCCTTTGTTTTGCGCTGCTGAAGGAAAAATATGCCTGGGCTGTGTTCTTTATGACACTCTATATTTTCATCACCTTTAACTTCCTGAATCCGGGGAATGTAAACCTGCTATTTAAAGACCGTATCCTGGATACGCTCATTGCGGGTTTGATTGCGTTCCTTGTCTCCTATTTCGTACTGCCGGTGTGGGAACATACGCAGAATGTAGACCTGATGAAAAAATCTACGGCAGCAAATATCCGTTACTTCCAGACGGTCATCAACAAAATCAGGCAGGTAGGTGAGGTAAATGATGAAAACTACCGCCTGCAGCGCAAGGAAGCTATAATCAGTCTGGCCAACCTTTCGGATAATTTTCAGCGGATGCTCTCAGATCCTAAAAACAGACAGAAACAGCTTGAAAGCCTGCATCAGTTTGTGACTACGGCCCACCTGCTTACTGCCTATACCGCTTCTCTGGCACAATATAACAGTACAGATGACGGTTTTCCGGAAATTGATACGGAAACGTGGAAACTGAAGATTACCGGTGAACTGAACCGCATATTATCTTTACTGAATAATGATGAACAGGACGAAGACAGCATAGCCCACAGCAGGCTGAAGCCGCACGGCACGGTAGATGAACTGATTGAAAAAAGAAAATCTGAAATTTCCGAACATGAATTTTATGATAACCGTGATCCGAACCGTATAACACGCCTTACCGTGCTCAGCAGTATAAGTGAGATCCTGGAACTGATTTTTGATGTGGTTCATGAACAGCGCAAAGTAACCGAGCAATACAGCAGACTTCAGATTGAGTCCGCATCCTGAGCTTTATCCTAAAAGGGACTGGAGGTCAGAACTTTGTAATTCAGCATATGATCCTCCTCCACTACGGCGAAATAATAATCTTCCATCTTTATGACGCGCGCTGTATAGCAGTCTTCAAAATCTTCATCAAATACACGGCACTTTAAATTGGATAGCTGGTCCAGAATAAATGCTTCAACCTGATAGTGTTTCTTCAGTGACCAAAGCTTAGAAGGATGCAGTTTGTAGAGTGCCTCCTTCACGGCCCAGATTACGGTTAGGAGTTCCACTTCATCTTCCGTTTCGGTCCAGGAAAGTTCAGCATCATTCAAGAATTTGTGTTTTACCCTAACGATCTTGGGTTGGATTCGCTCCATATCAATCCCAACTCTCTTCTGCGAGATAGCAAGAGCAGCAAAAGGATAAGAATGACTGATGGAAATAAATGCATCCTTCGGAAAAAGATAGGGCTGGCCAATGGTTTTGTAAAGGATCTTATGGTCCGGTTTCAGCATCTTCAGCATCTGGCGGACCATCAGGTATTCAATGAGTTTTTTCGGATGATAATGCTCCACTTTAGCAAAATTCTCCGGCTCAATAAGTGCCTTGTGATCAAAAGCATCATCATCATTATATTTCCAGAAAAGGATGGAGGCATTTTTGTCGGTAAGATCCTGGTAAAATGGCATGGGCTGAAATTAGTTCCGGCAAATTTACGGAAAGCTTTCAGATGGTAAACCCGCGTAGCGACAAGTATAAAAACCCTGTTATATTTCTGGTAACAGGATTAATGTTGTAAGGGTGCATTTTAGTCTATTGCTTTATCGGCATACATAATGGAACGCTGATATAAAACCCTATTGTTAAGACCAGCTTGTGTGAACTGGCCGGAGTTTATCAGTAATTGATCTAATGTAATATCTTCTTGCGCAAAACAAAATGTTGCAAGAAATACGAATAAAGATTGTAAGATTTTCTTCATATTACAATGTGCTATAATTAATGTCAAATCTACCATCAGTAATTTCAATTATTTCATTTCCATTTTCTTCCTTTAATTTACCATCAAAGATTCCGGAACAGCCATTATTATCAAACCTGGTAACAACAATTTTGCCTGAATTTATGAAACTTCCATAGTTTTTCCATTCCCCTGTTGACGGACTTTTTGCATAACATTTCATATATGAGTTAAATGGCTGGTTATTATCATTGTAAAAATATGCATCATTCAAAGTGTACTCACCATTTCCGATTATAGAAAATTTGTACATATAAAGTTCCACTGTGAATAGATTTTTTACATCCTTGCCACGCTTTGCAGATAATTTGTTCGAATGATTTGGTGTTCCAATATAATATCCATAAAAATACATTGGTTTCTCAACAACTGTAGAACCAATTGCTGCATTTGGCAGAAAGACTACTCCGTTCAGTTTGCAGCCAAAGGTATTAGCCCCGGTTTGGGTGATGGGCGGCAAAGTGTTTTCTTCTGGAATGTCGTTTAAAGCGTTTCTGCCGCAACTTGCGGAAAAAATGGCAAGGATAGAAAGTAATATAAAATTTTTCATAATATTTTGTTTTTGAATTGTTTAAAGTTAGTAAGAATTAGTATCTCTTTGTATGATTGCGGTCATAAGATCCTCAACTGAGTGATAACACCAGAATGAACTGCGCGCAATAATATGAGAATCGCAAAGACGAAGGAGCCTTTTCTCCGGTAAGATCCTGGTAAAAAGGCATGTTTTGCGGTAAAGGAATTAGTTTGTAAATTTGCACAAATATTTTCAATAAGATGGAAACTACCACACAATACGTCCCTTATAAAGTTAAGGATATCTCATTAGCCGAATGGGGAAGAAAAGAAATAATGCTCGCCGAGGCTGAAATGCCGGGTCTTATGGCCATCCGTGAAGAGTACGGACCAAGCCAACCTTTGAAAGGTGCAAGGATCGCGGGTTGTCTGCACATGACCATCCAGACTGCTGTTCTTATAGAAACTTTGGTCGCTCTGGGTGCCGATGTAACCTGGTCTTCCTGTAATATATTCTCCACTCAGGATCACGCCGCTGCGGCCATCGCTGCTGCCGGAATCCCGGTATATGCCTGGAAAGGGATGAACGAAGAGGAATTCGACTGGTGTATTGAGCAGACTTTATTCTTCGGTGAAGACAGAAAACCTCTGAATATGATTCTTGATGACGGTGGCGACCTCACCAATATGGTTTTCGACCGTTATCCGGAACTAACGAAAGAAATCAAAGGTCTTTCTGAAGAAACTACGACAGGGGTACACCGTCTGTACGAAAGAATGGCCAACGGAACTCTTGTAATGCCGGCAATCAACGTAAATGACTCTGTTACAAAATCGAAATTTGACAATAAATACGGATGTCGTGAATCTGCAGTAGATGCGGTAAGAAGGGCTACCGACGTGATGCTTGCAGGTAAAAGAGTCATCGTATGCGGTTTTGGTGACGTAGGTAAAGGTACTGCGGCTTCCTTCAGAGGAGCCGGATCCATTGTTACCGTTACGGAAATTGACCCGATCTGCGCGCTTCAGGCTGCTATGGAAGGTTATGAGGTGAAGAAACTGGACAGCGTAATCGAAACTGCCGACATCATCATTACAACTACAGGTAACTTCAACATTGTTAGAGGCGAACACTTCAAAAAGATGAAGGACAAGACCATCGTTTGTAATATCGGTCACTTCGACAATGAAATAGACATGGCCTGGCTGAACGCAAATTACGGCGATACCAAAAACGAGATCAAGCCTCAGGTAGATCTTTACAATATTGACGGAAAAGACATCATCATCCTGGCAGAAGGCCGTTTGGTAAACCTGGGTTGCGCCACGGGACACCCGAGTTTCGTAATGTCCAACTCATTCTCTAACCAGACTTTGGCACAAATTGAGCTTTGGACCAATTCTGCAGCATATAAAAATGAAGTTTATACACTTCCAAAGAAACTGGATGAGAAAGTAGCTATGCTTCACCTGAAAAAAATTGGGGTGGAACTGGAAACACTTTCTGAAGAGCAGGCAAAATACATCGGCGTAGAGGTTGAAGGGCCTTATAAGCCTGAATATTACAGATACTAAACTTGTTTTTTCAAACAGTCACAGACTCTCCGGAAATCGGAGAGTTTTTTTTATATTTGAACAAACCAACTTTGCCATGAATAAAATTTTCCTCCTGCTGATTTCGCTCTTTGTTTCAAGTTCCTGTACGGTTTACGGCGTAACCGATGATTACCGAAAATTATCTGAAGAACAGCAACAGAAGGTAGTGCCGCTGGTCGCATTTACAGAAACCGATAACAATCATATTTATAAAGTAAACGGAAAGCAACTCAGGGAGGAAATTCAGAAACATCCGCGTGCTTTGGTTTACACCTTTACGAATGGGTGTAAATCGGAATACTGTTTACCCATGTCCACGTATGAAAAGTACGCCCGGGACAACGGTTATCAGCTGTTTTTGGTGATGCAGGGTTTTGGAAACCTCAATGAAACTGTGCAACAGCGTTCGCCAGTTTTCACAGCACCGCTTTACGCCATGGATGCAGATTATTACAATTCCAAATTTTCCTGGAATTTCAGCAAATACTTTGAAAATGACCTCCGCGCGCAACCACGCAAAACTAAGAACGAGTGGGCCGGCAGCCTCTATTTTTTTGAAAACGGCGAGCTCGTTAAGGTAGCGCGAGGGCTTTAATCAGTAAACTCCGGAATTAACCAGGTCCATGAGTTTTTCATATTTCTCGCCAAGCCTGCGCTTTAAACGCTGACGCGATTTTTTTACAGCATCCTGTGTAATTCCCAGAAGCCCGGAGATTTCAGCCGGCCCGAATCCCAGTTTCTGCAGCAGGATGATACGGAGATTCGCAGCTGTTAAATCGGGAAACTCCGTTTTCAGGATTTCATAGAACTCCGGATACTCCTTCCTGAACTGCTTCCTGAAGTTCTGCCAGTTTTCCTCAGTCATCAGGTGCGACTGTAACATTTGTTCCAGTTTGCCTTCCTCCTCTTCCAGCTGAGCTGCCTCAGACCGCCGGATTTTTTCCATCTCCGCATTCAGTTGTGCAATATGTTCCTTCTTATTTTTCAGATACTCAATCTGATCCTGCACAGTCTGCCTGGTTTCATTTAGCCTGCGTTCATAGGTTTCCTTTTCGCGACTGAGTTTACGGATCATTGCACTATACCTTTGCTTTCGCCGCCCCTCTTTCCTTTTTAGCCGCATCAGATAAAGTCCCACCAGCACAAATCCCACCGCTGCTGCGACACCCACGGCTAGTAGAAGCCGGTCTCTTCCCCGAATTTTTTCATCAGCTTGAGCCATTTTTTGACGGAAAAGCGCTTTCTGAGTTATAAGATTGGCCCTGCTCAGTGGCTGCTCCCCATCCTTCAGGCGTAATGAATCTTCTAAACTACTGAGCTCCTTCCGTAGTCTCTGCAATTCACTTTCCCTGTTCATTATCTGATACAGATCTATCTTTATCTCGGCAATCTGCTTACGGGAATTCAGGAAATGGGGCCGGCTGACCGCTATCTTAAGGGCTTGGTTCAGCGCCTGCTCCGATGCCTGTATATGACCAGCCTTCATCAGCACCCGACCTAACGCAATTTGTGCAAACATGGTATTCTGTGCCGCTCTCAACTGTTTCGAGATTTCTATATCTTTCTGAAGAAGGAAAACGGCCTCTTTATAATCACCCTTTTCTTCGCTGATAAGTGCCAGATTTCCGAGCGTTTTGGCATACCGAAGTAAGTCATTAACTTCTTTCGCAGAGTCGTGTGCGCTCCTAAAATAATTCTCTGCCTGGCCGAACTTGCCCGAGAGATAATGGTATTGTCCGATATTGTCAAGAATTTCAGCGTATTGTGCCGAATTTTCGGTGGTATGGTGCTGTGCTCTCTTTAACATGACTATGGCTTCATCATAATCGCCAATAGTTCCTAAATAATATCCTATTGTTTTATAAGTCCAGCACGGATCAATTAACTCCCGCGCACTGCGTTTTTCGGTGGCATCAAGTCCTTTCAGAAAGAAGGGAAGTGCTCGGGTCATTTCACGGTAGCGATACAGATATTCGGCATAGCTCATTTCTGCCCAAAGCAGCAGTGCAGCATCACCTGATGTTGTGGCATTATTTATAGAGTTTTTATAATGGAAGTTGCTTTTTGCATTTATCCGGTCCAGTGTATTAGCATATCCTTTTGCCAACAGTGTTTCTGCAATAATGCGGTGTGCTGAAGATTCCTGCTGCCATATCTTTCTCAAAGCTGCCGTATCTCTAATCAGATGCTCTGCTGTGCGTATGCTGTTTTCATATTCCTGTATGCGAGCAGAACTGTAAACCGGCCCGGACATTGCCAGTGTGAACTGAGAGCAAAAAAGCAGAATAAAAATATACCGTAGCGTCATTAAATCATTTAAAACTTCGTGAAAAGCATCTAAGGGAAATGTAAAATGAACAATTTACAAAAATCCGCGACGCTTTACAAAATTCACTGCACCCTTTTTTATTATGCAGGCAACAATTTCCCCTCAGACTAACTGTCTTTGATTCAGTTGTATCTTTAAGCGCTTACATACAAAGAACAGCCGGCGAAGGGATTCAACAGATATAAAACTGAATATCAGATCTTTAAAAACATCAGACGAATTGTCCCCCTTTTGTCCCCTCATTAAATTTTTATCTGAATGTTCATAATATTAATTTAGCAAAGTAAAGCAGGACATCTAAATATTATCCATTAACCATGAAAACACAAATGATGGGAAAAAGTCCTGCTGCATCAGTCTCCGGAACCGCTTCCGGAGATTTTTTTTGGTCTGGAATAATGCGCGGATTTTTCCTCACTACATAAAAGAGTACAAATGCAGCTGAAAGATTTTGTAACTTCAAGAGGTGAAATCCCTGTTGATACTTTTGGTTTTAACCCTTTCCTACGTACGTGCGCAGGACGGTTTACTGCTGGATCAGAATACGAAGAAGGAAACCATTTCATTTCAACTAATCAATAATCTCATTTTTATTCCGATTACTGTAAACGGAGTGGAGCTTACCTTCCTCCTGGACACCGGAGTGGCGGAAACACTGCTTTTCAGTGTGGGTGACAGCGAGCTCGTGCTGCAGGATACTGAACGAGTAAAATTTTCAGGACTGGGTGGTGCACTTGAAATTGAAGGTTTGAAATCAGTAAATAATAAAGTGCAGATCGGCAGTACTTTCGCGGACAGCAATCATACCATTTTTGTTATTCTGGATGAAGAGTTTAACTTCTCCTCACATGTCGGTATTCCTGTGAACGGCATTATAGGCTATCCCTTTTTCCGTAACCATCAGGTCAAAATTGATTATCAGGCAAAAAAAATTACCGTTTACCGGAAACACAGCAACTATAAAATTCCCAGAAAATCATTTGCGGAGCTGGACATTACGATTGAAAGTAATAAGCCTTATGTCATGGCGGGAGTGGAACAGGTAGCTTTTCGGCAGGATTCCAAACTGTTGCTGGACCTGGGAAACAGTGATCCACTTTGGCTTTTTCCCGAAGTAATTGACGGATTCCAGTACAACCGCCCAAATATTGACGATTTCCTGGGCCGCGGATTTAATGGAGATATTTATGGTAAAAGGAGTCGCATCCATCGGTTGTATCTGGACAGATTCACTTTTGAAAAACCCCTGGCCGCGCATCCTGATGCTGAGTCTGTGCGGCATCTTACCTTGGTGCCGGGCAGAAAAGGCTCAATTGGCAATGACCTGCTGAGGCGTTTTACCCTTATTTTTGATTATCCCATGAATAAGCTCTACTTAAAGAAAAACCGCTATTATGATGATCCCTTTCACCTGAATATGAGTGGTCTGGAAGTGAAACATGACGGCATGACCTGGAGCCAGGAACTCGTTAAAGTGGAGAATCCCTCGCCGCGCCATTCTGAAACCGCCGGCGGATATGCTGCTGCCACCAATGAATTCCGCTATAAGTTTAGCCTGAAACCGGAATATTCGGTAGCGGGAATCCGTGCAGGATCGCCCGCATCACGTGCAGGCTTAAGGAAGGGTGACAAACTCATGAAACTGAACAACAGAAATACAGCGGAGATGAAACTGGATCACATTATGCAGCTGTTAAAGTCTGAACCGGGCAAAAAAATTACAGTTGAGATTATCAGAAAAGATAAATTCCATAAATTCACTTTTTTCCTGGAAGACCCTGTACCTTACACCGATATACAATGAATACTGAAGAAACAACCATGGACCGTATGAGGTCCAGACCCCGGTTTAAAATGTATACTTCCCTAAGTCCTGAAGAGTACTCGCAAAACCTGAAAGCATATCTTAAGAAGCACGGTAAGTACTTTGCAGGCAACATCAATCCGCAAACGGCTGTCATTACGGTAATAACAGAGTATGACCACTACTGGAAACCTAACCTTGCACTGCGTACCGAACTGGAGGATGGCAGGACAGCAGTCAGAGGCATCTTTGGTCCAAGTGCAGCAGTCTGGACATTCTTTATGTTTCTGTATTTCCTGTTTGGAATACTATGGATGGTATTCATCACCTTGTGGTTTGTAGGCGAAAAAATTAAGATTGATGACTACACATGGGCACTTCCGGTGTCATTTGTAACTCTGGCACTCATCATACTCACCTATCTGGCGTCGTTATGGGGTCAGAAAAAAGCAGCTCACGAAATGAAGCTGCTCAGGAAATTCGCCATCAGTTCTACCCTGCCACATGAAGCAGCGGAAACTACGCCCGCGGAGTAATCTTATTATCCTTTTTTACTGCTGATAACGATTTGTTGCGTAATAATTTGGCCTGCTCCTGCTCTCTGAGAATTTCTGTGAGATGAGGCAGGAAGACGCGGTTCAGGTCAGCTTCAGAAATTTCGTTGGCTGCCGGATCTGACGGCAGTTTAAGCCAGGGACGGCTTTTGAAATCGGAATCGCCAAAGACGATTACAGGCGTACCTTTGGCAGCTAAGGTTTGCCCTCCGTCCTTAAGGATCCAGGTGTCTGCCCAGGAATACATCCATTTGGCATCTTCCTCCAGCAGTCTGAGACATGAATGCGACGCATGGTGGCCCGGAAGGTCATATTGGTGCCAGCCTATGCCCAGGGTATTATGAATATTAAAGTTCCAGCGTAAAATCCATTCAGAATTTGAAGTGGAAATCGCTTCTTCCTTTTTCCAGTTGGCAAACATGAGTCCTTTTTTAGTAGGTGTGGCTTTTTTACCCATACTGCTCGGCCCCCATTTAATTAGACTGCCACCTTCATAGAGTGCGTAAGCATGCATCGCATAAGAGAAAAAAACCATCTTGTCCACCTGTTTCAATGAATCAAGCGTTTTCGGAAAGGGGGAATACTGAAGGAAATCATCCGCAAATTTGTCCGGAATTATCAGTGAATCTGCCCTCCAGCTGTTCTTTTTATCAAGTCGGTTCAAAGCCAAAACCGTATATTGTTCACTGTCGCTGAATTTCTCTTTAAAAACCGCCATTGCGGAATCTTTCTTATTTTTCGGAAACAGAAAATACGTATATTTCACACGCTCTGCCTCACGGCGGAGTGAATCTTCAATTTTCTGCTGCTGCTGCTGCTGCTGCTGCTTCTTTAAAGCCTGGTCCTCCCGGGCAGGCATAGTTTCACTTTTTGTACAGTTTATAAGGTTCATCATCACAAACCCTGCTAATAGGGCCGTACCCTCCTTCCGCACTATTTC
This sequence comes from Chryseobacterium sp., assembly GCF_008831505.1. Taxonomy (NCBI): domain Bacteria; kingdom Pseudomonadati; phylum Bacteroidota; class Flavobacteriia; order Flavobacteriales; family Weeksellaceae; genus Chryseobacterium; species Chryseobacterium sp. The sequence continues at coordinate 705,115 of NZ_CP044507.1, read as the reverse complement.
CTTCATATTGGTCATCTTTGCGCTCACATTTCCAAGAATAATACCAAATTTAGCACATTTACGATTTAAAAAAAATAACGGGTTCATTTACACTTATTTCAGTTTAGGCCGAATTACCGTAAATTTACGACTATGAAACGCAATGTACTCTTGATTTATACGGGTGGAACCATAGGAATGGAAAAAAACTATGAAACCGGAGCGCTCGTTCCGTTTAATTTTTCAAATATCTTCAGTAAAATCCCGGAAATGAGCCTTATTGAATGTGAGATCTCAGTAAAGGCTTTCAGTAAGCCAATCGATTCCTCTGACCTGGGCCCGGAGGAATGGAAAAAAGTGGCCGGGTATATTCAGGAAAATTATGAGAGCTATGACGGATTCCTGATCCTTCACGGGACGGATACCATGTCCTATACCGCCTCAGCTTTAAGTTTCATGCTGAAAGGACTGAGAAAACCGGTTATCCTTACAGGTTCCCAGCTCCCAATTGGCGATCTGCGTACCGATGCAAAAGAAAATCTGCTCACCGGCCTCTATTACGCGAGCCTCTACGAAAACGGGGAAGCCGTTATTCAGGAGGTGGCCATTTATTTTGAATATAAACTGCTGCGCGGGAACCGCACCTTAAAATATTCAGCTGAATACTTTGACGCCTATCAAAGTCCAAATTATCCTATGCTGGGACAATCCGGTGTACATCTGAAGGTAGATAAGGATGCTCTATACCGCAGCCCGGCTGAACTTCCCTTTTCTGCAGATATGCATATCTCCCGTGAAGTACTGTTCTGGCGAATTTTTCCGGGCATGACACTGGAGTATTTTACTGAGATACCGAAAATGAAGGTGCTGATCTTACAGGTCTTTGGCAGCGGTACCATTTTCAGCAGTGCCAAAACTGAACGCACACTGCGTAAAATTAGGGAGAACGGGACAGAGATTGTGGTTGTTACACAGTGTATCTCGGGAGGTATAAGTTTCGGGAAATACGAGAACAGTAATATCTTTAACAGGATAGGAGCCATAAGTGGACAAGATATGACCGCTGAAAGTGCAATTACGAAGGCAATGCACCTGCTGGACAATCCCAATTACTCCGGGTCGTTTTCCGAAAACTTTACCAAATGTTTGAGTGGTGAATTCAGCGAAGTAACAAACTAATCAGATATCTCTGGCAACGTGTGGGTTGCAAGCAAGCACAAACATACTGCAAGTTTGAATAACGGTCATCAGGCAGTTTATGCAGATTTTTTATAGTGTTAAACAATGTTAAGACGCGGTCCTGTGGCACCGTAATTGGATTTTAGGTAGCACAACAAAATATTAACATTTAAAATTTTACTATTATGGAAAATCAACCATTCAGACCAGAATTCAGAAACGATTATGTATCCAGAGTGTTCAGAACCAGAGAGGAGGCCGACAGAGCTTATGAAGATCTTCACGGAAGAGGGTACAGCAAGGATGATGTAAATGTGCTGATGTCTGATAAAACACGTGATACTTACTTTACCAACTCTGACCGCGATACTGCTCTCGGCGACAAAGTTGCAGACAACGCAGGAACAGGATCACTGATCGGCGGCGGAATTGGCGCGGTAGTAGGCGCAGTAGCTGCGATTGGTTCCAACGTACTTCTTCCAGGTCTTGGACTTGTTGTAGCAGGTCCGTTGGCTGCAGGTCTTGCTGGTGCCGGTGCCGGTGCAGCAACCGGTGGTCTTGTAGGTGCCCTTACAGGTGCAGGTGTTCCTGAAGATGAGGCCGCTCGTTACGAGTCTGAAATTAAGGATGGCGGTATCTACATGGGCTATAAGCCAAGAAATGAAGAAGATGCACGCTATACATACGACCGCTGGTATAACGATGATACAGAAGCAAGACTGTAACATTACCTTAAATATTTTCAAAAAAGCCTGTACATTTTGTACGGGCTGTTTTTTAATAAATTAATGAGCAAAAAAAATCCTGCCGTATAATACGGCAGGATGCTTACTGCAGAGAGGAAGGGATTCGAACCCTCGATACAGTTACCCGTATACTAGCTTTCCAGGCTAGCTCCTTCAACCACTCGGACACCTCTCTTAATGGTGGGCAAAAATAGGATTAATTTAGATATAAACAAAATTATTATTGTGTAAATCTTTTTAAATCTACTTCCACCGGAATATCTGTCCCCAACTCGATATGTCTGTACAGGATTTCTGAAAAATAATTTCCATTGAGTATACCACGGGCACCCAAACCATTGAACACGAACAAATTTTTATAATCAGGATGAACACCTAAAATAGGACGTCTGTCCCTCACAGTCGGCCGAAACCCGAAATTCACTTCAGCGACCTCAAAATCACGAGGGTAAAGAAGTCTCAGACCAGCTTTTAACTCCTCTACAGCAGACGGGTCAATTCCCTGATCCAACCGGTGACGGTCATAAGTTCCGCCATAATAATATTTACCGTTACTCAGCGGGAAAAGAAAATGCTTTTTCTTTAACGTTGAGGAAAGGTTCAGATCAGAAGCTAAGTTTACTTTTAAATGATGTCCTTTATTAGGCAGCACAGGAATACTGCTGAAGAAGGGATTATTGAGTACAGCCATCCCTTCACAAAAAACAGCTGTGCCATATTCCAGGTTTCCATACTTGCGGGATACTGGATCAAGGAGATTATAGTTAAAGGATTCCTTAAACAGGACTCCCTGTTTATAAAGAAAATCTGAAAGTGAAGTAAAGAATTTCTGTACATCAAGCCGCCCGGACTGCATCACCGTACCTACGCCATATTCATTATTTACCCCATCTAACCTGGTGATTTGCGGAGAAAGAAATGGACTTAGGCTTTCCGTGTTTCTTTTCTTTTCCCAGAGCGACTTTTCATTATCATCATGAAAGATCCGGCGTACGGGTTCATCCACATAGTAAATCTCACCCGTATAGGATTCCATTTCAGATAACGTCTTCTTTAAACTGTCAATCTGCTCCTGCGCCAGCCAAAAACTGGTGAATTTCTTGAGTACAACAGGGTTCACGACACCCGCCGACACATGTGAGGCACCGGACAAGCTGCTCCCGAACATCATGAAACTTTTACCGGCCATAATAAGCTGATGCGCGAAAAACATCCCGGCATAACCGTTACCAACTATAATATAATCTACTTTCTGCATAAAAAAAACCTGAGTAAAGATACTCAGGTTTATATTGATTTGAAAGTGCTTTCTTAATAATGCCACATTTCGTTTTCCATTGCAAGGATCTGACCTTTGATACGGTTGCTCTCCTCGATCTGTTCTTCAGCATTTCTTGGAATATAATCCCTAATCGTACCCTCACCCAAACCATTAGATGATTTATAAATCACAGAAGAGAATCTTCTTGCGTTCATCAGGTCATCGAAACTTAAGTCAGCAGCGGTATTCTTCTTGTTGAAAACCATATTGTTGGCAAGTACTTTACGGGCATCAGGATAATAGATCCAAAACAGGTCGATATAGGCATCATCACCACCGATAGGCTGTCCGTCCGGACCAAGCTGACCAGCAGTTGCCGGATCAGGACCCATAGCGGCAATACCAAGAGGTCTGTACTTCATCTGGCTGTCTCTTTTGTCTATAAACCACATACCCATCACTTTCAGAAGCTGTACCTTATCAGAAGTGGTACGTATTCTGTCCGTATATCTTTCAATTTCCTCCTGAGTCGGAGTTCTGCCGGAGTTGTAAATATCGATAAGGGCATCATCTACTCTTGTAGACTCAAGTCTCTTAAGGATACCTTCAGGTGAAAGCTTGGTAAGGAAATCTTCCTCCTCATACACTTCAGTGATCTGGCCGGATAAAGCTGCATCCAGCAAAACCTGATACATGGACTTGGTCTGATTGCTGAAACCAATTTCAGTATTATAGTAGAAAGGCTGGTTTACCTTGTCGTTTAGGTCTATGATTTCCCAAACATACACACTTTTCAAAATATCCTTTTCATCTACATAACCATAGGATAGCGGGGTTATTTCAGCGGAAACAATACTGTCTCCTACGATGCGCATATTATCGTCCCGGAGTTTTCTGAATTCTTCCGGCGATTTAGCATTAAGAATAGTCTGGGCAAATGCAAACCCTGAAACTACTACTAAAAAACTGCTAATATATTTTTTCATGTTAATGAATTTAATACAATTTAAAAATTTTACTGAACATTGATTACAACCGGGGTGATATTCTTCAACCTTTGGTTACCCAATCCGCTGGCCGTAGCTTCGATATCGAAGATCCAGGCAGCATCTCCGGAACGCAGGGTCTTAGTAATACCTTCAACAGACTGAAGACTGTTTCCTGTAATATAAGTTGCGGCACGTCCTGCTACTTTGAACTTGAAACCTGTCACGGTAAATGTAACCGGGAAGTCGAAGTCCGGAATAGTCGCCGTAACCAACTGCTTGCTGATTGATGATGCAGGCATACTAACCACATTCTTATCCCTGATCTGACCCTGAGCTGCAGGTACACCTTTCACCCGGAAATCAAATGTTTTGGACTGTGTGCCTCTTGGACCGGTACCGGAAACAGTCAACTTGATTGTTGTACCTGTAGTTGGTGTAACAATCCACTTTCCTGCTCCTGCACTCTTCACATTGGCACCAGGTGCTGATAGAGAAAGTCTGGAATTGTCCACACCCAGGATCGCTCCTGAAATCGGGTTTTCAAGTCCACGGTAGAGAACGTTCATCTTATCGGCAGATATTGTTGCGCCGGTTTCAAACTGAACTTCCTTCTGTCCCGCAATTACGTTGTATGTATGGGTGTAAGGAATAGTCACAGGTTCACCGTTCGCCATTTGTACCGTAATGGTACCTCCAATTTTTCTTTCACCAAGCCCACCGGTGTTCAAACCGATAATCCCCTTACCATTCTCCGTTCTGTTAACACCGGAAATACGGATCTTGTCACTGTTGGAGTAAGATGCAAGATAAACAGTAGCTTCAGCTTTAGTGCCCTGTACTACATCGGTAGGTGCTTTTACAATCGCGTCATACTGGTTGAATTTAATACTCGCATCCACTTTTTCCTGCAGCATAAGAGCCAAGGCGTCCGACTGAACATTACGTGCATCATTCTGAATGATTTCCAGATTGGAGATTGCAGCGATAAGCGGCTGGTTGTAGAATTTAGACTGCAACCAAGTTTTATCCTCAAGTTTGCTATCTTTTGGGTATTCGGTTCTCAATGATTTATTTGCACGGTCTACTAAAGACTTCATATTGGCGTTATTACCAAATGTCTGTGTGATGTAATTACGCACATCATCCATCTTCTGCTTAAGAACGTTCGCGTTGTTAGACGGAACAGTCTCATCACCATCATTAAAGAAATACTGAGTTGTAGCTGTATTGTTATTAAGGGCAGTAAAGTTCTCACTGATATCAATAGGCTGATTGGTTTCAGGATGGAATTCAAAAAATTCGGAATCCTTCTTTACTTTATCTTTCACCTGATCAACATGAGCGACAAGATCATCAATCTTACCTTTCAGCACCTTGTACTGCTCCCAGGGCTGTGCATAGGTATCGGGAACCGCAGCCGCTTTGGCTTCAAGAGTTACCTCAAAGATTTCAGTATTCTTGGTCTCAGTAAGCTGGCGTGTATCGCGCAGTGACTGAGTGGACTCATAATAGGATCTGATGATCTCCGCATCAATATTTAACGCCATCATCGCGATGAACACTAAATACATCAGGTTAATCATTTTCTGACGTGGAGTCTGTTTTCCTTGTGCCATTTTCTCTTTCGTTATTTAAATATAAGTTAAAATGTACCGGAAATTAGGACTTCATTGCAGTAAGCATACCTCCGTAAACTCTATTAAGGTTGTTCAGATTAGAAGTTAGACCGTGTAGTTCTTCGTTAAACTTAGCAGAATGCTCAGCTGATTTCTCAAGATCCGCTACATATCTTCTGTTGTATTCAGCCTGCTTCTGACCCTCTTCCAACTGCATAGCATAAAGCTGGTTCATACTTTCCATGTGTGAAGCTGCTCTGTTCAGCTGCTCATTATATTTGTGTGTAGAAGCAGAAACGTCAACAGTCTGGTTAATCTGGTCTACAGAGTTGGAAAACTTATCGATACCTGCTCTAAGTCTCTCAAAAAGACCTACGTCCAGTCGGGCCTCTTCCAGCATTTTGTCAAGCTTGCTGCTCAGTGAATTTTCCATATCCAGCATCATTTGCTGCTTGTTACCTAATTCTACATTGGCATGAAGCGGGTTTGGCTTGGCGTGCTTGTCCAGCAACTCCGGATATACATTTTCCCAGGCATAGCTTTCCTCAGACTTAGGTGGGTCAAAGGCAAAAATTACGAAGATAATAGCCTCAGTTACAAGACCAACCGTAAGGGCAACATTTCCCGTGATGGGTCCTAAGCTAAGGTGGGTAATTTTTAGCCAGGCACCTAAAATTACAATAGCGGCACCAAATGAATAGACAAAGTTATATATACCGTCCTTTGTTCCGAAAACTCTTCCGATCATTATTTTACTTTTTTAATATTAGAAATCAATTAGTTATTAGTTCGTTCTTCTCTTAGGCTTTACTGCAGATTCCGGAATATCCTGTACAGTTCTGAAACCGATATAGCTTCTTGCCGAATCTTTTCTTTCCCAATCTCTGGCACCCACCATCAGCATGGCACCTATGTCTTTCCAGGATCCGCCACGTACTGATTTTCTTGTATCCGCAGTTCCTTTTGTAGTTGGATTAAGTGTATTGGCAAATCCGTAAGATGAGTTACTGAAGTCGGACTCTGTCCATTCTGAAACATTACCGGCCATATCAAACAGTCCGTAACCGTTCTTTCTGAATTTTTTAACCGGTGCAGTATAAGTATAAGTTCCCAGTTTATCATCTTCAATATAACTACCTCTTTTCGGTTTGAAGTTTGCAAGATAGCAAGCCCTGTCGTCCATCAGGTATGGACCTCCCCATGGGAAAGGCGCATTCTCCAGGCCTCCTCTTGCGGCATATTCCCATTCCTGTTCGGTTGGCAAACGGAATCTAAGAGGTCTTTGCTTCTTTCTCTTAAGACTTTCGTTGTAATCACTTTTCAGTTTAGAACGGAAATCACAGTAAGCTCTTGCCTGATCCCAGGTTACACCTACTACAGGATAATCCTTGTAGGAGTTGTGCCAGAAATACTGCTCGAACAGTGGTTCATTATAAGAGTAATGGAAATCCCTAACCCACACCGTAGTATCTGGGTAAATAGCAAGGCTTTCTCTCTTCAGGAAGTTAGCTCCTCTTGCATTTTCAGCAATCGCTGTATTATGGTCTTCCCAAACATAAGAATATCTCAGTTTGGAAGCATCAATCACCCTTTGGTTCCCAACTCTCTGGGAAGCCGGCAAGTACATGGATTCCAAAACTTCAGCATATTCCACATCCGGATATTTTGCAGTACTCCAGTGCAAAGGAATGCTCCAGTCCAACTTTCTGTTGGCATCATAACCGGACTCGTCGCGGCCACCCTGAGATTCCTGCCATTCCTGATAAGGAGTCATTTCTTCATCTTCCTGATAAGCTTGGTATGCGTAATCTCCGATACTCTCGCCTCTACCGCTGCCATCACCACCTTCACCAGCTGCCTCAGCCAATAAAGTTCTCGCGATGGAATCACGTACATAATTAATGAATACGCGGTATTCCGCATTTGTTGTTTCTGCCTCATCCATAAAGAAGGAAGATACAGTAACGGTTCTAAGTTGTGCTTTTTCAGGTTGGTTGGTCATATCCTGATCTGCAAGACCTACAACAAAGGATCCGGAGGGAATAGAAACCATTCCGTAAGGTCTTTGTGCAACAAAACTTCTTGATCTTTCCTTTGGTATCAATTCTCCTTTTGTTCCCGGTTTACCTGCGGAGCTACCTCCGCCTGAACAAGATACCGTTGCAGATACTGCTGACGCTGATAATAATAAAAGAAATATCCTTTTCATGTTAATTTTTATAATTAAGCCGTAAATATATAATTTTTTTAAGAAACTTTTAAGATTTTTTTTGAAAAACGAAAAAAATCTTAGAATATTTTGTTTGCACCAATTTTATTCGACAGTTACCGATTTTGCGAGGTTTCTGGGCTGGTCTACATTGGCACCCCTGTAAACAGCCACATAGTAGGCCAGCAGCTGGAGCGGGATTGCAGCAACTATTGGCGAGAAGCATTCCGAGGTTTCAGGAATCTCGATCACATAATCTGCCATAGCAGCTACCTGCTCATCTCCCTTGTTTACAACCGCAATAACCTTCCCTTTACGCGCTTTAATTTCCTGCACGTTGCTTACCAGCTTGTCATAATGTCCTTTCTTTGGAGCTATAATAACAATCGGCATGTTTTCATCTATAAGCGCGATGGGACCGTGCTTCATTTCGGCGGCAGGATAACCTTCTGCATGGATATAGGATATTTCCTTCAGCTTAAGTGCACCTTCAAGCGCCGACGGGAAATTATATCCACGACCAAGATACAGGAAGTTCTGCGTCTGTACAAAATCTTTAGCAATCTCCTTAGTAATATCGTGAGTACTTTGCAGGGCTTCCTCAATCTTTTTCGGCAGCAAATCCAGTTCAGTGATCAGACTCATAAACTCAGAATTGCTGAGTGCCCCGTTGTGCTTACCCAGTTTAAGAGCGATTAACGAAAGTACGGTAAGCTGCGCAGTAAATGCTTTTGTGGAAGCCACGCCAATCTCCGGACCTGCATGTGTATAGGAACCGGCATCGGTAATACGGGCAATTGATGAATCCACAACATTACAAATCCCATAGATAAAGGCTCCTTTTTCTTTTGCGAGTTTCAGAGCAGCCATTGTATCTGCAGTTTCACCCGACTGAGAAATGGCAATTACCACATCTTTCTCTGTAATGATCGGGTTACGGTATCTGAATTCAGATGCATATTCTACCTCCACATTCACCCTGGCGAACTCCTCAATCAAGTATTCCCCAATCAAACCTGCATGCCATGATGTACCGCAAGCGATAATAATAATTCTGCCTGCATTGTTAAATCTTTCAAGATGGTCAAAGATACCGGCCATTTTTATAATACCTTCTTCCACCAGCAGCCTGCCGCGCATGGTGTCATGAACAGATTTTGGCTGCTCAAAAATTTCCTTCAGCATAAAATGCTCGTAACCACCCTTCTCAATCTGCTCCAAACTTAGCTTAAGCTCCTGAATGGCAGGTACTATTTTAACATTATCTGTAATGGACCGGATATCAACACCGTTCTCAAGGGAAATTGTAGCCATATGGCCTTCCTCCAGATAAATGGCTTCTTTGGTAAATTCAACAAACGGAGAGGCATCTGAAGCAATGAAGTACTCCTTATCACCAAGACCAATTGCCAGAGGAGAACCGAGACGGCCTACAACCAGGACACCCGGAAAATCATCATGCATTACCGTAATGGCATACGCACCGTACACCTCGTTCAGTGCATAACGCACTGCGGTTGGGAAATCGATGGCAGGATCCACATCCATAAAATACTGGATAAGGTTTACGAGAACTTCGGTATCTGTTTCAGAATGGAAAACAAATCCTTTGTCCGTAAGCATGGTTTTGATGGTATCATAGTTTTCTATGATCCCGTTATGAACCAATGCGATCTTGCCGTTATTGGACAAATGAGGATGGCTGTTTCGGTCGCTGGGCACTCCATGTGTAGCCCAACGGGTATGGCCCATGCCAATGGTAGCTGTACCTCTAAGGTTTTCTGAGACGGCCACCAGATCATCAACCTTGCCTTTTGTCTTGGCCATCTTAAAAGTTGAATCTCCGTCCAGCACGATGCCTGCACTGTCATACCCTCTGTATTCAAGCCTCCGCAAACCGTTGATTACTACAGAATAAGCGTCCTGAAATCCTGTATATCCTACAATTCCACACATAGTTATAAGTTTTTTTTTATTATTTGGTTCCGTAAATTACTTTGAGCTGAATCCTGTTGGCACGTGAAGCATCTGTTCCCACAAGTACTACCCTGTTCGGAACAAAAGAGCGCGTGTCTGCACGGTAACCCAGCAGCTGGTTGGTGTCACTGGATTTAAAGGCACCCACGTTTACCACAAAATCTTTATTTGCCGCCTCACTTTCCACGATGTCTTTTAAGGACTTGGTTACCGTGAATTCATAATAAGCCGGATTTTTCTTAAGGTCAAAAGCGCTCACAAGGCTGAAGTTAGGTACAGCGGAGAGTGCGCTGAGCTCAGGCAGGAATCCTGTAGCATCTTTCTGCAGAAATACAAAGGCCGAAGGTTTGTCGTAGTTGCCGTTCCAAATGGTCTCATCTGTATATACTCGGATTTTCGCACCCATGATTCCGATTTTGTCTTTACTGAATTTCTCTTTCAGAACTGCGATTTCCGAATCCGGGATCCTGAAGCCGAAACCGGGACCACCCATTCCCTGCACAAAAAGTCTGGAATCGCCGGTTAGAGAATTGCTGGATGCCAGCACCGCGCTCACAGGTGCATCAGTACGGTTGAAGGTGTATTGCCCAAAACGGACATTAGGATCGCCAAGGGTGAATTTTTTCGTGAGTTGCGGACGTGTTGTAGTACCATTCTCCACTTTGTCATATTTGTAATATAAAACGATCTCAGCATTGGTTGGTGTGAACCTGAAGATATAACCGTCATTTTCATCTACTGAAATTCTAACGCCCCTGAAATATCTTATGAAACTTGCCGCATCTTTCAGGTCTGCCGATCCTTCTGCGTCAACAATTTTCTGCTGAAAAAAAGAAGCGCTTAAAGGTATCCTTAGACTTGCATCGTTGCTCCATAGGTTGCTGTTGTCAGAATCTTTGGTAATTACCGTAGAACTGATTCTTCCTTTAAAAGCCTTAGAGCCAAGTTCGGCACCCAAAGCCACCGCTCTGTTAGAAAAAGTCATTTGCTCTGCTCCACCAAGGAAGTCCGCCACTTCATGAACACGAAGAGTTAAGTCCCTGTTGTGCTTGCCATATTTTAATACCGGATAAGAAGTAACCACTTTCTTGGCAGGGATGTTCTCTTCTGAATACAGATAATTCTCGTCTGTAGTTACAGACGATGAATCCGAGGCGAACAGGGGCTTGATGACCAGTACAGCAGAATCCACCACCGCATTGTCTCCAAACACCGGATTGTACTCCATGGGTCTGACCTGAGATACATAAGCAGCCTTCTGTGTGCCAAATGCAGCTTCCGAGAAAGCACCCAGCGGCGCCAGACTCAGTTCGGACGCATCGGTGCGTATGGTGTCATTATTATTAATGTTATAGGCAATCACATCAAAGTTCTCCTCATTCAGCTGTGCTCCGGAGAAGAGCTGCTCGCCCAGGTTATCTGCTTCGGGTTCACAGCTATATAAAAAAACACTTCCGAATGCAATTACAGAAGCGATTTTTGTAATGTTTTTAATAGTACTTATCATCAATTCAGGTTTAGTATATATTTTCAATGGACTGCGAATCCAGGTATTCAGATTTTTCGGTTTTAGTATCGGCGAACGCCTGGTTAAGGTCTGCATCCAGAAACTCATCCCCTTTGATCACCATATCTACATATTTAAGGCTCTCTACCACAACGTCCCTGAATGCAGGTGCCTCCAATTTATCAAAGTCGGAGATACTGTCAAACTTCAGTTTTTCGGCAAGATTGTTTTCAAGCGGTAAATTCTCCTCATTATAAAGGGACATTACTATCCTGGTATCTTTGAAATAATTATCGTTTTTGTAGTAGGTCTTCAGGTAGATCGGAATCATAGAAGACATCCAGCCATTAAGGTGAATAACATCCGGTACCCAATTAAGTTTTTTAATAGTCTCAATTACACCGCGGGCAAAGAAGATCGCACGTTCGCCGTTGTCCTCGTAATTCTGTCCATCCTCATCCTTATAGAAGGTCTTCCGTTTAAAATATTCTTCATTGTCGATGAAATACACCTGCAGTCTTTCACCCGGCAGGGAAGCCACCTTGATGATGAGCGGCTGGTCGAGGTCGTTTATAATGATATTCATACCGGACAGCCGGATTACTTCATGAAGCTGAAATTTTCTTTCGCTGATAATTCCAAACCTGGGCATAAAGACCCGTACATCATTTCCGGCACCATGCATCTTAAGCGCCATCTTGCTGGCCATAGCCGCTATATTGCTATCTTCCTGATAAGGAGACATTTCGGTCGTAATGTACAAAATTTTCTGATTGGGCATAATTTTTTTTCGTATGTGCCTTGAGTAGTTTCAAAACACGTTATTCTGCAAATTTACAAATTTCTGAGTTAAAACATTTTTATTAACACATATTAATACTGTTCCGGCCTTATAATTAAGGCAGATTCAATTTTGCAGTACAGACATCCTCAATTTCCAATTATTTTATATTTTTACCTCCAGACTAAAAACTATGGAAATATTCAGAAACAGATCACAGCTTACTGCTTATGTAGAAAGAAACCGGGAGATGGGAAAAGTAGTTGGATTTGCGCCTACTATGGGTGCGCTTCATGACGGACATATTTCGCTGTATGCGGCAGCAGCCGAAGAAAACGATCTGGTGATCTCTTCCATATTTGTAAATCCTACACAGTTCAATAACAGTGAGGACCTTATAAAGTATCCGCGCACCGTTGAGGCAGACATTAAGAAACTCGAAAATTCGGGGTTTGTTCACGCGGTTTACCTGCCGGAAGCAGAGGATATATATCCCGGCGGCGTAGTAAGTAAACATTATTCCTTTGAGGGTCTTGAGGACCAGATGGAGGGCGCTTCACGGCCGGGACATTTTGACGGTGTTGGTACCGTGGTGGAAGAGCTCCTGCGGCAGGTACAGCCCGATAATGCCTACTTTGGAGAAAAAGATTATCAGCAGCTGGCAATCGTAAAGAAACTGGTAAAGCTGAAAAACCTGCCGGTAACAATAAAAGGCATACCCACACAAAGACATGAGAGCGGCCTCGCCATGAGTTCGCGTAACACCAGGCTAACAGAAGCGCAGCGCGACGCAGCCAAAATCATTTATGAAACCCTTCTTAAGGTGAAAGACTGGTTCCGGGTGGTAAGTGTAAGCGAAATAAACAGCCGGGTAACTGACATTTTTAACAGTACTCCGGGCATGGTGATGGAATATTTTATGATTGCGGATGAAGAAACACTGAGGGAAACAGATTTCTTTTACAGGGACCGTTCCTACCGTGCGTTCATCGTTGTTTTTGTAGGGAATGTACGCTTAATAGACAATATGCATCTGGATTAAATCAAGTACCAAAATATCAAAAGCCTCCCGTTAGGAAGGCTTTTGAACACCAAATCACAAAATATTAATATGAAAAAAATTTACTTTGCAGCAAATCTGTGACCTGGCTGGGGCTCGAACCCAGGACCCATACATTAAAAGTGTATTGCTCTACCAACTGAGCTACCAGGTCGGTCTGTAATCTGAACGGTTTACCGTCATTTTATTTGTGTGCCTGCGACTGGACTCGAACCAGCACATCCATAGGAAACCACCCCCTCAAGATGGCGTGTCTACCAATTTCACCACACAGGCAAAAAATCCGTTATTACTGCGGGAATTTCCTGTTTGTGACTTGGCTGGGGCTCGAACCCAGGACCCATACATTAAAAGTGTATTGCTCTACCAACTGAGCTACCAAGTCTTCCATTTTCATCACAGATATCCTGTTCTAAAAAGTGGTGCAAAGATATGATTTTTTTTAAACTCTCAAAATAAATTTACAACTTTGTACAAATTAAAAATATGATCATAAGTCTGCTAGGCTACATGGGTTGCGGTAAGACTCACATATCCAAATTAGTAAGCAAAAAAATGGATTTTGAGTATGTGGACCTTGATTTTGAAATATCCAGGAAGAACAGGATGCCGGTAAGTGAGATTTTTGAAAAAAAAGGTGAAATATACTTCCGCAAACAGGAACGGGAGGTGTTGGAGGAACTATTAGCCTCCAAAACAGACACCGTACTGAGCCTGGGCGGCGGAACACCATGTTACTACAATAATATGGAAGCAATAAATCACGGTTCCCTCAGCTTCTTTCTTATGACATCCGTACCTGTACTTGCTGAGCGCCTGCGCAGACATAAACACAAAAGACCTCTGATTGCAAATATACCTGATGAAGATTTGCAGGAATTCATTGCCAAACATCTTTTTGAACGTAATCCCTACTACAGCCAGGCCAGATACCTTGTGAACTGTACTTCCAAAACGCCGGAACAGATATCAAAGGAGATTTCCTCGTTGGTTTTCTAATTCTCCTCACCATCATCTTCCAAACCGCTGAAGAAATCGTTCCATTCGGTATCCTCAGCACTGCTGCTGTCGTCCACAGTGAATCCGTCTATATCCCGTCTGTCTTTTTTGGTTGGCCTGCCCTCGCCTTTTAAGCGGTAATAGTTCTGCTCGTCCCTGCGGAGTTTCAGCAATTCATATTCCTGTTTATCCGTCTGGTCTATTATATGAAGCGGTACGAGCTTGGCTCCCAGGCGGCTTTTAGGGATCTGCAGCACCTTAATCTTATAATTTATCTGATTTTTGCGGATTTTAATCACATCGCCTTCCCTCACCTCACGGGAAGATTTTACAATATTCTCCCCCACGGAAACTCTGTTCTTCTTTATCTCATCTGCCGCTATGCTCCGGGTCTTGTAAAAGCGCACACTCCACAAAAACTTATCGATTCTCATTATTTTTTATACTTTTGTGTCAAACAAATTTTCAGCAATTTAACCAATAATTTAAAATGAAAAAAATCCTGTTATATAGTACTGCGCTCCTGCTGGCCCTATCCTCATGCAGAAAAGAGGATGAGCCTACGGAAACCTATAAGGAACCCGAAACTCTGGAAGTTCAGAATTCCTATGACGATCAGGCCATTCAGAAATTCCTGACCGCTCACTATCTGGACACTCAAGGAAACATTAAAGCTTTTAGCGAGACTGATCCGGCTGACGATAATTACACCAAACTCAGCGATATGGGCCCCGTGACCCTCCCGTCTGGTGTGGTATATATTGTTCGTCCAGGCGCTCAGCCTGACCCGGGCACAGCCATTGGTTCTTCAGATATTATCAGACTGATGTCCCGATCACACTCCTATCTGGCCGCCAGTACGGACGGCAACGTGCTGTTTGCAGCACCGTTTATGTTCAAAAGCACGATAGACGGCGCAGGTGTGCCTGAGGTTGATCCCTCCTACTACTATGTAAAACAGTCGGTGCTGGATGCCGCGACTGCTGATGTGGCAAAGCAGAGAAGCTATTATGAGATTGAAGGATTCCGTGAGGCACTGCAGCATTTCAGAGCTTTTGACCTCACTGATGACAGCGGATATAATCTGCAGGGTGTCATTATTGTTCCTTCGCGCGCGGCTTTTGCAAGAGATCCACATTATAACCACAGCGGGTATTCTATGCGTAACCGCAGTGTCGTTTTCAATTTCCAGGTGTATAAAACCACGCCAAGACCTTAAGCAACAATATGTAAATAAAAAAGGCTGTTTCACCGGGTGAAACAGCCTTTTTTATTTACTCTCAGGTTCATTTACCTGGGATTGTCTAGAGCAGAATAAACTTCTCAGTGATTTCTCTTCTTCACATTACCCAAAATATCCGGGAAATAAATATCGGACAGATGTTCAAACTCATCACCGCGCATGAACATGCTGGCATCCACCTCTTCGTAGGTTTCACGGCCGGCAGCTGCTATAAGCTCATTACAGGTTCTCAAGGTATTTTTATGGAAGTGATATACCCTCTCGGATTTATCCGTAACATCAAGACCCTTAATAAGCATCTTATCCTGTGTAGCCACCCCAGTAGGGCAAGCATTCGTATTACATCTCAGCGCCTGTATACAGCCCAGCGCGAACATAAAACCGCGCGCGTTGTTGCAGATATCGGCACCCATGGCTACTGCACGCAGGATATCCAGACTGGTAAGCACCTTACCGCTGGCAATGATTCTTAATTTATCACGCAAACCAAAATTGGTAAGTGTAGAATTTACGAATATAAGAGCAGGCTCCAGAGGCATTCCCACACCGTCGGAAAATTCCGGTGGGGCTGCTCCCGTTCCACCTTCCGCGCCGTCTACGGTTATAAAATCCGGATAAATTTTCAGTTCGTTCATCTGCACACAGATGTCTTCAAACTCTTTTGTATCACCAATACAAAGTTTAAAACCAATAGGTTTACCTCCGGAAAGGTCACGAAGCTGCTGCACAAACCTCAGCAGACCGGCAGCATCCGAGAATGAAGAGTGTCCCGGTGGCGAAATAATGGTCATACCCGGCATAACGTGTCTGATCTTGGCAATCTCCGGTGTATTTTTAACTCCGGGAAGAACACCACCATGACCAGGCTTGGCTCCCTGCGACAGTTTAATTTCAATCATCTTTACATTTTCAATACTGGCCTTCTGCGCGAAAAGCTCAGGCGAGAATTTCCCATGTTCGTCCCGGCATCCAAAATAGCCGGTACCTATTTGCCAGCAAAGGTCGCCGCCTTCCATGTGATAGGATGATATACCTCCCTCACCGGTATTGTGGTAAAATTGACCTTTCTTTGCTCCTCTGTTCAGGGAAAGCTGGGCTCGGTCACTCAACGAGCCAAAACTCATTGCGGAAATATTGAAAAGTGAAGCGCTGTATGGCTTTGAGCACTGTTCATTACCTACAATAACCCTTGGCAGTTCCTCTTTAGGCGATTTTGCATAGATAGAGTGCTTAATACCTTCATATTTTCTGTGGTTGATGTCCAGCTGTGTTCCAAATGCAACGGTATCACCCAGGTTTTTGGCCCGGCGGTAAGCAGCTGAACGCTCATTGCGCGGAAAAGGCTTTCCATCTGTTTCTCTTTCGATGAAATACTGCTGCATTTCCGGTGAAATACCCTCGAAAAAATAACGGAAATAGCCCAAAACAGGAAAGTTACGCAGTATGGCATGTTTGGACTGGGTAATATTATACAGCCCCAGCAGATATAAGCACAACAGCAAAATGGGAATCCAGTAATGTGCCCGGATCAGCAGTGATACTACCAGTGTTCCGACTACCAGTACGGCTCCCCAGACTAAAAACTTATCTCTCATGATTTAAATAAAATTGTATTGATTAATAAACTGATTTTCATTGAATGGTTTTGGTATATAACAAAATTCCGCTGGTATAGTCCAGCGGAATAAAAGTAAATAAATTAATTTTAAACGCTGACCAGGAAATTCTCGAATGTCGGAATGACTGTAACTGTTCCATCCTGTTCTGTTCTGAACAGTTTTACAGTCTCTGTTTGATTGACAGAGTTTTTGTCAAACGGTTTTTTTACACGGATATAGTTTTCGGTAAAACCGAACATCATTCCGTCCTTTTCTTCATGCTCCCACAACACCGGGAAGGACTTCCCAAGCTGACTTTCATAAAAAGCCATCTTCTTTTTCTCAGAAAGGATTCTGAGCATTTTATTACGTCTTTTGCGTTCCTGTACGGGCACTGCACCTTCCATTGATGCAGCTTCGGTATTTTCTCTTTCAGAATAGGTGAACACATGCAGATAGCTCACCGGCAACCTGTTTATAAACTGATATGTTTCCATAAAATGAGCCTCGGTTTCTCCGGGGAAGCCTACAATAACATCCACACCTATTGCAGCATCGGGCATGAGGCTGCGGATGCTGTTTATTCTGTCTTCATACAGTCCGGTTAGATAACGCCGCTTCATTTTCTTCAGCACGTCATCGCTGCCCGACTGCAGCGGAATATGGAAATGCGGTACGAAACTGCGGCTGGCAGCCACTAACGCAATACTCTCGTCCTTCAGTAAATTGGGCTCGATGGATGAAATCCGGATTCTTTCAATACCGTCCACACAGTCCAGTTCCGAAATAAGGTCCAGAAAAGTATGTTCATGCTTTTTGTTGCCGAATTCACCTTTTCCATAATCGCCAATGTTAACGCCAGTAAGAACTATTTCCTTAATCCCCCGGCGGGAAATCTCTTCAGCGTTCCGCACCACATTCTCAATGGTATCAGAACGGGAAATGCCACGAGCGAGAGGGATGGTACAGTAAGTACACTTATAGTCGCAGCCGTCCTGCACCTTCAGGAAAGCACGCGTACGGTCGCCGATGGAGTAGCTTCCGATAAAGAAATCTGCCTCTTCAATTTCGCAGGAATGTACAATACCTTCCTGCGCAGTTTTCTGCAAATCATCCAGATAACTCAGAATATTGAATTTTTCGCGCGCACCCAAAACGAGGTCTACTCCATCTATCCGTGAGATTTCCCCCGGCTTAAGCTGTGCATAGCAACCTACCACAACCACCAGACCTTCCGGATTGGCTTTCATAGCACGCTTTACATGCAGTTTACATTCGCGGTCCGCATTCTCCGTAACAGAGCAGGTATTAATAACATAGACCTGCGCCGCCTGGTCAAAATCCACCCGCGTATAACCTGCCGCCGTAAGCTGCCTGGCTATCGTTGATGTTTCAGCAAAATTGAGCTTGCAACCCAATGTATGATACGCTGCTGTTTTGGTGATCATGGACCTCATTCTTTCTGGACTGCAAATTTAGCAATTTATTCTCTATTCATCACCTTATATCTCACAAAAACAGCACAATGGTCAATTTAGCCTAACATTCACACTAACAACCTGATCCACCTCAAAAGGCAGCTAGGTTGCAGTTAAAGCATCGGGTTGATACCACGGACAGGAAAAGGACCCGCCACTTAACTGAAAAACCTTCCTCTGTAAAGTATCAAAAACCCGTATATCAGACAGGTTAAATTCAGAGGTATCATAAAAATTAAGAGTGACAGACCTTCCATAAAAATTGTTCAGAAGGGATTGTACGAAAGTACCGTTTACCTGGAAACGCTGACCGCAAAACCAGGAGTCCACACCGTCATAGTCTAAATAGGTTTCATTTTTACGATAGCGCACTTTTGTAATTGCACCCTGCAGCACCATAATTCTGAATTTGAATTTGCGGAAATCGAAAACAGGGGTATAAGCGTCCGGACCCCAGAGGAGCACCTCAGCGATATAGGGACCACGGAAAACCGGAACCGCGAGGCATTCTTCAGTTTTGACACTGATGTCAGACAGCCCATAGCAGTCATCAAAATCAGCATAACTGAGATTCAAAAACATATTACAGAATTCCTCAAAATCCTGTGGGGCGCGGTCTGCGAGTTGCCGGAGAATTCCTGCCAGGCGTACACTCTTTTCAGCACTTTTCATTGCTACAGGTTTAGGTATGTAAATTTACAGCTGAAGCATATCATAATACTTTAATTATTAGTGATTTAAATCAGTTGTGATATTTATCAACACGTCAATTTCACCTACCTGACATGAGGCGCATTTCAGGCAAGACCGGGGCGGTGTGAGCTGATGACACCAAAATATACCCTTTCCGACCCTATGCATAACTGATTAATCTTCATTATAATCCCATAATTCATCAAAATATCACAACAGTGTTGCATCACTTTTATTAATTTTGATAAAAACAAACTGATGATCCAACCTGAAAAAAGATGCAAGAACTGTAGACAACACCTGCTATTGCATCAGAAGTTCTGCCACCAATGTGGCCAAAAGACTGCCACACAACGCATTGATTTTCATTTTCTCATTCACGAAATTCAGCACGGAATTTTCCACGTAGACAGCGGTATCTTCTATACCCTGAAACAGCTTTTCACGCGGCCCGGACATATGCTGAGGGATTATCTGAACGGCAAAAGGCAGCAGCGTTTTAAACCGTTGCTTCTAGTGGTCATTCTGGGATCTCTTTGTTCTCTTATTCAATATCTTCTTAAACCGGAAAAATCGAAGGTTGAGGACAATGACCTGATCACAACGGAAATTACCGAGAATTCTGCGGGCGATTATATGGACTTCCAGGGTTTTATTGAATATTTCAGAGAAATTTTCAATTGGCTGGGCGGGCATTTTGCCATTACCGTCCTACTGATGCTGCCCGCCGCAGCATTTGGATTCTATCTGGGATTCCGGAAATATAAATATAATTACGCAGAGTGGCTGTTAATCCTGCTCTTCCTTACAGCGCAGTCACTGGCTGTGTATGTATTCTTTATACCTTTTCGAGTGCTCGCAGGCATCAGCATATTCTGGTTCTATTTTATTTCCTGGCTGCTGATTACGGCTTCACTGATTCAGTTCTGCCAAGGTACCAAAAAACGCTACATCGTTTTGCGGTCCTTCTGGTCCATGTTCCTTTCCTACATCATTGCCTTAATTTATATTATTCTGGCGATCTTCCTCCTGGCATTTATTGGCTTACTGCGTTACGGATATACGGGACTGCTTCCCGAACTTATTAAGACATGGTAACCAGTGTACAGTCGCATTCTAAAGCGGCCGGCTCCATTAATTATTTATATTTGCAGGTCTAATTACACAAAAGAACCGAACTATGGATTTTAAGAACTACGTACTACCGTATGAGGTAAACAGCGGATACTCGAAAAAGACAGCCTATTTTTCAATGGAGTTCGCGATTGACCAGGCGCTTAAAATCTATTCCGGTGGACTTGGTTTTCTTGCAGGCTCCCATATGCGAAGTGCGTACAACCTGAAACAGAATCTCGTTGGTATAGGAATCCTGTGGAAATTCGGATATTACGATCAGGCAAGAAATCACGACCAAACCCTTCAGCCCACTTGGACGCGGAAAATGTACACCTTTCTTACAGACACCGAACTGAAATTCCAGATCGAAATACATTCGGCCAAGGTGTGGGTTAAAGTATTTTATCTGGATCCTGAAATCTTTAACACCGCGCCCATATTCTTTCTTTCGACAGATGTGCCGGAAAACGATCATCTTTCAAAAACGATCTGTCACAGACTGTACGATGCCAACGAATCCACAAAAATCGCGCAGTATATTTTACTTGGTAAAGGTGGGGCCCGACTCCTGGAAGAACTGAATCTTGACAGAGATGTCTATCACTTGAATGAAGCACACGGACTGCCCGCTGCTTTTCACCTGCTGAAAAAATATGGTGGTGATCTTGGCAAGGTTCGGGAAAAGTTGGTCTTCACTACCCACACCCCCGAAGAAGCAGGTAATGAAAAGCACAACTTCCAGATGTGTTATGACATGTCTTATTTTTCCGGTCTCAGTAAGGAAAAGGTAAAAGAGATAGAGGGAGGTAGTGATCCTGAGTTATTTAACCATTCACTTTGTGCGCTTAGGCTTGCAAGAATCGCCAACGGAGTTTCCGAGTTGCATGGTCATGTTTCGCGCGCCATGTGGGGCAAGTATCAGGGAATCTGCGAAATAACGTCCATTACCAATGCCCAGGAATTCAGGTACTGGTCAGACAAACCGCTTTACGATGCCAGGCAAAATAACGATCACGGCCTTTTTGACCTGAGAAAGAAGCACATAAAAAAACGGCTGTTCAAAACTGTGGCAGACCAGTGCGGAAAACTTTTTGATCCGGAAGTCTTTACCATTGTTTGGGCAAGACGTTTTGCCGGCTATAAGCGTGCAGATCTGTTGCTGCACGACAGAGCAAGATTTGAAAAACTGCTGAACCACCCAAAGTATCCTGTGCAGATTATTTGGGCCGGAAAACCCTATCCTATGGATTATTCAGCCATCTCCATGTTCAACACACTGGTGGAGGAAAGTAAATATTTCAAGAATATGGCCGTACTTACAGGTTATGAACTGGCCCTGAGCAAACTGATGAAACAGGGTTCAGATCTGTGGCTGAACAATCCTCGTGTACCGCGGGAAGCGTCCGGGACTTCCGGAATGACCGCGGCAATGAACGCGTCGGTAAACTTATCAACAGACGACGGCTGGATTCCGGAATTCGCGCGACATGGTGAGAACTCATTTGTAGTTCCCAAGGCAGACTATACTGAAATGAGTGTATATGAACAGGACCGTTATGATATGCAGAAACTGTATGATCTGCTGGAAAATGAAATCGTACCCACCTACTATGAGCATCCCGAAAAATGGAGGCAAATCCAGTGGCAAGCCATGGATGACGTGAAAGACGCCTTTAACAGTGACCGTATGGCTGATGAATATTATAAGAAAATTTACGAAACAAAACCGTAACTGGATGAGCGGGGTGATATTCAGGAGACGCCAGGGTCAATTACAGTTTATGATGAGAAGAGGAAGCCATCGTGAGAAAACAGCTTAAACGTTCTTACAGGATCAGCAGGTATGTGGTCTACAAAGAAACGCTGATCGATTACAGGGAAAAATTGTGGTCCTTTGTGGGTTCTTTTGTGGGGATCGGTACCATTGCAGCCATACAGAGTTTTTTTCTAAACGCTCATGACAACCTCTTTCTCATAGGGTCATTCGGTGCCAGCAGTGTGCTGATCTACGGAGTAATACAGAGCCCGCTGGCCCAACCGCGAAATCTGCTTGGAGGCCATCTGGTGAGTGCCCTGGTTGGAGTGACAGTTGCACAGGTGCTACCCGACATTCTCTGGATTACCGCACCATTGGCGGTGTCGCTGTCTATCCTGGGAATGCAGTTCACCAAGACCCTGCATCCACCCGGCGGTGCTACCGCACTTATTGCCGTAAGCGGGTCGGAACAGATAAAAGCAATGGGTTATCTGTACGTACTGTATCCGGTGCTGGCCGGTGTCATTATTCTTTTACTCGTGGCCCTGCTGGTAAATAACATTACCTCACAGCGCGTCTATCCCAACGACGGCCGTTTTTCCCGAACCTTTAACTGGTTTCTTAATCCAGTACGAACCCAATCCCTACAAATAAAAAGAGGCCGCAGACTAAGAAGGCTGAAACGGCAAATAAGAAGGAGGTAAATGCACTTTTACTTCTATCTAAATTTTGCGTGCAACTCCAATTTCATATACCTTGGTATGTTTAAGATACTTGGCACGTTCGCGCGAGGTCACCGATTCAAACCGGTTATCGCGCAGAACAATGATAGGATCCTCCGAAATCTCAAGTTCCGCATTTGTAATGTATTTCTCTTCAAAGCTCATACGGTCAGCAGATGATTTTAACCGCTGCAGATCGTCGGCATAACGCCTGAAACCCGGATCAGATGAATGTATGAACTTATATTCAGGTCCCGCATCAGCATAAAAATGCAGTTTTTTTTCAATTAACCCTGCTTCATTGGTAATTTCGGGATTATCATTGCCGTCCAGGAATCCAACTTCCACCACTTCGCCGCCTTGTGATACTGCATAACTTTCCGCATCGCGGTACCTGGGGAAACCAACTGTGATCTCAAGACCAGCCAGCCGGTATTTACTGAGTTTTTTCTGATTGTAAGTTTCCATAATGCCTTAGGTGTTAGATTACTACAGTAAATTTACAACTAAATTAAGCTAAACTCAACTTATTTCCGGAGTTAAATCTTCAAATTGAGAATTTTGTTATCTTTGAAATCTTATCAAATTTTCATGAGAAAAATCATTATATCGCTCTGTCTGTTGGGTACAATGGCACTTTCCGGACAGGAAATTACTTTGGATAAAATTTACTCTGGGTATTACAGGGGCAACGGTATTGCAGGCATAGCTTCGCTGAAAGGCGGCGAAAACTATGCTGTAATTGAACCCACTGGAATTGCTAAATATTGCTACAAAACCTCACAGAAAGCAGGAAATATTGTTGACGGCAGTTTTGAATCCTATATTTTCAGTGATGATGAAAGTAAGATCTTACTGCTGAAGGAAAGTGAACCCATCTACAGACATTCATTCCTGGGCAAATTTGATGTCAAGGACCTGAAGTCGGGTACAGTCATCAGCCTTAACAATGGAGACTTCGTTCAGGAACCGACTTTCTCTCCGGACGGAACCAAGGTGGCTTTCATCGCAGATAATAATCTTTACTATCAGGACCTGAACTCACAGAAAATAACCCAAATCACTGCAGACGGACAAAAAAATTCCATACTTAACGGTCTGGCCGACTGGGTATATGAAGAGGAATTCGGGCACGCCCGGCAGTACGAGTGGACTAAAAACTCGGATGCTATCGTTTTCATCAAATCTGACGAAACTGCAGTACCCGAAATGTACATCCCAATCTATAACAAGCAGCTGTATCCCTCCGAAATGCGGTTCAAATATCCTAAAGCCGGCGAAACCAACTCTACGGTTTCCGCACAGCTTTACAGACTGGATTCGGGAAAAGTTACCGCACTTGACCTGTCTGGATTCAAAAATTACTACCTGCCCAATGTCTTCCGCACCGCCAAGTCTGATGAGATCATCCTTATTACCTCCGAACGGACTCAAAATGCGTCAGATGTACTTAAAGTCAATACCAAAACAGGAAAGATAACCAAACTGTTCACAGAAACTGATGAGAAGTGGGTGGACACCGACAATGTGACGCTGGAATTCCTGGAGGACAACTCATTTATCTGGGGCTCCGAACGTGACGGTTTCCGCCATCTGTACTGGTATACGCCCGACGGTAAGCTGAAAAAGCAGATAACCAAAGGAAACTGGGAGATAACGGACTACTACGGTTATAACCCTAAAACTAAGGAGGTGCTGGTTCAAACTACACAAAAAGGAAGCATCAACAAGGTAGTTTCCAAAATTAACATCCAAAACGGAAAATCGGCGATCATCTCCAATACCGAAGGCAACAACCGCGCGAATTTCAGCGGAAATTATCAGTACTTCATCGAGACCTCATCAACAGCGGCCCGTCCTTTTACTTATATTCTGAAAGACGGGAACGGCAAAACGGTGAAGGAACTGCAGAACAATAACCAACTACTGCAGAAGCTGCAGGCAGATAATATGGTGACCAGGGAATTCTTCACCATTCCGAACAATGCCGGTGACCAGATGAACGCCTGGGTAATGAAGCCAAAAAACTTTGACCCAAACAAGAAATACCCGCTGTTCATGTTTCAGTATTCCGGACCCGGCTCCCAAAGTGTAAGCAATTCCTGGGACGGTGGAAACGGCCTTTGGTTCAACCATCTCGTACAGCAGGGATATATTGTTGCCTGTGTAGATGGCCGTGGAACAGGTTATAAAGGCACCAAGTACAAAAAATCCACCTATCTGAACCTGGGCAAATATGAAACTGAAGATCAGATCACCGCTGCACAATGGTTTGGCAGGCAATCCTATATCGATGCAGACCGAATCGGTATTTTTGGATGGAGTTTCGGCGGCTATATGGCCAGTCTGGCGCTTACAAAAGGGGCAGACGTATTTAAAGTTGGTATTGCCGTAGCCCCGGTAACCAACTGGCGCTATTATGACACCGTTTACACCGAAAGATTCTTAAGGACTCCTCAGGAAAACCCTAAAGGTTATGACGAAAACAGTCCTACTGAATATGCTGAACTGATGAAAGGCAAATTTTTACTGATCCACGGAACGGCGGATGACAATGTTCATTTCCAGAATGCCCTGGAATTCTCTGAGGCACTGATTCAAAATAAGAAGCAGTTTGAATTTATGGCGTATCCAGACAAAAATCATGGCATTTTCGGTGGAAATACAAGACCGCAGCTCTACCAGAAAATGACCGACTTTATCCTGCAGAATTTATAAAACAACTAAAAATTAAATATGGCGACAAGCAACAACAAGCACCCCAAGGGGCTTCCCTATCTCTTTTTCACGGAAATGTGGGAAAGGTTCGGATATTATCTTATTCTCGGAATCTTTGTTCTGTATATGATTGACCCCAAGGATACGGGTGGTATGAATTTCTTACCAAAAGATGCCTACGATATTTTCGGGACTTTCATAGCGCTGACCTACCTAACGCCATTCCTGGGTGGATTTCTGGCGGACAGGGTTCTGGGTTACGTAAAGGCGATCTATATTGGCGGTATATTGATGGCAGCCGGTTATATTGGCATTGGACTTTTTCAGCAGTTACCCCTGTTTTACCTTTCTCTGGCACTGGTAATCCTTGGAAACGGCTTCTTTAAACCCAGTATTTCAACGCTTTTGGGGAATCTGTATTCCGAAGAGCCCTATACCGCCAACAAAGATGCCGGTTACAATATTTTCTATATGGGGATCAATATCGGAGCGCTGATTTGTAACTTCGTGGCTGCCTATATGCGTAACGAATATGGATGGGGACCAGCATTCATCACCGCGGGAGTAGGAATGCTGGTAGGGCTGCTTGTGTTTACAGTAGGCATGAAACATGTTCGCAAGGCAAATGTGATGAAACCTGTGCAGGAGGGTGATACAAAACTGTCCACCGTATTGCTTCAGGTATTCTTGCCAGCGGTAATCGCCGGAGTTATAGGATGGTTCTTGCCGGGTATGATTTTAGGCGACACCATTTTTGGAAAACAGACTGACGACGCCTTCCTTTTTGCATGTATTCCTGTGGTTTACTTCTATATGAGCCTTTATTTCAAGGCTAATCAGGAGGACAAGAGACCTATTGGGGCTTTGCTTACCATTTTTGCTGTATGTTTGATGTTCTGGGCAATTTTTAAGCAAAATGGTACCGCCCTGACCAACTGGGCAGAGAATTATACGGACCGTACCGCTCCGGCATTTCTGGAAGAGCCGCTGAAGGCCTTCTCACTGGTTGAAAATAAAGAATATATAGATCAGGAAGTAACTTCCTATGACGATCAGTTTGTAGGTCTTAAGGACGATGCAGGTGAGCCACTGCGCATTATGGGAAAAGATGTCTATTTCCGGAATATCAGCCCGGAACAGCGACAGTCTTTGGAGGCAGCCTCAGATAAGAACATTTACCTTTTCAATACAGAATTGTTCCAGTCCGTAAATCCATTCTGGGTTATTGTTCTTACACCTGTTGTAGTTGGAGTTTTCATGTTCCTGAGAAGGCGTGGCAAAGAACCAAGCACACCCTCCAAGATCGTCCTTGGTCTTTTTATCTCCGCACTCTCATGTCTTGTGATGGTAGGTGCAGTATATGCCGGCGGAAACGGTCTGGAGAAAGTTTCCTCCTGGTGGCTAATTGCAGCCTACGGAGTTATTACAGTAGGTGAACTCTGCCTTTCGCCTATGGGACTTTCTTTGGTTTCCAAACTGTCTCCCCCAAGGATTACTGCGCTTATGATGGGAGGTTTTTTCCTGTCCACCTCAATCGGAAATAAACTTTCAGGCGTACTGGCAAGTATGTGGTACAATTATGAAGATAAAGCCAATTTCTTCTGGGTAAACTTCGGACTGCTGCTTGTAGCGACACTCCTGGGATTAGCTATCCTGAAAAACCTTAACAAGGTTATGCGCGAGAAAGGCGTGAAGTAAAAGCCCCTAGATTCATATTAAACAATCCGTTTCGGTAACCGAAGCGGATTGCTTTTTCATTGAAATAAGTGAGATTTCAAAAAGATGACAGATACCCAATGAAATGGTTTATTAATAACAGGTAATTCTGTATTCGTATTCTTCTTTACGGGTATTTCCGTTGGGCAGTACAGTGGAAGTCTGTACACCTGCCGACGCTAAGCTACCGTCCAGCGAACAGTCGTTACTGCCAATTGGTTCTTCTGTGCCCATTCCACTCCACGGAGTAGCTGCTACAATAGTTTGGCTGGTTCCCTGATACTCTGCAGTTCGTTCCCAACGCTGCTGGGTACAGTCACATTTGTCGTTGGAACTCTCGCAGGACGCTAAAAACAGGACGGTGAATGGAAGAATGTATCTCATGCTTATGAATTTTAAAATGTTGAAATGGCTATATCAAAGAACTAACCATATTTTTTAAATCAGGTGTGGTGCGAAACATCATATAAATCAAAATGAAAATTGTGAAACGTAAAAATCATCTGCATTTCCGTTCTAAAATCATTTTAACAAAATCCTTATCTTTGCTTTCTATGGAGATTACGACTAAAGAGAAAATTTCGCAGGACATTCTGCTTAAAGCCTATAACCATATGATGCTTGCCAAGGCAATGGCAGACATTTACGAGGAAAACCGTACCATTACCAAATACGTACACAGCACCTCGCGGGGTCACGAAGCCATACAGCTGGCCACGGCCTATCAGTTAACTAAAGACGATTGGGTGTCTCCTTACTACCGTGACGAAAGTATACTGATGGGAATTGGGTTTGAACCTTACAGGCTTATGCTTCAGTTACTGGCAAAAGCCGGTGATCCTTTTTCCGGCGGACGTTCATACTACTCCCACCCTTCCAGCCTGGAAGAGGATAAACCAAAGATTATCCACCAGAGCTCAGCTACCGGTATGCAGGCCATCCCAACCACAGGCGTAGCTCAGGGAATAAAATACATTGAGGAATTTAACCTGAAAACATTTGAAAACAATCCGGTTGTTGTGTGCAGTTTCGGCGACAACTCCGTTACGGAAGGCGAAGTTTCTGAGGCTTTCCAGTTTGCAGCGCTCCATCAGCTTCCTGTTATTTTCCTGGTGCAGGATAATGAATGGGGAATTTCTGTAACCAAGGAGGAAGCCCGTACTTCAGATGCTTATGATTTTACGGCCGGATTTGTAGGTCTTAACAGAATGCGTGTAGACGGAACCGACTTCGTGGCCAGTTATGAAGCGATGAAAGAAGCGGTGGATTTCGTACGTACGGAACGTAAACCCATGCTGGTGTGCGCAAAAACTGTGCTTATAGGTCATCACACTTCCGGTGTACGGCGTGAATTCTACCGTGACGATGCCGACCTTGTGAAGCACCGCGCAAAAGATCCGGGTGATATCCTCAGAAATTACCTGTTGGAGGAAGGCGTTACGGAGGATGTACTTAAGCAGATTACAAAAAAGGCACGTATTGAGGCCGAAGAAGCATTCCAGAAAGCCGTCGCTGCCGAAGATCCAAAACCCGAAACGGTAGCAGACCATGTTTTTGCTCCCACACCTGTTACAGAAGAAAGCGGTATCCGTGAACCTGAAGGCGGCGAGAAAATCGTGATGGTGGATGCAGCAATACATGCCATACAGGAATTGATGTGGAAACATCCGGAAGCACTTCTTTACGGCCAGGACGTTGGTGAAAGGATTGGCGGCGTATTCCGCGAAACGGTGACGCTGGGTCAGAAATTTGGAAAGAAACGTGTCTTCAATACCCCAATCCAGGAAGCATACATCATCGGATCCACCGCGGGAATGAGTGCCGTTGGACTGAAGCCGATCGTAGAAGTTCAGTTTGCCGATTATATTTACCCCGGAATCAACCAGTTGATCACCGAAATATCAAAATCCTGCTATCTTTCGCAGGGCAAGTTCCCCGTAAGCAATATCATCAGAGTACCTATCGGTGCCTATGGCGGAGGTGGCCCTTACCACAGCGGAAGTGTGGAGAGCATTTTGGCAAATATCAAAGGAATCAAGATTGCCTATCCAAGTAACGCTGCCGATTTTAAAGGCTTGCTGAAAGCCGCATATTACGACCCTAATCCAGTGATTATGCTGGAACACAAAGGGCTGTACTGGAGCAAGGTTCCGGGAACTGAAGATGCAAAGACACTAGAACCGGATGAGGACTATATCCTGCCGTTAGGTAAAGGGAATATCCTGCTTGAAGCCGACGCTTCAGAAACTGAAAAAGGCCGGACAATGGTTGTTGTAACGTACGGGATGGGCGTTTTCTGGGCGAAAGAAGCCGCTAAGAAATTTGCCGGCCGTGTGGAGATCATCGACCTTAGAACTCTTATTCCTCTGGATGAAAACCTGGTATTCGAAAGGGTAAAACTCCACGGAAAATGTATCGTCCTTACCGAAGAGCAAATCCAGAACTCATCTGCGGAAGCATTTGCGCATAGGATCACGAACAACTGTTTCAAACATCTGGATGCCGCGGTTGAGGCCGTAGGCTCATTGAATTTGCCGGCTGTCCCCATCAACCTGGTGCTTGAGAAGGAAATGCTGCCCAATGCCGATAAACTTTCGCAGAAAATTGAAAGACTGCTGAATGACTAAAAATTAGGACACCGCGAGGTGTCCCTTTTAGTTTTTATGAAAATGCCTAGGAAAAGCCTCTTCAGGCTTCATCCTTAAAATATTAAGCAGGAACCAGGATTTCAGGAATCCATACCCGTAAGAAAACATCTGGATGTAGGTAGAAATGATGGCCATAGAGGCTACGCTGAGGTTGCGGGTCTTGTATAAAGCATGGAAAAATATTACAAAGGTGTACAAACCGTACATGGTGAGTAAGAAACCCTTGCCCAGAATAAAATATTCAATAAAACCCAAAATATAACCCAGCAGGAATAAAGTCGGAAATGCGAATGATATTTTCACATACTCCGGATGCCTCTGATTGAGAATCGGTCTGGCACAGCCAAACTGATACACCTGTTTGGAGAATTTACCAAAGTCAACGCGCCGCTTATGATACACACCAATGTCATCAAAAAAAGCAGTTTTGAAACCGTTTTCCCAAAGCGTCATGGAAAGGTCCGGATCTTCGCCGATGCGCATCTCAGAAAAACCTCCTACTCTATCAAAGGCTGACTTCCTCACACCCATATTGAAACTGCGCGGCTGGAAGCGGCTTACCGCCTTCTTGGAACCGCGGATTCCGCCTGTTGTAAAGACCGAGGTCATGGAATAGGAAATAGCCTTTTGCATTAGATTGAAGCCCTTATGCGCCTTATCGGCACCTCCAAAAGCATCACATTCGGAGGTAATCACATTGCTTTTAATGTTTGCAATATAATCCTTCTCCACAATGACGTCTGAATCTACAAAAACCAGCCAGTGATTTTCATCGTTCGCGGAACTTACACGTCGGGCACCGTAATTGCGGGAAAGTCCGGGTCCCGAGTTATCTTTTCTGAAGAATTTAATATCCAGTTTTTCAGCGAACAGGTTAACCGTGGGCCGAAGGTCCAGCAGCGAGCCATCATCCACAATCACTACCTCAAAATTGGGATCTATTTGCAGGGACAGGGATTTCAGCAACTCGTAAAGTTCTTCCTTACGGTTGTAGATGGCGATGATGACCGAAACGTTTATCAATGCTGCCAAAATTTACTCCGGTTGGTTGCCGGCCAGTTTATGGATCTTCTTGGTACCTTCGTACATCTCGAACTGCAGGAATCGGCATTCCAGCTTGCCGTTGTACAGTTTTATTTTTCTGGAAGGCCTTAGACCCACTTTCTTGGCCGCGTCCAGATCAGATGAGATAAACCAGGCCAGGGTATTCGGGTAGCTCTTCTTGAAGGTATCGCCTATCTTTCTGTAGAAATCGTCTTCGGTGATTTCAATTCTCTCGTCATAAGGCGGATTAAATACCATCAGCAGCGGGAACAGTTCCTTCTTCGATTCAAAGAAATCCTGTCTTCTCACCTCAATTAAATCTTCCATTTCGGCCGCTTCAATATTAAGATGCGCGGCATTCAGCATATCGGGATCCAGGTCGTAACCTACAATTTTTCCGGTAAACTCCCGGATGCGCCCAATACGGACCTCCTTGATCTTCTGGAATAATTCATCATCATAATTTTTCCAGTTCTGGAAGGAGAATTTTTTACGGAAAATCTGCGCCGGCAAATCCATAGCGATCATCGCAGCCTCTATAAGTAGTGTACCGGAACCACACATCGGGTCCAGGAAATTCCCTTTACCGTCCCAGCCAGCCAACTGAAGCATTCCTGATGCAAGCACTTCGTTGATCGGAGCTTCGCCCTGCTCGCGGCGGTAACCGCGCTTGAACAGCGGATCTCCGGCAGAATCAATGGATACCGTAACCAGTTCGCGGTCTATATGAAGATGGAATTTAATATCAGGATCGCGGGCATCTACATCCGGTCTTTTTCTGTATTTGAATTTGAAACTGTCTACAATGGCGTCTTTCATCTTCTGCGCCATAAACTGTGAATGGCGGAAACGGTCGGAATAGATCGTGGTATCAATCGCGAAAGTCTGGTCTACACGCATAAAGTCGTCCCACGGAAAGTCAAAAAGCTTATCGTAGAAACGGTTTTCGTCCCAGGCTTTGAAAGTAAGCACCGGAATCATGATTTTAAGCGCCGTACGCGCCGAGTAATTTATTTTGTACAGAAATCCCAGGTCGCCTTCGCAGTTAACTGCACGGTTCTTTATTTCAACATTTCTGCCGCCTAATTTCCTCACCTCTTCGGCAAGCACCTGTTCCAGACCGAAAAACGTTTTGATCTGTATCTGTAAATTTTCTGTATCCATAATTGCGTGGCGGTAACACCTGATTGCAGACCCATTATGCATGCTTATTGCCGGATGCTTTCTTAAAAAACCGGGTCTTTGTGGTTACCGAGTGCAAATTTAGTTATTTTTGCAGAATGGCATGGTTCGAAACATGGTTTGATACCCCTTATTATCATATACTCTACAAAGACCGCGATTTTGAAGAAGCGGAAAATTTTATCTCATTACTGCTTAAAGAACTGCAGTTGCCCGCAGGGTCAAAAATCATTGATTTGGGTTGCGGCAAAGGACGCCACTCCGTTTTTCTGAATAAAGCAGGTTATGATGTGCTGGGTCTGGACCTCTCGAAAGAAAGCATTTTACACAACAAACAGTTCGAAATCCACCCTGAAAATGGTGACAGGCAGCCCGAACTTAAGTTTGCGGTTCACGATATGCGCGACGATATTTACCCGGCCGTTTCATCCGCTAAAGTGGATGCCGTACTTAACTTGTTTACCAGTTTTGGCTACTTTGAAGATGAAAATGACGACCGCAGGGTATTCCGTTCGGTCTGCAATACACTGAATGATGGAGGTTATTTTGTCCTTGATTTTCTGAATGAAACCTGGGTAAAGAAAACACTGGTACCTCAGGAAATTCAGACCAAAGGTCACATCGATTTCAATATTAATAAACGGATTGTTGATCAGCATGTCATTAAAGACATCAACTTTACGGACAACGGAAAGAAGCATCATTTCTATGAGAAGGTGAAACTTCACGAGCCCTCCGAGATAGAAGATTACGGCAGGGAGTTTGGGTTTGAGCTGGTTAAAGTTTACGGGAATTACCATCTTGAACCTTTTGATCCGGAAACATCTCCGCGCTGCATTAACGTCTTCAGAAAAAAATCGGACTGCTCCTCATTATGATAATTATCTTACTGCTCATCCTCAGTGTAGTGACCGGGTTTTTGCTTGGAAAATTCTTCGGTACCAAAGAAAAGTTTGCGAAAAACCTCCTTATTCTGAGCGCAGGTTTTCTGATTACCATCTGCGTGAACGAAGTGTTCCCCTCCGTATACACTGCAGATGTGGAAAATATCGGAATTTGGGTTATTGGCGGCGTTCTGCTGCAAATGGTTTTGGAACACCTTACAAAAGGCTTTGAGCACGGACATTTTCACCATCATTCAGAGCATGGCATATTGCCGATGGCACTAATCCTGGGAATGTTTGTACATGCTTTTATTGAAGGTTTTCCGCTGGCTTATGAAACCGATATGTTTTCGCCCTATCTGCAGGGAATTATATTTCATAATCTGCCCATCTCGTTTATTCTGGGAGCCTTTCTGTTCAAAAGCAAGAAATTTTCGCGCAACTCATGGGTAGTCATTACCCTGTTTGCACTGGCATCACCCCTGGGGATGATTTTTGGCGCTTATTTCGATCCGGAACTGCAACCCTATTTCATGGCTGTGGTAGGGGGAATTTTCCTTCATATATCTTCTGTGATTATTTTTGAAAGCAACAGAAACCACAACGTGAACTGGTCTAAGATTGGACTCGTCATTCTGGGTGTTGCACTTGCGATGCTGGGTCACAGTTTCCACCATCATTAAAAGAAATACTCCGGCAGAACCGGAGTATTTAATTTATGTTATGGCTTGTGTACTGCTTAAAACTTCCAACCCAGGGTAAGGAAAAGGTTGTTCTGACTGTTCTTCACGCTGGAAACCGCCGACACTTCTTCAGAGACATCAAAATTACCGGAATGATATCCGGTCGCATATCGGGGCGAACCGTTAACAACACTCCCGAAAAGGAAAGGATTGGAATATTCGGAATTCATGTTCTGGTACGCCAGGTCTATGTAAAATGACTTAAAATCATAACCTGCACCAAGTCCTACCGTGTTCCTGCTGCCCAGAATAAGATTATCAAAAGTTTGGTTGGATATCGCACCACTGTTATTGTATGCAGATAAAGTTACTGCATCAAAAGGATTACTCGCGTGTGCAAAACCACCTCTCAGCCTTAAAGCTTTAATCCGGTACTCCGCACCTACTTTAATTTCTGAACCCGATGTGCTGTGATCGTCAAAGAAATCATTTAACTCAGTTTCAGCCGGGCCCTGAACCTTATATTTTGGTTTAGTTAGACCAATACCATAATCAACATTCAGCGAGAAATTTTTATTGGGAACAAATGCCGCACTCAAGGTAGCTTTCAGCGGTGAAGTGAAAGTTCTGTCTTCCGCCAGGGTTTCATAGGAAATATACCCGTCCGCATCTGTGAAATAATCTGTGTAAACACGTTCAACCTGCCACCATGTGGGTGTTTCCAGAGCCGCACCTACACGGAACTGATTATTCAGTTTGCCTATGATACCTACACTGGCCGAAAATCCACTGCCAAGTTCACTGAAAGGCGTGTACTGTTTATCATACTGAGCCACCGAATTATCCAGATCCAGCCCGAACCTTGCAGTATCAAACTGCTCCAGATTGCTGGAATGGAAATTTAGTCCGGCACCTAGGAAAAGTGAATTATTATAGTTAGCCCCAATTCCCACACTCATTTTAGTCTGCAGCCCCGTGCGGTCATAGCCATGCCCCAGGAAACTCAGGTTACCGGCAAGCGGAGTGCCCATGCTGTCTTCCAGGTCTTTTGGAATGATGATGTTCGCATTCCCCGGCGTTTCGACGTAGGAATCCAGATTACGGCTGCTGATGTTCACCCCCAGGTTAACAAACTTCCAGGGAGTTTCCGTAAGCAACTGGAAGGAGGCAACACCGTTCGCATTCGTCAGATCCGCCATAGTATTACTGAATGAAGTAGACTGGTTCCCGGAACTGCTAACGTTTTTATAGTTGCTTAACCCCAGCGTTCCCCCAATATTACTTGAGATGGCCACTCCTAAACCTGCAGGGTTATTCAGAAGCGAGGTTGCATCGCCACCCAGTGCTCCAGCCGAACCTGCCATGGCGTTCCATTTGGCCGAACTGCCCAGCGAACTGTTTGAGTAAACATCTACTGTGTTTCTTAAAGTAGAGACATCCTGCGCCTGCGCAAAGAAAGCCGCAGCTACGGTAAAGACCGCTAAAGATTTTTTTATCATTGTTATTCTCTGTTAGTAAAATTTATCTCCCTCCGGAACGCATACCGCCACCGGTAGAGCCACCCGATCTGAAACCACCACCGGAAGATGAACTTCCACTGTTAAAGCCACCTGATCTGAAACCACCGTTTTCATTGGATCTGATTCGAGGCTCAGAAGTCCGCGGAGCACTTTGCGGATTATTCATATATGGTCTGTTTCTGGGAACGGAGCGAGGCTGTGTTTGCTGTATATCGCGGGTTTGAGTTGGTGTCCGGAACCGTGGCGTGTTATTCACCGGTTGCTGATTTGATATACGGCCCGACGCACCCTGGTTTCTGAAACCATTGTTGGCACCCTGCTTCAGAAGACCCTGTGATCCCTGGTAGGAGTTATATAACCTTCCGTTTGCACCGCTACGCTGGTAGCGATAGGTTGGTGCATAATAATAAGGGCTGTAAAATCCGTAATACGGAGAGGACCATCCATACGGATAAAAACCGTTGTACCATCCCCAGTTTGAATATGGGCTGAAACCCCAGAACGGGTCATACCAAGCCCAGGGCGAACCCCAGCCCCAGGACATTCCTACACGAAAACCATGCCCATAGTAAGGACTGTAGAAACCGAATGGCATCCCCCAGCCCCAATTATCCTGATAGAAATTGGTCTCAGAGCCTGCATAAACGCCCCAGTCCGAATCGGATACGTTATCGTCCCAATATTTACTGTTCTCCTGCCAGCTGCGCTCACGCACATCCTCTACTATCTGAGTGTCCGTGTAATCGTAATATTCACCTACCTGATTTCCACGGTTATCAAGCACCACACCTTCAGGCAGTGTGTCCCGGGCTGGATCGTAATACACTCCGTCGGTTTCACTGTAGCCGCCCATCTGTGTACCACAGGACATCAATATAAATCCACCCGCTACGGCAAGCACCATATTGGAGCGCAAGCTACGGGTCAGATTTTCAATTATATATTTTTTCATAGCATATAAAAATTTTAATTTTAAATATCTTTGCACCGCTTTTGCGGTCTCAAACGTAATTAATATCGTAAATATACGTGTTTATTTTAGATTCGGAAAAAGGTAAAAGTTAAATAGGGTTTTATAAAAATTTACGTAAAAAAATGGCAAAATTAACTTCGAGAGAACAGGATTACAGCAAGTGGTATAATGAATTGGTGGTAAAAGCTGATCTGGCGGAGAACTCGCAGGTTCGCGGATGCATGGTGATCAAACCATACGGATACGCGATCTGGGAGAAAATGCGCGATGAACTGGACAGGATGTTTAAGGAAACAGGTCACCAGAATGCTTATTTCCCGTTGTTTGTACCGAAAAGCCTCTTTGAAGCTGAAGAGCAGAATGCTGAAGGTTTTGCCAAGGAATGCGCTGTGGTGACTCATTACAGACTGAAAACCGACCCTAACAATCCGCAGAAACTTATTGTGGATCCTGAAGCCAAACTGGAAGAGGAACTCATTGTACGTCCAACATCCGAAGCTATTATCTGGAGTACCTATAAAAACTGGATCCAGAGCTACCGCGACCTGCCCATACTGATTAACCAGTGGGCCAATGTCGTACGCTGGGAAATGAGAACCCGATTATTCCTGCGTACAACCGAATTTTTGTGGCAGGAAGGACATACTGCACATGCCACCAGGGAAGAAGCGCTGGAGGAAACAGAAAAAATGCTTGAAGTTTACGCCACTTTTGCCGAAAATCATATGGCAATGCCGGTTATCCGTGGCATCAAGACGCCCACAGAGCGTTTTGCCGGGGCAGAGGAAACTTACTGTATTGAAGCCATGATGCAGGACGGTAAAGCCCTGCAGGCCGGAACCTCGCACTTCCTGGGTCAGAATTTCTCAAAAGCTTTCGATGTAAAGTTCACTAACCGTGAGGGTAAATCAGAATATGCCTGGGCTACCTCCTGGGGTGTGAGCACACGACTGATGGGCGCACTGATCATGGCGCACTCTGATGATTACGGTTTAGTGCTGCCTCCAACACTAGCACCGATTCAGGTTGTAATCGTACCAATATTTAAAGGAGAGGAACAGCTGGAAAACATCCGTACTGTTGCAAATGAAATTCAACAGAAACTTAAGGCAAAAAATATTTCCGTTAAATTTGATGATGATGATCAGAACAAACCGGGCTGGAAGTTTGCTGAATATGAATTGAAAGGAGTACCTGTAAGGATAGCCATGGGTGCCAGGGACCTGGAAAACCGTACCGTAGAGGTGGCACGCCGCGACACGCTGACAAAGGTAGTCCAGCCGATTGAAAACCTTGAGGTTTATATTGAAGAACTGCTGCAGAGCATACAGAAAGACATCTATAACAGAGCGCTGGACTATAAGAATGCGAACATTACCGAAGTAAACACTTTTGAGGAATTCAAATCGGTACTTGAAGAAAAAGGCGGCTTTATTTCTGCGCACTGGGATGGCACCGCTGAGGAAGAAGAGGAAATCAAGAATCTCACAAAAGCAACCATCCGCTGTATTCCTTTGGATGCTAAAGAAGAGGCTGGAGTTTCTCTGATCTCCGGTAAACCTTCAACCCGGCGCGTCATTTTTGCCAAGGCTTATTAATATCCTTAAGTTCTAAGCTTTCTCCCCGAGGCGAGCGTTTTTTGGCTGTTTTAAATTTGGATTAATTCTTGCATCATCCTGCGGATAAACATTAAAATTTAACTACTATGTCATTAAACATTCTTGATCTTATCAGAGGACAGTTAGGTCCTGCGCTCGTTACACAGGCTGCTACGCAGCTGGGAGAAAGTGAATCCGGAATTTCCAAAGCGATCAGTGGTCTGCTGCCTGCGGTAGTGGGTGGTTTTGCTAACCATTCTTCCAATCCTACAGTACTCGATTCGATTACGGGCTCTGCAAACAGTGGGCTGTTGGGCGACTTGCTGGGCGGGTCTGCGAACAACACTTATATTTCGAACGTATTGGCAAGTATTTTCGGAGACAAGGTTGCCGGCATCATCAATGCCATTTCAGGCTACGCCGGGATTGGTACAGGTACTACCTCCACCTTGCTGAATATGGTTACAGGAGCGACACTCGGCTCTGTGGGAAAATACGCTGCCGACAATAATCTGGACCGCAGCGCAATCTCAGGATTACTGTCTGATCAGAAAGGGATAGTTTCAACACTTTTGCCTGCGGGTCTATCAATGGCCAGCCTTGGATTAGGTGATTGGTTCGGAGACAGCTACTCCGAAAAAGCAGCTGCGACTGCCACTACCGCTACCGCTACCGAGCCTCACGTAGAGGTGACACGCGCCGGGGCCACCCACGTAAATGTAGACCGGGACGAAGTAAAGACGGAAGGCAGTTCCATCTGGAAATGGCTTCTTCCCCTACTTCTCCTGCTTCTCGTTGGATGGTTCCTGATGAAACAGTGTGATAATAAAGAAACCGTCACGACAACTGATTCCGATTCTACAGTGATAGTGGAGGACTCTGCAAACGTAATGGTGGACACAACAATGACGACGGCGGACCGTGGTGAAATGACAGCAATCGATCTTAACGGAACACCCTTGCAGGGTTATGCCAACGGTATGGAATCCCGCATGATCGAATTTTTACGTTCCGGAGGGTATACGAATGCCGCTGATGATGAAGCTTTGAAAACCACATGGTACGATTTTGACAATGTAAACTTCCAAATGGGATCTGCAACCGCTCTTGAGCCAGGCTCTGAAGGACAGATCCAGAATCTTGCGGAAATCCTGAAGGCATACCCTGATGCAAAAATAAAGATTGGTGGTTATACCGATAAAACAGGCGATGCCGCAACAAACAAAAAACTTTCTCAGGACAGAGCAGATTTCATTAAGTCTGAGCTTACAAAACTGGGTGTGGGTGCACAGGTAACCGGTGCTGAAGGTTACGGCAGCGAGCAGGCCGTAGTTGATGCCTCCGCATCTGATGCTGAACGAGCTAAAGACAGAAAAATGTCTGTAAGATTTACAAAATAGTAAGAAAACAGTTTTTATTTTATAACCGGGGCAAAATTTTTGCCCCGTTTTGTATGCTGAATTGAGAAATTTAGACATGTAAGTCTGGTCATACACATTCCGTGAGATAATACCTGCTCTCTTAGCGTTTTCAGGATCTCAGGATGCTGTGGTATAATGGGGAATATTATGACTCATTAGGCTGAATCTACCTCAAAATATAACAATCACTAAGTACAGAAGCGAAAAAAAACTATATTTGCTCCTGTTACAAATAATTTTTAATTTAACTATGGATACAACACAACCAACGCAGGGGCACCCAAAGGGTCTCTATTCCCTGTTTTTTACAGAAATGTGGGAACGTTTCTCCTATTATGGGATGCGCGCCCTGCTCACCATCTTCCTGACCGCAGAACTGGCAACCGGAGGTTTCGGACTGGACCGTGCAGAATCTCTTTCTGTTTACGGAATATTTACCGCTCTGGTTTACCTCACCCCTATCTTAGGTGGATGGTTTGCCGATAAGATCCTCGGTCAGAGAAAATCAATCCTTATCGGTGGTCTGGTTATGGCCATCGGGCAGTTTATGCTGGCTGCGGGAGCGGCAGGAGACATGATGGGCGACCTGGAAACAAGAAAGAATTTCTTCTATCTTGGGTTGGGTGTCCTGATCCTGGGTAATGGTTTCTTCAAACCAAACATCTCTACAATAGTTGGTGACCTTTATGATAATGATGACCCGCGTAAAGACGGTGCCTTTACCATCTTCTATATGGGTATTAACATAGGTGCATTCCTTTCTCCGTTTGTTGCGGGAACCCTTGGTGAAAAAGTAGGTTGGCCCTACGGATACCTGGCTGCCGGTATCGGAATGATGATCGGTGTGCTGTGGTTTTATGCACGCCGTAACACGCTTGGAGACAAAGGTCTGCCACCGGGATACAGAGAGAAGGGAATTACCAACCTTGTAGCTAAGGACTGGAGGGACATTATCGTGTACACGATCGCAAATGTAGCTTTTGTATTTGCCGTAATGTTTATCTGGAACAACACATCAGACCTTATCCATACCATTATGGTTTGGGTGCTGGGAATTGCCGGAACCGGATTCATTGCCCTTTCCATCTTTAAAGGAACCAATGGTTCAACAGAATGGACAAGAGTTTTTGTAATTCTGATCCTTGCATTCTTTAACATCGTTTTCTGGGCAGGTTTCGAACAGGCAGGCGGAACATTCAACCTTTTTGCACAGGAAAATACGGACCGTGTAGTAGGTGGGTTTGAGATCCCGACTACCTGGTTCCAAAACATTAACCCAATTGCCATTGTAACCCTGGCGCCTTTATTTTCACTGCTGTGGATCAAACTTGCAGCCCGCAAACTGAACCCAAGGACGCCGGTGAAATTTGCCTTGGCCATGTTTATTGGTGCCTTCGCCTTCTTTATTATGACTCAGGCGCAAAACAGCGCCGATGCCGGAAACCTGGTGAGTCCAATGTGGCTGGTAGCCGTTTACGTACTTCTGACCATAGGTGAGCTTATGCTGTCGCCAATTGGTCTCTCTATGGTTACAAAACTATCTCCGGGTAACATTACGTCCATTATGATGGGAGTTTGGATGGCCAGTTTTGCACTGGGTAATTATCTGGCAGCAACCCTGGAGCAAATTCTGGAAACCTATGACTTTTCGCTGTATCCGTTCATTACGGTACTTATGTTGATTTCCGGTGTCGCATTATTATTGCTTTCACCGATTCTGAACAAGTTCATGAAGGGT
Source organism: Chryseobacterium sp. (assembly GCF_008831505.1). Classification (NCBI taxonomy): domain Bacteria; kingdom Pseudomonadati; phylum Bacteroidota; class Flavobacteriia; order Flavobacteriales; family Weeksellaceae; genus Chryseobacterium; species Chryseobacterium sp. The sequence goes on along the minus strand of NZ_CP044507.1, from coordinate 664,081 downwards.
ATTCATTAAGAAAATCATTCTATAATATGATGACCACCGGACTTCCGGTGGTTTTTTTTACTACATTCGTGCCAAATAAATCTTATGAATCTGACGCTGGAACAAATACAGGATTTCAAAGGAAAATATCCACGGCAAATATGGTCCCTGTTCTTTTCTGAAATGTGGGAACGCTTCTGCTTTTACGGAATGCGGGGAATGCTGGTTTTCTTTATGATCTCACAATTAAAGTTTGATGACGAGCAGGCTAATCTTCAGTACGGAGCTACCCAGGCCTTCGTATATGCCTTTACATTTGTAGGCGGTCTCTTTGCCGATAAAATTCTGGGCTTCAGGAAATCGCTTTTCTGGGGAGGTTTGCTGATGATTGTCGGGAGTTTGATCCTGGCCGCAAATCCGCATGATTTCTTTTTCCTGGGTATCTCATTTACCGTTGTGGGAACAGGATTCTTTAAACCCAATATTTCAACGATGGTGGGTAAACTGTACCGTGCCGGAGATTCGCGGACGGATGCAGGTTTTTCGCTGTTTTATGCCGGCATCAACCTGGGCGCACTCCTTGGAGGTTATATCTGTATAGCCATTGGGAAAGGCGAGATGTTTGCCAACATTATTCCGGAAGCACTTCGCTGGAATATTGCATTCGGCCTGGCCGCGGTTGTGATGGTCATCAGCCTCATCAACTTTATTTTCACCCAGCGCCGCCTGGGTCCCATTGGTCTAATGCCCCAGAGTTTGGCGGCCGACGGCACACTTCAAAGCCAGCCCCGTTGGAAAGTAGTTGGGACCTATATCCTGACCCTGCTTTTTGTACCGTTAATCATGATCATGGTCTCGGTTCCCCAGTACACTGATTATTTTATGTATACTGTGGGGCCGCTAACCCTGATCTATCTGTTTTATGAGATGGCGAAGGTGAATACCGCAGAGCGCAAAAAACTTTGGGCAGCACTTGTCTTCATTATCTTCTCCATCCTGTTTTGGGGAATATATGAACAGTCTGGGGGCTCATTAAGCATATTTGCCGCCAAGAACCTTAACCAGGACCTGCTTGGCCTGGATCCTAACGGCGTAAATAATTCCGGTGGTGCTTTCTTCATTATTTTTCTGGCACCACTATTAGGGCTGCTGTGGATCTGGCTAAGCAAAAGAAAACTGGAACCTAATACCGTTATAAAGTTCGGACTTGGCTTTATCTTCCTAGGGGCCGGTTACTACGTACTTTTTGCTACCAGATTCTTCGCGGACCTGCAGGGCATCACCTCACTTAATATTTTCACCATCGCATTGCTCGTCATCACCTTTGGCGAACTGTGCCTTTCACCCATCGGACTCAGTATCATGACCAAACTTTCAACCGAAAAGCTGCAGGGAATGATGATGGGTCTCTGGTTTCTGGCCTCCGCTTACGGACAGTACGTGGCCGGAATTATTGGTGCCGGCATGGCTACGGCCAAGGAAGGCTCAACCAATATGGACGCGCTCCTGGCTTATACAGAGGGCTACAGGCAGCTAGGCATTTATGCCGTTATAGCCGGTGTAATCCTGATTGCCATATCGCCGTTAGTGAAAAAGCTGATGCAGGAAGTAAGGTAATCCCATTTAACATTATCAGATTTTATACATCTAATATACTATGAGAAAGTTTGCCGCAGTGTTACTGCTTCTGATTTTTACCACAGCGTCAGCTCAGCTGAAATGGATGACTCTTGATGAGGCAATAGCCGCGCAGAAAGTCGCTCCACGGAAGATTCTGATTGATTTTTATGCCGACTGGTGTGGCCCCTGCAAAGTGATGGAGAAGAAAACCTATAACCATCCGCAGATTGCCGAATATCTGAACCAGAATTACTATCCTGTGAAATTTGATGCGGAAGGAAATCAGAAAATTAAAATGTACGGGCGCACCTTCAGTAATCCGGATTTCGGCAATAAAAAACGGCGCAATGCCATGCACGAACTTACGCAGTACATGAATGTAAACGCGGTACCCAGCGTTGTATTTCTGGACGAGCAGGCCAACCCTATTACGATGCTTCAGGGTGCGCTTACCGCCCAGGAACTGGAACCCTATATTTACTTCTTTGCGAACGATGAACATCTGAAAATCAAGACCCGAGAAGAATGGGAGAATTATCAGAAAAAATTTAAGTCAAAAATAAAAGACTAAAGTCCCCACAGACATCGATGAAAACTTGCTAAATAAGAAAGGCTTTCCATTTTTTTGGAAGTCTTTTCTTTTTTTCGGAAATTGTCTGGCCATCACCATGAATCAGCTGTCCTTAGATACCCCTGTAGAATATCTGAAAAGTATAGGTCCGGAACGTGCGAAACTGATCCGGAATGTTTTAGGCATTGCGACAGTTGCGGATTTCCTGAACTTTTTTCCGCTGCGCTATCTGGACAAAAGCAAAGTGTACCGTATAACGGATCTTACCGACAATTTGCCTGAAGTTCAGCTGAAAGGGCGTATCATAGAGGTACGAGAACTGGGCGAGGGCCGCAGCAAAAGACTTTCTGCAAAGTTTCAGGACGAGACAGGCACTATGGAACTTGTGTGGTTTAAATATTCGAAATGGCTCAGAGAACAACTGCCGGTAAACCGAACTGTTTTTATATTTGGCAAAGTAAATTTATTTAACAGCCAATTCTCCATGTCCCATCCGGAGATTGAAACTGAGGACATCAAAGAGAGGACTTCCGCAGTGGTACCGATCTATCCAGGCTCGGAAAAACTGAGCAAGCGGGGCCTGAATCAAAAGTTCTTTCAGAATATTCTGCGCGGCCTCTGTTCGCAAATTCCCCTGCTTCTGAGCGAGAATATCCCCGACTCTTTACGCCAGAGACTGAAACTGCTTTCCCGCGCCGACGCTTACCTGAATATTCATTTTCCGGCCAACCACCGAATCTGTGAGCAGGCAAGCCGCAGGATCAAATTTGAGGAGGCCTTTTTTTTCCAGCTGAGTTATGCGCTTAAGAAGCAGCACCATCAGGCCAATGCTGTGGGAAATCCATTTACGCTGGTGGGAGACTATTTTACCACATTTTACAAGCACTACCTGCCCTTCCCCCTCACCAATGCGCAGAAAAGAGTCGTCAGGGAAATCAGGATGGATATGCGGAGACCTGTACAGATGAACCGTTTGCTACAGGGTGATGTGGGCTCCGGAAAAACCATCGTGGCACTTTTAGCCATGCTTATTGCCATGGACAATGGCTTCCAAAGTGTGATGATGGCACCTACCGAAATTCTGGCCCAACAGCATTTCAATTCGCTAAAAGAACTTACCGAACCTGCCGGAATCCGTATCAGTTTGCTTACAGGATCAACAAAAAAGTCAGACCGAATATTGATTCATGACTCCCTGCTCAGCGGGGAACTTTCCATTTTGGTAGGCACACACGCAGTTCTGGAGGATGTCGTAAAGTTTAAAAACCTGGGGTTGGCCATCATAGACGAACAGCACCGCTTCGGTGTGGCACAGCGGGCACGTTTATGGGCCAAAAACCGGATTCCGCCGCATATTCTGGTAATGACCGCCACGCCCATACCTCGGACCCTGGCAATGAGTTTCTACAGTGACTTGGATGTATCGGTGATCGACGAAATGCCGTTAGGCAGGAAACCAATTATCACGGCACACCGCCGCGAAAAAGACCGGTTAAGTGTCTTCCGTTTCGCCCGCGAAGAGATTGCGAAAGGGCGTCAGGTGTATTTCGTTTATCCTCTGATTGAGGAATCCGAAACCCTGGACTATAAAAACCTGATGGAGAATTTCGACCATATCATGCAGTTTTTTGAGGAATGCAATGTCACAATGCTCCACGGCAGAATGAAGCCTAATGAAAAGGAAGAGGCCATGCAGTATTTTGCCTCCGGCAAGGCGCAGATCATGGTAGCCACCACGGTAATAGAAGTGGGGGTAAATGTGCCTAATGCTTCGGTAATGATCATAGAAAGTGCGGAAAGGTTCGGACTTTCGCAGCTTCATCAGTTGCGCGGTCGTGTGGGACGCGGGGCTGAACAGAGTTTCTGCATCCTGATGACATCAGACAAACTGACAAAGGAAAGCAGGACCCGCATAAAAACTATGACGGAAACAAATGACGGTTTTAAAATCTCGGAAGTGGATATGCAGCTCAGGGGCCCCGGTGATCTGCTGGGTACACAGCAGAGTGGAATCCTTGACTTTAAGAAACTGGACCTTACTACAGATGCAAATATTATACAGGCATCCAAGGACGCCGTGGCGGCCATTCTTCAGCAAGATCCGTTCCTGGCCTTGCCTGAGCACCAAAATCTAAAAAATTATTACCTGCTTCATTTCCGCAGTAAAACAAGTTGGGGGAAAATTTCCTGAGTCCTGAACGGAAGTCGCCTTACATCACTTTTCCTGCATCATAAAAAAAGCTGCCTGCACGCGGCAGGCAGCTCATTCTGTGATTTGGTGTAGCAGAAACTAAGCTCTGTTATTGTTATTTCCTCTGGCTACCAAAGCGATAATTACGATAAGTACCAGTGCGCCTATCACCCATACCAATGGATTAGACATCCAGTCGCCACCCATAGCATCACCCGGTTTTGATACGTCAACATCTACATCCAGGTCCGGGCTGGAATTCTGTGCGAATGCAATTGCTGAAAAGAACAGTGAGTAAACGAATAACTGCACTTTTGTAAATAAAGGAAATTTTGTCATAATAGTTTATTTTTAGGTTATAATTGAGATTAACGTGAATAGTCTTTTACCAGTTTTAGAAGAACAGCCAACACTGAGAAGAGAAACATGAAGTGAAATACTCCTCCAATGTCAAACAGCATGTAACCAATCATCCAGCTGAAAAATAAAACCGCCGCCATTATATACAGTATATTATCTTTCATTTTATATATATTGTCCAGTGCAAATATGCCTGAAAGTTTGAAGCATGATATTATAAAATTAGATTATATGTTTATACAGTTTGGTGCTTAAGTACCAATAACAGTTGTCTCACCTTCAATGAACAAATATCGCAAGGAGTCGTGGGCTAAATATTACATCATGAAGCGTAAAGCTTGCAGAATATAAGGAATGTGTTACTGTACAGGTAAATAAACTGTGAATACGGAACCTTCTCCCGGTGTGCCGTCAGCTTTGATGAAACCGCTGTGATTTTCAGCAATTTTCTTACAAATGGCCAGTCCGATTCCGGTACCCTCATATTCCAGTTTACCGTGCAGGCGGCTGAACAGGGTGAAAATCTTCTCGGCGTACTGCTGTTCAAAACCAATCCCGTTATCGCTGAATACCATTTTATAAAAATAATTTCCGGCCTTTACGGGCAGTCCCTCATCGCCGGATTCTACACGTCCCACAGTCACCTTTATTTCCGGTGTAACATTTTCGCGCGAATATTTTAATGAGTTACTGATAAGGTTGATGAAAAGCTGCTGGATTTGAAAAGGAACCACACTCAACACAGGCAGGCTTTCTGTTTTAATTACCGCTTTCTTTTCCTCAATAGGATGATGAAGTTCTTCCAGCGCATTATACATAAGTTGGTTCAGGTCCGCAGTCTCAAATACCTGTTCGGCGCTTGTGGTGCGGGAGAACTGCAGCAGGTCCTTAATTAACAAACGCATACGGCCCGAGGAGGACTCAATCCGCTCCAGATACTGCTTACCTGTATCGGAAAGACGGTCATATTCCTTGTCTTTCAGCCGGCTTATAAAGGTTTGAATCTTGCGAAGCGGCTCCTGCAGGTCATGACTCGCAAAATAGTTAAAGGCCTGAAGTTCTGTATTTTTGGCTTCCAGTATCCTGTTTTTTTCTTCAATGTCATTCTTGGCCAATACTTCCTCTGTTGCGTCCTGTAGTATAAAAAGGAAATAATCGCCAAGCTCCGAATCACGGATGATTTTACAGGTCACATCAATATAAAGCAGCTTCTTATCGGTATTGCGCAGAATACGAAAGGTAAAAGGTGAGATATGCTGAAGTTCAGCTATAGCTGCAATACGGTCTTCAACCATCCTGATATCCTGTGGATGTACGGTTTTAAGAAAGGAACGTGGGTGATGGTCAAAATCCTCGGCTTCAAAACCGAAGAGACGTACCAGATTATCAGAAAAAACAAACCGGTTGTCTTCCAGAATCCACTGCAGCGTGCCGAACATACCAATCTTTTCCGCCTCCTCAAAGGTTTTGTTGGCCACATTGAGATTGATATTCCTGTCGGTAAGGATGGCATTCACTTTTTCAAGCTGCAGCTGATTTTCAATCTCACTGCTCACATCCATGGTGATGCCCAGCAGAATTTTTTCGTCATTAGGCGACAGTACCGATTTCCCCACCACGTGAAGGTACTTCACCACACCATCTTCCCTTACAATACGGTAGCGGAAGGGTGCCATATTACCGTTCTGTACCATTTCCGCATATTTGGTGCGTACCATTTGCAGGTCATCCCGATGAACATTGGTCATAAAACTGCCGTAATCTGCCTTGAAAGCCTGCGGTTCATACCCTAAAAGACGGTATTGGTTATCAGAATAATAATAGGAATCGCTTTGATAATCCAGAATCCAGATTCCGTATCCGCCCACTTTTTCCGCAAGCTGAGCCGTATCCAGGCTGACCTGAAGGTCATAATTGAGTTTTCGCTGGTTCTTGATATCTGCATTAACCTTATAAAAGATAAAAATAAGAAGACCCAACGCGAAAAGTGAAATAAGGTAAAGATAGAACGGGGTCGATTTCTGGCTGAACATGAAAGCGGCTTTACGGCTTTCGAGCAGGTGTTTTTCATCCTGCAGCATCTGTTCTATTTTGTCATTGATACTGGCCATTACGCGCTGGCCGGTCATAAGTGATTCCTTCAGCGCGTCCATTTCGTCATAGGAAAGATGGGTGTCGAAACTTTCGGATACAATATCATATTTGTACCTGATCATCAGTTTCAGACTGTCCATATTTTCACGCTGTCCCGGGTGCTCACGGAAAAAAGTATCCAGATCAGCAAGCAAAGTGTTTATTTCCTTCATTTTGGCCGAGACCGTTTGCCGTGAGGTGGGATCATCGGTCAGGATAAAATTGCGCCTTTCTGTTTCAATGTCTTTCAGGTTGGAGTAGATCCTTTCCAGTTTAACCGACACTTCATAACTGTCCGTCATCCAGTCCGAGTTTTCAGACTGACGTTCGAGATGCTTATAAGTTACAGCCATCAGAAAAAACATAAGGGCGGTTGCCACAATAAATATTACTGTGAGCAGGAAGGAGGACCGCGTCCGGAAGAGTTTGTTCATCTTCACATTCTGAGCAGGAAATTGTCTTTGTTAAGTCCCGAAGTCTGATACTGCCAGTTAATGGTTACGACATCGGAAAGCACTTTCTTAAGGGCTCCGAAATCGCTGGGTTTCTTGATGTAAATATTGGCTCCTTTTACAAATGTCTCCTCAATATGCTCTTCCGAGGAAGATGTGGAATAAATGGCAATGGCAATATTGGACAGTTTAGGGTTGTTTTTAATCTCTTCCAGGCACTCGATACCGTTTTTCTTCGGCATATTAAGGTCCAGAAATAGAATTTCGGGCAGAACCGCATCATCGCCGTTCAGATAATCCATGAGTTCAGCGCCATCGTTATACGTGCGGACTTTCGTATTTATCTTGAGTTCTTCAAATGCATCCGTAAAAAAAAGCCTGTCATCTTCATCGTCATCCGCCAGGATGATGTGCATATATTCTTTAACCATTTCTGTTGTATTTATTTTAAGTTGGCCAGTTCGCGCCTCTTGGCAATGATTTTCTGGAACTGGGAAGGCGTAATGCCGGTGGTATTCTTGAATTGGGTACTTAGGTGAGCCACACTGGAATAATTCAGTCGGTAAGCAATTTCCGTAAGTGTAAGTTTATCGTTCACTATCAGCTGTTTGGCATAATCGATTTTCTGCATAATAATGAAGTTCTCTATGGAAGTGTAGGTAACCTCGGAAAAAAGATTGGAGAGATAACCGTAACTGTGGTTCAGCTTCTCTGCCAGATAAACCGAAGCCTTCACATGAACATCTTTCTCGGAAAAAACCATGTCGTAGATCACATCCTTGATTTTCTGCACCAGGGCTGATTTCTGGTTTTCAATAATCTCAATACCATACTCATTTAACGATTCCGTAAGCTCCTTCATCTGCTCCTTTGGAATCTGTTCCAGAAACTCCACTTCGCCAAAACTCAGTATACGGTACTTCCATCCTTTTTCGCCAAGTTTTTGATCCAGTACGGATTTGCAGATGGTATTAAAATCAAATTTGAGATAGATTTTCATTGTATGAGGAACTATTTATATGGGTAAAGATAACAAATTTAAGCTTAAATGGCTGCGCGAATGCTATGAGAACCAGGCTTCAAAATAAGGTTTCCCACAGATTCTTCTGCAGGAAACCAACGATAGATAAAAAAGAAAAGTAATTTGAGTTTTTTTAATCGACAGTGACATAATAATTATCGCCATAATCTTTACGGACAGTAATGTGGTAACGGCGTTTGAGCAGTTTATAAACTTTTTTACAGTGGGATTTCAGGCGGCTGTAATCACGGTTGAAATCGTCAGATGAGAATACCATCCTGTGGATATCCTTTTCATCAAGGTGCAGTTCCCGGTCATAGTTCACCTTTGCGATACCAAATTTCTTGTACAGTGAAACAAAATAATCTTCAAAAACTTCTAACCTGTTCATTCGTTCTTCTGTTAAACAATTACCTTACAAAAATGCGTAATTATGAACAGCAGGTCTTTACAGAATTATAAGCGCCTTTTATAATATTAAAGTTTGGGGACTCTCATAGGAGGTGGCGGCGGCTGATAACTGATTTCCGTAAAACCATTCAGAAATTTCTGTATTTCCGGAAATTTCGCTTCGAAATCCTGCTGCATGGTGTAAGCTACCACCATCGCAAAACCCGAATCATTTATAAAATAATAACCGGCATATTCAAAATCCAAACCTTTAAGGTTGGCTATATAGCGCAGATAAAGCATCCTCCTGCCGTTTACTGTACGGTATTCGGATTCCTTCAGCCGGAAATAATCGGTTGCCTGCCTGACGTTGGAAATCACAACATCCTTCACAATCCGAAGGTTGGGAATCCTGGAGCGGTCGGCAGTCAGTGTTGCAAAAATATGGTCGGGACCTATAAACAGATACTCAATATTCTGAAGACCGCTGGCCGCAGTTTTCCATTTTTTGGGATCATGGTACACCGCAACATTCAGGTTGGCACTCTGTACTGAAAACGTTGCTTTGGCATCGCGGGTAAATTCAGCCTTATTCTGTACAATTGTTTCGAGCGCAGTACTGTCGGACTCATGGACGAAACGCCATGTCCTGTCATCCAAAAGAACAACTTCTTTTCCGGATTCAGTAACGGCCTTCTGTATCTGCGCATTCAGCGGCAGGAAGCTCAGCCAGCAGAGCAGGATAAGGTTTCTTTTCATTAACTAAATTTAAACAAAAAATTCCATCAGTACATCATCCATAACGAATCCGTTGCCGATATCAAAAACCCCATCATCGAAGACGGTAAATCCTTGGGTCGTGTAAAAACCGCGGGCGGGATTGCCTTTGTTTACATTCAGTATGATACGTGAATTTCCGTAGCTACGCACTTTTTCTTTTAAGAAGTCAAGCGCCCGTTTGCCGAATCCCAGGCCTTTGCATTCCTGCAGAAGATAGATCCGGTGCAGTTTGGTGGTGCCGGGTTCAAAATCATATTCGAATCCCAAAAAACCCACCGGCTTGCCTGAGTCCCGGATTATATAGTAGGGGTAGGTGGTCTGCGAGAAATGGTTCTGAAGTTCTTCTTCGGAATACATCATTTTAAGCATGTACTCTATCTGGTCAGGACTTAGAAGATTTCGGTAATTATCCCGCCACGAGGCTTCTGCCAATTTCCGGATTGTTTGAATATCAGTTTGTGATGCTTTTGAAATTTTTATCATGATGCTGCAAATAAAAAATGGGCCGGAGCCCATTTCTCAGTCTAGATATTTTTCATTTCGGCTTTTATGCGGTGATGCAAATCATCGGACGCCGGTATGAGGGGTAAACGCAGATGGTTTTTCACAATTCCCATTTCAGCGAGTACGGCCTTGATGCCACACGGGTTTCCTTCAGCAAAAATAAGCCGCGTTATATTTACAAGACGGTTATGAATCTCATAAGCCTCTTTCACTCTGCCGTCAAAGGCCAGCTGCACCATGGTAGAGAATTCCTTAGGATATGCCTGTCCGATCACCGAAATTACACCCACTCCACCGGCGAGGGTGACCGGCAGGGTAAATTCATCGTCACCTGAAAGCAACCCGAAACCATCCGGCTTCTGTCTCAGGATATCAAAATACTGCAGGATATTTGGCGCCGCTTCTTTAATCATGAACAGATTCGGAAACTCATTGGCCAGACGAAGTGTGGTTGAGGCCTCAATATTTTGGCCGGTCCGTGAAGGAACATTATAGATGATAATCTGTTTACCGGTTTCAGCCAGCATCTTAAAATGCTGATACAGACCTTCCTGGCTGGGTTTGTTATAATAGGGAGATACCGAAAGTACCGCTTCAAATTCAGTGAGGTCGGCCTCTTCAATCTGCCTTTTCACTTCCATAGTATTATTACCGCCAATACCGAGCACGAGCGGTACTCTTTTACGGTTCGTTTTTACAACATGACTGATGACCTGCTGCTTTTCCTCCTCACTCAGGGTGGCGGCTTCAGCCGTGGTTCCCAATACAACCAGGAAGGAAGTCCCGTTGTCAATATTGAAATCTACAAGCTTGGTAAGCGAATCAAAATCTACTGATAAATCTTCATTGAACGGTGTTACCAATGCCACCCCAACTCCTTTTAGTTTGCTCATGCTTTAAAATTTTAATGTCTCAAATTTACACCTTTCAGGCAATAATTTTCGTTAAATAAAGTGAAAATTTGCTTTCAAATCATATATTTGTAGGTGATATCCAAAAAAATAATGAATCATAAATACTGGAGTTCAGCCCTGGTGCTGCTCGCCCTTACTGCCTGTCGGGCACCACTGGCAATAAGTGGTGTACAGACGCAGAAAAACATTTCCATCACCGATGCGCTCACCCCGGACGCAGATTACATGGCTGTAATAGCACCTTACAAAAAAGATCTGGACAGCAAAATGAACACGCGCCTGTCTTTCACTTCTGTAGATCTTAACAAACAGGGCGATAACAGCAATCTGGGCAACCTTCTGGCAGACTTCACCCTGCAGGGAGCCGCCGAATGGGCAAACAGCAATGGCCGCCCGCCCGTAGATGCCGCGGTTATCAACATTGGCGGTATTCGGACTTCCATAGGGAAAGGTGATATCCTGACACGGCATATTTACGAAGTGATGCCTTTTGAAAATGAGGTGGTAATCATGAAACTGGACGGCAAAAGAATGGCGGATCTCTTTGAATTCTACCGGAAGTATCAGAAAAACAACCCTGTTTCTGGTCTTTTTATTGAAACCGACGGAAGCAAACTGATCTCCAGCAGGATCAATGGTGAATTATTCGACAAAAACAGAACCTATTACATAGCCACTTCAGACTATCTGGCCGGTGGCGGAGATAATATGCAGTTTTTCGCGGGAGCAGAACTTATACCTACCGGAATTAAGATGCGCGACCTTTTCATAGAGAAATTCAGAGCAACGCCTCAGGTAGTTGCTCCTAAAGACTTGCGGCTTCAGTTTAAAAACAAATCCAACGGAACCCAAAATGAATAGAAAGAACTTTATAAAAACCCTGGGAGGCGGTACCCTGGCACTCACACTTGCACCACAGCTCCTGCTCGCAGGCGGTTCTGAGCTGGCAGTTCCGGAAGGCGGGACACGTCTTACAATACTCCATACCAATGACCAGCACAGCCGCATCGAACCATTTGACGCTTCCTATGTCCGGAATCCCAACCAGGGAGGTTTTGCCAGACGCGCAACATTGATTCAGAAGATACGTTCCGAAGAAAAAAATGTTTTGCTGCTTGATTCCGGCGACGTTTTTCAGGGAACTCCCTACTTCAATTTTTTTGGCGGCGAACTGGAATTCAAACTGATGTCCATGATGGGATACGACGCCTCTACCATGGGAAATCACGAGTTCGACAACAGACTTGAAGGTTTTAAGAAGGCACTTCCGCATGCAAAATTTCCATTTATATGCTCCAATTACGATTTCAGCAACACCATTCTGGAGGGCCACACAGAAAAATACAGGATATTCAGAAAAGACGGAATTAAAGTAGGTGTTTTCGGCGTAGGCATCGAACTGGCGGGACTGGTAGGAAAAACACATTATGGTGAAACGGTATACCTGAATCCTATAGAAACTGCTCAGGAATATACCCGCATCCTGCGCGAAGAAAAAAAATGCGATCTGGTAATCTGTCTTTCCCATATAGGCTACGATTACCGTGACAATCCGAATAAGGTTTCGGACCGAATCCTGGCCGCCGGGACCGAAGGAATAGACCTTATCCTGGGCGGACATACGCACACCTTCCTGCCCGAGCCGCAACAACTCGTGAACAAAGCCGGCAAAACAGTGCTGGTAAACCAGGTAGGCTGGGCCGGATTGTTACTTGGCAGAATTGATTTTGAATTTGACCGTCTGCGGAAGGTACAGAAAATCACCTGGCTTAACCAGCCCATCAACGCGCAGCTCCCTGCTTAAAAAAAAATACAAATGAAAAAAGCAATACTGTTTTCCGTACTAATTTCTGCCGGCAGCCTAGTAACCGGGCAAACCATCTCATCAAAAAAATGGAGCGACCTGTTTTCATATAACAATGTGCTGGCCATAAAAGAGGATAACGGAAAACTCGTGGCCGCCACCGAGAACGGTATCTTTTACTATAACCTTTCCTCCGGCGAGATCACCAAACTTTCAAAGGCAAATGGCCTGCACGAAGTAAAGATCTCAGCATTCGACTATAATCCTCAGACCGGAATAGGCCTGGTGGGCTACAGAAACGGTTCCATGGACGTAATTACACCCGGGGGAATCACCTATGTGGTGGATATTCCCATTGCTACCGGTTATAATGGTGATAAGCGCATCAACCATATTTCTATCAGCGGTGACAGGGCCGTAATCTCCGTTGGCTACGGAGTTTCCATATTTGACCTTAAGAAAAAAGAATTTGCCCAATCGGCCTTCTTTACCACAGGTACCGGTTTTGAAGCGGCCAATGAGGCCACTATAAAGGACAATACCGTTTACGCCGCTACCGCTACCGGACTAAAAACACACGAGATTGATGTAACCTTCCCGGTGTACTCCACCTGGAATACCCAGACAGCCGGTAATTTCATTCATGCAGATTCTGAAAACACAACGGTATACGCCACCGCCAACAACGTTTATTACGGTAACGGCACCTCCTTTTCCCAACTGACACAGGCTTTTGGTAAAATTTCAGATGTTGTTGTCACTGATCAGCACATCACCGTAACAGACAATGAGCGCATTTATGTATTCACGACCGCCGGAGCGGCGGTAAACAGTGCCGGATTTGCACAGCCCTGTAATACGGGGACTTACATAGGCGGACAGGTCTTTGCCGGAACTCAGCGTTCAGGCATCATGAATGCCGCCAAAAGTTCCATAAAGCCCGACGGGCCCTTTAACAACAGGTCCTATAAGATTGAAATCAGGAATAACAAACTCTGGGTATCTTCGGGCGCGCGTAAAGACCGTTACAACGGTTCACAGCCCGACCCGGCCAACCTTGGTTTCTATCATTTTGACGGTATGCAGTGGGTATATCCCACCATGTTCATTGACAATACGGATACCGTATATAATGTAATGGATGTGGTAACCAACCCCGCGGATACTGACGAAGTTTTCTTTGCAAATCACACGGAAAAACCCGGACAGGGCATTTACAGAATGAAATACGAGGCTTCATCAAAGGATTTCAGTCTTCAGAAATTCTACCCCACCTCCACCATCCATTCCTATAACCGGCCTACGGGACTGGCCTTCGACGGCAACAATAATCTGATGGGAACCATAGGTTTTCTTTTCAACGATGCCACCAACTCATTTTCAGCCGGAATCATGGCCTACGACAAAGCCGCGGATACCTTCCTGACCAGAAATCTTCCCGTAAGCTTCTCCACGCAGAAACCGGTTTTTTACGGCGACCTGATGTGGATTCCCCTGCCACGTACCACCGACCTAATGGCCTATGACTATAAAAATTCACCGCTGAACTTTTCGGACGATGTGCCGTACAATATCACTGACCAAAATGGACTGCCCACAAACTCAGAAGGTACGATTTCCATCGCTTTCGATAAAAATGATGATGCCTGGATAGGAACCGATACCGGTTTAAGGATCCTGCCCTCGGCACCCACCGAGGTGAAGAACAGTCCACAGCTTGAGCCCGTTATTATTGAGCAGAACGGTATTCCGGAAGAACTCTTCCGCGACGGAGCCATACTGCAGGTTGAAGTAGACTCCGGAAACTATAAATGGGTTTCGGTAGACGGTGGTGGCGCCTATTTGCTGAGTGCCAACGGTGAAAGGACTTTGCTGCAGTTTACACGCGAAAATTCGCCTATACCTACCAACAGTATCACGGACATTAAAGTGGATAACAGGACAGGTAAAGTTTATTTTGTGACCTTTGACGGAATTGTGGTTTATCAGGGTGATGTGGTGGATGTCACTTCAAACTTCGGAAATGTGGTGGTATATCCCAACCCGGTGGTAACAGCAAATTTCAAGGGATTTGTCACCATCCGCGGTCTGGCCGAAAGAACAAATATCCGCATTGTAGACGCGGCCGGAAATCTGGTTCATCAGGCTGTTGCTCGCGGAGGTTTTCACCAGTGGGACCTCAACAATCAGCGCGGAAAACGTGTAGCCTCCGGAGTTTACTTTGTGCTTATGACCAACGCCGACGGTACAGATAAAGCAACCGCCAAAATTGCGGTGGTAAATTAAAATATGCTGCACCTTAACGGTTTCCTGCTTTCCTATCTGAAATACGGCGACAATGACTGTGTGCTTCACTGTTTTACAGGTGAAAAAGGTTACCAAAGTCTTTTCGTGAAAGGTGTTTACGGAAAAAAGAGCAAACGGAAAGCTTACCTGCACCCGCTGGCGGAGCTATCCTTTACCATGTACAAAAACCCGGTGGCTGGCAGCATGTTACCCGTCTCCAGGCTGGAACCGGTTCAGGGCTCAAAGGTTCCGCATAATATCAAGGCCAATTCGGTCATATTCTTCGTGGCCGATTTCCTGAATCAGGTACTCAGGAACGAAGGCGTGAACCCGGGGATCTATGCTGAAACGGCGCATTTCCTGGAAGAGCTGAACGGTAATAATTTCCGTGCACACCTTATCTTTATGGTAAGATTTCTTGAAATCTCAGGCGTTCAGCCCCTGGTTGGTCCAGGCGCTTTTCTGGATCCTGAAAGCGGCAGTTTTACCGAAAATAAAGTGCATGATCTTTTTGATGCTGAGCTGTCCGCTATCTGGAAAGAAATATTATCCGGCACTGCGCCATATACTGTTGCCATCGCGCCGCAGCAGCGCAAAGCTTTTATGGACAGCATTTTGGTGTATAACCATTATCATTTCAGTGATTTCCGGATTCCGGCTTCGCTGGAGATTGTGCAGCAACTATTTCAGACGGATGGTCATTGAGCCGGAAGAAACTGAAACGTTCATACAGAAAGAGAGCAATCAGTGTATACTGGTACCATTCGAAATCAAGTTTAAACCTCATATTCGCTGCATGTCCTATCATATAGGGCGCGGTAAAGGCTGCAAAAAGCAGCAGGGAAACATATAAAAGTAGCCTGTTCCTCCTGAAAAAGTAAATCAGGGCAAACAGCGTCAGTATATTCAACAAGATCACAAAAATCTGCCGGCCAAACATTGCGGTTGGTTTATCGTAAAAATAGCGTGAAGGCACATACCATAGAATTCCTGCATTCTGAATGGCTTTCAAGACGAACATCTCTTCCTTCCCCCGGAGCACCTCCACCACCTTGGATTTGTATATCTTTTCCATTTCAAACTCATTAACCGTTTTTCTCAAATGAAAGGTATACAGGTCATGTTCTGCCGGGATTAGTTTAACCGTGTCGCAAACATTCACCAGAGGGATAAAGCTCAGATAGATATTTTGCCAGAAAGGAGTTTTGGTGAGGATAATTTTATCAAAAACAACATAATTTCGAATGATCCACGGGGAGTACAGCACGGAGGCCAGTCCAAACAGAAGCACAAATCCTGAGAACCTTAGCTTTTTTTGATAAACCAGTGCAAAGATCAGCACCAATACCAACGGTACCACAATGACCTGGGTAAGAAAAAGCACACCGGTTATGATTCCCAAAAGTATGATGTTCTTGCGGGAAGCCTCGGTTGAACGGTATATTATGACAAACTGCCGGATCCACAACAGGAAAAGTGGTATAAAAATATTGGTGATCTCCAGGACATTGGAATAGTAAAAGTAAACCGGTGAAAAAATAAAGAAATAGCCAGCCAATATTCCTGCCTTGGTCTTGTTGAAGATCCTGAAAATGTTGATGATCTGCAGCGGTACCAGGAAGAACAGGATATGTTGAGCGATGACCGCAGCTTCTTTACCAAATTCTCCGAAAATATAAATGTAGACGGACAGAAAAAAGGAATAGGCTGGCAACTTATAGGCAGTAGGACCTACTTCAGTAAATTCCGCATAGGCCCCGTGTTCTGCAAGATTCTTTGCGATATTCCAATCCTCAAAGGTGCCGCCGGGGAAGCCCATGATCAGGCTGTAGCCTATTTTAGCAACTAAGACTATGGAACTGAAAAACAGAAATGTTTTCATATTCAGGATTCCAAATCTGGAAATAAACATCTTTTTCATAAATTTTCAGGATCGTTTAATGAATAAAATAAACGTCCTCATACCTTACTCCTGCCTTAACCGCCACTGGCAAAGTGTTTTCTGTGGGAACGATGGGGCAACTGTAGTCATAAGCGTTGTATGCACAATAAGGCTGATATGCCTTGTTGAAATCCAGGACCACCGTATCACCGGAAGGTATCTCCAGATCAAGATATCTGCCGCCGCCGTAAGTTTCCTTTCCGTTGGTAGCATCGTGAAACGGCAGAAAGAGATGGTTCTTATATTCCGGCTTCTGAACAAGATGCACACTTTGGTAAATCTTAAGCATAAAATTCTTACCATCAACAGCAAAAGTTGCCTCTCCAAACTCGACGTATGGTTTTGTATGCCCGGACGATGTAGAAATCTCAAACGGCAGCGCATTTTCGATCCTTTTAAATTTTGCTGCAATTCTATAATTAAAATCAACAGCGAAGAAAGGATGTTCCTTAAAATTTTTGAAATTGACCCCACGCAAAGGGGTCTCCCGCACGTCACGGTATTCACGGTTAAGTTCGGCCTGGAATTTCAGGATTTCAACTGCATGCTCTTCCACCGATTGTGAAAATACAAACTGTGAAAAAAGGAGCAGCAGTAAACTTAATTTTTTCATTCAAAACAAAAAGCCGGTTAAGGGACAATCTGGCAAAAATCTATTCAATTTTAACACGGTACACATCAGTAGCATTTCTCCTGATATTCCTCACACAGAAACCGCCCTCTTCGGCAATCAGCTCTTTAAGGTCGAACTGGGTACAGGATTTTGGCAAGCCCGAAAAAATCAGTGTAAACCAGAAATCTTTCATTGGCGGAACTTCGGTCCAGTACGGTGCCATTGAGATATTTTCTGAATGTACGAGCTGGCTGCGGGTGCCACTCGCATCATCTATGAGATAAGTGGTGGGCCAGATGCGGATTAAGCTGCCCCAGAAGGGCGTAGCCGGAAAACAGCAATGCACGATGACCTGCCGCTCCACTTCGGTGAGGTTTTGCAGCTGCTCCAAAAGTTCAGGTGCAACTGTGGGCCGGGGTACGGTAATGGTGTCGGAACCGTTCATTGATAACCTGATTATAATATTCAGAAGAAATCCTAATTCAGTTCTGCCGTAAGTTCGGCAAAAACATTTTCAGCGTTTTCCTCATTATACAGTATTCTGTAAATCGCATCTATGATGGGTGTCTTCACGTTCTTCTCCTTGGCTGTGGCATAAATCGAGTCGGCGGCATAGTAGCCCTCGGCCACCATATTCATAGACTGAATCGCCGATTTTACCGTATAGCCTTTGCCGATCAGATTCCCCAGGCTTCGGTTCCTGGAGAAAAGTGAGTAGGCAGTAACCAGGAGGTCGCCGAGATAAGCACTGTCATTAACGTCGCGGGGTGCCTCATAAATAGCCTCCAGAAAGGTTTCCATCTCGCGTACCGCATTGGACACAAATACAGCGGTAAAGTTATCGCCGTAACCCAGACCACTTGCGATACCGGCTCCCACCGCGTAAATATTTTTAAGGATGGCGCTGTACTCATTGCCCAGGACATCCTTGCTGGCAGTCACCTTGATAAATGACGAGGCAAAGATGCTGTTCAGTTTCTCTGAAACCTCATCTTCCACGGTGGCGATGGTGAGATAAGAAAGCCTCTCCATCCCTACCTCTTCGGCATGGCAGGGACCTGCCAGCACCGCCTGGTTGCGGAAGCCGATGTTGAATTCCTGTCTAAGGTAATGTGCCACCACATCATTCACCTTTGGTACAATACCTTTGATCGCAGATACGAATATCCTATCCGAATAGTCTACCTGCAGCCTGTCCATCGCATCGGAAAGATAAATGGACGGCGTGGCCAGTACGATAATATCACAGGCGCTTACCAGTTCGTTGATGTCTGTAGTAATATTGAGCTTATTGAGGTCAAAACTTACCGAAGTAAGGTAAGTGGGATTGTGACCGCGAAGTTCAACCGCACCTTTCACAAACTCACTGCGTACACACCAGTGCACCTTATCACAGTTCTCCACCAGCATCTTTACAATGGCAGTAGCAAAACTGCCGCTTCCGACAACCCCCACGCGTATGCCGGCAGATCCTTTCTGCGCGGCTGATGCCAAATTTTCTGCTGCTGTATTTTTATTTACCATAACACAATTCGAGTTTGCAAAGATAGGCAAAAGGCCGGAGTGGTCTCTTTATGATTAATGTAACGAAACACGCCTGATTATACAATTTAATCATTTTTTCTGCGTTTAAACTACTCTAAACTAAAGTTCTGTTAAAAAATGACAGTCATGTTCATTTTTTTTTAATTTTGCCGACTGTTATTTAAAACATACAGCACGCAATTTCTTACAATGAAAAAGTTATTTACAAAAAAGAGGAAAATGAGGCTGCTGCTGGGCGGGTTCCTCGCGGTAATCTTTGCACAGTCACTCATTATTGCCAAACTGTGGACCACCAGGGACGACCGGAATTATGAAGTCAATCTTGTAAAAATCAACACCCAGAAAGACAGTGTGGATTATGCCAGAATGAAGAATGACCTGCTTCAGGTAGACAATACGGTGCGCGACCTCAATTCCTTTCTCGCGTCCAGAAATGTTTCCAACCTGAAAGTGGAACAGCTGGATCAGGACAGTCTGGCAAGTTCTGTTTATCTGGCCAAACAATCCAACCGTTACAGCCAATACCTTATGGATTTGCAGAACAAACTGATGCAGGTGCCCCTGGGAATGCCCACCGACGGTTATATCTCCTCTAATTTTGGCAAAAGGAAAAACCCCATTCCTTTCCGCACCGTACTTGCTTCTGTAAAAACGCCGACCGCAAGGGCCAGCGCACCTGTAGCAGCTGTGCCCACCACAACTGTGGAGCGCAAGGTGGTATCTGTGAAGATAGTGGAGGAAAAAGACAGCCTCGGTAATATCAGCAAGAAAACAGTACCTGTATACGCCAATGTTACGGTTCCTGCCTCAGCAGCTGCCTCAGCCACTATCAGCGCTCCTGCTTCGGCTAAGAAATCGACTGTTCGCGAGGTCAATAACGCTCCGGCAGAACCGGACCAGATCCAGTTTCATAAGGGGATGGATTTCGCTGTGTCTTATGGCAGCGACGTACGATGTACTGCCGCGGGTACCGTTATCTTTGCCGGCCAGAAAGGCGGTTACGGCAACTGTGTGATTGTTTCGCATGGAAACGGACTCGCCACACTTTACGCGCACCTCTCCGATATCCTGGTACGCACCAATGACAAGGTAAAAGTAAATCATGTGATAGCCAAATCAGGAAACAGCGGCCGCTCCACCGGACCACACCTTCACTACGAGGTTCACAAGAACAATACACCGGTTAACCCCAAACTGTTTATGAACTTTTAAGAACAGCCACATAAAAACATCTGCGCTCCTTTTCAGGAGCGTTTTTTATTTGGACAAAGAAGCCAGACTTGAAGCTTAAATTTAACAATTTACTGACCGACTCTACGGCCAACCCCTAAAGACCTGAATACAAGCAGCATAAATCATCATCGTAAATTAATTGATATAGAATTAACACATTTTAATAGTTTATTGATATAAATACTTGGATTTTTCATAAAATTTCCTTATTATTAATCAAAACCATTAAAAACTATTTATATGTCGTTAACATTTTTACTATTGCTGCTTATTGCACTCATTGTCATTATCGGGATTTTCACCCGCAAACTGGATCTCCTCACCTACTCCGAGCCGGACAAAAACGGCCGGCGCACACCCACAGGGATGAAGTGGAAACCCGCCACTTTCATTTTTGTAGCCATAGTGGCCGCACTGCTCCAACCTATGAACTACGATGTCATCAGCGTAGGACACAAAGGACTGCTCATCAACCTGCTGGGCGACAAGCGTGGAGTGTCTTACACCGAGGAAGTTTCAGGAGTCGTGTTCTACAATAAATACACCCAGGAAATCCAGGAAATCCCGCTGGACCAGCGTCATATCGAATACCCGGAATCCATTATTGTGGCCAAAGGCGGTTTCCCCTGCCCCATCAAACCTTCCTTCAACTATTCGGTGAAGGAAAGTACGGCCGCTGATATGTTTACCAACCTGCGTTCCACCTACACCAAGGGCGGACTGGAAGCCATACAGGAAGGCTGGCTGAACAACGCCATCATCGGGGCGATCAATGATGTGGCCAACAGACACTCCATCGATTACCTTTTCAATAACAGGGAAACTTACGAAGCCGAGATTTTATCTGAGGTGAACAAAAGAATCGGAAAATGGTTCCTGGTATCCCAGCTGAAGACCAATATCCAGCCGCCCAAAGCCATCCGCCAGTCCATTGAAGACAAGGCCACCGCTGATGCCGATGCCATCAAAGCCGAAGCCCAGGCGCGTGTAGCCCAGGCCGATGCGCAAAGGAAAATCCAGCTGGCCAAAGGTGACTCCGCCTCCATCGTGATCCGTGCACAGGCCGATGCCAAGGCCATCAGCCTGAAGCAGCAGGAAATCACCTCTACCTATGTGGAATACCAGCGCGTGCTGAAATGGGACGGCGTAATGCCGACCACCGTTTTGGGCAGCGGCAGCAACACCCTTTACCAAATGAAATAAGAGGTGTTTGTCCACAAAAATGCTCCGGAGTTCAGGCTTCGGAGCATTTGTATTTATGATGAAAAGCTTAAGGTTATATCTGGCTTTCCAATGACTTCAGGTAATTGTCCAGGACTTCCTGGCCGCGCGGAATGGAATTCCGGGCCCAGCGCACCTTGAGTTCCCAGAGTTTCTCGCCGGAGAGTTTGTAGTCCGTGCCCGACCTGATGAGCTTCTGTTTGAGCTCATAAAAGCAGATGGCGGCCGCCACCGAAACATTGAAGCTTTTGGTAAAACCGTACATGGGAATGGCCAGCGTTTCATCCGCAAAATTCAGGATTTCGTCGGTGACGCCTTCTTTCTCGGTGCCGAACACCAGCGCTACAGGAGCCGTCAGTTCGTAATCCGGGAGCATTGTGGAATTATTCTCCGGCGAAACGGCCAGGATTTTATAGCCACTGTCCTTAATTTTCTGCAGTGAATCCAGGTTATGCGGCATTTTTTGTACCTCCACCCAGGTTTCGGCACCTTTGGTCACCTTGGGATTGGGGCTGAACTCATTAATGCTTTCCATGGCCACAATTTTGTGGAAACCACAGGCCTCCACCGACCTTACAATGGCCGCCGCATTCCGGAACTGAAAAATATCCTCCATCACGGGCAGCACAAAATCCGAACTTTCGGGCGCATAATGCTCAATTTTGGCCAGCCTTTCGTCGGTAAGAAAGCGCTTTAAGTAGTTAAAGGTGGTTTGGTGATCCATGCGGCAAAAGTAGGGAAAATGTGGGATTTAGTTCCGGTTTCATGATCATTGGCGGACGATACCTTACATTCACCACGCTATACGGCCTGAAAGTCTACTGGCTGATGGGTTCGCTGCTGGGAGCGGCAGCTTTTGTACTTTTTCCCCTCCAGGCCGGCGCCTTCTACTCCACTCTGGCCGGCGCTTCAGTTGAAATTATCGCGGGAACGGTTCTTTATATCCAGTTCCGGAAACAGCGAGGCAAAAATGAAGCAGCAATTCCAGCTTCCCCCACTTCGGGTTTATAACATCTGAACAGACGATGGAGGTCTTGCTTTGTAATCAGGCTGAGGAAAGGGAATGGACGCATCTTAAGGAAAAAATCGCTCTAAATACTTTCATCAGGCTGATTTAAAATAAGAAAAGGTATGCTGAACCGAGGCTGACAGCCTACAGTTCCGCGGACTTTGCCTCCAACTTAAATATTTGTTAGTCTAGCCGGAATATAGAACGGAATTAAACCGGAAATCAGATTTGGGACGATCTGTAATAATTTAATCCTTCGCATACTCCCAGTATTAAAACTTTATCCAGCAATTGTTTCTGTGTGATAAGATTTGCTTCTATATCCTTTTGCCGGCTTACCTTATGGCTTAAACTCATAGGATCAGTATGCGCTGAATGCCTTAACTTCAGAATATCTTCTTCCAACACCGAAGCTACTGCAATCATTTCCGACAGTTTAATTTTGGTCTCACAGATTATGTTTAAATATTCGATCATCTTGGACAGCTTTTCACTGTCACAACTGTTTAAATTTTCGCGGAGAACATGTTGCCCGTCCATCACTTCATTTATTTCCTCCCTGATTTTCTCTAGCACCTGGGAGCGTTCTTCATTAAGGGTCCTGTCCGAATTTTTTAACTCATATTTCTGAATGCAGGTTAAACATATATTTCTTCCCTGTACACAACCAAACTGAACAGTCTCTGATTCGTTGCCATAGCAAATCTCACATTCCGAAGACCAACTGCCTACTGATTCTAAAAGACTTTTTTTCATTATAGTGATATAAATGTTGTGGTAAAAAGGTTTCTGATTCTGTTCCTGAATTCTCGCTGAAATATTGTACCAACAGACGTATTTCGTTTCAAAGGATTACCAGCCTGACGGATCCTATTTATATTGACTGCTACCGAGATTACGGCTGCCTGATAATTAGGATGATAAAGTCTCTACCGAATTTCTTTTACTGCTCATGCAATAATGCCCCCAATGTACCGTAACTGGAAAATATATTTTCGTAAATCTTTTTTTAAAACGGGATACTGAAGCAGATTTCGCCAAATGTGAAGCTTTGGCCTTATTCAAGTCCCGCTCCACTCTACGCTGCCGCTACAATAATCCAAGAAGGCCGCTATCAATATTTTTCAGGCGAGACCGGAGTATAAGTAATGCTGGAATGCCTAATGGGTAAAGACCTTAGACGACTTCCTGAAGTGCAACTGATCCATACAGAACCAGCAACACTGAAATTGTGCAGCTTCCTCACAATTGCTGCGTATTGCAAAGTTCCTTTGGAATGACAACCGGGTGTCTTACTATTTTGGTTCCTTAAACTGCACAATCCTTTCTCTAATTCTTTCCAATACTACCTCATCCCTATCGTAAAAGATGTCCCGGACTTCACCGGAGCTGGGTTTAAACTGCGTAATATCCAGGTTAAACAGTACCTGCGCAAAACGCTGTCCAGGATTTTGCTTCATATCCTGAAATTTCTTCCAGGATTTGCTTTTGAGTTTCAGTCATTGGATAAATGTAAAAGTAAAGAGCGTCAACCCATGATGCCAATTCCTAGATTCCGGTGACTTTTTCCAACTAGGTCTTTTCGCACTTCTTCAAAATTTATTTACAGTTTATTCAACATATATTGTAAAACACTAAATACATCAAAAAAATAAAAGCCTTTACTGTACAACATACTTATAAAATAAGTAGATTTGTTAAAGACCTCTATCTAAGACAGTGAATAATGGTCTCTGAATTCATAACTTCAAACCTCAAAATAATTAGCTATGAAAAAAATCAACTTCCTTTTTTTAGTCGCTGCGATGGCTGTACAGGGTTTTGCGCAGCAGTATATGTACACCGGGACCACTGAAATTGCCAATACCATTCCCTTTGCGAACTCATCAAGTAACTTCAGGCAATCCATATATTACCCAAGTGATTTCCCGACCGCACCGGCAGGAAATATTGTCGCGATCTATCTTAAAGCCTCAACGGCAGCGTCGCCCAATATTACCAACCTGAAAGTTAAGATGGGCACGACCACAATGACTATTTTCCCGACTTCCACTTTTATTACAGGCCTACAGACCGTGTATTCCGTCAATTATAACACGCCGGTGATAAGCGGTAATTATATCAAAATATCGCTTCAGACGCCTTTCCCGTATGATCCTACACAGAACCTGATGGTAGAGCTTTCGCAGGAGGGATACTCACCGGGATTTCAGATTATGCAGGGCTCCATAAACGTGAATTCGCGAACGGTCTTCGGCAATATGAATAATGCCAGCGGTACAGTTCAGCACAGGTTGGCCACTATGGGCTTCGATATGGACAATGCCATGGCCACCACGGAAGTAGGCGCAGAAAATGGCTTGAAAATTTATCCGAATCCAGTAACCGACGTTCTCCACATAACCAAAGTTTCTGCTGATGCGGCATATTCAGTTCACGACCCTGCCGGGCGTTTGATAAAAAAAGGAGAAGTTTCCAAAAGAGGAACTGTTGATGTGTCTGAGCTTTCAGCCGGTGTTTACTTTATCACCATTGAAGATAAAGAGGAAACTGTATTGAACAGCAGATTTATTAAGAAATAGAAGTATAAAATATAAGATAACCGTTCCCGCAGATGTGGGAACGGTTTTTTTGGATTAAGTAGTAAAGATTTTTAATAAAAGCCGCAGCAGATAAGCAATTTGGGCGCATCTTTCACTTTATGCTCTGCGACAAAACGGGCTTCACGATTAGTTGCTGCAAACTATTTCAGCATATTTTTTAGAACCGAAATCAGCTCATTAATATTTTTTACTATTCCCTGTGTGGTATATTTCTTTTCAGTTTTCAGGTTGGTCATTTGTGGCTCAATAACTCTAACTGAAATTTTAACAGAATCATTCTCCTTTTTATCAGCGAAAAAATCCTTAATGGACTTCCAGTCGATGTTATCAACTTCAGCCGATTTAACAGAAACAGAATAATCGGCTTTGCGTTCATTCTTGGTTTTAGACGGAGTATAATTCTGCGCAAAAGCAGAGATCAATCCGCAGAATATTGAAACAGTGGTAAATATCTTTTTCATTGTGTATTGGCTTTGTATTTGGAAACAGATGTGATAACCTTATAATCCATATTCGACAATGCAGATGTGGAGCATTAGATTATCAGTTAATCCAAATGTAGTGATTTTTTTTTGACATTTTCAGCTGATCCATATTTCATTGTCCCCGCCCTATTCTTCTCGGAATAAAAGTAAAATCAATACGCAGGCACACCTCACACGGATGATTTACATCACTAAAATCCCTATTTTAGCATTTCCAAAAATTGCTAATGACATCCACCGGTTTTATCCAACAATCCCTTCAAATTTCTGATAAATACATTAATGCAACACTAAAACTGCTTGCGGAAGACTGCACTGTTCCCTTTATTTCGCGCTACCGAAAGGATGCTACAGGAAACCTGGATGAAGTGCAGATTGAACAGATCGCGAAACTGAATACGCAGTTTGAAGAAATCATTAAAAGGAAAGAAAGCATCCTGAAATCCATTACAGAACAGGACGCATTAACTTCTGAACTTAAACAGCGCATTGACAGCAGTTTTAACCTTCAGGAACTGGAAGACCTTTACCTTCCTTATAAAAAACGCCGCAAAACCAAAGCCGACGCGGCGAAGGAGAAGGGACTGGAACCTTTAGCCAAAATCATAATGAGTCAGAAGGCAAATGGCCTGCAGTCGCTGGCTCTGAAATATCTGAATTCAGAAGTCAATACAGAAGAGGAAGCACTGCAGGGCGCCCGTGATATTATGGCCGAATGGATCAATGAAAACGGTTATGTGAGAAAAAACCTGCGCCGGCTTTTCCAAAGGAAAGCCATGATTTCGTCCAGGGTAGTGAAAACCAAAAAAGACGAACAAGCCGCCCAAAAGTACAGTCAGTATTTCGAGTGGGAAGAAAGCCTGAACCGCATTCCCTCGCACCGGCTTTTGGCCATGCTGAGAGCGGAAACTGAAGGTTTTGTGAAGACCAAAGTTGAGACTGATAAGGATGAAGCCATTAACCTTATTGAACAGGCCATCATTAAATCACATAACGAATGTACGGAGCAGATCAGGCTGGCCATAAAGGACAGTTACAAAAGGCTGCAGGAACCCGCACTTGCCAATGAAACGCTGCAGGAGGCAAAAGAAAAAGCCGATGAAAAAGCAATTTCCATATTTTCAGAAAACCTAAGGCAACTGCTTCTGGCAGCGCCATTGGGTGAAAAACGAATACTGGCTATAGACCCCGGCTACCGAAGCGGCTGCAAGGTGGTTTGTCTGGATGAGAAAGGCGATTTACTGCACAACGAAACCATCTATCCGCATGCACCGCAGAACGAAACGGGCATGGCCATGAAGAAAATCCGCTCGATGGTGAATGCCTATAATATTCAGGCAATATCCATCGGCAACGGTACAGCCAGCCGCGAAACGGAATTCTTCATCAGAAAAATTGCCTTCGATAAACCGCCGCAGGTCTTTGTAGTCTCGGAAGCGGGGGCCTCCGTTTACTCTGCGAGCAAGATTGCGCGGGAAGAATTCCCGTCCTTCGACGTCACCGTGCGTGGTGCCATTTCTATCGGAAGAAGACTTTCGGACCCCCTGGCAGAACTTGTGAAAATCGATGCAAAATCCATTGGTGTGGGCCAGTATCAGCACGATGTGGACCAGACCCAACTGAAAAATGACCTCGATTCCACTGTCATGAGTTGCGTGAATGCGGTGGGCATTAACCTGAATACCGCCAGCAAATCTTTGCTGAGCTACGTTTCGGGAATCGGCGAAAAGATGGCCGAAAACATTGTGAATTTCCGTGCGGAAAACGGTGCTTTTGAAGACCGGAAGCAGCTTAAAAAAGTTCCAAGGCTTGGCGAAAAAGCTTATCAGCAGGCGGCAGCTTTTGTAAGGATTGCCAACGGGAAGAATCCGCTGGACAATTCGGCGGTCCATCCGGAGGCCTACCCCATTGTTGAAAAGATGGCTAGAGATTTGGGCCTCAAAACTGCAGACCTTATTGCCAACAAAGAGAAGATCGTGCAAATTAATCCTGAGAACTATATTACTGAAACAGTCGGGATCCTGGGAATCAGAGATATCCTGAAAGAACTGGAAAAGCCGGGTCTGGACCCGCGAAAAGCCGCGAAAGTCTTTGAGTTCGACCCAGGAGTGAAAGGCATTAAGGATTTAAAACCAGGCATGATTTTGCCCGGAATCGTGAACAATATTACGGCTTTTGGCTGCTTTGTGGACCTGGGCATCAAGGAAAGCGGCCTGGTTCACATATCACAGCTGAAAGAGGGATTTGTGTCGGATGTAAATGAGGTGGTGAAACTGCACCAGCATGTGCAGGTAAAGGTGACTGAGGTTGATGAGGCAAGGAAGCGCGTGCAGCTGAGTATGATTTTGTAAGAAGGCACTTTATACAACACCGCCAGGATTCTTTATGTATTATTGGTAGAAGAAACATAGTTGTTCTTTAGTCTTGAAACAAAAGAACCAAAAATTCAAGACTGGAAACTCGGCTAAAATTGTAATGAATTTCCTAAAATTTCCAAACTCGGGCGGAAATACACTAATGCTGCAAAATTTCTTTTCTCGCCGCCACTCAAACAATGGAAATTTTTTAACGGAAATTCATCACAATTTCTATACGCCTCCGTTTCCTAAGTCAGAGGTCCGCGTATGCAGCCAGGCTTTTTCACATCCTAAGTTTATAATATTATACATTATCGATAAACTACAAACTTAATTTTAGTTTTTGTCTATATTTGCAAAAAATATTCGATGAAAAAATCAATACTGCTTATTACAGCGTTTACAGGTATGGTTTCCGCTCAAACCACCATAACTAAAGCATTTAATGATCCTGTTGTGGGCGAAACGGTGAATTATGTAACCGTGAACGGTACTGTAGATAATTCCGCTACCGGCGCAGGTGTAACTTTCCAGAACGGCAGCCTTACTCAGGGAGCAGCTGCGGCAACCACCTACACAGCGCCCAGTGCGTCGGAACTTACCACTTTCCCGGGCAGCACCATTAAGATGAACGGCCTTGGAAATACGGTACTTTACAAGCAAACAGCTACCAAGCTGGAAATTACGGGACTTATTACACCCGATGCTACGCTGAACTTTTCAGTGAACAACGGAACAGTGATCACGTATCCGGCCGCCTTTGGTTATAATGAGACAGATCAGGCTCAGGGGACTTTCACCTCGTCTGCAGCGTCAGGAATCTTTAAAGGTACCATCACCAATACTGCAGATGCTGCCGGCACGCTGATTTTGGGATCCCAAACCTATCCGAATGTACTGCGCCTGAAATCTGTGCAGAATCTGAACCTTCACCAAAGCAGTGATATCCTTTTCCTGGTACCGATAGGTACGGTAACGAACACTACCTACACTTATTATGATAATGTGCGCAAGTTCCCTATACTTTCCTACACCAGCGCCAATATAAGTGTTCCGCTGCTGGGCATTAACCAGACTACCACCGGTGCACAGGCTCTTAACGAGGTGTTTCTGAGCACAGTTAATGCTGACCCAGCATCAAAACTGCAGATTTTCCCGAATCCGGCACAGGAAATTATTCATCTCACCGGAGAGATCAGCAGGTATTCATCTGCTAAGATTTTCGCAGCGGACGGAAAACTGGTCAGGTCACGTGTAATAAAAGAGGGTAAGGTGGAAGTATCCGATTTGCCGGCAGGCGTTTATTTTCTGGAGATAAGTGGCCCAACGGTGGAAGCAAGAACGCTTAACTTCATTAAAAAATAACTGGCTGAACAAGTTTATAATTTCCAATAAAATCCTCCTGAATTTCAAAGTTCAGGAGGATTTCTTTGTTAAAGCGGCTGCCCGGAAATCATTTTGCCTAATCCGCAAGCGGTGTTTTCCAAATAGGCATTCTTTTGGCTATAGGTTCCGAAACACTACTCTATGAACACAATTGCCGTTATAGACTGGAAGGACCTGTTACTTGGGTCCGAAGACTGGTCGTTCCTGCCGGAAGTCATCCTGAGAACCGTCATCATGTTCCTGATTATTATTCTGGGACTTCGGATTCTGGGAAAAAGGGGTGTGAAACAGCTTTCGGTTTTTGAGCTCGTAGTCATTATAGGTTTGGGATCGGCCGCGGGCGACCCTATGTTTTATAAGGATGTGGGTATCGTGTTCTCGCTTCTGGTTTTTATCGTAATCATCGCATTGTATGCGCTACTTACCTATTTTCTTGGTAAATCCAAAAGATTTGAGGACATGGTAGAGGGCAAGCCGGTATGCCTGATCAGGGACGGGGTTTTTGAAATTGAAAATTTTAAGAAAGAGAATCTCGGGAACGACGAATTCTTCGCTGAGCTCCGTTTACGCGGAATCTCCCACCTGGGACAGATAGAAACAGCTATCGAGGAAACCTCAGGCGGTGTTAGTGTCTTTTTCCGGGAAACTGATGAAATCCGCTACGGCCTTCCCATTATGCTGAATTCCCTGGATCATCCTGTAAAGGTCATTGAAAAGGCGGGTTTTTACTCCTGTACCTTCTGTGGTTATACTGAAGAAAAAACGCCCGGTGCAGCGGGCAAATGTTCACATTGCGGAAAGGAAAAGTGGGTGAGCTCCAGCAATAATAAACGCGTAACCTAAACTCTGTACCTGTATGAGTCCCCAAGCCAACTGTTTATTTTCTCATAAAATCGTAGGCGCCTTTGCGGAGGTGCACGCCATATTCTAAGTAAGCCTTTAGGCAGGCCAGAAAGTTGGCCCAACCTTCGGTATTACTGATAAGCCATTTCAGGTTATCGTCATCCAGCTCTTTATCGCCTTCTGTAACTTTGACCAACGTACTTTGGTCGGCCTGAGCATTCAGGAAAATGTTTACTGTGGTTTCGGGGTCCCAAACAAATGAAATCAGGTTCGGAGCCTGGATGCGTACCTGTGTCACCGGGAATTCATCTTCAAACTCCGGAAATTTCCAAGTCAGATTCTTTCCGGACTCCAGTCGGCCGCTGCTTTCCGAAATAAAATACTGAGTCATGTGATCAGGATTGACTATGGCTTCAAAAACCTCACCAACGGTTTTTTGAATCTGGAGGGTAGCCTGGGCAGTAAGTTTCATGGTATTATGAATAAGAGCAAGCAATTTATTGATTTCTGAGGCAATGAAGAAGCAGAAATTGCTGACATTTTATTTCGCACAAAATCTGTAATGGCATCGGTTGTCCTCACTTATTGAGTCCACGAGCCTGCATCGTAGTGGAATGAGAGCTATCTACCAATAAAAAATTCCGCGACATGCATCACGGAACTTTACACCTATCCGTGTAAAACTATTTTTTCAGCTGAGCCAGCAAAAGTTCTGCTACCTTTTCGGATGAAGCAGGATTCTGTCCTGTAATTAGAAGACCGTCTTCCAGAGCATAGGGTTCAAAATCACCCGCTTTGGAATAGTTGCCACCGTTTTCTTTCAGCATATCTTCTACAAGAAAGGGCACGACCTCTTTGAGCTGAACAAGCTCCTCTTCAGTATTGGAAAACCCGGTTACTTTTTTACCCTTTACCAACGCTTCACCCTTATCATCTTTTACATTCTTTAAAGCTGCCGGCGCGTGGCAAACGAATCCAACAGGCTTCTGCATCCCATAAAAGGTCTGTATCAGTAACCTTGAATCCTCGCTTTCCGCCAAATCCCAAAGCGGTCCGTGACCTCCCGGATAGAAAACGGCATCATAATCATCTGCGCTTACATCTGCCAGCGACAGCGTTCTGCTAAGTTTTTCCTGCAGGGCCTCATCTCCTTTAAAGCGGATGGTGGATTCAGTCTGGTTTTCAGGTTGATCACTGGTAGGATCAATTGGCGGCTGACCTCCCGCCGGTGATGCCAAGGTCACTTCAACACCCCTGTCCGTGAGGTAATAATAAGGACTGGCAAATTCCTCAATCCAGAAACCGGTTTTCTTACCGGAATCTCCCAACTCAGCGTGGGACGTTAGGACAAACAGTACATTCATAATTCTATTTTTTATGTTAATTGATTTTGTGATAAAAAAGATTTGAAGACTCTTGTCAATATTTATTCCAACAGATATTAAATCTGATCGAACGTACAAATAAGTAAAATAGGAAATTAGTGGGCAGCTTACCTATAAAATAAAGTATATCAATAAGGATTGGATGTATACAAGCAGGAGAAAGAGCTGTAATAAAAAGAAGGAAGCACCTACGTTTCTGTAAGTGCTTCAATTTAAAGTGGCCCAGCTTGGGCTCGAACCAAGGACTTGCTGATTATGAGTCAGCTACTCTAACCAGCTGAGTTACAAGGCCAGAAAACAATCGGACTAAACCTTTTGTTTTGCGAGTTGCAAATGTAAACATTTTTTTGAATCTGTAAAAATTTTTCAGGGCTTTTCCTGACATAATTCTACCAATACACCATTCGTTGACTTTGGATGAAGAAAAACCACCAGTTTATTGTCGGCACCGTCTTTAGGCTCTTCGGAGATAAATGTAAAACCTTCCTTCTTTAATCTCTCGATTTCCAGCCGGATATCTTCTACGCCAAAAGCGATATGGTGTATTCCCTCCCCTTTCTTATCCAGGAACTTAGCGATGGGACTGTTGGTATTGCTTGCTTCCAGAAGTTCAATTTTGCTTTCACCTACCTGGTAAAAGGAAGTAGTTACGCCTTCCCTTTCCACGGACTCTTTATTATAACTGTCTTTTCCCAGAAGGCGGGCAAATAAATTATCTGATGTTTCAAGTGATTTTACGGCGATTCCTAAATGTTCTATTTTCATGCTGAATTTGTTTTGATGACTTCCTGCGCGTGAGGGCGGAGTGCATTGTTGGAGCTCTTTTCTCTGTTTGGGGGCGGCGGCTGCGCCGCCGCCCCCAAACAGAGAAAAAGCGACTGCACGGAGACCGGCCATCCTGTTGCGCGGCCTGCGGCCGCGCAACAGGATGGCCACGCCCTGATAATTGAAACAAAAGTAGTAAATTTGCCCCATGAACGAAAGTAACAGACAGCGAAAAGTAGCACAGATTATCCAGGAAGATTTTGCTGAACTCTTCCGCAAGCAGTCATCCGAGAGTAAGGAAAGCTTTATGGTGAGTGTTTCTGATGTAAAAGTTACTCCCGACCTCAGCATTGCCAAAATCTACCTGAGTATTTTCCCCCAGGAATTCCGTAAACCGATTATGCAGGAAATTGAGGTGAACAAATCCCAGTACCGTAATTTTATTGGCCAGAAAATGGGCAAGCAGGTACGTGTCATTCCCCAGCTTAACTTCTATCTGGATACGTCGCTGGACGATGTTGAAAAGATTGAAAAAGAACTTCGGGGCGAAGGTGATAATCCAATGCTTTAATTCCTAAAGTGCCCGGGACTGCTTTTCACATAGCCAAACGTTACCTTATTGCCAAAAAAGGCAGTACGGCCGTAACTTTTATTACCTGGCTGGCCGCACTGGCCATGACGGTGGCGGTTGCCGCGATGTTTATTATCATCTCGGTATTTTCAGGCCTGGAGGATCTTAACCGTGAACTGATCTCCGACCTGCACGCCGATCTCACGGTGAAAAGCACACAGGGTAAAGTCCTGAAGGATGTGGCCAAACTCCAGGAAGTAATAAGCAAAAGAGAGGATGTGGCCGGACTTTCCAAGGCCATTGAAGAGAAAGTCTATATTGATTACGGCGGAAAAGGCGATATTGCCTACCTGCGTGGTGTAGATTCAGCTTACATTTCTGTAAATCCGGTTAATAAAAACATTTTTTACGGCTCCTACCCCACTTTTGAGTTTCCGAACGAGGTGGTAATGGAAAACCAGCTTGGCAATCGGCTCTCCATCCCGGTGGGCAGTCAGGCAGATTTTGCTACCGTCTTCATGCCCAAAGCCGGAACGGGACTTATCAATAAGGAAGAAGATATTTTTAACAGGCAGGACATTTATGTAACCGGGGTATTCTCGGGCAACGATCAGCTTAACAATTATATCATTGCGCCCATAACACTGGCACAGCAACTTCTGAATCTTCCGGAAAGCGCGGCTTATCAACTGTTGGTGAAGCTTCGCAACGGCGACCAGGCCGATTCGGTTCGGGATGAGCTTCAGAAGCAGGTGGGCAGCAATTATATAATCACCACCAAAAAGGAAGAGAATGCTGCTTTCTGGAAAATGATCAATATTGAAAAACTGTTTATTTACTTCATTTTCGTTCTGGTAATATTCATTACTACCTTTAACCTTGCGGGCGCAATTATTATCCTGCAACTGGACAAAAAAGAACAGGCCCGCTCGTTGCTTTCACTGGGTCTGCCGCTGCGCGAATTAAGGAGAACCTACTTCTTTACGGGCATGCTAATTGTTTTTACGGGCATTATTTCAGGACTCTTTATAGGAACAGTGGTTTGTTTCATACAGCTTCAAACAGGTTTCTTTAAAGCCAACGCGGCCATAGACCTGGCATTTCCGGTGCGTATACTGCCCATTAACTATCTTATTGTAGCCACTACGGCAGCAACCTTTGGCCTGCTGATCTCGTGGGCATTCTCCAAAATCAACAGGCAGCACATTACTAAAGCTTAACATCCTGCTACTTATTTTTTTAGTAATTTTGCCTTCCAATTTTTTACAGTTCAAGACATTATGAAAAAGTCATCAGTAATATTTATTCTGAGTCTGTTTTTCGGCCTGCTTTCCGCACAGCCACCTGCAGGCTATTACAACGGCGCTACAGGCACCGGCGCACAGTTGAAAACACAGCTAAGCATCATCATTACCAACGGGCACTCGGATATGGGTTACGGCGGTCTCTGGACCGGCTACCTGACTACAGACCGCGATTATTTTTACGAAAATGACGGTACTATCCTTGATATCTACTCCGAAAATGTGGCAGGTCCGGATCCCTATACTTTTACTCCCATAACAGATCAGTGCGGCAATTACTCCAGTGAAGGCGACTGCTACAACCGTGAACACATTGTACCACAAAGTCTTTTCAATGAAGCCAGCCCCATGAAAAATGACATTCATTTCGTTCGCGCTACAGACGGTAAGGTAAACGGCATGAGAAGTAACTTTCCTTTTGGAATGGTAGGTTCAGCTACATTCACTTCGTTAAACGGGTCAAAACTGGGAACTTCGGTTTCTCCGGGCTTCAGCGGTACGGTTTTCGAGCCCATTGACGCGTTCAAAGGTGACGTAGCCAGAATGATCTTTTATTTCGTAACAAGATATGAAAACCAGCTAAGCAGCTTCAGTTCAGGCGATATGCTGGGTGGCTCTGCTTACCCGGGCCTGCAGTCCTGGCAATTGCAGCAGCTCCTGCTGTGGCACGCGCAGGATCCTGTTTCACAGGTAGAAATTGCCATAAACAATGCTTCATACACCTTTCAGGGTAACAGAAATCCCTTTATTGACAACCCTCAATGGGTAAATACGATTTGGGGTACTTCAGACATTATTGCTCCCAGCGCGCCGGCAGGACTTACCGCAGGTACTCCTACCAGCTCTTCGGTTCCTTTAAACTGGACTGCCTCTACCGATAATATTGCTGTGGTGGCTTATGATATTTATGTTAACGGTGTGTACCATTCTACTGTTTCAGGAACGTCGGCAACGGTTAGCGGACTTGCACCTGCTACCGCCTACACTTTTCACGTGATTGCCAAAGATCTGGCGGGTAATCTTTCACCTGCGAGCAATACCGTAACGGCAACTACTTCGGCAGGCACACCTGGCGGAAGTTGCGGGACCGAAACTTTTGACGGAATGCCGGCCAATAACAGTGGTTACGCAGTCCGTACCTGGACTTCCAACAATATTACCTGGACGGCAACGGACGCCCGTACCGACCAAACCATTAACGGCCGTGCTGTCACCATCCGAAACGGATCCCTGACCTCTTCGACTGTTACGGGCGGAATCAAAAGCATTACGGTAACTACACAGCTAAAATTTGGCGCTAATGCAGGTACATTTAACCTTCGCGTAAACGGCAATATTGTAGGAACCATCCCCTACAGCGGCACACCGGACACTTCGGTAACCACAACTGTAGACAATCTCAATATATCGGGTAATGCCGTGATCAGCATCACCGACAACAGCATCACCGGTAACCGTGTGGCCTTTGACGACCTTAGCTGGACTTGCTATACCCTAAGTACAGGCGAAACTTCCACAGTGCCGAACCTCAGCCTTTATCCAAATCCTGTGGTAAACGATGAGATCTTTGTAAAAGGTACTGATTTGAAAAAGGTCCTCAAAGCAGATATCTACAGCGCAGACGGAAGATTGGTTCAAAGTGTGGCAAAACCCTTTGTAAAATCGGACAGCATTAAACTGACTAATTTAAAATCAGGAGTCTATTTCCTGACCGTGGACGGTAAATCAATACAATTCATTGTGAAATAGCATTTACTGTACATCCAAAAAAAGTGAGGCCGGCATTTTAACCGGCCTTTTTTGTACTTTTGAATCATGGGTGCAGCAAAAAAGTTTGGTCTGATCGGACAGAATATTTCCTATTCTTTTTCGGGAAAATACTTTACAGAGAAATTCAGGCAGCTCGGTCTGGATAACTATTCATACAAAATATTTGATCTTAATGACCTCGAAAGTTTAAGGCAGTTTTGTGAAAAAGAAAAATTAAGTGGTTTTAACGTCACCATTCCGTTCAAGGAAAAGATCATTCCGCTGCTGGACAGCCTCAGCGAAGAAGCAAAGATGATTGGTGCCGTAAATACTGTTGCAGTCCGGAACGGTCAACTGAAGGGATACAATACCGACGCAGCAGGGTTTGAGGCCACCCTGATGAGGCTGAAACGGGATCATCACCGGTCCGCACTTGTTTTAGGTAATGGAGGTGCAGCTAAAGCGGTTAAATTTGTGCTAAAGCACCATCAAATTCCGTATAATACCGTTTACAGAAAAGGCGCGCTCAATTTCGATACACTTACAGCTGAAGAGGTACAGGCTCATAAGATCATTATACAAACTACCCCAGTGGGTACTTTTCCAAATATTGAGGACTGTTTAAATTTTCCGTTCGATGCCCTGTCCTCTCAACATCTGGTCATAGACCTTATTTACAATCCCTCCCAAACCCTTTTTTTGCGTGAATCTGCCTCAAGGGGCGCCATAACTGCTAACGGGCAGATGATGCTGGAGCAGCAGGCAGAAAAAGCCTGGGAAATTTGGAATAGGGAGGCGTGAACAGGATGATCCACAAACAATCAGTGCACGTTTGAGGTTACCTTTTCTGTGAGTTATAATTTTTGTTTATATTTATTGCACAAAACAGTTGCTGTAAGCAACTGAATCACCATTTAACGAAATATAACTAAAAAAGACTGGCTATGACACCGGAACCATCCCACTCCGAGAACGAAGAAAAAAAACCTGCTGATGTACAACAGCCGGAAACTGTTTCCGAATTACCAACTGAGCCTAACACAGCGACTCCACAGGTCAGTGAAGCAACTGCCGAATCAGGTGTAACTGTACCTGATGTGGAGGTTTCGGCTGAGCAAAGCAGCTCTGGCGAGGAGGAACCTTCCAGTCCCGGTGTTTCCGAAACGCCCGTTGAAGCACCAACAACCGATACTGAACCGATGCCTGTGCAGGAGCCAGAAACCCCCAAACCAGCGACTGGAGCATCAGTAAATAACAATACTGCCACGTCTGAAGAAGAAAATACCGCAGCTGAGAAAAATCAGGAGGAAAGGCACGCTGCTGACGACGAAGTTTCGGGCCTGTCCCTGACGCAAATTTTTGACCGGATGGAAAAGGTCATCAACAGCAAGGATGGCGGAGCGGATTTTAAATTATTTGCCAAACTCCGGGATGAGGCTTCACGAATTATTCATGACGAAACCGAAGAGAAGAAGCAGGAACTGGCATCCGCGGGAAATGGTGAGGAGGACTTCAGCTATGAACATCCTTCCAAAGCGAAACTTTCGGGCCTAAGTAACATTTATCGGGAAAAACAGGACGAATTCCACAGAAAGCAGGAAGAAGAACATGCGAAAAACATGGAAACACGCCAAGCCGTTATTGAACGGTTAAAAAATCTGTATACCAACTCTGAGGTTGGTACCAACTTTTTCCGGGAGATTCGTGAGATTAAGGAGGCCTGGAGCCAGGCCGGACAGGTTCCAAAGTCGGAATTCAAATTACTGAACAATAATTACTTCCACCATCTTAATCAGTTTTACCAGATGCTTGATATGAACAAAGAATATCTGGAACAGGAATATGCTCACAACCTGGAAAAGCGTGAACATATAATTGCCCGCGCCCGGGAACTGGAAAACGAGCCGTCTGTACAGAAAGCACTGAATGAACTGCAGTACCTGCACAAACTTTGGAAAGAAGAGGCAGAACCCGTAGCAGAGGAATTCCGCGAGAAAACCTGGCAGCTGTTTAAGGAAATTTCAAACAGGGTGCACGAACGCCGGGCCGAACTAAGCAGCCAGATAGAAAGTGAGCAAACCGCCAATCTGGAAAAGAAGAACGGCATTATAGAGCAGATTAAGAAACTGGTTCAGCCGGAAAAAGATCCCAATCACAACTATTGGCAAAATGCAATAAAGCAGGTAGAGGAATTGCGTACTGAGTTTCTGAAAACCGGCAGCGTACCTCGCAAGATCTCCAATCAGAACTGGAATGACTTTAAGCAGGTACTTCGCACTTTTAATAACCGTAAGAATGAGTTTTATAAAGGCCTGAAAAACAGTCAGCAGCACAACCTGGATGAAAAACTGAAGCTTATAGAAACGGCTAAGGCGCATATGAACACGGAAGACTGGGAAACCGCGATACCTCTGTTCAAAAAACTGCAGGAAGACTGGAAAAAAATCGGCCACGTACCGCGAAGCATGACCAACAAAGTTTGGGATGAATTCCGAAATGCCTGCAATGTTTTTTTTGAAAATTACCGCGCCAAGAATGATTCAGGCGGTGATAACTGGAAGGAAAACTATAAGAAGAAAAAAGCGTTGCTGGACGAATTGTCTGAAGTGCAGGAAGCTGAAGGCAGCGTGGAAAAAATTGAACAGATCAAAAACAGCTGGAACAGTATCGGCAAAGTTCCCCGTGAGAAATTATCCATCAACACAGATTTTAACAGGGTGCTGAGAGAGAAGATGAAACTCAACAAAATCCACGATTACGACCTGAAAGAGGAGGGTCTATCCGAAAATCAGGTAACCGATAAGGCCAGAAAAATCAAGAACCAAATTGCCGATTTGGAAGCTGAAATTGTTAAACTGGAAAATAATCTTGGTTTCTTCCACAATCCCACGCCGGAAAATCCGTTATTGAAGGATACTTATAAGAAAATCGAAGAAAAGAAA
This sequence comes from Chryseobacterium sp., assembly GCF_008831505.1. Taxonomy (NCBI): domain Bacteria; kingdom Pseudomonadati; phylum Bacteroidota; class Flavobacteriia; order Flavobacteriales; family Weeksellaceae; genus Chryseobacterium; species Chryseobacterium sp. Next base: position 625,123 of record NZ_CP044507.1, on the reverse strand, counting down.
TCCCAGCTTGAATCAATGAAGCAAAGCCTTCATCATATGATCACCGGCGAATAATCATTTACAGAAATATTATGCTAAAGAAAACCTTACAAACATTATTCATCTTCGCTGCATTAACCGCATTTGCACAACAGAAGGACAGACTCGGGGTACCGGGGCCGCTCAAACTTGAAACTGCCGACGCTACAGTAGAATATAAGCTTACAAAAAGCAGCGTTAATCCGAAGACCAGAGTGATTACGCAGGAATATCAACCTAAATCCCCTGCCGGTGACCGTGTAATGGTGTCCTTTCATCCTGGTCAAGAAGCTGTGCAAATTTGGGAATTGAAAGCCGAGGAAATTAAAGGTAGTGACGACAAAAAATTATCTGAGGTTGAGATGAACAGTGATGATGAAGGATTTCACAGCATCAAATATCTTTATACAACAGATAAGAAAGCCGAGAGGAGGGAAATCCTGATCGGAAATGTGAATGCCGTAGATGCAAAGTCCAAGGGAAGTTTTGTGATTGAGTATTTCGGTGGTAATCCCGATAAAGAATCAGTTGTAACTAAGCTGCCGGAAATGATTCAGATCAAGCCGGAATATTAAGGCCACCCTATATTTACCAGTAATAACGCTCAACATAAGTTGGGTGTTTTTTATAACCATGAACCACGAATTTTACATACGCAGATGTATTGAGCTGGCCCGGAAAGCCAGCGGACAGACCTACCCTAACCCCTTGGTGGGAAGTGTGATTGTTTCGGATAACCGTATTATCGGCGAGGGCTACCATCACAAAGCCGGCGAAGCACACGCGGAAATCAATGCAATTCATTCCGTTAAGAATCCTGAACTTCTGAAGAACGCAACCATTTATGTTTCACTGGAACCCTGCGCTCATTACGGTCGCACCCCGCCATGCGCGAATGCCATTGTTGAGGCAGGCATTAAAAAAGTGGTGATAGGCGCGCGTGATGCGCATGATAAAGTAGACGGAAAAGGAATACAGATCCTGAAAGAGGGCGGCTGCGCGGTAATTTCCGGTATTCTGGAAGAAGACAGCCGCATACTGAACAGGCGTTTTTTTACTTATCATGAAAAGAAACGTCCGCATATTATCCTGAAATGGGCTCAGTCGGGCGATGGATTCCTGGATCAGGGCTTTACACCGGCGCGTATATCCAACGATCTTGTGAATCAGTTCACCCATCAGCTGCGAGCAGATGAACATGCCATCCTCGTGGGTGCCACTACTGCACTGCGCGACAACCCGGGACTGACAGTAAGGCATATTCCGGGAAACCATCCGGTTAGAATCCTTATAGACCCGCATCTGATTGTTCCGCGGCATCAGAAGATTTATGACGGCGAAGCCCCCACAATTATATTTAATTTTCTTGAAACCGGAACTGAAGATAATTTCAGGCTGATTAAGATACCTGCCGAAAACTTCCTTCAGGCAATGTTGGAAACACTTTACACCCTGGAAATACAGTCGCTGATCGTTGAAGGCGGAAGTTTTACCCTTCAGCAGTTCATAGACGCGGATCTGTGGGACGAAGCCATTCTGATCCGTAATCCAGGCCTGCTTCTGGAATCCGGGACGAAAGCACCCTTGTGGAATGCCCTTCCTGAAAAGAAAGAGATTTACCGTGATAATGTCATTGAATTTTACCGAAATTGATCATGCACAGTTACAATACCCTTCAGCAGCCTGTTGAAGACATCATTCTGAAGGAGAAAGGCAGCCGTTTCATCGGATTTGCGTGGAATGTGCAGAGTGAAGCGGAAATTCGCGAACGCCTGGAAACCCTGAAAGATGAACATCCGAAAGCCACCCATCATTGTTATGCCTATCGGCTTGGCATCAATGGGGAAAAATACCGTGCAAATGATGACGGTGAGCCCTCAGGAAGTGCGGGTCTTCCCATTTACAATCAGTTGCTCGCCCACGGTGTGACTAATATCCTGGTGGTGGTCGTGCGCTACTACGGCGGAACAAAACTTGGAGTTTCGGGTCTGGTGAAGACCTATAAGGAATGTGCAAAAGCCACACTGGAAGCGGGAATTATAATTGCCCGGGAACTGGAATGTGAACTGGACGTTGAATTTCCGTTCGGTCTGCAGAATACTGTGTTCACCCTGCTGAACAGATATGGTGCAAAGATTTTGGATTTCAGGTCAGCAAATTCATGTATGATCACCGCCTCGCTCACGCTCACCCATAAAAAAAACATCTCCGATCAGTTATCGGAGATGCAGCATGTTTCATTTAAGTTCCGGAATTAATCATTACTTCTTCCTCCGGCAAGCATGGATGCGAAGTAAATGAGTTGCGCAAGAGATCCCAGGGCTGCCACCACATAAGTACGTGCTGCCCATTTCAGGCTGTCTTCCGCCCCTGCATACTCTGCATTATTGGCCAGTGTACCCGATGTTTTTAGCCAAACCAAGGCTCTTTTGCTTGCGTCATATTCTACCGGTAAAGTAATAAAGGCAAACGCTGTAGTTACTGCGAATAGAATAACTCCGATCAGTAATACCGTCTTGGAGCCACTCATTGCCATCAACACAATACCAGCCATTAGTACAAACTGCAGCAGTCTGGAGGCAACATTTACCATCGGTACCATCTTGGATCTGAGCTGCAGCATGGAATAACCTACCGCATGCTGAACTGCATGGCCCGTTTCATGAGCTGCAACCGCTGCAGCCGCTGCATTTCGCTGCATATAAACACCTTCCGAAAGGTTAATTGTCTTGTTCATAGGATTGTAATGATCGGTAAGCTGGCCGGGAACCGAAATTACCTGCACATCGTGAATATTACTGTCACGCAGCATTTTCTCTGCAATTTCCTTTCCGGACATCCCGTTCTGGAGATGTACTTTTGAGTAATGCTCAAATTTTGACCGCAAGCGGTTCTGGACGATCATACTGATGATAAATACTACACCAATAATTAAATAATAGGTCATCATAACTTTATCTTTCTATCTGTCTTTTCTGTACCTCTTTTCCTCTAAAAACTATGCCAAATACCAGCATTTTTAACATGCTTTCCGTTATATTTGTTCATCACAAAACAAAGTACGAAAACGATGTCTGAAATCCAGGTGATGGAAGTAAAATCCGGGAAAGAATTAATGGAATTTATCCGCTTCCCGATGGAACTCTACAAAAATAATAAAAATTACGTACCATCCCTCATACAGGGCGAACGGGAGACGTGGGATCCCCGCGAAAATCCTGCATTGGCCTATTGCAAAGCCAAACAGTTTCTGGCCAGGAAAGACGGTAAAACTGTAGGACGGATTGCAGTAATCATCAACGGAAAGGAAAAGGAGGAATTGGGAATCAGCAAAGTACGGTTTGGCTGGATCGATTTTATCAATGACCTAAATGTATCCAGGGCACTTCTGGAGAAAGCAGAAGAATTTGCAAAGGCTAACGGTATTTCAAAAATTGAAGGTCCCATGGGATTTACAAATCTGGACAAGGCCGGAACCCTGACCATGGGTTTTGACAAAATGGCCACAATGATCGGCATTTATAACCATGAATATTATCCAATTCACTTTGAAAAACTGGGCTTGACCAGAGAAAAGGAATGGGTAGAGTATGAAATCGTTTTTCCTGAAGTTTTGCCGGAGAAAGTGGTGAAGTTCAACGAACTGATAAAAGAAAAATACCAACTCCGGGTAATGAAATTCAGGTCGAAGAAGGAATTTCTGCCACTGGTGGACCCTATGTTCAAACTTCTGGATCAAACATACAGCACGCTGTCTACGTACACGCCGCTTACACCGGAACAGGTTCAGAGTTATAAGGATAAGTACTTTTCACTGCTGGATAAGGACTTCATCATCTGCATCGCGGACAAAGATGACAACCTAATTGCTTTTGCAGTTACAATGCCTTCTTATTCCGAGGCTCTTCAAAAGGCCAACGGCCACCTGCTGCCGGTTGGATGGTGGCATTTCCTGCAGGCTGGCAAAAAGAATGAAAGAGCGAACTTTTACCTGATCGGTATCCATCCCGATTACCAGAAGCGGGGGGTAACGTCCATCATTTTCAAGGAGATCTATGACATCTTCAAACGTAAAGGTGTTAAGTACCTGGAAACCAATCCTGAACTGGCAGATAATAAAGCCATACAGCTGCTTTGGCAGGACTATAATCCGGTAAATCATAAACGCCGGGCCACATTTTCAAAATTAGTATAGATAATGAAAAAACAACTTATCATTTACGCAGTTCTCATTGCGGCGTATATCCTTTACAACCGGTTTTTTCAGTTGCAGGATCCGCGGCTCAACGAAATCGTCAATATACTTTTTGCCAGCATACTGTTTCTTTATATCGCTTATCTGGCTTTTCTGGCGCTGAAAAAGATCAGGAATATTTCAAAAAAGTAATTATTTGGAATTATTCTAAATTAGTTCTCTCTTTTTTCTACGCCGGATTATTTATGTTGGTTATATTTCGCCTGTTGCCTATAAATACCTAAATTTGCATCTTGTATTTACCAGGACTAGGTTGTAACTGCGGAAACTGGGGTTTAGGAACCTTCTTCCGCTGTTAATTAAATTTAAAAAATAATTTACATGAGTTTACCTGAATCATATATTCCCATCCTCATACAGGCAGCAGTTGGCCTTGGTTTCGTTTTGCTTTCACTGGCAGGAACCCATTTTCTGGGACCAAAACAGCAAAAATCCAATACCCGTAAAAACGAAAGTTTTGAGTGCGGCATTGAAGTTGAGGGGAATGCAAGAACTCCATTCTCAGTTAAATATTTCCTTACAGCCATTCTCTTTGTTCTGTTTGATATTGAGATCGTTTTCTTCTATCCGTATGCGGTCAATTTCCGCGAATTCGGGATGGAAGGATTTCTGGCAGTACTGATGTTTGTATCCGTTTTCTTTATGGCATTTGTATATGTCTGGAAACGCGGCGCCCTGGACTGGGACAAATAAATTAATTCGCGGGTAAAGTACTTAGGTATTCCCGCGGATATGTTTAACTTTTTAAAGAAATAATTATGTCTGATAATAAACCGGTAATCCGTATGGATGCCCAACCACCTGCAGGACTTGAGGGCGAAGGGTTCTTTGCCACCCAGCTCAGCAGTGTTGTAGGCCTGGCGAGAAAGCACTCACTTTGGCCTTTGCCGTTTGCCACCTCCTGCTGTGGTATTGAATATATGGCTTTCCTGAATCCTACCTACGACGGGTCACGTTTCGGGATGGAAAGAAACTCCTTCTCGCCGCGACATGCTGATATGCTTATGGTGTGCGGAACAATATCCAAGAAGCTGGGCCCTGTTCTTCAGCAGGTATATACACAGATGGCAGAGCCACGCTGGGTAGTCGCTGTGGGAGCCTGCGCGAGCAGTGGAGGAATTTTCGACACGTACTCCGTGTTGCAGGGCATAGATAAAATAATTCCTGTAGATGTTTATGTACCCGGCTGCCCGCCAAGACCGGAGCAGATCATCGAAGGCGTGATGCAGGTGCAGGCACTGGCCGAGAGCGAAAGCATCCGCCGGAGAGATATGCCTGAATATCAAAATCTTCTGGAATCTTACGGAATTAAATAATCTGCCTGAATACAGCAACCCTTCTGAAACCAATTATGACTAACGATTTTGTATTAGATGCGATTAAAAGAGAGTTTCCGGACAGTGTCATTTCTGCTTCTGAACCTTACGGCATGCTGACCCTTGAGATTAAGAAGGAAGACATCAAGAAGGTCATCCACCACCTCAGGGATTCTTCGCTGGATTTTAACTTCCTTACCGATATTTGCGGAATCCACTATCCCGAAGACCATGAAAAAGAGGTTGGTGTCATCTACCATCTGCATAATATGCGTCAGGGAGTACGTGTAAGGCTGAAGGCCTTTACAAAAAGGGAAGGCGCAGAATTCGACTCAGTTACCGACCTTTTTGCAGGAGCCAACTGGATGGAGAGGGAAACTTACGATTTCTACGGATTTAAATTCAAAGGTCATCCTGATTTGCGTGTCATCCTTAATATGGAAGATATTGGGTATCACCCGATGTACAAGGAATACCGCCTGGAAGACGGAACCAGAACAGACAAGGAAGATAAAATGTTCGGCAGATAAATGTTCATGACTTAAAGTCAATATAATGAAAGACAACGCACTATCAAATATAATCACACAGTACGACTCTTCTGAGCATATAGACGGGCAGTTATACACGCTGAATTTGGGACCTACCCACCCGGCTACCCACGGAATTTTTGAGAATGTGCTTACCATGGACGGCGAGCGAATCCTGCACTCCGAACAGACCGTAGGTTACATTCACCGTGCTTTTGAAAAAATATCCGAGAGACGGAATTTCGCTCAGATTACTACCCTCACCGACCGTATGAATTACTGTTCAGCACCCATCAATAATATGGGCTGGCACATGACGGTTGAGAAACTGATTGGCTGCGAGGTTCCAAAACGTGTAGATTATATGCGCGTTATCATGATGGAACTAGCACGTATCGCCGACCATATGGTATGTAACGGTGTTACCGCCATGGATGCCGGAGCGATTACCGGTCTTACCTACCTCTTCCGCGAAAGAGAGGCCATCTATGAAATGTACGAGCAGATCTGCGGTGCCAGAATGACTACCAACATGGGCCGCATTGGGGGATTTGAAAGGGATTTTAACCCAAAATTCCATGAACTTCTGCAAAACTGGCTGAAGAAATTCCCTAAGATCTGGGGCGAATTCTGTGCACTTAACGAAAGAAACAGAATCTTCATGGACCGTACCATCAAGGTAGGTGCAATTTCGGCAGAACGTGCTCTAAGCTACGGTTTTACCGGTCCTAACCTTCGGGCCGCGGGCGTAGATTACGATGTACGTGTTGCAAGTCCGTATTCTTCATATCAGGATTTTGACTTCATCATTCCGGTAGGCAGTGCGGGCGATACTTACGACAGGTTCATGGTGCGCCAGCAGGAAGTTTGGGAAAGTCTGAAAATTATAGAGCAGGCTTATAAAAACCTGCCTGAAGGACCTTTCCACGCTGATGTTCCTGAGTTCTACCTGCCCGAGAAAGCTGAAGTATACAATAATATGGAAGCACTGATCTATCACTTCAAAATTGTGATGGGTGAAACCGATGTTCCGAAAGGTGAAGTCTACCACGCGGTGGAAGGCGGAAACGGCGAACTTGGTTTCTATCTGGTGAGCGATGGCGGCAGAACTCCTTACAGGCTTCACTTCCGCAGACCATGCTTCATCTATTATCAGGCGTACCCCGAAATGATAAAAGGATCCATGATCTCCGATGCCATCGTAACGATGTGTTCAATGAACGTGATCGCCGGCGAACTGGACGCGTAGAAATAATTATCGGCTTTGGATGATGTTTTAAAATGATCCGGACCAATGTAAAAATTGAAATGGTTTAGATTCGATATCTAAAATTAAAAATTTAAAAAAGTGAGCGATACTATAGCTTTCAAACCTGAAACTTTAGAACAGGTTATAAAAATAACCAAAAGATATCCGGAAGGCAAACAGAAATCTGCCCTGATTCCTGTCCTGCACATTGCGCAGAAGGAATTTGGCGGCTGGCTGGATGTTCCCGTTATGGATTATGTAGCGCAGGTGCTTCAGCTGAAACCTATCGAGGTTTACGAAGTTGCGACTTTCTACACCATGTTTAACATGAAACCTGTGGGTAAGTATGTTCTTGAAGTTTGCAGGACAGGTCCCTGTATGGTAAGAGGCAGTGAGAAAATCCTGGATCATATCCGAACAAAACTGAACATCAGCGACGGCGGTACGTCTGCAGACGGCCTTTTCACCTTAAAGCCTGCGGAGTGTCTCGGTGCCTGCGGCTATGCGCCGATGATGCAGTTGGGCAAATTTTATCACGAAAATCTGACCGTTGAAAAAGTAGATGAAATTATTGAATTATGCCGTCAGGGTGCCATTGCGCTGGACTAGAATTCATATTTCAAATCAGTTTTTTCATTAACAATAATCAATGCAGAGTTCTGACTCTGGCAATATAAATAAAATGAGTAAAAAACTTTTACTTAAGGACGCACACATAGAAGGGATTCGCTACTTCGATACTTACCGCAAGCAGGGAGGTTATGAAGCAGTTGAAAAAGCCCTAAAAATGTCATCGGAAGAAATTGTGGAAGCAGTGAAGGCCTCCGGTCTTCGTGGCCGTGGAGGTGCGGGCTTCCCTACCGGACTGAAATGGAGTTTCCTGGCCAAACCGGAAGGCGTACCCAGATATCTGGTAGTTAATGCTGATGAATCCGAACCGGGAACCTTTAAGGACAGATACCTTATGGAATTCCTGCCACATATCCTTATTGAGGGAATGATAATCTCTTCCTTTGCTTTGGGTGCCAACACAGCTTACATCTACATACGCGGCGAATATTCCTGGATTCCGGACATTCTGGAGGAAGCTATTGAAGAAGCCAGAAACAACGGATTTTTAGGCAAGAACATCCTGGGTACCGGTTTCGACTGTGAAATTTATGTTCAGCGTGGTGCAGGAGCTTACATCTGCGGTGAAGAAACCGCCCTATTGGAATCTCTGGAAGGTAAAAGAGGAAATCCGCGTCTGAAACCACCTTTCCCTGCTGTAAAAGGTCTTTGGGAAAGTCCGACTGTAGTGAATAATGTAGAAACAATTGCAGCAGTAGTCCCAATCATCAACATCGGCGCAGCGGAGTATGCCAAGATCGGTGTGGGTAAATCTACCGGTACAAAACTGATCTCTGCCTGCGGTAACATCAACAAACCGGGGGTTTACGAAATTGACATGACGATCACTGTAGAGGAATTTATTTATTCTGATGAATACTGTGGCGGCATACCTAACGGAAAGAAACTCAAGGCCTGTATCCCGGGCGGAAGCTCCGTTCCCATCCTGCCGGCTAACCTGATGCTGAAAACCATCAACGGTGAACCACGACTGATGAATTACGAATCCCTGTCCGATGGCGGATTCGCTACAGGAACCATGATGGGTTCCGGCGGTTTCGAAGTATTGGATGAAGACCAGTGCATTGTAGAGCACACGATGACATTAGCGCGCTTCTACGCGCACGAAAGCTGTGGTCAGTGTACACCTTGCCGCGAAGGAACACCGTGGATGTATAAGATCCTGAAAAAAATAAACAGTGGCGAAGGAAGAATGGAAGACATTGATCTTCTGTGGGACGTTCAGAGAAAGATTGAAGGAAACACCATCTGCCCGCTTGGAGATGCAGCTGCTTGGCCTGTTGCCGCGGCCATACGTCATTTCCGCGATGAATTTGAGTGGCATATCAACAATCCTGAGCTTGCCCAGACTCAGAATTACGGTCTGGCCGGATATGCAGACCCAATTCCGGTACCTGCCGCCAATATATAAACGCGGGTCCACCAGCGGAATTTTTAAATCGCAAATACCCCTTACAGGGACAATATAGCCCAATGAGCAGGCTTAAAGCTGATAAATATGAGCACAGAAATTAAAAAATTCAAGATAACCATAGACGGACAGACTACTGAAGTTATGCCCGGCACTTCTATACTGGAAGCCGCCAGACAGATCGGTGGCAAATCCGTTCCCCCGGCCATGTGCTACTACAAACCGCTGGAAAGCAGTGGAGGTCGTTGCCGTACCTGCCTGGTGGAAGTTTCCAAAGGCTCCGAATCGGATCCGCGCCCGATGCCCAAACTTGTAGCCAGCTGCCGTACAGGCGTGATGGACGGGATGGAAGTTAAGAACCTGACCTCGGAAAAAACTCAGGAAGGCCGTAAAGCCGTAACCGAATTTTTACTTGTAAATCATCCGCTGGACTGCCCTATCTGTGACCAGGCCGGCGAATGCCACCTTCAGGATCTTGGCTATGAGCATGGAGTTCAGGCTACACGTACTGATTTTGAAAGAAGAACATTTGAACCGGAAGATATCGGTCCTTATATAAAACTTCACATGAACCGCTGCATCCTGTGTGCAAGATGTGTACTGGCTGCCAATCAGCTTACCGAAGAAAGGGAGCACGGCATCCTGTTCCGCGGCGACCATGCTGAAATTTCAACTTACCTGAACAAAGCTTTGGACAATGACTTCATCGGTAATGTAATTGACGTTTGTCCGGTGGGAGCACTTACCGACAGAACTGCGCGATTTGCAAGCCGTGTGTGGTTCACCAAACCGATGAATGCTACCTGCAACTGCGGTAAATGTGCCGGAAAAGCGGTGCTTTGGATGAAGGGAGATGAGATCGTACGTGTTACAGCCAGGAAAGACCAGTATGACGAGGTGGAAGACTGGATCTGTAACGAATGCCGTTTCGAACGTAAAGACCTTTCGCAGTGGACTATCGAAGGTCCGCGCCATATTTCGCGCCACTCGGTAATCTCGCTGAACCACTATCAGAAGCCTGCCGACGAGCATACCCTGCTTAACAATTCGCATGCAAAGGAAATAAGTACAGCCGACGATCAGAGAACAGAAAAATAATAAATTGTGGGAAAGGGATTCTGAACATCCCAACATTTGAACATTTTTTATGGAATTAATCACTTTTAAAATTATACTGGTACTAGCATTATTTGCTGTATCACTGGGAATAGCAGCTTATTCTACCTGGGGCGAGCGTAAACTTGCCGCTGTTCTTCAGGACCGTATCGGTCCGAACAGAGCCGGACCTTTCGGTTTGCTGCAGCCACTGGCCGATGGCGGTAAACTTTTCTTTAAGGAAGGATTTATTCCGGCAGGTGCCGAGAAGTTCCTTTTCATACTGGGACCGTCCATCACAATGTTTATCGCTCTGGTTACCGGAGCAGTGATTCCCTGGGGGAATACACTTAACATCGGTGGCGAGTCCTTCAGTCTTCAGATTGCAAATATCGACGTAGGTGTGCTGTTCCTGATTGGAATGGTTTCCATAGGTGTTTACGGCATGATGATCGGTGGCTGGGCCTCCAACAATAAATATTCACTTATAGGAGCCATACGCGCCTCGTCGCAGATGATTTCATACGAACTTGCCATGGGTCTTTCCCTACTTTCCATCATTATGATGAGCGGTAGTTTGGATCTTAACAAAATTGTAATGGACCAGGGTTCAGGTAAACTTTGGGGACTGTTTGCCGTAGACGGTTTCAACTGGAACATCCTCTATCAGCCTCTGGCATTCATCATCTTCTTCGTAGCTGCAATGGCAGAGACCAACCGTCACCCTTTCGATTTACCGGAATGTGAATCCGAACTTGTAAACGGTTATATGACGGAATATTCTTCCATGAACTTCGGAATGTACATGTTCGGTGAATATGTGAATATGTTCATCTCCAACGCACTGATAGCGACGCTGTTCTTTGGTGGATTCAACTATCCGGGAATGGGTTGGGTAGCCGAAAACTGGGGCGAAAACGTGGCCGGGATCCTGAGCATTGTCTCCATACTGTCCAAAGCGATCATCGGTATTATGATATTTATGTGGATAAGATGGACCATCCCGAGATTCCGTTATGACCAGCTGATGCATTTAGGTTGGAAAACTTTAATTCCGCTGGCATTGCTCAATCTTGTGATTACCGGAGCTGTAATCCTACTTTTTGGAAATTAGAGAGTTTGAAAATTTGATTTTCAAATATTAATAAGAAATTTAGTTAAATGAAACTTACAAACAGGTCAAAAGTTGTTTCGAATAAGAAAATGACCTTCATGGAAAAGCTATACCTTCCGGAAATCGCGAAGGGCATGTTCATCACTTTGAGGCATGCAATAGAAGGACCTAAAGGCAAGGTATTTTCCTATCCGGAGGTAGAAAAACCCAGAGCTAAGGTATGGCGCGGACTTCATGTACTGAAACGTGATGAGGAAGGACGCGAAAGATGTACCGCCTGCGGACTGTGTGCCGTAGCCTGCCCGGCAGAAGCCATAACCATGACGGCGGCTGAAAGAACCAGAGAAGAAAAAGATCTTTACCGCGAAGAGAAATATGCCGCTGTGTACGAAATAAATATGCTGCGCTGTATTTTTTGTGGAATGTGCGAAGAAGCCTGTCCAAAGTCTGCGATCTACCTCACCGACCGTCTGGTAGATGTTGAAACGAACAGAGGCTCCTTCATCTATGGTAAAGACAAATTGGTGGAAGATGTGAATAACAGAATTGACATCACGGACCGACAGTCTGAACTTCAAAAAAAGGCAGTGAAATAATATGGAACAGATTTTATTTTTCATCGTTGCTGCCATAGCAGTAATCAGTGCCGGCTATTTCGTTTTTGCCCGAAATCCTATGTATGCGCTTCTGTCGCTTATCGTAACCATGTTTTCGATTGCAGGAATGTATGTTTTGCTGAATGCTCAGTTCCTGGGCATTGTTCAGGTAATCGTTTATGCGGGCGCCATCATGGTACTTTTCCTTTACATCCTAATGATGCTGAACCTGAATAAGGAAGATGAAAGCCGTAAGCAGAATACACTTAAATTTATCGGCGTCTTCAGTGCAGGTATACTGCTCGTAGGTATGCTGGGAGCTTTCCGCGGATTCAATGAGGAAATTCTTGCTTCCCCGGATATTGATTACTCTGTAGGTCTGACCAAAAATCTGGGAAGACTATTGTTTAACGAATATGTAGTTCCGTTTGAACTTGCCTCCATCCTGATTCTTGCAGGTATTGTAGGAGCTGTTCTTATTGGTAAGAAAGATATCTAATATTATGGGAGAAGTGAATACTTTTATACAGACGGTACCGCTCAATTACTTCGTAATTTTGTGTACACTGCTCTTCAGCCTTGGTGTGTTGGGCGTCCTGCTCCGCAAAAATGCCATTATCATCCTCGGATGTGTGGAACTTATGCTTAATTCGGTAAACCTTTTACTGGCTGCATTTTCCAGTTATATGGGCGACGGTCACGGACAGATCCTGGTATTTTTTATCATGGTCGTTGCTGCCGCGGAAGTGGCTGTAGGTCTGGCCATCATTGCGATGATGTACAGAAACACGAAATCAGTGGATGTCAGTATTTTTAACAAATTAAGAGGATAAACGATGATGGAAAACTTGATTTTTGCAATTATACTCTTACCCTTAGCCGGCTTTCTGATCAACGGACTTTTCGGAAAACAGCTGCCAAAAAACGTGGTTGGCGGGATAGCTTCCCTGGCTGTTTTTGCTTCTTTCTGCATTGGTCTGTATCTCTTCCTGAATTTTGACAAGGACTCTCAGCCCATAATTGTACGGGCCTTCGAGTGGTTCCGCATCAATGGTATCCAGATCAACTTCAGCTTCCAGATAGACCAGCTGTCACTGATGATGATTATGATCATTACCGGAATCGGCTCGCTTATCCATCTGTACTCCATTGGTTACATGCATACTGATAAAGGTTTCCACAGGTTTTTTGCCTACCTGAACCTTTTTGTCTTTATGATGCTACTTCTTGTAATGGGAAGCAACTATGTGATCCTGTTTATCGGTTGGGAAGGTGTAGGACTCTGCTCTTACCTGTTAATTGGCTTCTGGTTTAAAAACAAGGAGTACGGGAAAGCTGCCAGAAAAGCATTTATAATGAACCGCATCGGTGACCTGGGTCTACTGATGGGTATATTTATGATCGCCTTTCACACCAATGCTTTGGATTACCTTTCCGTAGCTCAAAACGCATCTAAGTTTGAAGCAGACGGGTCTGTCATCATTTTCATATGTGCAGCTCTTTTCATAGGTGCTGTCGGAAAATCTGCCCAGGTTCCATTATATACCTGGTTGCCTGACGCCATGGCCGGGCCTACACCGGTTTCAGCATTAATTCACGCAGCTACCATGGTAACTGCCGGTGTATATCTGGTATTCCGTTCAAACTTCCTTTATGTATTGGCACCTACTGTGATGGACGGTATCCTCTTCATTGGTTTGCTTACAGCTTTCCTGGCTGCATTTTATGCCATGAGGCAGAACGACATCAAGAAAGTTCTGGCCTACTCCACGGTTTCACAGCTTGGGTTTATGTTTGTGGCTTTGGGTGTAGGTGCTTATACAGCTGCTATGTTCCACCTGATGACACATGCTTTCTTCAAAGCACTGCTTTTCCTTGGTTCAGGTTCAGTAATCCATGCAATGAGCGGTGAACAGGATATGCGTTTCATGGGCGGACTGAAGGACAAGATAAAAATCACTCATATCAACTTTCTGATCGGAACCTTCGCCATTGCCGGGATGCCCTTTTTCTCCGGTATGATCTCAAAAGATGAAATCCTTGTAGCCGCGTGGGCTAAAGGACCTGTTTTCTGGGTGATCCTTTTCCTGATTGCAGCGATGACCGCTACCTATATGTTCAGACTTTATTACCTGACCTTCCATGGTGAGTTCCGTGGCAGTGAAGAGCAGAAACATCATCTGCACGAAAGCCCGCTGAACATGACACTGCCGCTTATGGTATTGGCTGTACTATCGGTTATTGGTGGTCTTATAAACCTGCCGCACATCATCGCTCACGGCGACTATTCAAAACTGCAGCAATGGCTGAGTCCCTTACTTTCCGAAGATATCAAAAGCCAGCGGGAAGCCAACCTGCAGGGAATAACCCTTACTACAGAACTGATTTTGTTAGGTCTTACGGTGGCTATGTTCTTCATAGTTTGGTTTCTGGTAAGGAACAGGTATGTTGTGAAACGCCACCTTCCGGTTCCCGAAGAGAAATACACTGGCTGGGAGAAACTGTCTGCCAGAAAATTATATGTCGACGAACTTTATAACGCGCTGATCGTAAGGACTACTGAAGGTTTCGGACGTGCAGGCAAAATGTTCGACAACAATGTCCTGGACAGGCTGGTAAACTTCATTGGCGAAGGTGCTGAAGACAGCGGTAAAGCCATGAAGAGGCTCCAAAACGGTAATGTAGAGAATTATGTACTGGTCATGTCCCTGGCTGTAGGAATAATTTTGATTGTTAACTTTTTTATCCAATAATAATGTCGTACCATCTATTAGCATTATTACTTATACCCCTAATCGGTTCAGCACTGCTGTTTGCCTTCAAAGGTAAGGCCGGTAAATATCTCGCCTTCGGGACTGCAATTGTTCAGATGTTGGTTACGTTTGCCATACTTTACTCCTTTGACACCAAACCTACGGTAGACAGCGTACTGCAGCACGAAATCAACGAGGCCTGGTTTGTCTCCATAAAAAGCAAACTCCATTTCGGTATAGACGGGATGAGTATGCTGATGCTGATGCTTACCAACATCCTTTCACCACTAATCATCCTGTCCTCATTCAACGAGAAAACTTTATACAGAAATTCTTTCTATGCGCTGATCCTGCTTATGCAGTTTGGTCTTGTAGGGGTTTTCACCGCTTTGGACGGACTTCTATTCTATATCTTTTGGGAAGTAACGCTTATTCCAATCTGGCTCATCGCAGGGCTTTGGGGTCAGGAAAACAAAAGGTTTGAATTTACAACAAAGTTCTTCGTATACACCTTTGTTGGATCGCTGTTTATGCTGGCCGGATTCATCTACGTTTACAATTACTCGGCATCATTTGCACTGACGGATATGTATAATGCCGACCTGAACCTTACTCAGCAAACGGTAGTCTTCTGGTTTATCTTCTTCGCATTTGCGGTAAAACTGCCGGTTTTCCCATTCCATACCTGGCAGCCTGACACCTATACATTTTCGCCCACGCAGGGAACCATGCTGCTTGCAGGTATTATGCTGAAAATGGCTGTGTACGGAGTACTCAGATATCTGCTACCGGTTACACCCGAGGCTGTGGCAGGCATCTCCGGTGCCATTGTCATTATGCTGGCCATAATAGGCGTACTTCACGGAGCACTTATCGCACTCATTCAAAATGATTCCAAAAGGATCCTCGCATATTCCTCATTTTCACATGTAGGCCTCATGCTGGCGGGGATATTTGCATCAGCAATGCTGGTAATGAAGGGTACCTTTACTACTGAAGGTGGTACCGGTGCAATGGTTCAGGCCTTCGCACACGGTATCAATGTGGTGGCACTCTTCTATTGTGCCGACATCCTTTATAAAAGATTCAAAACCCGCGACATCCGTCAGATGGGTGGTCTTGCACGTGTTGCACCCCGGTTTGCCGTACTATTCCTCATCGTTATCTTAGGTTCTGTAGGGTTACCGCTTACAAACGGTTTCATTGGTGAATTTATCCTACTGAAATCCATATTCGATTTCAGTGTGATGGCCGCTATCGTTGCAGGTATTACCATCATACTGGCTGCTGCTTATCTTTTCAGATTTTATGGCAGAGCGATGTTCACCAACGGAGATGATGCGGTTCTGGCGACTGCAAAAGACCTTTCCGATGTGGAATTTGCAGTTCTGGCCAGTTTAGCCGGTATGGTTATCCTTTTCGGTGTGTATCCCCAACCGGTAATTGAAATGGTGAGTAGTTCATTGAAGTTCATCTACCAGTCCATGGTAAATTAATTTGATAATAAAGAAATGAGTGTATTAGTAATTATATTTCTCACAGCGGTTGTAGCCCTGTTTTCGGGAGTCTTTAACCAGGGTAAACTGGCCAGGTATATTGGGATTGCCGGATTGCTGGCGGCCCTGTATGTATCTTATCTGCCGGAAGCTCAGTTCTTCAGCCAGTACCGGGCAATGTACGAGTTTGGACCCAACAGTGCGCTGTTCAGCAAAATTTCAATTGTCATCACGCTTCTGCTGTTTTTTCTGGGTGGATTTTCATTCAGCAATCACCGCAGCCACCAGTCGGAGCTGTACGCACTGATGCTCTTTGCTCTTTCCGGTGCTGTTGTGCTTTTCGGATATCAGAATCTGGTAACTCTCTTCCTGGGTATTGAAATCCTGTCCATTCCCCTTTATGTAATGGCCGGGGCCAGCAAGACCAATCTTCGTTCCAACGAAGCCTCTTTAAAATATTTCCTGATGGGCTGCTTTGCCACCGGTTTCCTTTTGTTCGGTATCACGCTCGTTTACGGAACCGCAGGTAGTTTCGACCTTTATACAATCCATGCTTATGCACTGCAATTCCCAAAAGATGCAATGCTGATCATGGGTATGATTCTGATGCTTTGTGCAATGGCCTTCAAAGTGGCTCTGGCACCTTTCCATATGTGGAGTCCTGACGTGTACCAGGGATCTCCCTCACTGATCACCACCTTCATGATGAGCGTTGTTAAGATTGCCGGGTTCTATGCGCTTTTCAGACTGATGACAATCGCATTTGCAGGTGTTTATGACGAGTGGGTGAATATATTAGGTGTCTTCCTGATCATCACTCTGTTCCTCGCCAATGTAATGGCTCTGGCCCAGAGCAATGCCAAGCGTATGCTGGCCTATTCTTCCGTTTCTCATGCGGGTTATATAGCCCTGATCTTCTTCGGCATGAATAATATGTCTACCTACAATCTCGCCTTCTACCTGTTTGCCTATGCCCTGGCTTCTGTAGGAGTGATGATGAGTCTGATTTGGGTAGAGAAATTGAAACGCGAAACTTCCTATGCAGCCTTTAAAGGTCTGGCTAAATCTGAACCATTGCTGGCTACAGTGGCTGCGATTTCAATGCTGTCTATGGCAGGTATCCCGCTTACTGCCGGATTTATGGGTAAGTTTTCTCTGTTTGCACAGGCTATGAACGGTGCAGCATTTCTTGTGCTCGTGGCGGTGCTGGGTTCAGCAATATCGATTGCTTACTACCTGCGTTTGATCATCGCTATGTTCTTCTTCACCGAAAGCAGCTTCAAGACCACTGAAAAAGTTACTTTAACTTATAATATCCTGGCTGTCTTCGTAATCGTTGCCATTGTAGCCCTGGGTGTTTATCCGGATCTTTTTGCCATGCAGTTTGGTCTTTAGTCTACAAAAAACAACAAAAATATAAAGCGCAGCTCAGAGGAGCTGCGCTCTTTGTTTTTGAACAATTTATATTATTTAACTTTTATTTGCGAACGTACAGTAACGCCTAACTTTAGATCAGCATTCAAATTAAATGATGTAAACCCTTCGGAATTCCTGAAGGCTTTTTTCAGTCCAAACAATTTCAATTGAAATTTTCAATCAACACGAATTGAAGTGCAAACGGTATTATACCGCTAATTGTTTTTAAATCAGCAAATAAAGTGGTAATTTTAAAAACAATCTTTTAAACAATTTTAATATGAGTACAAAAATTTATGACAGAGTTGAACTGAAAGAAAGATATGAAAACTACATTAACGGCACCTGGACGCCACCGGCAAGCGGAAAATATTTTGACGTAATAACACCTTTGGACGGGACCGTGATGAGCCAGGCCGCCCATTCCAATGAGCAGGATCTGGAAATGGCCGTTAACGCAGCCGAAGCTGCATTTACGGATTGGGGTAAAACGTCCGTTACCGAAAGAAGTATTATTCTGAATAAGATAGCGGACCGGATGGAAGAAAATCTGGAAAAGATCGCGGTGGTGGAAACCATGGACAATGGAAAACCGATACGGGAAACACTTAATGCTGATATACCTCTGGCAATTGATCATTTCAGATATTTTGCGGGTGTAATCCGCGCCGAGGAAGGGTCACTTATGGAACTGGACAGTAATACTGTCTCCCTGATCGTGAATGAGCCCCTGGGTGTAGTTGCTCAGATCATCCCCTGGAATTTCCCAATTCTTATGGCAGTATGGAAGATAGCCCCGGCACTGGCTGCGGGCAACTGTGTGGTCTTAAAACCAGCCGAAAACACTCCTATTTCTATTCTCGTACTGATGGAGCTTATAGGAGATCTGCTGCCACCTGGCGTTCTGAACGTGGTGAATGGTTTTGGCGGTGAACTGGGACACGCGTTGGTAACCAACAAAAAAGTGGCTAAAGCAGCCTTCACAGGTTCTACAGCGACAGGGAGAATGGTGATGCAGTATGCGACCGAAAACATCATTCCCGTCACTTTGGAACTTGGAGGCAAATCACCGAACGTATTTTTCGAGTCTGTAATGGATGAAGATGATGCCTTTTTCGACAAAGCCCTGGAAGGTGCGGCCCTCTTTGCTTTAAACCAGGGGGAAATCTGTACATGTCCGTCCAGGTTACTAATTCAGGAAAGCATTTACGATAAGTTTATAGAGAGGGTTGTAGAGAGAGTGAAAGCCATTAAAGCAGGGAATCCTCTGGACACTTCAACAATGATTGGAGCACAGGCTTCAAAAATTCAGTACGATAAGATCCTCAATTATATAAAACTCGGTCAGGAAGAAGGTTGTGAAGTTCTTTCCGGTGGAGATGCCAACAAACTGGGAGGAGAATTAGAGAATGGATATTACGTTCAGCCTACACTGCTTAAAGGTCATAATAAGATGAGAGTCTTCCAGGAAGAAATCTTCGGACCTGTTCTGGCGGTAACTACGTTCAAGGATGAGGCAGAAGCAATCGCGATAGCCAACGATACAATGTACGGTTTGGGTGCAGGCGTTTGGACGCGTGATGCTCACCAACTGTACCAGGTTCCCAGAGCGATCCAGGCGGGAAGAGTTTGGGTAAACCAATATCATTCCTATCCTGCGGGTGCACCTTTTGGAGGATATAAGCAGTCCGGTATTGGTAGGGAAAACCATAAGATGATGCTCGATCATTACCGTCAGACCAAGAATATGCTTATTTCATACAGCAAAGAAAAATTAGGGTTCTTCTAATTAACAAATGGCGGATTTGCATAAAAAATCCGCCTTTCTTTGCTTAAAAATCAACATTAATAAATTCCAAATGAATAAGATATCAAGATTTTCAGCAACACCAGCAGCATTGGAGCTTATAGGACAGCTTTCCGAAGAATTTGGCGAGCTGATGTTTTACCAGGCGGGTGGATGTTGTGAAGGGACACAGCCCCAGTGTTTCCGTAAAGGTCATTTTTATCCCAGAACTAAGGATGTAAGCATCGGGACCGTACTCGGCTTTCATTTTTGGATAGATCATGATTTATTTGAATACTGGAAATACAGCCATTTTGAGTTGGATGTAGTGGAAGGCTTCGGCGCAGGTGGGTTTTCACTGGAAACAGCTAAAAAAAAGACCTTCAAGATCAATTACCGGCTTTTCAGTCAGCAGGAACTTGATAATTTGGAAGACACATTGCTTTATCACCAATACATGGAATATGAAAAAGTGAAGAAGCAAGGTTTTTAGGAAAAGCGAAAAGCACTCAATCAGGGTGCTTTTCGTTTTATCAGATTTTATTTAAATACCAAACATTATGCTTTACGGTAAAACTTACTCCTGGGATTTCGCCTCGTCCCAAAGTAAGTCCATTTCCTGAAGCGACAGGTCAGTCATTACCAAATTTCTCTGCAGCGCTATGGATTCCATCTTTTGGAAGCGGGAAATAAATTTGTGATTGGTTCTTTCCAGTGCAGAATCAGGGTTAATTCCGGTTAGGCGTGCATAATTGATAAGCGAAAAGAAGACATCCCCGAGTTCTGCTTCTTTCTTATCCGGATCGGTTTCCGCATGAAACTCGGCAAGCTCTTCATCTACCTTTTTCCAGGCATCCTCAGCATTGGCAAATTCAAATCCAATACCCTTTACCTTTTCCTGAATGCGGTAGGCTTTTACGATGCTCGGCGTGCCTTTGGAGACACCGGAAAGAACGGACTTGTTACCTTCCTTAAGTTTTAGTTTTTCCCAGTTCTGCTTCACTTCTTCTTCATCAGCTACCTCAACATCACCGTAAATATGCGGATGGCGGAAAATAAGTTTTTCATTCAGCGAGTTGATGACATCTGCAATATCAAAACTCCCTTTTTCGGAGCCGATTTTAGCGTAGAAAACCAAATGCAGCAGCACATCGCCAAGTTCTTTTTTGATTTCAGGTATATCCTCTTCCAGCAAAGCATCCGAAAGTTCATAAACTTCCTCCAGCGTAAGATGGCGCAGCGACTGAAGGGTTTGCTTTTTGTCCCATGGACATTTTTCCCGCAGATCGTCCATAATATCCAGGAGACGGGAGAAAGCTTCTAACTTTTCTGCTTTAGAGTTCATCAGTTTTCTTGTCCAGTTTCTGTTTAATTACTTTTACGGCATTCAGTACACCACTGTAATAATTTTCATTTTTAAACTCAGGAATTAAAACCTGGTCCATAATTGTTTTAGCCTCCTTATCTGAAATATATTTCTGAATACCCGAACCGAAACGAATACTGGCCTGACGCTCTTTGGGAGATATTATAATCAGGAGTCCATTAAATTTGTCATCCTTACCAAAACGCCAGTCATTAAGAACAGCATCACCAAATTTATTGATATCCGTGAACGGAGTTATTGAATCTATGGTCAGTACACCAAGTTCATTGGTACTTGAAAGGTCGTAATCCGAAAAAATTTTCTCAAGTTTATTTTCCTGCTCCATTGTGAGAATATCGGTGAAATCATTCACATATCCTATCTGCTTTTCGAACTGGAACTCGGAAGGCAATACTGCTTCATTTGAGGCCGGCTTACATGCGAGAAGAGCAAAGACCAGAAGGATTAAGGAGAATCTCATGACTCTCTACTTCAGTTCCACCATTTCGGAAACCTCAACATCGTACCCGCCTACAAGAGGCTTAAGGTCCGGGCTCTGAGTGATGACGCGGAATTTGTTGATGCCCAAATTCTTCAGGATCTGTGTGCCGATGCCGTAATCGCGGAAATTGGAAGCCAGTGTCGGACGCTTTTCGGCGCCGTCCTGATAATCCAGGAACTGCTGCAGTTTGCGCATTGTATTTTCGGAATTGGATACATTGTTGATGAAGATGAAGGCGCCTTTACCTTCCTCATTAATCATAGATGTCACCTTTTCCAGTAGCGGTTTTTCACCGGTAATCAGACGGCTCAAGACGTCAAAATAGGAATTGGATGCCTGCACGCGTACCAAAACCGGTTCATCTACCGTCCAGGTGCCTTTTGTAAATGCAAAGTGTAACTGTTCTGTGCTTGATTCTTTAAATGCATAAAAGTCAAACTCACCATACATCGTCTTCACTTTACGCTCCTCAATTCTTTCAATAAGGTCACCTTTTTTAAGTTGGTAATGAATCAGATCTTCAATGGAAACTATTTTCAGGTCCAGTTTCTTTGCAAGCTCCATGAGTTCCGGCAAGCGGGCCATTGAACCGTCCTCATTCATGATTTCACAAATTACACCACCTTCTTTCAGGCCGGCCAGTTTAGTAAGGTCAATGGCAGCCTCGGTATGTCCGGCACGTTTCAGTACACCCCCTTTCTTAGCGCGCAGCGGGAAAATATGTCCCGGACGCATAAAGTCGGCAGGTTTCGTATTTTCGTCCATCAGTCCCAGGATAGTCTTGGAGCGGTCGCTGGCAGAAATACCGGTTGAAACACCTTCACCCAGAAGGTCTACAGATACGGTAAAAGCTGTTTCCTTGGGATCGCTGCTTCTTGTAACCATAATGTCCAGGCCTAACTCATCACAACGTTTTTCCGGCAGCGGTGTGCAGATCAGCCCGCGGCCGTGAATGGTCATAAAATTAATGATTTCGGGTGTTGTAAGTTCCGCGGCTGACAGAAAATCACCTTCATTCTCACGGTTTTCATCATCAACAACAATGATGATCTTACCGTTTTTCAGGTCTTCTATGGCTTCCGGAATAGTATTGAGTTTAATATCGGACATCTTTACTTTTATTTCGCGCAAAGATAATGATTTAAAAGGGGTATGACAATTTTTGATGTATTGGCAACACTTTGGAAAAAGACTGTAGCCCCATGAATTTTTTATCGCCGCAATGCACAAAGCAGCCGTTTATTAACAATTATTAACATATTTTTCTATCTTTGCCTCTTGTGTGTTCTGGTGCTGCGGTACGGTCTCGATGAGTATATTTCATTACTATAAAGACTTCGCAGCTTTCTGACAATGATCCTATATTTCCGGTAGATGAGTGTAGTAGCAAGGCAGGGTTTTAAATATACAGTTATAGGCTATCTGGGATTTATCCTGGGCGCACTTTCAACTTATTTTGTCTTTCCCTATGATTTTGCATTTTACGGCAAGCTGAGTTATATCCTTACCACCGCCGAGATCATGGTCCCTGTAGTTGTATTCGGACTTTCCTATGCTAATGTTAAATTCTTTCACCAAACACAGAAAGAAGGCCGGCATCAGAATGTGCTTTCGCTGTCACTGTTAGGAATTCTGTTTAATTTTGTGGTTTTTACCGGCCTTTTTCTCCTGTTCCATTATGTTTTCCCCGAATACAAACAGGAAGAGTGGTGGAAGTTGAAATATATTATTCTTCTGCTGGTATTGGTACTGTCCATCTCCCACGTACTGAACAGGTATGTATCCAATTTCAAAAGGATTGTAGTACCCAATATTTTTGAGAATATCTTTCCGAAACTGGCCAATCTGGGAGCGTTCTGCCTGTTTATATTCTTTGGAATGAGCCAGCCCTCGGCCTTCGGCTTTTTCTTCGCCATGTTTGTAATGTCTACGGTGGGTTATTTTGTGTATGCCAACTCACTGGAAAAAATAAAGCCGGACTTCAGTACTGCATATGTAAAAAAAGATGCGTTATGGAAGGATATTTTGAACTACAGCTTTTTTGGATTCCTGGGCAATATAGGTAACTATATCGCTATAAAAATTGATAAATTCATGATCGGCAATTCGCTGGGAATGGAAGAACTGGGTATCTACTCTACTCTGTTCGCCATGATTTCGCTGATATCGATACCGCAACTGGGACTATTCAATATATCGGCCCCAATTATCAATAAAAGCATTGCTGAAAATGATATGGAACAACTGGACCGTTTCCACAAAAAGACGTCACTGAGTCTCTTCTTTTTAGGTGCTGTACTGTTTTCCTGCCTTCTCGTTGGCTTCCCCTATCTGGTAAGCTTTATTAAGAACGGCACCATGCTGCGCGAATCCGAACCAGTAATCTGGATCCTGGGCTCGGCAATTCTGTTCGACCTGGCTACCGGCTTCAACGGAAACATTATATCAATGTCCAAATACTACCGTTATAATATCGTATTCATGATTTTCCTGGCGGCACTGACCATTGGACTCAACTATTATTTCCTGGAGCATACCGGTCTGGGTATAGCCGGTGTTGCGCTGGCCACGGCGATATCGCTCACACTGTACAACGTCGTAAAAATAAGTTTCAATTATTATAAATTCAGCGTACATCCGCTGTCAATTGAAATGATTTTTGTGTCCATTATTACAACAATGGCCATCACCGTCGCCATTATTCTGCCCGATTTCAGCAATAACTTCATCAACCTCATTTTCAAGCCCATCATTGTTTTAATAATGATCTATGTAGGGAACCATTTCCTGAAGATTTTCCCTATCCATGACTATGTGAACAGGAATTTTATCCGCAGTATTTTTAGACTTGGTAAATAACTTTTAAATCATTGAACGCAATGCTGCATGCAGCGCGTCCGCAACTGCTTTTTGCGAATACGCCTGCTGAAAATTAAATGAGCATGCCGAAGCATTTAATAACAATTCCTCAATATTTTCTCTTTCGTTAAAAATAAAAGGAAATTCCTGTGCAGGATAATCTTCGGGGAAAACAGCGCATTTGCCAAAACGGATCGCATCACCCAGATTACCCGTCATTTTGGTAACTCCATAAAATTCCTTCTGACTGAAAAAAGTGGTTTCAGACTGTAACGGACACCAGAGAACCGATGCTTTTCGCATCCACGTTTCAAACGTTTTTGAATCTACTTTTTCCGTGAAGTACCGAATACTCACATTACCGGGTTTACTTTTGCCGAATTCGACAATCCATTTCAATTCCTCGCCGGCTGCCTTACCAAGAAAAACGACCTCAACCTCCGACCTAAAATGTCTGAGTTTTTGGAATATGCCGGCATAATCCCGCCGCTTTTGCGATACAGAGCCGGGAATGACGATGCAGAATCTGTCTGGGTTGACCGTATCAGAGAATTCATTAAACAAAACCGGCAAAGATTTATAAGGAGCTTTTACACCATCAGGATTGAGTAGCAAAAGATGTTTGACTTTACTGTAAACCCGTGGTGCGGACAGCAAGCCTTCGGTCAGTAACAACTTGATGCGATAAGCAATATCATCCTGAAATACCCTGGTAAACAGATGGAATGCAGACGCCCAGCTGAAATTCTGATTGTGGACGATTACAGCTGTATTGAACTGTTCAGTAATCTTTTTAAATATATTAAAATAGCGGTGTACGGTACCGATAATCACCAAATCATAATCAGCGTCTTTCAGCATTCCCAAAAGATCAGGAGGTATTGTAATAATGCTGTCCGTGGCCGGCTTCTCAATAAGCTTAAAAACTTTTTCTGATAAATAATAATCTACTTTAAACTCTGCAGAATCCTGCATCAGCTGTACAAAATTACCCGCGATTTCCGCATGGGTATCCATTTCTATGTAGGCAATTCTTTTCACTGGCCGTGTACTTTCTGACCGCCGGAAAAAGTTTGCAATACTTTTGTCTGCAGAATTCTGTCTTCAGAAATATTCATCAGATCATCACTTAAAACTACAAAATCAGCAGATTTCCCCACTTCCAGGCTGCCCAGTTCATTGTCCTGAAAGGCTGCCTTTGCTGCCCAAATGCTCATACCGCGCAGCGCCTGTTCCCGTGTAAGCGCGTTTTCTTTTTGAAAACCGCCGACAGGTAAATGCTTAGCATCTTTTCTGGCTACAGCCGCATAAAAAGTCTTGATCGGATTGATCTCCTCCACCGGAAAATCCGTTCCCAATGGCAACCAGCCGTTCTGCTGCAGCAAATCCTGATAGGCATACGAATGTTTTAACCGTTCGTTTCCAATTCTGCTTTCAGCCCAGTTCATATCCGAGGTTGCATGGGTAGGTTGCACAGACGGAATGACACTATACTTACCGAACAACCCAACATCATCTTTATCCACAATCTGGGCATGCTCAATACGCCAGCGTCTGTCGTTTTTACCGTTAAGGACATCGCCATAGATTTGGAGAATGGTCCTGTTGGCCGAGTCACCGATGGCGTGGGTACACATTTGAAGATTACTTTTGCTGAGTTTCTGCGCCAGATTTAGGAAGTGTTTTTTATCTTTTAGCAGGAATCCTCTCCACCCCTTTTTGTCTGAATAATCGTGCAGCAGGCAGGCGCCCCGCGAGCCTAGTGCTCCGTCTGAATAAACCTTGTAGCCCCCAAAAGTGATATTACCATTGGTAAACCGTCCTTTGCCAATCCATTCTGAATAGGTGCCCGGATTATCTTCAAGTAAAGCGAAGATTTTCATTTTCAGAATTTCCTGCTCCTGGGCTTTTTCCAAAAGTCCAAATGTATGTACCGACATGCCGCAGTCGTGCAGCGAGGTCAGACCGTAGGAAAAACACTTTTGCTGCAGTTCACCGAAATACCGGATCGCCAAATCGTCCGAAATTTCGGGAATATGTTTCTCCACCAGCAGCATGGCGTTATCAATAAGAATACCTGTGAGTTTTCCGTTAATCTTTTCAATTTCCCCACCCCTTACTTTGGTCTTAGCTGTGATTCCGGCGATATCCAGTGCTTTCTGGTTAGCAATTGCTGCGTGGCCATCAACCCTTTTTAAGTACACCGGACGGTCGGGAAACAACTGATCCAGTTTCGACTTATTGGGAAATTCCTTTACTGTCCAGTTATTCTGGTCCCAACTGCGGCCGTAAATCCATTCCAAAGGTGCCGTTTTAGAATACGCCGTCAGTCTCTGGATAATTTCTTCCCAGGATTTTGTGCCCCACAGTTCGCATTTCCATTTATCGGTTGCGTAGCCGCTAAAATGGCAGTGCGCATCAATGAAACCGGGGAAAACAGTTTTTCCCTGCAAGTCCTGAGTATTTTTTGAACGGTAGAAATTAAGGATGTCGCTGGATTTTCCGACTGCTACAATTTTACCCTTTGAAACCGCCATGGCTTCAGCGGTGTCAAAACTTTGGTTGACCGTATAAATCCTGGCGTTATGGATAATGAGATCGGCCGGTTTTTGAGCGGTAAGCAAAATTGAAAACAGTAGCAGGATCACTGTAGAGACAAGCCTCGACTTGTCCGTATGGGTGAAAATTATATTCATTTTATTCTTCATCTCTAAATTTGTCTTTTTCCCAGTTCTGAGGATTGTTTGAAATATATTGGAAAATTTTCTCATATGCTTCCTTGCTGCGCACAATGTGATCGTGAAAAGATCGCTGCCACCTAAAACCAGCATTTCCTTTAAGGTGAATTGCCTTAGAACTGGTGGTTTTGTAGTCACCCATTAATGACGAAACGGTCTTAATTTTTAATTCTTCGCTTTCAACCTTTGATCTGTCAATTTGAAACAGAAGATGTACATGATTTGGCATAACTACAAAATTATGAAGGTCCAGATAATGATATTGCTCCGCCAGCCAAAGAATCTGCCTCTTAGCAATCAGTCCGGAATCATTTAGATAAACTTCGGCATAATGTACTTTCCCAAAGTGATGGCGGCGGTCTTTTGTGCAAACGGTTATAAAATAGATTCCATCCTGACTGTAATCATAATTCAGCATTCTGTTTCTTTTCCTGCTTTGCATTTTCGTGGTTTTTTTAGTGACAAGTCGTGACCTGTCAACCATAGCGCAAAGTGAAAGGTCACGACCTGTCACTTCAGGCGTGATTTCTGCCACATCTCCTTCCACCGCAAATTCCTGATATACATTATTTCATCCTCAGTCAGTTCCCGATTACTGTTTTGCCTTATATAAGAGTTCATTGTAATAAAAAATTCTGACAGGGATTTGTTCTTCAGGGAAGATTTGACCGATGAGATAGCCGCCAAAGGCAAACTGAGCCCTATATTGTAATAATATTCACCCAGCTTTCTGGCTTTCTGATTTTTGTATTTATAGGCCGTAGGTCTAAGGTGTTTTACCCAGAGGTCTTTCACAGTGTGAATTTCCCAGCCGTTCTTTTTAGCCAGCATGACGTCTATATTGTCCCAACCAAGTACAGGTCTCAGACCGCTCATATCGAGAAAACACTGTTTTCGGTAGGCTTTTATCGGCCCGCGCACATGGTTTTTGGACGACAGATTTTCAAAAATCCACTGCCGCTTCTCATCCTTAAAATCATAAGCCAGCTGTTTTTCGAATACGGATTTCTTGATCCGCACCAAACCCGAAACCATACCGGCTTTCGGGAAGTCGCGGAAGACCTGCTGAACCTTCTGAAGGTAATCTGCGGGAAATATTATATCCGCATCGAATTTACAGATGACATCAAAAAGATCAAGATCTGCAGTGGCAAGTCCCTGATTGAAAGTGCGCACCACTTTGGCTCCGGGCTCGTGCACCGACTCATCAAGATTTTTAAGGCTGAATCTGGAATCCCTGCTCACGAAATCACGGACAATTTTTTCGGTACTATCGGTTGATCCGTCATTAACTACCACGACAGAAAAATCCGTGAAACTCTGGTGCCGCAGCGATTCCAGGCAAAAAGCGATATTCTGTTCCTCGTTATGAGCGGGAATGATTATAAGAAATTTCACTTCACGTGATTATTTATGCGGTTGAAGCATATTTTTCGGATCCAGGATATCATCCAATTTTTCGCGGGTAAGCAGACCGTGTTCCAACACCAGATCGTACACACTTTTGCCCGATTCCAGCGCCTCCTTGGCAATGACTGTAGAGTTTTTGTATCCAATATAGGGATTCAGCGCGGTTACGATACCGATACTGTTTTTTACCATATTCAGGCACACCTCTTTATTGGCTGTTATGCCTACAATACATTTCTCGCGGAGTGTATCCAGCGCGTTGCACAGGAACTGTATGTTTTCCATAATGGCGTGCGAAAGCACCGGTTCCATTACGTTAAGCTGTAGCTGCCCTGCTTCAGCAGCGAATGTCACCGTGAGGTCATTACCAATCACTTTATAGCACACCTGATTCACTACTTCGGGAATAACAGGATTTACTTTTCCAGGCATAATGGAAGACCCCGGCTGCATAGGCGGCAGGTTGATTTCAAAAAGACCTGCACGTGGTCCCGAGGACAAAAGCCTCAGATCATTACAAATTTTGGAAAGCTTAACCGCGAGTCGCTTGGTGGCTGATGAATAGATCACATACGAGCCGGTATCGGGTGTAGCTTCAACCAAATTAGGAGCGGAAACAATGGGTAAACCGGTAATTTCGGCCAGGTTTTCTGCACAAAGCCGGGCATAGCCCAATGGCGCATTAAGACCGGTTCCAATGGCTGTGGCACCCATATTTACCTCGACAAAAAGTTTGGCATTATTGTTAAGTTTCTCAATATCTTCCTGAAGATTTGCAGCGAAAGCCTCAAACTCCTGTCCCAAAGTCATCGGCACGGCATCCTGCAATTGAGTGCGGCCCATTTTCAGGACATCCTGAAATTCTGCACCCTTGGCACGAAAGGCACTTACTGTGGTTTTTACCTTTTCAACTAGTTTCTGGTTCATCTGTATCAGGGCCAGTTTGATGGCCGTTGGATAGGCATCGTTCGTAGACTGCGAAAGATTGATATGGTCATTTGGTGAACAGAACTGGTAATCGCCACGATTTTTACCCATTTTTTCCAAAACACGGTTAGCTATTACTTCATTGGCATTCATATTAACAGAAGTACCTGCGCCACCCTGAATCATATCTATAGGAAACTGGTCATGTAACTGCCCCTCCAGCAGTTCATCGCAAACCTCGGCAATTTTATGGTACAGTTGCTCGTCCAGCAAGCCGAGTTCATAGTTGGTTTCAGCCGCTGCTTTTTTTACAAAAGCAAGACCCCGGATAAACTCCGGATAAGAAGAGAGAAGCTGACCTGAAATTTTAAAGTTCTCGATTGCACGCTGGGTTTGAACGCCGTAGTAAGCGTTTACAGGAACGCTGAGTTCGCCCAGCAAATCACTCTCTTTTCTATAGTTTTCCATTTGTTTTTATTTTGGGAAAGTTAAGGCTTTTTCCATAAAGCAAAAAACGCATTTCCCTTTGAAAATGCGTTCTGTAAATGATTTGCATCATCCTATTTTTGAGGATATTTCTGTATCAGCGCCTGTAAGATGGCCCAGGTTTCCATATCCACCGTGCCGTCAGCTTTCTGTGGGCGGAAATGATACTGGAAAGCTTCCACGACCTTACGGTTCTCACTGTTCCATGTTCCTGTTGGAGTAATGTCGTAGCCAAACTGCTGCAGCATTGCCTGAACCTGCATAATGAAAGATGAACTGTTCTGCGCTGCCATAAAGGCTTCCGGTGTTGTTGTAGTCATATAACTCATCATAGTGGCATCATCATACCACATTCCGATCTGATACTCGTCATAGAGCCTCTTCCATGGGAACAAAGGTCCCGGATCCTGCTTTCTGGTAGGCGCCACATCTGAATGCCCCAAAACATTGGTTGGCGGAATCTGATACCTGTTAACAATATCTTTCGCCAGCGCAGCCACTTTTTTCAGCTGAACCTCATCGTAAGGAACAAAAACGCGGGTACCGGATGCATCTGTGGTGAAGCCCGTGTTTACTATTTCAATCCCAATGGAAGTGTCGTTTAAATTCTTATCCTTTCTCCAGGCACTGATGCCGGCATGATACGCACGCTTGTTTTCATCAACCAGCTGATAAATTTCATTATCCCCAGTAGCATTTACCAAATAATGCGAACTTACGGCCTGTTGCGTAAGTACGGTTTTGGATTTTTCCTCATCCAGCGCCGTATAATGCAGGATTACATATTTCTGCCGGAAGTTTTGGGCGACGGCAGGAAAATAAGTTTTAACAACATTGTATCCGGCAGGTCTGGCACTCACTATGGAGCCGTGACTCATTGTGTTGTCATTCTTTGTGATGTCTCCAATGTTCTGAGTATAAAACTCAACTCCATGTGACACCGTGAGTCCGGATTTTGCAGGTGCGGCAGGTGCAGGTTTTGGAGTTTGACTTTTTGGGACCGCCGTTGTTTTCACCGGTGTCTTCCTTACCGTAGTTCTTTTCTGAGAAGTGCACGAAACGATCAGCGTACTTAATCCCATGATATATAATGCCTTAGTCATATTTTCCCTGTTTATGCGTTTATTTTTATCAAAAATACGAAAATTTATAAGTAAATTTTTTTGGTTCGTAACTAAATCATTTCTATATTTGCACTCGCAATTACAGAACAGAAGGTCATCAAAATATTGCAATAGGAGGGTTGCCGGAGTGGTTAACGGAGCAGTTTGCTAAACTGTCGACCTGCAAGGGTCGCGTGGGTTCGAATCCCACACCCTCCGCAACCTTTGGAAAGTATACTCGGGGCGTAGCGTAGTCCGGTCATCGCGCCTGGTTTGGGACCAGGAGGTCGCAGGTTCGAATCCTGCCGCCCCGACTTTTTTTTATAAAATTCCTTCGGGAATTTTTTTTATTGGCACTTTAGGGTGCGTAGCTCAGCTGGATAGAGCATCTGCCTTCTAAGCAGACGGTCCCAGGTTCGAATCCTGGCGCGCTCACTGAAAAGAGAAATCAGAAATGGTTTCTCTTTTTTTATTTTTGCCCTATGAAGCATCTTGTAATTATCGGCACTGTTTTTCCTGAACCCAATTCTACGGCAGCAGGCAGCAGGATGATGCAACTCATCAACTTTTTCCTTTCCGAAAATTACAAAATCACATTTCTGTGCGCCGCCTTACCCACTGAGTACAGCACCAATCTAGAATCGATCGGAGTTCAAACCAAAACCGTAAAATTAAACGAAAGTTCTTTTGAAAAGGTGATTCAGGAACTGAATCCCGGTACTGTATTATTTGACAGGTTCACTACGGAAGAGCAGTTCGGCTGGAAAGTTGCCGAAGTAGTGCCGCAGGCAGTCAGGATCCTTGATACGGAAGACCTCCACTTTCTGCGCAAAGGCAGAGAAGAAGCATTTAAGCAGGGAGTTGAATGCAGTCTTTCGCATCTGACCAATGACATTTTCAAAAGAGAGATGGCTTCAATACTGAGGTGTGACCTAAGCCTGATCATTTCAGAGTTTGAAATGGATTTACTTACCAATACCTTTAAAATACAGCGTGAACTGCTTCACTACTTGCCGTTGTTTGCAGAAAATTCAGTCGAAAGTCCGGGTTTTGAACACCGCCGGCACTTCATAAGTATCGGAAATTTCCTGCACGAACCCAACTGGCAGACAGTTTTAGGAATCAAAAAAATCTGGAAGGAAATCAGACGTCAAATCCATGATGCCGAGGTTCATATTTATGGCGCCTATGTCCCGCAGAAAGCCATGCAACTACATAATGTAAAAGAAGGTTTTCTCGTGAAAGGCCGTGCATCTGATGTTCCTGAAGTTTTTAATAAAGCCCGCGTCTTGCTGGCTCCCATCCCATTTGGTGCCGGCATAAAGGGCAAGTTGCTTGATGCGATGTCGCTGGGATTGCCCAATGTTACAAGTCCAATTGGCGCTGAGGGCATGCCTGGTTCACTACAGTGGAGCGGCCATATCGCTGATGAGGATGCAGATTTTATTGAAAAAGCCGCCCATCTCTACAGGGACAGTGCGGCTTGGGATACTGCGTGCAACAACGGTTTCAGAATTATAAATGAGCGCTTCAGCAAAGACCTGTTTTTGCCTGAGTTCTCCAGCAAATTAGTCCGTATATCCGAAAATTTAAGCGAATTAAGGGCGAAAAATTATATGGGACAGATCTTACAGCATCATCAGTTCCATAGCACTAAGTATATGGGCAAATGGATTGAAGAGAAAAACCGCGAACCGTTTAATTAACCTAGTTCTTTTCCAGGAGCAGGGACATCCATTCCTCGCGCTGCTGTTTGTTTTTCAGGACTAGATTGCATTTGCTACAAACTTCCAGAATATCATCTACATCAAAAAAGCAAAGTCCGGAAAGAAGCAGTTGCCCGCCACTGTTTAAAACAGCCTCGTAGGTTGGGATATCCGAAATCAGGATATTGCGGTTAATATTGGCCAGGATAATGTCGAATCTTTCGCTACCAAGATTTTCTGCAGTTCCCAATGATATATCAAGTTCCACATTATTCCGTGCTGCATTTTCCTTTGAATTTTCCACCGACCACTCGTCAATATCAATTGCAACAGTTCTGCCGGCACCTCTCTGTTTGGCAAAAATAGCCAGTACTGAAGTTCCGCAGCCCATATCCAAAACGGTTTTGTCCCTGAAATCCATTTCCAGCATCTGCTCAATCATCAAATGAGTAGTTGGATGATGGCCGGTACCGAATGACATCTTTGGCTGGATCACGATTTCGTGAAGATTTGGGTTCGGCTCATGAAACTCTGCGCGGATAAGCACTTTATCGGCCACATAAATAGGTTCAAAATTCCTTTCCCACTCTTCGTTCCAGTTGATATTGGGCATTTCGCGGAAGGTGTAGGAAATTTTAATGTCCTCGTTATTCATCAATGCAATACCGGAAAGCTCCTTTTCATCAAAAATATCTTTAGGAATATAAGCCAGGATACCGTCATGCTCTTCTGTAAAACTGTCGAAGCCCACTTCAATCAGTTCAGCCATCAGGATTTCGTTCCAAGGCTGTAAAGGGCTAATCTTAAAGTCGAATTCCAGATAGTTTTGCATTGCAGTAATTTTTTACAAAAATAGGTTTAATCATGCATCCTGCCAAGCACCCAACATCCTGTACCTACAAAACCTCACTATCATTTTGCCGTGTCTAAATCTCAAGTTTGCTTATTTTTGCTGAAACGACTTCGCGATGACCGACAATATTCAAAAAAAAATAGAAGACCTACGCACAGAACTTCATCAGCATAACTATAACTATTATACGCTGGATGAGCCTTCCATTTCTGATTTTGAATTTGACATGCTGCTGAAAGAACTTCAGGAATTGGAAGCAAAACATCCGGAATTTTATGACGCCAATTCACCTACAATGCGGGTGGGAGGAGCCATTACCAAAAACTTCCCTACTGTTACCCACCAGTTCAGAATGTATTCCCTGGACAATTCTTATGATTTCGTCGATTTGGAAGATTGGGAAAAACGGCTGCAGCGAACTTTAGACGAACCTGTTGAGTATGTGGCAGAACTCAAATATGACGGAGCCTCCATTTCAATCCTTTACGAAAACGGCCTGCTGAAGGAGGCAGTAACACGCGGCGACGGTTTCCGCGGCGATGAGATTACACCTAACGTGAAAACCATTTCAGATATTCCGTTGCAGATTAAAGGTGATTTTCCTGATAAATTCTATGTTAGAGGCGAAATTTACCTGACCCGAAAAAACTTTGACAAGATCAACAAAAGACGGGAGGAAGAAGGTTTCGACCCGTTCATGAACCCGCGGAATACAGCCAGCGGCAGTCTGAAGATTCAGGATTCGGCAGAAGTTAGGAAACGCGGACTGTCTTCCGTTCTGTATCAGTTTATTTCCGAAGAAAATACCGCTGCAACGCATTGGGAACTTTTGCAGAAAACGAAGTCGTGGGGTTTCAGAATTTCGGAGCAGATGAAACTTTGTAAAAGCCTGGACGAAGTAAAGGAGTTCATCACCTACTGGGATAGCCACCGTCATGAATTGAGCTTTGATATAGACGGAATTGTAGTGAAAGTGAACAGCCTGGCTCAGCAGAAAAAGTTGGGTTACACAGCAAAATCCCCGCGCTGGGCCACAGCGCACAAGTTCAAGGCAGAGAAGGTGGAAACGCAGCTTCAAAAGGTAACCTATCAGGTAGGACGAACCGGAGCCATAACACCCGTAGCCAACCTGAAACCGGTCCTGCTGGCCGGAACCGTAGTAAAGAGAGCGAGTTTGCACAATGAGGACATCATAGCCAAACTAGACCTTCACGATCATGACTTTGTTTATGTTGAGAAAGGCGGCGAAATCATTCCAAAGATTGTGGGGGTAAATCATGACAAAAGAGAAGCCGGCAGTTTGCCCATCCAATACATAAAAAATTGCCCCGAATGCGGTACTGAACTGGTTAAGGTGGAAGATCAGGCCATTCACTTTTGCCCGAATGACCTGCACTGTCCGCCACAGGTGGTGGGTCGGATGATCCATTATGTCTCGCGCAAAGCCCTGAACATAGATAATCTGGGGAGCGAAACCATTGAACAGCTTTACCGGGCGAAACTGGTGGAAAACCCAGCCGATTTTTACGCTTTGACAAAAGAGCAGCTTTTACCACTGGAAAGGATGGCCGAAAGATCGGCCCAAAATATCATAGAAGGAATAGAAAAATCAAAGGAAATACCTTTCGAAAAAGTCCTTTACGGAATTGGCATTAAGCATGTGGGCGAGACTGTAGCTAAGAAACTGGCCAAGAATTTCCAAAGTATTGAAGAACTGAAAAACGCTACGGCCGATGAGCTGGTTCAGGTGGAGGATATTGGAGGAAAGATTGCGATAACCATCACTGCGTTCCTTCAGAATCCTGAAAACCTGCTGATGCTGGAGCGCCTAAAGGCGTATGGTGTACAGTTGGAAGCAGGCGAAAACACGAATGAAGTTCTGAGCAATACTTTTGAAGGCAAGACCTTTCTTTTTACCGGTAAACTCTCACTTTTCACGCGCGACGAAGCTGAAGAAATGGTAGAAAAACATGGCGGAAAAAATATTTCAGCGGTCTCTAAAAACCTTAACTATCTGGTGGTTGGTGAGAAAGCGGGCAGCAAACTTAAAAAAGCACAGGAAATAGGCACGATAGAAGTGTTGGATGAGCAGCAGTTTCTGGATTTGATAAGTTAAACAGTCTCTCGGGGTTTGCGGCGGCTTCGCCGCCGCAAACCCCGAGAGACTTAATCCACAGCGGCTGAAAACTAATGATTTACCTTCACAGCCAGCTCATATAAATTGCCCCGCATCAGGAACTTAATCCGTTCACGAGTAGTCACTGTATTGATCTCACCATCCTTTACCACGATGATCCTGTCTCCGGTGGCAATGTTTTGGTCGGCCAACCAGTCCTCGGGAAGTACATCGTCTTCCTTACGCTTCATTTCTTCCAGGATATCCTGCGCCATGTCCTGAAATCCTTCATCGTGGCCATAGTAAACCTTATATTCAGGATCCAGCGCAACCCGGAAAACACGCCTGTCCTCTATAAGCTTGCCGTCTTCATTAGGTGTTGGGTTATCTGAACCATCTGTAAAACCAACTTCTATAAGTTCACCCCCTTTTTCGGCGGCATACTGCTCAGCATCTTCAACTGTTTCGAAATTTGTTACTACGGTATACCCTTCAAAAGTATACTTCTGCAACCTGTCCTGCTCTTCCATAATATTATCGTTTTAATGTTTTTATTAAATTATCGGTCATCTTTCGTCTCGTCAATGTCCTCCTTCACCTCATGCCATTCATTATCCTTTAACTTAGCTTCTATTTTTTCCACTTTAAGGCTTTGCCTCAAATAGGCAAAAAGGCTCATATACACATTGGCCATGAATACCAGCGCAAAAAAAGAAATCAGATATCCCCGCCAGTCTTCAAACAGCAGTTTGTATTCTGTGACGATAAGGAAAAATGCCGTCACGTAATGACTGAAACAGTATTCGCAGGTAAACAGATAAAAGAATTTGCGGCTCAGCAGCTTTTCTTCTTCCTGCGACTTCTTCACGCAGTACTCACGGGGCTCCCGGAAAATTTCTTCATGAGTTACTGTCCAGGCAATACATGCTACGGGTACAGCTAAAATGAGAAGCCACAGGATTTGTACAGAAAGAACCTCCATGATTAAGTTTCCGACTTAAATTCAAAAGTAATGCCATGAGAATTGTGGTGCCGGTTTTGTATCTTGCATAAAATACCCCTTATATTATGTCAAAAGAATGCTGCAGTATTGAGGAAAAACCGCAGAAAAACGGCCCTAATACTAGACCATCTCCTAAAGATAAAAACGAGAATAAAACAGAAGATGGTCATAATCACGACCACAGCCACGACTCGGGCGAAAAAACAACTGTTCAGCACTTTCTGCCTGCCATTATATCACTAACGTTACTTAGTATAGGACTGCTGCTTCAGTATGTACTGAAGCCAGACTGGTTAAATGAGGGCTTAAGACTGGCATTATACCTGGCGTCTTATATACCGGTCGGTTTTCCGGTAATAAGGGAAGCCTGGCACAGTATTAAGCACGGCGATTTCTTTTCTGAATTTTTCCTGATGACCATTGCAACCATTGGTGCTTTTGCTATTGGCGAATATCCGGAGGCCGTGGCCGTAATGCTGTTCTATTCTGTAGGCGAGGTATTCCAGGCTATGGCTGTCCAAAAGGCCAAACTGAACATCAAGTCGCTGCTGGACCAACGGCCGGATGAGGTGACGGTTATAGAAAACAAAATTCCGAGACTCATTAAAGCTCAGAGTGCAGCAAATGGACAGATGATCCAACTAAAGCCGGGTGAAAAACTGGCTTTGGACGGAAAACTGATTACCGAGTCGGCATCATTCAATACCGCTGCGCTCACAGGTGAAAGCAAGCCCCGCACATATAAAAGCGGCGATATCGTGCTTGCGGGAATGATTAATGTCAACACTTTGTCTCTGGTAGAAGTTACCACACCCTACGAAGATTCAAAACTGTCACGCATTTTGGAAATGGTTCAGAACGCCACTTCCCAAAAAGCGAAAACCGAACTTTTTATACGCAAATTTGCCAGAGTGTACACGCCCATCGTCGTCGTACTCGCATTGTCCATCTGTCTGTTACCCTATTTCTTGGTAGCTGATTATGAATTCCGGGACTGGCTGTACCGGGCGCTTGTGTTTCTCGTAATTTCCTGCCCGTGTGCTTTAGTCATTTCCATTCCTCTCGGATATTTTGGGGGCATTGGCGCCGGCAGCCGGAACGGTATTCTATTTAAAGGAAGTAATTTCCTGGATGTACTGGCAGGTATAAGGCATGTAGTTATGGATAAAACCGGAACCATGACAGAAGGTGTTTTTAAGGTTCAGGAAGTATACATTCGGGAAGGTTTTAACAAAGATGAAGTTTTACAGCGTATCAACACGCTTGAAAGCAAATCTACCCATCCTATCGCGACGGCAATCCGGGAATTTGTAGGGCCTTTAATCCATACAGAAGTACAGAATTTTGAAGAAATTGCCGGACATGGATTAAGAGGAATTTTAGATGGAAAGGAATATCTGGCCGGTAATTTTAAGCTGATGGACAAATTTAATATTGATCATCAAATTGAACATTCATCCATTTCAGACACACTTGTGGCTGTTGCTGTAGACGGGAAATTCGCTGGATATCTTACTATTTCCGATCAGATTAAAAAAGATGCAGCCGATGCGGTGAAAGAACTTAAAAAACTGGGTGTCAATATTACGATGCTTAGCGGCGACAAAACAGCTGTAGTAAAGGAGGTTGCAGATAAAATTGGCATTACGGATGCTTATGGTGATCTGTTACCTGAAGATAAGGTCACTAAAGTAAAGGCACTTAAATCCGGGCAGAAAAGCGTGGCCTTTGTTGGTGATGGCGTAAACGACGCCCCTGTGGTCGCCTTGAGCGATGTGGGAATAGCCATGGGTGGACTTGGCAGCGACGCTACTGTTGAATCTGCTGATGTGGTGATTCAGGACGACAGGCCTTCCCGGATCCCAATGGCAATCCGGATAGGTCGCGAAACCAAAAAGATAGTCTGGCAAAACATCATCATGGCATTTGGCGTAAAAGCGGTCGTACTGATTTTGGGTGCGGGCGGTTTAGCTTCGATGTGGGAAGCTGTTTTTGCGGATGTGGGCGTAGCACTATTAGCAATACTGAACGCAGTGAGGATACAACACAAGAATTTTTCATCAAATAAATAAAACAATGTCTGACGCAGAACTCTATTTTAATGAACTGACCACACAGATTCCTGAAGCCAAACCAGGAAAAATGTTTGGTGCCCTTTGTGTAAAAATGCCAAACGGAAAAGCCGGTGCCATATTTTGGGGGGGATTTCTTGGTTGTGAAACTATCAGGCGAAACCCTGAGTAGAGCCGAGAAGCTTTCGGGAGTCAGTGTTTTCACTCCGGCAGAAGGCAGACCTATGGGTGGATGGTATACCATACCTTTCCGGCATAAGAGCGATTGGAAAGTTCTCATGGAGATTTCGTGCAGTGCCGCTGCCCGGCTGGAAAAAAAAGCCACTAAGTAGTTTTTTAGGGGTGCAGGTCTTCACGAGAACGGTTTTCCCAAGTCCCTAAAATTCTGTATTTTTAGGGCAATTTTGTTTAAACCTGAGACTTATAGGTCTCTTAACCGGAAAAATAATTCAGGATATATGATTAATACAAGAAAAGTGCTGATAACAGCACTCTTACTTCCTGCAGCCCTGGCCTTCGGGCAGCAGTACGGCGGAATGTGGATTCCCACCGAGCTTAATGAAAAGGAGATGAAGCAACTGGGAATGAAGATTTCCGCAAAACAGATCTTTGACACTTCCAAACCAAGTATTAAAGATGCAGTAGTTCAGTTCAATGGTGGGTGTACTGCGGAAATTATTTCGCCTCAGGGGCTTCTGCTCACCAATCATCACTGTGGTTACGGACAGATCCAAAGTCACAGTTCAGTTCAGAACGATTATCTTACAGATGGCTTTTGGGCCAAAAACATGACCGGCGAACTGCCAAATCCGGGAGTTACAGTTGATTTTATTGCTGACATAAAGGAAGTTACCGGAACAGTGCTGGCCGGCACTCAAAATTTGGAAGGAAAAGCAGCTGAAGAGCTGATTAATAAAAACATTGAAAAAGCCAAAGCCGCTTTCAAACTTGAGCCCTGGCAAAAGGTGGTTGTAAAACCTATGTATTATGGCAATAAATATTACGCATATGTAATTGAGACATACAAAGATGTCCGTTTGGTAGGTGCACCGCCGTCCAGCATCGGGAAATTCGGTTCTGATACGGACAACTGGGTATGGCCACGTCATACAGGCGACTTTGCGATGTTCAGGATTTATGCCGATAAGAACAACAAGCCTGCGGAATATTCCAAAGATAATATTCCCTACAAACCGAAATATTTCCTTCCGGTCTCTATAAAGGACAAGCAGGAAAATGATTTTACCTTTGTTTTTGGTTTCCCGGGCAGAACAACAGAATATCTTCCGGCTATTGCAGTGGAAAAAGTAATGACCGAGATTGACCCGGCCATGATTTCAGTTCGTGAGGTAGCACTGAAAACACTTGACGCTAAAATGCGTACAGATGCCGCCACCCGTATTAAATATGCTTCCAAGTACGCTTCCATTGCCAACTACTGGAAAAAATGGATAGGCGAAGTGGAAGGCCTTAAAAAATCGGATGCCGTGGGTAAAAAGCAGCGCTATGAGCAGTCACTGATTGCCAAAAACGCTAAGATCAAGCCTACCATTGACGGCCTGAACCGACTTTATACTGAACAGGCTCCTTACGCCCTGAACCGAGCGTACTATACCGAAGTGGTGCGGAACGCAGAAACACTTACCCTGGCTAATCAGTATTTAAGTTTTATGCAGAATTATGAAGCCGGGAAAATAGACAGCAAGACCATGACTGCCTTCACTGACCGTTTAGCAGGTTTTTACAAAAATTACAGTGGTGAGCTTGATGCTGTCGTAACTGCTGAACTGCTTGCACTTTATGCCAATAAGACACCACAGCAATTCCTTCCTGCAAATTTTAGCCAGTACAAGGACGATAAGAAGAATATCCCGGTAATCGAGGAATGGTCCAAAAACTCCATTATTACAGGCAGAAAAGCATTTAACGGTGCTACTGTGGATACTGACATCAATAAGGTTTTTGCGAATCCAACGGAACTGATAAAGACGCTGAAAAATGATCCGTTACTGAAACTGGCGGCGGCAATGAGAGAAGCCTATCTTTCTTCTACAGATGCCAAAGTTTCTTCACTTCAGGCTGAAATCGATGTGCTTCAGAAAAAATACATGGCCCAGCAAATGGAAACCGATAAGGACCGTCAGTTCTTCCCTGATGCCAACTCTACCCTGCGTGTAACCTACGGTCAGGTGAAGGGATCCAATCCAAGGGATGCTGTAACTTATGGCTATCAGACCCACGTGGCGGGAATTATGGAGAAATATATCCCTGGAGATTATGAATTTGATGTTCCGAAAAAACTCATCGACCTGTATAATTCCAAAGATTACGGCATTTACAAGGATAAGACTGGCGATGTTCCTGTCAACTTCACGGCTACCAACCATACCACCGGTGGTAATTCCGGAAGTCCGGCCCTTGATGCAAATGGTAACTTGATCGGTCTGAACTTCGACAGACAATGGGAAGGAACCATGAGTGACATTAACTTCGATCCCCGTTTCAGCCGGAACATTATGGTTGATACCAAATATATTCTTTTCATCATTGATAAGTATGCCGATGCAAAATGGCTTATCGATGAAATGAAAATCGTCAAATAAGATTTTCATAACTCATATCACAGATCCCGTGGCTTTTGTCGCGGGATTTTTTTAGCTTTGAATATGATTGAATTGATTAAGGGAGATATCACTAAAATTACCTGCGATGCCGTTGTTAATGCCGCCAACAGTTCACTTCTGGGTGGCGGAGGTGTGGATGGCGCTATACACCGTGCCGGCGGTTCTGAAATTCTGGCAGATTGCCGGAAAATTATTGCACGCCAGGGTGGCTGCAAGACCGGGGAAGCTGTAATTACAACCGCCGGCAAACTTCCGGCAAAGTACGTCATCCACACCGTAGGGCCGGTGTGGAAGGGCGGAAGTAATGGTGAGGACGCGCAGCTGGCCAACTGTTATGTGAATTCCCTGAACTTAGCCTTAAAAAATGGCTGTAAGACGGTTGCCTTTCCAAACATCAGCACAGGAGTCTACGGATTTCCAAAGGAACGTGCCGCCCGCATTGCGGTAACTGCGGCTCAGGAATTCATCCAAAATCGAAGTATCGGTAAGATAATTTTTGTTTGTTTTGATGATGAAAATTATAAACTGTACCAAAATATACTCTCCTCGCCGACCTAGTTACATACTACTGAAATTGGGCGGTTAAAGTCAATACCTTGTGGGACCACCTCCTTTTGACTATTTTTAGGCAAAATGAATCCCGTTTATATAAAAGCTTCGCTGAAGGTTCTGCTGAAATATTATCTGAAAGCCTTTCTGCTTTTCACGCCGCTCCTGCTCGTTTTCTTTTTCACCGAGTCGGCGCGCCACCTCATCACCTTCCTGGCAATTGCATATTACGTGCCTCTCACCGTCCTGCTTATTATCGAGATGATCCGTACCCAAAATAAGGTTTTAGTCAAGCTTACTGCCGAAGGGATTACGGTTTACGGAAAGGATTTTTACGAATGGGATCAGATTTACGAGTTACGGATCGTTTACAGAACTGTCAAGACCCGTACACAAAGGCGCGGAACGCTTATTACCAGGAAGAACCTCCTGCGCATCAACGAAGAAAACTATAATTTTAATCACAGGTATCTGGAATTCACACCTGAAGAGCTGTTGGAAGTCATCAGCATATACCGCGAACGTTTGGGAACACTTCAGATTGAAGACCAAAGGTTAGGTACGAAGGTTTGACAGCTTATCTTTACTTATATTTGAATATGCCTTTTAAAGACCTAGTCATCAATCTCGTGTCTAAATTTTCGGGTCCACTGAACGCCCAAAACTACCCGCTGGATTACTGTATTCCTCTTTATCACACGGTTTCGGATCAACCTTTGCCTCATCTGAAGCATTTGTATCGGGTAAAGTCTGAAAAGGAGTTTGAAAAAGATCTTGATTACCTGCTGAAACATTTCATCTTTGCAGAAGACTGGCAGAGCTTCACAAAGTCTAAGAAATCCGGAGTTCCGGTGGGTAAGAAAGTGGCTCTGCTAACCTTTGATGATGGTCTTTCCGAATTTCTGCATGTCGCAGCTCCAATTCTGGAACGAAAAGGAATTTATGCGGTAAATTTTGTGAATCCTGCGTTTGTGGATCAGCAGGATATGCTTTTTCGGTGTAAGGCCAGTCTGCTGGTTGAAAAAATCCAAACTGAACAAGCCGATCTGAAACTGCTGCAAAGTATAAGCGGTTTACAAAATGCCGGCGTACAGGAAATAAGCCATTATATTTTAAAGACCGCATATAAACGGCGGGCATTGCTGGATCTGATTGCCGAATCCATTGGCCTTAATTTTACTGAATACATCCGGGTAAATAAACCCTATCTGGACCTCACCCAGCTGCAGGAACTCAAAAGTAAAGGCTTTGGCATTGGAGCGCACAGTTGGGATCATCCTTATTATTCAGAACTGACTGTTGATGAGCAGTTGGAAACCACATTCCGAAGTTTGGATTTCATGAAAACGAACGGTTTCCTGCAGGATGCATTCGCATTTCCCTTCACGGATTATGGCGTAAGCAAATCTTTCTTCGAGCAGATGTACCAAAGGTATCCCCATGTCTACAGTTTCGGCACGGCCGGAATCAAAACCGATTCCTTCATCCAAAATCTTCAAAGAATTCCTATGGAACATGATGCGGCGGCCACTATCCTGCGCAGGGAAACAGCTTACTTCCGCCTGAAGGCACCGCTAAAGAAAAACCTCATTATCCGTAAATAATG
Source organism: Chryseobacterium sp. (assembly GCF_008831505.1). Lineage (NCBI taxonomy): Bacteria > Pseudomonadati > Bacteroidota > Flavobacteriia > Flavobacteriales > Weeksellaceae > Chryseobacterium > Chryseobacterium sp. The sequence continues at coordinate 581,538 of NZ_CP044507.1, read as the reverse complement.
AGGTTTTTGAATGAAAAAATTTTCTCTTAGTAGCCAAAAACTTCGTCCAGCGTAAGCTCACTGACAGTGCCCATCTGTCCCAGGACTTCCTGATCAAGGTTCTCACGTTTCCCCATTACAGCGACATTATATTTTACAGGCTGAATTTTTTCTTTATAGAATTTTTCCAGTCCGTCCAGGGTAAGTTCTGCCACCTCCGCATACATATCTTTCCGTAAATCATAGTCAATGCCCAGCTTCTGCAATCTGAGATGATTGAAGAAAATATTGGTCCTTGTTACACGGCCGGAGGCCAGTTGCTTCAGAGTAGCCTGCCGGGCACTTTCAAACTGTGCCTCATATTTCGGAAGATTCACCATTAACTCTTCCATAGCCTGCACTGCAGTTTCCAGTTTGTCCGGTTGCGTACCGATATAAGTGGTAATGTAGTCCGCGTCCTGTAATTCGGGTGACGAGTGATAAACAGCGTAAGCCGAATAGGCCAAACTTCTGCTTTCACGCAGTTCCTGAAAGATAATGGAGGAAAGACCGCTGCCGAAATACTCATTAAAAACATTAATGCGTCCAAAAGTGGAAGTATCTACCTTTCCCGCGCGTCCCAGCAAACTGAGCTCCGTCTGCACCATGTCATAATCTACAAAGTATACTTTGCCTCCCGTTTCCGGCTGGGGGTATATTTTTCTTTGCGGAACTGTGGCAGTGATCTTTCTGAGAAATGGTATGCAGGCCGCTTTAAGATCCTGCATGCTGTTCCCGTACAGGAAGATCTCGTGAGGGAAGGACAAAAGTTCCTTTAACTTGTCCGTAAGTTCTTTGCAGGTAATTTCGCGCAGTCTTTGCTCAGAAACTACGTCACGGGAACGCGATTCCGTGCCGAACTTCGCATAATTCTGAAGTGCACGCATAATCCTGCCCTTATCACGTTTTGCGGCATTGCGGCTCTCCAGTATGGTTTCTATATATTCATCGTAAACAGCCCCGTCGGGTAAGGCATCCTGAATCCAGTGATGCAGAAGTTCCACACCTTTAACCATATTTTCTTCAAGACCGGTTAAACTTATAGTTAACTGATCCGGTGCGGTCTTAAATTCATGCGATATCCCGATTTTATAAAATTCCTGCTTCAGTTCATCCGGCGATATAGCCGCAGTACCAAGGTACTGCAGCACCTGTGTGGCCAGGGCAAGTTCGCGGTCATGATCACTGCCGAAGGGAAAAATATAGTGTACCTGCGCCAGATTATTGAAACGGTTTGCCACAAAACTGAATTTTACACCGTCTTGCACCATCACTTCAATTTCATTTTTATAGTCGATGAATTCGGGCTGGATGTCTTCTGTTTTTTCTGCCAGCAAAGATTTTAAGAAATCTGATTCGGCATCCCGGTTGATGGTCACGGGCGTAATTCCGGGATTTTCTACACGCAAAAGATCTTCGTTCACCCCTTTTTCTTTGTAAACAATGGCGTAATTATCAAGGAAAAACCTATTGGCAAACTGAACAATTTCTTCCTTGCTGATGGATTCATACCTGTCCATTTCCGCAAGTTCGTCCTGCCACGTTTGTTTTCGGATATAAGTTTGGTAGAGGTTTGTAGCCAGACCGTCAGCAGTTTCAAGACCTTTCACACGCTGTACCTTGAAGTCGTTGATGATGGCAGGCAGCAACCATTCCGGAAAATCCCCCTGCTTTATTTTTTCAAGTTCTGCCAGGACAAGTTCTTTAGCCTCATCCAAAGTCTGCTCCTCCTTAGGCACTACAACTATTGAAAAATAGCCATATTCATTATATGCGGTGGCATATGCTGTGGCATAAAGTGCTTTTTGTGCGTTATTGATGTGAAGGTCCAAAAGCCCGGCTTCGCCACTATTGCTTAGGATGTGCGCGGTCAGATCTGCCAGCAAGGCTTCATCTGTTCCATAGCTGTCGGTTCTCCAGGCCAGCTGCAGTCTCGGCACCGTAGGACTTTTTACCATGCGGCTCACAATGCCCGTCATAGGCTCTTCCACCACAGGAGTTCTAGCAGGCAGTTCGCGGTAACTGAATTCACCGAAATATTCATCAACCAGGCGGATGGTCTCGTTAAATTCAAGATCGCCCACCAGGACCATGGCATAATTGTTCGGCACATAAAACTCGTCAAAATAACGGTGTATGGCCTTCATGGAAGGATTCTTCAGGTGTTCTGCCTTTCCAAGCGTTGTTTGCTGCCCGTTCTGGTGAGTCGGGAACAGCAGTTCCATAAGCGCATTATTGACCAGCCTCCCATCGTGATCCTGCGCACGGTTGAACTCTTCATACACTGATTCCAGTTCGGTATGGAACAGGCGCAGGACAAGTTCGCTGAACCTCTCTTTTTCAATCTTTAGCCATCGTTCAAGTTCATTTTTCGGAATATTGTTCTTATAAACGGTCTCATTCAGCCAGGTGTGGGCATTCGTTCCGGATGCGCCCAGTGCTGAAATACACTTGTCATATTCGTTGGCCAAAGCAAACTTGCTTGCCCGCTGGGAAACCTCATCAATTTTCCTGTAAATGTCTTTTTTCCGTTCTGGGTCTGTTTCAGCTTTATGCTGCTCGTAAAGTTCAGCGATCTCTTCCAGCAACGCGCTTTCACTCTCCCAATCCAATGTGCCTATCTTTGAAGTCCCTTTGAACATCATATGCTCCAGATAGTGAGCCAGTCCGGTATTGTCAGCAGGATCATTATTGCTGCCTGTTCGAACCGGAATATAGGTTTGTATACGCGGGGCGTCGAAGTTTTGAGCCAGGTAAACCTGTAAACCGTTCTTAAGCGTGTAAATCCTTACATCGTTTTCATCATTTTCAACAATGATGTATCTGTAACCGTTCGCATCTGTGTGCGAAACGGCGGTATATTTTGTTTTCAAGATCAATATTTATATTTATATTGGATAATCGGCTCCTAATCCGTTAGCCATCAGTACTGCGCAGGAATCTGACACAAAAAGCATTCCGCGGCGGAATGCTTTATTTTAGAAATTTCACTTCAAGCTAAGCTATCCCAACAGCGAGTCATTCCATTCCCTGATGGTGATTTCGGAAACAATTCCTTCCAGCACGAACGGGTCTATTCTACTGAATTCCTCAGCTGAAGCTTTGTCAATAAATATTCCCATTGAGCCTTCCCCCGGGTTACCGTAGGGGCCTATGCCCAAAACTTTTCCGGAATTCTTAAAATCGTCTACCACGGCAGCATGCCTTGGGTAAACTTCCATAACCCTCTCCATGGTGATATCCGGTTTGGTTCCGTAAAAAAGTACCGCTTTCATTTCCAATTATTTATTTAAAATTAATGTTAATGTGCTTCCAGCCAGTTTGCGCCGGCTCCCACTTCCACAAGCAGGGGAACTTTGGTTTCCAGCGCCGATTCCATTTCGGTCCGTATGAGTTCGGTTACTGCCTCTACCTCCTCAACAGGTGCTTCAAAAAGGAGTTCATCATGAACCTGCAGAAGCATTTTGGTTTCCATATTCCGTTCCGTTAACTTCTTATCTATTTTAATCATGGCCAGTTTTATAACGTCCGCGGCGCTTCCCTGTATCGGTGCGTTCACGGCATTTCTTTCCGCATGAGCCTTCACCACAAAATTGGCAGAATTAATATCTTTCAAATGCCTTTTGCGCTTCAGTACTGTTTCCACATAACCCTGCTCCTGCGCTTTCTTTACCTGTTCCGACATATATTTTTTGAGTTGCGGATAGGTTTCAAAATAAGCTTCGATCATGTGTTTAGCTTCAGTTCTGGAAAGACCGGTCTGCTCGGCCAGCGCAAAAGCACCCTGCCCATAGATAATCCCAAAGTTGACGGTTTTGGCCTGGCTGCGCTGGGTTTTGCTGACTTCCTCCAAAGGAATATTGAAGAGTTTAGAGGCTGTAGATGCGTGAATATCCTCACCGTTACGGAATGCCTGGATCATATTATCCTCATTGGAAATCTCCGCAATAAGTCTAAGTTCAATCTGGGAGTAATCTGCCGAAATAATTTTCTTCCCCTCACCGGCTACAAATGCACCCCTGATTTGCTGCCCGCGCTCAGTTCGTATTGGAATATTCTGCAGGTTGGGATTCACACTTGCCAGACGGCCGGTCGCAGCCGTGGTTTGGGAAAAAGTGGTGTGCACACGGTTGTCATCTTTGTCTATCTGCTGCGGAAGCGCATCCACATACGTGGACTTCAGTTTCTGATAGGTTCGGTACTCCAGGATATGCTTTATGATTTCGTGTTTGGATGAAAGTTTCTGCAGAATATCTTCGGAGGTGGCGTACTGGCCTGTTTTCGTCTTTTTGGCTTTTGGATCCGGTTGCAGTTTGTCAAAAAGAATTTCGCCCAGCTGGCGCGGTGAATTCATGTTGAACTCTTCGCCCGAGAGTTCAAATATCTTCTTCTCCAACGCGCGCAGATCCTCTTCCAGGTCTTTACTCTCCTGCTGCAGCCATGCCAGGTCCAGCGACACTCCTTCCAGTTCCATCTTTGCCAGAACTTCCATCAACGGCATTTCAACTTTATAGAAAAGATCTTCCAGGTCTTCCTTTTTGAGCTGAGGCGCAAATAGTTCGTACAGCTGCCAGGTAATATCGGCATCTTCGGCCACGAAGGCGGTCTGCTCTTCCACGGACAGATCTCGTAAGGTGCCCTGTTTCCTGCCTTTTTTGCCAATGAGTGTCTCGATAGCGACAGGTTTGTACTGCAGGAAAACTTCCGACAGATAATCAAGACCATGGCGGCCGTCAGGGTTCAGCAGGTAATGCGCGATCATTGTGTCGAACATGGCTCCCTGTACATCTATACCATATTGCTGAAGGATCTTGAAATCTACCTTCAGATTGTGGGCTATTTTTACAATATCCTCCTTTTCGAAAAACGTACGGAATCTTTCCAGCGTCTGCAAAGCCTCATCACGGTTTTCCGAAAGCGGCACGTAATAAGCCAGTCCTTTGCGGTAACAGAAGCTGATGCCCACGATATCTGCCTCCATTTCATTCAGCGAGTTGAGTTCAGTATCGAAACTTACTGCACGCTGCTTCAGCAGGTTGCTTACCAACAGTTCCTGCGCTGCAGCCGTATCCGCAAACTGATAAAGATGGTCATTGCTTTCAATTGTGGTTTTGGTTTCGGTTGCTCTGTCCAGCTCTTCATAATTGGCAAAAAGATCCAGCTGGGTCGGTCCGGCAGTCCGGGATTCATCAGCATTATTTACATTCACCTGCTCAAAGCCGGCAAGTTTGTTAACCTCACTGTTCTCATTTGCTGAAGGTGCGAAAGCCCGGTAAAGGTTTTCGTATAGACGCCGGAACTCCAGTTCATCAAAAACAGATTTAACCTGCTCAAAATCCGGGATTTCAAGATCATACTGTTCCTGATGAAACTCAATTGGCGCATCACAGATAATAGTGGCCAGTTTCTTTGAAAGGATTCCGCGCTCCGCACTTGCTTCCACTTTTTCGCGGAGCTTTCCTTTGATCTGATCCGTATTTGCCAGCAGATTTTCAATATTACCGTATTCCTTCAGGAACTTCTTGGCGGTCTTTTCGCCCACACCGTCAAGTCCGGGGATATTATCTACGGAATCGCCCATCATGGCCAGGAAATCAATGACCTGTTTTGGATCTTCAATCTCATATTTGGCTTTCACCTCCTCCACACCCAGGATTTCAAATTCCGCGCCTTTGATACCCGGTTTGTAGATTTTTATTTTTTCAGTGACCAGCTGCGCAAAATCTTTGTCGGGGGTAACCATATAAGTGGTATAACCTTCTTTTTCAGCCTTGCAGGCAATGGTGCCAATCACATCGTCCGCCTCATAGCCTTCCACACCCAGGATGGGTACATGCATAGCCTGAAGAATACGGTGAATGTATGGGATGGCAATGGTAATTGCTTCCGGGGTTTCACTTCGGTTGGCCTTATAATCAGCAAAATCAACAGTTCTTACACTTGCCACACCCACATCAAAAACCACGGCTAAATGCGAAGGTTTTTCCCGGCGGATCAGTTCGATAAGCGAGTTCGTAAATCCAAAAATCGCGGAAGTATCCTTGCCGTCACTCGTCATTCGCGGACTGCGGATTAGAGCGTAATATCCACGGAAAATCATGGCATAGGCATCAATGAGAAAGAGCCTTTTATCGTTGTTGTGTGACATGAAGCAAAGATAGGAAATTGGTTTAATTCGCTGCTGGGAAAGAGACCTTCAGCAGCCTACGAAATTACCACCTCTTTAAACTCCGGAAGCAGCACGACCTTTCAGGTAAAAAAAATTGCCTGTGGTACATTTTTTTCTGTAAAGTGCGAAAACATCCTTATGGCCATGGAGCAACTCAGCAATTATACCAAATTTTTCAGTTTCATCCTGAAATATTACGACAGCGATATCGTAAAATCCACCGCAAACACAGCCCTGAAGGAAGAGGCCGAAACAGACCTGGAATTCAGCCAAAAGCCTGAGGAATTGGTGGAAGATCTTAAGAAAATGGGACCAACTTATGTAAAACTTGGCCAGTTGCTTTCCACACGGCCTGATTTGTTGCCGGACCATTATCTGAAAGCACTGGCAAACCTACAGGACGATGTGGAAACCATCTCCTATGAAGAAGTGGAAAAGATATTTGAGGAGGAAATTGGCGTCCGCATAAAAAAGGCTTTTGTTGAATTTGATCCCGTGCCGCTGGCCAGCGCATCTATTGGGCAGGTGCATAAAGCAGTACTGCACTCAGGGCGGATAGTTGCTGTTAAAATACAGCGCCCCGGAGTGCGCAGGAATTTTCTGGAAGACCTGGATACACTGCAGCAAATGGCCGATTTGGCGGTCTCACATTCCAAGGCAGCCCGGAAGTATGCTTTGAACGACATCATAGAGGAACTCCGCTATATCCTGCTTAATGAACTGGACTATAATAAGGAAGCTCAGAATCTGACCATCCTAAGAGAAAACCTTAAGATGTTCGATTACCTCATCATTCCATCTCCTGTGGCTGAATATTCTTCGTCCAAGGTTCTTACGATGGATTTTATTGCAGGCAAGAAAATTACTTCACTCGGAAAACTCATCCGCACGGAAGTAGATTTCAACCCACTCATCGATGATCTTGTAGAAGCCTATCTGAAACAGATTATCGTAGACGGTTTCGCGCATGCCGATCCGCATCCCGGTAACATTCACCTAACAACGGACAATAAAGTAGCTCTGATGGATTTGGGCATGGTGGCTAAATTCAGTCCCAAGCTTCAGGAAAAGATCATGATGCTGCTGGTAGGAATGAGCAAAAAGGATGGTGATGCCATTAGCGAAGCTTTGCTGGAAATGAGCGAATTTGATAATGTAACAGCCAATGTAGATTCATTCAGAAAGAACATTAACAGGCTGGTAATGGACAGCACAAGTACCAACGCGGAGGACATGGAAACCGGCCGTGTGTTGCTGCAAATGAACCGAATTGCAGCAGATCAGGGTATTAAACTCGCCGTAGAACTCAACATCCTTGGTAAGATCCTGCTGAACCTGGACCAGATTATTGCCGTGTTGACGCCGAAGTACGATTTGCAGCAGGCCATACGGAGGTTTATGGAGAAAATGGTGAACCAGAAAATGAAACAGGAACTGAAGCCGGAAAATTTCTACGGTTTCCTGCTGGACAATAAAAAGCTGGCCGAAAACCTGCCCGGACGTCTTAACAAGATTACCGAGCGACTGGCTGCCAATGAATTTGAACTGAAGATCCAGGCACTGGATGAAGACCGGCTGACAGACGGTTTCCAGAAAGTGGCGAACAGAATCACTTCCGGACTGATCATTGCTGCAATGATCATTGGTGCCGCTCTGCTGATGCGTATTCCATCCAGTTATTCGATACTAGGCTATGGCATCCTGCCATTCATTTTCTTTATAATCGCAATCAGTCTGGGCTTATATCTGGTTTATAACATTATGTTTCGGGATGAACATTATAGGAAGAAGAAAGAGTGACCAAAGAGGAAAGAAGAAAGAATAAAGAGTAGAGAGTAGAGAGTAGAGAAAACTTCTACCGTTTTTGGTTGCTCTTTTTGGGCAACTTTTTTATTTCGCGCTTTTAGCGTTAATTTGTAATCTATGCGGGATTTATCTTTACGGACGGTTACTGTGATGCGCTACATCCTTCCACTTCGGGAAGGCGGCTCACTGCCGGCCCTGGCAGAAGCCGATGACGATTTTAAATATGTACTCAAGTTCAGGGGCGGAGGACACGGCGTAAAAATGCTGATTTCCGAACTTTTGGGCGGCAAGATCGCTGAAGTTCTGGGTCTGAAGATTCCTGAGTTGGTGTTCGCTAACCTGGATGTGGACTTTGGTCGTACAGAAGCCGATGAAGAAATCCATGATTTACTGAAGTTTTCTGAAGGTGTTAATCTTGCACTGCACTTTCTTTCTGGAGCCATTGCTTATGACGCTTCTGTAAAAGTGGATCCGCTGCTGGCTTCAAAAATTGTCTGGCTCGACGCATTTATCACCAATATAGACCGCACTCACAAAAACACCAACCTTCTGATGTGGAATAAAGAGCTGTGGGTCATCGACAACGGTGCTTCCTTTTATTTCCACCATTCATGGATGAATTTCGAAAAGCTTGCTTTAAGTCCTTTTGCTTACGTGAAGGACCATGTACTGCTTTCACAAGCTACGATGCTGGACGAAGCGGATGCTTTTGCAAAAACTGTACTGAATACTGAAATGCTGCGCCAAATTGTGGAACTTATTCCTGATGACTGGCTGCAGTGGAAAGATACCGACGAAACGCCTGAACAGATCCGGGAAGTATATTTTACTTTCATGAAAACCAGGCTGGAGAACTCTGCTAACTTTGTAAAAGAAGCCCAAAATGCAAGAGGTTAAAATTTACGAATACGCTGTAATCCGTCTGGTACCGAAAGTGGAGCGCGAAGAGTTCTTCAATATCGGTTTGGTGATGTTTTCGAAAAGAGAAAAGTACATCCGTGTGGACTTTCATCTTTGTGCGGAAAAATTTGAGCTGATGAAATGTGAAATGGATAAGGAGGCCATACTGCAAAACCTTGAAAATTTCCGCCACGTAGCAAACGGCGATAAAGCCGGTGGTGAAATCGCAGCCTTCGACATCCCCGAGCGTTTCCGCTGGCTTACAGCAGTGCGCAGTTCGGTTATCCAAACGTCGCGCCCGCACCCCGGGAAAACAAAGGATTTGGATAAGACTTTCGAGAGGTTGTTTAATGAACTGGTGAAGTAAGGAAATTGCATAAAGCAAACGGAGAAACAATCCTAACAGATTCCTGAGAATTATTGATATTGCAACTCCGCCTGCTCTGATTATTAAATATACAGAAAAACTGATTACGGTAATTATCCAGACCTGAGATCAATCCTCATCCGATTCCTTATCAGCCGTATAATCGTCGAAAACAATTTCATATTCCTTTTCTTTGGATGATGCAGCGCTCTTAACTGAGTCCGATAAAGCCCCGAAATCTTCCTTATGAAATATGGTTTTCCGCTGAATTTTACCGAGTCCGATAAGGGGAATCAGGCCTTCTTCTGCATTCACCTTGTAGCCGCTCGATTTCTGAAATTTAAGATTCAGATTAAGTGACGCACTTGCTAAATCGATTGCCGGAACCTCACCCGCAGCTTCAAAACCGATGGCAAAATCACTGGAGGTGGAAACCAAAATAAGCGCACGTTTTGCATGCACCACAGAGGTAACCAGGACGAAATCCTTCTTCCATATACTCCTGTCAGCCTCATGGATTTCCTTAATTTTCTGTCCGAGCTGATGTTTGTTTTCAATCATCTCGAAAACGCAGCCGGCGGCATTGAAAAATACGGCATTCTCCTCTGAAAAATTAAATTCTATGGATGCCTTCACCGGAATACCCTGAACCGAAGCGCTGGCTTTGGGTATCAGCTTATACTCTACGCCTCTCTGAGAGGTAAATGTTTTCTCATCCTGCGTAGTATCCTTCCGTGTGGTAATCTTAAAATGCTTCAGGGCTTCGATTTCCCTGATATTTCCCAGCGGAACAAAGATATTCCCGTTCATGGTGCCATAATCACCAAGCTCCACCGGTAAACCGGGCTCCCAAACGGCATATAAAACTTTCTGATTTTTCCTCACGGTGTTGGCATACGCCTTTGCTACAGATGTGGACATAATTTGTGTTTTTAATGGTTAATAAGTTTACTTCAATAAGAAATAAAATTAATGAAAAATACATTCAGATTTACATCCGGACATTATTTAACCAAAAAAAAATGAAAATATTAACCCAATACAGCCCACAGATGGAAACTAAAACAGTAATCGGGAGAAAAAAAATACTAAGCAAGAACATAATTGCGATAAAGAAGTATGGCGAAGAAGCGTTCCCTTAGTAAGTTTATCTCCGGAGGCGCCGCGTCATTCTGCCTGTGTTCCATTCCCGCAATACAAACTCAGAATGCAACTGTTTTAATCCTTCAGTTTCCTTCTTCCAACTTCTCCTAAATCTTCGTCAGTTTCGCAAATTTCAGTATAAGGTTTTTCTCGCCTTCGTGCTGGAATTTCACTTTTGCCTTGATATTTTGCGGGTCAGTACCGTCCAGAAAGATCACTTCGCCCACACCGAAACGGTCGTGACGCACCTGGTCGCCCACTTCAATATTTTCAGATGAGGCGCCGCTCGGATTGATAATCCTGGCTGTGGCTACGGGTTTAAGTTTCTGTGAGGGCGGTAACGGTTCACTCCGCTGTATGGTCTTTTTCTCTTCTTTCTTTTTGAAGAATCTGGGCGCTGCCGGTTCATCATCAAAAATACTCGACTTCAAGCCGGAATGATTTACAAAGCGGCTTTCAATGGCCGGATTGATGAATTCCAGATGCGAAGTATCCATCTCACTAAGGAACCGTGAAGGTTCGGCATCCGTAATCTTGCCCCACTGGAAGCGTGAAACGGCATAAGAGAAAAAGGCCTGTTTTTCCGCACGCGTAAGTGCTACATAAAACAAGCGGCGCTCTTCTTCCAACTCCTCACGGGTAGATGAACTCATGAAGCTTGGGAAAAGGTTTTCCTCCAGTCCCACCAAATGCACCACCGGAAACTCCAGTCCTTTGGAAAGGTGAATGGTCATAAGTGAAACCTGGTCACCTTCCTCCTTCTTATCGTTTTGAGTATCGGCCGAAAGCGCGATATTCTCCAGGAAATTGGAAAGAGACGGATCACCGTCTTCCAGCTGCTGCTGCTCCTCAATGAAGCCCTGCATGGAGTTCATGAGTTCCTGCACGTTTTCCAGGCGTGAAATACCTTCCGGCGTCTGGTCATCTTTCAGGAATTTGATGAGCCCGGTACGTTTGGCCACTTCCATGGCTACGGTGTATGCATTTTCGGTCTTCAGCATGACCTTAAAGGCCTGGATCATCGCCCAGAAATCTGCCAGTTTGGTCAGGATACCGTTATTAAGTCCCAGCAAGGGCGCGTACATGCCAAGATTGCCCAGAACAGTTGTGATGGAAACATTCTGTGAATCGGCAAAAACAATAAGCTTATTCTGGGTAGTTTCACCAATTCCACGGGCGGGATAATTGATGATTCGCGAAAGTGCCTCGCCGTCATTTTCGTTGATAAGCAAACGAAGGTACGCTACCAGGTCCTTCACCTCTTTACGCTGGTAAAAGGACAGTCCGCCATAGACACGGTAAGGAATGTTTTTACGCCTGAGGGCATCTTCAAAAGCCCTGGTCTGGGAGTTGGTACGGTACAGGATCGCAAAATCCGTAAACTTTCGCTGCTGCGTGTTGTGCAGTTCCCAAATATTGGAGGCTACAAAGTTGGCTTCATCGGCATCTGAAAGCGAGCGGTACACCTTGATCTTTTCACCCTCTTCATTATCGCTGAATACATTTTTCTTGAACTGCTGTACGTTCTTTGAGATTACGACATTGGCCGCATTCACAATATTTTGCGTGGATCGGTAATTCTGTTCCAGAGAAACCGTTACCGCATCGGGGTAATCTTTCTTGAAGTTCAGGATGTTGTGGATGTTGGCTCCACGGAAGGAGTAGATGGACTGCGCATCATCTCCCACCACACAGATATTCTCAAATTTGGAAGCCAAAGCTTTTACAATAAGGTACTGAGAGTGATTGGTATCCTGATACTCATCAACCAAAATATAGCGGAAGCGGTCCTGGTATTTGGCTAGCACTTCAGGAAACCGGGTGAGTAATTCATTCGTCCTTAAAAGAAGGTCGTCAAAATCCATAGCACCATTTTTAAAACATGCTTCCACATACTTCTGGTAAATCAGACCCATATGCTTCATATTGGCACGCTCGTCATTTTCAATGAGCTCCGGATTGCCAAAATAAGCTTTAACGGTAATGAGGTTGTTCTTGTAATTGGAAATCCGCGCCATCACCTTTTTGGGTTTGTAAAGGTCGGCGTCTATATTGGCATCTTTCAACACTTTTTTCAGCACATTCAGCGAGTCCTGGGAATCGTATATGGTGAAATTGGAAGGATAGCCCAGATAATGCGCTTCGCTGCGCAGGATTCTGGCAAAAACGGAGTGAAAAGTACCCATCCAAAGCGAACGGGCTTCGCTCTGCCCCACCACTTTTGCGATCCTTTCCTTCATTTCCTTGGCGGCTTTGTTGGTAAAAGTAAGGGCAAGGATATGGAAAGGATCCACCAGATTGGTGATCAGGTGGGCAATACGCATGGTAAGCACACGTGTTTTACCGGAACCGGCGCCGGCAAGGACCATAAGCGGTCCTTCCAGGGTGGTAACGGCTTCATACTGTGCTTCATTCAATCCTTTCAAATAATCCATGGGGCAATACTCTTTTTGAGGGACACAAATTTACGGAAAATTTTATGCCTGATATTTATAGAAAAAACCGTCGGTTAGGTTACAACAGTGCCATTATAAAAAAATTGAATCTATGATCACCGGTTGCGTAGCAGGAAAATTCAGGCAAAAAAAATAAAGCTCCTTGCGGAGCTTTATTTAGAGTATGATGATAAAAACAGCTTATGCCAATTTAACATTTACTGCGTTCATTCCTTTATTTCCCTGCTTTACATCAAAAGTAACTCTGTCATTCTCGCGGATTCTGTCTACCAGTCCGGTTGTATGTACAAAGATATCTTCTCCGCCGTTTGATGGAGTAATGAATCCGAAACCTTTGGTTTCGTTGAAAAATTTTACTGTGCCTTCTTGCATGGTATTGATATTAAAAAATTATTGTATTCTATTTTATGATCTGAATGTTTACCGCAGAAAAACCTTTTGGAGATCTTTCTTTTTCGAAGGAAACTTTATTTCCCTTCTTTACCTGGTGTGCACAGTTATTTTCGTGGAAGAAGATATTGTCCTTGGTACTGTTTTCTGTAATGAAGCCATAACCCTTGTCACTAAGGAAGGTTACGATTCCCGTTTTTACAAGCTCTTCAGCTTCAATAGGTGCAGCCCCTAACTGGATATCCTCTGCGTTAATCTCTATTTTTTCCTGGTCTTCCGGCCTTACGTCCGTAAGCTGCCCATTGGCATCTACGTACAGCAACATATCGTCCAGACTTTTTCCTTTATTGTTATTGGTCTTGCGTTCCTCACGCTTCTGCGCTTTTTCTTTTGCTTTCTGAAGTTTTTTCTTGAAATTTTCTTTTTTTGAGAAAGAATCTGCCATAAATGATAATCGTATATTATTGTTTTAAAATTGTCCTTTTTCCGTTACACTGTTTTACGGATCGCGTTTTCAAATATAATTAAAACGGATTTTTTTAACTGATTACGGAGACTGAACAAAATCAATCAATGGAAATATGGCTAAAAAACGGCGGCGGTTGGTGCGAAAACTGAGAGAAAAAAATGGTAATTCTAGACTGCAACAGAAGAAGCAAAGGCTGTGACCCGTTCTAATTGTGGTGCAAATATACAATTTTTTTTATTGCAAATAATATTTTCAAAAGTTTCTGCAAAAAATCCATAAAAAAGCATGGCAAATTTTGCGAAAATGAAAAAGTCTAAAAAAAAATCAGGTTACAGACCGTCACCGCGTTGCCCCTCCGGATTAAAATATTTCCATACAATGCCTCCTTTGGACCGCCCCAAAATTTCTTCCAGCGTTTCCAGCGGTGCTTCCTTAATGCGCTTTACCGATTTCAGTTTGGAGAAAAGTAATTCAATTGCCTTATCTCCAATTCCGGGAATTTCTTCCAGTTCACTTTTTATGGTTGAATTTTTACGCCTTGTACGGTGGTGCTTCAGGCCGAAGCGGTGCGCCTCGTCACGAACCCGCTGGAGAATTTTAAGTGTTTCCGATTTCTTATCCAGGTAAAGCGGGATGGAATCTTCCGGAAAAAAAATCTCTTCCAGCCGCTTGGCGATTCCAATGACTGTTATCTTCCCGTAAAGCCCCAAAAGTTTAAGGCTTTTTACGGCGGATGAAAGCTGTCCTTTGCCACCATCTATTAATATAAGCTGCGGCAATGGCTCGTTTTCCTCCAGCAAACGGCGGTAGCGGCGGTAAATCACCTCTTCCATACTTGCAAAGTCATTGGGCCCTTCCACCGATTTTACATGGAATATGCGGTAATCCGCTTTACTGGGTTTGCCGTTTTTGAACACTACACAGGATGACACTGGATTGGTTCCCTGAATATTGGAATTATCGAAACCTTCAATATGGCGTGGTTCTTCCGGCATTCGCAGGAGCTTCTGCATCTCGGCCATAATGCGGTTGGTATGCCTTTCGGGATCAACGATCTGAACCTGCTTCAGTTTCTCGATGCGGTATTCCTTTGCATTTTTCTCGGAGAGTTCCACTATCCGTTTCTTATCTCCCACTTTGGGAACAATCAGTTTTACGCCGGGAATCTCAAAATTAAGATGGAACGGCAGCAGGATCTCCACACTGTCTGAGTTGAATTTCTGCCGTATCTCCACAAGTGCCTGCTCCAGGATATCCTCGTCCGATTCCTCAATTACCTTCTTGATTTCAATAGTGTAACTCTGGATAATGCTTCCGTTCTGTATCTTGAAGTAATTCACATAAGCCGCCGTTTCATCGCTGGTCATGCCGAAAACATCCACGTCATTAATATTGGGGTTTACCACCGTGTGTTTGGACTGATAACTTTCCAGCAAATCCAGTCTCTCCTTCACCATCTGGGCATTTTCGAATTCCAGATTTTCGGCGTAGGCCTGCATTTCATCCACAAGATAATTACGTGCCTGGCGGAAATCTCCTTTAATGATACCGCGGATGGCATCTATTTTTTTATCGTAAGCCTCTTTGGACTCCAGCATTTCGCAGGGACCTTTGCAGTTTTTGATATGGTATTCCAGACAAACCTTGTACTTGCCTTCGGCAATTTTGGGTGGCGCCAGGTTCAGGTTACAGCTCCGCAGTTTGTAAATGCTTCGCACAGTATCCAGCAGAACGCGCGCAGGTCTTACTTTGGCAAAAGGTCCGTAATACTCGGAACCGTCCTTAATCATGGTTCGCGTCATAAAAATCCTTGGAAAATCTTCGTTTTTAATACAAATCCAGGGATAGGTTTTGTCGTCCTTCATCATGACGTTGTAAAACGGCTGATGCTCCTTAATCAGATTATTCTCCAGCAGCAAAGCGTCATACTCACTGGGAACGATTGTGGTTTCCAGGCGGAAGATTTTCCCTACCATAATACGTGTACGGTAACCGGACAGATTTTTATTGAAATAACTGAGGACGCGGTTCTTCAGGTTTTTGGCTTTGCCTACATAAAGAAGCTGCCCGTTTTTATCATAATAACGGTAAACGCCGGGGTCTGAGGAGAGGGTTTTTAACTGAAGTTCGAGCTGTGGATTCACAGGTTCAAAAATAGGTAAAACTTTAGAGAACATTTCTTATCGTCAAAAAACCGTACTTTTAAGACCAAATTTTATCACTCATGACCTACGGAACAGATACTTTAACTTTCCATCAAATTTTAGAAATAGCAAAAAATCCGTCACTGGCACAGCTAAGCGATCAATCCCGGCAGCAAATACTTCAGTCCCAGCGGAATGTGCGCGAAATTGTAGAGTCCAACCGCACCGTTTACGGCATAAACACGGGTTTTGGTCCGCTTTGCGATGTAAAGATTTCCGAGGAAGAAACCGCGCAGCTTCAGCATAACCTGATTATCTCGCATGCGGTGGGCGTAGGCAAACCTATTGACAGGGAACTTTCCCGCATTATGATGATCGCCAAGATACACGCACTTTCCCGCGGTTTTTCCGGCGTTACACTGGAAGTGATTGAACGGATGATCCTGATGCTTGAAAAAGACCTTATTCCGTGTGTTCCGGAGCAGGGTTCCGTCGGTGCCTCAGGTGACCTGGCGCCGCTTGCTCATATGGTTCTGCCCCTATTAGGCCTGGGACAGGTTTGGGAAAACGGAGTGCCGGTTCCAACTGCCGACGCACTGAACAGACATGGATTACGGCCACTTAAACTGGGGCCTAAAGAAGGTCTTGGTCTTATAAACGGTACCCAGTTCATCCTGGCACATGCCATAAAAGGTCTTGAGAAGATGGAATACCTGCTTGATCTGGCCGATGTTACTGCCGCAATGTCGTTGGAAGCCTACAGAGGATCTGCCAGCCCTTTCCGCAGGGAACTGCATGAAATCCGCCCGTTCGCGGGAAGCCAGAAGGTAGCCGCACGAATGGTTAAATTGCTTGAAAATTCGGACAACCTGAAATCACATGAATTCTGCGACAGGGTTCAGGATCCCTACTCTTTCCGCTGCATCCCGCAGGTGCACGGCGCCAGCCGCAATGCTTTTGAACATTTGAAACAACTCGCCGAGACTGAACTAAATTCTGTTACAGATAATCCTATCGTTTTAAGTGCCGAAGAAACAATTTCGGGCGGAAACTTCCACGGGCAGCTTATGGCGCTACCACTGGATTATGCCACACTGGCCGCGGCCGAGCTTGGAAATATCTCCGACCGCCGTAGCTATTTGCTGCTGGAAGGTAAATTTGGCTTACCGAGACTGCTCACAGAAAGTTCGGGCCTAAATTCAGGATTTATGATTCCGCAGTACACCACCGCCGCACTGGTTACAGAAAACAAGACACTATGTTTTCCGGCATCGGCAGACAGTATTCCTACCAGCCTAGGACAGGAAGATCATGTTTCCATGGGCAGTATTTCAGGCCGCAAATTCAATCAGGTTCTGGACAATCTTGTTAATATTCTTGCTGTAGAACTTATGTTTGCCGCCCAGGGTCTGGAATTCAGACGTCCCGCCGTTTGTTCCCCGGTCATTGAAGAAAACTACAGCATTCTCCGTTCAAAGGTAGCCAAACTTGAAGACGACAGGCTTATCGGCGAGGATATGCTGCAGATTGCACAGCTGATCCGTGACCGCCAATTTATTGTCAGTTAAATCACCTTAAATAGGTTTTGGGTGTAACAATTTGAGGGTTATTATTACTAATTTTATTTAAATAAATTAATTTCATGAAAAGAAGAATACTTTCTGCTGCTGCAGTTGCTTTTGTGAGCATGATGCTAAATGCGCAGCAAATCAAGTTCGAAGAGTATAAGCTGCCAAACGGCTTGCATGTCATCCTTCATCAGGATAATACGGCACCAGTGGTTACAACGGGTGTAATGTACCATGTAGGTGCAAAGGATGAAGATCCGGGAAGATCCGGTTTCGCGCACTTTTTTGAGCACCTCCTTTTTGAAGGTACAGCCAATATCAAGCGTGGCGAGTGGTTCAAAGTGGTGTCCTCAAACGGTGGAACAAACAATGCCAATACCAGCAACGACCGTACTTATTACTATGAAACTTTCCCTTCAAATAACGAGCAGCTTGGCTTGTGGATGGAGGCCGAAAGACTCAGAAGCGGTGTGATCAACCAGATCGGTGTAGACACTCAGCGTGAAGTTGTAAAGGAAGAGAAGCGTCTGCGTATGGACAACCAGCCTTATGGTAACATCATGACAGCACTTCAGTCCAACCTTTTCTCCAAGCACCCTTACCGCTGGACCACAATTGGTTCCATGGAAGACCTGAACGCGGCAAAACTGGAAGAATTCCAGAATTTCTATAAGAAATATTATGTACCCAATAATGCCGTTTTAGTTGTTGCAGGTGACATTAAGCCGGAGCAGACAAAAAAATGGATACAGGAGTATTACGGAAGCATTCCAAAAGGAACAGTTTATCCTAAGAACTACGCGAAAGAAGATCCAATTACGACTCAGAAGGAAGTGACGGTAACGGATAAGAATATCCAGCTGCCCGCTTATGTTTTCGCCTACAGAACTCCGGGTGCCAAAGAGCGCGATGCTTATATCCTGAATATGGTCTCCGCTTATCTGAGCGCAGGTAAATCTTCCGTACTTTATAAGAAACTCGTAGACGAGGAGAAAAAAGCACTTCAAGTTCAGGCATTCAGCCAGGGACTGGAAGATTACGGAATCTTCGGCTTCTTCGCAATCCCAATGGGGGCGACTTCCAAAGAAGTACTTCAGAAGGATATCGATGCCGAGATTAAGAAAATGCAGACTACCATGATTTCTGAAGAGGACTACCAGAAACTTCAGAATCAGTTTGAAAACAACTTCGTTAACTCAAACTCATCCATCCAGGGAATTGCACATTCACTGGTGCACAATTATATGCTGATGGGCGATACCAACCTTATCAACAAAGAAATTGATATCTACCGCGGAATTACACGTCAGGACATTATGAATGCAGCGAAGAAATACCTGAGCCCTAACCAGCGGGTAATTTTGAACTATGTTCCTGAATCGAAGTAATTGCAGAATTTACGAGGTGAAATCAAACAAAAATTAAAATTCTTATGAAATTCAACTTTAAATATATCGCGGTTGCATTCCTTATTTCAGGAATGGTGAGCGCCCAGAAAATAGATATCAACAAAATGCCGGTGGCCGGACCAACACCGGTAATCAACATTGCCCAGCCCAAGACTTTCACACTGAAAAACGGTCTTACGGTGATGGTGGTTGAAAACAACAAACTGCCGCGTGTGAGCGCTACCATTTCCATGGACAGGCCTCCTTATTATGAAGGGAACATCGTAGGTGTAAGCCAGATCATGGCCGACCAGATTGGTGAAGGAACTGCCAAAATGAGTAAAGATGCCTTTAACAAAAGAGTAGATTATCTTGGAGCAAGCCTTAACTTCTCTTCCGGAGGTGCTTTTGCCAACTCACTCTCAAAATATTTCCCTGAAATACTTGGAATGATGTCTGATGCCATCATTAATCCAAAATTCTCGGCTGAAGAGGTGGAGAAGTCCAAGGAAAGAATGATTGAAGGCCTGAAGACCGAGGAGAAAAGTGCTGATGCAATTGCCTCCAGAGTTTCCAATGCGGTTATTTATGGAAAAAACACTTCCCGAGGTGAGTTTGAAACAGAAGCTTCAATCAAAGCCGTTACATTGGCCGACGTGCAGAACACCTTCAAGAAACATTATGCACCAGACAATGCTTACCTCGTAATCGTTGGCGATGTAAAATATGACGAAGTAAAAAAGCTGGTTGAAAAGAATTTCAACGGCTGGAAAAAGTCAAATACAAAATATGCAGCGCTGGAGCCCGCAACGAATGTTACTGCCACACAGATTGACATCGTAGATGTACCTACAGCAGTACAGTCCGTGATCAGCGTGAACAACCTGCATGATCTGAAAATGAACGACAACAGGTATTTTGCCGCAGCCATTGCGAACTACATCCTGGGTGGCGGTGGTGAGGCCAGACTTTTCATGAACCTACGTGAGAAAAATGCTTTTACCTATGGTGCATACTCTTCCCTTTCTACAAGCAAGTATTCCCCAATGTTCTCGGCATCTTCCAGCGTTCGTAACGAAGTTACAGACAAGGCAGTGAAGGAATTCATGAATGAACTTAACGCTATTTCCAAGGTAACTCCTGAGGAACTTGCCAATGCAAAAGCGAAACTGAAAGGAGATTTTATCCGTTCACTTGAAAGACCGGAGACCATCGCCAGATTTGCGGTGAACACCAGGACACAAAGCCTTCCGGCTGATTTTTACACCAATTACCTGAAATCTATTGACAGAGTAACGGCGGCTGATGTTTCCAATGCGGTGAAAGCTACTATCCTTCCAAACAAATCCAGAATTTTTATTGCCGGTAAGGTGGCAGAAATTTCCGAAGGTCTGGAAAAACTTGGTTATCCTGTAAAATATTACGACAGCCAGGCAAATCCGGTGGCAAAACCGGTTGCAAAAGCGGCTGATGCCAGCATCACTCCGGCAGCCGTAGCTGACAAATATATTGCAGCTATTGGAGGCCTTGCCAATGTGCAGAAAGTGAACTTCATCACAACCAATGCCACTGCAAAAGTACAGGGTATGGACCTGATGCTTAAACTGATACAGGGTAAAGGCGGAAAGACGCTTATGGATATTCAGATGATGGGTAATACACTCCAAAAAATAGTTTTTGACGGTAAAACCGGATATATGGAGGCTCAGGGTCAGAAAATGCCGCTTCCGGCAGAAACTGCGGCTGAAATGGCTCAGGAAACAGAACTTTTCCCTGAACTTACCTTCGCAAAATCTTCCGATTTCAAGGTTACCGGAATTGAGAAAAACAACGGTGAAGATGCTTATGTAGTAAAAGGCAAGAACGCTACTTATTACTACAGCACCAAAACCGGACTTAAAACCGGTGAGGTTAAAACTCAGAGTGGCCAGACCATTCCTGTGACCTGGGGCGATTATAAGGAGGTAGCGGGTGTGAAAATGCCTTACTCCTTCAGCCAGAACATTGGCGGTATGGATGTAGATTTTAAAGTAAGCTCTTATCAGGTTAATCAGGCAACTGCCGCAGATTTCAAGTAAGACAGAAAGAAAGATCTAAGAAACGGTGGCAAATGCCACCGTTTTTTTATTAACAGAGTGCAAAACTGCAATTACCTCAAGATAGTGCACAGTTATTTTTGCAGTTCATTAAAAAAAAGTTAAATTTGCCAACTCTAAAACTGTTATAATTCAATGAGTACGATATTTACTTTGTTCATGGTATTAATCATGATAGCCTGTGTTCTTCTGGTGATCATCATCATGGCGCAAAATCCAAAAGGCGGCGGTCTTTCATCTACATTCGGTGGTGCATCTTCGGCTCAGTTTGGTGTACAGCGTACCAACGATTTCATGGAAAAAGCAACCTGGACGTTGGGAATTACCATTGTAGTAATCTCCATGCTGAGTGTGATCCTTACAGCCAAGCCTAAAGTGAATACGGCTGTTCCAGCAAGAACTGAAGCTCCTGCACAATCAGCACCGGCTCAGAATACTCCGGCTCCGGTACAGACTCCGGCAGCTAACTAAGCAAGCTCCTTTAAATAAATATATAAAGCGGTCAGATTTATCTAGACCGCTTTTATTTTTAATTTCATTTTCTCGAGCGCATAGCGTAACATAAGGCCTACCCGAAGTACACGGTACTGTAAGGGCTTGTCTTTCCGGTAATACTTTTCAATAAAGAGCTGCATGGCACCGTAGAATCTCTGCAGGTATTTAATATCCTTAACTGTACTCTGCCCTTTGTGGTGCAGGATTGAATATTTGCCGTAATACCAGTTGCGGTATCCCTTCTGCAGCACGCTGTAACAAAGATCGATATCTTCGCCATACATAAAATATCTTTCATCCAGGCCGCCCACCTGAAGGTAGACCTCTTTATTCATCAGCAGGAAAGCACCCGTAAGAATTTCCACTTCAGCGATTGTGTCCTCCGCAATGTCGTTCCGGTAATAGGACCTGGAATTTTTATTTCCGGAAAACACATAAAGCTTTCGGAATGAATTAACCATATTGGGAACATCACGTTTGCTTTCAGGCAGATAATTTCCTTTAGCATCGTGCATCCTGACGCCCAGACAGCCAAAATCTGTTCTTTTCCGGGCAAAGCTTAACAGTTCCTGCATATAGTATCCTTCCAGTTCGGTATCGGGATTCAAAAGCAGTATAAAATCGCCCTTGGCCGCCGTTACTGCCCTGTTATTAGCTTTCGAAAAACCAATATTGGTAGCGGATGAAATAAAGTGAACCTGTGGAAAGCGGTTTCGAAGTTCTTTCCAGGATGTGTCCGGCGATGCATTATCGATGACGATAACCTCATAGGCAACATTCCCGATAAACCTGTGCAGCGACTGCAGGCACTTCTCCAGCAGCTGGGTGACGTTATAATTGACTATGATTACCGAAAGTTCCATTTGCATTAATAGACGTTTACTTGCCCTTCAATGTATAAAATAAATTTCTGAACAACCGAAACACATATTTTAAGCTGTAGAATGTAGAGTAAATAATAAGCTCAGAGGACCCGATTCTGCCCGCACGGTACATCTCCGACAGGTTTTTCTGAAAACCCTTTTCCATTTCAGTTAAATTGGCGGAGAGACCCGACACGCCAAACGTTCTCTTACCATTGCCCGCAAACACTAAATTTTCAGCCAAAATATACATTTTATTTTTCTGCGAAATCCGTAGCCAGTAATTAAGGTCTTCCGCATAGCGTTGCTCTGGGTCAAAAAGTCCTGTGTTTTCCAGTACTCGTCTTCGGATAATAACGGTAGAAGGCTGGGCTTCATTGCGTATCATCAGTTTCCTGAAGGAAATCTTGGCAAGCTTGTCCTCCGCCAATTTATAAGGAAACAGAATTCGCTGCCCTGTTCTCAAACAGGCCAGAAAATCAATCTCTGTTGCGTACTTTTCAAAAGTATTAATCTGCTTCTCCGTTTTCTGCGGCAACCACTCATCATCTGCATCCAAAAGGGCAATAAACTCACCTTTCGATCTTTCCATTGCCACATTCCGCGCTTTTGACACACCCTGGTTGTGCTGATGAATAAGGGTAATATCCAAATCAGGATTTTGAGCCATATAGTCCAGAACGACTTCGGCACTTTGGTCCGTCGAACCGTCATTTACAATAATGATCTCAAAGTTTCCCGCCCAGGTTTGGGACTTAACCGAATCCAGGCATTTTATGATGCTCTGTTCAGAATTGTACATGGGAATTATTACCGAAACCGTCATCCTGTCGTCGTAAACTGCTTTAATAATTTTTCGGCTAATCTTTTTCGTCGTAAGGAACTCTGTTCTGAATAGAGCGTCCGAGTGATATTTCATCTGCATACTCCAGTTCATCGCCCACCGAGATTCCGCGGGCAATAGTCGAAAAATTCACTTGGAGGTCTTTAAACTTTTTATAGATATAATAGGCGGTCGTGTCTCCTTCCATAGTAGCGCTAAGTGCAAAAATCAATTCTTTAACGGAACCGTTCTCCAGTTTGCGCTGTATGGCAGCTATATTGAGATGGCTGGGACCTATACCTTCCATTGGCGAAATCTTACCGCCAAGTACAAGATATCTGCCTCTAAACTTCCCGGTATTCTCAATAGCCATTACGTCCCGTACATCTTCTACAATACAGAGCACCTCCTCATTCCTCTTAGGATTGGAGCATATATCGCAAACTTCCGCATCGGAAAAATTGTGGCATTCCCGGCAATACTTGATTTCCGTAACGAGTTTTTGCAGAGATTCACCCAACACAATAGCCTGACTTTCAGGCTGCCGTAGCAAATGCAGCGCAAGCCTCAGAGCCGACTTCTTACCGATTCCCGGAAGTCCGGAAATCTCTTCTACGGCTTTGGCCAAAACTTTACTGGGATACTCCATTCAACAAAAATAAAATTTATAAGCTCAGGGTGCAAATCTGCCTTCTTTTAATATCTTTAATGCAAAAATAAACCGGAATGCTGCAGAACCTGAACTACCCCCTTGATTTCAAATTTAAGATCACAACACTTTCCAGTGATTTTAACATTACCGACAGGAACGGAAACTATGTAGCGTACGTGCGTCAGAAAATGTTTAAACTGAAAGAAGATGTCATTGTCTTCAGCGACGAAAGCAGGACTAAGGAACTTTTCAGGATAAAAGCTAACCAGTGGATTGATTTCAATGCGTCCTATGCCATTACTGATCAGATAACCGGAAAACAGTTCGGCAACCTTTCCCGCAGAGGAATGCGTTCACTGTGGAAATCACAGTACGACATTGCTGCTGGCAACGGACAAACAAAGTACCAGATCAATGAAGACAATGGCTGGATAAAAGTTCTGGACGGCATCGTGGGCGAAATTCCGCTTATCGGTATGCTTTCCGGTTATTTCCTGAACCCCTCCTACACCGTTCGGGATAATGCCGGCAACGCGTATTTCCGCTTAAAGAAAATGCCTTCGCTTTTCGGGCGGAAATTCCAGCTGGCCCGCCTTACCGATATTGCAGATGAAGATGAAACCCTTGTCGTACTCAGTTTTTTAATGATGGTACTTTTGGAAAGGGAGCGAGGGTAATTACAGCCATCCTGACAAAAGATCCGGAATACTGTTATCATTAAGCCGCGTTAGGTGAACAATCTTCCTCGGGCCAGTGCCCAAGGGAGTTCCTCATATTTACTATATTTGTGCCACTGCAAATGAACAATATGAAGACAATTATCAGAAAACAATTTCTCCTCGGTTTATTTAGCCTAATAACATTTCATTCCTGTAAAAAAGAATATACCAGTGATTCCATAAGTCAAACATCCGACTCCACAACAACTGTATCAATAGAACCTGCAGAGCCGGAAGCGCCAGCGAAATTGATGCTTCAGAGTTTTCCAATGCCTGCGGAGGTTGAAGGCTGCTCCTGTTATTTTGCCAGGAATCAGAAGGAGTATGAAAATGAGCAGTATGTATATGTGGATGACTATGGAAACAATGCCTATATTAAACTGGACGGCCATATGATTAAGATTCCGATGGAAGAAGGCGATTTTGACCCGTCTAATTTCAGCAAAGTGCTGGAGGATTCCGAGTACAGGATCAGCATGAGCGGTAAAAAGACCAGTGAGCAGGATGAAACCATGATGTTTACGGGGCAGCTTACCGTTTTAATTAAAAAAGAAAACCGCACCATTACCACACCTGTTTATGGTGAATGCGGCTGTTGAAGCACTGCATTATATAACCCTAAAAACATTAGATTCTAAAAATACACTTTACATATGGACATTACACAAATAGAACCGCAATCCGTCTGGAAAAACTTTGCTGCGCTGAATGCAGTGCCAAGACCATCCAAAAAAGAAGAGCGTGTTATTGAATTCATGAAGAATTTCGGCGAAAAGCTGGGACTCGAAACAACTGTAGACGAAGTTGGCAATGTAATCATTAAAAAGCCCGCGACTGCAGGTATGGAAGACCGCAAAACTGTGGTGCTTCAGTCCCACCTGGATATGGTGCATCAGAAAAACTCCGATGTTAATTTTGATTTTAACAGTCAGGGAATTGAAATGGAGGTTGACGGAGACTGGCTGAAGGCCAAAGGAACTACCCTGGGTGCCGACAACGGACTTGGTGTGGCTGCAATAATGGCCGTCCTGGAAAGCAGGGACATTCCTCACCCGGCACTGGAAGCCCTTTTCACGATAGACGAAGAAACCGGAATGACCGGTGCAATGGGCCTGAAACCCGGAACTTTGCAGGGTGAAATCCTCCTGAACCTCGATACTGAGGAAGATGATGAAATCGACATTGGCTGTGCCGGCGGAATTGATGTAACTGCTTCACAGACATATAATCTGGAAGAGGCTAAAGGACAGATCGTAAAGATAGAAATCAAGGGACTGCAGGGAGGCCACTCCGGTATGGATATTCATAAAGGATTCGGAAATGCCAATGTTATCCTGGGCAGACTTCTGTACACAGGTATTGCAAACGAGAACATCCAGCTTATCAGTGTAGACGGCGGTGGACTTCGCAATGCTATTCCGCGTGAGGCGATGGCCATACTGTCCGTACGCAACTCCGTAGAGTTCATAGAGCAGGCTACGGAACTTAAGGAAGCCATCCTGGAGGAGTTTGCAAGTGTAGAAAAAGACCTTCAAATTAACATTGAAAACTTTTCAAGCAATGAAAAAGCGATTTCGCAGGAGGATTCCCGCAGGATAATCCTTGCGCTTAAGTCGGCTCACAATGGTGTATACCGCATGAGTCCCGATGTGGCAGATCTGGTAGAAACCTCCAATAACGTAGCCCGGGTGGAACTTAAAAACGGTGAACTCAAAATCTTAAACCTTTCCCGTTCTTCTGTAGAATCTTCAAAATATGCTGTTGCAGAGCAGCTGAAATCAGTCTTTGAACTTGCCGCAATGGAAGTTGAATTCAGTGGCTCCTACCCCGGCTGGAAACCAAAACCCGGTTCCGACATCGTGAAACTGATGGAAAACATTTATGAAAGGGATTTTGGCAGCAAGCCTCATGTTGTAGCCTGTCATGCCGGACTGGAATGCGGGATCATCGGCGCTAATTATCCAAAGATGGAGATGGTAAGTTTTGGACCCACCATCCGCGGGGCTCACTCGCCGGACGAAAGAGCCAACATTCCTTCAGCCCAAAAATTCTGGAGTTTCCTGAAAGAAATACTGAAGGAAACACCGAAGAAATAATTTGAAAATCAATAAATTCCAATATCCAAAATGCGCAGGTGTTTTGGATATTTTTTTTCATGCATTTAATGATTTTACTATGCGAAATAACATGAATGAATAGAGAATCACGGGAAGTAACATTTCAAAAAATGCATTTTAAAAGCCATTTTCAGAAAAAGGATTAATAATTTTACATCAAAAACCGCTCACAAAATACCACCTAATATGTTAGCTGACAATCTTTTAATTATCCTCCAAACACGTTTCGAACAAAATTCCCAGCGTCATAAAAACCTGGAATGGTCCGAAATTCAGAGAAAACTGGAAGCCAAACCGGAGAAGCTTGAAATCCTCCAGAAAATGGAAGACACCGGCGGTGAACCGGATGTGGTAGGTTTTGATAAAAAGTCACGTGAGTATCTTTTCATGGACTGTTCGGCTGAAAGTCCCAAAGGCAGACGGAGTTTCTGCTACGACAGGGCAGCTCTTGACAAGAGGAAAGAAAATAAACCCAAGAACAACGTGATGGATGCGGCGGCTGAAATAGGTATTGAATTGCTGGACGAGGAACAGTACAGCTATCTGCAGACGCTGGGTACATTCGATACCAAAACATCGAGCTGGCTCCTTACACCGGAAAACATCCGCAGTTTGGGCGGCGCTATTTTCGGCGATTTCCGTTACGGCACTGTTTTCATCTACCATAACGGCGCCGATTCGTATTATGCCGCACGTGGGTTCAGAGGGTTGCTCAGGGTCTAAGTGCGTTTCAGATATCTTTCTTTGCGGCGCACAAACCTGAAGATCCAGTGTCTGTCGATTCTTAACATACGTCAACACGGCTCACGATGTATAGCAGTATCTTTGCTTTACACTAAAAAACGGTTAATATGAAAGTAAATATTTGGAGTGATGTTCGCTGCCCCTTCTGTTATGTGGGCAAGAAGAAATTTGAAAAAGCACTCTCCCAATTTCCTGAAGCCGCTTCTGTACAGGTAGAATGGCACAGTTTCCAATTGGATCCGTCCCTGGAGACGCAGGCAGGACGTGATCCTTTTGAATTTTTTGCAGAAAGGAAAGGAATTTCCCGGCAGCTGGCGCAGGCCATGCACGCGCATGCAGAAAATGCGGGCAGAGAGGCAGGCATTGACTTTAATTTTGAAAATCAGAAGGTTGCCAATTCCTACAAAGCACACCTGCTGATCCAGTTGGCAAAAACCAAAAACCTGGGCAGCGAAATTGAAGAGGTACTGTTCCGAGCGCAGTTTCTTGACGGTAAGAACATTGATGATATTCCTACACTGGTAGATCTGGGCATACAGGCCGGCCTGCTGGAAGATGACATAAGGGCGGCGCTTGAATCGGATGAATTTGCCTACGCTGTAACCCAGGATATGCAGATGGCTTCAAAGTTGGGAATCAGTTCCGTTCCTTTTTTTGTATTCAATGACAAATACGGAGTGTCCGGTGCACAGCAACCCGAACTGTTTCTGGAGGTCCTGGAAAAGTCATGGAAAGAATTTTCCGCGGGCGACCAGGGCCTTAAAATCATCAATGGCGACAGCTGCGATACTGACGGCAACTGCAACTGAGGATTTCTTAACATACATCAACCCCGGCAGAATGGCACTGCGCTATCTTTGTACCATAAATTAATCAGTAAAAAATATCAGTTATGAAAAAATTAATGTCTTTATTAATGCTTATCATGCTTAGTGTTAGTGTATATGCACAGAAAGTATTGGTGAGCGACCCCGCACACTCCCGAATCCAGTTTTCGGTAATTCACCTTACCATCAGTGATATCACCGGTAACTTTGAAACTGCAAATCTGACCATCAATGCCGATGAGAAGAACTTTCTGAATTCCAAAGTTACCTTTGAAGTTGATGTAAATTCAATCAACACCCATATTGAAGCACGTGACAACCACCTTAGAAGTGCTGATTTCTTTGATGTGGCCAATCATCCGAAAATGACCTTCACTTCAACTTCCATTACCAAAGGAAAACAGAAAAACTATTACAATGTGAACGGTAACCTTACCATGCACGGAATTACAAAACCGGTTTCAGTGGTACTTGTTTACCGCGGGTCTGTAGTGAACCAGATGAACAAAAAAGATACCCATGGCTACCAGGTAATGGCTACCATAAAAAGATCCGACTTTAATGTTGGTCCGGGATTCCCCGAAGCTGTAATCAGCGACCAGGTTAGGATTAAAGGTGATTTTGAACTGACCCAGAAATAATCATAGTATATTTATTTTAAATGTGAGCAGGCCCAAAGCAATTCGGGTCTGTTTTTTGATAGGGATTATCCTGCTAAATAAAAAGCATTACTTTATATTTGGCCTTTGGTTATTTTGAAGAGATTAATTGCAGGTTTTTTATTCGGAGGGTTTTTTGTGCTGGCATCGGCACAAAGAGACAGCATTTACCTACAGGCCAAACTGGAACAGGACCTCCGGACGCTTAATGTAACCCAGGAACTCCGCTATTACAATAAAACGGATTCAGCACAGACAGAGGTACAGTTGCTAAACTGGATTGCTGCCTATAAAAATCGTGGCACACCCCTTTACGACAGGAAAATAGAAGACAGGAACAAGGAACTTCATTTTGCACAACCTCAGGAGCTCGGGAAGCTGAAAACCCTTGAAGTTAAAACAGATCTGTCTGAGCTAACTTCCCCGGCCGATCTTAATTCTGAAAACCTTTATATTCAGTTGGCTCAACCCCTTCAGCCGGGTGCAAGTGTAAAACTGAGGCTAAAGTATCAATTGCAGCTTCCGTTAGCCAAATTCACCGGTTATGGAATGTCTGAGCAAAATATTGCTCTTAAGTACTTTTTTCTGGTACCGGACAGTTTTGCTGAAGCCAACGGCAATGAGCGCAGGTTCCTGGACATTGAGGAAACAGCCAACCACAGCACGCACTGGACAGTAAATCTGGATTTACCCACCGACTATCATTCAAAAAGCAACCTTACGGAACTGCATCCTAATTACTACACAGGTTTGCTGAAAGCAGATCCGGAATTTCTGATCTCATTTAACATTTATCCCACCCTGACTTTTCAAACAGGTGGAGTACAGACCCAGGTTGATTTTGGCTACCGCCTGGAGGCAGAAGAGCAACAGCATCTTAAAAATAAAATTCCGCAACAGCTGGAATATCTGCAAAGTAAAACGGGACTTGTACCCTCAAAGATTTTCATTTCAGAAAAATTCCGGAATAAGGAAGATTTTTTCGGTAATGACGATATCGCATTCTGGAAGTTCCGCTTCCCGCTCTTTACCCCGGAAGAAAATGCTGACCTTGATTATTTCAGCATCATCTCCAAGAACATCCTGGAACAGGGACTGATCACCAATAAGGATGACGACCACTGGTTTAAAAACGGTATCAAGACCTACCTGGAACTTCAGTACCTCAAAAAATATTACGGAGACCATAAATTGCTGGGCCAGCTTACAGAGGCCTCAATTATCGGAATAAAACCGCTGAAGCTCTTTCACGCTTCCCGTCTTAAGCTGATTGAGCGTTACGGTATTGCCTACCAGTACATGATGACGCAGAATCTTGATCAGAAAATTGATGAAGACTTCAAAGACCTCAGCAATTTCAATGAAATGACGGTGAGCAACTTTGAAATTGGCAGTCTGCTGAACTTCGTGGCCGAAAAGATGGGCACCTCTGAATTTGAAGACTTTCTGAGCGAATATTTTCAGTCCAATGCTTCGCAGCAGATTGACACCGGCCACTTCCTGGACAGACTGGCCATGCGCTCGCACTACTCATCTGTATTTTTGGACAAACTCATGTCGCGCAAGCACAGAGTTAACTTTAACCTTAAGAAATTTAAAAGAGCCGACGGCAATCTGGAGGTAACCGTCCGCAAGAACACCTATGATCCGGTACCCTTTAAACTGGAGACAATTTCGGAACAGGGAGGTACTAAAACACACTGGTTCGGCACGCCGGAACATCCTTCTCAGGACGTATATATTATTCCCGAAATGGATGCTGATAAAATTGTGATCAACAGCGGGCATTTTTTTCCGGAGAAGAATTTCCGTGACAACTATCTGTATACCAAAGGTTTATTCAGCAACATGAAGAAGATCAAGCTGAAACTCATCAAGGACATTCCAAACCCCGAATACAATGAGATTTATCTGAATCCGCGTCTTACCTTTAATGCATATGACAAGGTCCTGCTCGGTCTGAATTTTCGGAACGAGTCACTCTTCAATCATAAATTTGCCTACTCACTGACGCCCTATTACAGTACGGGAACCGGGCAGATTACTGGTTCCGGAAGTGTGACTTACAGCATCATGCCGCCCGAAAGCTTTTTCCAAAGCCTGAATATGGGAGTCTCCGGCTCTTATTTTCATTATGATTATGACCTGAGTTACCGAAAGTTTACGGCAAGTGCTTCAATTAATTTTGCTAAAGAGCCGCGCAGTGCAATCTCAAGGAGTTTAGGCGTTTCATTTAATCATTATGAAAAGGACCTGACGCCGGAAATGATATTTGAGAATGAATATGACCGGTATAACCTTTGGAATGTAAATTATGCCTTTGCAGACAACGGACTGATTCACGAGAAGTTTTTCGGTGCTTATGTGCAGGGAATGCAGGATTTCAACAAGGTTGCGGCAGAAGCAACCTACCGTTACGAATATGCTGCCAACAAAAAAATAGCGTTTCGCCTTTTTGCAGGTTATTTTCTGAACAATAAAACCCGTAATGACATCTTCGATTTTGGAATCTCGCGCGTTTCCAATTACTCATTCTCCTACGGCCTGTTGGGGCAGAGTGCCACTTCTGGTTTACTGTCTCAGCAATTCGTGATGGCCGACGGGGGCTTTAAATCTTTTATCGACTCCACGGCCAACCAATGGATAACGTCACTGAATGTGGACTCACATGTGTGGAAGATGTTTAATATCTATGCCGATGCAGGAATTTATAAAAACCGTTCGGTCAGTCCGAAATTTATCTGGGACAGCGGCGTGAAGGTGCGGATTATTCCGGATTTCCTGGAGGTTTATCTGCCGGTTTACTCCACGCTGGGTTTTGAACCGTCTTTTAAGGACTATGCGCAGAGAATCCGCTTTACACTGGTACTGAATCTGGGTGCTGTAGTGAATACAGCCAGAAGAGGTTGGTATTGATATTTCCGGGAACCCTTTTCAGGCAGGTCCAGGCTTCTTTATAGTTTACGATGGACCACTGGCAACAATCCAAGGAATTGCAAGAGAAATATTCCAGCTCCTTAGCTTTTGACACAAAAAAAGCTGCCCAAATCTGAGCAGCCTTTGATATTATCTTAAAGAAAAGTTATTTCTTCAGAATTTTTTGGGATACTGGCTGTCCATCTACAGAACCTGTAACGATGTACATACCTGGCTGAAGTTCTGAAGCATCAAGTGCACGTGTGTTGGAAACTGAAGCAGTTTTCACCACCTGACCGTTCATGTTATAAATTTTAACATCAGCTTTTGCACCGAAGTGAATTGCATCTGTAACTTGAGTGTTCTGTACGAAAGCAGATTTCACGCTGATTAGATCGTTTACAGCTAAAGTAGACCCATTTGCAGACCAAGCTACGTTATCTACTGTTACTTGCTTATTTCCTGTAGCGGTTCCTGTTGGGTATGAAATTCTAACAGTTACAGGCCCTGCCTGATTAATCGTTGTTACAAAATAATTGATGGTTGCATCTGCTCCGGCAGCCCCAAAAGTAGGAGTAGTAGCTTGTTGTACACCATTTACAAAAACCGCAAGAACTCTGTTATTGGTTCCACCAGTAAATGCTTTTCTATAGTTAAAAGAGAACTGGCCTACTCCATTAGGAATAATAAATTCTACATAACTAGGCTCATCTGACCTACGAAGCATAATTCCTTTTCCATTAATTGCATAATCATCACTCGTGCCTAATCCCTCGTCACGACTGTGCTGAAAATTCACAATAACTCCCGGTGTTTCGCTAGTGAATGTTCCGTCAGCATAGCTTGACGTTAATACTGTCTGTGAAGTGAAGGTTTCAGTACCTTGGGCACTAACGCAAATTGCCATGACAGCAATTCCGAAAAATGTAAAGATTTTTTTCATTTTAATAAAATTTTAAGTTTAAATTATTGATACCGCAAAATTACTCTTTAATATTGAAAAGAGAAAATCCTGAGCTTTAATTTTATGTTAAGTAAAACACCACAATCCAACAGCATATTTTTCGTTACTTTTACACCGCTTTTGTGTAATTGTTTTGGTAAAAAAATTCCTGTTTTTCATCCTGTTCCTGTCCTGCTTTATTCTGCATAAAGCACAGGTTTTCAGTTGGAAAAATCCTAATCTTCCAAAAGACAGCATCAAAAAAGATTCCATTCTTACAGTAAAACTGGAGCAGGATGTTTTTACCCGCGATACGCTGGATTTTATACGTACCCAGAACCGTGTCATTGTTGATGAAGCTGTACTTGTAAAAAATGACAGACAGAAATTCCTGGGCGACCTTAATTCCAAAGGGTCGATCATCCGCGGTGTTACTTTCGGCAACAATCAGGGATCTTCCGTACAAAGCTCAATGGACCTGCAGATTACAGGAAAACTTTCTCAGGACGTCTCCATCCTTGCCTCAATTTCCGATCATAACCTGCCCATTCAGGCCGATGGGTATACACAGACCCTGGAAGAGTTTGACAAGATTTATATGCAGCTCAACATAAAGGACCGTTCCATCCTGCGGGCCGGACATCTGGACCTGGAGGATAACCGCACCTATTTTGGCCGCTACCAGCGCCGGAGCATGGGACTGCAGTTCCAGACCAACTTCGGCAAAGAAAACAAAACGTTTCTGGACGTCGCGGGTGGCGTAGCGCGAAGTGAATTTCACAGGATACGTTTCCAGGGAATCGAAGGCAACCAGGGTCCTTACCGGCTGACGGGAAAAAACGGCGAGAACTTCATCACCGTGATTTCCGGTTCAGAACAGGTTTATATAGACGGCATACTTATGAAAAGGGGTGAAAACCTGGATTATACCGTAAACTACAATACCGGTGAGGTGACCTTTACGAGTTTCCGCCCCATTTTCAGGCAGAACTTCATCACGATTTCCTATAATTATACGAACAGAAATTACTCCCGATATCTTTTCACGGGTGAGGTTAGGCACGAACGCGAACGTTTTCGCACGGGCTTCAGTTGGTTTCTGGAACAGGATAACAAAAACGCACCACTGGCCTTAAACCTCAGCGATGCCGATCAGCAGGTGCTTGTAAACGCTGGTAACAATCCTGACCTCATGTTTGCACCGTCGGGAACAGTTGCGGAATATGATGTAAATAAAATCCTTTACAGGCTCGTAAACGACCCGAATGGTGATTATTATGAATTTTCGGCCGATCAAACCTTAACCCTCTACCAGGTTGCCTTCACCTATTTCGGAAACCAGCTGGGCGATTATACGCTGGCGCAAACCACAAATAACGGCAGGGTTTTCCAGTATGTGGGACCCAATCAGGGCGAGTACCGGGCAGTCCGTAAACTGCCTTCACCCCAAAAAGCACAGGTATTCTCCTATAATGCCGAGTATCTGCTGAATGACGGAAAAATTGGCACTGACGTTTCCTTCAGCAATTATGACATCAACCTTTTTTCTTCCAAAGATGCAAAGCAGAACCTCGGTTACGCCGCACGGATCTTCGGACACAAGACTTTCACTCATCAGAACTGGAAGGGAACTCCTGCTTTCGAATATCAGCATATCAATTCACAGTTCCACATTCTGGACCGCATTAATGATGTGGAATTTTCCCGCGATTTTAACCTGACGAACGAGTTTAATAACCGCACACAGAACCGGTTTATATTCAGTTTCCTGAACCAGTGGAAAAACTTATCTTTCCTGAACTACCGCATGAACTTCCTGGACGAAAAGGACTTCTACAAAGGCTTTAAGAATGACCTGGACTTTGGCTGGATCACGGGGAAATTCAATACTAAAGGTAATTTTTCCTATCTGGACACCAAAGCCACATTTCAGGATACAAAGTTCATCCGCAGTGCTGTCATTTCGGAACGTCAGGGTGAAAAAGGAAGTTGGGGACTGGGCGGAAGTCTGGAACATAATGTGAAAAAGTTCAATGACACCGGTCTGTTTGGTGTGACCAGTTTCAGCTGGAAGGAGGTTTTTGCTCAGAAACGCATCGGTGACTCGGCGCGTACAAAACTTTTGGCGAAGGTCTATTTCCGCGACAACGATTCCATCCGGAACAATCAGCTGGAAGACCAAAATCATATCCTGGGTGTTATGGTGGAAAGCCAGATAATAAAAAGCGAAAGGACTACGCTTAACGCCCTGGTTCATTACCGCAAGTTTTATTATCAGAACGATGATCTGTTGACTCAGTTGAATAATGACTTTGTAGTCGGAAACATTCTGTACAATCAGCAGCTGTTCAATAACGGTATGCGACTGCAGGCTTTTTACGAACTGGGGAACGGGCAGGAAGCCCAGCGTGAATTTCAGTATATAAAGGTGACCGACGGCCAGGGTGTTTATAAATGGACCGACTACAACGGTGACGGTGTGCAGCAGCTGGATGAATTCGAGATTGCTGAATATGCGGATCTTGCCCAGTACATCCGGATCTACACCAACTCGGTAAATTATATCCCGTCCAATAAAAATAAACTTCAGTTGGCGCTTTTTGTAAATCCGTCGGCTGTATTAAATTCATCGAATGAATTCCTGAAACGTTGGAATTTCAACATCTCGCTGAACTCGCAGAACTCATTTTACAAAAAGGACCGTGTGCTGGTGCTGAACCCTTTCGAGAAAGATGAAGATCAGATCCTGAAAAACCAGAACTTCCTGGCCTCGGCACAGTTTAACCCAACCGAAAAGTCCGCCTGGAATGGGAACTACCGTTTTATAGCCAATAATAATCTGGTAAACGCCAATTTCAGCAATGAAGAACGGAACCAAAATTCCCACTTCCTGAATGTGGGCTACGGTATTACTAAAAGTCTGCGTTTCGATTGGGAAAACTCGTTGCACCATATCGAAAACGCCTCTCAGATCTTTGACACGCGCGATTTCATACTGAATAATTTTGAAACCAAACCTAAAGCCACGTACAAATTCTCCGAAAGCATGCAGGCCGAACTATCTGCGGCACTCCGCCAAAAAGACAGGGCAGACGGTGAAGAATTTCTTAAAACCCTTGATCTTACAGGTGCTCTTCAGTGGGAGAGAAACAGGACGTCGGTACGCGCCAATTTCTCTTTCATCAATAACGATTTTACGGGAAACAACTTTTCCATTGTTGGAAACCAGATGCTGGACGGGCTTAAACCGGGAAAAAACCAGCTGTGGAGTCTGTTCCTGCAGCAGGCTATCAATTCCTTCATCACGCTGAATGTGAACTATGAAGGCCGCAACTCTGGTGAGCGAACGATTCACATCGGAAGTATGCAGCTGAAGGCGAGTTTTTAAGGAAGCTTAATCGCGAAGTCGCTGGGCGTAAAGTCGTTTATTAGTTAAGTTGTTTATCCGATAATTTTGTAAAAGAAGAATTGCGTACTTTAGTGGGGTTCAATTAAGTAAATGTCAACCTGGCAACTTTGCAATTCTACGATTTTACGGCTACATTGTTTCACACTAAATACAATACCTTGGATCATGTACACTTTCTACTTTGAAAAACTTGAAGTTTGGCAGAATGCACGCAATCTGGTAAAGGATATATATCTGGTATCCCGTAAATTTCCAGACGAGGAAAGGTTTGGCATTACTAACCAACTCAGGAGGGCAGCGACGGGCATTATGGCAAACAATGCGGAGGGCACGGGAAAAAGCACGAATAAGGATAAATCCAGATTCATAAATATTGCTTACAGTACAGGTTTAGAGGTTATCAGTTTTCTAGTCCTGGCGCGTGATCTGGATTTAATTTCTGAAGAAGAATACATTGAACTTCGACATCAAACTGAAAAAATCACCAATCAACTTAATGCGTTCTATAACTCACTGAAATAATGGTGTAAAGTTGTTGGGCGTAAAGTCGCGTAGGAAAGCGTAAATTCGCAATGATGTTTCGCTCTCCAAAACCACTTCACGACCAGCAATTTGTCCCGGGCGCTAATCAACTAAACAACTTTTACACCCAATGCTTCTCGATTTCAAAACTTTACAACTGAACATCTTTTAAGCCATCCGATTTTGCAGTTTTACAACTTTACGATTTCACCCCCAACGCCACTACACCTTTACGACTTAACGTCTTTACCTCTAACAATCCAATTCCTTATCTTTGCAGAATGGTTAAAATTGGCAATATTGAACTTCCGGATTTCCCCCTGCTTTTGGCTCCTATGGAAGATGTTTCGGATCCACCGTTCCGAAGGCTCTGCAAAATGCATGGCGCGGATATGATGTACTCTGAATTCATCTCCTCTGAAGGCCTGATCCGTGATGCCATGAAAAGCCGTAAAAAGCTTGATATCTTCGATTACGAAAGGCCTGTGGGCATACAGATTTTCGGTGGTGATGAGGAAGCGATGGCACTTTCGGCCAGGATTGTTGAAACCGTAAACCCTGATTTGGTGGATATCAATTTTGGCTGTCCGGTGAAGAAAGTGGTTTGCAAAGGTGCCGGCGCCGGCGTACTGAAAGACATTGACCTGATGATCCGGCTTACGAAAGCGGTGGTGAATTCCACACATTTACCGGTAACAGTGAAAACCCGTTTGGGCTGGGACACCGAAACCATCAATATTATGGAGGTGGCAGAAAGGCTGCAGGAAACCGGAATCAAGGCACTCACGATCCATGCCAGAACACGCGCACAGATGTATAAAGGCCAGGCCGACTGGGACTATATCTCCAAGGTAAAGAACAACCCAAATATTGAAATTCCAATCTTTGGCAATGGTGATGTCGATTCGGCGGAAAAAGCACTGGAATACAGAACGAAATACGACTGCGACGGTATTATGATCGGACGTGGTGCCATTGGTTATCCCTGGATTTTTAACGAAATAAAACATTTCTTTGCGACCGGCGAGCATTTACCGGAGCCCACCATCGAAGACCGGCTGCTGGCGGTCCGTCAGCATGCGGAATGGAGTGCTGAGTGGAAAGGCGAACGTCTGGGACTTATTGAGATGAGGCAGCACTACAGCAATTATTTCCGCGGAATCCCGCACTTCAAAGATTTCAGAAGAAAATTCCTGGAAGTATTTACGTTGGAGGAAATGGATGGTGTAATTGAAGAGGCCAGTAATTTTTACAGAGAGCATCAATTTTCATAAAATATTAAACCCACAAATTTTTCTGTGGGTTCATTTTTTTATGGAGCAATTATTTAATAACCTGCCGAAGAGCCCGAGTTTTTAAGTAAAGCCAAAGCTGAAGACGTTCCAATCCTTTTAACACCCAAACTTATCATCTTTTCGGCATCATCGGGAGAGCGCACACCGCCGGCGGCTTTTACAGGAAGCTTTCCGGCATGGTCCAGCATGATTTTTATGCCCTCAAAAGTAGCACCGTTTGGTTTACCACCTTCTGTAACATAGAATCCTGTAGAGGATTTCACAAAGACCTGGTCTTCTTTCCCGGGGAAGTTTTCAGTGATCCATTTTGCAATCAGCGCAGTAATTTCTGCTACCTGGGCGTCGGTAAGCGCGGCAATTTCAATAATCCACTTTGCTACCTTATTATGATCGAGGCAGAAGCGTGTGCATTGCACCACCTCATCTTCTACAAGATCAAGTTGACCTTTTTTGTAAGCTTCATAATTAATCACGAAATCCAGTTCATCAACGCCGTCATCAATTGCTTTACGGGCTTCACCCAGTTTTGCTTCTGTGGAGTTGGTACCTTCATGAAATCCAATCACCGTACCCACCTTTACGTCCGCCGTTTTATCAGAAATATATTCTTTAACCTGTTTCACATAATCCGGGCGGATCATGACAGCGAAAATATTATTTGCAATTGCCTCATCCACCAGCGAAAGGACGGTTTCAAGTGTTTCCTTTTCAGAAAGCCCCGACTGTTCCGAGGTCTTCAGATAAGTTGAGTCGAGATACTTATTGATTTCCATTTATCTTCAGCTAAAATTCATTAAAATATCACACTTTGAGCTGTCGGCCGATGCTCTGTTCCAGCGAAATGAAAGTCTCCGTTCTGGTAACGCCTTTCAGTTTTTGAAGTTTGTTCAGTATCTCCATCAGGTGATCATTGTCCTTGCACAGGACCTTCAGGAAGACGGTATAGTTTCCGGTGGTGTAATGAGCTTCCACAACCTCATTAACTTCTTTCAGCGCTTTTACCACATCCGGATACTGGTTGGGCTGCTCCAGGAAAACACCGATATATGCTACCACTTTGTAACCTATTTTACGTGCATTCAGGAAGGAGATTGAGTTTTCAATCACGCCCGCCTGTTCCAGTTTCTTAATACGCTGATGAACAGCCGTAGTAGATATGCCTACATTTTTGGCGATATGCGCAAGAGATGTTTTGGCATTATCCATAAGCATATGAATTATTTTCTTGTCAATAGCATCCAGCAGATAGCCAATATTAGTTGCGTTTTTCATACTATTTTTTTTCAATTTTTTTTATAATTTTTGCGGAATTTTAACAGCACGGGAAAATGATCGCTGTATCCTCCCAGGTAACGTGAACCTACAAAAGTGCGGAATGGTCTGCCTTCAAACTTACGGTCCCAACTCTTCAGCTTTGGGTGATCAAAAACATCTGCTGACTCATACTTCAGAAGTGCCTCTTCTTTAAAAAAATCATCAGAAATAAGCATTTGGTCAAAAAGTAAGCCAAATTGACGGTGATAAGTTGAAAATTTACCTTTCATAAAGAGTTCCAGAAACGGATTGGAAAGTATTTTCTCATTATTGCTTCCATAAGTAATGCTTCTAATGTTTTCCTCATCCGGATTTTCATTGAAATCACCCATAAGCAGAACAGCTTCACCCAATTCAGTCATTTCAACAATCCTTTCCCTGATATCCGTGAGGATGACATCCCGCCTGGGTTTGTTAATGTCCTTTTCCCTTTTGGAAGGCAAATGGAATACAAAGACATTCACCGTGGAAAAGCCGTACATAAGTTTTACGTGAAGTACGTCCCGTGTAGTATCATATTTTTCGGGATCGGTCCCTTCAATTTCAAAGAAGTAACTGATGGGTTCGCTGGATATTACCTCCACTTTTGAACTGTCATATATGAGCGCCACATCCACGCCCCTTTCATCCATGGATTCATAATGAACCACGCGAAACCGACCTTCAAAAACAGGCTGCGCCACCAGCTCCTGAAGCACAGCGTCACCCTGAATTTCAGCCAAACCGATTACCATGGGCAAGACGCCGTGCTTATCGCGGATCAACTGAAAAACCTGTGCAATTTTCTGCAGTTTATTCTGAAAACGGAACCGGTCCCAGTTGCGCAGGCCGGAGAACTCAATATTGGGAAGTTGTGAAGTCCGGGCCTCTGCACTGTAGAAATTCTCTGTATTGTAAAAAACGGCCAGTTCGTGAATAGCACTGCCAAAGTATCCGTTACTCATATATAAATGTAAATGTAAAGATATTATTTTACTATTCCGAATATCCTTAGGGCTAAGAACTGCATAAAAATGTAAAATACATGGGCTTTAGTGCATTTATATAAAAGTGGAATGTCTTGACAGACTATTATTTTTTAGTTTTATAATGAAAAAGCGCCCGGAAAGATCCGCGCGCTGTAAACTGTATTTATTATGGTTTATGGGTAAGGTGCTATTTCTACTTCCAAACCTTCTATTTCCTCACTGATATGGATCTGGCAACCCAAACGCGAGTTGTCCTGCACATGGAAGGCTTCGCCCAGCATGGCATCTTCTTCATCACCCATCTCAGTCAGTTTGTCGCCATTATTTATAACATAGACCTGACAGGAAGCACACATCGCCATACCGCCACAGACACCTATAGTGCCTTCTTCGGCAAGCTCGTAAGCGCGGATAACCTCCATAAGGTTCATGGACATATCCGTGGGTGCCGCAATATCGTGCGTAATGCCTTCGCGGTCGGTAATTTTTATGTTGATATCAGACATGACGGTACTCAAAGTTAATTAATACTTAATCGATTTTCTTCACCACGGCCTTTTCCGCTTCCTTGCGGCTGCCGTCGAAACCGTCAACCCCACTTACCGTTGTGTATTTGAGGACGAATTTCTTACCCGGATTCATCCGGTTGTACACACTCTGGCACATCAGTGTGGCTTCGTGGAAACCACAAAGGATAAGTTTAAGTTTACCCGGATAGGTATTGATGTCACCTACGGCGTACACCCCTTCAATATTGGTTTGATAGTCCAGTGCATTATTTACTTTAATGGCGTTTTTCTCAATTTCCAGTCCCCAGTTGGCCAAGTCGCCCAGCTTAGGCGTAAGTCCGAAAAGAGGAATAAAGAAATCGGCTTCGATATCACGGGTTTCACCACCTGCATCAACCGTAATGGATTGCAGATGTGTATCGCCATGCAATGCGGTTACTTCGGCCGGAGTGATCAGTTTCAGTTTGCCGGCATCTTTAAGCACCTGTACTTTCTCCACAGAATCCAATGCGCCGCGGAATTCATTGCGTCTGTGAATCAGCGTCACCTCACTGGCCACATTGCTCAGGAAAATACTCCAGTCCAGGGCAGAGTCGCCCCCACCTGCAATAACTACCTTCTTATTCCGGAAATGTTCAGGCTCTTTAACAAAATACTCAACACCGTTTTCTTCAAATTTGTCCAGATTCTCGAGATGTTCCGGCTTACGCGGTGAGAAAGTTCCCAACCCACCGGCTATAGCCACAGCTCTTGCTCTGTGTATTGTACCTTTGTTGGTCACCACTTCAAACCAGTTGTCATCAATTTTCGTTAATGTTTCTGCTGTTTCAGCAAGCGTAAATCCCGGCTGAAACTGTTTGATCTGCTCCATAAGGTTATCTACAAGCTCACCTGCATTGATGGTGGGATAGCCGGGGATATCGAATATAGGTTTCTTCGGATACAACTCCTGTAACTGACCGCCGGCCTGGGGCAGTGCGTCAATAATATGGCACTTTATCTTTAGCAAACCAGCTTCGAACACAGCAAAAAGTCCTGTAGGTCCGGCTCCGATAATCAGCAAATCCGTTGTAATCATTGATTGAATCTTTTATTTTTTTGAAGTAAAACTTTGCAAAAATACTAAAAAAATTATGAAGCTCCGGTGACGCGCTGCCATATTCAAGCCCTGAAATACCTGACAAAAGTCAATCACAAAGCACTTATCTTTGTGGCAAAGATTTTGTAAAAACATATGTATGAAAAAATTACTCAGCATTCTTGCTGCCCTGATGTTCCTCTATATTTTCCCACAAAAACTTGACAATATAAATTCCGGTGAAATGCTGACCTACCGTATCCATTATGGACTGCTTACCGCCGGTAATGCTACGCTTACCACACAGAAAACAACCTACCGCGGGCAACCGCATATGTATGTAAAGGGTGTAGGACGTACTACGGGTGCGGTAAGAGCAGTCTTCAGAGTAGAAGATCTATATGAAAGCTACATCAATTACAATACAGGTTTACCAAGTTTTTATGTAAGGAATGTAAAAGAGGGCGGGTACAGCCAGCATCTACAGACAACTTTTAACCATGCCAATCAAACGTTGGTGCTTACCGATAAAAAGACACCGGCCAATGGTTCAAGGACCATAAAATCCGTGGCGGGAGTTCAGGACATGCTGTCCGCATTCTACCATCTGCGCACGCTGGATCCTTCGGAGTTGCGTGTGGGTACAGTTAAGAATATGAATATCTGGATTGACGATGAGATGTTTCCCTTTCAGATCCGTGTAACCGGAACGGAATATATCAACACCAAATATGGACGGATTAACTGTCTAAAAATCATTCCGTTGGTAAAGAGCGGGCGCGTTTTCAAAGCAAAGGAAGGAGTAACTCTATGGGTGAGCAATGATGCCAACCATATACCGATCTCTATTAAGGCAGAATTGGCCGTGGGATCGCTTAAGGCTGATCTGGACGGTTACCGGAACGTAAAATTTCCTATGAGATTCATTAAATAAGAAAAGTGGCTTCGTAAGGCCACTTTTCTGTTTATACTGATCTGAACTGATCCAGCATTCTTTTGTCATTCTCGAAGAACAGACGGATATCGCCAATCTGATAAAGCAGCATGACAATCCTTTCTATCCCCATACCGAAAGCATAACCCGAATATTTTTCAGGGTCGATATTCACATTGGACAGTACGGCCGGATCTACCATACCGCAACCCATAATCTCCAGCCAGCCGGTACCTTTTGTAATACGGTAATCGGTTTCACTGTTCAGTCCCCAATATACATCTACCTCCGCACTTGGTTCAGTGAAAGGAAAATAGGACGGCCTCATGCGGATTTTTGATTTTCCGAAAAGCTCTGTAGTGAAATACTGAATGGTTTGTTTCATATCGGCAAAGCTTACGTTTTCGTCTATGTATAAACCTTCGACCTGATGAAAGATACAGTGTGATCTTGCAGAAACAGCTTCATTGCGGAACACGCGTCCCGGTGCCAGTATTCTGATCGGAGGTTCATTATTCTCCATATGCCGAATCTGAACAGAAGAAGTGTGCGTACGCAACAGCACATCCGGATTCTGCTCAATAAAGAAAGTATCCTGCATATCCCTTGCAGGGTGGTATTCGGGCATATTAAGTGCTGAGAAATTATGCCAGTCGTCTTCAATCTCAGGTCCCTCGGCAACGGCGAAACCTATGGACCGGAAGATATCATTGATCCTGTTCCTTACAATACTGATGGGGTGTCTTGTACCCATTTCCAGAGGATATCCGGGACGGGTAAGATCTTCCTTTTCAGAAGCAGCCACGGCTTCCCCTTCATTCTTCAACGCTTCCAGTTTTGCAGCTACGGCTTGCTTGAGCGCATTTATCCGCTGGCCATACTCCTTCTTACGGTCATTGGGTACTTCCTTAAACGTCTCGAACAGACCGTTCAGGATTCCCTTTTTTCCGTTAAAGCGAAGTCGGAACTGTTCCGTTTCTTCCTTTCCGGATGAGGTGAATGAGTTTACCTCGTGCAGCAGCTGGTCAATGTCATCAAACATTATCGTCATTTTTCTTAGTGGCGCAAATTTACAACATTCAGGACAAAGTAAAAAAGCAGGGCACGTTTATCGCGCCCTGCCTGTAAATAATGATGCAGTTCTTATTTCTGTTCCATCGCCTTGATGCGGATCTGGACATTTACTTCATTTTTAATAAGGCCGTTCTGAACCGGCACCTGGAACTTTACACCAAAATCTTCGCGCATTATGTCTGTAGGTTCCGTGGCAATCGAGACTTCACCCTGGCTAACGGCTACGTTTGCATTGAACTTCACCGGCTTGGTAATTCCTTTAATGGTAAGGTTACCGTCAAGCAAGGTGTTATAATCACCTTCGGACAATGGGGTCACATTTGTAATCTCGTATGATGCGGTAGGAAACTTTTCTACCTCAAAAAAATCGCCGGACTTCAGATGACCCTCGAGTTTAGATTTCTGTTCGGCATCACTTTTAAGATCCACATTTTCCAGCGTAGCCATGTCGGCCACAAATTTTCCGCTTTCCAGCTGTCCATCCTTCACTGTAACATCACCACTCTCAAACTTGATCGTGCCGAAATGACTGGTATTTTCAGATTTGAAAACCTTGAACCCTTTCCATTCAATACGGCTGTTCATGGTATCGATCACATACACCTGCCCTTCCCGTGTGGTAGTCACTTCTGAGGTTTCACTGGTCACAGGTTTATCCTTACCG
This sequence comes from Chryseobacterium sp., assembly GCF_008831505.1. Taxonomy (NCBI): domain Bacteria; kingdom Pseudomonadati; phylum Bacteroidota; class Flavobacteriia; order Flavobacteriales; family Weeksellaceae; genus Chryseobacterium; species Chryseobacterium sp. The sequence goes on along the minus strand of NZ_CP044507.1, from coordinate 537,099 downwards.
CAGGAAATAGTTGCTGTGCCCAGTATCAGGGCTGCAAAAAGAGGAGATAGAGACTTGGAAGTCATATATTAGTCTTTTAATAGTTACATTTACGCTAAACTAAGAAAATATAATTTAACCGCGAAAAAACATAATTTTGCCGTCATGCTCCTGCAAGTAAAGAACCTCCACTTTTCACACACACCCGACAAGAAACTGTTCAACAATCTGAACCTGAACATTGATGAGGGCCAGATCGTTGCGCTGGCAGGTGAAAGCGGCTGTGGAAAATCCACACTGCTCAACCTTATCTATGGTTTACTGGACTGGGAAGAAGGGCAAATCATCTTCAACGGAGTAAGCCTGATGGGTCCAAAGGGAAACCTGGTGCCGGGCGAAAAAGACATGAAGTTTGTTGCGCAGACGTACGACCTGATGCCCTACTCCACGGTGTCTGAAAATGTAGGCAAGTTCATATCCAATATTAATTTAGGCGAGAAAAAAGCCAGGGTTCAGGAGCTACTCAGCGTAGTGGGCATGGAAGATTTCGCTGATGTAAAACCGCAGTTCCTGAGTGGTGGGCAGCAGCAGCGGGTGGCTATTGCCAGAGCACTTTCGGTACTTCCCAAGCTATTATTACTGGATGAACCGTTCAGTAACCTGGATTTTTCCAGAAAGATTGAATTACGGGAGCGACTTTTCAACTTCGTAAAGGAAAATAACCTCTCGCTTATGATCTCTACCCATGAGATACAGGAAGTTATGCCGTGGCTGGACAGGATCATTGTCATGCAGGATGGCAGGCTGATTCAGAATGACAGTCCGGAGGAGACTTACCTTAATCCTTATAATGCTTATGTGGCACAACTTTTTGGCGAGGTAAATGTACTGACAGATGACGAGAAAAACACTTTGAAACTCAACCGGAATCTGTGGTACCCTCACCAAATCAAGGTCGCCGACAAGGGTAAACCTGCCCAGGTTATTGAAAGCCGGTTTGCAGGAAGTTCGTACTGGAACCGCGTAAAGACCCATGACATCCCTCTGGTGATCTATTCTGACCGAAAGCTATATAATAACATCTGTCTCGACTTTACAGACCCTAAGACCGGTATATAAAAAAAGCTGCGGAATCATTTCCCACAGCTTCATATTTTTTTCAGATCAACCTTTACAGACTTGCGGTATAGGCGTTCCAGCCGGCAATTTTATAGTTCAGTGCAGCAGCCTCAGGATTATCTGCTTTATAAATGCCGCGTCCAACAATCATGAAGTCGGTATGCAAATCGTTAAAAACCTTTTCAGGTGTGTTATACTGCTGACCTTTTCCGTCACCTGTTTCAGCCATGCTTACGCCGGGTGTAAAAAGAAGAAGTTCTTCCGGAATCTGTTTCTGGGAAACCCCGCCAATCACGTTCGGGTGCGATTGTGCCACCTTCAGGGCTTCTGCGTGATATCCGGCGTCGGTAAGTGTGCCTTTGGACGACATCCCGAGGATAGCCACTACGCCAACATTCCTGAAACAGTCCAGTGAATCATAGCCACCGATTACCTGCGAGGTTACAAAATCGGCCCAGTTGGAAATTTTATAGATGCCATAGGAGAACTGAAGTTCCTGCGTATTACCAATGTCGGCAAACTTACGGTCTTCCATCAGCATGAAATTATGTTTTGCCGCCAGGTCTTTCAGCGGAAGAATGGTGGCATCCGGATCAAAATCTGTAATGATGTCGATATGGGTTTTAAGCGCCACAATATGCGGACCCACCTTATCAGCCAAATCCAGTAGTTCGGCTGTGGTCATTACATCAGCGGAGGCAATCAGGTTGCTTTGCTTTGCAACCGCGATCTCAAGAAGCCTTTTGGCTACCGAATGTTCTGCCACATCCAGTTTCTGGGCATAGGAAAGTCTTTTTTTCTCTTCAAACCTTACTTCATTACCCTTCAGGAAGTCGCTTATTCTAAGTACTTCATCACTGCTCAGGTGACCTTCTTCCTGCAGCATTCCGCAGACTTCGGAAATGGTGAAGAGTGTATGAACACGATAACCTTTCGATTCCAGAAGTTCCTTACCACCCTGCTGCCTGTCCAGAACCACTACGATATCTGACACGGAAATACCTTCATTCTCAATTTCAGGGATGGTTTCAAGCAGAGATTTACCACTGGTAATAACATCCTCCACCAAAAGGCAGTTCTGACCTTTGGTAAAGATACCCTCAATCATCTTTTTGGTGCCGTAATCCTTGGCTTCCTTACGTTTGATGATCAGCGGAATATAACTTTCAAGGGACATGGCCGTCGCCATAGGAAGAGCGGCATAAGGTACGCCGCAAATAAGGTCGAAATTATCAAGCGGAAGCATGTCCAGAAGGTAGTTCGCCAGGTGTTTTAAAATTTTAGGATCGGAAGCCAGCGGCCTTAAATCCACATAAAAAGGACTTTCTATACCGCTTTTGAGCGTGAAGCGTCCAAACTTAATAATACCCAGCTTATAACATTCCAGAAAAAATTCTTTCTTACTTTCCATTGATCATTTTACTTTCTTACAAAGTTAGGGTTTTCGGGCAAAACCGGCCGAATGCAGAAAGGTTAAAAAATGCTAATAGTAGCTATTGGCTGGTGGGATATGGCGTTTAGAGGAGGGATTGGCTCCATTGGATTACCGAGGTCTTAAAGCAGCGCTGATAGTATCAAAAAAATACAATGGAAAAATTTACATTGTATTTCTCAATATTGGGTCTGAAACTTATAGGTAATAGTAGTATCTTTTTTATGAATACTAAAAACCAGTTCCCCTTTTTTTTTTTTACGATAGTATCACCCAGTCCGATTTCATATTTATAGGAACTCCACCATCTGTTGTAATGATTACATTCACAAGGTTCTTTAGTTAGGGGGTCGTAACCTTTTGTTCTGAACATGGCAGAAGTATAGAAGGAGGGAGGTGTTTCTACAACTAAAATACATTCTTCCGCAGCTAATACCTGTGAATTACTATGATAATCAATGCGATTGAGGTAAAAGAACAAACCCATCACAAATACTAAACTTATTATCAAACTTATTTTTGGTCTCATACTTAATAAAACTGAAGGGATACTTATTTTTATCATTGAAGCAAAAATAATTTTGCTGGACAGCTTCGATAAGTTTCGCGGGACAACATCGGATTACTGTTTTCTAAGGATAATGGTTGCCCCATACTTTTTGAGTCCTTTAAAGGTATTAAAGACAATATAATCGTGGTCAAAGCGCATTTGCTTTATCGGAGGATCATCAAAAAAAGCAGTATCGTTTAACATGTTAAACTTGTTTGAATCATCTGATAATTGAAGGACATTACTTCCAAATTTTATAAACCCTCTCCTGCCACCTTCAACCAATCCAATTAATTTGTATTTCGGAATAATTACGATGGGGTTCAATTCCTGTTCTTCGTCAAAGAAGATTAATATTTCATAAACGCTTTCCGCTTTTCCGCCTATATCTACAACTACATTCTTCGAGTAAAAAGTCGCAGGGATTTTCCTGTTCGTTTCATTTACGATGGCGTAGTTTTCTTCCTTCACAAGCAATATTGCATCTTTAAAATAGAAAAAGCTTAAGGCAGCAATCAGTATCAGAGATAAAAAAAATATTTTTTTCATTTTTAGCGAGACTCTGTATAATAACTATACTCGTAATTATAGGTCATAGTTTTTTTACCGTCATTCTGTAAAATGGATTTCAGTTTTCCGCTACCGTCATAATTAAATGAATACTCAATCACTTTTTTACGGTCCAAATCTTCAAACTTGCGGTGTATCAATTTCCCCGCATCATAACGGTTGTTAGTAGTATATCGCAGCTTTCCAAGTTCATAAGTGGTGTGCTGAACTAACAACCTGTCATTATTATAGCCAAAAAAATCTTCTGTCCTGTCTGTCCTTATACTGACCACTAAATCCTCTTTGCGCTCTATTTTGATTCCCGACGGTGTTCCGTCAGGCTTAGTATAGTTCTCTGTATCATCTGCTTCGCCGGTATTAGCTGATAATCCAATTAGTTTTCCGTTATGAAAGTTATACGATTTAACTCTTTTTCCGCCGTCATCAAAGTGATTAGTTTGTATTAAATGTGGAGTTTCGTCCAGCAGGTGGCGGACCTTTGTATGAGACAGCAAAGAAATACTGTCCCGAATTTTGCGAACCTGAGACAGAAAATTATTCCTGTCCAAATCTAAACTGCTATAATCTAAAGTTTGATTAGCGAAATATTTCCTGGTCTTCCCCAGTTTTTGTACTCTAATTACCAGAAAGCCCGACCTGGAGTTGGCCATAACGGTCCGGTCCGTCCCTCCGTCTGCCGTATAGAAATGTACGGAATGCTCTGCTTTGGAATTTACATTTCTGACCATCTGAAACGCAGTTTTACCGTCAGATCGGAACTGCCTTAAAGCTACCTGCTCACCATCCCGAAAAATCCTGATTTCCTTCACGCCGGCATTCTCTTTTTGCCAAAGCGGAAGTTCATGCTTCGCCAACTGAGCATAGACCGGGGAGAACGCCAGAAGCAGGATAATCTGTAAAATTCTTTGTTGAAAATATTCTGTACCTATTCTATTACCGGCTTTAACCATTCGTTCTGTTTATGCTGTTTCTCAAAGTTAATGAATTCAGTTATCTTTGAGAAAATTATTATAAATGAAGAAGAACTTTTCCTTTCTCCTTATCCTACTTTCCCTACTCTCCTTTGGGCAGGTGGAAGAAAAAAAACTGGATGAACTCATTCAAAATACCCTGAAGACTTTTGATGTCCCGGGAATGTCTGTAGGAATCATAAAAGAGGGTAAAATAATCTATGCTAAAGGTTTCGGCGTGAATTCATTGGCTGCCCGGAATAAGATGGATGCAAATACCCTGGTCGGCATTGCTTCCAACTCCAAAGGCTTTACCGGCACGGCACTTGCCATCCTGGCGGATGAAGGCAAACTGAACTGGGACGATAAAGTGACCAAATACATTCCGGAATTCCAGATGTATGACCCGTATCTTACTCATGAGGTTACAATAAAGGACCTTGTCACGCACAGAACCGGACTGGGACTGGGCCAGGGCGACCTTATGTTCTTCCCGGAAGGTGGAAACCTTACCGTGAAGGATATAGTTCATAACGTAAGGTATCTGAAACCCGAAAACCGTTTCCGCTCCACGCTGGATTATAACAACATTATGTTCATTGTGGCCGGCGAGGTAATTACGCGTATTTCAGGTTTAACCTGGGCAGAATTTATTGAACAGAGAATTCTGAAACCTGTGGGAATGAACGCCAGCTACGGATCCTATAACCGCGCTAAAAAGGCCGGAGTAACCAACATCATAGATGCTCATGCGCCTGTAAACGGTAAAGCAGTTATGGTTCCGCACGACTGGAACGAGACCGCCGATGCTGCCGGTGGCATCATCAGCAATATAACAGATATGTTGACCTGGGCTGATTTCCTGATGAACGGCTTCACGACCAAAGACGGCAAAAAACTTGTTTCGGACAAACAAATCCAGCAACTGTGGAATCTTCAGATCTCTACACCGGTAGCACTCAAGAACACCTATCATTCCAATTTTGCGGGCTATGGCCTGGGATGGTTTCTCACCGATGTGAAAGGACACAAGCAAGTCTATCATACCGGCGGACTGATAGGCACAGTTACTCAGTTTACACTGATTCCGGATTTGAAACTGGGTATTGTGGTACTTACCAACCAGCAAAGCGGTGCCGCCTTCAGCACAATTACAAATACAGTTAAGGATTCTTACCTGGGCATGCCCGACCAGAACTGGCTGAAAACATATGGAGACCGTATGGCGAAATACAATGCGGAAATAGAAAAAGGCAAGAAAGAAGTGTTTGCGAAATCTTCAGCGTTTGCCAAACTGAAAAATCAGCAGATCAGGCCGGAACAGATTACCGGAACCTATAATGACAAATGGTTTGGCGATATTAATATTACCCACGACGGCAAAACCTACAGAATAGTTTGTCAGAATTCGCCGCGTTTGAAAGGTGAACTTATCCCGTATACTCCAAATGTGATGATTATTAAATGGGACGACCGCAGTTATGACGCCGACGCTTTCATCAATTTCAGCCTGGATGAGAACGGCAAAGCACAGAGTGCGACCCTTAAACCAATTTCCGACATCACCGATTTCAGCTTCGATTTTGAAGACCTGGATCTGAAAAAGAAATAATAACTTTTAAACAGGAAAGGAATAAGCGGGGAGATGATGACTCATTTCCCCGCTTATTATTTAAAGCACTTTTAGCTCAAGCTTAATTGAATTTCCAAATATTTTCTTTGATATTTTTTCGAAATTCTTCGTCAGGTCAGATACAAAGAATTCATAGCTCGGACTGGCGTTATCACTGTTCAGCAGACGGTGCTTGTCCAGTATATGTTTAAGCTGGGTAGCCACAATACTCGGCGAATCAATGACCCGAACGCGGTTGCCATAAAACTGTTTTATTTCGGCCATAAGCAGCGGATAATGCGTGCAGCCCAGAATTAGCGTTTCAATGTTTTTAAGCTTGCTGTTACTCAGGTAATTATAGATAATGGCATTGGTTATAGGATGGTTCCTGAATCCTTCTTCAATCGCAGGAACGAGAAGTGGGGTTGCAAGCTCATCCACTTTGATAAATTTATTATGCTTACGGATGCTCTTGCGGTAAAGACCTGAACTTACGGTAGCTTTGGTTGCAATTACGCCTACATTATTATGGATTTCGTAAGCGACTTTTTCGGCTACAGGATGAATTACGTCGATTACAGGAACTTTTCGGTCCACAATGTCCAGAACCTGGTTCAGCGCATTGGCAGTAGCAGTATTACAGGCCACTACAATGGCTTTACAGTTCTTTTCCAGCAGGAAGTTCGTGATCTTTGTTGAATATCCAATGATGGCATCCCGTGATTTGTCGCCGTACGGCAGATGCTTGGTATCGCCGAAATAGATGAGGTTTTCCTGCGGAAGCATCCTTTTTATTTCCCGGGCAACCGTAAGTCCGCCAACGCCGGAATCGAAAATGCCAATAGGCTGACTGGCCTGAAGGTGGGAATAGTCCTCTTTCTGCTTTTTCAAGGATAATGGATATTTAACTGCAAAAATAACGATTTTTTAAACGTGCCAACCATATGGTTCTGCCTAAGCCATATTATTAAAGTACGAAGAGATCCGAAGCAATACCGTCTGCCATGAACCAATGCTCCTCCGGAATTAAGAGGTGGTCTTTTTCGATCTTCAGAATTCCCTCAGAAATTTTACCGGCAACGTCCTGATTAAAGCCTTGAAGAATTTCCGGACTGAAATTCCGGCTAAGTCTGTGCAAATCTACACCCCAAACGGTCCGCAGTCCGATCATAAGCATTTCGTTGAAACGGTCTTTTTCCTGAAGGTGTTCAGCTTCGGCAGGCAATATTCCTGCTTCAAGATTTTTTATATAAAAAGCATTATTGGCCGCATTCCAGCTACGCCTGTTCAGGCCATCGTAAGAATGGGCCGAGGGGCCTATTCCTAAATAAGGTTCATACTGCCAGTAGGCAGCATTGTGCCGGGAATGAAAACCGGGTTTGGCGAAATTTGAAATCTCATAATGTTCAAAACCGTTTTCTTTAAGGAAACTGCACATATAGTGGAACTCCTCATTTTGCTCCTCTTCAGCAGGTGCAGTTATTTTTTGGGTTCGCACCCAATTTTCCAGTGCAGTTTTCGGTTCCACAGTGAGCGCGTACGACGATATGTGAGGGACCTGAAGGGCCACCGCACGGTTAAGATTCTCTTTCCACATGGTCAGACTGGAAGTTGGAGAACCGTATATCAGGTCAATACTTAAATTTTCAAAACCATAATCCTGCGCACGCTTTATCGAGGCATCAGCTTCCGATGCATTGTGTGCGCGGTTCATGAGTCTCAGGTCATCATCGAAAAAGCTTTGGGTACCAATAGATAACCTGTTGATTGCGGTGGAGGACAACTCTTTAACAAAAATACCGTCAAGGTCATCCGGATTAGCTTCAAGGGTGATTTCAATATCATCCGCAAAGGAATAATATCTCAACACTTCATCAATTAAGCCTTTGATCTCATCCCCAGTAAGTACCGAAGGTGTTCCGCCACCAAAATAAAGTGATTTCAGGACTTTGTTATCCAGCTCCTCTTTCCTGAGGAATAATTCCTTCTTAATAGCCTGCAGCATCTCCTCTTTACCGCGTAACGAAGTGGAAAAATGAAAATTACAGTAACTGCATTTCTGTTTGCAGAATGGAATATGGAGGTAAATCATAAAAAAAAGCTCCGTTTTACCGGAGCTCCAAAATATTGTAATCGTAGTTTATTAATATCTGTAACCTCTTACGTTAATGAAGTTATCAAAGTTATACCCCAGACCGATCATAAAACTGTTACCACCGTATTCGGCAATATCAGAAAGACCGATGTTATAGGTAGCACCAATCATAATTTTGTTCAGATTTACCTTCACAACGGGTGCAATACTTAAAGTCTGGTTGTCAAATCTGTTCTGTACATATCTGAAACTTGCTCCGGCAGAGAATCTGTTGTAATCTGTTGCTACAGTTCCCATAAGGTTTCCGTCCAGCATTAGGGATGAATTGGTATCAAGTTTCATAAGGGCAGAAGGAGTAATGATTATTCCGTCTGTAATTTCCCAGTCGTATCCAAGATTAAGGAAAATCTTAATAGGAGAAGGTTCGTAGTTATTTACAATAGCTTCATCGTTACTTAATGCGATGTCGTTTACCGATGCACCTGCAAAGATGTTTTTATAGGTTGCCGCAAGACCGAAATTGGCATACATCATAAAGATGCTGTTTTCGCCGGAAAGCAATGGGTCATTAGGGCTGTCTGTATTAAGCTTGGTATAATCAAAATTCATATTATACGCTGTAACACTTGTACCGAAAGAGAACTGATCCTTCCTGGTTCCTTCGTCACTGATAGGAATAAAATAGGAAGCTCCCAGTGTAATACCACCTGCGCTGATAGGCCCGTTCTGATCTCTGAAAACAGAAAGACCGGCACCCACCCTGTCGAAAATATTGGCATGCAATCCTACAGACTGCACATTAGGTGACTCACTGAATGAGGAATACTGTTTTTGATAGTTTGCATTTACGTGCACATCATCCGTTTTACCATATTGGGCCGGATTAAAAAGAAAATCACCGTCTAACAGATATTGCTGATAATATGGTAATGTTTCCTGTGCCTGGTACGCGCCAGAGAATAGGGCGAAACAAACAACAGCATATAGTTTTCTCATAACAAATCAAGATTTCAGTTGAACAAATATAGAAAATTTATTGGTATATTTTTATTTTTCTAAATAATTTCTCCATTTTTTTACCGCGGCATCCATATCTGCGGGCATCGGACTTTCAAAGTACATTTCCTTCTTTGTAACCGGATGAACGAAGCCTAAAGTATGTGCATGAAGGGCATGCCTCGGCAGGATATCAAATACATTATTGATAAACTGCCGGTATTTGGGCAGGTTTTCACCGCGCAACGGGATATGACCTTCGTAACGTTCGTCATTAAACAGGGTATGACCAATATGTTTGAAATGCGCCCGTATCTGATGGGTGCGCCCGGTTTCCAGTTTGCATTCAATCCAGGTCATGTACCGGAACCTCTCCAGCACCCTGTAATGGGAAACTGCATGTTTACCCTGGCTCCCGTCTTCATACACTGTCATCTGCATACGGTTCTTCGGATGCCTCCCAATATGCCCGGTAATGGTTCCTTCATCATTTTCCATATTACCCCACACAAAAGCCCAGTAGAGCCTTTTTGTTTTGCGGTCAAAAAACTGCTTGGCTAGAAAGCTAAGTGCATACTCGTTCTTAGCCACTACCAGAAGCCCGGAGGTATCTTTATCTATCCTGTGAACCAGACCCACGCGGTCCAGATCGGACTTTACGCCGTTCTTTTCAAAGTGGAACGCCAGGGCATTAACCAGGGTTCCGTCCCAGTTGCCGTGGCCCGGATGAACCACCATTCCCGCTTCTTTGTCTACAACAACCAGGTCGTCATCTTCGTAAATAATATTAATCGGAATTTCCTGCGGCACAACTACATTTACCCGCGGCGGACGCGCCAGCAGAACAGAGATTTCATCTCCGGGTTTCACCCTGTAGTTTTGCTTGACCACACTCCCGTTCACAACCACATTGCCGGCCCGGCAGGTTTGGGAAATTTTATTTCTTGAAGAATTCTGGCGGAAGTTAAGCAGGTACTTGTCTATCCGCAAAGGTTCCTGTCCTCTGTCTACCTTTAAGCTCAGATGTTCAAACAGCCCACTGTTTTCACCGCTATCCGCTTCGGATTCCGGCAAGTCTTCTTCAAATAATTCTTCGCTATCCTCTAACATATTAGTTTAATACAGGCTTCGCAGATGCTGAAACCCCGGTAATTTACTATTACTCTACCACTTTCTTTACTTTGGGCTTTTCGGCAGTTTTGTTGGCAGGAGTTGCAGCTGGTTGTTTACCGCTGGCAGGTTCTGACTTAGGTACGGCCGTTCCAGAATTATTGGAAGGTTTTTTTGAAGTATTTTCCGCAGGTGTATTCGTGGGCGAAGTTGGAGTTGCAGGTTTCGGTTCCGCAGGTTGCCTGCGTGGGGCTTCAAATGTAGGCTCCTGATAAACAGGAATTTCCTCATACCTTACCGGCGGAAGCGTAGTATCAATCTTTACCCTGTACATGGAATTGAGCTGGGAAATCCTTCCGCTCATTTCAGCAGGCGATTTTTTACTCGCCCAGAGGTCTACCTGCATCCCCTGGTCACGAAGGTCGCCGCCTGCAGGATCCTGATAATACACTATATCAGTATCATCACCTTTACCGTCCTCGTATTCCACAAGACCTATTTCAAAAAGATTATTGGCCACGATGGCTTTCGCCTGAGCAACTGTCAGCCCCACCAGGTTTGGGATTGCAATATTCCTTTTCGGACCTGCACCGATCACCAGGTCAATGGTGGAAAATCTAGGGAGCTGGCTGCCCGGTTTTATTACCACGCCGTTATGAAGCATTCGGATCACTGCATCTCTCTGTATGCTTGGCTCAAATATGGTATCACCGACTTTAAGACCCACCTGCGCCAGACGGCGGAACGCCAGGCCTTTGTAACGGTCCAGAATATCAGGAATAGTAACTTTACCCCATGTACGCGGGTTCACACGAACTTCTATTATACGGCCGTTCTTCACGCGGGAACCCGGCTTGGGAAACATATTAAGTACCTGAAATGGTTTGTACTTTGGATCATATGTACCGCTGTCCACCTTATATTCCAATCCCTGGTCATCCAGGATCTTGATAGCTTCATGAACAGACCTGTTCATTACATTGGGAACCGGTATTTCCTTACCGTGATTGGTATGGAGCTCCAACCAGCGAAAGGTCAGCCATACCAGGCCGATGAAGATTACTGCGGCCAGCACAAGGTTTACCAGAACTTTCCAATGGAAAAGTGATTTCAGCATGGTTTTTACTTTAAATGTAGCGGCAAATATAAATAATAATTTTAGAATGTTTCACTGCAATCAGCTGCGCCTGCGTACCTTTACTGCACATTAGGTCACTAAATTAGCCTGCTGTCGGATTATAAATAAACAATTTCTGTAAATTTGCCTCCTCACTGTGTGATTTATTATGGACAAGAAAAATGTGGCCGTTGTAATGGGCGGTTATTCTGATGAATACGTGGTTTCCCTGAAAAGCGGGCAACTTATCTACGAGTCGCTGGACCGTGAACTTTATAATGTATACAGGGTAGTGATCCTTAAAGAGAAGTGGTACTTTGTAGATGATCATAATGTGAAGGTGGAAATCAATAAATCAGACTTCAGCGTGGATCTGGACAGCGGTTATAAAGTGAAATTTGATGTCTGCTTCAACATCATTCACGGAAGACCTGGCGAGAACGGTGAACTTCAGGCTTACTGGGACATCATAGGCCAGAGATATACCGGCTGCAGTTTCTATCAGAGCGCACTTACATTTAACAAGAAAGATACACTCGCGGTACTGAGCAAATATGGAATACCTTCTGCAAAAAGTATTTACCTGAGAAAAGGAGAAAGGACTGACATTGTCTCAATTGTTGAACAGCTTGGCCTACCCTGCTTTGTAAAACCCAATCAGAGCGGCTCCTCGCTGGGTATATCAAAGGTCAAAAGCGTTGACGAATTCGACAGAGCTTTTGAACTTGCGTATGAGCAGGATGAGGAAATACTTATAGAGTCTGCCCTGGACGGTATGGAAGTATCAGTTGGTGTTGTGGATTTCGAAGGGAAGACCATTGTACTGGGAATTACCGAAATCGTTCCTCAAAAGGAATTCTTTGATTATGAAGCTAAATACGAAGGAGCCTCAGAAGAAATCACTCCGGCCCGTTTGGATGCAGACACCCGTCTGAAGGTTGAAGAAATTGCCATAAAAGCCTACGAATCCTTAGGAATGAGTGGTTTCTCACGCAGCGAATTTATAATAATGGATGGTACGCCTTATATGCTGGAAATGAATACCAACCCGGGATTCTCACCGGCATCCATATTGCCGCAGCAGGCAAAGATCTATGGAATTTCCATTCAGCAGCTCTGCGGTAATGAAGTGCAGAAAGCCCTCAATAAAAAACATAATTAATATGAGAACAGCAGTATTCCCGGGTTCCTTTGACCCTATCACTTTGGGACATTATGATATTGTGGAGCGTGCAGCTCCCCTTTTCGACAAAATCATTATCGCCATCGGTCAGAACTCCCAAAAAAAATATATGTTCTCACTGGAACAGAGAATGGATTTCATAAAAAGGACATTCAGCGACTTTCCCAATGTTGAGGTAGATCATTTTGAAGGCCTTACCATTGATTACTGCAAAAGCAAAAATGTAAGCTTCATCTTACGTGGCCTTAGAAATCCCGCCGATTTTGAATTTGAAAAAGCAATTGCACAAACCAACCGGGAACTCACCAGGGACCGCAAGATTGAAACAATCTTCCTCCTTACCTCTTCCGGAAAATCCTTTATCAGCAGTAGTATAGTAAGGGAAATAATTACTTTTCGCGGCGATTATAAACTACTGGTTCCGCCGGCTGTACGCATCTAATCTTATTTGTCACGGACTTGGACATTCACGATAACTTTAACTTTGCAATTGAAATCATCGGAACCATTGCCTTTGCAATGTCCGGCGCTTTTGCGGCTATGCAAAAGAGGTTTGATCCTTTCGGCGTCCTCATAATTGCCTTCATTACCGCGGTAGGCGGTGGTACAGTTCGGGATCTATTGCTGGGTGTACCGGTGTTCTGGATGCACGATATCTTTATCTGCAGTGTCATTTTCCTGGCAGCTGTTTTGGCTTTTGTGGTTAAATACTTCGACAAGAAATTTCAGGTAACCCTTTTCCTGTTTGACAGTCTGGGCCTGGGACTTTTTACTACAATCGGTATTCAGAAAGGGCTGGATGCGCAACTTCATCCTGTAATCTGTGTAACCCTTGGTACGATTACGGGTTGCTTTGGAGGAATAATCCGGGACACTTTGCTTAACAGAATTCCGCTCATATTCCGAAAGGAAATCTATGCAACTGCATGTATCCTGGGCGGCGGCACTTTTCTGCTAATGCTCCATTTCACCGCCATGTCCTTCACCTTTATTCAAATTTTCACCATACTACTCATTGTTGTCATCAGGACGCTGGCGGTAAAGTACCACTGGCAGATGCCGAAATTTTATTCACACACCAATGACGGTGAAATGTAATATTAACCTCCATTGAAAACCCCGGAAGTAACTAAACTTCCGGGGTCCTCAATTAATAAACTATTAAAAAAATAAACTAGGGATTGTAACTGTACCCTTTGCAGGATTTCAGTTATTATTTCAAACGCAAAAATTGTGCTATTATTGTCAGTATTTCAAAACTATTATGTTAAATATTTTTAACATATCACACTCAACATCAGTTCATTAATGCCCGAGCTCTCTTCCGAACTGTTTTAGGTGAAAATGGCTATCTTTAAGCACCGAAAAATTTATATGGACTTAGAATTTAATAAACGCGAAGATCAAAACAAACTTAAACTCTCCGAAATAAACCGTCAGTTTTCCGAAATTAAAAAAGGTGGCGGCGAAAAACGTCTGGAAAAAATGAGACAGGAGGGTAAAATGACTGCCCGTGAGCGGATTGATTATCTTCTGGATAAAGACCGTGAATCTATAGAGATTGGGGGCTTTGCCGGATTTGAAATGTATGAAGAACATGGCGGCTGTCCCAGTGGCGGCGTAGTTGTTGTCATGGGTTATGTTTCAGGAAAACAATGCCTTGTGGTGGCCAACGATGCTTCCGTGAAGGCAGGTGCCTGGTTTCCGATTACCGCCAAGAAAAATTTACGTGCACAGGAAATCTCCATTGAAAACCGGTTACCTATCATCTATCTTGTGGATTCTGCAGGAGTTTATCTGCCTATGCAGGACGAAATATTTCCGGATAAGGAACATTTCGGACGTATTTTCAGGAACAATGCCAAGATGAGCGCTATGGGAATCATCCAGATTTCAGCAGTGATGGGCAGTTGTGTAGCGGGTGGCGCATACTTGCCGATTATGAGTGATGAGGCAATGATAGTGGATAAAAGCGGTTCTATATTCTTAGCCGGAAGCTATCTTGTAAAAGCAGCAATTGGCGAAAATATAGACAATGAAACACTCGGCGGTGCAACAACACACTGCGAGATTTCAGGTGTGACCGATTATAAAGCCAAAGATGATGCGGATGCATTAAACCGGATTAAGAATATTATGAAATCTGTTGGATCTTACGAAAAAGCAGGATTCAGCAGAATTGAAAGTGCACCACCAAAGGAGAAAATTGAGAATATTTTCGGAATTATGCCTGTTTCCAGAACAGATCAGTATGACACTGCTGATATAATAAAATGTCTGGTGGATAATTCCGAATACGAAGAATATAAACCGGATTATGGCAAGACCATCATCTGCGCAACAGCCAGAATAGATGGCTGGAGCGTAGGAATTGTAGCTAATCAGCGTAAACTGGTAAAAAGCGGTAAAGGTGAAATGCAGTTTGGTGGAGTAATTTATTCTGATTCTGCGGACAAAGCCACGCGTTTTATCGCTAACTGTAACCAGCGTAAGATCCCGTTAATTTTCCTTCAGGACGTAACAGGATTTATGGTGGGATCCAAATCTGAGCATGGTGGTATTATTAAAGACGGCGCTAAGATGGTTAATGCGGTTGCCAACTCTGTTGTTCCGAAGTTCACCGTAATTACCGGAAATTCCTATGGAGCCGGAAACTATGCAATGTGTGGCAAAGCGTATGACCCCAGGCTGATCGTGGCATGGCCATGGGCAGACCTGGCGGTTATGGGAGGATCGCAGGCTGCCAAAGTATTGGCACAAATCCAGGAATCGACTCTGAAGAAGCAGGGAAAAGAAATTACGGAAGAGGAACATCAGGAGATTCTGGATACCATTTCAAAACGTTATAAAAAGCAGACAGAACCTACTTATGCTGCGGCAAGACTTTGGACGGATGCTATTATTGATCCTACTGAGACACGCAAGTGGATTTCAATGGGTATTGAGGCAGCAGATCACGCGCCCATAACTGAAAAATTCAACTTAGGCGTTATTCAGGTGTAATTGATTTAGCCGACCTAACAGAGCCACTCCCGCAGAAGGAGTGGTTTTTTGATTTGTGATGGCTGGTCGCTGGTGACTGGTTATTGGTGACTGGTGGTTGGTTTCTGCGGCCAGCAGTCAGCCATCAGCGGTCAGCAGTCAGCCATCAGCTGTAGGCTGTAAGCTGTAAGCAGGAAGCTGTAAGCAGCCTAACCTCTCATATCTCACTTCTAACTGGCCGTTGGTGATTGGTGACTGGTGATTGGTTTCTGCGTCTTCCGGTCAGCATTTAGCGGGCAGATAGCTGCTGTAAGCGGTAAGCGGTAAGCAATAAGCGGTAAGCAGTAAGCTGTAAGCAGCCTAACCTCTCATATCTCACTTCTAACTGGCAGTTGGTGATTGGTGACTGGTGGCTAGTGACTGGTGATTGGTGATTGGTTTCTGCGGCCAGCAGTCAGCCATCAGCGGTCAGCAGTCAGCCATCAGCTGTAGGCTGTAAGCAGATTAACCAGGCATATCTAACTTCTAAACTCTCATATCTAACTTCTAACCTCTAACCTCTAACTTCTAACTTCTAATATCTCATATCTGAAGTCTTTGCTCTTTGCTCTTTGTTCTTTGTTCTTTGTTCTTTATTCCACCAAACAAAAAAATCCCCAACCACGTGTGTGATTGAGGATTGTGTCCCGGCGAGGCGGATGAAAAAAAACTGGCGGCGACCTACTCTCCCGCTTTCGCAGTACCATCGGCGCTAGAGGGCTTAACTTCTGTGTTCGGAATGGGAACAGGTGAGCCCCTCTGCTAAAACCACCCTAAAGGTTGTTTTGTACAAAAGGTTGTACAGTATATGTTATTTAAATAGATTGGAGATGGATAGATTTGAGACACGAGACATTAGTCTCTTATCTCTTGTCTTTAAATCTTCTGTCTGATTTAAAAAATCGATAAAAACGTTCACAAAGAGATAACCGTGCATGCACCTGCAGGGTGCGCCTATATCAGGCTATAAATCTACGGGTAATTAGTACTACTCGGCTATGCCATTACTGACTTTACACCTGTAGCCTATCAACGTGGTCATCTCCCACGACCCTTAAAAGATGTCTCATCTTGAGGCAGGTTTCGCACTTATATGCTTTCAGTGCTTATCCTTTCCAAACGTAGCTACTCTGCGGTGCGCCTGGCGGCACAACAGATACACCAGAGGTTTGTTCAAGTCGGTCCTCTCGTACTAAACTCAAGCCCTCTCAAACATCTAACGCCCGCAATAGATAGAGACCGAACTGTCTCACGACGTTCTGAACCCAGCTCGCGTGCCACTTTAATGGGCGAACAGCCCAACCCTTGGGACCTTCTCCAGCCCCAGGATGTGACGAGCCGACATCGAGGTGCCGAACCTCCCCGTCGATGTGAGCTCTTGGGGGAGACTAGCCTGTTATCCCCGGAGTACCTTTTATCCTATGAGCGATGGCCCTTCCATACGGAACCACCGGATCACTATGTCCTGCTTTCGCACCTGATCGACTTGTAGGTCTCACAGTCAAGCACCCTTATGCCATTACACTCTACGCACGGTTACCAAGCGTGCTGAGGGTACCTTTGAAAGCCTCCGTTACTCTTTTGGAGGCGACCACCCCAGTCAAACTACCCACCACGCAGTGTCCTCGCCGAGGCGAGTTAGGCTCCAAATAAACAAAGGGTGGTATTTCAACGTTGACTCCACCAACACTGGCGTGCCGGCTTCAAAGTCTCCCACCTATCCTACACATTGTTTATTCAAAGTCAATACGAAGTTATAGTAAAGGTTCACAGGGTCTTTTCGTCCCATTGCGGGTAATCGGCATCTTCACCGATACTACAATTTCACAGAGCTCATGGTTGAGACAGTGCCCAGATCGTTACACCATTCGTGCAGGTCGGAACTTACCCGACAAGGAATTTCGCTACCTTAGGACCGTTATAGTTACGGCCGCCGTTTACTGGGGCTTCAGTCAATGCCTTCGGATTGCTCCTAAGCACCTTCCTTAACCTTCCAGCACCGGGCAGGTGTCAGACCCTATACAGCATCTTTCGATTTAGCAGAGTCCTGTGTTTTTGATAAACAGTCGCCTGGGCCTCTTCACTGCGGCCACCATTGCTGATGGCGTCTCTTCTTCCGAAGTTACGAGACTATTTTGCCTAGTTCCTTAACCATGATTCACTCTAGCACCTTAGGATTCTCTCCTCGACTACCTGTGTCGGTTTTGGTACGGGTTGCTTCACTTCGGCTTTTCTTGGAATCTATTTCCCTGCAGCAGCTTCGCCCGAAGGCTAGGCCTTGACTATTCCGTCAGTCTCCAGCAAGTACGTAAATCCGTCCCCTTTTTAATGTGAGCAAGTTAGGGAATATTAACCCTATGTCCATCCACTACCCCTTTCGGGTTCGCGTTAGGTCCCGACTAACCCTCAGCTGATTAGCATGGCTGAGGAAACCTTAGTCTTTCGGTGAGCGGGTTTCTCGCCCGCTTTATCGTTACTTATGCCTACATTTTCTTTTCTATCCGCTCCACAATACCTCACAGTACTGCTTCTGCGCAAATAGAATGCTCTCCTACCAGATATAACTCCATAGTTATAAATCCATAGCTTCGGTAATATGCTTATGCCCGATTATTATCCATGCCGGACCGCTCGACTAGTGAGCTGTTACGCACTCTTTAAATGAATGGCTGCTTCCAAGCCAACATCCTAGCTGTCAATGCAGTCCAACCGCGTTATTTCAACTTAGCATATATTTGGGGACCTTAGCTGTTGGTCTGGGTTCTTTCCCTCTCGGACATGGACCTTAGCACCCATGCCCTCACTGCCGACGAACATTTATTAGCATTCGGAGTTTGTCAGGAATTGGTAGGATTTGACTCCCCCGCATCCAATCAGTAGCTCTACCTCTAATAAACTTAACATCGACGCTGCACCTAAATGCATTTCGGAGAGTACGAGCTATCTCCCAGTTTGATTGGCCTTTCACCCCTACCCACAAGTCATCCGAAGACTTTTCAACGTCAACCGGTTCGGTCCTCCACTTTGTGTTACCAAAGCTTCAACCTGCCCATGGGTAGATCACAAGGTTTCGCGTCTAATCCTACTAACTATGCGCCCTGTTCAGACTCGCTTTCGCTCCGGCTCCGCACCTGAAGTGCTTAACCTCGCTAGTAAAATTAACTCGTAGGCTCATTATGCAAAAGGCACGCCGTCACCCAACTTGTGGGCTCCGACCGCTTGTAGGCGTACGGTTTCAGGTTCTCTTTCACCCTTCTATTCGAAGTGCTTTTCACCTTTCCTTCACAGTACTTGTTCACTATCGGTCTTTCAGGAGTATTTAGCCTTGGAGGATGGTCCCCCCATATTCAGACAGGATTTCACGTGTCCCGCCCTACTCATTTATCACTTATGTATGCCTTTCATATACGGGGCTGTCACCCTCTATGGCCGTTCTTTCCAAAACGTTCTATTAAACATATAAAAGCTTTTGGGCTAATCCGCTTTCGCTCGCCACTACTTACGGAATCTCTTCGATTTCTTTTCCTCCGGGTACTTAGATGTTTCAGTTCTCCGGGTTTGCTCCTCGCCTTGCGGCGGGTGACTGGTCTTCTACCAGCCGGGTTGCCCCATTCGGACATCTCGGGATCAATTCGTGTGTGCCAATCCCCCGAGCTTTTCGCAGCTTACCACGTCCTTCTTCGCCTCTGAAAGCCTAGGCATCCGCCATACGCCCTTAACGATTTCTTTCCTAATATTTTTATTAGTTTAAGTATTTTTAATAACAGCACAACCGTGCTGCCTTTTATTTTGTAAACTTTCACACCCGCAGGTGCTCGGTTTTCTCTTTGTGATGTTCTTACCGTTAATGTCAATGATCTTTTTTCTTCTTATTAGCCTGATGAACGGATATTGTTTTTGGCTCTATCCGTAACTTTTAAATCAAACTTATAAAACTGTGGAGAATAAGGGAGTCGAACCCTTGACCTCCTGCGTGCAAGGCAGGCGCTCTAGCCAGCTGAGCTAATTCCCCCTCTAGTTTTAGACTTGAGATGTTTAGATTTGAGATCTGAGACTTTTCTCGTCTCCCATCTCTTGTCTTTTAATCTCCCGTCTTGTAATTAGTAGTCTCGGGCAGGCTCGAACTGCCGACCTCTACATTATCAGTGTAGCGCTCTAACCAGCTGAGCTACGAGACTGTCTTTTCAGACTTCCAGAATCAAGATTCAAGATACAAGACTTTTTTGTCTTGACTCTTGGCTCCTGGCTCTTGTATCTCTTCCCTATTACTAATTTCTAGTGGGTGTATTGTTTAATAAGCAACCAAAGTAAAAAAACCAAAGCATCCTCTAAGTGAGTGCTTGTGGTACTTGCGTACCTAATTAGTTGTGACGTATAGTCTCTAAAATGAGATGTTCCAGCCGCACCTTCCGGTACGGCTACCTTGTTACGACTTAGCCCTAGTTACTTGTTTTACCCTAGGCAGCTCCTTTTACGGTCACCGACTTCAGGTACCCCAAACTTCCATGGCTTGACGGGCGGTGTGTACAAGGCCCGGGAACGTATTCACCGCGCCATGGCTGATGCGCGATTACTAGCGATTCCAGCTTCATAGAGTCGAGTTGCAGACTCCAATCCGAACTGAGACCGGCTTTCGAGATTTGCATCACATCGCTGTGTAGCTGCCCTCTGTACCGGCCATTGTATTACGTGTGTGGCCCAAGACGTAAGGGCCGTGATGATTTGACGTCATCCCCACCTTCCTCTCTACTTGCGTAGGCAGTCTCACTAGAGTCCTCAACTGAATGTTAGCAACTAGTGACAGGGGTTGCGCTCGTTGCAGGACTTAACCTAACACCTCACGGCACGAGCTGACGACAACCATGCAGCACCTTGAAAATTGCCCGAAGGAGAATCTGTTTCCAGATCTGTCAATTCCCATTTAAGTCTTGGTAAGGTTCCTCGCGTATCATCGAATTAAACCACATAATCCACCGCTTGTGCGGGCCCCCGTCAATTCCTTTGAGTTTCAAACTTGCGTTCGTACTCCCCAGGTGGCTAACTTATCACTTTCGCTTGGTCTCTGAATCCGAAAATCCAAAAACGAGTTAGCATCGTTTACGGCGTGGACTACCAGGGTATCTAATCCTGTTCGCTCCCCACGCTTTCGTCCATCAGCGTCAGTTAAATCTTAGTGACCTGCCTTCGCAATTGGTGTTCTAAGTAATATCTATGCATTTCACCGCTACACTACTTATTCCAGCCACTTCAAATTTACTCAAGACCCGCAGTATCAATGGCAGTTTCACAGTTAAGCTGCGAGATTTCACCACTGACTTACGGGCCCGCCTACGGACCCTTTAAACCCAATAAATCCGGATAACGCTTGCACCCTCCGTATTACCGCGGCTGCTGGCACGGAGTTAGCCGGTGCTTATTCGTACAGTACCTTCAGCTACCCTCACGAGGGTAGGTTTATCCCTGTACAAAAGAAGTTTACAACCCATAGGGCCGTCGTCCTTCACGCGGGATGGCTGGATCAGGCTCTCACCCATTGTCCAATATTCCTCACTGCTGCCTCCCGTAGGAGTCTGGTCCGTGTCTCAGTACCAGTGTGGGGGATCACCCTCTCAGGCCCCCTAAAGATCATTGACTTGGTGAGCCGTTACCTCACCAACTATCTAATCTTGCGCGTGCCCATCTCTATCCACCGGAGTTTTCAATAGTAACTGATGCCAGTCATTATATTATGGGGTATTAATCTTCCTTTCGAAAGGCTATCCCCCAGATAAAGGCAGGTTGCACACGTGTTACGCACCCGTACGCCGCTCTCTCTCTTCCGAAGAAGAAATACCGCTCGGCTTGCATGTGTTAGGCCTCCCGCTAGCGTTCATCCTGAGCCAGGATCAAACTCTCCATTGTATGTTTGTCTTACGCTCACTCAAAGTTATTGACGCTTTGGTTTTTCCTTACTTTTTTTGGTTGTTATTTGTATGTCAATGATCTCTCTTCTCTTCGCTTTATTTCCAGACGCATCTTCTGTCGTTGTGCCTCTGAATTGCGAGTGCAAAAGTATAAACTATTTTTTAAATGACCAAATCTTTTTTTAAGAAATTTTTAAGCCCGAATTAACCACTGTTTCAATCAGCAACTAACCGCCTTATAATAAACTTCTCTCTCAAATCTGACCCTTAAGTCTCTCCTGCGCTTCCCCTTTCTCGTTACCTCGAATTGGGACTGCAAAAGTACAACTTAATTTTAACTACACAAGAAAAATATTAAATATTTTTTTAACCCTGTATATTTATACTACTTCTGCTCCACTGTTAAGTGACTGCAAAGATATGGTAACAAAATCCCACTTTGCAAATAAATTAACAACAGGAGACCGAATTGTGGATAAATATTGTGATTAAACGCTTATATACAGACCGTTACAACAGGGTAACAGTTTTCCACAAAGTGTAAATGGATCTACAACTTTAAAATTAACCCGTTAAAACCCCCTTTAAATCCGCCCTCGGCAGAAATAGATAACTATAAAAAATTCCGGCTGGAGCCGGAATCACGTTATATCTAAAACTGTTTGGTTTTATTGAAGAGCAGCCGCCCGAGCAATACGCCCGCCGTGTCAGCGAGAAGATCATAAAGCTCCATAGACCTGCCCAGTTTCATCTGATCCTGCAGTATCTCTGTAAGCACTGCATAAATAAACATAATCATAATGAAGTTACTGAACCTGGTTTTTGGAAAGGCTGCCATGAAGCTAAATCCCAGAACAATAAAAGTGGACAGATGAATGATCTTATCTATTCCCTGAAATACAAACCAGTAATCCACGTTCTGACTGCCAGGCCTTAAAAGCATATAAGTAAGAAATGCCCAATAAATGGGCAAAATCTTAACAAATATCTTTGAAACCTTATCCAAGTGTCGCCTGGTATTCCTCTGCTGTGATCAGAGAAGACTGATCCGCATCTCCGTCAATCTGAACTTTTATAATCCAACCCTCACCATAAGGATCTGTATTAAGAAGTTCAGGCTGGTCCTCCAGGGCACTGTTAAACTCAGTTACCGTACCGGAAACCGGCATATAAAGATCCGAAACCGTTTTAACTGCCTCTACACTGCCAAAAACATCACCGGAGCTCAATTCATCATCCACAGTATCAACATCAACGAAAACAATATCGCCCAGTTCGCCCTGTGCAAAATCTGTAATCCCAATGGTACAGGTATTACCTTCAATTCTAACCCATTCATGGTCTTTGGTGTACTTTAATTCAGCTGGTGTGTTCATCTTAAAATTATTTCTCCAAAATTAATTAAAGATATTGAGAGCGGCAAGCAAAATCACAACTGCTGCAACACAGGCAGGTGGATACCAGCCACACGATCTGCTGAACACCCACCGATTAAAATCCGCCTGCGCCATCAAAAGTAAATGTAGCCCTGATACCCGCACGTACCGTGGAAAGCGGAAATGCGGTGGAAATCTTATACTTTGTCATCATCTGGTCGTAGAACAGCATCAGGTTAAGATTCTGCGAGGCATTATAGTCTGCTGTGATCTTAATGCTGAAGAGTCTCTGCCCGCCAGTGATCTGCGAATCATTCAAAAGAATATTGCTTATTCTGGTTCTGTTATCCCTAAGGTGGAAATCGCCGCGGATATTAAGATCGGTGTTCAGTTTTGATGCACCGCGACGCCGAACCGGTGGGCCGCCCAAACGGAAATCTTTAATGATGTATCCAAAACCTACCACATAGTCTGTACCGGAATCTTCAGTCATGGTGTTATTCACCAATCCCAGCATAAACATACGGTCCCGGTTGTAATGCGCCCGTAACTGGATATTATTCCGCATGGTTAAATCTACCCCGATCAGTGGCGCAAACCTTTCCTCGTAACCAACCTGCGCAAATGTAAAAGGATTGACAAAGTTACCGTTCACGTCCCTTTGGGTTGGATCGTTAAAATAATCAATATTGGACTGGATACCCGTGGAAACCTGAGTCGCATTATAAGAATGAAGGATATCAAATTTAGCAAAATAGGAATTGATAAGGGGGAAATTGCGCAAACCGGAATACACCAGTCGCCAGTTAGGGAGCGGGAAACCGGATTTACGGGCATCACCCAACAAGCCGTCAGGGTTTCTTCCTTCTACAGCGGCCTGGAATGCCGGAATCAATACGTAGGCGTTTCCTAAACCATAACCGTCTTTAAATCCATCTGCAACAATTGGTGTGTTCATTTGCTGGGAAATGGCGCGTGCATTGGCAATCATGTTCCGGTAAATTTCATCGCCGGCCATAAAGGAAGTGTTAAGCAATAATGCTGAATTACTGTAGGTAATAAAGTCATTCGCAAAAGCATAATCATGATATTGCCTTGTCAGATTTTGCGGGTCGTTAAATCCGGCCTGCGTAAAGTTACGCGTATAGTTATGTAATACGTTAAAATCTATACGCAGGTCACTAACCGGCATGAGCTGAAGATTGGCGGTGATATTCCGGTTACGCATCTGTATATATGGATCCGTCATATAACTGGATGTGCTGATCCAGCCGTTTTCCAAAGCGATCCTCCTGATGTCTGCCTGTGAACCCAAAAGGAAACCTGCTGTAGGTCCACCAAGTGTCTGGCCATAACCATACCAGTTTGGAGCAGAAAGCAGTCCTGGTAAAACAGTTCCGCTGTTCTCGTTGTAGCTGAAATCCAACTGTCTGATGGATGCCAGACCGTATGCCAGACTTTGGCCTATATTAAGTTTGTTTTTAAACTTGTAATCCTTATACCTGAATCTCCTTTTCTCCCACTGGGTAGTATACACGGTGTTTAAGGAATCAATTTCACGTCTTCTTTTCTGCATTGTAGTATTGATGTCGCGGAAGTACTTCAGTTTACTGAAGAGTTTAGGAAAATCCGCTGAGGCCGTGGCAACAACTGTATTGGTATTCTGGCCAATGGTGCCCAGACTCCCCTCGGGACTTGTTAGTAATGCAGTAGAGCGTGAGTTCCAGTTGTAGGTCATGCCATATCCGATTTCGGCGTCAATGAAGTCAATGAAAGGCAGGTATTCAAAAGGCAGGCGGTAATTGGCCTGAATCCTGTGGTTGTAAAGGACAGGCCGGCCTGCGCGGAACATATTCTGAAAGATGGATTTGTTATCCATTTGATTAACATCCAGATTATCATTCAGGGTACGCATCACCGAGTTCACTTCCAGTTTGAGTGATTTTGTAAAATTCCAGCCCAGACCATACTGCCAGCCGAAATAGAAATTTCTGTTCTTCAGTACATCAAAATCGCTGCCCAGATTACCGTTCAGCAAGGCTTCAATATTCCTGAATTCAAGTTCATTGTAATTACGGTCTATATCTGTACGGAAAGACAATCTTGTTGGAATGGGATTAATGTTGAATTCCTTAACCCATCTTAAATATTTGGCAGATTTTGCCGTATCACTGATCATCTTCTGGAACGGTCTCAGCACCCACGGTTTGAAATTGTAATTGTAATCCAGATTTCCGCGCAGGTACTGTCTGTAATTATTCTTAGTGTAAATATCCCGGAAGTAATCGTCATTATAAACCATGGTAAGCGAGAGGTTCTCTACATCATACGGTCTGGGTTTGCGCTGTGCATTTACCCTCTCCTTACGCATATTCACAACGCCTAAACTGCGCTGCTGTGTATAAGTGCGCGCCACATCTTTCAGCTGTTCTTTGTTTGCAGCTTTACTGAATTCCACATCATTATCAAGCGGATTGTATTTTGGGTCTTCAATGGTTTGCGAATAGGAATAGTTCACCGGAATTTTGATTCCCGTTTTTTCCGGCAGAAACTTGTCTACATTTACTGAGGCATTCACATTAAAAGCCGACTGGGTAGACTGTGTTCTTTCGGCCGGCCGTGAATCTATATTTCCGAAACCGATTGTAGAGTAAGCCGCATTGGTATTCACAAGGGCAAAATCGCCCAGATTGAAGTTCAGGCTTGCATTTCCGGCATAGCCCCCTTTATTCTCGATGTCTGAAAGTCGTATTTCATTAACCCAAAGGATAAGGTCTTTGCCTGTTCCCCTGATCTCATTACGAACACCTACCATAATAGTAGTAATTCCGCCCAAAGTCGGACGTCCTTTTATGAAGATTTTCTTATACTCATCACCGTATTGCATGTACTGGTAACGGTCCATGATCTGGGCACCGGATTTGTCGCGCAGGATCTTTGCATCCACAAAATTCTGCACCTCCAGATCCACTTCATTTTCAGCCGGCCAAATGTCCAGTGGAGAAACTGCGGTCTTAGGCGTGTATTTCAGCGATGCTTCATATTCATAATAGTTATCCGTGGCATCACTACCCATACGGATAAAGAATTTCGTGTTAGGATCTATGGTATTCTGGAAAGGATCTGCATCGTTCAGGTTCTGGGCATGAACAAAAAGTTTAAGTTTCTTAAATCTTCTGAGGTCCAGACTTGTATTTTTGAATACACCGCGGGATTCATTGGAAAGGCCTTTCACCTTCATATAAAGAGAACCTTCGTTCTGACGCTGTGCACCAGCGTTCCCGCTCAGTACCTGACGGTCAATTCCGGGAGGCAATACATAAGGTGGCTGGTTCAGTCCGTTTTCCTCCAGATTTACACTCCCAACTTCAAAGTTCGAATTGTTTACAAGTGTTGTTCCCTCATCGGTTCCGCCTCCGGTTAAAGTGGGGAATATATTCTTGGTATACTTTCTCCAGTCCGAGCGAATCAGGTCAAAAGTCCCCAACCTTATTGTGGAGGTCTCATCAAAACCGGTAAGCAACAGTCTGGCAAAACGTACATTGTTAAGTACCGACGGGTCATTGTCGCCGGCGGTGCTTACATAGTCCGCAACAGGAATTCTCACGAGGTACCATTTTACATCGCTTGTGGTTCCGTTCTCAAAAGTGACGGGCACTGTTTTCTCGTCCACAATATGATTGCTCTGCCCGGCAGCAAGGCTCGCAGGATCAAGATTTACTTCGTATTGGTTATAGTATTCGCTTTGGTCCAGATTGAAATCACGGTTGACATCTTCGGCATCCGGTGTTTGAGAGGCTACTTCAAGCGAATTGCTCCTGGAATTACCTTCCGGGTTTCTAAAATAGCGGTAACGTTCCCGCACGGAAGAAGCCAGGTTACCAGGAAACTGGTCATTCAGGTAGAAGACAAAATCATCGGCAGCCGGATCCGGAAGGTTGGTTACAGGATTTATGAAAGAAGTCCCGAACATCAGTGATTCGCCACCGGCATCCAAGCCGTCCAGACCCAGATCTTGCTGTGTCCTTTCGGTACCTTCGGTTGAAAAGGCGTACAGGATGGGTGGTTGCTTAGGCTGAATCCCCAGATTCGAATTGGAAACGGTAGCCGGTGTGGATGGAGTGGGCAAGCCATTCTCATACTGCATAAGCCCGTCTTTAAGTACATCCTCGGAAACATTACCCAGCTGCAGCAACATTTTGGGGTTTGCACCCAGATTATTGCCGTCGGCATATGGGTCCATCATCCAGAATTCTACATATTCAATATTTGAATTGATGAAATTGGACACAGAAATCGGACGCATTAGTCCGCCCCAGCGCTGCTGCGTGGTTTCGGGGTTCGGATTGGCGTTATAAGGTCCGCGTTCCTGCGGATAATAAGTGATGTCAAAGGTATTGGTGAAAACCTGCTCGCCGGCTACAAGATCTTTACTGTTAAAAAGTTCCTGAACACGCACGCGCCTGGAAGCATGGTTGGAAACTGCCTGTGCATCTATACCGTTAGGTGCATCGCCGCCCACACCCCAGAAACGGGGATCAATATTATACCAGGTAATCAGACCTCTGCCGTAACCATTAAGCAACGTATTGTTCTGTCCGGCGCCGGCAAAAACAGGATCCAGCTGATTTTTTTCGGGTTTTGAGGCCAGAGACCATGCTGAAGGTTCCTTTAAGGAAATTCTGGACGTGGTTTGCTCAAAATCGTCAATATAAGACTGATTGTTTATAGCATTATTCAGTCCCGGAATAAGGTAGGCACCTTCCATTTTGAAGTTCAGGTTGGAAGGAGCCTCTGTATTTACCAGAGGAATTTTATCCGCAAGACGGGTGAGGAATGGCAGCTCATTATTGTACATCAGATTGATGCCCGCCATTGTATTGTTCACGGCTTCCTGGCCAAAATTAACCTTTTGCGTGAGGGGCGCTTCCGAATAATTAACTACCGTACCCCCCAGGAGAAAGTTGTCGCTGAACCTTCTTTCCAAATTCAGTCCAAGGAAACGTTTTCGTTGCGTATTAAAAGTAAGCTGGTTCTCCAGTGAGATATTGATGGCCTGACCACTCTGTTTCACCTGTTCGTTGATGATGGTAACCTGTCCGAGCATATAATCCACCGTATAGTCCGCACCTTCGGTAAGCTGAACGCCATTGGCAGTCACCTTTACAGAACCCTGAGGGACGTTGATGGCACCCAGCGAAATTCCCTGTCCCTGCGAACCTTTATACCGCCCTTCCATGGTATAACGCAGTGCCAAATTGCTTTGTGATGCCACCTGCTTCTGCTGTGTATACAGGTCGGTGAATACATACTGAGGGTCGTTACTGCCCAATACAGATGCGAGGTGACTACCGAAAGGCTGCACCTTTGTAAAGATGACCCTCCCGTCTTCCGGCCGGATGGTGATATTAGGCACAAAGTCGAAAATACCGTCGCCTAGCTGACCATTACTGGACTGTAAATCGTTGTTCAGGTTCAGGCGGTCCCAATTCATCAGTTTAAGCAGGTTGATGTCCTGAACCGGAGTATTGGGAAGATAGTTAACTTTTCCACCGGTCTGTGTATCGCGGTAGTAGATGTTCAGCATGAAATTGTCCGGATCCACCTGCATACTTTCCAGCGAATACATGTTCTTCATCATCAGGTCCCACATAGGTGATGTTGTTTTCACATTGGTATTCGGCTTCAACACTTTGGTAATGACTACCGGGCTTTCCTCGGAAAATTCACCCACCTTATAAACCTGATTGGAGCCGCTTACTGTATAGGAATAAGAAACAGCCAGAAGCTGATTGTCGTTAAGCTTTTGATTTAGGGAAACATAACCCAGCTGAGGATGGTAACGGAATTCATTTTCAGACAACCGGCGGGCTTTACGGTTGAAGATGAAATGCTCGCCATCCTGAAAGGTTTCTGTACCACCGGCAGCGTTTGGCAATGCCTGTCCGTTTATGGTATTGTAGGCTGTGTTCACGTCTCTAAGACCAGGGCCCAGCGCATTTACCGCCTGGTAAAGGTTATTTTGTGAATTATCCGGCAATCCGGAAACCCCATCTCCCAGGTCACGGACACCCACGATACTTTTCTGATAGGACAGGTTTCCGTTGCCCTGATCCAGAACCCAGGCTTCAATACGGTTGATGTTGATCCGGGAATTGATCTGAGGGTAATTCAGCAAGGCCTGATCATAATCATTAAGGAAATAATGCCCCAGGAAATAGTGCTGGTTATCCTCATAATCAATCGCATTGATTTTGAATGTACTCATCACACCGCCGCCCTGTACAACAATGTTTCGCGCCTCACCTTGCTGCTGGGAAAAGACCACGGTTCCATAGGTCTTTCCGGCCTGAAATTCCGTCTTTATTCCGAAAAGCGACTCGGATCCACGCATTAGGCTGGTGGACAGCGGCATATTTACATTACCGAATTCAACTCTTTTTATAAATTTATCTTCACCGCCCGTAGTAGGATCGTTCAGACCTTTGCTCTGCAGGTCTTTCCACGTGCCTTTGGCCTGCCAAACCAGGTTCATCCGGTTCTCGAACGCAAAACCGCTTTGGGTATCATAATTGGCTTTAAGCTGAAGGTTTTCACCTACTTTTCCCAAAAGTCCTAATTGGATACGCTGTTCAATATCAAAAGCAAAACTGGTTCGGTTTTGAGGCAGAATCAATGGATTATCAATTTTCTGGTAGAGGCCGCCCAAATCAAAAGAAGCGAAACCGGAGGGAATGATTTCAATCTTGTTACCTCCAAAAATACTTTCGAAAATCTTGTTCCGTACACTTAAAGTGGGAAGAATTCCCTGCCGGCGTGCTTCATCCACATCCTTACGGAACATGAGGCTGTAACGGTCGGACTTGTCGCGGTAATAGTCGCGGGAAGCCTGCATCATCATAAAATCCTGATATTCCTTAGGCGTCATTACAAATGGTGGACCTGTTACGATATCACCAATTTTGGGGTATACGTAATACATCCCAGTCTTGATATCATAAAACCCTTCGTAAACTGTAGGGTCCGGAAGTTCATATTGCTGCCTCACTGAGGCTTCATTTTCAGGTGTTTGCTGCGCGTATGCGGAGAGGGAAAAGAAAAGGAATAATACGGCGAGCAGTTTATAGAGCAAGAGGCTGTTTTTTACCAAAATATTAAATGTTTTTTAAAATCTGTTTTACCAAATCTTCTACAGAAAGGTCAGGATTTTGCTTAAGTATACGGTCTGCAATTTTTTCACTCATCTTCTTTGGTATACCCAAAACCTCTAATGCAGATAACGACTCGTCCTTTACTTTATTATCTACAAATGTAGAAATATTTTCTCCTGAAACGCTGAATTTTAATACCTTATCCCGCAGGTCTACAATGATTCTTTCGGCGGTTTTGGCACCAATCCCTTTCACTTTCTGGAGCAGTACACTGTTTCCGCTTTGGATACCGTTTGCAATCTCTTCCAGGCTGAGGGAGGAAAGCATGATCAATGCAGAAGCAGGTCCCACGCCGGTTACAGAAATAAGAAGGTTAAAAAGTTCCTTTTCTTCCTTCGTATAGAAGCCAAAAAGCATGTGCGCATCTTCGCGGATGATCTGCTGAATATAAAGAAAGGTCTGGGTGCCCGGAGTCATGCGGTGAGAAGTCTGAAGGCTTATACCGGCATAGTAACCAACGCCTCCAACATCCAGAACAGCGTAAGTGGGCGTAAGCTCCTGTACCAAGCCTTTTAAGGAGTAAATCATGTTATTAATTGAAGTATTCAAATATAGGAAAATGGTGACAAAGTAAAAATGCAGCCCTAAAAGCTGCATTTGAATAATTTAATTATGGCGAGGCCTAATAGTATTTTTAAAGAAAAAGGATAAAGACAAACAAACCGGCAGCTATGGCAGCCGTGAGTAAACTGCCTTTTACTCTGCGCCCCGCTGTTTTACATTCCTGTTTTTGCCTTTGGATCTTATAGGCCGACCAAACTGCAAAAACTAAATTAACTGCAGCCAAAAAAATAAGTACCAGCTTCGGTATTGCCAGGTCATATCTTCTGTAGACGCCCTGCAGAATATATAACATTAACGTGGTGAACTGCGCGGGTACAGCATATTTTCCAACTTCCGAAACCTGCATACTAAACCTATTTTACCTCCCTTCTCTGAGCATCCAGTACGGCAATGGTTGCGAGGTTTACAATCTCGTCCACACTGGCGCGCATCTGAAGCACATGCACCGGCTGTTTCAGGCCCATCAGTATGGGACCTACGACCTGTGCTACTTTCATTCCGCGGATGATCTTATAAGCAATATTGGCACTTTCCAGATTTGGGAAAACAAATGTATTGGCAGGCGTACCTCCGAGTTTGGAGAAGGGATAATCGGCCAAATGATCTGCATTCATTGCAAAATCCGGCTGGATTTCACCATCAACAACCATCTTCGGATATTTTTCATGCAGGATCGATACCGCCTTGGCTACTTTACGGGAGGTTTCTGAAATGGAGGCAAAATTTTCGTACGCCAGCATTGCGATCCGTGGTTCAATAGCAAAAGATTTCACGGTTTTTTCCGACATCCGGGCAATATTTACCAGATCTTCAGCGCTTGGATTGGCCTGAACCGATGTATCTGAAAAGAAAATTGGTTTCTTGCCGGACAGGATCATCATCATTGAAGCGATCTTCTCTACACCGTTCTCCTTTTCAATCACCTTAAGAACAGGTCTAAGGACCGAGGTGTAGTTTTTGGAAAAGCCAACAATAAGTGCATCGGTATCGTTATGTTTAAGCATCAGCGGACCGAAATAATCGCGCTGCCTCACAAATCTTTTCGCCTTATATTCGTTCATTCCTTTGCGCTGACGCAGTTTCCAGAGAGTTTCCCGGTATTTTATACGGTTTTCCTTTTGGTCATCGTCTATCGGATCCACGATGGGGACATCGAGGTTGATGCCGTAGGTTTCCATCTGTTGCTTGATGAATTTCTTGTCGCCCAGCAGAATCGGGTGTGCAATGCCTTCTTCGTAAAGAATCTGGGCCGCCTTCAATACATTATATTCCTCGGCATTACCTAACGTAACGCGTTTCGGATTGGACCTGGCGCGGGTTTGCATCATCCGGATCAGCTTTTCGTCGCGGCCCATGCGGTCCAGCAGGCTGGTCTCGTAGTCCTCAAAACTTGCAATCGGCCTTCCAGCTACACCACTTTCCATCGCGGCCTTCGCCACGGCGATTGAAACTGTTGTTATGAGGCGGTTATCAAAAGGTTTAGGAATGAAATAAGACCTTCCGAAACTTAAATTGCGCAAATTATAGGCCAGCATAACAGCTTCGGGCACAGGCTCCTTAGCTAGCTCAGCAATCGCCAGCACCGCTGCCAGTTTCATAGCTTCGTTAATGGTGGATGCCTGCACATCCAGCGCGCCGCGGAAAATGTAGGGGAAACCCAGAACATTGTTCACCTGATTAGGGAAGTCGCTGCGCCCGGTGGCCATAATAACGTCCGGCCGGGTCTGCATGGCCAGGTCATAGTCAATCTCCGGTGTAGGATTGGCCAAACCGAAAACAACAGGATTTTCAGCCATAGTATTCAGCATTTCCGGTGTCATCACATCACCTTTGGAAAGTCCTATAAAGACATCGGCACCCACAAGTGCTTCCTCCAGGGTGCGCAATTCTGTATTGGCAATAAAATCCAGCTTTTCAGGCGTTAGGTTCTGCCTGTCCTGATGGATCACTCCTTTGCTGTCGCACATCAATACATTCTCCTTCTTCAGCCCCAGTTCCAGATACAGTTTGGTACAGGCAATAGCTGCGGCACCGGCTCCGTTTACCACCAGCCTTACCTCATCAATCTTCTTCCCGGCAATTTCCAGGGCATTGATCAGTGCTGCAGCGGAAATAATAGCCGTTCCGTGCTGGTCGTCGTGCATCAGTGGGATATCCAGCTCATCTTTTAGGCGCTGTTCTATATAAAAAGCCTCCGGAGCTTTAATGTCTTCCAGGTTGATACCACCAAATGTGGGTGCGATACCTTTAACAATATCAATAAACTTATCGGGATCCTTCTCATTGATCTCAATATCAAAGACATTGATATCCGCAAATATCTTGAACAGCAGGCCCTTACCCTCCATGACAGGTTTAGATGCTTCGGCACCAATATCTCCAAGCCCCAGAACGGCGGTACCGTTTGATATTACGGCTACTAGATTGCCTTTTCCGGTATAATCGTATACTGCCTGGGGATTCTTCTCAATTTCCAGACATGGAATGGCTACTCCTGGCGAGTAGGCCAATGATAAATCACGTGCTGAAGAATGCGGTTTGGATGGGATTACTTCTATTTTCCCTTTAGGTTCTGCTCTATGGTAATCCAGGGCTGCCTGGTTAAAGTTTTTTTCGTCTCTGTTTGTTTTGCTTGACATTCTGAAGATTTTAACAATATATTAATGAAGTTCTGGTAAAAGGTATTTTTTATGATACGCAACCAGACTTTCAATGGGTTTCTGCACCACTGTCCCTACCCTAAGATTAAGTTCGGCGGCGGCGGCCCGCAGGATATCCTCATAATAGAAGGCTATGGAACCTATGAAGTTAATCTCCGAACTGTTTGCCTCTTCATAAGGCAGGACCTGATAATCCAGAAAATTTTTCATTTCGTCGAAAACCATATTCTGGAAATAGGGATGTGATTTGTTTTCCACGACGAATTTGTTGAATTCAGCCAGATATGCATTAGCACGCGGGCTGTGATACATATGTTTAAGCGCATCCTCAATGGTGAGTTGGTAGCGTTCGGAAAACTTTACATGCAGGTCATGAGGGAGTTTCTTCATGAAGAAGCGCCTAAGCAGGTGTTTGCCCATTGCGCTGCCGCTGCCCTCATCACCAATCAGGAAACCAAGGGAAGGCAATTCACGCCTTACCACATTTCCGTCGAAGTAACAGGAGTTGGAGCCCGTACCCAGAATACAGATAATCGCCGGTTTACCATTGTAGGCAGCGTAGGCTGCAGCTGTAAGATCTTCCTTAACCACAATATCAGAATGGCGGAAAACCTTGCGAAGCTCCAGGTCTACCACGGCGGCATTTTCGGCCACGCCGCAACCGGAGCCATAGAAAAAAACCTTCTGCATACTGTCTTTAACAGTGAGAAGGTTTTGGTTTCTCTCAATTTCCGGAACAATGAGTTCGGGACTGATTATATTCGGATTAAAGCCTGTGGTTTCGGTTTTCAGGAACAAGTTTCCAAATTTATCCAAAACGACCCAGTCGCATTTGGTAGAACCGCCATCAACAATAGCTATCATATTTCATCTTTTAGGAAAACGAAGCGCTAAAATAGGAATAAATTTATGATGTAGCAGTATAATGGAGTCTAAGCTCTCACTTCATCCCGCCCGTTCCATCAGCCAGGACTTGATTTCATCTTCCAGAAAACTTGTCTGCAGTTTAAATGAATTAAGGAAATCATCAGGAATGCTTACCCCTTCTGTTGTTTCATGTTTCCAGAGTTCTTCCGAAAGAAGTTCGTACTCACTGTATACTCTTTTGAACCGGGGATTGGTCTTTTCCAGCACAGCAATTTTGTCCTGCTGGCCCCGGAATTTTCTGTATGGATTGGGATTTTTCATTTCAGTCAGTCTTAGTATATTAATTAATGATGAAAGGGAGGGACAAGCGCGCCTTGAAGGAAGGCTATTCAATGCATTGAAAGCAAGCCGCTTACAACCTGTACTCCGTTATGAAAAAATAAAGTTAGAAAGAAATGCAAGGCAAAAAAATAGTTTAACACAATTTTAAAATATTTAACATTATATGTAAATTTGTACTTTTCCAATTATGATGAAGCAACTGCTGTTAAAACAAAAACAGGTATTATCGTTTATTTTTGCAGGAGGGGCAAGCGCAGTTGTAGAAATCGGAAGTTTTAAGGTTTTCAGTCTTTTTCTGCCTCAATTTCTGGCCTGGGAAGAGAATTTTTTCGGAATCCACTACCCGCTCAGCAACATCCTCTCCACTACCTGCGGCATTTTCTTCAATTACTTTCTGAGTATATGGTTTGTATTTGAGAGGGGTAAACATTCCAGAAGACGCGAATTCGCTTATTTTATGTTTGTGTCCTTTTTCTCTACACTTCTCAGTTTAACAGTATTCCAGATCTTCTACTATTTTGTGTTCCGCGACAATCTGAACCTGGGCTTCTATACGCTCAGCCCCATTATGATCAGTAAGATTGCGGCCATTGGTCTGGTATCCGTCATCAACTACACCGTAAAAAAAAGGGTGATCTTCAACGGATAAAATTCCTATTTTTGACCCTTTACGTAAAATTATGACCCGTATCCTCAATTATATATGGCGTGCCTGGTTTATCCTGCTGGCCTTTGTATTCATCATCCTATTCTGCATTCCGGTACTTCTGCTTTCCATCCGCGAAAAGGATTTTAAATACGCCTATGTATTTATTTGGTTATTCTGCGTCATTGTCTTTTTCGGGATGGGTTTCCGCTACAGCCTCATCAGAAAAACAAGCGAAAAACTGGACAGGAAGCGTAACTATATCTTCATTGCCAACCATACTTCAACGATTGACATTATGCTGATGACCGTACTGCACAGGCATCATCCGGTATGTTTCATTGGCAAGGCTGAACTTGCAAAAATTCCCATTTTCGGAATGCTGTACAAGCGGATCGCCATTCTGGTAGACAGAAAAAGTCCGAAAAGCCGCGCTGATGTTTACCGCCGCGCTGCAGAGAAGATGAGCCACGGCCAGAACATTGTCATTTTCCCGGAAGGTGGTGTAGCCGAAGACCCAAATATCCTCCTGGACGAATTTAAGGACGGTGCATTTATATTATCCACCAAACATGATTTCCCCATCGCAGTGTACACATTTGCCGGTTTAAAGGAAATGTTTCCCTTTGACAATGGGAAAGGGCATCCCGGTAAAGTAACTGTATATCTGAACAAGATAATGGAGCCCACCACGGTGAATGAGATGAAGCCGGCCTGTTTCCGCGAAATTAAAAGCACCCTGGAGCAGCATTATTCCAGACAATAAAAAATTATATTTGTTAAAAGAAACCTCAACTCTATGTCTGCAAAAAACCAACCTACCAATTATCCGGCACTGTACACCCTGATCCTGGTGTTCTTTTTCTGGGGATTCATTGCTGCCGGAAACAGCATTTTCATTCCCTTCTGCAAGAACTATTTCTCGCTGGACCAGTTTCAGTCGCAGCTTATTGATTTTGCCTTCTATACCGCCTACTTTCTGGGCGCCCTTGTACTTTTCATTGGCAGCACACTGAAGGGTGTGGACATCATTGGCCGGTGGGGTTTCAAAAACAGTATTGTGTATGGCC
This sequence comes from Chryseobacterium sp., assembly GCF_008831505.1. Taxonomy (NCBI): domain Bacteria; kingdom Pseudomonadati; phylum Bacteroidota; class Flavobacteriia; order Flavobacteriales; family Weeksellaceae; genus Chryseobacterium; species Chryseobacterium sp. The sequence continues at coordinate 500,726 of NZ_CP044507.1, read as the reverse complement.
TGTTGCTTTCGGCTGTTGGTGCCGCCATTATGATATTTGCAGTGAAGAGTAATGTGTACTACGGTATGCTTATCGGCCTTTTTGTAGTAGCTCTGGGGTTCTCCATTCAGCAAACCGCCGCAAATCCATTTGCCATCCTGTTGGGAGACCCAAAAACCGGTGCCAGCCGTCAAAATCTGGCGGGCGGGATTAATTCCTTCGGTACATCCATCGGTCCCATTATCGTAGGTCTGGCCCTCTTCGGAACCACCGCCACTGTAGATGATGACCAGATCAAACATCTGGCCCTGGATAAGGTAATACTGCTGTATACCGCAGTAGGCGCGCTTTTCCTGATCGCAGCCGGGATTTTTTACTTCTCAAAGAAGCTGCCTGCAGGAATCATCAATGAACCTATGGAGAAAGCCGGAAAAGCCAGAACGAACCTCATCATTATGACGCTCCTGGTGATCATCTGTTTCATTCCGGTTTTTGCAAGTTATAACTCGGATTCGGCAAAGAGAATTGAAGTGCTTACTACCGAAATCACTACACTGAACAGCAGTATTTCTGCAGCACCCAACGAAGCCGGCCGCGAAGCCGCAGCCAACACGATTGCAGTAAAAACCGCTGAACTGGAAGCAATAAAACATCCGCTGGAAAGAACCAGGATGATTTACCTTACGGGTGCACTGCTGGCAGTGGTGCTTTGCCTTGTTTTTGCCAACATGAAGTCCAAAAAGCAACCTGATGGCTGGGGTGCCATGAAATATCCTCAGCTTGTTCTGGGAATGCTTGGAATACTGGCGTATGTAGGAGTTGAGGTGGCGATAGGAAGTAATTTGGGCGAACTGTTAAGTTTGCCGGAATTCGGCGGCCATCAGTCTTCAGACCTGGCGCCTTATATTTCAATGTACTGGGGAAGTTTAATGATCGGCCGCTGGACCGGAGCTATAAGTGTGTTCAATTTAACCAAGCAGCAGCAATTTGCTGCAACCATAGTAGTTCCGCTTATTGCCTTTCTGGTAATCATTGGCATCAATACCATTACCGAAAAGGACATGTCGCATCTTTATTACTACGTCCTATGTGTATTTATCCAGATCGTTCTGTTTCTGCTCACCAAAAATAAACCTGCATTAACGCTTATTATATTTGGATTTTTTGGTATCACCGCAATGGTTATTGGACTGCTTACCACCGGAAATATTGCAGTCTATGCGTTTCTGTCGGGCGGACTGGCCTGCAGCATAATGTGGCCCTCCATCTTTGCCCTGGCTATAACAGGACTTGGTAAATATACAGCACAGGGATCTGCATTTTTGGTAATGATGATTCTGGGTGGCGGTATCATTCCACCTCTGCAGGGAAAACTTTCCGACATCATCGGTATCCACAATTCCTACATTATCCCAGTTTTATGTTTCGTCTATATTACCGCCTTTGCCTATCTGGCTAAGAAAGCCCTGCAAAAACAGGGTATAGATGTTGATGACCTGGAAACTGAACGTGCGCACTGACAGCAGAAAGACATATCATAGAAAAAGGTTCTGGGCAGGTATTTTACTTGCCCAGGCTGTTCTGTTTTACCTGCTTTCACTGTCAGACCGGGCGGTATCCCTGTTCGAGCGGTTTTTTGCCTGGCAGAAGAATCATCATCAGCTGATTTTTGCAGGTACGGAATTTTCAGCAGGCGATGTATTTTATATTGTACTTGTAATAGTATTTGGGCTCATCTTTTATTATTTGAGCCGCAAGAGTCTGAGGCATCGGGCTGTGCTGTCTCTGTTTATATTACTCAACCTCCTTTACCTCACTTATCATTTATGGTGGGGTATGCTCTACTTTCAGAAGCCCATAAGCGACCAATTACCGGAAGTGGAAATTACAGAGGAAAAACTAAAGGACTTAGCTAAACGCTATCTTGAACTTTCCCGCGAAAGCAGGACTGAGGTTAAAGAAGACAGGAATGGCGTGTTCAAGGTTTATGATGCGGTTAAACTTCAGCATGCAATTGTTGAAATTCAAAATGAAGGGCCGTTATTTAATAATTTAAATAGTGAGCGTTCAGTCTTATCCTTTAAACCCAGTCTCTACAGCAGCATAATAAGTTTTACGGGAATCCAGGGGTATTACAACCCTTTCACCGCCGAGGCTCAGTATAATCCCGAACTACCTTCCACCTACCTTCCTTTTACGCTGGCGCACGAGCATGCCCATCAAAACGGATTTGCACGGGAACAGGAGGCTAACTTCATAGCTTTCTTGACCGGAAAGAACTCCGGTGATGCTAACCTTCGGTACAGTACCTATTATTATGTGCTAAAGTCGCTGCTGAATGCCCTGGCAGAATCCGATCCGGAATTTGTAAAAGAGGTCCTTAGAAATTATTCTCCCGGTATGAAACGCGACCGTATGGCAGAACTGATGTTCAGGAAAAAACATGAAGGCTGGCTGGAAGTTTTCTTTGGAATAACTAACGATTTGTTTCTGAAATCAAACCGACAGGATGGTGCCGTAACCTATTCCTATTTTGTGAATTTGCTGGTACGTTATGAAGAAACGAACGCGCTTAAACGCTAAAAAAAGAACCGCTTCTTGCGAAGCGGTTCAAAAAACACAAATGATGAAAAAAAATTTATTGCCTCTTCGGAGTACAAGCCTCCTGAAAGCCCTGTAAAAGTATAACTAATTAGCTAATCCACCAACTTTTATTTAATTGATTTTTGCTTTTGTTTAACATCCCACTATCTATCAATCAATTACGGAAGCTGTATTTTTTGGGAAAATGCATTTTTGTTGTTTAAACATAACTTACAGTTCTAAAACACATAAAAAAGGATAAAAAAACCTATAATTTTATTTAATTGAATATAGTTCCAAAAATATTTGGAATTTGTTTAGTCGGAATACAGCCTGAACTTCTAAAGAAACCAGAAAGTCCACCCCGATTTGGTTACAAAAGATAGAGGATATTACTGCTTATATGTCTCCCTAAACTGCTGAAGCAGTTCGTCCAGCCTGTGGCGGTGTACAAATACTTTTTTTACCTCCTCAAAGCGTGGTGACCGGTATTGGATCTCATGGAAATCCATACTTCCATTCCCAACTTTTACAATATTCAGGACTTCGATATTAAATTTTTTCAGTTCGATTTTGAATTCCTGGAATTCATCAAAAATACTTTTATCCATTTTATGATTTTTCTGACTCTTCCACTTCGTGCTTCAGCTGTGATTTGTAGAGTGTCGCATAATAACCGTTTTTCTGAAGCAATTCCATGTGCTTTCCTTCTTCCACAATTCGTCCGCCATCCATTACAATGATTTTATCCGCCTTTTCAATTGTAGAAAGGCGGTGCGCGATGATGATGGAGGTGCGGTTTTTGGTAATTTTTTCAGTGGCCCGCTGTATCAGCTTCTCACTTTCGTGGTCTATTGATGAGGTAGCTTCGTCCAGAATCAGGATTTTCGGATCGGACAAATAGGCCCGCACAAAGGACAGCAATTGCCGCTGACCCAACGAAATGGACGAGCCACGTTCGCTAACTACATACTCATAACCACCGGGCAAACTTTCAATGAAGTCATGCACACCTACTTCCTGGGCCACCTTCCGAATCTGCTCCATTGTTATGGTGTCATCGCCAAAGGAAAGGTTTTCGAAAATACTGCCGTGGAAAAGGAAAACATCCTGAAGTACCACGCCGACATGACTCCGCAGGTTATAGAGTTCGTACTCCTTAAGTTCAATATCATCCAGCAGAATCTTACCTGAATTAATATCATAGAGCCGTGTAATCAGGCTGATAATTGTTGATTTGCCTGCACCGGTAGCACCTACGATGGCTACCGTCTCGCCGGGATTTACCTTAAAACTGATTCCCTTCAGGACTTCCTGTTTATCATCGTAGGAAAAATGTACGTCCCGAAACTCAATCCGACCGTCAAAATGATCTTTGCACACCTTGCCTTCATTGGACAGAGCATCATCTTCATCCATAATTCCCAAAACCCTTTCGGCACCCACAATTCCGCGCTGGATATTGTTGAACCGGTCGGCAATCTGCCGCAGTGGGCGTATCAGCATTGAGATGAACTGTATAAAAGCAATTACCTTACCCGCTGTAATGGTTACATAACCACCGTAAAAAAGAATAAAACCTATGAAAAGCGAAGAAATAAGTTCCACCACAGGGAAAAAGAGGGAGAATATAAATACTGTCCGGAGCAGCGCAGCTTTTAGGGTGATGTTGATTTCGTCAAATTTCTTAAACTCGGCTTCCTGTCGGTTGAAGACCTGAACAAGGGTCATTCCGCTAAGTCTTTCCTGTACAAAGGAATTCTGGTTGGAGGTCCAGGTGCGCTCATCGCCAAAGGCTTTTTTCAGTCTTTTCTGAAAAAACCGGGTAATTACCACCATCAGCGGAAGAATGGCAAGGGAGATATAACTCAGGTTCACATCTACCTGAAACATCATGAACAGCACAAACACAATCCTCAGAATATCTCCAAACACCATCAGGAAACCGTCTGTGTACACGGTTGCGATAGTTTCCACATCGCCCACAGCACGGGTTACCAACTGGCCAATAGGTGTCCTGTCGAAAAAGGCAGTACGAAAGTAAATCAGCTTTTCATAAAGTCGCTCCCGGATATCGCGAATGACATTCTGCGAAATGAAATTGGAGAAGTAAACCAAAAAGAAATTGAGAAGCGATTCACCAAATACCAAAGCAATCAGGATGTAAATATGCTTCATCATCTGTTCGCGGTCGCCCAGAGCAATGATGTCGGTGTCTACAATCTGCATCGTGAGATATGGCCGGTATGTGGAAATTACCGAAAGGACTACCGAAATAATCAGAGTGATGATAAACCACGACCGGAACTTCATCCCGATCCGGAACAGCCGCTGTATGATTTGCCATGTGGTTTGCTTCTTCATTATTTATACCTCAGACTTTCCAATTTCGTTGATTTCGGACATAGGTGCTGCCCGTTCTTTATCAAATCTTTTCTCTAACAATATATAGACACCGTAAACAGCTCCTATGGAAATTAACCAGCCCACAAAGTCCACCATAGTATAACTTGTAAAGGAATTTTCATAAACGGTGTCTGGATTTGCAATCGCCATGTATAGCCCATACACAAAGCCAACGACCAACTGCGATCCCAGATAAACACCAATGCCCAGAAGGCCATAGTGCCACTTCATTTTTTTGAATCTTCCCGCCAATGAGGAATAAAAACGGTAGGCCGCGAAAATAATTAAGATTGCAAGCATTTACTAATTTTTGAAGTTATAACCTACTTCTACCAGGAAAAGTCCCTGTGGAGGTGCAGATGTTCCGGCCAAATTACGGTTTTTCCCCTCTATAACCTTACGAAGTTCCTGAGGCAGCATTTTACCGGCTCCGATTTCAACCATCGTTCCAACGATGGCACGCACCATATTTCTTAAAAAACGGTCCGCCGAAACCGTGAATTTAAGCTCTGAATCATTCTGTTCCCAAAATGCCCTGTATATTTTGCAGTTGTTGGTCCTGTTATCTGTATGCAGTTTGGCAAAACTTGTAAAATCTTCGTATTCGAAAAGGATTTTGCAGGCTTCATTCATTTTTACAATGTCAAGTTTCCGTCGCCACAATTGCCAGGCGGAATCCTGCGAAAAGGGATTCTTTTCGGAAGCGATATAGTATTCATAGGTTCGGTAAGTCGCACTGAACCGGGCATGAAGGTCATCCGCCACGGCAAAAATCCTTTTTACGGCAATATCAGACGGCAGAAAACTGTTGAGCCGGTACGGCAGGTCGGCTGGGATTACACTTTCAGTATTGAAATGGGCAAACATCTGCTTGGCGTGCACGCCCGTATCCGTACGGCCCGCGCCTGTGGTTTTTACCGGTTCACGCAGCATGGTACTCAGTGCTTTTTCAAGTTCCTGCTGAACTGAAATTTCATTTGGCTGGATCTGATAACCGAAATAGTGTTTACCGCTGTAGGCGAACTCAATAAAATACCTCAAAATCTAAAATTACGCTGCAAAAATATAGAAATCATTCTAAATGATATCAGGTAAAAGTCAGGGTGGAATTAGTTAAAGAATTCTTAAAATTGTCTATTTTTGCGCGGTATGAAAAGATGGTACCTCTACCCTTTTTCCCTGCTTTACCACCTTGGTACGGGAATCCGCAATACCTTATATAATGTAGGTATTAAAAAGTCGACACGCTTCCGCACTCCTATTATCAATGTAGGTAACCTGTCTGTAGGCGGCAGCGGGAAATCACCCATGGTAATGTATCTGGCTGATCTGCTTTCCAGAAACTACCGCACAGGAGTGCTTTCCCGCGGTTACGGGCGGGTGACCAAAGGTTACGCCATCGTTAACTACGAAAGCAATTATAAGATGGTGGGCGACGAGGCCATGCAGCTTTTCGAACGTTTCAGGAACCGTTTTGTAATTGGTGTTTCAGAGGAGCGCGTTCCCGGCGCAAAGAAAATCATTGAGGATATGGACCTTGAAGTCCTGGTTCTGGACGATGCCTATCAGCACCGCGCTATAAAAGCAGGCTTCAATATCCTGATGACGGATTATAATGACCCTTATTTCAAAGATCATATCCTGCCGGCAGGTGACCTCCGGGAAAGCCGCAGTGGAGCTTCCAGGGCGCAGATTATCGTCGTTTCCAAATGTCCTGCTGAACTCACCGATGAAAAAAGACAGTATTACATCTCCAGAATCCGTCCTCAGCATTACCAAAAGGTATTCTTTTCATCCATCTCCTATGATGAACAGGTATTTTCACTTAGCAAGTCAATTCCTGATAACAACCTGGCTTACTATGACATACTGCTGATTACAGGCATTGCCAATCCTAAACCACTGACCGAACATCTGGCTAAATTTTCACAGCGCGTAACACATCTTAAATTTAAGGATCATCATGATTTTTCTGAAGATGACATCAAAAAAATACTGTCGGAATATAAAAAACTGGGCGAGTACCGTCTGATCCTGACTACGGAAAAGGATTTTGTGCGGCTGAAAACCTTCGATATGCTGAGGGATCTGGTTTTTTACTGGCCAATAAACGTGAATATAGATAAGCGGGAAGACTTTAACCAGGCCATTCTGAATTATATCAGATCCAGTTCATAGCTGCTGATTTGGCAGCTTTAGACGGATACAGAACATTCACAATATTTTAACGCTCTAAAGGTTTGTACATTAGATAATTAAACCGTACATTTGCAATCCTTTTGAAGTTATCCGTTGTTCCAAAAGCCTTAAAAACATATCCATTATTAACTCTTTCGCCCGTGGTGATGGGGTTTTCGGCGTTTTAGTCCTTTTGAAATTTCGGATTTCCGAATTTAGGAAAGTAAAAAATATTTTGCACTACTCCGTGAAAAGATATACCGGTGTTGCAATTAGTAAGAGCCGGGAACAGCCCGGGAGCCAGTAATTGTAACGGATAACTTAACCTCCCCGCTTCTCCTGCCAAACTTACTAAATATTTTTTGTGAACAACAAAATATTTTTTAACCCAACACTTTTTTTTATTACTTTATGAGTAAATCTAAAGCTACAAAAAACACTGCGGAATTAGCTGTTAAGGAAAGAATTAACTTTTCTACAGCAAAGGGCCGTGTGGCAGCACCTGATTTCCTGGATGTGCAGATTGCCTCTTTCAAGGATTTCTTCCAGCTGGACACGCTTCCGGAATCCCGTGTGAGTGAAGGTCTGTACAAGACTTTTCAGGAAAACTTCCCAATTACCGATTCCCGTAACCAGTTTGTGCTGGAATTCCTGGACTATCTGGTAGATTCCCCGCGTTATTCAATTGACGAATGTGTGGAAAGAGGTCTTACCTATTCTGTTCCGCTGAAGGCGAGACTGAAGCTTTACTGTACCGACCCGGAACATGAAGATTTCCAAACGGTTATCCAGGATGTTTATTTGGGGCCTGTACCTTATATGACTCCGTCCGGTTCCTTTATCATCAACGGTGCCGAGCGTGTAATTGTAACCCAACTTCACCGTTCACCGGGTGTGTTCTTCGGACAGACCTACCACGCGAACGGAACCAAACTTTACTATTCCAGAATTATCCCTTTCAAAGGATCATGGATGGAATTTACTACGGACATCAACAACGTAATGTATGCGTACATTGACCGTAAGAAAAAATTGCCTTTAACTACCCTTCTCAGAGCCATCGGTTTTGAATCTGACAAAGACATTCTTCAGATCTTTGACCTTGCTGAAGAAGTAAAGGTTTCCAAAGCAGCACTTAAGAAAGTGGAAGGACGTACCCTTGCCGCAAGAGTTCTGAACACCTGGTTTGAAGATTTCGTTGACGAGGATACAGGTGAGGTGGTTTCCATCGAAAGGAATGAGATCATCCTGGACAGGGAGACCGTTCTTGAAAAAGAGCATATCGATATGATCCTGGAAGCGGGTGTGAAATCCATCCTGATCCATAAGGAAAACTCCAACGAGTTCTCCATCATCCAGAATACCCTTCAGAAAGACCCTACCAATTCCGAAAAGGAGGCCGTAGAGTATATCTACCGTCAGCTGCGTAACGCAGATCCACCAGATGAGGAAACTGCAAGAGGTATTATTGAGAAACTTTTCTTCTCCGAACAGAGATATTCTCTAGGTGAAGTAGGACGTTACAGACTGAACAAGAAATTGGGTCTTAACATTCCTGACACTACTGAAGTTCTTACAAAAGAGGACATCATTGCCATTGTAAGACACCTTATTGAACTTGTAAACTCCAAGGCGGAGGTTGATGATATTGACCACCTTTCCAACAGAAGGATTAAAACTGTAGGCGAGCAGCTGGCAGGACAGTTCGGCGTGGGTCTTTCCCGTATCGCCAGAACTATCCGCGAGAGAATGAACGTTAGAGATAACGAGATCTTTACGCCTATAGACCTTGTAAACGCGAAAACGTTAACTTCAGTTATCAACTCTTTCTTCGGTACCAACCAGCTTTCGCAGTTCATGGACCAAACCAACCCACTATCGGAAATTACGCACAAGCGCAGACTTTCCGCACTGGGACCTGGCGGACTTTCCAGAGAGCGTGCCGGCTTCGAGGTTCGTGACGTGCATCATACGCACTATGGCCGTATCTGTCCGATTGAAACTCCTGAAGGACCAAACATCGGTCTGATCTCTTCCTTGGGAATTTATGCCAAGATCAATAATTTAGGATTCATCGAAACTCCATACAGAAAAGTGGAAGGCGGAAAGGTAAACCTGAAGTCTGAGCCTATTTATCTGAATGCTGAGGACGAAGAAAATAAAGTTATCGCACAGGCTAACGTTGAACTTAGCGACGAAGGTACTTTTGAAACAGACAGAATCATTGCCCGTTTGGATGGTGACTACCCTGTGGTTGAAGGTAACCAGGTAGACCTGATTGATGTTGCACCAAACCAGATCTCAGGTATTTCGGCATCCCTTATTCCATTCCTGGAGCATGATGATGCGAACCGTGCACTGATGGGATCCAACATGATGCGTCAGGCTGTTCCTTTGTTGAAGCCTGAAGCTCCGGTTGTTGGTACAGGTCTGGAAAAGCAGGTTGCCAAGGATTCACGTATCCTGATCAATGCAGAAGGAAACGGTGTTGTTGAATATGTTGATGCAGACAAAATCGTGATTAACTACGAAAGAAGCGAAGATGAAGATATCGTAAGCTTCGACTCTTCTGTGAAGACTTATAAACTGACCAAGTTCAGAAAGACCAACCAAAGTACAACCATCACCCTGAGACCTAACGTAAGAGTAGGCGAAAGAGTGGAAAAAGGACAGGTTCTTTGCGACGGTTACGCAACCGAAAACGGTGAGCTTGCACTTGGACGTAACCTTACAGTAGCATTTATGCCATGGAAAGGATACAACTTTGAGGATGCCATCGTTATTAACGAGAAAATCGTTCGTGAGGACTGGTTTACTTCCATCCACGTGGACGAATATTCACTGGAAGTCCGTGATACCAAACTGGGTATGGAAGAGCTTACAGCAGATATCCCTAACGTTTCCGAAGAGGCTACCAAAGACCTTGATGAAAACGGTATGATCCGTATTGGTGCTGAAGTGAAGCCCGGTGACATTATGATCGGTAAGATTACGCCAAAAGGCGAATCCGACCCAACACCGGAAGAAAAATTACTTAGAGCTATCTTCGGTGATAAAGCCGGTGATGTGAAGGATGCTTCCCTGAAAGCTGACTCTTCTCTCAGAGGTGTTGTGATCAACAAAAAGCTTTTCTCCAGAAACATCAAGGATAAAAAGAAAAGAGCTGAGGAAAAACTGAAGCTTGAGGAAATCGAAAACAGCTACAAAGCGAAATTTGATGACCTTAGAAATACACTTATCGAAAAACTGGGCTCACTGGTAAACGGTAAAACTTCCCAGGGGGTTAATAACGACCTGGAAGAAGAAGTGATCGGTAAAGGTGTTAAATTCACCCATAAACTGCTTACCTCCATTGAAGATTATGTGAACATCAGTGGTGCAGGCTGGACTGTTGATGAGGAGAAAAATGACCTTATCCGCAAGCTGATCCATAATTATAAGATCAAGTTCAACGATATCGCAGGTATCAAGAACCGTGAGAAATTTGCAGTTTCCATAGGTGATGAACTTCCTGCAGGTATCATGAAGCTTGCTAAAGTTTATATCGCCAAGAAGCGTAAGCTGAATGTAGGTGATAAAATGGCAGGCCGTCATGGTAACAAGGGTATCGTATCCAGAATTGTTCGCGAGGAGGACATGCCGTTCCTGGAAGACGGAACACCTGTGGACATCGTACTGAACCCACTTGGGGTACCTTCGCGTATGAACATTGGTCAGATCTACGAAACGGTACTTGGATGGGCCGGTAAAAAACTGGGGCTTAAGTTTGCCACACCAATCTTCGACGGTGCTTCGCTGGAGCAGATCACGGAATATACAGACCAGGCCAACCTACCAAAATACGGAAGTACTTACCTGTATGACGGCGGTACCGGCGAGAGATTCTCACAACCGGCTACAGTGGGTATCATTTACATGCTGAAACTGGGTCACATGGTAGACGACAAGATGCACGCACGTTCCATCGGACCTTATTCCCTTATTACGCAGCAGCCATTAGGTGGTAAAGCGCAGTTCGGTGGTCAGAGATTCGGTGAAATGGAGGTTTGGGCTCTTGAAGCATTTGGTGCATCCAATATCCTTAGGGAAATCCTGACCGTGAAGTCGGATGACGTTATTGGTAGAGCAAAAACATATGAAGCCATTGCCAAAGGTGAGGCTATGCCTGAACCGGGAATTCCTGAATCATTCAACGTATTGCTGCATGAATTACAGGGTCTGGGTCTGGATGTAAGACTTGAAGAATAAATTTTAAATTTTAAATTATGAATTGAATTGTTTCCGCGTCGGAGCAGTTTGATAATCAATCTAAAATCTAAAATCTATAATCTAAAATTTCAAAAATGTCAAATAAAAATAAATCAAGCAGATTTAATAAAATCACCATCGGTCTTGCATCACCGGAATCTATCCTGCAGGAATCCAGGGGAGAGATCCTGAAGCCCGAAACCATTAACTACAGAACCCACAAGCCTGAGAGGGACGGTCTGTTCTGCGAGAAAATATTCGGTCCTGTAAAGGATTACGAATGTGCCTGCGGAAAGTACAAGAGAATCCGTTATAAGGGTATCGTTTGTGACCGTTGTGGTGTTGAGGTGACGGAGAAAAAAGTACGTAGAGAGAGAATCGGACATATCAACCTGGTAGTTCCTATTGCTCACATCTGGTACTTCCGTTCCTTACCGAACAAAATAGGATATCTTCTGGGTATGCCGTCCAAGAAGCTGGACATGATCATCTACTACGAAAGGTATGTAGTTATTCAGCAGGGTATTGCCAAAAAAGCCGACGGTTCTGATTTCGAACCAATGGAATTCCTTACAGAAGAGGAGTACCTGGATGTTCTGGAAACCCTGCCGCCGGATAATCAGTATCTGGACGATTCTGACCCAAATAAATTCCTGGCGAAAATGGGTGCCGAGGCCGTGGAAGAGCTTCTGAAAAGAATCAAACTGGACGAACTTTCCTTTGACCTGAGACACAAAGCACATAACGAAGGTTCCAAGCAGAGAAGGACCGAAGCCCTTAAGCGTCTGAATGTGGTTGAAGCTTTAAGAGGAGCAAACACAAGAATGATTAACCGTCCCGAATGGATGGTAATGAGAGTTCTTCCTGTTATACCACCGGAGTTGAGACCATTGGTTCCACTGGATGGAGGACGATTCGCAACTTCTGACCTTAATGACCTTTACAGAAGGGTGATTATCCGTAATAACCGTCTGAAGAGACTTCTTGAGATCAAAGCTCCGGAAGTTATCCTTCGAAACGAAAAAAGGATGCTTCAGGAATCTGTGGATTCACTTTTCGATAATACCAGAAAATCTTCTGCTGTAAAATCGGAATCCAACAGACCACTGAAATCGCTGTCTGACTCACTGAAAGGTAAGCAGGGACGTTTCCGTCAGAACTTGCTTGGTAAGCGTGTGGATTACTCGGCACGTTCGGTAATTGTTGTAGGACCAAACCTGAAACTTCACGAGTGCGGTATCCCTAAAGATATGGCAGCCGAGCTTTACAAACCGTTCATCATCAGAAAACTGATTGAAAGAGGAATAGTAAAGACGGTAAAGTCAGCTAAGAGAATCATCGACAGAAAAGAACCTGTTGTTTATGATATTCTGGAAAATGTTATGAAAGGCCACCCGGTTCTTCTGAACAGGGCACCTACACTTCACCGTTTGGGTATCCAGGCGTTCCAGCCAAAAATGATCGAAGGAAAAGCAATTCAGCTTCACCCCTTGGTAACCACAGCATTTAACGCGGATTTCGATGGTGACCAGATGGCGGTACACTTACCGTTAGGCCCGGAAGCAATTCTGGAAGCTCAGCTTTTAATGTTGGGATCCCAGAACATTCTGAACCCTGCCAACGGTTCCCCTATTACGGTTCCTTCCCAGGACATGGTTTTGGGTCTGTATTTCATGACCAAAGAAGCCCACTCAACGGACGAAGTGAAGATCAAAGGTGAGGGACTTGCCTTCTATTCACCGGAAGAGGTTGAAATTGCCTATGCTGAAGGTCAGATTTCACTTAATGCGAAAGTAAAATGCCGTCTTCCTGTTAAGGAGAACGGTGAGATCGTTACAAGACTGATAGATACTACCGTAGGTAGAATTCTGTTTAACCAGATCGTGCCAAAACAGGTAGGTTTCATCAACGAACTTCTTACTAAGAAGTCGCTGAGAAATGTGATCGGGCGTATCCTGGCCGATACTGACTTCCCGACCACCGTGAAGTTCCTGGACGATATGAAGGACCTGGGTTACGAAAACGCCTTCCGCGGTGGACTTTCGTTCAGCCTTGGTGACATCGTGATCCCGGAAGAAAAGAAAACGATGGTTGCACAGGCCGTTGAAAATGTGGATGAGATTAAGGCCAACTATAACATGGGTCTTATTACAGATACAGAAAGATATAACCAGGTAATTGACGTTTGGACCAACACCAACGCCGGACTTACCGAGATGATCATGAGCAGGATGAAAACCGACCAGGGCGGTTTCAACTCTGTGTATATGATGCTTGATTCCGGAGCAAGGGGTTCCAAGGAGCAGATCCGTCAGCTTTCAGGAATGAGAGGTCTGATGGCGAAACCGCAAAAAGCCGGTTCTACAGGTGCGGAGATTATTGAAAACCCAATTGTGGCGAACTTTAAGGAAGGTCTTTCCATCCTTGAGTACTTTATCTCCACCCACGGTGCACGTAAAGGTCTGGCAGATACCGCTCTAAAGACGGCGGATGCCGGTTACCTGACACGTAGACTTGTGGACGTGGCTCAGGATGTAATCATCACTCAGGACGACTGTGGTACTCTTAGAGGTACTGAAGTTTCTCCATTGAAGAAAAATGATGAGATCGTTGAAAAAATTTCCGAGAGAATCCTGGGTAGGGTTTCTCTGCACGATGTGTATCACCCGGAAACTGACGAACTTCTGATCCATGCTGATACCATCATCAACGAAGCTTATGCTAAACTTGTTGAGGATGCCGGTATTGAGACCATAGAAGTGAGATCTCCGCTGACCTGCGAAACCAAGAAAGGAATCTGCGCCAAGTGCTACGGACGTAACCTGGCAACAGGTAAGCCAATTCACATGGGCGAAGCTGTAGGTGTAATCGGTGCACAATCCATTGGTGAACCGGGAACTCAGCTTACTCTTAGAACCTTCCACCAGGGGGGAACTGCGGGTAACGTATCCGAAAATCCATCCATCGTTGCACGTAGAGACGGTATCGTTGAAATGGATGAAGTAAGAACAGTTACTTCTGAAAATGAGGAAGGCAAAAAAGCAGAAATCCTTGTTTCACGTTCTACTGAATTCCGTTTGGTAGCCGATAATGAGCTTAGAACTCCGCTTATGATCACCAACATCCCTTACGGATCCGAATTATTGGTGAAGCCGGGCGATAAAGTGAAGAAAGGCGATGTAATTGCAAAGTGGGATCCCTATAATGCGGTAATTATTGCAGAATCTGCCGGTAAGGTAGAGTACGAAGATATTATCCAGGGTGTATCCTTCCAGCTTGAGATTGACGAACAGACCGGATTTGAGGAGAAAGTAATCTCTGAATCCCGTAACAAGAAGGCGGTACCAACACTTAAAGTAGTAGACGCCAAAGGTGTTGAGCAGCGCGCTTATAACCTTCCGGTCGGTGCCCACCTTATGGTAAACGATGGTGAGAAGATCAAGGCCGGTAAGGTTATGATCAAGATCCCAAGAAAATCTGCGAAAGCGGGTGATATTACAGGGGGTCTTCCAAGGGTAACTGAACTCTTCGAAGCACGTAACCCATCCAACCCGGCGGTAGTAACTGAAATTGACGGTGTTGTATCTTACGGTAAGATCAAGAGAGGTAACCGCGAACTTATAGTAGAAGCCAAAACCGGTGAGAGAAAGATTTATCTTGTTAAACTTTCCAAGCAGATCCTTGTACAGGAAAATGACTTTGTAACTGCAGGGTCACCACTTTCAGACGGTTCTGTAACTCCGGATGACATCCTGAAAATCAAAGGACCAACCGCGGTTCAAGAATATCTTGTGAATGAAATCCAGGAGGTTTACCGTCTGCAGGGTGTAAAGATTGACGACAAGCACTTTGAGATCATCGTACGTCAGATGATGACTAAGGTAGAAATTGTGGACGGTGGCGACACCCAGTTCCTGGAGGGAGCACTAGAACACAAATTCGACTTCCTGGAAGAGAACAACCGTGTATTCGGACTGAAAGTGGTTACGGACGCCGGTGATTCCAAGGAACTGAAGCCGGGTCAGATGATTACTGCCAGAGAGCTCAGAGACGAGAACTCCAAACTAAAGCGTGAGGACCTTGCTCTTGTTGAGGTTCGCGATGCACTCCCAGCCACGGCAACTCCGGTTCTTCAGGGAATCACGAGAGCGGCACTTCAGACGAAGTCCTTCATGTCGGCAGCATCGTTCCAGGAAACTACAAAAGTTCTGAACGAAGCAGCAGTCTCCGGAAAAGTGGATTACCTGACAGGTCTGAAAGAAAACGTAATTGTAGGACACAGAATTCCTGCAGGTACAGGTCTTAAGGACTATCAGAATGTAATCGTAGGCTCCCGCAAAGAGTTTGAAGATATCAATTAATATAGAAATTAGAGGTTAGATTTTAGACATTAGACAATTTGTAAACATTGTGTACAAAGTCGAAACTAAAATTTAACCTCCAATATCTAACATCTAAAGTCTAACAACAAAAATCTAAACTAATAAAATGGACAACAACCAAAACCAAAATCAGGACCCAAACAACATTAACATTAACCTTAACGAAATGGTAGCTGCAGGTGTATACTGTAACCTGGCACTTGTAAACCACTCTCCTTCCGAGTTTGTACTGGACTTCATCCAGCTTATGCCGGGTGTACAGCAGGCAAATGTAAGATCAAGAGTGATTCTTGCACCACTTCACGCTAAGAGAGTGCTTACTGCGCTTCAGCAAAATATCGCAAACTACGAGCAGCAGTTTGGCGAAATTAAGGAAGTTGAGCCTTTCGTATTGGGACAGAACAATAACGTTCAGGCATAATTAAATGCTGAAACCAACTTTGTCAAAGTTTGGAACTTTGACAAAGTTTAACAAGGCTAATTTATAATTCCCGGTTCAGTAATGAACCGGGATTTTTCATGCTTTCAGGAGCCGGGAACCTGCTCTCCGCTGTATCTTTTTTGGTGACTTCGTGCCTCAGCCACCAAAAAAGGATGCCGCTGCGATCAGGGCTATGGGTTGCCTATTCCCGATACAACTTTGTCAAAGTTCCAAACTTTGACAAAGTTTATCCAAAATCAATAATTCAAATAAAAAAACCCGCACCGGCAACGGTACGGGAATCCTCTCATCATTTGTGTTTCATGGTTATTGAATGAGAATTATAGAAATCAACTGGTTAAATAAATAATACAGCAAATAAGTGCACCACCCCAACAGAAAAAGATTGTAAACCCGTTCCGTAAGCCGGTACCCTACATAAAACCGAAGTGCACCCCGGGTATAGGTAAACAGAAAATTTATCACTGCCAGGACTGCCATTATCAGCAGATCAGAATAATCAGATAGTGACAATATGTTAACTGAATCAGCAGCAACCGCTATAAGCAGCAGCATACTGAACAGTACTGTTAAAATGGAGACTTCCTGAAAACCTTTATCTGATGGACGCGTAATTTCCTGCATGCTGCCTGTTTTTGAAGTATTAATTATACCACAAATATAGGTGGGCATACCGCCAAAGTAAGACGGTTTACTTCAAGCTTATGAATATTCGTCTGGGATTGACATCATTTCACTCACCATTCAATATTATGCAACTTTGTCATGCTGCAGTATCTCTACGCTTATAAAAAACGTTTAGATTCAATGGAATGACAAACACGGCATTGTCAGGCTAAAACCGTGGTTCGGCGCAGCCAAAGCATCTCGCTCTACCGACTTTCTAACGGCTTAACCTTGTCAAGGTTAAAAAGGAGCAACTTTCTTTTTTTTAACACCAAACATAAAACCCTCCCAGAATAAAAATCCGCCTCAATTGGGTATTGAGACGGATTTCGTATGTACAGTCAGATAAACTGCTGCGGTAAAATCAGTTCACCTGTCTCTTCAGGCTCTGCATATCAATAACAAAACGGTAGCGTACATCGCTTTTCAGCATACGCTCGTAGGCTTCGTTAATCTCCTGCATCTTAATCATTTCAATTTCCGGGAGGATGTTTTTCTCGCCGCAGAAATCCAGCATATCCTGAGTTTCCTTAATTCCGCCAATAACGGAACCTGCTACGGATTTTCGACCTAAAATAAGCGGAACGGTATGAAGCATGTCTTCCATCTTACCCAGATAACCAACCAATACCAGTGTTCCGCTGATGTTTAGTGTAGCGATGTAGGGATTGATATCATGATCGTAAGGTACAGTATCGATAATCAGATCAAACTGTCCGGCGGCTTCCTTCATCTCATGTTCGTAAGTTGAAATGATTACAGCATCAGCGCCCAAATCCAACGCGTCCTGAATCTTATCCGGCGTCCTGGAAAAAAGTGTCACTTCTGCACCAAGGCCTTTAGCCAGTTTAATAGCCATGTGGCCCAGACCACCCAAACCAACAACCGCCACTTTGCTGCCTTCCTTTACCTTCCAGTGTATCAGCGGTGACCACGTAGTTACACCGGCGCAAAGCAAAGGTGCTACCGCTTTCAGATCCAGGTTTTCAGGAATATGCAGACCGAAGGCTTCGTCTACTACTACAGTTTCGGCATAGCCGCCGTAGGTCCTTTGTCCGGTGATGAAAGGATCCTTACTGTTGTAGGTACCTGTAGAACCGTTCAGACAGTACTGTTCCAAGTCCTGACGGCAGCTGTCGCACTCGCGGCAAGAATCGACCAGACAACCGACTCCCGCAAGATCTCCGATCTTGAATTTTGTTACATCCGAACCGACGGAAACCACCTTACCAATGATCTCATGACCGGGAACGGCGGGATAAACCGTACCTCCCCAGTCGTTGCGGGCCGTGTGAAGATCACTGTGACATACGCCGCAGTACATGATTTCAATTTCAATGTCAGTAGGGGTAACTTCCCGGCGCAGGATGG
Organism: Chryseobacterium sp.; assembly: GCF_008831505.1. NCBI lineage: Bacteria > Pseudomonadati > Bacteroidota > Flavobacteriia > Flavobacteriales > Weeksellaceae > Chryseobacterium > Chryseobacterium sp. The sequence continues at coordinate 482,471 of NZ_CP044507.1, read as the reverse complement.
TGATCTGCTCCAGATCTTTATCTTTAGCCTCCGTACCGAAGGCTTTTACTTCTTTAGTATTCATTATTGTTGATTGTTAATGTGATTTATCTTCAAAATTAATGAAAGGAGAAACAGACCTCTATTAATTATTTCTTAAAGTTTCAATAAAAAAATTCTGCATAACATACATTATCCTTTTTCGGTGAGGTATTTCCAGTATCGCTTTGGCACATGCTGAATATGCAGCTTCATATTTTTCCTTTCGTTGATGTTGGTTTTGGTAAAATAGCGCTGCCATAACTGCTGATATTTCCTCTCCTTTTCGCTGTATAAATCTGAAGGATTCTTAAGCATACCCAATTGCTCTGCCTCTGGATAAAAGAAAGTGGTAGCATTAAGGTCGTACACTACGCCGAACCGACGCCTCAAATCATAAATCATCCATTTCTGATCGGCATAACGGTCCTTAAAGAAACGGAAACCTACAGGGAGAACATTGAAGTCGGGTTCCACTTTTGCAAAGAACATTCCATCCTCCAGTTCTTCAAAACGGACAAAAGCATGCAGCCGGTGGATTTCACGACCCATACTTTTGCAGATTTTGGCAATGTCCATAATATCGCTGTCGCCAAAATTCTGAAGAATATCTGCTCCGGGATTTTTCACAGACTGCCTCACAGCTGAAAGTATCAGATCGCCGGCTTCGGGTCTTTCCGAAAGATAGACAAGTAACAATTGCCTAACTCCACTTTTGCCCAGAACATTTTCCATTTTTTTTATAACCCTGTCCGCTTTTGACTGATCAGTGATTACCGTATGTACCTCATCAAAAAAAGCATAATGTTGATGATGTTCTTCGCCAATAATGCGCGCCGGTTCGTAACGGTATTCAAAAACCTCAAAAACCGCGGTCATCAAACCTTCAAAGGAACCGTCATGGACAAGCGTGGTCATGCCTTAGAATAAAGTTAGCTGTTGGGAAAAGGGATTTTGATATTTGGATGTCATACCGCTCAGCAGAATTTTTCTGAGATTCTGATCATCTATGAATTTGCTGAAGACATTGGAACTGTCAAATTCAACAAAATATTTAGCCCGGTTCACCGCAACGCCCATTTTCCGGAGCTGATCCATCCCCAGCTTCTGGAATTTACGGGCCATCAGAATCTTACCTGCTGATTTGGTGCCTATGCCAGGAATACGCAAAATCATTTCTTTTGAAGCTGTGTTAATGTTCACCGGGAACTGTTCACGGTGTCTGAGCGCCCAGGCAAGTTTAGGATCTACTTCCAGGTCAAGGAAAGGCTGTTCCGGATCCAGAATTTCGGTTGCTTCAAAACCGTAAAACCGCATGAGCCAGTCGGCCTGATAAAGCCGGTTTTCCCGTTGCATGGGAACCTGGGAATGGATGGATGGAAGACGGCTGTCCTCCAGGACCGGCACATAACCTGAATAATACACACGTTTCATGTTGAAATTCCGGTAAAAATGATCGGCCACCTTGATGATCTTAAGGTCCGTTTCATTGGAAGCCCCTACAATCATCTGAGTAGATTGACCTGCAGGAGCAAACCTGGGAACTTTCCGGAAGATTTTCTTTTCTTCTTTGTAGAGAACCAACTCGTTCTTCACAAAAGTCATTGGTTTAATCATTTCCGAATGCGACTTGTCCGGGGCCAAAAGTTTCAAACCTTTTTCGGTTGGAATTTCAATATTGACGGAGAGCCTGTCGGCATACAGGCCGGCCTCTTTCATGAGTTCGTCGCTTGCTCCCGGAATGGACTTAAGGTGAATATATCCGTTGAAATTATGTTCTAAACGAAGTTTTTTTGCCACCCTAACCAACCTCTCCATTGTGGTATCCGAATCTTTGAAAATTCCTGAACTCAGAAAAAGTCCTTCTATATAATTCCGGCGGTAAAAACTGATGGTGAGGTCTACGACCTCCTCCACCGTAAAGGCAGCACGCTTTACATCATTAGTCTTACGCGAGACACAATAAGCGCAATCATAAATGCAGTGGTTAGTGAGCAGAATTTTGAGCAGCGATACACAGCGTCCGTCTTCCGTATAGGTGTGGCAGATGCCGGAGGCGTGACTGTTACCCAAACCGCCCTTATTCTTACGGTTTCCACCGCTGGATGAACACGAAACATCATACTTGGCTGCATCTGCAAGTATCTCCAGTTTCTCCTGTATGCGTTCAAAATTCATATTATTATGTTAAATGCGATACACAAAAATAGTAAATAATATCGCACCAAAATAATAATTAGTAAAAGATTATACCATTTAAAGTAAGTGTGAAAAACTATTTACTATGAGGCATTCAGTACAGGGAATACACCGTTTCAGACAGGTACCCAAACACTTACATTTCCGGCAGGGACAGGGAAACTTCCCCAGCCGTTTTCGTCGATAACAACCTCCTGCGGAAACCAACCAAGGTAATCACGGAAAGGTTGACCGGCATATTGAAGTCCCATTTCCATAGGTTTTTCATAAGCCTCTTTGTTACTGAGAACCACGGCGCAACCGGGATGTTCACCGTCACCTTCGCGCACCCAACCCAGACAGTTGGCATCTTCAAAATAGTCGCGTTGTGTACCGTACGCATAAAGTTGTCTGGCTTTAAGCAACTCCTCAATTTTCTCCACCTTATTCAGAAATATTTCCTGCTCATTGCCCTCTTTGTCTACATCTGTATAGTGCGCGCCAAAAAGATCCGGATAAAAAATGCAGGGATAGCCATCTTTGCGCAACAGAATAAGCGCATAGGCAAGAGGTTTGAACCAATGCTCCACCGGTGCTTCCAGTTCCTGCAGCGGTTGCGTGTCGTGATTGTCCACCACTGTCACGGAAAGCAGTGGATTGGCGAGTGTTAGCGTATCATTGAAAATGGTGCGAAGGTCAAAATCGCCGCCCTGCAGTGACGCGACATGAAAGTTGTGATGCAGCGACGAATCGAAGAGACTCATACAGCCTTCAGTGGCTTCAATATATTTCAGTTTGAGATCCAGAGCACCGGGTGCCCAGTATTCGCCAACGGCAAAAATGTTCTTTCCCGTATTAGCCCGAAGCGTATAAAGCCATTCCTTATAAAAATCCGGTGACTGGTGCTTCACAGCATCGAGCCGCACACCATCGAATCCGATCTGGTCATGGTACCATTTTCCCCAATGGTTCAGTTCGGCGCGGACAAAGGGATTGCGGTGTTCCAGGTCATTATGCATCAGGAAATCATAATTGCCCAGCTCATCTGAAATAATTTCCTCCCAGCCGTCACCATGATCATGGATGATCTGATAGATGCCGGGCTCCTGCCCTTCGGCATAATCCACACCAGAGAAACACTGGAAATCCCACTTGAAATCGGAGTAAGTTTCGCCCCTTCCCGGAAATGTAAATTTGGTATAACTCTCAATTTCTATCGGTTCGGAGAGTATTTCATGTCTGTTTTCTGGATTGACACGCATTGCGTGAAATTTTTCCTTCTCGTCGCCTCCTGCTTTGTGATTGAGCACGATATCAGCGATGATGGAAATCCCTTTGCTTTTCAGTACGCTGCAGGCGTCCAAATACTGTTCTTTGGTTCCGTATTTTGTAGCAATGCCGCCTTTCTGGTCAAATTCGCCCAGATCAAAAAGGTCGTAGGGATCGTAGCCTACTGAAAACCCGCCACCTGCAGCCTTGTATGCCGGCGGAAACCACACAGCCGATATTCCAAGTTCTGCAAGATAATCTGCAGCCTGTACAGCTTCGGTATAAAGTGTGGAGTCACCGGCGGAATACCAGTGGAAAAACTGGATCATTGTTGGATTCATGGAAGTAGTTTGGAGGCATCAATTTAGCAAAAAACAATCCAATCCGGCAGGTGGCCAAATGATGAGGTTTTCAGAAATGTTTATTCCGCGGTCCCGAATCGCTTGATTTCAACCTTCTTTTCCCGGACCTTAAGTAAAAAATCCTCAAGAGACTTAGTGGTGGAGGCCTCAACAATTACATCATTAAAACTACTTTCGGTATAAACATTTTTCTGAAACGCCTGACTTTCCAGAGAAACCTGGTACCGACCTAAGGGCAGGTAGGCACTGTATTCCCCAAGAGCATTACTGTAGAATGTAAATGTTTTACCTGTGGTGCTTCGAAACAGCACCGGAATTCCGGCAAGATGCTCCTGGACTTCATACTGGAATTTACCGGTTTTTTCGTAAGTTATTTTACCTTTAAGAACCCCCGTTTTAACCAGTGGAAGAGTTATAAACTCCTCCTTCTGCTGCAGGTCTACTTCCTGAATTTCACTGTACCACTCGTTCTCATTTGACTTTATTACATATTTGCCAAAAGGAAGTTTACGGTATTTCACATAGCCGTCTTCAGCTGCCATGAACAGAATATTATTGATTCTCACTTTCACACCGTTGGCAGGCTGGTCGATACCCGGATCATAGGTACCGTTATTATTATGGTCAAAAAAGGTGAACATGCGGATTGTGCCGTTTTTATATTTCACGGGCTCGTCGCCAATAGTCGGAAGGTCCTGTGAGATGCCGGCCTGATAAAAAATATTCTTATTACCATGTGCTCCGCTTGAATAGTAGCTGTAACTGAAACTGCCAAAGATGCGGGTGGTTCGGAATATGCGGTAATCAGCATTGGAACTTAGGGCGAGACTTTTTCCGCTTTGACGGTCCAAATTTGCCATTGCATTAAAGTTGAGATTCAGCTTGTTATTCAGCAAAACAGACCTGTAAGAAGCCACAGCAGACAGTCTCTCATTACCATCACTAATTTTCCCGTTCCTGTTGCCTTCGTACAGTAAAAAATTACCTTTCTGATAATTTCCGCTTATGAGCAGGTTACGGTGATGCCAACCCGCCTGAAGATTATAGATATGACTTGGCTCGGTGATACCCCGGTAATAAGAAATTCCCTGCGTATGAGAAAGTGTAAAACGGTTTTTCTGGTCGTCTGTGGCGTAGTTCAGCGTAATTCCTGCTGTAGCACTTTCAAATTTAATTGCAGTACGGGCAAAGACTTCACCAAGAAAAACCTCTGAATTTTCGGTTGAGGTCTGCGATAGCAAACTGATATCCATTTTACGGGAATACCGAAAGCTGGAACCTAATTCTATTCGGTGACGTTCCGAAAAAGAACTGAACTGGTACAGCGGATCTATATTCTTAGGATTATAATGATTCAGACCATACGCACCGTAAAGTGTGAATTTATCAAAACTGCGGAACAGGCGCTGCTCCAGAACTGTACTTCCCCTCCGAATTCCAGGATAGTAGCCGCTACTGTAGGAATTGGAAGAAGTAAAGGAATAGTTTTTCCAGTTTTTACGGTAATTGAGTCCTGCCGAAAGCGATGGCTCTGCCACGTCGCTGTGTGAGACAGACCTTGCATATCCGTAACCCAGATCAACATCAAATGATTTATCCTTTTTGTTACTGTATGTATATCCCGTTTTCAGAATAAAACTTCTCTGGAAAATATCAGTATCCCAAATGGCTTCACCGTCCAAACTCTGGTAACCGTTAAGCGCATAATTGGCTCTGGCAAAAGCTGAGTAACCGCGTGGAAAATTATTTACGCGAACAGGCTCAAACAGGTTAAAAGATTTTTCCACCACACCTGCGGAAATTGCGGTTCCGGTTTCGGGACTTGGCGTAAATGTAAGCTGAGAACCACGACCGTTCAGTGTGATTTCCATATTATTATCGTTAATATTACCCAAATGCATTGAAAATTCGTTGTGCTCCAGTTTCAGCCACGTATTCTGAAACATCATTTTGGTATCCAGGGTAGGCCAGAACGTACCGTTCATATTCACAATGGCTTTTGTATTTCCAATATTTACCGTGGAATGTAAATTAAGCATATGGCTGGCTGAAATCTGATCAAAAGGATTATTGGAACTCCAGGAGATATAGTTATTTTCAATTCCTCTGTAAAATGGATTCTGTGCAGGATCCACATAACGTCTGTTGCCCAAAGCATTCTGCACGGTAACCATAGTATTACCAAAAAACTCCTTAGAAGCGTCAGTTACGGCCACATTAACAGTAAAGACCTCCATCCGGAGCATCTCCCTGTCTATAATACGTGAAAACTCAACTTTCTGGCTGCTGAAGGGTGCGAGTATAACTTTTTTACGGAGTATCAATTCATTCCCGATACCCTGAGGGAAACTAGCGTAGATTTCGGCTTCCTCTGTACGGTTGCCCCCGTTACTTACCTGCGTGCTGATGTTTAAACTGTCGCCCACCCTGTAAATCAGTATCTGTGGCTCATCCGAGAAAATACGTAGTTGCCGCCGTGCTTCCACTTTCAGCACAGTCTCACATGAGGCAACAATTTTTCCGGCAGCATCCTGCAACCAAAGTGAGACAGGAGAATTTCCTGCAGGGAGCTTTTTCTCAATAAAAATCTTTACCGGAATAAAGAGGTTTTCACCGGCTTCAGAATTTACGGTAGTTCCGGGGTTTAACAGTCGTACGCCTTCCGGTGCTTTTATGCTAAGCTTCAGGTTCTTCGCAGTCGCTGTACCGTTGCTGATCTGTACCATAAGGCTGCGCATTTCACCATTGGCCACCACAACAGCGGTGTCTGTCTTAATTAAAACCTTACCTGCCTGCGAAAAAAGCAGCAAGGGAAATAAGACAAAAAAAAAGCGGAAAACATTCCTGAGAGTCAACACGATATTACTGGGGAATCATGGTAAATACAACAGTTCCGGAGTACTGGTCGTAGGACCTGTTGAAAAATGTAAGGTCACCTGCCTGTGTGGAGTAGGTGATGTCATAAAACTTAAGAGCCGGATGTGCGGCGCTGCTGATGATATTCTGCTGCGAAGCAGAGAGATTTATATTGCCTGTAAGGAGTTGTGTTTGATTTTCGCGTATCTGCATTTTCAGGGCATTTACCGGCAGGGTGCTGTTGCTGTTGCTGGACAGGGAACTACCGATTGTATTTACCCGCACAGTATAAGGAGTATTGGAGAATGTGGAAAAAGCTTTAGACTGTGTTTTGGTTACACCATTAGCATAATCGGAAGCTGTCTTAAATTCAAGAAGAACATTTTTGGCATTTTCGTCGAATACCATTCCGAATGTCGGGGTGGTAGGCGGAGAATCCAACGGCATAATCCGCAAATCGAACGACACGGGAATTTGTGTCATCAACTCACCTTTCCTGTTCCGCAGCTCCATTATCATATTAACTTTGAAATTGCTCCACGATTTATATTCTTCCAGGTAAGCGCCTGCTTCCACAATCACATCATAGTAAAGATTGATAGCAAAATAGTTCTTTATACCAAGATCATAAACCGACTGTGACTGAGTGGTTATATCAGTACCGCTAATCTGAAAAGGCATAACCGCAGTATTAAGGCCTAAAGAAGAGGCATTTACGGGTGTCCCGTTATCTGCACCCGCAGTTGATAAATAGCTGAACTGATATTTCAGTTTCTGCGGCGGAAAAGTTTTAATACCGTTGGTTATAGGTCCGTTTACCCTGAATGTGACCGACCATCTGTCCATTTGCAATCCGTTTGCATTCTGAACTTCAATAAAAAAGCGTTTAAGGTTTTTAATCCGCGTTTCGCCATATGTATCAACAGGTACCCAGCCGGTATTATGTACACTGAGGCGGGCAAATGTCTGCGCATCTGCAACTGAAAAAATAAGTACAGCCAACAGGGCTATAAATTTACTCATGTACAAATGCCAGTTCGGCCATTTTAATCGTATCATCATTACCGTAAGAAAAAGTTGATGAAGCGGTATATTTCCCGGGTTGCAGGTCCTTTGGAAGTGTTATTTTTACTGATCGGCGGTCTCCCGGAAGCGTATATAAGATCTGATCTTCTAGTGTTTGTTTCCGACCGTTGCTCAAATTCACCAGCTCAGTAAAGACAGTGCCGTCTGTCCACATATTTCCGGTATTTTCCAGATCCAGTTCCAGCATCTTTGCTTTTTTGTTATAACGGTAATCCTGAAACTCAACATTGGGATCCTCCGGAGAATTATAGCGGTGATAAAGTTTTATTCCCGAACGCAGTGTTACCTTAACCATGGCACCTTCCTGATTGTAGGAATCCACAGGATTGGTTTGGGTGATAAATAAAAGAGCTGTATGCACATTAAGTGTATCAGCTTGTAAAGCAGGAGCTTTCACTGTCACTATAATATCCTGAGATTCGCCTGGAGCCAATGAAAAATAGCTTTGCGGACTGATGGTAACCCAATTTGTCGCAGAGTTTTTCAGAGTACCTGCATCTGCTATGACATTATTCCCTTCAGTATCGTACTCCCAGTCGTGGGTGGATACAGTGAGAGTAAGCGAATTTGTCTTACTTGAATTTGTAACCTTTATCTTGTTTGAACTGGAGGAGCCGGGGGCAGACACAAAATATGATCTGGGGGGCGTAACATCAAGCCCCGTCTGAGCATTTACGAAACCGCATGCCACAAACAGTATCAGAACGGCGTAAAAATAAGACCTCGTTTTCATAAATAAAAAGAGCAATATAAGTATCCTCACATTGCCCCAATTTTATATTTTGTCTAAGTTTTATTGAGCTACAATGGAATACATCACATTGGTTGTGTAAGTGGTTTTACCCGTACCGCTGAAGTGTTTTCCAACATATTCATTACCACCGGCACCTTTGTAGGTTACATTGTAACCCATGGATACACCACCGGTAGTACTGCTGAAAAGATTAACATCACCCGTACCCAGGTTTACTGTACTTGGATTAATGTCTGAACCATTGTTCCCCGTTCCCTTCGCTATTAAAAGTGATATACCGCTGGAAAGGATTTCAACATTCTGTCCAGGAGCTGCAGTTAGTCCGTTTGTAAGATTAGCTGCTTTTGCCTTTACCTGGAATCCACCCGTACTGTATACGGTAAGGTGATTATTCAGGACCGGAGAAGATACACCTGTAAGATAATCATTCGTAGTTACATACTCTAAAGTTACTTCCTTGGAAGCATCATTTACAGTTATAGACTGTATAGGGTTGAGAATAACATTCAGTTTTGTTTGAGTGGTTTGTGCAGTAGCTGCAAAAACACCTCCGATAAACATTGCTAATAAAATGGCCTTTTTCATATTTGTAGATTTTTAATTTTAGTGCTTATTTGTTAAGACTTATACCCCTTGTTTTAACACTACAAAAGTAATACGGCACTTCAAATAGCTTTTTATGAAAACATCCAAAAAACTTATGCAAATGTCATTCATAAAATTTTGACAATAAAATTAATATTACTATTATTATTTATATATAGATTTGCGGATTTGGTATTTATAATCAAATATTCTCATCCCTGAAATTTCGCCACAAATTATTAGAAGCATATTTGAATTTATGAAATCATAAGAAAGAAACAACGAAGCCCTCCTGTTATGGGGGGCTTCATTTGATTATGGTTAAGCATTAAGAGTGATCAGTGTGGCAATATGCTGTATAAAACTTCAGTACTATATACTGTTGGATCCTGCCCGGTTGAGTAATGATTGATGAAAGCATCTTCGCCTTTTGCGGCATACGTAACACTGTAACTACTGCTGGAAGTACCGGTGGCCGAAGTGATGAAAGCGGTATCAGCACTGGAAAGCTGGACGGGCACAGTAGTAAATGAATCCGAACCGCTGGCTGAACCTTTTGAAGCTGTAAGGGTAATATCACCTGCATTGATGTAAGCATCGCTTCCTGCAGATTTAAGTTTGGCATCCAATGTTCTTACATTTACAACATAACCCCCAGTACTGTATACCTTTAGATGATTATCCCTGTTCAGGCTTACACCCTGGCTATAATCCTGCTTGGTTTTATAGGTGAGATTAACATTCTGATCCATCGCGCTCAATTCAATGGTCTGCACAGGATGCAGCACAATTTTGAGAACGGTGGAAGAGCCGCTTTGTGCCGAGAAACTTCCGGACCAAAGCGATAAAACGATAAGCGTGCAGATTGTAATAATACGTATCATAGGCCATTACTTTACTGTTATACCTCAGGACTTCACTAGTCTCAGATTCGGAATCTGGCTCACCGCATGGTCACGGAATTCACGGGGCGAGCTGCCGGTATGCTTCTTAAAGAAATTACTGAAATTACTTTCTTCAGAAAAACCAAGGTCCTGGCTGATGTTCTTAACAGGTATCTCCGTTCCCCTCAGCAGTTTCTTTGCCTTTTCCAGAGCTTTAGCTATAATGAAGGATTTGGTTGTACATCCATACACCGTCTGCACGGCATTGTCCAGCGTTCTCTTGCTGATGTTCAGCTTATCGGCGTAATACACAGCTGTAAAATTAAAGGAAGACTCATTAAGCAGCAGAAAGATAAATTTATTCGCCATCTCCTTTTCGTAGCTGTCTTTCCGGTAATGATCCATTTTCGGATCGTATTCCATAAGGGTACGGATCAGGATAAACTCCAGAAAGTTGATGAGCAGATTTTTGGCGAAAAGTTTATTCATCACCTTTTCCTGAGTCGGGAAATAATAATACTTCATAATGGACTCAAAAGGCATAAAATTATTGGGAACGGCCCACCCAAGCGGGTTACGGAAAAAGATACCTCTCTTTATGTGGCTCAGGAATTCCAGGCGGTCTACAAAGAGATCAACTTTAAACCACATCAGGATTGCTTGACGGGTTTCGCTCATGAACTGAATAGGACTGTCCGGCGGAATATAATAGAATGTTTCCGGAGGCAGATGCACCTCATTGTCAAAAATAAGCAGATGTACATTCTCAGTAGCGGTATACAGAATGGAGTAACCGGCAAAGTTGATCATCCGGTCCTCATCCTGTATATCGCTGAGGGCACTAAGGCCCCAGTCTCTTAGAGTCTTCATTTAATGTGTTTTCAAGGGGTATATTTCTTTTCAGAAATAATAATATAAATATATCAAAAAAAATGATGTACTAAATATCTTTATTTGTTGATTTATGTTAGATAATCCTCAAAAGGTATTTTAAGCTGCACCGATACCTGTTTTGTATTCCCGTTATCAAGGCCGGAAACTGAAAGGCCCAACAAACGCACGGGTCTGTCAAAGGGTCGCAACTGCCACATTTGCAAGGCCATATTATAAATATGGTCATAATCACAAAAGAACTTTTCACCGGATCTGGACCTTGTAAAGAGACTGAAATCGCTGTACTTAATTTTAAGCGTAAGCGTCTTTCCTTTCAGGTTTTTCTTTGTAAGCCGTGCTTCCAGCTCTTTACCAAGGTCTTTAAGCTGCTCAAAAACGGCATCTTCATCTACAAGATTCTCCCAAAAAGTTTCTTCAACTCCCACACTTTTAGCAATTCGCTCCGGTCTTACGGGATGATCATGTATTCCACGTACGACATCATAATAATATTTTCCGGCCTTACCGAAAAGTTCGGTCAGTTGCTCCAGCGACTTTGCCTTAAGGTCTGCACCTGTAAATATATGTAGGCTGTGCATCCTGTTGGCGGTTACTTTACCAATTCCATAGAACTTCTCAATCGGCAGTTTCTCCATGAAGGCCAGTACCTGAGTGGGATGAATGGTTTTCTGTCCGTTCGGCTTATTGTAATCTGAGGCCACTTTCGCCAGGAATTTGTTAACAGATATGCCCGCAGAAGCAGTTAAACCGGTACGCTCAAAAATTTTCTGTCTGATTTCCCTCGCGATGGAATTTGCGGACTGGATTCCCATCTTATTTTCAGTAACATCCAGGTAGGCCTCATCCAGCGACAGAGGTTCTACCAGGTCCGTATATTCAAAGAAAATCTGGCGGATCTGGTTTGAAATCTCTTTGTATCGCTGGAAGCGGGGCTTCACCACAATCAGGTGGGGGCATTTTTCCAGCGCCAACCGTCCCGGCATTGCAGAGCGGATACCAAACTTTCGGGCTTCGTAACTGGCGGCAGCTACCACACCGTAGCGGCCACCGCCCACACAAACAGGTTTGCCTCTAAGTTCGGGCTGGTCATACTGCTCCACAGAAGCGTAAAACGCATCCATATCAACGTGAATTATTTTCTTTTCAGCACGGGTCATCACGCAAATTTAGCTATTTAATTACGCAGTACAGTGCGGAAACCGGCTGTGGCATATACAGGTTTGGGAAGACGTGAAGCTGTAGTGCATAGAAGATTTCAGACATGAGATTTCAGATTTCAGATTTCAGATTTCAGATTTCAGACATGAGATATGAGAGGTTAGAGGGTTAGAGCGTCAGCTTAACCCCGAAGGGGTGTAATGATTATAGACGCAGGTAACGTTGCATTGAAACCCCGAAGGGGTGACATTATTCGTCACAAATACCGGGACAGTCCTGGCGAGGAGCGGGCGAAGGTTGGGACGCGGCAAATCCAAAATTGGTGTTGAGGAAACGTGCAAAGGTTTAACCCTTGAGTGAACAAATTAAGGATAATCACGTCACATTTATTTCTTCAACTATGCTAGCTTCAACTGCGTTCAGCTACCCAAATAGCGTTGTAGAGGTGTCGGTACTCCGGGATAAAGACGCTGCTATTTGAAGTTCACCGGCACGAAGTGAGGACACTTCGCGCAGCGTGGTTCTGAGAACCGTGCCAAGTTTTAAACCATAACACGGTTAGTTTGAGCAAAAAGAAAAACAAGACCACAACGGTTGATCATATCATCCTTTATTATGCGGGGGTATGTTCCATAGGAACATTATCTGTGTAGCGGTTGAGATCAGGATGTTTTGGCGTGCCGTAGGTACGCTATAATCGAATAACCTTGTAGGTTGGCGTATTTCGCCAAGCAACCTTACAATGCCGTGGTTGCAATACGCGACCGCGCGAGCTATTTGGCAAGCTGATGGTGGGTTCTGAGAGCCGTGTCAAGGTTTAAAACTTTAACACGCTCCATATGCGGAGGTTAAGGTACTGGTACTGATGCGGACGCGGGATGTCTGATGGTTGATTCCTATTTGATGTCGGCAGGCGTACTATAGACGTAAGACCCATGTATACCCGGGGAGGATACGGGCTATCCGTGTAGTATCCGGCGGGTATGTATACTGCAACTACGGTGCAAGGTCCGGGAAGTCTTTAGGGAAAGGCGCTGAGAAGAAATTAATGAGTTAAAATACCCAAATTTCCAAATGTGTTGGCATTTTTGCCTTTTGAAGTCTGCATCAGAAATAAAAGTAATAAATATTTGACAACCACGCAACTACTTTCTGTAAATAATAAACTCTTCACCTAAAAGTAGGCGGAGGCAGCGGAAATTACAGTGATCTATTTGGCAAGGCTTAGAGTGACCGATAAGCTATTCCTGATCAATGCTGGTTGCTGCTGTTGTGCCAGGCAAACGGTAGCACAGATTAGGCATTAATCGGAGGCTGTACACTGACAATTTGATAATCAAGCTGTCCATAGCGATTTTGGCGTTCAATATAAGTTCAGCTGTCAATACCGACTCTTTAGCTGCTCCCCGGCAGGATTTAAGGGACCGGCACTGTTGCCGTGTCTTTCACGGATAAGTTGTGCTGCATCCAGCTTTTTAAGGAGCCAGATATAGGGCGTGGTCATATCCGGGATTGAGGGACCAGTGTGAGGCGACAGTGCCAGGTATACCGCTTCGAAAAGGAAGACTTCGTAGGAGGCGAGACTTTGTATGCGGAAAGCCGATTTGAAGACGCCGAAAGGCTGGCGGAACTCATCGCGGCTGAGGGAGGACAATGTCAGCAGAGAGTTTTGCCCGGGCACAAGTTGCGCTGGAGAACCGGTGACCGGTTTGAAGTGCTGCAGTTGGCAGGAGGCGTTTAGAAAAGAGCGCAGCGCAGCGTAGGTAATCAGTACAGTACCAGGATTGTCAGGCCTGTAGATTTGTTTGGTGTACATGAAGAACATTATTTCTGAGAGTGTGTGCTTGTAGCGGTCCAGATGTTCCAGATTGAAGAATGCATCGATGAGTTTGAAGGGGTCGGAGGCTGAGCTGGCGGTCCACAGTTCCGCATTAAGAGGATGCCAGTTTGTTTCCATGACGATATTATTTCAAGCAAAGGAAAATCAGCCTAAGTGGATATGCTATTCTGCAGGCGGATAAAATATACCATACATTCGGTATTTTAGAATAAAAAAAGATCACAGGAATGCCCTGAATCGCCTATCTTTATGGCAAGTAAAAAACCGCACGTCATGGAACAGAAAATACATCAGGGCCGGAATGTAAAACGCTTCAGGGAAATGCTGGGCATTAAGCAGGAGGCACTGGCCTTTGACCTGGGTGAAGACTGGAACCAGAAGAAAATCTCACTGCTTGAGCAGAAAGACGTGATTGAGGATCCTTTGCTGAAGAAAATCTCGGAGGTGCTGAAAATCCCGGTGGAGGCATTTCAGAATTTTGATGAGGAGCAGGCTGTGAATATTATCGCTAATACAATTAATAATAATGATCATTCAGTAATGCATTCTTTATATATTAAAAATGCCACTATCAATCCAATTGATAAATTAATCGAGTTACACGAGGAAAAGATTGCGCTTTACGAAAGGATGTTAAAGGAGAAGGAAGAGATGATGGAGAGGCTTGAAAAGCTATTAGGAAAATCTGATGTTTAGAGCCATACTATTATACATCAGGCATGAAGCTCAAATGACGGAGAATACTCCGGTGAAGATAAGATAATTCCGTTAGGGTTGTCAGTCTCAGCAGACTGTGCTTCTAAGAGTATATTCTGTTTAACTTTAGTACATCTCCGATTATCAATAAACAGCATAGAGGCTTTCTGCAGAGATAAATGAGAGCACATGGGTATGCCCGATAACTTCTTTCTTTAGGTAGACTATATCTTTAAATAGTTGTCAATCTTAAAGTATTGGTCTTGCCCCCTTCACCGGCCGGTGTTGCATTCAGGTTGATCACGAAATCGCCCTCCTCCACGTAACCGAGTTTACTCACCATTTCATTTACCTGCAGGATCGTTTCGTCCGTAGACTTTTGGGAATCGTAATAGTAGGCGCGCACCCCCCAAAGTAAATTCAGCATGGTAGTTACTCTTCGGTTGGAACTGAAGACAATGATGTGCGAATTGGGCCTGTGTGCGGAAATCTGGAATGCTGTATATCCGGAATGGGTATGTGTAATAATGGCCTCCACATCCGTACTTTTGGCAATACGGACAGCCGCCAGACAAATCCTGTTGGTTATAAAACGGGTGTCTATACAGTTAAACTCCTTTTCTATTGGAGAATTTTTCTGAATATAGAAGTTAGTATTTTCAATATTCTTAACAATTTTAGTCATATTCTGTACTACTTCCACCGGATAGCGTCCCACGGAAGTCTCGCCGGAAAGCATTACCGCATCGGCACCGTCCAGAACAGAGTTGGCCACATCATTTACCTCCGCACGCGTGGGCGTTAGGCTTGTAATCATGGTTTCCATCATTTGGGTAGCAATGATCACCGGTTTGGCATAATTACGTGCCTTTTCTACAAGCATCTTCTGGATGGCCGGAACTTCTTCCATAGGTACTTCCACACCCAGGTCACCACGTGCCACCATCAGGCCGTCACACTCCAGGAGGATCTGCTCAATATTCTTTACACCTTCAGGCTTCTCTATCTTAGCGATGATGGGTGTCTTAACCTGATTTGGATGCTTAGCCAGCAACTGCTTAAGGTCAGTGATGTCCTGTGCATGCCTCACGAAGGAGAGTGCTATCCAGTCCAGTTCCAGGTCCATCATAAAATTGGCGTCCTGAATATCCTTCTCTGTAAGCGCCGGTAATGAAACATTTGTATTTGGAAGGTTTACGCCTTTCTTTGAGCTCAGCGGTCCACCCTGAACGGTCACTGCCTTCACTATATCCACTTCATTTGTTTCAATAACCTGAAGCACGAGTTTTCCGTCATCAATAAGGATGCGTTCGCCGGGTTTCACATCTTTTGGGAAATCCTTATAGGTCATGTACACCGTCTTGGAGTCACCTTCCATTTTCACATTTGTAAACGTAAGAATGTCTCCCGGGTTAAGATATGAACCTTCTTTCACCACACCTACGCGGAGCTTGGGGCCCTGCAGATCGCCCAAAATACCTACGGAAGAACCCAATTCCTGATTGATCTCACGTATAAGTTTCACATTATTGCGTACGATCTCATAGTCTGCATGGGAGAAATTAATCCGGAAAATATCCACGCCTGCCTTCACCATGTCAGTCATGATTTCTTTGGTTGCCGTTGCCGGACCCAAAGTGGCTATTATCTTGGTCTTCTTTAAATATTTATTCATAATACTGAAGTGTATGGAAGAGTTTCTCATCGAAACCCAATGGAATCTCCTGCAGCTGAAAGCACAGGTTTTCAGGTAGTAAAATTAAGGAAAAATCGGCACATTTGTCAGGGGATGTCAGGATATAATCCGAATCAGGATATGCCTCAAGCAAAAACTTTACTTCCTCCTCGCCGGCAAAAAGTTCTGTAACTTCCTTTTTCTGTACACTAAAAACGGACTTATTGCTGATAAAACGAAAACACGTGCGGCTCTCCCTGCTGTAACCCCTGAAAGCAGAGAAGTGGTAGGTATAGAAAACACCTTCTACTATTAAATCGTCTATCCTTTCAAAGCAAAAACTATTGATCCTGTTAATATGGAAAAAAAATTCATGATCAGGAATTCTCTTCACCAACCTCACCAGGGCGATCATCACATCGTCCTCCTCACAGTTATCAAGTGTTAGTTTTTGCAGGTCCAATTATCTTTTCTTTCTTATTTAAAACGTAAAATGCGCGCTGTGCTGCTTTTTCTTCAGCTTTTTTCTTGGAGGACTCTACAGCATTCGAAATTTTGTCGTCTCCAATCCAGACAGTGCATCGGAAAACAGTGGTTTTGGCCTGGGTCTCTTCGCAGGTTTCATAACGGATATTCATCTTGCGTTTCTGGCTCCATTCCAGCAGAAGACCTTTATAGCTGACTATCTTGTTTTCCAGTTTATTGATCTCTGAAGGCGTCAGAAGGCGCTCCAGTACAATACTTTCGCATATGGTATATCCCTGATCCAGGTACACGGCCCCTATAAGCGCTTCAAACAGGTTTCCCGAGATATTTTCACTCAGAGTACAGGAATTTCCGTTAATCAGGAATTTGGTAAGCCGAAGGTCCTCTCCCAGCTTATTGAGATTTTTCCTGTTTACGATCTTGGATTTCATTTGGGTAAGATAACCCTCATTTGCCTGGGGATATGTAGTGAAGAGATGGCAGGAAATAATGGACCCTAAAATAGAATCGCCCAGAAATTCCAGACGCTCATAATTTTTTTGTTCGGAATTCTTGGATGAACCCTTTAAAGAAAATGCCTCGCGGTACAGACTTATGTTCTGGATTTCGCAGCCAAGGATACGGCTGATTTCCGAACTTAACCAGTAGTCTTTTTCCGAAAGTACTTTTTTTCTTTTTTTTAGGAATTTAGGCAGATATTTCTGTAACTCCATGGAGCAGTATTACAGTTTCTTAAAGAGGACACAGGCATTGTGACCTCCAAAGCCAAATGTGTTACTCATTGCTACGTTCACCTCTTTCTTTACAGCCGTATTAAAGGTGAAATCCAGGCGGCTGTCAATATTCTCATCATCCGTGAAATGGTTGATGGTTGGCGGTACGATACCGTGTACAATAGTCCCAAGGGCTGCAATAGCCTCAATTACGCCGGCAGCACCCAGCAGGTGTCCGGTCATTGATTTTGTTGAGTTGATCTGAATATCATAAGCATGGTCGCCCAGGAGTTTGGAAATAGCACTGGACTCCGCTATATCGCCCAGCGGAGTTGAAGTACCGTGCATATTGATATGATCCACCTCGTCTGCCGAAATGCCGGCGTCTTCCAGGCAGTTTTTCATTACCATATGTGCACCCAGTCCCTCAGGATGTGGGGCGGTCATGTGGTAAGCATCCGCACTCATACCTCCACCTTTCAGCTCGGCATAAATTGTAGCGCCCCTTTTCATGGCGTGTTCGTATTCCTCCAGAACGATACATCCGGCCCCTTCGCCCAGTACAAAACCATCGCGGTCTTTATCAAAAGGTCTGGAAGCTGTTTTAGGATCATCGTTGCGTGTGGATAGTGCCATCATGGCATTAAATCCGCCTACACCGCTGGCAGTAACTGCAGCTTCGGATCCCCCGCATACAATGACATCCGCTTTACCCAGCTGGATAAGCATTTTGGAATCAATCAGAGCGTTTGCAGAAGAAGCACAGGCAGAAACTGTGGTGTAGTTGGGTCCGTGAAAACCGTATTCAATCGAGATGTGTCCCGGAGTGATATCGGCAATCATTTTTGGAATAAAGAAAGGATTAAAACGTGGAATTTCAGTATTGGCCCAGCCCAGAACTTCATGTTCAAAAGTTTCGAGCCCACCTATGCCGGAACCCCAGATTACCCCGATCCGGTTTTTGTCTACGTTATCTTCAATAATACGGGAATGAGCTACAGCCTCGCGGGCAGCTACCATTCCGTACTGAGTATTGCGGTCCATCTTCTTGGCTTCTTTCTTATCGAAGTGATTCAGTGGATCCCAATTCTTGATTTCGCAGGCAAACTTGGTTTTGAAGTTTGTGGCATCGAAAAGAGTAATAGGAGCAGCACCGCTCACACCTTTTACAAGGTTTTCCCAGTATTCGTTCGCATTGTTGCCAATAGGCGTTAAAGCTCCAAAACCGGTTACTACCACTCTTTTCAATTCCATAAATTTAATTTTTCTGTTAAAAGAAATATTATTTGTTTACTACTTCTTCAATATACGCGATAGCGTGACCTACAGTAGTAATTTTTTCAGCCTGATCGTCAGGAATCTGAATGTTGAATTCTTTTTCGAACTCCATGATAAGTTCTACAGTATCTAAAGAATCAGCCCCCAAATCGTTTGTGAAGCTAGCTTCTGGGGTAACTTCCGTTTCTTCAACGTCAAGCTTATCAGCAATGATAGCTTTTACTCTTGATGCAATGTCTGACATAGTAATTTTATTTTTTATGTTGTTAATGCTGCAAATATATAAAATTCTATTTCAACTTATACTTTTTTTATTGCTTAAGGAAACTTGAGGGCTTAGAAAGCCCATACTGAAGCCCTGTTTTTCCGCACATCGGGTACAGCACTGCCTGGCTCACTCTATGAATATTGTTCTTCTCCGAAACCTAGGACCTAGGCATACCGCAGGACAGGCCACAATAGACAAAATGCCGCCATAAAGGCAGCATTCCATTTTTATAATTAAAAAAGGTTACGAAATATTAATCCTGCGAAGGTACAGAAGCTGCAGGGCTATTTTATAGATATTTTGCCACTGAAGGGAAAGTGCGCGGTGTAGAAAATCTGGTTGTCCTTTACCGTTTCAAAACCCTCATTCATGTAAATATAACGGTCTCCCTGCCGCATGTACAGATAGACTTTCTTGCCACTGTTGATCTTGGTCTTTCCCAGGGGAATGCGGAGCGAATAGCTGTTCACAGATGGATTCGGTACCCAATCCTCGTGGGTAAAGAAGTGGGCAAACTTTTTCCTGGCAAATAATTTCAGAGTCATCATGGGGTTGCGTTTTGTTCAAAATTATAGGTTTATCACTGCACATACAATCCCCATTTTCTGCTATTTTTTTTAGTGGGCAACCATTGCTGCAACTCATTGATAAGCAACCTGTATGCAGTTTATAACTACCTCTGCCTACGGTGGACTATACCATCTTGTTTCTGGGCAGGCCAATCTCACTTTCCTGGGGGTAGGGCTGTCGCCAGGTCATACTTACATCCTCGTTAATTTTCCGGTGTACTTCGTATGCTTTTTCCTTGTCCAAAGCATACCTTGGATCCGGAATAAAAGGCATCTTGGCCATTTTGAGCACGGTGATGGTGGGAAAATGAAAATCCACCTCCACCTGCCCCAGAAGAAGATAGCAGCCACCGCCCTGGAAGGGATATTTCTGAAGGTTATCGGGGAAATGGGCTGTATCGAAGTATTCGCCTTCCGCATCAATCCAGGTCCCGAAAAACATAGTACCTTTTTTGGTGGGAACATGCTTTCGGGAGATGAGATAAGCAATCATCTTCACCTGTTTTTTGTGGTACCTCACCAGGTCATTCGCCATAATCCGGCCCCGGAATTTGGTCTGAAGCAAATCAAAAGGGCTGCAGGTTACAGGGAAACCCAGTATTTCAATTTCATCAAAGGCGTCTTCAAACTTATCCCTTTGCAGTTGGGGCAGGCTGTATTTTCTGGGAGGTTCTTCCAGCAGTGACTGCATGCGGCACTCCGGCTTATAGGTAGAGAGAATTAAGCGTGCTTCAATAAGGAGTTCATTTTTCTGTTTGCCGGTGAACCGGAAGGCACCTATGAATATAAGAATCTGAAGGGTTTCAATGCCCACAGGAATTCTTTTGATGAAATCCTCCAGCGATTTATATTCACCCTCTCTTTCACGTACCTCCGGAATATGCCGGGCAATCCGGCCTTCCACTTTCTCAATATGCATCAGCCCCAGGTAGATATCTTTGCCATATACCGTAGTTTCAAACAAGCTTTTATTTACACAGGGATTATGTATAATTCCGCCGGACATGCGTGCCTCGTGCACATAAACCTCCGTACGGTAGAAACCACCCTGGTTATTGATCACACTCACCATAAACTCCACCGGATAATATACTTTCAGAAACAGACTCTGGTAACTCTCTACCGCGTAGGACGCCGAGTGGGCCTTACAGAAAGAGTAGCCCGCAAAGGATTCGATCTGGCGGTAAACCTCTTTTGAAAGCTGCTCCGGATGACCAAGCTTACGGCAAGACGCAAAGAAATCATCTTTCACTTTCTGCAGGGCCGCCAGCGACCGGCCCTTACCACTCATGGCCCGCCGCAGGATATCACCGTCTGCCGCCGAAAGCCCTCCATAATAGAGCGCAATCTTAATTACATCTTCCTGATAGACCATGATTCCGTAAGTTTCGCCCAACTGTTCCTTAAACACCTCATGGAAATACTCAAACCGGGTAGGATTGTTGTGCCGGAAAATGTACTCCCTCATCATTCCGCTTTGAGCCACGCCGGGCCGGATAATGGATGAAGCCGCCACCAGCGTACGGTAATTATCACACTTCAGGCGCCGCAAAAGCCCACGCATGGCCGGACTTTCAATATAGAAGCAACCAATGGTCTTTCCGCGGCTCAGAAATTCGTTGGCCGCAGCTTCGTCTTTGGACATTGTGGTGTCTTTAATGTCCACAAAAACACCTCTGTTCCTGCGGATAAGGTCCACGGTATCTTTAATGCTTCCCAAACCGCGCTGCGACAGGATATCAAACTTTTCAAAGCCGATATCTTCGGCTACGTGCATATCAAACTGAACAATGGGGAAACCTTTGGGTGGCATCTCCAAAGCCGTGAAATTGGTGATAGGCTCCTCGGAAATCAGGATACCGCAGGAATGCATGCTGCGCTGGTTTGGAAACTTTTCCAGCAGTTTTCCGTATTTGTGCACCAACCGGACCACCGAATTCTCTTCATGTTCTGCCATAGGTTTAGTAGCCAGCACATCCAGTTCGTCCTTTGGCAGGCCAAACACTTTTCCGACCTCACGGAAGATGGAACGGTATTTAAATTCCACATTTGTCCCACAGAATGCCACGTGGTCCTTTCCGTATTTATCAAATATATACCGAAGGATGACATCCCGGTTCTGCCAGCTCCAGTCTATATCGAAATCTGGCGGACTGTTCCTGTTCAGGTTCAGGAATCTTTCAAAATAAAGATCCAGTTCAATCGGGCAAATATCCGTAATCCCCAGGCAGTAACTCACAATACTGTTGGCGCCGCTGCCGCGTCCCACATGCATGAAACCCATCCTGTTACTGTACTGTACAATATCCCAGGTAATGAGGAAATATCCGCAGAAATTGAGCCTGTTAATGACCTTCAGCTCCTTTTCCACCCGCAACCGGGCGGTAGTATGACCGGCAGGATATCTTTTCTTCAGGCCTTCATAAGCCAAAGTACGCAGCAGCTCTTCATCTCCCGCCTGAGTTCCCGTAAAATGTTTTTTGTTTTTAGGAGTGGAGAAATCGAAACTGAAGTGGCAGTCTGCCAGGATCTTTTCGGTATTCGCCAGGATCTGCGGATAGTTTCGGTAAGTCTCCCGAAGTTCGGAAACAGGCTTCAGGATTTCGTGGGGATTGCAGAAGTCCGCCTCAGTCAATTTGCTGATCAGGGTATTGTGGTCTACTGCCCTCAGAATCCGGTGCAGATTATAATCGCGGCGTGTACGTACCGTAACCGGAGCCAGGACTACCATTTTATGGATCAGTCTTTTCCACATTGAATTAAAGACCAGATTAAGCTGTTCCGGGCGGACTCCTATGAATTCATGTTCCAGAAGTGTCTCCGGCACATTCTCCAGCGGATACACCACATACACCTGGCTGAAAGGGGGATTGCATTTGGGCAGCGGACTGTTTTCGCAGTTATGACCGGTAAGCAAACGGTTTATTTCGCCAATGCCGCTCTGGGACTTTGCCAGCGCAATATAATAAAGTTCATTTCCCTCCCTTATCTCAACTCCTACTAGCGGTTTTATACCCTTAGCCAAACAAAGTTTATAAAAATCATATATCCCGGTTACCGTGTTGATATCCGTGAGGGCCAACGCGGAAACCTGCAGTTTCTCCGCCTGCTGAACGAGCTCTTCTATGGAGAGTGTTCCGTAGCGAAGACTGTGGTAGCTGTGACAGTTAAGATACATGCTGACTGATGTTAAAATTAAAACCTGAAGCCTTGCCTACAGCAGCTTTGCCAAAACGGTTCTTAATCCTGTCCATGGTCTGGTACAGCGAGATCAGTTCTTCGGTATCTTCAAACAGATTCATTTGGTGGTTCCCGTGCACGAGACCTGTAAACTTTACCCCCACAAGCCTTAGCCTCATCCGCCGGGTGTAGAGTTTGTTAAAAAGATCCAGAGCGACACGCGTAAGCGTATGATCCACTGCGGTATAAGCGATTTTAAACTGTTTGGTTTCCGTATCGAAATTGGAATAACGGATCTTGACGGCCACGGTGGAGGTAAGCCACCCGGATTCCCGGAGCTGGAAGGCCAAATTTTCCACCATTCCCGTAATAATACTTTTAATGGATTCAATATCAATAGTATCTGTGGAAAAAGTATGCTCTTTGGAGATGGATTTCTTCTCGGAATAAGGAATTACAGGGGTTTCGTCTATACCGTTGGCCTTTTTCCAAAGCTCCTTGCCATTCCTGCCGATGAGTTGCTGCAACACCTCCACCGGCATGCCCGAGAGGGTTTGGATGGTCCGGATGCCTACCCTTGAAAGCAGCTGGAAGGTCACATTGCCCACCATGGGAATCTTGCGGATGGACAGCGGGTTCAAAAACGGCCGGATACCTTCTTCGCGGATTTCGAACCTGCCCACAGGCTTGGCCTCGCCCGTACCGATCTTAGAAACCGTCTTATTGGTGGACAGCGCAAAACTGATGGGCAGGCCTGTATTTTTAGTCACCGAACCCGCCACCTCGCTGGTCCATTTGTAGCAGCCGAAAAAGCGGTCCATCCCGGTAAGGTCCAGGTAAAACTCGTCTATACTGGCTTTCTCCAGTACAGGAACCTTCTCGCGGATAATTTCCGTTACTTCCTGCGACATCCTGGAATAGAGTTCCATGTCGCCTTTAATGACCCTGGCTTCCGGGCAAAGCTTCAGCGCCATCTTGATGGGCATGGCCGAGTGAACGCCAAAATACCTTGTTTCGTAAGAACAGGAAGCCACCACGCCTCTGTCGCCACCGCCAATGATAACGGGTTTGTCTACCAGTTCAGAGTTAATTACCCTTTCGCAGGAGACAAAAAAAGTATCCAGATCCATATGCACAATTGCTCTCTCCATGGGGACAAAATTATTACGTTTTATTACAAAAAACACTATCTTTGTTGCTATAAATTGTAGCAATGTCAAAACTGTCAGAAAACATAAGGTATTTGAGAGGTGAGCTGAATCTCTCGCAGCAGGCACTGGCCGACAGCCTGAAGCTCACTCGGGGCCGCTATGCCAAATATGAAGACGGCGCCAATGAACCGCCCATAGACGTACTCATCAGCATGTCCAAATATTTTAAAATCAGCCTGGATTTGCTCCTCACGGTAGATCTCGCCAAATATCCAATTGACAGGATACTTACTCTGGCGGATAACCGGATTATTCTGCCTATTACCGTGGATGGAAAGGGTGAAAACAAGATTGAGATCATTCCGCAGAAGGCGTCCATGGGTTACCTGAACGGTTATTCGGATCCGGAGTACATTGAGAACCTGCAGTCTCTTTCCCTGCCCTTCCTAAGGAACGGGAAATACAGGGCTTTCCCCACGGAAGGAGATTCCATGCCGCCTTATAACGACGGCACCTATGTGGTGGGCAAATACGTGGAAAATATTGCCGACCTGAAAAAGGGCAAGACCTATATCTTTATCACCCGAAACGAAGGGATTACCTATAAAAGGTTTCAGAAAACCTCCACAGAAAGTATTTCAGTCACTCCGGACAATGATTTTTACGAACCCTACGACATCCCAAAGTCGCAGATTTTAGAAATCTGGGAATACGCCTGCAGCATCAACACCGAAGAACTGGGCGGCAGCGGCCTGGACATGAATTCCATAAAAGACATGTTTATAAGCCTGAAGAAGGAAATCAATGAGCTTAAGAGAATGAATGGTCTGGAGAAACCAAAAGTATGAAGAGACTGAACTATTAGGCATAGAGCATTACTCTTGGTCAAATGTCATCATTAGCGGTTTATGATCACTGTACGGAGTCCAGGTCTAAAATTCAGAATATCCTTTCATTGGCTCTCAATTTTTTATATTTGACTATAAAAAAGTACTAAAATGTGCAACAGAGTCGATAATTTCGGGATATCCATCGAAAAAATTTCAGAGGAGCTGAATGCTGAGGAAGCTGAGGAAAAGTATTACTCAGCGACAGAAGTGAATGCTTTCGACAGGCCAGCCCTTCCTGTGATTCTGGACCATCACGGCAGGAAGATCACCCACGCCACCTGGGGATTGAGTAAGGAAATCCCCAAAGACCGGCCGGCCCTCGGAATTAACCTGACGGCCGAAAAAGCAAATACACTCTACAAAAACTACCTGAGCAACCGCTGTGTGATTCCAGTAAGTGGTTTTTACGACTGGATGCATGTAAGTAATCCCGGAAAAAAGATGCCCCTGAAGGTTAAGCACAGGATGCACTGGAAGGAGGCCGACCATTTCTATCTGGCGGGCCTGTTCGATGTCTGGGATAATAATGAAATTGGATTTGGCATAGTAACTACACAGGCCAATGAACTAATGAGGGCCATACACAATTCCAAACACAGGATGCCCATATGCATGAACAGGGAAATGGCTCACAGGTTCCTGAATGAGGAACCCATTGAAAACTTCACCTATCCGACGTTCGATCCTGCCTTAACGGCGGACAACCGGGAACCGGAAAAAATGCCGCTGACGCTGTTTTAAGAGTTTATTTTTTTGGTGACTGGTGATTGGTGACTGGTGATTGGTGACTGGTGGTTGGTGATTGGTTTCTGCGGTCAGCAGTCAGCCATCAGTTGTAAGCAGTAAGCGGTAAGCAGTAAGCTGTAAGCAGTCTACCCTCTCATATCTCACTTTTAACTGGCCGTTGGTGACTGGTGACTGGTGATTGGTTTCTGCGGCCAGCAGTCAGCCATCAGCGGTCTGCAGTCAGGCATCAGCTGTAAGCTGTAAGCAGGAAGCTGTAAGCAGCCTAACCTTTCATATCTCACCTCTAACTGGCCGTTGGTGACTGGTGACTGGTGATTGGTTTATGCGTCTTCCGGTCAGCATTTAGCGGGCATATAGCTGCTGTAAGCGGTAAGCAGTAGGCTATAAGCAGTAAGCTATAGGCAGTAAGCTGTAGGCAGATTAACCAGGCATATCTAACTTCTAAACTCTCATATCTAACCTCTAACTTCTAACCTCTAATTTCTAACCTCTAACCTCTAATATCTCATATCTGAAGTCTTTGCTCTTTGTTCTTTGTTCTTTATTCTTTGTTCTTTATTCCACCAAACAAAAAAATCCCCAACCACGTGTGTGATTGAGGATTGTGTCCCGCCGAGGCGAATGAAAAAAACTGGCGGCGACCTACTCTCCCGCTTTCGCAGTACCATCGGCGCTAGAGGGCTTAACTTCTGTGTTCGGAATGGGAACAGGTGAGCCCCTCTGCTAAAACCACCCTAAATATGTTATTTAGAGTCAAGATCCGAGACTCAAGATGCAAGACTAAAATCTTGGTTCTTGGTTCTGATATCTTGGTTCTATTTTATCGATAAAAACGTTCACAAAGAGATAACCGTGCATGCACCTGCAGGGTGCGCCTATATCAGGCTATAAATCTACGGGTAATTAGTACTACTCGGCTATGCCATTACTGACTTTACACCTGTAGCCTATCAACGTGGTCATCTCCCACGACCCTTAAAAGATGTCTCATCTTGAGGCAGGTTTCGCACTTATATGCTTTCAGTGCTTATCCTTTCCAAACGTAGCTACTCTGCGGTGCGCCTGGCGGCACAACAGATACACCAGAGGTTTGTTCAAGTCGGTCCTCTCGTACTAAACTCAAGCCCTCTCAAACATCTAACGCCCGCAATAGATAGAGACCGAACTGTCTCACGACGTTCTGAACCCAGCTCGCGTGCCACTTTAATGGGCGAACAGCCCAACCCTTGGGACCTTCTCCAGCCCCAGGATGTGACGAGCCGACATCGAGGTGCCGAACCTCCCCGTCGATGTGAGCTCTTGGGGGAGACTAGCCTGTTATCCCCGGAGTACCTTTTATCCTATGAGCGATGGCCCTTCCATACGGAACCACCGGATCACTATGTCCTGCTTTCGCACCTGATCGACTTGTAGGTCTCACAGTCAAGCACCCTTATGCCATTACACTCTACGCACGGTTACCAAGCGTGCTGAGGGTACCTTTGAAAGCCTCCGTTACTCTTTTGGAGGCGACCACCCCAGTCAAACTACCCACCACGCAGTGTCCTCGCCGAGGCGAGTTAGGCTCCAAATAAACAAAGGGTGGTATTTCAACGTTGACTCCACCAACACTGGCGTGCCGGCTTCAAAGTCTCCCACCTATCCTACACATTGTTTATTCAAAGTCAATACGAAGTTATAGTAAAGGTTCACAGGGTCTTTTCGTCCCATTGCGGGTAATCGGCATCTTCACCGATACTACAATTTCACAGAGCTCATGGTTGAGACAGTGCCCAGATCGTTACACCATTCGTGCAGGTCGGAACTTACCCGACAAGGAATTTCGCTACCTTAGGACCGTTATAGTTACGGCCGCCGTTTACTGGGCTTCAGTCAATGCCTTCGGATTGCTCCTAAGCACCTTCCTTAACCTTCCAGCACCGGGCAGGTGTCAGACCCTATACAGCATCTTTCGATTTAGCAGAGTCCTGTGTTTTTGATAAACAGTCGCCTGGGCCTCTTCACTGCGGCCACCATTGCTGATGGCGTCTCTTCTTCCGAAGTTACGAGACTATTTTGCCTAGTTCCTTAACCATGATTCACTCTAGCACCTTAGGATTCTCTCCTCGACTACCTGTGTCGGTTTTGGTACGGGTTGCTTCACTTCGGCTTTTCTTGGAATCTATTTCCCTGCAGCAGCTTCGCCCGAAGGCTAGGCCTTGACTATTCCGTCAGTCTCCAGCAAGTACGTAAATCCGTCCCCTTTTTAATGTGAGCAAGTTAGGGAATATTAACCCTATGTCCATCCACTACCCCTTTCGGGTTCGCGTTAGGTCCCGACTAACCCTCAGCTGATTAGCATGGCTGAGGAAACCTTAGTCTTTCGGTGAGCGGGTTTCTCGCCCGCTTTATCGTTACTTATGCCTACATTTTCTTTTCTATCCGCTCCACAATACCTCACAGTACTGCTTCTGCGCAAATAGAATGCTCTCCTACCAGATATAACTCCATAGTTATAAATCCATAGCTTCGGTAATATGCTTATGCCCGATTATTATCCATGCCGGACCGCTCGACTAGTGAGCTGTTACGCACTCTTTAAATGAATGGCTGCTTCCAAGCCAACATCCTAGCTGTCAATGCAGTCCAACCGCGTTATTTCAACTTAGCATATATTTGGGGACCTTAGCTGTTGGTCTGGGTTCTTTCCCTCTCGGACATGGACCTTAGCACCCATGCCCTCACTGCCGACGAACATTTATTAGCATTCGGAGTTTGTCAGGAATTGGTAGGATTTGACTCCCCCGCATCCAATCAGTAGCTCTACCTCTAATAAACTTAACATCGACGCTGCACCTAAATGCATTTCGGAGAGTACGAGCTATCTCCCAGTTTGATTGGCCTTTCACCCCTACCCACAAGTCATCCGAAGACTTTTCAACGTCAACCGGTTCGGTCCTCCACTTTGTGTTACCAAAGCTTCAACCTGCCCATGGGTAGATCACAAGGTTTCGCGTCTAATCCTACTAACTATGCGCCCTGTTCAGACTCGCTTTCGCTCCGGCTCCGCACCTGAAGTGCTTAACCTCGCTAGTAAAATTAACTCGTAGGCTCATTATGCAAAAGGCACGCCGTCACCCAACTTGTGGGCTCCGACCGCTTGTAGGCGTACGGTTTCAGGTTCTCTTTCACCCTTCTATTCGAAGTGCTTTTCACCTTTCCTTCACAGTACTTGTTCACTATCGGTCTTTCAGGAGTATTTAGCCTTGGAGGATGGTCCCCCCATATTCAGACAGGATTTCACGTGTCCCGCCCTACTCATTTATCACTTATGTATGCCTTTCATATACGGGGCTGTCACCCTCTATGGCCGTTCTTTCCAAAACGTTCTATTAAACATATAAAAGCTTTTGGGCTAATCCGCTTTCGCTCGCCACTACTTACGGAATCTCTTCGATTTCTTTTCCTCCGGGTACTTAGATGTTTCAGTTCTCCGGGTTTGCTCCTCGCCTTGCGGCGGGTGACTGGTCTTCTACCAGCCGGGTTGCCCCATTCGGACATCTCGGGATCAATTCGTGTGTGCCAATCCCCCGAGCTTTTCGCAGCTTACCACGTCCTTCTTCGCCTCTGAAAGCCTAGGCATCCGCCATACGCCCTTAACGATTTCTTTCCTAATATTTTTATTAGTTTAAGTATTTTTAATAACAGCACAACCGTGCTGCCTTTTATTTTGTAAACTTTCACACCCGCAGGTGCTCGGTTTTCTCTTTGTGATGTTCTTACCGTTAATGTCAATGATCTTTTTTCTTCTTATTAGCCTGATGAACGGATATTGTTTTTGGCTCTATCCGTAACTTTTAAATCAAACTTATAAAACTGTGGAGAATAAGGGAGTCGAACCCTTGACCTCCTGCGTGCAAGGCAGGCGCTCTAGCCAGCTGAGCTAATTCCCCCTCTAGTTTTAGACTTGAGATGTTTAGATTTGAGATCTGAGACTTTTCTCGTCTCCCATCTCTTGTCTTTTAATCTCCCGTCTTGTAATTAGTAGTCTCGGGCAGGCTCGAACTGCCGACCTCTACATTATCAGTGTAGCGCTCTAACCAGCTGAGCTACGAGACTGTCTTTTCAGACTTCCAGAATCAAGATTCAAGATACAAGACTTTTTTGTCTTGACTCTTGGCTCCTGGCTCTTGTATCTCTTCCCTATTACTAATTTCTAGTGGGTGTATTGTTTAATAAGCAACCAAAGTAAAAAAACCAAAGCATCCTCTAAGTGAGTGCTTGTGGTACTTGCGTACCTAATTAGTTGTGACGTATAGTCTCTAAAATGAGATGTTCCAGCCGCACCTTCCGGTACGGCTACCTTGTTACGACTTAGCCCTAGTTACTTGTTTTACCCTAGGCAGCTCCTTTTACGGTCACCGACTTCAGGTACCCCAAACTTCCATGGCTTGACGGGCGGTGTGTACAAGGCCCGGGAACGTATTCACCGCGCCATGGCTGATGCGCGATTACTAGCGATTCCAGCTTCATAGAGTCGAGTTGCAGACTCCAATCCGAACTGAGACCGGCTTTCGAGATTTGCATCACATCGCTGTGTAGCTGCCCTCTGTACCGGCCATTGTATTACGTGTGTGGCCCAAGACGTAAGGGCCGTGATGATTTGACGTCATCCCCACCTTCCTCTCTACTTGCGTAGGCAGTCTCACTAGAGTCCTCAACTGAATGTTAGCAACTAGTGACAGGGGTTGCGCTCGTTGCAGGACTTAACCTAACACCTCACGGCACGAGCTGACGACAACCATGCAGCACCTTGAAAATTGCCCGAAGGAGAATCTGTTTCCAGATCTGTCAATTCCCATTTAAGTCTTGGTAAGGTTCCTCGCGTATCATCGAATTAAACCACATAATCCACCGCTTGTGCGGGCCCCCGTCAATTCCTTTGAGTTTCAAACTTGCGTTCGTACTCCCCAGGTGGCTAACTTATCACTTTCGCTTGGTCTCTGAATCCGAAAATCCAAAAACGAGTTAGCATCGTTTACGGCGTGGACTACCAGGGTATCTAATCCTGTTCGCTCCCCACGCTTTCGTCCATCAGCGTCAGTTAAATCTTAGTGACCTGCCTTCGCAATTGGTGTTCTAAGTAATATCTATGCATTTCACCGCTACACTACTTATTCCAGCCACTTCAAATTTACTCAAGACCCGCAGTATCAATGGCAGTTTCACAGTTAAGCTGCGAGATTTCACCACTGACTTACGGGCCCGCCTACGGACCCTTTAAACCCAATAAATCCGGATAACGCTTGCACCCTCCGTATTACCGCGGCTGCTGGCACGGAGTTAGCCGGTGCTTATTCGTACAGTACCTTCAGCTACCCTCACGAGGGTAGGTTTATCCCTGTACAAAAGAAGTTTACAACCCATAGGGCCGTCGTCCTTCACGCGGGATGGCTGGATCAGGCTCTCACCCATTGTCCAATATTCCTCACTGCTGCCTCCCGTAGGAGTCTGGTCCGTGTCTCAGTACCAGTGTGGGGGATCACCCTCTCAGGCCCCCTAAAGATCATTGACTTGGTGAGCCGTTACCTCACCAACTATCTAATCTTGCGCGTGCCCATCTCTATCCACCGGAGTTTTCAATAGTAACTGATGCCAGTCATTATATTATGGGGTATTAATCTTCCTTTCGAAAGGCTATCCCCCAGATAAAGGCAGGTTGCACACGTGTTACGCACCCGTACGCCGCTCTCTCTCTTCCGAAGAAGAAATACCGCTCGGCTTGCATGTGTTAGGCCTCCCGCTAGCGTTCATCCTGAGCCAGGATCAAACTCTCCATTGTATGTTTGTCTTACGCTCACTCAAAGTTATTGACGCTTTGGTTTTTCCTTACTTTTTTTGGTTGTTATTTGTATGTCAATGATCTCTCTTCTCTTCGCTTTATTTTCAGACGCATCTTCTGTCGTTGTGCCTCTGAATTGCGAGTGCAAAAGTATAAACTATTTTTTAAATGACCAAATCTTTTTTAAGAAATTTTTAAGTCCGGATATTCACTGTATTGTTCAGCAAACCCCTCCTTAACTAACCTCCTCTCTCAAATCTGACCCTTAAGTCTCTCCTGCGCTTCCCCTCTTCTCGTTACCTCGAATTGGGACTGCAAAAGTACAACTTAATTTTAAACTGCCAAATGTTTTTTAATAAAATTTTAAACCGCTTCCCGCAATTCCACTCTCTTATTACCTACATCCTGACTTGTCTTCTACTTCGCTCCCTGGTCTCTCGATTTGGGACTGCAAAGATACCCAAATATCCACTCGCTCCAAATTAAATGTTATAAAAATCTCAGGAAATTGTGTAAATGACTGAGGGTGAAGGGGGAAAATATTCAACGAAACTCTGCTCAAATCCGTTAGCAGCAACTTATACGTCCGAACAGCATTCCTCAGCTTATCTAAAATTAAAAATATATAAATTCCAGGGTTGGCCCCGCTGATTATAATTGATGTTTACTACTAATATAAGAATGAATGTTCCAAGATAAGACCAATAGCGTCAGCGATATATTCCTATTAGATATATATACTACCATTATATATACACTACAAACTCATTCATCAACAAAAAAATCCCACCGAATAAGGGTGAGATTGTGTAGCGAAGACGGGAAATGAACCCGGTCCGCCGCGGCGGATAGGAATCCTGCTCAAAATAAGACATTCGCCCGGAGCCACTCCCGGCCGGCACCAGACTTCAGCCATCGTTCACGAACCATCGCTTCATGCTTCGTTGTAAAAAATTCAACATGTACAACTTCCCAAGGCCAAAACCTTGCTGTGTAGCCTTTGGCAGAAAAATGATTGTGCGAATGAAACCTGTTGATTAAATCCGAGGTGAATCCGACATAAATCTTACCGAAGCTTCTGCTGTATAACACATAAACTACAAATTCATTCATCAACAAAAAAATCCCACCGTACAGAGTGGGATTGTGTAGCGAAGACGGGAATTAAACCCGGTCCGCCGCGGCGGATAGGAATCCTGCTCAAAACAGGATATTCTCCCGGAGCCACTCCCGACCGGCACCGGACTTCAGCCATCGTTCACGAACCATAGCTTCATGCTTCGTTGTAAAAAATTCAACATGTACAACTTCCCAAGGCCGAAACCTTGCTGTGTAGCCTTTGGCAGAAAAATGATTGTGCGAATGAAACCTGGTGATTAAATCCGAGGTGAAGCCGACATAAGTCTTGCCGGAGCTTCTGCTGTATAACACATAAACTACAAATTCATCCATAAACAAAAAAATCCCACCGTATAGAGTGGGATTGTGTAGCGAAGACGGGAATTAAACCCGGTCCGCCGCGGCGGATAGGAATCCTGCTCAAAACAGTATATTCGCCCGGAGCCACTCCCGACCGGCACCGGACTTCAGCCATCGTTCACGAACCATCGCTTCATACTTCGTTGAAAAAATTCAACATGTACAACTTCCCGAGGCCGAAACATTGCTGTGTAGCCTTTGGCAGAAAAATGATTGTGCGAATGAAACCTGGTGATTAAATCCGAGGTGAATCCGGCATAAGTCTTGCCGGAGCTTCTGCTGTATAACACATAAACTACAAATTCATCCATAAACAAAAAAATCCCACCTGATATAGATGGGATTGTGTAGCGAAGACGGGAATTGAACCCGTGACCTCAGGGTTATGAATCCTGCGCTCTAACCAACTGAGCTACCTCGCCGTTAAAGTGGTGCAAATATATAAAGTTTTTAAAATCTGACAAAATTATTTTAGGTTTAAAAACTGTAAAACATCACTTACATGATCAGGCTTCGCAATGATGCGGTTTTGGGCATCTACAACAAAATAGGTAGGCGTAGCATGGATATTAAAGGTTTCCGTATAGGAACTGTTCCAGCCGCGCAGTTCACTGTCGTTAATCCAGGGCAATGCCGCTACCTTGCTCTCGTACACTCCGCGGTCAGAATCCAATGAAAATCCAACTACTTCAATATTTTGGGCCTTCATGGCATTGTATCTTTCCAATAATTTTGGAAGTTCAGCTTCGCAGTGTGAACATGTAGCGGACCAGAAAACAATCACTTTTTTATCCGCTTTTACACTGTGAAGATTTTTGGCCGATGTATTGGAGGAGCGTACAAACTTATAGTCAGGGAAAAGGGCTCCCAATTCCACATTGTTATTCGCTTTTATTGTAGAAGCCAATCTGTCATTGATTGTACATTTGAGGTTTTTGGCTTGGGTCAGGTATTTATCTTTTAAAGCTGTCATACCATAAACATCAAAAATATCAATGAGTTCCGACATCACCGTCTGTCCGCGAGGTGTTTCTACATTCAACCTTTTGAGTAAGGCATCAACGAAGGAATCCACATTAGCACTTCCGGCGGAGTTCAGGAAATTCACCAGTACCGGACGAAGCAGTGATGATGACTCCAGCATCTCACCCGAATTCGCAATAAAATCGGCAATTTCTTTTTGTGCCGGCATCGTCTCGGCAGATCTCTCTACCAGAAATTTATTGTAATTGGTGTTGTAATAGTTCACAAACGGATTGCTGGACGGATCAACGGTATAGGTTTGGCCGATTTCCCGGATTTCCTTTTCCAAAGCTTTGCCAAAATCTGTCCCCGGCCTGTAATATTCCTTAATCTGGACGAGGGCAGGATAAATGAGATCTTTTTTCTTCTGCTGGTCCTGTACCTTTTCCATCAGCATATTTACAGGATCATTGTATACCACATTTATCTTATTGCCTTCGGACTCGAGTTTGAGACTGACATCCTTATTTTCAGAAATCATGCTGAATGAAGCATTGTTCTCCGGAAAGTAAATTTTCATCATCCCCACGTAACGCTGCGGCACTTTAAAGGTCCAGCCCGAATTCTTTTTCATTTCCCTGGACACAATAATATCCTTGGAACCGTTTAGTGTATAGAGAATTGCTTCTTTTGCAGTAAATGCCGGCGGTGCGTCTACTGTAACCGAAAACTGTGCCTGCAAAAAAGACCCTGTAATGATGGCGATAAGAAATGCGTATTTGCTCATATTTATTTATAAAGTCTCTGAAATAATTGAAAGAACCGAATTGTATTGATTGAAATTGAGAGTGATGGTTAAATCCTCCGGCAAAAAGCCGCTGAAGTTCCGTTTAACTACTGATCCTGATATCTTCCGGAGTGAGAATGATTTCGTCATGCTCGCCAATGGAAAACATATGATCTTCCAGCACCTTTTCGGTAGTACCTCTAAGACCACGGGCGCCCAACCCTTTTTCAATGGTCTCTTCTACAATTCTTTCAATCGCGCCTTCGGTAAATTCAAGCTTGATTCCGTCCATCTTAAAGAGTTCCACAAACTGGTTTACGATTGAGTTCTTAGGCTCGGTCATAATCCTTATCATCGTTTCCTTTGTAAGGGCATCAAGATGTGTAACGATTGGAAAGCGGCCCAACAGTTCGGGAATAAGTCCGAATTTTCTTAAGTCAATTGCATTGATTTGGCTCAGGATATAACTTCCCTCGGCTGTACTGTTCAGTTTCTCGGCACTGAAACCGATAGCCTGCTTATTCAGTCTTCTTTCTATGATTTCTTTTATCCCGTCGAAAGCTCCACCGGCGATAAAAAGAATATTCTGTGTATTTACCTGGATGTATTTCTGATCCGGATGCTTGCGCCCACCCTGCGGCGGTACATTAACAATGCTTCCTTCCAGAAGTTTCAACAGACCCTGCTGCACTCCTTCGCCGGAAACGTCGCGTGTGATGCTCGGGTTGTCTGATTTTCTGGCAATCTTGTCTATTTCGTCAATAAAAACGATTCCGCGCTCCGCTTTTTCAACATCATAATCAGCCACCATGAGGAGTCTGGACAGAATACTTTCCACATCCTCGCCTACATAACCAGCTTCGGTAAGAATAGTAGCATCAACAATACAGAAAGGGACGTTAAGTTCCCTGGCGATAGTTTTGGCCAAGAGGGTCTTACCCGTTCCGGTTTCGCCGATCATAATGATATTGGACTTTTCGATCTCCACTTCCCTGTTTTCCACTTTGGAATGAAGCAACCTCTTGTAATGATTATATACTGCAATCGAGAGCTGCTTTTTAGCCTGATCCTGTCCTATTACATATTCGTCCAGATAAGTCTTGATCTCCTTCGGTTTTTTCAGGTCCTCCAGCTTTTGAGCCGGTGCCGATCCATCCTTCTTTGTGCCTTCCTTCACAATACCGTGTGCCTGTTCAATACAGGTTTCGCAGATAAAGCCTTCCTGACCGGCCACAAGCATCTCCACTTCGTTTCTTTTTCTGCCACAAAATGAACACTGATTTTTATTCATGTTTTTTCTTAAATATAATTTGTAAGGTAAAATGGTGCTGTTCACCGGATGAAAAAGTCGTAAAAAAATAAATTTTACGACTTAATTTATGTTCAGGCCTTAACTATAGCTTCCTGAATGTCCCTGAATTCTGTTTCGCTTAGTTTGAGCCTCACATTTGCAAAATTGAGATCACCAATTAAATTTAACGGAACGAGATGAATGTGTGCATGGGGAACCTCGAGACCCACCACCGCGATTCCAACGCGGACACAGGGAATGGCCTTGCCAACTTTGGCAGCCACCTTCTGTGCGAAAGCCCAAAGTTCCTTATATTCTTCCGTTTCCATATCAAAGATAAGATCCGTTTCTTTTTTCGGAATTACCAGTGTATGTCCTTTAACGAGGGGCATCACATCCAGGAATGCCAGGAAACGGTCATCTTCAGCAATTTTATATGCCGGGATTTCGCCCTCAATAATTTTAGTGAATACTGTGCTCATATTACAGTCAGTAAAATAACTTTTCAATATTACAGTGAGATTTCCAGCACCTCAAAAGACAGTTTGTTACCGTTAGGCAACTCAATTTCTGCCTGGTCGCCAACGGCCTTACCTAAAAGTCCTTTTGCAATCGGCGTGTTCACAGAGATCTTACCACTCTTAAGATCACTTTCGTTATCAGGAACCAGGGTGAATTTCTGCTCCTGCTTGGTTCCGTTATTTTTGAGACGCACCGTGGTAAGTATAGATACTTTAGAAGTATCCAGAAGGTTCTCGTTAATTACTTTGGCATTAGCAATCAGGTCTTTCAGTTTGGAAATTCTCATTTCCAGCATACCCTGTGCTTCCTTTGCGGCATCATACTCTGCATTTTCGGAAAGATCGCCTTTATCCCGCGCCTCAGCGATCTGCTGGGTAATCTTTGGTCTTTCAATACTCTCAAGTTTGTCCAGTTCGGATTTCATCTTATCCAATCCCTCCTGCGTTACGTATGTTGACATGATCTTATTTTTATATTAAGTAAAAAAAAATTATCCGACCATTACAGCCCGGACAATGATTATATTTGTATTTCGTTGTACAAATATATAAAATATAATTTAATATGAAACAGGTCGGCACCCTGATAACAGCAGTATTTATTCTGGTATTCAGCGCATTAAATCTAACTTCCTGCGGCCGGACCGCTGAAACTGTGAGCTGCTTTCCCGACACGAATATAAATGTAGTTCTTAATCTGAATTTACCCTCATACCAAAGTCTGCAAAATGTAGGTGGGTGGATTTATGTAAATGAACAAAGTCCCGGTACGCGCGGCCTGATTGTAGTACGTACCACTACCGGATTTAAAGTTTACGACCGTAACGCGCCTCACCTTTGTCCGGATTCCAATACCACACTTATGGTAACGGACAATATAAAGATCACCTGCGCCAAAGACGGTGCCGAATGGATATTATATACCGGCGAGCCTACCCAGATTGCGCAGGTTCCGCCCAAGACCTATCAGTCCAATTATAACGCCGGAACAAACATCCTTAACATTTATAATTAGACGAAAGGAATGCGTGTAGTAGTTCAAAGAGTGTCGCAAGCCAGCGTAAAGGTAGACGGTGAAATTGCGGGAGAAATCGGAACCGGGCTCCTGCTTCTTGTGGGTATTGAAGAAACAGACGTTCACAAAGATGCTGAATGGCTGGCACAGAAGATCATCAACCTTCGCATCTTTGGCGATGAAGAAGGCAAGATGAACCGTTCTGTCCTGGATATTAACGGCGGAATACTCTGCATCAGCCAGTTTACGCTGATAGCCGATTACCGGAAAGGCAATCGTCCCTCATTTATTAGAGCTGCCAAACCCGAAACAGCAATTCCCCTTTTTGAATATTTTAAAACTGAACTTTCCAAATCGCAGTTAAATGTCCAAAGCGGCATCTTTGGTGCAGACATGAAAGTTTCACTGCTAAATGATGGCCCGGTTACCATCACCATGGACAGCAGGCCCTAAAACGAAAAAGCCTTCATTAAAAATGAAGACCTTCTACTGAAATATATATGAGAAATTGGTGCTTAGTTGGTTGTAACGGGCAGGCTGCTGAAATTCATTGAAGTTCTGATGCCCAAATCCGTGGCAGGACTGCTTTTCAAAACATAGACAATCCTTTGCTGCACAGCATTGCCGGACTTCATCACACTGTCCAGAACCTGATTTGAATTCACATCCAAAGAAAGCGTATTACCAATATTATCGGCAATATTTTCACGGGAAGCTACCAGAACTTCACTTCCACCGGCGGAAAGATATACTTTAACACTTTGGAAGACACCCATACTCTGGCCACCGGCGGTAACTGTCATATTCGCGCTGGCAACACGGATATCTTTCACATTAGAAGTAGCACCCACCAACTGATTGATGCTGGTACCTGCACCTACAGCACTTAGTGTAGTGTTTGCAGGCGAAGCCTGGGTCACCACGATATTGGTAGTATAGGGAAAAGTATTCTGCATAATGGATGAAACTGTGGAACAGCTTGCTAAAGTTGCGGTAGCAAAAACTGCGGTAAGGAATGTATTTTTCATAGTATTGATTTTCTGCAAAACCGTACTTCAGATATTATACCAGAGTTAAATTCTTAACAGTAATTAACATTATTCACCGGAGAAACAGTTTGAACTTACCTAAAGAACGACCCGATGCCATATTGCTCTTCCCCACGACTAACCAAATATCCCCGGAATCTTTTATTTCGTAGGAAAATTCTCTGCCGAATGGGCCATCCCATTGACCGTCGGGCAAACGAAGCTGATTGACACGGATGTTCATCTCAGGTATCGACGGGACGATCCTGGCAGATATCTTTGAGCCTGTGAAATTCTTTATTTTTACAATTAGTTGCTGATCGGGATCGGAAAATTCGTCCTCAACAGTAAGTGGAATCATATCCCCACTGATTGTTTTGATAATTTTATTACCGTCTATTGTGCGGAAAGTTTCTGAGTGCCCGGTTGAATCAGCTGTTTCCTGAACCGACACCGCCCTTTCCGGAACAGCTGCATTTTGTTGTGCGGCTGTTTTTCCCGTAACAGAACTGGAATCATTTCCTGTGTAATGTGCTTCCTTTATTTCTTTTTTGCTGCATGCTGTAAAAAGCAAGGAAAAAATTCCCAGGACGTACACTTTCATATTGCTTAATAATTAATCGTTTGGTAATAAAGGATGCTGGAAAGGAAGGTCCTGTCCTTTTGCTCCGCTACTTTTTCTGTAACATTGGCTGCTTCAAGGGGATATTTTTCAAGCAGAAGATCATCATTATAGTTCATTGTCCGGTGAAATTCGAAACTACCTTTATTGTTGCTGATGTTATACGAAGTGGCCAGATACCCCCAGTTAAAAAAAGCAGCCACCAATACTGTTCCATAAAAGTACCAGGCCATGTGATTAAAGAGATAAGCGTTGGTCTTCCGCTTTCTTATTTTGACAAATGTGAGCACAAGGCCGATAATGCAGAGAATCACAAAGGTATACACTCCCAGTCTTTTGTAGGTAAGCCCCAAATGAAGTACATATTCTGAATTCTTGATAAATGCTGATAGCACCAGTATCACATTCAATGCAAGCCAGATTTCGGCAAGAACCTTTAATGGCCGGGCTTTATGATCGAAATTAAAACTTCCTTTGAAGTAAAACATAATGACCAACACTGCCATCACAATGGAGAGTATTACAGCGTTCACCCGCTCATGCGTTTCAATTGACAACTCAGCTGCAGAAGCAGGTGTTTCAAAAAACTGTTCAAAATTAAATGTAATAATAAAGATCAGCAGCAGGATATTCAGTGCGGCAAAGGATATAATTCCACTGGTCCGTTCTGCTTCAATGCCAAGAAAAGACGAGGTAGGCTTCTGTGCCAGGTGGGCGGCATTAAAATCATTCTTCAAAAAATTATTCCACTCGGGAAAGAAATTATAAATCTTAAAATTCCAGAAGTTAAACGCTATAAAAAATCCCAGCGAGGTGAGAACAATAAACTGCCAGACATCAAAATTCCACTCCCAATTATCAAAAATTCCGGCAAAGTGCGTGCTTCCCAGTGAGTAAATGCCGAAGAAGGCCAGGATGAAAAATGCCGGGATCAATATCACCGCAATCAGTCTTCTAAAGGCTGAGGAGGTACTTATCGCGGGCAGCCATTCGCCAAACTGAAATACTCTGTAGATAAAGGTGATAAAATTTACACCGAATACAGGGATTACGAACAGGGATTTTAATCCGTGCTCCCGGGAGTGAAACGTGAGGAGCGCAAGCGAAGTGAATACTGCCAAAAAAGAAGCAAAATCGCCGTACCAGGCAAATGAAACGCCCGACAGGATGCTGAGGACAAAAAGGAGCAGGAAAGTACGGGTGCGCAGGGCTTCCGGTGTACGGAATAAAGTAAGCAAGGCATAGGAAATTCCTAAAATTCCCAGGTTCAGGCCCATATCTTCGTCATAAAATAAGGTTACAAAAAGTACCGTAGTGAGGAGAATCAGTTGGTGTGTTTTCATTTTTTAATTTTTTAATTATTTAGATATGTTGTTTTTTCTTAACAATATAATTCAAAGTCCTTTGTGTTTCAAAGTTCAAAGGCAAAAAAATATAGAACTACCGTCCCAGCAGTTTTTCCAGAGCCACCAGATGTTCCCTGAAGGCATCTTTTCCTGTCTCAGTTGCCCTATAGGAAGTCTTTGGTTTTTTGCCCACAAACTCTTTTTTTACCTCAATAAATTTAGATTTTTCCAGTGCGGTACTGTGACTCGCCAAATTACCGTCTGTGATTTCAAGCAAATTTTTCATCTCTGTAAAGTCAACCCAGTCATTCACCATCAGAACGGACATAATACCCAGTCTGACGCGGCTTTCGAATTCTTTGTTGAGTTTACTTATCATTATTAGAGGTTAGAGGTTAGAAGTTAGAAGTTAGAGATTTGATTGACGCTTTGTAAAATTTTGAATTTTGAATTTTGAATTTTGAATTAAGATGAACTGCTGTTCGTGCTGATTGGTGTGTTTTACATCATGGTTCTTGGCTCTTGATTCTTGGCTCTTGATTCCTGGTTCCCGGTTCCTGGCTCAGACAATTACCTGTATTTTCTATGCATCACCAAACCATAGACTATATGGAGAATGCCGAATCCAAGTGCCCAGAACAGCAGTCCCCAACCCGGAATAAAGAGAGCGATCAGGCCCAGCAAAATCTGGCAATACCCCAGATACTGAATATCAGTGAATGTATATTTTGAAGCATTAACCAAAGCAAGTCCGTAAAAGATCAGGGTGGCGGGAGCCACAAAGACAAAAAAATCATGGTAAAGCAAACCCAAACAGAATACCCCGCCGGCTACAAGCGGCACCGAGAAATTAAACAGCAGTCTTTTTGTGGTATGGTCCCAAATCTGCAGATTTTTCTCCCGACTCTTTCTGGCCGTAAAAATATAACCGGAAAATACAGCCAAAATAAGAATTACAGCACCAATTATCACCAGTTCGCTCACAAGGACCTCACTGAAAACGTTTCTTTTCCCATCAAAGTAATCAATTCCCTCCCGCTTGAATACAAAATAAACATAAACTGATCCCACCAGGGCCACCAGGCCTGCAAAGACTCCGGAGAGGCCACTTAGGGAAATAAAGCGGGAACTGCGCTCCATCATGCTGCGGATGTGCGCCAGGTCTTCGTGATAATTCTTTGACTCCATAAAAAGAACTTTGAATTACAAAGTTAAATTAAAATCTGATTAGACAAACAGTTTACTGATAATTTTTTTTTGAAAGGTCCAAATTTGAAATTATCAGTGCCGGAATATCTCCACAGAGTCAAAATATTCCTATATTTAACAGCATCATTCTAAAAATTATATGGATAAAAGAGAACTGCGCAGTTCCATATTCAGGCATCTGGACGGTATAGTAACCGCGCCGGTTGTTGCTGCGCTGCAGAAAAAACAGATCCTGGACCTCATCACAGAGGCAAAAACAATTACACTGCGGGAACTAACCGAAAAAACAGGGGCCAATGAAGGTTATCTGAATGTAGCCTTAAGAGTTTTGGCATCGCAGGGATTTCTGGACTACCAGCTGAACAGCGATGATGAAACGGTTACAATTTCTGCAAATGACAATACCACCCAGCTGCTCTCTTTCGTTTCTTTATATGAAAAGGTTATCCCTTTTCAGCGGGAATCCACCACCTTCGATTTCCAGCAGCTTGAACCTCAGTCCTTCAATAACCTCGTCTTACTGTTTGAGGAGTTCCGGAACGGTTTCGGCATCCAAAATTCCGGGAAGCAGGGCGCATCAGGAATTCAGCAGCAGGTACTTAAACATATTGAAGGCTGTCTGGTGGGGCCAATAATTGTTCAACTCGGGATGAACGGCATGTTCCATAAATATTTCATGGAGACTTCATTCCAGGCCGTCGAATTTCACAAAAACCCGGACAACTTTGAAAAGATTCTAGATTTCCTGAGTGACCTGGGCTGGTTTACCAAAAACAATCAGAATTATAAATTCACCGAAAGTGGATTGTATTTCGCGCGGCGCGCTGCCTCGTATGGTGTGACCGTGTCCTATTTACCCCTGTTCAACCGGCTGGACGACCTACTTTTTGGTGATCCAAAAAAGTTGCGCGAAACTGCCGAAGGAGAAGACGAAATCCATGTGGACAGGAAAATGAACGTTTGGGGAAGCGGTGGCGCCCACTCTACCTACTTTAAAGTAGTCACAGATTTCATCGTCTCCATTTTCAATCAGCCTATACATTTGCAGCCGAAAGGAATCCTGGATATGGGTTGTGGCAACGGTGCCTTTATCCAGCACATTTTTGAAACTATTGAAAGGCATACTTTACGCGGAAGAATGCTTGAGGATTACCCACTTTTCCTCGTGGGCGCCGATTACAACCAGGCAGCACTTAATGTTACGCGCGCTAACCTCATCAACAATGACATTTGGGCGAAAGTGATCTGGGGCG
This sequence comes from Chryseobacterium sp., assembly GCF_008831505.1. Taxonomy (NCBI): domain Bacteria; kingdom Pseudomonadati; phylum Bacteroidota; class Flavobacteriia; order Flavobacteriales; family Weeksellaceae; genus Chryseobacterium; species Chryseobacterium sp. Next base: position 439,599 of record NZ_CP044507.1, on the reverse strand, counting down.
ATATTGGTGATCCCGACCGACTGGCAAAGGACCTGAAAGAAAATTATGAAATAGACCTGTCTGATCTGGTGAACATCCGTACCTTCCTGGATCACAACAGAATCTGGAAAGATCCCGCGAATATGAATCCGGACCGAATTTCCACATCAAGTGGAGCCTTTGCTTTTCGGGGAAGAAGGATTCCCAACAAACTGGTGGAAGAAAATCTGAGGGAACACCTTAATCTCTGGCTTCCCTATATTAAGAAGAACGGCTTACTGGTGATAGAACTTCATACCCTGAATCCTGAACTTACCCGCCAACATCTTGGTGAGACGGCCGCAACAGCTTACGATGCCACACATGGATTTTCGGATCAGTATATTGTTGAGATTGACGTTTTCCACAAAATATGCAATGAAGTAGGACTGACCGTGGATAAAGATCTGTTTAAAAAATATCCCGACTCAGATTTGGCAACGGTTTCCATTAACCTGTTGAAGGCATAAATCAAAAAAGCAAAGACAAAATCTTTGCTTTTTATTTTTACCGAAGCTGATAATTACTTAGAGCGCAGCCTTTCTTTGATCTTTTCAATGTTCTGCTTTGCAGAATCTTCCAGGATCAGACTTGCACTCATATGAATTCTTTCCGGCATTAGGTTTTCAAAATGTTCAGTTCCCTCCCATGAAACCTTTTTAATTAAGGCCAAAGCATCTGTACTTCTGGCTGAAAGTCCGGTAAGGAACTGCTGAAGTTGCGCATCCATCTCAGCAATTGTTGGCGAAACCGAATGGTAAACATCGTGCTTTTCGCACCAGTCTGCGCTGCGGAAGTCGGCATCAATAGACATGGCCGTATAAGCTGACTTACCGATTTTACGCTCCACATAAGGTCCGATAACAAATGGGCCGATACCAAGATTGAGTTCTGTGAGTGCCATGGCTGCACTTTCAACAGCGAAGCAGTAGTCTGCCGCGCAGGCAATTCCTACTCCACCACCGGTTGTTTTACCCTGCACTCGAACGATTACAAGCTTGCCGCAATTACGCATGGCATTCAGCACTTTTGCAAATCCCCCAAAGAATTTTGTACTTGCCTCAAGCTCTTCAATTGCTAACAGTTCATCAAAGCTGGCACCGGCGCAGAAGGCTTTTTCACCGTCCGATTTAAGCAGAATAGCTTTCACACTTTCATCTTTTCCCTTGTCCAGAATGGTTTGGGCCAGTTTTTCAAGTATTTCACCCGGCAGCGAATTACTTTTTGGATGTCCGAAAGTTATTTCGGCAATATTGTTTCTGACTTCGTGGTTTACAAATCCGTTGTTCATTATTCTTTATTTAACGCAATTAAATATTTATCAATATATAGCTGTTTCTCTTTACTTTTGTATTGCTGAATGTACCGGGGGTGTTCCAGCACAGTCATCTTATCAAAAAAGCGGTTCTCACTGTTGAGTTTTTCAATGAAAGCAGCATTTTTCTTTCCCAAAACAAACACTTCGGAAGTATCCAGGCCTAAACCGATATGGCATCTGATGCTTTCAGTCATAAAACTCTTCACCACTTCAAACAGTGATTTATCGTCGTAGTAATTCGCATTCAGCCAACTGCCGTTCTTTTGTTTTCTGATAATAGCCAAAGGGAAGGGCGAATTTATATAAAAATCTGCATAAAACCGTTCAGGACCTCCGTACTGACTGATGACCTCATATAAAAATACTGACGAAATCTCGTGTGTATTCGCCGATTTCATTTCAATGCCACACACTGTTTCCAGACGTTTCGTATCAGTAAACGGAACACCCGTCACTCCGGCGCCATGCCGGCTCGGATTAATCCCTATTATGAATTTCCGCTTTCGATTATCATTATAGAACTTATGGTAAAAAGCGGTCATCACCTCCAATGTTTCCGGATTATCAAAGAATGGATTGAGGACATCGAAACCAGGCGGGAGAGATCCGGTGTACTTCAGGTTTTTGTTGAAGGTTATTACTTTCTGGCCAAAGGATTTTTGCATTTTAAATTTACTATGTAACTATATACTTTTGAGTGCTTGTATTAATATCACCAACGTTTCCTCCTAGAGATTCCAGAGGAATCGTATCTGTGTAGAGGTTTTGAGATGTTGTGAAAGGGCGTCCCGTAGGGACGCTATCTCTAATCACTCGTAAAAATCAAAAAGATATTTCTCTTCATAATCTACAGCAAATTTCTGCAGAAAATCCAGATATTCCTCTCTGAAACTTTTTCGTTGGTGATGTTCAGCCTGATTTAAAATATAGTTTCTTACTACTTCCTTCTGACTTCTAGAATATGAAAATATACCGTAACCTTCTTGCCACGAAAAATGTCCAACAATCATTTTCTTTTCATTAATAAATTTCGTGGACTCAGTTTTTACAACTTTTACTAAATCAGGAATAGCTATTTGAAGATTTTTATAACTTAAAAGAATATGAATATGATCGGGATTGGCATAAATAGCTATTACCTTCTGACCTTTATTACGAAAAATCCCACAGATGTACTTTTCAAGTTCATCCTTAATTGCAGATACTATTTTAGTTTCCCTGCCTCTCGTGGCAAAAAATAATTGCAAATATATTTGCGAGTAGGTATTTGGCATTCTCAATATTTTATAACATCAGATTGCGCTCCTACGGAGCGCAAATTTATCAAATGATTATTTCTACACAGATGGTGTTCCTATGGAACACCAAAGCGAATCCGCAGGATAAAATAATTTTAAACCCTTCTGTGCACCTCTTTACAGACCGAACTGCTCGAAATGATGCGTAAAATGTTTCCTGTGGAATAGTTCCATCATTTCTTTGTTTAAAGTTCCGAAGCGTGGATGGTAATGTTCGGCATCTGGGTTTTCCCGGTAGTAGATCAGATATTCCTTCAGGGTTTGCATCAGATTCTCTTTTGCCTGGGCAAGGTTCTTAAATCTGAGGGCAGGTTTTTCGCCTTCTTTCAGTAATGGATATTGCGCACCGGGTCTTATTTTCTGGTCGGTATAGATCCAGTCCTGCAGCTTTTCCATTTTCTCGGCGGGAATTTCGGGGAAGTCTGAAGGATCCAGTTTACTGAAACCGTTGCGCATAACTTCTTCCAGATGTTCTACCATCATTTGCGGCGTCATTTCGCCGAATTTTCTTTCGGTGGATTCTGTCAGACCGTTCAGGCGCTTCTGAATATCCTTCGCATTCAGTTCCATAAACGGTGACTGTTTCGCAACCAAAGTCAGGATGGTAGCTACACACACGATCTCATCACGCTGATTCACGACCTCTACAAGCCATTTTACTACCCCACTTGGAATGTTGCGGCCTTTAACACCTTTGTTGATTTTCTCTTTTGCCGTCAGATAGACGGTAATCGTGTCGCCAGCGTAAACGGGTTTAAAGAAACTCGCATTTTCAAGCCCATAATTCGCAATCACCGGACCTTTTTTACCCGACACAAACAGTCCGGCTGCCGCTGAGAGGATAAAATACCCATGTGCTACCGTTTTGTCGAAGATGGTTCCGTTCAGGCTGGTGGCATCTGTATGGGCGTAGAAATGATCCCAGGAAACATTGGAAAAATTGACAATGTCGGCTTCTGTTACCGTTCTGCCGGCGGTTTCCAGAGAATCACCAATTTCCACCTCTTCAAAGAACTTTCTGAAAGGATGCTTATCTGAGAATTTCTGCACTGCCCCCTGCTGATACACTTTTGTTATGGCCGTAAGCATATCGGGCGAGCCCTGAACAGCTGTTTTCTGAAGGAAGAAGTGCAGACCGTTCAGGCCGCCCATCTCTTCACCTCCACCTGCCCTGCCAGGACCGCCGTGCATTAAGGTCGGCAGAGGCGAGCCGTGACCGGTGCTTTCTTTGGCACTGTCGCGGTTCAGCACGAAGATTCGTCCATGCTGTGATGCCATTCTCCAGGAAGTTTCAGCCACAAATTTTTCATCGTTGGAAACAATGGAGCCTACCAAGCTGCCTTTTCCGCGCTTTGCAAGTGCCGCAGCTTCTTCGGCATCGCGGTAAGGCATCAGTGTAGAAACCGGTCCGAACGCTTCCACATCGTGAGAGATGTTTTTTTCGAAAGGCTTATCGTTATAAAAGATTTTCGGACTCATAAAGGAGCCTGACTCATAGCTGGCATCCAGAAGTTCATGCTGTCCGTCATAGATCAGTTCGGTTTCGGCTTTCAGCAGATTTACATTCTTCAGGACTTCTTCATACTGCTGTTTTCCTACCAGCGAGCCCATGCGGGTTTCCCGATTCAGCGGATTACCGATTTTAGTCTGGTCCAGCGCTTTACCTAAAGCAGTCTGAACTTCATCAACCAAATTTTCCGGTACCATAATACGGCGGATCGCTGTACATTTCTGCCCCGCCTTGGTTGTAATTTCATTGCGGACTTCCTTGATAAAGAGATCAAATTCCGGTGTACCCGGTTTTGCATCCAAGCCTAAAATGGAACAGTTGAGTGAGTCGGCTTCCATATTGAAGCGTACCGCATTGGTTGATACTGACGGAAGCGATTTAAGTTTCTTACCTGTTCTGGCCGAACCGGTGAACAGCACTGAGTCCCCGTCCTGAACATAATCCAGCATATTTCCGGGCTCACCGCAAACCAATTGTATGGCACCTTCGGGAAGGAGACCGCTATCAATCATATCAGCAAACACCGCATTGGTAAGGTAAGATCCCGGCGTTGCCGGCTTTACAATACTGGGAACACCGGCTAACAGTGAGGTGGAAAGTTTCTCCATCATACCCCAAACAGGAAAGTTATAGGCATTGATCTGAACCGAAATACCTTCACTTGGCGTCAGGATATGAGTTCCCAGAAAGGTTCCGTTGGCTGAAATCTTCTGGGTATCGCCGTCTACCCAAAAGGGAGTGTTGGGCAACATTCTTTTTGCCAGACCCGAATAAGTGAAGAAGGTACCGAAACCACCTTCAATATCCACCCAGGAGTCGGTATGCGTGGCTCCGGTCTTGTAAGAAAGCTCATAATACTTCTTCTTTCTCTCCAGAAGATAAAGAGCGACTTTCTTGAGCATTTCGCCGCGGTCGTAAAAGGTCATAGACGAAAGGTTTTTGTACCCTACCGTTCTACCATAATCCAGCGCCTGCTGAAAATCGATGCCGCCCGTATCAGAAATGGCAACAAGTTCACCGTTTACCGCGTTGTATAATGGAATCTCTTCGCCGGAACCTTCTGTCCACTGGCCGTATATATAATTTTTTAGTTTCATGTCAGGTTAATTTATAATGATAAGGTGGGCAGATAACTTTCTACCATATTATAATTTAATGTACTTTGAATTACGGGTTTTAATATTGTTGAATTCTAAAAAACTTACTAATTTTTCTTTTTCGTCAGGAAAAAAATAGGTTTTTCTCTTCTTGCCGTTTTGCAGAATAAAATAAGCATGCTCAAAACGGAATACGTCTTTCTGGAAGTTTACCAACAGGATTTCATCTTTCGATAGCCGGTCTCTAACATTCAGCTTTAAACTGAAAAAAACCATGGAGATTCCGCACAGGAAAAGGAAAAAGTAATAAAACTTTTCAGACGCAAATGATTGGCCGCCATTCATAAAAGTGGTAAGCGCAAACAATATCACTGACGTTCCTGCAATAATGGAAAATATTTTCTGATATTTTAGGCGGTCTTTAATAACCAGTTCATTATCATCAATCAAGATTGTTGAGTGCATTAATTTAAGTTCCTGCATCCTATAAACATTATATAATTACAAATCCGTAACTTTCTTTTCAATTTTATAGACCGTTCCCCGGAAAGATGCCACCAGGACCTGATCCTGATTCTTTATCGAGATGTCATAAATTCCTGTTTTCCGCGTATCGGAGATCAGTACGCTTTCAGCTGTAAGGATATCGCCCATCCTCACAGCTTTTGTAAAATTGATTACGCAGTTCAGCGCAACAGAAGCTTCATTAGTATTGTTACTGGAGAATGCGAGCGCCGAATCGGCCAGGGAAAAGGTGATGCCGCCGTGTACGGTCTTCAGACCATTGATCATTTCGGCTTTTACAGGCATCTCAATAAGGCAATATTTTTCCCGAACCTCCACCAGTTGAATTCCCATCCATTTTGAGAATTCGTCCTGATTGAGCATGTATTGAGCAGTTTCTAATGGAGTCATTTAGTTTAATGTGTCAATGTAATAGTTTAACAATGTAAAAGTAATTAACGGCGAACCTTTTTATTTAAGTCACTTTGCAGCTTAACTTTTCTTTGCTGGATGATAATATTCTGCAGTATCAGAACAATAAAAATAAAGAGGAGCATGAAAAGATGCCGCGGAGCATCGGCCAATACCGAATTCAGCGTTTCCATATTGAAGCCGTCCCAAATAAACTGAAGCAAAAAAAACAGCACGCCGAAAGAGATGGTTCCGCGCAGGCTTTTAAGAAGTATGTTCGTTATCATATCAATTTAGTTTAGTAAAAGTTTATTTTCTGTGCTTAGCAGGTTATCTACAATCAGTTCTTTCCATGACTTTTTTTTATTTTCTTATACTGGAAATAGTCAAAAACAAAGAAGAGTGCGAATATAACGGGAACTGTAATCATAAACCCTAACCATTCACGTTGAACATATTGACTGAATGAAACATCTTCCTCAAAAAAATAACTGAAAACTGTAACAAGCAATGTAAAGAAAAGTGCTTTCAGTAAACTTTTAAATATGAGGTTTTTCATCAGGAGGTTTATAATTTAGAAAGCAGCGGACTTTGCCTGTATCTTTCTTCCTGATAGGTTTCGTAAAGCCTCTGCAATGTAGCGCCCACATAGCGGTAGCCAATCTCGCTGCCCCACGCCAGCAGGCCTTTCGGGTAGTTTACGCCCTTCTGCATTGCAAGTTCAAGATCGGCATCGCTGGCGATTCCCATACGTTTGGCTTCTACAGCTTCGTTGATAAGCATAGAAATAATTCTCATAAAGATCTCCGCGTACAGGTTCTCGTCTTTTACAGGCTCTGGTTTTACTGCATTTTCACTGTAATCATAAAATCCCCTGCCGGTCTTGCGTCCGTGCAGTTTGGCTTCGCTCATCCGCTGCTGCAGTAGGCTCGGTTTGTATTTTGGATCAAAGAAATAATCGGCATAAACTGTTTTGGTTACCGAGAAATTAACGTCGATACCGATAAGGTCCATCAGTTCAAACGGTCCCATCCGGAAATTACCTAATGTTCTCATGGCATCGTCCACCTGTTCGGGGGTGGCGATATTTTCCTCTACAATCCGTAAGGCTTCCCCATAAAATGGCCGGGCGATACGGTTAACAATGAAACCGGGAACATCTTTGGCAATGATGGGCTCTTTGCCCCATGATTTCATCAGGTCATAAATTTGCTGGGGAAGTTCCTTCTCCGTCAGTAAGCCCGGAATCACCTCTACCAGTGGCATCAGAGGTGCCGGATTGAAGAAATGAATTCCAATGAACCGTGACGGATGCTGAAGTTCTGCCGAAAGCGATGTAATGGAAATTGAAGAGGTATTACTTGCAATCACACAGTTTTCAGAAACCGTTTGCTCTACCTTGCGGAAAACCTCAGTTTTTATTTCCCTGTTTTCTATAATCGCTTCTATTACAAGGTCACAATCTTTCAAGTCAGAAATTTCCCGGCAAAACTTTATCCTTCCGAATATATTTGCAGATTCCTCCTGCGAAATCTTTGTTTTTTCCACCAGCCTTGCCAGTGTCCTTTGCAAACCAGCTAGTGATTTTTCAGTTTGTGCAGAGTTTGCGTCATATAGAAAAACAGTACTGCCTGCGGTAGCTGCTACCTGTGCAATACCGATTCCCATGGTGCCGGAACCAATTATTCCTATTTGTTTCATAAGACCTTAATGTAAAAAGATAGCTTTGAATAACCAAAACTATCTTGAAATGTTTTAAATTTTAAACTATTTGCCTTTATAAAGAGGCTTTCTTTTTTCCGAAAATGCCAGTATTCCTTCACGAAAGTCCTCAGTTGCCGATGCAGCGGACTGGTACCTGCTTTCAATGTCCAGTTGCTCCTTCAGGCTGTTATCATAGGATTTACGCAATGCTCTTTTTGTTAAAGACAATGCTGTGGTGGGCTGGTTGGTAATGGTTTCCAGCATCTCCATGGCTTTTGCTTCAAACTCATCTTCGGGCCATACTTCAGCTACCATACCAAGTCTGTACGCTTCTTCAGCGCTAAGTTTCTTTCCGGTATAGGCCAGATAATGAGCCATCTGTCTGCCCAGAACTTTCTGCAGAAAATACGTACCTCCCGTGTCGGGAATCAGACCTATGTTTGAAAATGCCTGCGAAAAATAAGCCCTGTCCGAAACCACCGAGAAGTCACAGATCAGTGCCAGCATAGCTCCCGCTCCCACCGCAGGACCGTTTACCAGAGAAATCACCGGCTTACGCGCATAGGCAATGGACATAACCAGTGGATTATAGTAATCCAGTACAATGCGCTCCACTTCACGGGGAACATTTACCTCAGGATCCATAAAATCAATGGCTGCCAGATTCTGACCGGAAGAAAAAGCCTTGCCGCGGCCCGCAATTGCGATACAGCGTGTATCTTCATCCTTATTATAAAACTCAACAAAATCACGCAATTCTGCCAAAAGCGGTTTGGTAAGCGCATTCATGGTTTCCGGCTGGTTCAAATAGCCGATCTTTAACCGGCCTCCCAAATGAGATTCCACATCAAATTGTGAATAGATATACATAGTCTGTTTTTTTATTTCCTTAAAGATACTAACATTTAGTGACATTTAAAATAGTCAAAGGGCTCCAGACAGTCGTTACACTGGTAACTTGCCTTGCACAGTGTGGAGCCAAAACGGCTAATCTGCGTTGTGTTGGCAGATCCACAACGCGGACATTTCTTGGGAATATCCAGATGATCTTTATCAGCACCTCTTTCGGGTGGCGTGATTCCATAGGCACGCAGTTTCTCGCGCGCTTCATCAGTCATCCAGTCGGTAGTCCAGATGGGTGAAATCTTTGTAATAACTTTCGCAGTTACTCCTCTTTCACGAAACAGTTTAATAATGTCCTCTTCAATATTGAACATAGCCGGACATGCCGAATAGGTGGGCGTAATTACAACTTCCACCTCATCTTCAGCGGTCATTTTGACCTCCCGCACAATACCGAGTTCCACGATATTGATAACCGGGATTTCAGGATCCGGGATTTCAGCTAATATTTCGAGTAAATTCTGCATACTTTATTTCCAGTTCACTTGTTTTAAAAGAAGCCGGTTTAAGAGGTTTTATTCTGTTGAATGTTCAAACAAAACACTTACCAGGTACAGTTGGGATAGGTACGCTGCATGTACTGAAGCTCGCAAAGGATGAAGCCGAAGTATTCGGTATGGTAGCCTGTGCGCGAGCCTTTCTGCATAAAAGTGCTTTCCGGGATCTGAATTCCAAAATTTGCAAAGTCTTCGGTAACGGTAGCCGTCCAGATTTCATGCAGGATCTTTGAATCCGGCACTGTTTCAGAGTCTATAAGTTCCTGCTCACCCGGTGTTTCCGCAAACATTCCCTGAGTGTATTCCCAAAGATTTGCCACAGCATCTGTCAACCGCGTCCTGCTTTCTTCCGTGCCGCCGGCAAACATTTTTACCCACGTTGATGAATGGGTGTAGTGGTATTTCACTTCTTTCAAGGATTTTTCAGCGATGGCTGCCAACTGAGTGTCCGGGCTCTTCATCAGTTCTGTATAAAGCAATTTCTGATATAATGAGAAGAAGTATACTTTCAGGATGGTATTGGCATAATCACCGTTCGGAAGTTCGGATAGCTGGCAGTTCAGGTATTCTTTTTCAAGTCTAAGAAATGCCAGGTCATCTTCGGTACGGTTTTCACCCTGAAGCTGCGCGGCATATTTGAAAAAATTGCTGCTTTGTCCCAGATAGTCCAGTGCGATATTGGTAAGGGCAATATCTTCTTCCAGATATGGTCCCTGCCCGCAAAGTTCACCCAGCCTCTGCCCGAAAATAAGGGTATCATCGGCCAGTTTTATGGTATAGTTGTAAAGTGGATTCATTATTTTTAGATTCAGGAATCAAGAATCAAGAATCAAGACTGCGAGACCATGTCTCGGTTCTTGGGTCTCGGTTCTTGGCTCTGTTTACATATTTTTCACATCGTTCGGGATGGTATAGAAGGTTGGATGACGGTATAGTTTGTCATCAGCGGGGTCAAAGAAAGCTTCCTTGTCTACACCTTCGGAGGTCACCATATATTTGCTGGGTACCACCCAGATAGAAGTGCCCTCCATCCTGCGGGTATAAACGTCCCTGGCATTCTGCAGTGCCATTTCGGCCGTCGGTGCCTGCACGGTACCTGCATGTTTGTGTGAAAGTCCCGGTTTGGTCTGGATAAAGACCTCCCACATTTCTAAATTGCTCATTATTCAATCGTAATTTTAATCGTTCTGCTGACTGTATCTTCAGCTTACTTTTCTCGTATTTTCGTTCGCGGCATAAACCATAGCTGCTTCTTTAACCCAGGCATGCTCACGCTGCGCCTTTCTTTTTGTTTCCAAACGCTTACGGTTACATGGGCCGTTGCCTTTCAGCACTTCCATGAATTCATCCCACGGAAGTTCGCCAAAATCATAATGTTGGGTTTCCTCATTCCATTTCAGTTTTTCATCCGGGATCTTTAGACCCAGGAACTCAGCCTGACCAACGGTTACATCCACAAAACGCTGTCTCAAAGCATCGTTACTTTCGCGCTTTACGCGGTAATTCATGGATTTCTGAGAGTTTGGTGAAGCATCGTCGTTAGGTCCGAACATCATCAGTGCCGGCCACCAGAAGCGGTTCAGCGCTTCCTGTGCCAGGTCTTTCTGTTCTTTGGTACCGCGGCAAAGCGTCATCAGGATTTCATAACCCTGTCTCTGGTGGAAGGATTCTTCCTTACAGATCCTCACCATGGCCCTGGAATAAGGTCCGTAGGAGTTACCCATCAGCATTACCTGGTTCATGATGGCCGCACCATCTACCAGCCAGCCAATGGCACCAATATCGGCCCATGAAAGAGCCGGATAGTTAAAGATGCTTGAGTATTTTGCTTTCCCGGACAGCATATCATTGTAGGTGGTGTCGCGGTCTGCGGCTATTTCGCCGTTATTTAAGGTTTCTGTAGCAGCATAAAGGTATAAACCGTGCCCTGCTTCATCCTGGATCTTAGCCAAAAGGGCCATTTTCCTTCTTAAGGAAGGTGCTCTTGTAATCCAGTTGGCTTCGGGCAGCATACCTACAATCTCGGAGTGAGCATGCTGGGAGATCTGCCTAACGAGAAGTTTTCTGTAATCTTCCGGCATAACATCCTTAGGCTCTACCTTGTTTTCTGCCTGAACGTATTCTAAAAATTTTTCCTGATTCATCTTAATATTATAATAGGTAAGCGCTGATAGTTGCTGATTTACAATTTGCCGTCGTGCAAATCGTCTTTCAGATAGATCCCGACTTTAGAGTCGATGAACTCTCCTGCGACAAAATTGACTGTTTTGCCGTCACCTTCAATCTGGTATTCCTTGAAAAAGTATACATTGCCGCTGTCCGGCCCTTTTACTTCCACTTTCTTATCTACACAGTGCCAGTAATGATTCCAGATATTGAGTCCTTCAATCCTGTATTCTTCATTTTCGTTAATGGCCTTAGAAAACTTCCAGTAAGTCATAGCTTTTATTTGTATTGTTAATATGCAGCTGCTTCAGACATACATTAAACATCATAATTCAGCATCACTACATTTGTCGTGGGGTGACACTGGCATGTGAGAACAAAGCCGCGCTCCACCTCTTCCTCTGTAAGCGCAAAGTTCTTCTCCATAAAAACTTCGCCTTCCATCACCTGTGCCTTGCAGGTACAGCAAACCCCACCTTTGCAGGCAAACGGTACAGGCAGATTGTCATGCAGAGCCTGATCAAGAATATTTCTCTTCTTTGAGTTCAGGTGAAATGAATATTCATCATCATCAATTATTAAGGTTACCATACTTTCCAAGTTTGGGATCGCCTTAAACTCGTCGCTCATTTCCGCATTCTCATCATCATCCGGCGCAGCGTAATACTCATACATGATCTGTAGCGACGGCACTTTACATGAATTCTTGAGGTAACCTGAAATATCCTTGATCATTTCCGAAGGGCCACAGATAAAATAGGTGGCGTCCTGAACCGGAATATCAGTATACCTGCTGAAAAGCTGCTCCAGTTTATCGGCACAGATCCGGCCTTCAAAAAGTTCGTCCTCAAAATGTTTCTCGCGGGAAAGCAGATAAATTACCTGAAGCCTTCCCTCAAATTTCGCAACAAGATCATCTATTTCCTGACGGAAAATAATATCATTTACACTTTTATTGCTGAAAAACAGATATGCTTTACTCTTCGGCTCCTGATACAATGCTTCTTTCAAATTGGAAAGCACGGGCGAAATTCCACTGCCTGCCGCCAGACCCACGTAGGTCTTTTGGTTGGATGCGTGATAGTGGGTATAAAAATGACCCATTGGCGCCTGAACTTCGACCTCGTCACCTAACTTCAGTTCACTATTCAGGAAAGTTGAGACCTTTCCGTCAGTCAGGTGCTTTACCAATATTTCAATTTGTGAATTCCCCTCACTTGGTGCATTTACAATGGAATAAGACCTGCGAAGGTCTTCATCACCAAAAATAAAGCGGACATTGATATACTGTCCCTGTTTAAATGAAAATTCATGACGCAGGTGCGCCGGAATCTCAAATGCGATATGTATGGAATCATTGGTTTCCTTCTTTACAAGGACCGTTTTTAACAGATGAAAATGATGCATATTTTTATAAAAACTCTATATAAGTGAGTTCTACAAATATACTTATTTTTTACAAGGCATAAAAACCACCCTTAATACCGCTATTAAATTAATCAAGATAATGACTGAGCAAATTAAATTCGGTAAAAATGACCTAATTCCCACAGGCTCAAAACGTTAATTTCGGAAATTTTGGCTGAAAAAGAGGGTGAAATAATGGTAAAGTACAATTTTTGCCGCAGTTGTGGTGATTAATTACTTGATAATGATACCGGGAACTCAAATCAAACTGAATTCCTGATATCTGTAAAATAAACATAATAAAAAAACTAAAATCACATTAATATGAATTTAAACCAATATACTGTAAAATCGCAGGAAGCCATCCAGAAAGCGCAACAGATTGCGATGGAATTCGGCAACCAAAGTATTGAACCACAACATTTACTGGAAGGTATCTTCCAGACAGATGAGAATATCTCAGATTTCCTGATGAAGAAATCCGAAGCCGAACTCTCACTGGTGCGGGAGAGGAACCGCGGTGCCCTTGAGAAACTCCCTAAAGTGGAAGGTGGTAACATCTACCTCTCACAATCGGCAAACAAAGTCCTGCTGGATGCACCCAACATTGCAAAAAAGATGGGCGACGAGTTCGTAACCATTGAACATCTCTGGCTTTCACTACTGGAAAGCGGTTCCGAAGTCGCCAAGATGCTCAAAGATATGGGTGTGACCAAAAAAGGTCTGGAATCCGCGATTAATGAACTGAGAAAAGGATCGAAAGCAACTTCGGCCAGCTCCGAGGAGACCTACCAAAGCCTGAACAAATATGCAAAGAATTTTAATGAACTGGCTGCGGAGGGAAAACTTGATCCTGTAATCGGGCGTGACGAGGAGATCCGCAGGGTCCTTCAGATCCTTTCCAGACGAACAAAAAACAACCCAATCCTCATAGGCGAGCCGGGTGTGGGTAAGACCGCTATTGCCGAAGGAATTGCCCACCGTATCATTGCCGGTGACATTCCCGAAAACCTCGCCGATAAAACCCTTTATTCCCTGGACATGGGAGCCCTGATTGCCGGAGCTAAATACAAAGGTGAGTTTGAGGAAAGACTGAAATCGGTAGTTAACGAAGTGATTAAATCCGACGGTCAGATCATCCTTTTCATAGACGAGATTCACACCCTGGTAGGTGCCGGCGGCGGCGAAGGTGCAATGGATGCCGCCAATATCCTGAAACCTGCTCTGGCGCGGGGCGAACTGCGTGCAGTGGGAGCTACCACACTTAACGAATATCAAAAGTATTTCGAAAAAGATAAAGCACTGGAAAGGCGTTTCCAAAAGGTGATGGTGGAAGAACCGGATACCGAATCCGCCATTTCCATCCTGCGGGGGATTAAAGACAAATACGAAGCACACCACAAAGTCAGAATAAAGGATGAAGCGATTATAGCCGCTGTGGAACAGTCGCAGCGTTATATCTCTGACCGTTTTCTGCCGGATAAAGCCATTGACCTGATTGACGAAGCTTCCGCGAAACTCAGGATGGAAATCAACTCCAAACCGGAGCAACTGGACGTTCTGGACCGCAAACTTATGCAGCTGGAAATTGAGCTTGCAGCCATCTCGCGCGAGGGTAACGAAATAAGGATTAACCATCTAAAAGAGGATATCTCCAGGATTTCTGAAGAGCGTAATGAGATTAATGCGAAATGGCTGAAGGAAAAACAGAAGTCCGAAGACCTGACCTCTATCAAAAAAGACATTGAGGCATTAAAACTCGAAGCCGAAAGAGCCAGCCGGATGGGGGACTACGCAAAGGTAGCCGAGATTCAGTACGGCAAAATAAAAGAGAAGGAAAGTGACTTGGAGAAGCTGGAACTTGAAATGCAGAACAACCAGAACGAGCTCATTACTGAGGAAGTGACTGCCGAAAATATTTCCGAGGTCATTTCGAAGTGGACCGGAATCCCGGTTACAAAACTGCTTCAAAGCGAGAGGGAAAAACTTCTGCACCTGGAAGACGAACTCCACAAGAGAGTCGTTGGTCAGGATGAAGCCATCGAATCTGTGGCAGATGCGATCCGGAGAAACCGTGCCGGCCTGAATGATGAGAAAAAGCCTATTGGATCATTTCTCTTCCTGGGCACCACCGGTGTCGGAAAAACTGAGCTGGCAAAAGCACTGGCAGAATATCTTTTCGATGATGAAAACAATATGACCCGCATTGACATGAGTGAATACCAGGAAAGACATTCGGTGTCAAGACTGGTGGGTGCGCCCCCGGGATACGTAGGTTATGATGAAGGCGGGCAGCTCACGGAAGCTGTCAGGAGAAGGCCTTATTCTGTAGTCTTACTGGATGAGATTGAAAAAGCGCATCCGGATGTGTTCAACACGCTGCTGCAGGTATTGGACGACGGACGCCTGACTGACAACAAAGGCCGTGTGGTTAACTTCAAGAATTCCATCATAATAATGACGTCCAACCTGGGGTCGCATCTTATTCAGGAGAATTTTGAAAATATCACTGACGAGAATGTTGATGAAATCGTGGCCAAGACGAAAGATGAAGTTTTTGCTCTGCTGAAACAGACTTTAAGACCTGAATTCCTGAACAGGATTGACGAAACCGTATTATTCCAGCCTCTTACAAGAAAGGAAATCGGTAAGATCGTGCAGTATCAGTTACGTGGATTCAACCACATGCTGGAGCGAAAAGGAATTATTATGACTGCCACAGAAGACGCGGTAAATTACCTGATGAATAAGGGTTATGACCCAAGTTTCGGTGCCAGACCGCTTAAGAGAGTCCTTCAGCAGGAAGTCCTGAACAAGCTTTCCAAATCACTGCTGGCCGGAGAGGTAAATGACGGCGACCGGATCACTCTGGATTACTTCGAGGAAAGCGGATTGGTTTTCCGTCCGACAGAGATTTAAACTTTAACTTCCGTTAACATAATACAACGCATTTTCCTGCGTTCTTAAGTTGAAATTTTTTTTCATCATTTGTGTTTTTGGGGTCCGTTGATTTTTCAGCGGACTCTTTTTTATTCAGCCAGCAGTAATATTTTTCCGTTAAGTTAATGAGTGTGTGAGGAGAAATCATCTTTCTCTTTCTCCACCGTTTCAAAAATCTCATGGCAGGGTTTGGACGGATCTTTCTCAGCCCTGATTTTAACCATATTGAGCATCGGATAAAATTTAAGGAAGTCCATGCCTTCCTCAGCCAGCTTTTCCTTCACGTCACCAAGCTTCACATCCTGCTTTAGCAGTGCTATATAAATTTCCATCATCTTAAGGTACAAACTGTATTAAACCACTACCTATATCACGGTACTTTAAATTCTGAATCGGTTTCGCTGTATTTTCCAGCAACTCCCAAATCTTATCTGCTGTAAGATCAGGAAACTTTTCCATATAGAGCGCGGCCAGGCCGGCAACATGCGGCGTGGCCATACTGGTACCGTTCATCATCGTATAGGGTAAATTATCGGGTGCCTTTACAGGACGGGCACTTAGAATATCGACGCCCGGCGCACAAACATTCACATTGCCCCCATTGGCAGAATTAATACCACCATTGGAAAAAGCGGCCACTCTCATCTGACTGTCAATTGCCGCCACTGCCATAATGGAGCTGCAGTTAGCCGGCGCACCAACAGGAAGCGGGACGGCCGGCCTTTTACTGTCATTTCCTGCCGCAGCAATAAGCAGACAATTGCTGGCCAGCGCCTTACGGCCCACCGCTTCAAAAATAGGAGAAGGTTTTTCATTTATTTTTACAGGAGAGGCCAGCGACATGGATATAATTCTGAATTTATGTTCAAGCGCCCAGTCTATTGCGTCAATGATACCGGATGTCGTGCCCTTTCCCTTGTTGCTCAGCACCTTTCCGATCTTCAGATTGCAGTCTCCGGCAATTCCATACCGTTTGCCGCTGTCCTGGCGCACATTACCGGCAGCCGTACCCGCGCAGTGCGTACCATGCCCGTAGGGATCCCTGTCCCAAACCTCATCGGGTATGAAGGATTTGCCTTCAATATTGCGGGCAGAGAAGTCGGGATGAGAAAGGTCAAATCCGGTATCGAGCACGCAGAGGTCAATTCCTTTGCCGGTAAACTGCGCGAGGTCTATACCAATCGCCTTGAGTCCCCATTCCATTTCGGTGAGTGATTTTTGAGGAAGTGGCTTATTATTTAAAAAACTCTCCAGTTCGGAAATCAATGAACTCAGTTCTGCCGCTTTAAGCTTCACATTATTGATCAGATCCATTTCGTTTACCGCAAAAAATTCCCTTTCCTCTTCGTAATAAAGTATTGGACTCCTGTCATTATTTACAGCAGCTTCCAATTGCTCAACATCCGGTTCGTCCATTACGGCCACACCAAGATTCTTATACAGAACACCGTTATCTGCATCAATGATGTCATAAGATTTGTTGGTGGAGGAAAGATTTTCCGAGGAGGTTAAACTGACCTTAAATTCACGTTCCACCTTTTTTACTGCCGAAGAATTCTGATCCTGAAGCAGCACTACATATTTTTTACTTTCCATTTTATTCTTTATGTAATTTTCAGAAGAATTTTCTCAGTAAGTAGGTAAATATCCTCCGGAATGAGGGTCATCCGGAGCTTCTTATAAATGCTGGAAACCGATTCATTCTGACTTACCATGCTGTTCCAGAAGGCCTCAATCTTGGCAACGGAATTCAGGTTCTTTATTTTCCTGTCCGTCAGCACGCCATTCTGATGCATGCTCAGTATCAGGTTGGAGATAAGCTCCGAGGCCTCATCCAGTTTCTTTTGCTGCGCATTCAAATCCGCGGCCAGCAATCCGTGTACGACTTCCATGGCGGAAAATGCAAATCCATAATAATATTCCCTCCTACCGGAAGCAAGTTTTTCCATTTTTAGCGGATTAAAACCTTTCTTTACCAGAGACAGAGAATTTACAAGGCGCAGAATCTCTGACTCGGCCGAATTATTGCCGGACTGTGAATAATGCAGAAGAAGCTCTTTAAGCAGCTGATCCAACTTTTGGTCAAATTCAAAGGCACGCGCTGCAAACAGCCGCTGAACCTGATTGAACTGCATGAGCATTTCCTCCGCAAGTTTAACTTTGTGATGAATGAAATCCTGCATTACTCAAACGTTATCTCCTCGATCTCCTGTCCTTCTTTATTTGTAAACTTCACAATGCGCAAACCTTCCTCTTCCATTTCCACATGGAGGTTAATGAACATCTTATCCTTGTCCTCCGCCTTTGTCGTGTCAGGATCTATATACAGGTTATTGAGCCTTGAGGCCACCAGCGTATATTTACTCGCAATGGTTTCAGAAAGGATCCGCGCCAACTCGTTATTCTCATCTTCGCCCGCCTGTGGACGGGTGATGCCCAGATTTAAAGATTTGATCTGCGGTGCCAAATCAATTTTCTTGATGACTGTGCTGAGGTTTTTGATATAGCGCTGATCCCTGTTTTCCAGCGTCTTAAAGAGGTTTTTGAAATCATCATTACGGGTCTGGGCTTCTGTAACAGGTGAAATGTTCAGGTTTTTCTCCTTATTCACCAACGCGATTTTTTCATTCACCTCCACCATGAACAGCTTAGGATCAATCTTGAAATTAAATTTGGAATCGGCATCAATATCAGCAACTTTTATCGGGATATCCATCTTTATGACCGGAATGGAATACCGGGGAACCTTAAAAAACTTGAGATAAGGATGCTGAGCGTACTGCTTCGCTACCAGCACCGCATTTTCATCGGCCTTTTTACGTGCCTGAATAATTTCCTGATTCAGATAATCCAGGTAATCAGATAATTTAATCATTCCAAAATCATCTAGTTAGACAGCAATCCAAGAACTTTTTCCAGACCTGCAGGCATTTCGTCGTTTGTAGCCCTGACTTTTACCCCCAGCGAATATTCTTTCTCAATCTTCACACCGGTAGTGGAAGTCCTTTTCATCGAAACATCAACTTTAAATTTCACTTTGGCAAACAGATTGGCCAGACCTGAAGATTCAGAACTGAAGCCGGTATTGATCCCAAATTCCGTCTGTGTATTTTGTGTAAAGGTGGAATTCAGTTTTACATTAAAATCAATATCACAGCTTTCTATCCGGAAGGAAGGCACATTAAGCAGCGCTATGAACGGAACGGTGATTTCAACATCCTGCTCAATGGTCTTAGGATTGGAATCACTTTCTGCCTCGTCTTCATCAAATTCGGGGTTGGCTACATTCTTTTTATATTTGAATTCGGCCATCCGCAACTTCTTACCTTCAGCAGTGGTTTCAAAACCAACTTCATTAATGAAACTTACGGTACTCACAGAGGCATTGGTCTGTGCGGAAACGCAGGCATCCAGCGGCCCTCCAATGATTTTGGCAAAATCGATACTTCCCAGTTCAGCAGCAAAATTTCCGTCCGAAACCGCGGCCGCAGCAAAAGCCTTTTCATCTGCGCGCATCTGCCCGAACACCGCGCTTATCACGCCTGAGGAAACATTTGCCACAGCATTTTCCCATTTGGCATCGTAACCGTCTCTAAAGCTGTTGAGGATTTCCAGGATGTCCCGTTTTGGCAAATCCTGAAGTTCCGATGGACTTAAACCGCTTATTTTTTCATACACGGCAGGCGACACTATACTTTCCAGGCCGGTAAGCAACTGAATTAACTCCGATTTCGTTTTTTTGGACTGGTCTTTTTCCAGAATTGATCTTAAAGTTTCCATGATGATATTTTTAAGGATTTGAATATCAAAATTAGAAACAAATAAAAACTGCATTTAAGGAAAAACACCTTTTTTGTGAAATATAATCAGTGAACCAATAATCCGGAGTTTAAATTGTTTCCCTTATATATAAAAACACAAAAACGCCCGGACCTTTGGTTCGGGCGTCTAATAAAACAGTAAATTTTCAGTTAAGTTGATTTTTTGGCTTTGATCATCGCCTCCAGCATATCCCACATTTCCTGTGGAATTTCTTCGAGCATATTGAATTCGCCGGCACCCTGCAGCCACTCGCCACCGTCTATGGTTACGACTTCACCATTCATATAAGCCGAATAATCGGAAACCAGATACGCCGCTAAATTGGCCAGCTCCTGATGTTCGCCTACCCTGCGCAACGGCACTTTCTTACGCATGTCGAATTTTTCCTGCAAATCTCCCGGCAGCAACCGGTCCCAGGCACCCTTGGTCGGGAACGGTCCCGGTGCGATGGCGTTGAAACGGATATTGTATTTCGCCCACTCTACAGCAAGGCTTCTAGTCATGGCGAGCACACCGGCTTTTGCACAGGCAGAAGGGACTACATAGGCAGATCCGGTCCAGGAATAGGTGGTCACGATGTTGAGTACGGTACCCGGAATTTTATTGTCAATCCAGTATTTCCCCACGGAGAGCGTACAGTTTTTGGTGCCCTTCAGCACAATATCCAGTATGGAATCAAAGGCCGAATGCGTAAGCCGCTCAGTTGGTGAAATAAAGTTACCGGCGGCGTTGTTGAGCAGGATATCAATTTGGCCGAATTCTTTAACCGCCGCTTCTTTCATAGCTTCCACCTCATCCCAGTTCCGCACATCGCAGGCTACACAGAGGACTTTTCCGCCGGTCTGGTCTTCGAGTTCTTTAGCCGTGGCCTGAAGTTTTTCAAGGTTTCTGGAGGTAATCACAACTTTTGCACCGAGTTCCAGGAAGTATTTGGTCATGGCTTTGCCCAGACCGCTGCCGCCACCGGTTACAATGGCTACTTTATCTTTCAGGGCGCCTTCGCGCAGCATGGGTTCTGTGTATTTCATAGGTTAAGGTTGAGGTTAAGATTGAGGTTGAGGTTGAATTTAAGCCTTAAAGTTAATGAAAATTTGAGCGCGGGGTTTTAAGAATGCTATGTGGTAAACAGCGAAAAGGTGGATTGCTGTTGCAGCATCACGGCATACGTTATGATCTGAAGTTTTCAGCTTTAAGCGACACCCACAGACGTCCGGACTTAAAAAAAGTTTACAGGATGTCTTTGATATCCTGTAAACTTTTGGTATACCCTGGCGGGTGCTATATAGAAATGTGTTTTTAGTGTCAGACTGTTATCCCGGCACGAAAATGCGCTATGAAAGCGCACCCAAAATACCGGCAATGAATAAGAGCAGTTCCAGAAAAAAAACCATCATTTTGCACGGTATTAATAACTCAGCAAAAATATGTAGATTTGGCCGCCCTGAAACTACCCGCGCGGGTAGTTCTTTTAACTAACCATGATTTATGAAATTTCCTGCCGCGGACGATTTTTTCCTCACCCAAAACATAGTAAACCAACTTACAGATACCGAAGCTGCACAGTCTACGGATTTCCTGCAGGTAGTGAAAGCTTTTGAGAATACAACCTATCAAAGCATGTATGTCATAGACTATCTGAAGCAGGGTTTTGACTATGTATCCGACAACCGTTTGTTCTTGTGCGGACGTACGCCGGAAGAAATTGTAGCGATGGGATATGAATTCTATATCCATCATGCCCCCACCAAAGATCAGGAACTGCTGCTGAAGATCAATGAAGTTGGTTTTAAATTCTACGATGGGATCCCGGTAGCTGACAGAAAACAATACTCCATTACTTACGATTTTCATCTTATCACCGCGGAGAAGCGCAAAATTCTGGTTAATCATAAATACACCCCAATATTTTTAACCGATGAAGGAAAGATCTGGAAGGCGCTCTGCATCTTTTCACTCTCCAACAATACCGAGGCTGGCAATATTCAGATCCAGCGCCAAGGCAGCAATATCATCCATGAGTATGATGAAGTGGGGGAAGTCTGGACAAGCAGGGAAAAGGTAAACCTGAGTTCCCGCGAAACCGAGATCCTGATGTACGCTTCACAGGGGCTTTCTATTAATGAGATTGCCGACAAAATGTGCGTTGCCCGGGATACAATTAAATTCCACCGGAAAAAACTTTTTGAAAAACTTGAAGTCCCCAATATCTCGCAGGCCATCGCGGTAGCTACGAGTTACAAATTAATATAGGGCTTGGTGATTAGTGATTAGTGACTGGTGGTTAGATTCAGGATTTTTTGATTTTGGATTATTGATGCACTGTTCTTTCTGGTTCTTCATTCTTGAATCCTAGTTCTTGGCTCTTGACTCCTGGCTCTCGGTTCCTGGCTCTATCTAACCACAAAGAACACAAAGGCTTCACAAAGCGCGCAAAGGGTAATCGAAAATGCATAGCTGTTGGCTCCTGGCTTTTAGCTTTTGGCTCACAGCACAAAGTCATTGCGAGCGGAACGGAGTGCAGCGCGGCAATCCCACGTTTCAAAACTCGCTTATACTTTGGGCTTGTTCCGTAATGAAGGAAGTTTTCCGCAAGACCGGAAAACCAGCAACCGCGCCCCCTCTGTGTGCTGAAAACAACCTGCATAGCGTGCGCATCTATGCTTTCGGGCTCTATCAAAATTAAAAAATATATTGCTGAACTGGTAAAGTTTCAACTGAATATTTTAAGTGTAATGAATGATATTGGCATATTCGGGTTATTCCGTAAAAACATTTGGCGGGAAGTGTTTGCGTGGGTGGGTTTTTTGAGTAGATTTGTTGGGGAAATGGATGCTAATTCATATGAAGTCCACCGTGAATGCAAGGACATGAATTTATTTGCAGTTCTAAACTTTAGGCGGCATATTCCTACTAAATACTTAGAGAATGTTTGACCAATTTGATGATTTTGCAGAGGACCTTCTGATGGAAAAGTCAGATCGGATCATCGTAATTGTATGTGCGTCTAAAATCGACGACCTACTTTTTGCCATTTTAGACAGTTATCTGTTACCAAAAATATCAGGAAAAAAAGACGATTTACTTGAAGGAGACCAACCCCTTGCGACATTTTCATCAAAAATAAAAGCAACTTATCGGCTTGGTATCATTGACAAGTCCTATTACAACCTTCTAGAACAACTGAGGGCAATTCGAAATAAAAGTGCTCACAACGTAACATTTGATATACTAAAGTCCCCGTTTAAAGATCACCTTTCTAATATTCGAAATGAACTTTTGGGACGCAAATCATTTGAATTAACAAAAAGTAGATACTTTAGCAACTTGACCTTTACCAGTACACGGGAGCTTCAATGTATATTGTTAACTTTGTGCGTAATTTTGCAAGCAGTTCAACAAAAGATTGTGAAAACGACAATTAATGATGAAACAATCAAAATTTCAAAAAGCTGAAGAAAATGATAAAAAAGACAGAAACAGAGCCTTTAAAATTCCCAGTTATTAGGGGTAAAGTTTTGGGCGTCAGCGTTTATAGAGGGTTTGCTCCACTTGGCAAACTTGCGGATATTTCAAAAGCGGACATATACGATATGGTAAATAACCCCCAAGGGACACAACGTGATTTGAGTCCGAAGCATGCGCGCGATGCCTATGAATATGTTAAAAATACCGATTTAGGATTCTGGCCTGAAGTTTTTCTATGTGCGAGAAAAAATGATGTTTTAACCTTTAGATCAATTTCAGAGGAATTTCCTGATATGGGTATTCTTGAAATTGACTGGGATAAAATCTCAGACACAGAAAGTATTATAATCTCCCGTGTTGATGGTAATCATAGGCTTAATTACGGTAATGGTACCGCAAGAGGTTTTGATCGCATTGATAAGGAAGTCTCATTTTGTTTAGCTTATGATTTAGTTAAGGACGAGGAAATCCAACTTTTCAAGGATATAAACAAAAATCAAAAGGCTATGAACACTAGCCATCTTGATAAAATTGAGGTTAGATTATCACCTGAAGAGGAACTTAAACGAAGAACTCCAGATCTATTCATTGCACAAAAACTAAGCGCAGACACCACAAGTGTTTTACATGGAAGAATTTATGAAGGCGGAAAGAAGCCTGTAGGTGTCGAAATTCCTCTGCGCGGTTTGCGAACTGGAGTTCAGTATATGCTTTCAAGATCGACACAACTTCCTAGACTTCCGGATGCGGAAGCACAATACAGAGTAATTAAAAACTATTTTGGTGCAGTAAAACTGTGGCAACCAAAAGCATGGTCGCAATCTAAAGATTATATTATTTTACGGGGGGCAGGTCTATGGGCGATCAGTTTTTTAGGAGCTCAGGTAATTGATCGTGCTTTATTAAATAATAAATTTGATTCGGCAAGTATGTTAGAAATTTTACAATCTGGAAAGGATTGGGATTGGAGTAACAAAGGTAGTTTTAAAGGACTTTCGGGACGAGGCGGTGCTTTAGAGATTAGCAACAAGGTTGCCCGTTATTTAAAAGATGCAAATCAATTATCTACCGAGCAATTATTTGATGAAATAATGTCTGGTGAATAGTTTATGTGTAGCGAAGCGGAACAGAAAAAAGCGGGAACGGAGGGCGGTTAAAGGCGCCCAAATAAATACAAAATCGAGATTGCTTTGCTTTTAAACTTTGGGATTGCTTCGTCGTCGTCCCGCCTCCTCGCAATGACACAATAAAGCTCCCGGCAATGAAAGATTACCGTCCCACAACAACAACAAAAAAAACTGCTCCAATCCGGAGCAGTTTCTGTAAACAGTATTCTGTAAGGTTTAGTACCCGAAAAGTTCTTCCAGGGTAATCTTCTTCACCTCGCCAATCTTTTTAAGATCGTCCATTTTTACATTCTTCTCAGAGGCAACCAACGCATAAGTGTAAGGTTTTCCTGAAATATTTGTCGCATGGAATTTCTGAAGGTCGTTCATCGTGATCCTGTCCACATTGGTGTAGAGGTCTTTGCGGATATCGTCTTTCAGACCCAGCTGCTGCGCGGCCAGATAGCGGAAGATGATATCGTCCTGCATAATCCTTTCGGTCTGGATGTCCTTTTTCACGGAGCTCTTGGCCAGATCCAGGTTTACCGGAAGCTGAGGCATGGTGGTAAGGAGTTCGTTCATCGCTCCTACCGCATCACCAAACTTATCGGCCTGGCTGCCCACATAACTCATCATATAGTACTGGTCGTCTTTCTTGGAAGGCTGTACATAATATCCGTAAGTACTGTAGGCCAAAGCCTTGCTCTCACGAATGGTCTGGAAAACCACAGAACCCATACCGCCACCGAAATAGTTGTTGAACACCATCACCATCGGGGTTTTGGCTGCATCATAGTTTTCGGTATTGCGGATCCATCTGGTTTCGGCCTGCACCATATCATAATCGGTGAAGAGCACCTGAGTCTTGGTCTGCGGAAGCTGTTTGAACGTCTTCAGCGGGCCTGCCGAGGCAAAGGTTGCCGGCACTTTGTGCATGGTTCCGAGTTTTGCCGTCAGGTTTTTAAGCGGTTCCGGACCGTAGTAGATCACAGTCTGCTCGTAGTTGTTCAGGTTCTTCATCCTGTCCACCAGTTCCTGCGCAGTAACCGCGTTGATTTCCGCATCGGTAAGTGTGTTGTTGAATTTGTTCTTCGGGCCGTACATTGCGTAGCTTGTAAGTCCCTGCAGGATGGCGCCTTTGTTGGCTTTCGCATCTTTCCTGGACTTGGCGATACGTGCTTTCAGCGCTGCAAGTGCGGTTTCGTCCGGCTTGGCATTCATTACCAGGTCTTCGTAAAGCTTAACGGCTTTGTCAAAATTCTCCTGCAGACCTTCAATGGTCACCATGGTGTATTCCTCACCTGTAGATACATTGAAGCTGGAAGCAATTTTGTAGAATTCCTTTGAAATTTCTTCTGAAGATTTTTTGTCGGTTCCAAGGAACTGAAGGTACTGTGATGCCAGCGACTGTTTAGGATCGTTAAGTGTTCCAATTTTGTAACGGTATCTGAGTCTGAACAGTTGGTTTTCAGTATTCGGAACATAAAGAACCTCAGCTTTTCCAAGTTTTGATTTCTGGATGTCCTTATCAAAGTTCAGGAATACAGGCTGTGAAGGTGTAGACGGCATTTCGTTCACCATTTTCACAAAGGCAGACTGTTTGTCCGGGTTGGTTTCAACAGGCGTGATGGCCGGTTTCTCGATTTTCTGCGGGTTTTTGTTTTCGCCTTTTCTCTTTAAGATAGCCACATAATTATTTCCGAAATATTTATTGGCAAAGGCTACAACATCTTCTTTTTTGATTTTGGAGATATCATCTACATACGCTACCTGATCTTTCCAGTCCAGCTCGGCGTTGAAGGCACTCTGCAGCATAGAGGCGCGGTCGCCGTAACGTTCCAGACTCTGGATTTTCTCTTTCTTGATGTTATTGACGATGGATGGAATGAGATCAGCATCAAAATTTCCTTTTTTCAGATTTTCGATCTCGCTGAGAACTAAAGTCTGTACTTCTTCCAAAGTCTGTCCTGTTGTTGGCGCAGCTGAAAGATAAAGGATGCCGTGATCCTGCAAAGTGTAGGTGAATGCACTTGCGCGAAGCAGTTTCTGCTTCTTAACCAGGTTCAGGTCCAAAAGTCCGGCTTTGCCGTTGGTCAGGATGGATCCCACCAAATCGGCAAGCAGAACGTCTTTGTCTTTGTTCCCCGGCAAGCGGTAACCGATGGTAAGGCTTTCGGCATCGGGACCTACGATCTCCTTAACCACGGGAGCCGTCATAGGCTGTTCCGGCTGGAAGGTATATTTCGGCACCGGCTTGTTCTTCATATAGGAGAAAGCCCGGTCAATCTTCGCGATTGCCTCATCCGGATTGAAATCACCGGATAGGATGACGCCCATGTTATTGGGAACATAGTAATTGTTGAAGTATTTGCGGATCTCAACCAGCGAAGGGTTCTTTAAATGTTCAACGGTTCCGATGGTGGTTTGTTTACCGTAATTATGATTCTTGAACAGTGTAGCGAACAGCGTCTCGAAGACTTTTCTGCCGTCATTATCCAAAGTCCTGTTTTTTTCCTCGTACACCGCTTCCAGTTCCGTATGGAAAATCCTCAGCACCGGGTTTCTGAACCTTTCAGCCTGAACAGCCAGGTAACGGTCCAGTGAGCTGGACGGAACATCGTCTGTATACACAGTTTCCTCAAAATTCGTCCAGGCATTGGTACCCTGGGCACCCATGGCCGTCATCATTTTGTCGTACTCGTTGGCAATGGCATATTTTGCAGCTACACCTGAAACGGAATCGATCTTTTTGTAGATGGCCTTACGCTGCACCTCATCTTTGGACTTGTTGTACTGTTCGTACAGCGCGTCAATCTTGTCGAGTTCAGCTTTTTCCTTTGCCCAGTCCAGGGAACCGTACTTATCGGTTCCTTTGAAGAGCATGTGCTCCAGATAGTGCGCCAGACCTGTGTTGGTTGCCGGGTCTGTCTTACTGCCCGCTTTGGTGGCGATGTACGCCTGAATTCTCGGGTCTTTCTTGGTAGGGCTCAGGATTACGGTGAGTCCGTTCTGCAGGGTATAGAATCTGGCCTGCGTGGGATCATTGGTTACGTACCTGTAAGTGTAACCACCACTCTTAGCTTCCTTCCACTGGTAATCCTGCGCCTGAGCGGTGAAGAGAATCCCAACAGCAAAAAGCATTAAAAACTTTTTTCTGATCATAATATATTGTTGTTAATACGGTATTAGACGATTGTTTTATGGAAATGTTGCAATGGAACCGGAATTTTTGATAAAAATTTCAGACCTGAAAAATTTAAACCGTTTAAACTACAAAAAGCAGCCTTTCGCCAAATTTCTCCGCTTTTACTTCACCGTTCTCATACGCCAGGTTTCCGTTGACAAAGGTGTGCGTCACTTTTGAGTGCAGTTTCATGCCTTCCAGCGGGCTCCAGCCACATTTATAAAGGAGGTTGTCTTTAGCAACTGTCCATTCCGACTGATCATCCACCAAAACCAGATCTGCCTTATAACCTTCGCGTATAAAGCCGCGCTTTTCGATCCGGAAAAGTATTGCCGGGTTGTGGCACATTTTCTCCACAATCTTTTCAATTGAAATCTTGCCACTGCGGAAGTTCTCAAGCATCACCGGCAGTGAATGCTGCACCAATGGCCCTCCGGAAGGTGCCTTTGTGTAAACATTTTCCTTCTCCTCCATTGTATGGGGAGCGTGGTCCGTAGCGATAACGTCAATCCTGTCGTCCAGGAGGGCATCCCACAGACCCTGACGGTCTGACCTTGTTTTAACGGCGGGATTCCATTTGATCAGTGTTCCTTTGGTTTCGTAATCTTTGTTGGTAAATGTAAGATGATGAACGCAGACTTCTGCAGTGATTTTTTTCTCTCGGAGCGGAATATCATTTCTGAAAAGGGAAGTTTCCTTCGCGGTCGAAACATGGAAAACATGGAGTCTGGCACCGGTCTTTTCGGCGAGTTCCACCGCTTTTGATGAGGAGATATAGCAGGCCGCCTCGCTTCTGATGAGGTGGTGATATTCCATCGGTATATCGTCGCCATACTGCTCGCGGTACATTTCCGTATTCTTCCGGATGGTGGCTTCATCTTCGCAGTGAACAGCAATCAGCATCTTGGTCTTGCTGAAGATATTTTCCAGCGTTTCGGGATTGTCAACGAGCATATTTCCGGTGGAGGAACCCAGGAAAAGTTTGATCCCTGCCACATTGCGCGGATTGGTTTTCAGCACTTCCTCCAGATTGTCGTTTGTGCCACCCATCATAAAGGAATAATTGGCAAATGATTTCTGGGCTGCGATCTGATATTTATCCTCCAATAAATCCTGAGTTACCGCATTGGGCACCGTGTTGGGCTGCTCAATAAAACTTGTCACCCCGCCTGCCACTGCTGCACGTGATTCACTTTCAATATCTCCTTTATGCGTAAGGCCGGGTTCGCGGAAATGTACCTGGTCATCAATCACACCGGGCAGCAGATATTTTCCGGCAGCATCAATTACATGGTCCGCTATATCAGAATCTATATTGACGGCAATCTTTTGAATAAGGTCGTTTTCAATGAGCAGATCACTTTCTACGATTTGGTTTTCATTAACAATACGGGCGTTTTTTATAAGGATTTTCATTTATGATGAGTTTTTCAACGTTTGGGTAAAAGTACGCATTACCACCAAAACAACCGGATTCAATTTGAGAAGGTGTTCACTAACAAGTTAAAGCGAATAATTACCTTTGCGGAAAATTTGCCGGTCAGTGTATAAAAAACTTATGGGACAAACCGCCCTATACGGTCTAACCACAATCATCATTCGACTTTTTCCGTTTTTTCTGAGCCCGTTTATTTTCCGGGCTTTCGGACCTGAAGCCTATGCCCCGTACGCCGATTTTTACTCCGTAGCGGGAATCATTACTGTTTTGCTGACTCACGGAATGGAAACCACCTTCTTCCGTTTTGCGCTTAAGGAAAAGGATCAGAAAAAACTGGTATCCACGGCTTTTTTCAGTGTGGTAACTGTTGCACTAAGTTTTCTGTTGATGGCTCTGATTTTCCGCGAACCACTGGCAGTGGCTTTCAAGACTCCTACTCAGGTTCACCTGCTTACCTTCCTGGTAATCATCCTTTCGCTTGATGCCCTTTCGGCTATGCCCTTTGTAATTCTGCGCAAGCAGGAAAGACCGATCAAGTTTGCTGCAATTAAGATCATTAACGGTCTCATCAACTTTTCCCTTACCTTATTCTTTATAGTTCTGTTACCAAAATATCCCCAGGGTTTGCTGGGGCTCAGATACCAGCCGGACTTTGGAATCGGGTATGTGTTTGTAGCAAACCTGGTGGCCAGCGCTGTCACATTTGCGCTTCTTTTCAGCGAGGTAATCGTAGCCCGTTTCCGGTACTTTGATTTTGCGCTTTGGAAAAAGATGATGAAATATTCTCTACCTATCATGTTTGCCGGGCTGGCAGGAATTGTGAATGAGACTCTGGACCGGCAGTTTCTTAAATTCCTTTTGCCCGACGGCATTGCACAAACACAACTTGGGATATATGGTGGTGTAACTAAGATCGTAACTTTTGTCCTGTTGTTTAAGCAGGCTTATGTGCTGGGCATTGAACCATTTTTCTTCAGTCATTCCAAAAATGAGAATTCAGGCCGGGCCTATGCCCGTCTTATGGATGTCTTCATTACAGCCAACTGCCTGATCATTCTGTGGCTTACAGTTAACCTCAGCTGGCTGGCACCAATGTACCTTAAGAATCCAGCCTATTTTGTAGGCATTGACATTCTTCCGATACTTTTTATAGCCACCCTGTTTTTAGGAATCTATCTTAACCTATCGATCTGGTACAAACTTACGGACCAAACCATCAACGGCGCCTATATTTCATTAGCTGGGGCAGCCGTAACCGTAGCAATCAACTACTATTTTGTTCCGCTATTCGGATATTGGGCGTCCGCATGGGCTACATTAGCAGCTTATTTCATAATGATGGTCATCTCATTGGTATGGGGCCAGATCAAATATCCCATACCCTATCAACTTTACAAAAATGCAGTTATAATATTGATCACCATCGTTGCCGGACTTGCCTACTACCAAAATTTTCAGCAACATATTATGTTAGGTAACCTGCTGTTTATTATCTTGGCAGCCGCGTTCATCGCCTATCAAAAACTGTTGCCACAGGCGCTACTAAAAAGATTGAAGAAATGAAAATAAAAGTCATTAACAAATCCGGACTGGATTTACCGAAATACCAGACTCCCTGCGCAGCTGGAATGGATATTTTTGCTGACGTGCATGAAGAGATTACACTTAAACCTTTGGAGAGAAAACTGATTCCTACCGGACTTTTTATCGAACTGCCCGAAGGTTATGAGGCTCAGATCCGTCCGCGGAGCGGCCTGGCAATTAAAAACGGGATTACGGTCCTCAATACACCCGGGACCATAGATGCAGATTACAGAGGTGAAATCGGCGTAATTTTAGTAAATTTGTCGGACCGCGAATTTACCCTTCAGCGTGGAGACCGCATCGCACAGATGGTGATTGCAAAACATGAATGCGCCGAATGGGAAGAGGTAACAGAACTAACGGGTACAGAACGGGGAGCAGGAGGCTTCGGCAGTACATCGGCAAAATAAAAACACGGGTAGTATAATGCTCCGAATGATGATAAAAAACTAAAACCAAATATGAAAATAATCGTTCCTATGGCGGGACGTGGTTCCCGATTGAGACCACACACACTTACAGTTCCAAAACCTTTAATTCCCATCGGCGGAAAACCCATTGTGCAGCGTCTTGTAGAGGACATTGCTAAAGTTGCGGGTGAGGAAATTGATGAAGTTGCCTTTATTATAGGTGATTTCGGGCCGGAGGTGGAAGCCTCGCTTTTAAAGATCGCTGAGAAACTTGGCGCCAAAGGAAGCATCTATACTCAGGATCAACCCCTGGGAACAGCCCACGCCATTAAGTGTGCCGAAGCTTCCATGCAGGGTGATGTTGTGGTAGCGTTTGCCGATACTCTTTTCCGTGCCGATTTTCACTTGGATAAAAATTCGGACGGTGTAATCTGGGTAAAGAGTGTAGAAGATCCTTCTGCTTTCGGCGTGGTAAAACTGGATTCAGACGGCTATATCACGGATTTTGTAGAAAAACCGAAAGAATATGTGTCCGATCTGGCCATTATAGGGATTTACTATTTCCAGTCTGCAGAGAAGCTCATGGAGGAAATCAACTTCATCATGAATAACAATATTATGCAGGGTGGTGAATATCAGCTTACAACAGCACTGGAAAACCTGAGACAGAAAGGCGCAAAGTTCTCTCTGGGTAAAGTGGACGACTGGATGGACTGCGGAAACAAAAATGCAACGGTTGAAACCAACGGTAAAATCCTGAATTATGAGCAGGAAGAATTTTTGAATCATCCAGCCTCTGCAAACATAGAGACCAGTCTGATTATCCAACCCTGCTTTATAGGCGAGAATGTGAGTATTTCCAACTCAAAAATCGGCCCCAATGTAAGCGTGGGCAACAATACAAGAATTATCAATTCCAATATTGACAACTCACTGATACAGGAAAATACGGTAATCAATCACGCAAACCTCAGCAATTCAATGATAGGGAATTCTGCGGAGTACCATGGCGTGTCCCGTGAAATCTCATTAGGCGATTACTCGGTCCTGGATTTCCTCTCCAAAGACTGATTCAGTTCAAACAATATATGAAGCCAAACCACACAAATTTTTTGTGTGGTTTGGCGTTAATATTGCAACTTATTATCGTTATGCCAAATAATTTACGAATCATGAAGAAATATCTTCTACTGTTCCTGGCCGGAATTTTACTTTTTTCTTGCAAAGCAAGAAAAGCGGCAGCAGATGGTGGTGCCACCGACAGTACTGCAGTCGCCCAAAATCCGCGTGATGTAAATAAGCCTATTGATGCCGATGCTAAATTCTTTCAGCAGGTACTTGTGCCGCCGAAGTTTGAGCAGCTGAAAATAAACTCCAAAATAAATGTAGAAACCCAAACCAGTTATTTACCTACGCTGGATGCCACCATCTATATCCAGAACAATGAAAAGGTCTGGATGAATCTTTCGGCATTTTTCATAAGCATGGCCAGAGGAGTTGCAACACCGGAGGGAATACAGGCCTACAATAAGACCGACAGGACATTCATCGATTCGGATTTTGACTACCTGAACAAACTGCTGAACACTGATTTCATTAACTATAATTCATTGCAGAGGTTATTGCTGGGACGAACTTTTGTCAGAATCAATGACCGTGAATTCCGTCTCACCCGTAATGCACAGGGCTTTAAGATGGCTTCCACCGTGAATCAGCGGATTGAGACCGAAGACGGTAAGGCGAGCGAATATAAAATTGAACTGCAGTACGCTCCCAACTACGATTTGATGAACGTGTACCTGAAGGAAGTGAACAGAAACGATGAACTTCAGATTTCTTATAATGACTGGTTTGCCTACAAAGATTTCCGCTTGCCAAAAAACGTTAAAATACTTATAAAAGGGTCTAAAGAAGGTCAGATATTGCTTGAAAATACGAAATTTGACGACACTAAAATGCAGACTCCGTTTTCAGTACCCGGAAACTATACCAAAATTGAAATTAAATGATTAAAAAGGTCAGTCTTTTAACCGCAGTTCTCCTTTTTGGACTTTCTTTCGGCCAGAATAAGGAGCAGCTTCAGAAGCAAAATGCTGAATTAAAAAAACAGATTGCACAGATCAATTCGCAGCTTGCCAAAAGCCGTAATGAGTCCAAACTCTCGGTGGCCTATCTGGAAGGCGTAAATAAAAAGATTGAGCTTCGTGAAAAAGTGTATCAAAACACGCAGAAGGAAAAGCGATTTATTGAGGATGATATTTATCTGCGTCAGCTCGAGATCAACCGTCAGAACAGGGAGCTTGCCGTGCTGCGCCGAAATTACGCCAATGTACTGGTAAATGCCTACAAAAACCGTGACCTGAAAAATAAAGTGACCTTCATACTCTCGTCCAAAAGTTTGGGCGAAGCTATCAGAAGGGTGCAGTATCTGCGTTTCTATTCAGATTATCAGGACAAACAGGCTGCCAAGATTGCAAAAGCTGCCAGTGACCTGGAGCGCACGATAGCCGAGAAAGCCAAATCGGCAAAGCAAAAGGAAATCCTTCTCGCCAATCAGAAGAAAGAAATAACAACCATTTCTGCAGAAAAGCAGCAAAAAGAAAAACTCGTTCAGGAGTTTAAGAAAAATGAGGCTAACCTGAGTGCTGAACTAAAGCAGAAACAGACGCAGAGCAAAAATCTGGAAGGACAGATAAGGGCCATCATCGCCGAAGAAATCAGAATTGCCAAAGCCAATGAGGAAGCGGTAAGAAAAGCCGAAGCGGAAAAGATCCGTTTGGCAAAAGAAGCCGCTGCCCGCGAAAAAGCGAGGATTGATGCAGAAAATAAGGCGAAGGCTGATGCACTGGAAAAAGAAAGACGTCTGGCGGAAGCTGAGGCTAAGAAAGCGGCAGATCTTGCAGCGAAAAAACTGGCCGATGAACGGAAACGCACAGAAGAAGCTGCAAAAGCCGAAGCGAGTGCCCGCGATGAGGCCAGGAAGATCGCTGCAGAAAAAGAATCACGCGAGGCTGCACAGAAGGCGCGTGAAGCCAATGAAAAATTGGCCGCGGCACGGGCTGCAGAGGCAGAACTGACCAGAAAGACCGATGTTGAGAAAAAAGCTGCAGAAAGTAAGGCACTCACCAACTACGGAGTATCGTCCAATGCAGCAAGTAATTTCGCAGAAAACAGGGGACGGATGAACATGCCCGCCTACGGAACGATTACTCACCGTTTTGGCCGCCAGCCGCATCCTGTTTTTAAAAATATTGTTGAGGAAAACAATGGGATTAAAATAGCCGTAGCCAAAGGTACGGGTGCAAAAGCTATTTATCCGGGAACAGTTTCAAAAGTGATGGCTTCCGGCGACGGAACACGTACGGTAATCGTGAAGCACGGAAATTATTTCACCATCTATTCCAACCTGAGTTCCGTATCTGTTTCACAGAACCAACAGGTATCCGCAGGTACCAACATCGGACTTGTTGCTGAAGATTTTGACGGCTCATATACACTGGATTTTCAGATCTGGAACGGCACCACGCCGGTTGACCCACTGGGTTGGGTAAACTAAAAAATAACGTAACTTTGCAAAAATATTTATGTCATGGGAGGACTAGGATTTAGAGAAATATTAATCATTGCACTGATCATCATCGTACTGTTTGGTGCCAAGAAAATTCCGGAACTGATGAGGGGAATGGGATCAGGAATCAAGGAATTTAAAGATGCTGTGAAGGAGGACGACAAGAAAGCTAACACAGAACAGCCTACACAAAATACAGACCGCACGGCGTAAAGACAGAGAATATGGATTTCGCATCAAGTGCGTGGGAGATTTTCAGCCAGTCAATATCAGACTATCATCTTACCGATGAGGTGGATGAACCTCAGAAGCAACCTTTTCCGGCGGGTAGTTTGGAACAACTATTGTATACAAAGAACTGGATTGATACCGTTCAGTGGCATTTAGAGGATATTATCCGGGATGAAAACATTAATCCGGAAGCAGCTTTGTTGCTGAAAAGAAGGATAGATGCCTCAAATCAGCAGCGTACCGATTTAGTGGAGTACCTGGACAGCTGGTTTTTAACCCGCTATAAAGACATTACTCCACATCCGGAGGCAAGGATAAATACAGAGACGCCCGCATGGGCGGTAGATAGGCTTTCAATTCTGGCCCTCAAGGTGTACCATATGAGGCAGGAAGCAGAACGACTGTCCGCCAGCGAAGAGCACCGTATGAAGTGTTCAGCAAAACTTAATGTTTTGCTGGAACAGAAAACGGATCTGATGACATCAATTAATCAGTTATTAGCTGAGATTGAGAACGGTAAGGTTAAGATGAAAACATATAAGCAGATGAAAATGTATAATGATGAAAGTCTTAACCCCGTCCTTTATCAAAAGGCAAAATAATGATTAAAAGTTCGGTATTTTTATTTTTCTCGATATTACTGTTAACTTCGTGCGCATCAGACAAGTTCACACCGTCGCCTGTAAACGGGAGCACTTATTCGGTAAACGGTGGTGGGTCGCTGGAAGAGAGATTTGGGGCCAGCCTTAAAGAAAACATTAATGCTGCCGAAATCACAAATCTGATCGCTACTTTCCCACGCTTTACCAATGATGCTTTGAACAGGGAGGTTTCCGTCCTTAAGGTGCATTTGCAGGAATATATCTATGCTTACAGTGAATATAACCTCATCGGAAAGCAGAAAGCGAACAGGAATATTGAAAAAAGTTACCGGAAGATACAGAAACTCCGTAAATTCCTGAATAAAGATGAAGATATTATCCTAAACCGTTATCTTACACGGATAAAAACCAACATTACCGTACTGGAAACTCCCACATTACTACAGCCTTAAAAATTTATTTTAGCCATGTTAAAAATGCAGGCAGAAGCCAATGTACCTACCGATTACGGTACCTATAGGATGATGGCTTTTTCCGATAATACTCAGGACTGGATGCCGCATATGGCCATCGTAGCCGAAAACACAGATTTTTCCAAACCCGTAAATGTTAGGTTTCATTCGGAATGCATCACAGGTGAAGTTTTCCATTCGCGCAAATGCGAGTGCGGCCAGCAGCTGGACGCTGCAATGCAGTACATTCAGACCAATGGGGGCATCATTATTTATCTTAGGCAGGAGGGCCGTAATATTGGCATCATTAATAAGTTAAAAGCCTACGCACTCCAGGAAAAGGGCATGGATACTGTGCAGGCAAATCTTGAACTGGGATTGCCGGCAGATGACAGGGATTTCGGCGTAGCTATTGAAATCCTTAAATTACTTTCGGTAAAAGAAGTAAATCTGCTTACCAATAACCCCAATAAGGTGCGGTATGTGGAAGAAAGTGATATCCGGCTGAACAGCAGGATACCACTTCAAATTCTCGCTCATGACATGAGCCGTTCCTATCTTAAGACCAAAAAAGATTTCTTCGGTCACCTGCTTGATGACCTTGAGCCTGACAACTGATTTACGCCTTAACCGCAGATTCCAGTGCCAGTTCAATCATAACACGTAAAGCTTTTTCACGCTCATCAGAACTGATCTGCTCCCTTGTCGGGATTATGTCTGAAACAGTAAGAAGGGTCGCCGCACTTTTCCCAAGGTGTTTCGCATTCGCAAACAGTGCGAAAGCTTCCATTTCTACAGCCAGACAACTATGTTTCTGCGCAATAGCCGGCACTGCCGAGTCTTTCCGGTAGAAAATATCACTGGTATGGATATTTGACTCTACAATATCATTTCCAAGCTGCGCGGCTGTTTTGTTGATGGTTTCAAAGATATTTCCCTGGTGCGGAATCAGTTCTTCCTCTATGCCCCATGCGAATTTAGCGTACGTAGACTCGCTGGCAGCATTGTTCACATTAATAACATCAAACAGCTTAAGGTCTGAAGTGTAAGCACCACAGGTACCGATCCTGATAATGGTATCTACTTCATATTCTGTGAAGAGTTCATAGGAATAAATCCCAATGCTGGGAATGCCCATGCCGCTGGCTCCTACTGTGATTTCGGAACCTTTATAAGTTCCGGTATAATAGAAAATATTACGCGTCTGACTAACCAGTTTTGCAGAATCCAGGTAATTATCAGCAATAAACTTTGCCCTTAAGGGGTCTCCCGGTTGCAGGACTGTCTTTGCTATTTCACCTTTGGCGGCAGCTATATGTACACTCATAATTTTTTTTTCAAAGATACGAAGAATGCTGTAGTACTTAAGTTCGGGTATAGTGAAATAAAAAATCCCGTAACACGGTTACGGGATCACAAGTTTCTTTGTCGGTATTACTTCAATTCAACCGTTTTGGAATCATCAATATTGAAATGCTTAATAACAGAGTTGTAGTCACTGAAGTCGACGTTTGCATTTTTACCGGCACTGGCAGGCACCTGCACAATTCTGAATGTCTGGTTGTTCAGGTAAGAAGGCGTTGTAGCAATATCATAATTCCCACCCGCATAGATCATTACATCATTCATAGTAAAATCAAAATCATAATCCAGTTCCTGGGTGGCCGAGATGTACAGTGTCCTTGGGATTTGCTGCCAAACCGGAGATCCGTTGCCTGTACTCCCACTTTTCCTGTAAACCAAAAGTACATCAGTATTGTAAAAAGGCTTTTTGAAGGTGTGGGAAGTAGACCAGCCATAAGTTGGATCATTGATGAAATTTACATTTGTAATATCGTAAACGACACTATACGTATCGTAGTCCTGATAAGGATCATCATTCCTGGTATCACAACTCACCGCAACCAAACCGAAAAGCGCGATTAAAAAGAGAGAAAAGTATTTTTTCATTGTAAATAATTTTATTTGTTGAATTGTGGTGGCTTATTCAAAACGTATACCATTTATTTGTATAGCCGGGGTATTACCGGATTTGTTGTATTTTTGTTGAAAGCAATTCCTGAATGTACAAGATTTTCCTAAGCTTCATTACGCTTATTACGGTATGCAGTGCAACACTTTCGGCTCAGTACCGGCCCAAACACTTTACTGTCGCTGAAGAGAAAAAAGCTGCCGATTGGGTAAATGCCACTTATAACTCACTTTCTCAGGACGAGAAACTGGGACAGCTTTTCATTGTAGCCCTTTATACAAACAAGGGCGATGAACATATAACTGGCGTCCGAAATCTGGTACTCAGTGAAAAGATTGGAGGGCTGATACTGATGCAGGATGATGCTGAAAAACATATCAAACTCGTAAACGAATTTCAGTCAAAATCCAGAATCCCAATGATGATAGGCATGGATGCTGAATGGGGACTTTTTCAAAGAATAGCGGCAGCCCATAAATTTCCCTGGGCCATGACTTTGGGAGCCATACAGGATAAAAGGCTTATTACAGAAATGGCTGGCCAGATTGCAGCAGATGCCAAAAGGATGGGCGTAAACTGGGATTTTGCTCCGGTGGTGGATGTAAATACCAACCCCAACAATCCCATTATAGGAAACAGGAGTTTCGGATCGGAAGTAAATAATGTTGTTACGTCCGCAACCGCCTATTCAAAAGGCCTGCAGGATAGCAATGTACTCGCGGCCATTAAACATTTCCCAGGTCATGGTGATACGAATACGGATTCGCACCTGGATTTGCCTGTCGTTTCACATAATCTGCAGCGCCTGAACGATGTTGAACTGGCGCCCTTCAAAGCACTAATGGACCAGGGCATTGGCGGTGTAATGGTAGCCCACCTTTATGTGCCGGCACTTGAAAAAGAGAAAGGCATCCCCGCTTCTGTATCCAAAAGCATCATTACCGGACTTTTAAAGGAAAAGTTTGGCTACAAAGGTCTTATTATAACCGATGCACTAAATATGGGTGCCGTGGCCAAGCGGTACAAACCCGGCGAACTGGACGCCCTGGCATTTAAAGCCGGTAACGACATCATGTTATTTTCAGATGGTGTGAAGGAAGGCAAAAGGCTTATACAGGAAGCGATAGACCGAAATGAGATTTCACAAGACCGTGTGGAGGAAAGTGTAAAGAAGATCCTGCTTACGAAATATTACCTTGGACTGACCAAATATGATGCGCGTAATCCTGTTAACATTAATACTGACCTGAATAATAACGTCCACAAAGAAATTGTTCAGAAGATGTATGCCAATGCAGTCACCCTACTTAAAGACGATCAAAAATTACTTCCCCTGAACTGTAAGGAGACTTATTATTATGTTGCTTTGGAAGAGGCGCCATACCAGACAGTTGTAAACCAACTGAACCTTAACACCACAGTTATTTCGAAAAAGCCAGCGGAGATTGCATCAATCCCGGCCAATTCCAAGGTAATCGTAGGATTGCACAAGGATAATTCCACAGCTTATAAACCTTATAAAATATCGTTGGAATCCAGGAAGCTGATCGCTGGCTTAGCCAAAGATCATCAGGTGATCCTCAGTGTTTTCGGATCGGCTTACGCACTGCAGGATCTTGACCTGTCAGAAATACCAACAGTCCTGGTAGCGTACGAAAACAATGACGACTCAATGGCCGCAGCCGCAGGAGCATTAGTGGGGAAAACCGCAATTTCCGGCAGACTTCCGGTTCTGGTGAACCAAAAGCTGAAAGCCGGAGCAGGAATGGATTTACCGGCCCGTGGGAAATAAATATAAAGAGAGAACAGTACTACTGTAATTGAGTAAAATGCTCAGCTAAATTAAAATGATGAAAATAGGAATTCTCTGCTACCCCACCTACGGCGGTAGCGGTATTGTAGCTACAGAACTGGGGATGTCCCTGGCACATAAAGGTTATGAAGTACACTTCATCAGTTCTGCCCTGCCTGCCCGCCTGGATATTACCAACCCAAACATCTTCTTTCACAAGGTGAATGTGGAGACTTATCCTCTTTTCGAATATCAGCCGTATGACATAGCACTTTCCTCAATGATTTACAGAGTCGTGAATCTGTATAAACTGGATCTGCTGCATGCGCATTATGCGATTCCTTATGCCTACGCTGCTTTTACTGCCAAACAGATGCTGAAGGAAGAAGGCAGGGATATACCGCTGGTCACGACACTTCACGGGACAGACATCACGCTGGTTGGCCAGCATCCAAGTTATAAACATGCGGTAGAATTCTCCATCAACCAGTCCGATACCGTTACCTCTGTTTCCGCGAGCCTGAAAGCAGATACACTGAAGTTCTTCAACATAAAGAAAGAAATACAGGTCATCACCAATTTCATTGATAATTCAGATTTCGGCGGAGGCGTACAGACCTGCCAGCGAAAACAGTTTGCTAAGGACGACGAGAAAATCCTGATTCACGTCTCGAACCTGAGGCCGGTAAAGAGAATCATGGAAGTTCTGCAGATCTTCAAAAATGTGCATGCCCGCATAAAGTCGAAACTTATCATCATCGGCGAAGGTCCTGAAATGGAGAAGATCAACCAGTTTCTGGAGGAAAACCCTGAACTGATTGGTGAGATCCGCCTGCTGGGTAAGGTAAATGACCTGTACAGAATCTTGCAACTTTCGGATGTTTTCCTGCTGCCATCGGAACAGGAAAGTTTTGGTCTTGCGGCTTTGGAAGCCATGGCAGCCTCCACTCCGGTGATCAGTTCCAATGCCGGAGGTATACCCGAAGTAAACATACAGGGTGAAACGGGTTTTATGGCAGAAATCGGAAATGTGGAAGCAATGAGTAACTATACCATCAAACTGCTTTCTGACGAACAGCTGCTGAATGTAATGAAGGAAAATGCAAAGCAACAGGCCATCCGGTTTGACCTGCAGAATATTTTGCCTGTTTACGAGGAAATGTATGCGGAAACGCTCAGGAAATTTAACACCGTCCCTACAAAGGTGATACCTTAGCTAAGCTCCGCGCCGGTTCGGTGATTTTAAACTTATTAAAATCTTACGGCGATGAACGAAAAATTGTTGCAATATCTCTGGAACTTCAAAATTTTTAAAAGTTTTGATTTTAAAGATACGGCTGGTAATAAGGTTGAGATTCTTGATTTTGGCAAGTGGAACTATGACTCAGGACCCGATTTCCTGCACAGTGCGGTGCAGATAAACGGACTTACTTTATACGGTCATATTGAACTTCATCTTAAATCATCAGACTGGATTTTTCACCGACATTCGGGAAACCCGGAGTTTGAGAATGTCATTCTGCATGCAGTTCTGATTCATGATGCGGAGATTCCGGAACTTGAAGAGCGGAACGTGCCTACACTTGAACTTCAGGATTATATTGACACTTCCCTGCTTTGGAAGTATGAATCTCTTCTTAAAGAAAACAGGTTTATACCCTGTGAAGATATTTTCAATCCAGACAATATTCCGGTTGGGTTTAGTGAGGAAACCCTTCTCAGAAAACTTGATGAGAAGGCAGCGGACATCGAAAAATCGCTTAAAAGCACAAGAAATAACTATGAAGCTGTACTTTTTCAGAATATGGCCTACGCGTTTGGACTTAAGGTCAATGCGGAACACTTCAAACTGATGGCGGAAGGTATAGACTTTTCTCTGATAACTAAAATAAGCCGCAACCTCCTTCAATTGGAAGCACTTTTCTTCGGTCTCTGTGGCTGGCTGGACCAAGCCATAGACGACCAGATGAAGTTGTGGCGGCGTGAATTCGACTTTCTGAAAGTTAAATACAGCCTCGCACCATGGCGTGTCTTCCCCAAATTTTCCAAACTCAGACCACCCAATTTCCCTACGGTACGGCTTTCCCAGTTGGCTTCACTATACCACCTGAACCAGAATCTGTTTTCAAAAATGATTTCAGCACGCCGGACCACAGACCTTTATGATCTCTTCGGCCAGGTGAAAGCCAGTGAATACTGGGATACGCGGTTTAATTTCGGCAGGGAAAGTACGGTGACCGGTGAAAAGTACCTCTCCCGCGAATTTACTGACCTCGTTCTGTTAAACGCTGTTCTGCCTCTGAAATATGTATATACAAAGAACACCGACGAAGATGCCGCCGAAAATATTGTGGGGCTTTACCGTAATCTTGCTCCTGAAAAAAACAGCATTACCAACGGATGGACCTCCCTTGGAGTTGATATTAAGGATGCGGCCCAAAGTCAGGCATTTATTTATCATCATAAACATTTTTGCGAAACCAAAAATTGCTTAAATTGCAGTATCGGTTTTCAACTTTTAAAGAAAAGTTAAAATAAATATGCGCGAGCCTCACTTCATCACCAAAATACGTCATAATGTAGAACGCGAATGGTTTGGCGTACTTACACGGATGGGTTCAAAACTTGGCATTCCGGTGGCAAAACTGCGCGTTTTCTTTATCTATTCCACCTTCGCAACAGTTGGAATATTTTTCCTGATTTATCTTATCCTTGCCTTTTCACTTTGGGTAAAAGACATTTTTGTAACACGCCGTCCTAATGTGTTTGACCTCTAACCGAATTCAAAAAATTTTTGCAGTGTTAATTATTATGGAAAGCAATTTGCAGAGTGTGGTTAAACCCCGTATTTTCTATGGAATATCTTCAGGTTGGCACGGCAGACGATTTTCGCGCTAATTATATCTACAAGTCCTATTGCAGCACTTTTCCGGAGGATGAGCGCCGCAGCCAGGATCAGTTCAGACAACTTTTCAGTAATCCAAAAGTTAAGGTCCACACTATACTGAATGATCTGGACAATATAGGCTATCTGATTTGCTGGGAACTTACCGATTTTGTCTTTATTGAACATTTTGAGATCTTCTCCGAATTCCGGAGCCTTAAATTCGGCAGCGAGATGCTGTCGCATCTCTTCCGTACCTATTCGCATATCGTACTTGAAGCTGAACCCCAACAGCTTAATGAAGATGCCGCAAGAAGGATCGCTTTTTACAAAAGAAACGGATTCAGCGTAATAGATGAGAGTTACGTGCAGCCATGTTATGAAGCGGGTAAGAATCCTTTGAATTTGTGGCTTCTGGCGAACTGGCAACCCGAAAAAACGGATTGGATAAAAGAGGAGATTTACGATGTGGTATACTGCTGATCTGCAAAACTTCAGCTAAACTCATTCTACTTCATATTCAAGTTTAATAGTTATACTGGCTTCTTTCTCCCGCGAGGCAGTATTGAAGGTTCCCCCATATGAAAATTCTTCTGTTGAGTTGGGTTCAGTGATCTGGGTGACACCCATTGTCGCCTTTTTAAGGTCACCCAGCGAACTTCCGGCGTTTTCGGCTATCTTTTCGGCTCTTGCTTTGGCATCTTTAGTAGCATCCGCTATCATCTGCTGTTTTACATCTGCCAGTTTTGTATAAAAATAATTGGGTGGCGAGGAAGTGAATTCTATTCCAAGGTTTATTATCTCAGTAATATTTCTGGAGAGATTCTCTATTTGATCCACATTTTTACTGTCTATCGAAACGCGCTGTGAAAGCTGGTAGCCAGAGAAAGTCTGGGTGCTTCTCCCGTTAGAATCGGTCCCATAACTGTATTGTTTTTGGATATCTACCGCCGAAAAGACCATATCCTCCTTCCTGATGCCCTTAGAAGCCAAATAATTTTCAATAATACGTTTGTCATTGGCCAGTTCGTCGTATGCAGCCTTCAGCTCAAAACTGCTGCGCGAGAAATTTCCGCTCCAGGTGATAAGGTCAGATGTAAACTTCTTTGTTCCCAAACCCGTAACTGAAATGGTGTTTTGCGATTTATTTCTGTTTTTCACCGCATTACCTAAAAACCAGAGACCCAATACGAATCCCAATGCTGCAATACCAACGGAAAGTACTCCTTTATTCATGTTATTTAAAATTTCGTAATCTTCTAAGGCGTCCTGTGCTGAACTGCCGTACGGCTGCGGTACGGCTCTACCTGTTTTTGAGCGGCATCTGCAAACCGTGCAACTACGGAGCGGTCCGCTGCGCCGTATTTCAGTGCCTGCTTTCTATCAAAGTTAGTAAAAACGAAATAAATAAACGGCTGTATTTCGGTAGGTGACAACTTCAGTTCTTCAGTAAAAAACTCACTGCCCAGACTCTCTGCAAGGTATTGCATAAGATCTACATCGTCCCAGCGGTCCTTCACTTTGCCCACAGGGATTCCGGGACCTACCGGCTGCACAAATTCTCCGTGCCGCGGCGCCATAGCTTCAGGTGAAGATTTTCTCGCAATGTAAGAGTCTAAATCATCTTTAAGCGCCTTTACTTTACCCCGGTCACCGAAATGTTTTACATCTTCCTTCAGATTTCCGGTAGCCTGATAACGGATATTAACTGCCTCAATTTCCGTAGGAATACTATGCAGCACTATGGTTACCGGATTTTCATAATGAGTTTCATTGACAGTGAGGGAACTTCTTGTGTAAGCTTTCCGGCTGAAACGGAGCTCATCGCCTCTGTCTGCCCGTATCATAAACTGCCCTTCAGCTGTTGTTTCAGACCTTTCATCCGTGCGCAAATTGATCACAGAAACTCCGGACAGCTGTATGCCCTCTTCAGAGGTCACCTTGCCAAAAATATAAGATTGGGCATCGGCCAGTACAGTAAGGATGAGACAAAGAAAAAGTAGTTTTATTTTCACGGTTTTTCTTTCAAATGTAAGCGTTAAAACAGAGGATGATTTAAGTTTAACAATGGTTAACAGCTTTTGGCAATTTCAGTAAATTTTATCTTTAAGCTTTTGTTAAATCAGGTGGAAAAGCGTTAAAACCCACACCTAAATTTTCATTAAATTGCAGGAAATATTCCACACAAAATGCAGAATTCTTACAGCGTGATCAGTGCTTCCGCCGGTTCGGGAAAAACCTATACCCTCGTACAGCGCCTCCTGATGATATGCCTGGGACAGCCCAACCAGCACAGGAGCATCAGGAATATCCTGGCGCTGACCTTCACCAATAAAGCTGCCAACGAAATGAAGGAAAGAATCCTTACCTGGCTGGGCAATTTTGCAGCTGCAGACTATCAGGACTGCCGCGAACTTTCCGCCCTGCAGGAGGCTTTGGCAAAGGAAGGTAAACATATTACCCTGGACGAACTTCATGTACGCTCCCGCAAGATGCTGGACTATGTGCTTCATCATTATTCCACCCTTAATATCGGGACCATTGACAAATTTAATTCAAGGCTGGTACGCAGTTTTTCTTATGAACTCGG
The DNA here is from genome assembly GCF_008831505.1 of Chryseobacterium sp. NCBI lineage: Bacteria > Pseudomonadati > Bacteroidota > Flavobacteriia > Flavobacteriales > Weeksellaceae > Chryseobacterium > Chryseobacterium sp. Next base: position 394,726 of record NZ_CP044507.1, on the reverse strand, counting down.
TCTTGCAAAGAATTTCAACCTGGAGATCCAGGCGGAACCTTTTCTTATTGAAGCGGTGGACCAACTCCTTAATCAGGTAGGTGAAGACAGGGAAATGTCTGAATCCCTAATTGACTACGTGAACTATGGACTGGACAATGAGAAAAGAATTAACCTGAACCAAACCCTCTATAAGTCAGCAAAAGAATTTGTAAATGACATCCATTACGAAAACCTTAAGCAGAACAGTAATTTCAATAATGAAAGTTACCGGGAGGCCACGGCGAAGCTCCGTAAGGAAATTGCAGACCTGAAAGCCGAAAATAAAAACCTTGCAAACACAGCGCTGCAGCTGATTAAAGAAAAAGGTCTTGAGAATGCTGATTTTGCCGGCGGCGGAAACCAAAGTATTCAGTATTTCTTTGACTACTATCTTGCCAACGAAGCTCCTAAACTACCCGTTTCGGTGGAAGCAGAAGAGAAAAAAATTAATAAATACCTGTCAGGTGCCTCAGTAAAAGGAAAGGCAAAAGAACACCTGATTATGGAAATCATTGACTTCCTAATTGAGAGCCGCCGGAAAATTATCAGAAACTATATCATCAGCCAAAAAAAAGGAAAAGTACTGGCAGCACTCCTGCCTCTGAAGGTGAACAGGGACATACAGACAGAGCTGGAAAAGATTGAAAGTGAGAACGATATAGTCCTCCTTTCCAAATTCAACATACTGATCAATGAAAATCTGAAAAATGAACCCTCACCTTTTATCTATGAAAAGATCGGAACACAGTTCCAGCATTATTTCTTTGATGAATTTCAGGACACTTCCGAACTTCAGTGGCAAAATTTCCTGCCTCTGCGGGATCACAGCGTGTCCGAAAACGGTACTTCCTTTACTGTTGTGGGCGATCCGAAACAAAGTATCTACAGATTCCGGGGTGGCGAAAGTAAACTGATGCTGGGCATCATCAACCACAGTGAAGTCTCACCTAAAATGGCTGATGTGCATATTCTGGAGCAGAACTGGCGCAGTGCAAAAAATATTGTGATCTTCAACAATGAACTGTACAGCTTTATTTCCTGCAGACTGGCCGAAGAGCATAAAGATATTTTCGGCGCTTCGGCACAACAGCAGTATCAGGACGGAATTGAAGGCCGCGTGAAGGTAAGCCTTATAGAGAACAGACGCAAAGAAGATTTTTATAACGATACAGCGCAGCGCATGCGCAATGATATCCAGGATCTAGCCGATAACGGTTTTGCTCTTTCGGATATCACCATACTATGCCGCGGGAACAGAGATATTTTCCACTTTTCCGAACGACTGGGAGCACTTACCATTAATTACCGCGGTCAAGAAATCAACATTAAAACGATTTCCGAAAGTGGACTCACACTGGAACTGTCCGATACACTGGCTGCCCTCATGGAGTATCTGAGTTGGGAAGAAAACCCGCGTAACCTGCAGAATCCGGTGCGTATGATGTATTACCTGAACCGCCTGGGCCGCATCGTGATGCATGATTTCACAAAGGAAATGACCGAAATACTACAGCTCAAAGAAAAGGAAAGCATTGCAGCCTTTCTGAAGGAGAAATACGGACTTCAACTTCATAAAACAGATTCCCCCAAGCTGAACATGTATAATTTTGTTGAGCATTACCTGCATGAATTTGCTGTACAGGACAAGGAGACAGATTACCTGCTGAACTTCCTGGAGGTTCTGTACGGATTTACCCAAAATTCCGGAGCCAGCCTGAAGGATTTCATCAAGTTTTGGAATGAAGAAGCGCGAAATATGAGTATCCAGGCTTCGGATAATGTGGATGCCATTCAGCTGATGACCATTCATAAAGCCAAAGGATTGGAATTCCCGGTGGTCTTTTATCCCATGGTGAACAGTCAGCGCGATTACAAGTTCAATGACTGGTTTGAAACAGACCATGAGTTTGGACTGCATTCCGTAAATACCGGCCATTTCAGCAGGGATTTGGAAATCTATGATGCTGATATCCGTCAGTTTAATGAAGTGAACAGTTACAAGAACCGGATTGACCGCACCTGCCTCCAGTATGTGGCCACCACCAGACCTGTGGAGCAGCTTTTTCTATACATACAGAAGGCAGGTAAAACCAACAGTTTAGAAATCCTGGATTTTGTACAGCAGATGAATCCGGAGCAGAAAGATGATTTTGACCTTTATCCCAGCCACGACTACAGCAAAAAAGGTAAGATTAAGACTAAGGAATACAGAACCGAATCCATACAGGGGCTTACACGGCGGACACCAGCTCCGTCCGCAATAAAAATCGCAACACCCTCCAAAAGCTACCAAAACAGGGATGAAAAGGTACGAAACGGGATCTTCACCCACGAAATACTGTCGAAGATCAATTCTGAAAAGGATGTGGATGGCGTATTGGAGAGATACGTTCTTGAGGGAATTCTTACCCTGCAGGAAAAGGCAGATATAGAGAAATCAATACTTCAAATTATTACAAAGTATCCGGCTTATTTTGGCGAAGATTTAAGGATCATCAATGAGCAGGACATTATGCTTACCGAGAACGGAGACTCAAAAGTGTACAGGCCGGACCGTCTTATTAATACGGAAGAAGGATTTATTATAATTGATTTTAAGACCGGAAGCGAAAGCAAAAAGCATCAGGATCAGATAAACACTTACAGTCAGGTACTGCAAAAACTTAATTTGAAGGTAGCACGCAGCGAAGTAATCTATCTTTAAAAAAAACCGGTGTACAGATAAACTGTGGACCGGTTAAATGTGGAATTTATTAAACCTATTTCCGTACAACTGTTACCACCTGAGCTTCCTGTTTGGTAATGTTATCAAATATCTGCGCAAATGCAGGATAATATTCTTTAGGGTATACAGAATCGTCGGTACTCACAGTAGTCTCTACAGTTAATTTGTTACCCGCCTGCGTAACCACATAAGAGTATTGGAGAGCGTTGTCATCTGTCCGGAATTTCTTTGATTTCGGCACATTCTGAAATTCATAGTTATCAGGGATTGTAATTGTGACCTTCTTTGTCCGGTCGTATGCTGAATAGAATTCCAGTGGGGCTTTCCGTGGCTCTTTCTGATCAAAATTATGATTTTGGGAATACAGGAAAAGCAGTGGGTTGAAAACAAGCTTACTGCCAATAGCATCTACAAAGTTATCTGATGTGAAGTCAAAGCTGGTTTCAAAATCATTATTGTCCTGAATACCATGCTTAAGATTGGAAATCGGAAATTTGTAACCGCTTTTATAAGAGTCGGCGAAAGCAGATGTATCGCTGCTATATCTGCTGTTCACCATCATGGCATAAAGCTTTGTATCGCGGTCTTTGAAATTCCCACCAAATGTTCCGTCTAAGTTCATCTTAGCATCTATTGAGAGAATGGTCTTGCTCCTGTCCGGATACAACAGGCTGATTTCCGTAGCTTCTTTAGGAGTCATGATAAATCCCGAATAATTTAATGCCTGCGGTGCAATCATGTTAATCTCACTTTGTTTTTGAGTTGCATCCAATAGGTGTATCCTGTCATTTACAGAAATTGAGGCGACTACGTAGTTAAGTTGGGAAATAGATGGTGAGTAAGCCAGCAGCATTCCCAAATCAACGGTGGACAGCACCACAGGATCAGCTTTTAACCCTGCAGTTTGAAGCAATTGGGTAAGTAGCAGATTAATTTCTGCTGAGTTACCCACCTTGGTAGACAACAGGTTTTTAATTCCATTATCTGTAAACACCGAGTTTTCATTATTCCAGGTGTAGTTCTTCTGTACAAATTTAAGTATTGCGGCTGCCCTCTCCATTGGGGGAGTTATGGATGAAATATCCTGTGGCAGAACACCTTTAACCAGATTAAGTTTTTTCAGTTCCTGCCCGAATGCCTGATGATCGTACAGGCGCTTTCTAATATCCAGCCATGAACCTGCAAAAGATTTCACGCTATTATCCGTCATGGCAGCATTGAGCTCAGCTTTTATTCCTGTTTTGTAATTTTGGTTGTTCAATACATATTTTTCATTGATATAGGGAGTTATATTTTCATAACCAAATCTATAGGTTTTGTAGGAATCGCCATACAGCCGCTTCTCTTCCACTGTCCGGTGCGTGGGCATTAGATTTCCCCTGTAATTAATATTGTAGGATAGTACGGTAGGATAGTCCAGAATAAACTCGCTGTAACGGACAGGAATTTCCTCCTCTATCATAATTTTCGGAGTTGAAACAAGGAATGGAGTCATTATTTGGTAGGAATACTCCACAACAGATCCATTCTTTACATTAGGAAATGCAAATTTGGTTACGTTATAATGCCGGTCTTCTTTAGATCTGTATTTTTCGTCTTTAGCCACCTTTGTGGCAACAATATTTCCATCTTCATAATTGTAAGTATGTGCCTTCAGGTCTGTAAGTGTTTCCACAGATCCCTTCTTATCATCATAAAGGACTATTTCATGATCCAGATAATCAACTGCTTTTTCTCTATTGTAAATCTTAACACGGCTCACTACCTTCTGAAACATATGTCCTTTGTTATCAATGTTGAAATGTGTAGAACGGTAGAGAACTTCAGCAGGTGCATCCGCATACTTTTCCGATTTTTGGCTTTTTAAGTCGGCCTCAGAGAGTTTGGGAATTTCCAGAAATCTATGTTGTGAATTTGCCAATCCTATGATCAGGATAGCTGAAAGGAATAAAATTTTCTTCATAATTTGATTAATAGTATTTTTGTACTGTCGCTGTTGGTCGTTTTCTTTCTGAACGCGATATAATCTGCAAACTTTTCTTTTGGATACTGGCCTTTATTTACCGTGATCACCCTGCTCACTATTAAATGTTCACCTTCAGGAGTGAAGGTCAGGGAGTAAGAACCGAATTCGGTGCTGAAGGATTTGGATTCCGGTATTTCTGAGAATTTATAACCGGCCGGCGCCTTGAATTTAATCTCGTAATCGTCCTGATACGGAAAAGAAGTCTCAAATGGCAATGTTCTTTCTTCGTTCGCAGAATAAACTACATCCTGATAGTAAGGCATAACCGGGAAAAACAGATCATCGCCCAGTTTTTTGGCAAATCCATTCGCATCAATATTTAAGTCATACATTACCTTGCCGGATTCGCGGTCATTTTTCAGGTTGTGAACCGCAAGTTTTACCGTGTTCAAAGTATAATGGCGGTTTTTCAGCGACTGCTCAATCTCATTGCTGCTCAGTCCGAAGAGTGTCAGGTTCGTGTCGTACTGACCTCCGGTAAACTCCAGAGAAGCTTTTGATGACATGTTTCCATTTGCCGACAACTGCACCTCAGACCGAAGGACTTCCCTGCTTTGCTCGGGGCGGTATTTCGGGGTTTCCACTATTTGGATCCCATCTTTGTTTACGGCTAGCACATTTCGGTGGTGCGAGGTGAAACTCAAATGATTGAAGGCATGTTTTTGCGAAGTATTCTCCAGCCAGATGTTACCGTTTTCGGTGGGCACCATAAGAATTGCGTGATTTCCTGAAAGTCGCGGGAAGTTCCTGTCAAAACTGATCTCGGAGCGGTCATCGTAAATCACTGAGAAGTAGGATGGGATACCTGCAGCCTCTAATAGAGTCCTCATATAGTTCGTAAGCGCTTTGCAGTCTCCATAGCCTTTCTTGCTTACCTCCGCAGCGGGCATTGGCTGCCAACCACCAATTCCCATTGCAATCAGTACATACCTTGTCTTGTTCTGCATATACTGGTAAATGGTTTTCACCTTATCCGAGGTCGTTCCTTTCAGATTAAGTGCCGCAACTTCTGCGCGTATCTCCGGGGTTATCTCAGACATCGGATTTATAAGTTCGGAGTAATACCATTTTCCAAAGGTATTCCAGTCGCTCATATCGCCCTGCCGCCCGGCAAGTGTAAACTTTTGCGGCGAAAACTCAACATAAGAAACCAGGTTATTTAAACTGGGCGCCAATTCCTCATTTCGGATCGAGGGAATATTTACATAGCTGTATTGCCAGCGGTTTCCAGACCGCGATTCCGTAACTTTAGCCTGAGGCCTGTCCGTAACTTTAGTCCGGATATCAATACCTGAAGTATTTATCAGTGTGAATGACGCATTCTGCACAGCGACATTAAAACTGGATACAGGTCGGAATGAACTAAGGTAGACCGTATTGGAGGTATTAGTGGTGTAGGTTGTGCGGACTGTAAATGGATATTTAGGAAACACTGGACGTAAAATCATAATACGGTCGTCCACATAAAGGGCAGCACTGGGATTATGACTGAAATCGGAAAAATCTTTCTTACTGAAAGCTCTGCTTAATTTGCCTGCGGCATCGTACAGCTCTACTTTGACATCACTGATTTTTGTCGTCGGATTGTAAGGAATGTAAACATTCGCGAACTCATCTCCAGCGCTGCTTAGGACGGTGACTGCATGCTCTCTTTCAATGACTAAATCGGATACCGATTTGAGTGTATAAACTTCACTACTCTCACGTATAACCGCATTCGAATTTTTTAAAAGGGATTCCGGAATTGCTGCAACGCTGTAATTTTGCGCAATGAAGAACACTGACCAAGCTACAAGGCAAAGGCCATAAAATTTTTTCATCATTATGTGTTTATGTAACTATTTCGCAGGCTCTGCGGTAAATACTCTTTGGCTCAGTTCCTGATCAAACAGATAGAGAGCTGAAGGATTTGTATGAACCATCTTGATCTTGGTTACAAGCTGAGAGGCGCTTGCTTCTTCCTCCACTTGTTCATTAATAAACCACTGAAGAAAGGAAACAGTTGCAAAATCACCCTCATCATTGGCATTTTTTACAATGTTAAAAATACTTCTGGTTACTGTTTTTTCATGCTCCAAAGCCTTTTCAAATACCTCTATATGGCTCGTAAATTCGTGCGGTGGCTTGGGGATTTCTCCTACTACAATCTCGGCACCTACATCGTTCAGGTAATCAAACATCTTATCTGCATGCATGAGTTCCTCTTTGCTTTGAACACGGAAATAGTTGGCAATACCATCCAAGTCCTGGGCAAAAAACCAGGCTGACATTGAAAGATAATACTGAGCGGCATATTGTTCTTTGGAAATCTGCTCATTCAAAAGCTGAGCTATTTTATCGCTGATCATTTTATTTTCTAAGTTTTAGTTCAAATCCAAAAGTACTGAATTATTTATGATCTGGAAAATGAGGCACAAAAAAGGGCAGAAGCTATAATTAACCTCTGCCCTCCTCACATTAAAAATCAAAAACTATGAACTACTATGGTTTCTTCTGGAGATCCATTTTTTTATGCATCCCGTGTCTTTTCATTTTCATACCTTCAGCCGAACTGCGCATTTTTGCCTGCCTCTGAGCCATCATCTTCTGCCGGTTTTCCTGCCACTTGGCAAACTGCTCAGGAGTAAGGATGGACTTCATTTCAGCTTCCTTTTGCTGCTGCTTTAACTTCATGGCCTGCAAACGGTCTTTCTGCATTTCACGGTTTTTCTCCAACTGAGCTTTTCGCTCTTCCATCTGACGTTGCTGCATAACACGGATCTTATTCATTTGCTGTTCAGTCAGATTCAGGCTCTTTTGCATTTCCGCTAGATGTTGCTGCTGCTTTACCGCACGGGCTCTTTCCATTTCAGCCTTTTTCTGCTCCATCATGGCTTTGCGCTCAGGCATCGAAGGGGTTTGCTGCGCCACTGCATAAGTTCCTACACTTAATAAGGCTGCAATAATAAACTTTTTCATATACGTTAGTTGTATTGTACTGTCTTTATGATTCCGAAAAATATTTCGGGTTAAATTAGACGTATTATAAATTTTTGTTAAGAACAAATTTATTATCGGTAATTAAGAGGCTTAAATTTACCTTCCACCCCTAGCGGAATTGCTTACACGCCTTCCAGTACCTGATCCTTCGGCTGACGCTGTACTTCTCTGGCCCGCCGGACTGTTGCGTACCGACGGTGCGGAACCGCCGCGCATACCACCGCTATTGGATACTGCAGGCTGACCTGCTGAAGGTGAAACTGTGCGCGAAGGCAGTCTCTGGCCTTGTACACTTTCACTTGCTGAGCTGCGGGGCGAAGCAACATTTCTGACACCGGAGGAAGTCCCGGTTCTTCGTGGCGTTGCCTGCTGCTCTACCCTTTGACTACCACTTCTCAGTGCCTGGTTGTTCCGGATGGAAGGAGATACAGTAGCGGTACCGTCCCGACGGCCTGTGGGTTGGCGCACACCGGCGGCATTATGAGGATTGCGGGTTTCATTCCAGCCAAACTTATTTCCATGTTTCTCGATAAAACGGTTTCGGTCTACACGGTAAATATTAATATTTACATTTCTGTATCGTGGTGTTACTCGGTACCTCGGCACATAATATTCCTGTCTGTAGTTCTGGAAATAGGCAATAGGATGGTATCCGTTATAATAATTGTTCTGAAACACAATGAAGATCTTAGGCCCCAAAATCTGCTGAAGCGAATAAAACCTGTCAAAATACCATCTGTCCGGATTGTACCTGTAGTAAGAACTCCAGCTCGAGTATGAGGCATACATGTCATTAAGCATCATGATTTGCTGCACCTGCCAGGAAGAAAGCCTGTGCCTGCGGAAGAAATCATTCCAGTTAATCATCACAATGCTGGTACGGTAGTCATTATAATAACTTTGGTAATAATTTTCCGCGTAATAATCTCTTGGATAATCGTAATAATACTCGTCCGGAAAGTAATAACTGTCATTATAATATCCGTCATAGTTGCCATATCCAACATTTCCATAGCTGCTGCTCTGGTATTGTGCGAAAGACAATGTTCCTATAGCCATTGCCAATCCTAAAAGTAATTTTTTCATCTTATTTAAATATCTGATTGTTCTGTTAAAAGTGATTAAAAAAACATGCCGTTTTTTATATAAAAATTCTAGCAAACCCTTTACAGCAGGGCGTTTGTAAACTTTCAACTGATAGTTGGATATGAAATAAAAAAAGAAGTTAAATCATTTGATAAAACTTCCTTCCCCAATTAGTCAAAGTACTGATAATCAGTCACAATTAATTGCGCCCGGAATCCCTGATCCACGCTGAAATTTTTTTGTTAAATTTTTCTGCTTCCTTTAATTTATTGATATCGAGATGCATTCTGTAGTTCCAAAAGTGGGGAAATACTGACGGATCATTAATTCTTTCAGAATCCGGATCAGGATTTCTGAGCTCTTCATCGGTGGCCAAAAACTCCTGAATGGGAAAAACCGAAAGCATCGCCTCATTGTACAGATGCTGTTTCATTATTACTTCCGCCAGCTGCGGCATCAGGTCCGATGGTGCGGTTCCACGCTGGACCAGCTGTTCCCTAAAATATTTTTCTGTCACTGCACGGTCTTCCTGCCACCATTGCCGCATAGTGGAACTGTCGTGGGTACTTGTAGTAACTACATTGAGATAACCGGCATATTTAGGGTTGTAAAAAGCTGTATCTTCAGCGGGCATTCGCTGCACTTTAAGAGCCGTAATTCCAAGACGGTCCATCACCCTTGGAACACAGTCCGGAACCAGTCCCAGGTCCTCACCGCAAATCAGCATTTCGGTAGAGTTCAGGATGAGTGGCAGTTTTTGCATTGCACTGTTATACCAGAGGCCTTCCTGGCGCCTGTAATAATAATCCAGATAGAGTTCGTAAACGGATGCCTTTTCACTTTCTGACAAAAACCTGTAGCTGGCGGTCTTATGCAGGTTAAATCTTGGATGATACACCGTTTCCCTGCCAATCATCTCCATTAGGAAAAGCAGGTCTGCACTTATATTCAATAACTTATCCTGCAGCGAATTATTTTCGGAACTTTCAAAATACTTCTTCAGTTTCCGCTGACTGCTGAACTCTGGCTTGAAGCGATAGGTGTCATCTTCCTTTTCATCAAAAAAATACAGTACCACCGCATCATATTCATCACCAAAAACCTCCTGCAGGATTTCACGGTTAATGAAGGGTTGACAGTAACGCGCTTCTGTGAAGGGAATCCCTCGTGTCTTAAATTCCATTATGGTAACCGGTACAGCAGGATGGAAATAGCCAAGTATACCCTGAACTGCAGACAATGGCATTCGCCAGATTCTGAAAAAGCCCAGGATGTGGTCTATACGCATCGCATCAAAATATTTCTCAAGCGCGGCGAAGCGGTTTTTCCACCAGCGGAAACCGTCCGCCTGCATCACTTCCCAGTTATAAGTCGGAAAACCCCAGTTCTGACCCAAATCTGAAAACTGGTCAGGCGGTGCACCTGCCTGATATTCCAGGCCGAACAACTGCGGCTCCGTCCACGCTTCAACAGAATAGCGGTAAATTCCGATGGGAAGATCACCCTTCAGTGAAATTCCGAGGCTATGCAGATAATCCACTGCTTCTATGAGTTGCCGGTGCAGTTCATACTGCACCCACTGATGAAGCAGAAAGACCTCATAATCTTTACTTTTTGAATTGAAACTCAGCCTAATTTTTCCCGCTACAAATTTCCGGTGTGTCTTCCACTTATTAAAATTGGGAGTATCATATTTATCGCGCAGAACACAGAATGCGGCATAGGGTATTAACCAGGCCTCATTCTCTTTAATGAATTTCCTGAAATTCCGGTCCCCGGTAATATGCTCTCTATTTTCGCGGAATAACTCTGTCAGATACCGCCACTTACCCCGAAGTACCTGCTCATAATCAATCTTTTCTAAACTGTTCAGGTGTCTGCGTTCATTTTCATACTGGACCTTAAATTCACCGGTCAACTTATATCCGAGTCTGTCTATAGAAAGATATTGCGGGTGCAGGGCATACACCGAAACAGCCGCATAAGGGTAACTGTCCGTCCAGGTGTGCGTAGCTGTGGTATCATTTATAGGCAGAACCTGGATCAGCGACAGGTTTGCAAGGTTCGCCCAATCGCCAAATTCCATTAAATCCGCAAATTCACCAACTCCATAGCCCCGTTCACTGCGCAAAGAAAAGACCGGAACTGCTACACCGGCAGCATGGTACATCTGATGGTTTTTAAACCTAAAATAGTGATCAGCATGTACGTATAACACATTCACCTCCTCATTTCGTTCAGCTACACGGTTATTTCCGGACTCCAGTTCTACTGCTCCCGAACCTGTTTCCTGAATTCCATATTTGTAATGAACATCACCGGCGCTTTTCAGGGCTAATGCCAGTTCCCAAACACCAGGTGCTGTCTGACACATTGGAAGTGCTTTATCATAATCCCAGTTTCCCAGCTCATCTGCTTCGCCACAAATCACGACATGGTGGTATGTACTGTAAAGCGGGGCTTCCAAACGGAAGTAATGTGTGTGTTTCCTTAGAATGGTGACTTTCTCAAATTTTACTGATCGAAGCCTGAGCGTCAGTATTTTATTGGAGAGGTAGTTCTCCGGGAAATTCTTCTTATTCCAAAAATCAAATATACGGTACTCTTTTATAGTATGTGGAAATGTAAGTCTATGAGTCACCAGTTCCTGATCAGTAACAACGCCGTCATTTGTAAGCTGATAGCGGTAAGAAAGAGAACGGTTGAAATAATCAAGCTCAACAGACCAGTAACCATGCCCACAATAATGCATCGCGTGAACCTGATCCGGGTGGCCTTCTTCAATGATCCGGATCTGCAGATTGGTGCCAAATGCCGTATTGTAATGTATCCTAAAGGTTAGCTTCATCTCCTGTGTGATTTACAGACAGCAAGTTAGCAAACTGAAATTTAAGCGATGACATTCATTTTCACCGTCAGCAAAAGGCGAATAAAGGGACGGGAATATACAGAGTACAAATAATTTAAGCTGAGGTTGCACCTGGTGAACCTCAGCTTAAACACCGGAAAATCAAAAAAACTTACTCAATAAGCACTTTTACACTACGCAGTTTCTCACCTTTTTCAGTGCTAATGCTGACGATATAAACACCCTTCTTCATATTGCCCACATTAATGAGGTGACTGCCTGAATTCTCTGACACCTTGATCCGCTGGCTAAGAACCCTGGTGCCTGCACTGTCGTATAAATCAACCAAAGCCATGGGAACGGAATTGTTGGAGATTCGGATATAAAGTTCACCGGCAGTAATTCTTGTTGGATATACTTCTATACCGGCAATTGCAGTTTCGGGTAAGTCGTTGCCACTCTGTCTGAGCAAATGCGCGCTCGCCAGATCATAAACAGGGTAAGTGGATTCCGATTTCACAGAAACTGCGCTAAGGTCATCAATATTAACCTTAAATAAGCCCTCAGATTTCGCACTGCCGACAATCACTCCACCATCGGCGCTCACAGCGGCCCCATTGAGTGAATAGCCTTCGGGCAAGCCTGTAATTTTCCCTACATATTCGGAGGTCAGCGACTTGACCGGGATTTTAAATACATTACCTGAGGCTGAAAATATATAAAGATTGCCCTGGGCATCGGCCACCATATCACCGCCAAAGCCAATTTGTACAGTGCGCAGTGACTCTTCCGGGCGCGTGGAGGAATCCTGTATTGACCCCAGGTCTTTAACATTATATTTACCCGCCTCTTTTCGGATATTAATTAGTTGTGTACCGGCATTATTCATGGCGTAAACACTGCCATCGGCACCGGTTGCCATCCGGGTAATATGGGAATTCAGATCACAGGCTGTCGCTTTAACAGCTGTATTTTCAACCAGGGTAATTTTACCGGATTTCTCATTCAGCACATAAACATTGGAAGAGTACATGGGTGAGAAGAAGACCTCACCGGTCACCCGGTCATAGGCCAGCGCTGCCATCGCAGGTGCCTGAGCATGATGAAGTGACTGCCGGCTTTCCCGGACTACCGAATTGGCATTTTGCGAAAACACGTTGATATCCGAATCTGAAGAAAGAAGCACTCTTTCCGGCGTCGCTGACTCCAGATTTAATGTCCGTAATTCTTTAAAATGAATCTGAGTTCCCGGCTTACCTGTTAATGCATAGATATCCTGCTGTGAGAAGGCTGTGGCCCCGCTGAACAGCACTGCGAGTGATAGTAAAGATTTTTTCATAGCAATATTATTTGGATTGAAGATAAATTCACATTAAAATTACTACTTTATATTACACAAACGCAAATTTTTGGTTCATTTAATGAACATTACGCAGCATTTAATAATACAGTTCACCTTCTTACCAATTTTTATATGAACAAAAAACACCGCCGGCGGCGGTGTTTGGTCAAACAGGATGATTGGTCAGAAATCAAACAAGAGAATAGGTCGTTCCCTCGCGGCCATCTTTAAGCTGAATTCCTTTTTGAAGAAGACGGTCGCGGATCTGGTCTGAAAGCTCAAAATTACGGGCCTTTTTCGCCTGAGTTCTAAGGTCAATGAGTACCTGCAGCGTATCATCCAGTTTTGTATTTCCACCTTCCTCCACTGTCTGAAGTCCCAGAACATCAAAAACAAATTCATGCAAAGCGATTCGTAATTCCTCCAGATGAGCAGCCGTCAAGGTTTCTTTACCTTCTTTAAGTTTAAATATAAAGTTCACTGCTTCAAACAGATGAGCGATAAGTATGGGCGAATTAAAATCGTCCGCCAGGGCTTCCTGGCATTTTTCTTTCCAAAGTGCAAGGTCAAACGTTGAAACCTCAGCGGTTGCATGAAAGTTATCAATGATGGATACCGCTTCCATAAGGCGGTTGTAGCCCTTCTCGCTGGCAATCATGGCTTCATTGGAGATATCCAGCACACTGCGGTAATGCGCCTGCATAAAATTGAAACGCACTATTGCCGGATGGAACGCTTTTTCGAAGAAATCATTATCCCCGTTTACCAATTGCATGGGCAGGATATAGTTACCGGTGGATTTACTCATTCTTTGTGCATTCATGGTAAGCATATTGGCGTGCAGCCAGTAGTTTACCGGAGAAACACCATTGCATGCTTTCCCCTGTGCAATTTCACATTCATGATGCGGAAACTTCAGGTCCATACCACCTCCGTGAATATCGAACTGATCGCCCAGATATTTGGTGGACATTGCAGTACACTCCAGGTGCCAACCGGGGAAGCCGGCACCCCAGGGTGAATTCCACCGCATAATATGAGCGGGTGAGGCTGCTTTCCAAAGTGCAAAATCCTGCGGGTTTTTCTTTTCATTCTGCCCATCCAGATCCCGTGTATTGGCGAACAGTTCCTCAATGTTGCGCCTGGACAGTTCACCGTAGTTTAAGCCCCGGCTGTTATATTCCTGCATATCAAAATACACTGAACCGTTGCTTACGTATGCAAAGCCCTTCGCCACCAAATCCTGTGTAAGTTCAATCTGTTCCAGAATATGTCCTGTGGCTGTTGGTTCTATGGTAGGTGGCAATAGATTGAAAGTATCCAGGACTTTATGAAAATCAACGGTATATTTCTGGACAATTTCCATAGGTTCCAGTTTTTCCAGTCGCGACTGTTTCACAAAGCGGTCATTGTTCACATCGCCATCATCAGTCAAGTGACCAGCATCGGTAATGTTTCGGACATAACGTACCTTAAACCCAAAATAAATAAGCGTACGGTAAATAAAATCGAAGGACATAAATGTACGGACGTTACCCAGATGAACATTGCTGTAAACGGTAGGTCCGCAAACGTACATACCCACATTGCCCTCATGGATAGCTTTGAAAACCTCCTTTGTTCCACTGATTGAATTATAGACTTTAAGTTCTCTCATTACATTTATGGTGTCTGTTTGCAGTATAATTAATTAGTCGAATTTCGCATGTGTTCCAACATAATGAAGGAATTCCTGCCGTGTAATGGGGTTGGTACGGAAAATCCCACTCAGTTCGGCGGTTATTGTAGAACTTGCTGTGTCCTTTATACCGCGGCAGTTTACGCAAAGATGCTTTGCATCAATGATACAGGCTACATCCTTTGTACCCAGTCCTTCCTTGAGGGCCGACACAATCTGCATCGTCAGACGCTCCTGCACCTGCGGACGCTTGGCATAATAGTCCACTATCCTGTTTATTTTTGAAAGGCCAATTACTTCGCCGTTAGAGATATACGCCACGTGCGCTTTACCGATGATGGGCAAGAAATGGTGCTCACAAAAAGAATACACGGTAATATCTTTCTCCACCAGCATCTGGCGGTATTTATACTTATTAGAGAACGTGGAAATTGCTGGTCTGTTTTCCGGCAAAAGACCGCCAAATATTTCGTTGACATACATTTTTGCCACCCGGCGCGGGGAATCTTTCAGCGAATCATCAGTCATATCCATTCCCAAAGTTTCCATAATCTGGTGAAAATGGTGTTTGATAATCTCTATCTTTTCTTCCGGAGATTTTTCAAAAGCATTATCCCGCAGAGGTGTGTGCTCGCGTCCCGAGAAAATATCATCATCATTATCACTAAAATCGTTCATAGTGCAGTTATATGGGGCAAAATTAAGGATTTAAATTTTCTTACTATTTTAAAATCAGTTCAAAAAATATTACATTCGCTTTATCTAAAAAGATTTTATGCTGAAAGCTGTACCCGTAATGGGCGCAAAGGAGAGAAAGGAGTTTCTGGATTTCCCCGCACATCTTTACAAAAATGATTCGCAGTACATCCGGCCTTTGGATAAGGATGTGGAAGAAGTTTTTGATCCTGCTAAAAATAAACTGTTCGGCAGCGGCGAATGTGCCCGCTTCCTGTTCCAGGACAGCAGCAATACAACGGTTGGGCGTGTAGCTGTTTTTGTGAATCCGAAATACAAAAACGAACAGCCTACAGGCGGCATAGGTTTCTTCGACTGCACCGACAGTCAGGAAACTGCTGATTTTATCTTTGACCACTGTAAACAGTGGTTACTGCAGCGCGGAATGAAAGCCATGGACGGCTCCATTAATTTTGGCGAGAGAGACAAGTTCTGGGGCGTGCTTACTGAGGGATTTACCGAGCCTCTGTATGGTATGAACTATAATGCACCTTACTACAGCAGACTTTTTGAAAATTATGGATTTAAGGTGTATTATAATCAACTTTGCTACACAAGACCTGTACATGCCGAAGTCTCCCGGGTATTCCGGGTAATGCACAGTAAGCACGCCCGAAATCCGGCAATCTCCGCCGAACCCCTAAAAAAAAATAAACTCCAAAAATTTGCGGCAGATTTCACTGAGGTATATAACAGGGCCTGGGCCAGCCATGGCGACGGGAAAGTGTTGGAGTATAAAAAAACCCTCAAGATGTTTATGAGCATGAGGCCGGTCATCAATGAGTACATTTCCTGGTTCGTGTATGAAAATGAAAAACCCATCGCTGTCTGGATGAATATTCCGGATATGAATCAATGGTTTAAATACCTCAACGGAAAATTCGGTCTTCTGCAGAAACTGAAATTTCTGTGGATCAAACAGTTCAGGAAAAATAAAAAAATGGTAGGCATCGTTTTTGGAGTAGTGCCGGAATGGCAGAGGACCGGCATAGACGGCTATATGATCTGGGAAGGCACACAGCACCTGCGGAAACATACCGACTTTGAAACAACGGAACTTCAGTGGATTGGCGACTTTAACCCTAAAATGATTAAAATAGCGGAAGCCTTGGATACGGTGGTTACCAGAAAGTTAGCAACCTACAGATACCTGTTTGATGCGGGCGCAGAATTTAAAAGGCATCCTGAGCTGTAACTTTATAAAAGTCTTGTAATTAGATGCTTAATATTTTGTATTTTGGTAAAAATTAAAAATAGAAACTATGAAAAAACTGATAACGATAATTTGTTTGCTACCAACGATTTTTGCTGTGGCTCAAACTGATTTAAATTTTAGCGGTAATAAGGTGTTGGAGGATATGTGGTTCAAAACCGTATTTAACCAGAATATTGCCGATGTAGAAGGCACACCGTACTACGAAAAAAACTTTCAGCCTGCTAAGCTTACGGGAACCAACGAGACACTTTCAGCCCGTTATAATGTATATCATGACAATTTAGAGTTCATCAAGGATGAAAAAATAATGGTTGTTCCAAAAGAGGAGGTATATAGAAGTTTCCATTTCATGCTAACGGATGAAAAAATTGACCTGATAAACGACAGCTACTATTTTCACATTTTTCAGGGAAAAAATTATCAGGCTTACAGGAAACCGAAAATTAAATTTCAGAAGTATAAGAAGGCTACGAGTGGATATGTGGACGATACTCCTGCAAAATTCCTGAAATTACCCGACACCTATTACACTTTGATTTCTGACAAGTTGGTGGAACTTCCAAGTAATCCTAAAGCATTTGCCTCCTTATTTCCGGCCCGAAAGGATGAAATTCAGAAATTCATTAAGACCAACAACATCAAACTTACTACCGACGCTGACATAAAAAGGGTGATGAGATTTATTGATAATTAATCTGACGGCAAACTAATTTTGGAGCTGCCCTCTGTATCTCGCTAAGGGCCGCTTCATAAAGTTTCCTATCTGATTTTCTGAGTATGAATGCTGAAACGGAGAGACTGAAAAACCCGGAATGGAAAAAATGGGGACCTTACCTAAGTAACAGACAATGGGGTACGGTTCGCGAAGATTACAGTGAAGACGGCAATGCCTGGGGTTACACCAATTACAATGACGCAGTAAGCCGTGCTTACCGGTGGAGCGAAGACGGTATTGCAGGAATTTGCGATTATAAACAGAGGCTCTGTTTTGCTTTTTCTTTCTGGAATACCCGGGATTCATTAATCAAAGAGCGCTTTTTTGGCCTAAGTAACCCTCAGGGCAACCATGGTGAGGATGTAAAGGAAGTGTATTTCCATCTGGATAATGCGCCCACGCATTCTTATATGAAAATGCTCTATAAGTATCCGGTCAATGCCTTCCCCTATGAACAGCTCATTTCTGAAAACTCGCGCAGAAGTAAGAAAGAACCGGAATTTGAACTGATTGAAACCGGAATCTTTCAGCACGATGCTTATTTCGACCTGTTTATAGAATATGCAAAATCTGCTCATAATGACATTCTGATCCGACTCACTGCCGTAAACAGAAGCCGGCAAAAACAGCCGCTTATCATCCTCCCAACAGTATGGTACCGCAATAACTGGTCCTGGGGTTACGGTACATATAAGCCCGCAATTAAGGCCGGCGCCGAGGGAATTTTAGAAATTGAGCACGACCGTTTAAGTATTAAAAAGCTGTACGCACGTGATACTTCCGCAGTTACCCTCTTTTGCGACAATGAAACCAATTTCAATAAAATTTCCGGAACAGCTGCGGAGGCAAAGTACTACAAGGACGGTATCAATGACTTTCTGGTTCACAACAGAGCAGATGCAGTAAATCCTGACAGGACAGGGACCAAAGCCTGCTTTTTAGTGAAGGCGGAGTTGGAAGCCGGTGAAAGCCGAACCTTCGATTTCAGGCTCAGTCCGGAAGAGCTCGATAATCCGTTTTATGATTTTGATGAAATGATTCTTCAGCGTAAGATGGAAGCCGATGCATTTTACGATATCCTTCAATGCGAAATTCCGGATGAGGATGAAAAAAATATACAGCGGCAGGCCTTTGCAGGTCTGTTATGGAATAAACAGTTCTACCATTATAATGTTTCCAAATGGCTGAAAGGCGATCCCAAGCTTGATGCAAACCGCGATTTTAAGAACCACGTCAGGAACCGCGAATGGGAACACATGCAGAATAAAGACATTATTTCCATGCCGGACAAATGGGAGTATCCCTGGTTTGCGACCTGGGACCTGGCATTTCACTGTGTTCCGTTTGCGCTAATAGACCCCCAATTCGCCAAAGACCAGCTCCGGCTGCTTACAAAGGAATGGTATATACATCCCAACGGTCAGTTGCCGGCCTATGAATGGGATTTCAGTGATGTCAATCCACCCGTTCACGCGTGGTCCACATTCCGAGTCTATAAAATTGACGAAAAGATTAATGGCCGGCCGGATGTACCTTTTCTGGAAAGTGTTTTTCAGAAATTACTGCTCAATTTTACGTGGTGGGTAAACCGCAAGGACAAAAACGGCAACAATGTATTTGGTGGCGGTTTCCTGGGCCTCGACAATATAGGTGCGTTCGACAGGAATATGGTTTTTAAGAACGGCGATCATCTGGAGCAGGCCGATGGCACGAGTTGGATGGCTATGTTTGCCCTGAATATGATGCGCATTTCCATGGAACTCGCACTTCATAATCCGGTTTACGAGGATATGGCCATTAAATTTTTTGAGCATTATCTCTACATCGCAGAAGCCATGGAGAATATTGGAGATGCCAAAGGAGGTCTGTGGAACGAAGAGGACGGATTTTTTTATGATGTACTACAGCTTAATGACGGAGATTCCATTTCGCTGCAGCTGCGAAGTATCGTTGGACTCATTCCAATGTTTGCCGTTGAAATTGTGGAGCATGAAACCCTGGAGAAACTGCCCAATTTTACCGAAAGGATGGACTGGATCCTTAAAAACAAACCTCAGCTAGCCAACCTGGTCTCACATTGGGAAGTGGAGGGTCAGGGGCGGAAACACCTCATGAGTATCCTGCGCAAGACCAGGCTTACAAGAATTCTTAACAGGATGGTGGATGAAGGGGAATTTCTTTCGGATTACGGAATCCGCTCCATGTCTAAAGTTTATGAAGATCAGCCCTTCCGGTTTACAGTAGACGGGCAGGATTTTACGGTACGTTATACACCGGCAGAAAGCGACAGCCGAATGTTTGGCGGCAACAGTAACTGGCGGGGACCCATCTGGTTTCCTATAAATTTCCTGATTGTGGAGAGCCTGCAGAGATTCTATTATTATTACGGCGAAAGCCTGCAAATTGAATATCCTTCCAAAAGCGGTGAAATGCGTAACCTGGATTTTGTAACAACGGACCTGAGCCGCAGACTCTGCTCCATCTTCAAACGCGACGGGAATGGCGAGCGGCCTTTTAACGGCGGCGAAAAACTGCTGAACCATAATGAACACTTCCGGGATTATCTGCTCTTCCATGAATATTTCAACGGAGATACCGGAAAGGGAATCGGCGCCTCACACCAAACAGGCTGGACAGCTACCGTGGCCAAACTGCTTCAGCCGGGCCGTACGCCCAAGGGAAAATTTTCCTGATCAATAATTGCCCTACGCCATATGTCCATTTACCGTAACCTCAAATGAAACAGTTACGTTAGGCTCCAGGGTTTTAGTGACCGAACAGTACTTTTGAAAGGAAAGTTCGGCGGCCTTTAAGGCTTTTGCGGGATCTACAGCACCTTCAATATTAAAAGTCAATTTTATATGGCTGAAAGGTTTGGCTTCATCAACCTGTATACGCTCGCCTTCTACCTCAGCGTTGAAACTGGTTATTTCCTGCCGCTGCTTTTTCAGGATGCTTATGATATCTATTCCGCTGCATGAAGCTGCAGCCATAAGCAGGCTTTCCATTGGCGACACCCCTTTCGCATTCGGCTGCGATGTATTATCCATCAGTATCTTATTGCCTGCTTCATTTGTGCATTCAAATAAATAATCGTCGTTGATTCGGTTTAAACTTACTTTCATTAATTTATGTTTTGTTAAAGGAGACCTCTCGCTTTTACTTCAAGGTATTTATTGATGACTTCAATATTCAGATTTTCAGGCAGTGTGTATATAGAGTGAATACCATATTTCCTGAGCTCCTGAATGATAAGCTTCTTCTCGAATTCAAGTTTTTCTGCAATAATCTGGTCGTAGACCTCTTTCATATTCTCCGGATTAGCCTGAATGAGGTCGTGGAGTTCAGAATTCCGGAAAAACACCACCACAAGCAGATGGTTTTTGGCAATCCCGCGAAGGTACTTCATTTGTCGGGTAACCGCATCCAAGGTTTCAAAATTAGTGAAAAGAAGGATCAGGCTTCTCTGTCCCACGGTAAACCTGACGTCCTGATAAAGCCTGCTGAAATCACTTTCAAAGAAATCGGTCTGGATCCGGTACAGCGCTTCAGAGATTTTCCGAAGTTGCCCGGACCTGTTATCAGCTGCCACTTTGTTTTCGGTTTGTTTGCTGAAAGTCATAAGCCCCGCGCGGTCGCTCTTTTTCAGAATAATATGACTCAGCGCCATTACGGCATTAACGGAATAATCCAGTAAACTGAGACCGCGGAAGGGCATCTGCATTGTCCTCCCCTTGTCTATAATAAGAAAGATACGCTGGGACTTTTCATCCTGAAACTGGTTAACCATAAGCTGATTCCTCTTCGCTGTAGCTTTCCAGTTAATGGTACGGATGTCATCGCCTGAAACATAATCTTTAATTTGCTCAAATTCCATGGTATGACCCAGTTTCCGGATCTTTTTAAGGCCACCCATCATGAATTCGTTCTGAAGGGCCATCAGCTCATATTTCCGCAAATGTATGAAAGAAGGATAACAGGGCAGAGATTCGCCCTCCTGGAATATGAACCGGCGGGAAATAAATAATAATTGGGATCTTACAAATACATTTAACTTACCGAAATGATAGGTACCTCTTGCTTTGGGCACCAGCGGATATTGAAAGACCACATCTTCACCGGACTTCATTTGCCTGCTGAGCAGGAAATCCCTCTTCTGGAACTGATAAGGAATCTCGTCTATGATCCGGACGCTAATTGGAATGGGATAATTATTTTTAACACTCACAAGGATTTCATTCTGATCTCCATTAGAAAGTTTTTCGGGAAGAGTTCGGCGTGCCAGGAGCGCACTCTTTTTACCAAAGAGCAGGAAAATATCGACAGCCAGTAGGATTAAACATAAAATCAGCAGGATATGGGCAAACCATAAAAGCACCGAAAAGAAGAATGCCAACACATATAATGACCCCACAGCAAGGAGCGCCATGTAAAAACGGGAATTGATATAAAGATTCTTCATTGTTCCGGAGGGGATTTAAAATATTGATGCCTGTTTACTGAAATTATCTTGGGATTTCAATACTCTCCAGAATCTGCCTTACAATCTCATCTGAAGTGAGGCCTTCCATCTCGCGCTCCGGAGTAACCATCACGCGGTGACGCAGCACAGCGTAGCTGGCTTCTTTAATATCTTCCGGAGTTATGAAATCGCGCCCTCGGATAGCGGCAAAGGATTTTGAGGCCGCGAGCAATGCCAATCCAGCCCTGGGCGAGGCACCAAGGTATAGAAACGGATTCTCCCGGGTATTTACAATGATGCCGGCAATATATTCCAGCAGGTGCGTTTCCACAACAATATTACGTACAAGTCCCTGAAATTCTTTTAATTCGGATGCACTCACTACCGGTTGCACGGCATCTGTTTTATCGGCCAGCCTGTTGGAATGTTCATTTGTAATGATGGAAATTTCCTGCTGCAAATCCGGATAGCCCACATTTACTTTGAAAAGGAAACGGTCCAGCTGCGCTTCAGGCAGGCGGTAAGTACCTTCATGCTCGATCGGATTCTGAGTGGCGATTACCAGAAAAGGCTGTTCCATCTCATAACGCGTCCCGTCCATTGTAATCTGTCTCTCTTCCATTACCTCAAAGAGTGCCGACTGAGTTTTGGCCGGAGATCTGTTAATCTCGTCAATAAGGATGAAGTTTGAGAATACCGGACCCGCTCTGAATTCAAATTCCGTAGTCTTCGCATTGAACACAGATGCGCCTAAAATATCAGACGGCATAAGATCCGGCGTAAACTGGATACGGCTGAAACCTACGTCAATTGTTTTTGCCAGCAGCTTCGCGGTGATGGTCTTAGCTACTCCCGGTACTCCCTCTATAAGTACATGCCCGTTAGCCAGGAGTGCCGCAATCAGGTGTTCAATCATGCTTTCCTGGCCAATAATTACCTTCCCGATCTCACTCTTCACCAGGCTCACGCTTCTTTGTAAATGCTGAAGGTCTATGCGTGGCCGGAAGTCTCCGGAGGCATCCGGACGGAAGTTCATATCTGTATCGTGCATTTTATATCAATTTATGTTTAAAATTATTTTAGAATTTTATCAAGTAATGTATTCATAATCATCAAATCTTCCTTTGTGACCTGGGCGTAAGGATCCTGGGCTTTGCCAATCAGCACCAGCGCTTTCTCCACATCGTTGATGTCGGTGCCTGTTTTCAGTGAAAGTTTCGCAGCGAAATTCTCATCCGGAATCCGGGTGTCCAACAGCAGTTCCGTTCGCACCCTGTGCAGGAAATACTGCGCTTTTTTAGCCATCATATCATGAAAATCGCCTTCCTGAAGATACAGATTCCCAATACTTCGTACAAACTCAACAGATTTGTTGGGAAGAGGCTGGATTATGGGAATGATTCGCTGCCGGCGCTTCACATTGAACACTACGAACATAAGCAGTGAAGCAAGGAAGAGCCACCACGCATACCTGAGTGGCGGTTGCGAAAGGATGAAACGCAGTGGCGAAGATGAAGATTCGAAAGTGGCATCTGTAAACCAGATGGTTCGCCTGTCCGGGAGATAAGAAAAAACATTCTGAACATAAACTTCGGATCCGGGTTTGAGCAGATAATAATTGGTGAGAATTAAAGGTTCGGAATGAAGATAAAAGTTACCCCGGCCCCATTTCACTTTAATGAAGTTCGATGAAGGCATCATTTCATCAGATCCAACAAATCCCAACACTTCGCTATCTTCATTTGGGTTGTCAAACACCATATTCGATGGCCGTTTGTCCAAAATAAGTGAATCGCTTTTAAACTTCCTGTCGGTAAGTTTAAGTTTATCCAGCTGCTCTACATATTCACGGGTCCTGAATTTTAGCGTATCTGCCAGAATCTTCGGAAATACTGTGCTTACAATCATGGCATCGGAACCCTTAGACACCTGCTCCAGGATTTTCTTTGCTGATTCCTGGTCAATTTCTTTCTCAATTATGATAATATTATGTGCATCCCGGGTGCTGTCTGTATAAAACTGATAGGGCGACCGCGAGGTTCGGACCAACCTGTTACTGAAAACAGCATCAACTTCCTTATTGAAAACAAACAGTCCAAAAGGCGATTTCATATTTACATCAAAATGCCTCCGCCAGTCTGTAACCTGCCTTTTGTTCAGTTGCAGCAATGCCAACAGCACCAGGGTGATGATGAAGATAATTCCGTAAAGTCTAAAAGTTTTATTCATAACCTGTTGAATTACCCTTTTGAAGGTACGACTGAATCAAATTTTACTGAAAAATGTTTGTAGCTGGCTTCATCAATACTAAATTCACCATACCATACATTATCATAAATATAGACAAGATCCGAAAATTGCTGTTTTAAGTCAGGTTGCGTAATCTCGGAAAGATAATCCCTGTTTGTTTTCTCGGGAGTCCAGAGAATCACATTACGGTCTGTAAGGTTCTTTAGCACATTTAAAAATCTGTAGCGCACCGCAGATCGGAAATCACCCTGCTGCTCATAAGCCAGAATAGTTTCAGCGAAATTGATTTCATGAATATTTTCATGAACTTCCGTGCCGTTTATAATTACTTTGTTGTTCTTCTTCGCAGAAAAGGTTCCGTACCTGGAAACCAGAAAGCGAAGTAAAAAATAGATTAAAAAAGAAATCAGGAGGATGGCCAAAACCCTTATAATTATGCCGGTAATCCCCATAGCCTTGCCTGGATTAAGTTCATCAAAAAGGAAATCGATAATCTCCTCCACCTTCTTCAGAAATTTCTGCCATATGGATTCACGTGGCTTCACCCCTGAATAATCGAAATCCGCTCCCCTGTACTGTTGTCTGTAATTCTGAGCAAACTTTTTGGGATAAACCTGATTGTCGGTTACAGCAGAACCGTGGGAAAAGGAATCTGATGCCGCACTCCCACTATACCTGCTGAGTAATATCGAGTCTATTTTAGTGGTACCGGACACGGGTTCCTGAGCCGAAAAAGCAGCGCAAAGGAAGAGTAGAAAGAGTAGTGAAAATCTAAGCTTCATTGCGTCCGATAGCATCTATGTTGGAGAGGTCTACATTGCGGTGCAGATCGGTTCGGCTGTCATAATACATCAAACCACCATTTACCAATATCAGATTCATAAGAATAAAGGAGACCAGGATGGAAACTCCATAGGTCATAAAAAACAGCATTCCCATGCCGCCGGCCATAGGATTTTGAGGACCTGTCCCACTCCCATCTTCCATTACCGCAAAAATCCGGAACATCATGATTACCAGCGGTATCATTGTAAATATGGTGGTTATTACATTAATGATGAGATACATAATAAAAGTAGAGCCCCAGTATTTCCAGAGAGGTGAACGGTTGGGAAAATTGGCGTAATTAAACTGCGACCGGAACGCGTAGCTAAGGGACTGAAAAAACCCCTGTCCGGTATGGAAATAATGGAACAGGAGAAAATTGATGACATTCATAGCCAGCGGCAGCAGAAAAAGCAGCATAAAAAAGCCGATAACGATAATCATCAGTGCATAGGATATGCCGATAACCACTAAGAACACTGGTGCTACAATAAAAAGCATTCCCAGGAAAAAGAGTACAAATCTGGAAGCGTTGGAGCGTATGTCAAACAAGATTTCGTCGGCCTTAATGTCTTTGTTCCCTGTTTCACTCAACCTCTTCATGTAAAAGACCGGGAAAGTATAGCTTATTATACTGGCAGCCAGAAAGACAATAAATACGGCGGCAAGTGACAGGAAGAGCATAATTTGGTTCTCCTCAAAATACTCCTGCCACAGGTAACTGCTTCCATCTCCGGCAGCACCCGAAATCTGTGAAAAAAACTCACTGTACCCAATCACAAACATTACCACCAACAGGATGAGCAGTGGCCCGTTCAGCAATAGCCAGTTCCTGAAATAATTTCGGCCATGGGTTTGGAAAAAACCAAAGGTATCTGAAATAAGTGCGCTGAAATCTCTGATCTTATAAAACTGTGTCATATTGTGTCTTTAGTTTCCGGTGAACAATAAAAGGATAAACAAGGTAGTAAAAGGAAATGATAGTGAAGGTAAGCAGAAGTAATATCAGATTAAGCATCAAAGGCATTTTAAGCGCATATCTGGTCACATATCCCTCTATAATTCCGGCGCATAAAGTGAAGGGGACGGTACTAAGAAAAATCTTAAACGAATTTTTAAAACCGATCTTAAAAGAATTGAACCGCGAATAAGTATCCGGAAAAAGAATGGAGGCCCCCAAAATCAGGCCCGCCATGGCTTCAATAACCATGCTGAAGATCTCAAATATACCGTGCAGCCAGATCCCACGGGCACTTTCCTGAAGTGCTCCCTGCTGATGAAAGAAATACTGAAAAGTACCCACCATAATGGCATTCTGCATCAGCACAAAAAGAGTTCCGAGCCCGCCAAAGATGCCATAAATATATAGTTTTGCTCCTACAGCCAGATTATTAACTATGATATAAACCATCATGCCCCAGTTGGATCCCTGCTGATAGACCCCGACCGCGTTTTCCTGCCTGATATTTTCAAGCGTTCTGTTCACATAATCCTCACCCAGGATCAGCTTTGGAAAATCTTTGTCATAGAATGTGGATACCCCCCCAATCAGCACAAAAAGGAAGAAGAAAAGAAATGCATAACTTAAGAATCTGCGGTACTGATAAACAAGCAGCGGTACTTCCGTCAGGAAAAAATAGCTTAGCCTGTTCTTCTCCGTACGTCTTGTTTTATAAATTCGCTGAAAGATCCGACCTGAAAGATGGTTAAGATAGACAGTGGTTTTACTCTTGGGATAGTATGTTTGTGCAAAGGAAAGATCATTAAGCAGGTTAATATAAAGTGAAGACAGGTCGTCCGGATTTTTTTTTATCTTTCCGTCCACAACCTGTTCAATTCCCAGCCATTTTTCTTTATTTTGTTTAATAAACGCCACTTCCCTCATACGTAGCTAAAATAGTAAAATATATGTCGCAAATTGACATCACTACCTCACAAAACATAAATATACAATATCAGGTGGCGGGTATCGGCGAAAGGATTGCGGCTTTCCTGATAGACATGATCATAAAAATCGCCTATGTCATTGTGCTTTACACTGTTCTTTCAAAATTCCTTAATCTCGAAACCTATTTCAACTCACTGGACCGTGCGTCAATTGTCGCTATACTCACAATGATTACGCTTCCAGTTCATCTGTATACTCTTGTTTTTGAGAGCTTAATGGAAGGTCAGACCCCGGGCAAACGACTTATGAAGATACGGGTGGTAAAGATTGACGGTTATCAGGCTTCTTTTGGAGATTATCTGGTGCGCTGGGTTTTCAGGTTAATCGATATTACAAGTAACTCAGGGGTAGTTGGTATTATCTCAATGATTGTCAGCAAAAATAATCAGCGTTTGGGTGGCATTGCCTCCGGAACTGCAGTCATATCGCTGAAAAATAAGACAGGAATATCACAAACCATACTGGAACATTTGGATGAGGGGTATACAGGTACCTATCCGCAGGTGGTGGCTCTTACTGATAACGATGTACGCATCATCAAGGAAACCTTCACGCGTGCAATGACCACCTATGACCGGCAGGTAATCTCCGCAATTGCTGCGAAAATACGCGAAACAATAAAGCTGGACCCGGATCAGGTTAAACAGACTGAACAGCAGTTTATCCGGACGGTTATAAAAGATTACAGTCATTATACGGGCCGGGATGAATGACGCGGCCGGCTTTGGTATATTTATTTCATCAGCCTTGCCATGAACTATACAAACAATAAATCCGGTAACGGAGGTGTAATTACACTTTCCAATGATGAGGCAGAGATCGGCAGAGCAACATATACCGTTTTTCCGTCTGAGCAGAAATTAATTATCTCGTTTGTGCTTGTACATCCGCAGTTTGAAGGGCGGGGAATGGGAAAATATCTCGTTGAAGCCACTGTGGCGTATGCGAGGGAAAATAACTGGAAGGTCTACCCACATTGCTCCTATGCGCGTGCGGTAATGAACCGGATGAATGATGTAGAAGATATTATGCTGCACCGGTAAAATAAACAGACTGCTACAAAAATAATGTAGCAGTCTGTTTTTTTATATCTGGAGCAGCTGATTACAGGGTGTCCATCAGCTCGTCCGTGATTTCCATATTGTGGTAAACATTCTGAACGTCATCGTCTTCTTCGAAACGCTCAAGCATCTTCATATTTGCCTTGAACTGTTCCGCATTAACCGCTTTGCTGTTATTGGGAATCCTTTGAAGTTCGGAGCTTTTAGCCTCAATTGAAAGTTCGTGCAGTTTATGTGACAACGAACCGAAATCCTCAAATTTGGTGGTGATGTATACCTCATCTTCATCCTGGTCGATCTCCTCGGCACCACCGTCTATCATTTCCATTTCAAAATCGTCCCAGTCCATTTTAATCGCAGCGCGGTCTATAGTGAAAACACCTTGCCTGTCAAATAGAAAGGCAAGTTCACCATTCTTACCCAGGTTTCCGTCAAATTTGTTAAAGATTGCCCGAACGTTTGCTACGGTACGCGTGGTATTATTAGTGGTACATTCCACGAAGAATGCGACACCACCCTGACCATAACCTTCGTAAGTTACTTCTTCATAATTCTCAGCATCAGCGCCACTGGCCTTCTTGATGGCACGTTCAACATTGTCCTTGGGCATATTGGCACCTTTGGCATTCAGGATACACCTGCGCAGTGCGGGATTGGAATCCTGATCCGGCCCACCCGCTTTTACAGCAAGTGCGATATCTTTCCCGATCTTGGAAAATGTTTTGGCCATCTTATCCCAGCGGGCCATCTTAGAAGCTTTTCTGTACTCGAACGCGCGTCCCATATTCTATTATGATTAGGGTGCAAAAATAGCTAAAAAGTTCACACAAAAAAACACCTCCGAAAATTCGGAGGTGCATTTTATTGAAGGGAATTACGTCTTAGTAATCTCTCTTTTTCATAGCATCCCAAGTAGCTGCATCAGCTGGCTTAACGATTACTTTTCTGTCTTTTTCTCTCTCAGCGTTAGAAGCAGATTCCGGTACAACAGCATCCTGCTCACCAACACCCATTGATTTAAGAGAACTTTCGTTTACTCCTCTTGCTTCAAGAGCCTGTACAACCGCTGCTGCTCTTTGTTTTGAAAGTTTCAGGTTATAAGCTTCAGATCCTTTCTTATCAGTATGACCGATGATCATGAATCTTCCTTGAGAATCTTTGATGATTTTGGCTGCGTTATCAAGTTTCTCGTTAGATTCTGGTCTAAGAGTCGCTTTGTCAAAGTTGAACAGAATGTTCTCCAATGCTACTGTAGCTTCCTCACCCCAAACTTCGATTGGCTTAGGACATCCGTTGTACTGAGCAAGACCCGGAACTGTAGGACAGGCATCATCTTTATCAAGGATTCCGTCGCCGTCTGTATCTGGCCATGGGCATCCTGCGTTTTCAGCTGGTCCAGGAACGTTAGGACAGTTATCGTCTCTATCGATGATTCCGTCACCATCTGTATCTGGCCAAGGACAACCGTTATTTTCAACTGGTCCTGCAACTTCTGGACATTCGTCATCTTTATCTGGGATTCCGTCACCGTCAGTATCAGGACATCCTTGGAATTCCGGTAAACCTGGAGTATCCGGGCAAAGATCATCTTTATCCAGGATACCATCCTTATCTCTGTCTCTCTGACCGAATCTGAACAACAGGGAAGCAGAAGCCTGCCAGAAGTTTGGCACGTTGGAACCATCGTTAAATGGAGTAGCAACATAATCACCCTGAATACCTAAACCAAAGTTCTTGGTGATCCAGAAATTAGAACCAAGACCCACTGGAGTGGCAAAGTGATTAGCTTTTCCTGTAGTAGTACCGTTTTTATCGTAAGCAATTACATCGTTATTGTTTGCCGCATCAGCTGCAGGGAAACTAACACCTGAATAATCATGTCTCAGGTAACTTGCTCCTACTCTTAAATATGGGTCAAACCAGGACTCTTCGTTCCAAAGCGTATTCGCTTTAAGTTGAAGACCTAAACCAGTCATCAGCATAAATTCTTTACCCATGTTAAATCTTGGGTTTGGAACGTTACCTACAGAAGTTTGCCAGTCCAGTACTAATGGACCTGCAAGATGTCTTGCTACAGTTAATTTAGAAAGTGGTGGAGTAATATGGTAGTCACCGATATTGAAGAGTCTATCGAATGCACCGAATTTGTCACCAATTCCGCCGTTCTGTACGGCCATGTGATTCACCCCGTGAGCACCAACCCCGATTAACCACGGATTGTTGCTGGTCTGAGCGAAAACAGTAGTGGCAACCGTAAGTGCCAATGCTGAAATTCCTAATTTTAGATTTTTCATAGAATTAAATGATTAAATAATTGATATTGCAAAATAAATATAATTTTTCCTTATAAACAAAGTTTCAAAGAGATTATTTAACTTTTCTTAAGAATTCTGTCAAGGGTTCTTCTGTTCTCTCTGTCTTTTATGGATTCCCTTTTATCAAAGAGTTTTTTACCTTTTCCAAGCGCGATCAGCACCTTAGCTTTTCCCCTGCTGTTAATGTAAAGTTTAAGGGGTACGATGGTATTCCCCACATCCTTCATTTTCTTTTCAAGCTTCTGAAGTTCCCTCTTATGCAGCAGCAGTTTGCGCTCTCTTTTAGTTTTATGATTGTAATAGGTACCGAGTTTATACTCGTCTATTGACATATTTATTATATACAGCTCACCATCAATAAACTGACAGAAAGCCTCGGTGATACTGGCTTTAGAGGACCTGAGTGACTTTATCTCTGTTCCGGTAAGCACAATGCCCGCTTCCACCTCTTCCAGAATCTCATATTCAAACCGGGCACGTTTGTTTAATATTGTAACAGATTTTTCGATCTTCATCTTATAGGGCAAATTTCTCCAAATTAGTGGCTGTCAGCTTTATATAATTTTTATAAAAGATTTTAACATTCATCCAATTTTTAACATAATATGAATTGGCCATCACCACTCACTGCCTCTAAGACGGCTGCAAAGGCACTGTAATAGTGAAAATCTTTTCGTATTTTTGCACCAAATTTACAAAACTATATGTTAACAGTATCTAACCTATCCTTGCAATTCGGGAAAAGAGTTCTTTTTGATGATGTGAATATCATGTTTACCAAAGGGAACTGCTACGGTATTATTGGAGCAAACGGCGCCGGCAAATCCACCTTTCTGAAAATCCTGACCGGCAAACAGGACCCAACAACCGGCAACGTATCGCTGGAGCCCGGCAAAAGAATGTCTGTTTTGGAGCAGGATCACTTTGCATATGATAACTATACCGTGCTGGAAACAGTACTGAGAGGAAACAAAAAGCTTTTTGAAATAAAGGAGGAAATGGATGCGCTGTATGCAAAGGAGGACTTCTCTGATGCAGACGGGATTAAAGCCGGTGAACTGGGCGTAATTTATGACGAGATGGGCGGCTGGAATTCAGAATCCGACGCAATGACCATGCTTTCCAACGTAGGCATCAAGGACGATATGCATTACCAGCTTATGGGTGAGTTGGAAAATCAGAATAAGGTTAAAGTTTTGCTGGCTCAGGCACTTTTCGGTAGCCCGGATGTCCTTATCCTGGATGAACCTACCAATGACCTGGATATT
The DNA here is from genome assembly GCF_008831505.1 of Chryseobacterium sp. Taxonomy (NCBI): domain Bacteria; kingdom Pseudomonadati; phylum Bacteroidota; class Flavobacteriia; order Flavobacteriales; family Weeksellaceae; genus Chryseobacterium; species Chryseobacterium sp. Next base: position 363,226 of record NZ_CP044507.1, on the reverse strand, counting down.
GAAACCATTTCATGGCTTGAAGATTTCCTGGCGGATTATGAAAACACAGTAATTGTGGTTTCTCACGACCGTCACTTCCTGGACAGCGTTTGTACGCACATTGCCGATTTGGACTACTCCAAACTGAACTTATATACCGGTAACTATTCGTTTTGGTATCAGGCGTCACAGCTTGCTACCCGCCAGCGCCAGCAGGCCAATAAAAAAGCGGAGGAAAAAAAGAAAGAACTTCAAGACTTCATAGCGCGTTTTTCATCCAACGTTGCAAAGGCAAAACAGGCCACCGCACGTAAGAAAATGATTGACAAGTTAAATATTGATGAGATAAAACCGACCTCCAGAAGATACCCGGCTATTATTTTTGATACGGAACGCGAGGCGGGAGACCAAATCCTCGAAATTAAAGGCCTGGAGAGAACAAAAGACGGCGAACTTCTGTTCTCGGACATCAACCTGAACCTTAAGAAGAATGACAAGGTAGCTGTTCTTTCCAAAAACAGCCTGGCGATCACAGAATTCTTTGAAATCCTGGGCGGTAATTCAGAGGCTGACAAAGGAACCTTTAACTGGGGAATTACAACTACTCAGTCTTATATGCCGCTTGACAATACCTCGTTTTTTCAGGAAAACATCAATCTTGTAGACTGGCTGCGTCAGTTCACAAAGAACGATGAGGAAAGACATGAGGAATATATGCGCGGTTTCCTGGGGAAAATGCTTTTCTCCGGAGATGAGGCACTGAAATCCTGTACCGTACTTTCGGGAGGTGAAAAGATGCGCTGCATGTTCTCCAGAATGATGCTTCAGCGAGCCAATGTACTGCTGTTGGACGAACCTACCAACCACCTGGACCTGGAGAGTATCACCACGCTGAACAACTCGCTCACCAACTTTAAGGGCACGCTCCTCCTGGCTTCTCATGACCACGAAATGCTTCAGACAGTCTGTAACAGAATTATTGAGCTTACGCCAAAAGGTATCATAGACCGCGAAATGAGTTACGACGAATACCTGGCTGATAAAAAAGTTAAAGAACTTCAGCAGCAGATGTATTCTTAAGAAATAATTTACCCTGCATCTTAAAAGAGGCTGTTTCACATTTTGTGAAAACAGCCTTTTTTTTGATCTTGAAGCCTGCCTGTGATTAAATGTATCTTTTGAAAATGCTTAACCCACCTGCGGTTTTAGTGACGGATACTTTTATGTTACGGTGAGTTCACGCCCTATGTCTTCCCATATTTTTTTTCGTATTTTTGTTGAACTATGAGTCAAAAATGGATTTACAAACCCGAACCGGATGAAGATATCGTAGACGGCATAAGTTCGTCTCTGGGTTTTGGAACTTTTGAATCCAAAATACTGGTTCTCAGAGGAATTGACAACTACCAGAAAGCACGGGAATTCTTCAAGCCCAACCTCAACGATATTCATAATCCGTTCCTCATGAAGGATATGCAGCTAGCCGTGGACCGCATAGCCACTGCTATTGAGAACGGCGAGAAAATACTTGTTTACGGCGACTATGACGTGGACGGAACTACTGCTGTTGCGCTCATGTACCTTTACCTCAGCAAGATTGTAGACAAGAAATATCTGGAATTTTACATTCCCGACCGAAATTCTGAAGGCTATGGCGTTTCCAAAGAAGGAATAGACTTCGCCAGACAGAACGGTTATACCCTCATCATTGCTCTGGACTGCGGTATAAAGGCTATTGATAAGGTTGAATACGCAAAAGGTTTGGGAATAGATTTCATCATCTGCGACCATCACCTGCCCGGAGAGCAGATTCCGGAGGCAGTTGCCGTGTTGGATCCAAAAAGAGCAGACTGCCGTTATCCCTTTAAAGAACTTTCCGGATGTGGCGTCGGTTTTAAACTTTGCCAGGGACTGAACAGCATTTATAAAATCCCCGACGCTGAACTTTTTGAACTGACCGACCTATTGGCCATTTCAATTGCTGCGGACATAGTTTCCATGACAGGCGAAAACAGAGTGCTGGCCAAGCAGGGACTGAAAGTACTGAGGAAAACCCGCAACTTAGGTTTAAGGTTGCTGATCCCCGCTGATAAACTGGCAACTTTCGAGATTTCCAATATCGTATTTGAAATTGCACCGAAAATTAATGCCGCAGGCCGCATTTCGCACGGAAAAGCAGCGGTCGAATTGATGGTTTCTGACAATCTGAAGCAGGCACACCAGATCGTCAATGACATCATCACCCTCAATGACAGCCGCCGTGAGATGGATATGAGCAGTACCACCGAGGCACTTCTTCAGGTTGAAGAGTCCGGGCAGGTGCAGAATTTTACCACAATTGTTTACGGAGCGGGCTGGAATAAAGGAGTCATCGGAATTGTGGCTTCCAGGCTTACAGAAACCTATTATAAGCCGACACTTGTCTTTACCGACGGGAACAATGGCGAAATGGTAGCCTCCGCACGAACCGTGGCTGATTTTGACGTGCATGATGCATTGGAAAACTGTTCAGACCTTTTCCTGAAATTTGGCGGACATCCTGCTGCTGCAGGACTTTCAATGGAGAAAGATAAGTTTGACCTGTTCCGTGAGAAGTTTGAGAAAATTGTATCTGACAAAATAAAAGATCATCAAAAGGAACCAAGTATCACTATCGATTCTGTGGTAGATGTGGATGAACTGAATAAGGATTTCTTCAACTTCCACCGTAAGCTGGCACCTTTTGGACCTAATAATATGAAACCGGTGCTGGTACTTAAAAACCAGAAAATATCAGGCTTTGTAAAGACGATGGGAAAGGATGAATGCCATCTGAAGTTCTACATCCGCCAGGAATCTACAGGCCGGAACATTGAATGTGTAGGTTTTAAACTGGGCAAGTATGCGGACGAGTTCCGAAACAAGCGTTTTGATATCGCATTTACGGCCGAAGAAAATCACTGGAAAGGCAATGTGACCTATTTCCTGAATATCCGCGATGTAAAATTTATCGCTTCCGAAGAAACTCCCGGACTGATAAGCTCACCTACGGAAAATATTTCATGAAGAAAGTAGGTCTTTTTTTCGGGAGTTTCAATCCGATACACATCGGCCATCTGATTTTGGCCAACTATATCCTGGAAAATTCGGATATGGAGGAACTTTGGTTTGTGGTGAGCCCTCAAAATCCTTTCAAAGAAAAAAAATCACTGCTCAAAGACCACAACCGCCTGGACATGGTACAGCTTGCCATTAATAACTATCCCAAGATGCGTGCCTCCAATGTGGAATTCTCCATGCCGCAACCCAGCTATACCATTGATACATTAACGTATCTGCATGAAAAATATCCGGACTATTCCTTTGCGCTGATAATGGGTGAGGATAATCTGGAAGGTCTGGCAAAATGGAAAAATTCTGAGATGCTGATCAAAAATCATCAGATTATTGTGTACCCACGGACATTTGAAGGTGAAAAGAAGGACCACGAATATATTCAGCATGAAAATATAGCATTTGTGAACGCGCCTGTAATTGAACTTTCAGCCACTGAAATACGTCAGATGATAAAAGCCGGTAAGAATGTGCGGCCCATGCTCCCTCCTGAAGTTTTTGAGTATCTGGACGGCAGTGCTTTTTATAAGTAAAACTGACCTGTAAACAGGGTTAAAATATAATATGGAATTCATCAACAAGTTTTTTGCAAAATATTCCAACGAGAAAATTATTGGCTGGTTCAGGATGGTATGCCTGCTGGAGGCGGTGTCCTGGATTTTTCTTTTTTCGGCTATGATCTGGATACGGTATGACCGTGAGGGACTGCTGCCAACCATCTATATCATTATCGTAGGTAATATTCACGGGCTGTTTTTCACACTTTACCTGTTACTTCTGGCACCTGCCCGCAGGATCTTCAAATGGGATGATGAAGACACCGTGTTTGCACTTCTCGCCGCATTCTTTCCTTTTGCAACCATTTGGATTGATAAAAGGCTGGCAAAAATGGAGCGGGAATAAAAAAAAGGAGCGAGGTGCTCCTTTTCACATGTAGATTGTCAGTACGAACGAAGAACATGCCCCGTGCCTGTGATTGTTCGCTGAACAGCAGGTGACACCGAGGTATCCATATAGGTTCCGCTAAATGTAAAGTCTACATACGTTCCCACCGGTCCCCAATTGTTAACCTGAAAAGTTAAATTATTTCCGGGTTGATTAGCAATCACAGAAATTCCCGCGTATCCGGGGGTTGGGGAAGCTGCGGGAAGCCCTAGGACAAAATTGGAATTTAGAACCAGACCAGTAGATAAAATAGCGTTCGGATAAGTAAACGAAAAAATCTTTAAACCCTGAGAATAAATAAAAGTGCCATTCGGAGACCATTCAGCTGTTAAATTTCCCTGGCAAATTACCGGAGCCTGACTGTCAATCTGATAAGAGATAAATTCGGTAACAGGATTACAAGCCATCAAAATTCCAACGTTGGTTGTTGGAGCCGTAGCGGTGAAATTTACGGTAGGGGTTTGTTGAGAGTTGGTAAAGTCATAACCTGTTAACTGAAACTGATATCCACCGGCACATGCTACCGCTGTTGCAAAACTGAAGTTACCTCCGGTCACCAACTGTACGTTAGGATTAATAAATCCATAATTTGGCGATGACAATGAAACCATTCCGTCGGTAACATCATTCCCGCTGCAGTCTTTTAGCGTACCCTCCACTATAACTGCATTGGGTGTAGAAACCGTTGCGGAAAAAGCATTGGTGGATCCCGGTGCAAAGGGGCCAATATTTTGGGAATGAAGAACAGTATAACACCCATCGGCTATATGGTAAACCAGCGGCTGATTAGCGGGAACAAATCCAGCAGCCACTCCCATATTGTCGGTTGCAATGGCGTGAGATGAATTAATAACTGCAAAAAGTCCGGCGAACGGTTGGTTTGCAGGCGTTTGAACAGTTACTGAAAGAGTAGCCAATGGATCTGGATAGGACAAATGCCACCATGAAAAATGCGAAACCATTGCTGTATACAAATTACCGCTTTTTGTAGCGGAACCTTCCTGTTTCCAAATCCCTATTTCTTCGTCAAAAGACCAAAGTGGGACCATATCAGGAGCGGTTGAAGACTGTGTTCCGTCCACTGGCATCGTAATCTCGGCGGGTTGTCCCGCAGCTAATTGCAGGTTCTGTCCCGTGCTTCCGGTAAGCTGCACATGAATCATTCCATAACTCTTCAACGCAACAGGGTTTCCGGCCGCATCAGCACCAATAATATTACCGGGTTGGGTTTGAATATAATAAGTGTCCGAAGGTTTCAGATGGAACAGGAAGACATTCACATTCCCAGAATAGGGATTTCCGTTTGGATCTATAAAACTACCTCCAAATTTAACCTTTGTCCCATTGGGTAGCGCTATCGTTGAAGAATTACCAGTTACAATAGTTGCAGTTGTGGTCGCAGGCACCAGCATCACATCTATTCTTTTATTACCGGGGCTCGCAATTAAAACGTCGGAGCCATCAATATACCCCGCCTTTTTGACCTTAACATATACAAACTTCTCCTTCACTGAAGTATTTTTCAGTAGGAAAAAACCCTTGTCATTTGTTTGTACGGTAGATGATCCGATGGATACTACCGCTCCTGAAACTGCATTACCCGAACGGTCGGTAACTGTTCCATAAAAATTACGGTTTACCGTACTCCCATAGTCGTATTTGAATAAAGTCTCTGATTTTGATTCATCCATTATATTGTCAGATCCTGCGCAACTACCTAGAAGAATAAAAATTAAGAATAATAAATAGAAATTTTTCATATGTAAGATTTATCATTATATAAAAGTACAAGGAAAATTTTTAAAATCCATACATTAATGATCCATTTGCATTGCCAAACGTAAAAAAATAGAAAAGCTCCTCGCAAAATCATAAAATAAAAAATCTCGATATAGTGCTATAATATGGAACTTCACTGCCGCATTATTACTTTGCATTACCAATTACTTCCAATCTTTTATTTCTTTGCAATGGAAATTAGTAACAATCTATAAGTACTATATACTTATTGGGTAAATAGAGATTTCAGGCCGCGGGCCAAAGATTACAACAAAAACAATAACCATGAAAAAACAAGTTACCTTCATTTCCATGCTTGCACTGTCATTTTCTTATTCACAGGACATGCATCAGAATGACACTGTAGCCACAAAAGAAATTGCAGAAGTCACCCTTATCAAGAAAAACTTCAAAAAGGAGTCGGACCGTTTCGTGTACGATGTTGCGAGATCACACGTAGCCAAAGGGAATACGGCATTCGGCATCCTGAAAGCAACCCCCATGGTATCCAGCACTGACGACAAGACGATAAAAGTCCTGGGAAAATCAAATGCAGTGATTTTCATTAATGGCCGCCGCACCAATATGAATGCGGAAGCAGTGGTGGAACTTCTGAAAAACACCCCTGCAGAAAACATCAGCAAAATTGAAGTCATCACTGTACCCGGAAGTGAATATAATGTGGAATCGTCTGAGGCAGTAATTAACATCATACTTAAGAAAAAACTCGATGACGGAATGAACGGTAACTTCAGGGTAACCAACCATCAGGATTATTACAATCAGCAATCCAGTGCCGTATCTCTGAACTTCCGAAAGGATAAACTTGGTATATCTACCAATATCAACGGTTCCAACTGGCAAAGAAGACAGTACTACAAACTTCAAAACGGCACGGCAGGCTACCAAAATACATCGGAAGGACCGGTTTCGGACCCTAACCTCAACCTGGGCGGTTACCTGAATATGGACTATGCCCTCACCGACCGCCAGAATATTGCGCTAAGCTGGAATTCATGGGCTAACAGAAGCTATGACTCGAGAGGTGAACTCTTTAATTCAATCACTACTCCGGCGGGTATCAACTACAATAAAACAATCAATAATGAAAATTCACGCTCTTATAACAATTCACTTAATCTGAACTATGAATTAAAAACCGATTCACTGGGAAGCAAACTTAATCTGAATGTTGCTTACCTGAACTATAAGAGATTCCAGCACAACACCAACTCGACCTTTGAAAGCAATACCTTAAGGGAAACTTTGGGCCTGACAAATATATTCAGGCAGCGCGCGCCGCAGATCATTGATAACTATGCTGCCACCGCAGATTACCTGCATAAGTTTAAAAATGAACTTACCCTGGCGGCAGGAGGAAACTTCAGCAAGACTGAAACAGACAACGATACCTATTTTGAACAGCTGAATCCGCTTACAGGCAACTATATAAAAGATGAGAACCAATCCAACCATTTCCTGTACCGCGAACAGATCAGCGGTGCTTACCTATCCGCTGAAAAGAAAATTGGTGAGAAATTTTCCGGAAAACTTGGAGTAAGATGGGAGAACACTCATTCCTTCGGCGAGATACTGAATTCTGATGTCAATATAAAGAGAGATTACAGCAATCTTCTGCCTTTTGCCAGTTTCAGTTATGACATAAATGACCAAAACAATGTTTCGTACTCCTTTTCCAGCAGGATTCGCAGACCCTCCTTCTGGGAACTGAATCCGGTGCGTGTTTACCTTACACCTACAAACTATATTCAGAATAATCCGTTTGTAAAGGCTTCGGAAGTATATAACCACAATTTCACTTATATGTTGAAACAATACTATTTCTTTGTGGTGAGTCACAGTTTAACCAGGGATGATTTTTCCCAGATTCCCCTTCAAAAGGGCGATGAACTGCGCTACATCCGCACCAATTACGGAGATAAAGTGGAGTTCTCGGCCACAGTGGGTACTCAGAAATCCTTCTTCGGAAGTATATTCACCACTAACACCAATGTAGGATTACAGATAAACCGTGTAGATGCATTTCTGGATCATGACCCAATTACAGGAGACCAGTTTTCACCATTTTCTATCAATACCCATACGAATTCTCTTCTTATCCAGACCAACAATACCATTCGGCTTTCACCTAAAAAAGACTGGTATCTGGGTGTCAACTATTGGTACGTGGGTGCACAGATTCTGAACATCGGCACCCTAAAACCCCTGTCTTCGCTGGATGTCAGCATCAAGAAAATCTGGAACGACTGGACATTCAACCTGGAAGCCACGGACCTTTTAAGAACCAACGTAGTAAAAGTGGATGATACCCAGGGCAACGGAAATTATAACTTTGTAACCAATGACCAGTTTAACCGCGGCGTGCAGTTTTCCGTTACCTATAATTTTGGTAACAAAAAGGTGAAAGGACTTCGCAAAATAGAAGATGCCAGCAAGGATGCCAAATCCAGAACCAGATAAGGACTATACTTATACATAAAAAATCCACCGCGGACCGGTGGATTTTTTTCATGGCACAACAAGTTGTTTACGCTTTGGGCAGAAAAACCTCGGCCAGCATGCACCGGGCACTGCCACCGCCGTTGACCTCAATCGTATTCAGGTCCGCAGAAATAATTTCGGAATATTTTTCGATCCTGCTGACCTGTTCAGCTGAAAGGGAATTAAAGGCAGTTTGACTCATTACGAGAAAGGTCTTTCCCTCAGAATTATGAACCTGAAGCATATTGCCGGCGAAATTCTGCAGTTGCTCCTCGGAGATCTCAATAAGTTCCTTGCCTGTAGATTTAATTACTTCCTGCACCTTTTCACGTTCAATTTCATTATCAATACAGTCCAGGCAAATAACCACGAAACGGTCTGCCACACACATCATTACATTGGTGTGATAGATGGGCAGCCTTTCCTCTCCGGCATTCTGATAGCTGTGAAATACAACCGGCTCGTAACCGTTCTCTGCACAGAATTTGCGGAACAGCCCTTCGTCCAGCCTAAGTGAGACAGAACCATAAGCAATCTTATTGGTATGGTCAAAGATCATGCTTCCAGTTCCTTCCAGGTATTTCCCTTCCTCCTCAAAATGACTCACATCCACCACACGGTCTATTCTGAAACCTTGATTCTCTACCGCTTTCAGCACGTCCTGTCTGCGTTCTACCCTGCGGTTTGGTGCAAACATAGGATACAGAACTACCTTTCCGTCACGGTGAAAACTCACCCAGTTGTTAGGAAATATTGAATCGGGCGTATGCGGCTCAGGTGTATCCTGCACCTTCACCACATTCACACCCTTTTCTTCAAGTATAGCTGCGAAGGCATTAAATTCGGCCAACGCTTTCTTCTGCGTATCATCATTCTGAACATTGACCTGAAAATAATTGTTTTCGGCAGTTTGCGCATTATAACCAAAGGCCACCGGTTCAATCATCATTACCGTATCTGTAGTTTGCATCTTTTATTAAATTTTGTGGCAAAAATAGTCAATATTTCAATAGGTATTGGGGAGGTGTAATACCCAAGGATTCGAACCATTAATAGTTAAAAAAAATGAATTGGCAGCAGGACGCATGTAAAATTTCCGTTTATCCTATATTTACATAACACAAATACAAAATCAAGATGCTTGAAATTGCCTGCTTTGAAATAACCTCTGCCGAGACAGCGCTGCGGTCGGTAGCCGACCGAATTGAGTTCTGCTCGGACCAACATCTTGGCGGACTTACACCGGATATTGAAGAGTTCCGCTATTTAAAATCGGTATACAGAAAGCCGATATACGTAATGATACGGCCTGTGGGCGGCGGATTTATGTACTCTGATACTGAGTTTCGGGAAATGCGCAGGAGTTTACTTGAATTTAAACATGCCGGTGCCGACGGATTTGTTTTTGGGATTTTAGGGCACGGTAATACTGTTGATATGGACCGGAACAGCCTCCTGATTGAGCTTGCAGGACCGTTGCCCTGCACCTTTCACCGGGCCATAGACCGAACTTCAGATCTGGAGACTGGCGTAAGGAGTTTAATAAGGCTTGGATTCCGTGCAGTGCTTACTTCCGGCGGAAAAGCTACAGCATGGGAAGGACGGGAACCTCTAAGGGATTTAATTACCTCTTACTCCCACAGACTGGACATTTTGGTAGGTGGCGGTGTACGCTCGGGAAATATCGCCGAACTGAAAGAAGTCACGGGCGGCCGGCATTTTCACTCCTCAGCCATACCCCAATACGAAAGTTTTGCCAATGAAGAGGAAATCCGCAAACTGCAGATGGTAATCCGGCCGGACCATTAATTTAAACTCTGTTGTTTATTCGCGTACCAACGGTAAGGTTGAGCAGCGCAGTAAACCACCCATTTTAGAAATTTCACGGTAAGGAATTTCTTCAACAGTCATACCCCACTCGTTACGCAGATGATTGTTAAGCCGGGCAAAGGAAGAATCTGAAACAACAATTTCCGGTGATATGGAGAATATGTTTGGATTCATTTCAAACATTTCCTGTTTGGTAACTTCAAAGCAGTTTTCTTCCCCAAAAATATCAAGCAGTAAACGGTAATCACTTTCATCCACAAAACCGTCTTTATAAATAATGCACTTATCTGTTCCAACCGGATTGAAAGTGCAGTCCAGATGCAGAACTCCCGAGAAAGGATCGGTGTCATTCTTCTTAAGCTCCAGGTCTATCACCCTTTTTTTCGGGAAGTACTCCTTCAGAATCTCAATGGCATATTCATTGGTCCGCGCAGTCTTGAAATTCCTGTAATCTTCAGAAAAGCAGGTGCCTACAAAAAGAAAATCATTCCATACAATAACATCACCCCCTTCCACGTGAGCGGTATCCGGCAGATTTATGATTTTTTTCCAACCTACCCGTGCAAAAATTTTGCGGTAGGCATCCTGTTCATTGTACCGCTCAGGAATAATGTTGGAAATAATCATCTTATCCTCTATCACAAAAGCTACATCGCGCGCAAAGACCTGATTATAATTTTCAATGATGTGCGGGCGGAAAACTTCTACATCATATTTTTTCAGAACTTTTTCAAATTCTGTCATTTCATGAACAATAGCCTCCTCCTTAGGGTAAATATTATTATAGAGACTGTGATAAGATTTGGCATCGTAACTTTCCTCCAGCGTATGGGCAGGACCCATAGAATGTGGCATACCCAACACTACCGATTTTAACAGACCTGTTTCGTTATTGATGTTTAACTTCATAAAATGTGGCTTGATACAAATATAGGCAATCACTATCCAAACAAAAAATAATATGTACTTTTAGCTGTCCATCTTAACATCGTATTTATGATTTTTAAATCCCGGATTTTTGAAGAAATTGTTACAGACGGACCCCTGATGCTTAAAGCCGAGAGAAAGTTTGGATGGTTTGGGAATTGCGATGTAAAGATTTATCTTGCGGAGACACAGACAATGAGCTTCCACATCAATGGCACTACCGACAAGGTCTCAAAAGTAGTGAACGGCCTGGATTACCCCTATGAGTTAGTAAGCCGGAACAAAGCAGTATCCGGTGATGACCAATATTTTATAACAAACAACCGCAACTATCTTTTCAGTGAAAATTACGGCGAGTTGCTGATAAACGGACAGCCCAAAGCAAAATTGCTTCTTAAACAAAAACTTTTTGGCATAGAACTAACAATGTTGCCTCTACACGGGGAGTTAGATCAGGATGTAAAACTAAAATCCGCCATTTTAATCATGGCAAACATTGCAGACCTTGACGGCTCCTCTCCCTGATTTTTATAAAATTTAATAATCTGAAGATGAAAAGTACTTCACATCATGACGACCGCATAACCCAAATGACCTTTGCTTCAGTATATCCACACTATGTTATCAAAGTTGAAAAGAAAGGGAGAAGCAGTAGCGAGTTACATCAGGTAATTGAGTGGCTTACAGGCTATGATGAAACTATATTGCGACAACACATCAACAGTAAAACCACTTTCGCTGATTTTTTTGAGTCGGCTAATCTAAATCCCAAGGCCGAGTTGATTACAGGTAGTATTTGCGGTTACAAAATTCAGGAGATTGAAAATCCGCTAACCAGAAAAGTGCGGTACCTGGATAAGTTGGTTGATGAACTTGCCAAAGGAAAAACACTTGAGAAAATATTAAGAAAATGACCTTAAACAAAAGATTAGTTCCTGCCCTGATTGTTTTAATCCTGTTTATAGGATTGGGTACGGCATTTTTTATTTACAAAAGCAATGACCACGCAGAATGTGGGACTGATGTCAGTCTCGGTAGGACTGAAGACGGGTACTCCTTAAAGGTCGTATCGCATGTATGTAAGGAAAAATTTTCCTTTTAACAAAAATTCCTCCCAATAACGGGAGGAATAACTATAATATCCAATATTTTGTAAACTATCTCGCGTTCATATCTACGTAATCGCGTTTTTGAGCGCCCTGGTAAACCTGTCTTGGTCTTCCGATCGGGTCGTTATGCAAACGCATCTCTTTCCACTGGGAAATCCATCCCGGCAGTCTGCCCAATGCAAACATTACAGTAAACATTTCGGTTGGAATACCTAAAGCCCTGTAGATGATTCCGGAGTAGAAATCTACATTCGGGTACAGTTTACGGCTTACGAAATACTCATCTTCCAGTGCTACTCTTTCAAGCTGCATGGCGATGTCCAAAGCTTTGTCATCAATACCCAGAGAGTTCAGGATATCGTCTGCGGCTTTCTTGATAATTGTTGCGCGCGGATCGAAACTTTTGTAAACTCTGTGTCCGAAGCCCATTAAGCGGAAGTTATCGTCCTTGTTTTTCGCTTTTTCAACATATTTAGCCACATCACCACCATCCTGCTCAATCATTTCAAGCATTTCAATCACTGCCTGATTAGCACCACCGTGAAGCGGGCCCCATAGTGCAGAAATACCTGCTGAAACTGAAGCGAAAAGACCTGTATGGGCAGAACCTACCATTCTTACCGTAGAAGTGGAACAGTTTTGCTCATGGTCTGCGTGAAGGATTAATAATTTATCCAAAGCTCCTACCACAACAGGATCCAATTCGAAATCCATGTTCGGACGACGGAAACACATTTTGTAGAAGTTCTCTACATAGTTCAGGTTGTTATCGCCGTGATTGATAGAAAGACCTAATTTTTTACGGTAAGTCCACGCACAAAGATGAGAGAATTTAGCCAAAAGCATATTTGCTGCTTCATCCATCTCTTCTTTGGAATTTACATTCACAGCTTTCGGGTTGAAGGCTGTAAGTGCAGATGTTAACGAAGAAAGAACTCCCATAGGGTGTGCTGAGCGTGGAAATACATCCAGGATTTTCTTCATTTCGTCAGCTACGAAATTGTATTTTTTAATTCCGTTTTCAAATTTGCCAAATTGCTCTGAGGTCGGAAGTTCGCCGTGAAGCAGCAAATACATCACCTCTGTGAAATTGGATTTTTCGGCAATCTGCTCAATGGGGTAACCTCTGTAATAAAGTTCACCTTTGTCACCATCCAGATAGGTGATGTCACTTAAAGTGGCACCAGTATTTTTATACCCTAAGTCCAGCGTGATTAAACCAGTTTCGTCTCTCAGTTTTGAAATATCAATTCCTCTGTCACCTACGGTGCTCTCTACAATAGGATATTCAAATGATTTCCCATCATAGTTCAGTACAACTTTGTTATCTGACATTATTTATAATTTTTTACTAATTTATGAATATTGATAGTAAACGGCAAATTGATGAAGCCATTCTTAATTAATTTTGTCTATTATCTTTTTACCTTGAAGGCATCCAGACCCGGGAACACAGCTGTTTCACCCAAAGCCTCCTCAATTCTAAGAAGCTGGTTGTACTTGGACATTCTGTCTGACCTTGAAGCTGAGCCTGTCTTGATCTGACCACAGTTCATAGCTACTGCAAGATCAGCGATGGTGTAATCTTCCGTCTCACCGGAACGGTGGGACATTACGCTTGTATAACGGTTATGCTGAGCCATCTGTACCGCGGCCATGGTTTCAGACAGGGAACCGATCTGGTTCACTTTAACAAGGATTGAGTTTGCGATACCTTCTTTGATTCCGCGTGAAAGTCTTTCCACATTGGTCACGAATAAATCGTCGCCCACAAGCTGTACGCGGTCACCGATTTTTTCGGTCAGCATTTTCCAACCTTCCCAGTCATCCTCATGCATACCGTCTTCGATGGAAATAATTGGATATTTGGAAGCCAGTTCCGCAAGATATGAAACCTGCTCACTTCTGCTGAACTGCGCAGAGTCCTGAGTCTGGAATTTTCTGTAGTCGTAGGTTCCGTCCTTATAAAATTCGGACGCGGCACAGTCCAGAGCAATCATTACATCGTCTCCGGGTTTGTAGCCTGCTTTTTCAATAGCCTGAAGCAAGGTATCCAGTGCATCTTCAGTTCCGCTGAATGTTGGTGCAAAACCACCTTCGTCGCCCACAGCTGTGGAAAGTCCACGCCCGTGAAGGATAGATTTCAGGCTGTGGAATATTTCCGTACCTTTTCTTAATGCATGTGAAAATGAGTCTGCTTTTACCGGCATCACCATAAATTCCTGGAACGCAATTGGAGCATCGGAGTGCGATCCTCCGTTAATTACATTCATCATCGGTACCGGAAGTGTATTGGCATTAACACCACCCACGTAACGGTACAGAGGAAGGCGCAGTTCTGTTGCTGCTGCTTTGGCTGCCGCAAGCGAAACACCAAGGATAGCATTAGCACCCAGACTTCCTTTGTTATTGGTACCGTCCAGATCAATCATAATCCGGTCGATAAGATTTTGGTCATACACAGGCATGCCTACAAGCTCCGGTGCGATTACTTCACGCACATTTTCAACAGCCTTCAAAACACCTTTTCCTAAATAATCTGAGCCACCGTCACGCAGTTCAACAGCTTCATGCTCGCCTGTGGAGGCACCCGAAGGAACGGCTGCGCGGCCCATGGCTCCGCTTTCGGTGAAAACATCTACTTCAATTGTCGGATTACCGCGGGAATCAAGAATCTGTCTTGCTTCAATGTACGAAATGTAACTCATTTTTATGTGTTTAATGGATTTTAGTATCGGCCTTATTAAGGTTCACAAATTTAAATAATTTGAGCGGTTTGCAGAGGATATTTCTGCAATTAATCGGCGCTTTCCGTAGCTTTCACATATTTTAAGTAATTTTGATCAGAACATACCCCAAACCCCTTAAAACAAGAGCTATGAAAAAAATATTAATCGTACTGACAGCAGTGGTGCTAACTGCCTGCGGCAAAGAAAGCGGAAATACCGGTGTTGTGAAAGAACAACCGGAGGCTGTAAGCCCACAAAATGCAAAGGAAGAAACTTTACGTTATGTAGCGGATGACGGCAGCAGTGCCCATGTTACATTTGGTGACTCAGTGGAGGGCAAATACATCAGCATCCGCAGTAATAACAAGACCATTAGAGTAAAACACGAAGCAGATACTGATTCCGGCGATATCTACAGGGAGCATGACATTACCGTAACAGCCAATGATTCGTTGGTTACGATAGACCAGGCAGGTGCTGTTATTGAACTGCGGAAAGCTCGCGGACAGTAACAGCACCTGCAGGTTATTAAGTTAAATCCTGTTTAGAAACGGTAGCCCAAGGCCAGGCCGAAACGGAGTCCAGCCCAGGGGCCGCTCACTTTCGCGGTTGCTCCATTCTCATTGGCGGTTGCATCAATTTTAACAAGAGGTACATCCAGTTCGTCCAGTTCTTTCTGAAGTTCCTTCTGTCTTTCCGGGGTTAATCTCTGACTGCTCACGGCTATGAGGTCGCCTTTGGAAATGCCATAGTGTCCTCCCAAAATATTAAAGTCAAGCACCCAATCCTTTTTCTGGCCCAGGAACCACTGTTTGCCGAACATGACACCTATACTGTGACCAGTAACATTTCCCTCCAGCTCCACATAATGAGTTTCGGTTACACCCGCTTCTATGGTCTGGAATTCGTAGCGGTAGTCCGAGAATTCACCATGTGAATAACGGTAATAAGGTGCTAGATAAAAGCCCTGACCATAACCGCGCTTCCCCAAATAGAATCGTGGTTCCAGAGTAATGGAGTTATAATTCATCACCATGCTTTCAACATCGCCAATATCCTCACCATCCAGAAACAATTTTACATAGGGCACCTTTCCGGAGGGAATGACTGAAAATGATGCCGACAGTGACGTAGTTTTGCTGATGGTGCGTTCGTAGGACAGGTTGAGGTTCCGGAAGGCATATGCCGTCACATTGGTTTTGATGATATTGGGATTTTCCGGCCGGATCTGAACCGTTGAAACAGTGTCGGCCCGTTGTGCGAAGGCAAAGGAAGCACACATTAGTGCAGCAGATGTAAAGATTTTCAGTTTCATAGAGCAATTTTCAGGGAGTTAAGCGTGCGATAAGTAATCAAAACTAATAAATAAGATACTTATGTGCAACATAAATCTCCAGTGACATAATAACAAGAGAAAGCCGCTCAGTTTCCTGAGCGGCTTTCAATTTATCTCACAGACGGATTAGTTAGTCTTGTTTTCTCCGGACTCTGCAGCTCCTTCGGTATTACCTTCGGTTTTTGCATCATCAGCAGGAGCAGTTTCAGCCACTGGAGCAGCTGCAACAGTTTCTTTCTTGGCTGCACCGGTTCTTCTGCTTCTTCTTGTCGTCTTTTTCTCTTCCTCGTTCGGATTGTAAAGCTCGTTGAAGTCTACAAGTTCGATCATAGCCATGTCCGCAGCATCACCCTGACGGAAACCTGTTTTGATGATTCTTGTATAACCACCGTTTCTTTCGGCGATTTTTGGGGCTACAGTTCTGAAAAGTTCAGCAACAGCTTCTTTACTTTGCAGGTAAGAGAAAACTGTTCTTCTGTTATGTGTAGTATCTTCTTTTGCTTTTGTTAAAAGTGGTTCAACATATACTCTTAAAGCTTTTGCTTTAGCAACAGTAGTGTTGATTCTTTTATGCTCGATAAGAGAACAAGCCATATTAGAAAGCATTGCCTTTCTGTGTGGAGCGGTTCTTCCTAAGTGATTGAATTTTTTACCGTGTCTCATTATTATTTATTTATCAGCGTCTAACTTATATTTGGCAACGTCGAAACCGAAGTTAAGACCTTTTGCGTGTACTAATTCTTCCAACTCCGTCAGGGATTTTTTACCAAAATTCCTGAACTTCATCAGATCAGACTTACTGTAAGAAACCAGTTCACCCAGTGTTTCCACTTCAGCAGCTTTCAGGCAATTCAAAGCTCTTACGGAAAGGTCCATATCGGCAAGTTTGGATTTAAGGAGCTGTCTTGTATGTAAAGTTTCTTCATCATACTGAATTGAAGCTTTTACGGCTTCCGTTTCCAGGGTAATCCTTTCATCGGAGAACAGCATAAAGTGATAGATCAGAATCTTGGAAGCTTCGGTTAAAGCATTCTGCGGAGTAATGGATCCATCGGTTTCAATATCCAGTATAAGTTTTTCGTAGTCTGTTTTTTGCTCAACACGATAGTTTTCAATTGCATACTTCACCTTTTTGATGGGAGTAAAGATAGAATCGATGGCTATGGTTCCCAAAGGAGCTGTGCCGGATTTGTTCTGTTCGGAAGGAACATAACCTCTACCCTTTTCAATATTGAAAGTAATCTCGAAGTTTACGTCCTGGTTCATATTACAGATCACCAGATCCGGATTCAGAACTTCGAATCCGTTCATGGATTTACCAAGATCTGCACCTGTAACAACAGACTGTCCGGAAACTTTAGCAACTACCTGCTCAGCGGTCTGATTTTCTCCAAGAGCCTTCAGGCGCAGTTGTTTCAGATTCAGAATAATTTCTGTAACATCTTCAATAACACCTGGAATTGTTGAAAACTCGTGCTCTACCCCTTCTATTTTGATTGAAGAAATAGCATATCCTTCCAGAGAAGAAAGCAAAACTCTTCTCAAAGCATTACCGATCGTAAGTCCGAAACCCGACTCAAGAGGTCTGAATTCAAACTGACCTTTAAAATCGTCGGAGCTTAATAGAATTACTTTATCGGGTTTTATGAATTGTAAAATTGCCATATTATTGGTTGAGCAAAGATTGGATTATAATTATTATTTGTTGTAAAGCTCGACGATAAGCTGCTCTTTGATGTCTTCAGGAATCTGAATTCTCTCAGGAGCTGAAAGGAAAGTACTTTCCTTTTTCTCATCGTTAAACTGCAACCATTCGTAGTTTGCCTTGGAGGCCAGAGCATCTGTAATAATTTCCAGAGATTTGGATTTTTCTCTGATTGCTACCACATCACCTGCCTTAAGGATATAAGAAGGAATGTTTACCAACTCACCATTCACGGTTACGTGTCTGTGAGATACCAGCTGTCTTGCGCCGGCTCTGGTTTTAGCGAAACCAATTCTGTAAACTACGTTGTCCAATCTTGATTCGCAAAGCTGTAAAAGGATTTCACCAGTTACACCTTTCGCTCTTGTTGCTCTGTCGAAAAGGTTTGAGAACTGTCTTTCCAGGATACCGTAAGTATACTTAGCTTTCTGCTTTTCCATAAGCTGTACTGCATACTCAGATTTTTTGGCATTTCTCCTTCTGGTAGGTCCATGCTGTCCCGGTGGTTGGTTTTTTCTTCTTTCGAAGCTTTTGTCGTCACCATAGATAGCGGCGCCGAACTTTCTTGCAATCTTGGTTTTAGGTCCAATATATCTTGCCATATTTTTTTTAGATTTTAGATTTTAGATTCTGGATTTTGGATTATTAAAAGAAATGATCCTTAAAATCAAACTCCAGAATGTAAAGTGTATAAATTATACTCTTCTTCTTTTAGGAGGTCTGCAACCGTTATGCGGCATCGGAGTTACATCTACAATCTCACTAACTTCAATTCCGGAATTGTGAATCGTTCTGATGGCAGATTCTCTACCCTGACCAGGACCTTTTACGAACACTTTTACTCTTCTGAGACCCGCTTCGTGGGCTACAGCAGCGCAGTTTTCTGCAGCCATCTGAGCTGCAAACGGAGTGTTTTTCTTAGAACCTCTGAAACCCATTTTACCGGCAGAAGCCCAAGAGATCACCTCTCCGGCTTTATTTGTTAAAGAAATAATAATATTGTTGAAAGATGCCTGGATGTGTGCTTCACCGATGGCCTCTACCTTTACTTTTCTTTTCTTAACTACTTTATTTTGTTTTGCCATAATTCTAACGATTATTTACTTGCCTTTTTCTTATTAGCAACAGTTTTTCTTCTTCCTTTACGGGTTCTAGAATTGTTTTTCGTTCTTTGGCCTCTTAAAGGTAATCCGAGTCTGTGACGTATTCCTCGTTGGCACCCAATGTCCATCAATCGCTTAATGTTCAGTTGCACTTCAGAACGCAGTTCACCTTCAACCTTAATGTTTTCGGTGATGTAGTTTCTGATTGCGGCCAATTCATCGTCATTCCATTCGTTGACTTTTTTGTCTTCGCTGATACCGGCATTCTTAAGGATTTCTGAAGAAGTGCTTCTTCCGATCCCGTAGATGTAAGTTAAACCGATAACTCCTCTTTTGTTTTTTGGTAAATCAATACCGGAAATTCTCGCCATAATTTAATTTTAGCCTTGTCTTTGTTTAAATTTTGGGTTTTTCTTGTTGATTACAAACAGAACGCCCTTACGACGAACAATCTTGCAATCAGCACTTCTTTTTTTAATAGATGCTCTAACTTTCATTTGATTTTGCTTTATGCTTATGGCAATTGGCTTTAGGCTAATTGCAATTGTTATAAAAAGTTACAAACGCCAGACACACTTAGTATCTGAACGTGATTCTTCCCTTTGACAAATCATAGGGAGACATTTCAAGCTTTACCTTATCACCGGGCAGCAGCTTGATATAGTGCATTCTCATTTTACCGGAAATATGGGCAATTAAAACATGCCCATTTTCCAATTCCACACGGAACTGCGCATTCGAAAGTGCTTCCGTAATTACGCCGTCCTGTTCAATATGTTTTTGCTTAGCCATTTATACTATTGGATGTTTGATGACCTTGATAATTTAGACTGCATCAAACCGTCATAATGGTGGTTCAACAGATAAGTATTGATTTGCTGTACGGTATCCAGGATAACACCCACCATAATTAAAAGCGAGGTTCCCCCGAAAAACAGGGCAAAATTCTGCGTCTCCACCAACCATCCGAACACTAGTGCCGGAAGGACTGCAAAAATAGCTAAAAATATTGAACCTGGCAATGTTAATTTTGATAAAATATCATCCAGATAATCAGAGGTTTCCTTACCCGGTCTCACCTTAGGAATAAGCCCACCGTTGCGCTTAAGATCGTCGGCCATCTGGTTTACCGGAATTGTAATTGCGGTATAAAAGAAGGTAAAGATAATAATAAGCAATGCAAAGAGTACATTATACTGCCAGCTGAAAACGTTCTGGAAGCCTGCAAAGAAGGTATTGCTGTCGTCCAGCTTTACCAACAGTCCGGGTACAAACATCAGCGCCTGAGCAAAGATGATTGGCATTACCCCGGCAGCGTTCACCTTAAGCGGGATCCATTGTCTGGCACCCTGCATCAGGTTTTTGTTTACACCTCCGCGGGCCTGTGCACGGCTCACGTACTGAATAGGAATTTTACGTACTGCAACAGACAGGATGATTGCAAGCAATACCACCAGCATCCAGAACAGTACTTCAACCAGGATCAGGATGGTTCCAGAACCACCTTTACCTGTCTGTGTAACGTATTCCTGTACGAATGCCTGCGGCAAACCGGCAAGAATACCCACCATAATCAGGATAGAGATACCGTTTCCAATACCTTTGTCCGTAATCTTTTCGCCCAGCCACATAGCAAACACAGAACCCGCTACCAGGATAACAATACTCGGCAACCAAAACATCACGGATTCCGGATGAATATAGTAGGCTGCAGAAAACTGCGAATAAGGCAGGAACATCTGTGTAATTGACGTGAGGTACGAGGGCGCCTGCACCAGACACACCGCAATGGTTAACCATCTGGTGATCTGATTAAGGGTGTTACGGCCGGACTCTCCATCCTTCTGAAGTTTCTGAAGGTATGGGATGGCCATACCCATCAGCTGCACAATAATCGAGGCAGAGATATAAGGCATGATCCCGAGGGCCATAACCGAGGCATTGGCAAATGCACCTCCTGTAAATGACGAAAGCAAACCAAGAAGACCTGCTCCCTGGTTGTTTCCGCCCTGACTTTTGTAATGATCCAATAAGTTCCCAACTTCGGACAAGTTAATTGCCGGCAGGGAAATAAAGGTTGCGAATCTATACACTAGGACCATTCCTAAAGTAAATAAGATTTTATCCCTAAGTTCCTTTAGACTCCAAATGTTTTTAAGTGTTTGTATAAATCCTTTCATTATGTTATTTATAGAGTAATTGCTTTACCTCCTGCTTTAGCAATAAGCTCTTCAGCAGATTTTGTGAATTTATCTGCAGAGATTGAAACACCTGATTTCAATTCGCCTCTACCCATAATTTTCACAAGGTCATTTTTAGATGCAAGACCGTTTTCGATCATAACTTCTCTGGTGATATCACCTTTGATGTCTTTTGTATCGATCAGGTTCTGGATAGTATCTAAATTGATTCCTCTAAATTCTTTTCTGTTTACATTGTTGAAACCGAACTTAGGCAATCTTCTCTGGATAGGCATCTGTCCACCTTCGAAACCGATCTTCTGAGAGTATCCGGCTCTGGCTTTCTGACCTTTATGTCCTTTTGTTGAAGTACCGCCTTTTCCTGTTCCCTGACCTCTACCAATTCTCTTGGAATTGAAAGTGGAACCTGAAGCTGGTTTTAAGTTATTTAAATTCATTGTTTTAAAATTTAATTAGTTTTCTTCCTGAACTTCTACTAAGTGTCTAACTGCAGCCACCATTCCAAGAACAGCAGGCGAAGCTTCGTGAGTTACCACCTGGTGCAATCTCTTCAGTCCTAAAGCCTCCAGAGTTCTCTTTTGGGTTTTGGTTCTGTTAATAGCACTTCTTACTTGTTTTACTTTAATTGTTGCCATCTGTCTTAAAACTTTTAGTGTTTAAATACCTTGTCTAATGATACCCCTCTCATTCTTGCGATTTCTTCAGGAGTTCTGATGTCCAACAATGCTTTGAAGGTTGCCTTCACCACGTTATGCGGGTTGGAAGATCCTTTAGATTTTGTAAGGATATCCTTGATACCTGCAGACTCCAGTACGATACGCACCGTGTTACCTGCGATAACTCCCGTACCGTGTGAAGCCGGCTTCATAAATACGTGGCCACCACCGAATCTGGCAGTAGACTCATGATAAATGGTACCTTCCTTAGTAACAGGAACTTTAACTAAATTTTTCTTAGCATCCTCCACTGCTTTGGAGATTGCTGTTGCAACTTCTTTGGACTTACCCAAACCGTAACCGATAACTCCGGCTTCGTCTCCCACAACCACGATTGCAGAAAAACCGAACGCACGACCACCTTTGGTTACTTTAGTTACCCTGTTTACAGACACGAGACGATCCTTTAATTCTAATCCTCCCGGTTTTACTTTTTCAATATTATCTAGTCCTAACATTATTTCCGAAATTTGTGATTAGAATTTTAGTCCGCCTTCTCTCGCACCGTCAGCCAGAGCTTTCACTCTGCCGTGGTATACGAATCCGTTTCTGTCGAACACTATATTTTCAATTCCTGCAGCTTTGGCTTTTTCAGCGATTGCTTTACCAACTTCTGCAGATATTTCCACTTTGCTACCTGTTGCATTAAGCGCTCTGGAGGAGGCTGAAGCAAGGGTCTTACCTTCTTTATCGTCGATTAACTGAGCGTAAATTTCCTTATTACTTTTGTATACAGATAATCTTGGCAGTTCAGCAGAGCCGGAGATCTTGCCTCTTACTCTACTTTTAATCCTGTTTCTTTTTTGTACTTTATTTAGTGCCATTTTCTTAAAATTTATTAAGCAGATTTACCAGCTTTACGTCTCACAATTTCTCCAACAAATCTTACCCCTTTTCCTTTGTAAGGCTCCGGCTTTCTGAATGATCTGATCTTTGCAGCGACCATTCCGATAAGTTGCTTGTCATGAGATGTTAAAGTAACAATAGGGTTTTTACCCTTCTCAGTTAATGTATCCACTTTCACTTCGTTTGGAAGTTCCATTACGATACTGTGAGAGAAACCTAGGGCAAGTTCCAGTTTCTGACCGGAATGTGTTGCTCTGTATCCAACTCCCACCAATTCAAGTTTCTTTTCGAAACCTTCGGATGTACCAACAATCATGTTGTTGATAAGCGCTCTGTACAGTCCGTGAAGCGCTTTGTGCTGTTTAGACTCAGACGGGCGGTTTACTGTAAGTTCACCGTCTTTCTGTTCTAAGGTAATTCCTTCCGTAAGGGTTTGCGTAAGCTCACCTTTAGGGCCTTTAACAGTTACTACACCGTTTGATTCGGTTACAGTAACACCGGCAGGAATGGTTATAATTGATTTACCAATTCTTGACATTTTCCTTCTTTTAAAAAATTAATAAACATAGCAGATTACCTCTCCACCTACTTTTTCCTGTCTGGCCTGCTTACCTGTCATTACCCCTTTGGAGGTAGAAATGATGGCTACACCCAACCCGTTCAGAACTCTAGGAAGTTCTGCAGAACCTGCATAATATCTCAAACCAGGTCTTGATGCTCTCTGGATGGATTTAATAGCCGGTTTGTTGGTTTGCTTGTCATACTTTAAAGCGATTTTGATGTTCCCCTGTACAGCGTTATCTTCAAACTTGTAGTTTGTAATATAACCCTGGTCGAAAAGAATTTTTGTAATCTCCTTCTTGATTTTCGATGCAGGAATGTCCACCACCTTGTGGCCTGCGCTTTGTGCGTTCCTTACTCTGGTCAGGAAATCTGAAATTGGATCTGTTACCATTTTTCTTGTTTGTTGTTATTGGTTTATGATAGTTAGTTTTGAACGGCACAAGAGATTTTTAGATTTGAGATAAGAGACTTATGAAAAGTCTCCAATCTCTTGTCTATTGGTCTCGAGTCTAAAGTTCAACTTTACTACCTCGATTGTTCTAAATGTATTACCAACTAGCTTTTTTAACTCCGGGGATCAGGCCTTTGTTGGCCATCTCGCGGAACATAACTCTGGAAAGTCCGAAAGTTCTCATGTAACCTCTTGGTCTGCCGGTAAGCTTGCATCTGTTGTGAAGTCTAACCGGTGAAGCGTTTTTAGGCAACTTCTGTAATGCTTCGTAATCTCCGGCTTCTTTCAAAGCTTTCCTTTTCTCAGCATATTTAGCTACTGTAGCCTCTCTTTTGCGCTCACGCGCTTTCATTGATTCTTTAGCCATTTTTAGTTCTTTTTAAAAGGCATACCGAAATGCGTTAATAATGCTTTTGCTTCTTTGTCTGTTTTCGCAGTAGTAACAAAAGTGATGTCCATACCCTGGATCTTCTTCACTTTGTCAATCACGATCTCCGGGAAAATGATCTGCTCGGTAATACCAAGGTTATAATTTCCTCTACCGTCGAAACCATCAGCTTTGATACCGTTGAAATCGCGGATCCTTGGCAGTGCAGATGCAGTAAGCCTGTCCAGGAA
The DNA here is from genome assembly GCF_008831505.1 of Chryseobacterium sp. Classification (NCBI taxonomy): domain Bacteria; kingdom Pseudomonadati; phylum Bacteroidota; class Flavobacteriia; order Flavobacteriales; family Weeksellaceae; genus Chryseobacterium; species Chryseobacterium sp. Next base: position 338,793 of record NZ_CP044507.1, on the reverse strand, counting down.
TTCGTACATTTTGTCTGCTCTAAGAGTTACTCTTGCACCCACCGGCATTCCTTTTCTAAGTTTGAAGGCAGCCTCATCCTTTTTGGAGAGGGTTCCTACAGCTTTCTGTCCGGTAATTGCAGTTAATTCCTCGATGGCGTAATCAACAATTTTCTTGTCGGCTGTAGCAGCTCCCAGACCCTGGGAAATTACGATCTTCTGCAATTTAGGCACCTGCATAACAGATTTGTACCCAAATTCTTCCATCATCGCAGGAATAATTTGCTCCTTATATAATTTTTTTGGTCTTGCTATAAATTCCATTGTCTGTGCTGTTATAAAGTTTCACCGGTTGATTTCGCAACTCTTACTTTCTTATCTCCCTCCACTTTGGAACCCACTTTGGTTGCTTTACCGTTTTTATCCATTAAAGCTACGTTTGAGATGTGGATAGAAGCTTCTTTCTCTACAATGTTTCCCTGTGGGTTAGAAGCAGACGGCTTCACGTGCTTTTTCACGATATTGATTCCGGCTACAACTACTCTAGGGTCTTTCCCTTCTTTTCTGATCACTTCCAGAACTTCACCTTTACCACCTTTATTTTTTCCGGTAGTTACGATTACGTTGTCTCCTCTTTTTATTTTAACTTTTGTCATTTCTGTAAATTTTTAAAAATTAAAGTACTTCGGGAGCCAGGGAAATTACCTTCATGTATTCTTTGTCTCTAAGTTCGCGGGCTACGGGTCCGAAAACACGTGTACCTCTCATTTCGCCGTTCGCATTAAGCAATACGCAGGCATTATCGTCGAACTTGATATATGATCCGTCTTTTCTCCTAACTGCTTTCTTGGTTCTTACCACAACAGCTTTGGATACCTGACCTTTCTTGGCGTTTCCGGATGGTGTAGAATCCTTGATCGTCACTACGATTTTATCACCAACTGAAGCATATCTTCTTCTGGTACCTCCCAGAACTCTGATTACCAAAACTTCTTTCGCTCCGGTGTTATCAGCTACCTTTAATCTTGATTCTGTTTGTAACATTACTTAGCTTTTTCAATGATTCTTACTAATCTCCATCTTTTACTCTTGCTCAGAGGTCTGGTTTCCTGTATAAGAACAGTATCGCCCTCGCTGCACTCGTTATTTTCGTCATGTGCGGTATATTTTTTCGTTTTCAAAACGAATTTACCGTACATTGGGTGCTTCATTCTCATCGTCTCGCTTACAACAATAGTTTTTTCCATTTTGTTGCTGGAAACCACCCCAATTCTTTCTTTTCTTAAATTTCTGTCCATTGTAAAATGAATTATTGTTGTTTAGCGGTTACTTCTGTTTCCAATCTTGCGATGGTCCTTCTCAAATCTCTGATTTGAATCGGGTTTTCTACAGGGCTGATTCTGTGAGCTAATTTAGTTTTTTGATATTCAGCTTTCAGTTCAGCAAGTTTGTTCTGTAGATCACCTGCGCTTAAATTTCTGATGTCAGCATTTTTCATAATTCAAAGATTTATTCAGGTTTTACAAAATCGTTAGCAACGATGAATTTGGTTACCACAGGTAATTTCTGTGCAGCAAGTCTAAGGGCTTCCTTGGCTACCTCGTAAGGAACGCCGCCTACCTCAAACATTACTTTTCCTGGCTTCACTACGGCTACCCAATATTCCACAGCACCTTTACCTTTACCCATACGTACTTCAGCAGGTTTTTTGGTAATAGGCTTATCCGGGAAGATTTTAATCCATAGCTGTCCTTCTCTCTTCATATATCTCGTAGCTGCAATACGTGCCGCTTCGATCTGTCTGGCCGTGATCCACGCACCGTCTGTGGCCTTGATGCCGAAAGTTCCATACGCAAGCTGAGCTCCTCTCTGCGCATTTCCTTTCATCTTCATTTTATGAACACGACGGAACTTGGTTCTTCTTGGTTGTAACATAATCTTTTAGATGTTAGATGTTAGATGTTAGATGTTAGATAAATTTTAAATCAGTTCTTGTAACGGAAGTTCTAATTTCTAATTTCTCGTTTCTAACTTCTGATTAATTATTGTTATTGTTTCTTCTTGGTCTTCTGTCTCCGCCACGGTCATTCCTGTCATTTCTTTCCCTGCCGCCGGCCGATTTCTTCTGCTGCTGTCCTACGAGTGGAGTAAGGTCTCTTTTACCGTAAACCTCACCTTTCATAATCCAAACTTTCACACCAAGTTTACCATATTGTGTAAGGGCTTCGCCTATGTGATAATCGATATCTGCTCTGAAGGTAGACAATGGGATTCTTCCGTCCTTGAAAGATTCGCTTCTTGCCATCTCAGCTCCGTTCAAACGTCCGGAGATCATTACTTTTATACCTTCGGCACCCATTCTCATTGTAGAAGCGATAGCCATTTTCACAGCTCTTCTGTAGGAGATACGGTTCTCGATCTGTTTTGCAATACTGTCTGCAACCAAAACGGCATCAAGCTCAGGTCTTTTGATTTCGAAGATATTGATCTGAACATCCTTACCTGTAAGTTTCTTCAGCTCTTCCTTCAGTTTATCAACTTCCTGTCCGCCTTTACCGATAATTAAACCCGGTCTGGCAGTAGTGATGGTTACGGTTACTAATTTCAGTGTTCTTTCAATGTAAATTCTTGAAACCCCACCTTTAGATAATCTAGCTTCAAGGTATCTTCTGATCTTGTAGTCTTCAGCGATTCTGTCTCCATAATCGTTACCACCATACCAGTTAGAATCCCATCCTCTGATGATACCTAGTCTGTTACCAATTGGATTTGTCTTCTGTCCCATACCTTGAATTATTTAATGTCTTTTGAATCTAAAATTATTGTCACGTGGTTTGATCTCTTTCTGATTCTGTGACCTCTTCCCTGGGGAGCCGGTCTCAGTCTCTTCAGTTGTCTTGCACTGTCAACAAATATTTCTTTTACAACAAGGTTGGCTTCTTCAATATCAGCTCCTTCGTTTTTAGTCTGCCAGTTAGCCATAGCAGAAAGAAGAAGTTTCTCCAATTTATTTGAGGCCTCTTTTTTTGAATATTTTAGAATATACAGGGCTTTATCTACATTTTCTCCTCTAATGATATCAGCAACTAATCTCATTTTTCTAGGAGAAGACGGGCAGTCGTTAAGACGTGCGCTTACCACATCTTTCGCGGCCTCTTTTCTGGCGATTGCGCTATTTTGCTTTCTTGATCCCATGATTATCTGCTTCCTTTATTTTTGTTACCACCGTGACCTCTGAAAGATCTAGTCGGAGAAAATTCGCCTAACTTATGACCTACCATGTTTTCTGTAACATAAACGGGGATAAAAGATTTCCCGTTGTGTACCGCGATGGTTTGTCCTACGAAGTCTGGAGAGATCATAGATGCTCTCGACCACGTTTTGATTACTGTCTTTTTACCAGACTCTACGTTTGCCTGAACCTTCTTATCTAAAGTATGATGAATGAAAGGTCCTTTCTTAAGTGATCTTGACATAATTATTTTCTTTTAGAGACGATGAATCGGTTAGACGCTTTGTTTTTCTTTCTGGTTTTGTAACCTTTAGAAGGCATACCGTTTCTTGATCTTGGGTGACCTCCGGAAGAACGTCCTTCACCACCACCCATTGGGTGATCTACAGGGTTCATCACTACCGGTCTGGTTCTTGGTCTTCTGCCTAACCATCTGCTTCTACCTGCCTTACCGGAAACGGTAAGCTGGTGGTCGGAGTTGGAAACAGATCCAATCATTGCGAAACATTCCGTAAGGATCATTCTGGATTCACCTGAAGGAAGCTTTACAATCGCATATTTACCGTCTCTGGAGGTTAGCTGTGCAGAAGAACCTGCACTTCTTGCCATTACAGCACCCTGTCCCGGCCTAAGCTCGATACAGGAAATTACAGTACCCAAAGGAATATTCTTCAGCTTCATCGCGTTACCTACATTAGGCTCTGCAGTTTCGGAAGAAATAACTTTCTGGTCTACCTTAATACCGTTAGGAGCGATGATATATCTCTTCTCTCCGTCCGCGTACTCCAGCAGCGCGATGAAAGCGGTCCTGTTTGGATCGTACTCTACAGTTTTAACCGTTGCTTCAACATCAAACTTGTTTCTTTTGAAGTCAATGATTCTGTATTTCTTTTTGTGTCCACCTCCGGTGTAACGCATGGTCATTTTACCAGTTTGGTTACGTCCACCTGACTTTTTAATACCAACTGTCAGAGATTTCTCTGGTTTGTTGGTAGTAATTTCCTCAAAGTTGTTTACAACTCTGAATCTCTGTCCCGGGGTGATAGGTTTTAATTTTCTAACAGACATTACTATTATTTATATTATTATATACTGATTACTATACTGCAAAGACATCCAGAACTTCACCTTCTGCAAGGGTAATTACTGCTTTCTTCAGTTTGTTGGTCTTACCAACCTGAAGTCCTTTCTTAGTATTCTTAACTGAAACCTTAGGCGCATAAATCATTGTTCTAACGTCGGCTACTTTTACGTTGTAAGCAGCTTCAACTGCGTTTCTGATCTGGATCTTGTTCGCTTTTGGGTTTACCAGGAAAGAATAGTCGCCTCTTAGCTCAGTAAGGTAATTGGCTTTTTCTGAAATAACTGGTTTAATTATAATAGACATGATTTATTTCTTTAGGTTTTCCTGAAATTTCTCTACTGCCCCTTCAAAGAAAATGATCTCACCAGCATTCATAAGGTCGTAAGAACTGATTTCGTTATAGTTCAGTACCTTAGTTTTAGGCAAGTTTCTGGAAGACAGATACACATTGCTGTTCGCTTCAGGAAGGATGAACAGAGATTTCTTACCGTTCAGTTCAAAAGCATTAAGCAGTGTTACAAAGTCTTTGGTCTTTGGCGCGTTAAGGCTTAGATCTTCCATTACGCGGATGCTGTTGTCTCTCATTTTCTGAGAAAGAACAGATTTTTTAGCCAATCTCTTAAGCGCTTTGTTCAGTTTGAATCTGTAGTCTCTTGGTTTTGGACCAAAAACTCTACCTCCACCTCTGAAAGTTGGGGATTTAATATCACCATATCTTGCAGAACCGGAACCTTTTTGCTTCTTAAGTTTCTTGGTAGAAGCCGTAATCTCACTTCTTTCCTTGGATTTATGAGTTCCCTGTCTCTGTGCAGCAAGATATTGCTTCACTTCCAGGTATACCGCGTGCTTATTAGGCTCAATACCGAATACTGTTTCGTCCAGAGCTATCTTTCTGCCGGTTTCCTTACCGGTGTTGTTTAATACTACTAGTTCCATCTTCTTACAATTACATATGAATTTATAGCTCCCGGAATAGCGCCTTTTACAACTAAAAGGTTTTGCTCTTCATCTACCTTAAGTACCTGAAGATTCTGAACAGTTACCTGCTTACCTCCCATTCTTCCGGCCATTCTCATTCCTTTGAATACTCTGGATGGGTCAGAACCTGCACCAATTGAACCCGGCGCTCTAAGTCTGTTGTGCTGGCCGTGTGTAGCCTGCATTACCCCTCCAAAGTTGTGTCTTTTCACAACACCCTGGAATCCTTTACCTTTTGAAGTTCCTGTTACGTCCACATACTCACCTTCAGCGAATAGGTTTACTTTTACTTCATCTCCTACTTTCAAATCGTCGAATCCGTGGTGGAATTCAACCAATTTAGCTTTAGGAGCAGAACCAGCCTTTTTAAAGTGGCCGGCTAACGCTTTACCAACGTTCTTCTCACTCTTGTCATCGAAACCCAACTGTACGCCTACATAGCCATCAGTTTCTTCGGTTCTGACCTGTAAAACCGAGCATGGACCTGCCTGGATAACGGTGCAGGGGATATTCTTCCCTTCCTCGTTAAACAGGGATGTCATCCCGACTTTTTTTCCAATAATACCTGACATTTATTTAATATATATCTATTATAAAATTGCTTTCCATTCCGGTTACGAAGTAATTTCTATGTTTCAATTAGGCATACTTCTCCCCCAAAATGAGAGTGCAAATTTATGGATATTATTTGAACTGACAAACAGTGACTTAAAAATATTTAAAAGTAAATGCAAAAACTTCGGTCCTGCGCCGAAGTTTTTGTTAAAGATTACTATTTTATGAAAGACTGTTGTAAAAAACGCTTGAAAAATGGAGGTATCATTACTTTGCCGCAGTTAAAATATCATTTACCTGTTTCACCGCTAAAAGATTCTTGGTTAACTACAAAGTCGGATCTGACATCTGCTGCGCGGTGAAGTGAATCACTACGGTTCGCGCTCCAGCGGATTAGCTGATTTCAGCATCAGTTCACGTGCTGCGTGAAATTTCCTGGTATGTTCCGGATTTAATTTGATCTTACCTCCCAGGCTGAAATCTGATTCCAACTTGTCCTTCACGCGCAAGTAATCACTTTTACTGAACATCTTCACTTGATTCAAACGGCTTAGCGGAAAGGTTCCTTCAATTTTTTTAATACCTGTCATCCTAAATCGGTAGTGGTTTTCATCGTCTTCCACCTCCAAAATCAGTCCAGGAAGACCATTGAATTTATAAGGACCGAACATAAAGGGCGATACGGCTGAAAAGCATGCTGTCCATTTGCGGCCAAATTTCTCCGTAACCGCTTTCTGGCATTTTTGACCAGCAACTTCACCAAACTCCCGGATAATTTGCCACTTGAAATCAATGCCTTCCCGATAGCCTACTTCTGTATTCATGACGAGATCCGAATAAACAATTTCCTTAGGATTAATGACAATATTTGCCTGTTCCTCAAGATCAAAACTGGCCATTAGCGTTCTCTGATCCCCGTTAATCAGTTTTATGGAATCATACCTGAATGCGCTTTGTGCCTTGAAAACTGCGGTTTTTTCGTTGGCCAATAATACATAATGAGTGACTTCAGGCACCGCATTTTCCATTAAGCTTTCTACAGATCTCATCTCATAGGTGACCAGTACAGACGGCGAAAACATTTCCTGCGCCCGAAATAGGTTCCCAAACACCGTCAGGAAAAGGGAAAGGGAAAATTTTAGAAATACGGCTTTAATCATACAAAGCAGTTAATTAGGTAATATGCGGATCCAGTTAACTACAAAGCCGGCATAATCATCTTTTGTTACTTCACTAAATGTTAATTTTCCTGAAGCCGGGTGCCCCTCACTTTAAGACCCAGATATGCTATCGAAAATATCATTCCTATAACCGGCACCAGGAAGGTCAGCAAGGTCAGAGCCACCTTTACAGCATTTTGCAACTCTGAAGAAATAATTTTGTTAATGACAAAAATGGTTAAAGGAAAATACAAAAGCAGCACGGCCATTATAAAAATTTCACTGAATGAGTATTGCATAAATGTGTGATTTTAAATCAAATATATGTATTATTAGGCAGAACGCCACCTTCTTTTAATAATCTTTTAATGACTTCTCCCGTAAACAGCAAAAAATCCGCTTCCCAAAGGAAACGGAATTTTCGTAAGGAAGAAGTTGCGGACGGCTATCCACAGACCAATAATGATCTAAGAAAAATTTTAACTTTATCAGTAAATTTGGTTATTGTAAGATTTATGCATCGTATTTACTCGCTCGCGTTGATTTGCCGGGATCCTTAGTCGGGTTGCACTTTCAAAAACACCGACAGGGTCATTATAAAAGTTTGCTCTAGCCCTTGAAAATTTCTCATAAGTTGTCCCGATTGCGGAAGGTATAACTATTGATTTTGAAACTCTATTCACCGCTGCTAATGTAAAAACGTAGAAGCGTTGCGAATCGTAAACTTCAAGTATTAACCCTGGCAAACCCTTAAAGACATAGGGTCCTACATTAAAAGGCAGGTCCTTTGCAAACCACGCCACATAATTCCTTCCGTTGAAGCTGGCTTTTGCACTGTTACATCTATATCCACCAATCATTTTAGTTTCCTCTAAGATCTCCCAAACAATCTGTTTTTCCAAAGGGAAGCTGTAAACAGTCTTCATCAGTTCATCGTACACAGTAACGTCTGGTCCGGACTTGTATGTTTCAGGTTTAAATTTTGCGGGCGGATATTTTCCAATGTTGATAATAGCGCGGCCACCTTTCGCTTCAGCTACACTACGTGTAACCTCCGCATCCGTCAGGGAATCATATTTTGCCTTTTGTAAACGTTTAAATGAAGAAACCTCATTACCGATCAACAAAGAAGTAAGCTCCTGTTGACTGCTGTTCACATTGGTACTGTCACTAAGGAAAGTAACAAGATACTTAACTTCAATAGTTGATCTTGTTTCCTGCGAATATAAAATGCCGGTGCCGAAAAACACACACAACAAAAAAACCTTCAACATAAAAATTACATAAAATTTTAGTTATAATCAATTGAGGGGTCCATAGGTCCAGTCCCAAAGCCTCTACCGCAGATCATTTCAGTAAGTAATTGACCATTCTTAACCATGCAGTTCTTGGCATCTTGAAAGGTAGGAGTACCAGTCCCCTCTCCCCAACAAACAATATCTGATTCGACTTAATCTGTACACCTGATATACATTCCATAGCTCAGACAGCCTCCATTATTTTCATCTGCAAAATCATTGAAATCCACAACCGACCGCGAGGCGAATACAGAACTAGTTGCCATCAAAAAAATAGCCATAGATAAACACTTTTTCATAATACATTGTTTTTGTTTGTTAATGTATCACGAAACTGAAACTAAAACTAAAACTATGCAAGTTATTTATAAATAAAACCATTATATTAACCTATTTATAATCAATCTAAACATATTATGCTACCAATACAAATCGGTCTTACAAAAAAATCCGCTTCCCAAAGGAAACGGATTCGTTATCATAGCAAAGGAGCTTTTGGCTGTTGGCTGTTAGCAATAGGCTAAAAGCAAGCCGCCAAAATCACACTTTAATTTCTACGTCAACTCCTGAAGGAAGCTCTAATTTCATTAGGGCATCTACAGTTTTGGAAGAAGAGGAGTAAATGTCCATCAGCCTTTTGTGGGCTGAAAGCTGGAACTGCTCTCTTGCTTTCTTGTTTACGTGAGGCGAACGGAGAACTGTAAAGATTCTTTTGTTCGTAGGCAATGGGATCGGACCGTTTACTACAGCACCGGTAGCCTTTACCGTTTTTACGATCTTCTCAGCAGATTTATCTACCAAATTGTAATCGTAAGATTTTAATTTTATTCTGATTCTTTGTGACATTTTATTTTATGCTTTATGCAGTAAGCAATATGCTATATGTTCACTGCTTTGAAATTAAAAATTTGTACTAATTATAATCGCTTGCAGCTTGATAGCTTAAAGCTTACAGCTTGGTTAACCTTTTGCTTTTGCAATGATCTCTTCAGCAACGTTGGTTGGAGCAGCTTCGTATCTTTCAAACTCCATGGAAGAGCTAGCTCTACCGGAAGAAAGTGTTCTAAGCGTTGTAACGTATCCGAACATTTCAGAAAGCGGCACGAAACCTTTGATAACTTTTGCATTGTTTCTGTCGTCCATACCGTTTACAGTACCACGTCTTTTGTTAAGGTCACCTACGATATCACCCATGTACTCCTCAGGAGTTACCACTTCAATCTTCATAATAGGCTCCATGATCACAGGCTTCGCTTTTTTACCAGCTTCCTTGAAACCAAGCTTCGCAGCAAGTTCAAAAGAAAGTTGGTCAGAATCCACCGCGTGGAAGGATCCGTCTTTAAGCGTCACTTTAATACCTTCAACTTCAAATCCGGCCAAAGGTCCGTTTTTCATCGCTTCTTTGAAACCTTTCTCTACAGAAGGGATAAATTCCTTAGGAATGTTACCACCTTTAATCTCGTTGATGAATTCAAGACCTGGCTTGTTGTCATCAGCCGGAGAAAGTTCGAATACGATATCAGCAAATTTACCACGTCCACCGGATTGTTTTTTGTAAACTTCTCTGTGGTTTGCAGTCATGGTAAGGTTTTCCTTGTACTCTACCTGAGGTTGTCCCTGGTTTACTTCAACCTTGAACTCTCTTCTCATACGGTCCACAATAATGTCCAGGTGAAGTTCACCCATACCGGAGATAATCGTCTGTCCTGAAGCTTCGTCAGTTTTAACCTGGAAAGTAGGATCTTCCTCAGCAAGTTTAGCCAAAGCGTTACCCATTTTATCCTGGTCAGCCTTGGTTTTTGGCTCAACAGCGATACCGATTACCGGATCCGGGAACACCATAGATTCAAGAACGATTGGGTGTTTCTCGTCGCAAAGTGTATCACCGGTCTTAATGGATTTAAATCCAACCGCTGCACCAATATCTCCAGCCTCAATAAATTCGATTGGCTCCTGCTTGTTAGCGTGCATCTGGAAGATACGGGAGATTCTCTCTTTACTGTTTGATCTTGTATTAAGAACGTAAGAACCGGCATCCAGTCTTCCTGAATAAGCTCTGAAGAATGCCAGACGTCCTACGAAGGGGTCGGTAGCGATCTTGAACGCCAATGCTGCGAAAGGTTCAGAAACGGAAGGCTTTCTTGAGATAGGCTCGTCGGTTCTTGGATCTGTTCCGTCTATCGCTTCCTTGTCCATTGGTGAAGGAAGGTAACGGCAAACAGCATCCAGCATGAACTGTACACCTTTGTTTTTGAATGAAGAACCGCAAGTCATTGGAATGATGCTCATATCCAAAGTTGCTGCTCTAAGTGCGGAGTGAATTTCTTCTTCAGTGATGGAATTTTCGTCTTCCATGAATTTCTCAAGAAGGTTCTCATCGTACGCAGCGATCTCTTCGATCAACTGAGCTCTGAACTGCTTCACTTCGTCCATCATTTCCGCAGGGATGTCTACGATGTCAAAAGTAGAACCATGATTATCATCGTGCCATACAATCGCACGGTTTTTAACCAAATCTACCACACCTTTGAAATCTGCCTCATCACCAATTGGAAGTACGATTGGCACCGCATTGGAACCAAGCATTTCTTTCACCTGCTTACAAACATTCAGGAAGTCAGCACCCTGACGGTCCATCTTGTTCACAAAGCCCATACGTGCAACTTTGTAATTGTCTGCAAGTCTCCAGTTGGTTTCAGACTGAGGTTCCACACCGTCTACAGCGGAGAAAAGGAATACTAGTCCATCCAGTACACGAAGCGAACGGTTTACCTCAACGGTAAAGTCCACGTGCCCCGGGGTATCGATGATATTGAAATGATAGTTTTTCGCATCGGGAAGTGGCTTACCCTGCTCAGTTGGGAATTTCCAGTCTACGGTTACTGCTGCAGATGTAATTGTGATCCCTCTTTCAGCTTCCTGCTCCATCCAGTCGGTAGTTGCTCCACCTTCGTGAGTTTCCCCAATCTTATGGTTTTTACCGGAGTAAAATAAAATCCTTTCTGTAGTGGTGGTTTTCCCTGCGTCAATATGCGCAGCGATACCGATGTTTCTTGTTAGTGTAAGATCTCTTGCCATTTCAGATTAGAATTTAAAGTGTGAAAATGCCTTGTTTGCTTCAGCCATTCTGTGAGTGTCTGTTTTCTTTTTATAAGCAGCACCTTCTTCTCTGGACGCAGCGATAACTTCAGCCGCCAGCTTTTGAGCCATAGACTTGTCGTTTCTTGCTTTAGAGTATTTAATTAACCACTTCATCGCCATAGAAATTTTTCTGTCGGCTCTGATGGGCATTGGGATCTGAAAGTTAGCACCACCAATTCTTCTGGAACGAACCTCAACGTGAGGCATCACGTTGGTAAGTGCATCTTTCCAGATTTCCAGGGCAGTCTTTTCAGTTTCACCTTTTTTTGCTTCTACAAGCTCAAGCGCATCGTAGAAAATTTTGAATGCAATTGACTTCTTACCGTCAAGCATCAGGTTATTTACAAATCTTGTTACCAGCTGATCATTAAACTTTGGATCCGGTAACAACGGTCTTTTTTTTGCTTTCGTCTTTCTCATTGTTCTGTACCTTAAACTTTAATGATTACTTCTTTTTACCTTTTGCTGGTGCAGCAGCTGCCTGACCTGGTTTTGGTCTCTTAGCTCCGTACTTGGATCTTCTCTGAGTTCTTCCACTCACACCTGCAGTGTCTAAAGCACCTCTTACAATGTGATAACGTACTCCCGGTAGGTCTTTCACCCTTCCGCCTCTCACCAATACTATCGAGTGCTCCTGAAGATTATGTCCTTCGCCCGGGATGTAGGCGTTGATCTCCTTCCCGTTAGAAAGTCTTACCCTTGCTACTTTTCTAAGTGCAGAGTTAGGTTTCTTTGGGGTAGTGGTGTATACTCTCGTACAAACACCGCGTCTTTGTGGACAAGAATCAAGGGCAGCCGATTTGCTCTTCTTGGCAAGCGTGGCTCTTCCTTTTCTTACTAATTGTTGAATAGTAGGCATTTAATTGCTTTTTATTTTAGGGTGCAAAAATAGAAATAAATATTCAACCTACAAACACTGATTTATAATTAATTACAAATTATAATCAACATGAAGCTTGGATTACGACTATTCACTCATTAAACTGTTACAAGATAAGCCCGGGAAACCGTAATTATGGCTTGACCCCGCCTAGACACAAGAGTTGGTTAGCACAGAATTTGCATCCTCTGTTTACATTAAAAATCTTTAAAAAAAATATTATGAACAATCCTGACATCATCGGGCTGGAAAAAACCGACATTAATCCTATTGCAGAAAAACTGAATGAATTGCTGGCCAACTACTCGGTATTTTATCAGAACACCAGAGGAGCCCACTGGAACATCAAGGGCAGTGATTTTTTCACCCTTCATCCAAAATTTGAAGAACTTTATGATAATCTGGTTCTTAAAATCGACGAAATTGCGGAAAGGATTCTGACACTGGGCGCCACTCCCAAACACAACTATTCAGATTACCTCACTATTTCGACAATCAAAGAAAGCAACGAAGTCTCGGACGGCAATAAATGTGTTCAAAACATCCTGGCATCATTTAAAATCCTCATTGATATGCAGAGAGAACTTCTGGACATGACAGAAAAAGCAGGTGACGAGGGAACCAACTCACAGATGAGTGATTATATAACGGAGCAGGAAAAAGAGGTATGGATGTACAATTCCTTCCTCGGCAAGTAATCTCCTCTTCCTTCACAATAAAATCGCCTTATTACAGGGCGATTTTTCTTTGGATTATCTACATTTGTTAATATTTATCAGTATGACAAATTCTGTACGGCTGCGCTCCCTACTAGATAACGACTTCTATAAAATTACCATGCAGAATGCGGTGGTGAAGCTGTTCCCAAATGAAAGGGTTAGATATCGGTTTATTAACCGCGGCAACCATCACTTCCCTGAGGGTTTTGATGCCGAACTCCGGAAAGCCGTAGATGCGATGGCTGAACTGAAACTAACACGCGAAGAAAAAGACTACCTCCGGATTACCTGTCCTTATCTGGACCTTCCCTATCTCGATTTCCTGGGCGGCTACCATTATGATCCGTCGGAAGTTCACATCCGGCAGCAGGGCAGTGATCTGGAAGTCACTGTAGAAGGCCAATGGTACCGCACCATCCTTTGGGAGGTCCCGTTGCTGGCGCTTATTTCTGAACTGCATTATGAGCTGAACAAGATGGAGCGTGAGGCTGATGACACCGTGCAGCAGAAAGCATTACTGAAGGTGGAGGGACTGGAAAGGCTACAGGTAAAATATGCCGAATTCGGTACACGGCGCCGGCATTCGTATAAAGTGCATGACCTTGTCATGAACGCGCTTACCCGTAACAGCAGCAGCGGATTTACGGGATCCTCAAATGTGCATTTCGCAATGAAATACGGCGTAAAGCCTATTGGCACTCATGCTCATGAATGGTTTATGTTTCATGCAGCAGAATATGGTTTCAAGATGGCCAATGCGGTCTCACTGGAACATTGGGTGGACGTATACCGTGGCGACCTTGGCGTAGCCCTGTCCGATACTTATACTACGGAAGTTTTCTTCAGCCAGTTTGATAAGAAATTTGCCAAACTTTTTGACGGGGTACGTCATGACAGTGGCGATCCAATTGAATTTGCAGAAAAAACCATTGCCCATTACAACAAACATGGCATCAACCCGCTGTTTAAATATATTATTTTTTCAGACGGGCTCGATATGGACAAAGTTGCTGAAATTACCCAGGCCTGCAGGGGCAAAATAGGGATTTCGTTCGGAATCGGTACCAATCTTACAAATGATGCGGGTGTAAAGCCCATGAATATCGTGATGAAGCTGACAGGTGTAAAATCCCAAAGCGGCGATTGGGTACCCACAGTGAAACTTTCAGATGAACCTGGAAAGCATACCGGCGAATTACGGATGATTAATTTAGCGAAAGAATTTTTAAATATAACTGGCTAATACCATTAATCACGCAATGAATCTTAAAACTTCAGAACCATTTTGGCTGGTAAAAAACGGCATTATCAATTCCTATCCTTCCCTGCGTGAAAACCATGAAACAGAAATCCTTGTGGTAGGCAGCGGAATTACGGGCAGCCTTATTGCTCACCAATGTATTTCAGACGGTTACGAAACCACGCTGATTGACCGCCGTGAAGTTGCTAACGGGAGCACCTCTGCAACCACATCCATGCTGCAGTACGAAATAGACACCCCCCTGTGCGAGCTCAAGGAAATGATTGGTGAGAAAGGTGCGGTGCAAAGCTACTGGGCGTGTTATCATTCTATCGATAAGTTGGCTGAAATTTCAAAAAATATAAAATCCAAAGCCGGTTTTTATGAAAAAGAAGTCGCTCTACTTTGCCGCATATAAAAAGGATCTTCCAGATTTAAAGAAAGAATTTAACGCCCGTGAAATGCATGATTTTCCGGTAAAATGGCTGGAAGCGGCAGAAATTGAAAAATTATACGGACTTAAGAGCAGCTTTGGAGGAATCCTCTCAGATCAGGGCGGAAGCATGGACGCATTTCAGTTCTCGCATGATCTTCTTAACTTTAACCAAAAAAAAGGTTTAAAAATTTTCGACAAGACCAATATTAAAAGTGTTGTCTATAAAAAGTCCGGAATAAAAGCTACTACAGAGTTTGGCAATACTATCTCAGCAAAAAAAATCATTTATTGTAACGGCTTTGAAAGTGTAGAGGTGGTAAAGGATGATTTTGTTAAACTCCTTTCTACATATGCTCTTGTAAGTGAACAGAGTTCCCGGTTGCCACCTAAGTTTGAAAGTATGTTATTTTGGAATACCTCCTCGCCCTATCACTATCTCCGAAGTACCGACGATGGGCGTATTTTAGTGGGAGGAGAGGATGAAGAGTTTATAAATAAGGAAAAAAGGGATCGGCTTCTGGACATAAAGTCAAAAAAGCTAAGAAACTATGTTAAAAAACTACTCCCCGATTTTGACTTCAGGCCAGATTTTACCTGGGCCGGTATTTTCGGCGAAACGAAAGATGGATTACCTTATATTGGCGAACATCCCAAATTTCCGGGCGCTTATTTTGTTTTAGGATTCGGCGGAAATGGGATTACCTTTTCAGTTATAGGCATGGAAATGCTTTCTGTTCATCTTAAGGGAGGCAGCCACGAATTGGAGGAATTTTTTCGTTTCAGCAGATAAAGCATATTAACCAAATTCAGAAAATATGAAGGTTTCCGTTTTATGTATTTTAATCATAATTTTATCCTCCTGCGCTGTAAAGAGTGCAAAAGAAGAAGGTATGTCCGGTAAATCTGAAATGAAATTCGATCAGAAACTGGCAGATTCCCTGGGTGCAGATGAAAGGGGAATGCGATCCTATATGTTAATCATCCTGAAAACCGGTCCGCAGGATGCCTTGATCACCGATAAGAAGCAGCGCGAAGAACTTTTTAAAGGACACTTCTCCAACATGAATGAAATGGAGAAGACCGGAAAGCTGAAGTTGGCAGGACCTTTCGCCACTAAGAACAACCTGGGCTACCGTGGCATTTTCCTGCTTGATGTAAAAACAGAAGCTGAAGCAAGGGATCTTCTGCAAAATGACCCTACCGTAAAGACAGGAATATTTAATGTGGAAATCCTCCCCTGGTATGGATCGGCTGCCATTCCTATGCATCTGCAGTATCATAAGAAAATAGCAAAAGATAGCCCTTAGGTGACATTCTTATTTTCTGAACCGGCATTTTTGAATCCATTTAAAGATTTCCTGTAATGAAAAATTTCACTTCAATAGAACAGGTACTCGGAAAGCTTGATGAAATCATTGACGATTGCAGGAAAAAGCAGAGTCCGAACGGATATTTTGCGTGTACCTACCGAAGTATGACCATTGCTGTGCTGAAGGGTGTGCAGAGAAAAGAATTTGAAGATCCGGCCCGAATGGTAAGACTGGACCTGGCGTTTGCGGGCAGGTATTTTGAAGCCTATGAGCAATATAAAAAGAGATTGAAATGCAGCAATTCATGGCATACCGCATTTGAAGCGGCCAAAGACCCACGGTTGCTTATCATGCAGCATATTGTATTAGGTATCAATGCTCACATCAACCTTGACCTGGGTGTTGCGGCAGCATCCATCATGCCCTACCGCAAAATCAATCCGCTGAAAAATGATTTCAATAAAATTAACACCGTCATTGCGTCCATCAATCAAAAAGTGCAGGAATCACTGAGTGAAATATGTTATCCGGTAGAAGTACTGGATAAGCTGTCACAGGGAAATGATAACCGCATGCTGGACTTTGCCATTTCAAAGGCCCGCCAAACTTCATGGGCTGCCGCCACAGTGCTTTCCAATTCCTCATCCTTTATTAGGCCTACCCTTGTACGCATCGTGGATCACGCTGCGGCACAAATTGCAACAAATATCATTACATCCCCAAGGACGCCGAAACACATCCTGGCTAAACTGAAAGCGTGCGAAAGCAGCAACGTAGCCCGGAATATTGATGTGCTTTATGCCACCCCCGTCTGAATAAAGACTGTGCTGTACTCCGAATACCCATTTTTCTTTTTACTTTTGAAAAATGGAAATTACATCACTGATAATTGGTCTTATCTGCGGTGCAGGTGCGGGGGCAGTGATCGCCTACTTTATGCTGAAGTCCACCCATGTATCAAGGCAGGTTAATGATGAATTAAACACAAACTTCATCCGCACACAAGCTGATTTAAAAAATTCCGAAAAGAAAATACAGGAACTGGACGAAGCGTTTCAAACCGAAAAGGCGGCAAACCAAAAATTTACAGAGGAGATCTCTTCCCTCCGGAACAGCTTGGCAACAGTATCCGCGGAGAACAAACGCACCGAAAGCCAACTTAATGAAATGCGGGAAATCCATCTTAAGCTCAACCAACAGATTGAAGCCCTTTTTCATGAAAAACAGGAAATGTTTGGCAGAAATGCCGAACTGACTGCCAATAACGACAGCCTGCAGCTGTCATTAACAAACCAGAAAGCGGAGATTGAGCGGATACAGGAATTGGCTAAAAACGAGTTTAAAAATCTGGCCAATGAAATTCTGGAGGAGAAATCCAGAAAATTCACCGATGCCAACAGGGAAAATCTTGACGTATTGCTGAAACCACTGGGGGAAAACCTGGAAACCTTTAAAAAACGTGTGAATGAAGTCTACGAAAATGAAGCACGTGAAAGGTTCTCATTGAACAATACTATTAAACTTATGCTGGAGCAAACCTCTAAGGTCAGTCAGGAGGCCAATAATCTTGCTGCAGCGCTTAAAGGTCAGACAAAAACACAGGGAAATTGGGGCGAAATGATCCTGGAAAGAATTCTGGAGGATTCCGGACTCTGCAAAGACAGGGAATACTTTTCGCAATATCATATAAGGACAGAGAGTGGCGAAAGTCAGCGGCCTGATTTTGTACTGAAATTACCCGGAAACCAGATAGTCATCATAGATTCCAAAGTATCGCTTAATGCTTATGAGAGAATGTGCTCCGCAGAAACCGACGAAGACCGGCAGCTTAATCTGAATATGCACATCGGAGCTATTAAAAAACATGTAGATACCCTCGCAAATAAACGGTATGATAATCTGAAAGAGGCGCTTGACTTCACCATCATGTTCATACCGGTAGAACCTGCCTTTCTTACCGCAGTACAGTACGATACGCAGCTTTGGAACTACGCTTAATATAAACATATAATACTGCTGAGCCCTACCAATTTAATAGCCTACCTAAAACTCATATCCGATGTCTGGAAGCGTGCAGACCAAAACAGGAATGCGGAGGAAATTGCACGGCAGGCAGCTGCGCTCTACGACAAGTTTGAAGGATTTGTTTCGGATCTGCTGAATGTAGGCAAGAAAATGGAGAGCGCTAAAGCAGATTACGAGAATGCCATGAAAAAACTTTCCACCGGTAATGGAAATCTGGTCCGTTCGGCAGATAAACTGAGGCAGCTGGGCGCAAAGCCTAAGAAAAAATTGCCGGCCCAGTTACTGGAAAGATCAGGCGTAGAGGAACCGGCAACTGCTGACCACGAAAATAATAATGAAAATGATTGAGAGCCTTCAGAACGAGAGAATAAAGAAACTTTCCAGGATAATTACTGACAACAGGTTTCGCAAAAAAGCGCGAATATTCGTTGTGGAAGGAAAACAGGAGAATGAGCGGGCCCTTCGTTTCGGGTACGAGGCAGAGGAGTTCTATATTGCGCAAAGCATATATAATGCGGAACCTCCAAGCGGGAAAGTTTGTGAGGTTTCCCCGAAGGTATATGAAAAACTTGCCTACCGCGGGAAAGCTGAAGGAATCATCGGACTCTACAGAGAAAAAGAATGCAGCCTTGAGGATTTTAACCCGTCGCCACAGTCATCAGTTATAGTTGTTGAATCACTGGAGAAACCCGGAAATCTGGGTGCGATACTGCGGAGCTGCGAAGCTTTTGGAATAGAAGCGCTACTGATTGCTGATCCCCGGTTAGATATTTATAATCCCAATGTGATAAGGTCCAGCGTAGGATGTCTCTTCGGCATGAATGTTTATCAAGCTGAAAAGGAAGAGATCCATTCTTTCATGAAAGACCGGGATTTCAAAATTTTCACAACTATAATGGATAGCAGCGCACGGGATATCCACACCCAGGATCTGAGCGGCAGAGCGGCGCTGGTGTTCGGCACCGAGCACTCAGGCCTCAGTACTTTTTGGCAAGGCAAAGGCAAGAATACCTTAATTCCCATGGCGGGCAGCATTGATTCCCTGAACCTCAGCAATGCCGTAGCCATATCCTGTTATGAAATCTTAAGACAGAAACTTCAGAAAAAGACATAAAAAAAACCGTTCTCAAAAAAGGAACGGTTCTTTGTTCGTTTGTGTAAACTATTAGTTAGTTACAGCAGCAGAATCAGTTACAGTAGCTTCTGGAGCAACAACAGCAGCAGAATCAGCAACAACTACAGCAGTATCAGTGATGATCGCAGCAGAGTCCATTTCTACAACAGTTGAATCAGCACCTGTAGTGTCAACAGTTTCAGTTTTCTTACAAGCAACTAGAGCTAATGTAGCGAATGCAGCTACGAATAATGACTTTTTCATAATGTATATTTAAATTAATTAATTGTTCTTTTTTTAATGCGTGCAAAAGTACACTTTATTTTTGAATTCCAAACCTAATATTTACAGGTTGAAATATTTTTTTTCAGATTACTTAGTTGCCTCTTTTACAGCGTCCTTAGCATCCTTAGCGGCACCGGCAGCACTTTCAGCAGCACCTTTAGCGGCTTCAGCAGCACCAGCAGCAGCGTCTTTAGCAACAGCAGCACCTTTTGATGTTGTAGCAGAAGCAGCGTCAGCAGCAGCATCCACAGTAACAGCAGCAGCTGAATCGATAACCTCTACAGCTGAATCAGCAACCATAGCAGCCGAATCTGTAGCAACTACAGCCATTGAGTCTGCAGAGTTGGTTGTATCTACTGTTTCTTTTTTATCGCACGCAACAAGAGCAAGGGCAGCGAAACCTGTGATTAAAAATGATTTTTTCATAATACTATTAAATTATTTGATTTGTTGTTTAAATTTACACTTTGTTGAAGACAACATGAGAGAATCATTCATTTTCAACACTACAAAGGTATAGGCATACGTAATTTTGTTGCAGAAAATTAATTGTATTATCTTTGTAAAACTGTTTTACAAAAAAGTAACTCTGATTATCAGCACCTTAACAAAAAGTAAAAAGATTGTCAAATATAGATCTATTGCATTTTGAGCAGCTGAAACTTGCTGTGCAGGCTCAGTATCTTAAGAATCACACACCTTCCCACGAAGATATATCCAAGTGGAAAGGTATAGATATCATCTATTTTCAGGAAGATCTCCGTCAGATTGCCAAAGGCAACATCAGCGAAAAGACCTTTTATACTTATTTCAAGACGGTGCCTGCAACTAAGCTGCCGCGCATTGACATGCTTAACCTTCTTAGTATTTACGCGGGTTTCGTTTCATGGCACGACTTCCGGAAAAACTGCAGCCTAGGTGATGAATCTCTCAACGAGGCAGCAGCTGTTTTGTCGCAGGAGGAGGAAAATCCCCAGGCCACACCAGCAGCAGAATCGGCACCTTCAATTGCTGAAAAAAGCGCCAGCAAAGAACCTAACCCTGTTATTTTACAAAAATCGGATACTGAAAATCAACCGGTTAAAGAAATCCGCCCCTCCTTCGATACGTACGATACGGAACAGATTCCACGTCGGAAATCCATCAGAAAATATCTTCTAGGTGCAGCAACGATCGTACTGGCTGTTCTGACCGGATTGCTGGCATTTGGAGATAAGATATTTGAGAGGACTTATATGTACTGTTTTTCTGACGCCGACCGGAATGCCTCTATACAGAATATGCTGGAGATCAAGGTGATTAAAGAAAACGAGTCTCCCATTATGTACAGAATTCCACCCGGTGAGTGCTTCCAGTATTCCACAAAAGACAAGGTGTTACGCATGGAAATTACCTCACCGTTTTATGAAAACCTGAGTGTAAACCGAAACCTGGAAACTGCGCCGCGTGAGGAAAATTTAGAACTGAAGCCGGACGACTATAAAATGGCCGTCTATTATTTCTCAAAAAAAGATATTTCCGGCAACCCGGATGAGGCGTTAACACTGATAAAACAAAAACGCAGCGAGCTTGAAAACCGTATAAGTGACAATGCCGTCATTTACCAGGTTTATGACAGTGACCTGTATGGGATAGAAACCCTGGATAAGCAGAAATACATCACTCTGGTGACCACTCCTACGACCTCGCTCCGAAACCTGTCAGTAATTGAGATGATTAGGGAAAAGGGAAAAATAGTGTCCATCAAATTTAAAATAAATGAAGATGAAGAAAATAATTAGGTTATTAATGATATTCGTAATTCTTCTGGCTGTAGCCTGTAAGAAAGAGCAGGCACCCAACCTGTCCCTGGAGCAGGTAAAATACAACAGTAACAAATCCAGCTACCCCTCTACAAAGATGGACAGCGCGCAGGCCATCAATAAGATTACCAAACAAAAGGTTCGGGAAGTATTGGAACTTTCTATTCTGTACAAAGCCGGAAAGCAGGATACTGATATCGATGCTGCACTTTATAAGCAAATTCTGGGTTATTTCTATAAACCCGACTCACTCACCGTCCACAACCTTCTTACAGAACTTGACAGCCTGAATGTTGGGAATGCGCGTATTGGCAACTTTGAAGTTACAGAACGCTATTTTAAGGAGGATACGCTGAATTTTGCCCGTTTTGACGTTCAGTACTTTGACCGCAACAACCGGCCCATCGGTAGTTTCCAGCGTGAAGCTCAGTATGTACTGGTTCCCGCTGAAATCAGATTTAAGAAAGAATTCAAGTTCTTTTTCCTGAATTTTTATCAGCAACCTATACTAAAAGACAGTATTTCATCAGGTGTAACCAGATAATCAAGAGGTACGTCCTCTTTTGTCAGATCGGCCACCGGTAATCCCGGCGCAAAGAATCCCACCCCCACCTTACTGCAGTTTGGCTCAAGGGTGGCGAAAAACCGGTCGTAGAAACCTTTCCCATAACCCACTCTGCCCCCACTTCGGTCACAATAAAGCAATGGGGTAATTATATAGTTGAAATCTTTTACCCTCGCATCCTTATTGGATTCCGGTTCACGTATACCCCAACTGTTCTGAATCATTTCGGTGTCCGGAAATATTTCAACGGAAATTATTTCGCCGTCCAACATCTTAGGAACGAACACACGTGCCCCTTTTTCCCAAAGCTCTTTGATGAACGGGGCGGTATGGACTTCATTGAATTTACTGATACTGATAAAAATATGGAATTTCTGACCGGCTGTAACCGGAAAAGCCTCACGGAAACGCGAAAAGATGCATTCGGAGGCTGATTTAACTTCCGTTTCAGTAAGCGCTTTTCTCTTTTCAAGATACAAAGTCCGTAATTCGTGCTTAGTCATAGGCTAAGTTATTTTCACAGAAATAATATTCACAGGGCAAGCTTTAGCCGCCTTTTCGCAGGGTTCCACCGCATCAACTGAGGGAGTTTTAAGAGTATAGAATCCTTTTTTATCTGCTGACTTCAACAGAACTGATTTTCCGTCTTTACGGGACATCCGGAAAAACTCCGGTGCAAACTCAGCACAGTAGTTACAGCCAATACATTTATCGCGCTGCAGCGTAACTATAATCATAGAATGCGTTTGATATTGATTTGCCCGGTCTGTTATGACTGAACGATCTTGTAGAGCTTATCACTTGGTCTTACCCTGAAATCGGTCTTAAAAGTAATTACATCGGATTTGGTTGCTTTGTCCGCTTCGGGTCTGGTATCCACCTGCATGGCCTCCAGTACCATTTCCTGTGAGCCCGTAGTTGGGCCCTGTATAAGAACCGTATCACCTACGTTCACATCATAAGCTTCAATAAGGAATTCCGCGATACTGGATTTTGGATAGAAATGTCTGCCTTTTCCAACGTATACTTTTTTCTGAGTCGCGCTGGATCCTGAATTGGAAGACCATTCACCCAATTCCTGTCCCAGGTAGTATCCGCTCCAGAAACCACGGTTATATACAGTTTCCAGCCGCTTCATCCAGTCCTCCACTTTTTCCTGAGTAAAAGTGCCGTCGGCTACTGCATCAATCGCTTCGCGGTAACATTTCGTCACGGTGGCTACATACTCGGGAGCACGGCCCCGGCCTTCAATCTTCAGCACCTGCACACCGGCATCAACGATATCATTAAGGAATCCAATGGTGCAAAGGTCCTTAGGCGACATCATATACTCATTATCAAGCTCAATCTCAAAGCCCGTTTCCTGATCGGTTACTGTATACTTTTTACGGCAGTTCTGTTTACAGGCTCCACGGTTGGCCGAGGAATTAGCTGAATGCAGGCTTAAGTAACATTTTCCGGAAACGGCCATACAAAGTGCGCCGTGACCAAAAATTTCAACTTCGACCAGATTGCCGGAAGGTCCGCGAACATCATCCTTCACGATTTGGTCACAGATTTTCTTGATCTGTGTGATGCTTAACTCACGGCTCATCACCATGGTATCTGCAAAGAGTGCATAGAATTTCACCGTCTCAATATTTGTAATATTGATCTGGGTAGAAATATGAACTTCGAGACCAATCTGGCGGGCATAAGAAATAACCGCCTGGTCCATTGCAATAACTGCTGTAAGGCCAGCCGACTTGGCTGTATCCAGAAGCGTCTTTATAATAGAAAGATCGTGGTCGTATATAATGGTATTAAGTGTAAGGTAGGTGCGCACGCCTTTTTCCCCACATCTGCGGGCAATTTCCGGCAAATCTCCCAGGGTGAAATTCATGGAAGCCCGGGCGCGCATATTAAGTTGTTCCACTCCAAAGTAAACAGAATCTGCTCCGTTATCAAGAGCTGCCTGAAGGGCAGTGAAGTCGCCGGCCGGCGCCATAAGTTCTATTTTACCGCTTTTTGTCATTTTTGTAATAAATTTTTGCAAAGATAAGCTATTTAAAAATGGCTCTAGAGGTCAAAATGACAGAACTTTAAACAGCCCTTCTGACCCAATCTTCAATAAAAGCAGGCAAATCCCTTAAAAATATATAAATAGGGGCGTTTAGTAGTTAAATTTTAGTTAAAGATGAAACATCTTAATATGACAAGATACCTATATAGCATCATATTTGTTTAAATTAGAAAGACAATAGAGAGATATTATGAAGAATATTTTTAAAAAATTATTACCGTATGCCGTCGTAGGTGTAGTTTCCGGCACTACAACTTTCGGAGCTATCAATTACGTAAACAATGATGCTTCCATTGCAGATACAGGATATTTTTCCACGGCCAAAAATGATGTTTCCTTTGCCGGCTTTAACCAGGCAGCTTTGGGTGAAGATTTTGTGAAAGCTGCCAAAACGACCGTACCGGCAGTTGTAACGATTAAAAACTACTCTAACAGGTCTGCGGGCCGAAGCAGTGAGCAGGATATTTTTGAGTGGTTTTTCGGCCAGCCCAACAGAAGTCAGCGAAACCAGCAAAGACCGGATAATATTCCCTCAGGAATGGGTTCAGGCGTAATTATTTCGCCGGATGGCTATATTATCTCCAATAACCACGTTGTAGCAGGTGCCAATAAGCTTGAGGTAGTTTTAAGCAATAAGAAAAGTTATATCGCCACATTGGTAGGAACTGATCCCAACACTGATATCTCCTTACTCAAAGTTGAAGAAAAGGGATTACCCTACCTCAATTTTGCGAATTCAGACAATGTAGAGGTGGGTCAGTGGGTACTGGCAGTAGGTAACCCTCTTGGGCTGAACTCTACAGTTACTGCAGGTATTATTTCGGCCAAGGGACGCGGAATCGGAATTCTGGGCAGTCAGGGCAAAGCCAGCAATCCAATTGAAAGTTTCATCCAGACGGATGCCGCAATTAATCCAGGAAATTCAGGTGGTGCCCTTGTAAATCCAAATGGTGATCTGATCGGTATCAATTCTGCCATTTCATCAACCAATGGTTATTACCAGGGTTATGGTTTTGCTGTGCCTTCTAACCTTGCCAGGAAGATTGTGGAAGACATTAAGAAGTACGGCCTTGTTCAAAGGGGGTTCCTGGGTGTAAATTCGCTGGACCTATCGAATGACCAGCAGGTTGCACAGTACAACCAGCAGTTTAAGACCAACCTGAAGGTAGGCAACGGAATTTATGTTACAGAAGTGACTGAGAAGAGCGGTGCGGAGGATGCCGGCTTGAGAAAAGCAGACATAATTACTAAAGTGGACAATACATTGATTTCCGATTTCGCAGACCTTACACTGGCTGTGGGCAGTAAAAGACCGGGTGATGCAGTCAATGTCACCTACCTGAGGAACGGACGCGAAATGGTTTCACGTGTAGTACTTAAAGATCAGAAGGGAAATACATCAGTAAGGACTAAGGCTGACCTTACTGTAAGCGAAAAAATAGGCGCCGATTTCTCACCGCTCAGCGACAGGTTCAAGACAGATTACGGACTGAACAGCGGTGTAGTGACCAAGAACGTGCAGGAAGGTGGCGAGATGGCTAAAATTGGAATTGTAGATAACTATATTGTAATTGAGGTCAACGGTAAACCGGTAAACTCTCAAAAAGATGTAGAAAACCTGCTTAAAAACCACAGAGGGAATGTACAGATCAAATTTGTAGACGAGTACGGCCGTATCTATACTAAAGGATTTGTTATGCCTAACTAATTATTATAATTGTAAAGGAAAGCGCCCCGGGAGTCCCGGGGCACTTCTGTTTATAACAGTCACAATTTACTCCTGAGGTTCTGTCCCGCGCAGGCGCCGTTTTCTGCGTTCATAGATTACCTCCACAATCTTGCCCCCAATCCAGGAAAACGGAAAGAAGGTAAGGAAGATACAGATTTTGTAAAATGTGGGATGGTAGGGAAAAATAATAATATCCAGCATTGCCAGGAAAAGTAACGCAAAGCCGATGAGAATTGCGTAGGCCACCTTACCATATTTTACAATAATAGCTGTTGCCACACCACCTATAACTGAGCCAATACCCGTAAAGAGAAGCAGGAAACCAAAGAAGCGGTAATCGCCTTCCACTGACTTAAGGAATGTTTCCCAATGTTCAAATGGGGCAAAATCTTCAAAAGTAATCCAGGCCGGATTGGTTCGTATACCCAGAGTGATCACCAACAATGCTATGGTCAGACCTACAAGAACCGCAAAAGTATTTCGCAGAAAATTCATTAATCCTGATGGGCGATCATTGAGATCTCAATATCCACATTTTTAGGAAGACAGGACACCTGTACAGTTTCACGTGCCGGATAGCTGTCCGCATCCAGGTAAGACGCGTAAATATCGTTCATCACCGCAAAATCATCCATGCTTTTCAGGAAAATAGAAGCTTTTACTACATTCTTAAATGTCATACCGGCTTCTTCCAGGATCGCTTTCAGGTTTTTCATCACCTGGTGGGTCTCCTTTTCAATACCCTCCACCAAATTACCGGTTGCAGGATCCACCGGAATCTGACCTGAGATATAGAGCACGCCGCCGGCCATATTAGCCTGTGCATAAGGACCGATTGCAGCAGGAGCGTTTGTAGTGGTGATTACTTTTTTCATAGATTTTTTATTTTTTGCAAATATAAAACTTAAATCGGGAACAGTCAACCAATGAAGTTAGCGATAAAGCTGCAATTTAGCAGCCTGCTGCAGCAAGAAATCTTAGAATGGGGCGTTAGGTTGCGTGAAACTTCTGTCCTTATATTTAAGAGCATCCTGCAGGATATTTGCCTTTATACCGATAAAGAAGTCGTAAACCTTATACTGTCCAAAAGGAACCCAGTTGAAATTTATTGTAAAACTCCGCTGATCTCTCGAGAAACCCACTCGTGTATAAGCCAGTTCCTGTGTCATAAAATCATAGTGGGTGCTGCCATTGATATTCCAGTAGGGAGTAAGCTGTATGCTGCCGTCCAGCCCCACAGAGGCCACAGTATTTCCGAAAAGCGTTCCTCCTCTGTTATAGCTGTAATTCGCATTTATATTAAGTGTCCAGGGCTGATGAAAGCGTGCATAATTGTCATCATCAAAATAATAATTCTCATTTCTGATCTCGCCTTTGGTGCTGTACTTCTTGTCCAGTTCCTCCTTTTCACCGAAAATAAGGTCACTTAATGGATAAGACAGCTGAAGGTTGAAACCCTGTACATTAAATTTACCAAAATTCTCCGTACGCACTACCCTGTTTTCTTCGGGCACAAATACATTCTCATAGGGATCGATGATCAAGCTACTGTTGAGACTGAGTTTACTGTCCAGAAAAGAAGACTGACCGTTTACAGTAAACACAGACCATTTATTGTTTTTGGCTGCCAGATTATAACCACCTGCGATATTGAGTGCTTCAAAAATTTTGATCTTTTTGACTCCGGTGGAGTCCTTTTTACTGCGCACCTTCATTTCAATATTGTTACCGATACTGAAATTCACTGCCCCTTCCATACCACTGGTAGGCGAACCCACTATACCCTGATCGAATATTGAATACGGAATATTGGAGCCGGCAGCATCATAATAACTGCTGAAGTATCCGAATCCGGGAGTTCCAAAATCGGGTCGGTAGCTGAATCCTATACTGGGCATTACCATATGCCTGATTCCCTGGATGGCCGAGCCGGCCTTGAAGATTTTGGTGCCGTAAAGAGTGGTCTGAATACTTGCACTGGTGCTGAAAACCGAATACCCGCCAATTTTATTACTGAAATTATTTTCCACCTCGTTGGTGATCGGATTGTAGGTTCTGCGAAGCGTTTTGGTGGTAAGCGCATTGTCGATATTAGCGCCTACGGAAAATGTAAAATATTTAGCGATATTGGTATTCGTTCCCAAGGTGATATTATTCCGCAGGCCTGTCTGCATTTTGTCCCACATGGCTTCTGTGAACATTTCGCCCTCGCCGGTGTTGGCATAGTTGGTAAAGTTAAGGCCGGTATTCACAGTAATGTTTTCCAGGAGTCCTTCCCGGATGCCGGTACGGGGTTTAAACAGATAAAACTGGTTCACCGCCACATTAATCTGGGGCAATCTTAAATCAGCAAGTCCCGATGAAAAATTCTGGGAGTACGAGGCGGTTCCGGTAATGGTCACAGGCAATGTGAGAAAGCGCTTTGTTACACTCACGGTAGAATTCTGCTGTGTATTCAGCACATTCTGGTTAAATATATAATTGTTGTTGATCGTATTGTTGTAGAATTTTGAACTTACAAGATCTACCGACGCACTGAAATTCAGCAGAGGATTAGCCTTGGTATCCTGCGAATGCCGCCAGGAGATTCGGTAGGTGTTCACCTTGCTGTAATCGTCCAGGCCTTTAATACCCCGCACGGTAGATCCGATATCTGCTGCAAAGTTACCGTTGTAACGGTACATCTTTACATAGTTCGTTTCCGGCCTGATGTTCCAGCTGCCTTTGGTGTAAAAATCAACCATGATCTTTGCATCAAAATGTTCACCGATTGGCTGATAGTATCCAAAACTGTTCAGGAAAAACCCTACATCCTGCCTTTCACCAAAACTCGGAATCAGTATACCGGCAGATCTTTTGTCGGAAAAAGGAAGGATCGCAAACGGCAGGATCAGAGGTGTAGGTACCTGTTCAATATACATCTGTACAGGTCCTGTAACCACCTGGGAATTCTGCTTGCCTTTAATCAGTTTGATATTGGGAGCCAGCAGGTGATAGTCGGCAACGGTATCTTTTTTCTTCAGGAAATACTCGTCTGTAGTAAAGAGTCCCCGGCGCATGAAAAAGACCGAATCATTGTATTTCTTGGTTTTCTGAGCTACAATTACGCCTTCACTCTCCTCGGTCCGGGCGTTATAGGCCATGGCCTGCCTGGTTTTGTAATTGTACTGAAAATCGTTGTATTCATAAGATTTACCGGCCTGGGTGGCCACAGCTGGTTTAATGATTCTGCCGGCGCTGTCCACCTCGCCACGTGCATAGATCTCATTTTTCCGCCAGTCTATGCGTATATAATCCGCATCAATCTGCATATCCTGATACTTCACCTGTGCATTTTTGTTCAGATAAGTCATTTTATGCTGAAAGTCATTCCGTTCGCTGTCCGCTTTAGTCCTCACGATATCAGCCAGTTGCTCTCCCCGCACACGTACAGTATCAGTACGGCGTACGGAGTCACTAACCACCTTATTTTCAGCAGTGTTCTGAGCATGCAGTGGTGCTAAAAAACTGTTAAAAATTAGGATAATTAAAATATGTAATATATTTTTGGAGGCGCTTTTGATACCGGTACTGTTTAATATTTGCGAGCAAAATTATAATAAATTTTAAGAATTGATGATGATAACAAACTTTTGTTTTAAAAAATATTTCTTACTTCTTTTCTTAATAATTTTTACTGCAGGTACCGCCCAAAAGAAGTTTACGATCGTTTTGGATGCAGGACACGGTGACCATGATGTGGGCGCAACAAGATCGTATGAATTCGGTACGCCACGCGAAAAGGACATCACTTTGGGCATCGTACTTAAATTAGGCCGGATGCTGGAGGAAAATAAGGCCTTCAGAGTTATTTACACACGTAAAACTGATGTTTATCCCTCCCTCACTGAGCGTACTAACCTTGCCAACCGGAGTAAAGCCGACCTTTTTGTATCCGTACACGTAAACTCATCTCCGGCGAAAAGTGCTACCGCGCGCGGTACGGAAACTTTCGTGCAGGGCCCCAATCAAAACCGCGAAAACCTGGAGGTAGCGAAAAAGGAAAACGATGTAATCTATCTGGACGCCAAAGACCGCGAAGTTTTCGCCTCCTACGACCCTACTTCACCCGAATCACTTATCGCACTGAAAATTCAGCAAAGTAAATACCTGGAACGCAGCCTGTTTATCGGCAGTTTTATTGAGGAGAATTTCGAAAAAGGAGGACGGTTTTCCAGAGGTGTGAAACAGGCTAACCTGCACATCCTAAGGATGAGCGCCATGCCGTCAGTGCTTATTGAAACGGGCTTTGTAAACAATTATGACGACGCCTATTTTCTTTACAGCGAAGAGGGACAGAAAAAGACAGCCACTCAGATATATGATGCCATCATCCGATATGCACGCAAAGTAAATGCATCTGAGCCCGCCGCAGCTCCCAAAAAAGAGGAAAAAAAGGAGGTACCACTTAAAAATGACTTCCGGATCCTGCTGATGAGCAGCCCAATTAAATACAATTACGGTGACCCTGCGTTCAAAGGACTCAATTACATATTGGCTCTTAAGGAGAACGGCCTGTACAAATACTATTACAGTGTATCTAACCTGGCCAGTGTACGGGATGCCAACCTGAAAACAGCCCGTGACGCAGGTTTCCGAACGGCTTCACCGGTCGGATTCGTACCCGAACAGGCGCTGCGCTCCGGTTACTACACTCTTGAAGTATTTGTAGGCAAGGACAAACTTCCCTCTGATTCATATATTGTGAAAAACCTTAAGGACGTAAAGCGCGAGAAGCTGAACGGAATGTTCTATTATACTTACGGTAATGTAAAAACGCTGGAAGATGCCATCGCACTTCAGAAATCACTGGAGGAAAAAGGAATTAAAAACTCCGTTATCCAGAAAGTAGCAAAATAGAGCTGAAATAATTTTTGGAGATCAAAATTAAAGCCTATTTTTGCAGTCCGAAATTCACCGGCCTATTCGTCTAGTGGTTAGGACTCAAGATTTTCATTCTTGCAACAGGGGTTCGATTCCCCTATAGGCTACAAAAGCAATTTTTTTTAATTTTTTTTAAAATAAATTTGCAGGATAAAAAATAAACTATATCTTTGCACCCACAATTGAGAGACAAATAATGGCAAATCATAAATCAGCTTTAAAGAGAATCAGACAGAACGTAGCGAAAAGACTGCGTAACAAGTACTATCACAAAACTGCAAGAACAGCTGTGAAGGCACTAAGAAATGAAGAGGATAAAACTGCAGCGTCTGAGCAACTTCCAAAAGTGATTGCTTTAGTGGATAAATTGGCTAAAAGAAACATCATTCACAAAAATAAAGCCTCTAATCTTAAGAGTAAACTTACAAAGCACGTTAACAAGTTAGCGTAATTATAAACAGGATGGCCCGTTCGTCTATCGGTTAGGACCTCAGATTTTCATTCTGGTAAGAGGGGTTCGATTCCCCTACGGGCTACTACACACGCTGTAAATCAGTGATTTACGCATAGCGGGGACTAAAACAGGGACTTCAAGTCCCTGTTTTTTTATTATCTCTTTCTTCCATATTGTTGTATTTCTATTTTTTGTACATTTTCATTTTCAAAATTTTTATCAATTACTCTGATAATATTCGTCTTAAATAATTGTGAATTCTCCACCATTCTCTCCTCTAAATAACCCCTACTCTCATTAATTTTCAACTGCATTTCCTTCTCCTCCCTATACTTCTCAACCAATCCCTCCCGAACATTAGGCAAATCCTCCAACCTTTTATCCAATTCAGCAATCTTATCTTCAGTAATTTTTGTCTGCTGTTCAATCTCCGTCACATTCACGCCTTTTTGAGAAAGAATAT
Source organism: Chryseobacterium sp. (assembly GCF_008831505.1). NCBI lineage: Bacteria > Pseudomonadati > Bacteroidota > Flavobacteriia > Flavobacteriales > Weeksellaceae > Chryseobacterium > Chryseobacterium sp. The sequence goes on along the minus strand of NZ_CP044507.1, from coordinate 307,359 downwards.
CAATTTCCTCTTGGACTTTCTCCTTTGTCAAATCAATCGTTTTCTGATAAAATGGAAGCTGGTTTTTCCAGTATTCGGCATTGTCGCCCTCTTCCTTGGAATAGCCTAAGATTCGGTTGTAGTTATGTTGCGCTTTAGTTACTTCTTCCTGAATTTTAATAAAACTGTCATATTTTCGAAGCACAAAAGCAGAATCAGCCAAAAATTTATTTTTTTCGGTTTCAATTTGCTTTTTCATCAGTTCAATTTCTATATTCGCTCTGGTTTCGGGATTCGTGATGATGGCGGTTTTCATTTCCTGCGTGCTGATGTCAGAAATATCTAAAACATCGGCTCCCTTCTTCATTGCCTCCAAGTATCTTGCCTGTTTGGATTGCAATTTTTGAAGCATAAAGACATCAATGCTGTCATTGGTCAACATAAAGTTGATTCTTACATTTTCGTTCCTATTTCCTTGTCGCCAAGCACGACCTTCCACTTGCCGTAGAGAGGTAAAGTTGTACGGAAGAGAAAGCATGTAAATATCCGTCGTATTTTCCTGAAGGTTCATTCCTTCCTGAATCGCCTCGCTTCCGATGACCACCTTTATTTTTCCGGAATTGAAATCATCTTGAATCTTTAAACGGTTTGGTTTGCTGGTTGCTCCGGTGATGACTCCGACTTCTTCCGGTTTGTAGCCGACCTCCCGTACCAAATATTCCCTTAGTTTCGGAAATTCCGAAACAGCTAATTCAGAGTAGATAATCTGTCCCGAATCCGGAATGTCGTTTTTGTTCTGCCGAATCAAATCCATCGTTTGTTTTAGTTTCGGAGAATCCTCTATAAACTCTTCTAAAGACGGTTCTTCTCCTTCATAATAGGGAGAAAGATATGGTGAAATCGCAATCAAACGGGCATTAAGGATATGCGTAAGAATTGCCCCTTTTTGGGTTTCGGTAAAGTTTTCATTGAGCATTTCGTATTGCTCACTCGTTAAATAGTTCTGCTCAATCTTATATTCCTTGTTGATTCGGTTGGGCCGCACCAATTCTGGATTGTCTTCTTCGCCTTTGATATCAATAAATTCAGATAAAAGTTGCTGAAACAGCGAATTGTTTTTAAAACGTCGAACATTCGCCTTGAATTTCACATCACCTTTTGCGTCAATCTCCATGTCGTTGTCTGCCTCCATAAAGGTTTCAAAGAAGGTATTCACATTGAAGTAGCCCGATTCTTCTAATCTCTTGTTCGCAATCAAGGAGAGAATAGAATAATATTCCAGTGGTTTATTGGTAAATGGCGTTGCAGAAAGCAAGGTAACATTTCTACCGTCGTTCTTTTCTTGGATGTATTGCGCAGCCATCCAAGTATTGATACCCAACTTTGAAGTCTGCTGGTTTTGATTTCTAAAGTCTGAAGCAAATCGGCGGTCTTTTATTCTTACTTTTCCTACGATATGGTTCGCGTTGTGGACTTCGTCATAAGTCAGATGGTCAAAACCAAAGTCTTCCCAATCGTAAATCTTGCCACGCTTCATTTTACCCACCAGTTCTTTTTCTTTTTCCAGTTCTTTCTGAAAATCCCTTTCGCTGATGGTGTTTACACTTCTTAATTCATTTTCTGAAATATAGGAGAACTTGGAAGCCAGATTTTGGGTAATATTTTCAGAAAAACCGATATTGTTAAAACCCTCGTAAGTGACGATGGTGATTTCCCCATCCTTGTTGTCGAATTTTGAGAGGTCGAAGTCTTTTCCGAGATTTCCCAAGACATTCACTTTGGCTTCGGGAATGGTTTCAAAAATGGTTTCCACCCACTGTTTCAGAATGCTGTCATTGGGAACGACAATCAGCGGTCTTTTCGCATTTGCTCTTTCCATCGCTTCGTGCATTGACAGGATTCCAGACAATGTTTTTCCAAATCCCACTTCATGTGCAAGTAATCCGACACCTTTCGTGGTCTGCCTTCCGATTCCGGCTTTCTGAACTTCAGTTAATCTAAGTTCTCGACCTTTAAAATTCAAATGGATTTTTGAAAACAAAGGAAACTTTGAATAGTCCGGAACATAGATATTGTTGTAGTTTCGGTTAAAATCATTGACAAAACGCTTCCTTAAAGCGTCCGACAATTCTTCCCTCAAAAATTTTTGAAACAAGTCGTTGGCGGCGACTTTTCGTCTTTCGCGAACCAAGGCATTCCGTTCCTTGTCGCTTCCGGTAACGTTTTCGTTGTCTACAAAACTTCTTACTTCCCAAGATGAAGAACCTGCAAATGCCTCACTGGAAAGCGTTCCGACAAAATCCTTGAATTTTTCTGCAAGATTATAGGGAACCGTTACAGTTTCCGTCTGTCTTGTGTTTTGATTCCAGCGTTCCTTTTCTATGGATCCCAAATCAAACTGGTGGACAAATTCATGATTCGGACTGATTGAGATTTCGTCTAAAGTTTTTGGTTTTGGAAGAACATTGAGGAGTAAATCCTTTTGTTTCTCATATTGATTTTCTGTTCCGCCAACCGAGAACCTGTCCTTAAAGTCTATTTCCAGTTGTTCTAATTTGGCGTAGATATTCCCTTCGGCGTAATAAAAATCGTGAACCCAATTTCCGTCCATATAGTTGGCAAATTGGTAGTGCTTACCGTGATTGTTTAATGTGCCGTCGTAGGAAGTGTCCCGAAATGCCTCAATCTGTTCTTTAGTAATATCGGTACTGTTCTGAAGCGAGGCATTCACAATTTCATCGGCTTTGAAAAATTGGTATTTTAAAACCCCTTTCTTGATTTCCGGTTTGGTCTGAATTCGATATTCCGCATTTTTCTCTTTGTGGGACTGGATAATTTTATCCGCTTTACGATGAATTTCATCAATTTGGTCTTTCGAAAAATTTGGGGGATTATCAAAAATTTGGGTTTGGAGTTTGAAATACTTCTCAATCTCCTTTTCAATTGCGGGAGATTTGAATTTTACTTCATTAAGTCTGGAAAGAACTTGCTCAATTTTATCTTTCGTTTCTGCAAGGTCAATTTCTTCTGTTTTAGCGGGAATGGTGTTTTCTAAAGTTTTGCTTTTTGATTCTCCTTTAGGTTGATCAACCTCCAAAAACAAATCTTCAAAGAGGTTTCCAATTCTTTCGGTCTGCTTTTTATTTTTGAGTTGCTCAATCCTAGATAAGGCGTCCTCTAAATTTCCATAGACATAGTTTTCCAACCTCCCAAAACGGTTGGTTTTCTCTCGGGTTTCCCCTAAAATCCTGTCGGGATGTTTTTCAAAATAATTGGAAATATCTGTAGAAATTTTCTGGGAATTTTTTTGCAGAATAATAATGTCCGTTCCTACCTGAGTTCCGGCAAAAGCACCATTCGGCAGACGAAAACCTTCCAAAATATCTGCATTTTTTAGTTGGGCTTGTCGGTTCAACCAACCCGAAGGAAGCACCATTGCCAAAACTCCATTGGGTTTAAGAGAATCTAAAGACCTTTTGACAAAATAGTCCTCGTATTTGGAGATTTTGGGTTCTTCTCCCAAACCTTTGTATAATCCGCGATGGTCGCCGTAGGGTGGATTACCGATAACCAAATCGTATTTTTCGGCAAATTCCTTCTTGTTGCCTTTCTCTTCGATAAACTCGGTTTCAAAGGAGCGGAGATGGATGTGGGCTTCGGGATGAAGGATTTTCGCAATCTTTGCGGTGGTTTCGTTGATTTCAAAGGCAGTGATATTGGACTTGATTCCCAATTCTTTCACTGCATACAGAAAATTTCCCGTTCCAACGCTGGGTTCCAATACCGAAATTTCCTGCCTGTTCTTAAACTGGTCTTTGATTAAATTTCTGACGGCATCTACAATCCTTGAATCGGTGTAGTATTCATCCAAAATACCCCTGCCTTCTTTAGCTGTTCCGCCACTTTTGAATTGATGACAGATCTCTTTTAAATCCTCGGTAATGTTAAGACTTTCCTTGAGTTTAACTTGCTTATCGCTGGAAACAAAACAAGCTGCGGAAACAACTTCCGCAACTTGTTCATTGGTCAGTTTTTGACCTTTATATTTTGAAATAAGAACCCCTAATGCCTCATTGTTTTGAGTAGATGTTTTTACTATTTCTGCTATTCTATTGGATACATTTCTCCCGGATACGATTCCGCCCAAGGAATGTTCTGCTCCCTCATTTTTTGCAGCATTTTGCGGTTGTGTTCCGTCAACGGGTCCTCGCTCTGGTTTTCCGACCAGATGCTTCCAGATTGTGTCTTCAAGTCCATTTCCAGTATGGTTGCCGTCCACAGCTTGTCCTCCAAAGTGATTTCCGTTTTGCTTGGGTTTGCTTGTTTGGTTAGATTCTCCAGAATTTCGTTGAGAAAGTTCGGCTCCCAAGTGCTGAGTGTCGGAAATTCCTTCGGATTGAGTTCCATCGTCTTCATTTCTTATCGTTTTTTGTTCAACTAAAGTAGTATTTTTCTCTTGAACTTGGAGTTTATTTTTTAAATATTCTTCCAGGTTTTGGTTCCCATTTTCAGAAATTCCATACAGCAGGCGGATGTCCTTGATATTTTTATTTTGAAATTCATTGAGGATTTTTTGTGTAGACCTATTTCCGTCATCATCACCGGTTAGACACAGAAATATCTTTCCGTCGTAGTTTTTAAACCGTTCGACAAAGCTTCCAGTATTTTCATTATAATTGAGTGTTACAAGGGTTCTGCCGTTGTTTTGATTGTTTAGTTTCAAAAGTTCCAAAAACGAATCTTTGTCGTTATCGCTGTTAAAGACAATCAGTTCGTTTTTAGTTCCCTCAATAATGGAAATTTCTGAACTAGAATGATTTAAATAGGATGTCTCACTCACTTTTTCTGTTTTTTACGAAGTGGTTGAACTCAAAAATGTCTTTCGCCGTGTCGTCCCAGTTTTTTCTTGGAAGCAGTTGCAGGCTTACAAAGATGTCGGTCTTTTTATTGTAGGAATCGATGCGCTCCAATCTTCCGCCATAATCCTTTTCGGCGTGTCTGTAGAGGGAATACGGCAGAATCGTGTCTGTCGGATAGATGTAGAAACGGGTATAGTTCCAAGGCGAATTGATTTCGAAGCGTCTGTATTTTTTCTTGAATAACACCGTGTCGGAGAGTTTCCGCCTGTTATTATAGTTCGGAATCATTTCTTTTGAGAATATGGCGCCGTCCTTCTTGTTCCAAACCAATGCGGGTTTTTGTTTTTCAAGAATATCGGAAAGTATGATGTTGCCGTTTTCAGCATCCAATGGATAGCAGAAAGAATCTCTCACGAGATAGGCATTTTGATTCATTTCGGGAAAGGTGTGGTTTGGAACCAGTTCGATAATTTGGTTTTCCGAATAACTCATTTTCGAGATGTGGAAACTCTGCATCTTGTCCAATCCTCTGGAGGCATCAAAATAGACATTGGTAATGAGGTCGATTCCGCCTTTTTCGGATTTGATTTCCTTGTGGCAGGAATTTAGGATAAATACTGAAACGAAAACTAAAAATATGGATTTGATGTTCATAATGATTACATTTTAAAAAAAGCGGCAAATCAAAATTTGACTTACCGCCTTCGGATAATAGTCAGGTATTATTTATTATCGTTTGATGCTCTGTTCCTTCACATGGGCTTTCTCCTGTTTTTCTTCATTTTCCATTCCCTGCAAAGGTTTGTTGGTGTTGATGCGGTTCATGTCGTTGTCGTAAAGGTTCAGGTTCTTGTATTGCGGATTGAGCACTGCTTTTCCTTCCACCACCTTGTCGTCCATTTCAAATTTCACTTTCACCACATTTCCTTTTTCAAGTGACTTGATGGTGTTATCCCTGTATTCCGGCTTTTCGAAAACGAGGTTGGCTTTTTCCACGATTTTGTCGGTATCGACACCGTAGTTTTTGTAGAAATTCTGGAACATATAGTTTCCTTTCTCCGTCTTTGGCTCCTCAAAGTTGAACTGCACGAAGGCGGTTTCCGACTGGTCGCTTTTGGGGTTGTGGAACTCGATTTTCACGCTCCGTCCCTCCAAAAGATTTACGGCTTCTTTTGCGGTAAAGGTATTTTCTCTGTTTACCGAAAAATTGTGGGTGATTTCTTCGCCTTTCTCGTTCTTCAATTTGGCGTCGTAAGAGTTGAGGAAAACACCACCCGTTTCCGTCTTGTTGAATTTCAAGGCAAAATCAACCTTGTTTCCGGGCAGTGCCTTGTCCGAGGAAGTTTTGATTTCGAATTGCTGGTTTTTGGACTTGATGCCTTTTTCCAATTCTTTGTGAAGTTTTTCGTCTTCGCCGAAACCGAGGTATTTAAGCTGATTTTTTAGATAATCTACCTGGTTGAATTCTTTTTGTGTTTCCATAATGTTTGGGGTTTGATTGTTAAAATATTCTTTGTTTTTATTGAGGTGTTGTGTTAAGTCATCTCCGTTCATTTTGGCGTAATCTTTTATAGAAGGCTCTCCAATGATGTCGTCTATCGAAAATCCTGACCTTGTGGCATCCATTTCTTCTTTAAATCTCGAATGAAAATTACTTTGGCTGAATAAATTGCTCCGTTTTTTCTCATCGGGAAGAAAAAGACTTTTAAGGGAATCGATGATTTTTTCTGTTTCCTCATTTCCCTCGTAGGTAAGCAGTTCTCCGCCAACGAATAGCAAAACATGGTCTTCCGGCTTTCGATACAGCTGGATTTTTGAGGCAATCTGGCTGTAGTTCACTTTGTCGTCTTCCGTCAAGGAGATTTCAAATTCGTGCTTGGTATGACCTTCGGAATCGTCAATAAACAGTTTGACGTAATCCTTTTGTGGTGGTTCTTCCATATTTCTAAAATTTTTAGAGTAACTATTATTTAGGTTGTTTTCCGATACGCCGACAATGGGTTCCGCATTCAGATGGTTCTTGCTGAATTTGTCCAAAAGGTGGTCATAGACGTTGATTTTGGTCTTTTCGTAAAGGGAGTGGTAGTTTCCGCTTTCCAATAAAATCGCATCCAAAGCCGTGAACCCCATCAGTTCGAGTTTGTCGCGGTATTCCTTGTACATCTGCTCGTTTACATTGTTTCCATAAAGGATGACACCCGTTCCGGCGTGAATCGTCATCAGTTCGGTCAGTTTCTCGAACTGTCGATGCTGCGGAAGAATGAATTTCCCAACGATGTCGTTCGCATTGTTCAGGATGATGGCTTCCGTCTTGTCGGACAGTCCAAACTTTTGGCTTGAAATGTAGGCGGCGGAATCTTCGGGACTGTTGATTTTGAACGGCTGATAATTGGCGGCAAAAATCTGCTTGTTAAAGGAAAAGGTGCTGACTTTTCCCTGCTGTTGATTTTGCTCGGAAAGTTCCAGAACACGGTCGCTTCCCAAATCTCCGTTGAATACCAAATATTTCCCCGAACGCAGATTGATGACGATGCCGTCTTCCACCTTTATTCCTGTATGGTCGAAAATTTCGTGCAGTCTTTGCAACATGAGTCGGTCATGTTTGCTCGAAATCAGTTGTCCGCTCGGATGGTTGTGGACGAGCGTGATGCTTTCGGGCTGCATTTTGAAGACGTTTCCCGTCAACAACCGTAAATCCACAACGGTGGAAGTAATTCCGCCTGTCGAAAGATGTTGAACGAGATAACTGTCGTCCTTGAATTTGTAGAGTGCAAAGGTGTGTTCCACCGCCTCGTCTTCAAGCGCACGGAAAAGCCAAGCCACATCGTTCACATCAGAAATTTTGGTTCCCGCCATGAATGAAAGACTTTTGTTTTCCGAAAACTGCCGCTCTACGAGCGCAAAGTCATTGGCGTAACCTTGATTGTCCTTTTCCCGTAGGATGGCGGAATTTGGGTCAGCATCATTTCTCCCACTGAAGAGTTTGTACGGTAATATTTCGCCCGCCGACGTTTTGAGATATTGCGTATCCTCGTCCGTCGGAAATTGGAAATTCGTGTTCGGTCCATATTTGCTCTGGTAATTGATCGTTTCTGTTTCCATCTTTTCAAAAATTTATCTGCGGAATCCACGGCGTTTTTCCTGTTCCTGTTCGATTTCCTGTTCGATTTCTTCTTCCTGCTCTTCCCGGTTTCTGTTCGCGTCTTCGTACCTATCCCTGTCATTGACGTTCAGGTCAATTTCGGAATTGCCACCTTTTGAAATCTGCTTCTCATCGGGTGAGATGCTGTTTACGGTGTTGATTTCTCTGGAAACGATGTTCAAGTCGTTGGAAATTTCCTTGGCGATTTCGGGATATTGGTCGATTTTATCCATCAGGAAATTTTTCAGTTTCTGAAGTTCGTTTTTGTAGCGGTTCATTTCCGCGACATCCTTCTTGTCGGCAATGATTGCGGTGAGTTCGGTGGCATTTTTAATGAGGTCGAACTCGGCGACGATGTTGTTTTCCTTGTCGTAGATGAATGCCTTTTTTTCAAGCGAAAGTTTCTTCTCATTTTTGTTTGAAAGGTCTTGAATAGTGGAATACTCAATTCCATCCTTGCTGTTTCTGAGGATTTCGGAGATGCTTTTATCCCGCTCCAGAAAGATGACTTTCAGTCGGGTGTTGTTTTCCGTGAGTTGGAAAGTTGCCCTGTTTTTGTCGTTGTCTGCGACAATCGTGTAGCCCTGCAGAAATTTTTGGATGTCGTCCGCTTTCAGTTTTTTTGAAAATGACAAATCTTCATTGATGATTCCGAACTTTTTAAGTTCTTCGGTAGGTAGGTTTTCAGTTTGCATAGTAGGTTGCTATTAAATTGTTTGCTTTGTTTAGGTCGTTTAAGAAATGGTAGGGATTGATGCTTTGTCCAAACTCCTTTACTGCAAAATGCAGGTGCGGTCCGGTAGAGTTCCCTGTGTTTCCACTTTTCCCGATGATGAAGCCCGCCCTGACTTTTTCTCCGACTTTGTAGTAGATTTCGGAGAGGTGGAGATAGGAGGTTTCAAATCGGTTGAAATGTTTGATTTTGATGTAGTTTCCACCGCCTTTGGAATCCCAACCTGCTTCGGTAATGATTCCATCAAGCACGGCGTGAACATCTTCGTAGTTGGCTTTGAGGTCAATTCCGTTGTGCATTTTTGCAGTGCCGAAAATTGGATGCATCCTTGTTCCGTAAGGCGAAGTCACGCTAATTCTATTGCGCAAAGGCATTGAGATATTTTTCCGTAAACCTTCAAAGGTGGTTTCAAAATCCTTTTCCTGCTTTTTTTCGGGTTGAAAATTTTGCATCAGTTCAAATAGTGAATCTTTCATCTTTTTGTAGTCCACGTTACTTTGATTGTTTCCATTATGGTAGTTTTTAAGCATCGTCTTTAGAGAGTCGATTTGACTCGTTAACATCTTCATTGAACTTTCGGTTTCGTTTTTCAGTTCCGATTTTGGGGTGATGTTGAAGATTTCTTTCCACGATTTTTTCTCCTTTTTTTGGTTGGAATTCTCCTCTTTTGGGGTTTCCATAATTTTAAAGTCTTCCGTTTTGTGTGGTTTTGTCGGCATCAGCGTATTGAATTGAGCCATGGAATAACCGCCTGTTAAAAGGAGAATTGTTAATGTTATTATTGTCGTTCTATTTTTCATTTTTAGTAAATTCATTTACGATTAATTCAACCTCCTTATTGATTTTTCTGAAGTTGGTCATCAGGACATCGTTTTTCCTATTGTTTCCCATTTTGTCGACAAATGAGTAATAGGAAGGCATTTTCACATAGTTGTGTTCTTCCTGTTTGATGGCCTTCATATCCAAATTGATTTTGCCGTTCATCGCCGAAGTTTTGTATTCCTCGGTGTCGTTTTCCTCGCCCTGAGCAATCATTCCGACCATTTCGCCAGTTTTGAGCGTCGCAATTTTTCCTGCAGGAATCATAAAGTCCATTTTCTCGTTGATGCTGGTCGTCGTTCCTTGTTGGGAGATGGATTGGGAATAGGATTTTTGCTTGATTTTTCCGAACAGTTTCTCCAGCCATTCCAGAGTATTTTTGTCCCTTGCGGAACCTGAAAGGATATTTCCAACAATGGCGGAAATGGTGTCGGCAACTTCTTTTTTGTAAAACTGTCGGAGTTGTGGGATTTCCTGAAGTCCCAATAAGACCGCCACTTTGTTGCTCCTTGCGGTCGCCACCACGTTGTCGATTTTATGTATGTAGATGGTGGGAAACTCGTCAGCAATAATTCCTCCCGGCAAATTGTGTTTGGAGTTGATGAGTCGTAAAGTCCTGTTTAAAACCGATGAATAAAGGGCGGAATTGATGTCCTGCGTTCCTGGATCGGATGCCAAAATCAGGATGGAAGGATTCTCCCTGTTCGTAATTTTTAGTTCCACTTCGTCGCCCGAAAACACCCAGAAACTTTCCTTGGTCGCCAATCGTGAGAGAAATATCTTCAAGGTTCCGACCTGTCCCTCCAACTGGTCAAATGCCTTGTTTTCATACGCCGTCTTAAAGGGAGAAAGCAGTGAGAATATTTCCTCGTTGGTAAAAAGTGTGTCAAAAATCTCCTTGTAACTTCGGTTCATAAAGGACAGGATATGTGGTAAATCCGAATATTTTCCGTCCTCGTAGGTGGCAAAAAAGTAGATACTCGACGAAAGAAAGTTGATGGCAGATTGGGTGAAAAAAGCATCGGAGCCGCCTCCCGAACTTGAACCTCCCTTTTGGAGCGACGATACCATTGACTCCGCCATTTCCTGTGCTTCCGCCAAGGTTTGGATGTATTCTTTTTTCAATGGATTTACCCTTTTGGATTTTTCTACCTCGTTCAGATTGATGACATGAAAATCGTATTCATACCCTGAATCTTTGCTTTTCTTCAACAGATAATGGTAGTAGGCAATCTGCGCCAAATCGGGAAACTTGAAATCGTAAATACACAGGCAGAAGCCTTTCGCTATCATTTGCCTGATTGCGGGATTGATGATTCCGAAAGACTTTCCACTTCCAGGCGTTCCAATCACCATCGTCCCACGAAATGGATTGATATTGACCCATCCCTTGTTGATTTTTTTACTGTATCTGAAGAGATATGGGATATTGATCGAGGTGTCCGTTTCTACCAGTTCCTGATTTTGGGCAAAACTTTCTTCCTCTACATTCCATCGGTCTTTTCCCATTTTTTGTTGCATGAGTTTTGAGATGGCGTCTGCTCCCATTTGAAGGATTACTGCACCCAAAAAAGACAATACGGCATAGATGACCTGATAAAGATTCAGTGCAGGAAAAATTTTAGGGAGTTTGGAGTTTCCTGCCTCGTTTTGCCAAACGAGTGAAGAAAAAATCATCAACAAGCCCAATATCATGGGGATTACGATTTCCGTGGCGATGTTCAAATCCTTTTTCTTCTTCGCCTTTGTCCCGACAGCAACCAATCCAATCAGAATCAGGGTCGCAAACTTTGCGTTGATGGGTGGGTAAAAGAAACTCATCTTCGAGAAATTTTTCAATAGATTTGAAACTATAGGAATATCTGCATCGAGGTAGAAAAGCGACGCACAATCCAATGCCACGACCGCATAAACCGCCTTCTGAAGGAATCCGTAAATCTTAATTTGGTGTTGTTGTTCCTGCATTACTTCCTATAAATTGTAGTTTTTTAAAAACTCTTTCTCTTTTTCCTCAATACGGTCTTTACCATAAATCTTCACTGCAATCTCCTTATACCACGCTTTCAGATAAGCCATTTTTATAATTTCCTTTTCTATTTCCTTCTTTGCTTTTCTGAGACGGAATAAAAAAAATATGGATATGCAAGAAGCGATGAAAGCGATGAACGCCAGGAGAAGGACAATAATTAATTCTGTTGGTAATGGGTTCATAACTAAAATGTATCTGCTTTTAAAATATCTGAATAATTCACCTTCATCTCGATGGTTCTTCCCGAGAGTTGTTCCTCAATCAGGCGGATCATCATCACCTTGCTGTTCGGAAAAGTGAATTTTTTGAAGACATAGATGTTTCTGAAATTTTTCCTGAAATGTTTCGGGGCGTAAAGTCTAAAAATCGGTGTCATCTCGATGCTTTGATTGTTGGTCGCCTTGTAGATTTTTTTGTCCTCGATGGAAAATTTTAGGTCTTCGATATCGTAACTCAGGTTCGAGCTGTTTTTGAAGGTCATATCGAGAAAGATGTAGTCGCTGATAACGTACACATTGTTGAGCTGCATACTGAGTTTAAGGTCTTTTTGCTCCCTGATTGGATTTTCTTCCGTCTTCTTCTGGATGATGTCCATCGCAAACTTGGTCAGCTCCAAGTTGGAAAAACGGGTTTTGTCCAGTTCAATCGGCTGCATCTCTTCTGGCTGGATATGGATGTTGGTCACGGTGTTTTTATTTTCCGAATTTCTGTAAATAGCCTTATATTGGGCAATAAAAGACTGACCTACAACGGTTATTATTCCTATTTTGTCGCCATTCAATAAAGAGGTGGTTTTTGCCTTTTCCTTTGGGTCGACGTTGGTAGGAGCATCCGTGATCTTGATTCTCGCGATATTGATGTTCGGTAGATCACCCGTGAGTTTTTGGGTGGACAAATCCACATATTGGATGGGTTCCGGTGAGATGATGTGCAGGTTGACGCCCTCCGTAATCACTAGTTCGGGCAATTCCGAAATGACTTGTTCCTTGGTTGCGGTTTGGGCAATAAAAAGGTTGGATATAAGGAATAATAGGATATTGATTGCTGTTTTCATTTTTATTTCTTTTGTTGGTTTTGTGAGTCTTTAAGCTGTTTTTCGTCGATGAGAAATACATAGGAGTTGTATTTCAGTTTGGCTTTGTTGGTTTTAATGAGGTTGGCTATGGATTTGGAGGTGGAAGTGAACAATTTTGAGCCGATGCTCGTGAAAAATCCCTGTCCGCCCATATCCATCTGTGTTCCCTGTACGGAGTTGCTCCCCATTTCCCGAATCATGTCCCTGAAGACGCTTTCCGGAACATAAAGTCCCTTCAAACCGTCGATATCATAGATGGAAAGGTTGACGGGAAGAATTTCTCCCTTGGTAAATACCGAGACAATCTTGAGGTCAACCCGCTGCATGGAAAATCCCGAGATTTGCCCGTAAAGGATGGAGCCTTTCTCAATTTTTCTGTTGCCGACGAAGATGTCTTCCAATAATCGGAACCGGATTCTGCTTCCCAGAAATCCCTTGTTGTTTTCATCAATGACGGCTTTGATAAAACTGTTCTCATTTTCCCTGTAGAAGGCATTGAACTCGCTGTTGATTCCCGACTTGCCGACATTGAAGGTGGAATTGAGGAACTCGTCCATCTTTTCCTTGTTTGCCTTGAGTTTCTGTTCCGCCAAGAGTTTGGCTTGGTATTCGGGATCCCTCGCTTTTTCTAGGGAATCCATGACGAGCATCTGCTGTTTCAGATATTTTACGGGGTCTTGCTGTGCATTTTGATTACTAGATTTTTGATTTTCTGAAAGTTGCTCATTTTCCTGTTTCCCATTGGACTTGTCGTTCAGCATTCGGATGATTTCAGAAGACCTCTTGAAATCCTTGTCCTCATTTTGCTGTTTTGGATTGTAATAGGAAGAGTTGCCTCCTTTTGACGCCTGCTGATTTTGTCTGCTGGAGACCGCCTTCAGTGAATCGATCTTTCTTTTCTGGTCCAAAGACAACTGGTCTTCATAACTGAGCAGACTGTCCTCTTCCTTGTCCAATCCTCCGAGCATCGTCCTGTTGTCGTCCTTCTTGAAAAAGGCGTCGTAGGCATCGTTCTTCGTCATGATGGAGTCCCGTGTTTCTCCCAGAGACAGGGAAAGTTCTTTCGGCTTGTCCTTTTTAGAGGTGTCCTCTTTGGTAAATTGGGCACCTACATACACAAAGAGCAGCAGGAACGGCAATGCCAGAAGGGGCATCACATATTTTTTTTCCTTAAAGTTGATTTTCTTAATGTCCATGTTGCAGTTCTTGGTATTGGTTGTACAAATATTCTATTCTCAGGCTGTCTTCTTTTTGGAGTTCTTTTCGGTCCCTTTTCATTTTTAAAATTTTGAGTTCATTAACTATTTTCTCCATTTCTTTCTCTTGGTTTTTATTAATTTGCTGGGTCGTGTTGCTTTTGGAATAGAGGTTTGGGGGCTTGATTTTAAATGTCGACTGGCTCGGAAAGAAAATTCCCTGTATCAGCGATCCGATAAAAGACACGGAGAGAAAAACCATCGAATGGGTGAAAAACTTCTTCGGATTTTTTGCCGCCCATTCCAATCCCTTTTTTGCGGTTTGTTTTAGAAAATTTTTCATCTTTAATAGGAATTTTTGGTTTGGTTGGAGATTTCCTCGTTGTCGATAATCCTCCAATTTTTAAGCATCACACCGTGCGGATTGTTTGGACTTCGGATGATGTCCTCAAAGTATCCTTCGGTAATCAATTTTCTTGTAATCACGGCAGACTTTCTGGTAATCATCTGCTTTCCGAAAAAGGAGAATTTCTGTTGCTCCATATTGAGCGAGATGGAATCCGTATGAATACTGACCATGGAACTGGAGGCCACAATCTGGTTGTAGAAGCCTTTTTCCTTGAGATTGGTGTATTCTTTTTTTCCGCTGTCGTCAATGAGGTACAGTGATTTTTGAATATTCTCCTTGATGTAGGCATCATCGGGAGCCAAGGTGAAAAATAGTCGGTGGAACAGTTCAATTTGGGCTTTGTATTCTACGGGTCTGTTTAACAAGACATCGGTCTGCTTTGCCAGTACCGGAACCCCGTTGTCCAAAATGTAGATGGATTTTCTTGAATCCTGAATCATCCGATAGGCAAAGAAGAAGCCCGCCAATACGATAATTACGGCAAATGCTATTGTTCCCAGCGAAACTACCTTGTTGATTTTTATTCTTTGTTCGATATTTTTGATCAGCATCTTATTTATTTTTTGTTGTTATTCATCGCACTGTTGACCATTCCCGATGCGGAACCTGATGCAGCCGATTTTGCTGCTGCTCCCGCTACGGAAGCTCCACCGGTTTTGGCTGCCAATACCGTTGTTTTAGCGGCACTCGCCATTCTTCCAGCAGCACTCTTCATCTTGGTCATCGCACCTGCACCTCCCGCTGTAACAATGGTGTCGGCAATGGTGGGCGTCATCAATACCCCGATTCCCGTCACGATATAGGCGACACAGGTAAAGAGCTGGTTGTAGATCATTCCCGAATTGCTCACATAAACCATCAAGGCATCTAAATTGGTGATGGTTCCATTGGTTAAAAGCGTGTCATACCGCTCAATCTCCATTTCATAACCCGAAGCGATCAGTTGCTGACCAATATTGATGATGGTATAGGCTACAAAGGTGTATAGGTTGATGTTGATGAACTTGGAAACCCAGCTGTACAGCGAGTTTTCAAATCCTGGAACGAGCGCCATACCTACCGCAATAGGCCCCAAAATAATGAGGATGTAGGCCCAAATTTTTTGGATGAAGAAAATAAGGTAGACACAGATTCGAAGGATGGAAAGGCAAACGAACTCGATAATTTCTGCAACCAGTTTTTGGAGCTGGAACTCCATCCGTAACTGCCATTCCTTGATGGGTTGGATGAGTTTGTCCAGTCCCTCGCTGATGTCGAACCAAGAGTCGTCGGCATCTTTGCCGGTGTTGTTGATGACGTCCTGCTTCGCATCCTCGTCGGCTTTCAGTTTGATGACGGCATCGAGTAGCTGCTGCTGTTTCTTGAATCGTTGAATCCTCAAATCATTCACTTCGGACTCAATGTCGCTGAAAATGGCGATTCCCGGTTCTGCAATGGCTTCAAAGGGTGCCTGAATCAGATTGACAAAACCACTCCAATACACCAGGGTAAATCCAATGAGGATTGGTTTGAGCATCGGGGTGATTTCCCATTCCCGGTCGCCCGCCGCCATTTGCCAACCCATGTATCCGAGATACATCAACGCTCCCAGTCCTCCGATCGCCCTTCCAACCAAAGCGGATCCGACAGCACCGTTTTGAACGCTGTTGTCCAGTTTGGTAAAGACCTCCATAAACCATTTCTCAAATGCGCCGTCGCCCTTTAGAAATTGGAGCAGGTTGCTGTAGTCGCCGTCGGTTTGGGCAAAGCCGATTATCGGCAGCAATATTGCCAAGAGGCAAAATAAGGGTGTAGTATTTCTTTTCATCACTAAAATTTATGTTTGTACTGCTGCATCGTGTTGTGGATGATCTGCTTGTCGGAAGCGGGAGTCCAAGCCTGTGGCAATGCATAAGGCGAATGGTTTTTCAGAATATTTTTATAGTCCAAAAGAAGTGTCGTCTTATCGTTGTGTTTCCTTAATTCCTGCACGAACCTTCTCCATTTGATAAGGGTGTCATGGTACATCAAAAAGCGTTTTCCTCTCGGCATATCCATCGACCTCGACATTGAATATTTTTCCTTGATTAAGTCCAATTCCTCCTGAAGTCTTTTTAAAGTTCCCGTGGTATTGAGCGTTTCGTAGGTTTGCTGGTTCTTCAGCCTCCATTCGATAAAGTTTTGAGGATTGTCTGGAAATTCGGTAATGGGTCTGAGCATCCTTTTGTAGTAGAGCAACCAGAGCGGGTCTGCATCGACCGTCGCCGAAGTCCAATGGGCAAAGTCTTGGACGCTTCTTTTATAGATGGTGTCGGATGCCGCCTTTATCTTTTTTGCCTCTTCCTCTTGAAATTTCACTTGGGCAAAACGCTGGTTTTGAAGTCCCGTCGGTTTTAGCGGTCGGATATCTTCTCCATCCTTATAATCCCTGTTTCTGCTGGGAGCCCACATTCCCCAAACGGTGGCATACGCGAAGTTGGTCTGAATCCCCAAAAGGTATTTTGGATAGGGACGCCAATCGCCCCAACTCTGGAACACCATCCTTTTGTGCTGGGCTACGATGGAGGGGTCGTTCAAACGCTTTACGGTAAACTGCCCGAATACGCCGACTGCTGTCAGCAAAAGCGGAACGAGGGCAAATTTTTTAACTAATTTTTTCATCTTTTTAATTGAATATGTATTTGTATTTCTGGATAATGTCTCCGACAATCGCCCTGTCGATATTGAGGTAGTTTCTTAGCACTGGAACCTGGTACAGGTACGGAATCTTCTTGGCGTTTTCTAACCGCAATATGATGTAGAGGATGTTTCCATTGATGTTCCGAACTCGGGTAAACACCTTTTCAATAAGCATCTCCCTGTCCATCGGATCCATCAGGAAATCCTTGTTCTCGTTCAAAATATCCTGCGTGACTTCCTGCTTGAGTTTTAAGGTCTGTTTGCCGATTTCGACATAGTATTTGGAAACCAAGACGGCATATTCTGGATGTTGCGCCGACAAGTCCAGCATTTTGTTGGAGTTGTTCGCTACCTTTCCCAGATATTGGTACAGATAGATTAACTTTTTGCTCTGCGTGAGTGCCGAGTTGACATTTTTTAGTTGTTGGTAGATGTATTCCTGAATGGCGATGACCTTTGCAGTCTTGTTTTTAATGTCGTCGTACAGTTCCTTCTGTTTTTCATAAGAGTTTAGAAATGCCTGCTCGCTTCCCAGCCTTACGCCGTGGTTGGTGGTCATCTGCACCAAGAGTTTGTCGTTGATAACAATCTGCTGTCCGCTTACAAAACCAACAGAAAAAAACAAGATTCCTCCGATAAATAGTTTTCTCATTTTTAAAAGGATTTGATGTTTTTCATAATGTTCTCGACCACCTGTTTGTCCCGATTCACATAGTATTGAAAGGCTCTTTTGTTTCGTAAGACTTTTGCCTTGATGTCCCGAATCTTTAAAAGCATATGGGTAGAATTTCTGCTCAGCGTCTTGACTTCTCCCAAGGCATAATCCAATAAAATCTTGCGCTCCGACTTTTCCATCTGGTTCATTGCCCCATAGGAAACCACAATCCCGACAATCAGCCTCGTCACCATTTGCAGATCATCCACAAACTGAACCTGTGAAGGCAGAACCGCGATGATGGAATAAGGTGCGGTACTGATTTCATGGATAATGGCTTGCTGGTTTTGGGTGATTTTCGTAATCTCCCTGCTCATCGCAATTCCTGTGGGAATCGCTTGAATGGCGAACGATACGATTCGAAGTCTGTCCTGAATTTTGGTCACCTTGTCCTTGAAATTGTTCCACTGGGTTTTGTTGGCAGTTTCCACCGTGGCATTGGCAATTTGGTTTTTCCGCATCTCCTTCTGCCTCTCGTTTTCATCCATCGTCGCCTTGATTTCTAGGTTCATCATCGGAAAGGATACGTTTTCCTGCTGCCAAGACGGCGTGGAGCCGCCACTGGATGAAGTGAGCACAAAATAAATCAGCAAGCCCCCAAACCCCCGAAGGGGGCTTTTTAAAGCGTTAATTATGGGATGTTTCATTTTCATCTTATTTTTTTACATTGTTCCCCTTTGGGGACAGGGGCTAGAAATTTCTTTTGTATCGGTTCATAATATTTTCTACAATTCCCTTGTCGGTATTGATGTATCCTGCAAATGGATTGATGGAGTTCCAGAATCCCAAACGATTGGCTTTTTCCAGTCTTAACTTGATTGCCAGAAGCCAAAGCTTTAGGTTTTTGACATTCTCGGAAATGTTGTGCAATATCTTGTATCGGTCTCCCGCAGTGGCAAGGTTCAGCTCTCCCGAGGCGAGGATGTCGGAGACATCAGTCACTATTTTTATACTCTGTTCATAGGTTTTCTGTGAAGCCTTTACCCCGAAAATGGCATATTGTGGATGTGCCGATGCCAACTGAACTACCTGCGATGAATAATTGTAGCATTTGTTGAGTTCCGAATAAATCTCCTTCACCTGGATTCCGTTCTGCAAGGTTCCCGAAACTTCCTTCAGACCTTTCAGAATCTTATTCTGAATATCGTTGGCAACCACCATCTGGGTTCCCACCCACGCTTGGGCATCCTTCAGTTTGGAGGTTTCATCAATCACATCGTTCTGCTTGGCTTTCAAGTTTTCTGAATAGAGGATCATCGCCGCCGTTACCGTCGGGTCGATGTAGGTGTTTTGGGAGAAGCCCCATGTCCCCCAAAGGGGGAGAATCAACAGGAAAAGCCTCCTCCAAACCCTCCAAGAGAGGGAATTTATTGAAAGTCCCCTTTGGGGATTTTGGGGCTTATACTTTTTCATATTCCTCGTGTTTTTGGTTGATTAATTCTGAAAAATGGATATTTCGGTTTTCCAATTCCTGCGAGATGATTTTGAAGATATTTTGCCCTTTGTGCGTCTTCTTCATCATCCTGTAATAGGAAACCACCTTTTTGTCCAATGGCTTTTGATAAAGGTTGACGAGCGATACCAAGTTTTCAAGGCTGTCTCCGAAATTTTTCAAATCGCCTACAATTTTTTGCAAAGCCTCGTCGTAGTTTCCGTATTGTTGGACATAGTATTCGACTGCGGATTTTTCGGGTTTTTCCGTGGTGTAGGTTAAATACTGCTCCAAGGAAACCTCATTGCCGTACACTTCTCCTTTGGAACCCCGCTTCAGATAAAATTCCTTGAAACGGCTTCTTCCAAACTTGTTGTTCAAATTATTGATGGTGAAAATCTTGTTTTGTTCCACCTTGTTCAATGAAAGCAGTGATGCAATCTTGTCGAAGTTGTCCTTGAACTTGGTCTGATCCAGCAATATGAAGGTGTCCGAGTTATTAATAATACTGTCTTTTACGACGGCGTTTCCGATGATGTCGTCCAATTCCTGTGTAACGACCACCGCCTCTCCCCAAAACTTTCTTACGGTTTTGTAGAGATAGAGAATATATCCGCCCATCAATTTGCTGGCAATCGCCTTCCATGCTTCCTCGATGATGAGCGCCTTTCTTCGGTCTTTTCGGAGACGCATTTTCTGGATGAAGGTATCCATGATAATGAGTGTCACGATCGGAAACAGTTTCGGGTTGTCTTTCACATTGTCGATTTCAAAGACGATGAATGGTTCGTCAAAGAGCGTGTTGTCTGCACTTTCGTTGAGTGTCGTTCCATATCTTCCGCCTTTGTAGAAATCCTTCAGCACGAACAAGAATGTCCTTAGATTAAATTCCTTTTCGGTGATGTGGTGTTTCTTATTGTTCAGGTAAAGGGGCAGAAATTTATCGCAGTAGTCATAGAATCCGTTGAAGGAAAGTTCTTTTGCCTCCAATTTTTCTTCGAGCTCCTTAATTTTCTTGATGATGGTTTTTCGGAAGGACTCGTTCCATTCTTCCGCCGTTTTCGGCTGCCTGATAATCTCGTTGGACTTGATGAGGATGAGTTGCGTCTCATTGTAGATTTTTCTCTTATCTTCATCGTTCAAGGTTTCATAAGCTTCGTAAACCTTGTAGAATTTTTCGCTGTCGTAATTCGGGTTGTTCATATTTTTGTCCGGATGATATTCGATGGCGAGTTTTCGGAACGCCTCCTTGATTTCGTCGGAACCCGCATCGAACGCGATTCCCAAAATGTCGTAGTAGTTGTTTTGTCCATTGGACTGCTTCTCAAAATCTGAAATAATATCCTCCTCGTGGATGTTGTATTTGTTCAGATAGAGAATGAGTTCTTCCGAAGTCTTGCTTTCATACCACCTTGTTCCCGAATTGAAATATTGGTGGTAGTACGACATCAGCACATTGTCCAAAATGGATTTCTGTGCGGACGACATCGTGGCGTCGGGACCCTGCCAAATCAGGAAAATCAAATTGGTCAAAAATTCTATTTTTTCGATGTTGAACTCTTTTTTGTCCATCAGAAAGGGATTCATGGTGATGGGTTTTTCTTCGGTGTACTGGATGTATCTCCCGCCTTTGTATTTGCAGGTACCCGAATAAGAATCGCCCGTGTCCACAATCACCACATCGTAATTGTAGGTCAGGTATTGCTCCACGATATTGTTCATCAGGAAGGACTTTCCAGAACCTGATGGCCCGAGGACAAATTTGTTCCTGTTGTTGATTCTTCCCGTCTTCATCGGCAAATCCGCTGGGTCAACTTTCAAAGGAACGCCTTGTCTGTCCGTAAACCGCAGATAAAAATTGGATTCCTCGTTCACGGGGTAACTTTCTTTAAAAAAAAAACACAAGGCCGCTTCGCTTGTCGTCATAAATAAATCGTACTCTCGAAGTTCCGTGGCATTGCCCGGAATGGCGGAGCGGAAGAGTTCGAGCTGGTTGTAGGCATTCTTGGAAACGATAATCCC
The DNA here is from genome assembly GCF_008831505.1 of Chryseobacterium sp. Taxonomy (NCBI): domain Bacteria; kingdom Pseudomonadati; phylum Bacteroidota; class Flavobacteriia; order Flavobacteriales; family Weeksellaceae; genus Chryseobacterium; species Chryseobacterium sp. The sequence continues at coordinate 286,291 of NZ_CP044507.1, read as the reverse complement.
CTTCGTAAAGAGCTTGTTCTCAATCATCGACTGTATCCCTTCCATTTTTTCCAGTGTATGTGTTGAAAATATTAGGGAGAAATGGGCATTGACCACGAGTTGTCCGTCGATGGCGATATTGTGCAGAAGGGTCTGGATTTCTTCTGCAATAATGGCGTTGGATGGCGAGTTGTTTGCCGCTCCCTCGTGCTTTTTCTTCTTTTTGTCGAGTTCCCGCTGTTGTTGCGCCTGCAGGGGAATGGTGATGACCTGATTGTAGATGATGGCTTCGTAATCCTCCAATTCATTGATGAAGGTGAAATTGTCCACCGCTGTTTCCGATGCGGCTCCATTTCCACCCAGTATGGAAAAAGGGTCTATTTCTGAAGGCAGGTCGATATTTTCGACATCCACATAGGAAATATTTTTGACGAAGCGGTTTCCGATTTGGAGATATTCGTTGGTACTTTTGATATTGTCAAAAACCGGGGTTTCCGTAAACTGCATCGACAATACACCCGAAATGTAGTATTCAAAATCTTTCTCATATAAAAATTGGGGTTCGCAACCGCTCTGCTTCAAGAGCATCAACACCTTTTGGCATTTGTCGCGAAGTTCCTTGTAACTTTTTTCGGAAAACTGGTAGTGCTTGTTTTTCTTCTTGAGTTTGTCGTCCACAATGTCCGTAAACAGGAGTACCGTTTCGATGGTTTTAAATAGTCTTCCGTCAAAATGCTCGGAGTATTTCTGCTGGAGGAACTGGTTGGAGGATTCGGCGGTATATCTCTTTTTGGAAAAGATGTCGAGTTTTTGAACGATTCTTCCTTCGCCAATAATGGATACGACTTGATTCAGCACGGTATGGAAGTTCAGGTAGTTGTCTGGGTCGGCGGAATACTGTTCCACAATGTTCTTAATTCTGATGCCGATAATCGGATTCCCGTACTGTCCGAAGAGGACATCAAAATCCCATCCAAAATCCTTTCCGTAATCGTAGCCGATGAAGGGAATGTCAAATGCCTGTTTCTTTGTCTTTACCATCTTTTAAAAATCTTTTGTTGTTGAGTTTTTTTGGAAAAATGAATATCTGGTCAAAATTTTTGGTCTTGTCGTAGAGTCCGTTTTTGTCCTGCTTCTTGAAAATGAGGTAGACACCTCCTGCGGTTACCAATAAACCTAATAATGAACCCAGCAATCCGAATTTGGATAAGATGAGTGCCGCAACCACACCTGCGCCGATGACGGCTACCGCATAAATGATGTATTTGCCTTTGAGTCCGAAGAATACAAGGGGTTTTTTGAGCCCCTTGTACAGGTAGTATCCCATCTTAAGCAAAGAATGCGGTTACAAATTCCGGAACCACGATAAGGAAGATCATCGCACCGCCGTAGCCGAGGATTTCTTTGTTGACATCCTGGTCGCCGTTCGTCCATTTGTTGTACACCCTCAATCCTCCGATAAATCCTACGAGTCCACCGACTGCCTTTAATATCAGCTTGATGGGGTCCCAATAGTCCTTAATGTCGGAAGCGGCATTGGAGATGGCGGTCGCTCCGCCCTGCGCAAGCATCGGGGTCATTGCCAGCATCACCAAGGCAAGGGTTAGAACTTTCTTTTTTGTCACGTTTTTTCTGATAAAATTTTTCATCATTTTTAAAATTTAGGTTAGTTATGTATGGTAAATTGGTTAAATCGTCGAGTGGTAAACCTTTTGTCCCTCAATATTGTCCACCAGTTTTACGTTGGTTTCAGAAAGGTTGACAAATTCTTTCCATTGGTCTTTCTTGCTCTGTGCATCATTTTTTTTCTTGGAAACTATTGGCTCAATAATTTCTGGCTTTTTGCTGATTTCCGTTTGCTGTGGCGGATTTTCATGGTGTTTGGTTTCGGGCTGTTTTGAGCTGGTCCCATCCAAATCCTCTTCCTCTTCAAATCGTTTCCTCAATTCTTCCAAACTGGGATTGTCTTCAAAATTGTTCTGTCTTTGAATCGGAATGGGTTCGCTTTTTAGGAATGATTTCGGGGTTTTGAGATTTTCCACATCCTCGATGCCGATCAAGGTGGGTTCCTCATTCTCCGCCTGTGCAAAGTCGCCGAGTGAGTATTCTTCTGCAACATCGGTCTGAACGGTTTTCTCTTTTTTTAGGAAAAGGTCGTAGACGATATTTCCGGCATAGTACAGAAAGTAGGCTCCTAAAAGGATGAGTGAGTATTTTAACATAATGTATTGATTTGAGGTTTGTGGTTTATGGATTATTTTTTTCTTGTCTCTTTTGTCTCTCGTTAAAGCGCAACTTTTTTGACCTCGCTGATCTGCTGTATAATTTCGTCGAACGGCTTCTTTACGGCGTATTTTTGCTCGTAGGTGAGTTTTCTCGTGTCGATGGTTTGGAGGCAGTTTCTCTTGAACACGGGATTTTCTAGTAGAGTTCCGTATTTTGCCAACTCGATATCCATTTCCTTTTGGTTGAGATATTTGTAGCCCTTGTCGTATTTGGAGCGGATGAAGATTCTTTCCGCCTCGCTTTCCAACAAACCCAGAAGATTTTTGAATACCAAGGTTGATTTTACGGACACATCGGAATACTCAAAGGGAATGATGATGAAGTCGCTGTACACCAAAACATCGCTGTATCTCTGGTCCAGTGTTCCCGCCAGATCGAACAGGAACAGGTCTTTGCTTTCTTTCAGGTCGACAACCTGTTCCAAGTCCTCGAAAGGCGGCTCATCGTCATCTTCGCCAATGACTTCCACCTCGTAGAGTTTGGGCAGTTCCGAGTCCGCATCCTCCCTCCATTTGTTGAAGAAGGATTTTTGGTAGTCGAAATCAAACACCTTGATCTTCCTTGTAGAAATTCTGGAGAGATAGTTGGCGAATGCGATGGCGAGGGTGGTTTTCCCTGTTCCGCCTTTTTGGGTGGCAAATGTGATGATCATTCTTATGTTCTTTTTTTATTTTTGCGTCTTTTTCTTAACTCTTCTTCGGCAGGGTCTCTCCCTGTTCCTCCCGACGGTTTGGTGAATTGGAAAATCAGGTCGTCTATGGTTCTATCCAGTTCCTTGGAAAGATTTTCATCTCTACTTTCCGGTGTCAATTCTTTGCTTGGATTGAGGAATTTTTGATAGGCATTCTCTCCAATTAAGTTTTCCAATGAACCCACATAATGCAGTTTGGAGTGGACGGCATAATATTTTCCATCTTCCGATTTTATGAGGTGGACATCCTTGTTATTCTGTGTTTCGACATAATCCTTTACCTCGTTTTTTATGGCGTTGAAAACCTCCCTGTTCTTTATTTTCTTAGACTCGAAAAGCATAAATTCTATTATAGCGTTTTCGGGATTCTGGCGTTTCAGATGCTCCATTAATATTTGTTTTGAAAAACTGTCCGCCAGATTATAGTCCTTTAGACTTTCAAAAAGTTTCTTGTCAATTTTCTCATCGGTCATCTCAAACAGGTCGTCCATCTTCATGATCTCACTTCCCTTGAACACCTTTCCCGATTTGTGGTCGATGATGCTGTATCCGAAGGGTTTCTGTCCGTCCTTGTGGTGGAAGACCACATCCAGTCCGTAGATGTCCCGCAATTTTTTCTGGAGCTCGCTCTCGAACTCTATCTTGGGTTTCCAATGGTCGCTGTGCCTTTCTTCCGGTAGCAGTGATTCCTGCGCCCTTCTGTCCTCTACCTTGAAGACTTTATTGGAACAGAGGTCTTTGTATTTGCTCAAAATGGCTTTCAGCTGTCTCATTCGTCCGTTGTCCGAATTGGGGGTAAAACTGATTTGGTTACCGTGGATGGTTTTAAGTTTTACCCCGTTCTTCAGAATGGAAAAGTCATTTTCATCATTTGTGTCTTTAGTTAGTTTGAACCCGCTTCTTTCAAGCAGGAGTTCCAGTTGGCTGAGTGAAGCAATTTGATAGTTTAGCAGTTTTTCTAATTTTTCCTCGGAACTTACTCCGTATCGTTTTTCTAGTGTATCTGCCAATGCTTTTTGGGCTTTCAAGCGTTCGTAACTGTCGTTGATTTTCTTTCCGGTCTGCTTGTCAACCCTTGTGGAGACGATATGGACGTGGTTGTTCTCGGTGTCGCTGTGGTAAACAACTATGAACGGCTGTTTTCCGTAGCCCATTTCCTGCATGAAGTCTTTGGCGATTTCGGTGATTTCTTCCTTGCCATGATTCTGATATTTTGCAGAAATGACGGCGTGGAACTGTGGTTTCTTTACCTTCTCATTTTTTGAAATGGATTTGAAGTAGTCCCGAACCTGCTCCGGACTGCTTTCCCCATTGATGAAGGAGGGAAAGTTTTTCATCAGCATCAGTTCTCCTGTTCCTTTCTCCATCTTTTTGTCGTTGTACTGAACGCCGTGAAAATCCGAGCCTGAAGCAGGAATAATCTTGACAATCATTTTGCGAGCATTTCATAGATCTTTTCGAAGATTTGGTTTTGCTGCTTCTTCAATTTGGCGATTTCTGAAAGCTTTGCGGTGAAGTTTTTCAGTTCTGATTCCGAAATAAACTTTTGTCCGTTTGCAATTTTCGCTACCTGGTTGATGTTGGTCTCTATCTTGATGAAGACGTTGTCTTGTTTTTCAATGAACGCCAGTATCTGTCTTCTTTCGTTGTCTAAAATTCTGTTCTCAACTGATGCCGTCAGTAAGTCGGTCAATGTGAGGTTTCTGTCTTTGCATATTTTTTTCCAGTCCTGTTTTTTGGTTTTGGATATTCTGAATTTTATGTAGTCTTCTTTTTCCATTAAGGACTTTGTTGAATCATCAATTAGGGCAGATAAGGCTTGATCCAGTTGGAATATCCTTGAACTTCTCCGTAGGTGTAGTAGGATGTGGACATTGCGTTTAGGGAGGTTTGCGGAATCTGGATGCTGTAATTCTCCAGCAGGGCTGGAAAATATTGCGTGGAATTTTCCGTATGCAGTAAGACAATCTGGTTGGGAATGTATCCGATGTCGCTGTAGATGCTCGCAATGCTGATGAAGGCGTTTCCCGTAATCGGTGCGGAATCAGAAGACCTGTACATCTGAAACCATACATTTACAATTCCCTGTACTTTTCTGAACAAAACCGCTCCCTTTAGTCCTCCGAAATTTTTGGTTCCGATGGTGTAATATTTTGAGGAGGTAAGATAGGCGTGGCTATTTCCCGAATAGTTTACAGGGGCGGACCAAGTTGAAGTTGCTGTCAGTGCGGCGGTGCTGTTGGGATCGAAGGTGAGTACAATTCTGTATTCGACAGGCTGTTTCTCCTTTGCGAAATTCTGCCATACGTTGCCGTCAAAATAATACATTCCTGATTCTGAAATATTGATGACCTGCCCCGAAAGATTGGAAGCCGGAGCGGTGGCAAATACAACCGCACCTTTTTTTGCCTGTGTGTAAAACTTGTTCGCCAACTGGTCGCCCGTTATCCTTGGAGGAATAATCCCGTCATGATGTGAGGTGTCGTTTGGTTTTCCTACTACATCAAAAGTAGTTTCGGGTGTCTGTGTGTTTATTCCGACCTGCGCATTGAGGTTGATGGCAAAAAGTGTCAGGAGAACATAGAGGGTTGCTTTCATTTTTTTGATTAAAATTTCTGTTGCAAAATTGGGACATCAAATCCGTGAAAACAATAGTGTTCATGGGGCGTGGGCTAAATAAGAACAATTTAGACGAGTTTAGATTCTCCGAAGATTAAAAAAGAATAATTTAGACGAGTTTAGATGCTTGAACCAGATTTGGTGATTAAAAAAAACAAGTTCCGCCGTTTTTTCCCCTTTTGCAAAAAGGCAAGACCGTCTTTGTCCCAAAACTTGAAAAGTTTGTGGGTACAAAGACACATCTTGCAACAAAAGTTTACTGATTTTTTTAGAGGTCTGAAAAGGTTCCTCGAATGCTTATATTAGGGTTGTTTTGCGGTTTTTTATGATAAAGTTGCTTTGGAAGGAAAAAAACATGGAAAACGGGGAGAATTGAGGTGTAACTTTTCTACCCACGTTTGCGAGTAGGATGTGGCTGATTTACGCAGGTTGCATGATAACCTGTAGCTAAATTACCCAACTTATTGAAAAAGATAAGTTTATTTGGTGCAGGTTTTGAAGGAAGGTGTGTCTTTTTATCATTGAAATTTTTGTCAGAATGCTTATCATTTAGGAAAATGTAGGGTGGGTCTATTTTACCCAGGTTGATTTTGAACTTGTGTCTATTTTTCGCAGGTGGTTACTTTGGGAGTGCATATTTAACAAAAGAATCGGAAGGACTGAAAATTCTGTAGATGATTATTTCAGAGTTATTTTTTAGATTTTAGTTTAGATAATCTTGGAATTAAAAATAATGAAAAAGATTCTCTTGGAAATGGGCTTTTTTACGCGGCTTTGTGATTGGGATGTGCCCAATTTACGCAGGTTGAAAAATTGCCTGTGGTTAAATCAGGCAGGTTTTTGAAAAAGATGACTTTATTTGTTGAGAATTTGCACTAATAATGCACGGAAATCCCTCGTTTCTGTAAGAAATCTTAGCATTAACAATTATTTTTTTAAAAAAAACATCAAGCTTGATACCCCAACAATTTCCTAATTTGATAGAAAAACCTTTCAATTAGCCTTAAATCCTCGGTGACAATCTCGGCACTTCCTTTGAGCTCTCTGTCAAATGGCAACTTTTTCCCAAAAGAAGTCCGCAATCCTTTTGGAAGCAAAACGTCAACATAATAGTTCCCTTTATCATCTGGAGTAAGAGAAATGTTTTGGACCTTGCCTTCAACGATTCCATATTCTTGGTATCGGTAATTATCAAGCTTTACTAAAACCTTTTGATTTGGTTTAACTTTACCGGAATTCACTGATGGAATCAACATCCGACCAACAACTAATTCCTTATCATTGGGTAGAACAGACATCACAATATCACCGGGTTTTACAAATTGGTTCTCGCCCCAAAATTGTTGGAAACTAACTACTCCTTCAGTAGAAGAAATAATGAGATAATTTTGTTCCCATTGTCTCAGTGATTTTCTTAGCTGTTCAAATAATTGGAGCGTTTGGGAGCTGTATGTAATCTTATCTTTCTCAGTATTTATTGATGCACCGCTTTTGGTTTTATTTAGATTTGAAACCGCTTCCTGCATCTGTGACAATGTTATATTGATATTTTTCAAATTTTGTTCTGCCTGTAGAAATTTTGTTTTTTCATTTTCTAGTTCCATCGCGGCAATTACACCTTGATTGAACAATTCTTGGGAGCGCAAGTATTTTTTTTGGTAAGGTCAAATTTTGTAACTTCTAAGTTCCGCTGCTGTTGTAATGTAGCAATCCTTGCCCTGTATTCCCCAAGACTTTGGTTTGCTGCAATATTTTCAGGAGCATAGGGCTTAAGACGAGTAAAAAGTTTTTCATCCTGCAATGCTTTTGCAAAACTATTGTATTCTCCCTGTATTTCGCCAAGTTTGAAGGTTGATGCCTGTTGAGTAGGGAAGTAGAGAACTTGTGATGATGACATTGAATCAACTATATCTTTTAGAGCTAGAATATCCTTGTAATCAGCAGCTGACTGAAGCACCATCATGACTTGATTTTTATTTACAGACTGATGATCTTTCACTAAAATTTTTTCAATTTTAGAATTTGTTCTTGCTTCAAGTTTTTCAGGTGGATTTTTGGAAGTTACGACTATGGGGGCAGGTATAAACTCAGGATATTTAATTACATAACTCATCAAGAGAACCATCAGGAGAATGACGAAAATTACCGTGTTTCCCCATCGAATCATCCAATGTGGCGGCTGCGTGAGAATATCCTGCACGTTTTCTGAACGTAGTTCAAGATTGTCTAATATGTCTTTTTCCTTTTCCAATTTATTATTAAATTTACTGATTATCCGTTTATGCACCTGTTATATTCGCAATTACTAGTCTGTCAAAGAGTTTGTCTCCAAAATACCGTCTGTTTAATTTGTAAATAAACTCGTTGAGATACAACTGTAAGTATTTCCTTTTGATTTTATGGTAGTTGCCCAGCAATGTCCGTTTTGCATTACTGATTGCGATATGCACCCATTTGAGTGTTTCCTTGGTGGTTTTGGCGTCTGATTTCTCGGTGACGTGCAATTCCACCAGATCGGAGATGTCAACGTAAGAAGTGCTTTTGTCCGAAAATACGATGGCATCATCCTCCATGCAGTCCCTGACCACGCCGTTGATTCCTTCACTTTGATGGCTATCCAGTACCCTGGCCTTGAAATAACGCACATGCTTCTCCTTTTTGCCCGTTTCGATATCTTCCAACGGGGTGCTTTCGGCCATCACCGCAACGTTCTGCTTTCCCTCGGCTCCCCGGCCACGTGTACCCTTGCCTCGCTCGATTTCCTTACTGGCCACCGAAAAGTTAACGAATTCTTGCGGTTTCTTTCAGCGCCGCCAATACCGCCAGCCCGTCGCGCAAGGGGCGCGGCTCGTGTGTGCGGATGAAGTCAGCTCCACCTGCGGCGGCGGCAAGCTCTGCAGCGAGTGTCGCGGCCCCGACATCCCCCGGACCACGGCCTGTGAGCGCGCGCAGAAAGGATTTGCGCGAAACAGACAGAAGCACCGGCAAATCGAAGCGCAGCCGCAATTCATCGAACCGCGCCAGCACCGAGAGCGAGGTTTCGGGAGCAGCCCCCAGAAAAAACCCCATGCCGGGATCAAGGACAAGGCGGTTGCGTTTGATACCGGCACCCGTCAGCGCCGCGATGCGCGCGTCAAAGAACGCCGCAATGTGATCCATGATGTCGCCAGCGGGTGCCTCGCGCCGATCTGCCTGCCCGTCTTGCACCGAATGCATAACGACGAGTTTGGCAGATGATTTCGCCAATTGCGGATAGAACGCAGCGTCTGGAAAACCGCGAATATCATTGAGATAGGCCACACCACGCGACAAGGCATAGGCTTGCGTCGCGGGTTGATAACTGTCGAGCGAGACGGGAATGCCATCTGCCTTGAGCGCGTCCAGCACCGGCGCGATACGCGCGATTTCTGTGTCGGACGAAACAGGCGCGGCGTCGGGATTGCTGGATGCCGGACCGAGGTCGATCACATCTGCCCCCTCGGCCATCAGCTTACGCGCCTGCGCAATGGCTGCGTCTGGCGCCAGATACCGGCCTCCATCGGAGAAACTGTCCGAGGTTATGTTGACGATGCCGAAAATGATGAGCGATTTATTCATGGGGGCTTCTATAATAATACCTAAAATCCGCAGGTAGTTAATTAGGATGTTTAAAGATTCTGATTATCCGTTTATGCACCTGTTATATTCGCAATTACTATTCTGTCAAAGAGTTTGTCTCCAAAATACCGTCTGTTTAATTTGTAAATAAACTCGTTGAGATACAACTGTAAGTATTTCCTTTTGATTTTATGGTAGTTGCCCAGCAATGTCCGTTTTGCATTACTGATTGCGATATGCACCCATTTGAGTGTTTCCTTGGTGGTTTTGGCGTCTGATTTCTCGGTGACGTGCAATTCCACCAGATCGGAGATGTCAACGTAAGAAGTGCTTTTGTCCGAAAATACGATGGCATCATCCTCCATGCAGTCCCTGACCACGCCGTTGATTCCTTCACTTTGATGGCTATCCAGTACCCTGGCCTTGAAATAACGCACATGCTTCTCCTTTTTGCCCGTTTCGATATCTTCCAACGGGGTGCTTTCGGCCATCACCGCAACGTTCTGCTTTCCCTCGGCTCCCCGGCCACGTGTACCCTTGCCTCGCTCGATTTCCTTACTGGCCACCGAAAAGTAACCCTCATCCAGTTCTATCATCCCTTCCAGTGTATACCTTGCATCCCGGTTGCCCATCGCCCTGCGGAGTTTGTGTACCATCGCCCATACCGGTTCGTAACGCTTCAATCCTAATTGCTTCTGGAGTTCGTTGGTGGAGAATCCCTTTTTTGTGCAACTCATCAGGAACATCGTTTTGTACCACACCAGAAACGGCAGCTTGGAGCTCTCCATGATCGTACCGCTGCGCAACGAGGTGCGGAAACGGCAACCTTTGCATTCATAACTCCATTTACCCTGTAACCAATAATGGGAAGTGCCCCCGCATCGCTTGCAGACAACCCCTTCCTTATCACGCTGCTCCTTGAAATGCAAACGACAATCTTCCTCCGAACCGAAATGAGCCGTAAAACTGAATATGTTCATAATCCCTGCTTTTTGAGCGCTAATATACTAAAAATATTAGGTGTGTTTGCGGAGAATCAGATTAAATTTTAAAATGTCCCAAATACGTCATAACAATATCCAAACTCTTTGTATTAACTGTGGAGCCATCATGAATACAATTATCTGTTGGAGCTATATAGTTGGTCCTTAAATCCTCCGTAGATTTTTTTTTTTAGCCATTTCATGAGTTTTTAAAAGGTTAATAAAAACAAAGTTACTAAAACGGCAAATGGGAAAAGCTACCGGAGGTTTAGTTCAACAGCTAAGTTCTTGTTGCGTGCGAATAACGAACAGTGATACCCTATTTAACGGAAGCTTCGGGAGTTTTTTTTCAGCATTATGGGTTTATCGGCGAAGGATTTTAGAGATTTACAGGGGATTTCTGAAAGAGTCTCTTTTTTGGGCGGTTTACCCGTTTTTAGTTAATTTTACAAAGTTACAGATTTAGGCGGTTGTTAAAGCTGCCGAAGCTTTAGTTCAGCGGATCTTTAAGTTATTAATTTCTTTAAAAAAATAGAAAAATCTATAATAAATCTGTTATTTCTCCAATTTATTTTTGGTTTTAAATTGGATCTATACTGTGGAAGAAGTGATGTAAGCAGGGAAGAACAGTCGATTTAAAAAAATCTATAAATGTAATTGTCCGGCAAATGAGTAAAAAAAACTTGGTTGATATCATAGAATTTTCAGAAGAGTTATCTGAACCAATTAAGACACTGAATTACGAGTGGCTTGAAAAATATTTTCGTATAGAAGAAGGTGATGTTGCATCACTTTCAGATCCCCAAAAGCATATCATAGACAAAGGCGGCCATATTTATTATGCTAAACTCAATGGTGAAATTGTTGGTACAGCCTCACTGTTAAAGAAAAGTGAAACGGTTTACGAATTAGGTAAATTGGCTGTCAGCGACAAAGCACAGGGACACGGTATTGGGACAATATTGATTGAACATTGCTTAAATATTGCCAAACAAAAACAAATAACGATACTTATTTTATACTCAAACACAACGTTGCAATCGGCTATTCATTTATTTAGAAAATATGGGTTTGAAGAAGTTGAACTTGAAAGTGGAGTTTACGAAAGAGCAAATATCAAAATGGAGAAACACTTTTAAACAGGAAAGAACAGCCGTTTTAGAAAAAAATTATAAAGAATCCAGCGGACTTTTTATCCTGGACTTTGAAAGGTCTGTCACATGCGTGTAGATTTGGGTGGTTTTAATGGAATTATGCCCAAGGAGCTCCTGAATAAAGCGGATATCGGTTCCTGTTTCCATTAAGTGAGTGGCAAAACTGTGGCGCAATCCGTGAATACCGACTTTCTTGCGAATGCCTGCCTTTTCCATCGCCTTCCTAAATACCGCCTGCGCAGACCGTACAGAATATGCCTCGCCTTCTTTACCCTCGAAAAGGTAAACCTTTGGGCGGTAGCTCAGGTAATATTCCCGCAATTCGGGCAGTAAGCTTTGGGGAAGTACGGCGATGCGGTCTTTTTTACCTTTCCCCTGTTCGATGCGCACCAGCATTTCCGCACTGTCGATATCGGAAAGTTTTAACGCTACCACTTCACTCACACGGAGCCCCATGCCGTAACACACTTTCAGAACAAGTGAATGTTTGAGATTTAGTGTGGCAGCTATTATTTTCTTGATTTCAGCTTTGCTGAGCATTTTGGGAAGCAGCAGCTTTTTCTTTGGGCGCGGAATGTCGAAAAACATTTTTTGGCGGTGGAGCACTTGCTCAAAATAAAACTTTACGGCATTCATGCGGCTGTGGATTTCGCTTTCCGAGAGTTTCAGTTTTTCGTGGCAGTAGAGGAAATAAGACCGCAAACGTTCGGGAGAAAGCTCCTGCACGGGATAACTTTTTAGGATGTAGAGCAACTGTGCAAATTCTATGCTGTAAGTGCGTAAGGTATTTTGACTGTACCGCTTCAGCAGGAGATGTTCCTGGAAACGCTGGAACTCCGGCAAATTGACAAGGTGAATTTTGGAGAGTACTGCCTTGCCGGTTATTTTCTCGGGCAGCCCAAAAAGTTTGCGGTAGTGCCTGTTATCGGTAACATACCATTTTTTTTGTGAGGCGGACCACCGTGCTTTTGTGTGTTCGCGCAGAAAGGAAATGAGCTGCCGGTCTTTTTCAAACTGCACCCAAATAACGTTGGAGCCGTTGTGAGTTCCGGAGGAAAACTGAAATCTTTTGTCTGAAAAATCCATACCACCACTGCGTATTTTTTATATATTAAAAAAAGCTAAAATCAGATGGCGTTGGATGTTATCCGCCGCCAATAATTTAAAATACGCAATCCAAATATAGCTATAAAATATTAATATACAAATACTTAATAAAGATTCAAAAAAAATTACGATTTTATGATGCTTGATTCATAAATATTCATATATTTGAGTGTTGGCGGTAATTTGAAGAAACAATTAACAACGAAAAACATTCAAGAAAATGAAGCTATAAGTAACTGTAAGATAGAATAAGAATTGAAATATCCTTTAATACGCAAAGTAGAAAGGGCGATTGTTAATATTAAAAAATTAGAAAATGACACAGTTACAAATGATTGACAAAACAAAGTCAATAGCTCAAAATGATAAAAATATTTCTGCCGTATTTATGTACGGGTCATTTACCAAAAATGAAGGGGACAAATATTCAGATATTGAATTCTACATCTTCTTGAAGGATAAAGAAAATTTTTCCGCTGAAAATTGGGTAAGCCAAATTCATCCTTTGGCATTATATTTTACCAACGAGTATGGAAGTGAAGTTGCCATTTTTGAAAATATGATAAGGGGGGAGTTTCATTTTTTGACAAACGACCAAATGGAAGTTATCAAATCGTGGGACGGTTTGGTAGAGTTTAGCGACTTTGACAAGATGATTTTAGTAGATAAAGAAGATTTATTGACTAACACGCTCAAAGAAATAAAAACTAAAGTACCTGATCGAACAACAAATGAAAATATCCTGTGGTTGAGCCAATCATTGTTGAATGTTTTACTTACAACAAGCAACTTAATTAAACGACAGGAATTTGCTCACGCTTACCAAAGCTTATCAAATGTTCAAAAATATTTACTTTGGTTAATAAGAATTGAAACATACCAAACCAAACATTGGGAAAGTCCAACAAAAAGCTTGGAAAAAGACATAGACCCAGATTGGTATTCGTTATTTCAGGAGACAACATCAGAATTAGATCCGACAGATATTAAAACAGCTTTCAAGAAGACATTAACATTGACTGAAAAACTTTTTGATAATCTTGGAGTTGAAGCAAAATTAAAGGGGGTATTAAGGAGAATTGAATAAAAAAAACTACCGCCAACATTGTATAAGCGTAATGCGGGCTGAACTGCTAAATTTGAGCATTTTTGCTCCTAAGAAACTTTGTGGTGGGCGGACAGTGAATTGCTCCGAAATCCCGCACTACGCTTATACTTGACCGTTATGTGCCATTTTTGAATGACAATGCGAATAGATACAGACAAACAAATGAATTTACTTAGTGATAAGAACGTTGCAATAATTGGTGGTGGACCCGTTGGACTGACTATGGCAAAATTATTACAGCAAAACGGCATAGACGTTTCAGTTTACGAAAGAGACAACGACCGAGAGGCAAGAATTTTTGGTGGAACCCTTGACCTACACAAAGGTTCAGGTCAGGAAGCAATGAAAAAAGCGGGATTGTTACAAACTTATTATGACTTAGCCTTACCAATGGGTGTAAATATTGCTGATGAAAAAGGCAATATTTTATCCACAAAAAATGTAAAGCCCGAAAATCGATTTGACAATCCTGAAATAAACAGAAATGACTTAAGGGCTATCTTGTTGAATAGTTTAGAAAACGACACGGTTATTTGGGATAGAAAACTTGTTATGCTTGAACCTGGTAAGAAGAAGTGGACACTAACTTTTGAGAATAAACCGAGTGAAACAGCAGATTTGGTTATTCTTGCCAATGGCGGGATGTCCAAGGTAAGAAAATTTGTTACCGACACGGAAGTTGAAGAAACAGGTACTTTCAATATACAAGCCGATATTCATCAACCAGAGATAAACTGTCCTGGATTTTTTCAGCTATGCAATGGAAACCGGCTAATGGCATCTCACCAAGGTAATTTATTATTTGCTAACCCCAATAATAATGGTGCATTGCATTTTGGAATAAGTTTTAAAACACCTGATGAATGGAAAAACCAAACGCAGGTAGATTTTCAAAACAGAAATAGTGTCGTTGATTTTCTTCTGAAAGAATTTTCCGATTGGGACGAACGCTACAAAGAATTGATTCATACGACGTTGTCATTTGTAGGATTGGCTACACGGATATTTCCTTTAGAAAAGCCTTGGAAAAGCAAGCGCCCATTACCCATAACAATGATTGGGGATGCCGCACATTTGATGCCGCCTTTTGCAGGGCAGGGAGTAAATAGTGGGTTGGTGGATGCCTTGATATTGTCTGATAATCTAGCCGATGGAAAATTTAATAGCATTGAAGAGGCTGTTAAAAATTATGAACAGCAAATGTTTATCTATGGCAAAGAAGCACAAGAAGAATCAACTCAAAACGAAATTGAAATGTTTAAACCCGACTTTACGTTTCAGCAATTGTTAAATGTATAAAATGGAATAAAACGGCACATAACAAACAAATTGGCAATAGAGCCGGTGAAGTACTTCTATTGAACTTTTGTGCAATGTTGAAGATTAGTAATTCTATTCAACATTTGTGCTAAAAGTCGGCTCCATCGCCAATTTGCCAAACGTTATGTGAAAGAATAAAACGGCACCTCCAAAAAGAAAGTGCCGTTTCGAAATTAAATTTATAAATTCTCAATCCACTACTTCTGAAACAGTTGATTTTTCTATTAGAAAAATTCCGTCAAAAGCTTCTTCTATTTCAGTTTTTAGGCACATCGAATCAAATCGAATCTTATTACAATTTTTTAATTCCGTACTTCTGTTCATTAGTAAACAGCATTCTTTTCCTCCAAATTCTTGCATAATAAATTCAACAGAATCCGACTCTGGAAAATCAAGTGGAAATTTATCAACCCTAAAGCCAAATTGATAATCATTATCAGGATACAATGCCGCAGTTTCTCCACGTAGATTAGTTATTGCAAATGCTTTATATTTTTCTCCAAAAGTCATCGAAAGTCTTTGCCCCATTGGATAACAACTAATAAATCCATCAAAATCTACCGGAGTTTTTTGAATGTGAGCATTGTGGGCAACCAAAATAATCTTTTTACCAAGTGAATTTTTCAAAAACCAATCAATGCTTTCTGCCATATACTGGTCTTTTGCTCCCATATCTCCTTCAATTCCCCTTTCAGTAATGAAACTTTCCATAGCATCAGCATTATAATTCATATAAATCAAGCCTTTAACTTGATGAACTATCGATTGAAATTCTAAACTTTCTAATTTTGGTTGAAGAGTAATCAAACGAATGTAAACTTTTAATAGCAATGCTTTTAATTCATTATGTTCAGCTTCATCAAAAAGCGATAAATTTAACGCAAGCTGAGAAGTCGAATAGAAATCAAATTTCTCAGCAAGATTTAAAATCTTCTGTAAGACATCAGAAGAAACGATTGAAAGTCTTTGCAAATAATCAGATACAATACGAAAGTTTGGAAAATAAGAACCTCCATTTTTAGGAATATCCACACCTAAAAAGGTAATTTGATTATTATTGTCTTGATTATACCGACGAAGCCATAGCAAAGTATCTTTAAACTCATTTGGATAATAAAAGTGTGACAGTAACTTATCCAAATCGTCGAATGGAATTTGTGATTTTATCCACTTATCAACTTCTAATCCTTCAGAAAAACCAAACTCAAATGCCAAGGTGTCAAAATCACATTCAGTTACTAAAAACTCAATAACTTGATGCCTGAATGTAAAAAACTCTTTTATGAAATGTGAGTTTTCGCCTAAACCAACAATTGTAGAAGAATCAAAATATTCTCGAAATCGAAAAAGACTTTGTTTTATGGATGTATTATTTTCCGAATTAAACGGAAAAGTTAAGGGTTTTATATTTTTCATTATTACCTTATTTTAAATTAAAAATTAACGTACCAAATAGCAACCGTCTCAAAAAGACGATTTAATAATTTACTTTAATTTTTAATTACCAAGGCTTGCTGAAATACATAAAATGTGAATTATTTGAATACAAAGATACTAAAAATTCCTTCACATAACATCGCATTGGCAAAATGGCAGGTTAAGTGCTAAATTGAAAGTTTCTGCATTTTATTCCGCCGAATGTGTTCCACATTCGCTTTTTATTTGTAAGTTAGCTCTGTGGAAACACATCGGCTACGTTCTCGCTAAATTGAACTTTTTGTCCAATTTATCCGCCACTTCGCCAATGCGTTTCCCGTTATGTGTAATTTTAGCCGCAAACGCAGTTAAAACAAAAAGGCTCCGAATTCCGGAACCTTCTTTTTATCATTTCATTTTTCTAAAAAACTTGTACAACAAATCGATTTTATTTGAACAAAGAATTGGCATTGCTTCAAAAAGATTTTCCTCATCCCATTCCCACCATTTCATTTCCTGCAACTTTTGGATGTCATCATCGCTAAATCTCTTTTTTATTAATTTGGCTGGATTTCCCCCTACAATTGAATAAGGTTCAACATCTTTTGTAACCAAAGCACGACTGCCAATAACAGCTCCATCTCCTATCTGAACTCCTGGCATTATCATAGCTTCACTACCAATCCAAACATCATTCCCAACAACTGTATCTCCTGCTTTTTGAAATCCATCTTGGCTTTTACTGAAAACATCAAATTCAGACATATAAAAAAATGGAAAACTGGAAATCCAATCATATTTATGACCTTGATTACCTGCCATTATGAAACTTGCACCACTCCCTATTGAGCAGTAAGAACCGATAATTAGTTTATCGACATCATTCCTGTCCGGAAACAGATAACGAGCACAATCATCAAATGAATGACCGTGATAATAACCGGAATAATAAGAATATTTACCCGAAATTATATTGGGATTAGTTATGTGGTCTTTGATTATTTTTCCTTTAAAAGGACTTTCGAAGAAATTTTTCATTATTTAACATATTTAATTTACAATAAGACAATAAGGAGACAAAGAATAGTACTAAACTATTCTCTTCCTATACGTTGCGTAAAGTAAATATGCTAATCTGATAATTTCATCTGACAAATATACAAAAAAACTACACATAACATCGCATTGGCAAAATGGCGGGTTAAGTGCAAAACTGAACTTTCGTGCTTTTTTATCCGCCGAATGTGTTCCACATTCAGCTTTTTTTTAATAAATTAGCTTCTTTGGAAACACATCGGCTACGTTATTGCTAAATTGAACTTTCGGCTCAATTTATCCGCCACTTCGCCAATGCGTTTCCCGTTGTACGACATAGTAAAACCGAACCAAACAAAATGAAAGTCAGAGAAGAAAAGTTAAGAACAATTATAGAATGGTCGGAGAAAAACGAAGATGTAAGAGTTCTTCTTCTGACAAGTTCACTTGTAAATCCTTTAGCACTTGTTGACGAATTTAGTGATTTAGACATTGAATTTGTTTTTGAGGATAATACAAATTACATTTCAGACAAAAGCTGGACGCTTAAATTCGGAAATCCAATTGCTATGATTGAAGAAGACGAAAGTTGTTTTAACCATAAACACGCAATGAAAATGCTACTTTATGAAGACGGTGTGAAAGTAGATTTTAAACTTTACAGCAAATCAAAATTTATAAAGGAAACGCAAGAGAAAGAATTACCAGAAGATTGGGATATTGGTTATAAAATTTTAATTGATAAAGATGGTATTACAAAGCAAATGCTGAAACCAACTTATCAAATTTCCATTATCAAAAAACCGTCTGAAAAAGAGTTTCAAAATCTAATAAACGATTTTTGGTGGGACACAACTTACGTGGCAAAGTGTCTTGTGAGAGATGAAATATTCTATGCGAAATTTATGTCGGAAACCGTTATTCGCACAGAATATCTAATTCCTTTAATTGAATGGCACATTGCAAGTGAACACAATTGGAACATAACGACCAATAAATATGGACGACTTTTCAAAAAGTATCTTAACCAGGAAATGTGGGCTAAAACAGAACAAACATTTTCAGGGAGCGATATAAAGGAAAATTGGACTGCTCTATTTTCAATGACTGATTTAGTTTCAGAAATAGGAACTGAATTGTCAAAAAAATTAGAGTACAAATACCCGGATAAATTAGAAAATGACATACGAAAATATTTAGCTGGACTAAAACCCAAAACATAACTACGTCGTACAACATCGTATTGGCAATAGGCGGGCTGAACGGCTTCGTATCAACGGAAGTGCAAAATTCAACTTCTGTTCTTCGATTAAAGTTCAGTGCTAAAAATCCCGCCCATCGCCAATACGCGGCACGTTATCTGTCATTTTAAAAAAAAGTATGAAAAGAACAATTTTTACAATTTTAGCAACTTTACTTATTAGTTTCTCTTTTGCTCAAAATTATGAACAACAAATAGCGAAAGCAGAAGAATTTGTAAGCAAAAAAGATTTTTGTAACGCTTATGAAATATTTAAACCTCTATTAATAGATAGTAATCAAGGTACCATATACGACTATTACTATGCTTCTCTTTCTGCTGTCAATTGTAAAAAAGACGAAGATGCTTTAAACTGGCTTAATGTTGCTGCTGAAAAAGGTTTAGGATTAAAAGATGGAGAAATAGATTTTATTAAAAAAGATAAAAATTTCAAGGAATTAAAAAGCACAGAAAAATGGGCTTCAATTATCAACACTATGCAAAATAAATTTGCAGATAAAAAATTAATTGAAGAAGCAAAATCTAAAAAATGGGTTTCCACTATAACAAAGAATGCTATTCAAAAAAAAAGATCAAAATTTAATACCGCCAATTCTGGCTTTGCATTATATTATTCAAGCGCGGAAAATATCAATGTTCCATATTTAGTCTTTGTTCCCAAAAATTACAACGCTAATAAACCTACAAAAGCGATAATATATCTACACGGAGGAATTAATTCGACAGAAAATTTCAATTTTGATAAACCTGAAATAACGCAAGAACCAATTTTTAAAGTTGCAGACCATTTTAATTCCATAATTATTTATCCATTTGGTAAGAAAGATTTTGGCTGGATGAATCAAAAAAAGGCTTTTCAGAACATCTATAAAATTCTGACTCAAGTTAAATCTACTTATAATATAGATAAAAAAAATATTTATTTGGGAGGAATGTCAAATGGTGGCACAGCAACTTTTTGGTTTGCTTCTCAAAGACCAAGTATTTTTACAGGTTTTTATGCGATTTCTGCTAATCCTAAATTAGAGATTGGAAATATTAATTTCAATTTCGATAAACCTTTTTATGAAATCCATACAAAAGATGATTCTGTTTTTAAGTTTGATGATGTAGAAAAAATATATAACACAAACAAGTCAAGGAATTGGCATTTTGAATCTATAGCAAATGGTGACCACGGAATTATCTATCAACAAAACGGAAATGAAGTTCTAGAAAACTTGCTGAAAGAATTAATTGAAAATAAAAACGCCAGATAACATCGTATTGGCAATAGCGCGGAGGAATCGCAATTTTAATTATTTTTGATATTCCGCAGATTATTTTATAATAAGAAAAAGTCCGCGTTAAAGCCGCACCATCGCCAATACGTAACCGTTATCTGCCATATTATGAAGAGATTCGCTGTAGTAATTCTGATATTTTTATTTAACACTGTAAGTTCACAAAATAGGATTTATGAAATATCATTTTGTGGAAGAGAGCAAAATGTAATATTAAGAGAAAAAAATAATAAAAAATTTTCTGGAACTATCAATTCAAAATTTCATAAACAAAAAAGTAAAAGGGACATAACCAAAACAAAGAGAATAAATAAGAATATTGCGAAAATAATTATAAATGACCTTAAGAATAATGGAATATTACAATTGAAAAATGAGGATGACAAAATTAATTGTGGTGACTTTTATCTAGATGGCGATATACTAAATTTTACAGTGACAGAAAATAAAATCATTCTTAACAAGGGTTTTGATGAAGTCTATCCAGAAAGTGAATCAAAAACAATTGAACCAAATGAATGTCGAAGAAAGGCTCAATTTTTAGCCACAATTATTGACAAACAATTAAATCTTAAAAAATTACATTCGCAACAGTTCAAAAAACTTGGTTCTGGAACTTGCTACTGGACAGGAATTTCACAAGTATGTATTAAAAAGAAATGAAAAATACGGCAGATAATAGCTAAGTTTTCGTTGCGTGCGCAGCACGAACAATGAAAACCCTGTTGAACGGAACCTTCGGCAGCTTTTGGTTGGGTATTTTCCCACACTATGGGTTTATCGACAAAAGATTTTTAGAGATACAAGAGACTTTGAGAAGAGTCTCTTTTTTTGTGGGTGATTTTGGCGAGTTTTTCTTGGTTTTATCGTGCTTTCCTTCACGTTAGGTTAACATTTCCCTTACCCAAATCCGCTAAAATGCAGATTTAGGAGCAGGTAAATTTCGGCTCATCTCCAAAAACCAACTTGGCGGACCTCGTAGATCGAACGTGGCAATCGTCACAAGATTTCCATCTTTACAACACGTACATTTCGGCTGAAAAGCTTTTGGCGGAAGCTTTTCTTTGGGCTGGATGCCTAAATTTTGTTGTAGATTTTTAAGTTTGATACGCTTCCAGGTGCTGCTCAAAAAACCATAATGACGGATTTTTACAAATCTTTTCGGTAAAATATGCATCACAAAACGGCGGATAAACTCTTCATGGCTCAAAACCATCTGCTTTTTGATGCCTTTTTGGCGGTAATCTTTGTAAGAAAAAGTTACCGTTTCCGCGTCAATTTTCCTGATTCTCTGGTTGCTGATGGCGATTTTATGCGTGTATCTGCCCAAATATTCTACCACAGATTTTGGGCTTCCAAAAGGCTTTTTGGCGTAAACAACCCAAGACTTTTCCCACAGATTTTGCCTGATTTTGGTATACTCTTCAAAGTTTTTATCTTTTAATTTCTCACAAAATTTAGCCCTGAAAACTTTACTCAAAGCCTTTACCGGAAACAAAAATTTGCCGTCTGAACGTAGATTTTTCCAAGCTCCGCTTTCATCCACTCCACCGCCCGGAACAATGCAGTGCAAATGCGGATGAAGGCTCAGATTCTGCCCCCAAGTGTGCAAAACAGCAATCATTCCCATTTTTAAACCTCGATTTTCACCAAACGTTTGAAGCGTTTCCCAGGCAGATTCAAATAAAAAATCGTACAACATTTTGGGCTCGTGAAGCGCGGTTTTGTTCAATACATCAGGAAGCGTAAAAACCACGTGGAAATAAGGTACCGGA
This sequence comes from Chryseobacterium sp., assembly GCF_008831505.1. Taxonomy (NCBI): domain Bacteria; kingdom Pseudomonadati; phylum Bacteroidota; class Flavobacteriia; order Flavobacteriales; family Weeksellaceae; genus Chryseobacterium; species Chryseobacterium sp. The sequence continues at coordinate 264,677 of NZ_CP044507.1, read as the reverse complement.
AGCAGTTCGGTTTCCCGATTTTCAATCCATTGCTCTCGGTTTTTGCTCTGACATTTTGGGCAATGACGGTTTCGGCAGGAGTTGTAACTGATGCTTACATTTCCACATTCATCACAAGCGTCAATATGACCACCCAAAGCAGAGGTACGGCATTTTTTCAACGCTGAAAGTGTTCGTAATTGCCAAGAATTAAGTCCTAAATCTTCCAATTTTGAACCTAATTTGTTTAAAACATCGGCGACTTCGTATTGAGGTTGAGATTGAGGTTGAACTGACTGTTTTTTTGAGGTTTTTAAACCGCTCATTTTTTCCCAAATTCTGAAAAAAGGGTATCGAGCGGTGAAAAGAGTTTTTGGGTTGAAAGCTGGGCAATTTGAAGATAAACCAGCGTGGTATCGATACTTTCGTGACCGAGAAGATTTTTGATGCTCAAAATATCCATCCCATCTTCCAGAAGATGCGTCGCAAAACTGTGCCGAAGCGTATGGACACTCACTTCTTTCAGGATATTTGCCGTTTTTGATGCCTGCTTTACCGCCCACTGAACGCCGCGCTGGGAGTAACGGGAATCGAAATCGCCACCAGCACGCCCTCCACGAGGTTCTCCAAAGAGATAATCTTCCGGTTTTTCCGCTTCGATATACTTTTTGAGCCCACGAATCAGATGTTCGGAAAGTGGTAAATAGCGGTCTTTTTTGCCTTTTCCCTGAACCACTTTGAGTTGTTTTCGACCAAAATCTAAGTCGCACAAACGGAGATTTCGAACTTCCATACAGCGCAATCCGCAGCCGTAAAGAATGCCGATCAAAATTTTATGTTTTAAAAGTTTACAGCCGGACAACATCTGCCAAACCTCCTGTTTACTAAGCACTACAGGCAGTTTTTTCTCTCTTTTAATTTCCGGAAGACTCAAATAATCATAGCTCAAACCTTCCGATTTAAGCAGAAATCGAAGTCCGTAAACGGTGTGTTTAAAATACGACTGTGAAGGTGATTTTGATTTTTTCTGAAGGTAAAAAAGGTAATCGTGAATTTGCTCGGGATCCAATTCTGTAGGAATTTTTCCGAAATGTAGCGACACCGCAGCGACGTGTCTGGAGTAATTTTGAAAGGTACTTTGGCTTCTTCCCAATACAGAAACCGTACGTTCAAACCTATGCAAAAGCTCCGCAAATCCCGGAACTTCGCGCTTTGCCTGATTGATGATCTTGTTTTCTCTAAGCTCTTCTACACTCTTTTTTTTGTTGCCATTTTACTGATTTTTAATTAGTTTTACAAAGTAACTAAATATAGCGCTGAGAAAGCTACCGAAGGTTTAGTTCAACATTGTATTGGCAAAATGCGGGATGAAGTCTTGAATTGAAAAGCCTAAATATTTAGCCGCATATGCTTTTCAATTCCACTTTTTTTAGTAATTTAGTCATTGGGTGCTACCGAAAAGTTTACGACCTGTTTATCGTTTTTCAAGGTGTTGATTTCTGCATTTTTGGTAATTCTACCTACGATTGTGTTCATAATCTTAAATTTTAAAATGTTAATATTTTGTTAATTTTTGTTTTGTCAAAGGTCAAATGTTGGGAGTGAATTGATTTGGTATCGAGGACACTCGGCATTTTTCTTTTTTTATATTAAGTTAGAAAACAGTATTTTTTGCTGGATTTTTATTGTTTTTCCGTTGATTTCAAAGAACGTCTATGGTTGATTTGATTCGTACAACTGAGGTTCCGGCTTTTTCTTTGCCCATGAACATAGGACGGCACCATCCATACAAAACCCGATTCGGTTCCGCTGGATAAAGGCAGAAAATTCCGAATCGGGCTTGAAATCTTTTTGTCCGAAGGATTTAGGAGTGTCTGGAAAAATTGTTGGAGCTTGTGGAAAGAATTTTTTTAGAAACCCAAAAAGATTTTTTTGTGTGGGTGGTGCCGTCCTACATTTGCAAACGTAAAAGCCCAACCGCAGTTGGGAAACTTAATCAATGGACGTGGTTGTTAATGGAAAACTAAAGGAAATTCATTGGAAAATGGTTTCTCCAATGATTTAAACTGATCAAATATTACAAAACCACTCGTTCAAGTCCTTAAAATTATGATAAATTAAAGAGCAATCCTCTACATTTTTGTATTGACTTTTAATTTTTAATTTAACCGATTTCCCATTCTTATCATTGTCTAGAAAAAGTGAAATTTTCTCATATTGTTTCAGTTTTTCTTCCACCTTGAAAAACATTGCAGTTGAATTTAAAGTCAAGTAATCACAGTTTGAATTATCTGATTTGTCTAAATTTCGGTAGGTCAGATAATCGAAAAAGCCCTCAAATATGAGAATCTCGTTCTTGAGATTGTTATCATTAACAATCAACGTCACATCCTTTTTTCCCAAACATATTTTTGACTGTGGATTGCGAATCTCAAAACCTCCGGACTTATTCTGAAATCCAATTCCGAAATATTTTCTTCCTTTCAATTCGTAGTGAATTTCCTTAACCCTATGCTTTTGCTCAAAAACTCTTCGGGACTTCAGATACTGAATTAATGCAGGATGCTGGATTTCTTTGATTTCTAAAATCTGATTGCATGTTTGACCAGTAGTTTCGTGATATTTTATTTCATTTTGAACTCTAAAATCCAATGTTGAAAGGCATTTCAATGCTTCTGAAACGGAACATTTCTTTATCTGTTGGACAATTGAAATCACATCGTAACTTTTTCCATTTCCAAAATCGAACGCCTTGTTTTTGACAAAATCGACCGCCAGACTTGGAATTTTTTCCTCCCGGTCCAACGCAAAATAAAACGCAGTTTTCGGATTTTCTTTGACCGGAAACAGCCCGAACGACTCCAAAACCGCCCGAATTCCGACGTTTTTCTTGACTTTTTCGCAATTCATTTTTTTTCTTTTAATGCAAATTACTTATCCACATTTCCCTTTTAAATAAAAAAGACTTTTAATTTATTTTTATATTACTTTTAGCAAACGGCATTCTTCTTTTGCCACAAAGGATTTAATGGTGTTTTTCGGTGAGTTCAATTCCGAAAACTAGTGAGTTCAATTCCGAAATTTGGGTGAGTGCAATTCCGAAATAAAGCCTGTTTTGGGGTGAGTGCAATTCCGAATCGATTTTTCCATTTATTCTGATAACCGTAGTTATCCACAAAACAGCTAGGTTATCCACAATTTTTGTGTTTTCTAAATCTTCGGGTGAGTGCAATTCCGAATTCGATGCTGTTATTTTGTTCATTTTTAACATTTCTTTAACTTTAGTGAGTGCAATTCCGAATTGGTGGTGAGTGCAATTCCGAAATCAGACAATCATCGGATAGCCATTAGGGAATATTTCTCCCATTTTTGTATTTCTATACAAATGCTTGATGTGTGCCTGAATTTCAATAAGAAATTTTTGACCTTTAAAGTCGGTCGATGCTATCTTTCTCATTCTGCAGTTCCTAATAAATTCCTTGAAGGCTCTTTCAATCAGTTCCCTTGTCTGCGGTATATTTTCGTATTGATGGAAAAACTGGACTGTTTCGGCTTCGTCTAATCTATATCGTTTTTTGAAATAGAGCAATCTTCGGTTAATTTTATGACTTTGGTTAAAATTCTCTTGGTTTGATTCTATAAGTTTTTTTGCTTCTTCAAATGGATGAGAAAATCCTTTGGTTAAGATAGGAACAATAAATATGGAATCCTTTTCATACCTGTATTGGAAAGAAAAACTATTGTATCTGTCGAGATTGATTTTGATGGGCTTTAGAAATTTGAAGCAGAAATCTTTGGTATTTTTATAATTTAACCCAAACTTTTTATTGAAATTACCCAGCTTCAGCATTGTTCCCGATTCGGGAATTTTTGAAAGCCAGATGGAGAAAATAATGTGTTTGTTGTTTCTGATATTATACACCAGATGATAGAGTACATAATTATATTCGGGAATAACCAATAATTTTTTCAGCCAGTAACTGCTAATTAGAAATGTGGTAAAACCTCTTTGGTCATAGGTTGGCGTAGAAATAAGTCCGCCAAATGTTTTGATTTCTTTCCCTTTTGAATTAAGCGATTTGTACCATCCCATCTTAAATTTGGCGAGAAACTCATAGGCATCCACAACCTGCTTTGTGGAACCACTCGGAGAAATTTTACTGTTCCGGATTTTGATGGAGGCGAAAATGTTATTTTCTGTTTCAAATTCTTCATCAAATAGGGAAAGTTGCTTCGGACGGTCTTCGGGACGAAACTGTTCATTGCCGATAATTGCAACGATATTGAAAATGACTCGAAGCGCATTGATTGGGATGTCCGCCGCTTGTTGGTCATCAAAAATAAAGTCGTCCACGAAATGGTTTCCCAGCCGAATCTTGTCGGGAACTTTTTCTCCCTTGTCCTCAAACTTCTTTCGGACATGGCGCAAATCTTTTTCAGATAAAGACATTTTCTATTCTTAATGTTCCTGATTTCTTATTTCCTGATTTCAGATGGTAATTATTTGGTTCGAACAGTTTTCTTTACTAGTTTTATTTTCTCACTTTTCAGTGTTTTGTCTCCATCAATGAGATTGTAGTGTTTGTAGGAATCAACACCAGTTGCTTTGAACACCCTTTTTTCGGCTTCTCCTATATTGGGGATCCTCACTTTCTGGATACCCAGATATTCGTAAGATATTTTATTGATGGTTACTTTTTGACCAGGTTTTAAGTCAGATATTTTCATTGTTTTAAGTTTTTACGATTTGTTAGAAATGAAATCGACTTTTTATTGATTTCATGATGTTTTCGGTCGTTTGATATTTGGAATGGAATCGACGGAAACTGTATCATCATTTTGACTATTCTTCAAATAGGGCAGGATACTTTTTAATGAGGATTTCCAGTTGGAAATGGGTCTTCCAGAACTATTCCGCCAGTCGTTTTCTAACCACGAATGATATTTTTCTTCAATTACAGAGTCCAAAAGAGGCTGATAATCCTCTAAAGTTGTTGCAAACTGAATAAATTCTTCCAATTCGGGAATAATTTTTGACTTGCTGCTTTTGGAAGTATCAGTAATGGAAACTTTATCACTAGATTTACTGATTTTGGGAACAACTTCCTTGGACGAATCGCTTCTCTTTAAAGTTTCATGTTTTTCAACAATTTCCAAACTTGGTACTTTTTCGATTTTTTCCTTCTCTATTTTCTCCAGTATGGGAATATCAGATAAGTAATTTAACAGAATTCTGTAATTACAAGGAAATCCACTTTTGGACTCAAATTCAACAAGACCCAACTCGCGAAGTTTATCTTTGGTCGGTTTTACGGTTTTTCTAGTTATTCCCAATGCATTACCGAGTGCAACATCGGAAATAACGACCTTATAACTATCGTTGTCCTTTCCTAATTTCAAAAGGTACAGATAGAGCGAAATTGCCGAAGAGCCAAGTCTTGCCTTGTGATTGAAGTCCCAAAATCGGTCGATAAGTTCCAAGTAATACATTTCTAACTGCTTGCAAAAAGTTCTATAGCCTTTTTCTTGTCGATGATGATGATGTTTCCTTTCTGAATGATGGCTTCATCCAAAATTCCTGAAGATTTAATCTTGGATGCTTTTGAAATGGAACAGCCCAGAATTTTTGCCAAACCTTTTAAACCGTATTCATACATATTTTCAGAATTTAAATTTTTAGATATCTCTAAAAATTCTTTTACGGTCAGATTGCAAAGAGGTGTTTGTGGGGTTATGTTTTCCATCAGCTGTTATCTTTAAAAAGTTCTAATGCTTTTTCCGAATCAATGATAATTTTTCTCCCATTTTGAATGATGGCTTCATCAAAAATTCCCTTACTTTTCAATTTTCCTGCATGATTTTTAGAGCATCCCAATATTCTTGCTAATCCAGAAAGACCGTAAACATACTTTTCATTAAATACCTTTTCTTGTGTGGGGTTTTCTGATGATTCTTGTTTTCTGGCATCTAAAATTTCCACAAATTCACCTATGGTCAATTGCCAAATTGGTCTATTATAATCTTCCATTTTGAAATTTTTATTGTAATTTGTTCTAAAAAAATACTTATTTGTATATATTTTACTATATTTGTATTGCAAATATAAAATAAATATTGAAATATATCTATATTTTAATCTCAAAAACAAAAAAAAAATTAAAGATGACTATAACTGAAAGATTGCAAAGTTACATGACCTACAAAGGGTTAAACCCCAATAAAATCACTGTTGAAGCTGGTTTGTCTGTTGGTTTAATTGGCAGAGCTATAAAAAACAACTCGGGACTCAACTCAGATACTATTGAAAAAATACTATACACTTATACCGATTTGAATCCAGAGTGGTTTATTTCGGAATCAGGTGAAATGCTAAAAACCAACAACCAAAACATTAATAATAATGGCTCAGGAAATAATGTAAACAGCAACATTAATGGAAATATTAGTGGAAATGTTACTATTTCGCATAGCGAGTTTTCTAATATGATAGAACTTCAAAAAGGCTATCAAGAAATACAAAAAGAACTAACAGAAAGATTGAAAACCAGTCAAGAGCAACTATCGGATAGCATGAGACAGGTTACTATACTTCTTGAAATTTTAAAAAAATAACTATGAAAAGGATTTTGATAATTAGTGCTATTTTATTTGGGGGAATCGTGATTGCTCAGCAGAAGAAAAATGCTTTGAATAATTGGAAAAGTAGAGATGCAGAAATCGCACAAAAGGTTTTTTCAAAATATCAGGAAAAAGAAAATAAGAAATTAGAAGATGAAAAAGCAGATTTAATAAAAATTCAAAAAAAGTTGAAAATTGAGATAATAAACGAAGGGGACATTGAGAAATACAATCAAAATATATGGCTTCGTATTGTAAAAGTGAATAATGGAAATTTAGAACAGATTGTTGATACGAGAGATAAGGATATTTCAGTTGTTACAAATACAATGGGAACGAACAATTGGAAAGATGAAGCAGGAGGGTTTAATTATACATCTTTCACTGACTTAATGAAGATTTCCCAGGAGCTTACAAGTAATAGAAATGAAACAGGAATATTAGCAAACTCATTAAAGCCCATTGAATCTTTTGAAACCCGCGAACCTGTTTTATATTTTTCTTTAAAAATCTACACACATAAAAACAGTTCAGAACAAACAACTTTACCAACCTTGTCCAAAACAATAAATATTTATGCTGACAACCAACTGATAAAGACTTTAAAATACTCTTTAGATGACTTTATAAAAGCAGAAGGAGTGTCAATACGGGACTTTAAATTGGGTTCTATTGAAAATCGATAATCAATTTTTCTAATATGAATATAAAGTATCACGCTCAATTTCTTCTTGACAGGGAAAAAGACAATCCTACTGCAAAACTGCGATATCGCATTAAGTGGGATGGCAATATTGTGGCTTTCAATTTGGGATATAGAGTAGAAATACAAAAATGGAGCAAGGAAACACAACGCTGTAAGGCCAATACAACTCACGGCGATAAGAAAATTTTCGCAAGCATTATCAACAGGAAAATTCAAGAATTTGAATCGGCTTGTCAAAGAACTTTTCAAAAATTTGAAGTTGATGTAATGTCTCCATGCTCAAAACAATTCCGTGAATCTTTTAATTGCGAAGTTGGGAGAACTTCGAAAACTGAAATTGTAGAAGAAAAGTCTTTTTTTGATGTTTTTGACCTATTTACTCAAGAAGAATCAAGAAACTCATATTGGAAAGATAAAACCTTGATGAAGATGAATACGCTAAAAAACAAGTTAACAGAATTTAATCCCAATTTAAAATTTGACAACTTGGATGAGGAGGGCTATAACAAGTTCCAACATTTTTTGGAATCAAAAAATCATAAAAACTCTACTATTCTGAAAGAGTTTAAGTCTTTAAAGTGGTTTTTAAAATGGGCAAAAAGAAAAGGATATCAAACAAATTCCTATTTCGAACTATTTCAACCAAAACTAAAGAACATTCCGAAAAAAGTTATTTTTCTTTCACAGGATGAATTGAAGAGATTTCGTGAATATGTAATTCCCGAAAACAAAAAACATCTTGAAAAAATTCGGGACGTTTTCTTATTTCAATGCTTTACCGGTCTGCGATATTCTGATGTTTTTAATTTACGGAAATCGGACGTCAAAGAAAAACACATTGAAATAAATTCTATAAAAACATCTGATAATCTCACAATCGACCTTAATGCGCATAGTCGTGAAATTTTGTTAAAATACAAAGATGAAGATTTTGTGCAAAATAGAGCTTTACCCGTTATTAGCAATCAAAAAATGAATGACTACCTAAAGGAGTTGGCAGAGTTAGTAGAAATTGATGAACCTATTACGCAGACTTATTATATGGGAAAAAAAAGAATTGACGAAGTGTTACCGAAATATTCTTTACTTGGAACTCACTGCGGTAGAAGAACATTTATTTGCAATGCATTATCACTTGGGATTCCTCCGCAAGTAGTAATGAAGTGGACTGGACATAGTGATTACAGCGCCATGAAACCCTATATAGATATTGCTGATGAAATAAAAGCAACCGCAATGGAGAAATTTGATTTAATAATTTAAATATTGGGACAAGGGGATTTGGTAATGTTTTTTAATCGGCAAGAATTATATTTTATTGTAACTTTGCAATAAGGTGAAAAATTCTGAACTACATAAACTTCTGATTAAGTTAAACTTGGAAAATACTGTTTTTTATAAAAATGAACAGGATGGCTCTTATGATTTTGATTTTCATCCGGATATCCTAAATAAAATTAAAAGAATTTCTCCCGATGCAGTCTATGTATTCAATAACCAACCTTTATTACTGTTTTTTGATTTAACCAATTCTGATGATTTAAATAAAGAATCTGAGATACATAAAAAAGTTTGGTCTTTTGATAATTCCCCAATCGTTTTTATATTAAAAGACAAAGATATTTCTATCTATAATGCTTTAAATTATATCAAAAATAAAGATGGTAGAGGCGGTTATCTCCAAGAGGTTGAAATATCTGATGAAGAAAGAGACGAGAAATTTTCTTTTTGGAGTTTGCAGTCGGGGGAAACTTGGGCTTGGTTTCAAGATGAATACTTGTCTAAAAAAAACGAAAACCAAACACGGGTTAATCAGAGACTATTTCAAAACATTAAAGATGTACGAAATTATTTAACTGATAAAACAAAATCAAATTTTCTTGATGAGAAATCTGCCAATTCTTTGATTCTAAGATTAATTTTTATTCGATATTTAATTGATAGAGGTATCAAGATTGATGAGGCGTATATTTCAGGCGAATCACTTAATGAAAAAAGAAAAAACTTTATTCTTTTAATTTCAGAACCTGAAAAACTCAATCAATTATTTGAAAGACTTAATGATAATTTCAATGGTGTTCTTTTCAAAGAGACAGATATAAAGTTAAATCAAATTCAAGCAAATTATTTAGCTGATGTTTTTAAAGGAGAGCTTGAGCAACAAGGCTCTTTATTTGAAGGCTCTTTCTTTGAGATTTTTGATTTTTCAATTATTCCTGTTGAAGTAATATCGGGTATTTATGAATCTTTGATTGATGATGAGACTAAAGATTTAGATTCAGCAGTTTATACTCCGTCTTTTTTAGTTGATTATATTTTATCAGATACTGTTGATAAATATCTGAATCAAAATAATGTTTCAGAATGTAAAATTTTTGAGGTTGCAGTTGGCTCGGGAATATTCTTAGTTCAATCTTTGAGAAGAATGATTGAAAAAGAAATTGAACTTAATGGAGATTCAAATAAAAATGAATTTAGTAACAAAATTAGAGAAATTGCTAAAAATAATCTGTTTGGAATTGATATAAATGAAGAGGCTCTAAAAGTTACTTGTTTCTCAATTTATATAGCATTATTGGATTATCAACAGCCAAAAGACATTGATAAGTATCCATTCCCTAATCTTTTAGGGACTAATCTTTTCAAAGCTAATTTCTTTGATAAGTCACATGATTTTAATAAAGTAATAAAAAATAATCCACCAAAATTTATATTGGGGAATCCACCATGGAAAAGCAAAAAAGAAGATGTAGTTCATGTTAAATGGTTAAAGGACAATAAAAAAACAGTTGGCAGATTTGAAATTGCTCAGTCATTTCTTTTGAGAGCTAAAGATTTTATGAGTGATGAAACACAATCGGCACTCATTGTTACTAGTACAATTTTCTATAATGTTTCACAAAAAACTAAAGGATTTAAAAAGGATTTCTTAACTACATTTTGTGTAGAAAAGTTTTTTGATTTATCCCCAGTAAGAAGATTAATTTTTGAGAAGAAAAATAGTCCTGCTAGTATCGTTTATTTTAGACTATCAAAAGATAATGATTGCCAAAAGAATATAATTAATCATCAATCAGTTAAATTTAATCGTTTTATCAAATATTTCAAAATGTTAGTTATTGAAAGGTTTGATCAAAAAGCGTTACCACAGAAATATTTTTTAGAAAATGATTGGATGTTTAAGGTTGCCTTATATGGAAGTTATTTGGATTTTAATTTCTTGAAAGTATTACCTCAAAAAAATATTGGGTCAATTATCAATAATAACACTATCTATAAAGGGGCTGGTATAGAAAGAGGGAAAGATCCGAATTTTTTTCCAGAATTAATTGGAATGAAAATTTTAGAAAACTCTCAGATTGAACAGGGCTACACTAATACCAAAAATTACAAATCTCTAAATAAAGAAGACGTTTATTTGTCGAGGGGGAGAGATAAAAATATTTTTTTGGGCAATAAAGTTTTATTTAAAGAACAGGCTCTTAATGAATCAGAACCACTAATTTCTTTTTCAAGTGAGGATTTTGTTTTTAGAAAAGGGGTGTTTTCTATCTCTTCAAAAACTGAAAATATTATATTATTATTATATTCTTTACTTAAATCTGATTTAAGTCAATACTTTCTTTTTCTAATTTCTGGTGCCTGGGGAGTAGCAACTAGACCCGCTATAAGATTTGATGAAGAATTACTAAGGATGCCATTGCTTGATTTTGATAAATCAGTATTAGAAAAATTGGTTAATAATGCTAAATCAATTATTGAATATTATGCCACTTTTTATGACAAATTTAATCTTGGAAAGCCTTCTGTAAATCATTTTTTGCTCCAAAAAAATAATCAAATAATTAATGACTCTTATGGTGTCAAAGACTACGAGAAGGATTTAATTGATTATGCTTTAAATGTCTCTCGTTATCAGTTTCAACAAAGCAAACAGCATCTTGTTACTAATTTTAATGATTCTGACCACCGTAACCAAAAACAAGTTTTAGAGAAATATGCCGATGTTTACATAAAAGAATTTGAGGAAATATATTATGATGAGTTTGTAAAAGTTGAGATTTTTACAATGAGACATTTCATTGCAATGAATTTCATTATTACAGACAAAAAGCCAAAAGAAAAAATATCATATCCTAAAAATACTGATGAAAAAGATGTTTTGGAGAAACTGGCAAATAATTTGACTATTGAAAGAATAACAGATACCAGCGACCCATCAAAAAATCTATATATTCAAAAGGATATAAAAGGATTTGAAAGTGATTCTTTTTATATTATAAAGCCAAATGAATATAAATGTTGGCATCGTGCAATGGCATGGTATGATGTTGCAGAATTTAAGCAGGCTATTCAAGAAGCAGAATTAAAACGTCTTAATAACATTTCTGCCAATGATTAGTAACGCCGATAATTTTAAAAAGAATAGAAATCGGGTTATAGAATCTCATGTTAGGAAAATAATGAGATATGTAATTGACTGCTATCATCTTATTTTAAAGGATGGAAAGAAATATGATTATGCTACAAGGGGGAAAATAAAGCAAGAAGATTTTTTAAGAAATGGACTTGTTGATGATTATATGAGGGAAAATATCAATCTTTTAAATGACAGCCCCATTAATGAATATTCAATAGAGAATTTTATCAATAAGGAATCTGCTGAATCATATTATGATGCTAAGGATGGTTTAATGCATGACGATAAAATAGATATTAAAATTGATTATCCTTATTTGAAATTAGATTTAGAAGATAAGTTGACTTATTTTGCAATAGAATGTAAAAGAATTAAAACTAATACAGATTCTATTGCTTACATAGGTGATACTATAAAGTTTTCACAGAGAAGCTATGTAAAAGGACGAATACCTTATGAAGGGCAAATCGGATTTATTGAAAACCCCAAAATATCCCATTCTTCAATTTTTCCAATAATAAATAAAAAGTTAAAATCTAATAAAAATTTGACTACTATTAAAGATTTGCAGTCTGAGATTCTTGCACCAAACTTTGAAGGTTCTTACAGGTCTCTACACCAAAAATCAAATGAAACAAAAGACAAGTTTTCAGTCTTTCACTTATTGTTCGATTACTCCAAAATCGTTCTAAATAATTATGACTAAATTAAGAAGGTTGAACTGAATTGATTTTGGTCCCTACTTCAAAAATCAGGGACAAATTCAAGGGATGTTCAATATTGTTTATAACGCTTTAATGTTTCTTAAATATTTGTAAATTATTTAAAATCAACGAAATGAATATTTATTGTGTTTTATTGAAGTATATTAATATTCCCCTACGGGCTACCAAGTAACTTCCGAAATTTTTTCGGAAGTTTTTTTATGTCTAAATTTGAGATAAATCTACCCTATATGAATATACTGATTGTAAACGGTCCTAACCTGAATTTGCTGGGCACAAGGGAACCGGAGATTTATGGCCACACGACTATGGAGGAAGTACTAAAATCGCTCAAGGCTGAGTTCAGTACACATCATATTGATTTCTACCAATCCAATGTGGAAGGCGATCTGATCAACCGTTTACAGGAGGCCAACTATGATGCGCTTATAATCAATCCCGGCGCTTATACACACTATTCCTACGCGCTGGCAGACTGCCTGAAAAACATCTCAGCGGCAAAGGTGGAGGTTCATATATCCAACATTTACAAACGCGAGGAATTCCGCCAAAAATCCGTAACCGCAGCGCATACAGACGGTGTGATCACTGGCTTCGGAATAAAAGGCTACAGGCTGGCTATTTTAAGCCTAAATAATTAACCACAAAAAATCCCCGAAAATAAATTCGGGGATTTTTCAATTCGAAACCTGACTTTTTAAAGTTGAGGTCCTGAAGGTATTAATTTCTTCGCTTCATCGGAGTCACAATACTGCTCAAAATTCTTGATATATCTGGCAGCAAGGTCTTTGGCCTTAGTTTCCCATTCTGAAGGATTTTCATAAGTATCACGCGGATCAAGGATTCCTTCAGATACATTAGGTAATGCTGTCGGAACCTCCAGGTTCATAATCGGAATAGTCACCTTTTCTGCACGGTCTATTGAGCCGTCGATAATTGCATCAATTATCGCACGTGTATCTTTCAGGGAAATTCTTTTTCCGGTACCGTTCCAGCCTGTATTTACAAGATATGCTTTAGCTCCATGCTCCTTCATCTTTCCAATAAGTGTTTTGGAGTACATTGTAGGGTGCAGGGTAAGGAAAGCCTCACCAAACGCTGGTGAAAAAGAAGGTTCAGGTGCAGTAATTCCTCTTTCGGTGCCAGCAAGTTTTGAGGTATAGCCGCAAAGGAAGTGATACTGAGCCTGGTCTTCAGTAAGTACAGAAACCGGTGGCAATACACCAAACGCGTCAGCAGAAAGATAAACGATCTTACTTGCATGACCGGCCTTGGAAGGAAGGACAATTTTGTTAATATGATATATCGGGTAGGAAACACGCGTATTCTCCGTAATAGATCCGTCTGTGTAATCAATCTTACCATTTTCGTCTACAACAACATTTTCCAGAAGTGCATCTCTCTTGATGGCTCTGAAAATATCGGGTTCTTTTTCTTCAGAAAGATCAATTACCTTGGCATAGCAACCGCCTTCATAGTTAAAGACACCGTTATTGTCCCAACCGTGCTCATCGTCACCAATCAGGTATCTTTTTGGATCTGCAGAAAGTGTAGTTTTTCCGGTACCTGAAAGTCCGAAGAAAAGGGCCACATCGCCTTCTTCACCAACATTTGCAGAACAGTGCATTGAAGCCATTCCTTTAAGCGGCAGGTAATAATTCATCATAGCGAACATTCCTTTCTTCATTTCGCCGCCATACCAGGTACCGCCAATGATCTGCATCTTTTCTGTAAGATTGAACATCACGAAATTCTCGGAGTTCAATCCCTGCTCCTGCCAGTTAGGATTAGTAGTTTTGGAACCGTTGATCACCATAAAATCCGGTGCACCAAAGTTTTCAAGCTCATGGTTGGAAGGGCGGATAAACATATTGGTTACAAAGTGTGCCTGCCAGGCCACTTCCATAATGAATCTCACCTTAAGACGAGTATCGGGGTTGGTGCCACAAAACGCATCAACAACATAAATCTTCTCGGATTTGGACAGCTGGTCCATAACCAAAGATTTGCAGCTTGCGAATATTTCCGGGGATGTAGGCAGGTTTACTTTGCCGTCCCAATAAATAGTGTCACGCGTTTCGTCGTCCAGGACAATATAACGGTCCTTCGGAGAACGGCCTGTGAAGATTCCGGTCTTTACGGACATTGCGCCCGACTCAGTCAGGATGCCTTTCTCAAATCCTTCGTTCTTTGCTGAGTTCTCAGCCTGGAAAAGTTCTTCATAAGACGGATTGTACACCACTTCCTGATAACCTGTTATACCCAGATCATTCAGCTGCTGAATAATTTTGATGTGTTTCATGCTAGAAATAGATTTTTTTCGAATTGAATGGGCCAAATTTAAGCAAATTTACTAAGCTATACATGTTAAAACACAATGATATTGGTCACCAATATTTTGCACAGAATCATTTACGGTTTGGCTGAAATCAATTCATCCCACTCAAAAACCCGTGTATAGCCACGCGACGCAAACCAGGAACGATAGTCTTTAACCCTGGAGGCCATTACAAAATCGCCGCCCCAGGCGCCCAGACTTTTGATGGTTCCGGGGTACTCGGTGAACAATTGATCTTTAACCTTCGGTATTCCCAGGAATTCTGAAACCAAATTTTCATGAAGTTCCAATAATTCCAGAAAATCATGCAACGCAGTACATTCATAAATTTCCTGAGTCAACGCGGAAAACCGGTTGATCAGTTCCGCAGACTTTTCCTTACTACGGTAAAGCTTAATTCCCGCACGGCTGTCCTGTTTGCGGTTAATGTGCACAAAAATTAAGTCATCTTTAAATGGCGGCGAATAGTTCACCACTTCCACCATCAGTTCCGGAGAGTTCTGGAACAGTACTGCATTCTTCTCCCGCGCAACTGCAATATCATAGCCACTGCCATGCAAGAGTATCTCATTTAGAGCATAGGCATCACAGGCCGACCACTCAGCTATATTATTTATCAACGTAGAACTGCTGCCTAAACCATAATCTGCCGGAAACTGCAGGTTGGTTTTGAGGTAATAGGTGTCAGAACCTTGAAATTTTGTAGGTGAATATTGCTGGATATACTGCAACAGACGAAGCACAAATTCTGCCGGTTGCGGTAAATTGGTATCCAGAATGGTCCAGGTTTTATAATCCAGCTTCACCTGCAGCCAAGGGTGGCCCTGATGTAATGCCTCCCAAAAGACTTCGCTTCGGCCGTTTTCCTTTTCTTCAAAAAAAAACTCCTGACCCGGCGTTGTAGGAACAGCCAGAGCAAGAGCACCGTCCAGGACAAAGTATTCTGAAGTCAGCAATAATTTTCCCGGCGAAAATATTCTGCCCATCATAAGCAGATTATGAAATTACGACTTCGGAGTTTATCTTTTTAATAAGACCCTGTAAAGTTTTACCCGGTCCGACTTCAACGAACTTTGTAGCACCATCCTTAATCATATTCTGAACACTTTGGGTCCATTTCACAGGTCCAGTGAGTTGGGCAATCAGGTTATTCTTGATTTCTTCAGGATCAGATACGGCAGTAGTCGTTATGTTCTGATATACGGGAATTGTAGAATTTCTGAATTTTGTATTTGAAATAGCCATCGCCAGACGATCCTGAGCAGACTGCATCAGAGGTGAATGGAAGGCTCCGTTCACGGGAAGCAAAAGCGCCCGTTTCGCACCGGCTTCTTTCATCCGTACACAGGCCTCTTCAACCGCTTCAGTTTCGCCGGAGATTACCAGCTGACCCGGACAGTTATAATTAGCAGGAACGACCACTCCATTTACAGAGGCGCAAATTTCCTCCACTTTACTGTCTTCCAGCCCCAGGATAGCAGCCATTGAACTTGGATGAGCATCACAGGCTTCCTGCATGGCCCTGGCACGCTCATGCACCAGTTTCAAACCATCCTGAAAAGAGAGCACTCCGTTTGCCACCAGCGCGGAAAATTCACCCAGTGAATGCCCTGCAACCATTTCGGTGCCCAATGCATCAGTAGCTTTCAGTGCAGCCAAAGAATGGATAAAAATGGCAGGTTGGGTTATTTCTGTCTTTTTAAGATCTTCCTCAGCACCGCTGAACATCAGCGACAATATATCAAATCCAAGGACATCATTGGCAGATTCCATCAGGTCTTTGATGTCTTTGCGGGAATCGTATAGTTCTTTTCCCATTCCAACAAACTGTGAACCTTGCCCAGGAAATACAAGTGCTTTCATCTACTTTAATTAGTAATTAATGCGGCAAATTTACGTAAAATAAACGGCATTGAAATGTATTTTCAATGCCGCACTTCTTTAAGAAATAAGTTTTCAGGGTACCAAACGGACTACACGGTAACCTGTATTAACGTAAGCACCGTTTCTATGTATACGTTCAAATTCAAATTTGGTTGCCAACTGAGTCTGGGTCTTACCCATCTGACTGAAGATCTCACCGCGGCTGTTTTCGCGGCTTAACATATCATTCATCACATCAAAACCGATAATTGCGTACTTACCGGGGGTTTTGCAATATTTTCTGTTGAATTCAGACAGAATCTCTTTTTCAAAAGAACCTTCTGTATTAATGGTTCTGTCCATTACGTACACTAAACTAGCCTTACCAAGCTCGTCGGCCTTCTTTTCAAATGCAGGTACGTAAAACATACTGAATGCTTTCATTCCCTGCACCTCACCGGACATTGCGATCATCTTTTCGGCAAACGCCTGCCCTGTACTGTCATCATTGCTGGCCAGAACCGCGATCACGGGCACTGATTGTCCTGTCATCATATTCGTATCTGCCGTAATCTCTGACGGTGAGTTCACCAACTGTATATTTGGATTCTTAAGTGCCTTTATAAGTCCGGTTCGGATATAATTTGCGTGGGTACGGTCACCATCTGCAACTATAAAAATTCTCTGGTCAGTGTGGGCAGTTTTTACTTCCTGGATGATGCGGTCCGCATAAGTCTGCTCGTTAGTTTCAACAATAATAAGATTACTGAATCCATAAAGGTCATCTGAATTGGCAAAAGGTGCAACAAT
The DNA here is from genome assembly GCF_008831505.1 of Chryseobacterium sp. Taxonomy (NCBI): domain Bacteria; kingdom Pseudomonadati; phylum Bacteroidota; class Flavobacteriia; order Flavobacteriales; family Weeksellaceae; genus Chryseobacterium; species Chryseobacterium sp. The sequence goes on along the minus strand of NZ_CP044507.1, from coordinate 247,218 downwards.
CGGGATTTTGCTGTCCTTCACATAGTCCAGCACTTCAAGTATACTGGATTTGAAAAGTGGACCTACGATCAGATCGGTATTATCTCTGTTAATTTGAGTTAGTGAGTTCTTAAAGGTGGCCTCACTTCCCGCATCTACAATTTTGACATTCAGTTTCTGCCCGCGGCGTGCATTTCTTTCTATAGCGAGCTTGGCTCCCGAAAGGAAATCCAGGGACATAGTTCTATACTTGCTGTCGCCGGACTCATAACCGAAAGGAAGCATGACCACAACATTAAGTTCATCGCCGGACTTTTTAACATACGCTTTATCAGCCGGCTTCACCTTCAAAACCATTCCGCTTCTAAGGCCCTTCGCAAGATCCGGGTTCAGCCTTATCAGATCATCCAGACTTACCGAAAATTTATTAACGATGCCAAAAGTTGTATCGCCGGACTGCACAGTATAGGTAACAAAATTGTCAGAAGATATTCCGCTGGAAGTGTAGGTGTTGGCAGATGCAGATACGGGCGCAGATGGTTTTGCTTTTTCAGAAGTACCCGAAGTATTGCTGTCTGCGTAGCGGCTGACGTTAGAAGCAGGCAAAGCAATACGGTCGCCAATCTTAAGGTTGGATTCCAGACCCGGATTCAGCTTTCGGAGTTCAGCTTCACTGATTTTATACTGTCTGAGCAGACCGTACAGTGTTTGTCCGGACTGGACGGTAATGTAACTAACCGCTGAGGAGGCAGAGGCAGCAGAACCGTTTTTAACAGTAACTTTATCTCCGATTTTGAGGTTACCACTTTTGGCCGCAGGATTAAGTTTATAAAACTCGTCAAGTGAAATGCCGTATTTGCGGGCAATGTTGTAGGCATTGTCGCCTTTGGCCACAGTATGCATTTTCTGTTGCGCCGAAACACTGCTGAACAGCAGGAAGACGGACATTATGAATATTTTCTTCATCATCTTTATTACAAGAATTCCTTACAAAATTAAGGCTTTAGGATTAATCTACCATCACTACCAAACTGGACGTATGTACATCCATTTCCTCCAAACAAGATTTAAGCCAAGAATTACCTTCAAAAGCGTAATATACACTGAAATTATACACCCGTTCCTGCCACTTCCCACCCGGATGCACCTTTAAAAAAAGATTCTGAAGTGCGGTTACGCGCTCATACTGTTTTACCTTCTCGGCACGAAGCAGCCGCCGGCACATTCTTTTATAGGATTTAAGCTGTCGGGTTTCTTCTGCAGCAACCAGGTTCCCAAAACTCTTTTCGGTTCTGGCAGCCATTTCGCGGATGGATTTGAAAGCCGCGGCCACTTCCTCTTCCTTTTCATTCAGCAATTTCAGGATTGCGTTGTCCTGCAGGATTTTGGAATTGATTACCTCACTATAATCTCCGAAGAAATCATCGATCTCAAGCGAATGCCTGGACAATTTGCTAAGTGTTTTACTGCTGATATTTAAAAAGGAGTTTCGCGGAATCAGAACCGGAAAGGGAATGTTTTTGTCCTGAAAATAGCCTGTCAGTTCCAGCCAGTACATGATCTCGGCATTTCCACCGATATAGGCTATATTTGGTAGAACCGATTCCTGGTACACAGGTCTCATCAACGCATTTGGACTGAATCTTTCGGGGTGACTTTTAAGTTCGCTGATGATCTCATCCTGGGTAAATGTCCGGTCACTGTCGGCCAGCACAAATTCTCCACCTAACTTATCAATCCGATTCCTGCTTTCAGTGAGGTAAAAAAGATTGACCTCCCGCGGATTGACCTGCACTTTACCATACCGCGCGGTCAGAAACTCTACCCTGGATGTTGTGTTTTTCAATATTTCAGAATTAATCAGTTCTTCGCGGAAAGCCGGAATCATGAGCCGTTTTAGACGTGCATCATCGCCGTCAATAATCAGAAGGCCATACTCCGCAAAAAGCCGGTTCACCAGCTTGCGCGTTGCTTCAGCCAACGTATTGCCGGGAGTATAGGCCTCCTTCATCATCAAAATCAATTCGGTACCAAATACCGTATCCTTGAATTCCTGTGCGAAACCGTCAATAAACGACACATCGTCCAGAACAATACGGCCCACTGCGCCACCTGAAGTGGCAGACAGGTCATAACGCTGGTTTTCGGTATTGAAAAAACTGATTTCCTCCAAATCGTGGTCCTCTGTAGCCATCCAGAACACAGGTACGAAATCGTATTCCGAAAACTGTGATTTGAGATAGGTGGCAGTTTTTATGGTTTGAAGAATTTTGTAGATGAAAAATACGGGACCTGTATACAGGTTCAGCTGATGACCCGTGGTCACAGTAAATGTAGTGCTTTCCCGAAGCAGATCCAGATGCTGACGCTGTACTTCATCCTGCAATCCAGCATTCTGCTCCCGCATTACTTCATAGAGCACTTTCCGGTGTGCGGAGGTGAAATCAGCACTTTTCGCTGCAATCTTAGCTTTAATATTGGCAGGCGAAAAGAGGTGGCCCTCAGCGTAAGAAATATCCGAGTTTAGAAAATCCTTGATCATATCAGGGATTTCCTTAATTTCCACAAAAGGTATTTTCTTAAATAATTTCAAACCGGTTTATTAACTTATTAAATACCAAACGATTCCAATATTAAGACGAAAATCATAGAATGGGTAATAGGGTGCTGTAAATACTTTATTATTATCAATCAAGGTATTTAGATGCTGGCCTTCTATAAAAAAGAACATCCGCTTTACCTTAAGATTGAAATAGGCATCAATTACAGGAATTCCGCCAATCTGATATCCTTGAGGTCCAGGAACAGTGAATTCATTGAGAATAGGTGAATACTCCCGCGAGCCGAACTTGGTGAAAAAGTGCCCCTTCATCCCTGTCTGGATTTCGGCAGCATTCTTAAAGGCTTTGGTTTGAAAGAACAGATTGGCCCTTCCTACAAAATCAGGAGCAGGGAACAGGTCACTGTTGGTCAGCGTCTTCTGGAAAAGCAACCTGGAATTAAGTCCGAACTTTCCATACCTGAAGGTCGCATCGCCACCAATCTGCGATATATTCAGTGGAGTATCACTTTGCTGTGGGACCGCAGCCCGGAAATAGGTGTAATTATCAATTCTGAAATAATTAGCGAAGACTTGGGTTTCGAACCATTTAAGATTAACATTCCCCCCAATTTCAAGCACATTCTGGTTTTTCAGATCGCCTGCATAAAAATTATAGGCTTTATAAGGGGATGTGTTCAGGTGATAATTGAAGCTGGGAGCAGCCGACTGAAAGTTCACTTTAGCATTTACAAAATAGCCTTCAACAGGTTCAAACCTAAACTGATTACGTGACTGCAGGTAATTTCCAAACTGCTCACCACGGGAAACCTCCAGAAAGGAATTAAGCGCGATTCGGTCCCAAAGATCAACCCCAAGATTTCCGACCGCTCCTATTCTGTTTTCGCGGATTTCTGATGGTACACTTAAATCGGCCAAGTTCAATGGCTCTGTAACTCCGAGCGTCATCAGCTGATGCCTGACTCCTGCATCAATCCTGAACCGCTCATTATCCAAAACCAGACTCACTGTATTGCTTAGGTTATTGGAGAATTTTCCAGTGCTTAAAGAAAATCCCGGCACAAGCCCGGAAGGTGTGTCATAGAAAAAATCCTGTAGCGCATCCTGCGAGAAGCGGTACTTATTACCCTGATGGTAAATGGTATGACGGATCTTGAATGGATACTTTACAGGATCAAATGGTGCAAACTGGTGGCTAAAGTAATACCTGCGCGCCGAAAACTGTGAGGTCACCCCCTGCAGAGTAACTTCCACATTTGCCCTGTTGTCGTACGCATCGGCATCGGATCTGAAAAGTTCCTCATTCGCAATTCCACCGTATTCCTGGTTGTTCACATTCTGATGTATAAAATGTGCGAAGGCCTCGTATTTCAAATTGTCCGAGATATAATGGCCGGAAAAAACAGTATTATTATTTGCAGCCAGGGAGTTACTATAGATTCCCTGCGAACGGAGTCCCATATACTCAAGGGCAAAATTAAAATTGTTGCCGATATTCTGTGTATAGGTTGAATTGAGTGCGGCGCCGTTGCGCATCGCATTATGATAAATAAACGTAGTTGTGGGCGTTTTTACATCATAGTAGCGTATATCTTTAATTCCCAGAAATCCAAAAGATTTGTTTTCGGGAAGTAAGGTCAGATTTTGTTCAGGATTTAACTCATAAACCAAGGGATTAAAGCCTGCTCCGATATTTGCGAACTGAATCCTGCCAAAGTTATCACGGTTGTTCCACTGGGTGAAGACATAAGTTTTCTCGCCGGAAAGAACAGTGTCAATCACCTGTTTTTCTGAAAACTGTGTAAAGGATTTATAATCCTGTATGGTAGGTTTAAAAATCTTCAAAGAATCCCTGGTACCCGAATCAATAACCAGAGTGTCGGCAGGCTTCACCCTATTGCTGTCTGTCTTGTTCACGACCTGTGAAGCGTATAGGTTGGAAAAGAGCAGCGCCAGGAAAAATAGGTATCTCATCAGTAAAATTGTAGAACAAAAGTAAGAAAATAAAGGAAATAAAAAACCCCGCACATGGTGCGGGGTCTATTATAAATAGAAGCAAATTAGAAGCCAGTGAAAGTTTCAGGCTGGTTACCGAAAGAACCTGCTGATACGTAGTAGTTAACTCTAAGATTAAGTTTTCTAGCACACATATCAATGGTTGAATTTCCATGATTTGCAAAATTACTCTGCGACATACGCAGCATAATATTCTGATTATAAGTAGGGTGGAACTCGCCTGTATCCTGTGGTTCAAAAGATACCAAACCAGCCTCATCGTATGTGAAGACAAAGTTTGTTCCTATTGTTGGGAAATCTATAATCCTTAGTGTATTAGGCTGTCCTGGCACTTCCTCGATCATATGCTGACCTGTACCATTGAACCATCCCGCATAATTGAAGGTTCCAGTCCCAAGGAAGTTGTTAATAAGACACTGAAGTTTCCAGTTTAGTGTAAACTCATTGTCGAAAACAGCTGTTGAAATCGTACTGGACTCCAACTTAAGCACTAAAGTTTTTGTAACTCCTGGAACCGCCGGTTCTTTCATTCTGATTGTGAACGTTCCGGCAACCTCACCATTGGTGATTTCATCAGTACCGTTAATAATTTCATAATCAGTTCCAGCAACGGCTGTACTTTTTACCGGATCAACAACCAGTTTAACTTGGTGGGAACCCACAACTGGCTTGATTGTTCCGTAAGAAATTACAACATCTTTTGAAGCTGTACCGATTTGCACAAATTCTGATTTCACCACACCTTCATTAAAGTGTACGTAGGACTCACCATTGTATACTGGTTCGGTATGATCTTCCCGACAAGAAAATACAAATAGTCCCAGCAGGAACAGTGATACTATAAATTTAATATTTTTCATTATTCAAATAATTTAAGATTAGTTATAACCCGGGTTCTGAACGATAGAAGGATTACCCAATTTCTCAGCAGAAGGGATAGGCAATGTCCATCTGTAATCCGAAATTGGAAGTGTAAGAGGTGCTCCAAGGAATTTACCACCGTCATCAAGTGGACTTCTGTCAATACTTACACCCGCAACTTCGCCCAATCTTCTAAGGTCTACATATCTGTGACCTTCGAAGCTCAGTTCAATACGTCTTTCTTTTAGTATGTCTCTCCAAGCTTCACCAGCATTTGCGTAGGTGATGGATGGAACAGCGGTTGTATTGTTAGCTACTTTTCTGGCTAGTCTCACAGAACGAACCAGATTAGCGGCAGTAACCAAGTCTCCCTGAGCTACAGCTGCCTCGGCCAAAATGAAATACATTTCTGAAGTTCGGAAAATTTTCACATCGTTACGTAACGGCGTATTTGCTTTTCCTGGATACTTATTAATAACTATCGTATTACCTTCAGAAGTAGCATCAACGAACACCGTTTTTCTAACATCACCCCAGTTTGGTGAGGGAGTTAAAAGGTTGTACAAATTCATACCCATCTTTAACAAGGGCGAACCTGTAATGTCTGTTGTGTTAGTAGTCCAAAATCTTGCAATACCTCCAGCTCCTTCTGTGGACGGGTGGCTTCTTGCAAAGATTACTTCTCCCTGAATTGCATCGGTCCAAATCTGTGGATATGTTGCAGCAGGTGTTAAAGCCGGTCCATTAGATACGACCCACTGGGCATGCTGTTGAGCCTGAGTATACATTTCTCTGTAAGCATACATCCGCGCCATAGTTGCATGAATCATACCTTTGGTTACAAACTTATATGAGAGTGGATTTACAGTATCCAGATTTGCATCAGCAAAGTTAAGATCCTCTTCCATCAAAGCATAAATCTGTGAATTCGCAACTCTGGGCATTTGTGCCGTAAGTTCTGGAACATCTGTTAACAGAATCACACCTAAAGCATTATTATCGGCCATATCAGTTGTGAAATATGACTGAAGCTGTAAATAAGCCAGAGCCCTCATAGCACGAGCTTCGGCAAGTATTGAATTATAGTTCGCTGCTTCTGACGCCGCAGGAGTAATTTTTTCTGCCGCTCTAAGCAGTCTGTTAACTCTGTTAATAAGTAGGTAATTATCTCCCCAGATACCAGCCACATAACCGTTATCAGGGTTGATAATATATCTGTGCTCTGCAAAATACCATCCGGAATTATTTGGTGCTAATCCAGTTTCGTCAGTAAATACTGACGATAGCCAGATTGAATTCTGCGTATTTAAGGCTCCGTAAACATTTCCATTTAGAAACGCCCGAAGATCCTTTGTCGTCTGTAGAGCCACTTCTTCTGTCAGTTCCCCATCCTGTATGATTTCATAAGCATCAGTACAAGACAGTATGGAAAAGGAAGTCAAAATAGCATATGCTAATAATCTGATTTTTTTCATTTCTATTTATAATTTAAAATTCAATATTAGTACCTAAACTAACTGTTTTCATATTCGGATATACAGACAGTGAATATGAGAAGTTTGGTTCTGGGTCATATCCTGGCCATTTGGTCCATGTGTAAAGGTTTTCCGCCTGTACAAAAACCTTCATACTTTTCACGAATGTACCTTCAATTACACGTTTTGGAAGATTATAACCAAGTGCAATATTCTTAAGCCTGATGAAAGATGCATCTTTCAAGAATCTGTCCGAATAATCCGCAAATGTCAAGTTAGTGGCATTCAAAGATGGCTGCGATCCGCCTGTATTTGTAGGAGACCAAGCATCCAACATATCTGAAGCCTGGTTCCATTCGCCGATGGAAGTTGGATCATATAACCAAGCCATTGCGTTATCATACTTCCATGCGCCCTGTTGGAATGAGAAGTGAGTATCAAGATACAAACCTTTGTATTCAGAATTAAATCCGAAACCTCCACTCCAAAGCGGGAACATATTTTTACCAGTTGCGCGATCATCAACATCTGCTACCAGAATTTCTGTTGGATTACCGTTTGCATCAAGGAATAACGCATTACCGTTAGATGGATTCACACCCAGGTACGGCGCATAATGCCACTGGAAAGCCGGACCTCCCACAACGTTTCTAATTGCTCCTGATGTCTCCTCTACAGCGATATTCATAATCCTGTTCTCGTTGTATCCACCATTTACATAGAATGTAAGTTTAGAATCCTGATTTCTGATTGGAGTATATTTCAGTAAACCTTCAACACCACGGTTTCTAAGTTCACCATTGTTACCATCAATACCATATTGACCGGTTACAGCCGATAGGTTAATTCCGTTATATAGATCCTTTGTAGTTTTATCGTATACATCGATATTACCTTCGAGTTTTCTGTTAAGTGTTACAAAATCCAAACCAACGTTAAATTGGTAGATCTTTTCCCATTGCGTATCCGGGTTTTTCAAACCACCAAAGCCTAATGCACCCGGGGTGTTGTTGTACCCATTACCAGTAACATATACCTCACGAACCAAGTTAGTCGCTGCAAGCATCGGGTTATTTCCGGAAGCAACTGCAATGATGTTTTGGTTACCCTGTACACCATAGGAAACTCTTAACTTAAGCATATCGAAAGCAGAACCTTCCATAAAACTTTCTCTATCGATGTTCCATCTACCGGCAACAGACCAGAAAGTTGCCCATTTGTTTTCGTCGATGAAACGGTAAGAAGCATCCCTTCTTACCAAACCACTGAAACCATATTTATCATCGTAATCGTAATCAAGAGTAGCAAAATATGCTAGGCCACCAGCTGTAATTTTTCCTGCTGAAGCACTTGGCACATAATAAGTAATTGGTGCACCTGTTCCATTATCGAAATACAGTGGCGCCGCATACCCAGTACCATTACCAAAAACCCAGGTTCTGGAATCAAGACCTGTTCTTCTTTGGCTCGTAGTATTGTAATGAACCTTCAAATAATCCAGATAGGCACCAGCGTTAACTGTGTGTTTTTCTCCAAATACTTTTGAATATTGCAGACTTGTTACATTGTTGATATTGAACTCATTGGCTTTTGCCATATCTTCGAAACCAGGAAGTATCTGATCTGCAGGTAAAGCAGTTGTCCCCTGACCCATTGATACTGCCAAAGCTAAATAGTTCCATGGAGCTCTTGCAAATATGGTTTCAGAGTTTTTCCAGTCGATACCTGTTTTGTTTCCTAAAGTCAACGCGTCTGTTAACTTATAACTCATGTTAACATTTGTAAGAATCCCTATCTCACTTCTTCGGTTAGGCATTGAACCTTTAACAACGTCTTCCAGCGCAAAGATATTCTTACCACCGCTAAAGTCGGTTCCAATTGCGTTATATAAGTCGATACCGTTTGCATACTGTCCGGACATTAAGTAAGGCAATCCAGCGTTAGCACCATGTAAAGGGTTCTGAACGGAGTTATTTCTGATTGCAGTGTTGGTTTCCTCATCCAGCTGATGTCTTCTGGAATATGAAAGAGCAACTTGTGCTCCATAAAGAAAACGTTCGTTCTCAGATCTACCGTTGAAATTATTTCTGAATGTAAATCTTTTGAAATCTGAAGTTGCAGGTACAATACCCGTCTGCTCCATATACCCAAGAGAAGAGTAAAGATTCATATTCTCACCACCCACCGTCATCGCCAAGTCATGTCTCTGAGTAAATCCAGGATTGAAGAACACTTTTCTCCAGTTGGTATCAACACCGTTATATGCAGCTATTTCAGCATCTGTCATATCAGCACCCATACCCTGGCCCGCCATCTGCTCCAGTTTCAGCGCCTGCTTCGCATCATTAAGGTCATATTTGTTTTCCGGAAGCAAACTCATCCCGGTAGAAGCATTATATGAGAACTTCATTGGAGCATTGTACCGACCAGACTTTGTCTTGATAACAATTACACCATTAGCCGCACGGTTACCATAAATCGATGTTGCCGCGGCATCTCTAAGTACAGAAGCACTTTCAATGTCGTTATCGTTCAGGTTTCTGAACTGCGTAGCATTTGAAATAATTCCATCAATAACATATAAAGGTTCAGAACCTGCACTTAAAGAACCAATACCCCGGATGATCACATCAATTTTTCCTGACCCAGGTTGCCCAGATGCAGCATTAATAGTCAGACCGGGAGATTCTCCCTGTAATGAATTCAAGAAAGATGTCGTAGGACGGTTTTCAAACTTTTCTTGTGACACAGTAGTGGATGCTGTAACATCCTTTGGTTTAGTGGCAGTTCTATTATACCCTAGTACAACTACCTCCTCGATTTCAGCAGTTTGCGTGGTATCCACTTCCTGCTGCTGAGCTGAAACAGTGTGCCCTATAAAAAACAGAACACCTGCACTTAATACTCGTAATTTAACATTCATATTAACAAAATTTTAATATATTTTAGTACGCAAATATGTTAATAATATTTAAATCTCACAAATAAGATTTGCATTATTAGATATTTATCTCAAATTTACAGATATAAATTGTTAAAGTATGCCAATTTATTTAATAATTGAACATATCATCTGATTATTCGCACCACCATTCTGTACCAGAATACAATATTAACAAATTATTAATATGAGGAACTTACTTATTTAGAATAAATATAAATTAGAATTCAATTAAAATAAAAACCTGCTAATCAGCAGGTTTTAATATTAGAAAATCATTTTTATTTAAGCTTTTTTTTCACGGCTACTTCCTCGTAGACTTCAAGTATATCTCCAACTTCAATGTCGTTGTACCCTTTCAGGTTCAGACCACATTCGTAACCTTTTGTTACTTCCTTTACATCGTCTTTGAAACGCTTTAAACTCTCCAGCTCGCCGTCAAATTTCACGATACCGTCGCGAAGCAGGCGGATTTTTGAATTACGTCCTACTTTTCCGCTGAGAACCATACACCCGGCGATGCTTCCGACCTTAGATATCTTGAATACCTCACGGATTTCCACATTACCTACCACCTGTTCCTTAATCTCCGGTGAAAGCATTCCTTCCATTGCCTCTTTTACTTCTTCAATAGCAGCATAGATCACGGAGTAAGTACGGATTTCAATTTCTTCTTTATCCGCAAGTTCTTTCGCATTTGCTCCGGCACGAACGTTAAATCCAATGATGATGGCATCGGAGGCTGTGGCAAGGTTTACATCGGATTCGGTGATTGGTCCTACACCCTGATGCAGTATATTAATACTGATTTCCTCGGTTGAAAGACGCTGCAACTGATCTGAAAGAGCTTCCACAGATCCATCCACGTCCCCTTTCAGGATAATATTAAGCTCCTTGAATTCGCCCAGCGCAATTCTTCTGCCCAGTTCTTCCAGTGTTGTATGCTTTTTGGTACGGATAGAAAGTTCACGCTGAAGCTGCTCACGCTTGGTTGCGATAGTTTTGGCTTCACCTTCATCATCAAATACCCTGAATTTGTCACCTGCTCCCGGAGCACCGTCCAGGCCAAGTATCGTTACAGGCATTGACGGACCTGCGGACTGCATTGGTTTACCTCTTTCGTCCAGCATGGCTTTTACTTTTCCATGGTTTTTACCCGCCAGAACGTAATCGCCCACCTTCAGTGTTCCGCTTTGAACCAGAATTGTTGCTACATATCCGCGGCCTTTATCCAGCGACGCTTCAATTACGACACCCTGTGCATTTTTATTTGGATTGGCTTTCAGTTCAAGAATTTCTGCCTGCAGAAGTACTTTTTCCAGCAATGCGTCCATATTGTTACCAAATTTGGCAGACACCTCCTGAGACTGTACGTTACCACCCCATTCTTCTACAAGGATATTCATTCCGGAAAGTTGCTGACGTATATTGTCGGGATTGGAATTTGGTTTATCCACTTTGTTCAGTGCAATAATCATCGGTACCCCTGCAGCCTGGGAGTGAGAAATCGCCTCCTTCGTTTGTGGCATCACATCATCATCAGCAGCAATTACGATAATAGCAATATCGGTAACCTGTGCACCCCTGGCTCTCATCGCGGTAAAGGCTTCGTGCCCCGGAGTATCAAGGAAGGTTATTTTCTGACCGTTCTCAAGCTGTACATTATAAGCTCCGATGTGCTGGGTAATACCACCTGACTCGCCTGCGATTACGTTGGTTTTCCTTACGTAATCCAGTAACGAGGTCTTACCGTGGTCTACGTGACCCATTACTGTTACAATAGGCGCACGCGGTACCAGATCTTCTTCTGCATCAGCTTCTTCCTCAGCAGCTGATTCTTCAATATCTGCATCGGAAAATTCGATTTTATAACCAAATTCATCAGCAACAAGCAAGAGCGTATCTGCTTCCAGACGCTGATTCATTGTTACCATTACGCCAAGTGAGAAACACGCTGAAATAACTTCAGTCGGACTTACGTTCATCAAGCTTGCAAGTTCGCCCACGGTTATAAACTCGGTCACCTTCAGGGTGCGGTCTGCAGCATCAATCTGCTCCTGCAGTTCGTCCTGCTCCCTTCTGTAAGTCCGTTTTTCTTTTCTGTATTTGGAGCCTTTGGATTTGCCGCCTTTGTTGGTCAGCTTCTCCAGAGTCTCCCTGATTTGGTTTTTCACCTGCTCATCAGTAAGCTCAACCGGCATTACGCGGTCTGCACCTCGTCTGGAGCCTCCCGGCTTATTGCCGCCCTGATGTGGTGGACGGTTGCCTGGCGGACGGTTACCCTGACCGCCGGGTCTGTTACCCTGCCCTCCAGCACCTCCGCTACCGGACTGAGTCCCACCGGCAGGATTTGGCTTTTCAATACGTTTTCTTTTCTTTTTGGCACCAGCGCTGTTGGCTCCCTGAGATTTAGGCTTATTGAACTGGGACAGGTCTACAGTCTGCTTTAAGATTTTAGGACCATCCAGTTTTTGGTATACGGTTTCAATTTTATTATCGCCTAAGTTTTCAGATTCCTGAATTGCAGGTACCGACGGTGTCTCTGTATCTGCTGCATTAGTTGCTTCAGCCACGGGAGTTTCCGCTTTGGGGGCTTCTGTGGGTTTTGGAGTTTCCTTCTTTTCCTCTGCCGCTTTGGCAGGTTCTGGCTTTTGTTGCTCCTTTTTGGATGAGCGCGGTTTTCCGCTTTCTATCTGCGACAGATCAATTTTGTCAAGAATCTTGAATTCCTGCCTTTCAATCACAGCTGGAGTCTCCTGTTTAGGCTCTTCTTTCTGCACAGGTGTTTCCGGAGCCGGCGCCGGCTTTTCCGCAGGAGCTTCAGGTTTCTTTGGGTTAAGGTCAATCTTACCTAAGATCCTGGCTTCCGGTCTTACGGAAGCTCTCGCTTTAATCACTTCCGGTGCTTTCTCTTCCGCGACCAGCTTTTCCTCAGGAACTTTGGCCATAACCACTTCATGCGAAGCTTTACGCTGCTCACTGTCCTTCATGAACTCTGCCTTCAGTGCTCCATATGCCGCTTCATCCAGTTGAGCGTTAGGATTTTCATCTACAGCAAAGCCTTGCCCCTGCAGAAACTCCACAAGTCTCGACATTGAAATATTGAATTCCTTTAACGCTTTATTTAATCTAATTTTTGGCATGCAAATATTTACTATTTTATTTTTATAATCCCGTGTACCCAGTACAGCATTTTACGAGGCGCGTTTAAGCTTCCAGTTCTTCCTTAAGAACCTGCTTCACCTCATCGATCTGCTCCTCTTCCAAATCCACAAGGTTTACCAATGCTTCAGTATCCTTATCCAGGACGCTTCTTGCAGTGTTTAATCCTACTTTCTTAAATTCCTTGATGATCCACTCGCTGATTTCATCGCTGAATTCGTCCAGTTCTACATCATCGTCATCACTGGTTTCCCGGTATACATCAATTTCAAAACCACTTAACCATGAAGCAAGCTTAATGTTCTGCCCCTGTTTGCCGATTACTTTGGAAATCTCTTCAACCGGAGTATACACCATTGCATAGGATTGCTCTTCATTGATGTCAATTTTATTAACCGTTACATTACCCAAGGCTCTTTTCACCATAATCTCAGGATTTTTGGACCACTGGATAACATCAATATTTTCATTCTTCAGTTCGCGCACCACGCCATGGATACGGGACCCCTTCACTCCCACACAGGCACCTACAGGATCGATCCTGTCATCATAGGCATCAACAGCAATCTTCGCCTTTTCGCCGGGGATCCTTACCACCTTCTTAAGTATGATAGTACCATCCTGAATCTCAGGAATCTCAAGCTCCAGAAGTTTTTCCAGGAACTTTGGTGAAGTTCGGGAAACAATGATCTGCGGTTTAGAACCTTTAAAGTCTACACTGTCCACAATCGCACGTATGCTTTCACCTTTCTTGAAAAAGTCTGAAGGGATCTGATTTTCCTTCGGCAGGATAAATTCATTATCCTCATCATCCAACAGTATCGCGTGCTGTTTCCTAATATGATGCACTTCTCCAACAACAATCTCACCAATACGGTCATGGAACTGCGCATACAAAAGTCCGTTATTATGCTCCTGAAGTTTGGTAGCAAGAATCTGCTTAAGTGTAAGGATATTTCTGCGGCCTAATTCAGCAATCGGAATTTCAACGGTATAATCTTCTCCCACTTCAAAGGTAGGATCTATTTTTTTGGCTTCCTGCAATTCAATTTCCAGATCATCGTCTTCGGACATTCCGTCTTCCACAATAGTTTTATTCAGGAAAATCTGAAAGTCGCCTTTATCAGGGTTTACAATGACATCAAAGTGATCGTCTGAATCAAATCTTTTTCTTAGCAGCGTTTTCAATGAATCTTCAATAATAGCCATCAAGTCAATCTTACTGATGCTTTTCTCGTCTTTAAAATCGCCAAACGCTTCAATTAACGCTAAACTGTCCATAATCTATATAGTGATAATAATGAGTAGTACGGAAACTCCGTCGGTCATCATATTGTTAAAATTTTACTGTTACCAGCGCTTTTTTTATTTCTGAGTAGGGAATCTCTCTTTCTTCCACTACATCAACCTTGCCCTTCCCCACTTCCTTGGGCTTTCGGTACCGGAGTACTAAGGTAATACTTTTTTCATCCAGTGTAAGTAGCTCGCCTTCCACCCTGGTATCGTCTGCAAGCAGGACGTCCAACTCCCGACCAATATTTTTACGGAACTGCCTTTCTGATTTCAGAGGTTCGCTGAGCCCTGCACTCATGACCTGCAGTGAGAAATCGTGCTCTTCGCGGTCCATATTGAATTCAATTGCGCGGCTCGCATCCAGACAATCCTGAACCGACACACCCTGATCACCATCTAAAATGACAGTGATATCATCTGCGGCAGAAAAGCGAAGATCAATAAGGAACAGATCTTCACGCTCTTTCAGAAATTCGCCAATCAGGCTTTCTATCTTTTCTCTAAACTCCATAATCTACTGAACGGTTGCTGATACGAAAAAAGGCTCTCTTTCGAAGCCTTTTCATTTTTCCGCAATTCCTGTGCAAATATACAAATAAATTCTTAAAACACAAAACAGATTTGATTCTCAGATTATTGGGTGTACGCTGGCATGAAAAGTCCTGATATATGTATAAGATACTACCACGCAGGAAAATGTTCTAACCGCTATCATTAAGCATCTTCTATTATTTGATAATAAAAGGTAAATTTTCTGTAATTTTGGCGCAATTATAAAGTAAAAATTTTGAATATTACGATTGTAGGGACCGGATACGTAGGTCTGGTTACAGGATCAACGCTGGCCGAACTGGGGAACTCCGTATATTGTGTAGATATTGATGAGCAAAAGGTAGCGGCTATGAAAGAGGGTAAAATACCAATTTATGAGCCCAATCTGGAAGAGATGTTTACCCGGAATATCCAGGCTCAGCGGCTGTTTTTCACCACTGACCTTAAAGAAGCTCTTGACAAAAGTGAGGTAATATACCTGGCGCTCCCTACGCCACCTGGTGAGGATGGCAGCGCAGATTTGTCCTATGTCCTGGGCGTCGCCGAAAAAATAGGCACTTACATGAGTGATTATAAAGTGATCGTAAATAAATCCACGGTACCTGTAGGTACTGCCGATAAAGTAAGGCAGGTGATAAGCTCCCGGACAGACATCGCATTTGACGTAGTTTCGAACCCGGAATTTCTGCGGGAAGGTTTCGCGGTAGAAGATTCAATGAATCCCTCGCGGGTGATAGTTGGCTGCAGTTCGGCACGGGCTCGCGAAATAATGTCTGCCATTTATCAGCCGTTCACCAATACAGGCATCCCTATTATATTTATGGATGAGAAATCGTCTGAACTTACCAAATATGCTTCCAACTCTTTCCTGGCAGTCAAGATCACTTTCATGAATGAAATTGCCAATTACTGCGAGAAGGTAGGAGCAGATGTGGATAAGGTACGTCTGGGCATGGGATCCGACGACCGGATTGGTCACCGCTTCCTGTTTCCGGGCATTGGTTATGGCGGAAGCTGTTTCCCTAAAGATGTAAAAGCACTGATCACTTCCGGGAAAAGTGAGGAATTTGACTTTCAGTTACTACAGGCCACCGAGCAGGTGAACATCACCCAGAAGACCATCCTCATTCCGGAAATTGCAAATTATTTCGGCGGCGATCTGAAAGGTCGCCGGATTGCGGTTTGGGGTCTGGCATTTAAAGCCAATACAGATGATATCCGTGAGGCCTCTTCCCTGGACAATATTCGGGCATTACTGGACAGAGGAGCAAATGTGGTTGCATATGATTCCATTGCGGAGGACAATGTGCGCAAACTTCTGGGCGACCAAATTGAATATGCTGCAGATATGTATTCTGCACTTGAAGGTGCAGACTGTCTGCTGATTGTAACTGAGTGGCCAGAATTCAAAAACCCTAATTTTGACCTGATCGCGGACCGCCTTAAACATAAAGCCATCTTTGACGGCCGGAACATGTATTCCGTTGATACGCTGGAACAGCACGGATTTTTTTATAAAAGTGTAGGCCGAAGGACAATAAAAAACACAGTGATAAACCAATAAGAATGAAAAACATCATCATTACCGGCGGCGCCGGCTTCATCGGTTCCCATGTTGTTCGGGAATTTGTAAAGAACCATCCCGAAGCTTTAATCATCAATCTGGATGCCCTTACTTACGCCGGAAATCTTGAAAACCTAAAGGATATAGAGAACGAACCCAATTATGTTTTCGAAAAGGCGGACATTACCAAACCGGAAGAACTCCGAAAGGTGTTTGAAAAATATAATCCTGATGCCGTGATCCATCTTGCGGCCGAAAGTCATGTAGATAGGAGCATAACAGACCCCAATGCCTTCATAAACACCAATGTAAACGGAACAGCCAACCTGCTGAACCTTTGCCGCGAATTCTGGACCTTAAACCCAGACCATACCCATGGAAACTTTCCGGATGAAACGCGCACCAACCTGTTTTACCATGTATCTACGGATGAAGTGTACGGCAGTCTGGGCGAAACAGGTTTTTTCCTGGAAACAACGCCCTACGACCCGCAATCGCCTTATTCTGCAAGTAAAGCCGCTTCGGACCATTTAGTTCGCGCCTACGGGAACACTTACGGCATGCCCTTCATCGTTTCCAACTGTTCCAACAATTACGGTCCTAATCATTTTCCAGAGAAACTGATCCCGCTTTGTATTTCAAATATCATCAACGAAAAACCACTACCTATCTATGGCGACGGGAAGTATACACGGGACTGGCTTTTTGTAATAGACCACGCCAAAGCCATTCACCGCATCTTTTTTGAGGCAAAAACCGGCGAAACTTATAATATCGGCGGCTTTAACGAATGGCAGAACATTGACTTGGTAAAGGAACTCATCAGACAAATGGATGAAAAGCTGGGCAAGCCGGCTGGTTATTCGGAAAAACTCATCACCTATGTAAAAGACAGACCGGGGCATGACAAGCGTTACGCCATTGATGCGACGAAACTGAACGCAGAATTAGGCTGGAAACCATCTGTTACCTTTGAAGAAGGCCTTAGCAAGACCATTGACTGGTTCCTGGAGAATCAGGAATGGCTGGAGCATGTCACTTCAGGAAGCTACCAGGAGTATTATGACAGACAATACACTTAAGGGTTAAGAGGTTAGACGGTTAGAAAGTTGTTATAATTACCTGTGGAAGAGATGGATGTTCGGTCACATAAGGATCTAAAGGTTTGGCAGGAATCCATGATTCTTGTTGAAGAGATCTATCGTGCTACTGCTGTTTTTCCAAAGGAAGAAATTTATGGGCTAACAAGTCAACTAAAAAGAGCTGCAGTTTCCGTGCCTTCAAATATTGCCGAAGGCTGTGGAAGAAAAGGAAGCGCGGAATTGAAACGTTTTCTTTATATCGCACTGGGTTCTCTTAGCGAACTGGATACTCAGCTGGAAATAGCAGAACGTCTGCATTTTATGAAAAAAAATGAAGAAATTGTAGAAAGAATTTATTTTATAAAAAACATGTTAGTGCGTTTAATAGCAAGCTTGAAGGAATAGCGTTTCCCCTATACTGAAACTTCCTAACCTTCTAACCTTCTAACAAAATAACAACACAAAATGAAAGGAATAATTTTAGCCGGTGGGTCCGGTACCAGACTTTATCCGTTAACGATCGCTGTAAGCAAGCAGCTTATGCCGGTTTATGACAAACCAATGATTTATTATCCTCTGTCTACGCTCCTGCTGGCGGGGATTAAGGACATTCTGATCATCACCACACCGCATGACCAGGAGGGGTTCATCAAGCTTCTGGGCGACGGCTCATCGATTGGCTGCAAGATCGAATATAAAGTTCAGCCCACGCCGGACGGCCTGGCACAGGCCTTCATTTTAGGCGAAGAATTTATTGGGGACGATTCAGTAGCATTGGTTCTGGGCGACAACATTTTCTACGGTGCAGGTTTGCCCAAACTTTTGGAAAGTAAAACCATGGTAAAAGGAGGCTGCGTTTTCGCCTACCAGGTTTCAGATCCTGAAAGGTATGGAGTTGTTGAATTTGATGAACAATTTAAAGCTGTTTCCATTGAGGAAAAACCCGACCATCCGAAGTCAAATTTCGCTGTGCCGGGGCTTTATTTTTATGACAATTCTGTAGTTGAAATTGCAAAAAACCTGAAACCATCACCGAGAGGTGAACTCGAAATCACTGATGTGAACCGCATTTACCTGGAAATGGGGCAACTGGAGGTGGGAGTGATGTCGCGTGGTACTGCCTGGCTGGATACAGGAACTTTTGATTCGCTCCATGAAGCGTCTGAATTTGTGAAAGTACTGGAAAAACGTCAGGGCTTTAAGATTTCGTGTATTGAGGAAATCGCTTTTTCAAAAGGATTTATTGATGAAACGCAATTGCTGGAAGCTGCCGCTAAATATGGCAAAAGTGGCTACGGTGACTATTTGAAGGCACTTGTTAAATAGATATCACGCGTTAAATGCTGTTAAAAATATCGGGTTTCACGGTAAATATTCTATTTTTGCATTATTAATAAAATCTATTGGATTTCCGAAAAAGTTATCAGTAATTGAATAACTTTGTAATATTGAATCATTGCTTATGGGCAAATCATACGACGCTATCTTCGAGAATAACCGTAAATGGGTTGAGCGCAAGGTTGCCGAAAATCCTGATTTTTTCAGGACACTTGCTGAAACACAAAGCCCGGAATATTTATATATTGGGTGTTCGGACAGCAGGGTTTCAGCCGAGGAAATGATGGGTATGAAACCAGGTGAGGTTTTCGTAACCCGAAATGTGGCTAATTTGGTTAACACCCTGGATATGAATTCTACAGCGGTGATTCAGTACGCGGTAGAGCATTTAAAAGTTAAGCATATTATTGTTTGCGGACATTATGGCTGTGGCGGTGTAAAGGCTGCAATGACTTCGGAAGATCTGGGACTGCTGAACCCCTGGCTGCGCAATATCCGGGATGTTTACCGGCTGCACCAGTCGGAACTGGATCAGATTTCTGACGAACAAGCACGTTATAACCGACTGGTAGAGCTTAATGTGCAGGAACAGTGCATCAACGTCATAAAAATGGCCGTCGTGCAGGAACAGTATCTCGTAGATGAATATCCAATCGTACACGGTTGGGTCTTTGACCTGAAGACAGGCAGGATAATTGACCAGGAAATTGATTTTGAGAGTATCCTTAAGGATATTCAGAAAATATATAACCTGACGAACTCCGACTGGGTGATGAGCAGGAAAAAAAACAGGAACTTCATTGATTAAAAAGTCTTTACCGATGCGGATCTGGAGTCTAATCACATTAGCGATTTTTCTCAACTTTATGGTCTTACCCAGTATGGCTGTCACATTGGGTTGGGATATTCCGGTTTCAACTGTTATGGTCTCTGAAGAAGAAACCCAGCACGGACCATTGGTACTGCACGAGAAAACAATACCGAATACTTTAAATATAAATGATTTCCTGAAGTTCGGAACAGATTTGCTTAGCAAATCTTTCCACTTAGCAGATGATTCGGTACATCTGTCCCCCTTTCTCTCCATTTTTTCTCCCCCTCCGGAACTTTAACGAAGTATTTTCACATGTAAACTGACCAGGATATTGATATTCAGGACAGCAATGCTGTGCACTTTTTTAAATTTTCAATCTGCACTGTTTATCTGTTAAACGGATGCTCAACACTTTACCAAAAAATGAAAAAAGCAAAATCATTATATGGAGGGATAAAAGAGAATTTCCCTTCAGGACTCGTAGTCTTTCTTGTAGCCTTACCGCTATGCCTCGGCATTGCACTGGCTTCCGGCGCACCGCCGTTATCAGGAATCATAGCCGGTATCATAGGTGGCCTGGTGGTAGGATTTCTAAGTAATTCAAATATATCCGTATCGGGACCCGCGGCAGGACTGACTGCCATTGTACTTACCGCTATTACCGGCCTGGGCAGCTTTGAGCTGTTTCTGTGTGCCGGGTTAATAGCCGGGCTTCTGCAACTTCTACTCGGCTTCCTGCGCGCAGGAAGTATTTCCAACTATTTCCCAACTAATGTGATTGAGGGAATGCTGGCGGGTATTGGTATCATCATCATCATAACACAAATTCCAAACGCATTTGGCTTTGAAAGCGGATTTACAGATTCTGTTTTGGGAGCTGACGGATTCAGCCTGAACTCACTGGCAGCAATGGCAGGTGGAATTCATCCGGGTGCTGTAATAGTGACACTTGTTTCGGTAGCAATCCTTTTGGCCTGGGATAATGTTCCGGCGCTGAAGAAAATAAAGATGATTCCCGGGGCCCTCGTTGCTGTGGTGTCCGGAATACTTCTTAATTATTTATTCACCGTTACCGGCAGCAGCCTGGCTATCGGATCTGAACATTTGGTATCTCTGCCCGTGCCAAAAAGTCTGGACGATTTCCGCGGGATGCTTGTATTTCCAGCATTCAGTGGGTTCCTGAATGTACAGGTATGGGTAGTTGGAGCTACAATCGCGATAGTGGCATCCATCGAGACCCTTCTATGTATTGAAGCTTCAGACAGACTGGACTCGCACAGAAGAATTACCGATACTAACCGTGAACTGCGGGCACAGGGCATCGGTAACCTGCTTTCCTCGCTTATCGGAGGATTGCCAATGACCTCCGTTGTAGTAAGAAGTTCTGCCAATGCGAATGCAGGTGCAACTTCCAAACTGTCAACAATGATTCACGGCGGGCTGCTTTTGGTTTCTGTCCTTACCATCCCGTTCATACTGAACCTTATTCCGCTCTCTACACTGGCGGCAGTTCTGATCCTCATTGGTTATAAACTGGCCAAGCCTGCGACCATTATGCATTTCTGGAAGAAAGGTAAATATCAGTTTATTCCTTTTATTGCCACGATTATTGCAGTTGTATCACTGGATCTGCTTAAGGGAGTCGGTATTGGTCTGCTGATCTCGGTATTCTACATCCTTCAGGGAAATATGAAAAGAGCATACTACCTGAGCCGCGAACAGCTTAATGATGCCGATGAGATCAATATTAAACTGGCCGAAGAAGTTTCCTTCCTGAACAAAGCGGCAATTAAAAAAACACTTAAAAATGTGAAACCTAATTCTAAGGTTTGCATCGATGCACGGTCTACTTCCTATATCGCAACCGATATACTGGAAATGATACAGGAATTTGCCAACATCCGAGCAAAGGAAGAAGACATAGAGGTCAATCTGCTTGGATTTAAAACCTCTTACAAAGAATATGCGGAAGATCAGGATTCACACATCATTATCGCACACCGCAGAGCAATTTAATTCAAGAATAACAACCTACAATAAAAATTAATGAAAGCACATACTTTAGAAACCCAAACCACAACTACCCCGGAAAAAGCACTTACTTTCCTGCAGGAAGGCAACCAGCGCTTTGTACAGAACCTTAAAGTAAACCGTAACCTACTGGAGCAGGTTAATGACACCCGTGCCGGGCAGTGGCCTTTTGCGGCCATTCTGAGTTGCATTGACAGCCGTACATCTGCCGAACTTATTTTCGACCAGGGCCTGGGCGATATTTTCAGCATTCGTATTGCCGGAAACTTCGTGAACCGCGATATCTTGGGTTCGATGGAGTTTGCCTGCAATGTAGCCGGTTCCAAACTCGTAGTCGTACTGGGACACAGTAAATGCGGTGCCCTGAAAGGTGGTCTGGACGCCCGAAAAGTTGAAGGTTTAGGCATGGAAAACCTGAATCACCTCATCGGCAACTTCGAAGAATGCATTAATGAAGTAATCAACGAGGGAGAAGAAAGGTCTTCCTCGAATGAAGATCTGCTTGAAAGGCTTAATGTATGCAATATTAAGCGTACGATTTCCCAGATTCGGGCGCAAAGTGAGACGCTGAGAAATCTGGAAAAGGAAGGCAGCATTAAGATCGTTGGTGCCAACTACTGTGTAGAAAGCGGAGTTGTAACCTGGCTTTAACTTCTATTTACCGTTAAAGGCGGTCATTGTATTCTGTATGCCGGCAAATACAAATGAGAGACAGGCATTAGAAAACTTTCCGATTAGATCGGGAAGTTTTTCTTTTTCACTTTCCTCCCATCTCCCAAGAACGTAGTCCACCTGCTTCCCTTCTGAAAAATCCGCAGAGATTCCAAAGCGTAAACGAGGATAATTCTGCGTCTGAAGTTTTTCCTGTATACTCTTAAGACCGTTGTGGCCAGCGTCGGATCCTTTCATTTTCATGCGCAGTGTGCCAAAGGGCAGTGCCAGATCATCAGTAACGACCAAAAGATTCTCCAGCGGAATATTTTCTTTCTGCAGCCAGTATTTCACTGCATTACCGGACAGATTCATATAGGTATCCGGTTTCAGGATAAAGACTTTGCGCCCTTTGTATTTTCCTTCCGCCAGCCAGCCAAAGTTAGCAGATTTAAAGGGAGCCTCAATGGTTGCAGCAATCTTCTCTGCAACTTTAAAACCTATATTATGGCGCGTTTCTGCGTATTCCTCTCCTTTGTTTCCCAGTCCTACAATCAAATATTTCACGACCTTCATTTTTATAGTTTGCAAAAGTAATTTTTATGTATAAAAAATCCCAACTTCGGCGAAGTTGAGATCTATTTACTTCTGTAGCGTATTAAAGATTCTGATAATCAAAAGTCCAAGCTGCGGAAGGTGACTGGGTTTTAGTGACGAATCCGGCTGTACCCACGGTATGTGTCCGAGTCTCAGACTGTGAGGTTGCTCCCGTCTGTATGGTAACCGTTTGATAATTGTTGGATGAAAGACCAGTAGGACCGGCACCGTCTATATCAAAATTTGCTGTTGCAACTGTAAAGGCAAACGGCAGTGTACGGTAAGGATTGGTATTACCGTCGTAATTACTGAATGTGGCAGTAAACTGTACAGGAGAAACCACCACCGGACCGGCGCTTACTTCAGCGCTGTAAACCCATTTGGAAAGATTGTTACCTGAATATTCCAGGTCTGATGTCAGCTTTCCCGCCTCAACGGTTGAGCCTGGCAGATAAAGTGTGGTCTTAATCTGACTGGGTTTAGCACCGGTATAAACCAGGTCCGATTTGAACGTACCGGAAACCGTACCCGCGTCTGTAATGGTACCGGTGATCTGTGTAAGCACGTTGCCGCTGTAGCTGAGTATTGAAGTAATAACCTGAGGCTGCGTGCCCTGCATATCAGTTTTAATGATTTTGGAAATCTGGGTGCCACTGTATTCCAAAGTGTAAGAGGCTGAGTTATTATTGGCAGTTACTGCAGTAAGCTTTCCGCTGCTGTACAGATAATTTATATCGTACGGAGTGGCACCAGCTTCCGCAATATTTACTTTGCTTAAAACTTTCACCTCGGTGTAATTGGGCAGGGTGTTTTCCAGACCTACTAAATCTCCCGATGAATCGGCACATGAGGTTACCGCTAGGACTGCTGCCAATGAAATACCTAATTGCTTAAATTTTCCCGTCATCATAATTTTAATAAAAATAAAAGGGAAATGCAGTTACATTTCCCGTAGTTAAAGTTTCAGTTTTAGAAAGGCCGGTATTCATAATTGGATCCCCAACCAGATACGGCATACCCAAGCTTATCATACGTATACAAGGTGTTATACAGAACAGGCAATGGGATTGCGTCACTTGTGTACATTACGCGCTTTGGATTATTCACAGAAAACCGGTAAGAGTTGAATGAGTTTTCAAATGTTTTGTGAAGCAGGTACCCGAAAGGAAGAAGCGAGTATGGGCTTCTTTTATCATCAAAGTTAGAGAAGTCATAAGACTCAGTAACCATTGCGGCACCCAGGACATTCCCAACCACATTACCGTAGGTGTTGGTCACTTTAGTAACGTTCCATAGCGTATCATACTGATAAGCCGACTTCTGGTAAGATGTAAATACAAAATTCTGGGCAGGTACTTCATTTCCTCTCCGGATAATTACTGAATCCAGTTTTGAGTTTGCATTAAATTTAACAGAATACAGGGCTCTGGATTTCTGGAATACCAGAGGTGCCGTTTGTGCTGCAATGTTAGGATAAACAGTTTTGGTTTCAGTTATTGTTGAAAGCTTTGTATTATTATTTGGATCATAGTTAAACAGCTGAGCGTAGATTATACTGTCGCCTGCTACCACTCCGGTAAAGTCAATCTTATTAATCTGGTCTCCGGAATAACTGATGTTGGTTACCGTATTGTTACCTACTACTTTCACAAGCTTTCTGCCGTTGTAGTGATATCCGGCAATCGTATCGGCTGAGGTTACCTCCTGATAAAAGAAACGGTCTTCACCTATACCTCCCTGATTGTAATCCATATCGTTCAGAAGGTTTCCGTCGTCATCGCCCATACGTTTACACGACTGAACAGACAGGACAAGGAATAGCGATACAAATAGATATAATATATTTTTCATTTTCGGTTGTTTGTATTTTTATGATTTATAATGCGGCAGTGCGGTATGCATGAATTTCAGGCAGACCCATGCTATCACTGCGGTGCCGGCTGGTAGGTGAAGGACCTGAAGCCGTTAGTCACAGGATAGTTATGCGTATCAAATTTATAGGAATAAACCGTTTCAACCATTGGTGCAGAACCGGATGTGAACTTCAGTTTCGCAGGGTTATTGTCGGACATATAAGCGTACATTTCCGGAAACACACTGGCGATATTGATAATATAATTGTCTGAAATGCCCAGGTAAGGATTATTCCGCCAGTCATAATTCACATATTCGTAGGTGTTCTTCACACTGCTGGTAATAACTCCCGTATTGATGTCCAGGACATTTTTGCTTGATTCCACCTTGGCAACATTTGGACCGTCGTAGGTAATGGCATCTGTAACCGTGTTCGGATATACATACACATTAGGAGTAGCTGGGTTTACCGCAGCTGTCTTCTTGTAAGCGTTTATTACCCTGCCTGTGCCGTCATAATTGAATATACTTATTGAATGGTTCGTATGCGTATTTCCCACATAGAAATCATTCATCAGACTTACCATTCTTCCGGTTGTATTGTCATAATTGGGGATCAGTACGTGGCGGCCGGTGCCCGGACCACTTGGAACAGTGGTTATGATTTCCATCTTGGAAATCCTGTTACCAAGATAATAAAGGATAATACTCTGGTTCTCCTGCAGAGCAGTACCCGTATAAGCATTGCGCACTACCTTGAAAAGCTTGCCGTTATTGGGTTCATATTCTTCCACTGTCCGGTTATTATCACTTACCTTTCTGATCATACGGGGTCCCGAAATGTCATTGGGATCCTCAAAACCATACACTGCGGCAGGATCAGATTCCGCACAGGAGTTAAATACGGCCAGACCTATTATCAGACTGAAAAATTGTAATATTCTCTTCATATTAAAATTTTATAATTTTTATAACATACAAAACTACTTTTTTTTCTGAAGATAAGGCAATAATTTGATGTTAAAGTTTCCGACCCCGCACCTAAATGCGCCTTCAGCTATATTAAATTACTTTTCCGTTACTGTACCGGCTTGTAGATATATTTCGTAACTCCGCTGACATCTGACACGGGATAATTCTGGGTGTCATAGATATAATTTCCATAGGTGGTTACCGGCATGTTTAAAAATTCCATCTGCAGTTTCTGATGATTATTGTAACTGCACTGGAAAAAGGTGAGCGGTGCCAGAATACCCATTCCAATATTGAATTCTGCGGGTAATGTAGTGTATGGATTTATCTTGTTATCGTAATCCTCAAATTTATAAACCATTGAGGCCATAGGATCCAGCGGCTCCATGCTCCCGTCCGGGTGAATAATGCCTGAATTGTTCTGCATTACCTTTACAATATTATCACCAACCCAGGTGAGGTTGATGACACCGTAATGAGTGAAAGGTCCTGTTATTGAAGGAAAGAGCTTGCTTTTCCAGTCTGCCTTAATTAGCTGACCAATATTATTGTATACCAGCCAGTAATGAGTCTCTTCCATCACCGTCTGATTGCTGTTATTCATTTTGGTAGTCATAACCGCATTGGTGATCTTATTTGCGCTGTTATATGAAAAATTGAGGTCCATTGACATGTCCGGGTCAGTAAGCGTCATTTTGCTGACTTTATTATTGCTGTTGTAAAAAAGTTTAATTACGTCATCGGTATCATAATATTTTACAGTTTCCAGTACGCCCGAGGGCGATGATACATATTCTTTACGTGTCACATTGGCACTGTCTATCTTATGGAGGATTCGCGGACCGGTAATTCCTGCAGGCGTATTGGTGTTCCATCCGTACACCATGGCAGGATCAGGCGGCACACAGGAGAGAATTAAACCAAGCAGCGGGAAACTGACGAACCAGAGTAAATATTTTTTCATATTAGATTTATTTTAAACAAATCTAACTGATTTTATGTTACGGACGCACTTCCTTTAAAATTTAATTTAAAATTCTTTCCAATACCGCAGTTACTTCATCTACGTTTTTAACCTTTTCCTTTCGCATCATTAACTGCGTACCCTCGTTAGTACTCTTTTCCTTCAATGTTGCCTCCGCCGGATTTTGAGTCAGATAAGTGATGATGTGGCGGAATTTATCGCTCTGATAAAACCTGTCTTGCGGATTCGCCGGAAAGTAACCCAGGAATACGCCGTTCTTCACTATTAACTTGTCAAACCCAACCTCAGCGGCAAGCCATTTCAGCTCAACCGACTTCAGGAGGTTACGGGCTTCCTGCGGTAAATTACCAAACCTGTCTTTCAGTTCATTTTCAAATACAGCCAGTTCTGCGGCCGACTTCACTTCCGCGAGTCTCTGGTACAGGCTCAGTCTTTCTTCCGTACTCTGCACGTAGCTGTCCGGCAGCATCAGCTCAAGGTCTGTGTCAATATTTACCTCTTTAGTGGCACTGATCAGTTTCCGGCGGTCTTCTTCATTCTCAAAAAGATCTTCAAATTCTTCATTATGCTGGAGTTCCTCCAGAGCTTCCTGCATGATTTTCTGGTAAGTCTCAAAACCCATCTCGTTAATGAATCCACTTTGCTCGGCACCCAAAAGATCACCGGCACCACGGATCTCAAGATCCTTCATGGCAATCTGGAAGCCGCTGCCCAGGTCCGAAAACTGCTCAATTGCCTCCAGCCGCTTGCGTGCATCGGAGGTTACCATATCAAACGGTGGCGTAATAAGGTAGCAGAATGCCTTGCGGTTACTCCGGCCTACACGTCCGCGCATCTGATGCAGGTCTGCCATCCCAAAACGCTGCGCATCATTGATGAAGATGGTATTGGCATTGGGAACATCTACCCCACTTTCCACGATTGTGGTGGAGACCAGCACATCATATTTACCGTTCATGAAATCCAGGACATTTTGTTCCAGTTGTTTGCCTTCCATCTGGCCGTGTCCGGTGATCACCTTAGCATCGGGCACCAGCCTCTGGATGAGTCCGGCAATATCCTTCAAATTCTCTATCCTGTTATTGATGAAAAATACCTGACCGTCCCGCTGTATTTCATAGGAAACCGCATCCCGGATCAGCTCTTCATCAAAACCTACAATATGAGTTTCCACAGGTTGACGGTTTGGTGGTGGAGTCTTGATTACAGAAAGATCCCTCGCAGCCATCAGGGAAAACTGAAGGGTCCGCGGAATCGGAGTAGCTGTAAGCGTCAAGGTATCCACATTTGCCTTCATCGTCTTTAGCTTATCCTTAACAGATACCCCGAATTTATGTTCCTCGTCAATAATCAGCAGACCGAGGTCTTTAAATTTAACCTTATCCGAAACCAACTGATGCGTCCCGATTACAATATCGATTTTGCCGTCCTTAAGACCCGCCAGTGTCTCAGCTTTCTGTTTGGCCGTCCGGAACCGGTTCATGTAGGAAATTGCGACCGGGAAATCTTTAAGCCTCTCCTGAAAACTCCTGTAGTGCTGGAAAGCCAGGATGGTCGTAGGAACAAGCATTGCCACCTGCTTTCCGTCGGTAGCTGCTTTGAAAGCGGCACGGATGGCTACCTCAGTCTTACCGAAACCTACATCTCCGCAAACCAGACGGTCCATTACGGTTTGCGCCTCCATATCTTTCTTTACATCCTGGGTAGCTTTCTCCTGGTCCGGCGTATCCTCATAGATAAAGCTGGCTTCAAGCTCATTCTGAAGATAGGAATCAGGTGCGTAACTGAATCCTTTGGCCGATTTCCGCTGTGCATAAAGTTTTATAAGGTCAAAGGCGATCTGCTTTACCTTGGCTTTGGTTTTCTGCTTCAGGGATTTCCAGGCCGGCGAGCCCAGTTTGGACAACACGATCTCTTTGCCGTCGGGGCCGTTGTACTTGGAGATCTTATCCAGCGAATGAATACTTACATAGAGCAAATCCTGATTCTTGTATACGAGTTTAAAGCATTCCTGCACTTTGCCGTTGTTGTTTATCTTTACCAGACCCATGAATTTTCCAATTCCATGGTCAATATGGGCAATATAATCACCTACCTTCAGGGAAAGAAGATCTTTGAGGGTGAGCTGTTCAGATTTCGCGAAGTTATTTTTCGCTTTAAAGCGCTGAAAGCGGTCAAATATCTGGTGATCTGTATATACCGAAACCTTTAGGTCAGCATCCACGAAGCCAGCGTGAAGCTCACTTTTAAATGGGCGGAATGATACATCGTGGTTCAGTTCTTCCAAAATGCTTTCAAGCCTCTCCATCTGCTTCTCCGATGAAAAGGAAATCCAGGTTTGATATCCCATCTCCTTCTTTTCCTTCAGATCCCGCGCAAGCATCTCAAAGTTTTTGTGGAAAACCGGCTGCGGCTGTTGGCTCAGTTGGAATACTCCGGAAGTAAAGATTTGTTGTGCAGTAAAATCGATAACAGGGAAAGAGGTTATCCTTTCGGTAAGTTCAGTCTCAGAAATAAAAAGTTCTGCCGGCGGCTTATGTTTCAGAGCCGTACTGAGTTCACTGAAATTTTGCTCGGCCCTGGCAAAAAAGTCACGGATCCTTTTAATGCCAAGGTAGGCATCCTTTGAAAAAACAACAGAATCGGCAGGCAACAGGCTGAAAAAGGAAACCTTGGTACCGGACGCCGTGAAATTCATGTTGGACACCAACTGAAACTCCGGAACCGACGATTTGGAAAGCTGGGTTTCAAGATCAAACACCTTAATACTTTCAACTTCACTTCCGAAAAAGGTGATACGGTATGGCTGTTCGGCCGAATATGAAAAGACATCCAGAATCCCGCCTCGTACAGAAAATTCACCGGGCTCCGACACAAAATCGGTCTGATGAAATTCGTACTGAGTCAGAAGCTCCAGTATAAAATCAAAATCCAGAAGGTCTCTCACCTTTATCGTATGCGTTATCGCCTTGAAATCTTCCTGCTGAAGTACTTTCTCACTCAGTGCAGCAAACGGGGCCACAATTACACGTGGTTTAGTCGATGAACTCAGAGAATTCAGAACTTCAGTCCTTAAAACAAGGTTTGCATTCTGAACTTTCTCCACCTGATAAGGCTCAAGATAGGACGGTGGAAAATAGAGAACGTTCTCCTGACCCACCAGCTCTTCCATCTCGGCAGTAATATAAAGTCCCTCTTCTTTGTCATTCACGAGGAAAAGGAGGTTTTTCTTATGTACGAAAAAATATTCGGCAGCGAGTAAAGATGGTGCAGAGCCGGCAAATCCTTTTACAGTGACCGCCCTGTTTTTGTCAAGTTCTGAAAAAAGTGTTTCACCGAAATTCAGCCGCAGAAGTTCCGGGAGTAAACTTTCGCTGATGTTTTTTAATTCCATGCGTAAAATGTAGCAAGCAAAAATACGGTTTCAGGACATTCTGAAACCGCTTTTTGAAGTGGTCAAATTTACAAAATTTCATGCAGTGTATTCAGAATTTACACCGCTGCACAGATTTGCATCCTTTTTGAATCTGTAGCGCTTAAAATATCTGTATTATGAAAAATATTCTGACATCAATGCTTATCGTACTGGGTTTAGGATATACATCGGCTCAAAAACTGCCGCCCAAACCTCCGAAGCCACCGCTGCCTAAATTTCTTAAGAATAAAAAGGCGAAGAAGGCGAGACCTGCACCACCAAAACCGGGCGAAAGACCTTATATTATCACACCGGACGGACAAAAACTGTATCCGGGAGATAGACCCCGCAGACCGGACGCGCCACCAAGACCGCCAAGGCCTCCGCGCCATCCTCTAGCAAAATAACATTAACTTAACATAAAATTTTTAGTATGAAAAACCTCCTGAAAACATTTGGCATCCTCATTCTTTCTCTATTCGTAATTGTATCGTGCAGCCGCGATGATGATCCTGCAGACAATGATTTCTTTGCCGGAACTTATAACGGCAGTATCTCCTATGTGGACGGCAGCAATAACATTAACACTGCCGACGGAAAAGTCTTTGTTACAAAGATCGCGAGCGGAACCAAGTACAACTTCAAGTTCTCGAACGGAATTCCTGACCTTAACGGAATAGAATTTCAGCAAACCGGCGACAATACACTCGTAAGCGTAGGATCAACCGGTACCAGTTACATCAAGATTGACAATAACGACCTGGATATATTCTACACAAAAGACGGTAAGACCTGGACTGCAAACTGCACCAGATAAAACATCCAATCTGAAAAATCAATATCAGGCTGCTTCCTTATGAAGCAGCTTTTTTTTAATATCTGAACACACGATTATGAATATTATTTATAAAATAAGTGTTTTTCCTGTATTTTTTTCCGCTCTTCCATTTAATTTTACATAAAATAATGGCGGAGTCCGAAAAGCCAACAGAGTAGGAAACACAAAAAAAACAATACGATGAAAAATGATTTCAAAAACGCGTTGATGGGATTTTTTGCCTTGCTGCTCATCCTAAGCAGCTGCTGTAAACCGGAAACCCTCGGTAATGTGGCTAATACTCTGCGTCCGCAGGAAACCAACAACTGGTGCTGGGCGGCTACCACGCAAATGCTTGCCCAGCATTTTGCAATCAGTGTAACACAATGCAGCCTTGCCAATCACCGATTCAGCATGAATAACTGCTGTACACCTCAGAATCAGGGGAGCAATTGTCCAAAAAACTCGGCGTGCAACAAGCCGGGCTGGCTGGAGCTGGATTTTGCAGGTTTGAAATTCACGGAAACCAATACCGCACTTAGCTGGGATGCCCTGAAAAAACAGATCTTCTGTGCTAAAAAACCTATGGGCTACGCTTATGGCACTCCCGGTGTTGTAGGGCATGTACTTGTGATAAAAGGATATATTACCCTGAATGGTACGCGCTATCTGGCCCTGAACGATCCATGGGCACCCTGCTCGGGCCAGGAAAGGTTCATCACCTATGAAGAATACGAGAACCCTCCCGGGACTTCAACACACTGGTCTACCTGGTACGATATCGCTAAGAAATAATCAAAAAAATATCTGACATGAAAAATACTATATTTATACTTTTAGCCGGACTGCTTACTTTTTTGCTGACGTCCTGCAATAAAAATTCGGGCATGAACAATAATGACGGTAACCAGCCTGTAAAGGAAAATCTCTTCAAAACCTCTGAGGAGGCCGTTATGAAAGGAAAAAATGACCTGTTATCACTGGTAAAGAACTATAAGGAATTTAACCTGGGTATTGATGCAGCCGCACTGGAAAGATCAGCGCCGGGTAAGGCAGTACCGGAAATGACCTTAAACTTTGAACGGCTAATACAAAACCAGCGTGACTCCATAGCCACAATGCTGGAAGATTCGCGCCGCCTTTCCACTCCACTTGTAGCGGACAATGCCGTGGTAACAGTTATCGGCACCAGTCAGGCAGATGGAGGATGGCGATTGGGTGAGCTGGGCAACAAAGAACTGGCGAACGACCTCACAGCACTGGGTGGCACTGCGGGAATGAACATGATGCAGGTATCACGCATTGAAGTACCTAATTTGCAGGCTACCATATACGAGGTAACTAATGCCAACGGCAGGCAGTATTTCACCAACTATGGCGGACGCTCCCTGCGCGAACCCGTTAACCAGGCAGAACTCCTGAAACAGCTCCAGGCAGATGCCGTCCGTTTCCAGCGCGAATTTGGGGACCAGCTGAAAAAGAACAATCTTGTGAGATAGAACATCAACACCACCTTAAAGCATCCGGCAGTTCTGTCGGATGCTCTTTGTTGGTAACCTAAGATCAGGATACTTTCTTTACTTTTGCCTTATGCTAAATTTCCTAAAGAAAAAAGCCGCACAGATTTGGGCAGGTAATCATGTAAAGAAAACCCGGGATTTTAAACTGAATGCTGAAGCCAGGCAGGAGGAACAGTTACTTGCGATGGTGCGTACTGCCGAAAAGACACTTTTTGGCCGACAGCATCATTTTGAAGAGATACATTCAATTGAGGATTTTCAGGCAAGAGTTCCGGTTACTGATTACGAAGGATTGCGCCCCTTTATTGAAAAGATGAAAAAAGGGCAGCGCAACATCCTCTGGAGCGACACTCCCTTATATTTCGCAAAGACATCCGGAACCACGTCCGGTTCAAAATACATCCCAATCTCTAAAGAAGGCATGCCTTTTCAGCTGGCAGGCGCGCAGAGTGCACTCTTCCACTATATCGCAAAAAAAGGAAATGCCGATTTCGTAAACGGCAAGATGATCTTCCTGCAGGGCAGCCCCGAACTCGAAGAGGTGTACGGAATCAAAACAGGCAGGCTGTCCGGAATTGTAGCTCACCATATCCCCGCCTACTTACAGAAAAACAGACTGCCAAGCTGGGATACCAATATGATCGACGACTGGGAAGCCAAAGTGAACCAGATCGCTGTGGAAACCGAAAAGGAAAACATGACGCTTATCTCCGGGATACCACCCTGGCTGATCATGTATTTTGAAAAACTCATTGAAAGGAACGGCAGGAAAATCACCCAACTTTTCCCCAATCTGCAGCTTATTGTAACAGGTGGAGTAAACTACGAACCCTACCGTGAAAAGATGAGAGAGCTTCTGGGCGGTGAGGTGGACATTATCCAGACCTTCCCTGCCAGCGAAGGATTTTTTGCCTTTCAGGATGATTATCAGCAGGAAGGTTTACTGCTGCTAACCGATCATGGAATATTTTACGAATTCATCCCACTGGAAGAATATGGCAAGCCGGAGGCCACAAGGCTTACGCTTAAAGATGTAGAACTCAACAAAGATTACGCACTTATACTTACCACCAACTCCGGACTTTGGAGATATTCTATTGGCGACGTAGTCCGTTTCATCAGTAAAAACCCGCACCGCATCATGGTTTCCGGACGCACCAAACATTATACATCGGCTTTTGGGGAACATGTGATTGCCTTCGAAGTGGAAGAAGCACTGAAATCCACGGTCCAGAATCTCCCTGCACAGATTACCGAGTTTCATCTGGCTCCACAGGTTACTCCCGAGGTTGGACTGCCTTACCATGAATGGTTTGTTGAATTTGAAAAAGAGCCTGAGGACCTGAGTGCATTCAGCCAGAAACTGGATGAAGAAATGCGCCGGCGGAACACTTATTATAATGACCTTATCACAGGCAATGTGCTGCAGCCGCTGAAAATTACACGCCTTTCCCGCAATGCTTTCCACGAATATGCGAAAGCGGCAGGAAAGCTGGGCGGACAGAATAAGATCCCCCGACTGGCCAATGACAGACAGATTGCCGATCTCTTAACCGGATATAAAATTTAAGCGCAATTTGGCAGAGGTTCCTGCTCTTGTGAAAAAAATTTATAAATTTGAGCAAACAAAAAAATCCAATGAGACTATCTTTATCCTCTAAATCAATTTTACTGGCCGGTGTTTTTGCCCTTTCGTCCTGCGCGACTACAAAATATTCCGACGATGTAAATCAGAATAATTTCTCCAACCTCAGAGCCGGAAAACCTTACAGTTTCAAACTGAAAAACAGCACTGAAACCAAAAAAATGCTGTTCTCCAACCTAACCGCTGACAGCATCGTAGGTTATTCCACTAAAAGAGATTCCACACGCGTCTCCATCGCCAAAAAGAACGTAAAAGAATCCAAAGATCTCAGGAATGCCAAGATCCAGACTGCCGCTTATGTAATTGGAGCAGTGGGTGTGGCAGCAATTGTCATCAGTTCTACCAAAGCGACAAGTAACGAATAAAGTGAATATTTAAGAGGATACTGCTTTTAGCCCTACCACAGAGGCAATAAGCGTAATTACAAAGAAAATCCGCCAGAAGGTGGCCGGCTCGCTGAATATGAATATTCCGGCCAGTACACCGCCTACCGCACCAATTCCCGTCCAAACTGCATAGGCAGTGCCGATGGGAATTGCGTTTTCTCCACTTATCGATTTGTACATCAGGAACATGGAAATAAAAAGGCAGCTGCCGAAGCCCAGCCACCAGTACAGACTTTCACGGCCCTCGGTTTCCTGCGCTTTTCCCAGACACGTGGCGAATCCTGTTTCAAAAAGCCCAGCGATAATCAGTATAATCCAGTTCATATGGCAAAAATAACAAAATAAGAAATGTGCATATGTTAATGCTTCATTTGATAGATTATTTTAACTCCCCCATTTATATATTTGCCGAATGATTTCTTTCCGACCGGTTCAAACCCTGAAAATACCGGAATTCAGGAACCTGATGGCAGGGCGTTTCTTCCTTGTCCTTTCCTTCCGGATGCTGGCTACACTTTTAGGATGGTGGGTCTATCAACTCACCAAAGATCCGTTCGCAATTGGCCTCATAGGTCTTTCCGAAGTCATTCCGGCCGTGAGTTCAGCACTTTATGCCGGTCACGTAATAGACAATACCGAAAAAAAACGGCTGCTGCTCATCTGCAATTATGCTTATGTCATCCTGATCGGTTTTCTGGCGGCACTGGCTTTTTTTGCCGAGGGTACCCACACGCTTACCAACCGGGAAATTACTTATTTCATTTACGGAACTGTTTTCTTCACCGGCATCTGCCGCGCATTTATTGGTCCGCTGGTTCCGTCCATGATTCCAAAAGTAGTCGGAATAAAGAAACTGGCGGCGGCAGTAACCCTGAACCAGGCCACTTTCCTAACCGCTTCGGTTTCCGGACATGCACTGGGCGGCTTCTTCATTCATTGGTTTGATATTTCCGGAACGCTCTTTATTATTGTAGCCCTTATGTTTCTGGCTTCGCTCTTTTTCTGGTTCATCAACAAACACCACAGTGAAAATCAGGGCGAAAAGATGAAAGTGATGGAAAGCATGAAAGAGGGGCTGCAGTACATCTACAAAACAAAAGAGATTCTCGGTGCTTTGCTGTTGGATATGTTTGCGGTACTCTTTGGCGGTGCGGTGGCCATGATCCCCGTTTTCGCTAGTGATATCCTGAAAGTAGGTTCCGAAGGATTCGGGTTACTGAACGCTGCTCCCGACATCGGAGCCATGATTATTATCGTCACGCTGGCATTTGTGCCGTTACGCAGAAACCAGGGAAAAATCCTGCTTTTTGCCGTAGCGGGATTCGGCCTCTGTATCATAGGATTTGGTCTGTCCAGACTATACTGGCTTTCTTTCTTTTTCCTTGTGCTCAGCGGAATTCTGGATGGAATCTCAGTAGTGATCCGCGGAACGATCGTGCAGCTTAAAACTCCTGAAAAAATTCGCGGACGTGTACTGAGTGTGAATTCAATTTTTATTATGAGCAGTAATGAACTGGGACAGTTTGAAAGTGGCCTGGCAGCTAAATTGCTGGGTGTGGTGCGGTCGGTAGTCTTTGGAGGAACGATGACCCTTCTTATAGCACTGGCAGTGAGCCGAAATAAGAAATTAAGGCAGATGGAGTATTAGTCTCATTACGATTTCACATTAAAAAAGGAAAAGTTTGTTGATTACGTAATAAATATCTAATTTTGATGACATTACTTTTTAGACATGAAAAAAATATTAATTACTTTCTATTTATTTGCTTTTGCTGCAATCGTCAGTGCACAAGGCAATTACGAAA
Organism: Chryseobacterium sp.; assembly: GCF_008831505.1. NCBI lineage: Bacteria > Pseudomonadati > Bacteroidota > Flavobacteriia > Flavobacteriales > Weeksellaceae > Chryseobacterium > Chryseobacterium sp. The sequence continues at coordinate 210,903 of NZ_CP044507.1, read as the reverse complement.
AGCAGATGCTTGAAAATCTCGGAAAAATGAAGACTGCCACCACGGTACAGGACTTTACTAATCTCCGATACAGTTTTGCCAGCCTGGCTGGTAACGGAAACAGCCATTGGCAGCCTATTTACTATACGGCCCTTAACTGCCTGAAGGAAAGCCAGGCCTACGTGAAGGAGGGAAAATCTGATGCCGCACTGGATGGCCCTGTAACTGGCCTTAAGTATCTTTCACCTGTTACCAAACAGCAATTGAACAATGTAGAGTTTGTGGCGTTACTTGGAATGCTTCACGCACAAAAAGCTGCTTTAAAAAACTCGGAAAAGGACAGAAAAATGGCTGCTGACTACCTGGCAATGGCATTAAAACTTGATGCTAACAATCCGAGAGCTGCACTGCTTAGGGCAGAACTTAAGTATCATACTTCGGCAGATAAGGGAGGCAGTAAGACTGAAGGTATTGAACTTTATAAGGAAGCACTGAAGAAGTTCAGGACTTTTACACCTAAAACTAAAACGGACCCAAACTGGGGAATGGAAATCGCGGAATATTACGCCTCTTTCAATGAATCCGTTTTAACAACATTAACCAAATAACCCGGAACCTCATGAAAAAACTTTTACTCTCCTTATTAATTATAATATCGGCTTTCAGCTATGGTCAGTCAGACTGTATATCTGCAATTCCCGTATGCGGAAACTCCAATATTTCTTATACACCTTCGGGCATCGGTCTTGTTGATGAAGAACTTGGGGGATGTATGTACAGTGACGAAAACATGACCGTTTGGTATCAGTTTACTGCCGGATCGGCAGGTACACTGGCCTTTACAATTAACCCCAACGACCCTGATGATGACTATGACTTCGCAGTTTATGGACCCAATATTCCATGCTCGCAAGTAGGAATTGGTGCTGGTGCGCCAATAAGATGTAATTATTCGGGTGTAGACGGTCCTACAGGTCTTAGTCTAACTGTAGTTCATCCTGCTGTGCAAGTTCAGTGGAGTGGATATCTTGATGTACTGCCCGGCCAAACCTATTATCTTGTCGTAGATAATTATAGTGAATCAACCAACGGCTTTACCCTGCAGTGGAGCGGTACTGCCGAGTTACTTTCACCTTTTGACGATCCTGCCATTCAGCCCTATCCTTTCCAGCAACCGGGACAAAATTTTGACGGGACCGTAAAGCTTTGCGAGTTCCCACAGATGTTTGACTTCTCTACTCTTACACCACAAATCGTAAATGGAAATCCAAACTTTGTAGTTTCTTATCACCTGAATACGAATGACCTGCTGGCCGGAGATAACCCGATTGTCAATCCAATCTCAGTAAATACCACTACAACATACCATTATGCAATTTCTTATGTGGACCCTAACAACCCGGACAGTCCCATCAGTAAATGTAAAGAATTTGGAACAGTTAATTTTGAGAATGTATCATTCCAACTGACACCGGCAACACTTACTGCCTGCAGCAACTACACAAGTGGTGTAGCGCTGTACGACCTTACTACAGCTACGGTTTATAACGGAACTCAGAATATGACCTCCATTCAGTACTTTCCTACTTTATCGGATATGCAGAACGGAACCAATGAGATTTCCAATAACGCAGCGCAGGCCTATATGTCAGCACAGGGAATTGTTTACGTGAAATACATCAATGAATTCGGCTGTGAAGAGAGCACTACCATCACCCTGGCATTCTACCCACCGATTGATGTAAAAGAAGCGACTCTTACAGAATGTTTCCTGCCCGGCAACCCGCAAATGTCTGAGTTTGATCTTACAACAGCTGACATTACAACTACGGTTCCCAATACCAAGAAATTCTACCCTTCACTTCAGGACGCGATCAGTGACACGAACAGCATTGCCAACCCGAATGTGTACCTGTCCAGCTCAACAACGGTATACGCCAGAATTATCAGCGTAAACGGCTGCTGGAATATCGCAAAAATCAATCTTGTAGTTACACCGCCTGCGTACTCATCAGTCCTTAAGGATAAAATTATCTGTGTTGAAGACAGAACATCCCTTGATGCAGGACCAGGCTTCCAGGCTTACCAATGGAGCACAGGTGCTACTACACAAGTGCTGCCTAACGTAACTGTCGGTGAGTATTGGGTAGATCTCACGACAGACGGCTGTGTGACCAGACAAACGGTAAAAGTGTACGCGTCGCCAACGCCTGTAATTACAAAACTTGATATTACAAACAATACCATTACCATCACTGCTACAGGAGGTACGCTTCCTTACCAGTATTCAATTGATGGAATCAACTGGCAGGACTCCAATGTATTCACCAATGTACCCCGTGGTCAGGCCATGATTTATGTTAAAGATGCCTACGACTGCGACCCTGCACTTATTGAGGTAACAGTTCCAAACCTCATCAACGCAATTACCCCAAATGACGATGGTGTTAATGATTACCTGGATTATTCGGCTCTCGGCCACAAGAAAAATCTCATCCTAAATGTTTATGACCGTTATGGAACAAAAATCCATGAAGGAAATCAGAAAAACCTGTACCAGTGGGATGGCCGCACAGGCAAGAAAAAAGTGGAAACCGGAACTTACTGGTATACCATAACCTGGAACGACCCTGTAACCGATGTACCAACGCAGTACTCCGGATGGATCCTGGTAAAAAACAGAGATTAATCTAAACTAAGCAATTCTGTAAATCACCCCGCCTTCCGCAGGGTGATTTTTTTTATCAACAGCCTATTCTGTTCAGGTGCAGACTTTTATCAAGCATCTGCACTTTATGTTAGTTAATCACTTCTCTTAGACATCGCAAAAAAACTATCTTTGCACTATGGCTCAAAAAGAAACTTTATCCTCTCTTATACACGGAAATTTTGCCCGCGAACTCTCTATTTCAGACGGTAAAATGCCCCCAAATGCGCTGGATTTTGAACGTTTGGTCATTGGTACCTTCCTTATCGACAAGAAAGGACTGGATTATTCCATAGACCTGCTGCAGCCTGATGTATTTTACGATCCGCGGCATCAGACAATCTTTGAAGCCATCCAGAAAATGTATCTGGAAAACCACCCTGTGGATATGGTTACCGTCATCAATGAACTGAAAAAAGCTGAGAAACTGGGCCAGGCCGGCGGCGACCATTATATCATTGAACTTACTCTGGGCGTCTCGTCCAGTGCCCATATCGAATACCACGTGCGGGTGATACTTGAAAAATACATCCTGCGAAGCCTAATCAATGTTTCGGCAAACGTTATTGACAGTTCTTACAAGGAAACTACGGATGTATTTGAACTTCTGGATAAAGCCGAGCAAAGCTTCTTTGAGATCACCAACGGCACCATCAAAAAAGGATTTGACACGGCCAACTCGCTGGTGAAGCAGGCCATTGAAACCATAAAATCCCTGAAGGACAAGGAAGGGATTTCCGGAATCCCCTCCGGCTTCCGCGATATCGATAAAGAAACCGGTGGTTGGCAGAATTCCGACCTCATCATTATTGCCGCACGTCCGGCAATGGGTAAGACTGCCTTCCTGCTCTCTATGGCTAGGAATATTGCGGTTCAGCATGACATTCCCATGGCGCTCTTCTCACTGGAAATGGCTTCCGTGCAGCTTATCACCCGTATGATTGCCTCGGAAACCGGCATCTCTTCCGAAAAACTACGGAAAGGACAGATGAGTGATGAAGAATGGCAAAGACTGTTCTCCAACGTGTCAGCTCTGGAAAATGCGCCGCTTTATATTGATGAAACACCGTCACTATCGGTGTTCGACTTCCGTGCAAAATGCCGTAGGCTGGTAATGCAGCATGGCGTAAAAATTATCATGGTGGATTACCTTCAGCTGATGACCGCCAATTCCGGCAAGGGTGCGGGAAACAGGGAGCAGGAAATTGCCACGATTTCCAGGTCACTGAAGGCTATCGCCAAGGAACTGAACGTGCCGGTGATTGCCCTGTCGCAGTTGTCGCGAAGTGTTGAGACCAGGCCGGGAAAAAGACCACAGCTGTCGGATCTGCGTGAATCCGGTGCGATTGAGCAGGATGCGGATATTGTGTCCTTCATTTTCCGGCCGGAATATTATAAGATCGCCACTTGGGATAATGACGAAGACGGTGCGGAAACACCAACCGAAAACCAGGCAGAACTCATCATCGCAAAACACAGGAACGGTGCCACAGCGGATGTAAGATTATCCTTCCACAAAAATATCGCGAAATTTGCCGACCTCGATCTCTTTGGTGGCGGGTACGGCTATCAGCCTTCCAATTTCGGACAGCAGGACGAACCCAGCGGTTTTGAAAAGATCAAGACCACCATCCAGCCGGGTGCCGCTTTTGACCTGCCGGATAATTCCGGAGTTTCAGGCCTTTCCGGTTCCTCCATGAACGATCTGGACGATGATGACGATTTCGCATTCTAGGAACTGATATTAAATGCTGAGAATTGAAATCTACACAGACGGTGCCTGCAGCGGTAATCCCGGCAGGGGCGGTTACGGTATTGTGATGAAAGTTCCGGAAAAGAACTACGAGAAGCGTTTTTCCAAAGGCTACCGTCTAACCACCAACAACCGTATGGAACTTATGGCGGTGATTGTCGCGCTGGAGAAACTGAAGTCGCCGGATAATGACATCCACATTTTTACAGACAGCAAATATGTTTCCGATGCCATTAACCAAAAATGGATTTATGGCTGGATAAAGAAAGGTTTTAAAAACGTGAAGAACCCCGACCTGTGGCGCCGTTTAGTACCGTTATTGAAAACACACAAAACCACTTTTCACTGGGTAAAGGGCCACGCCGGGCATGTGGAAAACGAAATCTGCGACCAGCTGGCTGTAAAAGCTGCCCAATCACCCATACTGGAGGTCGATGCTTATTTTGAAAGCCAGAAGGACGGTGGTCTTTTCTGATTAATCGAGAAAGTTATTATCCCGCTGACGGTTACTTCGCGCAAGGTCACGCAGCTCTTTAGCGGGTGCCGGTAACTTTATACCGTTTTGGGATACGTAAGCAGTAGGATCGTCGCGGTACTCCTGACGTTTTTTACTGAATTGTTCGTAGGTCGCTGGTATTACATTACGCAGCGGTGGTGTCATCCGTTTCATCCATTGCCTCACACTGATCAGGCTGAAATGGTAATGTTTTTTAGAGTCATACACTTCAACCACAAGTCCCGGTAACCCTTTGAAGGTATAAGGACCTTCGTCCATTGGTACTTCGTTGGTAAACCAGGCAATAATATCTCTATTGCCGTACCGCGCCACCGCTTTCTGGCAGTTGTAGGTTGCAATCTTTCTTTTCTCTTTGGTGATGTTCCATTTCAGCGCATTGGGTGCGTCAAAGGAATACACGTCTAAGCTTAACTGATCATAGACAGTGATCTTCTCTCCGTACCTGTAGACCTCCGGTCTGAAGGCAACCCTTGGTAGATTTCCTGGCATCCGTAAGGTGAACTGACCCATTGCTACCTCCCGTTTAACCTGTGCTTCGTTTTCGTTTAAAAGGGAATCCCGAACCAACTTCATCTCACTTTTAAAGATGGATCTGTTGTCGCCAACCCTCAACACCGTTATTTCCTGCCTTTTACTTGTCACGTCGGTTGTGTCGCGCAGAAAAGTGGTCATATACTTCACTTCAATTTTAGAAAATTCACTCATCTGTGCTTTAACCGAAACTGAAACCAACATAATTAAACACAACAGAATGATATTGCACAAGGTGTCGGTTACGGAATAAAATTTGTGGAAAAAGACAGGAATCATAGAAAAAGGTGCTGGCACTTGTGTGTCCAATTTTCTAAGTTAGCAAATTTCCGTTCGAAACCTGTAAAATATCTGTTTTATAACAACTCCTTACACGTCAATTCCTATATTTGTTTCATGAACTATATTGAATCTTTACAGAAGCGCTATTCTGTTAAAAAATTTGATCCTAGCCGGAAGGTTGCCGCAGAAACCGTGAAGGATATTCTGGAGGCCGGAAAACTTTCCGCAAGTTCTTTAGGCTTGCAGCCTTACAAAATTGTAGTGGTTGAAAGTCAGCAAATGTTAAACAACCTGATTCCCGCCTTTCACAACCCGTCACAAATCTCAACCTGCTCACATCTTATCGTTATTATTGCAAAAAAGGAAGTGGACGGACATTATGTAGACGGCTATTTCCGCCATATATCTGAAGTCCGTGAAGTTCCGGTGGAAAGTATGGAAATGTTCCGCCGGGGTATTGAAACCTACACTCAAAATATAGAAGTACAGCAATGGGCCGAGAAACAGGCCTATATTGTCCTGGGAAACCTGATGTTTGCTGCCGCGCTGGAAAATGTGGACACCTGCCCCATGGAAGGTTTCAAAAAGGAGGTCCTGGAGCAAATTTTAAAGCTTGACACCAGCACTGAAGGAGTTGCAGTGACCTTAGCGCTGGGTTACCGTGCCGACGACGATGATTTTCAGCGGATGAAAAAAGTACGGAAGCCGGACGACAAACTGTTTAAATTTTTATAGGAAACATGATCAAAGCAGATGTACTTGTCATTGGCTCCGGAATTTCGGGACTTTCTTACGCCATCAAGATCTCCGAAAGGATGCCTGAGGCCAAAATCATCATCGTTACGAAGGCCGATGAGGACGAAAGCAATACCAAATATGCCCAGGGCGGACTGGCCGTAGTTACCGATTTCAATAATGATAATTTCCAGAAACATATAGACGATACCATGCGCGCCGGAGATGGTGAAAACAACCTGGAGACGGTAAAGATGGTGATAAGCGAAGGTCCGGAACGTTTTCGGGAACTCGTGGACTGGGGCACCCGCTTCGACATGGAAAAGGGCGGCGACTTTAAACTGGGACGCGAGGGCGGACATACCGAAAACCGTATTGTACATCATAAAGACATCACCGGTGCCGAAATTGAAAGGGCTTTGCTGGAGACCGTCACAAAGTCGGCAAATATTGAAATGCTGCCGCACCATTACGTCATTGACCTCATTACGCAGCACCATGTACCCGGAAAGGAACTTGTTGAAGGTGATATTTCCTGCTACGGCGCCTATATCCTGGATGCAAAGAATAAGAAAATAAAGAAAATCACGGCTAAGATTACCCTCGTAGCCACCGGCGGCGCGGGACACGTTTACAAGAACACCACCAATCCGGAAATTGCCACCGGCGACGGGATTGCCTTTGTGCACCGTGCACGCGGCAAAGTTTCCAATATGCAGTATTATCAGTTCCACCCCACTGCTTTATATTCCAAACGGGACGGAATGCTATTCCTTATTTCCGAAGCCCTGCGCGGCGACGGCGCCAAGCTTCGTCTGAAAAACGGCGAAAAATTCATGCATAAATATGATGAACGCGAAGAGTTGGCTTCCCGTGATATTGTAGCCCGGGCCATCGACAATGAACTGAAGATTTCAGGCGATGATTATGTAGGACTGGACTGCCGCGAAATGGACCGTGAAAAGTTTGTGGAACACTTCCCCAATATTTACCAGAAATGTCTGAGCGAAGGCATTGATCCTTTCAAACAGCTTATTCCCGTAGTTCCGGCCTGCCATTATCTCATGGGCGGCATAGAAGTGGACCGCGACGGCCAAAGTTCAATTAAAAACCTCTTCGCTGTGGGCGAATGCACCAACTCCGGACTCCACGGTGCCAACCGACTGGCTTCCAATTCGCTGCTGGAAGGTTTGGTTTTCGGTCACAAAGCTGCACTGAAGACGGTGGAACTCCTTACCATCAACGATTTTAACTTTGATGACCTGAAAGCGGTACCGGAATGGAATGAAGCCGGCATGAAGATGATGGACGAAATGGTGATCATTACCTACCTGCGCCGCCAGCTTCAGGAAATGATGAGTGACCTGGTAAGCATAGTACGCAGTAATGAACGCCTGCTTCTGGCCAAAAGAAAGCAGCAGGAAATCTTTGATGCGGTTACGGAGCTGTACAACTACTCCATCCTCTCGCCACAACTGTCCGAACTCCGAAACCTGGTGAATGTATCCTACCTCATCATCAAACATTCCATACAGATGAAGGAGAACAAAGGCTCATTCTACAATAAAGATCTGGAAAAGAAACCGTTAACAATTACCGGCTACTAACATACAAGATGAAAAAATTTGGCTTAATTCTGTTTCTGATTTGTTCTTATTGTAAAGCTCAGGTTATGAGGGACTCAATTATGGGAAATCCTAAGTATGTTAAAGAATATGTTGTTTTCCTGAATAATTCGGGTCCGTATACTTTTATGCAGGGAGATAGTGAATATGGACATGCAATAATAACGACTCCTGAGAATTTAAGAGCAAGTATGAGGAGAAGCTGGTTTGAAAGTGATTTCTGCAGATACACTAATAATGAAACTTATTACGATAAAGACGGCAAAATTACAGCAGAAACCTGGTATTATAAATCCGGTGAGATTTTGCGTGACTACAATTATAAGTATGACAGCTTAGGAAGGTTAATAAAGAAAAAATCCAAAAGCAAATATTCTACGAGTGAAGAAAAATTTATTTATGCCGGCATAAGCAAAAAATTAAAGTTTACTCAATCTCATACCAAATGGGAAAATGAACCGACTAAAACCTATTTTAATAACCGCGAATTTGACACTCCTTTTATATTAACAAAATTTGACACATTATCGCGGACCGACAGTATTTTTACAGTGACAGATTTTATATGGAAAAAAGTTGGAGAAAATTCTTTCCAAAGGGGATATGATTCGGTTTTTCGACAAAAACTCACTCAAGTAAATTACTATGACAAGGATTTTCAGATTAAAGAATCAAAATTCTATGATTATGAAACTGATTACTATAATAAAAAGTTGTTTCAAAAGGGTCACACCAAGTTCGAACGGGATTCCCTAGGCAGAATAATTAAAGAGACCCAACTACAGGACGACAAATACACATACTTAATTTTAGATGAAAGCGGAAAATATCACGAAGAAATTAAAGAAGGAGGATATGCAAGTGTTTCTTCAACGCAATACACCTATTTTGATGATGGAAAGTTAAATAGAAAAACACATTATTACCAAGGGAACCTACAGCATCAAATTCGATTTGAATATGATAAACGCAATCAAATTAAAAAACTTTTTTACTTGGATAATTGGGGAGAAAACAAAAAAGACAGGAATCCCACAGTGACCATTTTTAAATATAAGTTAGACAAATATAATAACTGGATAGAATGTATTAAAAATGTAGACGGGGAAGATTTGTATTTATGGAAAAGAGAAATTCAATATTACAGATAAGTTTAAACTACCAATATCATCTTCAAAATGAAAAAACCGGCATACGTAACCAAGGAAGCACTTAAGATTTTTATTAAAAACGCCCTGGAAGAAGACATTCAGGATGGCGACCACTCTACGCTTTCTACTATTCCTAAGGATCTTCAGCAAAAAGCGAAACTTCTTGTAAAGGAGGACTGCATTCTGGCAGGTGTGGAACTGGCTAAGATCATCTTTAACCAATTCGACAAGAACCTCAATGTAGAAGTTCTGATTGAAGACGGGCAGCAGGCAAAGGTGGGTGACATTGCTTTTTATGTCACAGGAAGTGCACGTTCGATACTTTCAACAGAAAGGCTGGTGCTGAACTGCATGCAGCGTATGAGCGGCATCGCCACCATGACCCATGAATGGGATTCGCGGCTGTTGGGTACGAAAACAAAGTTACTGGACACCAGAAAGACTACTCCTAACTTCCGAATCTGTGAAAAATGGGCGGTGGCCATTGGCGGCGGCACCAATCACCGTTACGGGCTTTACGACATGATCATGCTGAAGGACAACCACATTGATTATAACGGAAGCATCACCAATGCGGTGAAAATGGCTAAGGATTATATAAAGAAACTGAAGAAGCCACTTAAAATTGAAGTGGAGACCCGTAATCTGGAGGAAGTGGAAGAAGCACTGAAGGCAGGCGTTCACCGTATTATGCTCGATAATATGGATGTGGAAACGATGGCGAGGGCTGTGCAACTCATTAACGACAAATGCGAAAGCGAAGCTTCAGGCGGCATTACAAGGGATATGCTGCACAGGGTAGCTGCTACCGGAGTCGATTTTATTTCGGCGGGCGCACTTACGCATTCAGCAGCCAATATTGATTTAAGCCTTAAAGCCGTTCAGGATTAAATTATTTACAGACCGCCTATATATTATTTTTTTTGATGATTATTCAATGCCTTATGGCGCGCATAACATGATATTAATCATGTATCCTTTTGCCACATTCCTCTTAATCAGTATTTTAAGATAACAGTATTCTTATTTTCCAATAATTAACCCAATGTTAATACTTCTTAAATAATTAAAGATTATTTTTGCAGCGCAGAAATAATAATCTCTAATTATTTGATATGAATTTTAATCCTTTGAAGAAGACCGTTCTGATTGCTGCAATAGCATTCGCAGGTTATGGAACTGTACACGCGCAGGTTACAACCAGCAGCATGACAGGCATTGTAACGTCACGTGACGGGAAGCAAAGTTCCGGTGCTAAAATTACTGCTACCCACATTCCTTCCGGAACTGTGTACAGCGCTACAGCAAATGCATCCGGTTCGTTCAACCTTTCCAACATGCGGGTTGGCGGCCCTTACCGTGTAGAAATTGTTTCAGGCAGTGATGCACCGCTTGTTTATGAAGATGTATACCTGGAGCTTGGACAACCTTTTTCGCTGAACCCGGTTATTGGCGAAAGGACTGAAAATATCGCGGAGGTAGTTATTACCGGTGGCCGCAGTGTAAATGTGAACAAAACAGGAGCTACTACCAATGTAGGTCAAAAGCAGATCCAGGAATTGCCACAGGCTAACCGCAGTATCACGGAATTCACCAGGCTTACACCACAGGCCAACGGAAATTCATTTGCCGGTAGAGATGCAAGATATAACAACCTTCAGGTTGACGGTGCTAACTTCAACAACGGATTTGGATTAAGCGGAAACCTTCTTCCGGGAGGCAGCTCGCAGCCCATTTCTCTGGATGCAATACAGGAGATTTCTGTAAACATCGCACCTTTCGACGTTACCCAGTCCGGATTTACCGGTGCGGGTATCAACGCGGTTACGAAATCCGGAACCAATAAATTCCACGGGTCTTTATACGGATATTATAACGGTAAGGAGCTGAACGGATGGAAAATCAATGACAATGAATTGGAGAAAGTATCCGGTGGGCAAATGACTAACGGTTTCACCATTGGCGGACCGCTTGTTCAGAATAAACTTTTCTTCTTCATAAGCGCGGAAAGAGAGACGATGACCGGTGGAAACGCATCGGGTGCGAATCTTTGGAAGGCTTCCCAGGACGGTGTTTCAGATCCTGAAAACAATATTACGAGAGTTAAGGAATCCGATCTTATCGCTGTACGTAACCACCTGATCAACCGTTGGGGTTACGATCCGGGAAGATACCAGGGTTATGCCAACGAGGCACAGCAGCAGGGAGATAAATTCCTGGCACGTCTGGACTGGAACATCAGCGATAAGCATAAATTTGCTGTTCGTTACAACGTGCTGGACGGAACTTCCATGCAGGTTGCAAACGCTTCTTCCGGACCGTCTCCAAGATCTGCCTGGAGCCGTGTGAGCGACAGAGCGATGACTTTTGAGAACGGTAACTTCAATGTAGAAAACAAAGTACAGTCACTTACTGCTGAACTTAACTCTACATTCAGTTCAAGCCTTTCCAACAAGTTACTTTTCACCTATTCAAAAATCCAGGACCTAAGGACTACTCCATCGGATACCCTGTTCCCGTTTGTTGACATCTGGGACGGATCGCCTACCGGCGGAAACTACATCAGCTTCGGTACCGAACTCTTCTCTTACCTGAACGATGTAATCAACAATAACTTCTCCATCACCAATAACCTAACCTACAACGTAGACAACCACACGTTTACTGCTGGTGTAGCTTATGAGATGCAGAAATTCGGTAACTCCTACACGCGTATGGGAACCGGATACTACAGATATGCTTCTGTTGCAGACTTCCTAACAACGGGTACACCTAATGAGGTGGCGCCTATCATGTTCGGACTTACTTATCCTTATGCAAACCAGGACACTTATTCCCGCGTTAACTTCGGCTTGGGTTCTGCTTACGTACAGGACAGAATCGCGCTTAGCGACAGATTTAACTTCACTCTTGGTTTAAGAGCAGAACTGCCATTCTACCAGAATGAACTTACAGCAAACCCTGCGATTGATGCACTGGAGCTATTGGATAAAGACGGAAATCCTACCCATTACTCATCAGGCAGCTGGCCAAAATCCCGGGTAATGCTTTCACCGCGTCTTGGATTTAATTACGATGTAATGGGCGACCGTACACTTACCATCCGTGGTGGTAGCGGAATCTTCTCCGGACGTGTACCGTTTGTATGGTTAACCAATATGCCAACAAATGCCGGTGTACTTCAGAACACTATAGAGCCTACATCTTACTCACAGGTTGCAGGATGGATTAACAATGTAACCTTCCAGCCGCAGGATATCTATTATCACCTGAATAATGTTCCTGCAGGTGCTGAAAGTGTATTTATCCAGTCGCCTAAAGACGGTGCTCCAAGTACTTTCGCACTTGTAGACAGTGATTTCAGGATGCCTAAGGTTTGGAGATCCAGCTTAGGTATTGACTATAGAGTTCCAAACTCTTTGCTGACATTAAGTACAGACCTTCTTTACACAAAAGACGTTAACGCTGTATTCCAGTTTGGAGCCAACAGAAAACCGTCCTCTGAAAGAATGACTTATGCAGACCGTGCTTATTATCCAAACGCGGCTTCCTATCAGTACAATACGGCAATCGGAGCGAACAACGCTACTATCCTGACAAATACTGACAGTAAAGGCTACGCCTTCTCTGCCACTGTAGGAGCAAACCTGCGTCCATGGAAAGGACTTTCCGGCTCAGCGTTCTATACCTATTCACAGGCTGAAGAAGTGTCTTCCAACTCAGGTTCCAATGCATCTTCGTCATGGTTAGCATCCCCGGTTGTTGATACGCCAAATCAGGATTTCCTGAGCATCTCTAACTTTGCAGTGCCTCACCGTATAGTTGCTAACGTATCTTACGAACTTAAACCAACCGGTACAACAATTGGTGTTTACTATTCCGGAGCCAACCAGGGCAGATACTCCTACTACTATTCTAACGATGTAAATGGTGACGGACTTGCAAATGACCTTCTTTATATCCCTACAAATACAGCCGATATGAAGTTTGCCGACATTACTACGGGATCAGGAGCCAATACCACAGTGCTCTTCACCGCAGCTCAGCAAAGGGAAGCTTTTGATAAGTTCATACAGGATAATGGTCTGGAAGAATACCGCGGACAGATTCTGCCAAGGAACAAATTCCTTTTACCGTGGCTTAACCGAGTAGATGTAAGATTAAGCCAGAATCTGTTCAAGAATATGATTCAGAAAGGTGATAAAGTACAGTTAACGCTGGATGTAATCAATTTCGGAAATATGCTTAACTCTGAGTGGGGAATCCAGGACAACAACGTAAGTTCTTACGGTGCTGCTATCCTTGGCAGAACGGGAGCACTTTCGCCGGATCCAACTTTCCAGATGCAGAGATCGGGTAACGAGTTGCTTACCTCTCCAACAAGAGCGGCAAGCTCCAGATTTACTACCTGGTCTGCCATGTTTGGTATGAAATATTCTTTCTAACAGGACTGCGGTTCTATCCCGCAAATAACCTCAAATCCCGGCCTTAGGTCGGGATTTTTTTTATCTTTGCCATTAACTAAAAAAAATAAATTATGGATTTCAACATTATGCTTCAGGCACACCGCGGTTTTGCTTATCTAATCCTTTTGCTGTCAGTCATTTTCCTTGTGGCACTGCTGCTTACCATGTTTGGCTATTCAGGAAAAATTTCAAAACTGTTAAGAAAATCTACACTGTTCACCATGATTTTCTTCCACCTTCAGGCACTTGTAGGACTGGTGATGCTGTTCTTCTTTTCACCTGGTTTTAAAGCTGCTACCGAAGCCGGAACTCTAATGAGTGATTCGACTGCCAGAAACACCTATGTTGAACATCCGTTTGCTATGATTGTTGCGGCAGTTCTGCTTACCATCCTGAATAAAAAATTCAAAACAAACGATACCCTGCGTATGGGTTGGGTAATTATGGGCTTGGTTGCGCTCTTGCTGATGGCTTGGGCATTCCAGTGGCAGAGACTTTTTGGCGCTTAGCAGCGTTTAAATTGTTCCGATGGTTCAGACACCATCCATTTATTGGTACGTATTATGTCATTCCGCAGGAATCTATACAGGCAGATATTCAGCCTCATGAGATCACTTCTGAATGACAAAGAGTCTGTTTTGTTGATATGATGAAGAAGTGGACCGTCACTAACAATTTTGAACGATTTGAACAAAAATTAAACAATTTGAACCAATATAAAGTATGAAAATCGCAGTAGTAGGCGCCACAGGAATGGTAGGACAGGTGATGCTGAAGGTTCTGGAAGAAAGGGACTTTCCCGTTACCGAACTAATCCCGGTTGCTTCAGAAAAATCAGTAGGCAATAAAATAACCTTCAAAGGAAACGAATACACCATCGTTTCCATGGAAGATGCCATCGCCATGAGGCCCGATATTGCGCTTTTCTCGGCCGGAGGCACAACATCGCTGAAGTACGCGCCCAGCTTTGCCGAAGCCGGTACAACGGTGATTGACAATTCGTCAGTCTGGCGTATGGAAGCAGATAAGAAACTGGTTGTTCCGGAAATCAATGCTTCTTCACTTACAAAAGAGGACCGCATCATTGCCAACCCGAACTGCTCCACCATCCAGCTGGTCATGGTACTTCACCCACTTAATCTTAAATATAATTTAAAAAGAGTGGTGGTATCCACTTACCAGTCGGTTACCGGCACGGGTAAAAATGCCGTAGACCAGTTGAATGCCGAAATCCTGAACAGCGGGAATGTACCAACCGTCTATCCTTACCGGATATTTCAGAATGCGCTGCCTCACTGTGATGTTTTTGCTGATGATGATTACACCAAGGAAGAAATCAAACTGATGACCGAACCCAAAAAGATTATGGGCGATTCCGGTTTCAGCCTTACAGCAACAGCCGTGCGCGTGCCTGTGCAGGGCGGGCATTCCGAAAGTGTAAATATTGAGTTTGAAAAGGAATTTGATTTGGATGAGGTTAAAAGAATCCTGTCCGAAACTGCAGGTGTTATTGTTTTAGACGATGTAAAAAATAATATTTATCCCATGCCACTACTGGCCGAAGGTAAAGATGAAGTGTTCGTAGGAAGGATACGGCGCGATTCCTCGCAACCAAATACCCTCAATCTCTGGATCGTGGCCGATAATCTGCGAAAAGGTGCCGCCACCAATGCGGTGCAGATAGCAGAATACCTGGTAGAAAATAAATTAGTTTAAAATGAATGCTCACTCAGGTGAGCATTTTTTATTAGAAGGCTCAAACATTCAGCCTTATTGATATGTAATATGAAGTCAGAAATTCAAGATTCACCCAGGAAAAACTTTGCCTTCCAGAGGAATGTGGCTTTGGTGGGTATTGTCCTGTTTATCGCCAAACTGGTGGCATGGCACCTCACCAATTCGGATGCGGTATTTTCCGATGCCATGGAAAGCATCGTGAATATTGTGGCAGGATTCATGGGTCTGTACTCACTTTACCTGGCAGCCAAACCGAAAGATGTTGAGCATCCCTACGGGCACGGCAAGGTTGAATTTGTAACGTCCGGCGTAGAGGGAGCGCTGATTATCTTTGCCGGTATCATTATCATTGTGGAAGCTGCCGATTCACTTCTGCACGGTAATATTCCCAAACAACTGGATTGGGGAATCCTAATCATCGCTGTAACCGCCGGAATCAATTACCTGATGGGATACATTTCATACCGAAAGGGGCTGAAGGAGAATTCGCCCGTTCTCCAGAGTTCGGGAAAACATCTCCAGAGCGATACCTTAACCACAGTAGGTGTAGTGTTAAGTATGATTCTCGTATACTATACAAAAATCTATTGGCTGGATGCCGCCGTGGCATTTATTTTCGGAGTTTATATAATCTTCATCGGTTACAGGATTATCCGCAGGGCACTGAGCGGAATTATGGACGAAGCTGACTTAGGAATGCTTGCAAAACTGGCCAAAGTGATGAATGACAACCGGCGGCCGCAGTGGATAGACCTCCATAACACGCGGATCCAGCAGCACGGAAGCGGCCTGCACATAGACGCACACCTCACCCTGCCCTGGTATCTGGAACTGCGGGAAGCCCACCAACAGATGGAGGACGCTGTAAAACTCATTGCCGAAAACTCTTCAAGGCGAATTGAGTTCAACTTTCATATGGACGACTGCAAACCATTCTCATGTGAGATCTGCGAATTGTGGGAATGCCCGGTGCGCCAGAATACCTTCGTGAAAAAAATAGAATGGAATTCAGAAAATATCGCGCAGACAGACAAGCATAACGCCTCAACTTAGAACTGGACCATCGTCAATTGCGTTCCTCAGGCAGTCACCATAGATTCGCTGCATTCTATTTATACTTATTCTAAATGGGTATAAACTGTTTTAAACTTAAAAATTCGTAAATTTGGGTTTCTAAATTTTCAAATAAAACATACAGATATGACATTCGACCTTGATATGATCAAAAAAGTGTATGAGCGTTATCCTGAGAGAGTTGCCGCAGCAAGAGCAGCCGTAGGTAAGCCACTAACACTTTCTGAAAAAATCCTTTATACACACCTTTGGGAAGGAAATGCCACTCAGGCCTACGAAAGAGGTAATTCTTATGTGGATTTTGCACCGGACCGTGTGGCCATGCAGGATGCTACTGCGCAAATGGCACTTCTTCAGTTTATGCAGGCTGGTAAAGCCAAGGTGGCAGTACCATCTACAGCACACGCAGATCACCTGATCCAGGCACGTGTTGGTGCTGAAGCCGATTTACAGGAAGGCATTAACAAAAACTCTGAAGTATTTAATTTCCTGAGTTCTGTTTGCGACAAATACGGTATTGGATTCTGGAAACCGGGCGCAGGGATCATTCATCAGGTTGTACTGGAAAATTACGCATTCCCCGGCGGAATGATGATTGGTACCGACTCACACACTGTAAACGCAGGTGGTTTGGGTATGGTAGCCATAGGTGTTGGTGGTGCTGATGCTGTAGATGTAATGGCCGGAATGGCGTGGGAACTTAAGATGCCTAAACTTATCGGTGTTAAATTAACCGGAAAACTGAACGGCTGGACCTCTGCAAAAGACGTTATCCTGAAAGTAGCCGGAATCCTGACTGTGAAAGGAGGGACAGGCTGCATCGTTGAATATTTCGGCGAAGGAGCACAAAACCTTTCTGCCACAGGAAAAGGAACTATCTGTAACATGGGTGCAGAAATCGGAGCTACAACTTCTACATTCGGTTATGATGATTCAATGAGAAGATACCTTGCTGCCACCGGCAGACAGGACGTTGTAGATGCTGCTGACCAGATTGCAGAACACCTGACCGGTGATGCGGAGGTTTACGCAAATCCGGAAATGTACTTCGATCAGGTAATCGAGATCAATCTTGATGAACTTGCACCTCATCTGAACGGTCCGTTTACTCCGGATTTGGCGACTCCCGTTTCCGAATTCAGAGCAAAGGCTGAAGCTAACGGCTGGCCGCTGGATGTGGAATGGGCACTTATCGGATCATGTACCAACTCCTCCTACGAAGATTTGTCCAGAGCAGCTTCAATTGTTGAGGATGCTGTTGCCAAAGGCGTGAAGCCAAAAGCAATCTTAGGTATCAACCCCGGTTCCGAGCAGGTGAAATTCACCGCAGAAAGAGACGGCTTCCTGGATTCCTTCAGAAAGTTTGAATCGGCCAGAATCTTTACAAATGCCTGCGGACCATGTATAGGTCAGTGGGACAGAGAAGGTGCTGAAAAAGGCGAGAAAAACTCAATCATCCACTCCTTCAACAGAAACTTTGCGAAGAGAGCCGATGGCAACCCAAATACCCATGCATTTGTAGCCTCTCCGGAAATGGTTGCCGCAGTTGCAATTTCAGGGAGACTGGATTTCAACCCTATCACCGATACACTGACTAACCAAAACGGTGAGCAAATTAAACTGAATGAACCTAACGGTTTTGAACTTCCTCCAAGAGGTTTTGCAGTGGACGATAACGGCTACCAGGCTCCATCTGAGGATGGATCTCATGTTCAGGTTGCGGTAGACCCGGCTTCAGACAGACTTCAGTTGCTGGAACCCTTTAAACCATGGGACGGGCAGAACATTACGGGTGCTAAAGTTCTGATAAAAGCCTTCGGAAAATGTACCACCGACCACATTTCTATGGCGGGCCCATGGTTAAAGTACAGAGGTCACCTGGATAATATTTCAAACAACATGCTTATCGGCGCCATAAATGCTTATAACATGGAAACCAATAAGGTGAAAAACCAGCTTACGGGCGAATATGATGAAGTTCCTAAGGTTGCCAGAGCTTACAAGGCAGCAGGTATCTCTTCAATTGTTGTGGGCGACCAGAACTACGGTGAAGGTTCTTCCCGTGAGCACGCCGCTATGGAGCCAAGGCATCTTGGCGTGATGGCGGTTCTTGTGAAGTCTTTCGCAAGGATTCACGAGACCAACCTTAAGAAGCAGGGGATGTTAGGTCTAACTTTCCAGAACGAAGCAGATTACGAGAAGTTTGAAGAGGATGACACCGTAAACTTCCTGGATCTGGATCAGTTTGCACCTGGCAAGCCACTTACTTTGGAAATCGTACATGCCGACGGTACGAAAGACACCATTATGGCAAACCACACGTACAACGAGCAGCAGATCGACTGGTTCAAAGCAGGATCCGCACTCAACCTTATTGCAGCTGAAGCAGCAAGACAGGCAGCAATGTAACAGTACATAATAGTCATATAAGGAAGACCGCAGCGATTGTTGCGGTCTTTTCTGTTTACTATGCTTATGTACTGGGTTTGAAGCGCCAGGGCAAAAGTAAAAAGAGTAAGTGCGGCAACACTTTCACAATGCCGTCATTGCGACCAGAACGAAGCGTAGCGAAGCAACCCCAAAATATTTTGAAGAGCCAGAGTTGAAAAAGTAGTGGATTTATTTAACCACAAAGAGCACAATGGTTTTCAAAAGGACACAAAGTGGGTTTTGATCCTCAGGAAGTGGTTTTTTTATTAACCACCGAGAATACGGAGGTTTGAACAGAGGTCACAGCGAAATCGGGTGAACTGAAGACCCAGGGCAAAAGTATAAAGAGTAAGTGCGGCACCACTTTCACAACGCCGTCATTGCGACCAGAACGAAGCGTAGCGAAGCAACCCCAAAATATTTTGAAGAGCCAGAGTTGAAAAAGTAGTGGATTTATTTAACCACAAAGAGCACAATGGTTCAAAAGGACACAAAGTGGGTTTTGATCCTTAGGAAGTGGGGTTTTTATTAACCACCGAGAATACGGAGGTTTGAACAGAGGACAAAGTGAAATCGGGTGAACTGAAGACCCAGGCAAAAGTAAAAAGAATAAGTGCGGCACCACTTTCACAAAGCCGTCATTGCGACCAGAACGAAGCGTAGCGAAGCAACCCCAAAATATTTTGAAGAGCCAGAATTGAAAAAGCAGTTGATCTATTTAACCACAAAGAGCACAATGGTTTTCAAAAGGACACAAAGTGGGTTTTGATCCTCAGGAAGTGGGTTTTTTATTAACCACGGAGAATACGGAGGTTTGAACAGAGGACACAGTGAAATCCGGTGAACTGAAGACCGTTCAGTCCCGCCTGCGTTTATTCCTCTTCGCAAGCTTTCCAAACCGCATCGTGCAGAGGCACCGGCGCGGTTACACGGATGTTGTGATGGGTAACAGGATGTTCAAACTCTAAATGCCGCGCATGCAGATGAATGCCACCGTCCGGATTGGACCGGGCGGCACCGTATTTAAGGTCGCCTTTTATAGGAACACCTATCTTGGATAACTGCGCCCTGATTTGGTGATGACGGCCCGTTTCGAGGTCAACTTCAAGCAACTGGAAATTGTCCAGGGTCTTTATCAGTTGATAGTTGAGGATGGATTCCTTGGCATTATCTGTGGGTTTGATAAAGACAGTTGCCTTATTTGTCTTCTCGTTTTTCTGAAGATAATGGATAAGGCGCTGCTTTTCGGGGATTTCAACTTTGGGCACAACTGCCCAATAGGTTTTTTTGATTTCCCGGTTCTTAACCATTTGGGTCAGCCTTGTGAGCGCTTTGGAAGTCTTGGCGTAGATCACCAAACCGGAAGTAGGCCTGTCTATCCGGTGCACCAGCCCCAGGAAAACATTACCTGGCTTGGCATCTCTTTTTTTGATGAAATCCTTTATAAGGTCCAGCAAAGAGTGGTCGCCGGTCTTGTCGCCCTGTACAAGCTGACCCGTTCCTTTGTTGACGATAAGTAGATGATTATCTTCAAAAACGATTTGTGAAGCCTCAAACTGCAGCTTTGCATTTCCCATATTCATTAAAAAAAGCAAAAGTACGGGAATTTGGCGGTTTTCGGATTACGACATAGGACATACTGCTGCTTTTAACAACAGTAATATCCTGATTTGATTACAAAATGATTGGGCAAATTTTAGTTACGAACCTGACGCGGCCGGTTGAAGATGGACAGAAGTACACCACCAAACAAACCTGCGGTTTTAAGGAACTGAAGATTCAAACTGTCCGGAAGCAATGCACCTATAATGCAGAAGGCTGCAGCCAGATACATGGGATAGCGCATTTTTGGATTGCTCAAAAACGGAGCCTGGAAGAAGAAACTGGCTCCAATTAAGATATAAAAGATTTTTTGGGACAGAAGAGCGTTGATTTCCGGCGAAAACAAATTGAACCAGCCCACAACCAGGCAGAATATTGCCGCGATCGACAGGATGCCCTGAATCATTTGGGTATTTTTCATTTAATAACTTTCGTTTTGGTTAGGGAAATCCGCGGACTTAACATCCTTTACATACTCAGATACTGCGCTCGTGATTTCCGTATAGAGGTCGCGGTAACGTCTTAAAAATTTCGGTGAAAAGCCTTTGTTCATTCCAACCATATCGTGATAAACCAGGACCTGACCGTCACAATCGGCACCTGCACCAATTCCGATAGTTGGAATAGAAATGCTTTCGGAAACCTTTTTCGCAAGTCCCGCCGGAATTTTCTCAAGCACCAGCGCGAAACAGCCCAGTTCTTCCAGAAGTTTAGCGTCACTTAAAAGTTTTTCGGCTTCGGCATCTTCCTTAGCTCTTACTTTATAGGTTCCGAACTGGTAAATGGACTGTGGCGTAAGTCCGAGATGGCCCATTACGGGAATACCGGCATTTACTATTTTCTTAATGGATTTCTCGATCTCAACACCGCCCTCAATCTTAATGGCGTGGGCACCACCCTCTTTCATCATACGTACGGCCGACTCCAGGGCCTTGTCCGAATTACTCTGGTAGGTCCCGAAAGGTAGGTCAGCCACAACCAGCGCTCTTTCCACTCCGCGCACCACACACTGGGTATGATATATCATCTGGTCCAGTGTTATCGGTAAAGTGGTTTCATAACCGGCCATCACATTGGCGGCAGAATCGCCTACAAGAATGGAATCCACTCCACCGCTGTCCACCATCTTTGCCGTTGTAAAATCGTATGCAGTAAGCATGGTGATCTTTTCACCGTCAAACTTCATCTTCCGCAAAGTTTCGGTGGTAATTTTCTTAAGTTCTGAATGTACAGACATGGTTGTTTTTTATGGATTATTGTCCGGTGAAGGACAGTTGGGCACAGGGCCCTGAGGTGAACAGACTCTCAGTTAAAGAACCACATGTCCCAACTTGATGAGTTTCTCGTGGTTAAGGATCCGGATATTGCGGCCTTCGGTTTCAATAAGGCTGTCCTGCTTGAATTCGGAAATCAGGCGGATGGCACTTTCGGTGGCTGTACCGATAAGGTTGGCAATCTCTTCGCGTGTAAGTGAGATCTTGATGAAGCCCTCCGGATCGGTTCCAAGCTTCTGCTCCAGTAAAAGAAGGATTTCGGCAAGCCGTTCGCGGACAGTTTTCTGTGCCAAAAAGGTAACTGTGTTTGAACTTTCGCCTAATTCAAATGCTATTTTCTGAAGCATTACGAAAGACATCTTACTGTCATGTTCCAGCAGATGCATAAACAGGTCCGCCGGTATTTTGGTAGCCTGCACATCCGTCATCGCTTCTGCTTTAGCCTGGAAATTTTCGCCGCACAGCAGTGATCTGTAACCGATGATATCGCCTTCCTTAATGAATCTAAGGATCTGTTCCTTGCCGTAAGCACCCTGTTTGGAGAGTTTGGCGGTACCTTCATGCAGATAAAAAACACTTTTTGGAAGTTCCTGCTCATCAAAAAGAATTTCACCCTTATGATAGCTCACAGTTTCAGTAGCCGACTGGTATCGTTCAAAATCTTCAGCAGACAGCCTTTCCTTCAGGCTTTCTTTGCTGAAAATATCCCTGATGCTGGCCTCTAAAATCACCTGTTTTTCCTGCGACATTTTTTATGATATTTATCAGCAAAAGTAGGATTTTTATACCGTAGGGACAACCTTTTTTGGCCTATTTTTGTAGGTCATATATAGAAGTACTGTGTCAGATAATTGTTTTCACTGCGGGCAACCTGCAGAAAAAGAGCGCATAAGCTACGACAGCAGAATTTTTTGCTGTAACGGATGCAAATCGGTTTATGAAATCCTGAACCTTAATAATCTCGGGACTTTTTATGAACTGAACCGCAATTCCGGGGTGAGGCCGGACGAAAACTCCCTGGAATACGGCTATCTGGATACACCGGAAATCTTCACTAATGTTACAGATTTTTCTGAAGGTGAAACCACCCTGGTTACGTTTAAAATTCCTGTTATACACTGCTCTTCCTGCATTTGGCTGCTGGAAAGCCTGCACACCTTGAAACCGGAGATCCGCTATTCGCAGGTTAATTTTACGAGGAAAACGGTGCAGATATCATTTAACCATCATCAGCTGAAACTTAGTGAGCTGGCCACTTTCCTCACTAACCTGGGATATAAACCGGTTATCAATATGGAAACTGCCGACCGCAAAGATGAACACTGGGACAAAAGCCTCCTCATCAAACTGGGTATCGCGGGATTTGCCTTCGGGAACGGAATGTTTTTCTCCTACCCGGAATATGCGGGCGAAATTCTAGGCTCTACGGATTTCTGGTTTGATAAATATAAACATCTTTTCAGATTCATTCTTTTCCTGCTTTCCACGCCGGTAGTTTTCTATTCGGCTTCGGATTATTTCAAATCGGCGGTTTACGGCTTGCGGAATAAAGTCATCAATATAGACGTGCCGATTGTACTTGGTATACTTGTTCTGTATGGCCGAAGCATATATGAAGTCGTAACAGATTATGGCCCGGGCTATTTCGACACCCTTTGCGGACTGCTCTTCTTTATGCTTCTGGGCAAGTTCTTCCAGAAAAGAACTTACAGCGCACTTTCTTACGACCGCGACTATAAGTCTTTTTACCCTATCGCTGTTACACGGTTGGACTTTAACGGGAAACAGGAAAACATCCTGCTGTCCGAACTGAAGATAGGCGACAGAATCATGGTGCGCAACCATGAAATTATACCGGTAGACTCTATACTGATAAGCGGCTCCGGCAATATAGACAACAGCTTCATCACCGGCGAAAGCGCCACTGTAACGAAGCAACCCGGCGACAAGATATTTGCGGGCGGAAAACAGATCGGTTCCATCCTGGAAGTAGAAGCCATCAAAAATGTAGACCAGAGTTACCTAACCCAACTCTGGAACAAAGAAGCCTTCAAAAAGCACGAAACCGGTCTGGATACACTTACGAACACCATAAGCAAGTATTTCACTATCATTATTCTGGCAATTACCCTGCTGGCCGCAATTTACTGGATCCGCATCGATGCAGAGAAAATGTGGCAGGTAGTATCAGCCATACTGATTGTAGCGTGCCCCTGTGCCCTCGCGCTTTCGGCTCCTTTTACTTTTGGTCATATCATGCGGATTCTGGGGAGGAATAAATTTTACGTGAAGGACACACTGACGATCGAAAAACTGGCTAAGGTGGGTACTCTTGTTTTCGACAAGACGGGCACAATTACCCAAAGCAAGAAGTCGAGCATCAATTATGCCGGGCAGGAAATTGCAGAAGCCGACCTGCTAAACCTAAAATCACTGCTGAAGAACTCCAATCATCCCCTTTCAAAATCACTGTACCAGTTTCTGGATGTTGAGGATTCTTATTTTGAAGCAGAAGGCTTTCAGGACATTCCGTCCAAAGGTTACAGCGCAACGGTACGCGGACAACATTACAAAATTGGTTCTGCAAGTTTCAATGGGCAGCAGTCACAGCACATGGAGACTGCGGTTTACATCAGCAAAAATAATGAGTTCTTAGGAAGGTTTATTTTTAAGAATGAATACCGCGAAAATCTGCCCGGGCTCTTTGGCAAATTGACTAGCTATCAAATACATGTGCTTAGTGGAGACAATTCTTCTGAGGAAGCCCACCTGCGCAGCATGATTCCGACGGCGCAGGAAATGAAGTTTAACCAGGATCCGGAAAGCAAGCTGAATTTTATACGCGAGCTGCAGGACAAAGGTCAGAAAGTCGCAATGCTGGGAGATGGCCTGAATGACGCCGGCGCCCTGAAACAGAGCAATGTAGGAATCGCGGTAGCCGATGATACCCACTCCTTTACTCCCTCGTCCGATGTGATCATTAACGGTGAAAAAGTTGCAGAACTGAACAAATACCTGAAGCTTACGCGTGACGCGATAACAATTGTAAAAATCACCTTTGCGATTAGCCTCACCTATAATGTGGTAGGCCTTACCATCGCGGTGCTGGGATATATGTCACCGCTGGTTGCTGCGATACTGATGCCTATAAGCTCCATCAGCGTGGTAGCTTTTACCTCTGCGACCACATGGATACGCAGTATGAAATATTTCGGAAGGCCTATATAGTGCGGCTTGCAGCAGCCCTTATTTAGACGGCTTTTAAATTAATTGATTTAATAGCGAGGTGATTAATGTCATTATTTTTCATTAAATTTGGCCTTTCATTTACCTTAAATTTGCCTCTGAAATGGATATACTCTATCTGATGATCCTTTGCAGCGTCTCGGTGGGGATTGTTTTCCTGATCATCTTCATCTACAACGCGAGAAACGGGCAATTCGAAGACGATGAGTCGCCGGCCGTCCGGATTCTTCTGGACCGTGACAATCCGGTGGAAAGAGAGACAGAGACAGAAAATAAAAAAATTAATACAGAAGAAAAAAGTGATTAGTTAATATGGAAACACAAAAGTTTAGTTACGACAATAATATTGTACGGGCCTTTCTATACGCAACCGTCATATTTGGTATCGTAGGGTTTTTATTTGGCCTCACAGCAGCCTTAATGCTGTTTTATCCTGAGTTGCCGGAATTTTTCCTGGGTACAGACGATGATACCATTAAAAGTCTGGCGTCCGGAAACATTCAGGGTCTCATCAATTCCCAGGGTGCCTTCGGTTTTGGACGTATCCGGATGCTGCATACGAGTGCGGTGATCTTCGCGTTTGTATGTAACGGTTTCTTTGCAGGAGCTTATTACTCTACACAGCGTCTGCTGAAAACAAGAATGTGGAGTGACACGCTTTCCTGGATCCATTTCTGGGGTTGGCAGCTGATGATTGTTTCCGTGGTGATCACTTTCTTTATGGGTATAAACACCTCCAAGGAATATGCTGAGCATGAGTGGCCAATCGACATCCTCATCGCTGTGATCTGGATCATCTTCGGGGTGAATATGTTTGGAACGATTGCGATCAGACGTGTACGTCACCTTTATGTGGCTATCTGGTTCTACCTTGGTACCTGGATCGCGATCGCAATGCTTCACATCTTCAACAACCTTGAAGTACCTGTGTCATTTACAGGATGGAAGTCCTACTCTGCTTACGCCGGTGTGAAGGATGCCCTTGTACAGTGGTGGTACGGACATAATGCCGTAGCCTTTGTACTTACGACTCCAATTCTGGGTCTGATGTATTACTTCCTGCCAAAAGCAGCAGACAGACCTGTATTCTCCTATAAGCTATCCATTATCCACTTCTGGTCACTTATCTTTGTTTATATCTGGGCGGGCCCTCACCACCTTCAGTATACGGCTTTACCGGGCTGGGCACAGGCTCTGGCTACCGGTTTCTCCATCATGCTTATTGCACCGTCCTGGGGAGGTATGCTTAACGGACTTCTTACACTTAGAGGTGCCTGGGATAAGGTTAGGGAAAATCCTGTGCTGAAATTCTTCGTAGTTGCAATTACCTGCTACGGTATGGCCACCTTTGAAGGACCACTTTTAGCAACAAAAACATTAAACAAGATCGGTCACTATACCGACTGGGTTATTGGTCACGTTCACATTGGAGCTTTAGGCTGGAACGGTTTCATGGCTTTCGGTATGATTTATTACTTAATGCCTATAATGTGGAGAACCAAGTTGTGGTCGGTTAAACTGGCTAACTGGCACTTCTGGCTAGGTACTTTGGGTATCATTTTCTACGCCGTTCCTTTATATATCTCCGGATTTACCCAGGGATTGATGTGGAAGCAGTTCAACCCGGACGGAACACTTGTATATAAGCAGTGGCTGGATACCGTAACAGCGATTATTCCTTACTATATCATGAGATTTGTAGGTGGATCTCTTTACCTTGTTGGTGCACTCCTTATGGCAGTGAACGTTGTAAAGACAGTTAGACAGGGATCCTTCCAAAAAGAGGTTCCTGCAGAAGCACCCCCACTCGGAAACATCAGCAACAAGAGAAAAGAAGGCGAAGGTGCACACCTTTGGCTGGAAAGAATGCCTGTATACCTTGCTATCCTGTCATTTATTGCAGTGGCAATTGGTGGTGCGGTACAGATCATCCCTACCCTAACCATTAAGGAAAATGTACCTACCATCTCGGCGGTAAAACCTTACTCTCCTCTGGAACTTGAAGGCCGTGACCTGTATATCCGCGAAGGATGTAATGCATGTCACTCACAGATGATCCGTCCATTCCGTGACGAGGTAGTACGTTTCAACGGTAAGAACGGACAGTATTCCAAAGCGGGAGAATTCGTGTACGACCGTCCGTTCCTTTGGGGTTCAAAAAGAACCGGTCCGGATTTACACAGACAGGGTGGTAAAAACCCAAGTTCATGGCACTACAAGCATATGTATAACCCAAGGTCTACATCTGCAGGATCCATTATGCCACGTTACCCATGGTTAATTACCAATGACCTGGACCGCTCCAACATGACAGCGAAACTGAATCTGATGAGGAATGTGTTCGATGTTCCTTATACGAAACCTGAAATTGATTCTGCAGATCAGTGGGCAAATTCTCAGGCGGCTATGATTGTACAGGAAATCTATAATGAAGCACCCGATTTGAAAGCAGCTTATGCACAGAGACCGGCCGGCGAACTTGAGAAAAAGGAAATCATTGCGCTGATTGCTTACCTGCAGAGATTGGGTACGGATATTAAAACAACTGAAATTAAAACCGCCAATATCGATTAACAGGTAACGAAAAATTCAAGTATTATGATACCTCAAAGTTTAAAGGATATAATGGCAAATGACGACGGCGCTACGTGGCTTCAGATCATTTCATTGCTTCTCCTTATGGTATTTTTCCTGGGCCTTGTATTCTACGTATTCAGCCGGCCGAAGAAACACTACCGTGAAGAGGAAAACGCACCCTTAGACGACGATCAACCTTTTAATACACAAAACTAAATATCATGAAACAAAGAACGCCGGTTTATATTAATATCCTGATAATACTGACAATCTTCTTTATACTGTACTATATGTTTGTACAGAACACCTCCTTTATCACTTCGCCTTATTTCTGGGGAACTGCGATTATAAGTATTGTAATGGCATTTATTCACAGTGCGATTGGAGACCTTATCGAGAATGATCAGTTCAAAAAACTGAGCCCGGATGAGCAAAGGGTATACCTGGAAGGGAAGAATACACCGTATTTCAGAAGACTCTATGATGCCGCCTTTAAGAAACAGTCCAGTACTGTAGAGAAGGATATCCTGATCGACCACGGCTTTGACGGTATTATGGAACTGGACAACCAGTTGCCAAAATGGTGGTTAGGTTTGTTTTACTTTGGCGTAGCTTACTGTATCGTTTATATGACTTCCTATTTCCTGACCGATTTTGCAGATCCATATAAGGAATACGAAGCTGAGCATAAGGAGCAGATAGCAAGCATTGAAAAGTGGATGAAGGAAACTCCGCCGCCAACAATTGAGAACGCGGTGTACTCGGCAGATAATATTGCCGCAGGTGAAGAAGTTTTTAAGACAAACTGTATTTCCTGCCATATGGAAGGCGGTAAGGGCGGTATTGGACCTAACCTGACAGATAATTTCTGGATTAACCAACCTGAGAAAACACTCTTCAAAAACGTTTTCCACATGGTTGAAAACGGTTCCCAAAACAACCCTACCATGCAGGCGTTCGGGAAAAATGGTGTACTTAGCGGCTTCGACATCCAAAACGTGGCAGCATATGTGTATCATATCAACCAGGAAAAACCACCGGTTACTCCGGCACAGGGTGGACAGAATCCACAGGGTGACCCGGCCAACTGGGAAGAATAAAAATCAAAAATGAAATAGTATAGGCATAATTCGTTATCGGTTCAGCATTGAAAAGGTAACGGATTATGTTTTTTCGGTTAAATATAAATTATGTCAGAAGATACAAAATACAGTGGCGGACAGGGACAGGTGGTCAGTCCCGAAACTTTTCGGGATTCTGTAGGCACCATGGATCAGTCCGGCAAAAGAAAATGGGTATATCCCAGAAAACCCAGAGGCCGGTATACCAATTACCGATATCTGGTTTCAGTTATTTTATTAATCATTTATTTTGGAATCCCCTTTGTCGAGATCAACGGAAATCCTTTACTGCTGATCAACGTTCTGGACCGGGAATTCTATATTGCCGGTAAACCTTTCTATCCCCAGGACTTTTTTATACTGGCACTGGGGGCAATTGCATCCATTGTCTTCATTCTGCTCTTTACGGTGGTTTTCGGCCGGATATTCTGCGGATGGATCTGCCCGCAGACTATTTTCCTCGAAATGATATTCCGCAAAGTGGAATATGCCATTGAAGGCGACCGTAACAAACAGATCCGTCTGGATAACCAGGCCTGGGATACAGAGAAAATATGGAAAAGAGGTTTGAAGTGGACCATCTTTGCGCTGATCTCGGTAATCATTACCCACTTTATGTTCATGTATATCGTGGGATACCGTCGGGTATTCGAAATCATGCGTGAAGGACCTTTCGAGAATCCTACCAATTTCCTGGTAATGATTCTTTTTACAGGCGCTTTCTATTTTGTTTTCGCGTGGTTCCGGGAGCAGGTATGTACATTGGTTTGCCCCTACGGCCGACTTCAGGGTGTGCTTATTGATAAACAGACCATTAATGTTTTCTACGATTTCAAACGTGGCGAAAACCGTGCGAAATGGCGTAAAGGAGAAGACAGACGTGCTGCCGGAAAGGGAGACTGTATTGCCTGCAACCAGTGTGTGGTGGTGTGCCCTACCGGCATTGATATCCGCGACGGCCAGCAGCTGGAATGTGTAAACTGTACCGCGTGCATTGATGCATGTGACGAAGTAATGGTAAAAGTTGGTTTGCCGAAGGGTCTGATCCGCTACGCCACAGAAGACGAGATTGAACAGCAGAAGCCCTTCGTTTTCAGCAACAAGATGAAAGCTTATACAGCCGTACTGATACTTCTTATCGGTTTCCTTGGCTTCCTGCTTTACAACCGCGGTGAAATGGAGGCCAAATTCATTAAGCCTGTAGGTTCATCCTATGTGATCCGCGATGGCAGAATCTATAATACATACAACTACACATTACTTAACAAGACAAACGATAAGAAAGCGGTGACGCTTAAGATTACAAATCCCAACCACGGTACGGTTTCTGCCAACGGCGCACAGACAGTAGTGGTAGATAAAGATAAAATGACCAAAGGGTCAGTATCAGTTTCATTCCCTGAAAACGAAATTACAAGGGCCAAACAGAATATCACTATTGGAATTTACGATCCGGAAGGCAAACTCATAGATGAATACGAAACTTATTTTGAGGGTCCGTTTAAATTACAGTTTTAACTAAAATAAAAATGCTTAAAAAATTCACTTGGGGCCATGGAGTTGCCCTTGCCTTAGGGCTGTTTATCATATTTATCCTTTCCATGATCTTCTACTTCACCAGTACATGGAAAAACTCAGAGCTTATCACAGATGATTATTATGAAGCAGAACTCGCCTATCAGGATGTCATAGATGCCAAGGCACTTGCCGGTGCCCTGCCTGAAAAGCCGGAATACGTGCAGGACCAGTCAGGCATCCGCGTTATATTTCCTAAGGATTATAACAACAGCAATACACAGTTCACAATAGACCTGCACCGTGCAGAAGACCAAAAGCTGGACGTGATCAAGGAGATGGACCTGGACAGCCGAAACAGCCTCTTTATTCCGGCGGCCGTACTTGCCAAAGGAAATTATGTGTTGCGCGTGCTCTGGACGAGGGCCGATAAAAAATACCAGTTGGATTACGATTTAATATGGTAAAATGGAAAATGCACTAGTATTATCATCGCTGGTACTGGGCATAGGTTCAGGTTTTCACTGCATAGGTATGTGCGGACCCATTGCCATGTCCATGGGACTTACAAGGAAGCAGGCCGCCAACTATCATCTGCAGAATATTACTTATAATCTGGGACGCATAGTCACCTACGCACTATTGGGAGCATTACTGGGCATCGTGGGCCAGGGATTTCAAATAGCAGGACTTCAGCAATATTTAACCATCGCGGTGGGAATCCTGCTTATTTTCATGGCAGTTTTTTCATTTGGTGGGAGGGATTTTGCATCAAAGATCCCATGGCTGTCGGGCTTACTGCTTCAGGTAAAGAAGAAACTTGCTTCTTTGCTGCAAAAGGCAGATTACCGCTCCCGGTTCACTACCGGTATCCTTAACGGCTTCCTGCCCTGCGGAATGGTGTATATGGCCCTTACAGCGTCGCTGGCTGCCGGCGGCATCTGGCAGGGCGCATTGTTTATGGCCGTTTTCGGACTGGGAACTTTCCCGTTTATGTTCGCAGTGGTTTTACTGGGTAATTTGATGACCAATGCATTCCGGATAAAGATCCTTAAGGTAATTCCGGTTATGATGCTTGTCTTGGGAACCCTTTTCGTTATCCGCGGGATGGAACTGGGAATTCCTTACCTCTCGCCTGCACATGAGGCCATGCAGGTGAACCATAACGGTTCCGAGGAACACCAGCGCGGCGATCACTCCACATGTCATTAACAGACTGAAATGAAATAAATTGAAAATGAAGGCTGCTGTAAGGCAGCCTTTAACTTTGGTCCCTATTTTGAATCAAAAAAGCCAAACTTAAAGATAAATGCTTAAAAAACTAACGTTAGGGTTTGCCGCCGCAGCACTGGGAATTATGCAGTCCTGCTCGGTAAATACTGAAACTACCTACTATAAAGACGCGGCCACCAGTATGGAATCCAGCATATTGATGGACCAAAGCACGATGGGAATTCTGAAGATGCTGAATTCTTCAGGAAAGTCAGAATCACTGCCGGACATTACCAAACTTTCTACAAACTGGCAAAGTCTGTACGATATGCAGAAAGACGGGAAAATTGTGCTGAATGAAAAGGAGGTTGGCGCCTTAAAAAAGATGTATGTAAAAGTAAACCGCCAGAAAGACGAAATCATGGGTCTTTCGCTCAAATACGACAAGCTGATGCCTGAAGAAGTGGCCAGTCTGTTCGCCAGCAGGAAAGAACTGAAAACAATTCCTTTACAGGACATTGCAAGATGGGACGGTGAAAAACTTGAGATCAACACCGAAAAATTCAATATCGCGGAACCGCTTTATGAAATGCAGAAGGTGAAAGTAAACGAAAAGGCAGCTACCCCACGTACAAAACAGGATTCAATAGAGGCCTATGGCCGCCAAATGGCCTCCGGAATCATTGGTATGGCAAAAATGTTTAACGGTAATTTCACCAATACACTTAAATTTCAGAAGCCGATAAAATCAATCGTGGGAAAACATGATTTTGTGGAGCAGGTAGACGACAGGACTGTAAAAATAAACGTGCGCAGCGCGGATATTTGGGACGATGGTAAAAACCTCAGGAACAAAGACAGGAAAGTGGTTATCTATACCAAATAATGGCAACTTTAACCGCAAGCGGTAATTTACCGCCCAAGTCAAACAAGAAAACCACCCGTAATCAGGTGGTTTTTATATTTTTTGAAGATGAAAATGCTATCCAATAAGGTCAAAGCGAGCATAACCCGCTACTTTGGCAGGAAGTTTAATTCCTTCTGTGGTCTGGTTGTTTTCCAGCAGTGCAGCCATAATTCGTGGCAAGGCCAGCGCCGATCCATTAAGCGTGTGTACAAGTTGTGTTTTTCCGGCACCTTTGAATCTGCACTTAAGACGGTTGGCCTGGAAGGTTTCAAAATTAGAAACTGAAGATACTTCAAGCCATTTTTCCTGAGCAGCGCTCCAAACCTCAAAATCATAGGTCATAGCCGATGTAAAACCCATATCGCCGCCACAAAGCCTCAGGATGCGGAAAGGCAGTTCCAGATCGGTAAGAAGGCCTTTTACATGCTCTACCATCTCTTCCAGTGCAGCATAGGAGTTTTCAGGTTTCTCCAGCCTTACAATCTCAACCTTCTCAAACTGGTGCAGTCTGTTCAAACCGCGTACATGGGCGCCGTAACTACCGGCTTCGCGACGGTAGCACTGGGAAAAAGCTGTATTTTTTACCGGCAGATCTGCTTCATCAATAATCACATCACGATACATATTGGTTACAGGAACCTCAGCCGTAGGGATCAGGTACAGATTGTCTTCATTTACAAAATACATCTGTCCTTCCTTGTCCGGCAGTTGGCCCGTACCATAACCTGAAGCTTCATTTACCACGTGCGGCGGATTTACCTCTATATATCCGGCTTCCACGTTTCTGTCCAGGAAGAACTGCACCAAAGCGCGCTGCAAACGTGCGCCTTTACCTAAATAAACCGGAAAACCGGCACCTGCAATTTTAACGCCCAATTCGAAATCAATAAGGTTGTATTTCTTTGCCAGTTCCCAGTGCGGGATTGCACCTTCGCCCAAGCCGTGGACATCATGTGACTGGTAGATGATTTCGTTGTCATCGGCAGTTGTTCCGGCCTTTACTTTTTCAAAGGGAATATTGGGAATAAGGTAAAGGATTTCCTGAAGCTTCGCCTCGGAGTCCTTGAGTTGCTGCTGCAGAGTCTGAACGTTTTCCTTGAATTGGGCGGTCTGGACTTTAGCTGCTTCAGCTTCTTCCTTTTTACCTTCTTTCATAAATATGCCGATCTCTTTGGAAATCCGGTTTATCTCCGCAAGGTTCCGGTCCAGATCGAACTGGTATTTCTTTCTGTCATCGTCATGACGGATGGCATCATCAACCAAAGAAGACTGTTTAAAATTCCTTTTGGCGAGGCCCTGGAGCACAAGGTCTCTATTATCGCGTAAGTAACTGACTTGTAACATTTCTAATTATTGAATTTTGAAAACTGACGGAAATATGCTGCAGAAAAGCAGGCAAAACCCTGTACAGTGCGAATTTACGGATTATTTGTTTATTTTAATGACATTGGCTGCGCCCGGAGTCTTGGTGAAAACAGGTACACCGTTATATAATGCTGTGGAAATTTCGAATACCTGCGGCGTTAAGGTATAATTAAGCACCAGGGTATCATTTGTAACACTCTGTACACTGTCATTCAACTGTTTTCTCATATTAAGCGCAATTCTGGAACGGTAGATTTCTTTATTGCCGGGTAAACTTTCCAGCAGGATCCGCCGCGCGCCGGCAGTATACTGTATAAAGGACATATTTGATTCATCTTTCCTAAGGTTGTACTGTACAGGAGCATTATCCGTAAGGCCATCCACATCATTCATCGTAACAGAAATATAGGAACCGGGAAGGGTGTTGTCCAGCATATCCTGGCCCAGCGAATCTATGTAGATGTTCAGCACCTGATCGATCCGCCGGATATCATCCGGATTCTCGCTGCGGCAACTGGCTGCGGACAACAAAGCCACGGCAAGGAAAAATATCACGTTTTTCATGTTAACAAATATACAGAGTTCCACTGAACCGACCATTTATTTTCGGGTGCGAAACAACTGCCTAACTAAGGTAAGTTCGTGTTTTGTGGGCAGTAAATCCGTAACTTTAAAAGTTGTTGTTTTATAGAATTGCCAGAACAGGATGCCGGAAGAAAGGCAATAGGAAACGGCAGTCACCACACAGGCACCAATGATGCCCCATTCCGGAATAATAAATACAGACGAAAACACGGTAAAGACAAGTCCCACAAGAGATTTGACGTTCAGTATCCGAAGCCTGTTCACGCCCGCAAAATAAGAACCTATAATATTGCTTACCGCGATGGCAAGAATGCCCGGTGACAGAAGCATGAAGATAAGTTTGGTTTGATGAAAAGCCGCACCGAAGACCAGCGTGTAAACATTTGCCGGAACACAGAGAATTATCAGGATAAAGAATAATGTTACAAGGAAGCTGAGTTTTATGGAGACCTTAGCGGTATCCACCGACTCCAGGTGGTCACTGCTGTTTACCACCTTAGCGTACAGTATGGTGGAAAGGCTCCTGCTTACCGCCCAAATTCCCTCAGAAAGTGCCACACCAATTGAAAATACCCCTACACTGGCAATTCCGCGGTAAACTTCCAAAAAATAGAATGACAGTCTGTAATTCATAAATTGCATCAGCGCGCTCAGCTGTGTTTTCCATCCGTAACTGAACATACTTCGGATCACAGTTCCTGAAAGCGAAAATTCAGGAAATTGGGCAGATTTATAAAGCTGGAGGGTGCTGACCAGGAAAAGAGTACCATAACATGCCATTAGGGTGATAAAGTAGGCATCAAGACTGTCAAAACCAAAGATATAGACCGCAGCCAGCAGGAACACCAGATGCACACCCTGCTGAAGGATGGTGTAAAGATTAAATTTCGGGATATCCTGTTTGCCTATGAAATAGTTAATATTTGCTGTGAGTAATGAAAACAGCACAGACAGAAGCACAAGGTAACTTAAATCATAGACCGGACGTATCGAAAAATGGACTACCAGCGGTATGGAAATACCCACCACTATGGACCAGATATAGGCTACACCAAGTATATCAGCTGTTTTATATCTTGAAGTAAGATAAGTAATGCTACCCACGAAAACATTGCTGAAAAAACCGATAATGGACAAATCGGCAATAAGCATGGAAATGCTTCCCTTCCCCTGGCTGCCCCAAACATTGGTAGCAAAAATGATGATTCCAAAGTTGAGAACCAGAATAAGTGCCCGCGAGAGAAAAGTATGGATGAAGGTTTTCTGCATCCACTTAATTTTTACCGTTGATTACAAATTCCTTGAAAGAGGCTTTGATCCTGTCCCAATTATATTTTTTCTGAAATGATTTACGGGCGTTGTGTGCATACCTGTTGTACTCCATTGGGTTATCCAGCCACCTTTCAATATGGCTTGCAATAGCAGCACTGTCCTCAGGGTTTACCAGATAACCGAAATCCAAGACATCCACACCTTTACGCGTAGCTTTCAGGTCGGAGTAAATTACGGGTTTTCCTGCGGCAGCGTAGTAAAAGATCTTTATCGGAAGGCAGTGGTGGTTCTCAAAGGTCACAGGCCTCAAATCAAAACAGACATCAGCATCTGTAAGGCTTTCGGTGAAGGATTCCAGACTCACAGGTTGAAGAATCCTGATGTTCTCCCACTGGTATTTCTGTAGAAGTCTGTCAAAGTACGTCTTCCCATCCTCACTTGCTGAACTTCCGACTAGCAGGATATTTATTCTAAGGTTGGGTCGGCGGGTGCGCAATTCAGCAGCAGCATTAAAAAAATTCTCAATTCCTTTCTCCCTGCTGAAGGTTCCTGTATAAGCCAAAGTAATGCGGTCTCGGCTCAATACATTAATCTTTTCAGTTATATACCCTGGCGCGGGATAATAAGGTAAAAGTAATTTTCTTTTGAAGGGAAATATCCTGGAAAGCGGGAACTTCTTACTGGACTCACCGAATATAAACAGGTCACTTACTGCCCCCGCATAAATATGGATGAGCAAAAACCTTAGTGCGTGCAGGGGTTTAAGAAGATCAGGGTAAGGAGCAACCATCCTGGCGGAAGGATACCATTCGGTAATGTCGTAGATGACGGTTGCGCGATGCTTCTTTGTATACCTGTTTGCGGCAATAACAGCCAGTGGTTCAGAACAGATGATGCGGTCCGGATTAAAACCTTCGCAAACCTTAAGAAAATATTCCAGTTTACTGGCGGTACCACTGTTAAGAATATGGCGTGACTCAATTTCCACACCCTCCAGTTGACCTGCATAGTCTGAGCTCAGACTCGATACTTTCACCCTATGCCCCTGTGACCTCAGTTCTTTGGCCTGATGATGAAAAATCCTGTCATCATTGTAACTGTGTGCAGTTGTAAGAAATAGGATTTTAAGCATGGGCAATTAGAGGATAAGTCTCAGGCTGCACAGCGAAAATATTCCCTGTCAGGGATTTCGCCTTGTTGTTAACTTATGTAAATACCTGCCCAGCTTTTATTCAGTTGCAGCAGGAAGTCGCTGAGGAAAGCGATATAGCTGTTCTTTGAAAAATCAAAAACCTCAATGTCCTGAGAGATGTTGCCTTCCTTCAAACCTTTTCGGAACTCCTGTAGTTTCATGGTTTTCACTTCACCATCCTCTACAAAACTGGCTTTCATCCTGTCAAAAAGTCCCAGGTTAAATTCCTGATCCAGCTCCCGCATAATGCCACTCAGCGAGTCGATGGAGCAACCGGAAGCAGCTTCCTTTTCCTCATCAACACAAACAATGATAAATTGGTTCTTTTCTATCTTGAAGGACGAAGATAACGGTTTTCCGTGTGCTGCCCAAGTAGCCAGGAAATCGTAGAGTTTTTCTGCTATTACCTTACTCTCCTTTGGGGTGAAAGGACGCGACGCAGGATAAATAATTACCCGGTAGTCGTTGGTTTCTGTTATATTGGATTCTTCGATTTTCATAGATTTAGATATTAGATGTTAGATTTTAGATTTCAGACATTTGTACATCTGAAATCTAATGTCTGAAATCTCATGTCTAGCTAGAGATCTTCAGCTTCGGCCAGGAGTTCAACAATATCCTTAACCTCCACTTCCGTATTTTTATTGAAATGCTTAATTCCGTCTGTCATCATAGTATTACAGAACGGGCAACCTGTTGCAATGATGTTTGGAGTTTCAGCCAAAGCTTCTTCTGTCCTTTCCACATTGATATCCTTATCCCCTTTTTCAGGCTCCTTAAACATCTGGGCACCTCCCGCACCACAGCACAAACCGTTTGTCCGGCAGCGCTTCATCTCTACGAGTTCGGCATCAAGTTTTTCCAAAAGCATACGCGGAGCCTCGTATTCGTTGTTCCCGCGACCCAGATAACAGGGATCATGGAAGGTGATTTTCTTTCCTTTGAAACTTCCGCCTTCAATCTTTAGCCTTCCCTCCTCCATCAGCTGTTTCAGGAATTGCGTATGGTGAATCACTTCATAATTTCCACCAAGGTTTGGATATTCATTCTTGATTGTATTGAAACAGTGCGGACAGGCTGTTACGATTTTCTTTACATCGTAAGCATTCAGGATTTCAATGTTGGTAAGCGCCATCATCTGGAAAACAAATTCGTTTCCGGCACGTTTTGCAGGATCACCCGTACAGCTTTCCTCAGGTCCGAGTACGGCAAATTCAACATTTATTTTATTAAGAATTTTGCAGAAAGCACGTGTAATCTTCTTGGCGCGGTCGTCAAAACTGCCGGCGCAGCCCACCCAAAAAAGTACTTCGGGAGATTTTCCTTCGGCAGCATATTCTGCCATTGTTTTTATAGTAAAATCCATTATTTAATTTGCTAATTAGTTGATGTGATGATGTGGCCTGCACTAATAAATCCGCACTATCCTGTTTTCAAAGCATCATTTTAGTCCTTTGCCCAGTTTAACCTGTCGGCCTGATTGTACTGCCATGGTGCGGCATTGTTCTCCACATTGGTCATCATCAGATTCAGTTCCTGTGGTGCCGCCGACTGTTCCATTACGAGGAAGCGGCGCATTTCCATAATGATGGATAATGGGTCTATAAGTACTGGACAGGCCTCCACACAGGCATTGCAGGTGGTACAGGCCCAGATTTCCTCCCGCTGGATATGGTCGTCCAGCAGCTTCCGCCCATCGTCTTCCCACTTACCGTTTTTATTAATAACTTTCGCTACCTCTTCTACACGGTCACGGGTATCCATCATGATTTTACGCGGCGATAATTTTTTGCCGGTAATGTTTGCCGGACAAACAGCGGTACATCTTCCGCATTCGGTGCAGGAATAAGCATTTAATAACTGCACCTGATTGAGGTCAAAAATATCGTTGGCTCCAAACTTCTCCGGCACCGCATTGGGATCAGCATCGGGCTGCGCCGCGTAAGGATCGGCATTGGGATCCATCATGAGCTTGATTTCAGCTGTAACCGAGGCCAGGTTTTTGAATTTACCCTTAGGCTCCAGATTAGCATACCAGGTATTCGGGAAAGCCAGGATAATGTGCAAGTGCTTTGAGTAATAGAGGTAGTTCATGAAGAATAAAATCCCCAGAAAGTGAAACCACCAGGCACCTCGCTCCAGGAAAGTTAAAGTACCGTCTCCCAATCCGCTGAACAAAGGTGCAAGTAAATTTGAGGACACAGGAAAACTGCCGTGAGCAGCCAGTACATTTCGTTGCTGCAGCACCCAATCTGAAGCATTCATCGTGAAGAAGGCCGTCATCAGGGCAAATTCAATAATAAGGATCCAGTTGGCATCCTGTTTTGGCCAGCCAAATAGTTCCTTCATCGTAAGCCTTTTCACACCATAGAAATTGCGGCGGATGAAGAAGATGACAACTGCCACAATTACCAGCAGGGCCAAAACTTCGAGGGTAGCTGTAAAGAAACCATAGAAAGAGTCTCCCATGATGCCCGCCAGGAAACGGTGGGTTCCGAAAATACCGTCTATGATAATCTCCAGCAGCTCAATGTTGATGATTACAAAGCCTACATAAACGAAAAGGTGCAGAATGGCTGCGATGGGACGCTTGCCCATTTTGCTCTGCCCCATGGCTACTTTTGCCATTGTACGCCAGCGGTCTCCCGGACGGTCTGTACGGTCGATAGGGCGACCCAACTTAATGTTTCTGTAAATTTCTTTCAGACTTCTGAAAAACAGTCCAAAACCCACAACAAGGGCAATCAGGAAAATAATATTGTCAATATATTGCATATTGAAAAGGAGTTTTATTCTTTGGTATTCTTGCCGAATACGGAAAAGTTCAGGTAACGTTTCGGGTTGGCTTTCAGATCCTCAATTAAAGCATTAAGATTATTGGATGCTGAATTGAGATTGTTATAAAGTTCTTCGTCCTTCATTACTTTTCCAAGAGAGCCTTCTCCCCTGTCTATTCCGGAAATTACGTTATTCAGTTTGCTTACTGTAGCATCCAGATTGGCTACAGTGGCATTAAGCTTTTGCGTATCGATGCTTTCTGCCAAACGACCGTATTTATCAACAGCCGTGTTAGCCGTAATCATCGTTGCATTGGCATTATCCAGTACACGCTGAAGTTTTGGGTCGTTATTCGCAACTAAGGCGTTTGCCTGGCGGCTTGTAGTCTCGAAGGCTGCCACAGTCCGGTTCAGACTGATGAGCAAGGCACGGATCTCTGCCCGGTTTCTGTCATCCAATACCTGATTAGCACTGTATGCGAGTGAATCCACTTTCTTAAGCACTTCCTGCAACTGATCCTTCACGGGACCAACCTGCTCACCAAGGTTATTGATTAAAGAAGGTTTGTAATTTCCGACAAGTGTGTCACCGTCTTTGGCTATGGCCCCTTTATAAGCGAGATTGATACGCATTTCCTTGGCCGACATGATGCCGGGTTCAAAAACCTCAACTACAGATTCTTTTGAAAATTTAAAATCATTGTCTACAGCAAACGAAATTACAAAATACACCCGCCCGTTCTTGTCCGTCACCGGAATAATATTATTTACCTGTCCAACTTTAAGTCCATTGATAGAAACCTTGCTGGCGGGCTCAATACCTTCCACATTATCATATTTTGCATAGAAAATATTGTCGGTTGTAAAGAGGCTTTTGCCTTTCATAAATTGAAAAATCAGCACAAAGCCGACAATGGAAAGCACAGCAATAAGCCCTGCTTTTATCTCTTTTGATAATTTCATCTAATTGGTATAACTTAAGTCTAGCAAAGATAGGATTTTTTCTCCATCTCCAATTTGAAAAAACCGGGCCAAAAAAAGCGGCTACTAAGAGCCGCTTCATTATTAATTTCTTATTGGGTTACCCCTTTGTCCCAGACTTCAATTCTGTAGTCCTTGATGTCGGCATTATCCTGCAGACTCTTGATGAATGACTGGCCGAAGAAATTAGCGTTCTGCTGCATCATTGATTCAGTCATCTGCTTAATGTCCCCAGGCTGTTTGTTCATGGTTTCGGACTTTTTAAGTACTACATAAACACCGGTCATGCCTTCCACAGGTTTGCTCATTTTGCCTTTTGCTACGCCAAACGCTGCGCCTGCAACACGTGGCTCCATGGAACCGCCAACAGATGGGTTCAGAAGATTTACCTGCGCATTCAGTTTTCCTGTTCCAAACAGTTTTGCTACCTGATCCAGGCTGCCTGCTTTAGCTGCATTCATCTTCTCAATAATTTTCTTGGCTGCCAACTGATTTTTCACAATTGGCTCAATCTGATCTCTAACGGATTCAGGGTCGGCCAGGCCTTTTTCCTGTTTACCGTTCAACATAACAACTACACGGTCGCCGGTACCGTCAACCACGAAGAATTCAGTATCTCCTTTTTCCCTTTTCTTATCAAATGCCCAGGCAATGATTTCTGAATCTTTAGGCGTTCCAAGTCCCGAAATCTGACCTTCAAATCTTTTCACCATTTTAGGGTTACTGAACATATAGTTGCCTTTTTTGGCAATATTGGCAAAATCGTTAAACGACTTACCCTGGACTTGCTGGATAAAACGTCTGGCATTCTTGTCCACTGCATTCTCTGTTTGCTCAGACGGAGTAACCGCTTTCACAATGTTGGCCAGTTTATAGGTCATGGACCCTGATTTCTTGTCTTCAATATTGATGATGTGATATCCAAAGCTGGATTCCTGAACACCTGTAGCGCCTTTAGGATTGCTCATCAGGAAATTGAGGTAGGCCGGATCAAATGGTGAAGCAGGAGTTACCCA
Source organism: Chryseobacterium sp. (assembly GCF_008831505.1). Taxonomy (NCBI): domain Bacteria; kingdom Pseudomonadati; phylum Bacteroidota; class Flavobacteriia; order Flavobacteriales; family Weeksellaceae; genus Chryseobacterium; species Chryseobacterium sp. The sequence goes on along the minus strand of NZ_CP044507.1, from coordinate 169,274 downwards.
ACCCACACTTCCGTTTCTCTCAACCGCGCCGGGCTCATCTGAGATTTTAAGACCATCAGCAAAAGCGGCCGCGTTTCCTTTGATTATGGCATAAAGACTGTCGGCAGTTTTCTTCGCCTGCTCCTTTGTTCGGGTAGCTGTTGATCTCTGTGCACCCTGATAGGCAATCAGGATATGTTTTGAAAGCACGGAATCTGAAGGTTTGCGGTCCAGCATTTTGGAAAGCACATAAACATTCTGCTCTTTATACGGTCCGGTAATCTGACCCGGAGCTGCAGTCTTCACCCACTCTCTGATGGATGGCGGCAGCTCGTTCTCGCCAAGATATCTGTTATCATAAGGCATATCGGAGTTCAGCATCACAAACATGGAATCGCTGGCGGTATTCTGAAAATTCTCCACCACACCACCATTGGTATTACCACCGGTAAGAAGGCCTGTAATCTCTTTAAGTTTGGCAGCATCGTCCTGTGCGCTGGCCTGCGCTGGGAAATAAACCACTCCAAGGTTTACACTTGCATCCGTTTTATAAGTATTGGGGTATTTCTTGATATAGGCCGCAAGATCTTCAGAAGTCACCTTTATAGGATTCTTCTGCAGGAAAGATGCGTAATCTACTTTTACATAATCAATGTCGGCAAGATTGTCACGCTGCCTAATCATCTCCTCCACTTCCTTTTTACCTACAGTAACACCGGCATTGATATTGGAAATAAGTTCACGCGCCATCATTCTGTACTCAATGGATTTTCTCATTTTATTCCATTGGTTCAATGACTGTACATCGCCGCTGTTCTGAAGAGTCTCTACCTGCTTCTTAATTTCCTGCAGACGGAAGTTCCCTTTTTCATCAAAATTTTCAGGATTTTGGGCAAACATAGGATCAAACTGAAGCTGGCTCCAGAAGTAATCATCGGTCATTTCCAGACCCATTTTCTCAAACTGTTGTTTGATAAGCTTGCTCTGGACCATCATCTGCCATGCCTGCTCTTCCAGACCGGTAGCGGGCTGACCCTGTTGCTGGGCCTGCTGCTGCAGGATAAAAAGCTGATCAGAATACTCCTCACGTGTAATCTCGTCCCCGTTTACCTTTCCCAGAATGTTTGGATCCTTCCCAAAAAGCTTGTCAAACGTATCCGGATTTACCAGAAACGCCAGCAGCGCCAGGGCGATGATTCCCATTAATAAAATCGGTCGTTTCCTAATTTCACCTAAAATTGCCATTATATTGTAATATATATTTTATCAGTCAGCGAAAATACACATTTTTAAGAAACAAGAGAAATATCGTTTCATTTTTATGTTGGAAGCCTGTCCTGGTGTTTATAAAGGAAATTTTGTCCGCATTCTTTTGTGAAAATTTCATTGGCACAGGAATTGGGAAACCTGCCTCTACAGATTGCCGCCCAAGATCTTTAAGATATACAAGTATAAAGGCAGGCAACTGAAATGACAGATTGTCATGCAGAATAAAGACAGAAAAGAACAGATGGAATTTGACGATATTTTAGATGACGGCTTCAGCCTTGTAGCAGAAGAGATCAACCTTAAGGACTTTGACGAAACAGAACTTAACACAAGCCAGACAGTTTTCCCGATTCTGCCGGTGCGGAACATGGTGATGTTCCCCAAGGTAATCGTACCCATTACTGCGGGCAGGAAAAATTCGATAAAACTGCTGGAAGAAGCACAGCAAAGCGGTGAGTTCATTGGCATCCTAAGCCAGAAAAATGCGACTGTGGATAACCCCGCACAGGAGGATATGTACCAAATTGGTACTTATGCCAAAATCCTGAAGATCATTAAGCTGCCGGAAGGCAATATTACAGCAATTACAAAGGGATTTGGAAGGTTTAAGACCAGGCAGTTTGTGGAAACTGAACCTTATTTTAAAGCGGAAATTACCAAGCTGAAAGACACTGCAGCACGTAACAGGGAAGAATTTGAGGCGCTTATTGAAAACATAAAAGATCTTGCCGAAAAAATCATTGCCCTGGATCCGGGCATTCCGAATGCGGCCAATTTTGCAATCAAAAACATTCAGGGTCTGGAGGAACTGCTGAATTTTATCTGCGCGAATGCCAATTTCAACGCAAGCAAGAAGCAGAGCCTTCTGGAAGAGAAAAGTCTTCTGAAGAGAGCCCAAACCTGCTATGAAATGATGCATGACGATTTCCGGATTCTGGAGCTTCGTAACCAAATCCACCAGAAAACCTCCAAGGATCTGGATAAGCAGCAGCGCGATTATTTCCTGAGCCAGCAAATGAAGACCATTCAGGAGGAATTGGGCGGAGGTCCTGAATCTGATGTGGAGGAGCTATTACTCAAGGTCAAAAATGTTAAATGGAGCGAAGAGGTTGAAAATCATTTCCAGAAAGAACTGAACCGGCTTCAGCGCCAGAACCCCAATTCGCCGGACTATAACGTGCAGCGTAATTACCTGGATTTCTTCACAGATCTCCCCTGGGACACCTATACCAAAGATGTTTTTGACATTAATAAAGCGGAGAAAATTCTGGATAAAGCCCATTTCGGACTGGAAGATATAAAGAAAAGAATCCTGGAGCACATGGCCGTCCTCAAGCTGAAGAACAATATGAAATCGCCAATTCTTTGTTTGGTAGGTCCTCCCGGCGTGGGGAAAACTTCACTCGGAAAATCGGTTGCCGATGCACTGGGACGAAAATATGTACGGCTTTCCCTGGGTGGCTTGCATGATGAATCGGAGATCCGCGGCCACCGTAAAACCTATATCGGAGCAATGGCCGGTCGCGTGTTGCAGTCCCTGAAAAAATCAGGGACATCCAACCCGGTAATTGTTCTGGACGAGATTGATAAAATCGGTCAGGGAATCCATGGTGATCCAAGCTCTGCGCTGTTGGAAGTTTTGGATCCGGAACAGAACAGTTCTTTTTACGACAATTTCCTGGAGATGGGTTACGACCTTTCGCGGGTGATGTTTATTGCTACGGCCAACTCACTATCCACCGTGCAGCGGCCGCTTTTGGACCGGATGGAAATCATTGAAATCGCGGGCTATACGCTGGAGGAAAAGGTAGAGATTGCCAAAAGACACCTTATAAAAAAGCAGCAGGAAGAGAACGGGCTCACAGCCAAATCATTTAAGCTGGGCAATGCCGAACTTAAACACATCATAGACGCGCACACCTCGGAGAGTGGTGTTAGGGGACTGGAGAAGCAGATTGCGGCCATCGCGAGATGGGTAGCCCTGCAAACAGCTATGGAAAAAGACTATGAACAAAAGATCTCCCTGGCAAAAGTTGATGAAATCCTGGGTGTCCCCAGACCAAAAAGCCTTTCCGAAATTTCTGATGTACCCGGTGTCGTAACCGGACTTGCCTGGACACAGGTGGGTGGCGACATTCTTTTTATCGAAAGTATTTTAAGCGAAGGTAAAGGCAACCTAACCATGACCGGCAACCTTGGAAATGTAATGAAGGAGTCAGCCACCATCGCACTGGAGTATATAAAAGCAAAGCATGACGAACTGGGCATTTCCGCAGATGACCTGCAGAAAAAGAATATCCACGTACATGTACCGGAGGGAGCCACACCTAAGGACGGTCCTTCGGCCGGCATCGCAATGCTTACCTCTATTGTTTCCAGTTTCAGGAACCGGAAGGTAAAACCTCATCTGGCCATGACCGGTGAGATTACCCTGCGCGGAAAAGTTCTGCCGGTAGGCGGAATTAAGGAGAAATTACTGGCCGCGACGCGCGCCGGGATCACCCACATTATTCTTTGCGAAGCCAACAGGAAGGATGTTGAAGAAATCAAAAAAGACTACCTCAAGAATCTTAAGATCAGTTATGTAAACCGAATGAGCGAGGTTATTGAAATTGCCCTAGAAAAGTAATTTCGTCATTTAATATTTAAAAGCCCTTCATAACTGAAGGGTTTTCTTTTTGGAATTTGAGTGGCGGAAGATGACTTTTATAATTTTTGGTGAAATGCTAATAGCTCTTCTCCCAAAAAATTTGTAAACCAAATTTACAAACAGCTGATTTCCCGTATATTAATAACACATTCCTTTTACATTAATATTATAAGTATTTTACAAAGAATCCGATTTCACCTCCCTGCATCTTTGGAATAACCAACTAAATCTAAGAGTTATGAAAAATTTGCATCCGAAAACCGTTTTGATAAGCCTTGTACTCCTTACAGGTACAGCATGCAGCAAAAGTGAAGTCAGTACAACCGAAGTTATGCATGAAACCGACAGCGCCGTACTGATTTCAGACAGTATCTCAAACGCAGCCACCATGGAGATGGAAGGAAAGAGATTTATAAAGTCTGCGAATGTGGATATGGAAGTGAAAGATGTTTACGACGCTACCATCGCAATTGAAAAGTCTGTACAGGAAATGGGAGGTTTTGTCACCACAAGCGAGCTCATTTCCAGAATTGTTTCAGAAGAAACTTATGAGGTAAGCGATGAGAGTGCCGTCCTTTTGCGAAAATTCAGGACAGAGAACAATATGCAGGTAAGGATTCCTACAGAACAACTCGTCGCATTGCTTCAGTTCATCAACAACCGTAAAGTATTCCTCACTTCCAGGGTTATCCTGGCTGAAGATGTTACCGCAAATATTGAACTGGCCAAAATGGAATCAAAAAGGATTAAAACCACAGCCAATAACATCCGGCAAATCCGCAATGATAAAGATAAAGTAAAACTCGACGACCAGAATATGGGCGCAAACAACAATCAGAAAGTCGCTGATCTACAGATGAGTGACCGACTGAAGTACAGTACGGTCCAAATCTATCTGAAAGAACCGGAACTACGTGCGGCAGAAATAGCGGTTACTAATGTGCGGAACAAGGATAATAAATTTAAGTCCAACTTCCTGTACGAAACAAAGAACGCTTTTGTGGAAGGTTTTTACCTTACCCAAAGACTGGTTATCGGACTGCTTACGCTCTGGCCAATTCTTATTATAGGCGGCCTGCTCATCTATTTTTTCCGGAGAAAGAGGACAGGTAACCGTATACATACAGGACTGCCGCGCAAGTAAATTCAGAGCGGACAGGCTTTATAATCTTGCGGCTTCGGCCTTGGCCGGAGCCTTTCCGTATGTCTTTCATGCAATTTTCCGTAAATTAGCGGTTCATATACCCGCCCGGGTGAACAAAACCGAATGTATGCTGCCCAAAATCAATCCTACCCAAACAAAGGCCTGGTTGGCCCTAAGCGAACACTTTGCGCAAAATGATTTTGAACTCCGCACACTTTTCAATTACAATCCGGAAAGATTTAACCAGTTTTCCATAAAAAGACCAGATTTCCTCTTTGACTTTTCCAAAAATCTTATAGACGAAAGGACATTTGAACTGCTGCTGAACCTGGCGGAGGAATGTGATCTGAATTCGGCCATAACTAAAATGTTTTCGGGTGATATCATCAATGAAACAGAAGGACGGGCAGTCCTGCACACGGCGCTTAGGGATTTCTCTGAAACTGAAATCCTGGTTGACGGCGAAAATATAAAACCGGCTGTCCGGAGAGTCCTGGAACAGATGAAGGCTTTTTCTGAGGATGTAATTTCGGGTAGGCACAAAGGATTTACCGGTAAGGTGATCACCGACGTTGTGAATATTGGTATTGGAGGATCAGACCTGGGGCCTGTGATGGTATGCCGGGCACTGAAACATTACCGGACGCGGTTAAATGTTCATTTCGTGTCCAACGTGGACGGAAATCATATCGCGGAAGTACTGAAAGAACTGGATCCGGAAACGACGCTGTTTATCGTAGCTTCAAAGACATTCACCACTCAGGAAACGATGACCAATGCCGAATCGGCGAAAACCTGGTTCCTCAGTCGTGGCACTCAAAACGATGTGGCCAAACATTTCGTGGCCCTTTCCACAAATACAGAAGCAGTAAATGAATTCGGCATAGCTGAAGAAAATATTTTTGAATTCTGGGACTGGGTAGGCGGACGCTATTCACTTTGGAGCGCCATTGGGCTCAGCATTGTGCTGGCAGTGGGTTATGAGAACTTTGAACAGCTGCTGAAAGGCGCAAATGAAACCGATCTGCATTTCCGGACTGCGGAGTTTAGTGAAAATATTCCCGTAATCATGGCACTTTTAGGGGTGTGGTATAGAAATTTCCACCATGCGGGAACATACGCAATCCTTCCCTATTCCCAGTACCTGGACCGTTTTCCCGCCTACCTGCAGCAGGGTGACATGGAGAGCAACGGCAAATGCACCGACCGCAACGGGCAGTTCGTGCAGTATGAAACAGGACCTGTGATCTGGGGTGAGCCCGGCACAAACGGGCAGCATGCCTTTTACCAACTTATCCATCAGGGAACTGAGTTTATTCCGGCGGATTTTATAGCATTTGTGAAGTCGTGTAATAATGTTTCCGATCATCAGGAAAAACTCCTTGCCAATTTCTTTGCCCAGACTGAAGCGCTGGCATTCGGCAAAACACCTATTGAAGTTCAGGAGGAACTGCAACTGGCGGGTAAAACGCAGGAAGAAATTAAAAGGATACAGAATCATAAGGTTTTCCACGGAAATACACCTACCAATTCGCTGTTATTTAATGCATTAACACCATTCATACTGGGGCAGCTCATCGCACTTTACGAACATAAAATCTTTGTACAGGGAATTATCTGGAATATTTTCAGTTTTGACCAGTTCGGCGTGGAACTGGGAAAAACGCTGGCTTCCAAGATCTTACCTGAATTACAGAATGGTGCCGCGACAGATACACATGACAGTTCCACCAACGGACTCATCAATTACTATAATAATAAAAAATAAGGGCAGATGGATGCATTATGTGCCCACCTCAAATTATAACTCTAATTTTGCATCAGCATAGAATCTGCACCCTGTTATCCGGCCCGCCTGGATTTCGGATGGGATTTAGAAGTAAAAATGCTCACTATACAGAGTTACAGGTAACTTAAATATTAAAAAGTATATAGATATGGCGCAAATACTGGACGGATTAAAAATCTCCAAGGACATTAAGCAGGAAATTAAGGCAGAAGTTGAAAAAATTGTAGCTGCGGGGCAAAGACCCCCACATCTTGCCGCGATCCTGGTGGGTGAAAACGGAGCCAGCAAGGCCTATGTAAACAGTAAAGTAAAAGACTGTAAGGAAGTTGGATTCAAATCCACCCTGCTTAAATTCAGCGATACCATAACTGAAGCCGAGTTGCTCAGCGAGATTGAAAAACTGAACGTGGATACCGGGATTGACGGCTTTATCGTGCAGTTGCCGATTCCAAAAGGTATGGACGAGGAAAAGGTAATTGAAGCCATAAGTCCTGATAAGGATGTGGACGGTTTCCATCCGGAAAATTTTGGCCGAATGGCTCTGGAGATGGAAGCTTATCTGCCCGCCACACCTTATGGCATCATGACTTTACTGGAGAGATATAACATCCCAACCCAGGGAAAACACTGTGTGGTCATTGGCCGCAGCCGGATTGTGGGAAGACCCATGAGTATCCTGATGAGTACCAAAGGTAATCCCGGGAACGCTACTGTAACTGTAGTGCACAGCCATACACAGAACATTGAAGAATTTACGAAAAATGCAGATATTGTGATTGTAGCCCTGGGCGCACCTAAATACCTGAAAGGCGATATGATTAAGGATGGTGCCGTAATTATTGACGTGGGAATCTCACGCGTAGAAGATGAAGGACCAAAAGGCTATCACCTGGAAGGCGATGTGGACTATGAGAGCTGTGTGGAAAAAGCTTCGTGGATTACGCCTGTACCGGGCGGTGTAGGTCCGATGACAAGGGCAATGCTTATGAAAAACACACTGCTTGCCTACAAGAGGAAATTTTAGAAAATCAAATGACAGCAAATCAGGAAATATTATTGAAAGAAGGGAAGATGCTTCCGGTAATGGAGCATTTCTACACCATTCAGGGCGAAGGTGCCCACACTGGAACAGCGGCCTATTTTATCCGCCTGGGCGGCTGCGATGTAGGCTGCCACTGGTGCGATGTAAAGGAAAGCTGGGATCCCACACTTCACCCGCTTATGGATGTGATCCAGGTAGCCGAAACGGCAGCCAGCTACTGCAGGACCATTGTCCTTACAGGCGGCGAACCTTTGATGTGGAACCTGGAAATCCTGACCCTGCGCCTAAAGGAATTAGGATGCACCATACATATTGAAACTTCAGGCGCTTATAAAAGGACCGGCATTTTGGACTGGATTACGCTGTCACCCAAAAAGACAGGCTTACCACAACCTGAAATCTACGAGGCTGCAAATGAACTGAAGGTCATCGTATTTAACCGTCATGATTTAAAATTCGCAGAAGAACAGGCAGCGAAAGTAACCCCCGGCTGCCGCTTATATTTACAGAGTGAATGGAGCAAACGTAATGAAATTTACCCCCTTATTACAGAATTCATTCTTCAGAATCCACGTTGGCAAGCTTCGGTGCAGACTCATAAATACCTAAATATTCCCTGAGTAAACGGAAATTTACTTACTTTTAGGTTCTGATTCGGGTTCATGCAACAACTTCGGTTCTCACGATATTTTAAAGGATTTATTATACTGCTCGATATTCTGATTATCACAGCAGTTTTTGTGTTTTTCTTTATCCGGCGCAATTATGATCTGAAAATCAGAGATGTGGACTGGGAGCAAAATATACTTTCTATCCTGCTTCTCACCCTTTTCTGGATTCTGCTTAGCGGACGGACGCGGCTGTATGATATACCGCGGAATCTGACCTATACTCTATATCTGGAGAGAATTGTAACTCATATCCTTATTTTCCTTTTCGGAATTATCCTTTTAGGTAAAGTAAGCAATAACATTTTTCTGAAAACCGAACGCTTTGATCTTGCCATCAGCATATTTATCGTGTTCTACCTTCTTAAATCGGCCATTTTCTTTTTGCTGAAATCGATACGCAGCATGGGTATCAACATCAGAAACATTATGTTTCTGGGAAGCCGGAATGATGCGAGGCAAATCCTGGAAGAAGTATTGCGTACCCGCAGCGATTACGGCCTCGTAATCTATGATTATCCGGAAGGTCCTGTAGATACGGCCCAACTCACTGAGTTTTGGCGTGAAAACGGTATTTACACACTTTATATGCCCACGGACAATGCAGGAATATCAGCAGAAACCAGAAGTGAGATCTTCAGACTGGCAGAAAACTGTAAAGTTCGCATTGCACTCATACCGGCAATTGACCAAAACAATTTCTTCAACTACGAAATCAACTATATTGAGACCCAGCCCGTACTCACCCAGTCTAAATTCCCGCTGCAATATTTCACCAATTTCTTACTCAAGCGTGTGTGGGACCTGTTGTTTTCGTTGGTCATCCTGGTCGCGGTTTGCTCCTGGCTGTTTCCGCTGGTTGCCATTCTCATTAAGCTGGACAGCAAAGGCCCGGTATTTTTCAGGCAAAAGCGATACGGACTGAACGACAGGATATTCAACTGCTTTAAGTTCCGGACTATGGTAGTGAACGACCAATCGGCTACGCGGACTACGCAGAAAAATGACGACAGGATCACGGCAGTGGGAAAGTTCCTGCGCTTTACCAGCATAGACGAGATGCCGCAGTTCATCAATGTACTGCTGGGACACATGTCCGTAGTTGGGCCCCGGCCACATATGCTTTTGGTTGATGATTATTACAAGACCCGAATAGGCCGCTATGCGATACGAAGTATGGTGAAACCCGGGATTACAGGTCTTGCACAGGTAAACGGACTTCGCGGTGATTATGGCGACATGAGTATTGAGATGAAAAAACGCATCCTGGCCGATACATTTTACGTAAAAAACTGGAGCATGGTCCTGGATTTGGTAATCATCTTAAAAACCGTTTTCCTGGTGATCAGAGGCGACAAAAAAGCAGCCTGAACCCACGCTCAATTTTATTTTAAAAACATTAATTTAGCAGAATGATTAAAAAGTTCCTGACCGCCTTCGGAGAGTATTTTCTGCTGCTTGGAAAAGCCATTAGAACACCGCAGAAAATGTCGGTTTTCATTAAACTTTTTTTCAGGGAAATAAATGATCTTGGTGTAAATTCGTTCGGACTCGTGGTGTTTACTTCGGTCTTTGTTGGAGCAGTTACAGCCATTCAGATGTTCAACAATTTCAGTTCATCGTCTATTCCGATTCCTACACCGTTTATCGGTTATGCCACCAAGGCAGTACTCGTACTTGAATTTTCGCCCACCATCATCAGCCTTATACTTGCTGGTAAAGTTGGTTCGTATATTGCCTCCAGTATCGGTACAATGCGCGTAACGGAGCAGATAGATGCGCTGGACATCATGGGCGTCAATTCCCCTAACTTCCTGATATTCCCGAAAATATTGGCTTGTGTTATTTACAATCCGCTGCTCATAGGTTTAAGCATAGCCGTAGGTATCCTGGGAGGGTTTGCTGCTGGCGAACTTACCGGCAACTGGACCATATCAGATTTTACTACAGGAGTGCAGATGTACATGCCCATGCTGTTTTATTATTACGCCTTTATCAAGACCATCGTTTTTGCATTTATCATAGCCAGTGTACCCTCTTACTTTGGATATAACGTAAGCGGCGGATCACTTGAAGTGGGTCGCTCCAGTACACAGGCGGTGGTTTGGACCATGGTTTTCATCATTATTTCAGAATTATTATTAACGCAGATTATTTTAGGGTAATGATAGAAATTAAAGACCTACGTAAAAAGTTTGATGAAACTGAAGTGCTGAAAGGCATCTCAACCACCTTTGAGACCGGTAAGGTAAATCTGATCATCGGGCAAAGTGGTTCAGGCAAAACTGTTTTCCTGAAATCCCTTCTAAACGTATACGAACCCACGAGCGGGGGGATCCTGTTTGACGGCCGCGATATCACTAAAATGAAGCGTGAGGAAAAACAGATCCTTCGAGCTGAAATCGGTACCGTATTTCAGGGTAGTGCCCTTTTTGATTCCATGACGGTGGAGGAAAATATTATGTTTCCGCTGGACATGTTCACAAATCTGACGTTCAGAGAGAAAAAAAGACGGGTAATTGATGTGATGGGTCGGGTACACCTGGACAAAGCAGGCCGTAAATTTCCCGCCGAGATCTCCGGTGGAATGCAGAAAAGGGTGGCCATAGCCCGTGCCATTGTGAATAACCCTAAATACCTGTTCTGTGATGAGCCAAATTCCGGTTTGGATCCTTATACAGCGAATGTGATTGATGACTTGCTGGTAGACATTACTAAAGAATACAATACGACAACTATCATCAACACACATGACATGAACTCAGTGATGACCATTGGCGAAAAAATTGTATACCTTCGACTCGGAATCAAGGAGTGGGAAGGCAACAAGGACAATGTGATTACAGCACGCAATAAAAATCTGATTGACTTCGTTTATTCGTCAGAACTGTTTAAAGAACTTCGGGACTATTTCCTGACCAACGATAAGACTTCAATTGAAAATATAGTAACTAATCCCAAGACTGATGAAAAATAAACTGTTAGCCGCTGTGCTTATTCTTAGTTCCGTAGGTGCTTATGCACAGGTAACTGTTGCTGCCAAAGCGCATGCTCTTTTTCCGGCAGGAAAGCCAACCTGGGAAAGCGTTAAAGCGGGTGCCATAGAAGTTTATGAAGCTGAAGGCAAAAATAATGTCGGTTTCAATGCAGGTGTCTCTGTGAAGGTTAACCTCGTAGGCGGACTTTTTGTAATGCCGGAGCTTTATTACACCACATTTACAAATGAAATTACCGTAACCAATACCACTATTGAAGCGAAGACCAACCGTGCAGACCTTCCGGTGCTTTTAGGTTATAATGTCTTGGGCGAAAGTGTTGGAATTTTTGCCGGACCAGTGGCCAGCTATTACCTGAGCAAGGACAATCAGTATGAGGATTTCCGCGAAAATGCCGAAAGCAATTTTACAGTGGGATTCCAACTGGGTGCACAGGTAAAGATCAAAAGTTTTATAATCTCCGGGCGCTACGAAGGATCTTTCACAGAGGACCAGCGCGACTTTATAAACAGTAACACCAACACTGTAATACGGTATGACAACAGACCCAGCATGCTGATGGCCGGACTTGGTTACCAGTTCTAAAAAAAACAGATACGCAGTACTAATACCAGTTCTGCGTATTTTTTTTATCTGAAGTCAGCGGTGTGCTTACGGTGGTGGATTGGTTTACTGATTTTTCAGCGGCAAGTTTTTCCAGTTCGGCTTTTTCTTTCAACAGCTGCTTATACTCTCTCCTCTTCTGCTCTTCCTTCAGCGCAGAACCTTTGCTTACATAACCCACAATTCCGCCAATGATAAGACCAATACCGATACCGGCAAGTATTCCCATCAGGCTTATTGGTTCAAAGAGCTTTACCATAGAGAATTCGGGTAGCATATAGTACAGCAGGAAGGCCAGTGCCAATAAAATGATGCCTACAAGGGTTAAATTTTTCATCGTATTATATTTAAAAACCTTCCCAAATTTAACAAAATATTGAGAAGGCCTGCATGTTAATAATGTTGTCTATTATTTCCCGCCGGCTGCACGGTAATAAGTAAGCGCTTTATCCATATAGGAATTTAGAGCCGCCAAACGGTTTTCCGGTCCCGGGTGAGTGGAAAGGAATTCAGGCGGACGCTGACCCGATGATGAAGCTTCCATGCGCTGCCAGAATGGAATTGCCTGTCTTGGATCATATCCGGCCATTCCCATGAGATAGAGACCCATCTGATCAGCTTCAAGCTCCTGTTTACGGCCATACGCCATCAACCCTACCTGTGCACCAATTGGATATACCTGCTCAAAAATAGCACCCCACTGACCTCCGGAAACCTGCGATCCAATTACAGCACCACCAAGTTGTGCCACCATTGCCTGTGAAATTCTTTCGTTACCGTGTCCCGCCAGCGCGTGTGAAACTTCGTGGCCCATAACTACTGCCAGTCCGGTATCGTTTTGGGTAACCGGCATAATGCCGGTATAGACGGCTACTTTTCCGCCGGGCATGCACCAGGCATTAATCTGTTTATTGTCAATTAACTTAAATTCCCACTGATAATTGGCCAGGTCACCTTCTCTTCCTAAATTTCTGTAGTAATTGTAGGCCGCATTCTTAATACGTGTTCCTACATTTACAACACTTTTAGCCTGTGCAGTACCACTAACGACCTTAGACTGACTCATGGTTTTCTGATACTCCTGGGCAGCCATAGATGCAATTTCAGCATCATTTGCCAACTGCAGAGATCTTCTGCCCGTTATTGGATTAGTTGAACATGCGACGGCTGCTAACATCATGGCTCCTATTCCTACTGTATTAATAACTTTCATAGTATTTGATATTTGAAATTTGCTTTTGCAATTATTATTCCAATAGATTTACGGTCTTAATTTTGATGCTACCAAGCAGTTATCTTATAAATAAATTCAAAAAAAATGAAAAATATATTTTTACTGTTCCTAAGTCTTGGAATATTCCTGAACTGTTCTTCTCAAAATTATCTGGAACCTGCTGCAACAGAGCAACTCACTAAAGCTGGCCAGTTTACTTTTCACGCTCAGAAAGCAAATGTGATGGGCGCCGACATCAATGCCATTGCAAATGCAATTCCTAATTATACACCAAACAGGATGACCACCCTGGACAGTGGATATACCATCGTACTGGAAGATAAAAAGCTTTCCTGTACTTTACCCTACTTCGGTCGTATGTACAGCAGCAGTGCTTACGACACCAATAAGCAGGGTCTAAGATTTACCTCTGAAGATTACTTTGTTCAGAAATCCACATCAAACAAAGGAAATACGCTCTTTAGAATCAGACCTAACGACGTATCGCACATTACGTTGATTAACATTGAAATTTATAAAAACGGCAAAGCATTTGTCTCGATTGATGCCAGCGACCGGCAGCCTATTTCATTTGATGGCTATATAGCCGCTAATTCAAATGCGGACCAATAGTTTTTCCGAAAATTTCCTCCACAAATTTCTTCGCCTCCGAACTGGGATTAGACTTTCCTTCGGAGGCCTTTTTTTTATGTTGAAGGAATAAATTATCTGCGTTGTTTTCTTTCCGGGTCATCATTAGAATGTACTCCTGTACCCAATATTCAAAACGGTTTGCAGACTGAAGGGCGCGTACCTCTTCAAAGCGTCCGCTCTCTACCTTCAGGTTAATAAACTGTTCCAACTGATCAAATACCTCCTCCAAACCTTCATTGTTCAGCGCGGAGCCCAGGGTCACAGGAACTTTCCAGCCCTTTTCCTTCGGATGAAGGAAATGAAGGGCGCGCATCAGTTCGGTCTTGGTCCTTTTTGCTGCTAACCTGTTTGCTTCATCTACTTTGTTGATGAAAATAAGGTCCACCATCTCCATAATCCCACGCTTGATTCCCTGCAGTTCATCGCCGCCACCAATAATTTTCAGGAAAAGGAACACATCTGTTATTTCGGACACCAGTATTTCACTTTGGCCTACACCAACAGTCTCAATCAATATGCAGTCATAGCCGGCAGCTTCGCAAAGCAACATTGTTTCAAAGGTTGTATTAGCTATACCACCAAGGAAACCCGAACTGGGTGACGGACGGATAAATGCGTTTTCTTCCCGGGCGAGTTCCTCCATGCGGGTTTTATCGCCCAATATGGAACCCTTGTTCAGTGACGAACTGGGATCGATAGCCAACACCGCTACTTTACGGCCTTTCTGAATGGCCAGCTTTCCAAAGCTTTCAATAAAAGTGGATTTACCTGCGCCAGGTACACCAGTAATCCCGATGCGCACGGATTTCCCGGAATAAGGTATAATTTGTTGCAATAAATCTTCGGCCTGCGCGCGGTGCTCAGGTTTTCTGCTCTCGACAAGTGTAATGGCTTTGGCCAGAAACCTTTTATTACCACTGCGTATACCCTCAATCAAAGCTTCGTTTGTAAAATTCATACCGAAATAAAACCCAAATTTAATGTTTACCAATGAAAGACTGAAATCTTCTGCAGGTATGTCATTTTAAGCGGATGCCAAGTCCCGGAGCTTCGGAAAGAAGTAATTTCCCGTGAACTACCTTACTGCCCTCCGCAAAATCGTTGGCTATGAGGTTGGCTCCATCCAGGTCAGCATAATCACACAGGCCAGCCAGAGCGATACCGGCGGAAATACCTACTGTAGATTCCGTCATGCAACCTATCATCACTTTAAAGCCGGAACTTCGGGCAGCGGCTATCATTTCGAGTGCGGGGGTAATCCCGCCCAGCTTCATCACTTTAATGTTGACGCTGCGGTAATGCCCAGAAAGTGGTTTCAGGTCAGTAAGGCTTTGGCAATCTTCATCGCACATCCAGTGCGCATAATTATTTTTATTCAATATATGAAATCCTCCAACCGGCAGTGGCTGTTCCAGATAAGTGAAGTGTTCCGTCAGCTTTTGCGATTCCAGAAAATTACAGTCCTCTGCAGTAAAGCTGGCGTTGGAATCCAGGGCAACTTCCTTACCGCTTTCCTGCAGGCGAAAAATATTGGACCTGTCCAGTCCATTGCATTTTACCTTGAATCTTGTCCATTTACTCGCAGCCATCTTGTTAATTTGAGAATCAATATCGGCCACATTGATTGTGAATGATGACTCAGGAAGGGTGTGCTGCGGGAAATTCAGCAACTGACTCAAACTTTGCTTTTCCAGTTTACCGTAAAGGTCCCAATAAGCGCAATCCAGTGCCGAACGGAGGAAAGGATGAAGATTCAGCATCAGGAGAAACTTATAGAATTGCCCAGGATGAACAATATTTTGGCCGCTTAGTCTATGCCGTACGGTTTCTAACTTTTTTTTAAACTTTATAAGGTCAATTCCATAGTAGTTTACAGCCACACACTCGCCATAGCCGGATTCACCATGCGAGGACAGTGCAACGGTAAGCGAGTCGCGGTAATCATAGTTTCCGTAGGCTATTCTAAAGGTTTCGCGTAAATGCAAACGGTAATGGTTGAAAGTGAGAGTCATGAATGAAAAGTCAGGAATTATATAAATAAAGATAGGTGATAGCGAATAAATTTGTTACAATTAAATCATTTCCATTATGAAAAAGACAATTCTAACGGCTGCGGCAGTTTCGCTTTTCATGGTTTCGTGTGCACGCAGCAATGCTGTCACGGGGCCTAAATACACCTCCTCTGAGAAACTGTCTCAAGGGAAAACAGTATTTGAAAACTCCTGCAATAAATGCCACAATTTACCCGAACCCACTAAACATACCGACGCGGAGTGGATTGAGACACTAAGCAGAATGGCGCCGCGGGCAAAACTGACACCGGACCAGCACCAAATGGTTTATGATTATCTGATATCGCAAAACTAAAAATTCCTCCGGTTGTGGAGGAATTTAAGTTTTCTGAGTATTTTAGTTAAGATACTTTTCAAGAATCTCACAGGCAGATTTAGGCAAATTGGTACCCGGACCAAAAATATGGTCTGCTCCATTGTTATACAGAAATTCATAATCCTGCTGTGGGATTACACCACCCACCACAATCCTGATATCGTCGGCTCCTAATTTCCTGAGTTCTTCCACCACCTGAGGAACGAGCGTTTTGTGTCCTGCCGCCAAAGATGAAACACCCAGTATATGGATATCGTTTTCCACTGCCTGCATGGCTACCTCGGCCGGAGTCTGGAAGAGCGGTGCTACATCAACATCAAAACCCATATCGGCAAAGGCAGTAGCAACTACCTTTGCACCGCGGTCATGCCCATCCTGACCCATTTTCACCACCATTATACGTGGTCTGCGGCCCTGCTGATCTTCAAACTGCTGTGTCATTGCCAAAGCTTTCTCAAAATATTCATTTTTTGATGCGTTCATTGCGTATACTCCCTGTATGGTTCTTATGTTTGCCTTATAACGGCCGTAGGATTTCTCGAGCGCATTACTCATTTCGCCTAGAGTTACCCTCCTGCGTGCAGCTTCAATACAGATTTCCAAAAGGTTGCCGGTATTGGTTTCGGCAGCCTTACTTAATTTTTCAAGAATTTCGTGAACACCTGCACCATCGCGTCCAGCCCTAATCTTATCCAGTCTTTCAATCTGCTTACGTCTCACCTCGGAATTGTCGATATCCAGAATCTCCAGTTCCATCTGTTTCTGTGAGGATTTAAATGAATTGACACCAATTATAAATTCTTCACCGCTGTCAATCTTCGCCTGTTTGCGCGCTGCAGCTTCCTCAATCCTCATTTTCGGGATTCCCGCTTCAATGGCTTTGGTCATTCCGCCTTCTTTCTCTACCTCATCGATATATTTCATCGCTTCGTCAATCATCTGCTGAGTAAGTGCCTCAACCAAATGGCTCCCACCCATGGGATCTACAACGTCCGTTATACCGGTTTCCTGCTGAAGGATAATCTGGGTATTACGTGCGATTTTGGCCGAATAGTCGGTGGGTAAAGCTATAGCTTCATCCAGGGCATTGGTATGAAGGGACTGGGTTCCGCCCAGTGCAGCTGACAGTGCCTCGATTGCAGTTCGTGTAATATTATTGAAGGGCTCCTGCTCGGTAAGACTCCAGCCTGAAGTCTGCGAGTGAGTACGAAGCGCGAGAGATTTTTGGTTTTGAGGCGAAAACTGCGTAAGAAGGTTGGCCCAAATATAACGGGCAGCTCTCATTTTCGCAATTTCCATGAAGTGATTCATCCCAACGGCCCAGAAAAACGAGAGTCGAGGCGCAAAATCATCAACCTTCATTCCGGCCTGAATTCCGGTACGCACGTATTCCAGACCGTCGGCCAGCGTATAGGCCATCTCCAGAACAGGTGTGGCCCCGGCTTCCTGCATGTGGTAGCCGGATATGGAAATGGAATTGAATTTAGGGATATTGCTCGCGGCATATTCGAAAATATCCGCAATTATTTTCATTGAAGGCGTTGGTGGATAGATATAGGTGTTCCGAACCATAAATTCCTTTAGGATGTCATTCTGTATGGTTCCTGAAAGTTGGTTTTGGGAAACACCCTGTTCCTCGGCCGCCACAATATAGAAAGCCAGAATGGGCAGTACAGCACCGTTCATGGTCATGGAAACTGAAATCTGGTCCAGCGGTATCTGATCGAAAAGGATTTTCATATCCTCCACTGAGTCAATTGCTACACCTGCTTTTCCCACATCTCCCACCACACGCGGATGGTCCGAATCGTAACCCCGGTGCGTGGCAAGGTCGAAGGCCACCGAAAGCCCCTTCTGACCGGCCGCAAGATTTCTCCGGTAGAAGGCATTGGACTCCTCGGCCGTAGAAAATCCCGCATACTGACGTATGGTCCAGGGTTTCTGCACATACATCGTGGAGTAAGGACCGCGCAAATAGGGTGCAATCCCGGCAGAATATTGTTTTTCAGTAATTTTTTCTGAGTCCTCAGCGGTATAGGCCGATTTCATTTCCAGTCCGTCCTTTTCAAAGAAATAAGGAAGTTTAACATCAAAATCGGACGAAAAATCGGGGGTTTTGTTCTGAATTTCTTTGCGCATTGTGCTTGCTTTAACAGCCGATAAAGTTACTGATTTTATCACTTTGAAGACAGCCCTTTCACAAGAAATCTGGGCTGGAAAAACTGTTTGTCCCCTGCTTACTTTTTCTTCACCTTTATCGTACAGCCAATCGCAACAGTTTTCTCCGTTTTGATTTTCTCTCCTTTCAGCAAGCTGTTCACCGCATCCTGAACATAGAATTCGGAAACATCTGATGCATCTTCGTAGTTGTTGTCTATTGCGCCAATATATTTGACAATGTTTCGCCCCTTTTCTTTATTCAGCAAAAATACATGCGGTGTTTTGGTGGCACCGTACTGAGGATAAATTTTCTGTCCCTCATCTACCAGGTAGGGAAATGTGAACCCTTTTTCTTTGGCGCGCTGTTTCATCTCTTCAAAACCATCTTCCGGTTGCACAGCAGGATCGTTAGGGTTAACGGCAATCACGGGATAGCCTTTGGATTTATACATCTTGTCCAGTGCCACAATGCGCTCCTCATATTTTTTGGCGTACGGACAGTGATTACAGGTGAATATGACGATAAAGCCTTTGGCAGACTTATAATCACTGAGGGAAACCATTTTTCCGTCAATGTTCTTTAGCTTAAAATCAGTGGCTTCATCGCCTATTGAATAACCGGATATTACAGGTTTTGTGGTAAAGGCAGCTACTGACTGCGCCTGAGTAAAGCCAACTGTAAAAAGGAAAATTCCCAGGAGAAAAATTTTAAGCAATTTCATACTGTTGCTATTTATGTTAATCTAAGTGCTTGCTGATTATTTCTTCGAGTTCCGGTTTAGACATCTCCCCGTTATGGAAGTGTACTGTAACTCCTCGCCTGTAAAAGACAGTTACAGGAATTTCGCCTCCCCACTCCGGATCAATGCGGGGAATCCACGTGTTCATTCTTTTATTATCGTCCAGTAAGATAACTTCGGCTGTAATATCCTTATCCGTCATAAACTTTTTCACCCTTTCCAGATCTTTCGCTCTGTCCAGGGAAACCAAAAGCATTTTGAATTCCGGATTTGTTTCATACCTGCGGTTTATTTCCATAAAATGGGGTAATTCCTTTACACAGGGCGCACATGTGGTAGCCCAGAAATTTACAATCAGCAGCCTGGCGGGTGCCTCAGCGATCTTTTTCTCCAGCTCTTCAAACTTCAGCAGCGGTACAGACTCCTGTTGTGCCTGAAGCGTTGTCTGGAAAACGATATAAAAAAGCAGCATTAACTTTTTCATATTTAAAATTAGGCATTAAATTTAAATACTGGTGGTAAAAGTGATGGATTAGCGATAAAAACCCGTCAGTTATCCACAAAAAAAGCCTTCCCGGCTGGGAAGACTTTAATTCTTATTGATGCAATGTGATTATTTAGTGATATCACCATCACCGTCAGTCGCTTCCTGAGCGCCTTCTTTCACGTCCTGTGCACCTTCTTCAATAGCGTCGCCTGTAGCATTCAACGCACCTCCTACTGCTGTAGAGTCAGACATTACCGGCATAGAATCAGCATCTACGATAACAACCGCGTCTGCAGAATCTGCATTAACATCCGTAGCAGTTGTTTCAGTTTTCTTACATGAAATTAGGGTCACTGCGGCAAATGCAGCCGCCATAAAGATTGATTTTTTCATATTTAAATATTTTTAATGTGCGCTAATATAGGACATCTTTATTAAATGTTAGTAATTTTCCTCCTCGCCTTTCATTTTTTCTGCATTCTCGGCCATAATCACTGCATCTATCATTTCCTGAATATCCCCGTTCATATACGCATCCAGATTGTAGATGGATTTATTGATACGGTGATCCGTTACTCTTCCCTGGGAATAGTTGTAGGTTTTAATCTTAGCCGATCTGTCACCCGTGGAAACCATTGTCTTACGCTGTGCAGCAATATCGCCGGTTACCTTCTGCAATTCAATATCGTAAAGTTTGGTACGAAGCATTTCCATTGCCAGTTCACGGTTGGCCAGCTGAGAACGCGCCTGCTGGCAAACTACCACCATGCCGGTGGGCTTATGGGTAAGCTGCACCTTGGTCTCCACCTTGTTTACATTCTGCCCACCGGCGCCACCAGAACGCGAGGTCTGCATCTCAATATCTGCCGGATTAAGTTCAAAATCCACCTCTTCAGCTTCAGGTAAGACGGCCACAGTTATTGCGGAGGTATGCACCCTTCCCTGCGATTCCGTTTCCGGAACACGCTGCACGCGGTGGACACCCGATTCAAACTTCATAATTCCGTAAACACCGTCACCTTCTACCTTAAGTATAAGTTCCTTGTATCCTTTAGTTGCTTCACTGGCATCTGTTATCTCGTGCTTCCAGCCTTTGGCTTTAAAAAACATCGAGTAGGCGCGGTACACATCTTCCACAAATATTGCAGCTTCATCGCCGCCGGTTCCTGCGCGGAGTTCAATGATAACATTCTTGTCATCGGCAGGATCCTTAGGAATAAGAAGGACTTTCAGCTCTTCTTCCAGACCGGGAAGCTTCTCAATGGCTTCATTTTTCTCCATTTTTGCCATTTCCACAAATTCCCTGTCCGAACCTTCAGCAATGATCTCGTCCGATTCCTCTATGGTCGCGAGTGCCTGCTTGTATTTATCAAAAACAGTTACAATCTTGCCCAGGTCGCTGTACTCTTTATTCAGTGATGAATATTTTTTCTGATCTGAAATTACATCAGGCTGGATAATAAGGTCGGCAACTTCATTATAGCGCTGTTTGATGGCTTCCAGTTTAGGTATTAGGGATTTTGACATTTTGGAGAATTTGTGAGTGCAAAGATAAGTAAAATGGGAGAGAATGTTTGGCAATGCGCACACAGAGGCTTCAGTGCGTACCAACAGTTCCTTAACTAAAAAAAATCAGCCCCTGAAAAAAGAGGCTGAACATATATATGATTTTGCTTTGTAACCGCCATTTCCCGGGTCTGTGGGGAAAAGCGATGACATCAACTAGTGATGACCGTGACTGTCGTGACTGTGAATGAACGGACCATTGCCTTTGGGATTACTGTATATAACCTCAGCGCCCTGCTCGACCACTGTTTTCCTGCGAACATCTTCCGGATCAAACGGTGCCGTCTTACCAAAGTATTCCTTCAGTCCTGAAGTAAGCCACATTGGGATTACTACGCCGAAAAACATGATTATGCACCAGAATCCTACCAGCAACATAAATACAAAGAATACGAACCAAAAAAACTGGTAGCCTGGCCAGAATGAAGATAATAGTAATAACATCGATTTCAGATTTTGAGCAAAATTAAATTAATTTAGTTGATAATAAAAGTTTTCCCCTGATTTTTTGGACAGCAAACTTTGATTTAGCAAAGGTTACGACCCAATAACGTGCTATTTGCCTATAGATTCAAAGAAATCATTTCCTTTGTCATCAGAAATAATGAAGGCCGGAAAATTCTCTATTTCAATCTTACGTACGGCTTCCATTCCTAACTCTTCAAAATCCACTACTTCTACAGATTTAATATTCTCCTTAGCCAGGATAGCCGCCGGCCCCCCAATGGACCCCAGATAAAATCCACCATATTTCGCACAGGCATTGGTCACCTCTTTAGAACGGTTTCCTTTGGCCAGCATAATCATGGAGCCCCCCAAACTCTGGAATTCATCCACATAAACATCCATTCTTCCTGCGGTGGTAGGTCCAAAACTTCCTGAAGCCATGCCGTCCGGAGTTTTTGCCGGTCCTGCATAATACACAGGATGGTTCTTAAAATACTCGGGCATCGGCTGTCCGCTGTCAATCAGTTCTTTAATTTTAGCATGAGCAATATCCCGGGCCACGATCAGCGTTCCGTTCAGACTTAAACGCGTCTTGATTGGATACTGCGACAGTTCCGCCAGGATCTCGGGCATCGGTCTGTTCAGGTTAATCTGAACCGGTGCTTCCAGGTGTGGCGCCGTTTCCGGCAGAAACCTTTTTGGGTCGGTCTCCAGTTGCTCCAGGAATATACCCTCGCGGTTGATGAATCCTTTTATGTTACGGTCTGCAGAACAGGAAACACCCATTCCTACCGGACAGGAAGCAGCATGCCTCGGCAAACGGATCACCCGTACATCATGCGTAAGGTATTTGCCGCCAAATTGTGCTCCGATGGAACTTTCCTGACAGATCTCCTGCACGCGGCGTTCCCATTCCAGGTCGCGGAAGGCCTGTCCTCCCATATTTCCTTCGGTAGGCAAATGGTCATAGTAACCGGCACTGGCCTTTTTCACTGCGGCAAGGTTCGCTTCAGCTGAAGTTCCGCCGATAACCAATGCCAGGTGATACGGTGGGCAGGCTGCAGTACCCAGATCCATAATCCGCTCACGGACAAATGCTTCCAGAGCTTTATCATTAAGCAATGACTTGGTTTTTTGGTAAAGAAAAGTCTTGTTTGCGGAACCACCTCCCTTGGCCAGGAAAAGAAATTTGTATTCTTCACCTTTGGTTGCATAAATGTCTATCTGGGCGGGAAGGTTTGTTCCGGAGTTTTTCTCTTCAAACATCGTTAAAGGTACCACCTGTGAAAAGCGAAGGTTTCTGCTCTGGTAAGTATTGTAGATGCCGCGCGAAATCCATTCGGCGTCATCGGCACCCGTATATACATTCTCGCCTTTTTTAGCCACACAGATGGCAGTTCCGGTGTCCTGACAGGAAGGAAGTGCACCTTCAGCGGCTACAGCTGCGTTCTGAAGGAGGTTATAGGCCACAAAACGGTCATTATCGGTAGCCTCGGGATCATCAATGATATTGCGCAGTTTCTGCAGGTGAGAAGACCTCAGCATAAAGGAAACATCGGCCAGTGCATTCTCGGCTAGGAGTTCCAGTGCCTTGGGATCTACCGAAAGGATTTCACGTCCTCCAAGATAATCAATCTTTAAATATTCAGAACTGAGTTTTCTGTATTTGGTATCGTCCTTTAGTATAGGATAAGGTTCCTGATATTGAAATTCCATAGATTAATTTTGGTGGTGCAAAATTAGTACAAATAAGGATGATGGAAAACTGATATTACGCAGGCTTAATGGATTTACGGATGCCGGAAAAGGTTGTAGAAGACTCAACGTTAGGGTGCCTCAATTTTAAATTGATTAACTTTAATCTCAAAATTAACGAACATGAATTACAGAACGGAAAAAGATACGATGGGTGAAGTTCAGGTACCGGCAGATAAATTCTGGGGCGCCCAGACCGAACGGTCAAGAAATAATTTTAAGATCGGTCCGGAAGGTTCAATGCCCCATGAAATCATTGAGGCATTTGCCTATCTCAAGAAGGCCGCCGCTTACGCAAATTGTGACCTGGGTGTACTTCCGGAAGACAAACGGGATCATATTAGCCGGGCCTGCGATGAGATACTGGACGGTAATCTGGATGACCAGTTTCCGCTGGTAATCTGGCAAACGGGTTCCGGAACCCAGAGCAATATGAACCTGAATGAAGTGATATCCAACAGGGCTCATGTTAATAATGGAGGAAAATTAGGCGAGAAATCAGTCATTCATCCCAACGATGATGTCAACAAATCCCAAAGTTCCAACGACACATTTCCGACGGCAATGCACATCGCGGCCTATAAAAAAGTAGTGGAGCACACGTTGCCGGCAGTTGAAATACTTCGCGATACACTGCTTACCAAAAGCAATGAATTTAAAGATATTGTTAAAATCGGCAGGACGCACCTAATGGATGCAACGCCTCTTACCTTAGGACAGGAATTCTCGGGTTATGCTGCGCAGCTGGATTATGCGATGAAGGCCATAACACATACACTGGATCACCTTCAGGAACTGGCGCTGGGCGGAACAGCTGTAGGAACGGGATTAAATACACCGGAAGGTTATGATGTCCTGGTAGCAAAATACATTTCCGAATTTACCGGTTTGCCTTTTGTAACCGCACCCAATAAATTTGAAGCCTTAGCAGCACATGATGCGATCGTGGAAAGCCACGGCGCACTTAAACAACTTGCGGTGGCACTTTATAAGATCGCACAGGATATCCGGATGTTGGCCTCAGGTCCGCGCAGCGGCATCGGCGAAATTTTCATTCCGGAAAATGAACCCGGCTCGTCTATTATGCCGGGCAAAGTGAATCCAACGCAGAATGAGGCACTCACCATGGTGTGCGCCCAGGTGCTTGGCAATGATACTTCAATTACCTTCGCCGGTACCCAGGGCAATTATGAACTTAACGTTTTTAAACCACTGATGGCCTACAACTTCCTGCAGTCTGCACAACTTTTGGGTGATGCCTGCATTTCCTTCAATGACCACTGTGCTGTGGGAATTGAACCTAACCTTCCGCGCATCAGGGAACTGGTTGATAAAAGTTTAATGCTTGTCACTGCACTGAACACGCACATTGGCTATGAAAATGCGGCCACAATTGCAAAGACCGCCCATAAAAACGGCACCACCCTGAAAGAGGAAGCTGTAAACCTGGGCTTGCTGACCGCAGAACAGTTTGACGAATGGGTAAAACCAGAAAATATGGTTTAAAGGTAATCAGTAAACAAAGCAATAAAACGCTTTCCATTACGGAAGGCGTTTATTTTTCTTTGGAATCGGCTAAAGATTTAAAATAGTCTGCCAGCATCTTACGGTCGGCAGGGGTAAGCGCAGCCTCTTCATGATACGAAATATACACGGGCAGCGGCATTTTGCGGTCTTCCAACACGTGCACTGTTTTTTCAAGAATTCCCTGTTTCTGCTCCTTATTATAGGCTGCCCATTGCGAAAAATTCACATGCTTTCTTCCTTTGTTTACATGATGTTTCACCGACCATGAGAATGGTGCAATATACGCATACTGCGGATAAACGGTTTCGTTTGAATGGCAGTCATAACAGGATCTTTTTAGGACGGCAGTTACCTCAGCCGGGGCTCCCGTCAGCTTCACAAAATCTGCCGCCGGATCTACCGGAACATTGGTTCTGTCTACAGGAATCAGCTGAATTAGCAAAAGAACAGCTACAACACAGAAGATAATTTTCAAGGTTTTTTTCATCATCTCCGCTCCAAAGTTCTTTCAGGTCTTGTACCGGGCACAGTACCGCGAATCTGTGGGTTCCGGACGGGCGCCGAAGTATTTGGGGTAGTTGCCTGCGGAGCAGTTGATTCAGGTTTTACAGGATCGAGTCTGCGGGTATCTTTTAAATCCCAGTCTTCCACCAACTCCCAAAGCGGGCGGATATTTACTTTTTTATAGAAAATATAAGCATCCTCGGCAAACTGCTGATTAAGGAAGTCGGCTTCATCCCAATGTCCGTTACCATTGTTGTCCACCAAAATGCGCACAAAGTATTCACCCGGTTTCACCATATTAAATTTAACTTCTGCTGCATCAGTAAACGTTGTGTACTGCACTTTTTCCGATGAGTCCAACAGCTGCAGCCAGAAGCGTGCCTCGGGTTTATTGCTCAGGCGCGCAGTAAAACTGCCGAAATTCTGGACTTTATCAGCCTCAAAATCGAAGCGGTAAGGCTTGGCAGTAGATTCATAAAAGGAGGAAACCGTCTTACTTGGAATCGTAAGCTGGTATTTATTACCTTCCACAAACGCGGCATTAACCAGAATTTGGTAAGGATTAGTCTCAGAAATCCTGGCAGTAAACGGAACAGCCGTAAGACTGTCTATGGTGAGCGTCCATTTTTCCGGCTGAATCCTGTCAATAATATAGTTGCTGGTCACTTTAAAATCAGTTTGGGGCGGAAGCAGGGCTCCACCATCATTCGAAATCACCATCTCAGCATCAGGATTTCTCTTGTAGAAAAGGGAAACGGTATCCTGTTTGCCTTCTGCAGCATAGCTGAACCTCAGATTCTCGCTTACATCAGTTCCAATACTTTGTTTCAAAGCATCAAACCAAATCTTAACTGTATCCGATTTGCTTCGGTGTGTGACCTTATATTCTTTCAGTTTTTCGGATACCGCCTTCACTTCTACATTTTGTGGATTACCCTCAAATAGCATCTGTACCCCACCCGGCATGTCCTTCATTTCCTGATAACGGAATGCTTTTTTTGACGGGAACAGACTGATGGGCAATCCCGACACAGAATTTTCAACTACTACAGGCTCTTTACGGAAACCCACTTTTTCTTTACCGGGATCGTAAACAGAATTGGAATTCGCGTCTTCAAAAGCGATGATGCGGTAAGTCCCGGGTGAAAGATAATTCAGTTCATAGTAACCGTCGTCGTCCACTCTTGTAATATAATAGGCCTTCTGACGGTAATCCATCGAGTCTTTGTCCTGATAAAGACCAACAACTCTGCTCACCTTAGCCGGAACAGCCTTAATCTGCAGCGCTTCTGTAACCTGACCACTGATGTAAAGATCGTCTATTTTTTCACCGGTTGAGAATGCATAGTTATAGTAAGGGAGCATATTCCCTTCGTTGTGGTCCTGAATCGAGCTGCCGAAATTAAAGCTGTAAGTGGTATTAGCCTGGAGTGTATCTTCCCACTGGATCACAATTTCTTTGGTAGCCAGGCTGGAGGGAAGGATACGTTTTATTTTTCTGATCGGAGGTGAAATAATCAGGTTCTTATTTGCGTCCTTCAGGGTGATGTATTCATCAAAGGAAATTCGCAGTTCTTTCAGGTTGACAGGCACATTTACTCTGGGCGTGTCTATATTTGAGCCAATTACCCTGGGTGCGATGGTATCGCGTTGTCCTCCTACAGGAGAACCTACTCTGGCGCAGGAAAACAGAAGTAATGCGGTGATTATAAGGTAAAATGGCTTCAGCATTAATTGATTTTGTGCAAATTTAAAGATTTATCCGCCATTTACATCTGCAGAATCCTCCTCACTGCCGGAAGATGCACGGGCGCCTTGTTTCATTGTATTTTTAAGGCGGTCTATTTCAATGGGATACTGCCCGAAAAGACCTGCCAGCGACAGTGCGGTGTAAGGCTGACGGGAGAATTTATTTCCTATTGCCACGATGGTTACATTGGAATTCAGCAGATGAGCAAATACGGAATTAGTGCCATGCCACCATCCAGTATGGAAGGTAAGCTTGTTACCGTTATCATAAACCTTCATGCGGAAACCAATGCCATAATTATTAATTCCTGGCCGCTCGTTACTGTAGGGCTCAAAGACCATATTTTTCAGATCGCCGCGAAGGAAATTGTCAGCATACATTGCACGCGAGAAATTGAGTAAATCGCGCGGAGTAGTATATACGTTTTTGTCACCATAGATAAGATCCAGCCGGTCATAAGGATAAACTTTCGGACCGCGGTTAAAGAAAGACTTGGTAGCCGTAAGTGTGTCCTTTTCCTGGAAGATAAATGAGTTTTCCATTTTCAAAGGTTTGAAAACCATCTGTTCCATGGCTGATGGGAATGGAGTGGCGGTAACTTTCTCAATCAGGAGCGCCAGCATGGCGTAGTTGGTATTACAGTACATGAATCCTGTATTGGGACTGCGCGCAGCTTCCGGCTTGTGGCGGAGCATCAGGTTCAGAATGTCCCGGTTTGTGAGAAATTTCTTGCTGAGTTCTGCCGGCGCAGGCTCAATTTTTTCAATAAAATACTCATATTTAGGCAAGCCGCTGCGCTGAGTAAGCAATGACTTTACCGTGACCCCCGGATAAGGAAAACCGGGAAAATATTCCGCAACTTCAGCATCAAGGTCAAGCTTTCCGGCTTCCACCAACTTCATCACTGCCATAGCGGTAATTGTTTTACTGATGGACGCAACGTGCAAAGGCGTGGATTGGGTAATGGGTTCCTGTTTGTTGTCCTGTGCAAAGCCACGGTATCCTTCATAGAGAATATCGTCGCCTATGGCGATCAGAAATCCGCCCCAAAGGTCACCACCTTCCCAAACTGTCCGGTAATAATGCTGAATTACCGCATTGATGGAATCACTGTCTGTATGCTTATTTTCTTTACCCCTAAATACCTCATCCAGCTTTACATTTCCAAAATTAGGAAGCTGTGTCGTGGCCTCTTTATCAAGTATCTGAAGTTCTTTTTTACATGAACCCAACAACATCACACACAGCAACCCCAGCCAAAAACTCTTTCTCATTATTAACTTTACAAAATGAGCGGCAATTTAATAAAAAGGGAAAGCCTGTATGGTGATACGGCAGGACATTATGAATACTTTAACAATGGAAGCCTTACAAGATTAGAGGTCTACTGTTATATAATTCATCAAAAAATGGTCTATAAACAGTTGAAAGTGCCGGCATCAGGAACCAAACTTAGCCAGGATCTTATCTACAATCACCTGCGCCAGTTTTTCTTTGCTCTGGTGGGTCCAGCCTGCGATATGGGGAGTCACAATAACCTTATTGGACTGAAGAAGGTATTCCAAATCTTCATTTTCAGAACCCAGATTCTCAAAAGAAGGTTTTTCAAACTCGAGGACATCCAGCGCAGCTCCTCTGACTTTACCGTTCTTCAATCCATGAACTAAAGCCTTCGTTTTAACATTCTTTCCCCGCGAGGCATTGATGAGGTAGAATTCTTTAGCCATTCCATTAACGAAATCTTCATCCACCAGGTAATGCGTTTGGTCGGTGAGCGGAATATGCAGACTTACGATATCCGCGGTCCTCATTAATTCCTTCAGACTTACCTGCGTGGCAAACTCATCAGCAAGGTCGGGCAGTATATCATGAAACACGGTCTTGAGAGAAAATCCGGCGAGTCTTTTGGCAACTGCTTTACCCATATGGCCATAGCCAATAATACCGAAAGTTTTTCCGGCAAGCTCATCGCCCCGGTTTTCTTCCCTTTTCCAAAATCCCTGCTTCACTTCTTCTGCGGAAATAAAAAGTCGGTTAGTCAGTACCAGCAGCATACCCAGCACATGCTCGGCCACGGCATCGCGGTTGCCTTCGGGCGAGCTGATGACTGCAACGCCAAACTCTGCGGCAGCTTCCAGGTCAATATTTTCCAGTCCGGCACCTACACGCGCTATAAATTTAAGATTTCTGGCTTGCCGGATGAAGTTCCGGTCCATAGGGACGCGGCTTCGGATAATAATCCCATCGTAGGGCGCAATAATTTGCAGAAGCCGGCTGTAGCTGCTGGTAAAATCCGCATCAACATTAAAGCCTTTTGCCGAGAGCTGCTCTTCTATCAGCGGGTGATTTTTATCAAGCTGGAGTATCTTCATTATTCAGTTTACGGAAAGTCCGTTAACCCTGACCGAAAAGCTTTTTGAGCTCTACAGAGTCAGCGGGCTTCATACGTCCGGACAGGATCAGGGAAAGTTCCTTTCTGCGTAAGGCTGCCTCATAGCGCGAAATTTCCTGCTCCGTTTCAGGCTCCATATTAGGAATCGGAATTGGACGGTTAAATTCATCCACCGCAACAAAGGTGTAAATCCCCTCATTGGTATGAATCTTTTTCTGATTAATGGGGTCGTCCAGCCAAACATCAACGTAAATCTCCATGGAGGTTGAGAAAGCCCGTGAGACTTTGGATTCCAGCACAACGATGCCACCCTCCGGAATCGGATGGTTGAAGGATACATGGTTTACCGAGGCGGTAACCACGCGTCTTTCGCAGTGTCGTGCGGCAGAGATAGACGCACATCGGTCCATCTTCGCCAGCAGTTCGCCACCGAAAAGATTGCGTAGCGAATTGGTTTCGTTCGGAAGAACGATATTGGTCATTACCGTTAGTGATTCACTTGCTTTTTTGGTTTGCGCCATTTTTTAGTAGGATTTTTCTGTGATTTCCATTTTTTTGGAGCAACCGGAACCGCTGCTGTTGTTATATTGGAATCGGCCTGCACCGAATCCAGTTTCATCAGATTGACTGTATCTCTTTTTGCGGGCACGGCTTTCACTGTGTCCTTCATTTTCTCCAGGGATTCTGGTGTAAAGGACTTTCTGCCAAATAACAACTCAGGCTGGGTAACCCCAAAATAGGCTAAGGCTCCTATGGGCAGCGCTAGCAACAGAAGCCAAACTGCCGCCTTGCCTATGGAATAAGGTTTATTTTCGCCCGGGATTTTTGAATTTCCGCGGCGCCTGCCTAATTCCGCAAGATTGATTTCCTCCAGTCCGTAAAAGTCGGAATGATCTCCCGCAATCCTGTTACCCTCAAAATGGACAGAATCTGCAGAGATTTTAAATACACCCAGACCTTCAAGGCTGAAGTTTTCGCCTTCATTAATCTTGTTTTTCCAAAAGGTGACCTGGAGTTTTATTTCTTCCGCAGCTTTTTCGGCGCTCAGACCCTGTTTTTCGGCCACGAATTTTTCGAAATCAGAACCCAAAACGCCGTAATCCGGGTGGTAGACTATCTTTTGTGCCGGTGGCAGCAGGGTTTTATCATCCGGATTCAGGACGGCAGCTGCATTTTGCAGCAGGAAATCGCCAAAGCCGGTAACCGTAGCTTTATGCCTGTCCTTCAGATATTCGAGAATAAGTGCAGAGATATTCATGAGTCCGCAAATTTAGGATTTTTTCGGCGAAAAAAATTTTCGCCGAATCAAAATCCGCAAGTTAGACTGAAACCTATTATTTCTTCAGTAAAACAGAAACTCCGAACATAAAATTAATGCCTGCCTGGGAGAAGTAATAGGGTGAGCCATCATAAACATAACCGTTATTCACATATTTACGGTCCAAAATATTATTGACCAGGAGCTTGAAGTCCAAATCTGTTTTTTTCAGGCTCAGAATATATCTCGCATTAAAATCGGTAAGCAGGTAATCATCCAACTGCAGTTGGGCATCATTGGTGTTGTCCAGAAACTGTTTGCCTACATACTGATTCTGCAAGCCCAGGGTGAAATTTTTAAGAGGAGTATAATTCACCATAAGATTCCCTATCATATCTGGGGAAAAGGAAATGGGTGTATCGCCCAGGTTTTGAATTCCGCTGGCATCCTGCCGGATAAAATTGCGGTTGCGGTTTCGGCTGACGTTCAGATTACCGGAGACGTTCCACTTTTCGGAGAATTTTGCCGCGGCTCCCAGTTCGATACCGGTCCTGTAACTTTCTCCGCTGTTTTCGCGTATAAACTCACCAATATCGTTAATCTTTCCGCTCAGAACCAGCTGGTTACGGTAGTTCATGAAATACAAGTTGGCTGTAAGCATTACATTACCCAGTGTTTTTTCCAATCCGGCTTCGAAATCATGCAGTTTTTCCGGCTGGGTCTGCGTGTTGGCAAAAAGATCATCGCGGCTGGGCTCGCGCTGCGCATGAGCATATGATAAGAAGATTTTCCCGGAATTGATCAGGTAATTCAAACCAAACTTTGGATTAAAGAAAAGCCATTCTTTACTTAGATTCATGCCTTCACCGTCGCCTTCCATAATTACTTCGGTATTGTACGAAATATTACGCAGCTGCAAATCACCAAAGATTTCTAGCTTATTCAGGCGGTAAATTGCTTTCGCAAAACCTGCAAGCTCATCTTTAACACCGTTGTTGCGGTAGTATTCGTGCCCCGAAATATTTGGTACATACACATCAGACACCTCACCGAAATGTTTACCGAAATAATGGTTTGCTACAAGGCCGATATTCAGATCCAGATTATCAAACTTGCCATAGAGTGTGCTTACTCCGCCGTAAAAATC
Organism: Chryseobacterium sp.; assembly: GCF_008831505.1. NCBI lineage: Bacteria > Pseudomonadati > Bacteroidota > Flavobacteriia > Flavobacteriales > Weeksellaceae > Chryseobacterium > Chryseobacterium sp. The sequence goes on along the minus strand of NZ_CP044507.1, from coordinate 137,146 downwards.
ATTGTCCAGCCATTTCTTGCGGATGAAATCTGAATATTCCGAAGCACCCTGGTCGGGAAGGTTGTATTTTGAATAATCCGCTCCCTGCTTATAGTTTTCGTAGAAGCCCCTGCCTTTTGTATAGTGCAAAGTGGTTTCCAGTTTCCACTGTGGGTTAAAACGCTGGTTCCAGAGCAGCTGGTAGTGGTTTTGGCGATAATTATCGGTTTCATTATCGTAAAAACCTACGATATTTTCCCAATTGGAATCATAAATAGCCCCGGAGAAGTTGGTCCGTGGTTTTGTAAGCCAGGTTTCGCGGTCAATGCCGTTCCAGGCCTGATAGGTTTTTTCCCTGCCGCCGAACGCAAGGAATCTCACAGCCGTATTCCCTTCCTCAAAAAGGGCACTCAGGTTATAGGACTTAAGATCAGAAGCTGCCCTGTCTATATAACCATCTGACTGTATGCCGGTATACCGACCCATCAAACTTAAGCGGTTTTTCCAGAATTTTCCTGATCCAACCTCAGCCGAGTATTTATAGGTGTTAAACGAACCGAATGAATTGTCGGAACGGACGTAAAATGTTTCGGCGGGATCTTTGGAAATTACATTTACGGTAGCTCCAAATGCGGAAACACCGTTGGATGAGGTACCCACACCCCGCTGGATGATGATTTGCGACGCCGAACTGGTAAGGTCGGGCACATTGACAAAGAAAGTCCCCTGCGATTCCGAATCATTGTAAGGTACGCCATTCATCATCACATTAATGCCACTTCCTCCCACACCACGAATCCTGAAACCGGTATAACCAATTCCGTTTCCCGCATCGGAGGTGGCCACTACTGAAGTTTGGTTTTTGAGGAGTACAGGCAAATCCTGACCCAGGTTTTTGTGGTCCAGGTCCTTTGCCACGTTTACGATTTCACGTGCAACGGGCAGACGTTTTGTAAAGGTTACACTTTCAATTTCCTGAATTTTTGCCGTGTCAGCCGGCATAGATTGCGCAAAATAGACAGGACCAGCGCAAAGTCCTAAAATAGCAAATCCTTTCATTCTTTTAATTTTTAAGATTAATTGAATAAAAGGGGACGTAAAAAATTATACAATAAAAGATCCGCAGACCGCTCCCTAAACAGCATTACCTGTTCCAGGTTCATTGGGTATAATCTCAGCTTTTTACAGCACCCCTTAAATTTTATGGCGCGAAAATACAAAAAATTTATCAGTAGCCTTTGTTTTGGGCATCAATATAAAAATAGTTCACACCGTCCTTGGTCACCTCAAAGAGTTTTGCCAGTTTCCAGCTGTAATTTCTTTTGATATCGGAATATTCGAACGGGATCACGACGTTGTTATTAATATCGATAATACCGAACCGGTCATTCTGCGAAGCCACAATCATGGGCCGGTCCAGGTCATCGCCTTCCAGAATATGGAGGTACTGATACTGCGGATAAATTACATAGCTGCGATAATCGTCTTCACTTTTAAAATAGGGCTGCTCTATAATGCCATAGAAACCGCTGCGAACGTAGGCATGAAACCGCTGCTTCATAAACACAAAAGGACATTGGGCCAGGTCCGCATCTTTATACTGATAAACCCTTTTGCCGGTCCTGTCTATGCGGAAATCCACTCCCTGATGGCGCACGGAAGCATAACTTGCACTGCCGAATTTCCTGGCTTTCACGTTGGGAGAGTTCAATAGGTTACAGTCCTCTGTAAAAAAGCCAACATTGCTGTATTCCGGCTTGATGATGACCTTACCCTGCTGATTGGCAAAGCCGAATAAACCGTTTCGTTTGGTGGGAATAAGCGCGGGAATGTCCGGGTTTATTACGGCTGAAGCCGGTTTTGCTGCCTGAGCCTTTACCGCTGCCGATGTTTTTTTAGACTGTGCTGAACCTAATACCATCATCACCGAAAATAACACCGTAAACCACTTTCTCATTATATCCCTTTTAACAGATTCTCCTCTAATCAACCTTTCAACCATCATATTACTACTGCTTTTTTTGCTGATGAAATGCATGCTGCGGCAAATATAACAAATCACATTCAATGTGTTATATTTGCGGGATAGTCTTGTCATTTGGAAAAAGCTCAACAGTTTCTTGAAAATTATACCGGCACTGCATGTTCCGTTTTTTACGCACTTCCCGAAAGCGGCTCCCCGCGGCGAAACTATGTCGCCATCTCCGGAGAACGCAGCTTTATTGTTACAAGTAACAGGAATATCCGGGAAAATGAGTCTTTCTTTTATCTGACACAGGCTTTTCAGGAACTGCAACTCAATACCCCAAAAATTTTCAGGATTTCGGCGGACAGAACATTATATATCCAGGAATACCTGGGCAGCAGGACACTCTCCGAAATCATCGCTGACGAGGGTATTACGGAAAGGGTTGCTTTACTCGTAAAGAAAACGCTGGTAAACCTTTATCAACTGCAGCAGCAAACTGCCGGTAAAATCGATTTCAGCAACGCTTTTGAGTATGATTCCTACAATGAACTCCCTGTGCAGAATGATCTTTTTTATTTCAAGAGCTTCATTGCAGACGTACTGGAACTTCCTTATCACAAAGCCCGTCTGCTTCAGGAATTCCGGACACTGACTACCAGACTTTCCCATTTGGGGCCCCGCTGCGTTATGCTTCGGGATTTTCAGTCGCGGAATATTATGGTGAATGAGGAAGATGAGGTATTTTTCATCGATTATCAGTCGGCGATGGAAGGGCCGGCCATGTACGATGTGATCTCATTTCTCTTCCAGGCCAGGGCTAACTTCCCGGCGGACTTCCGTGCGGAGATGCTGGATTACTTCGTTGACATGCATACGGATCCTTCAGTGCGCCTGGAACTGAAGCAATCTGTCGGTCCGCTGCAACTCATCCGCTTTATGCAGGTTTTAGGTGCTTATGGCTTCCGTGGTCTTATTCAGAGAAAACAGCACTTCATCAGCAGCCTGGATGCAGGAATAGAAAACCTTTTTCAATTGGGTAAAAACTGGCCTGACATGGATCATTATCCCGAGCTGAAGAAGTTGACAGAAACACTATATAGCAGCGAAACAAGGAATAGAATTAATCACATATTAAGAAAAGAATGAGTTTAACAGTAGATATACACAGTTTTTCGTACAAAAAGGGCGGAATACCGAAAGACCATACCGGCAACGGTGGAGGTTTTGCCTTTGACTGCCGGGGCATACTGAATCCGGGTCGGATTGAAGAATACAAAGTCCAGACAGGCCGCGACCTTTCGGTGCAGGAATATCTGGAAACCAAAACAGAAATGCCCAAATTCCTTCTCCTGGTGCAGAATATGATCTCTATAAGTATTGAAAATTACCTTGAAAGGGGGTTCGAGCATCTTCAGGTCAATTTCGGCTGCACCGGCGGACAGCACCGTTCGGTTTACTGTGCTGAAAAAACAGCGGCATTTATTCGGGAAAAATACCCGCAGGCTAAGGTCATTGTGCATCATGATGAGCAGCCACAACTTAACAGTGAAACTGCAGTTTAAGTACGGCTTATGAAAGCACTGATTTTTGCCGCCGGAAAAGGCACTCGTCTGAAACCCTTCACAGACCATCACCCTAAGGCGCTCGCACCTGTAAACGGCGTGCCCTTACTGGAAAGGAATATAAAATACCTGCAATCCCATGGAATTAATGATTTTGTAATCAACATACACCACTTTGGGGATCAGATCATACAGTTCCTGATCATGAATGACAATTTTGGCGCGAAGATTGAAATCTCTGATGAGCGGGCAGAGCTACTGGAAACCGGCGGCGGACTGGTCTTTGCCAAGCCATTCCTTGAATCTGAGGCTGATTTCCTCATTATGAATGCAGATATTTTAACCGATCTGAATATTTCTGACCTGGTGAAAAGTCATCAGGACAACGAGAATTTTGTCACCCTCGCGGTTTCGGACCGAAAGAGCTCCAGAAAGCTGCTTTTTAACGAGGAAAGACTGCTGCGCGGATGGGTTAATTTGGAAACAGGTGCAGAACGGCTCGCAGAGCCAAACTTAGATTTTAAGCCACTTGCATTTAGCGGCATACACTGCATTAACAGTACCATTTTCAGTAAAATCCGTCGTACGGGAAGCTTTTCTATAATGGAAGAGTATTTGGATCTGATGCGAACGGAAGAGATTTATGGCTTTGAGAATACTGCAAATTTAGTGGATGTAGGAAAACCGGAAGCTGTAGCCATTGCCGAAAAGTATTTTAAATAAGAAATTTATGAGTAAAATAAAGAGAGGAAAAGGCCTGACCAAAGTGATGACCGGGCCGGAGGAAGAACTGGACCAGCGTGTACAGAGCCACTTTCGTGAAAAGACTTGGGATGAGTCCATTGGCAAAGACAGCTGGATGGTCTTCAAGATCATGGCGGAACTTGTGGATGGCTATGATAAGTTGGCAAAGATAGGTCCCTGCGTCTCCATTTTCGGCTCGGCCAGGCTGCGGGAAGGAGACAAATATTATGAGCTGGCCGTTGAGATTGCTGAAAAAATTACAGATATCGGTTTTGGGATCATTACCGGCGGAGGGCCAGGAATTATGGAGGCCGGCAACAAAGGTGCGAGACAGCGTGAGGGAAAATCAATCGGTCTTAATATTGACTTACCATTTGAGCAGCATTTTAATCCATATATAGATAAAAACTATTCAATGGATTTCAACTACTTCTTTGTGAGGAAGGTAATGTTTGTTAAATATTCACAGGGTTTCATTGTAATGCCCGGTGGATTCGGAACTTTAGATGAACTTTCTGAAGCACTTACGCTCATACAAACCGCTAAGATTGCGCGGTTTCCCGTGATACTGGTAGGTTCGGATTTCTGGAGTGGCCTGTTGGACTGGTTCAGGCAAACACTACTAAAGGACGGAATGATCTCTGAAGAGGACCTGAACCTGTATCGCATTGTTGATACAGCGGATGAGGCCGTGGCTCATATCAAGGCGTTCTACGACAAATACACCATTGGGGTAAACTTCTAGTTGGCATATAATTTGTCAAAATTTGTAGAATTGCTTTAATGCAATAAAAATGATAAAAAGATGAAAAAATATTTACATATAATTTCCATTTTCGCCATTATGGTGATGCTGAGTTTTGCTTCGCAGGACTTTTATTCATCAATGACCAAGGTGGATTTTGTAGAAGGCAGCAAAACACTTAAATTCACCACAAAACTGAATACGAGCCATATTTCGGACGCCATAAAAATCAATCCGAATACTGCTCAGTTTGAGGCTGAGGTAAAGAAATATGTGAACAATAATTTCGACGTGTACGTGAACGGCACCCCAAAGACCCTGACATTTACTGGAAGTCAGGTAAAAGGTGAGACAGTTTGGGTATACTTTGAATCGGGAGGAGTAGGCGAGGTAAACAGTATGAAGATCAAAAACACTATTCTCCTGGGTACTTTTCCAAGGCAGTTTAATTTGGTGAACATTGCTTACAAAGGAAATCAGAAAACAATGAACTTCCAGAGAGGAAAAGAGGTGAATGAAGTGTCGTTTTAGTTAAATAGCACTATTAAAAAATTTACTCCCTGACCAAGTCAGGGTTTTTTGTTTCAGTTAGATTCCTAAAATTGGAATTGCCCGAAATTTTAAGAGCAGGAAACTGTAAATCAAGCTGCGATTATAGCTCAGTGGTTAGAATAGGATTAATTGTTATCAACCAAAAAAGCAACCTCAAATGAGATTGCTTTAATTATTACAAGACTAAGAACGTTACTGTTTTGCCTTAATCTTTACGTTATCGAGTTCCCAGGTATTTGCACCGGAAGTAGTTGAAACGTATTTAAATGCGATTCTGATATTCTTGCCGGAGTACGCATTCAGGCTGATATTACCAGAATTTACAAAGCCCCAGGCGTTATTGTTCGTATCAAAAGTTGCAGATAGTTCGGTCCAAACTGTTGTCGTAGGATCGCCGGAATAATTTTCCGTTACGTATAATTTCAAAGGGGATCCATTATAGCGGACATCTGAATCGAAAGTAAGATTTATAGTACTGAATCCTGCTAAGGAAATCTCCTTAGACACCAACCAGTCTTCATTAGCATTGTTCGTACCATTAGCAAAGCCATTCATAATTGCATAATAGTTACTCTGCCCCTGATTTGAGGTTCCCCAAACCTGTACTCCAGAAACATTAACTGCTGTAAAGTTTCCGCTATTAAAGGATGATTCAAACTCTTCGTTCAGAAGGATTGATGGTGGTACAGCGCTGTCACATCTTGGATTATCAAAATCAGCATGAATTTGTTTTGGAATCCAAAGTTGGTACGTACCATTAAAAACGCTGAGAATTGCATATACATCACCTTGTCCAGGATCTACAATTTTATCAGCAAAACTCGCAAAATTACTTGTTCTAAGTAGAATCTGATTTCCAGCACAGTCTAATAACGTCCTGTTAGTTGCTCCACCCGCTGCATAAACCTCTCCCAGATCGCTCTCTGAAAATCTGACATTTTTAATCTTAATCCATCTTCCCACATCGGCCATTGTAAGCTGGGTAATCGTTCTTTCGGTTGGAACCGGTGCAGACAAAGGTTTCTTACTATCAAAGAATGTTTTGTATACATCATCTTCTTTTACTCTGTAATTAATAGCGGAGCTGGAGTCGTTTGAACCAAGTTGCAGCTCACCACTCACGTTTCTAATGTACAGTCCATTAAGTTTGATGTATATTTCTTTCCCAACTTTAAATCTGGCATCCTGGTACAGGTTGTTTTTGTTGATATTCACACGTATACCACCTGTCGCATCTTCAATATAAATATATTTGAAAAGGTTACCTGTTTCGTCATTAGCGGTTACCTTACCTTTAAGAACGTAGTTACCGGTAATTTCAGTTAGTGAACCACTGAACATCTGCTTCACTTCCTGAACAGTCTTTGGTGTAAGGCCCGTAAGGTCCAGGGCACACGGATCCGCCGCGATACCATCCAGCCTTGGGAAGTTATTCATATCCAGGTCGGAGATCTTATTGATGTACATCTGGTAAGTAGAGTTGAACTTACTCATGATTCCCACGAAAGTTCCGTTCCCGCTTGGCAGGGTCTGGTTGGCAAAAGAAGCAAAACCACTGTTTCTCACGACTCTCGTAGCAGTAGTCGTTCCATCGTTAATACGGCGGTCTACACTAGCACCGTCCGGTGCAAAAACTGAGCACAGAACAGTACGGTCAAATTCAGCATTGTTAATCTGTATCAAAGCACCCAGCAGGTCGTCATTCGCTGAAGTCATCTGGGCAAGGGTAAGCACCTTAGGTACAATCTTCGCACGTTCTGTACAGGATCTGAAAATGTGTGCAGGAACTGCGGTTTCAGGAATTCTGGAAACTGCATCAGGTCCCGTAGCAGCAGCATTCTTTACGCCAAGCTGTATAAGTCCGCCATACGTTCCAAGCGCCAAACCGTTCAGCTTAATGTATACTTTGGATCCCTGCGGGAACTTCGTATATGTGCTTACAGCATCTACACTGATGGTGAAACCATGGGTAGGATTCTCCGGATTATCCTGGATGTAGATGGTTTTGTAAATATTTCCGGACTCGTCTGTAGATGAAACATATCCTTCCATAATCATTTCCGGGGCTGAAGCATCCGGAAACACATAAGCTACGTTAGGCTGTTTCAGCGCTTTCACCTGGCCTATGGTCATATTGGCCGTAAGGTCTTTACATTCGTAGCCGGCCAGATTAGGATCATCATAAATATCATCATGTACACAACCCGTAATAAGCAGGGCCGCCATCATGAAGTACAGAGATCTTAGAAATGAACTGTATTTTTTCATTATCGTCTTTTTATTATTAGAATCTTAAATAAACATTTGCAAAGAAGGTCCTTCCTCTGTCATACCATAATTTAGGACCAAAATAGCTGTAGGTACGGTTGGCATCGGCCAGTGATTCAGGGAAGTTTACATTTCTGCCCTGCTCAAACCCACCTGTTACATAATCCCTGTTGTTCAGGATATTGTTCACACTTACACTCACGCCCATCCTGTACTTTCCGTACACAAATGTCTTACCTGCATTGGCATTCAGCATAAACTGGTCTTCAAATTTCTGCTGAGCGGTCAGTCTTGCGATCTGCTCCGGAGTAACTCCCGGATAATTGTCGCCGGTAACAGGATCTGTATAAAGCGCAGCGGTCTTGTTAAGTGCGGAGAAATCCAGGAACTGATCCTGCAGATAGTTTGCGGAAGCACCTAACCACCAGAATTTTGTTGAATTATATCTAAGTCCAAAGGAATAAGCCTTTTGAGGTGTCCCGGCAACCTTATAATCCTTCAGCTGAGCGGTTCCCCATTCACGTACAGGGCTACCCAAACGCTCAACACTGTCATCATCCGTAGTATAGACGGTCGGGTTATTGGTTATTCTGTAATCGCCATAACTTGCAACCGCATTTGCAGAAAGGGTTGGTGTAATCTTAACTTCAGCACCCAGTTCAAGACCTTTGTAGGTTTTGTTGATGCCGCTTAACACCTCAGCAACAAGTGCATTACCCTGATCTGCAGTCTCACTGGAGATATCCACATAATATCTGGAGATTTCCGTAGCGTTATTCATTGTGGTGTGATAAGCACCCAGTCTCAGTTTCAGGATCTGACCTCTCAGGATGTAGCTCAGGTCGTTGGAGTTGATAATCTGATTTTCTACCCCCGGAGTAATAAGGTTTGTAGCCCTCGGATTGATGAAGATCTCATTAAGAGTTGGTGCCAGACTGAAAAGCGCACCGTTATAAACGATGAAGTTACGTCCGTCTATTTTATAGGTCACTCTACCTTTAATCCCGGCGTCAAACGCATCGTAAATATCACTTTTTCCTTTGCTGTCAGCATAAAGAGGGTTTCTGAACTTACCTTCGCGCTGCGATTCAGAATAAGAAGAGAACACAGAGGCCATCACATTCCACTTTGGGAAATCCACTTCTGTAGAAGCGTTCAGAGCATAGGTATTACGCAAAAGATCGTAGGAATACTGTGTTCTGTCGCCTTCCATTACCCGACGACCCGGATTGTCTGCATCATTCGGTGCATCATTGTTGAATGCGTTCAGGTCGTTGGCATACAACGCGCCCAGAAGGTCCTTCAATTCACGGAAATTATCCGACTTCAGGTTCTGATAGTTGAAGTTCAGGTTCAGTTTCCAGTTGGAAGCAAGTTTCGTATCGAAGTGAGAGGCAAAGTTCAAAGTTTTATCTTTATTAACGTCCTCCACAATGGTATAAACCGCACCCTGCTCGTTCCCGTTCATGTCATACCGGTTCAGGATATTGGCTGAATAAAGGGAATTCCAGTCTATCTGACTGATGAGCGGATTGGTTTGCCACTGGTTCACATAGTCATTAAACTGTGCCTGTTCGGCATCCGTGATATTCTCTCCACCATCGGAGTTCGGCAGCTGGAAGCCGCTGTACATATATCCCGGTAATTTTCTGTAATAGGTTGGGTTAGGATCTGCAGCGTGGAACCAGTCCAGCCTGCTGCGTCCGTCGCGTCCGAACTGATAGGAAATGGTATTGGTCCAGTTACTGTTTTCGCCTAATTTCAGATAATCTGTAAGCATGAAAACAGGTTCAAATACCCTCCTGATCCTTGAATTTCTTTTTTCACCATCCTGCCATCCCCAGTAGGAGTTATAATTCTTACCCATCAGGTCATACGTTTCCTGAGTATTAGGAGAATTGGAAGCCCGGTAAGTAGGTGCACCAAAAGCGGTGAAGTTAATTGCGTGTCTGGAGCTGAACTGTTTTTCAATTGCAGCAAAATAGGCGTAAGAATCCTGATAAGTACCGTCTATCACACCATCATCAGCCCACCTGCGGCTTCCCGAGAATGTAAAAGCCCAGCCGTTCTTTGTAAGACCGCTGGAATAAGTAGCCATTGCTCTGTGGAAATAGCTTCTGTTGGTAAAGGAGTAAGCCAGAGAAGTTTGCTTACGGTAGCTGGAAGCACGGGTATTGTAATATACCACACCTCCCAGGTTACCGAAGGTATATTCAGATGGTGTAATATTGTCCACGTTCTCAAAAGGGTAACGGGTAACGTCGTTCAAACCGCCCCAGTTACTGAAATCCACTCTGCCATCATCATTCTTGGACATCGAAACTCCATTGAACAGAATATCTTCATACCGGTTCTCAACACCTCTCGGGCGGAACCAGTAGGCACCCAGTTCAAAGGCCGTAACACTCTGGAACACGTCTCTTCCTGAACTTAACAGACCAATGGTAGGCTGCATGGACGAACCACCTTCGTCATTGTCGGCTGCAGAATCGTCAATAACCAATACGCCCGCATCGGTAGGCGAAGGATTTAGACTGATCACGCCCAGATCCTTTCTTTTTTCATCTGCCGAAACTTCGAACTCCACAATTTTTGGTTCAAAGCTTGGTTTGAAAACAGTAATCAGATAGCGGCCGGGCTGCATATCTACAAACTGGAAATATCCGATCTTGTCGGCCGTTACATCGTTGCCGGACTGTGCCAGATCGATTTCGGCGTTCTCAACGGGTTTTCCTGCGGCATCCTTTACATAAGCATACACAGTGGTCTGCGCGAAGTAAAAAGACGCAGGCAGCAGTGTAAACAATGAGATTAAGGACAGTTTTTTAATCATAACAAATTATTTAAAATTTACTTTTTATACTGGTTCCATAAAGGGCTGCAAAATTAAACTTAATTTTTGTTAAGTTAAACATATTTAACATTTTATTGAATCAAACTCAACAGAACCCTTGCGGACCTTATAAAGACATTTTCAGCATTTTAAAACCTTCTGCGGCACATATTATCACGAATCTATTTTTAACTATTTTGCAGTTTAGATGTCAAATAATTATTAATTTTACACCCTTAAAATAACCGTAAATATTGTAATGAAAAAATATCTGATTATCACCGCCACACTGTGCTTCGGAATGGTATTTTCGCAAAAGCAGGTGCAGCGCGCCACCGTTGCTTTCATGAACGTGGAAAACCTTTGGGACACTGTTCCCTCCTTCGATTATATAGACGGGACCAAAAACAGGAATAATCCGGCATTTCACCGCAGTGTACCCTTGGATTCTATAGAGCTGATGGAAACCACTGAGGACTACCGTGGCCCCTGGAGCGACGAACTGCTGATAGGCAAGAAAGTCATCAGAAAACAGGTCCTAGCCGATGATTTCACTGCCAACAGTGCCAAGAACTGGGACACCCAGAAGTACAACGACAAGATGGGCAAACTGGCAAAGGTAATTTCAGAACTTGGCCGTCAGCATACCAATGACAATCCAGCCATTATGGGTCTTCTTGAAATTGAAAACCGCCAGGTGGTGCAGGACCTCATCAGCCAACCCTTACTGGCAAAAAGTGATTACGGCATCGTGCACTTCAATTCATATGACGCACGGGGTGTAGACAATGCCATTATCTATCAGAAAAAAAGATTCCGCCCAACGGAAACCTATAAAAAGGAAATCAAGATCTTTGACGATGAAGGCAAAAGGGTTTATACCCGTGACATTATCGTGATGAAAGGCCTGCTTGACGGCGAAAGAATCGCGGTCTTCATGAACCACTGGCCTTCCCGGAGCGGTGGCGAAGCCCGTTCACTGCCAAGACGTATCGCTGCCGCTGCAGCGCTGAAAGAAGAGATGGATAAAGCCAGTGCCGAAAGTCCGGGCATCAAGCTTATCGCCATGGGTGACTTTAACGACGACCCCGTGAGCCCAAGTTTAAGGAAACATCTGGGTGCCGTAGGTGAACCTTCTGAGCTTTCTGATAAATCGCCGTACTACAACCTGATGACCAAACTGTACAAAGCAGGTGTTGCCTCACTGGCCTACCGTGATGCACCAAACCTGTTCGACCAGATCATTGTTTCAAAAAACCTGTATTCACCGGAGAAAATGACGGGCACCTATTCTGTGTACAAAGTTGAGATTTTCGCACCGTCTTACCTTGTAAACTCGCAGGGTCAATGGAAAGGTTATCCTTACCGTTCCTGGGACGGCGACCGCTACACAGGAGGTTACAGTGACCACTTCCCTGCCGTTTCTGTGCTTCAGAGAGAATATACACCAGCCAGGTAACTGCCTGTAATTAAATTTAAACCGGGATTGCTGTTCCGGTTTTTTTATGGTCGGTAATTTGTAGCTTTACCTATATATCTGATTCAACATGAAAAAGCTGATCTTTTTACTCGCGCTCTATTTTGGAGGCATGAGTTGTACTTCCCAACAGAACAAAGGTAACGACACCACCATTAAACAAAATAAAGAAGATGATGGTGAATGGGACCTGACTGTAATTGACTCACAGTTTGATTACTTTATGAATGCCATTGCCAAGCCTAAAAGCATGTACTCACTGGAAACCCTTCGAAACCGGAACAGAAGCCTGGTAAACGAGTGGAACTCCTATTATATGTCCGGACGTTACAGGAACATCATAGAATCTTCAATAGACTACGATCCTAATGAAAATTACGGTCTGGATTTCGAGTATAAACTCTATCAGGTATTCGCCTTTGTGAACTGGAAATACAAACTAAGATTTACCGGCCTTAGCGCCATGGATTATTCAAGATAGCAAAAAGGTCCGGCAAGTTGCCGGACCTTCTGTTTTATATGATAAAAGCTTATTTATTGAAAAGCTCCTCTACTTTATCCCAGTTAATAACGCTGAAGAACGCTGCAACGTAATCAGGTCTTTTGTTCTGGTAGTTCAGGTAATAGGCGTGCTCCCAAACATCAAGTCCAAGAACCGGCGTTCCCTGACAGTCAGATACCGGCATCAGTGGGTTGTCCTGGTTGGGTGTAGAACAAACAGTTACCGAACCATCGCCTTTTTTGCAAAGCCACGCCCATCCGGAGCCGAATCTTGTCTTGGCAGCTTCGGCAAAATCGGTCTTGAATTTCTCCATACCGCCATAGGTTTCAATGGCCGCTTTCACATTTCCTACAGGCTCCTTAATGCCACCGGGAGTCATGATTTCCCAGAAAAGAGTGTGGTTGAAGTGTCCGCCGCCGTTGTTTCTAACCGCCGCCTTGTCCGTTCCTGTTTTGCAGATCTCTTCAATGGATTTTCCCTCAAGTTCAGTACCTTCAATAGCCTTGTTCAGGTTGTCAATGTACGCCTGGTGGTGTTTTGTGTGGTGTATTTCCATTGTTCTTGCATCAATGGTAGGCTCTAACGCGTCGTAAGCATATCCTAACTGTGGTAATTCGAATGACATAATGCTGTTATTTTTAAAGTTAATTCTCAAAGATAAGGATTAGGAAAAATCTTTGCCTTATAAAGTTTCTTAAAAAAATAATAAAAAGGATAGACAGAAGCGAAAACGCTGGCGGCAGTTTGCTTTTACTGTTTGGTAAATACTAAATTTCCGGTAACATGAAGGTAGATTTTTAAATCCTGGCCGGGAGGGCAGACATCACCATTAAATCATACTTGAATTTGGCGAATACATCCAGTTGAACTGAGCGGCATTTAGTTTTGTAAGTATAACAGGCAAGATTTTTTTTAAAATCACTTTCATATTATTTTTATTTACAAAGTGACGGGGAATTTAAAGATCCATCACTATTTTGTGTTATACTATAAATTTCATTATTGTCAAATACGCGTTGCAAAGTTATTAGATTTGCAATCCCATATTCTGCAGAGTTTAAAAAATACCTTTTCCAATCCATTTTGATTAATAAAACCATTATCAGGGATATTTAAATTTTGTTCTCGTATTTTTCTCTCATAGATTGTTTGATCAAGCTTCCACTTTTTAATTTTATTTTGCATTTGAGAAAGCGGGAGCCCCTGTAACTGAGTGTGTGTTCCTGTAAAACGAATCACATAATGTATATATTTAAATCCCGATGGGCAGGTTGTAAGTCAATGGAAGGAATTAAGCTCCAACCAAAACCAAATTGCTATCTCCTATACTGTTGCATACTAAGAGAGCAAGAACCTCACGTCAACAAAAAACTGCCCCGAATATCTTCAGGGCAGTTTAATTTTTATGGTGATAAATATTATTTGTTCATGCTCATCAGGAACTCTTCATTGCTTTGGGTTCCTTTAATGTTGCGGTTTACAAATTCCATCGCCTCCATCGGATTCATATCTGATAAATATTTCCTCAGGATCCACATACGCTGTGTGGTGGTTTCATCCAAAAGCAGGTCGTCCTTACGCGTGCTGGATGCAACCAGGTCAATGGCAGGATAGATTCTTTTATTGGCAATCTTTCTGTCAAGCTGAAGTTCCATATTTCCGGTACCTTTAAATTCTTCAAAGATTACCTCATCCATTTTGGAGCCTGTATCAATAAGTGCTGTGGCAATGATGGTCAGTGATCCGCCGCCTTCAATATTACGTGCCGCTCCGAAGAAACGTTTTGGCTTGTGCAGAGCGTTGGCATCTACACCTCCGGAAAGGATCTTACCTGAAGCAGGTGTTACCGTATTATAGGCTCTGGCCAGACGGGTAATGGAATCCAGCAGGATCACCACATCGTGACCGCACTCTACCATGCGCTGTGCCTTTGCAAGGACAAGGTTGGCTACTTTTACATGCTTTTCTGCAGCTTCGTCGAATGTAGAGGCAATAACCTCCGCATTTACGCTTCTTTCCATATCGGTAACTTCTTCCGGTCTTTCGTCAATAAGAAGGACCATCATATATGCTTCCGGGTGATTGGCTGAGATCGCATTCGCAATATCCTTAAGCAACATGGTCTTACCTGTCTTAGGCTGCGCCACAATCATGGCACGCTGACCTTTACCGATCGGCGAAAATAAATCGACGATACGTGTGGAATGGGTAGAACCTTTGCCTGCAAGATTAAACTTCTCTTCAGGGAAAAGTGGCGTTAGGTATTCAAACGAAACGCGGTCTTTTATAAACGCCAGGTCGCGGCCGTTTACTTCTACCGGCCTCATCAGGGAGAAGTATTTCTCTCCTTCCTTTGGCAGCCTTACAATCCCTTTTACAGCGTCGCCGGTCTTCAGTCCGTAATTGCGGATCTGAGCGGTAGATACATAAACGTCGTCGGGAGAGGAGATATAGGAGAAATCCGGTGAACGGAGGAATCCGTAATTATCCGGCAGGATTTCCAGCACACCTTCTATGGTTACCATACCGTCGAAGCTGTATTCCTTTTTCGGTTCAGTTTCTTCCTGGTTATCCTGGTTGCGCTGATGTTTTTGATTTTTATGCTGATTTCCGCCCTGAGGACGGTTCTCATTCTGGTTTCCGCTGTTCTGAGACTGGTTGCGGTTTTGTTGTGGATTCTGACCCTGCTGCTGTTGTTGTGGAGGTGTCTGGGGCTGCTGCTGTCCCTGATTCTGGGATTGCTGAGCCTGGTTCTGCTGCTGAACAGGTCTGTTTTGCTGTGGTTGCTGCTTTTGAGGTCTGCTCTGTTCCTGCTTCTGAGTTTTAGGTTTTGAAACCTCTTCTTTAGGTTGCTCTGTTTCGGCAGTTGGTTCTTCCGCAGCGACTGCCGGTTCCGGTACTACAGGTTCTTTTTTCTTTCTGGGCTGCCTTGCCGGCTTTTCTTTGGGAGCTTCTTCTGTAGCCGGTTTCTGCTCTGAGTCAGGTTCTTCCACTGGCGTTTCAGTGATTTCAATCATGGCAGGCATGGGATCGGCCTCAGTTTTGGCAGCGGAAGGTTTCTTTTTTGCCGCCGGTTTTTTGGGCGTTTTAGGCGCGGCTTTCTGTACCGGTGCACTTTCGGGTTCTGCTGATGCAGCAGCCTTCTCTGTGCTTTTATAATACTCCTTTGCAGTTTTGGAGTTGGAAGCCTGAAAGTCCAGTATGGCGAAAATAATGGTATTTTCATCGCTGTTTCTGGGCAGCTTCACCTCCAAATCCTTAGCAATTTTGGTCAGTTCCGCAATGGATTTAGACCTTAGTATTTCTAAGTTAAACATATATAGGGTGTGTTACGTAAAAAATGATGTAAGTAGAGTTTGTAAAAGTTCAGCCGGGCGGCTATTCTTTAGAATTCGTAATGCAAATCTACACTTATTTTTGAAATATGCAAAATTTGTACTATTTTTGGCCCTTACGATCTGAAAATGCTGCAGAGAATACAAACCGTCTTTATGTTTCTGGCCGTGCTGGCGGCCCTGGTCCTGCCTTTCACCGCAATGGATGTAGAAATTTTTGGCAGTACGTATATCATTCCTGCCCTGGCTGTGCTTTGCGTGTTGCTGGGAATGATCTCCATTTTCAGTTATAAAAACAGATCCCGACAAATCCTGCTGAATAACATCAGCATGCTGATAAACGTTTTGTTGACGGGTTTACTGTTATATTGGGTGCTAATCTTATCTGGAGGAATGTCATTTCCTGAGAAAGGTATTGAGCTCGTTTTTCCTTTGGTGGCGCTGTTCTGTCTTTTGTTGGCAAACAGCAATATCCGTAAGGATACATTGCTCGTAAAATCTGCAGACCGTATCCGGTAACCTTACAGCGATTTTTTTGAGTGTAAGAACAGCTTCCGTTTTGGGAGCTGTTTTTCTTTGTGCCAGCCCGCGACTTGCAACAATGGGCTTATTGACGGGATTTATGTAATTTTGCGCTTCAAACAGCTTTAATGAATTACTATAAAAGGGCAATAGAGTACATCTTACCTTATAAAAGCAGCATTGCACTGGGTATCTTCTTCAATATCTTGTATGCAGTTTTCAACATCTTTGCCATGCTGGGTTTCATACCCGTTCTAAACATCCTTTTCGATAAAAGAAATGAGGTTCTCCTTACGGAGCCAAAGTATAATGGTGATGTAACCACCCTTGCTACCTATGGTAAGGACAGCTTCAACTACTTTATACAGCAGATGGAAGCGGACCGCGGGCCGGAGTATGTGCTTCTTGTAACATGCATTATGTTTATCAGTATGTTCCTGCTTCGTAATGTTTTCAGCTATTTTTCGGAATTTTACCTTACCTACTCACGCACCGGCGTTTCGCGCGACTTCAGGAGCCAGTTGCACAGCAAGATCCTGGAACTGCCCGTAGCTTTCTTCTCCGATACCCGGAAGGGCGATGTGTTTGCCAGGATCACCTCGGATGTAGGTGAGATTGAGGGCAATATCCTGAACAGTTTAATTGATATCATCCGCTCTCCCATCGTCATTATCCTTACCATGGGATATTTGCTCTACTCCAATTTCGAACTGACGGTATTTACCCTCATAGTATTCCCTGTAATGGGCACCTTGATTTCAATTATAGGGAAAAGTCTGAAGAAGGATACCGGCGAAGCCCAAAATGAGCTGGGTAAACTTTACTCATACGTAGATGAAACCCTGGTAGGCCTTAAAGTGATTAAAATATTCAACGCGTCCGACCAGATCCGTACCCGTTTCGACAATACGTTGAATACCATCCGTCATCTGTCTCTCAGGTTGTTTAAAAAGAAAGCGCTGGCCTCGCCTGTAAGTGAACTGTTGGGAGCTACTACCATCGGTATGATCGTTTATTTTGGCGGAAAACTGGCCCTGCAGGGCAACGGCCTTTCGGGCGCTGAGTTTATAGTGTATATTTCCCTGTTCTATACCATTCTGGACCCACTGAAAAGACTTTCCAATTCCATTTCCAACTTCCAGAAGGGCGAAGTTTCGGCAAAGCGGGTTTTTGAAATCCTGGATGCAGACTACCAGCTTAAGGAAATTTCAAACGCAGTGGAAATCAATGAGTTTAAGGACAAGATTGAATTCAGAAATATCAGCTTTGCTTACGAAGACCGAAAAGTCCTGGAGAACTTCTCACTCGTAATCCCCAAAGGACAAAGTGTCGCCCTGGTAGGTCAGAGCGGGAGTGGGAAAAGTACCATTGCCAACCTTATTACTCGGTTCTATGATGTTCAGTCCGGTGAAATACTCATAGACGGCATCAACATTAAAAACCTGAAACTGTCCAGCTACCGCCAACTCTTCGGGTTGGTTACTCAGGACAATATTCTCTTTAACGACAGCATTTCCAACAATATCGCGCTGGGTAACCTCTCCGCAGGCAAAGACCGCGTGGAAAGTGCCGCCAGGATCGCCAATGCCCACGATTTCATTGCTGAACTGCCAATGGGCTACGAGACAGGAATCGGCGAGGCCGGCGGGAAGCTTTCCGGCGGTCAGAAACAGCGTCTTTCCATAGCACGTGCGGTACTGAAGAATCCACCGATAATGATCCTGGACGAAGCCACATCAGCCCTGGATACTGAATCCGAAAGATTTGTTCAGGATGCCCTGGAAAGAATGATGCAGAACCGCACTTCGCTGGTTATTGCGCACAGGCTTTCAACCATCCAGAAGGCAGATACCATCGTAGTGATGGAACGCGGAAAAATCGTGGAACAGGGCAACCATAACGACCTTTACGAAAAGGACGGAGTATACCGTAAACTTGTGGATCTGCAGAACTTCGAATAAAAGTATAAGACTATTTAAACAGGTTACCCAGCAAATTCCCTATTTCTGCAAAATCATCAGGATTGTTAACACTTCTGGAATATAATGTACTTTCTGTACTGCTGCCATTGGCATAGGGATACATCAGCAGATAATTCCTTCCGCTGAAGTGATCATTAAGATGGTAGCTTACCGATTGCATAGCCGGATGGAAAGATTTCATCCCCCGTTTGGCCATCATTAGGATAAGTGCTTCATCATTTTTCATTTTTTCCGCAATCCGGGGAAGGTCTTTCCAGTTGTTGAAGATAATGAATTCGGCATCTATCGTCGCTTTTTTCTGAATTGTTTCCAGCATGCGGATTGTGTTTTCGTCGGCATAGAAAACTATCTTAGTAGCGG
Source organism: Chryseobacterium sp. (assembly GCF_008831505.1). Classification (NCBI taxonomy): domain Bacteria; kingdom Pseudomonadati; phylum Bacteroidota; class Flavobacteriia; order Flavobacteriales; family Weeksellaceae; genus Chryseobacterium; species Chryseobacterium sp. Next base: position 118,316 of record NZ_CP044507.1, on the reverse strand, counting down.
AATGTCTTGAAATGTTCCACACCTTCTGCAAACATTTAAAGAATCCGGATTCCCTGTGCGCATTCTGCGGAATCAGGACATGATAGGCCTGTATGGTAGCCACAGGCTGTACGGAATGATACACTAGCAGATTGGTGGTCTCGTTAGTTAGGTAACCATTGTAAAGGTTATAGACGAAGGAGGACGTGAATCCCCTTTCACTGTCCACCGCTATAATGAGGTCAGTAATCCTGTGTTCCCGGATCATATTGTTGATGCCGTTTACTACATCCGAATCATGTCTCTTCAGCATGTTGAGTTTAAGGTCTGCGGCTGCGGCAGTTTCGGCAGCAGTTCCAAGGATTTTCTCAGCGTTTTTCTCAGAGGATTCATTTTCCTTTTCATTAATAATGTTGAGGGCAAAGACATCTTCTGTATTCTTTTTGGATTTCAGCAGCAGTGCCAGATTGGTCACAGGTGCGGCAGTGGCCTGATAATTCAGTGCTAGCAGAATCCTTTCCTCATCAGCCGTATCATCATTCATACTGTTTTCATTTTCTGCGTCGGCGATATTTTTACCGCTTTTTTGCGAGACGAAGGAAGAAACGGTACAGGAGACAAGGATCAGGAGGATACTGCCGTTGAGGACGCTTTCATTCAAAAGTCTTATGGGCTCGCCACTTTCTGTCTCGCCGATAATAATATTGTACCCCACCATTACTGTTGCGAGCGTGGCCGCTGCGGAGGCTGAAGACAGACCGAAAATAAGCCTGCCTTCGTCATCAGTAAACCTGAATGTCTTTTGTGTGGCCAGTGAAGCTACATATTTTCCACCCAAAGAGATCCCGGTCATCAGTAATGCCACCTTGATGGTTTCAAAATCTTTAAAAAATGCCTTGAAATCGATGAGCATACCAACACTTATCAGAAAGAAGGGAATAAATATGGCGTTTCCTACAAAATCGATACGGTTCATCAGTGCTGAGGTATGAGGGATAAGCCGGTTGAGTGCCAGCCCCGCCAAAAAAGCGCCGATGATAGCCTCTACACCAGCCAATTCAGCAAACAGGGAAGCCAGGTAAATCATTACCATGACAAAGATGAAATGTGAGACCTTATCATGAACTTTCTTAAAAAACCAGCGCGCCACTATGGGAAACCCAAATAGCACTACAGCGGCAAATACAATTACCGAAAGTGTTAACCGGATCCAGAACGCTGATGTAACTGTACCCTGCGCCATACCTACACAAACCGCAAGGACCAGGAGTGCCAGAACATCGGTGATCATTGTCCCGCCCACTGTTACATTAACTGCACGGTTCTTAGCCACTCCCAGCTTACTTATAAGCGGATAGGAAATCAAGGTATGTGAAGAGAAGATACTGGCAAAAAGCACAGCTACGAGTATTGCATAACCCAGAATATAATATCCGGCCACGATGCCCAGCGCAAGAGGTATAGCGAAGGTATACATACCGAATGTGAGGCTTTTCCATTTGTTTTTCCGGAACTCAGTAAGATCAATCTCCAGTCCCGCCATAAACATTATAAATAGCAGACCTGTGGTGCCTATGACGACTACACTTGCATCCCTGGGCAGAACATTGAATCCGTGCGGACCTATTACCGCTCCTGCAATGATGAGTCCGATAAGGTGCGGTACCTTAATCTTGTTAAGAAGTAAGGGGGCTGAAAGTATGATGATGAGAATGACCAGGAACTTAAGAATAGGGTCCTCTAAGGGCAACACAAAATGGCCCGCGATACTTAGCATACCGTTCATAATTATTTTCTTACAAGTTCAATTGAAAATTGCGAGGTACAGGACTGGTCTACCTGTATTTCCCGGGTTCCGGCGAGACGTTCCGCAGAAACTGTACCGAACTCAATTCTGAAAGTTCTCTGTGAAGCGGCGTCTGCAGAAGTTTCGGAAGCCAGCACAATTTTACCTCCGCTATATTCACCGGTGTACATCCGGACCACACCCGTCTTGTTCACATTTTTTGCCACAATTTTACCGCCATCTGCGGACAGTTGCCACTCGTCTGTACGTACATCACCCACCACATAATCGGTGCAGTTGGAATGGGTACAAACGATCTTTCCTGTCCAGGTGCCGTTAATCTCTGCCGGCAGCGGATTCACAGCTATGGTATCCATCGGGGTGTTCAGACTGTCCCGCAGTTTGAGCAGCGCCTGATAATCTGCCGCTTTTAAAGCAAATTCCTTCTCCTTCACGGTCAGGATTGAATCGCGTTTCTGAAGTTCGGCCTGCCTGGGATCCGTTTTCTCCTGGCAGCGGATAAATGCGGTGAGAAGAAAAAAGCTAAAGATTATGGGAAAAAGTTTTAGGCGCATAATAAAATGTTTGCCAAAATATACAAAAAAATCCGGCAATGCCGGACTGTTGTGCTTTAAAATATAGTGGGACTAAGCCTTCATTCTGGCTATCACATCTAATCCACCCTTGGTTTTATCTCCAATCTTACAGATAATTTCTGTATCCAGGGGCAGGAACACGTCCATCCTTGAACCAAATTTTATGAAGCCGAATTCATGCCCGGCCTTTGCGGTGTCCCCTTCAGTACAGTTAAAAACAATCCGCCGGGCTACATAGCCAGCAATCTGCCTGAACACGACCTGATGATGCGTCAGACTTTCAACCGCTACGGTAGTTCTTTCATTCTCGGTAGATGACTTCTCATGCCAGGCAACAAGATATTTTCCTGGGTGGTATTTCTTATAGACCACCTTCCCTGAAACCGGATAGCGGCAAATATGAACGTTAAGCGGTGACATAAAAATGGAAACCTGAATAGCTTTCCCTTTAATGAATTCATCTTCATTCACCTCCTTTATCATGACCACCTTGCCGTCTACAGGTGCGATTACATTTTCCTTATGGTCTTCTATGTCGCGATTTGGAACACGGAAAAACCAAAATATAAGACCGTAAATAACGAGAAGAGGGACAATAACAACAAGTGCCCACAGTTCAAGAAAAGTAACCGCTAAAAAGCTTAAAACTGCAAAAATAAGGGTGGCAACTATAATGGTCCCTTTGGATTCCCGGTGAAGTTTCATGGTATTAAATAAGTTTTTCTAAAATAAAGTACAAATATACTACAGGCGCGCAGATAATGAAACTATCCAACCGGTCCAGTACACCGCCGTGTCCCGGAATCAGATTTCCGGAATCCTTTACCGCAAAACTGCGTTTAAGCTGGCTTTCCACCAGGTCTCCCAATGGCGCAAATACGGCAATCAATGCACCCACGACCATCCAGTTCCCGCGAAGTTCGGGAAAATATTTATCAACAAAGAATGCAAGAATAATTGTCAGGATCACACCACCTGCAAAGCCTTCCCAGGTTTTCTTAGGTGAAACCTTTGGTGCCATCTTATGTTTGCCGAAAAACTTACCTGTAAGGTAGGCAAATGTATCACTGCTCCAAATCAGGATAAAGAGGAAGAATACCTCCAGACTGAAAGTATTCTGAAAGGCGGAATACTTAGGCAAACCAAGTGCGAAGCCGAAAGGAAGTGCGGTATAGATTACTGTAAAGATCAGCTTACCACTGTCATAGTACAGCTCCGTACTGAATTTAAACAGGGTAACTACGGCAATGATGATCAGGGACAGCGCCAGGATTTCGGACAGTCTGAAATTGTAATAAAATCCAAAATTAAAGTAGCGTTTACTGAAAAGGTAAAAAACAAAAAATGCCAGTGGAAGAACAATCCAACGTTCATACCCCGTGCCGAATTTCATGATTTTCATACATTCCCACACAGAGGCCAAGAAAAGTAGACTGATTAGCCCGTAATACAGGTAATGCTGTTTCACAGTATCAGGGAAGACCTTATTAATTGATTCTGCACCTGCCGGATGTATACAGGCCATAATTATCAGAATATATACCAACCCGGAAATGGTACGCTGAATTAAATTTTTATCCAAAATAGTTCTGTTTGTTACTAATCTTCAATAAGAAGAAGGAATAGCTTAGTGCTGTTACGCGTAGGCGCATCCAATTTATTCTGGTTCCCGCTGATGGAGGTCAGGTTTTTAACATTGCCGTTTCGCTTGATCTTGCTCATGGCATCATTAAGGTTAGAAACAATTTGGGAAACATTCGCCATTACAATGATCTTTTCCGGTAAACGGGAGGAGTGAAAATGCTTGATATTATTATGCGAAAGCATAATCCTGCCATCATAGGCGATCAGGTATTCACAGGTTATAAAGGCTGTATCATTGGACTGTTCCAAATTGTCCGTGTAAGGAACCTTTACGACATCCAGAAAGTTCTTAAGATCCCGGTCGCAGCAGAACACGGATTTCACCTGTTCTATCTTAATGATCTGATTCAGGATCTGTAAAGCCTCAGCTTCATCTGCACAATAATTAAAAAATCCGCCGGAATGGGTAAATAGCTGCGCAAACTTGTAATCGAGATCCGCATTTTTAAGCGAATCCCCAAGTTTTTCCAGGCTCTGATTTTCATTATCCTCAGGCTGGTTCATTATCTTACCGACAATTCTTTTAAATAAACTCAACTTTCTTCAATTAGATATCAATACAAAAATATAAAATATTTCAGCAAATCTCCGGAAACACTGACTAAATAGCAAAAAATTCCCGGTATCCGTTCATTAAGAAAAGAATACCGGGATTATTTATACATTAAAGTTGCGAAGGACTGTCTGGCGCAGCGGTATTTTCGTCAGGAACTGACGCCTGATTATCCTCAGAAACTGAGCCTGCTACCGTGCTTACAGGGTGTTCAGTCAGTTCGGGATCCCAGGCTCTTTTGCCGAAGATCTCCTCCAGATCTTCGCGGAAGATAACCTCTTTTTCCAACAGTTTCCGGGCAAGACTGTCCAGTTTGTCACGGTTTTCTGCCAATATATTCAGTGCTCGGGAGTACTGGTTCTCAATAATCGTTGAAATTTCCTCATCAATTACCTTTGCCGTCTCTTCCGAATAAGGTTTGCCAAAGCTGTATTCACTCTGCCCGCTACTGTCGTAATAGGACCTGTTTCCTACTTTTTCATTAAGACCGTAGATGGTTACCATGGCTTGAGCCTGTTTGGTAACACGCTCCAAATCGGACAGTGCACCTGTAGAAATATTACCAAATACAGTCTGTTCAGCAGCGCGTCCGCCTAATGTAGCACAAATCTCGTCGTACATTTGTTCTGTAGTCGTAAGCGATCTTTCTTCCGGCAGGTACCAGGCAGCTCCCAGGGAACGCCCACGCGGCACAATAGTCACCTTAAGTAAGGGTGCGGCATGTTCCACCAGCCAGGAAATGGCGGCATGACCGGCTTCATGATAGGCAACACGGCGCTTTTCAGATGGTTTAATAGCCTTATTCTTCTTTTCCAGACCACCAATAATACGGTCTACCGCATCCAGGAAGTCCTGCTTGGTCACAGATTCGTGGTTATTACGTGCCGCGATCAGCGCTGCTTCATTACAGACATTAGCTATATCAGCACCGCTGAATCCAGGTGTCTGTTTGGCCAGAAATTCCCGGTCTATACCTTCGTCCAGTTTAATCTTAGAAAGATGAACATCAAAAATAGAGCGGCGTTCATGCAGTTCAGGCAGATCTACATAGATAGAGCGGTCGAAACGTCCGGCTCTCATAAGTGCTTTATCCAGGATATCAGCCCTGTTCGTTGCGGCCATCACAATTACGTTGGTATCTGTACCAAAACCATCCATCTCTGTAAGCAGTTGGTTCAGTGTATTTTCGCGCTCGTCATTTCCACCGGTAAAGTTACCTTTGCCCCTGGCACGGCCAATGGCATCAATTTCGTCAATAAAAATAATGGCCGGTGATTTAGCTTTTGCCTGCGCAAAGAGATCCCTTACCCGGGAAGCTCCCACCCCAACGAACATTTCAACAAAATCGGAACCGGACAGAGAGAAGAAGGGAACCTTAGCTTCACCTGCCACTGCTTTTGCCAAAAGGGTCTTACCAGTGCCCGGAGGGCCAACCAGCAGCACGCCTTTCGGTATCTTACCGCCCAACTTCGTGTATTTATCCGAGTTTTTAAGGAAATCCACTACTTCCTGCACTTCTTCCTTTGCGCCTTCAAGTCCCGCTACATCCTTAAATGTAGTCTGCACCTTATCCTTTTCGTCAAAAAGTTTTGCGCGGGATTTACCGATGGAGAAAATCTGTCCGCCCGGACCGCCGCCACCTGCCATTTTCCGGAAGAATATGAAGTAAATGATAGAAAGTATAATAAGCCCGACAGCGATCTGGATCAGGAAACTTTCCATTAAACTCCCCGCAGTATCCACATTGATTGTGGTTTTAAGCTGGGGATTCTCGGCTTTTACCTTGTCAAACTTCTCCATGAGAAGCCTGAGTTCGCCGAATTTAAGGTTGTAATCCGGTCCCGGAGTAGTTTCAAGTGCCGCAAAAGGGCTTTTGCTGTCCCCGGAATTCTTTGCCAAAGCGGTACGTGCTTCCGGTGTCAGGAATACATCGGCGGTGAAGTTATCCCTGTATGCTTTGATGTTCTGGACTTTGCCTTCCTTCATCATATCAAAAAACTGCTCCTCCGTAATCTCGGAACTGGTGGACGGCATGAACAGCCCGCGCCCGAAGAACAGTAGGAACGCCATGATAGCGATGGGAAAAAACCAGTTAAATCCTTTATTATTCATTCAAATTTTTTTAAAAATATTAAGCTTCAATGCGGGTGATCTTGGCGTCGCCCCATAACTCTTCTATCTCGTAATACTCGCGGATGTGTTTCTGGAAAATATGAACGACTACTGATACATAATCTACCAGTACCCACATGGCATTTTCGGAACCCTCCACATGCCATGGACGTTCCTGAAGATCATTACGAACTTTTTTCTCGATATTCCCGGCGATTGCCGAAACCTGTGTATTGGAGTTTGCGCTGCAGATGATGAAAGTTTCCGCTACGGAATTTTCTATCTTTGAAAGGTCGAAAATCATGATGTCCTCTCCTTTGGTATCCTGTACCGCATCAACGATTTTATCTATTAGTGCTTGCTTATTTGTGTTGTTATTCATTAAAAATTGGTATAATCTGCAAATTTATTCTTTTTTCTTTACTTTAACATTCTCAACAGTCTTAAAACTTTCTTAAATGACCATGCTGAATTACCTGCCACAGTGCGGCTCTACAAATGACGAAGTCGTGAACTTCCTCCGACCGGGATCCGCTGAAATTGCAGGCCTCTGTACCTTTTTCCAGAATAACGGCCGCGGTCAGTATGGAAACAGATGGGAAGGTGCCGCGGGCAAAAATATTGCCCTTTCACTGGCTGTCCCCGCTAGCTCTGTTAAACTGTCCGATTCACTATTCAACTATTATACCGCACTTAATATACGCCGGTTTACCGCCAATCTGACCCGAAATGAAGTGAAAATAAAGTGGCCCAATGATTTAATAATCAGCCATAAAAAGGTTTGTGGAATTCTCATTGAGAAAAAAAAAGTAAATAACCGTATGTACTACATTGTGGGTATCGGACTGAATGTTCTGCAGGAAGATTTTGGCGACCTTCCCAGGGCCGGGTCCCTTCTAACGCAGACGGGCACGCTTTTTAACCTTACTGATGTGGCTGAAAGCATGTACACCTTCCTTTTGGGTAGGTTCAGTGAGACTGCGGGTCCCGAAGGCATTCTGCAGGACTATAATTCATGTCTGTACAAAAGAAATGAGGTTGCGGTTTTCCGAAAAGACAACATTAGACAAAATGGCATGATTTCCACTGCAGATGAAGACGGTAACTTATGGATTGAACTTGAGCATGAGGGTCTGCAGAAGTTTTACCACAAGGAAATAGAGATGCTTTACTGATTGGCTCTCCGGAAATAAAGTACGGCCGCCAGGGGCGCAAATACCATATTGGGCAGCCACATGGCTACGGCCGGCGGAAGTGTCTTGTTTTCTGAAACTACCTTAAGCGCTTCGAACGAGAATACAAAAATGAAGGCCAGCGCAATCCCGATAGCCAGGTTAACACCCAAACCACCCCGCTTCTTTTCCGAAGCCAGTGAGAGTGCCAGAAAGGTGAGCACAATTACCGAAACCGGCATGGCAGTACGCTGGTAAAGTTCGTTCAGGTAGGTATTCAGGTTGCTGTTACCCTTCTCGCGTTCCCGGTCTATAAAGCGGATGAGTTCCGGAGTGGTCTTGGTTTGTCCTAAAAGCTGGTCCGGAAAGAGTTCTTCAGGCGGAAAGCCAAACTTTCGGTAAATCTCGGGACCGTTGTTTAATTTCTCAGAATCGTCTTTTTGGACTGTTTTTTCATGAAAACTGTTCAGCACAAAATGTTTTTTGGCCTCGTCCCAGTACATTTCCGAAGCCAGCAACTGATAGACAAGCCTCTTGTCTTTATCGTATTTCCGGTAAGCAAAGCCTGACCCGCGTTTTTCCTTCTTGTTATAACTGTGAATGAATATGTACTCATTGACATTAATCTGCGCGGAAACCGGTGCGCTGCCAATAATCTGCTCCCTTTTTCGTGCGTTCATTGTATAGGCTTCCAACTCGTTTTTCTGGATATTGGCCCAGGGCAGAACATAGTGGTTTATGACAAGTGAAAAAAGACCTATAAAAAGCGAGGTTATAAAATAGGGCCTGGCAAACCGGTGAAAGCTGGCGCCACTGCTTATAATTGCAACAATCTCAGTGTTATTGGCCATTCTGGACGTAAAGAAAATCACAGCAATAAATACCAGAATAGACATGAAGGTCATTATAAGGTAAATGATCCAGAATGGATAATACTGGGTCAGGAATTCAGAAAGCTGAAAACCGTTCTCTTCAATACGCGGTTTCTTAGCCTGCACGTCTATTACCAAAACGACGGTGGAGAGCAGCAGCAAAATGAAACCGAAGGTTCCAAGATATTTTTTGATGATATAACGGTCTACAATCCCCATGAAGTTGCTCAATATTTACAGGCGCTGGCGGAGAGCCGGCATTACGGAATCCTTCCACTTGTAGAAATCACCCGCAATAATATGCTCACGGGCTACTTTTACCAGATCCAGATAGAACGCGAGATTATGGATAGAGGCAATTTGCTTCGCCAGATATTCTTTGGAAACGAACAGATGTCTCACATAAGCTTTGCTGTATTCCCGGTCCACATAACTGGTTCCAAACTCATCCAGCGGCGAAAAATCATCTTTCCATTTCTGGTTTTTCATGTTCATAACACCATTCCAGGTGAAAAGCATTGCGTTTCGTGCGTTTCGGGTGGGCATTACACAATCCATCATATCTATACCGAGACCAATTGATTCCAGAATATTCCAGGGTGTGCCCACTCCCATAAGATACCTCGGCTTATCTTTGGGCAACACATCTGTAACGATATCAGTGATGCGGTACATCTCGTCCTCGGGTTCACCAACGGATAGTCCTCCAATGGCATTTCCCACAGCATTGCTTTCGGAAATGACCTCAGCGGAAATTTTACGTAAATCGGCATAGGTAGAACCCTGTACAATGGGAAAAAGATGTTGACGGTGCCCATACATTTCGGGATTATCTGCACACCAGTCTATGCATCTTTTTAACCAGCGGTGGGTGAGTTCCATAGATGTTTTTGCCTGGCTGTAACCGCAGGGATAAGGTGTACATTCATCAAAAGCCATGAAAATGTCGGCACCAATCTGTCTTTGGATCTCCATTGACTTTTCCGGAGAAATAAACTGCACGCTGCCGTCTATGTGAGATTTAAATTTCACTCCTTCTTCAGTCATCTTCCGTGAGGCAGCGAGCGAAAACACCTGATAACCTCCTGAATCGGTAAGTATTGGCAGTTCCCAGTTCATGAATTTATGAAGACCGCCCGCCTTTGTCATAATGTCCATACCGGGTCTCAATAACAGGTGGTAGGTATTTCCTAAGATAATCTGGGCCTTGATATCGTCCTTTAATTCGCGCTGATGAACTGTCTTCACTGAGGCAACAGTTCCTACCGGCATAAAGATGGGAGTCTGTATCTGCCCGTGATCCGTGGTGAGTAAGCCCGCGCGTGCTTTTCCTTCTGACTTTTTATCTATTTGAAAAAATGGCTGCATATCAATTACGCGGAATTTCTTCCACTTTATTTTTCTTAAGTTCTTTTTCAATAAAGGCTTCCGCCTTCGGATGACGTTTTTTAATAATCTCCTGCGATTCCTCTAAAATCGACTCCAGTTTACGGCTGCTGCCATAATATTTATAGCTGGCAGTAAAATCTGCCGCACTTACCTTATACTTTTGCAGTACAAGACGCGTGGCATTCTCCATATTACTGTTCTGTGTAACCCTCAACAGTTCTTCCTGTATGGTAATTTCTGCAACAATTTCAGCAATCTCATCTTCAGAAAGCAGATTTGCCGGCCTTTCCACATAATCTGAGCAGGAAAGGAAAAAACCAAACAGGCAAAAAAGGACCAACCGTTTCATCAGCATTACAATTTACCGATTAATGACTGCCACTTCAGATGCAGCACCCCGAAGACGGCTTCACCTATGATTCCGCCATTCATCTTACTCTCTCCCTTTACACGGTTCATAAAAATGATGGGAACCTCAACGATCCTAAACCCTTTTTTATAGGCCCTGAATTTCATTTCTACCTGAAAGCCATAGCCTTTGAGATTGACATTATCCAGACCTATTTCCTCCAGCACTTTTCGGGAAAAACAGGCAAAGCCGGCCGTGGTGTCATGAACCGGAATACCCAGGATAAACCGGACATATTTGGAGGCACAATAGGAAAGCAGGACTCGCCCCATAGGCCAGTTTACCACATTAACCCCGTTGGAGTAGCGCGAACCCACGCTCATATCAGCCTGAAGACAGGCTTCAAACATTCGCGGCAGGTCCGCAGGATTATGCGAAAAATCCGCATCCATTTCAAATATATAGTCATACCCGTTCTGCAGAGCCCACCTGAATCCATGAATGTAGGCCTTGCCCAATCCATCCTTTACTTTCCTGATGCTTAGATGCAGGTGATGGGGATACTTTTCCTGCAGCTTTTTCACCAAACCGGCGGTTCCGTCGGGTGAGGAATCGTCTACCACCAGGACATGGAAATCCTGATCAAGAGCAAACACCGCAGCAATTATGGCTTCGATATTTTCCTGTTCATTATAGGTAGGTATAATAACGAGTTTCTTCATTTCCGGGTGCAAAGATAGTGTAAAATCAAGACTGCATTATGTTTTTAAAATAATCCTATTTTTGCATAAATGTTCCAATTAACTGCAGTAACCGGGTTTACCAACCAACTTCGCCTCACCGAAAGCCATGACTGGGTAATTGCTCTGCTGCTGGCATCATGCTTTCTTTACGTATTCATGCTGTCATCACTGCACAGGGGCATAAATCTTAAGCGGTTTCTGATGCAGGATTTCGCTGATGCCAGTAATGTTATCGTTACCTGGGCCATCGTTTCTCTGGTACTTTGCCTTAGTGCCGCTGCGCTGATCTCACAGTATGTGCCCACCGTGCCCAGATTCCTTTCACTGCCCGGATTCTTAGGCCTGCAGTTTAATAAGTTTGGATTTACATTTCTTGCCCTGGTCTTGTTTTACCTTGTTAAAGCTATGCTAAGCTACCTATTTTACCAGAGCGTAGGCTTCTCCAGACGCTGGAACGCTTTCTGTTTCACTGCTACAAGGTTTTACTTCGTGCTTTCGCTGGTGCTTATGGGATTGTGTATCAGCCATTATTATTTTCCTATTGATAAAAGCGAAGCACTAATATATTACATTTCGTTTTTCGGTTTTGTTTTCATATTCAAAACGGTGTATTACATCTTCCACAAAAATCACATTCTGCCCAACGAGTGGTATTATAAATTTTTGTATATTTGCACGCTCCAATTTATACCTGTTTTGGCGCTTTGGAAATTATTATTTTTTTAAACACAAATTAATATGAAGATCAAATCTATTCTTGTTTCTCAGCCGCCACCAAGTGAATCTTCACCTTATCTGGAAATGGCGAAGAAGGAAAAAATCAAAATAGATTTCCGTCCGTTCATTCATGTGGAAGGTCTGGACAACAAGGAACTCAGAACACAGAAGATTGACCTTGCTCAGTTTACGGGAATTATCTTTACGAGCAAAAACGCTATTGACCACTATTTCCGTCTTGCTGAAGAGATGCGCTTCAGCGTACCGGATTCTATGCGTTACATCTGCCAGAGTGAAGCTATTGCGAATTATCTTCAGAAACATATTGTTTACAGAAAAAGAAAGATCAGTTTTGGCGAAAAAACATTCGCCGACCTGGCACCTCTGTTCAAAAAGTTCCCTTCAGAGAAATACCTGCTGCCATCTTCGGATGTCTTAAGTCCGGATATACCTGTAATCCTGGACAAAGCGAACGTAGACTGGACCCGTGCCATCATGTACAGAACGGTTTGTTCCGACCTTACAGATATCTCCATACAGGACTATGATATGCTGGTATTTTTCAGTCCTCAGGGTATAAAGTCGCTTCATCAGAACTTTAAAGATTTCAAACAGGGCGAAACCAAGATCGCTGTTTTCGGCCCAACCACACAAAGTGCCGCTGAAGAAACCGGACTGATGGTCAATGTGATGGCTCCTACGAAGGAAACTCCTTCTATGACCATGGCAATAGAGAAGTACATCAGAAATATGAACAAATAATACCTTAGGCTATTATGCTGTATAATCCGTTCCTGGCTGGGACGGATTTTTTGTTAGATTGTGAACCACAGAACGGAGCCATACACAGCCACTGTCATAAGCAATGCCTGGCCTACCACGCGAAATAGCTATCTTTGAATCCTTTTATTAACAAATGAATATCCCACAAGCAAAGAAAATAGAAAAAATCCTCGAAATCCATGGTGACCGCCGTGTAGATCCTTATTTCTGGATGAACGAAAGAGATAATCCGGAAGTGACTGCTTATCTGCAGGCCGAGAATGAATATGCCGGGTTTGTGATGAAGGACACAGAAGAACTTCAGGAGGAACTTTACCGTGAAATGAAGGCCCGGTACAGAAAGGATGATGAATCCATTCCTTACTTCTTCAACGGGTATTGGTATATTGTACGGTATGAGAAAGGTAAGGAATATCCCATATTCTGCAGGAAACACCTCACCCTTGAAAGCCCGGAAGAGATTATGCTGGATGCCAACGAGCTTGCAGAAGGCCATGATTATTTTGACCTCGGAAGCGCCGCAGCCAGCCCGGATAACCGCCTGGGAGCCTACTCCACCGACACCGTGGGAAGGAGGATCTACACCATTCAGATAAAAGACCTCAACACGGGCAAACTCTTGCCTGACACCATTGAAAACTGTACGGGTAAAGCGGTATGGTCGGCAGACAACCAATATATCTTCTATATCCGAAAGGACGAAAACCTGCGCGCATACAAAGTGTTCCGGCACCGGATTGGAAGCAGCCCGGAAAACGATGAAGAAGTTTATCATGAGCAGGATGAGGCGTATGACGTAACCGTCTACAAAACAAAATCCCTTGAGTACATTTTCATAGGAAGTTCAAGCACGCTCTCAGACGAGCACCGATTTATCTCTGCCAGCGACCCACTGGGTTCCTGGCAAATCCTTCAGCCCAGAACTGAAGACCTGGAATATTCTGTAGAACATTTTGGTGATGACTTTTATATAATCACCAATGCTGATGATGCCTTTAACTTTAAACTTGTTAAAACACCGGTAACCAAACCGGATATCAGCCACTGGAGGGATATTGTACCACACCGTGAGGATGTACTGCTGGAGGGCTTTGAAATTTTCAGGCATTTCATTGTGCTGGAAGAAAGGAAAGAAGGTCTGCTACGGCTTAAAGTGACCGATTCCCGGAACGGAGAAAGTCACTACCTGAAATTTTCTGACCCAACCTATACAGCATTTATAAGTCTCAACCTGGAGTTTGACACCACTAAACTGCGTTATGGTTACACCTCCCTGACACAACCTACGACAGCCTACGAATACGATATGGAAGAGCGGACAACCACCTTGCTGAAGCAGCAGGAGGTAATGGGAGGCAACTTCAGCCCCGAAAACTATATTTCGGAAAGACTTTGGGCCAAATCACGGGATGGTGAAACTGTGATCCCCGTTTCGCTGGTATACCATAAAGATACCGCCAAAAGCCCCGATACTCCATTGCTGATGTACGGTTACGGAAGTTATGGCCATACAGTAGACGCAGGTTTTTCTAACGTACGGTTATCCCTTCTGGACCGGGGTTTCATTTATGCCATTGCTCACATCCGCGGTGGCGAGTACCTGGGACGCGAATGGTACGAAGAAGGCCGGATGCTTAAGAAAAAGAACACCTTTTACGATTTTATCGATGTCGCGAAACATCTGATCTCAATAAAATACACGTCATCCAGGCACTTATATGCGATGGGCGGCTCGGCAGGAGGTTTACTCGTGGGTGCCGTAATCAATTTTGAACCGGAACTTTTCAACGGTGTAATTGCTCAGGTACCGTTTGTAGATGTTGTGACCACAATGCTGGACGAAACCATACCGCTTACCACGGGTGAATATGATGAGTGGGGTAATCCAAATGAGAGTGAATATTACCATTATATGAAATCATATTCACCTTATGATAATGTGGAGGCCAGGAATTACCCAAACCTGCTTATCACAACAGGTCTTCACGATTCGCAGGTACAGTATTGGGAGCCTGCCAAATGGACAGCGAAACTAAGAGAGCTGAAAACCGACAGCAATCTCCTTTTATTCAAAACCGACATGAGCTCGGGACACGGAGGTGCCAGCGGCCGCTTTGAGAGCCTGAAAGAAGACGCGCTGGAGTTTGCATTCTTACTAAAACTGGAAAAAAGAACAACATGAATAATTTGAGCGAAGCAGAGCTGTGGACCAAAGTTGAGAGTTTCTTTGTTGAAAATTTTGATACCGAAAAACATCCGTCGCTGGACACCATTCTCTTTCTGATCGGTGTTCAGGAACTGGGCAGCGGGCCGCAGAAATACACAAAAGATGATAAGCTCAACATCCTGCATATTGCGGTTTGCAGGTTACTTGAGCCATTTGGCTACTATAAATTCTCGCATTATGACAAAGAAGGCTTTCCACATTTCAGTGAAGTGGAGGCATTACCCGAACTTAAGCCCAATGAGCAGCAACTGCTGATGAAAAAAGCCATCATCCAGTACTTTACAGACGAAGATCTGTTTTAAACGCTGCTTGGCTGCATACCTCCCTGCAGAGATCTTTCGAGATTATCAAAACCAGCTTTGAAACCTTCTTCAAAACCGGTTTGGATAATCTCTTCCATATCCTCCGCTGATCTGAAATGAAGATTTACGGTGAGCTTTGTACCTTCCTGCACGCCGGTGAAGCCTATCAGCCAGTCTACCACAGGTTTGTTGCTGTCCATATTGCCGGCAGAATCCGAAAAATAATCAGACCAGGCAATACTGCGGTGGAACATGATTTCATTGTAGCGAACTCCGGCATAATGGCGCTCACCTGCCGGTCCCACCATTGCATACTGCCATACACCCCCTTCCTTAAAGTCTAAACTCCCGGTTTCGCATCTCCAGGGAGTTGGTGCCCACCAGCGGTCCAAAAGTTCCTTATGGGAAAAATGTTCCCATACAGCAGAAACATCCGCATTGAAAACCCGCATTATAAACATCGTGGCTGCATCACGGTCCGTCTGTACAATTGTTCTGTCTTTCATCCTGAGTTATTTTATGTCAAATTTAAACATTAGAATTCAAAACAATTATAACCATGCCGAAGCATTCACAATAAACCGTTAAAATGAGCGTTTTTAAGAAAATTTTATTATTATTCCAGCCCCCTTTTTGCATTTACATTCTTAAAATCAGTAATTTTAACACCTGAAATTTAACGGGTTCATGAACAATAAATTTATTCCCATCATATCTGTTTTTATGACCATCTCTCTGGTGGTTTTTGTTGCGCTGCAGTTTTACTGGCTCAAAAGCTACTATGAAGCATTGGAACAGGATTTTTCGAATAAGGTGCACGCGGCATTGGAATCATCAGCCAAAAAAATGACGGATATAGAGGTTGAAAAGTATTATGCGCAGTATAAAAATCTGGACAAAGACGTCACTTCCAGCACTCAGCCCTCAATAACAGCCATCCAGCAGGTGGAGGATTCGGCCAGCCGTCGTACCATAACCTACTCCAAGAATATTATTGAAAATAAGGATATTCCCATTTCACACCGCGGCGACAGCCTGAAGGTGACTACCATGTACACCGATGAGGCACTTGTACGATTGCGTAGAGATTCCTCCGCGCCCGAACTTCTTACAGAAGACCTGAACAGGTCCATACAAAGCGGCGAATATACGCTTAGAGAGTTTGTGCAGCTTATAGGAATTAATCAGCCGGTGGAAAAACGTGTTGTGCCCGAAGTACTGGATTCTGTGATATCGCGGGAACTCCGCCTTAAGGGCATAGATACCAAATTCGGCTACGGAATTCTGGACAGCCGGAACAATCTGACTCCGGTAGCCAATGAGATCTTTAAAGTGGAGAAAAATGCCGACAGCTACACTTACCCCATTTTTTCCGACAGTAAAGACCGGACCATCTACAGCCTCTCCTTAGTATTTCCCAGAAAAGGCTATTCACTGGCCAAAAACAATCTTCCTATGCTGCTGGGAACTTTTATGTCTCTGCTCACCATCCTTGGAATCTACATTATTTCCATCAATTACATGATGAGGCAAAAAAAAATTGCTGAGGTTAAAACGGATTTCATCAATAACATGTCGCACGAGTTCAAGACGCCGCTGGCCACCATTTCGGTAGCTACAGATTCGCTGGCCAATGATAAAATTGCCACCAACCCGGAGAAGGTGAAGTATTATTCGCAACTCATCAAACAGGAAAACCTGCGCATGAAAAAGCAGGTGGAAAATGTACTGAACATGAGCAAGCTGGAAAGAAACGAAGTACAGCTTTTCCTGAAGGAAACAAACCTGCGAAACCTCATCAAAGAAATTACCGAAAGTTTCGGCCTCATCATTGCACAGCGCAGCGGTACGCTGGAACAGGAGTTCACGGCAGACCGATATATTGTGAAAGTGGACGAATTCCATATATCCAATGCACTGATCAACCTTCTGGACAATGCCAATAAGTATTCGCCGGAAACACCTCAGATAAATGTAAAGACCAAAAATGAAGGAAACTGGTATGTAATTGAAATTTCAGACAAAGGTATTGGTCTGGATGTGGACAACAACAAACGGATTTTTGATAAGTTCTTCCGAGAGGAAACAGGTAACATCCACAATGTGAAAGGTCAGGGCTTAGGTCTGTCCTACGTAAAGAAAATCATTGAACTCCATAAAGGACAGGTTCTGGTAGAATCGCGTAAAGGAAAAGGAAGTACTTTCACCATAAAACTACCTATGAATCATGTATAAAACACAGTAAAACAATAAAAAACAAATAAAATGAATAACAGGATCCTACTGGTAGAAGACGACCAAAGTTTTGGCGCAGTTCTGAAGGACTACTTAACCATCAATAACTTCGAGGTGACCCTTGCAGTGGATGGAGAGCAGGGTTTGAAGGAATTTACCGAGAATGAATTCGACATTTGCATCTTTGATGTGATGATGCCTAAGAAAGACGGCTTCTCACTCGCCGAAGACGTGAAGAAGATAGACAAGAACACACCCATCATTTTCCTTACTGCCAAAAACCTCCGGGAAGATATCCTGAAGGGGTATCAGTTGGGAGCTGATGATTATATTACAAAGCCTTTTGATACGGAATTACTGCTGTATAAGATCAAGGCCATCCTGCAGCGCAGCGCAGCGGTAGAAAATGACGAACAGGAACAGTTCAAGATCAGTAATATTTTCTTCGATTCCATGTTGAGGCAACTCCGCGTGGGCGATGAAGAATATAAACTTTCACCAAAGGAAAACGAACTCCTGAAGCTACTTTGTCAGCACCGAAACGATTTCATGCCGCGGGATCTGGCACTCAGGAAAATCTGGAAAAAGGAAAATTATTTTACAGCACGCAGTATGGACGTCTATATCGCTAAACTGCGGAAGCTGCTTCGCGATGATGAGGGTCTTGAGATCATTAACGTACACGGCGAGGGTTTCCGCCTGCTGGTAAAAAACTAATCCTTCAATATTATTATTATAAACACCTCGCAGTCCAGTACTGCGAGGTGTTTTTGCTGTTTGTCTTTTTTAAATTACGGTCTTACTTCTTACTTTCGGCTGCAAATTCTTTATGAGGTACGAAATAAAAGCCTGCAATTTTATTCTCTTTGTTAAAGGTGACCTGAACATCCAGACTGGTCTTTTCAAATTCAGAATAAAAATAATAGGTATCCTCCTCATTGTTTACATCAAGGATTTTTTTGAAAGCTCCGGTCTGACCCGTGATCTGAGAGCCCAATTCTTTAAATTCGGACGGCGGAAGCTGTTCTTTAATCGTTGAGTCAAACATTGCATACGCCCTTTCACTTTCATTATCTGAGAACATGGATTTCACAAAATCCTGACCTAAACTTTTCCTGTCCTGAGAAAACAACACCACAGAAAAGACCATAAAGATCAATACAAATACATTTTTCATAAGTACTTTAGTTTTATTTTAGCTGCAAATGTAATTTTTTCAAGCTGTAAACCGTTCAAAATACGAGAATTTTACAAAAAACAAACAGATACTGCAAAGTCAGCAGAATTTGCTATTTTTGCTGAATCAGAAGATAACAACATGAAAATTAGTACACTATTTATAATCGCAAGTATTCTGGCTCTCAACTCCTGTGACAAAGACCAGAAGCCCACTTATCTTAAGGATTCAAACACTGCAGCTTCCACAAACAGCAAAGCTGATGCAGCAAAGGCCCAAGCCTCAAATATGCTGTTACCTGCAGGTGGAACGGCATCGGTACCCGGCGTGGCACAGAACACCGCCGGAGCACAGCAAACAGCACCCGGCACCAACCCTCCACACGGACAGCCCGGACATAAATGCGAGATTCCTGTAGGTGCACCACTTAATTCTGCCGCAAAAAGCCCTGCTGCTCAGCAGTCCATTACTGTAGATCCTAATTCGGCGAAGAAAGATCCCGCGGCTTATAATGTAACACCACCACCTACTACCGCTCCCGGCATGAACCCGCCACACGGCCAACCCGGCCACAGGTGCGATATCTCCGTTGGGGCACCGCTTAACAGCCCTGCCAAAAGTACTACAGGCACGGCGACACCTGCCAGCATAGTTCCCGCCACTGGTACACCAGACCCAATGGCGTATAACGTTGCAAACAAACCGGCAGCTGCGACCACCGGAAAAGCGGGTCTTAACCCTGCCCATGGCCAGCCCGGACACAGATGTGATATCGCCGTAGGCGCACCTTTAAAATAAATTGCCTAATTTTGTGCCTTAAATGGCAGGGAAACTTCACATACTGATTTTAATTTTCTGTTTGGGTATTTTTGTAATGCCTAAGCAGAACCTCTTTGCTCAACTCCTCCAGCAGGACTGCTGCTCTGTTTCCGGTTCCGCAGACTGCTGTCCCTCTCCTGAAAGTGATAGCAAGCCTTGTCATAGTGGAGAAAAAAAATCCTGTGGAGGTGACTGTACGAGCTGCAAATCCTGCTCCACTACCACGGTTTTTGCCTCCATTGCACAGGACATTAAGGTAACAGATAACACCTTATCCGCTGCAGACAACAGCAAGGCCTTTAGCTATTTAAGCCCCGAACTTTCCGATGCCGCAGCCAAAATCTGGCAACCTCCTAAAATAGGTTAATTATCCGATTCTATGCCCAAGGTACGTTCACTGGGCAAATTCTCTTTTAATTAATCTAAATTTTTACGATGAAAACTTTATTAAAAAGTGTTCTGATTATATCCCTTTTCTTCACTCAGTTATTAAATGCCCAAACCATTACCGAATCCACCTTCAAAGTAAAAGGTGAATGTGGTATGTGTAAAGACAGAATAGAAACCACCGCAAAGAGCGCCGGTGCGGCATCCGCCAACTGGAACGCCAACACCCAAACGCTGAGTGTAAAATATGACGCTGCCAGGGTTACTGGAGATACGATACTTAAAAAAATCGCCGAGGTTGGTCACGACAATGAAAAATATACCGCTCCCGACTCAGTGTACAGTAACCTTCCCGGCTGCTGCCTGTACGAAAGGACTCCTTCGTTTATAACGACCAACATAGAACCGCAAGCCAGTGTTTCCGCCTTACCTGCGAATACATTTTTTGTAAAAGGAAACTGTGGTTCATGCAAAGCCAGGATTGAAAAGGCCGCCAAAGACGCCGGCGCCACAACTGCGGACTGGAATTCTGAGACCCAGACTGTGGTGCTCAATTTTGACCCATCAAAAACATCTTCAGACATTATTCTGCAGAAAATTGCAGAAGCTGGTCACGACAATGAAAAATTCCTGGCAAAGGATTCTGTGTATAATGCTTTGCCCGCATGCTGCCTCTACGACCGCGAACTGGCTTTTGGTGTAAAGAGTGATCTGGTTCACAGCGATGAACAGCAAGCTCCCAAGGATTTTACCCAGCATAAGGACCACATTGACCATAATATAGACGGTGTCTTGATCACCAAGAAGGAAGAAGCAACTTCACTAAGCCGCAAATCTGCGGGTCTAACCTTTAACATTGGCCAAAAAGAATTGCTGAAGGCGGCCTGCTGCAACCTATCAGAAAGTTTTGAAACGAATGCAACTGTAGATGTTTCTTTCAGTAATGCTGTTTCCGGCACAAAACAGCTGAAAATGTTAGGTCTGGACCAGAAGTACACCTCGCTCACAAGGGAACTGCTGCCCTCAATACGTGGTTTGGCCTCACCTTACGGACTAAACTTAATCCCGGGCAGGTGGATTGGCGGCATACAGCTGACAAAAGGCGGAAGTACGGTAACCAACGGATATGAAAGTATAACCGGACAAATCAATACTGAATTCCTGAAGTTTCAGACAGCTCCGGAAACAGCTCTTAATTTCTTTGGCGATGCCAACGGAAGGTTTGAAACTAATATCACATCAACAAGCGCGCTTACCGGCCAATGGAATCAGACAGTACTTCTGCACGGAAATGCAACTGTAGCCAAAATGGACACAAATGACGACGGCTTCCTGGACCAGCCCACAGGCAACCAGATCAATGCCGCTTATTTACTTAATTACAATGACCTGGAAAATTCGGGTCTGGGGACTCACTTCGGAATCAGTTTCGTTAAGGATCAGCGACACGGTGGACAGAAAGACTATGACAGACATACTGACCAGTCTCAGCAGAGTCTTTATGGTATCGGAATTGACCTGGCTAAATTTGACATCTGGAACAAGACGGGGTATGTTTTTGAAGGCAAACCCTACCAAAGTATCGGCTGGATGAACCAGTACAGCCATCACGAACAGGACAGTTTCTTCGGAAACAGGAATTATTTGGGCAAGCAAAGCACCTTTTATTCCAATCTGATTTTTGAAAGCATCTTGGGAAACACCAACCACAAATACAAAGCCGGTGCGAGTTTCCTGTTTGATAAATTTGATGAAGTATATCTTCAGGAGGGCTATAGCCGCACAGAAACTGTTCCCGGACTCTTCCTGGAATACACCCTAACAGGAGAAAAATACACTTTGGTGGCCGGGGCCAGAGCCGATTTTCACAATCTGGCCGGAACGCAGTTCACACCGCGTGTTAATTTTAAATATGATTTTACACCGAAGACCATACTTCGTCTTTCGGCCGGAAGAGGATTCCGCACAGCGAATGTCTTTGCTGAAAACCAGCAGTATTTTGCGTCCAACAGGCAAATCGAAATACTGGGAAATGGCGGTAAGATATATGACCTGAAGCCTGAAACTGCATGGAATTACGGTGCCAGCCTACAGCAGGAATTTAACCTTTTCAGCAGGAAAGCTACTTTGGTAGCTGATTTCTTCCGTACGGACTTCCAGAATCAGGTCCTGACAGACCTTGACGTATCTCCACAGAAAATTGTATTCTACAATCTGAACGGAAAATCCTTTGCCAACAGTTTCCAGACCCAGCTGGACTTTTCACCGGCTAAAAACCTGGACCTTCGTCTGGCTTACAAATACTATGATGTGCAGGCAGATTATCTGGAAGGCAGAAGAAACATACCTTTTATGGCTAAGAACAGAGGGTTTTTTAATGCCTCGTACAGCACCGAAGCCAATGAAAGAAAGGCTTTTTGGTCTTTTGACACCACGCTTCAGTATGTAGGAAAGCAGAACCTGCCCAACCTGTCATCCAATCCTTCCCAATTTCAACTGGCTCGCACTTCAGATCCTTTCATGACGCTGAATGCGCAGATTTCGCGTGACTTCTCGGAAAACATCAGAGTTTACGTGGGCGGCGAAAACCTGACATCATTTACCCAGGACAATCCCATTATTGATGCCTCCAATCCTTTTGGAAATTATTTTGACGGCGGAATGGTGTACGCACCCATTATGCCGGCCAATTTTTATATAGGCCTCGACCTCAAATTCTGATAGTAGTTTGGGTAATAAAAAAAGGGAAGTCAGCATACGCCGGCTTCCCTTTTTATTATGTATTATAGCAGTTATGCCTTAAGCCATTCAGAAGATTCCAGATATGTTTGGTCCGGATAGTAGATGAAGAGCACATTCTGACCTTTTATGGTGTTGATTATAGGTTCCGCCAGTTCACGTGCCACGGCGGGGCAGCCCCAACTGCGGCCAATCCTGTTCTGTGCCTTAATGAATTCCTCACTAATATAATCGGCACCATGCATTACGATGGCACGTTTGTACGCGTTGTCGTTGTAGCCTTTATCCATCCCGATCAGCTTCAGCGAGTAACCGTTAGAACCATTGTAAGTAGATTCCGTAATATAAAAACCCATGCTGCTTTGCAGTGAACTTTCGGTGTTCGAGAATTTTGTCGCAAATTCTTCTCCTGTATTCTTTCCGTGGGCTACCAACTCATTGAAAAGAACCTTTTTAGAATTCATGTCAATAACCCACAATCTTTTCTTTGTTGATGAAAGTGAGAAATCACAAACGGTCAGAATGCCCGCACCGTTATCAAGTTTTCCGGCTTTCATTAAGTTTGAATATCCCTGAAAAGCCTTCCCGAAAACTTCTTCA
This sequence comes from Chryseobacterium sp., assembly GCF_008831505.1. Classification (NCBI taxonomy): domain Bacteria; kingdom Pseudomonadati; phylum Bacteroidota; class Flavobacteriia; order Flavobacteriales; family Weeksellaceae; genus Chryseobacterium; species Chryseobacterium sp. The sequence goes on along the minus strand of NZ_CP044507.1, from coordinate 95,135 downwards.
TTCATCTTATTGCCACTTCCGAAGTTGATTGTCTTGTAGAGTTCAGCTGCAGCATCAACATTAAGTACAGGTGAATTTTCACTTTCGGACGAAAGCGGCACAGGATTTTCAATAGTATTGTCAGCAGAAACTTCGCGGGTATCTCTGTAAAAGGAGGTGGTCAGTATAAAGGTGGCTGAGACAGCCAGAAGTAAATTACGCATATTATTATGTTAAATTGATTGGTGCGGCAAAATTACATAACGATATCCTTCAGGAGGTTACATCCCAAAAGTTTAACTCTAATTAAGAGAATTTAACAGTTTTTGCGCTACAATTTGTTATTATTTTTGGGAGTCACCTACAAATTCAAGGCTCACAGAATTCATACAATAACGCATCCCTGTCGGTGGCGGACCGTCGTTAAAGACATGACCCAAGTGTGAATCGCAGCGTTTACAAACTACCTCAATCCTTTCCATCCCATGACTGGAGTCACGGTTATAAGCCACTCCCTCCTTATCAGCCTCAAAAAAACTTGGCCAGCCACAGGTAGACGAGAATTTAGAATCCGAACGGAAAAGATGATTACCGCAAACTGCACAGTAATAATCACCCAGCTCATCAAATTCATTATATTTTCCGGTAAAAGGTCTTTCCGTATCGGCTTCGCGGGCAATTGCATACAGGTCGGGTGGCAGGATCTTTTTCCATTCGGCGTTTGTGACGGTAAGTTTTGTACGGTCTGTTCTGGAGTAATAAGGATTTTTGGGAGTATTTTGCATAACTTTAGTATTTTCGGATTGGTTTAACTGTGTACACATCTGCATGTTAATCAGAAAGAGCAGGAAAAGCAAAGGTTTCATTCTGTTCAAAATATCTTCAAAATTAGGTATAAATATTAAAACGGCTTCAGTATAATACTTGTGGTCAAATTTGCCGGTACATTATAGTATCGGCATGTTAATAGCAGCACTGCTTTCAGTAGGATTTACATAAATTTGAGATATGAACGATCACCTAAAACGTAAGCAGCTACAGAAATATAAAATGTTTGCCACCGGACTGTTTGTATTGATGGCCGTCGTATTTGTAATTACGACCGTGCTGGAAAAGCAGAATCCAGCCCACTGGATAGGCTATATCCGGGCCTTCTCTGAGGCAGCTATGGTAGGTGCACTCGCCGACTGGTTCGCGGTGACCGCACTATTCCATCATCCCCTCGGACTTAAGATCCCGCATACCAACCTGATTCAAAACAGTAAGGAGCGCATTGGTGATAATCTTGGGACCTTCGTGGTCTCAAACTTCCTGTCACCTCAAAACATACGCCCTTATATTCAGAAAATCAGGATCTCAAATATTGCGGGAGAGTGGCTGTCAAAAGAGAAAAACCAGCGAAACCTCGTTGGTGAACTTTCAAAAATGGTTCTTAACATCCTGCATAAACTGGATGATGACGCAGCGGCAGAACTTATCGCAAAAAAGGCGAGGGAAATGACCAACGATCTGAAAATAAACCGCATAGTTGGCAGCGGAATAGAATATTTAGTTGAGAAGGAAGATCACCAGAAAATGATCACGGGTCTTGCCAAACAGATAAAGGAATACGTACTGACCAACCAGCAAATAGTGAAGGAGAGGGTACAGAAAGAAAGCTATTTCCTTATTCCAAAATTCGTTGATGATACAATTGCGGATAAAATTACCAACGGGCTTTCAAAATTCTTCGAAGAGGTTGAAAATAATCCGGGACACTCCTTACGTGCAGAAATTACGGCTAAACTTTTTGCCTTTTCTGAGGAGGTCCAGTCCGAGAAGAAATGGGAAGATGAGTTCCGCAATATCAAGAATGACTTCCTCACAGATGTGAAACTCAAGGAGTATTCAGCAGATATCTGGCGTTCGATAAAACAGTCTTTAACACAGGAATTGGAGGAAGAAGATTCGGCCCTGAAACGCTACCTGACGAAAAACCTGTCTGAACTCTCGCAAAATCTTCAGACCGACGAGAAACTACAGTATAAAATCGATCATTGGGTGCGCGTTACGGCCTACAAATACATCCTGAAGAATACGCACCAGGCGTCACACCTAATCAGTTCTACTGTGGGCAATTGGGAAGGCAGAGAACTAAGCGAAAAACTTGAACTGGAAGTAGGAAAAGACCTTCAGTTTATACGTGTAAACGGAACACTTGTGGGAGGTCTGGTGGGACTGATTATTTATACTGTAAGCAACTTTTTTATCTGATTTGCGAACAGCAAGCTTTAAAACACAGGTTCCTTTTCTGTTTGAAGAAGTTTAGTGTTTATCTCATGGATCAGTTCAGGTCCCTCATAAATAAAGCCGGTATACAGTTGTACCAGGCTTGCGCCGGCTTCCAGTTTTTCCAAAGCATCCTCAGCAGAATGAATACCGCCCACACCAATAATTGGAAATGCTTTATTGCTTTTTTCGGAGAGGAAACGTATCACTTCAGTCGAACGCTTGGTGAGCGGTTTGCCTGAAAGACCCCCACTTTCAACTTTGTTTTCAGATCTCAAACCCTCACGCGAAAGAGTCGTGTTGGTGGCAATTACTCCCGCAATTCCGGTTATCTTTACTATATCGATGATATCCATTAGTTGATCATCAGTAAGATCAGGCGCGATTTTCAGCAAAATTGGCTTGGGTTTTTCCTTAGCAACATTCAGGGTTTGAAGTTCACTTAAAAGTTTAGTTAAAGGCTCCTTATCCTGCAAAGCTCGTAAATTGGGCGTATTGGGTGAACTTACATTTACGACAAAATAATCTACATAAGGGAAAAGCTTTTCAAAACAGATAATATAGTCATTGACGGCCTCTTCATTGGGCGTGATTTTATTCTTTCCGATATTACCGCCAATAAGCACGTTTTTATTTTTCTTCAGACGTTCCACCGCAGCATCTACACCACCGTTATTAAAACCCATCCGGTTAATGATTGCCGAATCTTCCTTTAGTCTGAATAATCTCTTCTTAGGATTTCCATCCTGAGGCTTGGGAGTCAGCGTTCCTATTTCAATAAAGCCAAAACCGAGATCTGAAAGTTCGGAGAACATTTTCGCATCCTTATCAAAGCCCGCGGCCAAACCTACAGGATTTTTAAATTTTAATCCAAAAACCTCCCTTTCAAGACGCTTGTCTACAATTGGTTTCGGAAATACAATTGAAGTCAGAAATTTAAAATTCTTCAAAACAGAGAACGTAAAATAATGAACTTCTTCAGGGTCAAATTTGAATAATAAAGGGCGGATAAAGCTTTTATACATGCGAAAATTTTGAAACACAAAAATAGGGTTTTTTGCTCTATCCGTGCAGCTAACACCCCACCCTCCTGTCTTATAATAACGGAAAGGCAGCAGTATATGAGCAAGCCACCAATCCTGCAATCCACCAATTCGAAAAAATAGTTGCTGAAACTGACATAAGTCGGCCGGAATTATCTCAATTCAATTGAACAAAACACTATTTTTGCCGCAAAATAAAAATAAACACCATGAAAAAAATGATTCTCTTCGGGATGATGCTCAGCTTCACACTCGGGACCGCACAGGTTACAATGGAAAAAAACAAATTAGTTAAGGATGGACAAACCTACAAATTGAAAGAATTCCGTAGTGTATTTAAAGATCCCAACGCTGCAAGCACTTTCCACAAAGCCAGAACAAATGCTGCCGTATCCAATGTGTTCGGCTATGCCGGTGGCTTCCTGATCGGTTTTGGTATCGTACCCGCGCTCTCCGGCAAAAAGACCGAGGTTAGAAATGGAGTGGTATACGAAAATAAACCCTCCCGAGGCTGGGCTGTTGTAGGGATTGGTGCGGGCCTGGTGGGAGTTGGAATCCCTTTTGCCTATGCTGCAGACAAGCAGGCAAAAAAGGCTTTGGCTTTAGAGAATGGTGAGCCCACAGCATTCCGGCCACATTTCAAACTGGAATCGGCAGGTACTGGGGTAGCATTAAGCTATAATTTTTAAAATAATTCTAAATAATAAGAGGCGGAATTAGTTTTCTTTTTTTTCTCTTTAGGCCGTTCCACAGCTGAATCTACCTACCGTTGTTGAAGCGCAAACGGTTAATGATCGCGGAATCTTCCTCCAGCCTGAAAAGTCTTTTCCTGGGATTACCTTGCTGTGCCTTTGGCGTAAGTGTTCCTATTTCAATAAAACCAAAACCAAGGTTAGAAAGTTCCGAGAACATTTCGCATCCTTATCAAAACCTGCGGCCAGACCTACAGGATTCCTGAGCTTTAAACCAAAGACTTCCCTTGCAAGGCAGTTGTCTTATAGTGGCTTCTTAAAAAAGAGCGAGGTGAGGAATCCGAATTTCTTTAACGCAGAGAAGGTTAGATAATGGACTTCTTCTATATCGAATTTTAAAAGCAGGGTCGGACTTAGCTCCTTAACCTATATGAAATCTCGTTTTAAAAATTTACTATTTTCGGGCGAAACGAACGCCCCCGGAGTAATTTTGAATACATTTGCTTTCCTATTATAAAAAATGTGGAATAACAGACTTAATACTTTTTCATTTTATACCAGCTTTCTGGCCTTCGGTCTCATGATTATCGAAGCTGGATTTTATAAGGAACTCCTGTACCGGTCGCAAGTAATTTACTTCTATGATTTAAGCTTTCTGCTTACCATTTTTAATATCTTTTATTACAATATTTATAAAAAGAGCCGGGCTACTAGGAAACTTTGGCCACTGGAAATAATTATAATCCTGTTAGTGATATTGTATTACGCAGCACGGCTGGAATATAATTTTTTAGATTCGCGAAATTTAAGGTTCGTGAATCAGAGACTCCTTTATTTGCTTATCGTACTGTGCTTTATCAGAGATTTCTCAAGCCTTCACATCAATTTTAAAAGGACGTTTATAAACCCTGCACAATTATTTATTTCCAGTTTTATAGGCATTATATTTCTTGGCACCGCAATGCTGCTTATGCCTAATGCAACTACGAAAGAAATAAGTGTGCTCGATGCGCTTTTTACCTCTACCAGTGCAGTGTGTGTTACCGGCTTAGTAACATTGGATACTGCAAAAGACTTCACGGTGTTCGGAAAAATAATTATTCTGGCCCTGATTCAGACCGGAGGGTTGGGAATTATGACGTTTGCAAGTTACTTCAGTTATTTTTTTCGTGGAGGATCGTCCTTTGAAAACCAGATCAGCCTCAGCGAAATGACAAGTTCAGATAAACTCGGCGATGTTTTCAATACACTGAAAAGGGTTTTGGTGATCACTGTAACTGTAGAACTGCTGGGAGCTGCACTTATTTATCTTTCGCTTGATAGGAGTCTTTTGGGTAACTCCACGAATAATGGGATCATGTTTTCCGTTTTTCATTCCATATCTTCGTTCTGTAATGCTGGATTTTCCACGCTTACTGGGGGATTAAGCGAACCTGGATATGATTACAATTATTCATTACACCTTACTATCGCTTTCCTGTTTATCTTCGGTGGACTTGGATTTCCCATCGTATACAATGTGTATAAATATATGCATCATCTAATCCAAAATATACTTTTCGCTAAAATTACGAGAGAAAGGTACAAATATACTCCATGGGTCATCAATATCAACACAAGGATAATTCTGATCACTACTGCAGTTCTTCTAGTCGGAGGAACGGCCTTGATTTACCTGTTTGAAAAGGACGGCGCATTGAAAAATCACACCTATTTTGGGACTGTTGTAGAGGCGTTTTTCATCTCAGCATCAAACCGAACAGCCGGTTTCAACACCGTTAACATGGTCAGTTTAAGTGGCCCAACCATTATGATCTGCATGTTACTGATGTGGATCGGAGCCTCGCCCGCATCCACAGGTGGCGGTATTAAAACTACTGCCTTTGCAATCGCAATTCTCAACATTATTGCTTTCGCCAGAGGCAAGAGCAGGACAGAGGTTTACCGGAGGGAGATCAGTGATAATTCAGTAAAGCGTGCCTTTGCTATTATCGCCCTCTCCTTAATAATTATTGGGTTTGCCATCTTTCTGCTGGTTCTCACAGAAAAAGATAAAGATCTGATGAGCTTAGCTTTTGAAGTGTTTTCTGCATATTCCACAGTTGGACTAAGTTTAAATTTAACACCCACACTTACGCCGGCAGGCAAATTGATCATTATAACAGTAATGTTCATTGGAAGGGTGAGTATGCTGTCTCTGCTCATAGCTCTTGCAAAAAGGGAGAAATATTTTAATTACCGCTATCCGAAGGAGGAAATAATGATTAATTAACAAACGGCAACTAAATGAAATACATCATCATCGGATTAGGAAATTTTGGACTTTCCCTGGCAGAAAAACTTACAAAACTGGGAAACGAAGTTATTGGAGTGGACAGTTCAATGACAAAAGTTGAAGCCGTAAAAGAGAAAATCTCACATGCCATCTGTCTGGATGCCACCGACGAATATACAATGGGTGGACTCCCTTACAAGGATACCGATATAGTTGTAATCGCAATCGGGGAGAATACCGGTGCAAATATTATGGCAACCGCTATTATTAAAAAACTGCACCCCAACCGAATCATAAGCCGCGCCATAGATCCCGTACACGAAACGATATTGGAAGCGATGGATATTCACACTATAGTACATCCCGAAGAAGAAACTGCTGAAAAATGGGCTAAAAAACTCTCTCTTAAGGGCTTGGTTGAATCATTTGAATTAAGTGGAAAATACAGCATTGTTGAGCTCCGGTTACCCGAGCAGTTTATCGGTAAAAGTCCTGTCGAGATTGAATTTCGCGCCAAGTACAACCTGGTTCTGGTAACGGTCATCAAAATTTTAGCGGAAAAAAGCATTTTCGGAAAAGTAAAAAGGGTTAATGAAGTGCAGGGTGTTGTGAACAATGAAACACCTTTTGACAAAGGAGACATTCTTGTGCTGTATGGAGATAATGAAGATATAAGAAGTTTCATTAGAGACAGTAATGACGACTATAACCATTTTTGAAAACTTATCTGGATCCAATTTAAACATAGGGAAAATCCTGAAAGTTTTCTGTTTTATCGATTATCTTTTTAATTTTGAAAATAAAATTGGATGAAGAAAAATTTATTATTAGGTATGATGCTCACGTTCACGCTGAGCAATGCTCAGGTGACGATGGAAGGCAGTAAACTGGTACGGGACGGACAGACGTACAAAATTGCCCAGTTTAGAGAAGTCTTTAAAAATCCGGAAGCAGCTGCTTCGTTCCAGAGAGCCCGTAACAACAGTACTGTAGGAAACATCTTCGGCGGTATAGGCGGTGGAGTAATGGGTTTCGGTCTTGGAACAGCATTAAGCGGAAATAAAACCAAGGTAACTACGGCGTACGGTACTCAAACGGTAAAACAGAACAATGGCGGTGCATGGGCGGCTGTTGGGATCGGTGCCGGAATCGTAGGTATCGGTATTCCGTTCGCACTGGCAGCCAATAAGCATGCGAAAAGAGCAATGGCGCTGGAAAACGGAGAGGCAACAGCTTTTCAGCCACATTTCAAACTGGAATCGGCAGGTACTGGGGTAGCATTAAGCTATAATTTCTGATTAATGATAATATAAGTTTTGAGACGGGTTTTTTACCCGTCTTTTTCATTCGTAAAAGGTTAGGATCCCTCATGTCCGACGCCGGTCAAACAGAAATAATTCCCTATTTTTGCGCCAAATAATTAATAATCATGGCCAAACAGGAAGATGTTTTCAAGAAACTGATTTCACATGCGAAAGAATATGGTTTTATATTCCCATCCAGTGAGATATATGACGGACTTTCAGCAATTTACGATTACGGACAGAACGGTACGGAACTGAAAAACAACATCAAACAGTATTGGTGGAAGGCCATGGTGCAGATGAATGAAAATATCGTGGGTATTGACTCCGCGATCTTCATGCATCCCACAATATGGAAAGCCTCCGGCCACGTGGATGCTTTCAATGATCCTTTGATCGATAATAAGGACTCTAAAAAACGTTTCAGAGCCGATGTTTTGCTGGAAGATTATTGTGCGAAACTTGAAGAAAAAGCACAGAAAGAAATTGATAAGGCCGCAAAAAGATTTGGTGATGCTTTCGACAAGAACGAATTTGAAACCACGAACGGTCGTGTTCTGGAATACCGCGAAAAGCAGAAAACAATTCTTTCCAGAATGGCGAAATCATTGGAAAATGAAGATTTGGCGGATGTAAAAGCTTTGATTGAGGAACTTGAGATCGCTGATCCGGATACAGGTTCCAAAAACTGGACAGATGTGCGCCAGTTCAATTTAATGTTCGGAACCAAATTAGGCGCTTCCGCAGATTCTGCCACTGATTTATACTTAAGACCTGAAACGGCGCAGGGAATTTTCGTGAACTTCCTGAACGTTCAGAAAACGTCACGGCATAAACTTCCATTCGGCATTGCACAGATTGGCAAAGCCTTTAGAAATGAGATTGTTGCGAGACAGTTCATCTTCAGAATGCGCGAATTCGAACAGATGGAAATGCAGTTCTTCGTACCACCGGGAACTGAACTCGGTTTTTACGAAGAATGGAAACAGAAACGTTTGAATTGGCACCTGGCTTTAGGTCTGGGCGCAGATAACTATAAATTCCATGACCACGAAAAGCTGGCGCATTACGCAAATGCCGCGGCTGATATTGAATTCAAATTCCCGTTCGGATTTAAGGAACTGGAAGGAATTCACTCCAGAACCGATTTCGATCTGAAAGCGCATGAGCAGCATTCCGGCAGAAAACTGCAGTATTTTGATTCCGAAAGAAACGAGAATTACATTCCCTATGTAGTAGAAACTTCGGTTGGTCTGGACCGTTTGTTCCTGGCGGTTTTCTCAAACTCACTGAAAGAGGAAGTTTTGGAAGACGGTTCGGAAAGAACAGTTCTTTCACTTCCGCCGGCGCTGGCTCCGGTAAAAGCGGCTATCTTACCTTTGATGAAGAAAGACGGCCTTGGTGAATATGGTGAGAAAATCTTTAATGACCTGAAATTCGATTTCAATATGATTTATGAAGATAAGGACAGTATCGGTAAGCGTTACCGCCGTCAGGACGCGATAGGTACGCCGTTCTGTATCACGATTGACCACGACACGCTTACTGACCACACAGTAACACTTAGAGACCGCGATACGATGCAGCAGGAAAGAGTTCCGGTGGCAGATTTGCGCCGGATCATCGACGAGAAGACTAATTTCAGAAACCTTCTTAGCAAGATCTAACCGACTGTTTCCGGGTGAAAAAACAATGAGGGTTCCGCAATTTTCGGAACTTTTTTTATCTAAATTTGTCTGAAACAACCTCATCTTGAAAAAAATCCTGACTGGCGCCGCTGCCGTGGCCGCCGGAACCATAGCCGCCGTTTACCTATTTGATTACGGTTATCTTTTTAAGGGAATCGCGAAAACCTATTTTCGCGGCGAAAAAAGTGCGACCATAGATGATCTAAAGCTTTTTCCAAGCAATACCGTAGCCTCCGGCAAGCCGGTTCCCTGGCTAAAGGATGAGAAATATAATAAAAAACCGCTGCCCCAAAATCTTTTGAAAAGTCTTGAAGAATCGAAGACGGTATCATTTCTGGTTGTGAAGGACGGCAAACTCCTTCATGAACAGTACTGGATGGGGTATGACGAAAATACCCGGTCCAACTCCTTCTCCATGGCCAAGACAGTTGCTGTAATGCTTACCGGCAAGGCCTTGGAAGAAGGCAAAATTGAAAGCCTGGACAGTAAATTCACTGATTTTTATGATAATTATAAAGATACGCAGTACGGACGCGACCTTACTCTGAGGCACCTGGCCGCTATGGAATCCGGACTGAACTGGAATGAAGATTATAAAAATCCGCTGGCTCCAAATGCGAGAGCCTACTATGGCAACAGTCTGGAGCAGGCTATTCATTCACAGGGATTCAAGCAGGCACCCGGAAAACGGTTTGAATATCAGAGTGGTTCCACGCAACTGTTGGGCTTCGCACTGAGAAAAGCGGTAAACACTTCTGTTGCCAATTATCTTTCCGAAAAAATATGGAAGCCGCTCGGAATGGAACAGCCTGCGGAATGGACCACCGACAACAGCGGTATGGAAAAAACCTTTTGCTGCATCCACGCGGTGCCACGCGACTTTGCAAAACTCGGACTCATGATGCTGAACAAAGGAAGGGCGAACGGAATACAGGTGCTGAATGAGGATTTTGTGCAGGAGATGATTACCCCTACACCGGCTTCTGCCGGGATTTATGGACTGGGCGTCTGGATTAACAACGACAATCCCGTAAAACACTATTTCCTGCTGGGTTTGCAGGGACAGTATGTTATTATTGTTCCCGAACATAACATGGTCATTGTGAGAACAGGAAGCTATAAGGACCAGCCCAAGAATGACCGCGGCCGGCCGGATCAGGTTCGGTATGTTGTGAATGAAACCGTAAAACTCTACTCATAGAATTAAAGACATGTATGAATCCGATTCAAAAGTTGATGCCTACATTCAAAATGCGCAACCCTTCGCACAGCCCGTTTTGGAATATATACGGGAAACAGTACACGAGTTTTGCCCGGAGGCAGGCGAAGCTATGAAATGGAGCTTTCCACACTTTATTTACAAGGGAAAGAATTTATGTTCAATGGCTGCCTTTAAGCAGCATTGTGTCTTCGGCTTCTGGCTGGAAAGCGAAATGAAAACAATGAAGGAACTTACGCAAGGTCGGGAGAAAAACTCCATGTTCACGCTGGGTAAAATTACCAAAATTGAAGATTTACCTTCCAAAGCTCAACTTAAGAACTGTATTCTGGAAGCCATGGAACTTACAGACATGGGCGTCACCATTAAAAAAGTCAGTCCAATTCAACGGAAATTGAGGTTCCGGATTATTTTATTGAGGCACTGGAAACTACCCCTAAGGCAAAGGATATTTTTGAAAAGGCTTCACCTTCCTTCCGGAAAGAATATGTGATGTGGCTTACCGAAGCTAAAACCGAGGCAACCCGCAACAAAAGGATGGCGGAAGCAGTTGAATGGATTTCTGAAGGTAAGGGACGCCACTGGAAGTATGAAAGAAATAAATAATCAACAACGTCGATTTCAATATTAGAAATTTAATTCTCGATAGGGACCCTAATTAATTAGAGTGCATAATTTTTAAAAATTTAAACTGACATAAGTCATAACAGCTAATTGTAGAACCGCGTATGACGATTTTGCCATCAATAAAGTTGTTTAAAATGCTATTTATTTAGCCCGACAGCAAAAAACGCCTAACCGCTAATGCAACACTCTTAATTTTGCCGCTAAAACTAATTGAAAATATTTGGAAATCGAACGAAAATGGATTAGGATTTTACCTTATTAATATTTTCCAAAAGTTTGACACAGATTTATCGCTGAAGAATCTTCTTCAATCAAATATTCTAAACGACACGCAATTTGGAGATTATAAATTAGAATCTATTCCTGATCCAACGAAAGTGTATGGTTCTATAATACTAGACAAAATCGAAGTATCAGATTTTAAGATTCTAGATTTTCAAGAATTAAGAGATGAAATATCAGACTATTGGAAAGATGATAATTGGGGAGCTGATTTACCAATTTTCAAAGAAAATTTTGAAATAGCAATTAAAAAACTATATGAGTATTCAGAAAATAAGAGAACTTATTATTATATAAATATTGAAAAAATAAACCCTGAAAAACTGGCCAAACCCAATTTCTTCACGTATTTAATTTCCATAATTTCAACATTAGAGAATTCTGACAAAATAATAACATTAACTTTTGGACTTGATTAGGAAGAAAATGTGCTGCGTACAACATTAATCACGGTTGCGCAATGCTGGTTCTATAACGCTAGATCTAATGGGATAAAAACTGACCGCTTTTAAGGTGGTTTTATTTATAGCAAGAGTTCTTCGGATTGGGGTGGAGTAAGGCGAAGCTATAGCCATGCCGGTTTTTCGGGCTGTCCCCAAACAAAAAAACGCAGGATTTCTGCGTTTTTTATAGTTTATTAATTGGTGACTATCCTTTCCATTCCACTACTGCCTTTATAAAAGCTTCGGCGTTTTCAACAGGAATATTGGGCAGTATTCCGTGACCAAGATTTACGATGTATTTGTCTTTACCGAACCGGTCAATCATTTCATGGACCATGCGTCTGATGGTTTGGGGTGACGAATGCAGCCGTGCGGGATCAAAATTACCCTGCAGCGTGATAGAATTGTGGGTCAGTTTTCTCGCTATTTCCGGCGTAATGGTCCAGTCTACACCTAAAGCGGAGACTTTTGATTTGGTCATATCCTCCAGTGCGAACCAGCAACCTTTACCAAAAACCACAACATGTGTAAGCGGACTTAAAGCTTCAACAATCTGGTCAATATACTGCCAGGAGAATTCTTTATAATCAGTAGGCGAAAGCATACCTCCCCAACTGTCGAATACCTGAACTGCAGAGACTCCTTTCTCTACTTTTCTCTTCAGATAAGCGATTGTAGTATCTGTAATTTTCTGAAGCAGAAGATGTGCAGCTTCGGGATTGGTGAAACAGAACGCTTTGGCAATGTCAAAGGCTTTGCTACCTTTACCTTCCACACAGTAGCATAGGATGGTCCATGGCGAACCTGCAAATCCGATAAGCGGGATTTCATTATCCAGCTTTTCCAATGTCATTTCTATTGCATCAAAAACGTATCCCAGGGTATCATTAACATCCGGTACCACTACATTATTTACCTGCTCTGTGGTGCGGATGGGATTATCCAGCCAGGGCCCGACACTTTCCTTCATCTTGAAATCAATCCCCATCGCCTGAGGAACCACCAAAATATCGGAAAAAAGGATCGCAGCATCCAGCGGAAACCTGCGGATAGGCTGCACAGTAATCTCGGAGGCAAGTTCCGGCGTCTGGCAACGGGTGAAGAAATCGTATTTATTGCGCAGTTCAATAAATTCCGGCAGGTATCTGCCTGCCTGTCTCATCATCCACACAGGTGGACGCTCCACGGTTTCGCCTCTGAGGGCTTTCAGATATAAATCGTTCTTAATCATATTTCAATATTAAATCCAGCATATCTTCAAAACTGCTTTCTCTGCTGGTGTAAATTCTTTTGTCGGTATGGTTTTTCACTTCCTGGGTTGTGGTATTTCCCAGGGAAAATATTTTCTTGCCTTCCAGGGAATTGTATTTGGTAAAGCTGCGCACCCCACTGGGGCTAAAAAATGCTATGGCATCATACTCACCGTGCACCTGTGGATACAGCAGCTCAGTTTCGTAGATAACTACTTTTCTGTAGGAGATATTCTGCAGCGGCAACGCATTGTTTAACACATCCAGCGCCAAATTACCGCAAAAATGAATAAATTTTTCCCGGCCGGAATTCTCAATGATGAACTCTGCCAAATCTTTAGCGTGCTTCTTCACCTTAAAAGTTCCGAAACCATATTCGCGGAGTTTTTTCTTGGTTTTCTGGCCTACACAGTAAATCTTATTGTAATTACGGTCGGTAAAGTCCTCATTGGGTTTAAATCCGTTTTCAAAAAATGCCCCCACGGCATTAACGCTGGTAAAAATCAGGGAATGGTTTTTCAGGTCAAAAGGTTCCATCTGTAATGACTTCACTCTGATTACATCCACGATGTCATAAGAAAAACGACTCCCAAATTTCTCGGAAATCATTTTTTTATCAATATTTTTCTTGGTGAACAAAACCTTCATATTATCACCCCAGGTTAAATTTTAAGTGTTTCCTTTATCACAGACATAATTTGGCGCCCGCCGTTATCGAGTATTTCCTCCGCCAGTTCTTTACCATAGTTGCGGTTTTCTTCGTAACTGAAGATCTTATCGGTCTCTATACAGTCTTTCCCATCCAGCGAGCACAGGCGGCCAATAAAGCGTACCTGTCCTTCCTTTATTTCCGCAAAAGCTCCGATGGGTGCTGTACAGCCTCCTTCCAGGGTACTCAGGAACTGTCTTTCCATCCGCACACATTTTTCCGTTTCGGCGTGCGTAATCTGCGCTACAACATTATTTATTTCGGTATTTGAACTGAGTCCGGCCACCGCTACAACCCCCTGGGATGGTGCCGGGATCATCATGGGAAGCTCTTCATAGTCAACAGCCAGTTCCATCCGTTTAATTCCGGCCAGTGAAAAGATGGTGGCATCGAAGTCCAGGTCTTCAAGTTTCTGCAGTCTGGTCTGCACATTTCCCCTGATATCAGAAAACTCAGCATGTGCAAATTCACGGAGCCAGAAAGCCCTTCTTCTTAAACTGCTTGTGGCTACCTTAAGCTCATGCAGGGGCTTGTCAAGCGATGAGACTTTCCTTACCAATACATCCTGATGGAAATCGCGCTCCAGATAAGCAATAAGTTCGATATTTTCCGGAAGTGATGTAGGCACATCCTTCAGTGAATGGACAGCGATATCAATTTCGCCGTTCAGAAGTGCGGTATCAAGGTCACGCGTAAAGATGCCCGTTATACCCAGCGCATAGAGTGGCTGCGTAAGATTTTTGTCGCCGGAGGACAGTATGGGTGTGATTTCTGTCTTGTAATTATTGTTCTGAAGGTGGCGTGCAACTTCGCGGGCCTGCCACAATGCCAACGGAGAATTTCGGGTTCCGATTCTAATGCTTTTCATTGAATTCGTTGTTTGGTTGTTCCACTAAAATTTCGTGCATCAGTTTACTTACTTCCTCCGCCTTCCAGGGATGGTCTATGATATACTTTGCAAAGCGGTTGGTTATTTTCTGGATCATACGGTCGGAGAGCTCCATGTCTTCCACTCCCACATACCTGTGCTTGCGGTGAATATTGTGCATCTCGTTACGCTCCATGTTCTTCAGCACCGCCTTGAAGTGATGAATTTTGGGTACCATCTTTCTTTTCTTTTCCCATTCGGCAAAATCCTTACTCATTTCCCTGATGATCTCTTCAGCCTTAGGAATCTCTTTTTTCCTCTGGGACATGGTTTCACGGATATGTGCCGATAGCTGATCCACATCTACGAGCTGTACATTGGGGTTTTCGGTAACATTCTTGTCCACATTATTCGGAATAGAAAGATCAATGACCAAAGTTTCCTTACCGTTTGGAAAATGATCCCTGTTAATAATCGGGTGAGGAGCTCCTGTAGCCACAATCAGAATGTCGGTGGATTTCAGCTCCGCATCCAGATCTTCCATAGCAATATGTGGAATCTTATACTTTTCAGCAATTTTTTCCGCCTTGTCCAGCGAGCGGTTCATCACCTTTATATTGGGCTCAAAGATATGTTTCACTAAATTCTCAACAGTATTCTGCCCTATCTCACCCGTTCCAAGGAGCAGGATATTCTTGTCCGCGAGCTGCTTCTGATGATTAAGTATATAATGTACGGCGGCATAGGACACCGAGGCAGCGCCGTTTGATATCCCGGTTTCATTCTTGATTTTCCTTGAGATCTGTATGGCAGAATTAATTGCACGTTCCAGATAAGGATTGCTGTTCTGCTTTTCTTTCTTGAAGCGGTTATAGGCATTCTTGATTTGCCCAATAATTTCAAAATCACCAATAATCTGACTTTCGAGTCCGCCTGCCACGCGGAAAAGATGATTAAGAGCTTCCTCCCGGGTATAAATATTGGCAAACTGCAGGAAATCAGTGAGGCTTACGCCGGTAGTTTTACAGAACTCCTCGGCTACCAGAAGGTAATTTGCTGAGGTGGTATAAATTTCGGTCCGGTTGCAGGTGGACACAACAAAAGCATCTCCGATACTTTCCTGATGAAGCGACTTTACAAAATCCTTGATATGCTCTTCAAAAAAGGCAAATTTCCCGCGGGTTTCAGCATCGGCTTTCTCGTAACTTACACTAAGGACGGCAAAATTGGCTGTTTTGTTTATTTCAGGAAGGTTATTCATAACGCAACTGCAAAAATACTGAAATTTTAATTAACCTGCACCCTGATCAACGGTGATCATTATCAGCATTATGTCTTTAATAATCAGAAAGTCTCCTACACATTTGGGACTTCTTTCTCCCCCAGCCACCAATTTATTCCGCACTTTACAAAAACCGCAAAAATTACCTTTCTGCACACAGTTTTAAATATCATGATAAAACAAAACGGTAAATGCCAACCCTTCTTGAAAAGATGGATATGACCAAATTTTTATCAGAAAGAACTATCTACTTTTAATAAAACTTTAACCAAATATTGAGGTCGCCGGCTCCTGAAATGGTTCTAAATTTATATCTTTGTGCACTTGATTTGACTAAAAGAAATCGGAAGAATATTATGGGTTTATTTGATATGTTCACGCAGGAGATTGCGATTGACTTGGGAACAGCTAACACGCTGATTATACATAACAACAAGATCGTTATCGATCAGCCATCTATCGTTGCCATTGAACGCTCTTCCGGTAAGCCGATTGCCGTAGGTGAGCAGGCCAAACATATGCAGGGAAAGACCCATGAAGACATTAAAACCATCCGTCCGCTGAAAGACGGTGTAATTGCGGATTTTCATGCGTCTGAGCACATGATCAAGGAGTTCATAAAAAAGATTCCGGGAATTAAAGGAAAACTCATCCAGCCCGCACTGCGAATTGTAATCTGCATACCCTCCGGAATTACCGAGGTTGAAAAACGTGCTGTTCGTGACTCCGCTCAGAAGGTGAATGCGAAAGAGGTACGTCTTATTTATGAGCCAATGGCTGCGGCAATTGGTGTAGGCATTGATGTTCAGAAACCTGAAGGTAATATGATCATTGACATAGGAGGTGGTACAACAGAGATAGCCGTTGTTGCTTTGGGAGGCATTGTTTGCGACAAATCGGTAAAAATTGCCGGAGATGTCTTTACCAATGACATTGCGTATTACCTGAGAACACATCATAATCTGTATATTGGTGAAAGAACTGCAGAAAGGATAAAAATTGAAGTTGGATCTGCCTTGGAAGACCTTGATGTTGATGTGGAAGACATTCCGGTGCAGGGTAGAGACCTCATCACAGGAAAACCGAAAGAAATTATGGTGGGTTACAAAGAGATTGCCCGCGCCCTGGACAAATCTATTATCCGTATTGAAGATGCCGTTATGGAAACCCTGTCACTTACCCCGCCCGAACTGGCAGCTGATATATACAAGACAGGTATTTACCTTGCAGGCGGAGGTGCATTACTGCGCGGACTGGCGGACAGGCTGCACAAGAAAACCGGATTACCTGTTTTCGTAGCCGAAGATCCACTGCGTGCCGTAGTTCGCGGTACCGGAATTGCACTTAAAAATATGGATAAGTTCAACTTCCTTATAAAGTAATAATTCACTTACATATTCGGGATGGGATTTTTGATGAGATTATTTTCAAAGAACGGTCTTTTCATGTTCTTCTTGCTGCTGCAACTTGTTGCGGTAGTTCTCATCTTCACCCGCAATGCCATGCAGCAGTCCTGGCTGGCTGCCCAAACGGCCGCCTTCAACAGCCGTGCTTCCGGATACATTGACAAGGGTACTTCTTACCTGAAACTTAAGCAGATTAATGAGCAACTTGTTCTTCAGAATAAAATGCTCATGGAACAGGTATATGGCAAAGGTGGCTTCAGCAAACCAACCTTCCGCAAGGTGCATGATACCCTGGGTGGTGGGCAGGTGTATACTTTTGTAGACGGAGAAATCGTATATAACTCCATTAACAGAAAGAACAACTATTTCACCATCAACCGAGGGCGAAGGGACGGTGTATTTCCCAAAATGGGCGTTATCGCACCGCAGGGAATTGCAGGTATCGTGATTAACACCACCAACAGTTATGCGCTGGTACAGTCGGTGCTTAGCGTAAACAAGATAAGGCTCAATGCCGCGCTGAAAAACTCAGGCTATTTCGGAACACTGACCTGGCAGGGCGAAAATTCACGCATCATGCACCTTTCAGACATTCCTAAATATGTTCCAATAAAAATTGGTGATACTGTGGAGACAGACGGTAAGTCCGCGATCTTCCCGCAGGGAGTGATGATTGGCACTGTTGCCGGTTATGAAGTGGACCGGAAAACAGGATTCTGGGACATCTCAGTTGAGCTTAGCGAAAAAATGGGCACCCTGAGTAAAATTTATGTAGTGAAAAACCTGAAAAAAGCCGAAGTGCAGAAGATTCAGGATTCAATGGACGTAACCATAGAGCGTGAAGATGATTAGCAGAACAATTTTTACAGATATACTTCTCATTGCCTTCCTAACCGCACTGCAGATATTCATACTGAACAGGATCACTCTCTTCGGGGAGTATACTCCTGTACTTTATCCGGTATTCGTCATGTTCTACCCCTTTTTCAGAAACCGCTACCATTTTCTGGTTCTAAGTTTTGTCCTGGGACTCAGTATTGATGCATTCCTGGGCACGTGGGGAATCAATGCATTCGCAACTACAGCGGTAGCTTATTACCGTACGCTGATTTTCAGGACTTCAACGGATACTACCACTGATTTCTTTACCTTCTCTACCCTTCAGTGGCCCCAGTTCCTGCTGTTTATCATATCGGCTATTTTCTTTCACCAGCTATTGGTGCAGTATATTGAGTTTTTTAAACTGAGCAGAATTCTGGAAATCCTGCTTAATATAATTATCAGCACGCTCTTTTCGTTTGTATTTATACTACTTTACGCCCTCATCTTTAAAATAAAACAACGCATTTGAAACCTCAGTTCCTCAAAATCATTTCGGTACTGATCATCATTGCCATCATCTTTGTGGCACGGCTTTCCTATTTACAGCTTTTCACAGACCGTTACGCTCTTAACGCCGCCAATACCTCCATCAAGATTGAATACATCATCCCGCAGCGCGGAGTCATCTTTGACAGGAACGGTAAGATCCTGGTCGGTAACCAGCCGGCATATGAAATCTCGTTTACCCAGGCGCTCATGAGACCGGATTTTGACACTTTGAGCTTCTGCGGACTACTTGGAATCCGGAAGGAAGAATTTGAACAGCGTATTGAAGCTCTGAAAAAAGAAAAGTATTACAGCAAACTGGTACCAATGACATTCATGAAGAACCTGAGCCGCGAAGAAGTGGCCAGGATTCAGGAAATCATATTCAAATATCCGGCTTTCAGTATTGTTAGCAGACCGCAGCGGCAGTATGAGGTAAATACATCAGGCAACCTTCTGGGTTATACCAACGAAGTAGGAGAACGGGACTTGAAAAAAGATTCTGTTTACTACCGTCCGGGCGACTTTATCGGTAAATCAGGAGTGGAAAAGTCTTACGAAAAGTATCTGCGCGGCGAAAAAGGGATGCGGTACATCCAGAAAGACATCAAACTCCGGGACATTGGCTCGTATAAGGACGGCGAACTGGATAAAGAAGAAGTTACCGGCAAAGACATAACACTGACCATTGACTACGACCTGCAGCGAATGGCGGAGGAAATGCTTGTGGACAAGCACGGTGCAATAGTTGCGCTGGATCCCAGCAACGGCGAAATCCTGGTGATGGCTACGGGGCCTGATATTGACCCGAATGTCTTCACGGGACCACAGAAATCCCGGAACCTGTACCGCCTTCAGATGGATACCATCTATAATAACAGACCTACATTTGACCGGTCTGTTCAGGCGGCCTATCCACCCGGCTCCACCTTCAAGCTGCTTACTGCCGCTGCCGCCATGCAAATGGGTGTAATGGATGAAAATACGATATTCCCCTGCGGTGGAGGCTTCAACTACAAGGGTCTACGGATTAAAGGACACGGAGGTGCGGACCCACTTATACCTGCGATACAGGTTTCCAGCAACTGCCATTTCTCATACGCTTATCTGGCCATCATCAACAAATATCCGGGTAACCCCAGCAAAGGTGTAGACGAATGGAAGAAAATCATGAGCAGTTTTGGGCTGGGTGAATTTCTGAACAATGATTTGGCCGTGGGTTCCAAAGGCAGGATCCCAAGCGGAGAGTTTTATGAAAACAGGATGGAAGCCATCAACAAAGCTGTAGGCCGCGGCAGGGTAAAAAAATGGGATCCCCTGGCCACCGGTGCCGTCTTCAACGGTATGGGGCAGGGTGATGTTCTACTTACACCTTTGCAGATGGCAAATTCCGTGGCCGCCATTGTAAACCGCGGTTGGTACTACACTCCCCATATTGTGAAATCCATTGACGGCAAGCCCAATCCCGATCCAAGATTCAGAAAAAAACATCATACGCTTGTAGATCCTAAACACTTTGAACCCATTATAAAGGGAATGGAAGCCGTGGTACTGAAAGGCACCGGGCGAGGACTGATATCCAAAGAATTTACGCAGCTGGCCAAAACAGGTACCGCGCAGGTGCCGCAGGGAAAAGACAACTCCATTTATGTTATGGCTGCGCCGGCCGATAAACCAAGAATTGTGGTGGTTGCTGTAATGGAACATGCGGGCTTCGGATCCACATGGGCCGGTCCCGCCTCCACTGTTATTGCAGAAAAGTATCTGACCGGCGACCTGAAACGCGAGCATCTTTACAAAAAAATGGTGAACGCCAGTTTTATGCCGGAGTACAGAAGGCAGTGGATATCGGACCTGAAGCGAAAAGGCCTGTACCGCGCATCGGACAAGGATTCGCTATATCTCCATCAATTGGAGGACAGTATAAAAGCAGCCGGTGATGCCCAGACCCGTGCTAAGCTCATTAATAAACGTGATTCCGTAAGACTGCGGATGCATAGCGCAACCCCTAAAAACACTACAAAATGAAGTGGGCAGAAGGTATAGACAAACTAGGACTGGGGCTGTATTTTATAATCTGCCTCTTTGCCATAGCAAATATTTACAGCGTTGATAACAGCCTGGGCAACAAACAGCTGCTGTTTTTTGGGATATCTTGTGCGGTAGGAATTTTTATCTTTCTCGCACGGACAAAACTGTTTGAAAATCTTTCTGGTATCTTTTACATCTCGGGAATACTGCTTCTGATCGGACTATTTCCTTTCGGTACGGAAATTCTTGGCCAGAAAAACTGGTACCGTTTCGGTGGATTCACAATGCAGCCCGTTGAATTTGCCAAGATCGGCACGGCACTCATGCTTGCCACCTACGTAGCGGGACCGGATTTTAATCTGAATAACAGAAAATCCCTTTACACCACCCTCGCGATTGTTGCTGTACCGGCTTTGGTTGTACTGGCCATTCCCGACGTAGGGTCTGTGCTTGTTTTCACGGCATTTTTTATTGCGCTCTACCGTGAAGGATTAAATGGCTGGTTCTTTGGAGTCGGTCTTATTCTGGCGGCGGTTTTCCTAATTTCCATAGCAGTAGATCCGCTCTATGTATTTATAGGAATTCTGGTGCTTTCCGGACTGTATCTGCTTTTTAACTTCCGGAGTATTTCATGGAATGTAATAAGCATTGGTACTTTTGGATTTGTTGTTGCCATTTTAAGCGGCATTGCCTTCGCTACACCTCATGTACTTGAAAAGCTCCCCAAACACCAGCGCGAAAGAATAGAAGTTCTTTATAAAGGAGAGAAAGCGTTCCGCGACACGTCGGGCTACAACCTTCTTTACTCAAAAACAGCTATAGGCTCCGGCGGACTAACCGGCAAAGGTTACAGACAGGGATCAGTTACTCAGGGTAAATTTGTACCCGAACAGGAAACCGATTATATTTTCTGTACAGTAGGCGAAGAATGGGGGTTTCTGGGTAGTTCCGTGCTCGTTCTGGCGTACGCTCTTTATATAGGCCGGATATACTACCTGGCAGAGAACCAGAAAACGGCATTTAACAGAATCTTTGGATACTGTCTTGCATCTATACTGCTGATGCACTTCAGCATCAATATAGGCATGGTTATGGGGCTTTTCCCAACTGTAGGTATTCCCTTGCCCTATTTCAGTTACGGCGGAAGTTCACTACTCGCGTTTTCCATAATGACTTTCATATTTTTCAAGCTGAACTATATGGATAAGAATTCACTGGTCTAGGGATTTGATTATCCGCTCCTGCTGAATCCTGATTACGGCCTTTTACGTCGTTTATACAGTTAAACCTTTACAGCTTTACTCACCCCACTGCTGAGCAGAACAGAGGCAATCTCAGTTCAGTGATTCACTTTTCTAAACAAATCACCCTATATTATTCCTGCGGACCCACTTACGGCCTGAGGGCAGTTGCTCAATGCGCCTGCAGCACGTAAAACCCTGAGTTCGGTAACAGCGATGAGTGTTTTCTGAATTTTAGTCACGCCTGCCCAATTTCAATCTATGTGCTTCATTTGCAATTTCAGCCATACCATTTCGGCAAGAGTACACAGAAAATATAAAAACACCCTGGAAGGGCGAAATTAGAGCAGATATTTTCGGTACAGGCACCGGACCTGGCGGTACTGGTGGGAAAACGTATAATTATGAAGTACGTTAACTGACCTGCAGACACCGATCAGTAATGTTTCCTGATCCTATGCGAAGCAATAACCAGCACCTGGTAATCCCCCTTTACATAAAAAAACGTCTGACCGGGGGTCAGACGCAGTAAGCTGTATAATAAGAGTCAATTAATTCAGTGTTCCGGCAAGGTTTTCCTGAGCTGAAACTAAATCCGGGTTCAGTATTCGTTTCGCAAATCTGTATCGGGGACCCCAGTATTTATCATTAAGAGAAGAAACCATTACACCTCTGGAAGTAGCTGCGTGAATAAACTTCACATCACCATCTTCTGTTACATTCTCCACAATACCTACGTGTGAAATACGACCGCGTCCCTGTGAAAAGAACACCAAATCGCCGCGCTGCAGTTCCGTTTTTTCAACTTTCTCACCTTCCTGCGCCTGCGAAGCAGCCACTCTGGGCAAATTTACGCCGGCAGCTGAACCGAAAACTGAAAGAACAAACGCAGAGCAGTCGATCCCGCTTCTGGTTGTACCACCGTATCTGTAAGGTGTACCCAGGTAGGTTGTAGCTTCTTCAATGATTCCGTCAATGGTCTTGGCGAATTTAATAGCTTTCACCATTTCCGCCTTCTTCTCCAGGTTGTTCAGGATCGCCATTTTTGTAGACTTTTCTGAAGCAAAACTGTTGATCAAGGTCTGCTTGTTTTCCTCCATCCTTTTAACATCAGCGGAAGAAATTTTGGCATTCGATTTGTATTCTTTAGAATATAGAGCCGGTTCGGCTACAACGTAATTAGTTACACAGGACTGCAAAGTAAAAATTGAAGTAAGTACAGTAAAGTAAAGTAAAACGCTTTTCTTCATATCTATCTTTTAAATTTTTGAAGCATTAAAACCATATCGTTGTGATTGAAATGCAGGGCAAAATTATATAAAAGGGCCCTAACAGGCGTTTTTTGCCTTATCCCTGCTTCTTGGTTTAACAGATTTTAACACAATAAAGCGCTATGTTAAATAAATAACAGCCGCAATCCCCATAAACAGGGATTTGCGGCTTTAATTTTATTAAGATTCCTTAACATTTCATCTGCTAAATCTATTAATTATATAAAATCCATCTATAATTCAATAAATAGAAATTTTTCTATCCGACTAATTATTAGGCAATTGCACGGTTATTGCAATCAGGTCCCTGCTATCAAAAAAATCCCGCCACAGAAAGGGCGGGATTATTGATAAAATAATGCGGTGAATTATCTGGTGAAAAGCAATTCGCGGTATTTGGTCATTGGCCAAAGTTCATCGTCAACCATCATTTCCAGTTCATCACTTGCTGTACGGATTTTTTCAAAGCGCGGCACTACATCATTACAGAACATCTCGGCTTGTTCCTGGCTCCCCGTGGTGGCTCGGGCAGCTTCTTTAGCGCGCAGAAGCTCGTCAACACCTGTTTTTATTTCGGATACATTTGCAGAAATAGATTTGATTAATTCCATCTGTTCTTTTGCCAGTGGTTTAAATTCCTCCTCCCCAAAAATTTCTTTCAGTCCTTTAACATTCTCAATCAGCCTGTTCTGATAGTTCAGCGCGGCCGGAATAATATGGTTACGGGCAATATCGGAAAGCACTTTCGCTTCAATATCAATTACTGCGGAATATTTTTCAAGTTTGATTTCATTACGTGCCTCAAATTCCCTGTGATTGAAAATTCCCAACTCCTGATAAAGATCTACAAACTTTTGATTAAGCTCTTCCTTAAGGGCTTCGGGTGTGGTCTTCAGATTACTCATCCCTCTCTTTTCGGCCTCAACAGCCCAATCGTCCGAGTAACCGTCGCCTTCGAACATAATATTCTTACAGTCCTTGATATACTCACGCAGGGTATTGAATATCGCTTCATCCTTTTTCAGGTTTTTCTTCTCGATATTAAACTCTACAGTTTTCTTAAATTCCGTAAGCTGTCTGGCTACAATCGCGTTAAGCGCTGTCATAGGCTCTGCACAGTTTGCAGATGAACCCACGGCACGGAATTCAAATTTATTACCCGTAAAGGCAAAGGGTGAGGTCCTGTTACGGTCGGTATTATCCAGAAGTATCTCAGGAATTTTGCCCACCACGTTCAGTTTAAGGTCTGTTTTTTCTTCAGGGCTAAGTTTACCGTCTGTTACTTTTTCCAGCTCCTCCAGAACAGAGTAAAGCTGCGAGCCTATAAAAGCAGAGATAATCGCAGGTGGAGCCTCATTGGCACCCAAACGGTGATCATTACTTGCAGATGCGATACTTGCCCTAAGCAAATCGGCATAATCATGGACAGCTTTCAGTGTATTAACAAAAAAGGTAAGGAACTGAAGGTTCTTCTTTGGGTTCTTGCCGGGACTGAGCAGGTTTTCACCTGTATCGGTAGCCAATGACCAGTTATTATGCTTACCACTGCCGTTTACGCCGGCAAAAGGTTTTTCGTGGAAAAGGATATGGAAATGATGCTTGTGTGCCACTCTGGCCATAATATCCATCAGCAGCGAGTTATGGTCTACAGCCACATTGATTTCCTCGAACATCGGCGCCAATTCAAACTGGTTTGGTGCTACCTCGTTATGACGTGTAGTCACAGGAATACCGAGTTTCATACACTCTATTTCCAGTTCCTTCATAAAATTCATTACCCGCGTCGGGATGGAACCAAAATAATGATCATCCAGCTGCTGACCCTTTGCAGGCGAATGCCCCAACATGGTCTTACCTGTAAGTACCAGGTCGGGTCTGGACTGATAAAGTGCACTGTCTACAAGGAAATATTCCTGCTCCCAACCCAAAGTGGGAATTACCTTGGTTACATTCTTATCAAAGTATGATCTGCAGATATCTGTAGCTGCAACATCTACAGCGTGCATTGCGCGCAGCAGCGGAGTTTTATAATCAAGCGTTTCGCCCGTATAGGAGATAAAGATAGACGGAATACACAATGTAGTACCTATGATGAAAGCCGGAGATGTTGGATCCCAGGCGGTATAGCCTCTTGCTTCAAAAGTATTCCTTATTCCCCCGTTTGGGAAGGAGGAAGCATCCGGTTCCTGCTGAATCAGCATACTGCCGTTAAACCGTTCAATGGCGCGGTCGCTCTCGAAAGGTGTGAAAAAACTGTCATGCTTCTCAGCAGTAGAGCCAGTAAGCGGCTGAAACCAGTGCGTGTAGTGAGTGGCACCTTTACTGAGGGCCCAATCCTTCATAGCAACCGCAATCTGATCCGCAATATTCCGCGGTGTCTTGGCTCCTCTTTTTATCGCATCCTGTATAGAGGTAAAAGCTTCCTTGGTAAGGTAAGCACGCATGGTTTCTTCGGAGAAAACATTCTCACAGAAAAGTTCGGACAATTTTCCGGGAACTACAACTGCGTTGTCTTTCCTGTAATTACGGAAAGGAAGTTCTTTTAATGCATTAAATCTTAGAGTGGACATATATTGTGATTTTTAATACTGCAAATTTATACAATTTTAATATACGAAAATAAAAATTCAAAAATTTTAAGGGGGTCAATGGAAAAATATAGCTCTTTTTAAACAACCACATGCCAGAAACAAGGGGTACACTTCAGTAAGATGCAGTTTTTGATGTTAAAAGGACAATAATTGAGTGAAAGAGTACTACACAGCATTCATTTATATTTAACTATAAATTTATTAACTTTGTTCGTCATTAATTATAACTTTAACGAATATATCTCTCTATAATTTATGGCAACAAACCTACGAGCCCGCGAAACTACAGAAGCAATAGAACGCCTTTATGTAACCATGCGACACCTCTTTTACAGAGGTTTTTTTAAACCCGGAGGTGTATCCGGTGAATCAATCCGAAATCTATTAATGGTAATCTCTCCCGAAATATACGGCTCCATGGCCGTATCCAACAAGGTGGAGCTTGACGGTTTACTTTACGTACTGGACCGCCTTCCGGCGGGAATTGAGGAAACTGCATTTGTGCACCTTACATCAGATGAAGGCTTTGAAAAAGGCAGTTTTGAGGTAATCGTCCCAAAGAAGCGCCGCCGGAACTGCTACCGCATTGATGAGCAGCAAATGAACATTGAAGTTTTGCTGGGCCGTTCTGAAATCTACGATATACTCACCCACCTTACCTTCCTTTATATAGAAGCCGATAAAATCCGTGAACTTGGCTACCGCAAAGACGAGGATTACAAACCCACAAGGACATGGAGAATCATTGAGGATGTTGCCAAAGGCCAAAATAAACTTAGTCGCAAAGAGAAGGAAGTGGCACTAATCCACCTCTCCTCTCTTTTGGGACGGACTTTTGACGAAGTTCTGCATGCATACAACAGTTTTGGTGACGACCAAAATCCTGACCGCCTCTTTAAAATCATTTATTATCTGGGCAAGACCAGCCTGGACGACCTGAAAGGTATTCGTGAGCGCGAAATTTATTTCAGTGCGATCCTAAGGGAGCGTGTAGGCCACCACCTTTTTGGCGAGAAATGGGCAAATGCCGTAAAAGAAGTTTTGGTGACCAATAATCTCCATATGCGTCCCCTGCATATCATTTCTGCAAATATGCACTCAGTAAAAAACATGCTGTACGGAAATGAGGCTGTAGGCCGGAAATCCAGTGATGAAGTCGATTATTCTTTTTATCAGGAAATCAGCAACCAGCGGTCACTTCAGGAAAAAGTTCTCAGTCATTCCCAAAGTCAGGGACTTATTTATATTGATGACAACAGCGGAAGCAATATAGATGTCCAAATCATTGATTTAAAGAAAACAGACCTTACGAACACGCCCTTTCAGAATATTAACTATAACGGAGATGATGTAATCCTTGTTTTTGATTACGCTTTCGGCGAGCAGGCATATGAAATTATGGACGAACTGCTTAGACCGTATGAGCACAATCAGGAAGTATATACCATGAAGGTGAAGTCCATTTCCATAATGGGAAAAGCCGGAATACTGACGGGTGGCAAAGGAGACATAATGATCCCTACCTCACATATTTTCGAGGGTACAGCGGACAACTACGTATTTGAGAACGCACTGAAACTTGAAGATTTCGAAGATGATGAGATTAAAGCGTATGAAGGTTCCATGATTACGGTTCTCGGTACTTCCCTTCAGAATAAAGACATTCTCAGTTATTTTATGAATACTACATGGAACGCCGTAGGCCTGGAGATGGAAGGTGCGCATTATCATAAGGCCATTCAGGTAGCTTCCAAGATCAGACACCATATATCACCCGATCTATTTGTCTGCTATGCCTACTACGCATCTGATAATCCATTGGAAACCGGCTCCACCCTGTCATCGGGTGGCTTGGGTCTTACAGGTGTGAAACCAACCTACATGATCACGATGAAAATACTGGAAAAAATACTGCTCTCAGCAGATTCTATCTGATTATCACGGCCACCGTATTACGGTGGCTTTTTTTATCTATCCGAAGGAAGATCACGGTGAACAACGGGACACCACTTTCCGTGAGAATGTTTGTAGAGGCTGATTCTTTCTACCCGAAAATGAAAGTCTGCTTTCTTATAACGGTACTCGCTCCAGGCATTTATAAATGCCTGTGGACTTAGGTCACGAAAAGCCACGGTAAGGTGCGGATGAAAATGCTGCGCATAATTGAATATAGACATTGCCGCATTGACCTCCAAATACAGTTTTTGAAGGGTAGTGTTTGCCTCAGGTTCCAGAAAAATCACCGGACTTTTAGGTTTGTTGAAGCAGTTAAAATTCCTAAGATATATCTCAAACGGAGACACCGTTAATTCCATTTTCATCAATCTGCCTGTCACCTCACTTTCATTTTGCCCGTCATAATTGAACGGAGGAATCAGCGTGATGTGCGGAAAACTGTTGTGAGCGCGCTCTGCACCAAAACGCTCTGCGAAATCCATTGTAATCTCTCTGATTTTTTCTGCAACTTCAGGTGGTGGTTCAAAAGCTATGAAATACAGGCTCATAATAAAAATTCCTGCCTAAATATAAGCAGGAATTATTAATTTGTTCAAATCTACTTCAGTAAAGCGTTGAAGGTATCGCCCTGCCTTATGTCGCCCGTATTGTAGCCTTTCATAAACCATTGCTTACGCTGCGCAGAACTTCCGTGGGTAAAACTTTCCTGGTTTACGTATCCCTGAGACCGTTTTTGGATATTATCATCGCCTACTGCTTCTGCAGCACTCATAGCTGCTTCCAGATCACCGGGCTCCAGGAACTTCTCACGGTTTTCGGTGTACCGTGCCCATAACCCCGCATAGAAATCGGCCTGCAGTTCCGTAGCCACTGAGACTTGGTTAATTTCGCTTTCAGAATAATTACCACTTCTTCTCAGTTGTTCGGTTTTCTGAAGGGTACCGAGCAGATTCTGCACGTGGTGGCCCATTTCATGTGCCATGACATAAGCTACAGAGAATTCGGTAACCTGGGCGCCAAAGCGGCTTTGCAATTCAGAAAAAAAGCTCATATCCATATAGATGGACTGATCGGCCGGACAGTAAAAAGGTCCCATAGCCGCCTGCGCTGTGCCGCATCCGGACTGAGTCATACCTTCAAACATAACCACTTTTGCCGGACTGTACTGCATTCCGTTTTCAGAAAATATTTTGTCCCAGGTCTGCTCGTTTTCCGCCGTCAGCATCTGCACAAATTCCCTTACCTGTAATTCTTCCTGCGTCAGGTCGCGCTGTTCTGTCTGTGCGGAGGAAGATCCACCGGTGTTGAGAACTGCGGACGGATCGCCCCCAAGAAAAAATACAATTGCGGCAATTATAAGAGAGCCTAATCCGCCGCCTACCAGCAGTCCTCCGCCCCCGGCACCTCTTCTGTCGTCCACATTACCGCTACGGTCCCCAGTCCATTTCATAGTTTATTTTAATTTAGGTTGATGATCAAAGTTAGATATAGTGACAAAATAAATAAGTATTCACTACTTTTGATTTTTATTACAGAAACGATGCATCAAAAAATACGCCGAGTATGTACGGCACTTCCCGTGTTACTTATTTTGGCCTGCAACAGTACCGAATCTACCGATGAAACTGTGCAGTCTGTCCCAAAAAAATCCTCTATAGAAACGGAAGTCTCGGTGAAGCATCTGGACTCCGCAGACGTATTGGTAACGCACCATAAAGTTTGGGTAAATAACAGCATGGCCCGCGAAATCATCAGCATGGATACCATTCCATCATTAGGGGATACCCTGGTAACCGTAGAGCAAAACGGAAGTTCGGCACAGCACACCACCAAAAAAGATTACGAATTCTATATCACTGTTCAATAGCCATGAAGAAGAGCAAGCAGATCACCCTACTTTTTGTAAGCGGAATTTTAGCCAGCTGCACACCTGCTTCTGAGGAAAAATCCTGGGACGGCGAGAAAAAAGTGTATATGCGATCCGATTCTACAGCGGGCTACAGTCCGGCACATGGTTTTATGACAGGCCTATTACTGTACCATGTATTCCGTCCATATGGCTATGCAGGTGCCAATGGATTTCAGCGAGGCTATTATAACGGGGCATTAGCCCCAAATTCAAACATTGGCAGAAATGCCTATAAAGGAAATGTAGTACGCGGTGGAATGGGCAATTCCGACAAAAGCGCTTCGTCCTGACATGAACCGAATATTAACTACTCCACGTAATAACTGGCAGCAGCGACTGGAAGAACTTGGCTTCGGTTTCCATTCCCTGGAAGATGCCTATTGGGACGAAAGCGCCTATTATGAATTCAGCCGCGCTGAGACAGATAAGCTGGAAAAGGCAACTGGGGAATTGTGGGAGATGTATCTGGAAGCGGTGGAACATGTAATTTCAAAAAACCTTTTCTTTAAATTCCAGATACCGGAATGGTTCCGAAAACCCATTACAGACAGCTGGGAGAATGATGCACCATCCATTTACGGCAGGTTTGACCTGGGCTACGATGGCAATCAGATCAAACTTCTGGAATTTAATGCAGATACACCCACCTCACTTTTCGAAGGATCAGTAGTCCAGTGGTACTGGCTGAAGGATAAATTTCCGGAAAATGACCAGTTTAACTCCATTCATGAGAAACTTGTTGAATACTGGAAATATCTGAGACCTTATCTGAGCTGCGATTTTGTACATTTTGCGTCGCTAACCAATATTGAGGATGTTACCACCGTGGAATATATGCGCGACTGCGCCTCTCAGGCTGGCCTTGAAACTCAGTTTATTTCGGTACAGGACATAGGTTGGGCAGAAGAGATAAAGGAATTTATTGATGAAAACCGCGAGGTAATGCAGGTGATCTTCAAACTGTATCCTTATGAATGGATTTTGGCTGAAGAATTCGGTAAACATGTCGCAGCCAACCTCCACAAAACGCAGTGGATAGAACCGGCGTGGAAAATGTTGGCCTCATCCAAAGCCATGCTGCCGGTGCTTTGGGAACTCTTTCCTAACCATCCCTACCTTCTTGAAAGTTATTTTGAACCGCGGCATCTCGTAAGCTATGCCAAAAAACCGCTTTATTCGAGGGAGGGCGCCAATATCTCACTGTTTCGGAATTACCGTCCTGTTGAAGAAAACAGCGGCAATTATGGCAAAGAAGGTTATATTTATCAGCAACTTTTTGACTTGCCAAATTTTAACGGGAACTTTCCGGTGATCGGCAGCTGGATTGTTGGACAGGAACCGGCAGGTATTGGAGTGCGCGAGAGCGTGAATTTAATTACCAATAACCAGAGCCGCTTCGTTCCGCACCTGATTTCACAGTAACAGGACATTTAACCTATGCAACCCTAAGGTACCGTGGATATTATTTTCCGTACTTATTGCGGAACCCAATCATCTGCAATGCGGTTACGGCCGCTTCAACACCCTTATTACCTAATGTGCCGCCACTTCTGGCGATGGATTGCTCCCTGGTATCATCAGTTAAAACACAGAAAATTGTGGGTGTGTCTGTAAGAATATTACAGTCTTTTATTCCGTGCGCAACGGCCTGGCACACATAGTCGAAATGGGAGGTTTCGCCACGGATTACACAACCGATGGCAATAACCGCATCAAACTGCTTTTCTTTGCAAAGCTGCATGGATGCATAGCTTAACTCGAATGCACCGGGAACGCTGAAAGTAAGGATGTTTTCGCGCTTTACACCTTCCGCAATAAGGACTTCCAGAGCACCATCGCGAAGGTTGTGAGTTACAAAATCATTCCATTCTGAAACAACAATGCCAATTCGGAAAGAATCAGCATTTTGTATTTGTAATGGTTTGTAATCCGAAAGATTAACTGTTGCCATTTTAAAAGTATTTTACCATTTCAATGTATGCATCGGACATACCGTTGTCATAATCCTTAAACTTCTCATCAACAGAAGTGAAGTATTTTTTCGCCAAATCTTTCTTGTTAAGAGCCAGCGCCACTGTACCGGCTTTCCTGGTAAAATAATATTGGGTATAAGGATCATCTGAAGCATTCATGGCTTTTTCCAGCAGTGAAAGAGTTTCGTCATTTCTGTTCAGGTTGGATTTGGCATCTGCCATAGCTCCGTATTTCAGTGCCATCAGTACTTCATTATCCGATGAGAACTTATCAAGCAGGTCATATGCCTCCTGGTATTTGCCTTCCTTAAATTTAAGAAGTCCCGCATTGTAGGCAGCAAGCTTTCCCACAGATGTATTGGAAAATTCTTTAGCTGTACCGAGGAATCCTGGGTTTGCAGCGGATTTCCCGCCAAGGGCATCGGCATTATTACCTGCGGCCAGATTTTTCTGTGCTGCCAGATAACTTTTAGTAGCTTCTTCGTTCTTGGGCGCCACCACAAACTGTTGGTACGCAAAGAAGGCAAGTACGGCAGCCACCATTGAAACAAACAAAATAACCAGCAGTTTGGAGTTCTTCTCCAGGAAACGTTCGGTCTGTAAAGCTTCCTTATCCAGATCCTTGAAGAATTCAACTGTTTCCTTTCCTTCCGGAGTTTTTTCGTTTTGTTTATGTTTTGCCATAATTTCTGTAAAATTGAAGTGCAAATTTAGTGGTTTCAGAATGATTAACAAAATTTTTGTGACAATGCTTCCGAAACTTTTAATACTCAAGAATTTTATGAATTTCTGCCTCAAACCGGGCAAGTCTTTCTTCGCCCTGCAACCCTTTAAGGCCTATGAGAAAACTGAACTGAACCACTTTGCCGCCCTGCTTCTGTACCAGGCGGGCAGCTGCTTCAGTTGTGCCTCCTGTGGCCAGGAGATCATCATGAATAAGGACCCGCATCCCGGATTGCAACTGTCCCTCGCGCATTTCAATCTCGGCAGAACCATATTCCAGATCATATTTTTCGGCCACAAATGGTGGCGGAAGTTTACCTTTTTTGCGGATGAGTATAAACGGTACGCCAATAGCGACAGCTATCGCTATTCCAAACAGGTATCCCCTGCTTTCAATACCACACACAGCATCTACTTTTCCACAGCTGAATTCCGCGAGATTCGCAATAACATCAGTATAGAGCCGGTGATCCAGAAAAATGGGAGTGATATCCCGAAATAAAATGCCCTGCTGCGGAAAATCGGGCACCGTTTCAATGGTATTTAATAGTCTGGGAACTAAATCTGACATATCAATTGATTTTATAGCTGGAAATTTTCCATTCACCATTTACATTCTTCAAACCGAATGTCACATTTAATGAAGAGGTACTCCCATTTTTATCAGTTACATCGTAGCTTGCTGAAACCGAGGCTGAATTGGGATTGGAAGCGGAGGTGGTGATATCTTTCACATTCACACTCTTCACGCTGCCAAAACCGGTAGTTGGATTTGAAAATTTCTCATAGGTACCCCAGGCAGGATTGTTTGATGTTTCATAAGCCGACCGTAGGTTTTGAGTACTGATGCCGTTGAGGAACCGCTGTACTGTGGTCTTGGGATCTCCGGACGCCACAGGCGTATTTCCCGGAGCAGGTTCGGCCAGCGGATCGGTAAGTGAAGGATCAGTTAATTCGGTGTCGCCAGGATCCGCAGGCACCGCAACCTGAGGCTGTAGCAAGGCATTTGGATTCACCTTTATGCCTACATTTGTCATCTTCAGCGTTTTGGAGCTGGTTTTCACACTTACTGTAATATCGATGGTATTATTCTGAAGTTTCTCGGCCGGTAGTTTATCAAACCGGAGTGTAAATCCATAGAATTTATTGTCCTGCATTAAATTTTTCGAGGTATAAACCTTATTCCCGCCACTGAATACTTCCATTACCGTTTCGAGTGCGGCACCGCTGAATTCGATGTTCTTTCCATTTCCATCTACCAGCCTTGGCACTACCACAAGGGCTTTGGGTCCAAGTATACTGTCGGACTGGGTGGGTCGGGTGGTTATCCGCAGGGCGTTGGCACTGATATCGTTGGCATCCGATTCCTTAGCCGTTACATCTTCAAAAATATTCATTTCACCTAACGATGGCGGACCGGTACTGGTCCAGTCAATACCATTTTCCCTGGCCACCTCGTCGGCCATACGGAAAATGTCCGGAACCTTCTTGCCTTCCAGGAGTTTTGAAAGCTGCACAAGTTCGTGTGTTTCGCCTTCCGCATCGACGGCAAAAGTCTTCAGAATATACAAGGCTTCATTAAATTTATATTGCTGAAGGGTATTGAGGCTGGAAGCCATATCGTTGATGCTGGACTGGAAGGTTTTAAGATTGGTGGAATCTACAGCATCCTTCTTGCAGCTAATTAATAACAGGAAAACCGCACACAGCAGCAGGGTTAATTTTCTCATAGAAAGGTCATTTCATACAAATTTACCTTTTTTTGCCCATACTTCACCTCTTAATTTAGCTGGCCGCTGTTAGGCCCCTCGTTAAGTCCCTGGCCACTGAAGCTGCTGAAGACCGGCTGCATATTTGGAAAACCGGTTTCCTCCCAATAACGTTCATTATAGTAACTTTTGGTAGGATCCAAACGCACTTTGGTGGGCTGCGGTTTGTCTGTAAAGCCAATTTCCTGCGGGATGAAGGTGGCATACTTAACCATCTGATGGAAATCCGGTTCGGACTTATGCTTAAGTTTAAAATCAAGCTGCTCGGTGTACGAAGTAAAGTCGCGCAGATTTAGGGAACCCTCTGTAAAACTTACGGTGCTGTTATAAATAAAATCATAGAAGCTGTATCCAAATATGGTGAACGGCTTATCCTGAAGCCCTGCTGAATTAAACTGCATCATTGTATACCCGTTATTACTTATCTCTTTATATTTACTTTTAGGGTTGGTTTTCTGTTCCTGCATTTTGCCAACACGCTCCAGTTCCGGAAGCTTCAGAAAACCGGTATATACCAAAGAAGCGACTTTCTTCCGGTCTTCTTTTTCATTTTTCCTGGTGAATGAACGGTATTGCTCAATATACAGGTCCTTAACCTTTTTGGTATTGCTGTCGTAAACATACGTTGCTATTCCATCCGCATAAACATTAAATTCTTTGTTCACTGTCAGGTAAACATTGAAGGGTCCGCGAACCGTCATGTATTTCGCCTTCCTGTTACTTACAATGACGGGCGCAATTTCAGTTATCCTGTCCTTCAACTTCAGCGTTCCACTATCCAGATCCTTTGCAGATACGGTCGCGATTTTATAAGAGTCATGTATCAGGATATAGGTTTCCTGCGCAGGCAATAATGCTTCGCGCTGTACTATCCCTTCAATATCAGATGTTGTAAAGAGTTCACCTTTTGCTGAAAAAAAACTGACATTAGCTAGTGGCTCGCCTGAAGTAGCGGAAACCAGTTTCAGTGTTTGTGCAGAAACTAAAAAGGATGCGGCGAAAGAAAGTATCAGCGAGACAAATTTTGTTTTCATAGTCTAATTTATTTTCATCTAACAGACTGTTTAAAAAGCAACTTCA
The DNA here is from genome assembly GCF_008831505.1 of Chryseobacterium sp. Taxonomy (NCBI): domain Bacteria; kingdom Pseudomonadati; phylum Bacteroidota; class Flavobacteriia; order Flavobacteriales; family Weeksellaceae; genus Chryseobacterium; species Chryseobacterium sp. Next base: position 59,888 of record NZ_CP044507.1, on the reverse strand, counting down.
AATGCTGAATACTTAAACGGTCAGGATTTGGGTTTAAAGCTGTAAAAGATAATAAAAATCCCCGAAAACATAAGTTAACGGGGATTGATATGTTGAAGTTTCCTTTAGAAAGGATATTCGTAAATCTTGGATTCGTGCAGATAAGGGTTACCTTCAGGAATAAGTTTGAGTTTAGACAGGGTGTGGAGAACCACAAACATAAACAGTCCAACTACAAACAGTACCGCGCCAATGGTAAGGATCCAAAGTTCCGGAGTTCTCCAGTATGGTCCAATCGTACCGGGCATTACCATGTTGAAGTAGTCCCAGGCATGACCAAACAGTACAATGAATGCCATTGTAGTCACTACTTTATAGTTTCTCTTAATACTTGAACTCACCATTACCAACAGAGGAATCAGGAAGTTCGGGATCAGCATCGGCAAGAAAATTTCCTTATAGTGCTCGAACCTGCCAAAGAAGTAGTTAACCTCCTCCGGTACGTTAGCATACCAGTAAAGCATGAACTGCGCAAACCAGGTATATGTCCAAAGCATACTTGATGCGAACAGGAATACTCCCAAGTCATGCAGGTGGTTATCATTGAACTGCGGAAGGAAACCGGTTTTCTTCAGATAAACACTCAGGATAATGATCACTGCGATTCCACTGGACAGACAGGATACCATAGAGTACCAGATATACATGGTGGAGTACCAGTGCGGGTCAATAGACATTAACCAGTCCCACGCCCACGCTGCGGATGCGAAACCGAAAAATACGATATAACCGACAGCCCATCTGTAAAGGTACTGATAGTCTCTCAGAGACTTGGTTTCATCCACTTTTCTGGACATCTGTCTGAGTTTCCAGGCAAGGAATGAAGCACCTACCACATACAGTATCGTACGGAACGCATACCAGGGAATGTTGAGGAACTTTTTCTTTTCGAACAGGATTACGTCAAACTGATCAGAGTTAGGATCTGTAAGTTCAGGATCCATCCAATGAAACAGATGACCGTTGTGTGTGATATTAAGAAGCATGATGATGATCAGAATGGCACCACCGTAAGGGATGTAACCACCTATAGCCTCCATAACACGTGTAATGATTATTGGCCATCCGGCGTGAGCCACATGCTGAATACTGTAGAAGAACATTACCGCACAGCTAACTCCGAAAAAGAACACCGCAATAAAGTGTATTGAAGCAAGCGGCTGGTTGTGGATCTGATGTTTTGCATGCTTAAGATGACCATCATGATCTTTGGCGGGTGTCATTACTTCGCTGGAGTGCGACGGAGCTTTCTCTCCGGAGCTCATAGCAGCCTCCATCATATGTTCTATCCTGGTATCATCCATACCATGGTTCATAAAATATCCCGCGGTAAAAAGAACCAAACCGGCAACGAGGAGTATAATAGAAACTAATTTTAATTTAGGCGAAAAACTATACATTTTAATTCTTTTTATTATTGTGTTGCGGTAGAATCTGTTGTTGCTGCGGCAGCGGAGGCTGTAGTAGGCGAAGACATACCACCTTTAAAAGCATTCATAACGTACATGGCCACTCTCCAGCGGTCGCCTGCGTTAAGCTGGCCTGCGTAGGATCCCATAGCGTTTCTTCCGTGCATAATTACATAATGAACCGAACCGACGGAAATCTCGCGGTCTGCATATTTAGGTACGCCACTGTAGGCACCGCTCTGTACGATGGGTCCCTGTCCGTCACCGGCAGTACCATGACATGCCGCACAGGTACGGTCATAAAGTACTTTACCTCGTTCAAGGTCTTTCTTCTGACCTGCAGCTTTAAGTGGGGAAGCTGTAATACCTTTTGACTCTGCATAACCGGCATTGTACTGGTCCGGCGTCATTGCTGCGGCAGAATTAGATTCTGCAATTCCGTCTTTATTCTGCATTACTGTGCCGTCTACCGGAATCATTCCTGTAGCACCGCCGTTCTTAACGAAAGCAGGAATTTCATTTTCATGGTCAGAATAAGCATCCTCCGCTTTCATAAGCGGGTCGTAGGCTACCGGGAAATACATATCCGGAAAATAAACCAATGGCGGATTATCCTTGGGACCACAGGAATTAAGCATCACCGTAGTAATTGCCAAAGCTGCAGTTATTTTGAATATATTCTGTTTCATTTTACGCATCTTTTACAGTTATTTCCTCAGCTCCTGTGTCAATCAGGATCTGTTTCACAGTCTCTACATCATCTGTAAGGAACTCCATCATGAACTTATCATCCGTGGTACGCGGATCCGGATTCTGCGGCGGTGCCAGGGGATACATCTTATTCCTGATCAGGAAAGTAAGCGACATCATGTGTGCAGCACAGAATACTGTAAGTTCAAACATCGGTACAACAAACGCCGGCATATTTTCCCACCAGGTGAAGGAAGGCTTTCCGCCGATATTCATAGGCCAGTCATGATTCATAGCGTACCATGAAATAAGAATGGCAACAGTAACACCGTAAACAGCATACATAAATGCAGCATCGGAAATACGGGTTTTCTTTAAACCAAGTGCTTTGTCCAGTCCGTGTACAGGAAATGGGGTGTAAACTTCGTTGATGGCAATTCCTTTGTCTCTGAAAGTCCTAACGCCATCCATCAGTTCATCATCGTCGGCATACAGGCCGTAAATTATTTTAGTGGTGCTCATCTCCTTCTTTTGCTTTATAGGTTTCACCTGAAATTTTCAGAATAGATTTCAATTCAGCCTGTGCGATTACAGGGAATGTACGTGCATACAGCAGGAAGAGTACGGAAAAGAATCCGATGGTTCCAAGGAATACACCAACGTCTATGATGGACGGCTTAAACATGGTCCAGCTGCTTGGTAGATAATCGCGTGACAGGTTGATAACGATAATGTCGAAACGTTCAAACCACATACCGATGTTAATGATAAGGGCAATGATGAATGTTGCGATGATATTCGTTCTTACTTTCTTAAACCAGAACAGTGCAGGTACAACGAGGTTACAGATAATCAGTGACCAGAATGCCCACCAGTACGGACCTGTAGCGGCACCCGGAGTCAGGTATGCAAAATCCTCATAACGGCTTCCGGAGTACCATGCGATGAAATATTCACATGCATAAGCTACGGTTACCATACCACCCGTTACAATGATTACGATGTTCATGATCTCAATATGGTACATCGTGATATAATCCTCCAGGTCACATACTTTTCTGGCAACTAACAGAAGAGTCTGTACCATTGCAAATCCGGAGAAGATTGCACCTGCTACGAAGTAAGGCGGATAAATGGTGGAGTGCCATCCTTTGATTACCGACGTAGCAAAGTCAAAGGATACTGTGGTGTGTACCGAGAATACAAGTGGCGTTGCCAGACCAGCAAGAACAAGTGAAAGTTCTTCAAATCTTTGCCAGTGTTTGGCTTTACCACCCCAGCCGAAGGCCAGGAAGGTGTATATCTTCTTCGTCCACGGCGTTTTTGCACGGTCTCTGATCATTGCAAAATCCGGGATAAGACCCATGAACCAAAATACGGTAGATACAGAGAAATAAGTGGAGATTGCAAATACGTCCCAGAACAGAGGAGAGTTAAAGTTGGTCCAAAGCGATCCGTATTGGTTAGGAATCGGGAATACCCAGTAACCTACCCAAACTCTACCCATGTGGATTACAGGGAAAATAGCCGCCTGAACAACCGCGAAGATGGTCATGGCCTCGGCAGAACGGTTAACGGACATTCTCCATCTCTGTCTGAACAGTAAAAGTACAGCGGAGATAAGTGTTCCTGCGTGACCAATACCTACCCACCATACGAAGTTGGTAATATCCCAACCCCAGTTGATGGTTCTGTTAAGGCCCCAGGCACCGATACCAGTACCGATGGTATAGGCAATACAGCCGAAGCCGTAAATGAAAAGTGCAAGAGCTGCGTAGAAAGAAATCCACCACAGTTTACCGGCTCTTTCCTCGATGGGTCTGGCGATATCTTCGGTGATATCGTGATAGGTTTTGTGACCAATAATTAAAGGTTCCCGGATCGGGGCTTCGTAATGTGACATTTGTTACCTTATTATTATTTATACTTTATTATCTTCTCTTCTGTTTCTAACTTTGGTATGATAAAACACATTAGGCTTCGTACCGATTTCCTCCAGAAGCGTATATCTTCTGTTACTGCTGTACAGTTTCCTAACTTCTGATTTTTTATCATTCATGTCACCAAACTTCATAGCACCGGTTCCGCACGCCTGCGAGCAAGCTGTCTGGAATTCCCCGTCTGCCACTCTTCTGCCTTCTTTCTTGGCTTCAAGAATAGTGTTCTGAGTCATCTGGATACACATAGAGCATTTTTCCATTACCCCTCTGGTCCTTACAACGACATCTGGGTTCAGAACCATTCTTCCTAAATCGTTGTTCTGATTAAAGTCGAATTTATCGTTCAGGTTATAGGTAAACCAGTTGAATCTTCTTACTTTATACGGACAGTTGTTCGCGCAGTATCTTGTACCGATACATCTGTTATAGGCCATTTGGTTCTGACCCTGCTTCCCGTGAGAAGTTGCAGCCACCGGACAAACAGTTTCGCACGGTGCATGATTACAGTGCTGACACATCACCGGCTGGAAGATAACGTCCGGATTCTTAGCCGGCTCTATCAGGATATCATATACTTGCGGAACATTAAGGCCTCTTTCAACCTGCTCCTTGGTATGGATCTTTTCTTTTGCTGAATAATAACGGTCAATTCTTAACCAGTACATATCACGCGACATTCTGATCTCCTCCTTACCAACTACAGGAACATTGTTCTCTGCCTGGCAGGCAATGATACATGCACCACAGCCCGTACAAGCGTTCAGGTCTACAGAAAGGTTAAAGTGAGGACCGTCTGTATCATCATGTTCATCCCACAAAGTAATCTTACCGGCAGGAGCAGATTCTGTAAGTGTGTGATACTCCAAAGGCTTATTCCATCCTTTAAGCTTATCGTCAAAAGGTACATTTATAAAATCTTCCAGAGATACTTCTCTTGCGATTTCATAACGGCCCATTAATGTATTCTGAAGCTGCATACCTGCAAACTCGTGCATACCGCTGACTTTTTCAATCTTAGCGTTTGAAAGCGTGAGGTTGGAACCATCGAAAAGAGGGTAAGCGTTCACACCTGTCTCGGCGATCTTACCTGAATTACTTTTGCCGTAACCCAAAGCAAGTCCGAAAGAACCGTCAGCCTGTCCCGGCTGAATGAATACGGGCACATCTTTCAGAGTTACACCGTTTACCGTAAGGTTTACTCTGGAACCATCCAGCTGCATTCTGGCATTCAGGTCGTTTTCCAGTCCAAGTTTCTTGGCATCGTCCGGAGAAACGGTCAGGTAATTATCCCAGGCAAGTCTGGTAATAGGGTCCGGAAGTTCCTGCAGCCATGGATTGTTGGCCTGGGTACCGTCGCCCATTGATGTCTTCGTGTAAAGAACAAGTTCATAGTCCGAAGGCTTCAAGTTAGCCAGCTCTGTTGCTGCCTGAGCAGCGTTCCCACCTGCGTAGGACAGGGATGCGCCTGCATTGCCAGTAGCGGCAAAGCCATTATACAGAGCCTTGTTAAAGCTTGTCCCGCCCAGCATTGTGGCGGCGTTTGCCTTCAGGTACTCGTAATAGTTATTGTTCGTATTGTTTTTCCCGTTAATCCAAACCAGCAGAGATTCTTCAATCTGTCTGGATTTATAGATTTTCTGGATTGTAGGCTGTATAAGTGCATAAACTCCGGATTGCGGCGTTAGGTCACCCCAGCTTTCCAGCCAGTTGGCTACAGGAATTACTGCGTGTGCAGCTTTATACATTTCATTCTTCTTGTCAGCGACCGCAATTACAGCATTTACTTTACCCAGACCGGCCTTGAAAGCCTGTCCTTTGTTGGAAGAATATATCGGGTTTACGTTGTTGGTGATAAGAACTCCTACCTGACCGGCATTCATCCAGTTCAGGAACTCCTGGTATCTTGCGCCGTCGAACTCCTTCATCAGGTTTGCTTTTCCTGTGAAAGCGGTAGAGCCAAGTTTTTGGTTAATAAGGTGTGCCAGTACCTGGGCGGCTTTTGAGCCGTCAGCAAATACAACAGCGCTGCTACCTTTAGCCTGCAGTTCCTTAACGATTTTCGCTGCGGCAGGATTATTCACCCCTCCACCGTTCAGTCCGTTATAAACCGCCAGCAAAGTCTGGTTAACTTCACTTGGCTTCATTGGAATCCTTTCATCGGAATTTGCTCCGGAAAGCGACATATTGGATTCTACCTGAATATGTTTCAGCATATTCGCGCCCGGCTTTCTGGCCGCTGCATAGGTAGTTTCCAGACCTCCGCCGTTGTAATCTCCAAGGAAGTCTGCCTGGAAAGATACCACCAACTGAGTGGCTGAAAGGTCATAAACAGGAAGTGCTCTCTGTCCGAAAACCTCCTGAGCTGCATCAAGAGATGCACCGTACGGATAAGCATCATAAGTTACGAGCTCGGCCGTTGGATATTTTGTCTTAAATTCAGAGAAAAGCTTCTTGAATGTTGGCGAAGGGAAAGAATGTGATAAAACTACAATTCTCTTGCCAGCACCCTGTGCTTGAGTAAGTGCGTTCAGAACGAAATCATCCACTTTGTCAAAAGTTTCATCCTTACCGTTCAGTTTAGGCTGCTTCACTTTATCATTGTCATAAAGAGAAAGGATACTTGCCTGAGTTCTGGCACTGGTAATACCCATTGCTCCTGCCGCAGGATTAGGTTCAATCTTGATAGGGCGCCCTTCTCTGGTCTTTACAAGAACACTTGCAACATCGAAACCGTCAAAATAAGTGGACGCATAGTAGTTAGGTACACCGGGTACAATACTGTGCGGCTTTACTACATAAGGAATTGACTTTATAACCGGTGCTTCACAGGCAGCCAAAGTAACCGCCGCGGTGGAGAAGCCTAAAAGCTTCAGGAAGTCCCTTCTGGAGGTACCGCTGTCACTTTTCAGCAACTGGTCATCCCCAAGAATTTCATCAACAGGAATTTCATTCTGAAACTCTTTCTGAGCCAGCTTACCGTTTAAAGCCGGGTCTTTAAGTTCGTGAATACTTCTGAATTGTATTTTATTTGAAGCCATTGATACTTCTAATTTTTAGTTATTAATAATGACATTTACCGCACTCCAGACCGCCGATCGCGTCCACAGTAATCTTTCCTTCTTTCTTAGGATACTGCTTCTTCAGCTTATCATGCAGACTCTGGAAATACTCCTTATTGTAAGAATTGCCCATATCTACTTCAGTCGTCCTGTGACAGTCTATACACCAACCCATTGTAAAGTCATTGGCCATCTGAACTACGTTCATCGTATCAACCGCACCGTGACATGCTTTACAGACAACATCGATCTTATTGTCCGGATTTTTCTTGTTGTGTGAGCTTATGATTGCCTGCTCGCCGGCAACAACGTGCTGTGCATGGTTAAAGTACACGAAATCCGGCATGTTGTGAATTCTTACCCATTCTACAGGCTGCGTCTTCCCGGTATACTGCTGTGTCGCAGGATCCCAACCGGTAGCGGCATATATTTTCTGGATTTCCGCGTCATAGAATGCCTTATCTTTACCCGGCTCCATGTAAGACCCGTTGTATTCAGAGATATTACGGTGGCAGTTCATACATACGTTCATTGAAGGAATTTCTGAAACCTTACCGTATTTTGCTGAAGAGTGACAAAGCTGACAGTCAATTTTGTTCTCGCCCGCGTGAATCTTGTGAGAGAAGTAGATAGGCTGTTCCGGTTTGTATCCCTTGTAAACACCAATCCACATTAACCAGTTCCAGATACCGTAGAAAGCAAAGAGAGCCAGAAGACCCAAAAGCGCCTTACCTACATAGCTGTATTTCTCGTAAAGCGCGCCGAAAGACATACTTCTGGAGGTATTAAGACCGGCAAGTTCTTCAGTTTGCTGAAGCTTAACCAACTGTCTGAGCTTAAGGAGAAGCCAAACCAGCAGACCACAGATGGCTATCAGTGAAACAAGAATAATTGTAGAATTGGTTTTTTGCGCCTGAGCCGCCTCAAGCATTGCAGCGGAATTCTGGTCGGAAGCAGCACCATCACCAGCCGCTGTTGTTGCAGGAGCCGGCGCAGGTGGATTGGTGGTATATTCCAGAATGTCATCTATATCCTGATCGCTAAGATTAGGAAAAGGAAGCATTTCGGTCTTGTTAAATTTCTCGTAGACCTCATTTGCATATTTGTCGCCGGAAGCACGCAGTGAAGCATTATCCTTTATCCATTTATGAAGCCAGTCTGTATCCAGATTCTGCTCGGTCTTTAACCTGTCCACCACTCCGCCCAGTGCGGGGCCTACCATTTGCTTATCCAAAGCGTGACAGGCGGTACAGTTTGCCTTGAAGAGCTCTTCACCCTTTTTGGCATCGCCCTGCGCATAAACAGAAGCACCGGTCGAAAGCAACAGCATTATTGCTATCAACCCTTTTTTGTAATGCTTTTTCCAACTAATCATTGATAATAAACTTGTGTTAGTACTAATTTCTAGATTTCAGAGAACATAATCAGTGGCGCAAAAATAAGACAATTAACAGGAATTTAACAGGTGAACGCAGACCCTATTTTGGTTTTCAACTAATTTGTAACTGTTCTAAATAAGGAAGTTTGGAATAATTTTTATTTGTTATAAATTTGCTTAAAATAATACTGAATGAAGAACCTTCTTAAGATTTGCAGCCTTTTGCTGTGCCTGACAGGATATAATGCTGGTGCGCAAGAGGTTGTGAAAGTAGACACAATAAACGGCACCAGGCTGCAGGTCTCTATGGACACGAAAGTCCAGAACGCCCTGGCGGATATGGAAGACAACTGCGACCGCAATACCAGGTCATCATCTGCCACCAGCAGTCCAAAGCCCGCCCGAGTACTGGTACCGAACCGCGAACTCACCAATGCCGAAATCTGCCGCAGAAATCCGCGGATCCTGGGATACAAAATCCAGATTGCTGTGGTGAAAAGCAATGCGGAAGCAAACGAGGTAAAAGCTGCCTTCCGGAGAAGGTTTCCGAATATGAAGGTGGAAACAGATGCTTCCCTAAGACCTAACTATAAGATTCTGGCGGGAAGTTATTTCACCAAGCAAAGTGCTTCCGCTGACCTTGCCAGAATCAGGCAAAGCTTCAACACGGCAGTAGCTGTACAATACAGGGTTTTCTGTGTAGAAGCCAAATAATATTCTTGATAGACGTACCGGCCTCCGGCCGGTTTTTTTATTTATAATAAGCCTCCAGGAAGTAGAAGAATTCCTGCATTCTCACCCCATTATTGATTGCGAGAAAGACAAACAGTAAAATCAGGACAGATAAAACACTCATCAATCCAGTCCTGTTTTCGCGGAAACCGCAGAGCAGCCAGCCCAGGATCAGCGGCACGGCGAAGATAAAATGCCCTCCGTAGATGTAGGACGTATGCAAACCGAATTTAAGAACAATGTGGATGACCACATCTACCAAAAAACTAAGCATAAGAATCTGAACCAGACTGTTGCGGAAGTTACGCACGCAGCCCAAAACAAACAGAATAAAAAGAAGCCCGCAGAATACGTATGGAAGTGAACCGTTATAGACATCCATAAACAGGGCTTTATATTCAAACCCTTTGGCATTGTGATAATCCCGGATCACAAAACCCGGAAAAAGGATATTTCCACCCCAAAACCACGAAACAGCCATATCCCAAAAAGGTGTTACTTTGGGATTAGAAAATTTGTCATACTGTGCGGCTGTTTTGGTAAAGATCCGTTCGATATCGAAATTGAGGCGGCTTAAATACAGAATCACAAATACGCCTACTGCTGTCAGGCTTCTCACAAAGGCATTAAGAATTTTGCGCCAGCTCCGGAACAGTCCTTTTTCAAGGAGCACGGGTACAAAAACCTTGGCAGCGTTTGTAATCGTAAGTCCTCCTATGGAAACGGTCGCCAGCGCCAGAGCAGCAGTCGGGATCTTCTTATCTTCCCGGATTTTCAAAGCGGCATAGTAATTAAAGAGAATCAGCAAAAACAGGGTATAGGTGTAGGTTTCCGGCGTGAATGACAGTAAAAGACTTGTGCTGAAGAGCGAAAAGAAAACCACCAAAAACAGACACAGGTAAACCGGCAAGCCGACTATTATTCTTAAATACTTGTAAATCTGAATCATACTTAAACTCACCGTCAGGGCACTGCACCAGGCTAGAAATAACCTGAAATCAGCGTTGTACTGCCCGCCTGAAAATTCGCGGCCCGCCATCCGGATTACATCAAAAAAATAATTGGCCAGCGGATGGCGCTCAAAACCCCCACCTGTCATCACAATAGCACGGTTGTCAAAACTAAAGTAAGCATCCCATGGAATTCGGTTGTCAAAGATAATACGGTAATTAACCGCTATTATGAACCCCAATACGCCATAGGCGGTAAGGAAAACAAAAAAAAGCACCACTTCCGGAGTAGTGCTGGGGAAAACGAGTTTAAGAAAAGCTACAAGCTTATTTCTGAATTTCACAGATGTTAATTTTTTTGCGAAAATACATCAAAATCACGAGCTGCAGGACAACATTGAGCAGCCGGATACATCATCGTACCCTAATGGCCTCTTTACTGAAAATTCGGGATAAATTTCCTGATAGGGATTTTGAAGCGCATCAAGCAGTTTGTCCAGCATACCGGATTTACCCGCGTTTACCTCCTGGATACATTCATATAGAAGGTAATTTCGAAGGATAAATTTAGGATTGGTTTTAGCCATCAGCATTCTGGATTCGGCAATGGAAATCTTATTCCGGCTCCTTCTTGAACTGTAAGACTTAAAAAATCGGTCAAGTGAAGACAATAACTCTTCGGACGCGGGGGAATAGGACACTTTTGTGAAGAAATCATTTACAGACACCGACTCTTCCCACTTTTCCAGCTCCGTAAAAAACAGGGTATAATCCATTTGAAGTTCTGTCATCAAGGTTTGCCATTCCGTAAAAAATTCTTCATCATCCTCAACAAGCTGGTCGAAACCAAATTTTGAAGCCATCATGCGGTCATGTTCCTGCCAAAATCTGTCACTGTAATCATTTAGAGTTTTCTCCAGAAATCCGGCATCCTCTACCAGCGGGAAAAGCGCATTGGCCAGTTGCCAGAGGTTCCACTGTGAGATTTGTGCCTGTTTACCGAAAGCATACCTGCGGCCGGGAAGATCGGTGGTATTTGGGGTGAAATTAAGGTCATAACTGTCCAGCATTGAAAAGGGTCCGTAGTCTATGGTAAGACCGAGCACCGACATATTATCCGTATTCATTACACCATGAACAAAACCGACCCGAAACCACTCCGACATCAGCAGCGCTGTCTTGGAACATACGGATGTAAAGAAATCGCGGTATTTCTGACTTCCTTCCGATTTAATTTCGGGGAAGTAACTTGCTACCGTAAAGTCAGCCAGCTTTCTCAGCAATGTAATGTCTTTCTGCGCGGACAGCAGTTCAAAATGGCCAAAGCGAAGGAAGCTTTCGGCAGTTCGTATCACCACCGCGCCGGGTTCAGGTGCCGGATTTCCGTCATACATCATATCGCGCACCACTTGCTCTCCTGTAAGCACCAAACTCAGAGACCTCGTAGTGGGCACACCAAGATGCCACATGGCTTCGCTCATCAGATATTCCCGCAGAGAAGACCTCAGCACCGCACGCCCGTCCGCCGATCTTGAATAAGGCGTAGCACCTGCTCCCTTCCACTGCAGTTCCGTAGTTTTTCCCTGGGGATTTTTAATTTCGCCTGCATATATAGCCCGACCGTCACCCAGCTGTCCTGCCCAGTTGCCGAACTGATGCCCGGCATAAGCCGTAGCGAAAGTCCGCACATTTTCCGGCAAATCAGTGGCCGCTAAAAAGGAAAGATCCTTATCATCAAAAGGGCCGAGACCTATCTGTTCGGAAAGTTCAGTATTAAAAAGAAGCAGTTTGGGGCGTTCAAAACCTACTGGCTTCACGGTGGAGAAAAGGACATTTGGCGTTTGCCGCTGCTGAAGGTTTCCGGTAAGATCGCCGGGAAAAATATCAAGGTACTTCTGGGTAATTTTTTGAATATTCATCAGGTAAAGTTAAAGAAAGCGCAGGGAGTAAAAAAAACTCCCCCTTGTAGTGAAGGGAGAGTTCTATGATGAGTTTATTTGTTAAAATCTATTTCATCGCCGGAATTAAGGGTTTCATTTACATTATCTTCTTTACGTCCCGGAGATTTGCTGTTGTTTCTTACAGGTTCCTCAATCGTAGGATTCTTAAGGTCTTCTAAAGTTGGTAAAGGTCCCTCATCGCCATAACCACCACCCAGACCCTGCAGGTTTTGGCAACCATCGGTCCAGTCCGAAGGTTTCACGAATTTATCCTCCGGCGTCACCCCTAAAGATTTATCGGCCCAGACTTTCTTCATAAAGATTGCCCAAATCGGAAGTGCCATCTTTGCACCCTGACCCTCACCTGTACTGCGGAAGTGCGTGGCTCGGTCTTCCCAGCCTACCCAAACACCTGTTGCCAGGTTTGGGGTAATCCCCATAAACCAACCATCGGAGTTATTGTTTGTTGTTCCCGTTTTACCTGCGATTTCAACGGCTTTACTGATGCCTCTGCGGCCAAGCTCACCCGCAGCGGTACCGTACTGTGCCACACCTTTCATCAGTTCAATCATCGTATAGGCATATTTCTCGTTCATTACTTCACGTTCCACAGGTTCAACCTCCTTAATTACGCGGCCATTGGCATCTTCAATCCGCCAGATCATCTCCGGTTTCATATAGTTACCATAGTTAGCAAACGTACTGTAGGCGCCTAACATTTCATAGATGGTAATATCCGATGATCCCAGGGCTATGGCGTATTCATTGGGAATATCTTCTGTAACCCCCAGATCTCTGGCGGTCTGGATCACCTTTTTAGGACTGGTCATTTCAATCAGCCGTACCGCCACCGGGTTTTTGGAATGTGCCAGAGCGTCCTTAAGTGCCAGCATACCTCCGGAACCTTCTACGGTCCAGGTACCCTTGCGGTAGGTGGCGTTGGAAACCTGTGAACATGGTGTCATTCCCAGATTCATAATTGCAGTGGCATAAACAAACGGTTTAAATGTAGAGCCTACCTGTCTTTTACCCTGCTTTATATGGTCATACTGGAAGTGCTGCCAGTTGATACCTCCTACCCAGGCTTTGATCTCGCCGGTACCCGGCACCATGGACATCAGTCCGGCCTGTGCAATCTGTTTGTGATACCTGATGGAGTCCCACGGAGACATTTCAACCTCCTCTTCACCATTCCATGTAAATCTGGACATGCGGGTAGGCGTATTGAAATCAATCAGAATGGAATCTTCCGAAACATTAGCAGCCTTTAGCTGTTTATAACGTCCTGTCCTTTTCACCGCAGACATCATAATGTCGTTAATCTGCTTTTTATCAATATAATAAAACGGTGCATCCTTGCGTCCGCGCTGTTCCCTGTCGAAACTTGCCTGAAGTTCCGTCATATGCTCTTTAATGGACTCCTCGGCATATTTCTGCATTTTCGAATCCAGCGTGATGTATATTTTAAGACCGTCCTTAAACAGGTTAAGTGTTTTTCCCGTTTTCTTTTCGTAATCCTTCAGGTAGGTTTCAATTTCCTTTCTGAGGTGAAATTTGTAATAGGCAGAGTATCCTTCGTCAATAGATTTTACCGGTTGGTAATCAAGGACCACAGGCTGACTAACCGCCTTATCATAAGTATCCTGATCCAGATATCCTGTCTTAAGCATTTGGCTTAAAACTACATCCCGGCGCTCCTTGGCACGTTCCGGATTTCTCTTTGGATTATTCTTCACCGGATTTTCCAGCATGGCTACAAACATTGCGGCTTCAGGTAGTGTAAGTTGCTTCGTACTCTTATTAAAGTATATCCGTGAAGCCATCTCAATTCCGTTGGCATTGTAGAGGAAATCGAATTTATTCAGATAAAGCTGTATGATTTCTTCCTTGGTATATCTCTTTTCAAGACTTACCGCCACAACCCATTCCTTAAGTTTCTGAAAACCTCTTTTGATTTTGTTGGATGCCGGATCCGGCGTAAAAAGAAGTTTAGCCAGCTGCTGGGTTATGGTAGAACCACCACCGCGCTCGCCTCCATAAATCACGGCCCGCGCCACAGCCTGCAGGTCAATACCTGAGTGCTCCTTGAAACGCTCATCCTCTTTGGCCTGCAAGGCATACACCAGGAAAGGGGGCAGGTCTGCGAATGTAACCGGCTGTGTTTTTTCTTTTTCGAATTTACCCAGCAGCACATCGTCTGCCGAATAAATTTCAGACGCTACGTAGATATCAGGATTATCAAGCTCCTGCACTTCCGGCATTTCACCCAGGAATCCCTGCGATACAGCAAAAAAGAGTGCGGCAATACCCAATACTACTGCCACCAGGCCCGTCCAGATAAACTTTACCCACTTTTTCCATCCTCTGTTCCTTCCTTTTTTTGGAGGTAAAGGAAAAGTCTTGCGGGTAGTGCCATCCGTATTTTTTTTAACGTCCATAGCTAATAATTATGGTTTTGTGTTCTCTATCTTTACACCTATGTCTTCAATCCCTTTCAGGGTATCATTTCTCATCGCCTGAATGATGCCAATGCTGTAGGTTCCGTCCTGCGGAAAACGGTAATTTGTGCGGTAGGGAAAATGAATTTCCTTGATCTCACCAAAACCTTTGCCCAACCATTCTCCGTCCGGCTTAGCCATCGTATATTCTACCGTATCAGTTTCTGCCTTCTTAGTTTTAAGATTGGAAACTTTTACAATAAAACGGATATTGCTGTAAGGATAAGTGTTATTGTTCCTTACTACAAAGATAATGTTTTTGGGATTCTGAGCCTGGTCGATATCAAAGTCAAAGCGCTGTTCCGCATCCTTGATCCAACTGCTGTTCAGGCTGTTGGTCTTGATATCGGATCCGTCAGAAGTGCAGCTCAGCAGCAACAAGGAGGCAAGCAGCATAAATACTTTAGGCATTCGTATCACGTTTTGGTGGACCTTTTTTGTGAAATTTCTTCTTGTTTGGATTGGGTGTACCGGGCTCTCTTGCCGGCTTGCCTTCCGGACGAGCATTCTGCTGCTTTGGCTTCTGCTCACCTTTCGGTTTCCGGGGTTTATTTTCTGATCCGGAACGGCTTTCTGCGTTTGTCCGGTTGTCCGGTTTTCTGTTATCCGGCTTACGTCCCCGGTTTTTATTCCGGTTTTTGCCTTCAAAACGGTCCACACTGTTCTCCTGAATAAGATCGGTATTCTTTGCAAAGACCTCGGGTGCCACAGCTTTCAGATCTTCCAAAGGCCTGGCTTTTTCCCCTTTTTTATTTAGAGCTATCATTGCCTTTACATCTGCAATGTCAAGATCATACCATGCAGCTGAATGGTCCATGTAGGCAAACCACATCTTCTTCTTGAACACGTCGATCTTGATACAGAACGCTTTACCTTTCTCCGTATCCAGAGTGGTGCTTGTAGAAGGGAAATGATGGAGCGCGTCCAGATAACTGTCCAGCTCATAGTTGAGACAGCATTTTAGCTTTCCGCACTGTCCTGCCAGTTTCTGCGGATTTATGCTCAGCTGCTGATAGCGTGCGGCATTTGTATTCACCGAACGGAAGTCGGTAAGCCATGTGGAGCAGCACAGCTCCCTGCCGCAGGACCCGATTCCTCCTATTTTTGCAGCTTCCTGGCGGAAACCAATCTGCTTCATATCGATTTTGGTACGGAAGGCTCCAGCAAATTCCTTTATTAACTGGCGAAAATCCACACGGTTTTCTGCCGTATAATAAAAAGTGACCTTACCGTTATCTCCCTGAAATTCGACATCGGTAATCTTCATATCCAGCCGCAGATGCTGAGCGATCTTACGCGCCTGAACTTTGGTCTGTTCTTCCCGTGCCCTGGCTTCCTGCCAGGTTTCCACGTCCTTCTGATTGGCAAGCCTGTAAATCTTCAGGGCACCTTCTTCAGAAGCATTTTTCTTCTTCATCTGCACCTTAACCAGCTCTCCGGTAAGGCTTACTACTCCCACATCATGTCCGGGACTCGATTCTACTGTAACGATGCTTCCAATGTGAAGCGGCAAACTGTTTATGTTCTTATAAAAACATTTTCTGTCATTTTTAAATCTGACTTCAACCATATCGCACTTACTGGAAGTGGGATTGTTAATATTTGAAAGCCAGTCAAAAACACTTAATTTATAGCTATTACCACAGGTATCAACACTTTCACAGCCGTTCGCGGATTTTGTTCCGCAGTTATGAGCAGAATCTCCGGATGTCTTACATCCACAACTCATATTTATCTGTTTTAAAATTTGTTCAATCTGCAAATTTAGAATAATTTTTATATCGTGGCTTATCAGGCCGGTTTAATTTGACAGACCTGCCTCCGAATCCTTCGAACCGCATCCACAAACACCTGTTCGAAGCATAGCGTAAATTTTAGCGAGTCCCTATAAATATTAAGAAATATTAACACAGAAATAAAATTAATTATATATTTGAACAACATATACGAATCATTGATTATGAAAAAAGTTTTAATCTCTACAGCTTTACTGGCAGGAGTTTTAACGTATGCAGGAGCTTTCAGGGTTTCACTGCAGGGCGTTAAGCAGCTCGCCATGGCGCACACCAGCGCGCATGCAGGAGATGCAAGTGTTGCATTCTTCAATCCTGCAGGTATGTCGTTTATTCCGGCCAAACTTAGCGTCGCGGCAGGAGGTTTCGGTGCAATAACCAACGTAACTTATCAGAATCCGACTACTCTGCAGTCCTTTGAAACAGACAACCCAATCGGGACGCCTCTTTACGCAGCTGTGGCCTATAAGGTACTGGACAATGTTTCTTTGGGTTTCAGTTTTACTACACCCTATGGAAGTACTATTCAGTGGCCTAATGACTGGGAGGGAAATGAAATCGTGCAGAAACTGGCATTGAAGGCCATGTATTTCCAGCCAATGGTTTCTGTAAAACTGGCCCCCTGGGCATCTGTAGGAGCGAGTTATATTTACGCTACCGGATCTGTGGATTGGGACAAAGGGCTGACTCTGTACAACGGGTCACTTAATATTAAGGACGAGAAAGCCAAAGGTCACGGATTTGGACTGGGCTTTTATTTCCAGCCCGATGAGAAATGGGACGTTTCCGTGGCATACCGTTCCCCTGTAAACATGAAGGCGGACAATGGTGTAGCTACTTTTAATGTAAGTCCGGCACTCTACCCACTTATTGGAATCAACGCTGCAGGTCAGGATAATTTCACAGCTACTTTACCTCTTGTGGAGGAATATACAATTGGTGCTACCTTTAAGGTTACACCAAAATGGAAACTTTCTGCCGACATGAATTATGTAGGTTGGGAGAAATACGACAGGCTAACACTCGATTTCGCAAACGCACCTATCGGTAACCAGGCAGACCCAACAGTACTTACCAACATCAAGGATTTCCATAATACCAGGAATTTCCGCGTAGGTACAGAATACTTGTTCACCTCCAAGATTGCCGGCAGACTGGGATGGTACTATGACGAATCGCCTTACGAAGATGGTAATTTCATTCCTGAGACACCATCATTTGATGCTCATGCAATCACCGGCGGTGTGGGTCTGAAGTTCGGCAGCCTGGGTGTAGACCTGGCTGCGGCCAAGACTTTCCCCAAAAGCAGGGTCTTCAATAACCAGAATATCAATTTCGCAGGTCAGGCCAAGGCAAACTCATTCTATTTCGGCCTTGGAGTAAATTATAACATTAATTAAGAACAGGTTATGAAAAAAATAATAATACCATCACTGGCGGCCGCTCTCCTGCTGTTCACCTACAGCTGCGATACCGATTTCGAAAATGATGTAAATGACGTGGTTATAACAAGCGGAAGTGCAGATTTCAGCAAATACGTGGCTTTGGGTAACTCCCTGACTGCAGGGTACCGCGACAATGCACTGTATCTGGACGGTCAGAATGAATCCTACCCGTCCATCATCGCCGCCCAGATGAAACTTGCCGGCGGCGGCGAGTTTCGCCAACCTTTAATGCCGAACAATACGGGCGGCTTCACCAATCTTTTTAATTCAACTACCGGAGCCTTCGGGGGCAAATATGTACTTGTGGCAGCTAACGGTTCCCTCAGCCCTACTTCAACTGCGCCCGGCGCAGCCCTGGATATTATTACAGCGGGCGGTCCGTACCAAAATATGGGCGTTCCCGGAGCGAAATCCTTTCATCTTGCAGTTCCCGGTTATGGAAATGCAGCGGGATTAAGCGCAGGTCTGTCTAATCCTTACTTCGTAAGGTTTGCCTCCTCCGCAACGACCTCTGTACTGCAGGATGCTGTGGCACAGGCCCCAACCTTCTTTTCCCTGTGGATAGGAAACAATGACGTGTTGTCTTACGCTACAAGTGGAGGTATGGGTACAGATCAAACGGGCAATACCAACCCTTCCACATATGGATCTAATGACATTACCGATCCGGGAGTTTTTGCTACGGTAATTAATTCCTATGTAACCGCTCTTACAGGTAGCGGTGCCAAAGGTGTTATTGCCAATATCCCTAACGTAACTACCATTCCGTATTTTACCAGAGTTCCCGCCAAACCGCTTGTAGGCCTTAGCGCAACTCAGGTGGCACAACTCAATGGGGGATATGCACAGTATAATGCAGGGCTTTTACAGGCAAAAAACCTGGGAGCTATTAACGATTCAGAATATCAGAGCAGATTGATAAACTTTACTACAACCGGATCAAATGGTGCGGTAATCGTGGATAAAGACCTTACCAATCTGTCTGGATTTGGAATTCCGTCCTACAGGCAAACTACTTCAGAGGACCTGATTTTACTTACAGCTTCTGCTGTACTGAATCCTACCGTTGGAGGTGGAACGTCTGTCCCACTGGAAGACAGATACGTTCTTACCAAAAAAGAAACGGCCAAGGCAATAGTTGCAACAACTGCCTATAATGCAGCGCTGAAAAGTATTGCAGACTCCAAGGGACTTGCCTTCGTGGATGCCAATGCTAAAATGGCGCAACTGGCACAGCAGTCAGGCATCACCTTTAACAATGTTAAGTATACGGCCACATTTGTAACCGGCGGAACCTTCTCCCTGGACGGGGTTCACCTTACAGGTAGAGGTGCAGCACTTATTGGTAATGAATTCATTAAGTCCATTAACAATAAATTTGGATCTAACCTTCCACTGGCAAACGTAAATGCTTTTTCCGGGGTCACCTTCCCTTAAGAGAAGCATGCAGAAATTAATAAACCACCCGAACTGAATCGGGTGGTTTATTTTTTTTAAATTTGTACCCTAAAAAAAAGTAAAAATGGCTCAACAATTAAGCTACCTGTTTTCTACCAGAACCAGCAAGGATTTAGCGGCAAACATCGCCAAACATTATGGACAGGAAATGGGTAAGATCAATTTCCAGGACTTTAGCGACGGTGAATTTGAACCTGTCCTGGATCAGTCTGTACGTGGCGGCAGGGTATTCCTGATTGGCTCTACCTTCCCTCCAGCGGATAATTTACTGGAGCTGCTGCTAATGATCGATGCTGCCAAAAGAGCTTCAGCAAAGAATATCACCGTTGTAATTCCTTATTACGGCTTGGCCAGACAGGACCGAAAAGACAAACCGAGAGCACCAATCGGTGCCAAACTTGTGGCTAACCTACTAACGGCAGCCGGAGCTACCAGAATCATGACCATGGATCTCCATGCAGACCAAATTCAGGGTTTCTTTGAAATTCCGGTGGACCACCTGTACGCTTCCACAATATTTATTGATTATATTCAGTCACTTAACCTGGATAATCTGACCATCGCTTCACCGGACATGGGAGGTGCCAAAAGAGCTAAAAATTATGCGGGCCATCTGGGTGCAGAAGTCGTAATTGCCTATAAAGAAAGGAAAAAAGCAAACGTAATAGAAGAGATGTTCCTGATTGGTGATGTAACCGACCGTAACGTCATCCTTATTGACGATATGATTGATACTGCCGGAACCCTTTGCAAAGCCGCGGATATTTTGATGGCCAACGGTGCCAAATCGGTACGTGCGATGGCCACTCATGCGGTATTATCCGGTAAGGCTTATGAAAACATTGAGAACTCAAAGATGTCTGAGGTTATTGTGACGGACTCAATTCCGATCAAAACCGAACTTTCATCCAAAATAAAGGTGCTGTCCTGCGCTTCCTTATTTGCAGATGTGATGAAGATGGTACACGAACACAAATCCATCAGTGACAAGTTTATTATCTAAAACTACACACTCATTAACTCATTTGAATCCTCCAGGTTTTGGGGGATTTTTTTTGTAGAATAAAATGTCTATCTTTGCACCCTAAATTTTTTAACATTTTACAATGAAATCAATTACAATTCAAGGCGCAAAAAGAGAAAGCGTGGGCAAGAAGTCTACAAAAGCTTTACGTGATGCTGAATTAGTTCCTTGTGTTGTTTATGGAGGTGCCGAACCTTTGAACTTCTCTACAGATGAGAAGTCTTTCAAGAAGTTGGTATATACTCCGGAAGCACACACGGTAGAACTGGTTATTGACGGCGAAACTATCCCGGCAGTACTTCAGGACATTCAGTTTCACCCAATTACCGACAAAATCCTTCACGTAGATTTCTACCAGCTGTCCGAGGACAAGCCTGTAGTTATGGAAGTTCCTGTGAAAATTACAGGACGTTCTAAAGGAGTTATGGCAGGTGGTGTGCTTCGTCAGTCTTTCAGAAAACTGAGAGTGAAAGCATTGCCGGCTAATCTTCCGGATGAAATTGAAGTAGACATTACTCCATTGAAAATCGGTGGTAAAGTATATGTAGGTGATATCAAATCTGAATCTTTCACCTTTATGCACCCGGATAATGCGGTTGTAGCTGCTGTGAAGATGTCCAGAACTGCTATGAAAGGTGGTGCTGCTGCAGACGATGATGATGAAGAAGAAACTTCAGAAGGTGATGTTCCGGCAACTGAGCAGGAAAACGCTGAGTAAGCAGATCTATTTAATAAATATTAAACCTGTCGTTTCCGGCAGGTTTTTTTGTCTTTACACCAACTGCCAGACCCAAACTTACCTGCGTAAGGCAGGTTGTTCTTATTTTAAGTAAATTTGAAGGCTTTAAAGCTCACTTATGATTAACCTATCACAAATACGTGCTCAGTTTCCGATACTGAACCGGGAAATACACGGAAAACCTCTCATATATTTGGATAACGCAGCCACTTCTCAAAAACCGTTATCGGTGATTGAGGTGGAAAGTAATTATTACAGAGAACTGAATGCCAATGTACACCGTGGCATTCACACTCTGAGCCAACTGGCTACTGACGAGATGGAAAACTCCAGGAAGAAGGTTCAGAAGTTCATCAATGCCAAGCATGATTACGAGGTAATTTTCACGAAAGGAACGACCGAAAGTATTAATCTTATTACCTATGCCCTGTCCAATTCGGGCAAATTATCTAAAGATGACGAGATCATTATCACTCATCTGGAACACCACTCCAATATCGTACCCTGGCAGATGCTGTGCCAGCGAACCGGTGCCAAACTGAAGGTGATTCCAATTAATGAAGAGGGTATATTAAACCTGGATTTTTTAAGGGCCAACCTAAGCGAGAGAACAAAGATCGTATCCTTTAACTACGTTTCCAATGCGCTTGGTATTGTTAATCCTGTGCAGGAAATGATTTCACTTATACGTCAGAATTCCGGTGCCTGGATCGTTGTGGATGGTGCCCAGGCCGTCCCACATTTCAAAGTGGACGTTCAGGCCCTGGATTGTGATTTCTTCGCTTTTTCCGGACATAAGATGTATGCACCTACCGGAACCGGCGTGCTATACGGTAAAGAGGCAGTTCTGGAATCACTGGAACCCTTTCACGGCGGCGGCGAAATGATTGCCACCTGCTCATTTGAAAAGACCACATATGCCGCATTACCGTTTAAATTTGAAGCCGGGACACCCAATATTGCGGGTAATATAGCCCTGGGAGCAGCGGTGGATTTTATTGAAGTCATAGGACATGAGACATTACAGCAACATGAAAATTATCTGCTAAACTATGCCCAAAGCAGATTGCTGGAAATAGAAAACCTCACTGTTTATGGTAAAAAAGCGCACCGTACCGGCGTGGTGTCCTTCAACCTCCAAAATGCAGGGATTAGTTCCGACGTAGGAATGATCCTGGACAAGTTGGGTATTGCCGTTAGAACCGGGCATCACTGCACCCAGCCCATTATGGACTTCTTTAATATAGCGGGCACGGTTCGTGCGAGTTTTGCTGTTTATAACACAACTGAAGAAGTGGATGCCTTGGTTGAAGGCGTACAAAAGGCGCAGCGAATGCTGTCATAGAATGCGAGTAAGGTTATTAAAAAATAAAAGTTTCAGCTGAGGAAAAATTGGTTACTTTTGTAAAAAATAAACCATGAAAAAAACAATTCTGGCAATCGCTTTTTGCCTGTCCATCATCAACTTAAACGCTCAGGAAATTGAGGCTCCACGCAGGAATGATATCGTGGCAGACCCTTTCCTGCTTATTGCGGTACCGTTGGTGAATGTATCCTATGAAAGACTGTTGAATGAAAATTCAGGTTTGGGCGTAAACGCGATGTTTACATTACAAAATGATTCTGACAGTTTTTCCCAGATCTCTCCTTATTACAGGATGTACTTTGGTAGAAAATTCGCTCAGGGCTTTTTCCTTGAGGGTTTTGTGCCCATTACCACTACAAAGGAGTATGACATGATCTATTTCAATGATGAATTCGGGGGTTATTACACTGAAGGTAATGAAAAAAACACAACGACCGTTGGACTGGGCTTTGGCGTGGGCGGCAAGTGGGTCATCAGAAACGGTTTGGTTATTGAAGCCAGCGGAGGTATTGGACGTCGGTTTGGCGGCAACCTGGACGATTCCTGGGACGGCGGAGACGGTGTAACCGGCAAAGTTATGGGAGGCATCGGATACCGCTTCTAAAAAAGAAAAAATGTTTTAAAATGAAAGCTTTAGTTTTGTACTGAAGCTTTTTTATGTTTACAGACGAATATTTTATGAGAGTTGCACTTCAGGAAGCTGAGGCTGCTCTTGAAAAGGAAGAGGTGCCGGTAGGCTGCATCATTGTATCCAATGGCCGTATCATAGCCCGCGCACACAACCTTACTGAAATTTTAAATGATGTGACCGCACATGCCGAAATGCAGGCCATCACATCCGCAGCCAATTACCTTGGCGGAAAATATCTCCTGAACTGCACGCTCTACGTTACCCTGGAACCCTGCGTAATGTGCAGCGGTGCGCTCACTTGGTCGCAAATTTCCAAAGTGGTTATAGGCGCACGCGACCCACAGCGGGGATTCATCAACAAAAATCTCAGTCTTCATCCCAAAACAGAGGTCGTGACCGGAGTACTGGAGTCCGAATGTGCTGCAATTGTCCGGGATTTCTTTAAAAGCAGACGGTAAGCCAAGCCTTATAGGTCCTTACCCAAATAATACAGGCCTTTAAGCGTATGCAGACGGTCGGCGACATGTATCTTATCTGTTAAAGGCTTATAGACATGGGAAACGCCGCCGGTAGCAATAACAAAACACTCATCCTGTACCTCAGCGTTAATGCGTTCAATGAAGCCTTCTACCATACCCAGGTAGCCATACACCATACCACTTTGCATGCAGGTCACCGTGTCCAGTCCAAGAACACTTTTAGGTTTTGTCAGTTCGATTTCGGGAAGCTGAGCGGTATCGTGGATCAGTGAGTTCAGGGAGGTAATGATGCCGGGAGCAATGATGACCCCAATGGTTTCACCGTGTTCGTTAAGACAGCTGGCCGTGAGTGCGGTACCGAAATCAAAAATAATTTTCTTTTTTCCGGGGTACATATAGTGAGCAGCCACCAGATTGGCATAGATGTCCGTCCCCATCTGCTCGGATTTGGGCTGCACCGGCGAAGCTGTTTTGCGGTCCACCAGGATAGGCTGTCGGTTATGCATTTTTTGGATGGCCCTTGTGATATCATAAGTGAGTTGCGGCACTACGGAACCAATGATGATTCTGTCAATATCGGCTGCCTCAATTTTATGTGCCTGGTACATCATCATGAACTGCATCTGCAGCTCGTCACTTGTTCTGTAGGGCTTTGTATTGATGATCCACGAAATATCACAGTTGTCGTCATCAAACAGTCCGAAACGTATATTCGTATTGCCGATGTTTATTACAATAGATTTCATCGTAAGAGCTGGCGTAAGTTATTTAACCTCTACGAAATTGTCTTCGGGATTGATATCGGCCAGACGCTGTGAAAAGTCAATTCCAAGTGCTGCTATCTGAGCTTTGGAGTAAGGAACCGTAAATGTATATTCTTTCTGGGTCCATGGCCAGTACCTGAGCGTTGTAAAGCTGCCGTAGATATCTTTTGATTTCCAGGTATGCGTCATATTAAGCGGAATCTGATAATTGACTACCTTATTATCTTTGGTCAATACTGAAAAATCTATCGGCATGGGAACGCCACCTTTATTCTCCAAAGTAACTGTAGTGCTGTTTCCGTCGTGCTTCACCTCTTTCACCGCGTAATCGATTGTCTTGGTTGTATTGATCCAGTAATGCTGGAACCATTTCAAATCCATTCCCGAAACCTTTTGGGCAATATGCATAAAATCGCGGTCTGTCGGATGTTTCAGTTTCCATTGGTTATAAAACTCTTTCATCACAGCGTTCAGTTTATCCTCTCCCATAATATAGCCCAGCTGCACAAGGAAAAGTTCACCCTTTACATATGTGGCGAACGAATAAGCGGTACCGTTTTCATGATGGTCGCCCAGCCAAACGGCCGGCTCCTCTATACCTCTTTTAACAAAATTCCGGTAATTGTTAAGACTGCCAAGGAAAGGATTAGGCTCGGGTTTTTCGGGTGGAAAAAGCTGATGCATAATCCTGCTGTCATAATAGCTGGTAAAGCCTTCATCCATCCACGGTCTCACGCTTTCATTATAGGCCAGTATCTGCTGGTTCCAGGAGTGTCCGCCCTCATGCACCATCAGACCAACCAGATCTTCCAAAGTCCTGGCTTCGCCTAACATCATAGTTACCATGCCGTATTCCATACCGCCGTCGCCTCCCTGAACAAAGGAATAGCTGGGGTATGTGTAACGTCCCACGGAGCTGTTCATCAGCTGGAAGAATTTTTCCACATAGGGTTTGGAGTCTTCCCAGAGTTTTGTTTTTTCAGACTTCTGGTATACATAATATATTTTAGGACCATCCAGCACAGTGAAGGTTTCAACAGTATAATCCCTGTCGGCGGCCCAGGCAAAATCAAGCATATTTTTAGCATTCCAGCGCCACGTTGCTTTATTATCTGCCCCGGCTTTCACTGATGCGCTTGGCGAATAACCCTTTACTTCAGTGGGGTTCAGAAGTGTACCTCCGGTGCCAATAACGTAATCACGGTCTATTTTAATATTGACGTCAAAGTCGGCGAAAGGAGCGTGGAATTCCCTGCCGATATAATCAAATGTGGCCCATCCGTCGTAATCATACTCTGCAAGTTTAGGATACCACTGCGTCATAGTCATATCAATTCCTTCGCGGTTGTTGCGGCCGGCACGGCGGATTTGCATAGGTATTACTGCATCCCACTCCATCGTAAATACTGTCGTTGAATTGGGTTTAACAGGCGTATCCAGGGTCACTTTCATTATTGTTTCCTGAACTTCGAACTTCAGGTTTTTACCGTTCTGACGGATCCAGTGTATGTTTTGAGCTCCTTCCTCATTTTTAGGTATGGAAGCAAGTGTTGAAACACCACCTTTCTGCAGTCTGGAATCGCCGTTCTTGCCTAAACTCTGGGTCCGTTGGTCCATCATTGAACCGGGTTTGAAGGCATTCCAGTAAAGATGAAAATATACCTCCTTCAGTTCGTCCGGTGAATTATTCGTGTAAGTGATGGTTTGTCTGCCATTGTAGGTGAAATTGGCTGCATCAACATCGATATCCATTGCATATTTTGCAAACTGCTGATAATACGGACCCTGCTGACCGGTAATTAATGTTCCAATAAAAAGTACTGCTACTAAAAGAACTCTGCTCATCTATTTCTGAATTTAAAATGGGAAGATAAGAAAATTTATTGTTTGGGCGTTTGAAGGTAATCCGCGTTATCTTTCCAGCGGGTTGCTCATTCTCTCCAGCATTTCTTTTGAGCGGTTCTCCATTTCTCTCCTGCGGTTGGGGTCTGCCTGA
Source organism: Chryseobacterium sp. (assembly GCF_008831505.1). NCBI lineage: Bacteria > Pseudomonadati > Bacteroidota > Flavobacteriia > Flavobacteriales > Weeksellaceae > Chryseobacterium > Chryseobacterium sp. Next base: position 33,558 of record NZ_CP044507.1, on the reverse strand, counting down.
GCGGCACCACGGTTGCCGCCGGCACGTGAGCCGCTAAGCATCATAAATGATGTAGGGTCTGCCCTGAATTTCTGCATCTGCTTTTCGAAATCGGCACGCTTAAGTTGAACGATGTTTCCGCGGCTAACAAACATTGCAGGTGCTGCGATTTTCTTCACTTCTTTCAGGTAGAATTCATAATGACCGTCAGCATCCTCAACTTTTACAATCAGGCCGGGAAGACCTGAGAATTTATAGGGTCCTTCCTGCAAGGGAATATCCTGGGTAAACCAGGCACTCCATTTTCTCCCTGCAAATTCAGTCTCTGCTTTCTGAGTTTTATAGCTGCCTATAACCGCGGTTTCAGGAAGTATTTTCCAATTCATTTTCCTGTCTTCCTCATACTGATACTGATCCCTGCCAATTCTTCCCGTATACAGGATTTTTTGCTCACTCAGATCCTTTTCAATCCGGTAACCTATATCGCTGCGCAGGCCGCCCATTTCCGCTGAACTGAAGTTTCTGGTTTCCCGCATTCGCTGCATCAGAGAATCGCGTTTATAATTATTTTCACCGTAGAAGACGGATCTTATGCCGCTTACATCCAGAAAGGAAAGTTCTTTCTGCGTTCCTGATAAATCCGAAGCGTTAGACTTCATCATTACTTCGTATATGAATCGGGTTTCCTGTGCATTTGAAATTGCGCTAAATAATAGGCAGACAAGCAGTGTCGTAATTTTCTTCATAATAAAAATTGTAGCGGTTGGATTAAACAAAATGGGAATGGTTAAGGACGCCTGCATCTATTTCGCTGATAGACAAATATACCGCGGCGAATTTGATATTCATTATATTATTAGTAATTTTGCAATCTAAAATCAGTCTAAATAAAAACAATGATAAAAGTTAGCGATCACGCAAAAGAAAAGGCTGTACAACTCATGACAGAGGAGGGCTTTAAGCCTTTTGAAGACTTTATCCGCGTTGGTGTTAAAAGCGGCGGCTGCTCAGGTCTGGAATATGTTTTAAAGTTTGACAGCACCAAAACCGAAGCCGACCAGGTTTTTGAAGATAATGGGATAAAAATCATTATAGATAAGAAATCAATCCTTTATCTGGCGGGTACCACACTGGAATATTCCGGGGGCCTGAACGGGAAAGGATTTGTGTTTAATAATCCCAATGCAAACCGAACTTGCGGCTGCGGGGAATCTTTCAGTTTATAATTTTACGCACAACGCAGCGATTCTGCGCGGTGCGGGAATAAGGAAAAAATGGCAAAATATACAGAAGACGATCTAAGAGAAGACCTGAAAACCAAGGAATACGAAGCTGGTTTTTATACAGATATAGAGTACGAATATTTCCCGACAGGACTTAACGAGGAAATTGTGCGGATGATCTCGGCCAAAAAAAATGAGCCGGAATGGATGACGGAATGGCGCCTTGAGTCTTTCCGGATCTGGCAGAAAATGACAGAGCCTACCTGGGCAAACATTAAATATGAACAGCCCGATTTCCAGGCTATTAAATATTACGCAGCACCTAAAGTAAAGCCTGAACTGGCCAGCCTGGACGAGGTTGATCCGGAACTGCTGAAAACTTTTGCCAAACTGGGCATCAACATTGAAGAGCAGAAAAGGCTCTCCGGTGTAGCTGTGGATATCGTGATGGACTCCGTTTCTGTGAAGACTACTTTCCAGGAAACACTTAAGGAGAAAGGGATTATTTTCTGTTCCATCTCAGAAGCCATTCAGAATCACGGTGAACTGGTGAGACAGTATCTTGGAAAAGTGGTTCCCAGAGGCGATAACTTCTATGCCGCGCTCAATTCCGCGGTTTTCTCGGACGGCAGTTTCTGCTACATCCCAAAAGGCGTAAAATGTCCGATGGAACTTTCCACTTACTTCCGTATTAACCAGGCCGGTACCGGACAGTTTGAAAGAACGCTGGTAATTGCTGACGAGGGAAGCTATGTAAGCTATCTGGAAGGATGTACCGCTCCCGCACGCGACGAAAACCAACTTCACGCGGCTGTTGTGGAACTACTGGCACTGGATGGTGCAGAAATAAAATATTCCACCGTACAGAACTGGTTCCCGGGTGACGAAAGCGGTAAAGGCGGAGTATATAACTTTGTAACCAAACGTGGGCTTTGCGAACGGAATGCAAAAATTTCCTGGACTCAGGTTGAAACAGGCTCGGCGGTTACATGGAAATATCCCAGCTGTATCCTGAAGGGCGACAACTCTGTGGGCGAATTCTACTCCATCGCAGTGACCAACAACCACCAGTATGCGGATACCGGTACCAAGATGATCCATATCGGGAAAAATTCCAGATCTACGATTATCTCGAAGGGAATTTCTGCAGGAAAATCAAACAACTCCTACCGAGGTTTGGTGAAGGTAATGCCTTCAGCAAAAGGTGCGCGCAATTTTTCACAATGCGACTCCCTGCTTATGGGAAATGAGTGCGGCGCGCATACATTCCCTTATATTGAAATCAAGGACCCCACAGCACAACTGGAGCATGAGGCTACAACTTCAAAGATCGGTGAAGACCAGATATTTTACTGTAACCAGCGCGGTATTGATACCGAGCGCGCGATTGCTCTTATTGTAAACGGTTTCAGTAAGGAAGTTCTGAATAAGCTCCCAATGGAATTTGCCATTGAAGCCCAGAAACTTCTGGAAATCTCTCTGGAAGGATCCGTAGGTTAATCTAATTTTAAGAAACAGCAAAACAGGACCCTGCAAAGGACCGCCTGTCATTCAATATAACTATTATGCTAAGAATCAATAATTTACAAGCCCAAATAGAAGACGGGACGCAAATACTTAAGGGTGTGAATCTGCAAATTAATCCGGGCGAGGTTCATGTAATTATGGGGCCTAACGGCGCGGGAAAGTCAACACTTTCATCAGTAATTGCCGGAAAAGAAGACTACGAAGTAACTGCAGGCGAAATCGTTTTTGAAGGTGAAAATATCGTAGAGGATGCTCCTGAAGAAAGAGCACACAAAGGTATTTTCCTTTCATTCCAGTATCCTGTAGAGATACCGGGTGTTACAGTGACCAACTTTATGAAGGCGGCACTTAATGAAACCCGCAAGGCCAACGGACTGGAAGATATGCCTGCCAAAGAAATGCTGGCCCTGATCCGTGAAAAATCTGAAAAATTAGGAATTAAGAAGGATTTTCTGTCCCGATCTCTGAACGAAGGATTCTCCGGTGGTGAAAAGAAACGTAATGAAATTTTCCAGATGATGATGCTGAACCCAAAACTGGCAATTCTGGATGAGACCGATTCCGGTCTTGATATTGACGCACTGCGCGTTGTAGCAGACGGCGTGAACGCTTTCAGAAATACCGACAATGCCGTTCTGATTATAACTCACTATCAGAGACTTCTGAACTATATCGAACCTGATTTTGTACACGTCCTGGCCAATGGACAAATCATCAAAACGGGCGATAAAAATTTGGCGCTGGAGCTGGAAGCTAAAGGATATGACTGGCTTTTGAACTAATTTGAAATAAAAATCATAATGGCTTTATACGAGCAAATCATAGATACACATTCCCAGTTCCTGCAAAGCCTGCAGCATTCGTTTTTGGATGACAGCCGGACTGCGGCACTGGCACGTTTTGCCATGGAGGGTTTCCCTACCAAAAAGGACGAGGAATATAAATATACAAACCTGAAAGAGGTAACCGAAAAGGAGTATAATTTCTTTCCGAAACCGGAACACACCATCAGCCGTGAGCAGATTGATGAACTGCATCTGGGCGAGGAAAATTTTGACTGGATCGTATTCATTAACGGCCGGCTTCATAAGGAATACTCCAAAATATCAATCGAAAATGCTGAATTCCTGTCTTTCAACTATGCGCTGAACGACCCCGAATACCGGGAGGTTTTTGATAAATATTTCAATACCATAGCTTCTCAGGAGTTGGCACTTACAAACCTTAACCAGGCCTACTGCAAACACGGATTTTTCCTGAAGGTTCCAAAAAATGTGGTCATAGAGAAGCCTATTCACGTATTCTACATTTCTCAGAATCAGGATACGAACACCTTTTACAACACCCGTAACCTGCTGATCGCGGAAGAAGGATCAAAGGTTGAGGTCATAGAAAGCCATCATAATTTCGACGACACTTTTGTCTTCACCAATACAGTAACCGAGATCTTCACCTACCAGAATGCAAAAGCCGACTGGCATAAAGTGCAGAACGACAGTCCGAACACTTACCTGATAGACCATACTTATGCAAAGCAGGAGCGTGACAGCCTTACTACTGTAAATACATTCTCCTTTGGAGGAAAACTGGTGCGCAATAACCTGGATTTCATCCATAATGGCGAAAACATTAACTCTTTTATGAATGGTATCACCATTATTGGCGACGAGCAGGTGGTAGATCATCATACTGCGGTACATCACAGAACTCCCAACTGTGAGAGTTACCAGAATTATAAGGGAATTTTTGGAGATAAAGCGCACGGTGTATTCAACGGGAAGATTTTTGTTGATAAAATCGCCCAGAAAACCAACGCCTACCAGCAAAACAATAATGTCCTTTTGGGCGAAGGTGCCTCCATTGACACCAAACCTCAGCTGGAAATTTTTGCAGATGATGTTAAATGCTCTCATGGCTGTACCGTTGGTCAGCTCAATAATGATGCTATGTTCTACCTGCAGGCACGCGGTATTTCCAAAAGCAAGGCGCGGGCGCTGCTTCTTTACGCTTTTGCAAACGACGCCATGCAGAATATCGATATTGAACCTCTTAAAATCAAGATCTCCAAACTGCTGGCCGAAAAGCTGGAAGTGGAGATGGAGTTCTAACAAATATCTCTGAAATCAAAAAAAACCGCCACTACTAATAAGTTGGCGGTTTTTTGGTGACCTTTGGCAAAACTTACTTTGTAATAAAAGGCTTAATTGCTTTTTTTGTACGCAGTTTTTCCGTAGCCTGTTCTCCAATGTTATAGGAAAATCCGATTCCCAGGGTTTGCTTACGCTGAAGCTTTTGGATCTGATCGTGATCATAGGCAAGTTCCAGGCTTACAAGCGTGGAAATAAAACGGTTCAGTTTAATGTTCAGAACACCATTATAGGCAACATCCACCCTCTCAGGATGACTTATATAATTGCTGAAAAAATTGAGCTGGTTATCCAGATTTACGTCTTGTAATATTTTCAGACGGTACAGGATATTCATCATGGCACCAAGTTCACTGCGAACACTCTGTCCGTCCCTTTCCAGACCATAACGGCCCGCCTTCTGCAACAACGGATCGGTTACGAAGGTGAATTTTCCGTTGGCAGGTCTCAGGATTACCTGAAAATTCTCGCTTGGGTTGTAGGAGAAACCAATACCGGCATTTACATAACCGGGAGCCATAAATCTGGAAATACGGTCGGCAAAACTGGGATCCGGAACTTCACTGTAATTGAAACCTGGCGCAAATTGTGTAATCAGTTGAAATCCGGTAGATAAATAGTAGTGCTTTCCAAGATCATATCCGTAATTGCTCATGAAGTTGATGAAATCTTCGGTTTTACGGCTGCTCTGCCCTTCGGCTGCATTCCAGCCAAATCCAAGCTGCATGATGTTTTCCAGGTAATGCTTTTTGTTCTTATAACTCAGGTTATAATTCATTTTACCAATTGCGCCTATGCTGTTATTTCCGCCCGAATTCCAGTTGGAAAATGACGCCTGGTTAAAGACCAGGTTGTTTTGCCCGTAGAAGTACCATTTTCTTTCTGCAGAAAGGTTATTAAGTGCAAAAGGTGTAATTGGAACCTCTTCCAGAACCTGAGGTATGATGATCTCGTCCCTTACGATGATGGTATCGCGGAATTTGGGCTCAAGATCCATCACTATGGGGTTAGCCAGGCTGTCCAGATTGGGCAGTGTACTTTTCCACCTTCCGTACTGTATGGAATCGACCACACTCCTGGAATCTCTTTCTGTCTGGCCAAATCCGGAGGTGTACACAAGCAGCGGCAGTAATAACAATATCCTTTTCATAATTCCATTCATTATTCTGCGCAAAAATAAGCCTTATGTATCAAATGTGTTCAATTTAATAATAATGCGTACATTTTGGCCTGTAAATGAGCGCTTAGAGTGAACTTAACAGCCAAATTTACCATGATCCTTTTTTGGCGTCTGTTTTGAAAACTTCCTGTATGTTCAAAAACCATATTTCTGCCGCAACCTTACTTTATCCGACCGGCATGCTTACGCTTATGTGGCTGGGTTTCCTGCTGCAGAATTTAGGTTTGTTCCGGAACTGCTGGGGCGCCATCATTCCCCTCGTTCCGTCCGGTCTAAAAGGAGTATTCCTTTCTCCTCTGCTGCACGGCAGTATGGATCATCTGCTCAGCAATTCGATTCCGATATTTATCCTTCTGGGTTTGCTTTTTCATTTTTACCCCACCCTTGGCCGAAAAATTCTGTTTGGCGGCTGGCTTTTCACGGGGCTGCTGGTATGGCTGCTGCCCCCAATAGACATTTTTACAGGAAACTATATGTATACCTGTACCATCGGCGCCAGCGGTGTGGTTTATGTGCTGGCGTTTTTCCTGTTTTTCAGCGGTGTATTCCGGTGGAATATGAAACTGCTTACAGTATCTATGCTTGTTGCACTGTATTACGGCAGCCTGGTATGGGGCGTACTGCCCGAAGAACTGTTTTCGGGAAGTGAGGTGCCCAGCAATATTTCCTGGCAGAGCCACCTGGCCGGTGCTACTGTGGGAACCGTGATGGCGTTTGCATTTAAAAAAGCTGGCGAGAAAAAAAAGAAATACATTTGGGAATTCCCGAACTTCTATAGCGAAGTTGATGATAAGCTGTGGCAGGAATACCGTGAGCGTCATCCGGAAGACTTTGAAGACATGCCCCAAAAGAAGCGGGATGAAGTCTGGGAACGCCTGGAGGAGCTTCGTAACAGCAGGAAATAATTTTTTTATCTTTGGGTAAATAACGTCTTATATGTTTGCGGACGAACATCTGTATTCTATTGCTTTGCGCAAATGCAGTAATATAGGAGATATTAACTTCTATAAACTTGTCAATGCAGTTGGGTCTGCCCGGGAAGTCTGGAGTTTCCCAAAGCGGGAACTGGCTAAGATTTTAGGTATCGGTAACAGGACACTGCACGAAATAGGTTCCGGCGAAGCGCTGCAGTTTGCAGAAAAGGAGCTGAAATTCTGCGAAAGTCACAGCATACACATCAGACTAAGGCACCGGGCAGAATTACCTGCTCTGCTTAACGAGTGTGAAGATGCGCCGGCAATACTATATCAGAAGGGAAATCTGCAACCATACCGCAAGTCCTTTTCAATGGTAGGAACGAGAAACATGACGTCTTACGGCAAAGGGTTTGTTCACGATTTCTTCCAGCACATCCGGAAATCAGGAATTATCTCTGTAAGCGGCCTGGCTTTAGGTGTGGATACAGAGGTGCATGAGCAGTCGCTGAAGGAACAGATTCCTACCGTTGCTGTGCTGGCACATGGTTTCCACACCATCTATCCATCCAAAAACCGGAAACTGGCAGAGCGGATTTTGGAGCATAATGGAGTATTGCTTTCAGAATTTAACTCATCACAAAAACCCGACCGGGAAAATTTCATTCAGAGAAACCGCATCGTTGCGGGCTTGTCCGAAGCTACCATTGTTGTGGAAACGGCTTTTGGCGGCGGCTCGGTAAGTACTGTCGGTTTTGCGAACACCTATAACCGGGAGGTCTATGCGCTTCCCGGAAAGATAAACGATAAGTACAGTCAGGGTTGCAATATGGTCATTGCACAAAACAAAGCCCGTATAATTAGTACAGTTACAGATTTGGTGGAAGAATTGGGTCTGGATGACCAATCGGGTCTTATGGAGCCACTTTTTCCTAAATCTGAATTGAGACGACAAATGACTGAAGATCAAAAGATCATCTATAATATCATAGTGGAAAACCCTTATATCTCTCTGGATGAGATAGCAGGAAAAACCTCCTCGGCATCGCATAAGATTTTAAGTCAACTCCTTGAACTTGAACTTAGCGGCTTAATTAAAGCACTTTCAGGGAGGCAATATACAGCAAATCCCTGATATTGGATTTCTTAAAACCATATCCTTTTCCCGCACCTCTTTAATTTTCATCAACAAACATTAAATTATTATGAATTTAATAAATTAATGCTGGATTAATGTTTAATTTTTTGTAAAACCTAAATTTATAACTGAAAGTTTTGGAAAAAAAATTAAATTTGTTGAAATCATCAAGCCTCATTTATGGAACACTATAATGTAGATCAAAAAATTCAGGATTTTATTGCCAAAATCGAGGCGAAAAATCCTAACGAGCCGGAATTCCTTCAGGCTGTAAAAGAAGTAGCAGTAACTGTAATCCCGTTTATTGCCAGCAGACCTCAGTATAACGGAATGAAACTTTTGGAAAGAATGTCTGAGCCGGAGCGTACCATAATTTTCCGTGTTCCCTGGGTTGATGATCAGGGCGAAATCCATGTAAACCGTGGTTTCAGAATTCAGATGAATTCAGCCATCGGACCGTATAAGGGCGGCATCAGGTTCCATCCTACGGTAAACCTTTCCGTACTTAAGTTCCTGGCGTTCGAACAGACCTTTAAGAATTCACTTACCACTTTGCCTATGGGTGGCGGTAAAGGTGGTTCCGATTTTGATCCACAGGGAAAATCAGACATGGAAATCATGCGTTTCTGCCAGGCTTTTATGACAGAAATGTGCAAGCATATCGGTCCGGAGACTGATGTACCTGCCGGAGATATCGGCGTAGGCGCGAGGGAGATCGGCTACCTTTTCGGTCAGTACAAGAAAATCAGGAACGAATTTACCGGTGTTCTTACAGGTAAAGGGCTTGCTTATGGCGGATCACTGATCCGTCCGGAAGCCACGGGTTATGGAGTTGTCTACTTTGCCGAGCAGATGCTAAAGACCATTGACCAGGATTTTAATGGCAAGACTGTAACTGTTTCAGGTTTTGGTAATGTGGCTTGGGGTGTTATTAAGAAAGTGGAAGAATTGGGCGGTACCTGCGTTACCATTTCAGGCCCTGACGGTTATATCTATGACAAGGACGGAATTACTGGCGATAAAATTGACTATCTGCTTGAATTACGCGCATCAGGAAATAACCGCGCTGAAGATTATGTGAAGAAGTTCCCGGGCGCCGAATTCCATGCCGGCAAACGTCCGTGGGAAGTAAAATGTGACGTTGCCATTCCGGCCGCCACGCAAAATGAACTTGATCTGGAAGACGCAAAAATATTGGTTGAAAACGGTGTAGTTTGCGTTACGGAAGCCGCCAACATGCCTAGCACACTTGAAGCTATAAATCATTTCCTGGAGCACAAGGTACTTTTTTCACCAGGTAAGGCTTCCAATGCCGGAGGTGTAGCCACATCCGGGTTGGAAATGACCCAAAACTCCATCCGCCTGAACTGGAGTTCCGAGGAGGTTGATACCCGTTTGAAGGAGATTATGATTGGAATCCACAAAGCCTGCCGCGATTACGGTAAAGAAGAAGACGGCTATGTGAACTATGTAAAAGGAGCTAATATCGCCGGATTCGTAAAAGTTGCGGAGGCAATGCTGGCACAGGGCGTTGTATAAGCATCAATATAAATCCTGTCCCGGGACAATGGGAAAAAAGTAAAATGAAAGGATAAAGAGCACTGTTTTTCAGTGCTCTTTGTTTTTTAGGCATCCCGATTAGATTAAGAAATAGGGATTCCCAGACGAATAAATGATGATTCTAAAAAAGGGTCGGATATTGTGGAATAGATCCGTTCCAGCAGCTTTAAAAGGTTCAGGTAATAGCAAAAAGCAGACTATCGGAAAAGCCATGCAGTGGCGATCATGAGGTGGACTAAGCTTTCGAACTCTTTGCCCTCAAAAACAGCAGTCCTCCTATTATAATAAATCCACCCGCAAACTGTAGTCCTGTAAGACTTTCGCCATCCAACACACCCCAGAGTACAGCCACAATAGGCATCAGAAGTGTTACTGTGGATGCAAACAGCGGTGTGGAGATACTGAGCAAACGGTAATTCAGCATCATCGCCAGACCTGTACCGAAAACGGAAAGCAGGCTTACATAGCCAAGACCTATAAACTCCCCTTTTGTACCTTCAAAATTATTGAAGAAGCCCGTAGATGCAAGGGTAATAAGTGAGGGCAGAAACAGGATAAAGAAAAATACAAAGGCCGACAGAATCTTTGCGGGCACATCACTTAATTTAGATTTTACCGTCGTGACGCTGACCGCATAAAGCAGCGTGGCCAGCAACAACCACAGAATCGGCACGATTTTCAGACTGTCACCCTCTGTGCCGCTCAGCATCAGCAAGCAGGCGCCTGAGAAACTGATCGCCACACCAATCATCTGCCTGCCGGTAGTCTTGAATTTCCAGAACAGTGCACCGATCAGAATTACGAAAATGGGCATCATAGAATTTACAATTCCGGCTATGCTGCTGCTCACCTCTGTTTCGGCCAGCGGAAAAAGAAACATAGGTATAAAGTTACCTGCGACAGCCGCCACAATAAGCCATTTCAGCCTCTTTCGCGGGAATTTCCGGATATTGAGCATAGCGACAGGCGCCAGCAGAATTCCCGCAATCAGCACACGCAGTGCACCCACCTGGAAAGGTCCGTAATGCTCAAGCGATTTTTTAATCAGGATGAAGGATGAGCCCCAGATAATGGTGAGCAGGATCAGAAGGACCCATTTTTCTTTTTCAGAATTCATTGTTTCTTTTCAGGATGTTCAGGTATTGTGATTTGGGAATCATTCTGGCTCCCAGGCTTTCCAGATGTTCAGAATGAATCTGGCAGTCTATAAGTTCTAAAGTGTCGCGGTATTTATTAACAAAATGGATGAATCCTGCCTTTGAAGCATTGCTGACGTGGGAAAACATACTTTCACCGCAAAAAACATTGCCTATCTGGATTCCGTAAAAGCCTCCCACAAGTTCGCCCTTCTGCCAAACCTCTACGCTTTTTGCCAAACAATCGTGATGCAGCTGCGTGAAAGTTTCAATCAGTTCCTCATTAAGCCAGGTACCCTCCTGTCCCGGACGTTCAATAAGCATACAGTGTTCCAGAACTTTACGGAAACAATGGTTTTCGGTGAAGGTAAAACCCTCATCGCGCAGTACCTTCTTCATCGACTTTGAAATTCTCAGTTCATCAGGATAAAGCACGAAACGCGGGTCCGGACACCACCACAGAATCTCCTCCCCGGGATTATACCAGGGAAATATGCCGTTTTCATAAGCAAGTCTAATCCTTTCCGCGGACAGGTCACCGCCAAACGCCAACAGTCCGTCGGGTGGATGATAATGCGCGGGATCGGGGAAAGCGATAAGATTTTTGTCGAGCTTGTACATGAGGAAAAATAAATCCCACTTCAAAAAGCAGGATTTATATAATTTCTATAGTAGATTAGAATGGCAAATCGTCATCCTCTTCTTCAAAAACATTTTTGCCCGGCGCTGGTGCTGCCTGAGTTCCTCCTGAAGCCTGAGTAGGCTCGAAAGAAGTGCTGTCAGCTATTTTTTCAAGCCTCCAACCCACGATCGAATTGAAATATTTCACTTCATTTTGAGGAGAAGTCCACTCGCGGCCGCGAATATTAATGCTAACTTTCACTTTTTCACCTTCAGTACAACTGTTCAGAAGGTCTACCTTATCCTGTACGAATTCAATATTAATTGGCTGCGGATACTGCTCTTCGGTAAGAAGCACCATTTCTCTTTTTTGAAAACCGCTCGCAAATGTCTGAACGTCAGTTATTTTTTTTATTGTTCCCTGTAATTCCATATCGTAAATATTAATAGTGTAAAAATAGACAATAGAAAGTAATAAAGAAATGATCTGTCTGAAATGTGGATAAAAATATTTTTCAAAAATAAATTTGCATGATATGGCAAAACCTTCTATATTTGCACTCACAAAAAGAAAAGAAGATCTTTTAACCGGCGGATGTGGTGTAATTGGTAGCCACGCCAGACTTAGGATCTGGTGCCGTGAGGCGTGGGGGTTCGAGTCCCTTCATCCGCACCAAATTTCTAAAAGCAATTTTAGAAATTTTTTTATGCGAAAATAGCTCAGCTGGTAGAGCACGACCTTGCCAAGGTCGGGGTCGCGGGTTCGAATCCCGTTTTTCGCTCAACATCTACCAGGCCCTGGTGGTGGAATTGGTAGACACGCAGGACTTAAAATCCTGTGTCCGCAAGGACGTACGGGTTCAAGTCCCGTCCGGGGTACTTAAAAATTGCTGTTAATCTCTGATTAGCAGCTTTTTTGTTTTCAGGACCTACCCCATCGTTATAATTGAATGGCGGCTGCAGTGCAGCAGCTGAAAAAAAATAAAAAACTTCAGAATCCAGTTACGCGGCGTAAAAGACAGGTCTTTCTTCCTATACAGACTCATCACACTTTTTGCCTAATCCCCCAGGTTTTGTTCCTGATCCGTTTTATACCTGATCCTAGAAATGTTAATTTATAGTGATTAGAATGGGTAACCTAAGAAATTTTTGGGTAACCAGGAGGGTAACCTAAAAAAGATATATTTGAAAGGTAGACATAAAAAAACCTTCTCAATTTCTTGAAAAGGTGTGTGAGCAGTACTGGGCTCGAACCAGTGACCTCTACGATGTCAACGTAGTGCTCTGAACCAACTGAGCTAACTGCCCTAAAATAAAAAAATCTCAGATTTCTCTGAGATTTTGTGGGTCCTGAGGGATTCATCCACTTTCTCAAAAAGCTACTGTTTATGGGACTTGTAAAGCTTTAGTTTTTCAGGGTATGCCTAAAAGTATGCCTTTGTTACAATAATCCTTCATCAGCAAAACTGAAATAATCTTCTCTGGTAATGATAAGATGATCCACCAAGGTGATACCTACTAGCTTACAGGATGATTGTAACTGTTCAGTGATATTTTTGTCATCTGCACTGGGAGCCAAATTTCCACTGGGGTGATTGTGGACCAAAATTATTCCTGTTGCCAATGCCTTCAAAGCTACAGCTAAGATAATCCTTACATCCACAACACATGAGGTTATACCACCTTTAGCCAGAGAGTATATACCCAAGACCTTATTATTCCTGTTTAGCAGCAAAAGTTTGACTTCTTCCTGCATTTCAATGGTGTCCTTTTCCCACTTGTCCAGAATTACCTGAAATGACTTCTGACTGTCCTGGATCTTGAAATCTAATAACCTACTGGGCTTATAAGAGACCTGGATTTCTGCTATTGTATTTTCCATTTAATTTTTGTTTTTGGTTAATGTTAATATTTTACTCAGTCCGTATAGAATACGTAATCAAAATTCTGTACTAAGTTTTTTATGCTGGTAAAGCAATATGGTTTCCTTGATTTCTGGTGAGAAGTACATTTTGAGAAACATAATAGTATCAGGAAAGTTGATATTTGATTCTTCTAGTACTCTCTTAATAAGAAGTAATTTATTTCCTCTGAATTTGATCATGACCCTCATAAGATTGTCAGCATTGTAATACAGAATAATCTGCTGAACCTTACACCCTAAAACCTCCTTTACTTCTCCAAAGTATTCATAAGGCTCCAGAGACAGCTCATTTTCAATAAACTCATAAGGTGGTATCGGTATAAGATCAAACTCATACTCCTCATAGTCACTTCCTAGCTTAAATATTAAGTAATCAAATATTTTCTCTTTCATGGTTAATTAAATTAAAAAACCACCCTTTTGAGGTGGTTTATTTTAAAATGGTTCTGGTTCCCATTTCTTTTTGGTGTTATCCACCTCATAGTAATCAGTCATAATACCTTTTGTAAATATGTAATAGCAGTCTCTCTCATGTATATTCTCATAGAAATAAGACATGAGCACCCTACCTTTCTTTATCGTAATTTTGCCTGAAAACCAATAAGCAAAAATTCTGTCATCAGTTCCAAAAAGAGGTTCCAGAGAAACTTCCTTTAATGATCCGGCTCCATCTACAACAGGTATTTTAATACCCGTCAAAAACAATCTTCCAAAATCAACCTCCCAAGTTCCAACGTAATCCCTCCACAGACTGGTTAACAGTCCCTTTCTTACAACATATTTTTGCCTTATTTCCTTTTCGAAGTTCTTAAGTGGCTCTGACTGTGTTTCATAAAGCTGACTATTTATGGTAATGTGTTCTCTGTATTGGTAAGACATAAAATAAATTTTACGGATTTTCACTTAGATTTGACAAGGGTTAACCTTTTGCGGTCATCATTAATGCTACAGATACCATGCTGGGCACTATCATATTAGGTTAAAGCATTACTACCTCCTCTTGGAGAATACAAAAAAAATTATGTAAGAAACGATAACAAATGGTGACAGAACCAGGAGGAAAAGTGGCAGAGTAAGTATGACCATAATCCCATCTAGTACTTTTGACTTCACAGTAGAATTTCGAGAGCTAATTTTTTTTATAAATGATGCAATAGCTCTAAAAAGTAAACTGACTAAGGCTGCAAGAAATAATAATCCCTGGAAAAATAGCAACTCTGACTTACTCTCAAAAATAAAATCAATGGCCTGAAAAAATAAATAAGACATCACCGAGAGAAGTCCGGTATAAAAGTAACGTTTCTCTTCCGGGAAAGGAGATCTTTCTTCGAAACCAAAAATGACATTAGCCATTCCAAATATCCTATCAAGAACTCTGTCTATTGAGGTTTCAAAATGATTCTGTTTTATATTATCTATTAGCGTAAGCAAGAACTGCTCTTCATCTTCCTTTGATTGAAATCTTGAATCCACTTCTACCAAAGTATTACTGTCATAGGCAAAAATCTTGTCCTTAAATAATGAGTCATAGAACTCATCATTTTGAATCCGACCACCGTAATACTTGAAAAGTAAGCGGGATTCAAATTCATTAACTCTCCTGAGAAAACCATAATAAGGAACTCCCCACTCTTCAAATTTTGATATCTTTTCACTTACTTTCCTAGATGTGGTGTCATTTCCATATCGTCTATGTGTTAAAGAAATATATGCCTCAGGGGAAACATTCAGATTAGACATCATTGTTTTTTTGCTTTATACTGTAACGAACATAAACTCATTTTCACTAGTCAATTAAAAACTTAAACATTATGATCGCAGTTGGAGGTCTATTGTTGAAACATTACAACTGTAAATCATTACCAATGGGATTCCGGAAGAATTTCTTGTAAAGTCTATTTAGAAGAAGGTACTGTGGTATAAAAGCAAGTAAAACCATTACTAATATATATACTGCTGTTAGTCCATCCGTAAATGCTTTATCAATGTGGCTAACAAACACTAGGAGTAAAGAGAAAAAGATTGTCAGTGCCAAGGTAACTGCTAAGCTTCTTCTCCATCTATTCTGAAATTGGATATATGTTATTTGTTCAGAGATTAGCTCTTTGTAACTATCATAAATTAAAAACCCTATTTTCGAAAATTTCCAGCCCAAGGTATATATAATCAAACCTACAATTACCCCTACTGGTCCAGCAATGGTTAACAATGTCAAGATCAGAACTAATCCTATTAAATAACCTAGAAATTTCGTTAAAATTCCCAATGTTTCGAACTCATATCTAAAAACCTTTTTATTGAATATAGACTCTGCAGTAGTTATAATATTTGAGTCCTTCAAATCTGGATTTTCATTTAGGTACTCCGTAAGTATTTTTATGCTTTCCCCACCGTAATGAGTAGAAAATTTGTCAAATTTTAATTTCCTACCTTCAATAAGACTTACTTCATTTCTTTGTAACAAAGTAATGTAGGCTATTATCACGCTATCCTGCTGGTACTCCTTCCAATAATCGATAATAGAAGCAACAGCGTAAGAGTCTTGCTTTTCAATTTCTTCTTTCGTTAATTTTTTCATAAAATAGTTTTAATCAAATATAGTAAAGTTATAATTCTTGATAACCATGCCGTTATCATTTATGACCACTTTTGGGCTTAGTAGACCATGGTGGATAAAATTGATTTTCAAAAGGCTCTGGGTAGAAGGATTAAGGATCTGAGAGAGACTAAAAATGTCTCTCAGGCTGAACTTGCAGCCCTCTGTAATTTTGAAAAATCCAACATGAACCGAATTGAATCCGGTAAGACCTGTCCCAGTAGTTACACACTTTACAAAATCTCTACTGCTTTGGAAGTCAAACTATCTGAAGTCACTTCAGTGATATCTTAAAACCTACTATTCCTTAGGAGGTTATTAACCGGACGGCTTCAGAACAATCCCTAAAAAATAAAAAGTAAAGAAAACGCTATTTAAGTGAATGGTGAAACCTCCTGTAAAGAAGTTTTATTGGTTATTTACCAGAGATTGGCAATTCCAGATAATTAAAAAGGACAAAATTTGTACTGTACCTTAAGAGTATGCAGGCAAATTTTGTCCCAATATATTATCTTCTTAACCTTAGTAGGTTTCATGAGTGGCCTGATCTGATACACCAGTTTCAACTTCATTTTCTTCGGGTACATACTCATACCTGTAATCCAAGGTCATGACCTCTCCTGTTTGTTTCTCAATAAAATCATAAGGTTCACACTTCACTTTGATGATATTACCTGCCAGTTCAGTTCCTCTGATTGACAGACAGGCACTTTCATTTAGAGTAGTGGGAATTGTACATTGTCTTGTAGTAGCATAATACTGACCTGTAGTTTTGCTTTTCACAAGTTCAATTCCACTTGTGATCTGGAGAACATAGAACACACTTCCATCCTCCCTTTTTCTGGGCATAAAATTGCTGATAGTTACCATTGCTTTTGTTTTTTGAGTTAGACATCAGAATTCGTTTCCACACACAGAGAGTGTACAGCTATCACCTTGATACTGGTCTGTGATAAAAATCAGAATTCTCAAAAAAAGTGAGGGTCCTTCTGGGGGCTTGCCAACTAAAAAAGAAAACAGTGAATAGATTTTATTCACTGCCAGGTAAAAAACCTCCTGTAAGAAAATATAGGGAGGGGATTGCAACCTTAAACATAAGAGGGGGGAGTTCTTCAGGGGGAGATTACGTACAAATTGTGTTTTTGAAAATAATATTTTAAAAAAAATTTAGATTGCGATTGGATTAATATATTTGTAAATTATCAGAAATTTTTATATTGGACTATAAAGAGAATTTTGAAGAGATATTGATCGAGTACAACCTAGAAAAAAAACCAGTTAGTGTTGATTTCAAAAAATTAGTGGACTCCGTTAAGTTTACAGAGAGAGCGACTCACTCTATACATACTTATACAGCAAAGTTAATTCCTAATATTCCTTATTATTTTTTTAACAACTCATTTTTTGTTTCAGATAGAGCAAAAGTTTTAGATCCATTTTGCGGATCAGGGACAGTACTCTTAGAAGCAAAATTAGCAGGTTTAAATTCTTTTGGAAGTGATGCGAATCCATTGGCGAGACTTATCACTAGAGTAAAATGTAATAATTATGATATATCAAAGTTAGAAAACATAAAAAATCGATTAAAAAAAGATTTAGGCAATGTTACTTCAGTCCATAACTTTATTGGCAATAAGTCCTTTGATTTCTGGTTTGAAAAACACATTCAAGTCCAATTAGCTTCTATAAAAGAAGTTGTGTCTAATATTAAGGAAGTAAAGTATCAAGAATTCTACCTTTTATGTTTTTCAAATTGTGTGAGGAAAGTTAGTAAAGCTGATTCAAGAATTTCTGTTCCAGTAAAGTTAAATCCTGATAGATATGCAGATGGGTCTAAATTAAAGATTAGTTCTCTAAAGAAGCTAGATGAATTAAAATCAATTAGTGTTTTTGACAAATTCTTTGAAATTGTAGATCAAAATATAAAAAGAGTTGAAAACAAATCCTTTATAAGTAATTATAGGCAAGTTGGAAAACTAGTTTCCGAAGATTCTAGAAATTTAACACCTCTAAGGGATAATTCTATAGATTTAATTCTAACCTCCCCTCCATATGCAGGTGCTCAAAAATATATAAGAGCATCGAGTTTAAATTTATATTGGCTAGGATATAATAGTTTAGGAGAATTAGATAAATTAAATATTGGCAGAGAAAACTACAAAAAAGATGAATATAAAGCTTTAAAAAAAACAGACATTAAAAGTGCTGATTATTTACTCCAAAAAATATTTGACAAAAATCCTCTGAGAGCTTACATAGCAGCAAACTACATACTTGAAATGGCAGAGGCATTTAAAGAATCTGCAAGAGTTTTAAAGAAAAATAAATACTTAGTATTGGTTGCCTCCAATAATGTAGTATGTAACTATGAATTTAGAACACAAGAATATCTAAAAGAAATAATACTTAAGTTAGGATTTACTTTAGAATGCGAAATGGTAGATGATATAAAGTCTTATGGCTTAATGACAAAGAGGAATAAAACTGCGAGCATAATATCCTCAGAACACATATTGATTTTTAAAAAAAATGGCTGAAGAAAATATTGACAAATATTATTATAAGCTGAAAATTTTCAGTGAAACAGTTTGGGAGCATAAAATATCTAAGAATAAAATTGATATTTGGTTAAGTAATTTTAAGGAAGAAGAAAGAGAAAATCTATTATTTCTCCTAACACAGTTTATTTACTTTAGTAAATTGCAAATTGACAATATGTTAATTTCTATTTATAGAGACTTTTATAAATATGTTATTGTAGAAAATTATAGGTTAAGTAATAATAATACTACTGATATAGTGTCAATAAAAAATCACTTTAAAGAATCGGAAAGAAAAAGCAGATTTATTCCAATTGGTAACCCGTCGGAAAGCAGTTCTAGCTTACTTGGTGAATTTAGAAAAATTAATAATATCAGGAAAGATCTATTTATCGAGAGATCTGAATTGTTAAACTTTACATTAGGCGATATTGAACATTTTATTTTTATTGATGACATATGTGGTAGTGGTCATCAAGCATATCACGAAAATCAAGCATACATTTCTCATATTAGGACCAAGTTTCCTAATTCAAAAATACATTATTATTCTTTGGTGGGCCTTGAAGAAGGTTTAGAATTTCTTAATGGAAATAATCAATATGATTTTTTGGAGAGTGTCCTTAGATTAGATAAAACATATAAATGTTTTAGTAGCGAATCAAGAATTTTTAAAAATAATGAAGATAATATTAAGCAGGATGACTTAAAACAAATTTGTGAAAGCTATGGATTGCAATTATATGAATCAATTGTAATTAGACAAGGCGGAAATCCGTATTATGCAGCCCCCCACAAACTTGGGTATAATGACAGCCAATTATTAATAGGGTTCCATCATAATACTCCCGATAATACTTTGCCAATAATTTGGTATAATGAAGATATGATAACATGGAATCCAATTTTCCCTAGAGCAAATAAAGTTTATTAAAATGAATCCATTTGATGTAACAAAAGCAGTGGACTACTCAGATCAAGAATTATTCTATAACTGGGTAGATTTTCCAAAACATAGTTTTCAAAATTTTATTAGACCTACTCTTGAGATGCCAATGCTAATTGTTGGAAGTAAAGGAAGTGGCAAGACTCATATCATGAAGCATTTTAGTTATAGTATGCAAAAGATAAGATCCAATAACACATTTGATAATATTTTAAAAGAGGGTTATATTGGAGTTTATTTAAGATGCTCTGGGTTAAATGGATATAGATTTTTGGGTAGAAATGAAACTGAAGAAACATGGAATTCAGTTTTTGCTTACTACTTAGATTTATGGCTATCTCAGCTTTTTCTTGATGTAATAGACAATATTTTTGTTATTAATAAAGGTTTACAAAAATTGGAGGGCATTGTATGCGAGAAAGTTTTAAATCTTTTTAGCACGAGCAAGGAAAAAATTATTGATATACGTGGATTAATAGATTTTTTGAAATTGCAACAAAAAAATATTGATCATGCTATAAATAATATATCACTCAGCAGTAAAAATTTGAGTCAATCTGTTGAAATTTTATCAAATCCAGGGGATTTAATTTTTGAAATTCCAAATATTATTACTTCAACAGTTCCCGAACTTACTAACATCAAAATTCTCTTTCTACTTGATGAATATGAGAACTTTTCTTCTGGCCAACAAAAGTATTTTAATACACTTATAAGGGAGAGAAGAAATCCTGTTTGCTTTAAAATAGGTGCTAGAAGATATGGTTTAAAAACGACAGAAACTTTAAGTGCAGACGAACATATTAAAGCAGGTTCTGAATATGAACTTTTTGATTTGGATAATATTTTTAGAGAAAACTATGTTGAATACAGAGAATTTTTAAGAAATATTAGCATTAAGAGAATAGCTAATTCCCAGATTAGGATTTCAACAGATATATCTAAATATTTTAATCAGTCAAACCTTGATAGTGATTTTGAAATAATAAAAGGAAAAAGACTACACATTGACAAATTCATTACCAAATTAAAAAAATATAAGGTAAAAAATGTAAATGAAATTGTAAAAAATGTTGGTTGTGAAAACGTTTTAATAGAAAGATTAAATATTTATATTATTTACAGAAGTATAAAAAAAGGTGAAAATCTAATTGAAATATCAAGTCTATTAAAAGAATGTAGTCAACAGTACATCAGTGGGCATAATGTTAAGATGTATGACGTAATATTAGATAAATTCAAACAAGATTTAATTGATGCACTATACAGAGAAAATGGTCTAAAACTTACTTCATATTGTGGTTTTGATAATTTAGTTAAAATAAGCAATGGGATACCAAGACATTTTCTTATGATAATGAAACACATTTTTAGATGGAACACATTCTACGAAAATGATTTCGCTAGTAATACAGTTTCAACTGAAATTCAACTCTTAGCAATAAAGGACACAGTACTCTGGTTTATGGAGGATGCAAATAAAACTGATGAAAATACTAATTATAGATATAGTATCGAAAGTATATGTAATTTTTTAAGAGAGTTGAGATTTTCTGATTTGCCACCTGAATGTAGCATAAGTACATTTGAAATTAGGAATGTAGATTTTAATCCGGGGTTAAAAAGGATAATCACATTTTTAGAACAATACTCCTATATTATAAAAGAAGATTACGGAAGGAGAGATAAAAACTCTAATGTAAGAAATGATATGTATCAAATTAATGGACTATTGGCATGTTGGTGGGAGTTGTCAATTAGTAGGAGAGGAATTGTAAAACTTTCTAGTGACAAACTGGAAAACATCTTTTACTATAACAGGGCTGAGGAACTTAAAATAATGATGGCAAAGGAATTATTAAAATATAATGTTCCTTTTAGAAAGGAAAATACTGTATTAGAATTATTTGATTAAATGGAATATGAATATCTGTATAAAAGAAGACTAGATGTCAAGGATAATCTTATATGTAATAAGAGCTCACTGATAAAATATGATATTTTTATCTCAGCTTATAATTCAAGTTATCGAGTTAATTATCTTATGGATAATATTGAAGCTGATGAAAAACATATATTTATTTTACCTGAATATAACTTTGGATGTGCGGAATTGGCAGGTCTTGAAAATAAATATAATCTATTTAAGTTTTTAACATTTGATGAGTCAGAAATTTTTTTACCATATTTTAAGGATTATATAATCCCTAACATTGATAAGAAAATCGCCTTTGATATCACGGGTTTTTTAAGACACCATATTGTTTATTTCATCAGATTATGTAAACAAATTGGAATAAATAAAGTGGATTTTCTTTACTCTGAGCCAATTGCCTACAAAAACAAGGAAAACACTAAGTTTTCAAAAGATTTTCAATATGTTAGAGAAATTATGGGATGTGGAGGGTCACATTCCGTGGATGTTAGTAATGATTATTTAATTATAGGATCAGGATACGATTATAACATGGTCCTAAATATAGCCAAAGAAAAAAAGAAAACAAAAAAAGTTCAAATTTTAGGATTTCCATCTCTGCAAGCAGATATGTTTCAACAAAATGTTTTAAAGGCATATCAAGCAGAAGAGGAAATTTATCCCAAAATTGAATTGGATTCAAAGGATGTTATTCTGGCTCCTGCAAATGATCCATTTGTCACAGCATCTCTTTTAAGTAAGTTTGTTAAGAAAGCAAATGAGGTGAGTCCTATAACAAATTTATATCTATGCCCCCTGTCAACAAAATCGCAGACTTTGGGTATGGCTTTATACTATATTTTTGAATGTATAGATAGAAGCGTTAGCATCATATTTCCTTTCTGCAGTGGATATGAAAAAGAAACTTCTGAGGGAATTTCTAGATTTTGGCTTTATACGGTTGAATTTTAAAAAAGACCACCTCACCTATGTGAGGCAGTCATGTTAACTCAAAAACCAATGATAATCAGAATCACCATTGAGTGCCTTCTGAAGACCTTTTGAAAATTCAAAGGCATTCAGATTCCTATCCAGAAAAGTGTCTATATAGGAGCTCTTATTAGCCTGTGTGAAGAGATTAAAAACACTCCAGAGGTTAATCCTTCCCTCTTCAGCTCTACTGAATGCTTGATCCTCATAGTAATCCCTAGCCATGGTATTAATATGACTATCATTAAAATTCAGTGTTGGAATGTTCTGCTTCTCCTGCTTTGGTAAGTGCTGATATAACCTACTCCTGCCAATAAGCTGTGCAAACTGGTGTTCTGAAAGATAGTCTTGAGTTAATTCCTTCATTTCCATTAGGTGTAGTTCAGCATTATAATCATGAATAACCTTTGATATCTTTTCCTGCAACTCGTGATGGTTAGCTACTCTCATTTCACCTACAAAACCATCACTGCTTACACACAGGTTACAACATACTTTATTTTGAAAGCCAATGAAGAACTTAAACTTCTCCATTGTCTTCCTGTTATACAGATTCTCCAAGTTATAACTCCTAACACCTCCTACAGTTAGGGAGAGTTCATTTCCATTAACTATATCCTTAATGCCGGGAATCTGGATAATGAATGCCATCCTCTCGTAATAAATAGTTTTCTCATTATCATACAGTTCCTTCACATTCTTATGTATAGCATCTGGAGTCCTCCCCTTAATTTGGTGGGATACCCGAATCTCAGGAGTGGTAAATGTATTCTGAGGATAAGCCTGGGCAACAGAATTAGCCACAACTTCAATAAAATTGTTGTGACTAATGGTTAGCTCATTGTCCTTACTGAATACTGGCACAATACAGTCATCTCTTAAGTGGTTAAAATCCACTTCAATAGTATTGGCTTCTATAAAAGGCTTTTGTGAAAATTTTAAAATATCATTATCAAGCTTTTCACCAGAATTTTGCAAAATCATATTAGATCTACTATAAATGGAATTTAATATATAATCATCAGATTCTACTATTATGTTTCCCAAAATGTTCCCTGCCTGATTCTGTTTTGCCAGGTCAAATTCCGGTATTGAGTTATAGTTTTCCATTATTTGAATAATTTTGGGGGTTAGACATTTTTTGCAGGAAAGCCTTTCGCGCTTCATAGTGAGGTTTCAAATCCTGTTGCAAGCTAGGATACATCTTAAATAGTGTTAGAAGCTCAGCTATGGAATTACTTTCCTGCATTCTAGTCATCACATCCCTAAGACCAATTTCATCCCTTGTCAACCTACTAGCAGATAAGAAATCTTTATCCTTAGTAGGTTTTTCACTTGAGTTACACCAGTCAAGAATTTCAGTTCCGGTAGATTCTTTAATTATGAAATCTGGTTTACCCGCAAAGAGACCTGTTCTGTCCTTAGATGAAACCGCAAAGTGTTTAATATCTATATCAAATACTAATGTGAACTCATAGTCTACTCCATCCCTTTGAACACTTTTAAGTCCCACTTTCTCTGGAACAAACTTCCCATCCTTTTGGTTAAGAACATAATCCTGCTTGGTTCTCATTGTTGCAATAACATGAGCCTTAGCCTGAAGAATCTTATCAATAAACGCTTTCTGCCTAGGAGTTACTTTTGCCCAGTTAGTGAACGAGTTGCCGGCTAACTTGCTATGAAAGTCAAGCAGCTCATCCCATTCATGTGATATTGAATCAATAACGATCACTTCCATACCTGCATTCTCACAGACCTCTATAGCTTTAATG
The DNA here is from genome assembly GCF_008831505.1 of Chryseobacterium sp. NCBI lineage: Bacteria > Pseudomonadati > Bacteroidota > Flavobacteriia > Flavobacteriales > Weeksellaceae > Chryseobacterium > Chryseobacterium sp. The sequence goes on along the minus strand of NZ_CP044507.1, from coordinate 9,450 downwards.
TAGTTCTCGGGTGTGAATGGCGGTTTCAAAGTAATAACATTGTAGTTTCCCAAATGAGCATACAAATCTGCACTGCCATTCTCAGTATCAATAACAGCCACCTTTGAGAGGTCACCATTAGCTAATCCTTTACCTAGAAGTAGGGCTGAATAACTCTTCCCACCACCACTTGGTCCTTGTAAAGCCATCTTAATCTTGGCTTTTCTTCTTTCTGATTGTCTTAATTGCATAATAATAAACATTAAAAATTACGGTTAATAAATAGAAAAACCAGCCCTTTGTAAAGGCTGGCTATTAAGAAATTGGGACAAAATTTAATCCCATACTATAAAGGTTGAAGGCAGATTATGGTCCATCTTCATGAACATATGGATATTTTTTTTGTGATTCATGAAATACGGTAACAATATCTTTTTCAGGATATATTAGGTTAATACCAATATCAGTATATTCCATTTCCCTCTTTATTACAATTACCTTTTCCTTATCAATGTGTGTTCTTCCTACTTCAAAATACACCTTTTTTAGCAGGGTGAATAGGCTCTTGTGAGTTATTCCACTTTTAAAAGGGATAATCACTTTTGACAATATTTTATCATTTTCCAGGAGGGTACCGAACAAAGAACTCAACTTTTTAAAATCACTATCAGAAAACCTGAAATCTTTGTCGTTTGGAACTATCAAATATTTTCCTCCGTCTTTGAAATATTCTTTCAACTTCTCTCGATATTCTCCCAATTCCATGTACAACGTTATTATTTTTTCAAACTTCACATTTAAATCGTCCTGTTTAATAACAATGTTCATAGAATAGTAAATGGCATTGCGAATATACTCTTCTGTTGTAATGAGGTAGTTTGGATCAGAAAATCTGACATAATTGTTTAATTTCCTGATTTTGAAGGGCTCAAGATATTTTAAGCTCTCCTTATTTTTTATAACCAAGCTAGGCTCTTCATGATCTGACCCTAGATCATTAGCTAAATAGGGTAATCCACTTAGATTTTGAATAAATTTGATTATGTGTTTTTCAAATGTTACATTTTTATATTCTTCGAGTTCAGTTGTTCGTCCCAGCTTGTGCACGAGAATCACATGATTAGAAAAAATTGATCTCCTTAGTTTATCGTATTTCACAAAGGAAGTGGAAAACCTAAAGGAAGGATCATTGGAAAAGGTTTTAAGGAAATAATCCATCAGCCCTTCTAATATTTTACTTTCCTCTATCCTGAGATCTAGCTTATATACTATATTCAACCTACAGTTGACAAACTGATTATTAGATGACGCCCAGTTAAAATAATTGGTAATATTACGCCCATAAATGTCGAAGTATGTTCTAAAGAATCGCTCACCATTGGCTAGTTTATACTGATTATAGTCAGGGAAACTTGCTTTTATCAAAGTTCTGTCTCCCTGAAGATATTCTATTTCTGGATAAAGCTTATTCTTCAAATCACTATAAAAAGCTGATAATAATCGGTCTTGGTCGCTAAGGGACAGTAAAGCATTAGATTTTGGAAATCTTCTGTCAGGCTCTTCAAATTGAGTATTCATATCAGGAGTAATCACATAAATTCTTCCCTTCTTTCGTAACCTAGCAAGAGCTTGAATTAAGGAATTGATCCCATCAGAGAATATACCAAGATTAGGTGAAGGATTAAAATACTCCTTCCTGGAGGGCAAGAAAATGTAAAATGCAGTATTTTCTTCATCAATACTAATTCCTGTTTTAAAAGTGGTGCCTATATTATTATGCGCAGAACTAAATACTGTTTCAGTATCACCTGTACATACGTTAAAAGGTCCATATTTAGACCTTATCCCGATTCCAATTTGAGATCTAATAAATTTATGAGCTAGTGATCTGGTATAAGTTAAAATATTGATCTTGTTAGCAACACCTATCTCAAGATTGAAGAACTGCATGAGATTGGGGTCTTCAAGATCATAGGTTGCTTTATCATAAACTAATATATTCAAGTCATTAACCCTACCCTCTTCCTGTAGCCGTGGGGACTCAAAAATTATTATTTTCTGATCAGTCAGCTCTGCTAGATACTTGATAACCACTTTTGAGGATTCATTGAAAGTGGCACTAGAAACAAATATTTTATGTATGCTGTCTTTCCATCTAAAAATGTTAAAAACCAGTTCTTCTTTAAAATTATGGATTGCATCATGAATCTCATCAAAAATGATAACAACCTTTTTGCCCTTTGAACGATACTCTTCTAGCAGGAAATCAAGATACTCAATCTTATGATCAGCCTGCTTAAGGTACCTATCTCCACTGTTGGCCAATAAAAAGTTGAAGGTCATCAATTGAAATTTTCTTTCAGCAAACTTAACTTTATCCTTTTCAATAGTCATGTATTCTAGGGTTCTATAGTCCAGAATATGACCCTCATCAACATCTACATTCAATAAATGCTGTTTATACTGATCCAGTAATGATTTAAAAGGTGCAACAATAAAGACAACATAGTCCCTCTTGTCAGCATATTCATTCGCAATACTGATTAATGCTGTGGTTTTACCTTGTCCCACGCTTGCATTAATAACTGTGGTATCCTTGTGTTCAAGATCTATCTCCTGTGCAAGAAACTCAGAAATATAACCATTTTCATTTGGCTTAATAGTTATATAACTTTGATCTTTTACGTTATAGCCTGGGAAATCTTCAGGTCTGATGGTCTTATAATCAATCTCTGATGGATTAGGTTTAGCCTTAAATTCATACATATAATTACTAATTGTACCGTAAAAATAGAACAACAAACTACAAAACCAAAATCATTTAAGCTTTCTATCAAGCAGATTCATCTGCTGACTTATCTTCTTCTGTACAACCTTAGCATAGTGTCCTTGGGTAGTGCTTATTTCTGAATGACCTAAGAGTTCAGAAACAATCTCCATAGGAATATCATTATATAGTAGAATAGTGGAAGCAAATGTCTTTCTGGCCATATGATGTGTAAGGTTCTTGTCAATACCCAAAATTTCAGCAATCTCCTTAAGATATGCATTTAATCTTTGATTTGAAATTACCGGAAGCACCTCATACTCCGGTGAATATCTATCCAAAATCTTTTGTGCTTTGGAAAGTAACGGTATTGAATAGGGCTTGTCAGTTTTTTGTCTAGTTAAAACAATCCACTTATTACCATCGAAACCTGTTTGAATATCACTACTCTTAAGACTTCTCATTTCCTGGTAGGGTAGCCCCGTATAGCAACAAAATATAAACATATCAGCTACTTGCTGTAGTCGTACAGAAGCAAATTTATACTGCTCTAATTTAGCTAGCTCCTCTGGACTTAAGAATATCACTTGCTTAGTAGGTTTCTTATTCTTGTGCAGAAGGAATGGATCTTTCTCTAAGAAGTCTAATCCCACTGCCTGCTTTACAATTTGCTTAAACCTTTGTAAGGTTTTATGGATGGTATTTTGTTTAAACTGTTTTTCTGCTTTCAAATAGTATTCAAATTCTGTAATAAATGCCATTGTCATTTCCTTTAGCATGAAATCTCCCCTGTTATATTTATACTTAATAAAAGATTTCAGATGATTTCTTGTCTGGTAGAACTTGGCTACTGAAACTGCTGTGGTTGTAATTCCAATCAGCTTCTCTTGCTTAGAAATGTGAAGATTAAACATATCAAGAATAGTTTTGTCCTGTTTTATATTTTCACCTTTATAATATCTGTAGATGTCATCTACATCAAACTCTTTTTCCTGAACTTGCAGCAATAAAAAAGCCTGATTAAGATTTTGCTTAATCAGGCTCAATTGATTATTAATTTGGTTATTGTCCATATTTGGTGGAAATGCTTTTTGTCTTTGAGCATTCCAATTATCAGGATTTATAAATATTCCTGTAGAGAATGGCTTTCTTTGCTTATCAAGTGTAAGCCTACATTCAATAGGACATGTGCCTTTTGCATTTGTTTTATTTTTCCTTAGGAGGAATAAGATTGATAGTTTCATAGATTCAATGGGTATTTATATGGGTAACCTGGGAAAAAGATGGGTAACCTGGTGGGTAACCTAAAAAGGTTCGAAAATGAGAGAAATGAGAAGGTATGAAGAAATTGCAGATTTGCTGAAGCCCCGCTAACTCTACACAAAAGTATAAAACAAAAAAAATCTCAGATTTCTCTGAGATTTTGTGGGTCCTGAGGGATTCGAACCCCCGACCCTCTGGGTGTAAACCAGATGCTCTGAACCAACTGAGCTAAGAACCCTTGTTTTTGGTGTTGCAAATATACAAGCTTTTTTTATTTCTGCAAATTTTTTTGCAGAAAATCTCCCACTACAAAGTTGCTGCCGCCTATGAAAATCATTTCTTCCGGCCTAACATTTTGTAACGCAGCATTATATCCTTCCTGGACATTCTGAAATATTCTGTAATTTATTTTTGCACTTTCCAGCATGTCCCGGTACTCCAGTGGATTTCGTCCCCGTTCGATGTCTGGTTTAACAAAATAATAGGTAGCGTTTTGGGGCAAAATTCTTAAAACCTCATCAATCTTCTTGTCATTAACAAACCCCAACACGATATGTTTATGTCTTTTCATACTGTTTAGCTGGCTGAATACCTCCGTCAGTCCCGCCTGGTTATGCGCAGTATCGCAAACTGTAAGCGGATTGTCAGAAAAAATAAACCACCTTCCTGTAAAACCAGTATTTCTTTGAACATTCATCATACCTGTTTCCAGATGCTCAGGCTGGATATGATAACCAATCTTACGGAGCTCTTCCACCAAAGCAATGGTTACTTTGATATTTTTCTTCTGATAGTTACCGGCCAGGTCGGAAGTTAAGTTGGTAGATATCAGTGTCGCATCAATGAGCGGGGCATCCATTTGCATAGCTTTCTGCTCCACGATCGCTTTTACCGCCGGGTTTTCATCTCCACAAATAACCGGTGTCTGATTCTTGATGATGCCGGCTTTTTCCATTGCGATGGCTTCCACGGTATCGCCCAGGATGTTTTGGTGATCCAAAGCCACATTTGTTATGGCACTAACTTCAGGCCGTATAATATTGGTAGAATCTAAACGGCCACCCAAACCTACTTCGATGATTGCCACATCCACATTGTTCTGATAAAAGTACTCGAAGGCCATCACCGTGGTAAACTCAAAAAATGAGGGACGTATATCCGGTGGCAGCGATCTCAGTTTCTGAATAAACCCATATACGAATTCATGCGAACAGTTTCTGCCGTTTATTTTTATCCTTTCGGTAAAATCAATGAGATGGGGAGAGTTGTAAAGGCCTGTTTTATAGCCGGCTTCCTGCAGTACGGAAGCCAGCAGATTGCTGGTTGAACCTTTCCCATTAGTCCCGCCGATATGTACCGTTCTTATTTTTTCCTGTGGATTGCCAAAAAACTCACACAGTTTTGTTATATTTTCCAATCCCGGCTTATAGGCCTTCTTACCTTCAATCTGATAATTCGGTGCCTGTACAAAAAGCCATTCTACAGCCTGCTGATATTCTTCATTTGTCATTTGGCAAATTTCAAAAAAGATTCCATTCAAAAGCCAAACTTCAGACCGAAATTGTAACATTTTTGCCCATATACCGTCTAATCGAACTAAATTAGGGAATGAAAAAAATACTTTTTTTGGCTTTGGGCTGTGCTTTCGTAGGATTGAGCGCCCAAAAAAAGTGGACTTTGCAGGAAACGGTCGCATACGCGGTTCAGAACAACCTCCAGGTCATCAGTTCGCAAAACAACCAAAGGTTACAGCAAAATTCCCTGAGCATCGCCAAACGGGAGTACCTGCCCTCTGTTGCGGGCAACATTAACAATAATTTTTCTTTTGGTCAGGGTCGCGATTTTTTCGGAAATACCCAGCGTAATGATAATTTTACGAACAGTGCCAATATAGGTGCAGATATGCTGCTCTTCAATAACGGACGTATTGAAAAAAACATTCGTCGCACAGAGTTTGAACTGGAAGCAGCAGGTTATGATGTGGAGCGTATAAAAAATGACATTTCACTTCAGGTAGCCCAGCAGTACCTTCAGATTATGCTGAATAAGGAAGTTGAAAAAATTGCCCAGAGTTCGCTGGAGAATGCCACCAAACTTCTGGACCGCGCCAGAATTACCACTGAAGTCGGCACCACCGCGAGAACTGTACTCGCCGAAGCTGAAGCCGCAGTATCCCGGGAAAATCAGAATTTAAAGAATGCGGAAATAAATACAGACAGAAGTCTGTTTGCACTGGCCCAGCTGCTTCGCCTAACCGATTATAAGAACTTCGATGTGGCCGAGGTAGATGTCGAACAGAAACCAGAGGCACCGCTTTATTCGGCCGCAGATATTATAGAGACCGCATTCGGTAACCAACCGCAGATTAAAGCTGCAGAAAGCCGCATAAAAGCCGCAAAGGCGCAGACCGAAATTACGGAGACAGCTTTCTGGCCCACAGTTTCGGCAAGTGCAGGCATTGGATCCTCTTATTTCAATTCCCTGGTGAAAAGATATGACCAGTTTGGGAATATCGTAAAAGACAGAACTTTTTTCCAGCAATATCAGGATACCTTCGGACAGCAAATCGGCGTTTCGGCGAACATCCCTATCTTCAATAAAGGGATAACAAGACTGCAGGTGGAACAAAGCCGCATCAATGAACAAATCGCTCAAAATTCGCTGGAGATCCAACGACAGGAAGTTCTTCAGAATGTTCAGAGGTCCCAGTTTGATGCCGAATCAAGCTATGAATCATACCTTGCCGCTCTTGAAACTGAAAAAAGTACAGCCCTGGCACTGGATTTTACGGAGAAAAGCTATGCCGCAGGCCGCGCTACTATTTATGATGTAAATGTGGCGAGGAACAATTATGCAAATGCCCAGGGCTCTGTAGCACAGGCCAAATACAATTATATCTTCAGCCTGAAACTGCTTAATTTCTATGCCGGCATCCCAATTACCCTTTAAAAACTGAGGCCGGAAGGCGTATACCATGTCTATTACCGTCTTGGAAAATTATCTGCCACCTGATGCGCTGGCCAGTTTGCAGGAATGGTTCGGAAACCACCGTATCCATATCAGAATTACACGGAGTCGCACCAGCAAACTGGGTGATTACCGCAAAATGCCGGATGGCAGTCACCAGATTTCTGTAAATTCAAACCTGCAGCCACACCTTTTTTTCTTTGTGCTTACACATGAGCTGGCTCATCTGGTAGCCTTTCACCGATATGCCGGCAGGATCACTGCACATGGTCCCGAATGGAAAAAAATATTCAGCGACATGCTTATTTCGAGTATCAGCGTATATCCTGAGGATTTGCAACCAATTATCTTACGCTTTTCGCGCTCACCGAAGGCAAGTTTTACAGCCAGTCCGGAACTGGTTAAATATTTCCACATAGAAGATGTAAAAGATGAAACCTGCTACCTTGATGACCTGGCCCTGAATGACCGGTTCACTTACCGTAAGAAGATATATATCATAGAGCAGAAGCGAAATAAAAACTATATTTGTGTGCAACTGGAAAGCGGTAAAAAATACATTTTCAAGCCCTTGGCCAGAGTAGAAAAAATAAGCTAAGCATGTTAAAATCAGACAATTACTGCGTAATTATGGCCGGAGGCATTGGAAGCCGTTTCTGGCCTATGAGTACGCAGAAGTTTCCCAAGCAGTTTCAGGATATTCTGGGTACCGGCCGTACAATGATCCAGCAAACCTTTGACAGGATAAGCCAACTGCTGCCGCCCGAAAACATTTATGTGATCACCAATAAGGAATATGCAGAACTCTCAAAGTCCCAGCTTCCGGAAATCCCGGCTGAGAATATTGTTGGTGAGCCAATGATGAAAAACACCGCGGCCTGCAATATCTATATGGCCAGCAAAATCGCAGCTAAATCACCGGAGGCGAATATCATTGTATTGCCCGCAGATCATCTGATCTTAAAGGAAAAGACCTTTCTGGAGAAGGTAAGTTTTGCATTCGGACTGGCATCGGAAAATGACTATCTGATCACTCTCGGAATCACGCCAACCCGCCCCGATACGGGCTATGGTTATATCCAGTTCTTCGATACGGAAGGGGCCGAAGTTTCCAAGGTGAAGACCTTCACAGAAAAGCCCAGCCTGGAAATCGCAAAAACATTCCTTGAAAGCGGTGATTTCCTGTGGAATTCCGGCATCTTTATCTGGAACGTAAGAAGTATATATAAAGCGTTTGAGAATTACCTTCCTGAAATGTGCGAACAGTTCAGTACCTGCGAATACAACTCTGACCGCGAGAATTCCTGTGTGGAACTTATATATCCTAAAGTGACCAAGATCTCAATAGACAACGGAATTCTGGAGCGTGCTGATAATGTGTATGTAATCCCTGCCGATTTGGGGTGGAGTGACCTTGGGACCTGGACCTCTGTATATGAAAATGCGCATAAAGACAGCCATAAAAATGCAGTGAACTCTAAATATGTAATGAGTTATAATTCCACCGGAAATATTGTACGTCTTAAGAACAGCAATAAAGCCGTTGTGATAGACGGGCTGAAAGATTATATCATAGTAGATACCGACAAAGCGCTGCTGATTTGCCCGCGGGCCAACGACCAAAAGATCAAGCAGTACGTTCAGGATATTAAAAATCTGAAGAAAGGCGATAAGTTTATATAGTCACACCAGACAATAAGTTGAAGCCTTATCCGTTTTTTTAATGACGTCATGTCCATCTTATGAAAAAAATTATAACCCTGGCTTCTCTTTTTGCAGCAGTAACTTTCCATTCGCAGGAAAAGAAAGTCCATCTTACTAACGCTGAAAATCTGCTCCTTAAAATAATTCCGGAAGGGAAGATCTCTTCGTGGACAGTGATTTATCATCTGGAAGGAAAGGAGAGGACTCTGCAATCCGAAAACAGATTGCCGTTTGAGAGCCAGGGAAAAGGTTTTAAACTTAATCCTCACGGTACGGGATATTATTATATCGCCTATCTTAAGGACGGCGTTATGAAATATATAACCGATGACGCCTCTTTAAAAGCTTTTATTGGCCGTATTGACAACGGTGAAGAAGCTGCACTTTCCGCACTTGCACACGGTTATCAGATCGATTTTGAATTCAAGGATTATGCGGCCAACTATCAGGATAAAGGCAGCTATTTTATTGTAGATGCCGGTAAAGAGACTTCATCGGAATGCCCGCTGGCCAGAACACATTATACCATGCATGTGGATAAGATGACCGGCGCCGTGTCCGCGGAAAAGGATTTAGGACCCTATTTTGAACTATATGGTAAGGAATGCACCAATAACCCTCATTACAGCGCCCTGGATAAGCAGATGGAAGAAGCCCGGCTTCGTGCGGAGGAGCAAAAGAGGATACAGAAAGAGATGACCAAAAAAATGGAAAAAAAGGTGCGCAAACAGCAGCGGCGCAACTAAACTCCTTCTAGGATCTGCCTTGCG